>CAWEMV010000002.1:0-3128296 GCA_963810285.1 uncultured Chloroflexia bacterium | reverse complement strand
AGATGGCACCGACCTCGACGCCTGGACCGACGCGCTGGCGAGGACCATGGACATCCAGTCCAGCTGTCACGGGACGCCAAATCGCGAGTCGACGACGGTTGCCGGGGAGCCCGCCCGCGCCCTCGTCTACGACTGGACCGACTGCGAACACGACCACCACGTCGTGGTCGTCGGTGTTCGCCACGGGTCAATGGGCTACGACGTCCTCTGGCTGGCGAAGCGGGGCGAGGACGACGCTCGGCGCGACACGTCCCTGTCGATCGTTCAACCTGGAAATGGCCGGCTAAGCGAGCCGTATACCTACGTCGACGGGCTGGCCGAGCCCGGGAAGGTTCTCACCTCGAACTCTTTGCTGGCGCTATTGAGGGAGGTCAGGCCCTCCGCGCTCATTTCGCCCGAAGTCACGGACCCGATCTGGACAGCCTTGCTGAACGACCCGTCGCTCCCGACGACGGCCGAATCGATGAGGACGCCGTCCAACAGGATGTCAACCGACTCGCCGGGCTGAAAGTCCGTGCCCGTGACGAGGACCTGGCCGGTCTCCCGCGCGCCGTCAACATTCACGTCGAGTGATCCGGTCGTACTCGGGCCCGGGGTCCGGCCGGGCGGTGCGTTCGCAAACAGGCTCATCCCAAGAGCCGCCACGAGCAGGGCGCCGAGCGCGACCGCCAGCCAGATGACGCGCGGTACCCGCTGCGACCGAGCCGGCATCGTTGCCTCGTAGTGGAGCTGCGTCACGGTGTCGGACGGGTGAAGCACCAGGCGATCCGGGCGATCACTCGTGGCGTCCAGGTCGGCGGTGGGCGTGTCGGCGTCGCCCGCCTTGCTTTCGAGGCCCGCGTCGTCGGGCTCCTGCGGATGGACTGGGTCGAGGTCGGGTTCCAACGGCGTCGCGAGTGCATCGGCCGGGCGCCTTGGCAGCTACCTCGCGTCGGTGATGTCAAACAGCCGCCCGTCAGCGACGCGCATGAATAACACCGGCGTCGCCCACTCGACATCGTTGTGATCCGCGAAGATGACAGACGGGCCTCCGTGACCGCGGCGTCAACCGGACGGCCCTCGGCGAGCGTCGAGTAAAACTCAGCCGCGAACAGGATCGCCGCCCGATCCGTGATCTCGAACTGCATCCCGATCACCGCCGGGATCTCGCGCTGCACGAGGCTTGCGGCGACGCCGGAGAACGGGTCGGTGACGGAGGTCCGGGCCCCCTCGCACGAGTTGAGCACGACGAGCCGAGATCACCTTGCCGCCAAGGATCGTGGCGAGTTCATCCCCGCTCACCGGGCGACCGCGGGCGGCCTCATCCTCGAACAGCAGCGCGCCTTCGCCGCTCGCGTCGTCGAAGCCGCCGTGCCCGATGTAATGGATGATGTGATACGAGTCGGAGCGGACGGCGCGGGCCAGCGCGAGGAGGTTGGCCGCCTCGAGCCAGTCGATCGACACGGCCCCGGCCTCGACGAGCGGCTTGAGCGCCGCCTCGAGCTTCGTTCGTTCCACGTCGGTATCAAGGCGGCTGCTGATCGTCAGGCGCGCTCACGATCCCCAGGATCCTGAGCGGGAGCTGGACATCCAGCGGTCGCCGTGGTCGAGGCAGGTCGAGGTGACCCGGACGACTGGCGTCCAGGTCGAGAATCGACAGGAAGCCGGGGGCGTCGTAGAGGTACTCCCAGGGGATCGCTCCGAGCTCGGGCACATCCGTGAGCGATAGCGTCACCCGTAGCCCTTCGCCAGCCGCTCGCGCCTGCGCGAAGGTGGCGCGATAGAGGTCCCTCACAGGACCGTCCATGACGGCGCCGAACAGCTGCCCACCGAACGTCTTGGCGAGCTGCATCTCGGGCGATTCGATCCGGCGGACGCCGCGCCGCGTCCGTCCGACCTTGAGGATGAAGTTCTCGAGCTCCGTGTCGGTGAAGGGCACCTGGAACTGCCCTTCCTCCTCGCCGCCGGGCCCGCTCGCCTCGACGCGATAGGTGCGCCGGGACGGGCCGCGCTCGATCCGCAGCCGGAACGGTCAGTCAGCCGTCATCCCGCGACCAAGCCCGACGGTGCCATGGCTCCCCGATCTCAAGGCGACGGGTCGCAGACCCTCGGGCGCCATCATAGGAGTGGGCGCAACTCGTCCCGTTCTGACCTCGAGTCGATCGCTGCGATAATGGGTCGCCGCTCCACGAGGGAAGGATGACCGCAGAGCTCCCGCGGGCCTCGCTCGGCGAGAACGTCCGCTTCACGCTGACGTACCGGCTGCCGAGCATGCTCCGGGGGGCGCTGCTCCCGCTGCCGTTCTGGACCGAAGCGGCGATCCGGTTCGACAACGGGCGCGGCGTGGCGACGGTCGAGCGTCTGGCCAAACGCTACGCCGGCCGGCCGGTGATGCTTCGAGGGCGAGACGCTCCTCGTCCTGGCGGCCGACGATGTCCGCCGGGTCCTCGAGTCGCCCGTGTCCGTCTACGGGATGAACGCTGGCGAGAAGCGGCGGCTGTTCGCCGAGTTCGCACCGGATGTGCTCAACGTCTCGCCGCCGGATCTGCATGCCGAGCGCCGGCCGTTCAACGAGGCCGTGCTCGACTACGGCCACGAGCCGCATCGGTTCGCGGAGCAATTCCTGGGCGTCGTCCACGAGGAGGTCGCGGCGATGCTGGCGGACGCCGAGGTCCTCGACTACGAGCGGTCGCTCGCGGCCTTTCGAAGGATCGCGCGGCGCTGCGCCTTCGGCGATGCGGCCGCAGACGACACGGAGTTCAGCGACGAGCACAGCCGATTGCGCGAGGACGGCGACTGGCTCGGTCTCAAGGTCTGGAATCGACGCAGGAACGCACGGCTCCGAGCGTCCATGGACGGCCGGATCCAGCGGTACGTCGCCGCCGCCGAGCCCGGCACGCTCGTCAGTCTCTTCGCGTCTGCGCCCACGGAGGCGGAGACCCGGCCGAACGGCCAGGTGCCGTTCTGGCTGATGGCGCTCGACGCGGTTCGCATCGCGGTCTTCAACGCGCTGGCGCTGCTCACGACCGATCCCGCGGCGCACGAGCGCGCCCTCGCCGAGGTTCGCGCGGCGGACACGGTCCACGGCCCGGGCACGCTCGCAGCCCTCGCCGAGCTTCCCTTCGTGCGCGCCTGCTTTCTCGAGAGCGTTCGGCTCTGGCCCGCCGCAGCCATGCTCGTGCGAGTAACGGCGGCCGAGACGGAGTGGTACGGCGAGACGCTGCCGATCGGCGCGAGGGTCGTCATTCCCGTCTCCGCCCACCATCGCGCGCGTCGGCTGCCGCATGCGCACCGGTTCGCACCGGACCGTTGGCTCGACGGCTCGGCAGAGGACGACTGGCTGATGAACGTGTTCTCGCGCGGCGGCGCGCAGTGTGCCGGCCGGAACCTCGCCCTCGTGCTCGGCACCGCCAGCCTCGCCGAGCTGCTCCGACAGGGGGAGTTCGAGCTCCTGCGGCCGAAGCTGGCCCCGGACCGGCCGCTCCCGTACGGGATGAACCCGTTGAACGTCCGATTTGCCGTTCGCGGAACCCGTTGACATCGCGGGTGGAGCCCGGCAATCAGATTCGAAACTGGCGACCTGCTGTTATGCAAACCGGGCAACCGACATCCGGACCGCGCCCTGTGAATGCGGTCACGCTCAGGCCGGTTGCCCTGACGTTCGCCCGATACCCGGCCGCGGCGCGACTCCGTTCTCGTGATCGGGCACCGCGATAAGGATCGGAACATGAGTTGGGGCCGATCGCCACGCTCTAATGGGCACCGCCCGGCCGACGCCGGTGCAGGCAATCGAGGGCCGGACATCGTCGGCAGTTCGCGGCTTTCGGCGGCCGAGCTCGGGAGTCCGTCGGCCTTGCGGATGATGACGGTCACCCAAGCACCGACCACGCCACGGGCGACGTCACGGCCGAGGACCAGGCCCCAGAGGGCGACCAGTTCGCCCCGGCCGAAGGGTGGTTGACGCTGGGGTCGTGACAGCCTAGCTGTAGCGACCGGGGGCGTACACGCTGCGAGGTACGCTTCGGTGATGGCGACGTCCGTCATCCCTGCGTCGCGGTCGCTGCGTGATCGATACAACGCGTTCATCGTTCGCCACGAGATCGCGTGGGAACTGTTCTTCGCAGCCCTCGCCATCGCCTACGTCGTGATCGGCTTCGCGTCGGACGACGCGCCGCCGAGCATCCAGCCGACCCTGTTCGCGGTGGACGCGGTGATCACGATCACCTTTGCGGTCGAGTTCACCACCCGCATCCTCGCCAGCTACGACCGGCGCGCCTACCTGCGCGGGCACTGGATCGACCTCGTCGCCCTCATCCCCGTCGGAGCGATCCGAGGCCTGCGGATCGCCCGACTCCTCCGTCTGTTGCGACTGGTCCGAGCCTTCGCCGGCGTCAACCGCGCGCTCGGTCACCGCGGCCTTGGCACGCTGCTGATCGCGTGGATCGGCGTGATGGTCCTCACCTCCGCCGGCCTGTACCTCGCGGAGCGCGGGGTCAACCCGGCCGTGGATGATCCGCTCGACGCCCTCTGGTGGGGCATCACCACCCTGACGACGGTCGGCTACGGCGACGTGACCCCGGTGACCGTCGAGGGCCGCATCGCGGCTTCGACCCTGATGCTGCTGGGGATCGGCATGTTCGGGGTTATCACGGCGACCGTGACGAGTTACCTCGTCAGCAGGGACGAGGAGACGAGCGATCCTGTGACCCAGTTGCAGGGCCTCGCGGCGCTGCGCGATCAGGGTGTAATCACCGAGGAGGAGTTCGCGGCCAAGAAGAAGGTGCTGCTGGATCGGATCACCTAGTCGCGCGGCTATAACGCGGCGAGCCGCTCCTGCACGTCCAAGTACGTTGGGTCGCTGGCATACACGCGCTCGTAGTCGGCCTTCGCCTTCGCCTTCTGGCCGTCGGCGAGGTAGGCCGAGGCCCGGTCGTAGCGGATCGCCGCCAAGAGGGCCGGATCGCGGTTGGCGGTCTTGGCGAGCGCCTCCTTGAACGAGTCGAATGCCGCCGCGTGATGACCCTGCGCGAACAGCGCTGCGGCCCGCATATGTACGAGCGCGTCGCTTAAGTCGTCGTCATTGCGAGCGGACGCCGTTAACTCCACGACGCCATCGAAGTCGCTGTCTGCGACGAGAAGGTCGGCGAGCGACAGTTGGATGGCAGAATCGGTCGGGTTCGCATCGTTCAGTTGCTGAACAAGTCCGATGGCCTCTTCCAGCCGTCCGGTCCTCTGGTACGCCTCCGCCAACGCCAGTGAGGCTCCGGTCTGATCGACTGGCACCTGCGCTTCGATCAGGTCGGTGATCTTGACCGTCATCGCGAGCGCCACGACCCCTTCGCGCAGGAACTTCTTCATGTACTTGTCCGGGAACTCCGCGTCGCTGCTGACCACGGCTTCAAGAGAGCGGATGTGACGCTCCGGCTCGACGTCGCGGTCTGTGGACATCGCAGCGAACAGGTGCGCCGACACGATGGATGGATCGCTGGCTGCGACGTTCTCGAAAGCGGCCGCGGCCGATGGCGCATCGCCAGCCACATAGGCGATCAGGCCCTCGCGATAGCCCTTCTCGGAAGCGCTTGCAAAGAACCCAGCCTTGGGGATCGCGGCCGACACTTCGGCTCGTGAAGGTACCGGACCGGCTGACGCTTGCCGTTGACCGCTCCCAGTCCTGGAGGAGACGTAGGAGACACCGGTGCCGGGGATGCCCACCGTGCGCGTGCGACGACCGGAACTGCTCACCGAGTAGCGCGCCCCAGTGACGCCCGCGGAAAGGCCGATGCTCTTCTTGCCGACGTTGAGCCGGAGGCCCGGTGCGATCTTGATGGACCTTCGGAACCGTATCGCGCCCATCCGATACTCCCGTGCTCCGTGGTCGAAGAACGCGAGCGCTCGCTGGCCACGGTACACGCCCTCGGGTAGAATGGGGGTTCCCACTGACACGAACGCGACCGCGTACGGCGGGGTGGCGGCTCTCTCGCGCTGTGCGCTGAAGAAGCGCCATGAACGACCACAAATCTCCTGACCCAGCGGGTCAACGACGCCCTCGCCGGCGTCGATCCCGAGACGGCCGCCCGCGTGCGCGCGCGCTCGCGGACTACAGCCCCGGCGCCAGCGTCGGCGCGCTGATCCTGCTGACCGCCTTGCAGGCTGCCGTGGGCGAGGACGCGGCCTACGTCGCGCTCGGCATGGAGCAGCCGCCCGGCTTGGTCTAATGCTGCCCGTCGATAGGCTGGGTCACGCCCGAGGCGAAGGCCGCCCACGTCATGGACGACGACTACGGCGAGCCGGCGATCCCGGCGGCCACTTCGCCCGGCGAGTCGGAGTCTGATCGGGACGAGGTGCGCACCCTGTTCTCGCAGTTCGCCCGTGAAGATCGGGAGGCTGCTCGGAAGGCCGGGCGGCCGTACCTCAACGAGTGGGCGACCGAGGACCCGTTCTAGGAACCGGTTACGCAGCGTCCTCGACGCACTGCTTGACCACGCCGGCCGCGTCGCTGACTTGGAGCGCATCGCGCGCCTCGGCGGCGGGCGATCCTTCTTGCGCCGCCGCACCCCAGTCGGTGAACTCCTTGGCGAAGCCGTCCACGGCGATGATCGGGCCGCCACCCAGTTCGCCAACGGCCCACGTCCCGATGTCGCCCGGCTGGGCCAGCACGCCGGCGTCATTGAGTTCCGCCGCGACGAGGTAGCGGACGCCCAGCGCGTTGTCCTCGGTCAGTTCGACCGCGTAGGGGTTGACCAGCGTCGCCCCGCTGACGGTGAAGCCTTCCGCGATGGACTCGGCTGACTCAGGGGTGGCGATACAGGCGCTTGCCGCCGATGCGGTCGCCGCCGGTTCGCTCGCCGCCACCTCGGTGGCCGCCGGTTCGGTGGCCGGCTCCTCGCTGGCCGACTCGGCCGGAACGCCGCCGCAACCCGCCACGACCAACATCACGGTCGCTAGCAGCAGTCGGCCGGCCATCGCTCGCCCTCCCCATGATCGGAAGCGACGGCAGGTTGAACGTTGCGGTCCTTGGCCGGCTCCCGCGCCGGAAGTCTACGCCTGATGTCATGTGTTCTAACTTGACGCCGTGGTGGCTAGGGGTGCCGTGCCATCTGCATCCGGCCGCGGTTCGTCCACGCGCCGCCCGACCGCGAGGCGGTCGCCAAGCAGGCGAAAGCCGTCGCTGGGGTCGCGCCTGTAGCCGGCGCTGGTCAACAGGCCGATGATCGGGCGCGCCGCCTTGCCGATAGACTGGCTGGCCGCACCGTCGTCTGGGTCGACGACCATCCCGAAGGAAATCGGATCAAGCGGCGGATGCTTCGCCAGATGGGAAATCTTCACCGAGCCCGTGACGACAAACGACGAAGCCATGCGCGTCCTCGCTGATACGGCCGAGACGATCGACCTTGTGGATCTCGGACATCAATCGGGCCGACGGGTCCTCGGGTTTGGATCTGGTCAACGGGTTGGCCGGCCTCGCCCGACCTCCCAAGTTGTTGTTCCACCTCGATGATTTGCAGGAGGTCGTTCCACTCCGATCGGCGCCTTTGCCATCACAACCGACCGGATCAGCTCCTCAACTACGTCATGGATGCGCTGGACCGTTCGTAGTCTCAGGCGAAACGAGAACCCTCGCTGCAACGAGCGAGGCTCCACACCTTGGCCTGCTACTCAGCGGACCCGTACCAGCCTCCTGGACCTGTGTAGGCGGGATAGGGCCATTTCGCGTCCTTGGCATCGAACTTATCCTGCGCCGCCTTCACAGATCGATCCCACTTCTTGAAGATCTTGTTGGCCGACGAACACTTCTTGCCGGCCATCAACGTCTTCAGCTTGGCGTCATACGACTTCTGGATCTTGATGTGCTGCGCCTCGTGCCAGGCCATGTGATGGACCATCTTCCGCCACCACGAGAGTAGTTCCGGCTGGACACGCTTCGGACTCACCCATCGCGGGAGAAACACTGTCGACTTGAGGCTCACCTTGGGTGCCACGATGGTGCATGCGCCTGTTGCGAGTCGGGTCCTGTTGGTCCAGCGGATGTTCGGTCGCGGGAATACGCAAGCCAGCGTGTCGGCCTCTTTGCAGTGTGGCTTCGAGCGCATGACGACATCGTCAAGGAGGGCGGCGGGTGTCTCCCCACGGACACCGAAGTACTTGACCTTGGTCGCACCCGCCACCTTGGACGTCAACTTGGGCAATCGAACGGTGGCGGGGATCGGCGCTGGTGTCGCCGTCGGAATGGGCGCTGGGGCGCTGCTGCGGTCGACTGGCGACGTAGAAGGCTTAGCACTTCCAGCCGGAGTCGGCGTGACACTTGGCCGAACCGTCACTTCAGGCGCTTCGATCGCGGCGGGACTCTGCTTCGGGTCGATGCTCTCGGATGATCCAGCGCTGATGCCGCTCACGGCGACGCTGCTGGCGACGATGATGCCGATGAGTGCGCCGATGATGGCGCCCGTCTTCCTGTTCAACTCTCTCCTTGAGACACGTTGTCGGATGCGACGTGGGCATGAACCAGGGTTGATGATCTTTGGGCCGACCCACGTTCGGCTCGCGAGCATCGTCCCACCGGGAGAGGGTCGGGTCATTGCCCTGATGCTGCAATTCAGGGCCGACCGGATTGCATGGCAAGTCATGCCCCAGGACTCGTCCGATCTCTTCTCGACGTGCGTCCGCCTACAGCTGGTCAAGCCCAAGACAGTGCGAAGCCGGACGCACAGGATGCGCGGAGGCGACACTCTGCGACATGCAGCGAATCCGCGACGAGCTGCGTCGCGCACGTGTCCCGGCACTCGCCCTGGTCACGGCCTTCGTCCTGGGCGCGATCCTCATCGTGCTGACGGACTTCGAGCACCTACGACTTCTCGGCACCGATCCGTCCGCGGCGATCGGCGGCGCGCTCGCTGGTGTGGTCGACGGCTACGGCGCGATGTTCTCGGGGGCGATCGGCGACCCGGTTCGGATCGTCGCCGCGATCCAGAGCGGTAACGCCGATGACATCGCGGCAGCCATTCGACCCATCTCCGAGACGCTGGTCAGCGCCACGCCGTTCATCTTCGTCGGCCTTGGCCTCGCGGTGTCGTTCCAGGCCGGGCTGATCAACCTCGGAGCGGACGGGCAGTTCCTCATCGGCGGCGTGGGCGCGGCGATCGCGGCGTTGCTCGTGGCGGGGTACCTGCCGCCGTTCCTCGTCCTGGTGGTCGCGCTGCTCGGCGGGACCATCGCCGGGGGCGCGTATGGGTTCGTTCCCGGCTTCCTCAAGGCGCGGACGGGGGCGCACGAAGTGATCACCACGCTGATGCTCAACGGCATCGCGCCGAACCTCGCGTTCCTCATCTTCGCGTCGATCGGTCCTTCGGGGCCGGCGGGGCCGATCCCGACCGTGCCGAAGATCATCGACCTGGCGACGATCCGCGTCGACTACGGCTTCGTCGTCGCGGTCGCGATGGCCGCCGTCGTGTCCTTCCTGCTGTTCCGGACCACCCGCGGCTTCGAGCTCCGAGCGACCGGCTTCAGCCGCACCGCCGCCCGCGGGGCGGGCATGCGACCGGGCCGGACCACGATGCTGGCGATGTCGCTGTCCGGGGGGCTGGTGGGCATGGGCAGCGCGTTCTTCGCCCTCGGGCCCGCCGGGGGGCCCGGGGGCGCGCCGTTCGACCTGGGGTATGTCGCCATCGCCCTCACACTGCTCGCCGGCTCGCGACCGGGCAGTGTCGTGGTGACGGCACTGTTCTACGGCGCGCTGACGACCGGAGCGAAGGACATGGTCATCGTGACCCGCATCCCGCTCGCCCTGCTCGTCGTCATCGTCGCCTTCGCCATCATGTTCGTGGCGGCGCCCGGCCTGACCCGGTCGATCTGGCGGCTCGGGCCGCCCGGCCCCGCTGGCACGTAACCCGCTTGGGCCCCGCGCCATACTCGCCCTTCGACAGCGGAGGAGGCGCATGGGCAGGATCGGGGCCGCGGTCTGGGCGACCGGGCATGCCGGACGGGTGATCGTCGAGGCCGGGCTCACCCGACCGTGGCTCGAGTTCCGCGGCGGGATCGTCTACGACCCCGCGAAGGACGGGCTGGACCTCGGCCAGGCGTGCGGGCTCGACGTCCGTCTCGGGGCGCCGGTCTCGACCGACGTCGACGCCGTCCTCGCTCGTCCGGACATCGACGTCGTCTTCTACACCGGGATCGGCAGCCCGACCGAGGTCGCCGACGCCTGCCTGCGCGCCAACCGCGCCGGCAAGGACGCGATCACCATCTCCGGCCTCGTCCACCCGAAGACGGTCCTGGGCGAGGCCGCGGCCGCCGAGCTCGATGCGGCCGCACGTGCCGCCGGGCGGCCGGATCCTCGGCACCGGGCTTCTGGGACTACCTCACGATCACCCTGCCGCTGGCGTCGCTCTCGAACGTCATGACCTTCGACGAGATCCGCCTGGAGCGGGTCGCCGACATGTCGCTGTGGGGCCACGGCATCCTGCGCGACGAGGGGATCGGCGGCCCGGTCGAGGCAGCCGGTGGCGGCTTCATGATGCGGAACTTCCTCGTCGAGGCGCTGATGCTGCTGGCCGAGTCGGCCGGGCTCGACGTCGACGAGCCGACCTTCGAGAGCACCCCCGTCCTGACCGATGTCCGCCGCGAGCGGAACGGCTACGTCGCCGAACCCGGGACGATCGGCGGGCACGACCGGCGGGCGGCCGCCGACATCCGGGGCGGCGGACGGCTCGTGTCGGAGTGGCGCGGCCGGTTCGACCTGCAGCCGGAGCGCGACGGCATGGAGGCATCCGCCCGGGTCATCGTCGACGGTGACCCGCCGTTCGAGACGACCGTTCGGGGCGACCTCTTCCTCGACACCTACCCGCCGACCGGGGCGCGGGCGATGGCCGCGGTGCGTCCGCTCCGGCTGCTGCCACCCGGGCTGCACACGATCGACGAGCTGTCCCAGCGACCGATCTTCGGGTAGGTGGCCGAGGCCTCAGACTCGGGATGTGGATGAGCTGACCCGGCACCTGCAGACCATGCTCGGCCCCGACGCGACATTCCGCGACGGCCAGCGCGAGGCGATCGAAGCCGTCATCGAGGACGGTCGACGCGCGCTCGTCGTCCAGCGGACCGGCTGGGGCAAGAGCCTCGTCTACTGGATCGCGACCCGGGTCCGCCGCGACCGCGGCCACGGCCCGACCCTCATCATCAGCCCGCTCCTCGCGCTGATGCGCAACCAGATCGCGATGGCCGGCCGCCTGGGGCTGCGGGCCGCCACGATCAACTCCGGCAACATCGACGAGTGGGACGCCGTCCACGACGGCCTCGCCGCGAACGCGATCGATGTCCTCCTGATCTCGCCCGAGCGACTCGCCAACGAGCGCTTCATGACCGACGTCATGCCGAGCATCCAGGGCTCGATCGGCCTCTTCGTCGTCGACGAGGCGCACTGCATCTCCGACTGGGGCCACGACTTCCGGCCCGACTACCGGCGCATCGGTCGGATCCTCCGCGCCCTCGACGCACGCGTGCCGGTGCTGGCGACGACCGCGACCGCGAACGACCGCGTGGTCGACGACATCGCCGAGCAGCTCGGTCACGGCGCGTCGACCATCCGCGGGCCGCTGGCCCGGGACTCGCTCGAGCTCGATGCGATCGTCCTCGAGAACCAGGCCGAGCGACTCGCCTGGCTGGCCGCGCAGATGCCCGCAGATGCCGGGGAGCGGCATCGTCTACTGCCTGACGGTCGCCGACACCCAGCGTGTCGCCACGTTCCTGCGAGCGCCAGGGGATCGATGCCCGCCCGTACAACGCGGAGCTCTCCACCGAGGAGCGCGAAGCGCTCGAGGACGCGCTCGTCGCCAACGAGCTCAAGGCGCTGGTGGCGACCGTCGCGCTCGGGATGGGCTTCGACAAGCCCGACCTCGGCTTCGTCGTCCACTACCAGCGCCCGGGCTCAGCCATCGCCTACTACCAGCAGGTCGGCCGCGCCGGTCGTGCCGTGGAGCATGCCCACGGCGTCGTGCTGTCCGGTCGCGAGGACGACGACATCGCCGGTACTTCCTGGACACCGCCTTCCCGCCGACCGCCAACATGCACGAGATCCTCGATGCGCTGGAGGCCGTCGACTCGATGACGGTCCCGGGCCTCGAGAAGGCCGTCAACCTGAGGAAGGGGCGGATCGCGCAGGCCCTGAAGCTCCTCGAGATCGACGGTGCGGTCGCCCGAGACCGTGGCCGGTTTCGGCGCACGCCCAACCCGTGGAGCCAGGACGAGGAGCGGATCGCGCGCGTCGTCGAGGCTCGCCGGACGGAGCTCGCGCAGATGCAGGCGTACATGCGGTACGAGGGCTGCCTGATGGAGTTCCTCGTGCGGCTGCTGGACGATCCGGACCCGACACGGTGTGGACAGTGCGTGAACTGCACGGGCAAGGGTCTGCCACGGACGTGGACGACGAGCTTGCTCGCGCGGCGGTCTCGTTCCTGCGGCGGGACCTCCGGACGATCGAGCCGCGGAAGATGTGGCCGGTCGGCGCCATCGAGGGGAATGCCGGGAAGATCGACCCGCCGAACCAG
This sequence comes from uncultured Chloroflexia bacterium, assembly GCA_963810285.1. Lineage (GTDB taxonomy): Bacteria > Chloroflexota > Limnocylindria > Limnocylindrales > CSP1-4 > SPCO01. Next base: position 3,115,781 of record CAWEMV010000002.1, on the reverse strand, counting down.
CTCGGCATGGCGCTGTGCGTCTACGGCGATGCCGGCTGCGGGCGAGATGTCCAGCGTGGCAAGGACGTCGACGGCGCGTTCAGCGCCGAGCTCGTCGGCGCCTCGGCGCGCGCCATCCGCGACCGCTGGCATCCGAGGCCCGCGCCGACCTGGGTCACCGCCCTGCCATCCGGGGCTCGGCCTGGGATCGTCGCCGCGTTCGCGCGTGCTCTGGCCGGGCAGCTTGGCCTGCCGTACGTCGAGACGTTGTCCGTCCTGCACGGTGCCGCACCACAGCAAGCGATGCAGAACAGCGTCCAGCAGGCGCGGAACGTCTTCGACAAGCTCGCGATCGATGGACCAGCGGTCCGCCAGGCCCGGTCCTGCTGGTCGACGACATCGTCGACTCGCGCTGGACGCTGACGGTCGCCGGCTGGCTGCTGCGCCAGCCACGGAAGCGGCGAGGTCCACCCGTTCGCCCTCGCCGTCGCGAGCGCCCGCGACGACTGACGTTTGAGTGTGACTCCATCCCATGCCGTCGTACCAATTGACCATTGGTACGACAACAACGTACTCTGTCGTACATGTCGGCGTCCGAGATCACAGCCCAGGCTCGTCTCCGCGCCAAGAGCCAACTGACGCTGCCCGAGTCGATCGTCGATGCCGCCGGTGTCGTCGAGGGCGATCGGTTCCTGGTCGAGGTCGCGCCCGACGAGCCCGATACGATCCGATTGCACCGGATCCGGGCCAGCTATGCCGGCGCGCTCCGCGGCGTGTTCGACAACGCCGGGGACTACCTGACGGCTGAGCGCGAGAGCTGGCGCCGCGATGACGAACCGAACCCGCCCGGACCTCGCTGAGAGGATCGCCCCGGGGGCGTCGCTGCTGGTCGACAGTTCGGTGGTGCTCGCCTATCTCACAGGCGACGAGCCGACGAGCGAGCTTGCGACGGAGTTGTTCGACGCCTTGATCGCGACGGGGCGCAACCCGGCGTCTCTCTCGATGGTCACTGTCGGCGAGATCCTGGTCCGGCCGTTTCGACGGGGTCCCGCGTCGGTCGCCCTGGCCGAGGGTTTCCTTCGCCACTTCGCCGAGATGCGGCTTGTCGACGTCACGTACGAGGTGGCGCGCGAGGCGGCGCGGCTCCGGGCGCTGACCGACCTGCCGATGCCCGACGCGCTCATCATCTCGAGCGCCCTGGCCGTCGAGGCAGACCTTCTCCTGACGAACGATCGCACCTGGCGTCCACGGCTGGCGGACGTCGGGCTGGGCGTCGAGGTCCTCGAGATCGGCGCAGGCCCCGACTCGGGTTCGTCGTGCTGATCGATACGCGATCTGTCACGACGCCGCGGCGGTCGATTCGGCTTCCGCCTTCAGGTCGGTCGCATACCGCTCGAAGATCGGGACGAAGTCCGGCAGCCGGCCGGCGATCATGGGGAGCATCGGGCCGCTGAACACCTCCGTCATCTCGAACCGCGTTGAGCGGCCATCCTGCGCCGGCGTCAAGGTGTAGGTGCGGACTCCGAGGAACAGCGGATTGCCCTGGCGCCACTCCATCATCCGGTTCGCTTCGAACCGTGTGACCTTCGGCGCGAACGTCCTGCCCGGCGCCTCGGGCACCTGCATCTTCACGGTCCCGCCGAGCTCGATCGGACCCTCGATGCTCGTCAGCGTCGAGTTCCAGGCGGTCATGCCCGGTGCGTCGGTGAGGAGCGACCAGACGCGTTCGGCGGGTGCGTCGATGTCGGTCGCGACCGAGCACTCCATCCGAAACGTCGACCTCGATCCCTTCGCCGTGATCGAGTCCGATCCGGTCATCTCAGCAGAATACGCCGACCCTATTGAGATTCCAGGCAGACGCAAGCCGAGCGAAGATCACGAGGTCGCGCCGTCCTCGAGGTAGCCCTGCTGGATCTCCGCATTCATCTGGTCGATAGCGGGGGCCGGGGCCTGATAGCGGGAGGCCGCGCGGATCGCCGCGAGCTTGCTCTCGGTGTCCGGTCGGTCACGACTTGCCCGTGCCTCGCGGAGACGCTGCCGCACCCACTCGGCGGTCGTGACTCGCTCCTCGCGGGCGAGTCGCTGGATCGAGCGTAGCTCGTCCTCGTCCATGAGCACCTGGAGGCGTTTGGTCATCGCGTGAGCCTATGTGACTAATCGGGCCCATGTCCATCGAGACGCCGCAGCGTCAGAGCCACGTTGAGCCGTCGACCCGCCTCGCCCTCGAGGCCATGGCCGAGTAGCTCCTCGGCGCGCTCGAGCCGGTATGCCACCGTCCGGTCGGCGAGGTGCAGTCGGCGAGCTGTCTCCCGCCGATTCCCGCCGGCGTCGAAGTAGACCTGCAAGGTCTCGATGAGCTCCTCACCCATCCGCTTGTCCGCGAGGAGCTCGCCGAGCTCGTGGTCGACGATCGTCGCAGCGAGGTCGCGGTCGCTCAGCAGGAGGCGCTCGATCGCCACCTCCGCCAGGTCGTCGATCACGCCATGGCGGTCGATCTCGGTGGCGACCCGGAGGCCCTCCTGGAGGTCGGCCAGCCCTCGAGCGATCTCGCCCACGCCGCTCGCCTGGACCGCGATCGCCGTCCAGGCGAGGTCCGCTCCGCCCGCTCCTGTGCCAAGGACCCTCTGCAGCGCATCCTGGAGCCGCGTCCATTCGCGGTCGTCGGCGCCGAGGATCGCCACGATCCGGCCGCGCCACGTGATGGCCAGCGGCACCTGGATCCCGCTCGTCATGTGGTCTGTCCGCGAACCGCGCCGACGTAGGAGCTGGTCGATCCGACCGGCGAGCACCTCCAGGTCCGTGTCGTCCATGCCGGGCTCCTCAGGCGTCGGATCGGCGCCGGGACCGGGCAGGATCGCCGCGACGCGATACGTGGCGTCCGCATCCATGCCATATCGCATCGCGAGTCGACGGAGGCGTTGTGCGGCCCGCGCGGTGGTCGGCTCGGCGCCAAGCAGTTCCTCGAGCGCCGCGCGCCGGGCGGCCGCGTCACGCGCGAGCAGTTCCCGCTCAGTCGCCCGATACCCCTCGCCGATGGCCAGCGATGTCATCTCGCTCGCCAGCAGGAGCCATCGACCGAGAACTTCATAGCGGTCTGCCCCGAGGTCGGAGTCGCGAATCCGCCCGACGCCGTGCTCCCAGATCGCGCGCCGGACGTGAGCGTTCAGGCCCAGGAAGATGATCAGGCGCCGCCCCTGCCGCGCGGCGATCGACCCCGACTCGTACAGCAGCGACAGGACCGTCGCGAGGTCGAGCCGCCCCGCCGCGAGCGAACGATCCGCGACGTCGGCGACGGCCTCGAATGTCTCAGCGCTCACCCGTGGTCCGAACGGGTTCGCCGCGGCGGTGCCGCCGGCTCGCGCGCGCAAGACGTTGATCGCCGCCTCGAGGTCGTCCGGCTGCGCAGCGACGTGCGCGATCAGGAACGAGAGCCGGACGCGAGCGCGACATTCCTCCTCGGACTCGACCAGGTCGGCGGGTACACCCGCGATGACCATCTCGACGTCCGGCAGTACGAGATCGACCCAGTCGTCCGGCGGAGCTTCGGTCACGTCAGGCGACGCCCCCGTTCATGCCGGCAGCGTAGCAGTCGGGTCCAACGGGCTGTTCTGCATAGACAAGAGCGCCTCGTCTGCATATCATCGCGAGATGCGAAAGCATACGACCATCGACCTCGACCAGGAGCTCGTCCGCGAAGCCGCCTCCGTCCTTGGCACCACGCGCACGACAGACACGGTCCACGCCGCGCTGTCCGACGTGATCCGCCGAAGCCGACGGCAGGATCTGTTCGAGGTGCCGAATGACCTCGACCTCGACGCGCTCGCGACCATCCGGTCCCATCGGTTCGCCGAGACACCTGCCGGTTACAGCGGTGCGCCTAACCCGCCGTCCGGCGACGATCAGGTCGCACCCGAGTCGTGAGCGAGCTTATCGATACGAGCGCGCTGATCCTCGGTGTCCGTGACTCGCGGGTCCGGCCGTGGCTGGCCGATGCGGTCGCGAAGGACGAGCTCGTGCTATGCGACGTCGTCGCCCTCGAATATCTCATGGGCGCTCGGTCGATGGACGACTACGCCCGCCTGGAGCTCGCGCTCGGCGGGTTCCGATGGGAGGAGACGCTGCCGGCGGATTGGCGTCGCGCGCGCGACGTTCACCGCGCGCTCGCAGGTCAGGGTGCCGGGCACCAGCGCAGCGTCCGGATCCCCGACCTGCTCATCGCGGCGATCGGCGAGCGGGCTGGCTTGCCGATCGTCCATTTCGACCAGGACTACGACCGGATCGCCACGATCACCGGCCAGCCGACCCGTTGGGTGGCCCCGCGCGGCGGAGCGTGAGTCAGGACTCTCGGTAACGGCGACGCGGCATGATTGGAGTGCAAGACACCCCGATGACAGGCGTCACGTCCTTATACCGGAGGACGGGTTCATGTACGACAGTCGACATCGGCGGCGGCGTTCCGCGGGTGGAATGGGCTTCGCAGCCCTCCTCGTGTTGACAGGGTCGGCGGGCGCCTTTTCCGCGTCGCCGGATCCGTCTACGCCGTCGCCTAGCCCAACGGTGGTCGCGACCGCGTCACCCACGCCGTCCGAGCCGCCCTCAGGATCACCCGCGGTCGCCTGCGAGGATGCGGGGCAGAGTGTGAATGCCGAGGCGACAGACGTGGTCCGCGGAGGACCCGTGCGGGTCCCGATCACGGGGTTTCCACCAAACGCCCCAGTGGCGATGTATTTCGGGACCGTCTTCGAGATCGTGGGGCCACCCATCGGTGCCAGCACCACTGACGATCAAGGGGCCGCGGTCGTGGCAGGCGTCATACCGGATGACGCCCCGGAAGGCGAAACCGACGTGACCGTGTGGGCGAGTGAGGAATGCTTCGTGTTCGCATTCGTCATCGTCTCCCTCTCGCCTCTAGGCGTCAGGATCGACGACGACGATGTGTTGGCCGGACAACCGGTGACACTCACGGCGGGCGGGTTTCTGGCGAGGAGCCCGGTCATCGTGACGTTCGACAGCGCCATGACCCAAGGTGAATGCTATCCCGTTCAATGTCGGGTGCTCCGCAGCGTACGCGCGTCTGCCGTCGGATCGGCGGTCATTCGACTGCGCATCCCTCGTGATGCCTCGCCAGGTCCACATCAGCTGTGGGTGAATGGCGCTTCGGCCGACGGGCTCTCCGAATTCTCCATGCGGGTCGACATCCGGGTCGTCGGCGGCAGCACGCTGCCACCCACCGATGCCGAGCGAGTCGAGTAGTCGCGAGCGCTATTCACGCGTAGTTGACACCACCCATTCGGATGGGCACGGTCCGCGTGTGGCGGGCGACGACCGATACCCACTCCTGCTGTCGCCGTACGAGCTTCGCGGACGCGAGCTGCGGAACCGCATCGTGTCGACGCCGCACGCCACCGGCTGGAGCCGCGACGGGCTGATCGATCGCAGCGAGGTCGACTACCACGTTCGCAAGGCGGCCGGCGGCTGCGCGCTGGTGATGACGTTCGGATCGGCGTCGGTCGACCCGGCGACCGAGGCGTCGTACGGCTCGATCGCGCTGTGGGACGAGCGCAACGAGCCGGCGCTCCGGGCGCTCGCCGACGGCGTCCACGCGCACGGCGGGCTCGTGATCTCGCAGATGACGCACATGGGCCGGCGCGGCACGTCGGTCATCTCGGGCATCCCGCTCCGGGCGCCGTCGGACCTGCCCGAGGGCGTCCACATGGAAGTGCCGGTGCCGCTCGCGACCGACGAGCTGCCCGGGATCGTCGAGCGCTTCGCCGACGTGGCCCGCCGGCTGGAGCGCTGCGGGCTCGACGGCGTCGAGGTCACGTCGTTCGGCGGGCACCTGCATCGAGCAGTTCTTCGATCCGGGGGTCAACACCCGCACCGACGCCTACGGCGGGCTCTCTCGAGAACCGGACCCGGTTCGCGCGCGAGGTGCTCGCGGCGGTGCGCGCCGCGGTGTCCGACCGGTTCATCGTCGGCTTCCGCATGGCGGTCGACCAGTGCCTGACCGGCGGCCTCGGCCCGGACGAGATGATCGAGATCGCCCAGAGCCTGGCGTCGACCGGTGCGGTCGACCTCTTCAGCGTCAGCGGCGGCACCGGCGCGACGCGCCTCTCCACCGGCTACTTCGTGCCCGGCGACGCGCTGCCCGAGGGCCTCTACAACGAACGGGCGATCCGGTTCCGCCGCGAGGTCGGCGTGCCGACGCTCGTCGCCGGGCGGATCGTCGAGCCGTCGGTCGCCGAGGAGGCGCTGGCGGGCGGCGTCGACCTGGTCGCCATGACGCGGGCGATGATCGCCGACCCGGATCTGCCGCTGAAGATCGCGGATGGACGGCAGCACCGGCCATGCATCGGCGTCAATGACGGGTGCATCGGTCGTCTCTACCAGGGCATGCCGATGTACTGCTCGGTCAACGCGGCCGTCCGCGATCCCGGGCTCGCCGATGTCGTTCGCGACGAGGTGCCGGTGCGCGTCGTCGTGGCCGGGGGAGGGGTGGCCGGTTTGGAGGCTGCTCGAGCTGCCGCGCTCCGAGGGCACTCGGTCGTGCTGTTCGAGCGCCGCGCGGAGCTCGGTGGTCGGGCCCGTCTGGCCGGGCTGCGGTCGGGACGCGGGCGCTGGCATCGGTACATCGACTGGCTCCGTGACGAGGCCGCGGCCGCCGGTGCCGACATCCGCCTCGGCGTCGAAGCGGACGCCTCGACGGTCCTTGCCGAGCGGCCGGACGTGGTGATCGTCGCCACGGGGTCGGTGCTGCGGCCGGAGGCTCGATTGCCAGGCCCGGTACCGGTACTCGATGTCGACGAGCTCCTCGAGCAGGGAGTCGAGCGCACTTCCAGACCCATCGACCGGCTAGCGCGGTGATCCTCGACGATGACGGCGGTCAGCTCGCGCCGACCGCCGCAGAGATGCTGGTCCGCGGCCGGCTTCGAGGTCGAGATCGCGACGACGCATCCGGCGGTCGGCGACCTCATCGATGCGACGCAGTCGCCGTTCGTGTTGCAGCGGCTCGCGCTTGATGGCGTCCGGATCACGCCGAATGTCAGCGGTGTGGCCAGCTCACCTGGTGCCGTCACCCTCCGCCATCTCTACAGCGAAACCGACGAGCTGCGAGAGGGCATCGCGCTGGTCGTGATCGCCGGCCGTCGGCGGGGACTCGTCACGGCTGCGGGACGAGCTGGCATCGGCGGCGCCGGGTCTGCCCGTCGTGGTGGTCGGCGACGCGCTATCGCCGAGGACGCTGCTCGATGCCGTATCGGAAGGCGCCCGAGCCGGTGCGACGGTGGCCGCGGCTATGCGACAGTGATGGCGATGTTCCGATCGAACACTGGATCGTTTGCCGTCGGGATCGGTCTGGCCGCGCTGGTGGGCCTCGTGGTCGTCGCGCTCGTCGTGCTGACCGGCGGGACCGGCGCCCGCGCGCTCGACGGCGAGGTCCAGATCGTCGAGAGCCAGCTCGCGAAGTTCGATCGCGAGCTCCACGCGAGCATGGCCGGTGCCACACGGACCCAGGCGAAGGGCGATGCCGGCCTGTGCCTGGAGCTGGCCCGCAGGCTCGACGTTGCGCCAGGCCATCCCGTGGTCCTGACTGACCAAGCGGGCTCGGTCATCGGCGAGTCATCGCTTGGCCCGGCCGAGTTGGCGACGGAGGGGCCCAGCGGCGCTGGTGATGACGTGATCGTGTGCAGGCTGCCGTTCCGCGTCGACGACATCCGCCCGACTGGCGCTGTGACGATCGCGATCGGCGACGCAGCAACGAGCGACATTCCGCGGCGACGAGCTCGAAGCACGAAGCTGGCACGTGGAGTTGCCGCTCGGGTCGTAGCGGCGCCAGCTACCCAGCATGCTGGTATGCTTCCAGCATGAAAGTGACGATCGACCTCGATTCGGACGTCTACCGCGCGATCAAGGTCGAAGCCGCGCGATCGGATCGCAGCGTCCGCGAGATCGTCGACGAAGCGCTGACCTCATGGCTGGATGCCGCCGAGGAAGCCGAAGACCGCGCATCCGCGACCGCGGCGCTGGAGGAGTACCGCCGTGACGGCGGGGACGCCGCGGAGTCCTACTTCGGGACGCTGGCCGCCGAGACCAAAGCCAAGTACGGATCCGACGACGCGTGAGCGAGGACGACCGGCGCGTCGTCCTATCGCCGGCCGCGCAGCGTCAGCTCCGGCGACTCCCGCCGGGTGAGGCGGCCCGCTTACGAGGGCCGATCCTGGCGTTGGGTATCGACGCCCATCCACCCGGCGTGGCCAAACTCGAGCGGACCGCATTCTGGCGGCTCCGAATCGGTGATCTCCGCGTCATCTACCTGGTCGAGGACGACGGCACGGTCGTTGTCCTCAGGGTGGCCAGGCGGTCCGAGCGAACCTACCGACGAATCGAGCAGTAGCGGGACGAGTCGCTGGTAATCGTCAGGCCGGGGACGTGGGAAGCCGGCCGCGGTTCGTGTAGGCGCCGCCCGACCATGCGAACACGTCCATCGCGATCCCGATCACGATCCAGACGTAGTCGAAGCCGTTGATGCCGGCGGGGTACACGAGGACGTACATCAGCGTCGTCCACGGTGCGACCAGGAAACCGGCGAGCGGCCAGAGGAACGTGTCGAACGTCTCGTTCCAGCGCACCGGCTGGGCGATCCACCAGATCAGGATGGCGGCCCTCGGACCGAACGCGAACAACGAAGCGATAACGCAACACATCGGTTTTCGATCCCCTCCTTCGTCCGTGGCGACGTCGCCCGTCTGTCGCCAAGTGTGCGGGTTTCCCGTCGCGCCGACATCACGAATGTGCAGCGCCGACCCCGGATCGACGAAGCGTACGTTCGTCGAGGTCGGAAACCCACCTTTGTCGCCGAACCAATCCGGCGTGTCGCGCGTCCAATGGGCATCGACGTGATCCCAAGACTTGTCGCTCACCGGAGACCCCACGCATGCCCAGGCTCGTTCTCGCGGTGTCGTTGACCGCCGCCTTCCTCCTCGCCGCGTGTGGATCGTCCACGCCGGAACCAAGCCAGCAACCTGTGACACTGCCGCCGGCCTCACCGGCCCCCTCGCTCCCGTCGACGCCGGAGCCAGCCGACCCGTCCGCCGAGCCGCCCGTCGTCACGCCGGCCCCGACCGTCCAGCCGACCCCCGAGCCGACCGCTCGCCCGACGCAGCCGACCTTCTCGCGGGCCGAGCGCTACCTCGTCGACGGCATCATGCGTGGCGAGGGCGATTGCTCGCCCGTCCGCGGGACGGGACTGCCCGGCGATGCCATCGCCGGCATCGATTGCGAACTGATCGGATCGCCGGTCGCTCGAGTCGGCTACTACCTCTTCCGGAACGATGCCGACATGCTCGACGCGTACTTCGCCCGGATGCGGGCGGAGGGGCTCGGGGTCGAGAGCGGTGATGGCTGCGTCGATCGCGAGGGCGACAACGCCTACGTCCCGTGGGACGAAGCCGATGGGATGGGGCCGTATCGAGAAGGCTGCTTCGTCAACGACGAAGGCTATGGCAATGTCCGCCTGACACTGCCGGGCGCCCACGTCTATGTCGGCTTGCTGGGTCGGACCTCCGCGATGAGCACCTTGTCCGACTGGGCGTTCTTCGGGAGCCGGGACACGCCGGGCCACCCGACGCTCTGGCAGCAGAGCTTCGTGTATCGACCGTAGGTCCTGGTTCGCCCGCCCGCGGCGCCCGGCCAGACGCATGACCGGGCGACGTACCTTTCCTGTCGGCAGACGTCATCTTCCCGGCCTAGAGTGGGGCGGCAAAGTGAGCGTCGACTAGGGAGGAATCGAACGATGGCGAGTGCACCGATCATCCTGGTTCCCGGTTTCTGGCTCGGCGCATGGGCATGGGACGAGGTCGCCGACATCCTCAGGAAGGACGGCCACGACGTCACCGCCTTGACGCTGCCGGGCCTCGAGTCGAAGGAGACCGACCGGACCTCGATCACCCTCCAGGACCACGTCGACGCGATCATCCGCGCCCTCGAGGCCGGGGACGAGCCAGCGGTCCTCGTGGTCCACAGCGCGGCCGGGTTCAGCGGGTACGTGGCGAGCGACCAGGCGCCGGAGCGGATCGCGGCGATGGTCTACATCGATACCGCGCCCGGAAAGCCGCCGCTCGACCCGGAGTTCGCCGACGCCGAGAAGCCGCTCGACTGGGATTCGGTGACCAAGGAGGAGAACCTCGACGGGCTGAGCGAGGAGCAGAAGGCGACGTTCCGCGAGCGGGCCGTGCCGGTCCCGGGCGCCATGCTTCGCGAGGGCTACACGTTCACGAACGACGCGCGGCGTGACATCCCGTCGACGATCGTCGCGACCAGCTACACGTCCGAGGACTACCAGAAGTACGCGCGGGAAAACCCCGACTGGGCGTTCCTCGCGGGCATCCCCGAGCTGCGGAACGTGACGTGGATCGACCTGCCGACGAGCCACTGGCCCATGTGGTCGAAGCCGAACGACCTCGCCCGGATCATCGGCGAGGTGGCGAAGGTACCGTCCGGAACCGCGCGATGACGACGCTCCTCGACGACGCGTTCGCCCACCACATCTGGGCGACCGACCGCGTGCTCGACGCCTGCTCAACCCTCACCGATGAGCAGCTCGCCACCTCGGTCGCCGGGACGTACGGTCCGATCATCGCCACGCTTCATCACCTCATCGGGACGGACGCGTGGTACCTGACGTTCTTTCGTGCACACCCGAACCCGATCGACGACGACACCCGCATGACGCTCGACGAGCTGCGCGCTGTCCACGCTTCCAACGGCGACGCGTGGAGGTCGCTCCTCGCCGATGACCTCGACGGCGAGCGGGACGTGGTCGAGCACGGCGATGGCTGGATCTTCCACGCGCCCCTTGGGTTCCGCCTCGCCCAGGCCGTCCACCACGGCACCGATCACCGCAGCCAGATCTGCACGGCGTTGACGAGCCTCGGTGTCGAGCCGCCGCAGATCGACGTGTGGGCCTACGGCGAGGCGACCGGCCGGTCGCGCCCGGAGTACCTGAACCAGGAGACCCCGGCGACCGGCTAGCGCGGCGTCCTCGTCGCGCGCAAGGGCGCTGAAGGCGTGGCCGAGCGGCGCTGTCCTGGTACGCCCGGCACTGAACCAACCGCGATCGCCGAACGTATCCCTGTCGCTCGCGTGTGTTTTCTGCCGCCTCGGGGATGCAACGGATCGACCATGAGCCTGCTTGAGCATCGGGATCCCTCGCCATCGCCTCAGCCTCCGCGAAGGATACGAACGAGTTCCAGGGCCCATCCTCCAACGTGCGTATCGTGCGGTCGGTATCTGGCGCTGACGAGACCGATGACACACCTCCCTCTGTGTGCCCCGAGTGCCTGCAAGGCGACGTCCCCGCGGCGCGAAGGCGTCAGCTGATCCCGACCGTTCCCTGGTCCGCGACCCCGTACCAGATCGGCCTCGGCGGGGTCGCGGTGTTGGCGACCGTTGTCGCCGCGGTGTCGATCTTCGCGCCAGCCGGACCATCCCCCACCCCCACCTGCGGGTGGCGCCGTCCTTGGTGAGGTGCAGCGCGGCCCGACCGCGGTCCCGACTGGCTCGCCCGTGGCTGTCACGAGCCCGGAAGAGAACCCAGTCAGTATCCCGGCAACCCCCGCAGTGACGGTCGGGCGAGCCGTCATCCGGACCTGGCGAGATTCCTTCGCGCGGTCTCGCCTCCAGGTCATCGTGCCGGTCCGGAACGACGACGATCGTTGGGTCCTGCTCGCGGACGCAGCCAGCACATACCGGGTCGCGGCTTCGGGACGCGAGATGGCAGCCGGCAGCCTGTTCGCCCTGCCGACTCTCATCGGGCCGGGCGAGACGGCGTATCTGGTCGACACCGTCACCATCCCGGCGATCGAGACGATCAAGGACCTGGTTGCGGAGTCCGATGTCGTCGCCCTGCCGACAGACCCTCCCGACTCGTCGATGACGGTCACGGACCTCCGGCTCGCCGAGGGGATCGGCGGAGCGCTGCTGGCGTCGGGCACGGTGCACAACGACAGCCGGTCGACGACCCGACGCGTCGTCGTCGGGGTCATCGCCCTCGGTCGAAACGGAACGCCCATGGCCGTCTTCCATGACTCCTTCGACATCGGCCGACTCGACCCGACTGAGTCGAAGTCGTTCGAGACCGACTACGAACCTGGCGGGCCGCCGGTCGTCGATGCCACCGTCAGGAAGTTGATAGGCGTCGCCTTCGAGGTCGGGCCGTAGGAGCGTCTTGCAACGCTCCTGAAATGTGGACCTGTCATCCAAAGGCCCGGCGCGTGCGCATCCCCGAATAGCCACCGGATCGCAAACAACGCGATGACGGATCCGTGGCGGATCGAGGAGGTAGGGATGCGCCGATCCATCGGATGTATCGCGACGATCAGCATCATGCTCATGTTCGCCGCCCCTGTGGCTGCCGCCGAAGGCGACCCCGGCACCGTGACGATCATGAACCACGCCTGCACGGAGGAGCCGGTCAAGGACCAGGCGGATTTCGACGCGATCGTCGCGCAGGCCAAGGGCGACGAGACCACGGCACTCGCGCTGACGGTCGTCGCCTGCCCGACGATCATCCAGCCGGACGACACGTTCTCCGACGGGATCCACGGGCCCGCGGTCGCCTTCGACTTCACCGTGACGGACGCCAACGGCGATACCCAGACCCTGGGCGACGCCGAGTTCATGACAGCAAAGCTCTGTGAGCCCGACATCGACCGCGACGTCAACGGCGACGGGGAGATGACGGCGGACGTCTGTCTCGACACCTCGAACTACGTCTTCACGGATCTCGCCGTCGGCAAGGTCACGGTCAAGGAGACCGCCCCGAACGGTTGGAGATTCGGGACGCTGCTGCTGACGCCGCAGGGCCTGCAGACCGCCGGCAGCAACGATGCGCTGACCAGCGCAGCGTTCGATGCCTCGGCATCCACGGTCACGCTTGACCTCTCGGGCGATCCCGACGACGGCGCCATGCTCCACATCTACAACTTCGAGCAGTCGCCGGCCACGGACACGATCAGCGGTCCGGCACCTGAAGGGCCGCCCATCGTCGGCCTGCTGGCGGGTCTCCTGACCCTGCTCGGTGGCGCGATGGTGCTGCGTCGACGAACCGCTTGACCCCGCAGCCCGATCGCCGGCGTCACGGGGGGTCCCGGCGATCGGGCTGTTCCAGCCCTCACGGTCCGGTGTGATGCGCAGATCGATCGTCAGCCTCGTCGCGGGGATCGCGATGGCGATGTTCGTGGGTGGCGCTTCGGGATCTGGGACATCCAGCGAGCCGCCGGTCTCGGTCCGGACGATCGGACGTCGACTTCCGTGAAGGCACCAGCCGTGCAGGCACCAGCCGCGCGTGCGATGGACTCCGAAGTCTCGACGATGAGCGCCGAGACCGTATCGGATCCGTTGCTCGACGAACTGCCCACGCGCATCGTCGTGCCCGACCTGGGCATCGACCTGCCCGTGGTCTCGGGCGACCTGTCCGTTGCCGGGAACCCGCGTGACTACCCGTTATGTGATGTCGCGCAGTACCTGACGACATACCGGTATCCGGGCCGACCGGGCACCACGACGTGGATCTACGGTCACGCGCGCACCGGGATGTTCCTGCCGCTGTTGGAGGCCTCTCGGTCACGCGACGGCCGGGCGCTCCGCGGCTCGTTGGTCCATCTCTACACGGACGGAGCACGGCGATACACGTACCGGATCACGAAGGTCGTGCGGCATGCCACCGATCGGTCGAGCGCGGCGCGGGTGCCACCGGATGACCGACGCCTGGTCCTGCAGACGAGCGAGGGTCCGCGGGGCACGGTGCCCAAGCTCCAGGTCGTCGCCGCGTTCGTCAGCGTCGAGCCCTCGACCCCGAGGAAGAGCAACCCGGAGGCCCGACCGCGAGGTTGCTACGACGACTGAGGGGCTACCCTTGACCTCCCGCCACAGGCGGGATCACGAGGAGGGGTGAGCATGTTCGGACGTAACAGAGGTGGGGACGACAGTCCCCCGGCCAACGTCTTCCAGATGCGCCAGTCGATGATCTCGATCGGCGACGACTACTGGATCGAGAACGGGGCCGGCCAACGCGCGTACAAGGTCGATGGCAAGGCCTTCCGCGTCCGCAAGACGCTCGTCATCGAGGACGCCGCAGGGAACGAGGCCGCGACCCTCAAGGAGAAGCTGGTCAGCGTCCGCGACGTCATGACCATCGAGCGTGGCGGGCAGACCCTGGCCACCGTCAAGAAGGCCATGTTCACGCCGCTTCGCGAGCGGTTCGACATCGAGTGCGCCAACGGCATCAAGTACGAGGTCAAGGGCAAGATCACCGACCACCAGTACGAGTTCGAGCGGGACGGCAACCAGGTCGCGAGCGTCTCGAAGAAGTGGTTCCGGGTCCGGGATTCGTACGGCGTGGAGGTCGGCGCCGACGAGGACGTGGCCCTCGTCCTGGCCGCCACGGTCGCGATCGACCAGATGACGCACGACGTGGCCTGACCGAACTTCCAAGTCAGGCCGGCGCTTCGCGGTCCGGCGTCACGCGCCGGCCGTCCGACATCGAGCGAGGCTCACCGGACGCGATCCAGTCTGCGGCGAGCGCGCCCATGATCGGCGACAGCTGGATCCCCGAGCCGCCGCCGCCCACCGCCAGGATCACCGACGGTTCGCTCGGCGCCGGTCCGACGATCGGTAGCCCGTCGGGGCTGACCGGGTAGAGCCCGGCCCACGCCCGCTCGACCGCGCCCAGCGGCAGGTCCGGCATCCGGCGCTCGAGGGCCGCGCGGGTGTCGGCCAGGTAGTCGTCATCGGCCGCCTCGTCGTACCCATCCGGGTCGACCCCATCGGCGACGACCTCCTCGCTGTGGAGTCCGGCCAGAACGTGGTCCGCGTCGTCGAAGGTCGCGACATACAGCCCGCGCGTCCCGGTGTGCGGGATGTAGTCCATGACCATCGGCAGCACCCGGTCGAGCGGTCGCTCGAGCCGCCAGATCCCGATCTGGTTGCGGAGCGGGATCACGGGAACGTCGACGCCGAGCAACTCGCCGACGCGAGCCGCCCAAGGCCCCGCGGCATCCACCACGACGTCGCACTCGATCGTCCCCGCCGAGGTCTCGAGCCGCCAGCGATCCGCGCCGCGCGACGCGGCCGTGACCTGTACGCCCTTCCGGACGCGAGCACCGCCTGACTCGGCGAGCCCGGCGAGGATCCGGCAATAGACGGGTCCATCGATGCGCCCGTCGCGCGGACCGAACAGCCCGCCCGCGATGCTGTCGGCGCGCAGCCACGGGACGAGGCGCCGAACGCCGTCCGCATCCAGCGCCTCGGCGTCATCGATGCCGAATCCCCGCTGGATCCGCGCGCTCTCGACGAACGCCGCCAGCGCCACCTCGTCCGGTGCCAGTCGGAGGTAGCCGATCTCCTTGATCTCGAGTCCGTGGTCGCGCTGCAGCCGACGGAACGTGTGCATGCTCCGCGCCCGCAGCTCGATGTCGAGCGGATCGACGTACTGGCTCTCGATGAAGCCCGCCGACCGGCTCGACGAGCCGGCCGCGAGGTCGGTCGCCTCGAGGACGGTGACGTCGGTGATGCCCCGCTCGACCAGCTGCCACGCGGTCGACAGCCCGACTGCCCCGCCGCCGATGATCGCGACCTGAAGTCGCTCGGTCATGTCGATGAGGCTAGGCCACCAGCCGCTTGTACCGGATGCGGTGCGGCTGGTCGGCGGCCGTCCCCAGCTCCTTGTGCCGGAACGCCTCGTAATCGCTGACGTTGCCCTCGAAGAACCGGACCTGGCTGTCGCCCTCGAACGCGAGGATGTGCGTCGCGATCCGGTCCAGGAACCAGCGGTCGTGGCTGATGACGACGACGCATCCAGGGAACGACTCGAGCCCCGCCTCCAACGCCCGCAACGTATCGACGTCGAGGTCGTTGGTCGGCTCGTCGAGGAGCAGGACGTTCCCGCCGGACTGGAGCAGCTTCGCGAGGTGCACCCGGTTCCGTTCGCCACCCGACAGCTGGCCGACCACCTTCTGCTGGTCGGTCCCGCGGAAGTTGAACGACGCGACGTAAGCGCGCGCCGGCACCTCGCGGGCGCCGGTCTTGATGACCTCCGCGCCCTGGGTGATCTCCTGGAAGACGGTCTTGTCGGCCGCCAGGTCGTCGCGTGACTGGTCGACGTAGCTCATCGCGACCGTGTCGCCGATCGTGATCGACCCCGCGTCGGGCGGCTCCTGACCGACGAGCATCCGGAACAGCGTGGTCTTGCCGGCGCCGTTCGGCCCGATGATCCCGACGATGCCCGAACGCGGCAGCGAGAACGTCAGGTCCTCGATGAGCAATCGATCGCCGAAGCCCTTGCGCAGCGCCTCGACCTCGATGACCTGGTCGCCGAGGCGCGGCCCGGCCGGGATGGCGATCTCGAGCTCGCGCTCGGTGCGCTTCGCGTCGTTCGACTCGGCGAGCAGCTGCTCGTAGGCCGACAGCCGGGCCTTGCCCTTCGACTGACGGGCCCTCGCCGACGAACGCACCCACTCGAGCTCCTTGGCGAGGGTCCGCTGGCGGGCGTCCGCGGTCTTCTGCTCGCGCGACAGGCGCTCGAGCTTCTGCTCGAGCCAGCTCGAGTAGTTGCCCGAGAACGGCATGCCACGACCGCGGTCGAGCTCGAGGATCCACTTCGCGACGTTGTCGAGGAAGTAGCGGTCGTGGGTCACGGCCACGACCGTGCCGCTGTACTCGTCGAGGAAGCGCTCGAGCCAGTCGACCGACTCGGCGTCGAGGTGGTTGGTCGGCTCGTCGAGCAGCAGCAGGTCGGGGTGCTGGAGCAGGAGCCGGGCCAGCGCGACGCGGCGCCGCTCGCCGCCGCTGAGCGTGGTCACGTCCTGGTCGTCCGGCGGGCAGCGCAGCGCGTCCATCGCGATGTCGACGTTGCGCTCGAGGTTCCAGGCGTCGGCCGCGTTGATCCGGTCCTCGAGCGCCGACTGCTCGGCGCCGATCGCCTCGTAGTCGGCATCGGGATCCGACCACTTGGCCATGACGGCGTTGTACTGGTCGATGAGATCCTGCACGGGCCGGACGCCGTCGAGCACGTTGCCCTTCACGTCCTTGCCGGGGTCGAGCTCCGGCTCCTGCGACAGGTAGCCGACGCTGAACCCGGGCGTCAGCCGCGCGTCGCCGGTGAACCCGTCGTCGAGGCCGGCCATGATCCGCAGCAGGCTCGACTTGCCGGCGCCGTTCGGCCCGATGACGCCGATCTTGGCGCCCGGATAGAAGCTGAGCGAGATGTCCTCGAGGACGGTCCGGTCGGGCGGGTAGTGCCGGGCGAGCCGGTACGTGGTGTAGATGAACTCGGCGGGCATGGTCGCTCAAGGGTACGGCCCGTGACGACTACGCGCGGACGCCCTCGCGCACACGGCGAAGCACCGCCGGGTTGTCGATCCGGGCTGCGAACATCGCCTGCCGACTCGCGGGCGTCCTCGTCGCCGAGCGCCGCACGGTGCAGGAACGCCCGCACGAGCAGCTCGTTCATCCCGGTCCGCGCGGCCATCGATTCGAGCCGGGCGACCCATCGACCCGCGCCGTCCGCCCCATGGATGATCGCCTGCTCGCACAGCGCATCGAGGCAATACCCGTGGATCCACAGGTAGGTGTCGGGGATCCGGATGCAGCGAGCGCTGGCGTCGTCGAGCCAGGCGATCCCGTCCTCGACGTCGCCGGTCGCGATCTTGACGAGGCCGAGACCGCGCGCACCCATGCCCTCCCAGCACGCATCGCCGATCTGGCAGCCCACCGCGAACGCCGCCTCGAACGCGTCGCGCGCGGCATCGACCCGTCCCTCGGCGAGGTCGATCTCCCCGAGCAGCGACTGCGGATACGGCACGAAGGACATCCAGCCGGCGCTCCGCGCGATCTCGATGGCTCGTTCCAGCGCGGGCCGTGCCTCGGCCCATTCCTCGCGGATCACGTGCGCCCGGCCGAGGAACGCGTTCGCCCACGCCGACTGCCGGGGCTTGCCGCTCGCGGCGGCCTCGTCGAGCGAGCGGGTCAGCAGGTCCATCGACGTCTGCGTCTGGCCGCGGTCGCCGGCCACCGCGCCGCTGAAGCCGAGCGCGCCCGCGCGCAGGCCGGCGTCATCCGCCTCGTCGATCGCCCGCCGGAGCCACACCTCGGCCCGGTCATACCGGCCGCGCAGCATCTCGACGTAGCCGAGCTCCCGCGTCGCCTGGCTGACTAACGCCGCCGACCCCGTGTCCTCGGCGATCGCGAGGGCGGCGTGCAGGGCCGTCGCGCCCTCGCCGTCGCGTCCGCGGACCCCGTGGATGTACGCCTCGCCGAGGGCGATCAGCGCCCTCGCGACCAGCGTGCGATCACCGGCCTGCTCCGCATCGGACACGGCGCGGCGCAGCGTGTCGACCCCCGCCTCCATCGCGCCGGCGCCGATCGCCGCCTCACCGGCCGCGATGAGCGACTCCGCGCCGGCCCGCGTGGCCATGTTGCCGGTCGAGCCCGCGCTGGTACCGGCCGAGAGGTCGGCGGCCCGCAGCAGCGTGGCTGATGGCTCGATGTCGAGGTCGTTCCGGAAGCGATCGATGGTCGCCCGTAGGAACCGCTCGGCCTCCGACCGATTGCCGGCGGCAACGTGGGCCCGGATGAGTAAGGCGTACGCCTCTTCGTCGAACTCGTCGATCGCGACGAGCCGGGTCGCCAGCTGCACCGCGGTCACCGCGTCGCCCGCCGCCTGGTGCGAGATCGCGGCCTCGCGCAGGACGCCCGCCGATCGGCCCGCGTGGTGTCGGCGCTCGGCCAGCAGCCACGCCTCGAACGCCGGGTTGGCCGCCGGCTGGATCCCCTCGAGGAGCTCGCGACCGAGACCGGGCAGCTCGATGGCGTCCTGCCAGGCGGCGGTGGCAAGGACGCGGACGTCGACCACGGCGTCGGCGGGCAGCTCGAGCTCGACCGGGTCGCCTTCGAGGCGGACATCCGGGCCGAGCGACCGGCGCAGCTCGGCGAGGTTCCAGCGCACCGACGCGAGCGGGTCGTCGGCGTCGGGGAACAGGAGCTCCGCCATGCGATCGCGGGCGACCGGCTGGTCCGACAGCAGCAGCAGGCCGAGCAGCGCCCACGGCTTGTGCCCCCGCGGGGCAGGCCGGGCGACGCCGTCCTGCTCGATGGTCGGCGTGCCGAGGAGCCGGATCGTCAGACCCATGGACCTATCGTGCGTTCGGGCTCCCGGTCGTGGCAAGCGTCAGACGCGAGCGCCCGTCCCGCGGCCGATGGTCGTCTCGGGGTCGGGGCCGAGCTGGCCGGCGGCGAACTCCGCGCGCCACCAGGCCCGGATGGCCGAGAACATGTCGCGGATCGCGCGCCCCGCGCGGCGGAGCCGGTCGAGGTCGTGGCGGGTCTGGTCGGTGCGGACGTCGGTCGTGGCGGTCATCTCGGAAGTCCCTCGTCATGGGCCGGATGGTCCGGCGATGACGGCAGGCTCGAGGCCGCGCGTGTGACGGAGCGTGTGACGGCGCGATGTCCCGCCGACCGCCGTGACCTTGTGCTCGGCGATCGGCGGGACCCGTCAACGGGTCAGCGGCGGATCCGCAACAGCCGCCCGCCGGTGAACATCCCGTCGGTCACGAGGATCGTCCCGTCGCGCGCCACCACGATGCCGCCCGGCTGGGACAGCTTGCCGCGCACGAGCTCACGGCGTGCCTTGCCCGGCCGCACCTCGAGCAGGACGGCCGGCGGGAACACGCCCGTCTGGAAGCCCTCCTCGAACGCCAGCCAGCCCTTCCGGGCGATCTGGTAGACGTACAGCGTCCCGTTCTTCGGGTTGAACGCGAGATCGATGATCGACGTGAAGCCGGACTTCCAGACCTTGCACGCCCGGCGGGCATGGTTGACGTCGCAGACCGCGTTGCGGGCGTTGGGGTTGACCTTCCAGATATGGGCCGAGCCCGGCCGCCCCGGGAACCCGACCAGCTGTCCGACATATGCCCACCCGTCGCGACCGATCGCGATGCTCGTCGGGACGGCTTCGGCCGGCAGCTTCTTCGGCAGCGTGGGATCACCGACCTTGTCGGTCTTGACCAGCTGGCGCTTCCAGCGGGCGACGGTCCACGCGGTCCCGTCGGGCTTGACGCGGATGACGTCGTTGCCGGCGGCGTCGGCGAGCAACACGTCATTCGACTTCAGCGCTGCGAGCCCGAACGGGTTGGTCTCCGCCGGGTCCTGGGCCGGGTCGTTGTACGGATCGAGGTCGGCCGCCTGGTAGGCCTTGAGATCGAGGATGGGCTCGATCGCTCCGCCCACGGCCTGGCGATACAGGACCTGGTCGCCGCCGATCGCCCAGCCGGCGCCGTCGGGCGTGAGGGCCACGTCGACGATGTTGAACGCGTCCGTCAGGTTCGTGACCTGGCCCTTGTTCGCGCCCTTGAAGACGTACCGGAAGGCCGGACCGGGCGGTCCATACGCCCCCTGTCCGATGACCACCGACTTCGATGACTCGAGCGCGATGCCCTTCGGCGACTGGAGATCCTTGAGCAGGACTCTCGCGCTGCTTCTCGTGTCGTGTGCGGTCATCGGCATGGCCGAGACCAGGAACATCGCGCCGATGATCAGGCCGACCGAAACCAGGCCGGCACGTCGCCGTGTCATGTGGACCCTCCCTTGCGCGCGCTCGTCAGAGGTCGCTCGCCGGAGTGTACGGGCCCGGCGTTTGCGCGGTGTCGCGATCAGGCGCGGGCGGCTCGGAAGATGCCCAGCCCCGTCTCGACCATCTCGTCGCTTGCGGTCAGCGAGATCCGGAACCAGCCGGGCGACTCGACGATCGTGCCGGGCAGCACGAGCGCGCCCAGGTCGGCGAGGCGCGCGGTGAACGCGACATCGTCGGGATCGGGCGATCGGACCATCGAGTAGAACGTGCCCTCCGGGTTTGTGACTTCGTAGCCCATGTCACGCAGTGCGGGGATCATCCGGTCGCGTCGGGCCTGGAGCGCGCCGATGTCGATCGACAGGCCCTCGAGGTCGCCGATCGCGTGCTGGAGCAGCGCGTTCGGGAAGCCCCAGCCGGAGGCCAGCTGCTGGATGAAGATCCGGTAGTTGACGGTGGTCCGGTCGGGGAAGTCCGGGTGCAGCGCCGCGTAGCCGATGCGCTGCCCGGGCGCCAGCGTCGTCTTGCCGTAGGTGTAGATGGTGACCGTGGCGTCGTAGTCGAGCGCCGGGCTGCGGAAGTCGATGCCGTCGAACACGATGCGGTTGTACGACTCGTCGGAGATCAGCACGATCGGCCGGCCGTTGCGCGCCGACGCCTCGCGCAGCACCTCCCCGAGCCTCGCCAGCTCCGGCTCGCGGTAGATCCGACCGGTCGGGTTGTGCGGGCTGTTGACGATGATCGCCCGCGTGCGTGGGGTGATCGCCGCCGCGATCGCGTCGGGATCGAGGTCGAACCCGGGTGCCGTGAGCCTGACTCGTACCGCCGTGGCGCCCGACGACGCGATCATCAGCTCGTAGAAGAACCACGGCGGCGACAGGAAGATGACCTCGTCGCCCTCGTCGGCGATGGCCCGGATCGTGACGCCGAGCCCGCCGAACGCGCCGGCGGTCATCGCGACGTCCTCCGGGCGATAGGCGATGCCGGTCCGGTCCCGCAGCGACGCCGCCACGACCTCGCGCGGCTCCTCCTCGCTGAACTTGTACGCGAACCAGTCCTTGTCGCCGGGAACGGCGTGGCGCTGGAGCGCATCGACCAGCCCGGGCAGTGGCAGCTCCTGCGGGTTGCCGAACGTGAAGTCGGCGATGCCTGGGTCGAGGTGGCGGCGCTCCCAGTCGCCGCCGTTGAGCCAGTCGAACACGTGCGCGATGCTGGCCACCATCCGGTCCATCCGCGGTTCGGCGATGGTCACCGTCAGCTCCTCCCTGCTCGGCCCGGACGTACTCGACCAACACGCTCCCGGACGGGAAGACGTGCGAGCCGGTCAGCCGCAGCTTGAGCGGCTCGTCGAGCGACGCGAACAGTGGCTTGCCCGCGCCGAGCGCCATCGGCGCGATGAGGAAGCGGAAGTCGTCGATGAGATCGGCCTGGACCAGCTGGGCGAACAGGTCCGCGCCGGCGCCGAGCATGATCGCGGGCCCGTCGCCGTCCCGCAGCCGCCGGACGTAGTCGATGACATCGCCCTCGATCCTGTCGGCGTTCGGGCGGAGCGTGGGCTCGCCGCGCGAGGCGACGTGCTTGGGCGTCTCGCGCCAGAAGGTCGCGAACTCGCGCTCGACATCTGACGTGTCGGGGTCATCGAGGTCTAGGTCGTCCCAGTAGTCCATAACGTCGTACATGACTCGGCCCATGACGGCGTCGCCGGCGTCGCGCACCAGCTCGTTCGCGAAGCGGTGCTCCTCCTCCGCGGGATCGAAGTCGCCGAGGCCGCCGTCGGGGTCCGCGTACATGCCGTCGGTCGTGAGCGTGATGTAGTAGCCGACTCGTCGCATCGGCACAGGGTAGCCGCGACGGGAGCCCCGAGCTGAACGGTCGCGCCCTAGCTGGCCTCGTCGTCCTCGGCGTCGACCGGCACGGCCTCGGCGGCCAGCTCGGTCCGACTCAGGTGACTCGCCTCGACGACGGTCGGCTTGCCGTCGCGATCCTTCCAGCGCGTCTGGACCTGGACCTCCTCCGACTCGCCGACGAGGCGGAGCACCACGACGTGACTCGAACCGCCCTGGGTGATCGACTCGATCGATGCCTCGCGCGACGGCAGCGGCAGCAACCCGATCACCTCACCGAGGTTCCGGCGGAGCTCGGGGCTGAAGTCGGTGATCGCCCGATCGACGTCGCCCGCGACGATCGCGGCGCACATCGCCTGGGCATGCTGGCGAACGGCCTGCTCATCCATGTGCGCAGGATAGGTCACCGGTGGCGCTGTGAGATGCGGACCCAGTCGACCTCGAACGCCTTCGGATAGCTCGCCGGGTCGCGGACATCGTCGTCGACCGGGAACTCGTAGACGCCGAGCATCAGCTGCATCGGGTAGCTCGCCGACTGCTCGACGACGCGCACCAGTCGGTCATCGACGTACCAGGCGACTCGCTCGGGCGTCCAGTCGGCCGAGTAGGTGTGCCACTCGCGCACGTCGATCGCGACGTCTTCCTCGACGAAGTCGTCGACGATCGCCGGGTCGCCGAACGGGTGGACGCCCATGCCGATGCGTGCGCGGTCCGTTTCCACGTTGCGACCGAAGATCTCGGCGACGCAGATCTCGGACGAACGCTCGCGGCTCGTCCTCGAGGCCGATCATCCACAGCGCGACCATGGCCCGCGGGTCGTCGAGCGCGCGCAGCCTGGTCTCGATCAGCCCGTGGTGCAGCGTGAACAGAGCGCGCCGGTTCTGCTGGGCGGTCCGGACGACGACATCGGGGTGGAACTGGAGCTGGCCGACCTTCGAGCTCCACCGGCCCCGGGAAGACCCCGGTCTGGAGCGACGAGACGCGGAGGTCGCCGTCGAGCTCGGGGCCCAGGGTGGCGTGTCGGCCTCGATCAGCAGTCGCAGGACGCCATCGCGGATCTCGTAGCGTGTCGCCGTCCGGTCGGGCGTGCTCCAGTGGGGCAGGTAGTGGGGGATCCAGTGCGCCTCGTCGAGAGTCGGGCCCGTCGAAGTCATCCTCGAAGTCGACCTCCAGGTTCGTGCGATCCAACGGGGTGCCCATGGTCGTGTGCATGGGCCAACCGTACGACGGGTGAAGGCCGAGGTGATGCGCGAGGGCCATAATCTTCAGGTGCCCCGTCTCGACCCCCAGCGCCTCATCGACGACCTCAACGACTCCCAGCGCGAGGCCGTCCTGGCGACCGAGGGTCGCGTCGCCATCCTGGCCGCGGCGGGCACCGGCAAGACCAGGGTCATCAGCCGGCGCACCGCGTACGCCATCGCGACCGACGTCGTCGAACCGGATCAGGTCCTCGTGGTCACGTTCACGGAGAAGGCCGCTCGCGAGATGGTCGATCGGCTTCGCGAGCTCGGGCTGCCCGCCGTCACGGCGCGCACGTTCCATGCCCACGCACTGAGCCAGCTCCGACACTTCTGGCCGGCGCACCACGACGGGACGCCGTTGCCGACGCTGCTCGACTCGAAGCTGCCGTTGCTCGTACCGCTCGCGCGCGCACTGCCGGGTCACTATCGGTTCACGCCGGCCAAGGACCTCGCCGACGAGATCGAATGGGCGAAGAGTCGCCGCCTGACGCCGACGACCTACGAGCGTGCCGTGGCCGCCACCGAGACGACGCCAGGACGCGAGCCGCCGATCCCGGTCGACCTCTTCACCCGCCTCTTTGCCGGATACGAGCGATCGAAGACCCGCGCCGGGCGCATCGACTTCGACGACCTGCTGACCGAGACCATCGACCTGCTCGAGGGCGATCCCGATGCGGCCGCGACGGTTCGCGCCCGGAAGCGCTGGTTCAGCGTCGATGAGTACCAGGACACGAACCCGCTCCAGCAGCGACTGCTCGAGCTGTGGCTCGAGGAGCGCCCGGACCTGTGCGTCGTGGGCGACGAGGACCAGACGATCTACACGTTCACGGGCGCGACGAGCACGTTCCTGACCGGGTTCGCGGAGCGCCATCCCGACGCACGGGTCATCACCCTGAGCGACAACTACCGATCCTCGCCGGAGGTGATCGAGTTCGCCAACCGGCTGCTCGCGTCGACGGGCCGGGCGAAGCGGCTCGTGGCGACGCGCCCGTCAGGACCGGAGCCCACGGTCGTGCGGAACGGGACGGAGTCGGCCGAGCTCGCCGGGTCTGACGGCCTGGGTGCGCGAACGGCTCGCGCGAGGGCATCGCGCCCGCCGAGATCGCCGTGCTCGTTCGGATGAACGCCCAGTTCGCTCCGATCGAGGCGGCCTTCACCCGGGCGGGCATCTCGTACCAGGTCCGCGGGATGCTGTTCTTCGAGCGGCCCGACGTCCGCGGCGCGATCGACCTGGTGCGTCGCGCCGGCACCAAGGCGACGGGCAGCACGCTGGCCGCCGAGATCCGGGCGTTGTGGGCGAAGAACCTGGGGTACGACGACTCGGGCGCCGGTGCGCACGCCGGCGAGGAGGCGCGCGAACGATCGGCCGCGCTCGACACGCTGCTCGACATCTTCACGACCCTGTCGCGCTCCGACGCGGGCGCCGACGTCGAGCGATTCCTGGCCGAGCTCGAACGGCGACGCGCGGCGGAGCGTTCCGGCTCGGCCGACGGCGTCAACCTGCTCACGTACCACCGGGCCAAGGGGCTCGAGTGGGACGCTGTCGCGTTGCCGGCGCTCGAGGACGGCATCCTGCCGATCCGCCAGGCGTTCGATGACGACGAGCTCCTCGCCGAGGAGCTGCGCCTGCTCTATGTCGGCATCACCCGCGCGCGCCGTCACCTCGCGATCTCGTGGTCCGCGGAGCGCGAGACGCGCGGACGGACGACCCGCCGCCAGCCGAGCCGGTTCCTGGCCGACCTGCGGCCAAGGCCGCTCCATGGCGAGCAGCGGATCACGCAGCTGCCGGACCGGTTCGCCGCGGACCAGACCACGCGCAAGGTCGCCTCTGCGGCGGCGGCCGCATCGGAGTTCGGGATCGCCGTTGACGATCCCTTGTTCTCGGCGCTCCGCGCGTGGCGGACGGACCGTGCCCGCGAGGAGGGCGTCCCGGCCTACGTGGTGTTCCACGATCAGACGCTCGCCGCGATCGCCGAGATGAAGCCGCCCTCGGCGGCGGCGCTCCGCCGGGTCAAGGGCGTCGGGCCGGCCAAGATCGAGGCCTACGGTGACGAGGTGCTCGAGCTGGTGAGCAGGCTCCGCTGACATGGGAGGGACATCGGCGTGACCGACGACCACGATCACCACCACGAGCACCACGCGCCGATCAGCTACGAGGAGGCGATCGACTCGTTCCGCGCCGACAAGGACGAGTTCTTCCGGACGAACTCGCACAGCCCGATCCCGGTCGATCAGCGCGACGACTTCAGCGGCCTGCCGTACTACCCCCTCGACACGGCACTCCGGTTCGAGGATCGGCGGCTCGAGCCGTACACCGGCGACGAGCCGTCCGACTTCCAGATCCCGACCTCGGACGGCCGGCTCCGCCCGGCCCATCGCGCCGGCGTCCTCGCCTTCGACGTCGGCGGGATCCGCCGCCAGCTGACCGCCTACACGTTCGACGGCGGCGACGGCCAGTCGCTGTTCGTCCCGTTCCTCGACGCGACGAGCGGCACCGAGACGTACGGCGCCGGCCGCTACCTCGACCTGGAGCCCGAGGACGACCTCAGCTACGAGCTCGACTTCAACCTCGCCTACCACCCGTCGTGCGTGTACGACCCGGTGTACTCGTGCCCGCTGACGCCGGCCGAGAACCGGCTGCCGATCCGGATCGAGGCCGGCGAGCGCCTGCCACCGGGCGAGTGACGCCGCCGGCGCCGTCGAACGCGATCGCGGCCGTCATCCGGTCGACGCCGTAGTCGAACGCCGCATCGACGTCTCCGCCGAGGCGGAAGGCGCCCGCCAGCTCCATCCCGATGAAGCCGTTCGCCCAGGCAGCCACGGTCCGCGCGGCCTCCAGGGCATGGTCGTCGCCCGCCAGCGCTCGCGCCGCCCGCAACAGCGCCTCGCTGCCTCGGGCGCTCCACTCGGGGTCGGCGCGGGCGTCGTCGGGGAGGGGAGCGAAGAGCAGGCCGTATGCGCCCGGGTACGCGTGGGCGAACCCGCGGAAGGCCGCGGCGATGGCCCGGAAGTCGGTGCGCGCGTCGCCGGACGAGGCCGCCGCATCGAGGCGGTCGGTCAGCTCGCGCGACGCGTCGTTGCCGATGAGCCGCAGCAGGTCGTTCCGGTTGCGGACCCGCTTGTAGAGCGACGGCGCACGGACCCCGACCACCGAGGCGACGCGCTGCATCGTGACGCCGTCGATGCCCTCGGTCTCGAGGATGTCGCGGCCGGCCCGGACGATCCCGTCGAGCGAGGTCCTGGCTGGTGTCGGCACGGGTCTCGGCTCCTTTGGTCGTTCGCCGGATGGCTATTGACAATAGCGATGAAGGCTATACCATGTAGCCATCACATCCGGATAGTAGCGCATCGGCGCTACGGGATGTCAAGGGATCGGAAGGATGATCGAGATGCGGATCGCGCCATCGCTCCATCGGCTCGGGACATCGAGCCTCGTCAACAGCTACCTCGTCGCGGACGAGGGTGGCGTCACGATCATCGATGCCGGGCTGCCCGGCTACTACGGCAAGGACCTCCCGGCGGAGCTGGCGTCGATGGGTCGCTCGCTCGACGACGTCAAGGGCGTCGTGCTGACCCACGGCGACACCGATCACGTCGGGTTCGCCGAGCGCCTCCGGCGCGAGCACGGCGTTCCCGTGTACGTGCATGCCGCGGACGCCGGCCGTGCCAGGTCCGAGGTGACGAAGCCCAATTCCGGGTGGGGTCCCATCAAGATCAAGCCGCTGCTCGGCTTCCTCTGGTACAGCGGGCGTCGTGGCGGGATGCGGGTGCCGCCGATGACGGAGCTCGTGACGTTCGACGGTCGCGCCACGCTCGACCTGCCCGGTGCCCCGTACGTGATCCCGATGCCCGGGCATACGCCGGGCAGCGTGGCGATCCATGTCCCGAGCGTCGATGCCGTCTTCGTCGGTGACGCGATGACGACGCGCAGCGTGCTCACCGGGGCCGTCGGCCCGCAGCCGGCCCCGTTCACGCTGGATCCCGCAGACGCGATCGCCTCGCTCGACCGGCTCGCGGCCGTTCGGGCGACGTGGGTCCTTCCGGGTCACGGCGATGCGTGGGACGGCGGTGTCGAGGAGGCCGTCCGCCGCATCCGGGTCGCGGCTGCGGAACGGGATCGGGCCAAGGCGGCAGCCAAGGCCAGCGCGACCGGGTAGCGGATCGGTCTAGCGGAGCGCCTCGGCGATCTCGTCGAGGCGCTCGACCACGACTGCCGCACCGGTACCGACGAGCGCTTGGGCGGTCACGGCGGCGCCGGCGGTCACGCCGATCGGGATCATCCCGGCGGCGACGGCCGCCACCATGTCCCAGGTCGAATCGCCGACGTACCAGGCGCGTGCCGGGTCGACGCCGAGCTCGTCGGCGGCGCGGAGCAGCAGGTCGGGCTCGGGCTTGGCGTGCTCGACATGGCTGGCGTCGACGATGGCGGGATCGCGGGCCAGGCCGAGCGCGGCGACCGACGTCGCGACCTGGTCCTTCCGGCTCGACGTGGCGATCGACCATGTGAGCCCGCGGCCCTCGATGGCTTCGACGAGCTCGCGGACACCGGGCAGCGGGCGAGGGGAGCGGTTCAGCTGCTCGTAGATCTCGCCCGATCGCTTGTCGATCGCCTCGGCCTGGTCGTCGTCGACGGGCCTGCCCGCGAGCGCGGCGACCTCGCGGGCGAGCCGCTTGCCGTCGACGCCGATGAGCGGCGCGAGCTGGGCGTGCGTGGCGGGCAGGTCGAACGCCTCGAAGGTCCGCAGCCAGGCCTCGATGCGGGTCTCGACCGTGTCGACGAGGGTGCCGTCGAGGTCGAAGATCACCGCCTCGGGCAGGGGCAGGTCACGGATGGTCGCGGTCGGCACGGCGCCACGTTAGAGCATGAGGAGGCAGTCGCCCCCGGGATCGCGACCCATGGCGAGGGCGGCGAGGCACGCGCGGGCTGAGATCGGGAACAGCGCCCGCAAGCCCGGCACCTGCTTGACGACTTCGCGGTTGTGCCGCGTATCAGCGACCAGGAGGATCGCCCGCGCGGCGCCGAGGTCCCGCTGCTTGGCGTGGAGTCGACGCTCGACCGCCTGGATGTCCCCGAGTCGAGTCTCCGCTTCGACGACTGCGTCGAAACCTGGCCCGATGGCGAAGCCATCGGCGCTTCGGAGGTCGCCTGGGATGGGGATCGGCACTTCCGTCCGCCACCTGATCGACTGACTGAGTCGCGCCGCGAACCGAGCGAGCAGCGCGATGTGCGCCCTGTCTCGGACAGGAGCACCGATCGGGTAGACACGGATGCCGAGCTCGTGTCCGAGCGCCGAGGCCAAACGAGCGAGGAGGTCGATATCGACATGAGACGCAGCGCCTCCCTCGATCCTGAGTACTTGCGTGTGCGAGATACCAACCAGCCGGCCGACGTGCCGCGTACTCACGCCTGTGGCGACCCTGGCCTCGCGCAGATCCTGGCCGATGCGGACGAGGAGGTACTGCGCCCGCCTCGCGCCTCGACTTGCGGCGGTCTCCCACGTGGGCATTCGGGGAGTGTGTCCGCTTGGCCTCACCCGGCGCTTATCCGCCCTTGGAACGTCCCGATGTGCCGACTGAACGCTGGTCGGCTGACCGTCCGGTGCAGGGACGGTCTGGGCTATCAGATGGAACCAGACGGCGTTCCAGACGACCGTTCAGGGCGCACGCTTCCCGGTTCGCCGTTCAATTGGAACATGTGAGGTTCCACCGGGGACTGGGAGGGGGGATCGCTGGACCCCGAGCGTAGAATCGACAGTCTTCCGACCCGCCCGGGCCGGTGCGCGGAGGACGCCGACATGCAGCACGCGTTCCTGATCGAGCTCACGGACAAGCCCGGTGCGCTGGCCGACGTCGCCGAGGCCCTCGCCGCGAAGGGCATCAACATCACGGCCGTCAGCGGAGCGACCTGTGGCGACCAGGGCCGGATCGCCGTCGCGACCGACGACAACGCCCAGACACGCGCCGCGCTCACCGACCTGGACTGCACCTTCGAGCAGAAGGAGATCTCGGTCACGAGCATGTCCCATCAGCCGGGCGCCCTCGCCAAGGCGGCACGCCAACTCGCCGACGCGGGCGTGAACATCGAGGCGCTCCTGATCCTCGGCGCCGAGGGCCAGCAGGTCGAGGTCGGCTTCGTGACGAGCGACCCGGTCAGCGCTCGGAATGCGCTGGCGCACGCGGGATCGGCCAGCGGCTAGGTAGCCGGCGGCCGGGCCCGATCAGGCGGGCGGCTCGCCCGCCGTCACGACGCGCACGCCGATGTGGTGGTCCTGGTAGGTCGGCGGGTCCTCGAAGTGGCGGTACGCCGAGCGTGCCACGTAGGGGACCGCGCCCCACCAGCCGCCCTTCTCGACCTTCTTCGAGCCGACCTCCGGGCCGGTCGGGTCGTCGCGGACCTCCTGTCTGTAGTACGTGCCCGAGTACCAGTCGGCGACCCACTCCATGGCGTTGCCGGCCATGTCGTGCGCCTTGACCCAGCTTGCGCCGTCGGGATATGCACCGACCGGCGTGAGCTCGGTGCTGTCGACGACGTTGGCCTTGGCCGGATCCCATTCGTCGCCCCACGGGAAGATGACCGATGACGGACCGCGCGCGGCGTACTCCCACTGGGCCTCGGTCGGCAGCGTGCCGCCCCGCCACGCGGCATACGCCTCGGCCTCGTACCAGGTGATGCACACCCGCGGACTGGTGGGCGCGGCATCGACGCAGGCTGCCGGCAGCGCCGACGCATCGACCGTCGACAGCCAGGCCCAGCCCTCATCGGACCACAGCGCCTCGGTCGTGTAGCCGTCGTCGTTCACGAACGCCTGGTAGGCCTCGTTGGTGACCTCGGTCGTGTCGATCCAGAAACCGGTCGAGATCGCCACCTCGTGTTGCGGCCGCTCGGCCGGCAGCTCGAGGCGCGCCCACGTGGGCGGTGCCAGCTCGCCGGTCGGATCCGTGTCGTCGGTGCCCATCAGGAACGTGCCGGCCGGCACCCACACCTGGGGGACACCGTGCTCGTCGGTGCGCTCGATGCCGGCGGTCGGGTCGATCGACGCTGCGGCCGAGGCCGACGGGGACGGCGCGGTCGACGCCGGGGTCGGAGGCGCTCGGTGCCGCGGACGCGCCCGGATCGGACGCGGCAGGACTCGACGGGGCCGGGCTCGACGCCCCGCCCGCGCAGGCCGCCACGACGACCGTCATGGCGATCGCCACGGCCGACGCGCCGACCCGCGACACGACTCGCTCCACCATCGATGTCCTCCCTTGACGAGGTGTCTCGGGGTCCCGACGGCCCGTCGGGCGCCCGGGTTCCCGTGGAACATGGTGCGCCCGGACACCGAACCGGCCTACAGACCGCACCGGACCCTCACGGACCGCCCACGAGGACGGCACGATACGCGAGACCCGCAACACGGTCCCGCATCTCCCTGTGGGACCGGGCCCCCAACCGGTCTCCCGGCGGCGACGGCGCTTCGGCCCCGTCGCCGCCGTTCTCGTCCCGGACCGCGCTACGCGGGTTCGAGGTCCGCCTCTGACGCCACGAGCGACTCGCGCATCGCCGTGTACGCCAGGATCGCCAGCGCGGCCAGTAGCGTGACGCCCATGACCGGCGCGCCGATCCGCTTGAGCTCGGCCGTGCCGACGATCAGGCCGATCGCGAACACGAGCAGCCCGAGGTTCACGCCCCAGAAGACGAGCTGGCCGATCCAGCCGCGGCGCACCTCGGCCCGCAGCACCAGCACGGACAGCAGCCCGATCGCGATGTTGGTGATGACCCCGATGTAGGTCGCGTGGTCGCTTGCCAGCAGCACGCCGACGGGTGCGGCCGGGTCGGTCGGGTCGATCCCGGTGGAGATGACGACGAACACGACGTACATGAACATCACCATCGCCCCGACGACCCAGATCGACGACGCCGCGAAGTGGCGGATCGGCTCGGCGGACGCCCAGCTGATGCGGAGCGAGCGCGGCCAGATCCGGACCACGAACAGCACCACCGCGACGAGCTGGGTCAGCAGGTAGATGCCGCCGCCTGCCTGTTCGGCGCCGAACATCAGGCTGACCGAGATGACGAGGCCGCCGAGGAACAACGCGCCGACCTGGACGAGCCCGAGCCGCGGCCTGTCCCGCGTCCCGAGGATGCGCCATTCGATGAGCCCCATCGCCGTGAGGATCAGGTAGCCGAACGTCATGGCGCTGGCGTGCGCCCCCACCGAGTTGCCCGGCACGATCGTGACGCCGGCCGCGAACTGGACCTGGAGCAGCACGCCGATGAGCGCGCCGTACCCGAACGTCGTCAGACCGAGCACGACGGCCAGCTGGGGCAGCGTCCGCTCGCTGCCGAGGTAGGTCTGCCAGACCCACACGAGCAGCCAGGCGATCGCGATCAGCAGGGCGACGCCCGCCGATGGCGCGGAATGCGAAGTTGCCGGTGTAGAA
This sequence comes from uncultured Chloroflexia bacterium, assembly GCA_963810285.1. Classification (GTDB taxonomy): domain Bacteria; phylum Chloroflexota; class Limnocylindria; order Limnocylindrales; family CSP1-4; genus SPCO01. The sequence goes on along the minus strand of CAWEMV010000002.1, from coordinate 3,083,673 downwards.
GGCGACGACGTAGATCGGCACGAGGATCGCGAGGGCGATCATCAGCCGGCGGTCGGCCGCCCGGAAGAGCAGGAACGTCGATGCCACGATGGCCAGCGACAGCCAGCCGACCGTGCCCGCGTGCACGTGGGTCAGCAGCTGGTTGCGGTCGAACTCGACCGCGTCGGCGCCGTTGAGGATGCCGATGACGATGTTCACCACGAACACCGCCATCGCGACGAGGTAGAGATCGCGCGCCGCCACCACCCATGCCGGCACGCCACGTCCGCTGTCCATCGACTCCCTCCGAGTGTCCGGTCTTCGACTGGGCTGAGCTGTGACTGGACTCGCTGAGTATGCCCCGCTCACTCGCGCCTGATCGACCACGCCGCGATGACGAGCAACGCGACCCCGGCGACGATGATGGCGGCGGTCGTCGACACCCGATCGGCGAGCGGGCCGGCGATGAGCGTCGGGACGAGCGAGCCGATGCTGACGATGGAGGCCAGGACACCGAAGACGCGGCCGCGCACATCGGCCGGAGCCGACTCCGTGAGGTTGGTCTGCGCGGTGACCGATGTGACCGCGTACGCGGCGCCGGCGACGATCGCGGCCCCGATCACGATCGGCAGCGCACCGACCGGCACGCCGGCTTCCCGCAGCGTCCCGTCGAGCCAGCCGCCGGCCGCCAGCGCCGCCGTCACGAGCCCCAGCACGATCAGCCCGCCCTCGGACAGGCGGCGGCGTGGGATGTCCCCGCCGAACAGGCGCAGCCCGACGACGCCCACCACCACACCGATGCCCAGCGGGATCACGACGACCGCGAGCTGCTCGGGCTCGAGCCCGACCGTCACTGCCAGCGACGGACCGAGCACGCCAAGGACGCTGGCGACCGACGTCGCCGTGGCCAACAGGACGATCGGCCGGCTGATCTTCGAGTCGTGTCGCACGACCGCGAACCCGTCGCGTAGCTGCTCGAGCGGCTCGCGCAGCGAGCTGCGGCGCTCGCCCGTCTTGGCCGGCACCGGCGGGGCGCTGGGGAGGCCGATGCAGGCGAGGCTGGCCGCCACGTAGAACGCGGTGACCACCACGAGGACGAACGAGGGCCCGGCGATCGTCACGAGCAGCGGGCCGAGGAAGGCGAAGCCGATCGCGAACGAGCCCTGCAGCGTCAGGTTGAAGATGCTCATCGCGGTCTCGAGCTGGGCCTTGGGGACGACCCGCGGGATCATCGACCCCTCGGCCGGCGTGAGCGCCACGCTCATGAGGCTGACCCCGAGGTTGAGCGCCAGGACGAGCGGGATGTTGGCACCCGCCAGGGCGAGGCCGGCGGTCAGCGCGGTCCGGACCAGGTTGGGGACCACCAAGGCCCAGCGCAGGTCGAGCCGGTCGACGACCACGCCCGCGAAGGGCGACAGGACGATCTGCGGCAGCACGAACGACACGAGGAGCGCGCTGACCGCGCTGTTGGACCGGGTCGATGAGAAGACCAGCACGGTCAGCGCGTACAGCGCCATGTTGCCGCCGATCTGGTTCGCGGCCTGGATGAACCAGAGCCGGGCGAAGACCGGATCTCGGATGATGCTGCGTGTGCCGGCGGCCTCGGTCGTCACCGTCGGGGAGTCTAGGGGACCGCCGGGGCGAAGGAGAGGAGTCTCGGGCGCTGCGACCCCCAGTCGCGCGCCCGAGCCCCTCCGGGTCAGTCGGTCGGGTCCAGTCGGAAGTAGGTCCCGGTCGCGACGATGTGCTCGCGCGCCCGGCCATACAGGATCCGGAACGGCTGACGCTGGACCGCACGGTGGGCGTCGATGACCGCCGCCCGCTCCGCTCCGGGCGGGAGTTCGGTGGCGCGAACGGCGGTCATCGACCCATCGGGCCGGACGATCGTGCCCACGCCCGCATGGAGGAGGTTGCGGACCCACTGGGCACGACGTCCGTTGGGATGTCCGATGTACATGGCGCCGTCGCGCTCGACGACGACCGCGAGGAACGCGTGCTCGACGCCGGTGCGGCGGCCGACGACGCGGATCTCCTGGACCGGCGCCATCACGCCGCGACGGTGCAGGTTCCGCATGAGCGGGGTCGGCGTGGTCGCGAACAGGAGCTCGAAGGTCCGTCGCGCCGTGGCCGAGCCGCCCGCCTCGCTGCCCGTGGATCCCGTCGTCATCGGCGTCATATCTAGTAGGGCGTCCGCGAGGCCCGATTCGTTCGAATTTCCCTCGCCGAGACGCTCGGGTCAGACCGGTTCGAACGTCCAGATGTCGACGTCGACCACGGGCTCGAACCCGATCGCCTGGTAGATCCTGTTCGAGGTCGGGTTGGCGAGGTCCGTGAACAGGAAGACGAAGCGGCGGCCCTGGTCGAGCTGCGCCTGGCCGGCGGCCGCGGTCACGGCGCTCGCGAACCCATGCCTGCGGTCCTCGGGCGGCGTGTACACCGGCCCGATGCGGATCCCATTGGGCGTCGGTCCGGTCACCGCGGCCATCGAGACCGGCCGCCCGTCGTGCTCCCACAGGTGGAAGACCCGGCTCCCGCTCCGGAGCGCACCGTCGACGAGGTCGCTGGTCCGCTCGGGCTCGGGCCGGTCGAGCGCCTCGGCGAGGAATGCGCCGACCCACGCGATCAGCAGGTCGCGATCCGCTGCGGTCGCCAGGCGGGTCGTGCCGGGCACGCCGTCCGGCGGGACGATCCGCTCGGCCCGGTAGATCCGTTCGGCGATGGTCCGCTGGGTCGTCACCGCGTGGCGCTCCGCCCACAGGCTGGCGAAGGCCGCGGCGACCTCGACCGGCGCGGTGACGCCCGGGATGTGGACGCGGCCACGGTCGAGGTCCGCGGCGAGGGCCGGGATCGCCGCGGGATCGTCGACCAGCGAGACGACGATGTTGTATGGCGGGGTCAGCAGGGCCGCCGCGACCACGTCCTCGTCGCGTCGGACCGCGGCGAAGTACGGCGGCGCGGTCATGCGCCGTTCCGGGTCGGTGATGATCGACGCGGCGATCCCGAACAGCAGGTTGTGCTCGGCCTCGCGGTCGGCGAGGAACGGCCCGGCCACGTCGAGGAACGCCTGGGCATCGCCGAGCCGCTCGACGCTGAGCGCCGGATCCGACATCGGGCGAGTCTACGCGGCGAGCAACTCCCGATCCGCGGCCACGGCCACGGCTGCCCGTTCCTGGCGCCACGCCGGCAGGTACAGCGGCGCGGCGAGCGCACAGATGATGCCGCCCACGATGATCGCGGTCGACACGCTCGTCGAGTCGGCGAGGGCCGCCAGCGTGATCGCCCCGATCGCGCCGGCCGGCTGGGCGACCATCGAGTTCATCGACAGCACGGTCGTCCGATGCGACCCCTCGACCTGTCGGTGGAGGAGCGTCGTGTGCATCGGGTTCGAGCCTCCGTGCGCGACGTAGCAGCCGAGGTACGCGGCCACCAGCCCGATCGGCCCGGCGACCACGCCCATCGCGACGATCGTCAGCCCCTGGACGATGCGCAGCGCGGCCGCCGACCGGGCGACGCCGATCCGCCGGCTCGCGACCACGACCCCGGCCGCTCCCGCCGCCGAGGCGAACCACGCCGCCGACCCGACCGGGCCGAGGATGACGGCGGCCGCGTCCGTGCCGCCGACCAGCTCGGAGAGCCGGATCGGGAAGAGACTCTCGAACGTGACCATCGAGAAGCCCCAGAACGCCTCGACGAGCACGACGCACCGCAGCACCCGGGAGGACCGGAGCAGCCGAAGCCCCTCGCCGATGACGGTCGGGACGGCCCGCACCGACGCCGCGACCGCGCGTGGATCGCGCGCCCGCGGGGCCTCGGTCATGAGCAGCGCCACCGCGACGAGATGGACGCCGTGGAGCGCCAGTGCCACGAGCAGTGGCAGCAGCAACGGGTCCATGCCGGCCACCGGCCCGGCTGCGACCAGTGCTCCCGACGTGAGCGCCCCGATCGCGATCGCCACGCTGAGCGCGGCCGTGCCGCGGCCGAGGCCGCGCTCGATCTCGGCGGCCGGGTCCGCCGCCAGCGTCGTGTCGACGAACCACGCCTCGAGGGGCCCGGAGTCGAGCGCCCGGTACACCCCCTGGAGCATCATCGCGGCCACGAACAGGGCGACCGAGTCGGCGATCGTGAACAGCCCCATCGACAGCAGCGCGACCACGCCGGCGAGCAGCAGGACGGGTCGACGACCGAGGGCGTCCGACAGGCCGCCGGTCGGCAGCTCCAGTGCGAGCACGACGAGGCCCTGGGCCGCGAACACGAGGCCGATCTCGGTCAGTGACAGCCCGCGCGACAGCGGCACGAGCACGAAGATCGGGAGCAGCAGCCCGACCGGCAGCCAGCGCAGACCGGTCAGCACCAGGTAGCGGCGGCGGGCCGACCGTGCGTCGAGGGCGGTCATCGTGTCGGCTCGTCGTGGGGGATCGTGTGATGGAAGATCTCGACCGTCCGGGCGTCGGGATCGCCGGGGGAGGGCTCGCGGTAGCGCTCGATGAGGGCCTGCAGCTCGGTCTCGAACGCCGCCAGCTGGGCCGGCGTCACGCGCACGGCCGCATCGCCCGATTCGGCCGCAGCCCGCCAATCGAGCGACCAGCCGGGGGACTCGTCGAGCCACGCCTCGTAGCGCTCGACGAACGACCGCAGATAGTGCCGCCGCAGCCAGTCGCTCGCGGCCTCGGCCTCTGGGTCACCGGCGACGTCGCGCTCCGTCCAGCCGTGGCTCTGCGTCGCTGCACGCCACCATCGCTCGCGACCGCGTCCCTCGTCGGTCTCCTCGACCAGGCCGACCGAGGCCAGCTTGCGCAGGTGGTAGCTCGTCGCCCCGGTGTTGGTGTCAAGCGCCTTGGCAAGCGCAGTGGCGGTCGCCGGACCACCCATCCGCAAGGACCCGAGCAGTCGCGATCGGAGCGGGTGGGCAAGCACGCGGAGGGCGGTCGCGTCGAGGTGGATCGTCGTGAATGGCTCGCTCATCTCGTCCGAGACCGTATCATGCACAGAAGTTTTGCACAAGTATTGTGCACGCACGTGGCGAGGCGTCGCTGACCCGCGATCCGCGCTGGAGTATCGTTGCTGGCCAGGATGATCCTGCGCATCGTCTTCGGCCGGTTTCCGGCCGGCATCGACGCCGACGCCCTCGTGGAGCTTCGGGGCCGCCTCGCGCGCACGGCCCGCGATGTGCCCGGGCTCGACAGCATGATCGTGGGCGCACGCCGCTCGCAGGCCATCGACACCGACGCGCCCATCGAGGCCGCCATCGTCACGGTCTGGCAGGACGCGATGCTCATGGCCCGGGCGACCGGAGTTGACGAGCAGGATCGGTTCCTCGCGTCCCGCCTCCGTCTCCCGCTCGAGATCGACGAGGCGGTCCACTACGAGATCGTCGGTCGGACGTTCGCGGCGCTCCCGCCGGAGACCGCTGCCTATCTGCGGCTGTTGACACTACGCGCCCGGCCCAACGAGGAGGCGCGGCTCATCGAGACGCTGCGCGACCAGCAGACACGGTTCGTCGATCTCGGACTCGTCGCGTCGCACCTCGGTCGCCGCGTGGTGGGCCAGGAGTGCGAGGCCGTCACGGTCGGGGTCTGGCCGGACCGTGCCACGATCCGCAAGGCCACCGGCGGTCGGCCGGAGCGCCCGCTCTTCGCCCAGGACCTCGCCGACTGGAGCGACCGGTTCCACCTCGAGACGTACGACGGCATCGAGATCGCCCCACGGCTGCCCGCCGCCAGCGGACCGCCGATCTACGTGATCGACGAGGACCTGCGGATCGTCGATATCACTGCCGCGGCCGCGGCGGCCATCGGCTGGCCCTCGGAGGACCTCGTCGGGCGCTCCGTGCTGGACATCTCGCTCGCCGACCCGGAGATCCGCGAGGAGCCGTGGCGGACGCTGATCCACGACGGCCGCGTCAGCGGTGAGGGGCCATGGCTCGTGCCCGACGCCGGCGCCGTCTATATCCGGTACATCGCCCAGCGCGACGTGCCGATCGCCGGCCGGCACACGGTCCTCGTCCACCGCTGGCACGAGCCGGCGCCGACCAGCGACGACCTCGGTCTGGCGCTTGCTGCGGCCTTCCCGACGCGTGTGCGGACGGACGTGATCGCCGCCTCCGACTGAGCCGGATCAGCGCTTCTGGTTGGTCGGCGCCTGATCGCGCTCGAGCGGCGTCGTGCCGTCCGGCTGCGCGGGCTTCGTGGCGTCGCCCTTGGTCTCCGGCCGGTTCGGATCCTTCTTCCAGTCCTCGCCGGGCTTCCAGTCGGGCGTTCGCTCAGCCAGCTGGGTCTCGTCGATGTCCTTGTCCGTGTCGCCCATCGTCCTGGCCTCCAAGTGCTGCCGGTGGGGGTCGACTGCAGCGTGGAGCACGACACCAGACGCCCGCCGAACTCGGCGACCACGATCCGTGACGGCTGCATGTCACGGATGGCTCGAAGGCCGGTCGGCCGAATCCGCGGCATACTCCGCACCGACCGCCATGACCACCCCCGTGCGACCCCGCCACCGCGCGCTCCTCTCGCTGCTCGCAGTCGTCACGATCGCCGCGACGGCCTGCACGCCCGGCCAGCAGGACACGCCGACACCCGATGCCACGCTCGCCTCGGGTCCCACCGCGAACCCGGCGACGAGCCCTCGCACGACGACACCCCCGCTGGCGGCGCTCCCAGAGCCGACCCCGACCCCGACGCCCACCGCGACCGCGTCGCCCGCACCACCGACCCCCACCCCCACACCAAGGCCGCCGACGCCGGAGCCGCCTGAGCGGAAGGCGTTCGCGATGAACCTCGCGCGGCGCGGCGATTTCGTCGCGCAGCACACGTTCGAGTGGTGCGTCGGGGCCAGCCTGCAGATGGCGCTCAACATGGCGACTGATCAGTCGCGGACGTCGAAGACGGACCAGGGACGGCTGTGGGCGATGGCCAGGGACCGCTCGTTCAGCCCGTTCGGCGGCGCGAACCCCCGCGGCTGGGTGGCGACGCTCAACGAGCTTGGCATCGGCCCGTACGTGCTGGTGAGCCTGCCGACCTTCGATGAGGCGATCCACACCGCCGCGGCCGCGATCCGGATGACCAGGCGACCGGTCGGCCTGGTGATGTGGCGCGGGCGACACGCCTGGATGATGAGCGGCTTCGAGGCGACCGCCGATCCACGCCACTTCGACGATTTCGCGGTCAAGCGAGTCCGTGTCCACGATCCGCTCTACCCTCATGGCAGCTCGGTCTGGGGTCGCAGCCCACGGCCCAACAGCCTCGTCTCGCTGGCCACCCTCGGCAAGCAGTACGTCATCCGCGACCGCGGCCGGGTCAACCTCGGCGTGCCACCCGGGTATCTGCTCGTCCTGCCCCTGGTCGGTGACGCGTGACCGCGACGACGGCGACCACAGCAAGCGTGGAGGTGCCCGGCGCGCGCCTGCACGTCGTCGAGGACGGGTCACGGAGCGACCCGCCGGTCGTGCTCCTCCATGCCGGGATCGCCGACCTACGCAGCTGGGATGGGCTGGTCCCGCTGCTGGTCGCCGATGGCTATCGCGTCGTCCGGTTCGATTCTCGCGGTGCGGGTGCGACGACCAGCGAGCCCGTCCCGTATTCGAGCGTCGACGACCTGCTCGCGGTGCTCGATTCGCTGGGCATCGGACGGGCGGCCCTGATCGGCAACTCGATGGGCGGGGTGGCCGCCTTCGACACCGCGATCAGCGCCCCGGACCGCGTCGTCGCCGTGGTCGGCGTGGCCGCGGGGCTCGGCGGCTTCGATGGCGGCTCGACCCCGCTCGAGGACGAGCTGTTCGCGGAGATGGACCGCCTCGACTCGGCCGAGCCGCCCGACCCGGCTGCCATCGCCGAGATCGATGCGCGCGTCTGGGTCGACGGCCCCGGGCAGCCGAGCGACCGCGTCCCCGCGACGGTCCGTGCGCTCGTGCTCGAGATGGACGCGAACGGCTACGCGCCCGGGCGAGCGACCGGCGATCGGATCCGGCTCGAGCCGCCGGCTGCCGGCCGGCTCGCGGAGCTGCGCTGCCCGGTCCTGGCCGTCGCCGGCGACCTCGACGTGTCGGAGGTAGCCGTCGCGGCCCGGTTCGTCGAGGCGAATGCGCCGAACGCACGGGCGGTCGTCTGGCCCGACGTCGCGCACATGATCGGGATGGAGGTCCCCGACCGGCTGGCGGCAGCGATCGTCGAGTTCCTGGCACCGTTGCCGCGGTGGTCGTGACGCGACGTCTCGTCATCGGCCTGATCGCGGTGCTGGTGGCGGGCTGTGGTGGCATGACGCCGAGTGGCACCGACCGGCGAGCCATCGCTGCTCGAGAGCGCCGCGGCCACGGTCCGCCCGACCCCGGTCCCCATCCCAAAGCACGAGGTCTACGGCTACGTGCCGTACTGGGAGATGGATGCCACCATCGCCAGCCACGTCGCCGCGACCGACCTCACGACGCTCGCGCTGTTCTCCGTGACGCATCGGCGCGACGGCGGGCTCGACGACCAGACCGGACTGGGCCGCATCCGCGACCGCGTCGGACGCGACCTGATCCGAGCGGCCCGCGACAACGGGAGTCGGGTCGAGATCGTGTACACGAGCTTCGGCGCGACCAAGAACCGCCGGTTCTACGACGACCCGGCGGCACAGGAGCGCTGGATCGGCGAGATCGTCGGCCTCGTGGAGGAGCTCGATCTCGATGGCATCAACGTCGACGTCGAGGCCCTGCCGCTCGACCTCGTCGCGGCCTACGGCGGGTTCGTCGGCCGGCTGCGGACGGCCCTGCGCGATCGACGACCGGACGCCCAAGTGTCGGTCGCGACGCAGGCCAACGAGGTCGGTGCCGCCATGGCCGCCGCAGCCGGCGCGGCGGGCGCCGATCGCATCTTCCTGATGGGCTACGACTATCGGACGCCACGCGGCCAGCCCGGTGCGTCGGCCCCGCTCGACCGGCTCGACGGCGAGGTCGAGGATCTCGTCTGGTCGCTGGACCTGTATGCCCTGCTCGGCGTACCGAGCGACCGGCTGCTCCTCGGGCTGCCGCTGTACGGCAACACGTGGCCGGTCATCGGCCCCGGCTACCTGGCACCGTCCAGCGGCCGGGGCGATGCGTGGGTGCCGCGCCGGAATCTCGAGGTCCTCGGCGCCCCGACCTTCGCCCCGACCTTCGAGCCGACCGAGAGCGTCGAGTTCTACACCCTGCCGAGCGACTATGCGCCGCCCGATGCCACGTCGAGTGGCGTCGCGGCGAGTCCGGAACCCATCGCCTGGGACGCGGTCTACTACGACTCGCCCCGCAGCCTGACACCGAAGCTCCGGCTGGCCGACCAGCGGGGCCTGGCCGGCGCAGGGTTCTGGGCGATCGGCTATGAGCGCGGGCTCCCGGATTACACCGACCTGATCTCGACGTTCCGCGCGGGCGACCTGCCGGCCGACTGACGGATCATCCGAAGGGAGGAGGGGCCGATGCCCACCATCGAGGACCACCTGCGCGAAGCGGTCCGGTTGGCGACCGCCAACGCGAACGCCGGTCAGTTCCCGTTCGCCGGGCTCGTCGTCGCCGATGGCGGGGCGGGCGAGGTCCTCGCGACCGGTGTCAACACGTGCCGACGCGACGCCGATCCCGCCGCTCACGGCGAGGTCGAGGCGATCCGGGCGGCATGCCGGCGCCTCGGGCGGTTCGACCTGTCGGGCACGATCGTCGTGTCGAGCTGTCATCCATGCCCGATGTGCCAGGCGATCGGCGGCCTGACCGGCGTCGGGCGCATCGTCTACGCGGCGACCCGGGCGCAGGCGGCCGCCGGTGGCTTCGGGTTTTCCCCGATGATGGAGACGGGCGCGGACGGGGCGGATGGCACGTTCGTCCCGATCGAGCACGTCGCGATCGACGAGGCGGCGGCGCCGTTCGACGCGTGGGGCGCCGGCGGGCACCCGTTCACGACGCAGGTCCGCCCGGTCCACGAGACGCGCCTGGCGGTGACCGCCGACGACCAGCCGGGGGCCGTCGCCTTCTACCGCGACGTGCTGGGATTGCCCCAGCTGGCCGACTGGTCGTCGCCCGAGGGTCGCGTCGTCGTCCTTGACGGTGGGCGGGCGACCCTCGAGCTCATCGACGAGGCACAGGCCGGGCTGATCGACCGTGTCGAGGTCGGCCGGCGGGTCGCTGGCCCGCTGCGGGTCGCGCTCGGGGTCGACGATTCGGCGATCACGGCGGATCGCCTGACTGCGGCCGGCGCGTCGATGCTCGGCGACGGTGCGATCGAGACCCCGTGGGGCGATCGGAACGTGCGGCTCTCGGCCCCGGCCGGCCTCCAATTGACGCTCTTTAGCACGTCCGACTGACGAAGGACCGGCTGCAACCCGATTGCAGCCGGTTTGCAGTCGGCTGACCGCAACGTTCCGACCACGGCACCCGCCCAAGGGTGCGAAACGGAGGTCAGAACAATGGTCAGCCAGGGACAGACGGTCGCAACCGGTCAGGATCAGCCTCGCAAGCTGATCGAGTTCTTCATCGTTGCCGTGGCCGGCGCGGCCATCGCGATCACGCTCGCGTGGGCCGTGTTCGGCGCCATGTCGCCGAGCGTCGCGGCACCCGCGCATACCACGATGCAGGTCCTGCAGGAGCCGGGTCTGCTCGACCAGCGGGCCGGCGAGCGCGGCGGCAGCGTCGTCGTCGTCATCCCATCGTCCGAGAGCACGATCAATGGCATGGTCGAGCATCGGCGGGGCGAGATCGGTGGCGCGGCTCCGGCACCGAAGCAGACCGGCACGAACGGGTTCAACGGGTTCGGCAATACCGGCTATCCCGGCGCTACCTCGTCCGAGCCCCAGGTCTCGAACCGGGGTTGGGTCCAGCAGCGAAGCGGCGAGCTCGAGCTCAACTGATCCGTCGATTCCTCGCATCACAGAACGGCCGGCCTGGGGGGGCCGGCCGTTTCGCATGCGCGACGATCACACGAGCGGCGCGACCTCGGTGGCGAACCGCTCGCACTGCGCTGCGAGCGCCGCTGGATCGGACTCGTCGAACCAGACGGCCAGGTGCTCAACGCCGAGGTCGGCGAAGGCGCGGACCTCGGCCGCCATCTCGTCGGGCGTACCGCGGATCGCGTAGCCGCGCCCGCTCGCCGCCCCGAACTCGGTCCAGGCGCGGACGGTCAGCCACGGCATCGGGCGGCCGGCCGCCTCGGCGGCAGCGCGGATGATCGGGACGCGCTCGGCGTACTTCGCCGCGCTCGTCGCGCTCGAGTGGTAGCCGTCGGCCAGCCGGCCGGCGCGCCGCAGCGCCGGTTCCGCCCGGCCCCCGACGACGATCGGCAGCGACCCGCCCTGGTCGGGGAGGGGAGCGAACGCGACGTCCTCGAGCTGGTGGAAGCGCCCCCTGAAGGGCGCCGTCGCACCGGACCACAGGTGGCGCCAGAGCGCGATCGTCTCGTCGAGATAGGCGCCCCGGACGTGGAACCGGTCCGCCACGCCGAGGTTGGCGTACTCGGTCTCGTTCCAGCCGCCGCCGATCCCGGCGATCACGCGGCCGCCCGTCAGGGCGTCGAGCGTCGCGAGCTCCTTGGCGAGGATCACCGCGTTGCGCTGCGGCACGACGATGACGCTCGTCCCCAGCCGCACCCGTGCGGAGCGGGCGCCGATCCACGCCAGGCTGAGGATCGCCTCGTAGATGCGGCCGTATTCGTTCGCGTCGCCGGTCGGTACCGCGATGTGATCGGTGGTCCAGACGGTCGTCCAGCCGAGCCGCTCGGCGGTCTCGGCCGCCGCCTCCATGCCCTCGCGTGAGGCGCCGTCGCGGAAGTTGGGCAGGCACAGACCGTATTCCATGCCCCGAATGGTAGGTGCTACATTCGAGCCGATGGACAGCCGCGGGGTCATCGCCGGCTACCGGGTCGGTCTCGCCCTCCTTACGATCGTGGTGATCGTCGCCCAGGCCATCGAGCTGATGTCGAGGGGCACGTTCGTCCCGGGCAACTTCTTCAGCTACTTCACGATCCAGAGCAATCTCATCGCGGTCGCCGTCTTCCTGGTCGGCGCCGCGCGCGGCGGACGCCCCGGCGGGGCCTGGGATCTGGTGCGTGGCGCCGCGGTCGTGTACATGACGGTGACGCTGGTGGTCTTCGCCCTGCTCCTGAGCGGGACCAACGTCGACACCGCGATCCCATGGGTGAACGCCGTCGTCCACCAGATCATGCCGCTGGCCGTCATCGCGGACTGGCTGATCGACCCGCCGAGGCAACGGATCTCGGTTCGCACCAGCCTGGTCTGGCTGGTGTATCCGTTGGCCTGGACGAGCTACACGCTCATCCGTGGGGCGCTCGTCGACTGGTACCCGTACCCCTTCCTGAACCCTGCCAACGGCGGCTACGGATCGGTGGCCATGTACGTCGTCGCGGTCCTGGTGTTCGGGATCGGGGTCTGTGCGCTGGTGGCATGGATCGGCACCGCGCTGGGGTCGCGTCGAGGCACCCGACAGCCAGTGCAAGGCGTCTGAACCACCGGGCCCTCGGCCCACGCACCGTCCGCAAGCCCACCACTGCTGGAATGCGACACATGGAGGAGCCCGGCCCAGTTTCGGGGCCGGGCTCAGGTCGACGATCCCGGCGGGAGGCCGAGCAGGAGCGTCGCCGGACGCAACGTAGGACCGGCGATGCCGCCGGCGACATGGATGCCACCGAGACCGACCTTGCAGATGCATGACATCAGCCCGTCGACCGCCCGCCGGCGGTTCGCCCGCGTCCGGGACGAGGCCGCCGATTGTCGGGCGTGCGAGCTGTGGGAACGAGCCACCCAGACGGTATTCGGCGTCGGCCCGGTGCCGGCTCGGCTGATGCTCGTCGGCGAGCAGCCCGGCGACAAGGAGGACATCGATGGGCATCCGTTCGTCGGACCAGCCGGGCGGATCCTCGACGAGGCGATGACCTCGGCCGGCATCGACCGCGAACGGCCTTCCTGACGAACGTCGTCAAGCACTTCCGCTGGCGGCCGAGCCCGAACGGCAAGCGTCGGCTCCACGAGCGTCCGACGCGCGCCAACGTGACCGCGTGTCAGCCCTGGGTCGAGCGCGAGCTCGAGCTCGTCCAGCCCGACGTGCTCGTCGCCCTCGGCGCGGTCGCGGCTGAGGGCCTGCTCGGGAAGGGCGTGTCGGTGACGCGCGATCACGGTCGGCCGTTGCCGTACGACCTGGCCTCGACCGTCCTCGTGACGATCCACCCGTCGGCGGTCCTGCGCGCCCGTGACGATCGCGACGCGATGCTCGAGGGCCTCGTCAGGGACCTGCGCGTCGCGGCGCGCGCGCTGGACGCGGCCGCCTAGCTAGTCGAGGTCGCGGAGCAGCTCCGCCAGCATCAGCGCGTTCGTCGCGCCGTAGTTCGCATAGCAGTTGTTGAAGAGGACGTGGGTCTGGCTCGTCTGACCCGCCGCTTCGCGGACGCGCGGCACCCACTCCTCGAGCTCGTCATCGTCGTACAGGTACCGGAAGCGCTCGACGGTCTTGATGTTGCGTGCCTCCCAGGTCTCGGCGCGGCGGCCGTGGAAGCGGACCACGGCCAGGTCGGGCGAGGTCGCCGCCACGATCGGCGGGACGCTCGACTTGAAGCCCTGCGGGCCATCGACCATCACCAGCGGGATCTTCCGGTCGCCGAGGAACGCGAGCGTCCGCTCGATGTTCTTCTCGTTGAACCAGGTGGCGTTCCGGAACTCGACCGCCGGGGTCATGCCGACGCTCCGCAGCCGATCGACGGCGTCCTCGATCGTGTCGCGGTTCTCGGACGACGTGAAGAACCACTTGGGGTACTGGAGCAGGATCGAGCCGAGCTGCCCGGCGTCGGCGAGCGGCTCGAGACCGTCGGCGAACCACGCCCAGACGTCGTCCTTGAGATCGTCGGGCAGGTCCTTCGCGTAGATGCGCGGCTTCTCGGCGATCTCGCCCGGGAGGGCCTCGCGGAGGTCCTTGGGGAGGCGCTTGGTCTCGGTCGGCTGGCCGGTCATGAGCGCGTGGGCCTTGATGTCGAACGTGAAGTCGGGAGGCGTGCGCTCGACCCACAGCTCGGCGGTGCGGCGCGACGGCAGCGAGTAGTAGGTCGCGTCCACCTCGACCAGCGGGAACCGCGAGGCGTAGTACTGGAGGCGCTCCTCGGCCGAGTCGGCGCCGCTCGGGTAGAAGACGCCCGACGCTGTCATCGTCGGGTCGGTCCATGACGCCGTGCCGATGCGGATCGAGCCGCCGCCGGCGACATCGAATGGCTCCGCGGCAACGTCCGGCGAGCCGTCGAAGGCCATCGCCGCGGCGTCGGCGCCGGGGTCATGGGGCGTGTCGGTCATGGTCTCAGGGTAGCGCCGGTCGTACGATCGGCGGATGACCGATGGCGCATCCCGTTCGATCGAGCTGCGGATCGAGGTCGCCGACGACGAGGAGCTGGCCGAGCTCGAGGCCGCGCTGCTGAAGGCACGCGCAGCGGAGCTGGGTGAAGCTCGACGACGAGCCGTGCGCCTCACCGCCGGGTACGGCGACGCCACGACGCGAGAGGTGCTCCACGACGAGGGCCGTCGAGCCCGGATCCGGTACGAGGTGCTGTCGCGCCTGCTCGACGCGCTGCGTAGCGGCCGCTGATCACGGCCTCCGGGCGGCCGCGGACTTCAGTACCAGCGACCCACCGAAGATGGGCGGCCTTGACGGATGGGGTGGTCGGGTAGGAAGGTCAGGCACGACCCAGCCCCCATCGCCGGCGAGCTCACCACAGGCCGGCGCCCGATGAGAGTCCATGTCCGACCGCCTTCCGCGCCCTCCCCACGGCCGTCCCCGCGTCTGGTCGATGCCCATGCGCGCGACCGCCGTCGCGCTGTTCCTCGTTGCGGCGCTGGTCATGCCGGCCGCGGCGGCAGATCCGAGTGTGCCGCCGAGCCCGTCGCCCGAGGCGACCCCGTCCGCCGAGGCAAGCCCGTCGCCCGAGGCGAGCCCGTCGCCGGCCCGTCACCGTCACCATCCGAATCGGTCCTGACGCCGACGGACCGACGCCGACGCCGACCGAGCCGCTGCAGGTCGCCGCCGATCCGGTCCCACTGACGCTGTCGATATCGCAGAGCGGCGTGAGCTACGACGCCGCGACGAATTGCGCGCGCGTCCGGGTGACCATCACGCCGACCGGGGCGACCGCGCCGTGGACGTACGCGGTCGCCATCCGGGGCAGCACCGTCGCGTCGGGCTCGTCGTCGGCGGCATCGGTGAACGTGACCGTCACCAACGAATGCTCGATCACGACGCAGAGCGTCACCGCCACGCGTGACCGACACCGACGCCCGAACGGCGAGCGTGGCGGCGACGCTGGACCGAACGCTGTGTCCGCCGCCGCCGAACTACCCGCACGCGCGGGACCGGATCCTGGCCGGACCGACGCTGACCGAGACGTCGTTCGTCGACCGCTTGCGGGCGGTCGGGTCACCGGCGCTCGGGGAGGCTCGAGCGATCTACCGCACCCTGGTGAGCGGTGGCGTCAACCCCGCCTTCGCGCTCGGCACGTTCCATGCCGAGAGCCACTCGGGCACGCGCGGGTACGCCACGGTCACGAAGAACTGGGGGAACATCCTCTTCTGGGACTGGACGACCGACTTCGGCGCGACCGCGTACCGGCCCGGCAACGGCTACACCTACGCCAGGTTCCCGTCGTGGCACCACAGCATCCGGGCCTACGTCGACCTGCTTCAGCGCTACGACCGAAGCGGCTACACGACCGTCAGCTCGGCCTCCGCGCACTGGCTCGGCACCATCGAGGGCAGCGAGCGCCACCTGCGCTACCTCAACAACATCACCGCGGTCATGCGCATCCTTCCCGACGACGCGATCCCGGTCATGACGGCCTTCACGGTGCCGTCGCGCAGCCGCGCGGCGGTCGCCGTCAGCTGGTCCGCGCGGGACAACCTCGGCGTCACGGCCTACCAGTTCCGATATCGACCGGGGCACACCGGGGCGTGGTCGGCCATCCAGACGCTGACCAGCCGGAGCACGACGGTGAATCTCGCCGGCGGCTGGTGGACGATCGCCGTGCGAGCCGCGGATGCGGCCGGCAACTACTCGGCCTGGCGGTCCGACACCGTCTTCGTCGACGCGACGGCCCCGGTCATGACCGGGCTGTCGACCGCAGCCACCGTCGTCCGCACGATCGACGGCCGCATCGCCGCCCGTTGGTCGGCGACCGACGGCCAGGGCGTGACCGGGTATCAGTGGCGTGCGACCCAGCGGCCCGGCACCGTCCCGGGCCCAGCGTGGTCGATCGCGACCAGCAGTCGGACGTTCGGCTTCCGTGCGGGGACCTGGGATCTCGAGGTGCGCGCGCGGGATGCGGTCGGAAACTACAGCACATGGCGATCGACACGGGTCATCGTGCCGACCGACGACCGGGCGTATGCATTCTCGGCGGGCAACGTCCGAGCGACGAGCGCGGCCTCGTACCTCGGCACGCTGACCAGCACGAGTCACAAGGGGTCGGAGATGGTCGCGACCACCACCGAGGGGACCGCGTTCTACCTGATCGGGCGAGTCGGTCCGACGAACGGCAAGCTGCGCGTCACCATCGACGGCGTGTCGACGACGATCGACACGGCGTACTACAAGGGCGTTCGGGCGACGACGCGGTACGAGCGGGTATTGCTGTTCTCGGCGGCGCTGGGCGCCGGGCCGCATACCGTGACGATCACGGCGCTCGGCACGACCAACCGCCCGACCATCGCGATCGACGCCATGGAGTTCGCTCGCTGACATCCCATCGCGATACCCTATGGGGGTATTGACAAGGGGTTGACAAACGCGCCATCCGCGGCGCATACTTCCACGAACCGGGCTTGTCAAGACTTGACAGGCCCACAGGTGTGTCCGGGACCGTGCGGGCGGTCGAACGGACAGGAGTGGATCGGCATCGCGTGGTCAGCGGTGCCCCAGGAGCGGAAGTTGTCGGTCGGCGCCACAGCCGAAGTCAAGAGCAAGTTGTCGGTCGTCGACGTCGTCGGCGAGAGCGTCACCCTGAAGAAGGCGGGCACCACCTACAAGGGGCTGTGCCCGTTCCACGGTGAGAAGACACCCTCGTTCGTCGTCACCCCGGTGCGCGAGTCGTGGCACTGCTTCGGCTGTGGCAAGGGCGGCGACATCTTCAGCTTCGTCATGGAGCGCGACGGGCTGTCGTTCCCCGAGGCGCTGCGCACGCTGGCCGGAAAGGCCGGCGTCGAGATCGACGAGCGCACCAAGCGCGAGGACGCGCGTCGTGCGCGGCTGCGCGGCGTGCTCGACACCGCGATCGCCTTCTACCACGCCGTCCTGACCGGCTCCAAGGCGGGCGAGTCCGCACACGCGTATCTCAAGGGCCGCGGCTTCACGGACGCGACCATCGAGGCCCACCAGCTCGGCTGGGCGCCGGCCGGCTGGGACGTGATGGCCCGCCAGCTGCAGGCCAAGCGCGACATCCGGCCCGACGAGCTCGTCGAGGTCGGCCTGGCCAGCCCGAGCCAGCGCGGCCGGGGGGTCATCGACAAGTTCCGTGCGCGCGTGCTGTTCCCGATCCGGGACCAGAACGGGCATGCGGTCGGGCTCGGCGGTCGGCTGCTGGAGGGGGAGGGACCCAAGTACCTCAACTCCCCGGCGACGCCGCTGTTCGACAAGAGCCGAACGCTGTACCTCATCGACAAGGCCAAGGGTCCGATCCGCAGGAGCGGCCAGGCGGTCATCGTCGAGGGCTACACCGACGCGCTCATGGCGCACCAGGCCGGCTTCGACAACGTCGTGGCCAGCCTCGGCACCGCGCTGACGCCGAACCAGATCGGGCTGCTGACGCGCTACGCGAACCGCATCGCGCTCGCGTACGACGTCGATGCGGCCGGCGAGAAGGCCGGCACGCTCGGGGTCACCGCGCTCACCGGTCTGATCGGTCAGCTCCAGCGCGACGACTCCGGGGTCAAGCTCGAGGACGTTCGGGTCGTGCGGCTGCCCGCCGGCAAGGACCCCGACGAGGTCATCCGCGAGGCGCCGGCCGATTGGGACGCGGGCATCGCGAAGGCCAAGCCGCTCGTCGAATACCTCATCGACCACCACGCGTCGCGCCATGATCTCAAGACGAGCTCGGGTCGGATCGGCTTCGTCGAGGCCGTCATGCCGGCCATCCGCGACATCGCCGATCCGCTCCGGCGCGACGAGGCCCTCCAGCAGGTCCGCCGTGTGTCCGGCGTCGAGGAGCGCGTGCTGCGCCAGGTCCTCGACCGACGCATCGCGGCCGCCGGCGGCGCCGGTCCGCGGCGTGCCGACGACGCGCAGTCGCGGATCACCGCCGACGCCGTCCTCGCGTCGCCGGATGCACTGCCGGTCGGCGACATCCTGCGCGCCGTCAGCCCGGTCGAGGCCGAGCTGCTCCGGCTCTTGCTGCTCCTGCCAGAGCAGCAGTTGCGCGTCGTCGACGAGCTCGGCCCGGACCAGCTGCCCAGCACGCTCGCGCGGGAGCTGTACCGGGCGATCGTGCTCGGTCGCGCACCGGACGACCACGGTGTCCACCCGGGGTTCGAGATCGTGGCATTCGTGAACGGGATCGCTGACGGCGAAGTCCAGTCGCTGGCGCAGGCCGTCATCGCGATGCCGAGCCCGGATCCCGATCCGCGCGAGGTCAACGGACTGCTGCTCGACCTCGAACAGATGCAGCTGCGCGCCCGCAGCGACTACAACGAATCGGCCCTCAGCGAGGCGGAACGGGCCGGTGACCGCGAGGCGATCGAACGTCTTGAGCTCGAACGCCGCCAGATCAATGAAGCGCGCCGATCGCTCGATCGACGCCGTGACCAGACACGATTGCTCGCCCGGCCGACAGCGGCCGCGCGGGCCTGACGCCAGGAACCGAAGGAGGAGTCGATGCCCGCCGATCCGCTCGACAAGCAACTAGTGGAAGCCGTGCTTTCGCGACCACGCCGCGCCAAGGCCGAGATCGAGGAGGCCAAGCTCGCCGGGATGCGCCCATCGCGCGGCCGGGCGGCGGCCACCGCCGTCGCCGAGCGCGACGACGAGGAGCTCGGGCCGGAGGCCGCCGCCGGCGCGCCCGGTGCCGAGGTGAACGTGGAGGTCGTGTCCGAGGACGGCACGACCGACTCGGCCGCGCGCCTGCCGGCCGAAGGCCCCACCAAGCTCGATCCGAAGGAGGTCGAGGAGCCGACCGCCGAGGACCTCGAGGCCATCAGCGCCGACATGATCGGCATCGATGACCCGGTCCGGATGTACCTCAAGGAGATCGGCAAGGTCGCGCTGCTGACGGCCGAGGAAGAGGTCGTCCTGGCCAAGGCCATCGAGCTCGGGGAGCAGATGGTCGAGGAACCTGGGAAAGCGATCGCCTCGCTGCACGAGTGGACGCTCCACGACACGGAACGCAAGACCCGGACCGCCAAGCCGCAGCACCAGCTGCCGTTCGGCGACGAGGCGCACGCGATGGTCAAGTCGGCCATCTCGGCCCGAGCCGCCAGGGACCTGCTCGGGCCGACGCCCGACTTCCACCTCATCAAGGCCGGCCGCGACGTGCAGTCGGACGGCACGAGGGACCTGCTCAAGGAAGGCAAGAAGCTCGTCGCGGCGTACAACGCGGCACCAAAGCCGGACGCGTTCATCACGGTGCTCGACTGGGCGTTCTTCGCCGTCCACAACGGCGATCTCGACTCGCGCGACAACATCGGCCTGCGGGCGATCTGGGACTGGACGCGGGAGGGCGTCGCGTGGCCGGCCCTCGAACGCTACATCGAGGCGGGCAACGAGGCCGAGCTGCTCAAGCGGATGGGCTTCGACCCCGAGGTGCCGCTCAACACCAAGCTGCGCGACCGCAAGGGCGTGATCGTCGAGATCGGGCGCGACGCGCGCGAGCAGCTGACGAGCGCCAACCTGCGCCTCGTCGTGTCGATCGCGAAGAAGTACATCGGTCGCGGCATGTCGTTCCTGGACCTCATCCAGGAGGGCAACATCGGCCTCATCCGGGCGGTCGAGAAGTTCGACTACGAGAAGGGCTTCAAGTTCTCCACGTATGCCACGTGGTGGATCCGCCAGGCCATCACCCGGGCCATCGCCGACCAGGCGCGGACGATCCGCATCCCGGTCCACATGGTCGAGACGATCAACCGCCTGATCCGCGTGTCGCGCGGGCTCCTGCAGGAGCTCGGCCGCGAGCCGACGGTCGAGGAGATCGCCGAGGCGATGTCCAAGGGCCAGGAGGTCCAGGTCACGCCCGAGAAGGTGCGCGAGATCATCAAGGTCTCGCAGGAGCCGGTGTCGCTCGAGACGCCGATCGGCGAGGAGGAGGACTCCCACCTCGGCGACTTCATCGAGGACCGTGGCGCGCTCGCCCCGGCCGAGGCCGCCTCGCACCAGCTGCTCAAGGAGCAGGTGGAGGCGGTGCTCGACTCGCTGACCGGCCGCGAGCGGCGCGTGCTGCAGCTCCGGTTCGGGCTGGAGGACGGCCGGGCGCGGACGCTCGAGGAGGTCGGCAAGGAGTTCAACGTCACGCGCGAACGGATCCGCCAGATCGAGGCCAAGGCGCTGCGCAAGCTGCGCCACCCGTCGCGGTCGCGCAAGCTGAAGGACTACCTGGAGTAGGGGTCGCCCGGTTCGGCCGGCGGTTCCCGGGAGGCCGGTTTCCGGGGCCCGGCGGTATTCGGCCGTCAACCCGCCATCGGATGGCGGGTCCTCGGCCGGCGATCGCATCCGATGCAAGCACCGGCGGTGCCGGCCGCCGCTCGCGCCTGGAACACGGCATCTGGTGCCGGGTCGGGCTGCGCGGCCGCACATCGCAGGACGCTTCGGCAGGAGACGTGCATCTGATGGCGGCCGATCGGCACATCGGCGGCACGACCACGTCGGTCCGCCCAGAGTGCTTGCATCCGATGCAAACGTCCTCCGCCTTCACAGCAGGATGAGCGCGTTGCCTCCCGGGTCGACCGCAGCACCGAGCAACTCCAGCGCTCGGGCGCCAGTGACGGGAAACCGAAGCGCCAGCTGATCGCGGTGCGCACGAACGACGTCGCGGTTCGCGCGGCTGTCGAGCACCAGCAGGATCAGCCGGTCCATGCCGCCGTCACGCTCCTTGAGGGCGAGCCGACGGTCGAGCGCCTGGAGGTCGCGGAGTCGCGTCTCGGCCTCGACGCCGGCACGGAACGCTCGACACATGGCAGTCGCGTCCCAAGCGCGCAGGTCGCCAGGGATCGGGAACGGGACCTCCGTCCGCCAGACGATCGAGCGGTGGCATCGCACGTGCAGCCGCTCGAGCAATGCCGCGTGCGCCGCGTCGCGGATCGGGTCGCCGCTCGGGTACGCACGGATGCCGAGATCCAGCCCAGGACCGCGAACAGGCGCACGGCCAGCGAGATCGACAGATCGGGTGACAGACCACGCTCGATCCGGCTGTACTGCGACACGGAGATGCCGAGCGCGGACGCCACGCGTCCTGCCCGAGCCCGGTGTTCAGCCGTGCGGATCGTGCCTCGGCCGGCAATCGCGCCAGGATCTCGCGGGCCCGGGCCGCTCCGATGTCGATCGCGCGTTCGCGGCTTGCCATGCGACGAGCATGGCGACGACGGATCTACCGTGGCTTACTCGTCTCTCATCGGCGGCTCACCCGGTTCGTCGCCGGTCGCGACCGGCAGGCCCGACTGCGTCCAGTCGCTGTACGAGCCGGGGTAGAGGATCGGGTCGGGCAGGCCGGCGAGCCGGATCGCCAGCGCGTCGTGTGTCGCCGCGACGCCGCTGCCGCACGAGACCACGACCGGCCCCTGCGAGCCGTCGGCCCCGAGGGAGCGATACCGAGCGGCCAGGTCGTCGGCCGGCAGGAACGAGCCATCGGGCGCGAGGTTCGCGTCGATCGGGGCGTGCCACGCCGTCGGGATGTGTCCGGGATACGCGTCGATCGGCTCGACCTCGCCCCGATAGCGAGGCGCCCCGCGAGCGTCGAGCAGCCGCACCGAGCCGAGCGACGCCCGAAGGTCGTCGCGCTCGATCACGCGGCTCCAGCGGTCCCGCAGGCGTAGCTCGGCCGGCGGCCACGACGGCACCTCGGTCGTGAGCGGGTGCCCGGCGGCCGACCACGCGGCGATCCCGCCGTCGAGGACCGCGACCGAGCGATGCCCGAGGTCGTCGAGCATCCACCACAGGCGCGAGGCGACCCAGCCGCCGAGGTCGTCGTAGGCGACGACCGTGTGCTCGTCGCCGATCCCGAGCCCAGACAGCCGCGCGCGCGAACACGGCCGGATCGGGCAGCGGATGGCGGCCGGGTCCGGTCGGCGCCGCCAGGTCCGTGTCGACGTCGAGGTGGATGGCGCCGGGCAGGTGGCCCGCCTCGTACGCGCGGAGCCCGTCGCCGGGCCGGCCCAGGTACCAGCGGCAGTCGACGATGCGCAGCGCCGGATCGTCGAGCGCGGCGGCCAAGGCCGCCACCGACACGAGCGGTCCGGCCACGCATCGGCGTCATCCCCGCAGCGCCCATCGATCGGGGGTCAGCCCGATCGGCGACGCCAGCAAGCGTCCGGGCCTCGCCCCGGGCTGGTCGGAGTCGCCCCGTCATCCAGTCGCGGTACCACGGCGACCACGTCCGCGCGCCACCGTCGTGGTACTCGGCGTAGGTCCGGCCGTGGGGTGGCTCATCGGCCGAGCGCGTCGACGTGTAGTCACCGGCGTCGTGGAGCGGCGGCAGCTCCGCCTCCGACACGCCCAGACCGCGGAACAGACCTTCGACCTGGTGCAGCCACTCGTGCACGTAGCCCTGCTCGGGATCCGGGTCGGTGGCGAGCGTCCGCCAGTGGTCGGTCGAGATCGACGAGAAGCCCGGCCCCGAACGTCGCGTCGGACGGACCCTGCGAGCAGCCCCAGCCGCACTGCGGGACCTCGGGATCGCACGGCCACAGGGCATAGACGGAGTCGTAGCGCGCGCCCGTCCCGGCGATATCGGTCAGCTCGGGCCGGACCTCGCGCGGTCCGACCCACCAGCGGCCGCCGCCGCTCGACGACAGCGATGTCAGCGGTCGGCGGACCTCGACGATGTCGAACGGGTCCAGCGTGGCCAGCCCGGAGCTCCAATCGAGCACCGTCGCGGGCAACCGGTCCACGACCGGCGCGACCGCTTCCCGCTCGTCGCGCGTCATCACCCGTTGGACGCGGCGGCGGGACAGGCCCGACCCGTAGCGTGCGTCGAGCACCGGATAGATCAGCACGACCGTGCGCCAGCGCTGGGTCGACGGGGGAGCTGTCACGGTCGCAGGGTATCGCCTGCTAGCATCGGACGAGTGGATGTCCAGACCTTCTACGTGACGGTCAGCGCCATCAGCTTCACGCTCCTTGGCCTGTGGTGGGTCGTCGTCCAGGACCGCGAGACGTGGCGGATGAACGTCTCCAGGCGGCGGATGGCCTACGTCGTGTCGCTCCACTTCGTGCTGCCTGGCGTGATGTCCGTGCTGGCACTCGTGGCGCCCGACCTCAACATCCTGTGGCGGCTGACCTTCCTGACCGCCGGCGTGCTCGGCATGATCGGCGCCGGGTACGTCGTGCGGGAGCTGACCGACGAGCGCGACTGTCCGCGGCTGGTCCGCATGATCGAGTGGATCGCCATCCCGATCTACGCCCTGATCGCGATCGTTGCCGTGTTCCCAGAGGGCGTCCAGCGGATCGGGCTCGACCTTTCGCCGCTGCAGGTCGAAGGCATCTCGCTCGCGATCCTGCTGTTCTTCGGCGTGCAGGCCGCGTGGATCCTCATGGTCGAGCCGCCGCGCGACGAACCCACCCAGGCGGCTGGCTGACTCGTAGCCTCCACGCCGACTCTGCGGTATCCTTCCGACCGGTCACGCGACGTGGCCACGCGGGCGCGACCCGCGATGCGTTCCGGCGTAGCTCAGTGGTAGAGCGGGCGGCTGTTAACCGCTTGGTCGTAAGTTCGAATCTTACCGCCGGAGCCACCCTCCGCCCCCTGGAGCCTCAGCCGATCCGGTCTGGCTGCAGCATTCCTGCAGTCGAGCGGTGGTCGTTCTGCAGATGAGCGCAATGGGATCAGAGGGCGCTTCCGATCAGGATTCGGGATGTCATTCATCTCCAATCCAATCGGAGGACTCAGTGTCTATCTTCATCACAAAGCGCCGGCTGATCAGCCTGGTTTCGGCGTCGGCCTTCGTCGGCACGATGGCCCTGGCTGCGGTGCCCGCTTCGACCATGGCGGCTGTCGGACTGCACCGCGACGGGGTTCGTCCGCGACGGCATCAACCTCACCGCGGCGCAGATCGGCGGAACGGTCACCGGCGAGCTCGACGCGACCGGCTGCGACATCGGTGTCTACAACCCGACCCGCGTCACCAACGCTGACATCCACGGCGCCCGCTACTTCGGCGTCGTCGTCAACGGCGCGAACGCACCGTCAACACGACCAACAGCAAGATCCACCAGATCGGCGAGAAGCCGTTCGACGGCACGCAGCGCGGCCGTGCCATCCTCTACATCAACGGTGCGAGCGGCACGATCAGCGGCAACAAGGTCTACGACTTCCAGAAGAACGGGATCGAGATCAGCGGCCTGAACGCCGATGGCACCGGTGCCTCCAGCGCACAAGACCTCCGTGACGGTCGTGAAGAACGTCATCACCGGCGAGGGTCCCATCGGCTACATCGCCCAGAACGGCATCGTGGTCCGGAGCGGCGCGAGCGCCATGTGAAGGACAACACCGTCAGCGACCTCCGGTACACAGCCGGCTGACACCGAAGCGACTGGCGTGCTGAACTACGAGGCCCGCAAGGTCACGGTGTCCGGCAACAAGTTCGTCGACACCGAGGTGCGCATCGACGGCCCGGTGACCGCGAACGTCCGGGCAACTGGACGACGGTCGTCCGCCCGCACAGCATCCGCGTCGACCTCCGCAGCTACGGCAAGCCCGCCCCCCAGGCGACGCTCGGCACCAAGCTCGATTGGAAGATCAAGGTCGACGGCAAGACCAAGCTGCACATCAAGCAGGGCTTCGGCGCCCACACCGTGTACTACGAGAACTTCAAGGCCGGCTCGGGCCGGCACGTGGTCAAGATCTACAAGAACGACCACCTCGTCCGCACGCGCATCGTCCGCGGCTGATCCACACCCGCAACACGCAGGAAGCCCTGGCCCACTTCGGGCCAGGGCTTCTTCCTGTCCTCATCCGTCGGCGGTGTCGCCCCTCGCCCTGAGCCACGGGAGCCGGTCGAGGACCACGCCGAGCTCCGGGAAGAGCGTCTGGATGCGGAGCGCGTCGCGGCACAGGACCACGACCGCGAGCGAGGCGACACCCGCCGCGACGACGGTCCACCAGCCGAACGGCGTGAGGACCTGGACGCCGATGAGCGCCGCCGTCGCCGTGGCGATGATCGCGAACACGCGGATCGCCTCGCGGTCGACCAGCGAGATACCGGCCTGCAACGGCATCGCGAGCTGCATCAGCATCACCTGCAGGATGAGCGTCAGGGCCGCCGCCACCGCGGCGCCGAGGGCGCCCGCGATCGGGACGAGGATGAGGGTCGCGATGGCCCCGATGATGGCCGCCACGAGGTTGAGCATCGCGACCGTGCGGGTGTGTCCGTGCGCGGCGAGCGTGATGGCGTTGAACTCGAAGGTCGCGTTGAAGAGGTAGCCGACGGCGAGGATGCTGAGGTACGTCCCGGACGGCTCGTACCGCTCGCCGAACAGGAGGCCCGCGATCGGTCGCCCGAGCGCGAACGTCGTGGCGAAGATCGGGAACGTCGCGACCGCGACCCAGATCGCCGTCCGCCAGAAGAGGTCGCGGGAGCCGGCCCGGTCATGGCGTGAGGCGAGCCGCGACGCGACCGGCAGGTACAGCACGTAGAAGGCGTTGGCCACGATCATGTTCAGGGCCGCTGCCGGCCGGATGACCTGGAACGCGGCGACCTCCTCGAGGCCGCGGACCGCGGTCAGGACGACCAACGGCAGGGTATTGACAAGCAGCCACACGCCATCGTTCGACAGGAGCGGCAGCGAGAACCGGAGCATCTCGGCGGCTGGTGCCTCCGGTCGCTTCGCGCGCAGGCCGCGCAGGACACCGCGATCGCTGAGGATCCTGATGAACAACGCGCCGTACACGACCAGCCCAAAGAGCGTCGCGAGCAGGTAGCCGTACGCGAGCACCGTCGCGTCGCCGTTGCCGAGGACGAGCGTGGCCGCCACGACGAGCCGGAGCAGGGGTCCGATCAGGTAGCGGCGCAGGAAGATCTGGCGTGAGCCGCCGACGACCGCGAACAGGGCGATGAGCATGTCGTCGAGCGCGTCGATCGGCGCGAGCAGCACGAGGATCAGCAGCAGGCTCGCGGCGGTCGGGTCGAGCAGGCCGCTCGAGGTGAGCAGGCCGCGGGCCAGCAGGACGGCCAGGAACAGCAGGATCCCGAGCCCGACGATGACCCCGATGTTGAGGAGGATCGAGCCGACCAGCCGTGGGTGGTCCTCCGCCTCGTCGTAGCGGGCGAAGAACTGCGTGGCGCCACGGTGCAGCCCGAGCGTGATGAACACCTGACCGACGCCGGCGATGGCCAGGGCCAGCGCGAACGCCCCGAAGTCGGTCTGCGACAGATGCCGGGCGATGAGGACCTGGCTCATGAGGTTGATGCCGATCGAGAAGAACCGGCCGACCAGCAGCAGCGTCGAGCCGCGGACGTGCGAGGTCGATTCGGTCATGCGCCGGTTCCCAGGTGGCACGACTCGTTCCATGACTCGACCACGTGGTTCGACCGCTCCCAGCCGAGGACCCCGAGCGTGGCGGTCCCGAGCGCGAGATGCGCGCCATCGCGGCCGGCCAGTCCGATCCAGCGCGCCGCGAGCACGCGCAGGAGATGGCCGTGCGAGAAGAGCAGGCTGTCACCGACCACCGAAGGGTCGAGGCAGCGCGCGATGAGCCGGTCTGCACGGGCTGCGACCTGACGCACGGTCTCACCGCCTCGCCACGGCCCGGACCAGATCGTCCAGCCCGCGATCTCGTCCTGGATGTCGGCGGTCGTCCGGCCCTCGAACTCGCCGTAGTCCCATTCGCCGAGATCGTCATCGGGGCGCGCGTCCGCGAAACCTGCCAGCCGGGCGGTCTCGGCAGCCCGGGACCGCGGGCTGGTGAGCACGAGGCCGAACCGGTGGCCGGCCAGCCGCCTGCCGATGGCCGCGGCCTGCTCCCGGCCGATATCCGTGAGCGGGATGTCCGTCCGGCCGGTGTGCTGCCCCGAACGGGACCACTCGGTCTCACCGTGCCGGACCAGGTAGATCTGCCGCTCGACCGGCGCGTCGCTCACAGCTCGGTGACGGGGCGCAGGGCCTCGTCGGGTCGCGCGGCGAAGAACTCGCGTGGGCGCCAGCCGAAGGCAGGGGCGAGCAACAGCGTCGGCCACGTCGCGATCCGCGTGTTGTAGCGGTAGACCTGATCGTTGTAGAGCTCGCGGCGGTCGGCGATCATCGCCTCGATGCGCTCGATCTCGTCCTGCAGGTCGAGCACGTTCGTGTTCGACCGGACCTCCGGGTACGCCTCGACGACCGCGAACAGCGAGCGAACGGCGCGGGTCGTGGTCTCGGAGTGGACCGCCTGGTCGGGGATCGGCTCGGTCGGCGAGTAGGCGGCGCGGGCCCGCGCCACTTGGGTCAGCACGTCCTGCTCGAAGGCCATCGCGCCGCGGACGGCCGAGACGAGTGCGGGCAGCTGGTCGTGGCGTTGCTTGAGCACGACGTCGATGTTCGCCCATGCCTTGTCGATCCGCTGCCGAAGGGCGACCACGGCGTTGTAGGCGGTCACCCCCAGGAACAGCAGGATCGCGAGGACCAGCCCGACCGCGAACGCCGCCGCGAAGGCCTGGGGGCTCACCGTCGACCCCGGATCATCGGCCGATGGCTCCCGAGGCCATGATCGCCAGCGCCATCGCCGACACGATGGCCACTACCGCGCCCACCAGGCCCAGCAGGAACCGGCCCTCGTGCCGTTCCACCGCTGCGCCCGGTGTCCCGTGGGCGACGAGCAGCGGGACGCCCGGCGCGCTCGCGAGCACGAGCGCCTCGGGCGCGATCGTGAACCGCCGGTCGGCCTCGGCCGCGTCCGCCGGCGGGGCGATCGGCAGGGGCGTCGCCGCAGCGTCGAGCTCCGGTGCCCGGACCGGCCGGCCGATGCCGAAGCCCGGGATGGCGGCGTTGCCCCACGCCTCCTCGGCGCTGCCCTCGAGCAGTCCGACCGCGCGGGCCTCGGCAATGTCGCCGCTGACCTCCGGGTCGTCATCGGGGAGCGCGGACCCGATCGCGACATCGGCCTCGGCCGGGTCGGACAGGTCGGAGAACGGCACCGCGCGGCCGATCACGGTCACCGGGTCGCCCGGACCCAGCCGTGCCTCCCGATACCGCCGGCGCCGGCGCGATCCCATGCCGTAGGCGACCCCGGCGGACCCACCGAGCCACCCGAGCGTGCTCGAGGTCGCGGGCTGCACGGTCAGCAGAGCGGCCACCGCGGCCTCGCGATCCAGACCGGTGGTCGCCACCGCCGCGCCGGTCCGCAGCGCCAGCCCGGCCGGTTCGTCGCCCAGCATGCCGGTGGCCTCGTCGAGGCCGAGCGGGGCATCCCACCGGGCCCCGCGCGGGAACACCCGGATGTCGCCGGTGGCATCGCGGACCCGGAAGCCGACGGCGCGTTCCTCGTGGAAGTCCGAGCCGAGGTCGGGGCCGTCGTCGGCCTGATCGACGGTGGAGCGGTAGTACACGCACGGGACGCTCTGGAGCGGCGAGACGAGCGTCAGCTCCGCGGCCTCGATCACGCCGCTCACCTGGACCTCGCCCGCGGCGAGCGACACGATGCGCGATGTCGACGTGTCGGCGACGCGCGTCGCGTGCCGGTAGGCGTCCATGCCGCGCGCGAGCAGCCACAGCCCGCCACCGAGGCCGAGCGCGGCGAGCAGCGCGAATTGGGGCACGAACCCGGTATCCATCGGTGCGCATCCTACGGGCTGGACGGATCGCGTACCCCGCGCGGTGGTCCGGTCGACGGGGGGACCACGTCCCTGTGCTAGCCTCGGTTGGGCGGCCGGGGGGATCGGCCACGGGGAGGAACCATGCGCCTGAGCGAGTGGTCGGAGCACGCACCGCACCCGGGGTCGTTGACCCCCAAGGTCATGGCGACCATCGTCCCGGTCCTCACCTCGCTCGGCGCCAGCGAGGACCCGTCGTGCTGGATCGCCTGGGGCGACGACCCGGCCCTGCGCTACGTGGTCCTGGCGCCCACTTCCGGTGGCCTCGCCCAGATCCATGTGCGCGTCAACGTCCCGCAGGAGGGCCCGCGCTCATCGGGCAAGCTCGTCCGCTGGAACCGCATCTCCATCGGCGAGCTGTCGGTCGAGGTCGTCGGGGACCACCGGTTGGTCGGCTTCCAGGTCGAGAACGTGGTCATGCGAGGCACCGACCACGAGGGCGACGCCATCGCCGCCTTCGCGCTCGAAGTCCTCGCCGCGGTCGACGGCCGGTCATGAGCTCCCCGAAGCGACCGGCGCCGCGGCCCATCCATCCCGTCCGCCGGACGATCCGCTACTGGCTGTCACGAACGATCGTCGCGGTCATCACGCGTGGGTGGGTCCGCGTGGAGTTCGTCGGGCGGGACCGGCTGCCGGACGGCCCCGCCATCTACGCCTTCAACCACCTCTCGTGGGCGGATCCCTTCGTCATGATGGCGACGATGCCCTACCGGCCCCGCCTGTCGTTCTTCGGGCCGCGCGAGGAGGATATGCTGGCCGGCGGGCGCAACCGTCTGATGACGTGGACCGGTACGACGATCCCCTACAAGCCGGGCAAGAACGACCTGCTCGAGGCGACCCGCCGTGTAGGTGCGGTCATCGCCGAGGGTGGCGTCGTCGCGATCGCGGGGGAGGGGAGGATCGGTGCCCTCGAGGATCGATTGCTGCCACTCAATGACGGGCCGGCCTACTTCGCACTGCGGTCCAAGGTCCCACTGGTCCCGATCGCCATCAACGGGACGAGCTGGCTGCGGTTCGGCGCGCACGTCCGCGTCCAGGTCGGCGAGCCGATCATCTCCGCCGGACGAGCGGATCGGGCCGGCGTCGATGGGATGACCGCGACGCTGCGGGACCGGCTCCAGGGCCTGCTCGACGGCGCGCCGACACCCGACCGCCGGGGCCGCCTGGCGCAGTGGGTGACCGAGCGATTCAACGAGTGGCCCGAGGGCTCGCGGGACGAGGCGCTGGCTGCGCAGCTCGGATACGGCGGCGAGGCGGCCCAGGCCGTCTGAGCGGCGTCCGGGTCGGGGCGCTCTGGCATACTCGGGCGACCAGCAGACAGGAGCGATCGTGGCATCGACCGGCCTATCCGCCGACCCGGACACGTACCGGACCAGGCTCGCCGAGCAGTCGGATGAGCAGATCGACGCGTGGGCGGCCGAGCTTATGCGCGACGTCGCGAAGCGGCGGGGCGTCATCCGAGTCCTCGGCGACCTCCGCACCGCGACGGGTCTGAGCGACCGGGAAATCGAACAGGTGTTCGCATCCGGCAACGGGCCGACCGCGGTCGTCGGGCGAGACGCGGAGGGTCGCCAGATGATCCCGGCCGTAGCGCTGTATGCGCTCGTTCCGGGCATCCGAGCCCGGTCAGCGGATGGCCGCGAACGACTGATCGACTATCTCGTCGAGAACTTCCACGAGCTCGTCTACGTCTGACCGATCCGTCGACCGGATCGGGGCGCTGGTCCGGCTCGTCCATCCCTTCCCGTCGGTCCTCGACGGGCTCGTCGTCGGAGCGGTCGCGCTCCTGGCCGGGGGAGGGTCGGACGTCGCCGCGCGCCTGGCCGGTTCGATGACGGCGCTGCAGTTCGCCATCGGGGCCCTGAACGACCTGATCGACGCTCCGGCGGACGAAGGGCGCGTGCCGCCCAAGCCGATCCCGTCCGGGCTGGTCTCGGTCGAGGCCGCTCAAACCGTGGCGGTGACGTCCGCGGTCCTCGGAGTCGGGATCGCGGCCACGATCGCCCCGGGCGTCGCGGTGCTCGCGCTGGTCGTGCTCGGGATCGGCGCCTCGTACGACCTCGCCGCCAAGGGCACCGCCTGGTCGTGGCTACCGTTCGCGATCGGCATCCCCGTGCTGCCGGTGTACGGCTGGTATGGGGCGGCCGGTGCGCTGCCGTCGTTCTTCGCGGTGCTGTTCCCGATGGGCGTCCTCGCCGGTGCGGCGCTGGCGATCGCCAACGCGCGGGTCGACCTCGACGCCGACCGGGCGTCGGGCACGGCGTCGATCGCGACGCGTCTCGGCGAGGAGCGTGCATGGTGGGTCCACGCCGGGCTGTGGGCGGCGACCGTCGTCATGGCGGTGGCCTGGCTCGTCGCGGTGTCCGCGCCGGCGGCCGGTGTCGCCGGCGTGCTGGTGATGGCCGTCGTCCTGCTCGGCGTCGTCCTCCGTGCGCGGGGACCGGCCGGTCGCCGGCGACGATGGGCGTGGGAGCTCGAGGCGATCATCGGGTCGACAGCCCTGGTCGCCTGGCTCATCGCCGTCCTCTGAATCGATGAAGCCGGCGCCCGGCGCCGGCTTCAGGCCGTGGTGAGCGCCAGCCTCAGTCGCGGATCTCTCCGGACCGCACGAGCGCGATGGCGTTCTCGAGCCGGATCTTCGCGATGGTCAGGTACTTCGCGAGGTTCTGCCGGTCGACGTCCTGGATGGCGCCGACGGCGTCCGGCGAGCGGAGCACGTCGACGAGGTCGTCGAGTGCCTCGGACAGCGACGACTTGGCGTTGACGAGCGCGTCGTCGGTCAACACTCGAGTGGGCCGCGGAGCCGGCATGTCCTCGACGGCTCCCGCGTCGGCGGGCGGCGCCTCGACCTCCGAATCGGCGACGGCATCCGTCTCGACTCGAGGCTGGCGGGCTCGTCGACCCTCGATCTTGTCGCGGAGCCGGATGAGTGTCAGCTCGCCGCGGGCGACCTGGTCGGCCAGACGCTGGCGCTTCTTCGGGTCCTCGACCTTCATCAGCTCGTAGGCATGCGAGAGCGTGTCCTTGCGCAAAGACACGAGCGCACGGACCTCGTCGGGTGCGTCGGCCAATCGCAAGCGATTCTCGACGTAGCCCTTGTCCTTGCCCAGCTTGTCGGCCAGCTTGCGGATGCTATAGCCGTGGTCACTGACCATCCGGTCGAACATCGCGGCTTCGTCGAGTGGGGAGATGTCTTCGCGCTGGAGGTTCTCGATGATCGAGATCTCGAGCGCCGTGTCGTCGTCGATATCCTCGATGAGCGCCGGGATGGTGTCCAGCCCGGCCTGCTTCGACGCGCGCCAGCGGCGCTCGCCGGCGATCAGCTGGTAGGTGTTCGGACCGACCGGCCGGACGAGGATGGGCTGGAGAACGCCGTGCTCGCGGATCGACGCAGCGAGCTCGTCGAGTGCCTCCTGGTTCATCGCCAGCCGCGGTTGCTCCGGGTTCTGCTCGATGTGGTCGACGGGAACGATGCGAACGCCGACACTTCGGGTCGGGCTGTCGGGCGACAGCAGGCTGACGATCGCGGGGGACAGCTCTCGTTCTTCGGACAGTCGGCGGGCGGCCGCCGCGCGGAAATCAGGCCGTGCCAAGGTCCACCACCTCTCGAGCGAGCTCGCGGTACGTGCGAGCGGCATCGCTGCTGCCGGCGTATGACGTGATCGGGCGACCGACGAGGGGCGCCTCGCCGAGCTTCACGGTATTGCGGACGATGCTGCTGAAGACATGGTGATCGCCGACCACGCGAAGCTCGTCGAGCATGTCGCGCGCGAGGTTGGTGCGGCCGTCGTAGAACGTCGGCAGCAATCCCAGGATGCGCAGGTTGCGATTGAGCTTGAGGCGGATCGCGTTGATCACCTTGACCAGGTTGGTCAGGCCCTTCATCGCGTAGTACTGCGTCTGGACCGGGATGATCACCCCGTTCGCGGCGACCAGACCGTTGACGGTCAACAGCCCCAGGTTCGGCGGGCAATCGATGAGCACGTAGTCGTAGCCCTTGATCTGGCCGTCGAGCGCGTCGCGCAGGATCTGTTCGCGGCCGAGGCGCGTGAACAGCTCGCCCTCGGTCGACGCGAGGTCGATGTGCGCGGGGGCGACATCGATGCCGGCGATGTCGGTCGCCCGGATCACATCGCGCAGCTTGGCTCGACCATCGGCCAGGACGTCGGCCATCGAACGCTCGACGGTGTTGAGGTTGATCCCGACGCCGACGGTGAGGTTTGCCTGGGGATCCATGTCGATGCAAAGGACACGGTACCCCTCTTCCGCGAGCGCCCCAGCGAGGTTGATCGCTGTCGTCGTCTTGCCGACGCCGCCCTTCTGATTCGCGATGGCGATCACATTCTTCACCGGGGCATCACCTCGAATCGATCTGCCCGAACCGATGACGGGCGGCGGGCGAGAGTCGACATGCTACTCCACGGTCGTTGTCGCGGGGACCCGGTTATCCACACGCATCGCGAGTTGTTCACCATTTCGGTGGATAACTGGGACCGTATGATGGCGGCTGTCCTTGCACAAAGACAGCCCGATTCTTGGGAGGTCGTGGGCGTTGTCGACGAATGAGCAGCGATTGGCGCGTCTTGATGCGATGCGCGAGCAGGCGAATCTCGGTGGCGGCCAGGAGCGCATCGATCAACAGCATGCGCGCGGAAAACTGACGGCGCGCGAACGATTGGAGCTGTTGCTCGACGCCGGGTCGTTCATCGAGCTCGATGCGTTCGTCACCAATCGAAACTCCGCCCTCGAGAACCCGGTGCTCGGTGACGGCGTCGTGACCGGGCACGGGACGATCGACGGTCGACTGGTGTTCGTCTTCAGCCAGGACTTCACCGTCTTCGGCGGGTCGCTGTCGGAAGCCTATGCCGCGAAGATCTGCAAGGTCATGGACCTGGCGATGAACGTCGGCGCACCGATCATCGGGCTCAACGACTCGGGTGGCGCGCGGATCCAGGAAGGAGTCGTCTCGCTCGGGGGCTATGCCGACATCTTCCTGCGCAATACCCTGGCGTCCGGCGTCGTCCCGCAGCTGTCGGTCATCCTCGGACCCTGCGCCGGGGGAGCGGTCTACTCGCCGGCCATCACGGACTTCACCGTCATGGTCGAGGGGACGAGCTACATGTTCGTGACCGGCCCGAACGTCGTGAAGGCCGTGACCCACGAAGAGGTCGACGCCGAGACCCTCGGCGGAGCGATCACGCACACGACGCGCAGCGGCGTCGCGCACCTCGCGGCACGCGACGAGGCCGAAGCGCTCGCCGCGACGCGTCGACTGCTGGGCCAGCTCCCGCAGAACAACCTCACCGATGCGCCGC
This sequence comes from uncultured Chloroflexia bacterium, assembly GCA_963810285.1. Lineage (GTDB taxonomy): Bacteria > Chloroflexota > Limnocylindria > Limnocylindrales > CSP1-4 > SPCO01. Next base: position 3,049,426 of record CAWEMV010000002.1, on the reverse strand, counting down.
TGGCCGAGAGCACGGATCCACCCGACCGGCGCGACGAGGCGCTCGACTCGATCGTCCCCGACGACCCGTCGAAGCCGTATGACATGCATGGGGTCATCGAGCGGGTCGTCGACGACGGCGCGTTCCTCGAGATCCAGCCGGGCTGGGCCCAGAACATCATCGTCGGCTTCGCCCGGCTCGGTGGACGGAGCGTCGGCATCGTCGCGCAACAGCCGGCGGTCCTGGCCGGTGCCCTCGACATCGAGGCGTCGACCAAGGCCGCCCGGTTCGTGCGCACATGTGACTGCTTCAACGTGCCGCTGGTCACCCTCGTCGACGTGCCGGGGTTCCTGCCGGGCGTCGGGCAGGAGCACGGCGGGATCATCCGGCACGGGGCGAAGCTGTTGTTCGCCTACTGCGAGGCGACCGTCCCGAAGCTGACCGTCATCACCCGCAAGGCGTACGGCGGGGCCTATGACGTCATGTCGAGCAAGCACGTCCGCGGCGACATCAATCTCGCGTGGCCGACGGCCGAGATCGCGGTGATGGGCGCCGAGGGAGCGGTGAACATCCTCAACCGTGACGAGATCGCCGCGGCCGAGGATCCGGCGGCGGAACGGGCTCGCCTCGTAGCCGACTACGAGGAGCGGTTCGCCAACCCGTACGTGGCCGCGGCGCGCGGGTATGTCGACGACGTGATCCATCCGTGCGAGACGCGGCCGCGGCTCATCGCTGCGTTGGAGATGCTCGCCGACAAGCGGGACACGAACCCGCCGAAGAAGCACGGCAACATCCCGCTGTGACGGGGGTGGCTCGCCCAGCCGCCCGACCCGCCGTACGCGACGTCGACCGGGACCGCCCGTTCTCCAGGATCCTCATCGCCAACCGCGGCGAGATCGCGCTGCGGATCATCCGAACCTGCCGCGACCTCGGCGTCGAGACTGTCGCCGTCTACTCCGATGCCGATGTCGAGGCCGCCCACGTCGCGGCCGCCGATGCCGCGGTTCGGATCGGGCCGGCGCCGGCGGGGGAAAGCTACCTGCGTGCCGACGCGATCATCGAGGCGGCCAAGGCGAACGGCGCCGAGGCGATCCATCCGGGCTACGGCTTCCTGTCCGAGCGATCGTCGTTCGCCGCCGCCGTGACCGCGGCCGGCCTGGTCTTCATCGGCCCGCGGGCGGAGGCCATCGAGGCACTCGGCGACAAGCTGGCAGCGCGGCGGACGGCGATGGCGGCCGACGTGCCCGTCGTGCCCGGCACGTTCGAGCCGGCGCCGATCGACCGACCCGACGCCGTGGACGGCATCGTCGCAGCGGCGGAGCGGATCGGGTTTCCGCTGCTGGTCAAGGCGGCCGCCGGCGGCGGTGGCCGCGGGATGCGACGGGTCGGGTCCAGCTCGGAGCTGCCGGGTGCGCTGGCCGCTGCATCGTCCGAGGCGCAGGCGGCCTTCGGCGACGGGGCGGTCTACCTGGAACGCGAGATCCGACCGGCCCGGCACATCGAGGTCCAGCTGCTGGGTGATGCCCATGGCTCCGTCGTCGCTCTCGGGGAGCGCGACTGCTCGATCCAGCGGCGCCACCAGAAGCTGGTCGAGGAGACACCTGCGCCCGGCCTGACCAGTGCCGAGCGATCGACGCTCCACGACATGGCGGTCCGCGCGGCGGTGGCGGCCGGGCTGCACAACGCGAACACCGCCGAGTTCCTGTTCGACGCCGATCGCCGGTTCTGGTTCCTCGAGGTCAACGCCCGGCTCCAGGTCGAGCACGGCGTGACCGAGCTCGTGACCGATCTCGACCTCGTCGCGGAGCAGCTGTGGATCGCGGCCGGCGCGCCGCTGTCCGAGGACGTCCGCGCGGTCGCCGCATCGACGGCAGAGCCGACCCGGCATTCGATCGAGGTCAGGATCGCGGCCGAGGATCCGGCCCGTGCGTTCGCGCCGGTCCCGGGTCGAGTGGGGGAGTGGTCGATGCCGGCCGGCCCCGGCGTTCGGGTGGATACCGCGATCCGCTCGGGCGATCGGATCCCGCCCGACTACGACCCGATGATCGCGAAGGTGATGGCGGTCGGCCGCGACCGCCGCTCGGCGCTCCGACGGCTCCGCCGGGCCCTCGACGAGGTCGTCGTGACCGGGGTCCAGACGACGCTGCCATTCGACCGGGCTCTCGTCCGCGACGCAGCCTTCGCCGACGCGACCGGCGCGTCGCTCTCGACCGACTGGGTGGTCGAGCGCTGGGACGGTGCGGCGGATCGCGCGCGGGCAGCCGAGGTCGCGGTCGTCGCTGCCGCATCCGCATCCGTAGTGCACTCCTCGGCGCCTGGTGCCCACGTCCCCGGGGCGTCTTTGCGCAAAGACACGCAGCCGGCGCCCTGGCGGGACGCGGGTCGTCGGACCCAGACGGACCGCTGGCCGCGATGATCACGCGCATCACGCCGGCGACCATCACGGGTCCACCGGACGAGGGTCCGTGGACCATCGCCGACGACACCCCGATCCCGCCCGGCCACGCGATCCGGACCAGCGAGCCGGGTCCCGCCGACACCGCGGGTCGCCGGGAGGTCGAGGTGGTCGTCGACGGCTGGCGCTTCGTGCTCCACGTCGAGGACGAGGCGCGCGCCGCGCTCCGCGAGCGGGCTTCGCGCGACCCCGGGATCGTCGCGGGGGCTGGTGGCCCGCTCGAGATCCGTGCCATCATCCCGGGCAGGGTCGCGTCGGTCGCGGTGGTCGCAGGCGATCACGTCGAGGCGGGCCAGACCCTCCTGGCCGTGGAGGCGATGAAGATGCAGAACGAGCTGCGGGCGCCGCGGTCGGGGATCGTCGGGAGGGTCCCGGCCAGCGCCGGCGCGACCGTCGAGCTCGGCGACGTGCTCGTCGTGCTCGAGGCAGGCCCATGAGCCTCGGCGACGGATCGAGGGAGCGCGAACGACCGACCGGGGAGGGCGTCGACCCGGCGCGCGACCGTTGGCGGGCGACGCTTCGGGCCAAGGCGCTGGCCGGTGCGGCCGAGCGGCGCGAGCGCTTCGAGACGTCGTCGGGGATCGAGGTGCGAGACCTGTACACGGCGGCCGATACCGCCGACCTCGACGAGGAGCGTGACCTCGGGCGACCTGGGGAGTTCCCGTACACCCGGGGCGTCCAGCCGACGATGTACCGAAGCCGCTTCTGGACGATGCGCCAGTACGCCGGCTTCGCGACCGCCGAGGAGACCAACCGGCGCTTCCGCTACCTGCTCGACCATGGCCAGACCGGGCTGTCGGTGGCGTTCGACCTGCCGACCCAGATGGGCTACGACTCCGATGCGCCGGCCGCGGCGGGCGAGGTCGGGCGGGTCGGCGTCCCGATCAGCAGCCTGGCCGACATGGCGGTCCTGGTCGACGGTCTGCCGCTCGGCGACGTCAGCACGTCGATGACGATCAACGCCACGGCGCCGATCCTGCTGGCCCTGTATGTCGCGGCCGCCGAGGCGCAGGGTGTCGAGCGGGCAAGGATCGGTGGCACGACGCAGAACGACATCCTCAAGGAGTACATCGCCCGGGGCACGTACATCTTCCCGCCCCGCCCGTCGATGCGGCTCGTGACCGACGTCTTCGAGTTCTGCGCGCGGGAGCTGCCGAAGTGGAACACGATCTCGATCTCGGGCTACCACATGCGCGAGGCCGGGGCGACCGCGGCCCAGGAGCTGGCCTTCACGCTGGCCGACGCGATCGCCTACGTCGACGCCGCCGTCGAGCGGGGTCTCGACGTCGACCAGTTCGCCGGCCGCCTGTCGTTCTTCTTCGCCGCCTGGTCGGAGCTGTTCGAGGAGGTGGCGAAGTTCCGCGTGGCCCGTCGGATGTGGGCCACGATCATGCGCGAGCGGTTCGGGGCGAAGGACCCGCGCTCGTTGCTGTGCCGCTTCCACGTGCAGACCGCCGGGTCGTCGCTGACCGCCCAGTCGATCGACAACAACGTCGTCCGCACCACGGTCCAGGCCCTGGCCGCGATCCTCGGTGGCGCCCAGAGCCTGCACACGAACTCGCGCGACGAGGCCCTCGCGCTGCCGACCGAGGATGCGGCCAGGCTCGCGCTCCGCACCCAGCAGATCCTGGCCTACGAGGCCGGTGTCACCGAGACGCCCGACCCGCTCGCGGGCTCCTACTACGTCGAGAGCCTGACGAACGAGCTCGAGGCGGCCGCCTGGGCATACCTCGACGAGATCGAGTCGATGGGCGGAACGCTGGTCGCCATCGAGCGTGGGTTCCAGCAGCGCGAGATCCAGGAGTCCGCCTACCGCGTCCAGCGGGCGATCGACACCGGCGACCAGGTCGTCGTCGGGGTCAACCGCTTCACCGACGACGAGGTCGCGACGCCACCGGTCCACCGCATCGACCCCGAGGGCGAGCGCCGCCAGATCGAGCGGGTCGGTCGGGTCCGGGCCGAGCGATCGGCCGAGGCATGGGCCGCAGCGATGGACGAGCTCGAACGGATCGCGCGAGCGGACGGCAACCTCATGCCGGCGATCCTCGACGCGGTCCGGGCATATGCGACCGTGGGCGAGATCAGCGATCGCCTCCGGGTCGCGTGGGGCGAGCACCGCGAGCTCATCACGGTCTGAGATGGATCGAACGCTGACTGCCGACCTGCGCGCGCGGCTCGCCCCCGAGGGCGGGGGCGGGCTGGTCGATGTCGGCGGGAGCCTCGACGTATTCGCGCTGGCCGGCCTGGCCAACGAGCACGGGGCGCGGTTCGCCCACCTCGCCGGGCCCGCAGCTAGGCGGGCGCTCCTGGAGTCGCTGGCCGCGGAGCTCGCCTTTCCCGGCTGGGCAGGTCGGAACTGGGATGCGCTCGAGGAGCTGCTGGCGCATCCGGAACCGGCGATGTCGGGTGGCATCCTCATCGCGTGGACGGATCCCGGCCGCCTCGACGCGGCCGATGCGGGCACCTTCCGGGCGATCGTCCAGTCCGCCGCGGCCGCCCGGGCACGGTCTGGCGACGGCCCGCTCGTGGTCGTCGCCGGGACGCCGTCGAGGTCGGCGACGCCAGAGCGCGCTGTCCCGCCGGCCATCCGCCATATCGGCCGGATCCACCACGTCGCGGTCGTCGTCCTGTCCCTCGAGGCGGCGCTCGGGCTGTGGCGCGACATGCTCGGCCTCGAGCTCGAGACGATCATGGACATCGCCTCTGACCAGGTACGGATCGCGTTCCTCGCGGTCGGCGAATCGAAGATCGAGCTCGTGCAACCGACGGACGACACCACCGGGGTGGCCCGGTTCCTGGCCGCCAAGGGCGAGGGCTTCCACCACGTCTGCTTCGAGGTCGGCAATCTCGCGGAGGCGCTCATCCGCCTCGAGCTCGACGGGCTCGAGCTCATCGACACGGCGCCACGGCGCGGTGCCGAGGGGCCGGTCGCGTTCATCCACCCGCGCTCGTGCAACGGGGTGCTGGTCGAGCTCATCGAGGCGCCCGGCGGGCCCGCCTGGCGGGCGCTCGGGATGCCGGCGACATAGGTCGCCGGTCGGCGGTCAGGCCGGTTTCGAGGCCAACACCGAGAACATCAGCGGCAGCTCGCCGGGTCCCTCGGGCAGGACGTAGACGCCCGCGCCCGCCTCGCGCTCGACGAGGAGATCGGCGGCCCACTCGAGGAACGGGTGCTCCTCGAGCCGGTCGATACGCAGGCCGGCGTCGATCAGGGCGTTCACGATCTCGCCCAGCCCGTGGTCCCAGCCGTGCTCCTTGTGCTCCTCCCCGAGGTCGGCCGTCGGGTCGGCGTACGAGCCGTGCACGTCGAAGATGAGCGGGCTCCCATGCTCCCAGTAGGGGTACTGCAGCCGCAGCTCGCCTGGCTGGACGCCCTCGTTCTCGAAGACCTGGAAGACCGGGTGGACCTCCGCGATGTAGAACCGGCCGCCGGGCTTGACGAACCGGGCGACGACCCGTGCCCAGCCGCGGATGTCGGGCAGCCAGCCGAGGACGCCGCGCGACGTGTAGACGATGTCGAACTCGTCCCCGAGACGGACCGGCAGCTGGTACACGTTCGACTCGATGAAGCGCGCGTCGAGCCCGAGGTCGGCCGCCAGCTCGCGCGCGAATGCGATCGAAGCCGGCGAGAAGTCGACGCCGGTGACCTGCGCGCCGAGCCGCGCCCACGACAGCGTGTCGAGCCCGAAATGGCACTGCAGGTGGAGCAGCGTCTTGCCGGTCACGTCGCCGAGGGCCGCGATCTCGTAGGGCTGCACCCGGATGCCGCCCTCGCGGAAGCCCGCGACGTCGTAGAAGTCGCCCTCGGAGTGCAGCTTCGTCCACGCGTCCCACAGGCGCTGGTTGGAGGCGAACGACGCCTCGAGGTCGACCGGGTCAGTCATCTCACAGCTCCCACACGAACACGACGTCGGGCGCCCGGTCGGCGGTCCGGCAGAACCCGACCATTCGCGCGACCAGCTCGCGGATCCACGGCTTCTCCTCCCGGGGCAGGGCGCCGAGCTCCTCCTCGAGGCGATCGATCCAGCGGCCGGCGACGCCATCGAGCGCGACGTCCGGGATGGCCGCGACGGCCATGATCCAGCCGGGATCGACGCGTTCGACCGTCGGACCGGCGTCGACGGTCGGGCCGAGCTCGATGCGCGCATCGATGAAGTCGGACGGGACGTCGCGCTCGGTAGCGTCCCGGGCCGCCTCGGCGAACAGGTCGAGCCAGGTCGGGTCCATCCCGCCGCTCAGCGACAGGTAGGCCGGGAACCGGCTGCCGTCGGCCAGCAGGCGGCGATCGTCGCCACCGGCGACCTCCATGATCTCCGGCGCGGGGCCGGCGATGAGTTCCATCCGCGTCCCCATCGGTCCGGCTACCCCTCGGTGCCCTTGCCGGTCGCCACCATCTCGACGTAGTCGATCATGTCGAGATCGCCCGGGGAGTGCCCGGCGTCGGTCAGGAGGACCGCGGCCTCGGAGCGGTGCTGCGTGCCGTGGTTGACGACGTGGGCGAGCATCTGCCAGATCGCCTCGCCCTCGTGGACGTAGGCCAGGAAGCCGTCGTCGAGCGTCGGCAGCCACGCATCGACGGCGTCCCACTCGGCGATCCAGCGACGGCGCAGCTCATCGATCGACAGCAGCGGCTCGTCCTCGGGCCTCGGCGCCTCGCCGTCCTGCTGGATCGCGTGCCGCCAGCGCTGCGTGGCGCCCAGATGGTGGATGAGGATCGTCCCGAGTCCGCGCTCGCCGACGACCGTGCTCCCCGACCACAACTCGTCCTGGACGTCGTCGAGTGCGGCCAGGACACGCTCGGTCGCCCAGCGATCGTAGGAGAACAGGAAGCGGATGTCGTCGGTCCTCACGGCGTTCGGTCCTCGATCCGGTCGGACTCAGCCGGTGTAGCCGGCATCGCGGAGCAGGGCGGGTAGCTCGGTCGGGGAGCCGGCGACGCGGAACCCGGCCGCCTCGAGCGCCTCGACCTTGGACGCGGCCGTGCCGGCGCCACCGGAGATGATGGCGCCGGCGTGACCCATCCGCTTGCCCTCCGGTGCCGTCCGGCCGGCGATGAACGCGGCCTTGGGGACGTCGCGCAGGTGCGCACCCGCCCACGCCGCGGCGGTCTCCTCGGCGGCGCCACCGATCTCACCGATGAGGACGATCGCGTCGGTCTCGTCGTCGGCATCGAACAGCTGGAGGACGTCGAGGAACGTCGTGCCGATGATCGGGTCGCCGCCGATCCCGACGCACGTCGACTGGCCGAGACCCGCATCGGTCATCGCCTGGACGGCCTCGTACGTCAGCGTGCCGGAGCGGCTGACGACGCCGACCCGACCCTCTCGATGGATCGAGGCCGGGATGATGCCGACCTTGGCCCGACCCGGCGACGTCGCGCCCGGGCAGTTCGGGCCGATGAGTCGCGCGCCGCGGGATCGGACGAACTCGACGACCGGGATCATGTCGAGCGCCGGGATCCCCTCGGTGATGCAGAAGATCGTGGCGATCCCCGCGGCCGCCGCCTCCATGACGGCGTCGGGGGCCCCGGCCGCGGGCACGAAGACCAGCGAGGTATTGGCCTCGGTCTCGCGGACCGCCTCCTCGACGGTGTCGAACACCGGCACGGAGCCGTCCAGCGCGGTCTGCCCGCCCTTGCCGGGGGTCACGCCCGATACGACGTTCGTGCCGTAGGCCTGCGCCGCGCCGGCATGGAACGCGCCCTCCCGACCCGTGATGCCCTGCACGACGAGTCGCGTGTCACGCCCGATGAGGATGCTCATCCCTGGGCCGTCTTCGACGCCGCCACGGCCTTCGCCGCAGCCTCGTCGAGCGAGTGGGCCGTCTCGAACGACGCCTCTCGGAGCAGCACGGCCGCTTCCTCGGCGTTCGTGCCGACGATCCTGACGACCATCGGGACCTCGCGCGCCTGCTGGCTCCGGGCCTCGATGAGCCCGCGGGCGACCTCGTCGCCTCGGGTGATGCCACCGAAGATGTTCACGAGGATCGCGTCGACCTTCGGGTCGGCGAGGATGAGCCGCATCGCATCCTCGACCTTCTCGTGCCGCGCGCCGCCGCCGATGTCGAGGAAGTTGGCCGGCTCGCCACCGGCGCGCTTGACGAGGTCCATCGTCGTCATCGCCAGACCGGCCCCGTTGACCATGCAGCCGATCGTGCCGTCGAGCTTGATGAACGTCAGGCCGGCCTCGCGGGCGGCCCGATCCTCGGGCGCTTCCTCGTCCGGGTCGCGCAGGTCCTCGAGGCCGGGATGGCGGTCGAGCGCGGAGTCGTCGAGGGTGATCTTCGCGTCGAGGCAGACGAGCCGCTCGACCGGTGTCCCGCCGGGCACGCCCTCGCGGACGATCGCCAGCGGGTTGATCTCGACGAGGTCGGCGTCGTACGCACGCATCGTGGCGACGAGACCCCTGGCGATCCGCACGGCGTCCTTGAGATGTCCGCCGAGACCCAGCGAGAACGCCATCTCGCGCGCCTGGAAGTCGAGCAGGCCCAGGGCCGGGTCGGCGTGTACCCGGAGGATCGCCTCGGGGTGCTCCTCGGCGACCGTCTCGATCTCGACGCCGCCCTCGGCCGAGCCCATCAGCAGGATCCGTCGTTCGGCCCGGTCGAGGACCGCGGCGAGGTAGAACTCCTTGACGATCTCCGCCGCCGGCCCGATGAGGACCTTGCGGACCGTGAAGCCCTTGATGTCCATGCCGAGGATCTGCGCCGCGAGCGTCTCTGCCTCGTCAGGCGTCCCGGCCAGCTTCACGCCGCCGGCCTTGCCGCGCCCGCCGACCAGGACCTGGGCCTTGATGACGACCTTGCCACCGACCGGACCGTCCGCGAGGAACGTTGTCGCCGCCTCGCGCGCCTCGGCCGCGGTGGTGGCGACGGCCCACGGCGGGACCGGCAGGTCCCCCTTGACGAGCAGCGACTTGGCGTCGGCCTCCTGGAGCTTCACCGCGGCATCGTAGCCGAGCGGGACCGGCTCAATCCGCCAGCCCGAGGTGGCGCCGGCGAGCCGTGGCGATCCGCTCGATCGCGGCCGCCGACTTCGAGATCGACCACACGATGGCGTCGTCGAACCCGACGCCGGCGAGGTCGTCGAACAGGGCCGCGAGACCATCGGCGTCGGCGTCGAGCCCGGTCGGGTCGTCCTGGCCCGTGCCCGGGTCATGGAGCCGGATGCCGACCGTCCGTCGGATCGACGCCGGGTCGCGGCCCACCGTCTCGCAGGCCGCCTCGAGGCCGGCGAGGTGCGCGCGCAGCCGGTCGTCGACCGCCCCGAACCATGCCGTGTTCCAGGCGTCTGCCCAGGAAGCGGTCAGGTCCAGCATCCGTTCGCGGCGCGCCGCGACGAGGATCGGCACGCGCCGGGCAGGTGGCGGGAGCAGGACCGCGTCATCGAGCCGGCGCCACCGCCCCTCGAACGTGACCCGTTCGCCCCGGAGCAGCCGCGCCGTGACCTCGAGGTCCTCCGCGAACCGGCCGACGCGATGATCCGTGGGATAGCCGAACGCCTCGTACTCCGGGTCGTGCCACCCCGACCCGAGCCCCAGCAGCACGCGACCGCCCGACGCGGCGTCGAGCGTGGCGGCCATCTTGGCCATGAGCCCGGGGTTCCGGAACGACGAGCACATCACGAGCGCCGCGAGCTCGACACGGGGCACGACCGGTGCGAGCGCCGCCAGCGTCGTCCATGCCTCCTGGAGCCCGCTCTCGGGTCGGTCCCCGAAGCGGAAGAGCAGGTGGTCGAAGACCCAGATCGAGTCGAGGCCGGCCGCCTCCGCGTCGCGCGCGAACGCCAGGGTCTCGCCGAAGGCCGGGGTATGGCCGTCCGGGGTGTCGTCGTCCGAGAGGGGGAGCGTGACGCCGATCCGCATCCGCCCCGAGTCTAGTCCGCCCCGCTGAACGATTCCGCTGGGTCGCCTCGCCATACTCGGTGAGCACGACCGGACGGTCGTGCCGATGCCGAGGGGCGAGATGCAGCGAGAGCTCGTGGACCGAGCGAGGCAGGGCGATCATGACGCCTTCGCCGAGCTGGCAGGCGCCGCGATCTCCCGGTTGGACTCCGCCGCCTGGCTCATCCTCCGGGACCCCGAACAGGCCAAGGACGCCGTCCAGAATGCGCTCGTCCGGGCCTGGCGTGATCTGCCTACGCTCCGGGACCCCGATCGCTTCGACGCCTGGCTGCACCGGCTCGTCGTCCGTGCCTGCATCGATGAGGCACGCCGGCTCCGGCGCCATCGCGTCGATGTCGAGCTCACCGAGATCCATTCACCCGCGGTCGAGGGCGTCGAATCGACGGTCGCCGACCGCGATCAGCTCGAACGCGGCTTCCTCCGGCTCGACCCGGAGCAACGGGCCGTGATCGTCCTCCATCATTACCTCGACCTCCCGATGCCGACCGTCGCGGCCACCCTGGGGATCCCCCTCGGGACCGCCAAGTCGCGCCTGCACTACGCCCTCGGACGGATGCGCGCGGCGCTCGACGCCGACGCACAGATCCGGCCGGACCTCGCGGAAGGACGTCCGTCATGACGACCGACGATCGCTTCGGACGGGATCTGTCCGCGTGGCTCCACGAGGATGGCGAGCACCGCGTGCCCGACCACCTCGGCGAGGTCCTCGTGCATACGGCGGCAACGCGTCAGCGTTCGAGGTGGTCGAGCCCCGAAAGGTGGCTCCCCGTGGATACGACCTTCCGTCCGCGACTTCTCCCCGTGCCGCCCGCGGGCCGGATCCTGCTGGTCGCGGCGTTGATCCTCGCGCTCCTTGTCGCAGCGATCCTGGCTGCCGGGTCGCGGCCGCGGCTTCCCGAGCCGTTCGGCCTGGCGCGCAACGGTGACATCGTGACCAGCCGCGACGGCGACCTGTTTCTTATGGACGGACTAGCCGTCCAACCTCGCTCGGTCGAGGTCGGCGAGGGCTTCGACTTCTCGCCCATATTCTCGCGCGATGGGACCAAGATGGTGTTCCTGCGCTCTGATGGACCGATCGCCGAGCCGGCGATCCTCACCATGTACGTGGCCAACGCCGACGGCTCTGATGCCCGAGCACTGACGCTGCCGACCGAAAGCCTCGACTGGTTCGATTGGTCGCCCGACGGCACGCGCATCGCGTACATGGCGCGCGGCGCGTTGTTCGTGGTCGACGTCGTCAGCGGTGAACTGGATCGGCTCCCTGGGGCTGGACGCGTGCATTTCCCGACGTGGCTGCCACCGGATGGCAAGGAGATCCTGTTCCGTGTTGAGAGTGCCCATCCTGGGATCTTCGCCATCGCGCCGGACGGAACGAGCAAGCGGCGAGCGATATCGACTACGCCGGCCAACAATGAATTCGACTTCCAATCGATCGCGGTGTCGCCGGACGGCGCGATGATCACGTTCACCCGATGGTCCTCGAATGGCCGTCCGCGCGTGTTCGCGCTGGATGTCGCCACGGGCCAGGAGATGGCGTTGCCGACCGCGACTGGCGCGAGTCAAGGGACGGCCGTATTTTCGCCCGACGGGAAGCTCGTGGCGTATGCGAGGGTCGATCCGCGAGGGACGTACCAGATCGTCGTCGCCGACGCGAACGGCTCGGGCAACGAGCGGACCATCGGTGCGAAGCGACCCGCCCAGCTGGAGACAGGTAGCGTGGATGCTTCGTGGGCGTTCGCGCCTGACGGGACGGCCTTGCTCGTTCGCTACGGCAACGACGAACACGGCTCGACCCACCTGCTACCACTCGATGGCTCGCCGGGCACGAGCCTCGGGTCTGGCGGTTTCGAATTCGTCGACGTCCAGCGGCTCGCGCCGTAGCGACCGCGGGTGCGGCCGGCCCCCGTCTCGGCGGCCGGCCGCACGGCATCCCCGCCAGGCCTGCCCGCACGGATACAATCGGGCCATGGCCCACCGAGTCACCCTGATCCCCGGCGACGGCATCGGGCCGGAGCTGGCGGAGGCGTCGCGTCGCGTGCTGGACGCGACCGACGTCGCCTTCGACTGGGAGGTCCTCGACGCCGGCGAGGCCGTCATGGCCGAGCATGGGACGCCGCTCCCGGAGCACGTCCTCGAGTCGATCAGGCGCAACAAGGTCGCGCTCAAGGGGCCGATCACCACCCCGGTCGGGGAGGGGTTCCGGAGCGTCAACGTGACCCTCCGGCAGGCCCTTGGGCTGTACGCGAATCTCAGGCCTGCCCGCAGCATGAAGGGCCTCGAGACGCGCTACGAGGACGTCGACCTCGTCATCGTCCGCGAGAACACCGAGGACCTGTACGCGGGGATCGAGCACCGCGTCGGGCCCGACGCCGCCGAGAGCATCAAGATCATCACCCGGGCGGCGTCGGAGCGCATCGCCCGCTTCGCCTTCGACTACGCGGTCGCCAACGGCCGGCGCAAGGTCACCGCCGTCCACAAGGCAAACATCATGAAGCTGTCCGACGGGCTCTTCCTCGAGTCGTGCCGCACCGTCGCGGCCGAATACGAGGGCCGGGTCGCGTTCGAGGACCGCATCGTCGACAACATGTGCATGCAGCTCGTCCAGAAGCCCGAGCTCTACGACGTGCTGGTGCTGCCCAACCTGTACGGCGACATCGTGTCGGACCTGGCGGCGGGGCTGGTCGGCGGGCTGGGCGTGGCACCCGGCGCCAACATCGGCACCGAGGCCGCGGTGTTCGAGCCGGTGCACGGCTCGGCGCCGAAGTACGCGGGGTTGAACAAGGCCAACCCGACGGCGCTGATCCTGAGCGGCGCGCTCATGCTCCGCCATCTCGGGTATCCGGGCGAGGCGGACCGGGTCGAGACCGCCCTGCGCGAGGTCATCGCCGAGGGCCGGACGACGTACGACCTCGGCGGATCGGTCGGCACCTCCGAGTTCGCCGACGCGATCATCGACCGGCTCGGGGCCGGCGCGAGCGTCGCCCGATGACGGGCATCGCGCGCGGTCTGTCGCTCCCGCGCAAGCCGGCCGGGACCGCCCCCGCCGGACTCGGCGCGACACGACGACGGGACGCGTGGTGGGTGGCGCCGGGCCTGCAGGGGCTGCTGTTCACGGTCTGCGCGACCTACCTGTTCGTCAGCGGCATCCTGCTCACCCCGCTGTTCGGCACGCCGTACGAGCACGAGGGCTACCTGTCGCCGCTCTTCTCGCCGCTCATCCGCCCGGATTGGCTGCCGTCCTGGATCAGCCCGGGTCTGCTCATCCTGTGGATCCCGCTCGGCTTCCGGGCGACCTGCTACTACTACCGGAAGGCGTACTACCGGTTCTACTTCGCGGATCCGCCGGGTTGCTCGGTGGGCGAGCCGACGGCGCATCGGCGCTACGCGATGGAGGCGGCCTTCCCGTTCATCCTCCAGAACATCCACCGCTACTTCCTGTACCTCGCCTTCGTCCCGCTCGCCTTCCTCTGGATCGATGCCTGGCTGGCGCTCACGTACGGCGGCGGCATCCGCATCGGGCTCGGCGTCGTGGTCCTCTTCGCCAATGCCTTCCTGCTGTCGATGTACTCGCTGTCGTGCCATTCGCTGCGCCACCTCATCGGCGGCAACCTCGACTGCTTCTCGTGCTCGCGCCGGAACCAGGTTCGTCGGTCCGTGTGGCAGCGGCTGACGTCGTTCAACCTGCACCACATGGCGTGGGCATGGATCAGCCTGATCTCGGTCACCATGGCGGACGTCTACGTCCGCGGTCTCGCGCTCGGCGTCATCGTCGACCCGGCGATCCGGTTCTGACGCGACCGGCCGACCGCCGATGATCACCGCGACCGATCCGCAGACACGGCCGCACGACGTCGTGGTCATCGGCGCGGGCGGTGCCGGCCTCCGCGCGGCGATCGAAGCCCGCGCGGCCGGCGCCGATGTCGGTCTCGTCTGCAAGTCGCTGCTGGGCAAGGCCCACACGGTCATGGCCGAAGGCGGCGTGGCCGCGGCCCTCGCCCACGTCGCGCCTGCCGACTCGTGGCGCGTCCACTTCCGCGACACGATGGTCGGCGGCAAGCACCTCAACAACGCTCGGATGGCCGAGCTGCACGCCCAGGAGTCGCCCGACCGCGTCCGCGAGCTCGAGGTCTGGGGAGCGGTCTTCGACCGGACGGGCGATGGCCGGATCCTGCAGCGGCCGTTCGGTGGCCATTCCCATCCCCGGCTCGCGCACGTCGGCGACCGGACCGGCCTCGAGATGATCCGGACCCTGCAGGACCGCGCGGTCCAGATGGGCATCGAGGTGTACATGGAGTGCACGATCACCCGGCTCACCACCGGCCCGAACGGCGTGACCGGTGCCCTCGGCTACTGGCGGACGACCGGCCGACCGATCCTGTTCCCGGCCAAGGCCGTCGTCCTCGCGACCGGCGGCATCGGCAAGGCGTACCAGGTCACGTCGAACTCGTGGGAGTACAGCGGTGACGGGCAGAGCCTCGCCTACGACGTCGGGGCCGAGCTCATCGACATGGAGTTCGTCCAGTTCCATCCGACCGGCATGGTCTGGCCGCCGGGCGTTCGCGGCCTGTTGGTGACCGAGGCGGTACGTGGCGAGGGCGGCATCCTGCGCAACGCGATCGGCGAGCGGTTCATGTGGAAGTACCTGCCCGAGGAGCGCCGGGAGGAATACGCGGCCAACGCCGATGAGGCCGCACGCTGGGTCACGGCCCAGTCGCAGGCCAAGCAGACCGACGCCCGACGCCCGCCGGAGCTGTCCACCCGCGACAACGTGTCGCGGGCGATCTACACCGAGGTGAAGGAGGGCCGCGGCTCGCCGCACGGCGGCGTGTTCCTCGACATCAGCTACCTGCCGGCCGACCACGTGCGCCGCAAGCTGCCCTCGATGTACGAGCAGTTCAAGGAGCTGGCCGACGTCGACATCACGACCGGCCCGATGGAGGTCGGGCCGACGACCCACTACGTGATGGGCGGGATCCGCGTGGAGGCTGAGGATGGCGCCACGACCGTGGCCGGACTGTACGCCGCCGGCGAGGTCGCGGGCGGCATGCACGGGGCGAACCGCCTTGGCGGCAACTCGTTATCGGACCTGCTCGTCTTCGGCGCCCGCGCGGGAGCCGGGGCCGCAGCCCATGCACGACCGCTCGACGAGCCGCACGTCGACCCGGTCCAGGTCCAGGCGGGCCTGCGCGACCTGGATGCGCCGCTGCTCCGCCCGGACGGCGAGGACCCATACGCGATCCAGCGCGACCTGCAGGACGCGATGCAGCGGCTTGTCGGCATCTTCCGGGTGGAGGAGGACCTCGACCAGGCCATCCTCGAGCTCGACACGCTGCGCGAGCGGTGGACGGCGACGCGGGTGACCGGCGGCAGGGCGTTCAACCCGGGCTGGCACCTCGTCTTCGAGCTGGGCAACCTGTTGACCGTGTCCGAGGCGATCGCGCGCAGCGCCCGCCAGCGCACGGAGAGCCGCGGCGCGCACAGCCGGCTCGACTACCCTGACACCGACGACGGGATGTGGGGTGGCCGCAACAGCGTCGTCGCGAGAGGACCCGACGGACGGATGATGGTCTACACGACGCCGCTGCCGACGATCGCCGACGACCTGCGCGACGTGCTGGCGAGCTGACGATGACCCTCGAATCGACCACCGAGGCCCGCGTCCGGGTGTTCCGCGGCACCCCGGGCAGCGCCGCCCGGTTCGACGAGTTCGACGTGCCGGTCGAGTCGGGCATGGTCGTCCTCGACGCGCTGCACTGGATCCAGGGCCATGGCGCGCCCGATCTCGCGGTGCGCTGGAACTGCAAGGCCGCGAAGTGCGGCTCGTGCGGCGCCGAGGTCAACGGCCGGCCCCGCCTGACGTGCAAGACACGCCTGTCCGACTTCGACCGTCGAGGAACCGATCACCGTCGAGCCGATGCGCGCCTTCCCGCTCATCAAGGACCTCGTGACGCGACGTGTCCTGGAACTACGAGGTCAACAAGACGATCACGCCGTTCACGCCGCCGGCCGACGTGCCCCAGGAGGACTGGCGCTGGCAGCAGGAGGACATCGACCGGGTCCAGGAATACCGCAAGTGCATCGAGTGCTTCCTGTGCCAGGACGTCTGCCACGTCCTCCGCAACCATGAGACGCAGCGTCCGTTCATGGGGCCCCGCTTCCTCGTCCGCGCCGCAGGGCTGGAGCTGCACCCGATCGACCAGGCCGACCGTCGCCAGTATCTCAAGGACAGTGGCGGCATCGGCTATTGCAACATCACGAAGTGCTGCACCGAGGTCTGTCCGGAGCACATCAAGATCACCGACAACGCGATCATCCCGCTCAAGGAGCGCGTCGTGGACGAGTACTACGACCCGATCCGCTGGGTGTGGCGCAAGGTCCGCGGCGGTGGATCGGACAGCGACGAGCGCGTCGAGCTGCCGGTGCTGCAGGGTGACCCGCCCTCGGAGCGAGGGGACCGAGCCTGACGCCAGAGGACGGGCGCGCGTTCATCGTCCGGACCGACGGCGCGGCGCGCGGCAACCCCGGCCCCGCGTCCGCCGGCGCCGCGCTGTTCGATGTCGAGCGGCCCGACGCGCGCGATCCGCGGGCGGCGCCCGACGCCTCGATCTCCGACTACCTCGGGATCCAGACGAACAACGTGGCCGAGTACACGGGCGTCGTCCGCGCGCTCGAGCTGGCGCGCGACCTCGGCGCCCGTGAGGTCCACCTGCTCCTCGACTCGAAGCTGATCGTGGAGCAGCTGTCCGGTCGCTGGCGGGTCAAGGACGCGAAGCTCATCCCGCTCTGGGCGGCCGCCCGGGCGACGCTCAACGGCTTCTCGCGGTGGACGGCGACCCACGTGCCGCGGGCCCAGAACACGGTCGCCGACGCCCTGGCGAACGAGGCCATCGACCGGGTCGCCGCCGGTGGTGCGACATCGGTCGTCCGCGGGCGTCCGGGGTAGACTCGGCTGGTCAGCGAGGCGGTCGGATGGCCGCACGGCGCGGTCGGGGCGACCCGCACGTGTCGTGAGGAAAGTCCGAGCTCCCCAGCGCAGGGTGGCGGGTAACACCCGTCCGTCGTGAGACGAGGACCAGTGCCACAGTGACGATGCCGCGCCGCGGCCCTCGGGTCGTGGGGCGGAGTGAAACGGGCAAACTCCACCCGGAGCAAGGCCAAATAGGAGGGCGCAACCCGTGCCGGGCGACCGGCCGGGGGAGAGGCGCGCTGCCCAGCCCTCGGGTCGGCCGCATGAGCCGTCGGGTGACCGGCGGCCCCAGATGGATGGCCATCCCCAGCCGACGCTTCGGCGGCGGTCGGGACAGAACTCGGCTTACAGACCGGCTCGCTGACACCTCCGGACCCTCACGCCCGATCGGGCGGCGGTCCGCTAGTCCTCGTCGGCGCGGAAGATGTGGGGCGCCGTGCAGGCGTTGCAGATCGGCATCGCCGAGTCGAGGTCACCCAGCGGGATCGGGATCTTCCGGTCGGGGAAGAGGCATTCGACGTCGTACACGCGGTCCGAACCCGCCTCGACATCGATCAGGCGCCGGAACGTGCAGCGCTTGATGCGGTGCGGCGCGAGGTGGTACGCGTCGGGCTGGGGCGGGATGACGGGCAGAGGAAGCGCCATCGGCGTGTGTCTCGTGGGCCTCGTAGGTCGCCGGAGAAGGGCATTCGCCGATCTTGGCGCCGGAGCCTAGCACCGGATTCTTGTCGACGGCAAGGTACGAAAGGTACTAGGCTGTCCGGCCGGAAGCGCTCGCACGAGCGAAATGCCAGGGAGGATGCGTGGCCGACCAGCGTCGGAAGACCCCGAGCCCGCGCCCACGACGTCGCCGGACGGACATCGATCCGAGCGCGGCGGCGCCGCCCGTCACGAAGGAACGACGGAGCGGACGGCCGTGGACGGGTGGCGACGATGCGCCACCGCAGGTGCCGCCGGACGCCGCGCTCACCGCAAGCGTCGGCCTCGCCCGCGCGCTCGCCGACGAGCCACCCGACGCCGTGCCGTTCCACGTGCCCGGCCTGGCGGCCGCCATCGCGACCGAGACCGCGGTCGATGCCGTCGCGACCGCGCCGGTGCGGCCGCTCGATGAGACGCCATCATGGCTGCAGAGCCGCGAGGACCGGTCGATCGACCCGGTCATCTGCCCGTTCCTGCGCGCCGCGGGAGCCGACGGCCTGATCATGCCGCTGTCGACCCCGGACCCGGCCAATCGGTGTGCCGCCCTCGATACCGCCGTCCCGCAGTCGCTCCGCCAACAGGAGCTCGTCTGCCTGTCGATGGGCCATGTCAACTGCCCGCGCTACCTGCGCGGGACCTCGGTCGCGGCCGTGGCGGCGGCAGCGCCGGTCGTCCGCGCCGGCCGCGCCGTGTCGCCCGCGATGCTCGCGTCGCTGGTGGTCCTGGTCTTCGCCATGACCGCGTCGATCGGCTTCGTGGTCTCCCGGAGCAACGGGATCAGCATCGCCACGGCAGGGCCGTCGCCGAGTGGGGCGGCGGTCGCGGCCGTGTCGCCGGCGACGGTTGCGTCGGTGGCACCGTCCGTGGTGTCGGTGGCACCGTCCGTGGCGGCCGTCCCCACGGCGACGCCGAGCCCGACGCCGACCGCGACCCCGACACCCGCGCCGACCCCGACACCCGAACCGACAGTCCGACGCACCCCGCGCCCGACGGCGGCGTCGACTCGCTACGAGCTGCTGCAGGCGTGTGGCTCCCGGTGCTGGACCTACCGGGTGCGCCGGGGCGACAACCTGTTCAGCATCGCGAACTACTTCGGCGTGCCGATCAGCAGCATCTACGCGCGCAACCCGTGGCTGAAGGGCGCAGGGCTGCGCGCCGGCCAGGAGCTGCGCCTGCCGCCGCCGACCCGCTAGCGCCCGCGTCCCCGCCACCGCAGGGGCGGGTCTCTCGCGGCCGAGCGGTCCGTGCGCCCGCACGAACTCCACGTCATGTGTGCGATCGCGCATTGACGCGGCCGGAATCAGGGCCTAGGATGCACTGAAGTGGTCCAAAGTGGTGGGAAGTGGGGAATGCCGGCCAGACACACGGCGGCCGGCCACCCCTGAACCCGACGGACCAGGCCCAGACAGTCCGAGGAGCCCCCTCCGGTGTTCACCGGCGAGTACCGGCACACGGTGGACGACAAGGGACGGATCGCCGTCCCCGCGAAGTTCCGCGTCCAGCTCGGCGCTGGC
Source organism: uncultured Chloroflexia bacterium (assembly GCA_963810285.1). Lineage (GTDB taxonomy): Bacteria > Chloroflexota > Limnocylindria > Limnocylindrales > CSP1-4 > SPCO01. The sequence goes on along the minus strand of CAWEMV010000002.1, from coordinate 3,029,911 downwards.
GCGGTCGTGTCGCGCTGGCTCGACGCCTGTCTGGCCATCCATACCCAGGAGGGATGGGACAGCCTCGCCGCGAAGGTCGCGGCGCTGCCCATCACCGACGGGAACGCGCGCCGCTTCCAGCGGCTGATCTTCGCGAGAGCTGCGGAGGTCGAGCTCGACCGGCAGGGCCGGATCCTGCTGCCGGCCTTCCTGCGTGAGCAGATCGACCTCGGCAACGAGGCCGTGGTCGTCGGCTCGCGCGACCACGCGGAGATCTGGGTCCCGGCCACGTGGGCGACGTACGCCCAGGGCCTCGAGGACACCGACGAGCTGGCCGAGGCCTTCCAGGGCCTCGGGATCTAGCTCACACCACATGCGCTTCCAGGGTCCGCTCGGGATCCGATCGACGAGGAGTGGAGGAGAGATGGAGGCAGGGCACATCCCGGTGCTGGCAGAGGAGGTCATGTCGATGCTCGCGCCTGCGCCGGGGAGCCTCCAGATCGATGCCACCCTCGGCGGCGGTGGGCACACCGAGCGGATCCTGGAGGCGACCGACCCTGATGGCCGCCTCCTCGGTCTCGACGCCGATGGGGCGGCCATCGCCAGAGTGGACGGTCGCCTCCACCCCCGATTCGGGGACCGCCTGGTCCTGCGCCGGTCGAACTTCCGCGACCTCGCCGATGTCGCGCGCGAGGCGGGCTTCAAGGCCGTCGACGGCACGCTGTTCGACCTCGGCCTCTCGAGCTACCAGCTGGCCGACCGCGAGCGTGGCTTCGGGTTCCGGGCCGGTGGCCCGCTCGACATGCGCTTCGACACGTCGCGAGGCGTCCCGGCATCCGAGCTTCTCGCGACGCTCGACGCCGCCGAGCTCACCGCACTGTTCCGGCGCTACGGCGAGGAGCCGAAGGCCGGTCGAATCGCCCGTGAGATCGTCGCTGCCCGGCGCGCGACCCCGATCGGTACGGCCGAGGACCTGGCCGCATTGGTCGAGCGGGTGTCGCCCCCGAACCCCCGCAAGCCGCGCCGTACCCACCCCGCGACGCGGGTGTTCCAGGCGCTCCGGATCGCGGTCAACGAAGAGCTCGATGCGCTCGAGCACGGCCTCGCGGCCGCGGTCGACCTGCTCCGTCCCGGCGGTCGCCTCGTCGTCCTCAGCTACCACTCCCTCGAGGACCGCATCGTCAAGCACTTCCTCGCCGCCGAGCGGCGGGGCTGTGTCTGTCCGCCCGAGCTCCCGGTCTGCGTCTGCGGCCGGAATCCCCGCCTCCGACTCCTGACGCGCCGTTCCGTCACCCCGACGGCGGCCGAGGTCGAGGCCAACCCACGCGCCCGGAGCGCCCGTCTGCGGGCCGCCGAGCGCCTTGCCGCCTAGCGCGAGCCGATCGAAACGGAAGGAGGAGCCCCCATGAGCAAGCGGCGTCACAGCACCCGGAGGAAGTCCTACGGCCGTCGGCAGCACGAGGTGCGCGAACGACACGAGCGCACCCAGCACGCGGAGGCCTCCGCCTTCGACCTCGAGGAGTGGGGCTCGGGCGCGCCGGCCGATCCGCTCGCCTTCCTGGACCCGCGCTCGCCGCGGTTCCGCTTCGCGTCGGGCGACTGACGGATGGCCGTCTATGAGGGCGCACGCCCGCGCACGATCGGGCTGCCGCGCAGGCCACGGGTGGTCGCGTCACCGGCCCTGCCTCGCCGGCGGGCGCGCTCGGCGGTCCGCGCGCGCCGGACCGCGACGACGCGTCCGGGGCTCTTCCTGGGCGTGATCGTCGTCGCATTCATGCTGGCGTTCTTCTCGCTGGCCCAGGAGGTCCGCGTGTCGGCCACGAGCTACGACATCGGCCGCCTCCAGGTCGAGCGCGAGCGGCTCGACGCCCGCCTCCAGGAGATCACCTCGGACATCAGCCGCCTCGGGCGCGAGCCGGCGGTCCGCAAGCTGGCGATCGACGCGGGTCTCGGGCAGCTTGGCGGGACCGTCATGCTCCCGGCGCGCTGATCGCACGAGCCTGCGAGCGATGCTGGGTCGCACCGATTCCCGCCGCCGCCTGCTGGTGCTGTTGACGGCGTTCGCCGTCGGGTCGATGGCGCTGTTCGCACGGACCGCCTACTGGCAGGTCCTGAACGTCGACATGCTGCGGGCGGAGGCCGCGGAGCAGACGACCGTCCGCATCGAGGTCGCCGGTCGACGCGGGGACATCTATGACCGGACCGGCACGATCCTGCTGGCGACCACCATCGATCGCGACCGGCTGATCGCGGCCGCCGACCAGCTCGCCCGCGATCCGTCGATGCAGCGGCGGACCGGCGACGAGCTCGTCCGCCTGCTCAAGCTCGATGCCCCAGCTGCGGCCACGCTCCGCGAACGGCTGGCGTCGAAGCGGCCGTACGTCGTCATCGCCCGCGGCATCGAGCCGTCGGTCGCCGAGCGGATCCGCCTCGCGATGCGTGACAAGCGCGTCGCCCACGTCGACCTCGAAGCCGAGCCCGAGCGCGTCTACCCTCAAGCCGGCGGTGGTCCCGAGTCGACCCTCGCGGCCCACCTGCTCGGTTTCGTCAATCGCGAGAACACCGGCCAGTACGGCGTCGAACAGTCGTATCAGGATGCGCTCGCCGGGTCGCCGCGGGTCATGGTCGCCCAGCGCGACGTGAACGGCCGACCGATGCCCGAGACGTCGGTGGTCGAGGCGCCCGGCACGATCGGCGAGGACGTCCGGCTGACCATCGACGCCGGTCTCCAGCTCGCCCTGGAGCAGGAGCTGCTCGCCGCCTGGATCTCGGATGAGGCGAAGAGCGTGTCGGCGGTCGTCATGGACCCCTACACGGGCGCGGTGTACGCCGAGGCGACCTACCCGTCGTACGACGCGAACGACTACCGCACGATCGCCAAGACGGCGCCGAACCGGTTCATCGATCCGGTCGTGTCGAACGTCTACGAACCCGGCTCGGTCTTCAAGATGATGACCGCGGTCAGCGCGCTCCAGGCCGGCACGGTCAGCCGGACGACGCGCATCAAGGACGTCGGCACGCTGCGCCTCGACGGCGGCAAGTCGAAGATCGACAACGCCGACCACAAGGGCATGGGCTGGATCACGTTCGAGGACGGCATCGCCTACTCGCGCAACGTCGTGGCGGCGAAGGTCGCCCTCGGGCTCGGTGGGACGACCACGCAGTCGGCGACGATGCTCTACGACACGTGGCGCAAGCTGGGGTTCGGGCAGGCGACCGGCATCGACGTCGCGGGCGAGACCGCAGGGGAGGCGTACGTCCGCGACCCGGCCGTCTCGAAGTGGAGCGAGATCGACCTCGCCAACGGCGCGTTCGGCCAAGGCGTCGCGGTGACGCCGATCCAGCTCGCGACCGCGTTCGCCGCGCTGGCCAACGGCGGGACGCTGGTCCAGCCGCACGTCGTGACCGGGGTCGGGTCGAGGGACGTGACGGTGCCCCCGCGCGGGCGCGTCGTGCCGAAGAAGATCTCGCGAACCCTCCTGCGGATGATGGATCACGTCATCGAGGAGGTGCCCTTCTACCGCGACCGGACCCAGGTGCCGGGCTACCACGTGGGCGGCAAGACCGGGACTGCCCAGATCTGGGACGCGAAGAAGAAGGCCTGGAAGCACAACCTCTTCAACTTCTCGTTCGTCGGATACATCAGCCGAGAGGCGGGCACGCCCGATCTCGTCGTCGCGGTCCGGATCGAGGAAGGCCGTCCGCGACTGCCGCGCCTCGGCCGACTGGAGATGCCGGTGATGTCCTTCGAGCTGTTCCGACGCATCGCGACCGACGCGATCACCACGCCCGACCTGCTCGACGATCGGGTCGTCGCGGAGCCCGTCCCCGTGACGGATCGGTGAGCGGGCCCCGTGCGACACTGGCCATCGTGAGCGACGCCGACCCGTCGGCCCCGACGCCACCGGACGCGCCGACGCTCTCGGCCGACGATCTCCTCCGCCTGACGGGCGGCCGGCTGCTGGCCCGGTCTGATCGACCCATCCGTGGCGCCGCCGTCGACTCGCGCCTCGTCCGTCCGGGGCAGCTGTTCGTGGCGCTGCCCGGGGAGCGCTCGGACGGCCACCTGCACCTGCCCGAGGCAGTCGAGCGTGGCGCGGCGGCCCTGCTCGTGACCCGCGGAGTGGACGACCCCGGGGGGTTCGGCGACGTGTCGATCGTGCGCGTCGCCGATGCGCTGACGGCCCTCGGCGCGGTGGCGTCCGGCTGGCGCCGCCGGTTCGACCCGCTGGTCGTCGGCATCACCGGCAGCATCGCCAAGACGTCGACGAAGGAGGCGGTCGCCACGGTCCTCGGTGCCGCCCGGCGGACGCTCCGGAGCGAGGGCAACCAGAACAACGAGATCGGGCTGCCGCTGACACTCCTGCGCCTCGGCCCGGAGCACGAGGCAGCGGTGCTCGAGATGGGCATGTACGTGTCGGGTGAGATCGCCGACCTCGCCGCGATGGCGCGTCCGTCGATCGGCGTCGTGACCGCCGTCCAGCCCGTCCACCTGTCGCGCATCGGGTCGCTCGAGGCGGTCGAGCAGGCCAAGGGCGAGCTGCTCGAATCGCTACCGGCCGACGGGACCGCGGTGCTGAACGCCGACGACCCGATCGTCACCGGCATGCACCGGCGCACGGTCGCCCGGGCGATGCGCTACGGGTTCGGCGACACCGCCGACGTGCGGGCGCTCGACGTCCGGTCGGCCGGGACCGCGGGCATGCGCTTCCGGCTGCACACGCCCGCAGGGGAACGCGAGCTGGCCATCCCGACGCTGGGTCCGCTGTCGGTCCACAACGCAGCGGCCGGCGCGACGGTCGGGCTGGCCGCCGGGCTCGACCTCGACACGATCGCCGGCGCCCTCGAGGGCGGCTGGGCCGCCCCGCACCGGGTCGAGCTCGTCCGGCTGCGCGGCCTGACGGTCGTCGACGACAGCTACAACGCCTCGCCCGGCTCGGTGACCGCGGCGCTCGACCTGCTGGCGGGGTTGCCGGGCCGACGGGTCGCGGTGCTCGGCGAGATGCTCGAGCTCGGCGACGCCCATGAGACCGGGCATCACGACGTCGGCGCGGCGGCCGGCCTGGTCGTCGAGCTGCTGATCGTCGTCGGGGCCGACGCTCGGGGCATCGTCGACGGGGCGGTCGAGGCCGGGCTCGACACTGGCCGCATCCACCACGTGCCGGATGCCGAGGCAGCGCTCGACGCCTTGCGGCCGAGGCTGCGCGACGGCGACGTCGTGCTGGTCAAGGCGTCGCGCGGCATCGCCCTCGACCGGCTCGTCGACGGGCTCCGGCTCGAGCTCGGGGAGGCCGCCCGATGACGGTCGAGCTGATCCAGGGCCTGCTGCTGGCGTTCGCGCTGGTCGTCATCCTGATGCCGCCCTATATCCGACTCCTGCAGTCGCTCGGGTTCGGCAAGCGCATCCGGCAGGAGGGGCCCGAGAGCCACTTCCTCAAGGAGGGCACGCCGACCATGGGCGGGTTGCTCATCGTCGCCGTGGTGCTCGGCATCTTCTTCTTCCTGCGCCAGCCCGATGCCGCGACGTTCGCGCCGCTCGCGGCGCTGGCCGGGGTCGGCGCGCTCGGGGCGTTCGACGACTACCTGAACGCGCGGACCGGGGAGGGGATCCGGGCCCGGCAGAAGCTGATCTGGCTGACGGTCGTGGCGTTCGTCGCCGCGTGGCAGATCCAGCAGACGTACGCGATCACCGCGATCGCGGTCCCGTTCGTCGGGCCGGTCGCCATCGAGCCGTGGTTGTACGTGCTGTTCGGGGCGTTCGCCATCATCGCCGCCTCCAACGGGGTCAACATCACCGACGGGCTCGACGGCCTGTCGGGCGGGACCGTGGCGATCGCCTTCGTGGCCTACATGCTGATCGCGCTGCTCAACACGCCGGCCCAGCCGAACCTCGCGCTGCTGTGCTCGCTGATCATCGGCTCGCTGCTCGGCTTCCTGTGGTTCAACGTCCACCCGGCCCAGATCTTCATCGGTGACTCCGGAGCGCTGTCGCTGGGCGCGACGCTGGCCGTCACCGCGCTGATCACCGGCCAGATCCTCGTGCTGCCGCTGATCGGCATCATCTTCGTCGTCGAGACGGTGTCGGTGATCCTCCAGGTCGGCTACTTCCGGCTCACGGGCGGGCAGCGGCTGTTCCGGATGAGTCCGATCCACCACCACTTCGAGCTTGGTGGCTGGGACGAGGAGAAGATCACGATCCGCTTCTGGATCGTCGCGATCCTGGCCGCGCTCCTGGGCGTGACGCTGTTCCTGGCCACCCAGCCTGGCCGGGTCATCTGAGCGTGATGGCGATGACCCGACCGGTCGCGATCGACCCGGACGCGCTGACGCTCGAGGCGATCCGCGCCGGGCTGCTCGACGGAGCGCCGGTGACGGTGCTCGGGTTCGCCCGGAGCGGCATCGCGCTCGCCCGCTTCCTGGCCGACGCCGGCGCACGGGTCACCGTCTACGACGGGCGCCCGGCCGAGGAGCTCGGCGGATCGATCGCGGCGCTCGAGGGCCGGCCGGTCACGCTCGCTCTCGGCCCCGACGTCGATCCGGCGGCCTCGTGGGCCGACGCCGTGCTGGTCACGACCTCGCCGTCGGTGAACCCGGACTACCCGACGACCGAGCCGCGCCTCCGCTCGGCCCTCCGCGCGCTTGTCGAGACGCGAGGCGCCGGCGACCGGACGGCGCCGGCGCTCGTGTCCGAGCCCGACCTCTTCCTGCGCCTGTGCATGGCCCCGACGATCGGCGTGACCGGCACCAAGGGCAAGACCACGACGGCCTCCCTGACGGCCGCGATCCTCGCCGCCGACCCGGCCCATCCCGCGGTCCTCGGCGGCAACATCGGCGTGCCGATCCTCGAGCGGCTGGCCGACCTGACACCCGATCACCGGGTCGTGTACGAGCTCTCGGAGCTCCAGCTGCCGACGCTGTCGCGGGGCACGACGGTGGCGGTCTACACGAACGTCACGAGCGACCACCTGGACCGGCACGGGAGCCTCGACGCGTACCGGCGGGTCAAGCGCCTCCTCGCCGAGCGAGTCGATCCGGCCGGCGCGCTGGTGCTCAACGCCGAGGATCCGGTCGTGGCCGGCTACGCCGACCTGGGCACGGCGCCGGTGGTCCGCTACCGGCGCGACGTCCCGCCGGCAGGTGGTATCGGGGTCGTCGATGGCTGGATCGTCGCGGACGGCGTCGAGCGCCTGGCGCTCGCGGGTGGCGGGTCGTCGACCGGCCCGGACGGACGGATCATGCCGGTCGCCGAGCTCGGCATCCCGGGCGCCCACAACGTGTCGAACGCGCTGGCGGCGATCGCGGCGGGCCTGGTCTTCGGGATCGCGCCGGCGGCGATCCGCGAGGCGGCGGCCGCGTTCACCGGGGTCGAGCATCGCCTGGAGCCGGTCGCCCTCGTCGACGGCGTGCGCTTCGTCAACGACTCGCAGGGCACCCAGCCCGACGCGGTCATCGCCGCGCTGCATGCCTTCGACGCGCCGGTCGTCCTCATCGCCGGCGGGCGGGACAAGGGCATCGACCTGTCGGCACTCGGCCCGGTCGCCGCCGAGCGGGCCGTCGCAGCCGTGCTCATCGGCGAGAGCGGGCCGGAGCTCGAACGCCGCTTCCGCGAGGCGGGCATCGCCCATGCCGAGCTCGCCGCGTCGCTCGGCGACGCGGTGGTCCGGGCCGACGCACTGGCGCGCGATGCCCTGGCGGCCGGCGGCACGGGGCCCGGGCCGGCGACGGTCCTGCTCAGCCCGGCGGCCGCGAGCTTCGACATGTTCCCCGACTACGCCGCCCGCGGCCGGGCCTTCAAGGACGCGGTCGCCGACCTCGTCGCGTCGAGAGCCAGGAGGGATCGATGAACCTCGCCCCGCCGATCCCGCGGTTCGGGCGACCGGCTGCCGACCCGGAGGCCCGCGAACGCGAACGAGCCAAGGAGACGCGCCGGACGGCCAACCGGACGCCGACCAGGGACCTGACACAGGCGCTCCAGCGCGAGCGGCACGCGCCGGATTACGCGATCCTCGTCGTGGTGGTCGCGCTCGCCGCGATCGGCATCCTGATGGTCTACTCGTCGTCGGCCATGAAGGGCTACCTGTCGGCCGAGGCGGACACGTTCCAGACCGTCGGACCGCAGATCCAGTGGGCCCTGCTCGGCCTCGTCGCGATGGTCGCGATGATGCGCCTCGACTACCGCTATCTGCGGCTCGTGTCGATCCCCGGTTACGTCGTCGCGCTCGCCCTGCTCGTGCTCGTGTTCGTCGACGAGTTCAACATCGTGGTCGGCGGCTCGGCGCGCTGGCTGCGGCTCGGGCCGCTGCCCGCCATCCACCCGGCCGAGCTGGCCAAGCTGGCGCTCGTCGTGTATCTCGCCCACTGGTTCGCCAAGCGCGGGACGAAGGTGGGCACGTTCTGGCGCGGCACGATCCCGTTCCTGCTGATCGCCGGGCCGATCATCGCGCTGGTCTTCCGGGAGCCTGACCTCGGGACGACGATCGTCATCACGCTGACCGCGTTCACGATGTGGTTCGTCGCCGGGGCGAACACGTTCCACCTCGGGTCGATGGTCGGGCTGGCCGGTCTCGGCGCGATCGTGGTCGGCCTCGCCGGCTACCAGGTGGACCGGATCCGGGCCTGGCTGAACCCGTGGCTGTACGACGACACGATCGGCTACCACACGATCCAGGGCCTGCTCGCCCTGGGCCTCGGCGGGATCCTCGGGTCCGGGCTGGGCGAGAGCCGGATGGCGGGCGGGCTGTTCGTCCCGAACGCCTTCAATGACTTCATCTTCGCGATCATCGGCGAGGAGTTCGGCCTCGTCGGGGCGGGGGTCGTCATCGCGCTCTTCCTGCTCCTGGCCTACGCTGGCATCCGTGTGGCCCTCGGCGCGCCCGACACGTTCGGGGCACTCCTGGCGGCCGGCATCACGGCCTGGCTGTGCATCCAGGCGTTCATCAACATCGGGGTCGTGGTGACCCTCGTGCCGATCACCGGCATCACGCTGCCGTTCATCAGCGCCGGCGGATCGTCACTCATCATCAGCTTCGCCGCGATCGGGATCCTTCTCTCGATCTCGCGCGAGACCATCGACAAGGGGACCTGGAACGACGATGCGACTGCTGATCGCCGCGGGCGGAACGGGCGGACACATCTACCCGGCGCTGGCCGTCGCCCGCTCGCTGCGCGCTCGACAGGACGGCGCTGAGCTCCGCTGGCTCGGCGGCCATCGCGGGCTCGAGGCGACGATCGTCCCCGCCGCCGGGATCCCGTTCCGTCGGCTCGCGCTGCGCTCGCTGCGGTCGGTGGAGGCCGATGTCCACGTGGTCCTCGACCCGGTGCGGCTGAGCGCCTCGGTGCCCCAGGCGGCCGCGATGCTGGCGGCCGAGCGACCGGCGGCGATCTTCACCACCGGCGGCTACGTCGCCGTGCCCGTCCTGCTCGCTGCCGCGCCGCTCGACATCCCGGTCGTGCTGTGGGACGGCAACGTCATCCCGGGCCGGGCGGTCCGTGCCACGGCCCGCCTGGCCGACGTGCTGGCGGTGTCGTTCGAGGCGACCTGCCAGACCCTCGCGTCGGCGGCGCCCGGGCGGCCGTGCTACGTCACCGGAACGCCGATCCGCGACACGACGGGCATCGATCGCGAGGCGGCGCGCGCGCGCCTCGGCATCGAGCCCGGGACCAGGGTGCTGCTGATCTTCGGCGGGTCGCAGGCGGTCCGCCGTTTCAATGCCGCGGTCGCCGAGGCGCTGCCGGCGCTCGTCGAGCGGGCGGTGGTCGTCCACGTCACCGGCGACGACGGCTACGCCGCGGCGCTGGCCGGTCGCGAGTCGCTGCCCGCAGCGGTCCGCGACCGCTACCGCCCACATCCGTTCCTCCGGGACGACATGCTCAGTGCGCTGGCTGCCGCCGACCTCGTGGTGGGCAGGGCCGGCTCGTCGACGCTCGCCGAGGTCACCGCCCTGGGCCTGCCGATCGTGGTCGTGCCGTACCCGCATGCCGCCGGTCACCAGCGGGCGAACGCCCACCAGGTCGTGGAGGCGGGTGCCGGCCGGCTCATCGAGGACGCCGACTTCGATGCGGCGGCGCTGCTCGACGCCGCGCGCCTGCTCGAGGATCCGGCCGCGCACGTCGCGATGTCGGCTGCGGCGCGCTCGCTCGGTCGCCCGGGTGCCGCCGATGCCGTCGCGGACCTGGTGCTCGCCGCGGCCCGCCGCTCGCCCCTGCCCGACGCGGCGACGATCGAGCGCCGAGCGCGCGGAGCGCTCGCATGACCGCGCTCGCGGCGTTCGACGCGATCGCGGTCGGATCCGAGATCCAGCGTCGGGTCGGCGTCAAGACGTCGCGGGACGAGCCGCTCGCCCGCTTCACCACGATGCGGGTGGGCGGTCCGGCGGACCTGTTCGCGACCGTGCACAACCTCTTCGAGCTGCGGGCGCTCGTGCGCTTCGCGCGGACGCGCGGGCTCCCGCACCTGATCCTCGGCCGCGGCAGCGACCTCGTCATCAGCGATCGGGGCGTACGTGGCCTCGTCATCCAGGACCGGGCCGAGGGATCGCGCATCGACGGAGCGAGGTACGTGGCGGACGCGGGCGTCCCGATGGCGCGGGCCGCGACCGAGACGCAGAAGGCCGGCCTGACCGGCCTCGAGTTCGGGCTGGCCATCCCGGGTACGGTCGGTGGCGCCGTCTGGGCCAACGCCGGCGCGCACGAGTCGGATATCGCCGGGGTGCTCGAGACCGCGCGCGTCCTCGACGCCGATGGTCGCGAGGCCGTGCTCCCGGCCGACGAGCTCGGGCTGGCCTACCGCGACAGCCGCTTCAAGCACCCCCGCGGCGATGGTGTCCGCGAGCTGGTGCTCGACGCCACGTTCCGGCTCGAGCCGGCCGACCCCGAGGTCATCAAGACGCGCCTCGACGACATCCGGCGCTGGCGGCAGGCCCACCAGCCCCTCGGCCGGGCGTCTGCCGGCAGCGTCTTCCGCAACCCGCCCGACGACTCGGCCGGCCGGCTCATCGACGAGGCCGGGCTCAAGGGCTTCCGGATCGGCGGGGCGAGCGTGTCCGACAAGCACGCCAACTTCATCGTCAACGACCGGACCGGCAGCGCGACCGACGTGCGTCGGGTCGGCGATCACGTCCGCTCCGTCGTGGCATCCACGACCGGCATCGAGCTCGCCTACGAGGTCGAGTTCGTCGGTGACTGGGAGGGCTGGCCGTGGCCGGACTGAGCGCGGCGGGCCTGCCGCCGGTCGTCGTGCTGTTCGGTGGTCCCTCGGCCGAGCACGACGTGTCGATCGTGTCGGGCACGGCGATCGCGGCTGCCCTGGCCGACGCCGGCGCGGACGTCCGCCTCGTGCTCATCGACCTCGATGGCGCCTGGTGGTGGCTGCCGGCCGACCACCGTCGCGACGACCGGCCGGTCTCCGCCTACGACGATCCGGCCTCGCTCGGGGCCGACGGCCCCGTCAGCGCGGGGGCCGCCATCGACCGGCTCGCCGCGGGTGATCCGGCGCCGGTCGTCGTCATCGGCCTGCACGGCCCGTTCGGTGAGGACGGCACGATCCAGGCGATGCTCGACGCGGTCGACCTCGCGTACACCGGGTCGGGTGTCGCCGCCTCGGCGATCGGCATGGACAAGGCGGTGTTCAAGCGCCTGTGCCGCGGGCTGGGGATCCCGGTGGTCGACTGGCGCGAGGTCCGGAACTCGCGCTGGAAGGCCGACCGGGCCGGCGTGCGCCGGGAGATGGCCGCGTTCGCCGCGGGCGCCGCCGACCCGCGGCTCATGGTCAAGCCGGCCAGGCTCGGCAGCTCGGTCGGGATGACGCTCGTCCATGACGCGGCGGAGCTCGCCACGGCGCTCGACCTCGCGTTCCGCTACGACACGCTGGCAGTCATCGAGTCGTATGTGCCCGGCGCCCGGGACCTCGAGGTCTCGGTCATCGGCAACGACCATGCCCGCATCGAGCTGTACGGACCCGGCGAGGTCGTCAGCGGCAACGAGTTCTACGACTACGCCGCGAAGTACACGCCCGGCCTGTCCGAGACGTCGACCCGGGCCGAGGTGACCGACGTCGAGCGGGCCGTCATCCACAAGCTCGCGCGCGACGTGTACCGGGCGATCGGCGCGGAGGGCTTCTCGCGCATCGACTTCCTGATGGCCGGCGAGCGCGTCCTCGTGTCCGAGATCAACACGATCCCGGGCTTCACGCCGATCAGCCTGTTCCCGACCATGCCGGCCGAGGGCGGCTACACGTTCACCGACGTGTGCATCAAGGTCGTCGAGCTGGCGGTCGAGCGGCACGCCGCCCGGCCGGCGCGGCGACTGCGGCCGGGTGACCTGCCCCGATGACGCTCCGCCCGCGACCACCGGCGCGCCGTGCCGGCCCGGTCCGTCCGACCGTGCGGCGGTCGTCGGGCACCGCGCCCATCCGGCGCTCGCGCACGATCCGGCGGGCGTCGGCGGGGCTCACCCCGGTCCGGGCCGGGGCCGCGATGGCGATGCTGCTGTCGGCCGCGGCCGTGTACGGCGTCGCCCAGTCGTCGGTGTTCGCGTATGCCTCGACCACCGTCGAGGGCGCGACCTTCACCGACGAGGCCGCCGTCGTCGCGGCGCTCGACGACGCGAGCGGAACGAACCTGTTCGGGCTGGTGACCGCGCCGTACGAGGACCGCATCCGGAAGATCCCGACCGTCCGCTCGGCGGACGTCTCGGTCCGCCTTCCGGACACGCTCGGCGTGCGCATCCGCGAGCGCGAGCCGATCCTCGTCTGGCGTGTCGGGGCGCGCCGCTATCTCGCGGATGCCGAGGGCGAGCTGTTCGCGCTGCTGCCCGAGGACCCGCCGGCGGCGGCCGCCGCGCTGCCGGTCGTCGAGGACCGCCGCGCCGCGTCGGTCGGCCTCGCGGTCGGACGCAAGCTCGACCCCGTCGACCTCGATGCGGCGACCCGTCTGGCCTCGCTGGTCCCGTCCGATGCCGGCAGCCAGGCCGAGGCGTTGCACGTCTTCGTGGACGACGCGAGCGGCTTCACCGTGCGCACCAAGCCGGCCAGCTGGCAGGCGGTCTTCGGCTTCTATACCCCGACGCTGCGCACGCCCGAGCTGATCCCGGGCCAGGTCCGTCTGCTGCGCAGCCTGCTCACCGGGCGGGAGGCCCAGATCGAGCGGATCATCCTCGCGTCGGAGACCGACGGCACGTTCGTCCCGAGGCCGACGCCGACCCCCAGCGCGACCCGGGTGCCGTGATAGCCTTGCGAAAATCACACGGAGCGAGGGCGAGGACCACGTGCTGTTTCCCCTGCTCGGGCTCCTTTTGGGCGTCCTTGCGGGACTCGTCCTCAACATCAACGTCGGCTTCGAGGCCAGTCGATACTCGGCCGTGGCGATCCTGGCCGCGCTCGATTCGGTCCTCGGCGCCGTGCGTGCGGAGCTCGACGGGGTCTACGACAATCGCATCTTCATCAGTGGTTTCCTGGTCAATGCGATCATCGCGGTCCTCCTGACCTTCATCGGCGATCGGCTCGGCCTCGACCTGTACCTGGTGGCGCTCATCACCTTCGGGCTTCGCATCTTCGACAACGTAGCGCTCATCCGGCGCCACTTCCTGTAGAGCCCAGCAGCGAACGGAGACGGACGACAACGTGGAACGTGAAGCGGTCCTCGTCGGCATCGACGTCGGCACCAGCAAGGTCTGTGCCCTCATCGGCGAGGTGAGCCGGGACGGGCGGCTGACGATCATGGGCCACGGGACCGTCCCCGCATCGGGACTCAAGAAGGGCGTCGTCATCAACATCGACCAGACCGTCCGCTCCATCGCGGATGCGGTCGAGAAGGCCGAGCGGCTGTCCGGCTGGAAGATCGACCGGGCGTTCGTCGGCGTCGGCGGCCAGCACGTCGAGAGCCTCAACTCGCCCGGCCAGGTCGCGGTCACCGGCCACCACCGCGAGGTCAGCCGCGAGGACATCGGCCGCGCCATCGACGTCGCGCGCGCGGTGCCGATCCCGTCCAATCGCGAGGTCCTCCACGTCGAGCGCCGCGGTTTCTCGGTCGATGGCCAGGAGGGCGTGAAGGAGCCGCTCGGGATGAGCGCCCTGCGGCTCGAGGTCGAGACCCACATCGTGACCGGGTCGGCCACTGCGGTCACCAACCTGTCCAAATGCGTGGCCGCGGCCGGCGTCAAGATCGACGAGCTGGTGGTCAACTCGCTCGCCTCGGCTGAGGCCGTGCTCAACGAGACCGAGAAGGAGCTCGGCGTCGCCGTCGCCGACATCGGCGCGGGCACGATCGATCTCGCGCTCTTCCTCGAGGGCTCGCCGTTCCACACCCGGGTCCTGCCGGTCGGTGGCAACAACGTCACCAACGACGTGGCCATCGGGCTCAAGACGTCGCTGCAGACGGCCGAGGAGCTGAAGGTCCAGCACGGTACGTGCGACCTGCGGTCGGTGACCGACGACGATGAGATCAGCGTCAGCGTGCTCGGCGAGGACGCCGGGCGGACCGTCAGCCGGCTCGAGGTGTGCCAGATCATCGAGGCGCGGATGCAGGAGACGTTCGAACTGCTGCGCAACGAGATCCGGGCGGCAGGCGTCCGCCAGCTGCCGGCGGGCATCATCCTGACCGGCGGCGCGGCGCAGCTGGCCGGCATCGCCGAGCTCGGTCGCGCGGTGTTCGAGATGCCGGTCCGGGTCGCCGCCCCGACGGGCATCGGCGGCCTCGTCGACACGCTCCTGACGCCCGGCTACAGCACCGGCGTCGGGCTGCTCCAGTGGGGCGCGACGACGCTGTCCGACGGTGAGCCGATGCGCTACGAGTCCGCTCCGGCGATGGGCGGCCTGGGCCGGATCCGGGACGCGCTCCGCAGCATCTTCCCGTAGGGCTTGGATACCCGCGAGCTGTCGGTCCGGACGGGATCGGCCAGAGGTCTCGCGGACCTGACGCCGGCGGTCGCCGCGTTCCTCGCCGACGTCGGCGCGGTCGATGGCCTGCTGTCGGTCTTCGTGCCGCACGCCACGGCCGGCCTGGTGGTCGTCGAGGTCGGTGCCGGTTCGGACGATGACCTGCTCGATACGCTCGACCGGCTGTTGCCGCGGGAGGATCGGTCGTACCGCCACCGCCACGGGTCGCCCGGTCACGGCGCCGATCACGTGCTGCCGCTGCTCGCGAGCCCGTCGCTGACCGTCCCGGTGGTCGGCGGGCGGGCGGCGCTCGGGACGTGGCAGTCGATCTGCCTGCTGGACCCGAACGCCGACAACGCTCAGCGGACCGTGCAGCTGAGCTTCCTGGCAGGGTAGGGCGGGACTGGCAGGTCACCCAGACGGTGGTGCCAGCCGTCACCGCCAGCCACCCGGTCGATGCTCGGGTCGAGCCCTGGCGATGGTCACTCCTCGGCGACCGGCGCTATACTCCCGGACCCAAGGGGCCCGACATCCGCGAGACCCGGGTCCTGTCCCAGCGCCCGCACGAGAACTGCCGATGACACCGCCCAGGACCCCGCGAGGGTCGCCGGAGGACAGCCCCATGCCGTTGCGTTCCGATTCCGAGAACTTCGCGCTGATCCGCGTCATCGGTGTCGGTGGGGGCGGCAGCAACGCCGTCAACCGGATGATCCGCGCCGAGATGATGGGCGTGGAGTTCATCGCCTGCAACACCGACGCGCAGGCGCTCCTCCAGTCGGACGCGCCGCACAAGATCCGCATCGGCGACAAGGTCACCCGCGGCCTCGGTGCCGGTGGCGACGCCTCGATGGGGCAGCGCTCGGCCGAAGAGGACTCGGAGAAGATCGCCGGTGCCCTCGCCGACTCGGACATGGTCTTCATCACGGCCGGCCTCGGCGGCGGGACCGGGTCGGGCGCGTCGCCCGTCGTCGCCCAGATCGCCAAGGACTCCGGCGCGCTGACGATCGGCGTCGTCACCAAGCCGTTCGCGTTCGAGGGCAACAAGCGCAAGCTGGTGGCCGAGAAGGCCGCCGACGAGCTGCGCGCCCAGGTCGACGCGCTGATCACGATCCCGAACGACCGGCTCAAGGACGTCGTCCAGAAGAACACCAGCATCCTCGACGCGTTCAGGGTCGTCGACGACGTGCTGCGCCAGGGCGTCCAGGGCATCAGCGACATCATCACGATGCCGGGCCTGATCAACCAGGACTTCGCCGACATCCGGGCGATCATGAAGGACGCAGGTTCGGCGCTCATGGGCATCGGCCGGGCGACCGGCGAGAACCGCGCCGTCGAGGCGGCCCAGGAGGCCATCGCCAGCCCGCTCCTCGAGCTCGATATCCACGGCGCCCAGGGCATCCTCTGGAACATCACCGGCTCGTCGACCCTCTCGCTGTTCGAGGTCAACGAAGCGGCCGAGACGATCAAGGAGGCCGCCGACCCGGAGGCCAACATCATCTTCGGCACGAGCTTCAACGAGCGCCTCGGCGACGAGGTCATGGTCACCGTCATCGCCACCGGCTTCGACGGTGGCAAGCGCCGCCAGAGCGCCCAGCGCGAACCGACCGGGGTCATGGAGACGGCCGCCGCGTCGCGGGTCTCGCACGAGCGCGACTTCCTGCAGGAGCTGGAGCGCCAGCGCGAGCAGGGTGGCACGGACGGATACGGCTCGGACCGCGAGGAGGAGCCGGCCGCGGTCGTGACCGCGCCGCGCGTCGAGCGAGCGGTCGGAGAGCCGTCCCGCTCGCCCGTGACCTACGACGCGGACGACCTCGAGATCCCGAGCTTCCTCCGCCGCAAGTGATCCGCGCCGGCGTCGGGCCGGCAGTCTGACATGCGCGGCCCGCCGACCGTCGAGACGTATCGAGCGGCGCACGATGCCGTGCTCGCCCGGATCGCCGATGCCAGCCGCCGGGCTGGTCGGTCACCGTCCGACGTCACGCTCGTCGCGGTCTCCAAGACCGTCGACGCGGAGCGCCTCCGTGTCGCCGTCTCGGCCGGGCTGACGACCCTTGGCGAGAACCGCGTCCAGGAGGGCGAGGCGAAGGTCGGCCTGATCGATGGCGCGACATGGCACCTCGTCGGCCCGCTCCAGTCGAACAAGGCGCGCCGAGCGCTCGAGGCGTTCGACGTCATCGAGAGCGTCGACTCGGTCGCCCTTGCCGAGCGGCTCGACCGGATCGTGCGCGATGCGCCGGACCTGCCCGACCGCTACCCGGTGCTGCTGCAGGTCAACGTCGACGACGACCCGTCCAAGGCCGGTTTCGCCCCGGACGAGCTGGCCGCGGCCATCGATCGCACGTCTACTCTCGACGCACTCGACATCCGCGGGCTGATGACGATCGGCCGCCTCATGGCTGACGCCGAGGCTGCCCGCCCGACCTTCGCGGCGCTCCGCGCGCTATCCGAGGGGTTGCGTGGCGAGGGCGCCGGCCTCGGGCCGGAGCTGTCGATGGGCATGACCGACGACTTCGAGGTGGCGGTCGAGGAGGGTGCCACGATCGTCCGCGTCGGGCGTGCGCTCTTCGGCGAGCGGCCGCACGAGCACGGTACAGACGAGCCCGCCCACAGCCACGCCCCCTGAGCCGCTCGAAGGGAGACTGGTAGACTCGGGCCCGTGCCTGGCGGGTTCCTGATCACCTTCATCCAGTTCCTGGTGATGGCGCTGTGGGCGCTGATCCTCGCTCGCATGCTCATGTCCTGGGTCGACCCGAATGGGCGCAACCAGGTTTCGGCGTTCCTCTACCAGACGACCGAGCCGATCCTCGCCCCGGTGCGTCGGATGCTGCCCCAGTCCGGCATGGTCGACTGGTCGGGGTTCATCGTGCTGATCATCCTCGGCTTCCTGTGGCGCGCCCTGTGAGGTCTTGAGCCCGACCGACGTCCGCTTCGCCGTCCGCCTCACGCCGCGGGCGGCGGTCGACCGCGTCGATGGGGTCGTCGACGGTGTCCTTCGCGCGCGGGTCGGTTCGCCGGCCGTCGAGGGCGCGGCCAACAACGCCCTGATCCGGCTGATCGCCGACGAGCTCGACGTGGCGCGCCGTCGGGTGCGCATCGTGGCCGGCGCGTCCAGCCGTCAGAAGCTGGTCGTCGTGGACGGTGCGGAGCCGGACGCGATCGTTGCCCGGTGGCCGGGCCTCCGAGTATGATCGGCGGCGCGGGCGATTGGCTCAGTGGTTAGAGCACGCGGTTCACATCCGCGGGGTCACTGGTTCGAATCCAGTATCGCCCACCACCCCCCTCATTCGATCGGGTCCGACGCCGCCCGCTGCCGGCGGGCCAACACGACGAACGGGATCGCGAGCGCCTGGACGGACCCGGCCACGACGTAGGCCGGACCGTAGCCGTACACATCGGAGACCCGCCCGAGCGCGGGCTGCGCGACGGCGCCGCCGATCGATCCCATGAGGTTGTCGAATGAGAGGACCGTCGCACGCTGCGCCGACGGGATCAACCCGTTGATGAAGGCCTGGCGCAGCGGTGCCTCGAGCGCGAACACCAGCGCCCAACCGGCGAGCAGCACCACCGCGAGCGCGAAGCTCGTCGTCACGCCGACCGCGATCAGGACGACGACGGTCACCACGGTCGCGACGACGATGGCATCGGTCCGACGTCGGAACAGCCGGCGGACCCGCGCGACCGAGAGACCGCCCAGGATCTGGGCTCCCGCGAACAGCGCCGCCATCAGCCCCGCGACGCTGTACGCCTCGGGATCGCCGTACAGCTGGAGCAGGTACGGCTGGCTGGCGTAGAACGCGAAGAACCCGATCCCGAAGGTGAACGGGGCGGCGAGCATCAGCGCGCGGACCGGTGGGTTCCGCCAACCCGCGTCGACCGCGCCGTTGACGACGTTGCGGACCTCGGTCACCGGGCTGGCGCCGCGGCGCGGGGAGAACCCGATGTCGTGCATGAAGCGGGCGGCGACGAGCAGCGTCACGCCGAGCATCGCGGCGCGCAGGAGGTACGGCACGCCCAGGTCGGTCGACTGGGCGATGACACCGCCGAGGACGGTGCCGGTCAGCATCGCCGCGCCACTCGCCGTCTGCGCCCGACCGAAGACCGTCTCGAGATCGCCGGCGTAGTCGGTCGAGGCCAGCGCATCGACGAGCCACGCCTCCGTGGCGCCCGAGAAGAACGTGAACCCGAGCCCGAGCAGCGCCGAGGCGAGGGCCCAGCCGATGAACGGGGCGTGGACCTGCCACATCACGTGGTACAGCAGCGTCGAGAGCAGCAGAGTCGCCGCACCGAGCAGGAACGAGAATCGCCGGCCGCGCGTGTCGGCGACGACCCCCGTCGGGACCTCGAACAGCACCTGGCCGATCGCGTAGAACGCGTTGGCGGCGAACGCCTCGGTGTTGTTGAGCCCGGCGTCGAGCAGGAAGAGGGTGTTGATGCCCCAGATGAACGACGCCGCCAGCGTCGTGACCACGGTCAGGACGAGGTAGGTACGCTGGATCGTGCTCGCGCTCTCGGTCACGGGTCGAGACTGTACAGGGGTCGGACGGCCGTCGTGACCGGACACGAACGCGCCCCCGGGGGAGGACCGAGGGCGTCGTTCGCGGAGGAGGATTTCGCGGGTATCGACCGTGGGACGCGCCGAAGCCGACCCGCGTGACGCCGGTCCTGCGGGTCAGGCCTCGGTCGCGAGACGGCGGAGCACCGTCGGCAGGATCCCGCCGCGTCGGTAGTAGTCGACCTCGATCGGGCCGTCGAGCCGGGCGATCGCCTCGAAGCGCGTCTCGCTGCCGTCGTCTTGGGCGGCGACGACCGTCACCGAGCGCCGCGGCGTCAGGCCATCGGACAGGCCGAGCACCGAGAACGTCTCGCGGCCGGTGAGTCCGAGCGACGATGCGCTGTCACCCGGCTTGTACTGCAATGGCAGGACGCCCATCCCGACCAGGTTCGAGCGATGGATCCGCTCGTAGGACTCGGTCAACACCGCCTTGACGCCGAGCAGCGCCGGGCCCTTGGCCGCCCAGTCGCGCGACGAGCCGGAGCCGTACTCGCGGCCGGCCAGGACGAGCAGCGGGACGCCGTCGGCCTGGTAGCGCAACGATGCGTCGTAGATGAACATCTCCTCCCCGGACGGGAGGTGGACCGTGTACGGACCCTCCTTGCCCTCGACCAGGCGGTTGCGCAGCCGGATGTTGCCGAAGGTGCCGCGCACCATCACGTCGTGGTGGCCGCGTCGCGCGCCGTACGAGTTGAACTCGAGCGGGCCCACGCCGTGCTCCTGCAGCCACTGGCCGGCGGGTGACCACGGCGCGATCGAGCCAGCCGGCGAGATGTGGTCGGTCGTCACGGAGTCGCCGAGCATCGCCAGCACCCGGGCGCCGACGATGTCGCCGACCTCGCGGCCGTCGAACGACACGCCCTCGAAGAACGGCGGCCTGGCGACGTACGTCGAGGCCGGGTCCCATTCGTAGCGATCGCCCGACGGGATCGGCAGTGCCCGCCACCGGTCGTCGCCCTCGAACACCACCGCGTACGTCCGGCGGAACAGCTCCGGGTCGATCGACGAGCCGATGACCGAGCGGATCTCGTCGGGTGACGGCCAGATGTCGGCGAGGGCGACGGGCCGGCCGTCATCCCCGGTCCCGAGCGGCTCGACGGTCAGGTCGATGTCGACCCGCCCGGCCAGGGCGAACGCGACGACCAGCGGCGGCGACGCGAGATAGCTCGCGCGCGCGAGCGGATGGATGCGGCCCTCGAAGTTGCGGTTGCCCGACAGGACGGCCGCGACGACGAGGTCGTTCGCCTCGACCGCCTCGGCGACCGGCGCGTCGAGCGGGCCGGAGTTGCCGATGCAGGTCGTGCAGCCGTAGCCGGCCAGCGCGAACCCGAGCTGCTCGAGCGGCTCCATCAGCCCGGCCGCCGCGAGATAGCCGGTGACCGCCTTCGAGCCGGGCGCGAGCGACGTCTTGACCGTCGGCGGGACGCGCAGCCCGCGCGCCACGGCGTTCCTGGCGAGCAGGCCGGCCCCGATCATCACGGTCGGGTTCGAGGTGTTCGTGCACGACGTGATGGCCGCGATCGCCACCGAGCCGGAGCTGATCCGCACCGTCTCGCCGTCGACCGACACCTCGACCGAGCGGTACTCGCGACGGTCGCTCGGCCGGTCCGTCGCGCTCGCTGACGGGGCCGGGACCGCAGGTGCCGGCGCACGCACCGGCTCGGCCGCGGTGAACGACGGCGGATCCGATGCCGGGAAGGAGTCGGCCGAGGCATCGACGACGAGGTCGGCGTCGTCGCGGGTCCCGCCGCCGTCGGACGACCCGTCTTCGAGGCCGTCGGGGTAGTTCGTCCGGAAGTTCTCGCGCAGCGCCTCGAGCGGCACGCGATCCTGCGGCCGACGTGGCCCCGCGACCGACGGCACGACCGTGGCGAGGTCGAGCGTCAGCACCTCGTCGAAGGCCGGGCCGTCGCCGGGCTCGCGCCACAGTCCCTGCTCACGCGCGTAGCGCTCGACCAGGTCGACGCGTTCCGGCGACCGGCCCGTGAGCCGGAGGTACGCGAGCGTCTCGTCGTCGATCGGGAACAGCGTCGCGGTCGCCCCGAACTCGGGGCTCATGTTCGAGATCGTCGCCCGGTCGGCCAGCGAGAGGCCGCCCAGGCCATCGCCGGCGAACTCGACGAACGCGCCGACGACGCCGTGACCGCGGAGCATCTCGGTCACGACCAGGACGAGGTCGGTCGCGGTGGAGCCCCGCGGCAGCTCGCCGGTCAGCCGGACGCCGACGACGCGAGGCATCGGCTGGTAGAGCGGCTGGCCGAGCAGCACCGCCTCGGCCTCGATGCCACCGACGCCGTAGCCGAGCACGCCGAGGGCATTGATCATCGTGGTATGCGAATCGGTCCCGACGAGCGTGTCGGGGAACGCCACGCCATCGCGCTCGTCGACGACCGGGGCCAGGTACTCGAGATTGACCTGGTGCACGATGCCGGTCCCCGGCGGGACGATGCGGAGGTCGCGGAACGCGGTCTGTGCCCAGCGCAGGAGCTGGTAGCGCTCGCCGTTGCGCTCGTACTCGCGCTCGACGTTGAAGGCGAACGCGTCGCCTGTGCCGAACCGATCGACCTGGACCGAGTGGTCGATGACGAGATCCGCCGGGACGAGCGGATTGACCCGCGCCGGATCCCCGCCGATGTCGGCCATCGCGTCGCGCATGACCGCGAGGTCGACGACGGCCGGCACGCCGGTCAGGTCCTGCATGATGACCCGCGACGGCATGAACGGGATCTCGGCCTCGGCCGCAGCGCCGGGCCGCCAGGCAGCCAGGGTCTCGACGTCGGCGGGTTCGACGATGCCGTGACCCGCGTGGCGGAGCAGGTTCTCCAGCAGGATGCGGACGGTCACCGGCAGCGCGGTGCCACCGGTCAGGTCGTCGACGGCCCGCAGCCGGTACAGGTCCGGCAGGCCCTGGGCGAGGGGCACACGGGCCCCGAAGGGATCGATCCGAGACAACGCGTGCGACTCCACAGGCTCGCTAGACTCGATGGATGCAAGCGTACCGCGCCCGGCCCCGGCCCTGCGCCGACGCTCTCCCGTGAAGCCCTGGGGTCAGTTGCCGGGCGACGATCCCGAGCGCGACCGCCAGGAGACGGAGGCGGCCATCGCGGCCGCCGGCATCGACCTCGATCCCGTGCCGCCCGGCCACCACCGGCACGCCGACGGCGACGTCCACGCCGACGGTCACGCGCACCCGCACCAGCGATCGGGTCCGGACGAGACGCCGTCCACGGGCATCGTCGGCGCCGGTGCGGTCGGCACCGCGCTCGGTCTGGCGCTCAGCCGCGCCGGCTGGCCGATCCACGCGGTCGCCAGCCGCGATCCGGCGCGGCGGGAACGGTTCGCGAGCCAGGTCGATGGCGCTCGTCCGTTCGCCGAGGCGCAGGCCCTCGTCGAGGAGGTCGAGCTCATCGTCCTGGCCGTGCCGGACGATGCGATCGAGCCCATCGCTCGCGAGATCCGCATGTACAGCGGTCAGGCGATGATCCACACCAGCGGCGCGCTGGGAGCGGAGGTCCTCGCGCCGGCGATGGCGGCGGGGACGCAGATCGGGGCGTTCCACCCGCTGGTCGCGTTCGCCGACACGGAGCGAGCGATCGCCGCGCTCCATGGCGCGACCGTCGCCATCGAGGGCGACGACGACCTTGCGGCGATGCTGGCGTCGATGGCCGAGCGGATCGGTGCCCGTCCGGTCCGCCTCGCGCCCGGGACCAAGAGCGCCTACCACGCCGCGGCGGTCCTCGCGGCGGGCGGCGTCATCGCGCTGCTCGACGCCATCACCGAGCTCGGCGCGGTGGCCGGCCTCGACGAGGCCGGCTCGCTGGCGATCTACGGACCCCTCGTCGAGGGGACGCTCGGCAACGCCCGGGCCCTGGGGGTGCGGGCCGCGCTGACCGGGCCGATGACCCGCGGTGACGTCGGGACGCTGGCCGCCCACCTCGATGCCCTGGCCGCCCATGCCCCCGGCGTCATGCCGCTCTATGTCGCGGCCGCGCACCGCGAGATCGACCTCGCGATCGAGCGTGGCGCGCTCGCACCGGAGACGGCCTCGACCATGCGTAGATCGCTCACGGCGGCGCTTGCAAGGCAGGACTGACCTAGTACCATTGCCGCCCATGGGACACAGCATCGCCGCCAAGTACGCGGCCCGACCGGCGGCGCGATTCGTTCGCCCGTCGAGCCGTGCCCGCGAGCGACGACTCGGTCTCGGAGCGCAGGTCTCGTTCTCGGCCGTTGCCGGCGTCCAGACCCAGCTCCGAGGATCGGATGCCGGCCCCTACGTACGACTTCGCGCGGGCTGGCGGGGCCCGCGAGCCACGCGCTCGGCCGTCGACGGCCGACGCGTCCGGCCGACGGTGACGATGCATTGGGCTCGGTCCGGGCGCAGCGGACGGGGCCGACGCCCCAGCGCCGCCGCGGCGCCGTGGCACGCCTGAGGACTGCGACCGCCACATCCGCGGGCGGCATCGTCGTTCGGTACGAGGCTGGGCGACCCCAATTCGTCGTAGGCAGCCGCAGGCGGGAGCGCGACGGACGCACCTGGACCCTCCCCAAGGGCACGCCACATGCGGGCGAGACGACCGAGCAGACGGCCATCCGCGAGGTGTCCGAGGAGACCGGGCTCGCGGTCCGCATCACGGGGCGGCTCGACTCCATCGAGTACACGTTCGTCCAGTCGGGCACGCGCATCCACAAGACCGTGCACTACTTCCTGATGGAGCCGGTCGGCGGCGACCTGGACGACCACGACCACGAGTTCGACCAGGTCCGCTGGATCGACTTCGACGAGGCGGCGAGCATCCTGACCTTCGAGACCGAGCGGGCGCTCGTCGCGGGGGCGGCCGACCAGCTCAGGCCACAAGCGGAGCGGGCTTCGTGACCAACGCCGAGGTCGGCGAGTCGGTGCACGAGACGCCGCTGGCGGGGCGGCACGAGGCGTTGGGGGCGCGGATGATCGACTTCGCGGGCTGGCGGATGCCGGTCCAGTACGGGTCGATCCTCGATGAGCACCGATCCGTGCGGGGGGCCGTCGGGCTGTTCGACCTGTCGCACATGGGCGAGCTGCTCGTGGAGGGCCCCGACGCCGGCGAGGCGCTCGCCGCGGCGATCGTGACGAACCCGCCGGCGCTGGCCATCGGTCGAGCCCACTATTCGATGATCTGCCAGACCGACGGCGGGATCCTCGACGACCTGATCGTCTATCGGCTGGCCGAGGAACGGTTCCTGGTCGTGGCCAACGCCTCGAACGCGCAGGTCGTGTCCGACACGCTCGCGGAGCGGCTCGACGGGTCGCGCGCGGTGCTCGACGACCAGTCGCTGGCCACCGGTCTCGTGGCGGTCCAGGGCCCTCGATCGGTCGACGTGGTCGGACCGCTGACCGATGTCGACCTCGCGGCGCTGCGCTACTACGGCATCGCCGAGGGTCACGTCGCCGGGGTCGCCGCCCACGTCGCGCGGACCGGCTATACCGGCGAGGATGGCTTCGAGGTGTTCGTCGAGACGAACCGGACGGGCGAAGTGTGGGATGCGCTGCTCGATGCCGTGCGCGCCGCCGGCGGCGGACCGGTCGGTCTGGGCGCCCGCGACACGTTGCGGCTCGAGGCGGGAATGCCGCTGTACGGCAACGAGCTCGACACGTCGACGACGCCGTTCGACGCCGGGCTCGGGCGCGTCGTGAAGCTCGACAGGCCCGGCGACTTCGTCGGCCGGGCGGCGCTCGAGCGGGTCGTCGCGGACGGTCCCCGCAAGCGGCTGGTCGGGCTGACCGTCGAGGGCCGCGGGATCGCCCGGCACGGCTACCCGGTCCACGTGGGCGAGCGACGGACCGGGGTCGTCACCAGCGGGACGCAATCGCCGACGCTCGGCGTGCCGATCGCGATGGCCTACGTCGCACCGACCGACGCCGAACCGGGCACCATGCTCGACATCGAGGTCCGCGACGCGCGCGTCCCTGCGCGGGTCGTCCCGCTGCCGTTCTACCGGAGGAGCAGTTGACGTGAGCGCACCGACCGACTTGCGGTATACCCGCGACCACGAGTGGGTCCGGGTCGACGGCGACGAGGCGACCGTCGGGATCACCCAATACGCGGCCGACCAGCTCGGCGACATCGTCTTCGTCGAGTTGCCCGAGAACGGTCGCGAGCTCGAGGAGGCCAAGCCCTTCGGGGTCGTCGAATCGGTGAAGGCCGTCAGCGACCTGTTCGCCCCGGTCAGCGGGGCGGTCACCTCGACCAACGACGCCCTCGCGTCGACGCCCGAGCTCGTCAACAGCGACCCGTACGGGGACGGCTGGATGATCAAGGTCGCCATCGCCGATGCCGCCCAGCTCGACGACCTGCTCGACGGCGGCGCCTACGACGACCTCGTCGCCGCAGGCTGACGCGGCGATGCCGTACGGTCCTCACACCCCGGCCGACCGCCAGCGGATGCTGGAGGCACTTGGCCTCGACAGCGTCGACGAGCTGTTCGCCGACATCCCGGCCGACCTGCGCGCGACCGTGCTGGACCTGCCAGAGCCCGAGCCCGAGCTCGAGCTGGCCGCCCGCCTGCGCGAGCTCGCCGGTCGCAATCGGACGGACCTGGTGTCGTTCCTCGGCGCCGGCGTGTACCGCCACTGGAGCCCGCCGGCCGTCGACCAGCTGCTGCTCCGTGGCGAGTGGTACACGGCGTACACGCCGTACCAGCCCGAGGTCAGCCAGGGCACGCTCCAGTCGATCTACGAGTACGAGTCGCTGATCGCCGAGCTCCTCGACATGGACGTGGTCTCCGCGTCGCACTACGACGGCGCCGCGGCCACTGCCGAGGCGGCGTTGATGGCGTGCCGGGCGACCCGCCGCGAGCGCGTGCTCGTGAGCCGGGGCGTCCACCCCCAGTACCGGGCCACGCTGCGGACGTACTTCGGCGGCGGTCTCGAGCTCGACGAGGTGCCCCTGGTCGAGGACGGCGACGCGGCCGGCACGACCGACCTCGCGGCGCTCGAGCGGATGCTCGCCGAGCCCGACCGTCCGGTCGCCGGGGTCCTCGCATCGAGCCCGGACTTCCTCGGCCTGCTCGAGCTGATGCCGCGGATCGGCGAGCTGGCCCACGCCGCGGGCGCGCTGTTCGTGGCCGTGATCGAGCCGGTGTCGCTCGCGGTCCTCGCGCCACCGGGCGCCTATGGGGCCGACATCGCCGCCGGCGAGGGACAGCCGCTCGGGATACCGCCCCAGTACGGCGGGCCGTATCTCGGGATCCTCGCCTCGACGGATGCGCTGGTCCGCCAGATCCCCGGCCGGCTGGTGGGCATGACGACCGATCTCGACGGCAAGCGGGCGTTCGTCATGACGCTGCGCGCGCGAGAGCAGGACATCCGTCGCGACAAGGCCGCGAGCAACATCTGCACCAACCAGGCGCTCCTGGCCCTGGCCGCCTCGATCTACCTCGCGGCGATCGGGCCCCACGGGCTGCGAGACGTCGCGGCGACCGGCGCAGCCCGAGCAACGGAGCTCGTCGACGCGCTGGCCGGGATCGGCATCGAACGCATGCACGGCGGCCCGTTCCTCAACGAGTTCGCGGTGCGTGTCCCCGACGCCCGGACCGTCCACCGGCGCCTCATCGAGCGTGGCTTCCTGGCGGGTCTCGTCCTCGCCGACGCCGAGCCTGAGGATCCCGCCCTCGCCGACGGCCTGCTGCTGTGCACGACCGAGCTGACCACGTCGGGCGACATCGCTCGCTTCGTGGCGGCGTTCGCCGAGGTCCTCACCGGTCAGCCCTCGGTCGGGGCCGAGACCAGTGCGCCCGACGGCGCGGCGATCGGAGCCGCCCGATGAGCGTCACCGGCGAGAAGCTCCAGCCGACGCTGTTCGAGCGCAGCCGACCGGGCCGCGGCGGCGGCAAGATCCCGCATCCGCCCAAGGACGCGCTCGACCGCGTGCCCGCCGCGTCGCGCCGCGAGACGCCACCGGCGCTGCCCGAGATGAACGAGCCCGACGTGGTCCGCCATTACGTGAACCTGAGCCAGCTCAACCACGCCGTCGACACGGGCTTCTACCCGCTGGGCTCGTGCACCATGAAGTTCAACCCCAAGCTCAACGAATGGGCCGCGCGCCTGCCCGGCTTCGCGGACCTCCATCCGATGGCGCCCGACGAGATCGCCCAGGGGACGCTTCAGCTGCTGTGGGAGCTCGAGGCGGCGCTGGCCGAGATCTCCGGGATGCGCGCGGTGACACTCCAGCCGGCCGCCGGCGCGCAGGGTGAGCTGACCGGCATCCTGATGATCCGGGCCTACCATCGCGAGCGGGGCGACACCGATCGCGACGAGGTCCTCGTCCCGGACAGCTCGCACGGGACGAACCCGGCGACCGCCTCGATGGCCGGCTTCCGCACGATCACGATCCCGTCTGCCGCTGACGGCGGCGTCGACCTCGAGGCCTTCACGGCGGCGCTCGGCCCACGGACGGCGGCGGTGATGATCACCAACCCGTCGACGCTCGGACTGTTCGAGTCGCGCATCGGCGACCTGCTCGAGGCCGTCCACCGGGCGGGCGCGCTCGCGTACATGGACGGGGCCAACCTCAACGCGATCCTCGGCCGGTTCAAGCCCGGCGCGGCCGGCTTCGACGTGATGCACTTCAATGTCCACAAGACATTCAGCACGCCCCACGGTGGCGGCGGACCGGGGGCCGGTCCGGTCGGGGTGGGGGAGCGGCTGCTGCCATACCTGCCCACCCCGCGCGTCCTCCGCCTCGATGACGGGACGTTCCGCCTCGAACGACCCGGCGATCGGCCGACATCGATCGGCCGCCTGCGCAGCTTCGTGGGCAACACTGGTGTCCTCGTGCGCGCGTACGCGTATATCCGCGCGCACGGCGGTTCGGGCCTGCGCGAGGTCAGCGATGATGCCGTGCTCGCGGCGAACTACCTGAAGTCACGCCTGGGCGACACCTTCGACCTGCCCTACGACCGGCCGTGCAAGCACGAGTTCGTGGCGTCGGCTTCGAGCCTGAAGACGCGGACCGGGGTGCGAACGCTCGACCTCGCGAAGCGGATGATCGACTACGGGTTCCACCCCCCGACCATCTATTTCCCGCTGATCGTGGACGAGGGCATGCTCATCGAGCCGACCGAGACCGAGTCGCTCGAGACCCTCGATGCGTTCGCCGACGCGCTCGTCGCGATCGCCGCCGAGGCCGACCGTGAGCCCGAGATGGTGAAGGCGGCCCCGCACACCGCGCCGGTCCGGCGTCTGGACGAGGCGACGGCTGCCCGCCAGCCGAACCTGCGCTGGCGGCCGATGGCGGGACGGGAGATGCCCTGTCCCGACTGATACGAAATCCTAATGGTGGCCGTGTTGACGGGCCATAGGTTGGTGTGAATGATAGGCGCCATCTTGAGGCCCGCGGCTCGACAGCGTGTCGGCGGGTGTCCTCGCGCGGCGCCAGTGATGGGAGGATCATCTGTCGCCGAGTCGGTCAACGCGTCACGGTCGCCAGATCGACCACGACGTGCCCGAAGCCTCCGGACGTCACGGCGGGAGACCGTGACGACGGTCACGTGAAAGGGACCTACATGGCACAGAAACGTCTCCTCGCCCTCGTCGGCGCGGTCGCGATCTTCGCGTCTGCGTGCGGCGGGACGACGGCTAGCACGGCGCCTGAAAGCGTCGCTCCGGGTGAGTCGCCCGCTGGCTCGGCCGAGCCGAGCAGCAACCTTGCCGCCGATCAGATCGTCAGGATCGCCCTCCCGGGTGAGCCGCCGACCCTCGATCCCAGCCCTGCCCAGGACGCCAACTCGCTGGCTGTCCTCCGGGCGCTCCACCGGCCGCTCGTGTACATCAACGACAAGCTCGAGGTCGTGCCGGCCCTCGCCGAATCCTGGGAGGTCTCGGAGGACGCGAAGACCTTCACCTTCCACCTGCGCGACGCGAAGTACAGCAACGGCGACACCATCGTCGCTGGCGACCTCGTGTACAGCTGGAAGCGTCTCGCGGATCCGCGGACGGCAGCTCCGTATTCGTACGTGATCGCCGAGGTCGCAGGCGCAGAGGACCTGCTCGGCATGGCCGGCGCAGAGCCGGCGCCGAGCGACGCCGACATCGAGGCGGCCCTCGACAAGCTCGGCGTGGAAGCCCCCGATGACAAGACGTTCGTCGTCACCCTCAGCACGCCGGCGACCTACTTCCTGAGCGCGATGACCCTGTGGGTCTTCGTCCCGCTCCAGGAGAAGTGGGTCACCGCCGAAGGCGCGTTCGAGGCTGCCAACTACGTCAGCTCGGGCCCCTTCATGCTCGACACGTGGGATCACAACAGCCAGATCATCCTGAAGCCGAACCCGAACTGGTACGGCGAGGTCAAGCCCACGTTGACCGAGATCCAGATGCCGATCTATGCGGAACCGGCAGGGGCGCAGGCCGCCTACGAGGCCGACGAGGTCGACATCATCATGCCGGTCGACAGCCCGGAGGTTCCACGCGTCCAGGCAGATCCGGTGATGGGCGCCGAGTTCGTCTCGGATCCGCAGCTCTCGACCACCTACTACAACTTCAACAACGGCAACGATCCGACCGGCAAGGCGAAGCTCGCCCGCTGCGAGGATCCCAAGGCGTGCCCGACGGCCAACAAGAACTTCCGGATCGCCCTGACCGAGGCGATCGACAAGGAGTCCTTCATCGCCGCGACGTTCGCGGGCCTCGGACAGGTCGCGAACAGCTTCGTCATGCCCGGGCTTTCCGGCTACGACGAGACGATCAATCCGTATCCCTTCAACCTCGAGTCGGCCAAGCAGCACATGGACCAGGCGCTCCAGGAGCTCGGCTTCGCGAGTGCCGCCGACATCCCGCCGCTGAAGTTCGGCTTCAACACGGGTGGCGGTCACGAACCGCGTGTCGCGTTCCTGGCCGAGGCCTGGCGGTCGGCATTCGGTCTCGAGACCGAGCAGATCGGCAGCGATTTCGCGGTCTTCCTCACCCAGCGCACGGCCGGCGAGTACGACATCGCCCGAAACAGCTGGGGCGCCGACTATCCGCATGCGAACAACCAGCTCAGCGGTCTGTTCACCTGCGGTGGCGGCAACAACGACCAGCAGTGGTGCAACGAGGAGTTCGATAGCCTGCTCCAGCAGGCGGCCTCCGAGCAGGACGTGGCCAAGCAGGGCACGCTGTATCAGCAGGCCCAGAAGATCATGGCCGACGACGCAGCATCGCTGTTCCTCCTCTACCCGGAGCGTCCGGCTCTCGTGAAGCCGAAGGTCTCGGGGCTCGTGAAGACGCCGATGGACTCCACGTCCCCCGGTGAGCACTTCTACGAGACGATCCAGATCGTCGCGCAGTAGTCTTCGGACCAACATCGATGGGCCGGCCGCCGGGCCGGCCCATCGTCAATATCGGCAGCCTCTGAACGCACAGGGATACACGTGAAGTGATCACCTATCTCACCCGGCGGATCCTCTGGATCATCCCGGTCCTGTTTGCGGTATCGGTGATCACGTTCGTGCTCATGCACTCGGTCCCCGGCGGGCCGTGGGACAGCGAGAAGCGCCTGCCGGCCTCCGTCGTGGCGCGGCTGAACGCCGAGTACGGTCTCGACCAGCCGTTGCACATCCAGTACATCAACTGGGCGACCGACTTCGTGACCGGCGACCTCGGCCCGTCGTACCGCTTCCAGGATCGGCGCGTCAACGACATGATCTCCGACGGACTCGCCACGACGGTCCAGCTCGGGGTCATGGCGTTCATCCTGGCGGTCGTCGTCGGGATCCCGTTGGGGATCTTCGCCGCCCTCGGCCACAACCGCTGGCCGGACTATGTATCCACGTCGGTATCGATCATCGGCATCGCCACGCCCAGCTTCGTCCTGGCGATCCTGCTGATCGTCGTCTTCAGCGTCCAGCTCGGCTGGTTCCCGACCGGCGGCTGGAAGGGCCCCCAATACTGGGTGCTGCCGACGATCGCCCTGGCCGGCTTCCCGATCGCGGTGATCGCGCGGTACACGCGCGCGTCGATGCTCGAGGTGACGCGCAAGGACTACATCCGGACCGCCCACAGCAAGGGGCTGTCCAATCAGTCCGTCGTGTCGCGGCACATGATCCGCAACGCGCTGATCCCGGTGGTCACGATCCTCGGGCCGACACTGGCCTTCCTCGTGACCGGTTCGTTCATCATCGAACGGATCTTCAATATCCCGGGCGTGGGCCAGTTCTACCTCAACTCCATCACGACTCGTGATTACAGCCTGCTGATGGCCATGACGGTGCTGTACGCCTTCGCGGTCGCGTTCCTCAACGTCGTCGTCGATGTGCTCTACGCGTACATCGACCCACGGATCCGCTACAGCTAGCAGGGAGAACGCCGGTGGCTACCCAAACCGCCGTTCAGGAGCGTGTCGCGGCCCCGCGGGCCGGTGGCGGACTGTGGAGCGATGCGTGGGGACGCCTGCGCAAGAACAAGCTCGCCGTCCTCGGGCTCATCCTCGTCCTCTGGCTGCTCTTCGTGGGGATCTTCGGGCCCTTTATCGCGCCCTATCCGTACTACGAACAGGACCTCAAGGCCGTGTTCGCGGGTGGCGGCGGGCCGCTGCCACCGGGATCGCCCGGCCACATCCTCGGGACCGACCAGCTCGGCCGCGACCTGCTGAGTCGCCTCCTCGACGGCGCGCGGATCAGCGTCACCGTCGCATTCGTCGTCCAGATCGTCATCCTGGGCATCGGCGTGCCGATCGGAGCGATGGCCGGCTGGTTCTCGGGTCGCCTCGACAACGCGCTGATGCGCTTCACCGACATCATCTATGCGTTCCCGGATCTGCTGTTCATCATCCTGCTGTCGGTCGCCTTCCGCGACACGTTCTTCGGGCAGGCACTCGACGGACTGCTGCTGGTGTTCGTCGCCATCGGCCTGACCTCGTGGGTGACGGTCGCCCGGCTCGTGCGCGGCCAGCTGCTGTCGCTCAAGGAGACCGAGTTCGTCGAAGCGGCCAGGGCGATCGGCGTATCCGACCGCAAGATCGTGACCAAGCACCTGCTGCCGAACGGGATCAGCCCGATCATCGTCGCGGTGACCCTCGGCATCCCGGCCGCGATCCTGGCCGAGGCCACGCTGGCCTACATCGGGATCGGCGTCCAGCCACCACGTGCGTCGTGGGGCAGCCTCATCTCCGAGGGCCAGAAGTTCATCCGCTCCGAGCCGCACCTCGTGCTCTTCCCGGCGATCGCCATCGCGGTCGCGCTGGTCAGCTTCACGTTCCTCGGCGATGGCCTGCGCGACGCCCTCGATCCCAAGCTGAAGGGAAAGCAGTAGGTGGCGACGGTCGACCCCACGATGACCGACGCCGACGCACCGACGATCATCGAGGTCTCGCCGGATGACGCGCGACGGATCGAGACGCCGCCGGAGGCCTCGACGAAGCCGGATCGCAAGGCCGAGAAGCTCCTCTCGGTGACCGGCCTCTCGACCCACTTCTTCACGCCCGACGGCGTGGTCCAGGCGGTCGACGATGTGACCTTCGACCTCGGCTACGGCGAGACCCTCGGGCTCGTGGGCGAGTCGGGCTGCGGCAAGAGCGTGACCGCGCTGTCGATCGCGCGGCTCGTGCCGAACCCGCCGGGGCGGATCGTCTCCGGCGACATCGTCTTCGACGGCATCGATGTCCTCAAGATGGACGAGGACGAGATGCGCCACCTCCGGGGCAAGGAGATCGGCTTCATCTTCCAGGACCCCCTGACGAGCCTGAACCCGACGCTGACGATCGGCTACCAGATCTCGGAATCGATCCGCCAGCATATGGGCCTGCCGCAGAAGGCGGCCCTCGATCGGGTCGCCGAGCTGCTCGGCAAGGTCGGCATCCCGCGGGCCAAGGACCGGCTGAACGACTATCCGCACCAGTTCTCGGGCGGCATGCGCCAGCGCGTGATGATCGCCATCGCGCTGTCGTGCGACCCCAAGCTGATCCTGGCCGACGAGCCGACGACCGCCCTCGACGTGACGATCCAGGCCCAGATCCTCGAGCTGATCTCGCTGCTGTCGGACGAGTTCCACACGGCCGTGCTGATGATCACCCACGACCTCGGCATCGCAGCCGGCATGTGCGACCGCGTCAACGTGATGTACGCGGGTCGGATCGTCGAGACCGGCACGGTCGACGAGCTGTTCGAGAACCCGCGGATGCCGTACTCGTGGGGCCTGCTCGACTCCCTGCCACGGCTCGATGACGTTCGCGGTGAACGGCTGCGGACGATCGAGGGGCTGCCGCCATTCCTGGTCAACCCGCCGGATGCGTGTCGGTTCGAACCGCGCTGCCGCTTCGCGCGGGACATCTGTCGCCAGGATGAGCCCGAGCTCACGCAGCGGAACGACGCCCGGCACTTCGCGCGATGCTGGGCGACCCAGCAGGACGGGTGGATCCCGTGACGGTCACGCTGCCCGAGGCCGGCACGGCCCCGGCCGAGCCGCTGCCGAACCTGGTCGAGGTCGATGACCTCAAGGTCCATTTCCCGATCCGGGCCGGCATCTTCAAGACCCAGGTCGGCACGGTCAAGGCCGTCGACGGGATCAGCTTCGACGTGCGCAAGGGCGAGACGCTCGGCCTGGTCGGCGAGTCCGGCTGCGGCAAGAGCACGACCGGCCGGGCGATGATCCGGCTGCGCGAGCCGACCGAGGGCGCCGTCCGGTTCGACGGGATCGATCTCGCCGGGCTCAAGAGCGAGGAGCTGCGCCGGATGCGCCGCCGGATGCAGATCATCTTCCAGGACCCGTACGGATCGCTCGACCCGCGGATGACCGTCGGGGCGATCATCGGCGAGCCGATCGACACGCACAAGCTGGCCAAGGGCGCGGCCCGCAAGGAGCGCGTCGCCGACCTGCTGCGCATCGTCGGCCTCGACCCCAAGTACGTGTCCCGCTACCCGCACGAGTTCAGCGGTGGGCAGCGCCAGCGCATCGGCGTCGCGCGGGCGCTCGCGGTCGAGCCCGAGTTCATCGTCTGTGACGAGCCCATCTCGGCGCTCGACGTGTCCATCCAGGCGCAGGTCCTCAACCTGCTGACCGACCTGCGCTCCCAGCTGGGTCTGACGTACCTGTTCATCGCCCACGACCTCTCGGTCGTCAAGCACATCAGCGACCGGGTCGCGGTGATGTATCTCGGCAAGATCGTCGAGATCGGGCCGCCGGACCTCATGTATGCGGCGCCGGGCCACCCGTACACCCGGGCGCTGCTGTCCGCCGTGCCAGTGCCGGATCCGGTGCTCGAGCGGAAGCGCAGGCGGGTCATCCTGACCGGTGACGTGCCGAGCCCGGTCAATCCGCCCGACGGCTGTCGGTTCCACACCCGCTGCTGGCTGTACGAGCGCCTGGGCCAGCCCGAGCAGTGCCGCACGATCGATCCGCCGGTCCTGACGCTGCAGGGCGATCACGGGGCGGCCTGCCACTTCGCGGAGCAGGCGCTCGCGTCGGACGTCGGCGTGGGCCACATCGAGATCAGCCCGGTGCGTCGCGGCACGCCGGAGGCGGCGCTGGCGTCGATCCGGCCCCAGGACGGCGGTGCCCAGGCGGAGGCGCAGACCGTCGACGTGAGCGAGACGGTCATCGGGACGCTGTCGGAGGACGGGACCGAGGCCGACGGCACGGACGGTGCCGACGATGCCGCCGGGACCGACGGGACGACGCCGATCGCCGAGTCGGCCGGCACGACCGAGACCGAGCCTCCGGACTCGACGCCGAAGACCTAGGGCGGTTCAGCCGGCGGCGATCGCCTCCACGGTCGAGGCCGACGCCACCTGTTCCGGTGCACCCGGACCGCGGAAGTGGCACGCGCACAGGTGGCCACCACCGACATCCTCGAGCGCCGGCTCGCTGGTGACGCAGATGTCGGGGTTGCCGAGCGTGGCCCGAAGCGGACAGCGCGGGTGGAACGTACAGCCCGACGGTGGATTGACCGGGCTCGGCACGTCCCCCGTGAGGATGATCCGCTGGCGACGGATCTCCGGGTCGGGCACAGGGATGGCCGACATGAGGGCCACGGTGTACGGGTGCTCCTGGTGGCGGAACAGCTCGGTCCGCTCGGCGATCTCCGCGATGCGGCCGAGGTACATCACCGCGACCCGGTCGCTGATGTGCTCGACGACGCCCATGTTGTGGGCCACGAAGACGTAGGTCAGGCCGAGCTCGCGCTGGAGCGACTTCAGCAGGTTCAGGACCTGCGCCTGGATCGACACGTCGAGCGCCGACACCGGCTCGTCGCAGACGACGAGGTCGGGTTCCAGCACCAGCGCCCGCGCGATCCCGATCCGCTGGCGCTGGCCGCCGCTGAACTCGTGCGGGTAGCGCCGGGCGTGGTACGCCTGCAACCCGACCATGTCCATCATCCGGGCGACCTTGGCCCGGCGCTCGGCGGACGACCCGAGGCCGTGGATCCGCAGCCCCTCGCCGATGCTGTCGCCGATCGGCGTGCGCGGGTCGAGGCTGGCGTAGGGATCCTGGAAGATGATCTGCATCCGGCGGCGATAGGCCTTCAGCGCCGAGCCCTTCACCGTCGTGATGTCCTGGCCGTCGAATCGGATCGTCCCCGACGTGGGCTCGATGAGCTTCAGGAGCAGGCGCCCGACCGTCGTCTTGCCGCAGCCCGACTCGCCGACCAGGCCGAGCGTCTCGCCGCGCGCCACCTCGAAGCTGACGCCGTCCACCGCCTGCACGACCCCCACCGTCCGCTGCAGCAGCCCGCCCCGGATCGGGAAGTGCTTGACGAGGTCGCGCACCTCGACGAGCGGTGCCCCGGCGGTCATGCGCCCGCCCCGACGACCGGCTCGTCGCTCGAGACGAGGTTGCCGGCCGCATCGTGGTACACCCAGCAGCGCACGTCGTGCTCCTCGGCCACCGGCAGCAGCTCTGGATGGACCTCGGTCGCGAGCGTCACGTCCTGCTCGATGCGGGTCAGGCAGCGCGGCGCGAACCGGCAGCCCGTGGGCAGGTCGATGAGGTTCGGGACGTTGCCCGGGATGACCGCGAGCTCGTCCTGCACCGACCCGACGATCGGGATCGACGCGATCAGCCCCCGCGTGTACGGATGCTTCGGCCGTCGGAAGAGCGTCGTGACGTCGGTCTGCTCGACGATCTCGCCGGCGTACATCACCGCGACGCGGTCGCACATCTCGGCGACGACGCCGAGGTCGTGGGTGATGAGGATGATCGCGGTGCCCGTCTCGTCGCGCAGGTTGCGCATCAGGTCGAGGATCTGGGCCTGGATGGTCACGTCGAGGGCGGTGGTGGGCTCGTCGGCGATGAGCAGCTCCGGCTCGCACGCGAGGGCCATCGCGATCATGACGCGCTGGGCCATGCCGCCCGACATCTCGTAGGGGAACGAGCTCAGCCGGCGGGCGGGGTCGGGGATGCCGACCATGCGCAGCAGCTCCGTCGCCCGGTCCCGGGCCGCCTTGCCCTTCATGCCTCGATGCAGCTCGAGGACCTCGGCGATCTGCTTGCCGACGTCCCACACCGGGTTCAGCGACGACTGGGGCTGCTGGAAGATCATGCTGATGCGGTCGCCGCGGATGTGGCGCATCTGCTCGTCGGACAGGTCCAGCAGGTTCTGGCCGTCGAACACGATCCTGCCGCCCTCGATCCGGCCGGGCTTGGCGACGAGCCGCATGACCGACAGGCTCGTGACGCTCTTGCCGCAGCCCGATTCGCCGACGAGACCCATGATCTCCCCGCGGTCGACGTGGAAGTCGATGCCGTCGACTGCGCGGACGATCCCGTCGCGGGTGTGGAACGAGGTGTGCAGGCCCTGGACCTCGAGCAGCGGTCGCTCGCCGCGCTCGTGCTTCGGTCGTCGCTTCGAGGCCGGGACGATCTCCTCGATGAGGTTGCCCTCGACGGACGGGTCGAGGAGGGTCTCCGTGACCGGGGTCTCGGCCTGCGGCGGCGCATCGTCCGCGGGGGCGGGCCGGGGCTCGTCGGTCATCGGTTGAGCCTCGGGTCGAGCGCGTCGCGCAGACCGTCACCGAGCAGGTTGAACGCGAGCACGGTGATGGTGATGGCGAGCCCCGGCGCGAGGATGATGTGCGGCGCATTGAACAGCTGGTTGCGCTCGAGGCCGATCATCGAGCCCCATTCCGGGTTCGAGAGGTCGCCCGTCACGCCGATGAACGCGAGGGCGGCGATGCCGAGGACCGCCGCACCGATGTCGAGCGTGCCCTGCACGACGAGCGGGGTGAGGGAGTTCGGCATGATGCGCCGGGTGAGGATGCCCAGCGACGATTCGCCAAGGGCGCGCGACGCGGTCACGAAGTCCTGCTCGCGTGTCGACAGCACCGCGGACCGGGCGATGCGCGCATAGACCGGGATCGACACGATCGCGATGGCGATCAGCGCGTTGAACAGGCTGCGCCCGGCGGCGGTGACGATCGCGATCGCGAGCAGCAGGGACGGGAACGCGAGCACCACGTCCATGAGCCGCATCAGGCCGTTGTCGGTCCAGCTGCCGAAGAACCCGGCGATCGCCCCGATCGACGTCCCGACGACGATCGCGAAGAACACGGCGGCCACACCGACGGTCAGCGAGGTCCGCGCGCCGTAGACGACCCGGCTGAAGACATCGCGGACGTTACCGTCGGTGCCGAACAGGTGCTGCGGCTCCTCGGCCGGGCAGCCGAGCAGGTGGATGCACGGTCCGGATCGCCGCTCGACGCCCTCCTCGACGCCGAGCAGCGACCTGTTGGGGTCGTGCGTGGCGATGAGCGGCGCGAAGATCGCCATCAGCACGAGCAGGATCAGCATGATGAGCCCGATCACCGCCGATCGTTGGCGGAGGATGCTGGCACCGGTGTCCCGCCACAGGCTGGCCGGCCTCGTCGGGCGACCGGTGGCGATCAGGTCCTCGCTCGTCGCCACCGTGCCGCCGATCGGGCCCGCGTCGCTCATTGCTGCCGTACTCGGGGATCGAGGAGCCCGTAGGACAGGTCGACCAGGAGGTTCACGACGACGTAGATGACGGCGATCGCCAGCGTGAACCCCTGGATGACGACGTAGTCGCGACCGGTGATAGCCTCGTATAGCGTCCGGCCGACGCCCGACAGGTTGAAGATCGTCTCGGTCAGCACGGCGCCCGACAGCAGCGCCCCCAGCTGGATGCCGATGATCGTCACCACCGGCAGCAGCGCGTTGCGGGCGCCATGGCGGAGCACGACCGAGCGCTCCTTGAGGCCCTTTGCCCGGGCGGTCCGCACGTAATCCTGGCCGAGCACGTCGAGCAGGCTCGAGCGGGTGATCCGCGCGATGATCGCCATCGGGATCGTCGACAGCGCGAGCGCCGGCAGGATGAGGTGCCGGAACGCGTCGACCGCGGCGTTCCACTGGCCGGTGATGAGCGCGGTCGGTATGTAGATGCCCGAGATGAAGTCGAGCAGGCCGCGGAACGGCCCGGTCATGTCCTCCAGACCCCATACCTCGGCGAGCGAGTCGACGCGCACGCCGGTGCTCAGCCGACCGGATGGCGGCAATGAGAGCGGCGTGTCCTTGAGGACGATGGCGAAGAGGTAGGCGAGCAGCAGGCCGAGCACGAACACCGGCATCGACACGCCGAGATTGGCGAAGATCATGGTCCCGACGTCGGCACCGGAATTTCGCTTGACGGCGGAGAGCAGGCCGAGCGGGATGCCGACGACGATCGCGATGAACATCGCCAGCAGCGTCAGCTCGACCGTCGTCGGCAGCCGGTCGATCAGCAGCTCGCCCACCGGTCGCGAGATCTTGAGGGACCGCCCGAGGTCGCCGGTGAGGATCTGGCCGACGTAGATGCCGAACTGGACGGGGATGGGCTCGTCGAGGCCGTTCCGTTGGGCGAAGGCGTTACACACCGCCTCGGTGGCGCGCTCGCCCAGCGCTGCGCGACACGGGTCGCCCGGGATGAGTCGGGCGAGCGCGAACACGAGGAACAGGATCCCGACAAGGACCGGGATCGTGAGCGCCAGGCGACGGAGGATGAACCGGGTCATCGGTGGTTCAGGCGCCTACCTGTTGGAGATACGGAACAGGGACGCCAGGATGGCGTCCCTGTCCGGGTCATCGGTTCGGTCTACACCGGGTCAGGACGCCGGCGGGTTCAGGAATCCTCCGAACAAGCCCCCGAAGTACTCGAAGGCGCCGGTATTGCCGACGTGGAGCGGATGTGCCGCGTCCCACTGCACGGCATACGTCGTCACGACGTCGTTGGCATCGAACGTCGCCCCGTCGTGGAACGTGACGCCATCCCGCAGGGTGCAGGTCCACGTCATGAGGTCCTCGCTCGAGACGCATTCGGTCGCCAGCGCCGGGACCGGCTCGGTGCCGTTGAGCTCGTACGCGTAGAGCGACTCGAAGAGCTGCTCGCAGGCACGGAGCGACTCGCCATCGGACTCGTCGCCGCAGTACAGGCTGAGCGGCTCGGCGCCCTGCATGAACACCATCGTGTCGCGATCACCCGGCTGCATGGCTGCGAGGATCTCCGTGGTCAACGGCGATGCCTGCGCGCCCTGCACGTCGGCCTTGTACCCGGTGCCGGTCCCACCGTGGATCAGCGGCACCACCGGGACGTGCTGCCTGATGAGGTTGTTGGCCTCCGTGTAGGCGGCCTGGCGGTCGGCATCGGCCGGCGAGCTCGCGCCCGTCGTGAGCGCCGCCGCGATGTCGTCGAACGGGCCGCCGAACTTCGGACCGGAACCGGAGCCGAAGTGGAAGTCGAGGAAGTTGGTGATGTCGGGATAGTCGGCACCCCAGCCGTACAGGAAGAGACCCTGCAGCT
Source organism: uncultured Chloroflexia bacterium (assembly GCA_963810285.1). Classification (GTDB taxonomy): domain Bacteria; phylum Chloroflexota; class Limnocylindria; order Limnocylindrales; family CSP1-4; genus SPCO01. The sequence goes on along the minus strand of CAWEMV010000002.1, from coordinate 2,989,770 downwards.
CGCCCTTGGTCACGGCTGCCGAGAACGCGCCCGACTCCTGGAGGTCGATCGAGGTCTCGATGCCGAGGTTGTCACGCAGCTGCCCCTGGATCTCGGTCGCGATGACCGGGGGATCCGGCAGATAGGGTCGGACCGCCGCGCGGAAGGACAGCGGATACGTCTTCGAGAAGTCGAACCCGGCGTCGGTCAGCATCTGCTTGGCCGCCGCGGCGTCGAACTTGGGCCAGGCGTCACCCTCGCAGCCGAACGGCACGAGCGGCGGGCACGGCGTGAAGTGCGTCGCGACCTCCGAACCCTCGGGATAGAAGTTGTCGACGATGCGCTGGGCGTCGATGCCGATCGCAAGCGCCTTGCGGACTTCCTCGTTGTCCCACGGGGCGACGCTGCGGTTCATCCCGAGGTAGAACGTGTTCATCGCGGGTCGCGGCAGGAACTGCAGCGTCGAGTCGCCCTGGATCTGCGTGATCTCCTCGCGGCCCGGGTTGTCGATGCCGTCGACCGAACCCGACTTGAGCTCGACCAGCCGCTGGGCCGTGTTGTCGCTCCAGCGGAGCTCGGCGTTCGGTGCCTTGGGTGCATCGCCCCAGTAGTTGCTGTTCGCCGAGAACACTAGCCGGTTGCCGGTGTCCCACTCGCCCAGCGTGTAGGACGCGGTGCCGTTCGGCGCCGTGAGATACGACTTGTCCGCCGCATGCGCCGCCAGGTAGTCGGCGTCCTGGATGCCGAACGTCGCGAACGCTGCCTTCGGGAGGAAGGCGACATCCGGGGCGCACAGCTGGAACTCGACGGTCAGCCGGTCGACCGCGGTGATCTTCTTTATCGTCCCGGTGTAGTTCGCGTCCCCGCAGGGGGCCTCGCCGGTCTCCGGGTACGCGGTGCCGGTGAAGTCGGCCGCGGACGCGGAGGCGGACCCGGCGGGTTCGCTGGCAGGCGCACTGGCTGGTGCGCTGCTTGGCGTGCCGCCACCGCATGCCATCACGATGATCGCCGCGCTGCCGAACAGCGCCGCGAACCGTGACAACCTCGATGCACGAGTCATGCGCTGATCTCCTCCTCTTATCGGTCCCATGGCAGCCTCACAACCTCCCTGGGCCGCACACGCTGGGACATGTCTCGCGCCAAGGATCGATCCCGGCGACGATGCGCGGACCTTAGCACCCGCACGCGTGCGTTGCTAGCGTGACGCGGCAGGCGCTGGCGGGTGCAGGAGACCGCCGAAACGGTCCTGGAAGGCGCGGAACATCCCCTCCCGACCACGGTGCAGCGGGTGGGCCGCATCCCAGCGGACGGCGTACGACAGGACGACGTCGTTGGCGTCGAGCGCCGACCCGTCGTGGAAGGTGACATCGGGGCGGATCGTGCACGTCCAGACGTTGAGTGCCTTGTTCGGGGTGCACGCCTCGGCGAGCGACGGCGACAGGCCGGGCTCGGGCATGTCGAGCCGGTACAGCGACTCCGACGTCTGGGCGCAGACCCGGAGCGCCGCCTCGTCGGTCTCGTCGCCGCAGTACAGGCTCCCGGGCTGCTCCCGCTGCATGTAGACGAACTGGGTCCGGTCGCCCGGCATGACGGTGGAGAGCCGCTCGGTCGAGGTGGCGCTGGCTTGTCGTCCACTGACGTCGGTGCGGAACGCCGCCGCAGAGCCGACGTGGGCGAGCGGGATCATCGGCACGTGCTTTCGGATGAGGTCGTTGACCCCGCCGTACCCCTTTGCCCGCGCCGCCGGATCGGCCGATGCCCGCCCGCGGTCGAGCCAGCGGCCGATGTCGACGAACCGGCGCCCGAACTGCAGGCTCGCCGCCGGACCGAAGTGGCTGTCGAGCAGCACGCTCGGGTCGGGGTAGCGGGCGCGCGCACCCAGTAGGTAGAACCCGTCGAGCCGCCCGGCATCGGCCGCCGCCGTGAGCTCGTCGAACGGCATCGGCTTCAGCGTCGTCGCGATGCCCAGCTGGTCGCGCAGCTGCGCCTGCAGCGCGGTCGCGGCCGCCGTCGGGTCGGGCAGGTAGTCGCGTGGCTCCTCGGGGTAGCTGATCGTCGACGTGAACCCCTCGTCGAGCCCGACCCCGGCGAGGAGGTCGCGTCCGAGCTCGGGATCCGGCGACGGCCAGGCGCCACCTTCGCAGCCGAACGGGATGGCGCACGGCAGGAAGTGGCTGGCCACCTCGGTCCCGGGGGGGAACGCCGCCCCGACGATCGCCGAGCGGTCGATGCCCGTCGCGATGGCCCGACGGACGACCTCGTTGTCGAAGGGTGCGAAGCGGTTGTCGAAGCCGATGTACGCGACGTTGAGGCCCGGTCGCGGGACCAGCGTCAGCTCGGGGTTGGCGCTCACCGATTCGATGTCGCCGGGCGCCACGATGTCGATCGCGTCGACCGATCCCTCGCGCAGCTTGGCGAGGCGCCGGCCGTCGTCACCCTCGGCGACGAACACCGCGGTGGCCGTGCGTGCGTGGTCGCCCCAGTAGTCGGGCGAGCGGGACAGGACGATGTCCCCTCGCCCGTCCCACTGGTCGAGGCGGAACGGACCGGTGCCATTGACCTCGGTCAGGATGCGCGGTCGCTCGGTGGACGGATCGAGCCGGCTCTGCAGCCACGCCGTGTCGTCGATGGCGAGCGCCGGTGAGGCGACCTTGGCGAGGAAGGCCGGATCGGCGTCGCAGAGCTCGAAGCGGACGGTCTGCGGATCGGTGGCCCGGATGCGCTGGATCGACCCCTCGTACGGCCCGTACGCCGGGTCGTCGCTGGCGGGCTGCTCGCACGGCGCGGGCGCCTCGGGCGGATACGCCATCGGCGCGAACGGGCCGCTGGTCGGCGGCGCGGTCGGGAAGGCGGCGCCCTGGGTCGGGCTGGGCAGCCGGCTCGGGTCGGGGGTCGTCGACGGGGTCGGCCCGCCGCAGCCAGCCAGAGCGACGATCGCTGCGGTACTGGCCGCCAACAGCCGGCCGCGCCGGGGAAGCGATCGTGACATCGCGCGATAGGGTAATCGGCTTCGCGTATGCTCGCTTGCATGCAGTCCGTCCGCGTGGGCCTCGCCCAGATCGCTCCGCGGTTGGGCCGGCTCGACGAGAACCTGGCGCGTCACCATGAGCTCATCGAGGAAGCGCGTGCCAACGGGGCGGACCTGGTCGTCTTCCCCGAGCTGGGGCTGACCGGCTACCAGCTCCAGGACCTCGCTTCCGAGGTCAGCATGCGCCTCGACGACCAGCGCCTGGCCGACCTCGCCGCCGCGACCGAGGACCTGTCGGTCGTCGTCTCGTTCGTCGAGGAGTCGGCCGACCACCGCCTGTTCATCGCAGCGGCGCTGCTCGAGGACGGCCAGCTCTGCCACATCCACCGCAAGCTGTTCCTGCCCACCTACGGGCTGTTCGACGAGCGCCGGTTCTTCGCCCACGGCGACATGCTCCGGGCGGTCCCGTCGCGGCTGGGGATCGGCGTCGGGATCGCGATCTGCGAGGACTTCTGGCACCTGCCCGTCCCGCAGCTGCTCGCGCTCGACGGGGCGCAGATCCTCATCAACGTGTCGTCGTCGCCCGGCCGCGATCTCGCCGCGACCAATGAGGTCGGGCTGGGGACCGCGACGTCGTGGCGGACGCTGATGCGCACCTATGCCCAGCTCACGACGAGCTTCGTGGTGTTCTGCAACCGGGTCGGCGTCGACGAGTCGATCTCGTTCTGGGGCGGTTCCGAGGTCATCGCGCCCAACGGCGCCGCGCTGACCTCGGCACCGCTCTACGACGAGGGCATCTTCTACGCGGACATCGCGACGGCCGACATCCGCCGAGAGCGGATCGGGCTTCCGCTCCTGCGCGACGAGCGACCCGAGTTCCAGATCCGCGAGCTGTCGCGGATCGTGGCCGAGCGGGCGGGCCTCGCCCGCGACTCGACCAGCGACCCCGACGCCGAGGCCGGCCTGGACGTGGCGCCCGGCGACCGAACGCCCAGGTCCATCGGGTTCCGCAAGGAGGCCAGTCGATGACCGCCTCGACGCCGGCGTTCGAGTTGCCGACCGAGCTGGCCATCGACACGGACGTCGCGCGCCGGGTCATCGGGGAGTTCATCCGCGGCCAGCTGCGGCAGGCGGGGTTCGACCGGGCGGTGCTCGGGCTCTCCGGTGGCATCGATTCGGCGGTGGTGGCGTACCTCGTCGCAGAGGCGATCGGCGCGGAGCACCTGCTGTGCGTCCTGATGCCGTACCGCACATCCGCACCGGCGTCCCGCGCCGACGCGGAGGAGGTCGTGCGCCGTCTCGGCTGCGCATCGGAGCTCGTCGACATCAGCCCGATGGTCGACGGATTCTACGGTCTCGAGACCGATGCGGCCGCGCTACGGCGCGGGAACTTCATGGCGCGCATGCGCATGGCCGTCCTGTACGACCGGTCCGTGACGTGGGGCGGCCTGGTCGTCGGGACCGGCAACAAGACCGAGTCGCTCATCGGCTACACGACGCTGTTCGGGGACAACGCCTGCGCGTTCAACCCGATCGGCGACTTGTACAAGAGCCAGGTCCGCCAGGTCGCGGCGGCGATCGGCGTGCCCGAGGAGATCATCCGCAAGGCGCCGTCGGCCGACCTGTGGCCCGGCCAGACCGACGAGGCGGAGGCCGGCTTCGACTACCCGACGCTCGACCGGCTGCTGTTCTGGCGGATCGACAAGCGCCGCTCGGTCGACGAGGTGGAGTCGCTTGGCTTCCCGCGCGAGATGGTCGAGCGCGTCGACCGGATGGTGGCTTCTTCCGAGTTCAAGCGCCAGGTCCCGCCGATCGCCAAGCTCGGGCCGCGCACGGCCGGCGTCGACTACCTGTACCCGCGTCGGCGGCCCGGCTCGGCCCGGGAGTGACCGACGACGCCCGACCCGGCGACGGACCCGTCGACCGGACGGGCGGCACGCTGTTCGTCGTCGCGACGCCCATCGGGAACCTCGCCGACATCACCCTCCGCGCGCTCGAGGTCCTGCGGAGCGTGCCCAGGATCGCGGCCGAGGACACACGCCTGACGCGACGCCTGCTGGACCGCCACGGGATCGAGACGCGGACGACCAGCTTCCATGCTCGGAGCCCGGCGAGCCGGCTCGACGAGCTGGTCGGACACCTCCGTGGCGGCGCCGACCTGGCGCTCGTGACCGACGCCGGGACGCCGGTCGTGAGCGACCCCGGCGACGACCTCGTCACGGCGTGGGCCGCGGTGGGCGGCCGGGTCGTACCGATCCCGGGTCCGTCGGCGGTCCTGGCGGCCGTGGCCGCGACCGGTGTGGCGGGACCACGCTGGGCGTTCGAGGGGTTCCTGCCACGCTCGGGCCGGGATCGACGCGAACGGCTCGCCGCGATCGCCGCCGACCGGCGGGGATCGGTCCTGTTCGAGGCGCCGGGCCGGGTCGCGGCGACGCTGCGGGACCTGGCCACGGCGGCCGGCGACGACCGGCGTGGTGCGGTGGCGCGGGAGCTCACCAAGCTCCACGAGCAGATCGTGCGAGGCTCGCTCGGCGAGCTGGCACTCGCCGTGGCCGACGGCACGATCCCGGCGCGCGGCGAGTTCGTGCTGGTGGTCGGGATGGACGACCGGCAGCCGGCGTCGCGCGGGCCCGACGACGCGGCCCTGGCCGCCGCCCTGGGCGCGGTCGAGCGGCTGGTCGGCGAGGGCGTCGCCCGGGGCGATGCTGCCCGCCGCGTCGCCGCCGAGAGCGGCATCCCGAGGCGCCGGCTGTACCGCTCGCCCGGCGTGTAATGTTGAGGCGATGACAGCGGCCACGGTCCCCCAGGCGGCCTCGTCGCGGATCCCGCTCTCCTACGTCGTGGCGCTCGTCCCGGTCGGGGCGGCGCTGAACATCGTGGGCGGCACGATCAACACCGCGCTGAACCTGCCGACCTTCCTCGACATGGTCGGGACCGCGGTGGTGGCCATCGCCCTTGGTCCGTGGTGGGGTGCCCTCGTCGCCGTGATGGGCAATGTCGCCGGGGCGTTCTTCACCGGGCCGATCGGCGTCCCCTTCGCGCTGGTCAACGTCGCGGGGGCGCTCGTGTGGGGCTACGGCGTCCGCTCGCTCGGGATGGGAGCGACGGTCACCCGGTTCTTCATCCTCAACATCATCGTGGCGCTCGTCACGTCGGCCATCGCGGCGCCGATCGTCGTATTCGTGTTCGGCGGCGCGACGGGTCACTCGTCCGACGCCCTGACCGCGGCATTCGTGCAGGCCGGCCGCGACCTGCTCGCGGCGGCGTTCGCGTCGAGCGTCATCGTGTCGCTCGCCGACAAGATCATCAGCGGGTTCGTCGCGCTGGCGATCATCGAGGCGCTGCCCGCCGACCTGACCCGCGGGGTGCGATTGCCCGGGCCGACCAACACCGCCCGCCTGACGGCGGCGGTCGTCGGGGTCGTGGTCGGCGCGGCGGTCGTCGCCGCGTACGTGCTGCTGATCGCGCCGGCGGCCTGACGATGGACCGGACGGTCGGACCGCGCGATGGGCTCGGTGCCGCGATCATCGCCCTCGGCGTGCTGGCGATCGCGATGCCGCTCGTCGTCGACCAGCTCCCGTCGGTGACGGACGGCGGGAGTGCCGCGTTCGTCTTGTCGGGCATGAGCATCCTGCTCGGCTGCTTCATCATCGTGGCAGGCATCCTGTCGTTCCTGATCCGGGACTGATCGCCCTGCCCGACGGCGAGCCACACGAAGGCGACGCGCCGATCATCTCGCTGGCCGGCCTGACCGTGAACTATCCCGACGCGGCGAGGCCGGCACTCAACGACGTCGACCTCGATGTGCGTGCCGGCGAGACCGTCGGGCTCATGGGTCTCACCGGTGCCGGCAAGACCACGCTCGGCCTGTGCCTCGATGGCATCGTCCCGCAGCTCCTGCCCGCGTCGGTGACCGGGCGGGTCATCGTCGACGGTCGCGATGCCACGACCGTGCCGGTCCGTGAGATGGCGCGCTCGATCGGCCTCGTCTTCGACAATCCCGAGTACCAGCTCAGTCGGCCGACGGTCGCCGACGAGGTCGCGTTCGGGCTGGAGAGCCTCGGCGTCGCGCCGGAGGCCATGCCCGAGCGCATCGCCCGTGCGCTGGCGGCGGTCGGTCTCGACGGCGTGGAGGACCGTACGCCGCTCGAGCTGTCGGGCGGTCAGCAGCAGCGCCTCGCGATCGCGGCCGTGCTCGTCATGCAGCCGCGCATCCTGTTCATGGACGAACCGACCTCGAACCTCGACTCGGCGGGCGCCACCGACGTCTTCGAGGTCGCCCGGCGGCTCGTCCGCGAGACCGGCATGACGCTGCTGGTGGCCGATCATCGGGTCGAGGCGCTGGCGGCGTTCGTCGACCGGATCGTGGTCCTCGATGCGGGTCGCATCGCGATGCAGGGGTCGACCGCCGACGTCCTCGGTCGCGTCGAGGAGCTGGACCGGCTGGGGCTTCGGGCGCCCCAGGTGACCGAGTTCGCCCATGCCCTCGCGCCGGCGGAGGGCGACCTCCCGATGACCATCGAGGCCACCCTCGAGTGGCTCGGCGGACGACCGTGACGCTGGCCGGGCCGATCGTCGCGGTCCAGGACGTGCGCTTCGCGTACGGGACCGGCGTGGTAGCGCTCGACGGGGTGTCGCTCGAGGTCGAGCGGAAGTCGGTCGTTGGTCTGATCGGGGCGAACGGATCCGGCAAGACCACGCTCGGCAAGCACCTCAACGGGCTGCTCCGGCCGTCGTCGGGCCGGGTCATCGTCGATGGCGTCGACACGAGCCGCCGGTCCATCCAGGCGCTGGCACGGTCCGTCGGGTTCGTGTTCCAGAACCCCGGCCACCAGCTGTTCGCGCGGACGGTCGCCGACGAGCTCGCCTACGGACCGCGCAACCTGGGTATCTCGCCGGAGGAGGTCGATGCACGGGTCGGCTCGGTCGCCGCGGCGCTTGGTCTCCACGATGTCCTGACCACCAGCCCGCACCGGCTGCCGTTCCCGGTGCGGAAGCTGGTCGGGATCGCGTCGGTGCTGACGATGCGCCCGCGCATCCTGGTCCTCGACGAACCGACCACCGGCCAGGACGAGCGCACGACACGGCGCATCGCGGAGCTGATCGGCCGGCAGCGCGCGGACGGGACGACCGTGGTCTGCGCGTCGCACGACCTGTCGCTCGTCGCCGCAGTGGCCGACCGGGTCGTCGTGCTCCGTGATGGCACGGTCGTCGCGGACGGGCCGCCACGCTCGGTGATCGCGGACGGGGAGGCCATGGCGGCCGCCGGTCTGACGCCGCCCCAGATCACGGAGCTCTCGTTGGCGATGCCCGGTCGAGCGGGACGCCCCGGCGCCCTGTCGGTCCACGAGCTCGTCGAAGAAGTCCGGGCGTCGTCGTGAGCAACGCCATCGGTCCCTCGTTCGAGACCCAGCACGGGACGTCGTGGCTGCACCGGCTCAGCCCGATCGTGAAGCTCACGTGGCTGCTGGCCGTCCTCGTGGTCGCGCTCGCGACGTTCCACCCGCTGCCCCTGTGGGCGATCGCCCTCGTCGGGCTCCTCGTGGCGGCTTCGGTCGGGGTGGGGCGGCGGGTCGCGCGGATCCTGCTGATCTTCGCGCCGGTCACCGCATCGATGATCGTCATCCAGACACTCTCGCCGGCCGCCTGCGGTGGGCCATGCGCGCCGACGACGCACCTCGGACCGCTGGCGCTGTACGGGGACGGCCTGATCCGCGGCCTGTCCTACGCCGGCCGGCTCCTGGCGGTCGAGGCGGTCGCGCTGGCCGTCATCACGACGACCCAACCGAGCGACTGGTCCGCGGCGTTCGCCCGGCTGCGGATGCCGTATCTCGCGAATCTCATGTTGACGATGACCCTCCAGCTCATCCCCACCCTCCAGCACGAGTTCGACACGGTCCTCGTGGCCCAGCGGGCGCGCGGCATGCCGAGCACCGGCTTCCGGGCGGTGCTGCCGTCGTTCGTGCCGGTGTTCGCCGGAGCGTTCGAGCGGATCCACCAGCTCACGATCGGGCTCGAGTCCCGTGGCTTCGGGGCGAGCGGCGTGCGAACGTCGTATCGGCGGGCCCCGTTCGGGCCGGCCGAGCTGTTCGGGGTGCTGGCCGGCGTGGCCGCGGGGATCATCGGCACCGTCGCCGGCCTCACGATCTGGGGCGCCGGCCGGATGCCGGACGTGACGCTGCCGCCGGTCGTGGTCGGCGCGGTGTTCGCGGTCGCCGCTACGCTGTTCGCCGGCGTCATCGTGGCCGGCGTCCGGTCGCTGGCCCGCACCTGAGGAGGAGGGCGATGGCATCGGTCGAGGCGCCGCCGCCGGGTCCGCCGCTCGATCCGGCCGACCCGGGCTTCGTTGCCGATCCGTATCCCGCCTACGCCAGGGTCCGGGAGGCGACTTCCGTGTGGCATCCGCCGGGCGACCACCTCTGGTATCTGACGCGGTTCGCCGACGTCCACGCCGCGTTCCGAGACCGCCGGCTCGGGACGACGTTCCTGCACCGCTACACGCCCGATGCGCTCGGCCTGCCGCCCGACATCCCGGTCTGGCGCGATCCGCGCTGGGTGGACTTCCAGGCGTTCGAGCGCTGGGAGCTGCTCAACCAGGAACCGCCGCTCCACACACGGCTGCGCCGGCTGGTCACGGAGGCGTTCACGCCACGGACGGTCGAGGGACTCCGCCCGTCGACGGAGTCGCTCGCGCGGTCGCTGCTGGCTCCCGGCCGGGCAGCCGGCTCCATCGACATCGTCGGCGACTACGCGCAGCACCTGTCGCTCGGCATCATCTGCGGCCTGATCGGCGTGCCGGCCACCGACGAATCGACGATCCTCGGCTGGTCGGACGAGACGATCCGGATGTACGAACCGGCGCCCTCGGAGGCCCAGCAGGCCGCCTCGAACGCCGCGGCGGGCGACTTCCGCCGCTATCTGCTCGACCTCGTCGCGGAGCGTCGCGCGCGTCCCGCCACGGACCTGCTGTCGGGGCTGCTCGACGCGACCGTCGATGGCGAGCGCCTGACCGACGACCAGGTCGTGTCGACCGCGATGGTGCTGCTCATGGCGGGGCACGAGGCCGCGGTCAACGCGACCGCCAACGGGGTCGCTGCCCTCGCCGCGCACCCCGACCAATGGGCGCTCGTCCGGAGCGGAGTCGTCACGCCACGCGCCGCGATCGAGGAGGTGCTCCGCTTCGACCCGCCGCTGCAATGGTTCGAGCGCTGGGTGCTCGACGACGGCGTCGAGGTGGACGGCGTCCCCATCCCGCTCGGGTCGCGCGTGGCCCTGGTGCTCGCTGCCGCCAACCGGGATCCGCGGCGCCACCCCGATCCGGACCGCTTCGACGTGGCGCGAGCCGACACGACGCACCTCTCGCTCGGCGGCGGGATCCACTTCTGCATCGGGGCGCCGCTCGCCCGGCTCGAGCTCGAGACGACGCTCGCCGAGCTGGCAAGGACCGAGCCCGAGCTCGCGATCGTGCCGCCGGCGGTCCGCCGGCCGACGTTCCAGTTCCGCGGCTACGACCGGCTCGTGGTCGCCCTGTCCGGTGTCGCGTAGGTGGACGCGCCGCGGATCGTCGTGGTCGGCAGCACGATGATCGATCTCATCGCCTACGCCGACCGTCTGCCCGGCGATGGCGAGACGGTCGTCGGCTCGAGCTACGAGACCGGGTTCGGTGGCAAGGGCGCGAACCAGGCCGTGATGGCGGCGCGGTTCGGGGCGGCGGTCGCGATGGTCAACACGCTCGGCGACGACACGCACGGGACCGCCTACCTCGAGCGCCTCGGCGCCGAGGGCATCGACACGACCTTCATCCGGCGCGTGCCCGGGTCATCCGGCGTCGCGCCGATCTGGGTCGACCGCGCCGGCACGAACCGCATCATCGTCGTGCCCGGGGCGAACGGCGAGGTCCGCCCGGACGTGGCCGCCGAGGCCGTCGAGGCGTTCCGACCGGACGTCGTGCTCGGCCAGTTCGAGATCCCCCAGCCGGCGACGGCGGCCGGGTTCGCGGCCGCCCGTCGGATCGGGGCGGTGACGGTCCTGAACCCCGCCCCGGCCGCGCCGGTCGAGCCCGACCTGATCGCCATCACCGACTGGCTCGTCCCGAACGGCCCCGAGTTCGAGGGCATCGCGGGCGCACGCCTTGACGGCGGGTCGCCGGAGGCGGAGGGCGCGGCGGTCGGGGCCCTCGGCGAGCGGCTGGGCGTGTCGATCGTGGTGACGCTCGGCGAGCGTGGGGCCCTCGTCGTGCCGCGCGGCGCCGCGCCCACGTGGGTCGAGGCGCCCGCGGTCCGGGCGGTCGACACGACCGGGGCCGGGGACGCGTTCGTCGGGGCGTTCGCGGTCGGCCTGGCGATGGGTCGCTCACCGGTCGCGGCGGTCCGGCTTGGCTGCGCCGCGGCGGCCGACAGCGTGACCCGTCGCGGGACCCAGGCGTCCTACCCGGACGGTCCCGCGGCAGCCGCGATCCTGGCGAGGACGCCCGCCTAGCACCCGCGACCGCGGGTACGATGGCCGCATGACCGCAGCGGTCCACGCCGGACCAGAGCCCACCGGTGCCGGTGGCCCGCCGGTGCTCGGCCAGCTGTCACCGTTCGCTCGCGTCGCGATCGTGGTCACCGTCCTCGCGAGCGCCCTCGCGATCATCCTGGATTTCGGGGTCCACGCGGACGCGACGCTGATCTTCGTGGTGGCAGCCGCCGCGATCCTCGGTCTGGCCTGGGTGGTCGGGCTGTCGACCGAGCGCATCGGATCGCTGACGGGTCCGCAGGTCGGCGGCATCCTCAACGCGACGTTCGGCAACATCGCCGAGCTGATCATCGCGTTCTTCGCCCTGCAGGCCGGGCTGATCGAGGTGGTCAAGGCGTCGCTGACCGGCTCGATCATCGGAAACCTGCTGCTGGTGCTCGGCGCGAGCATCCTCGTCGGCGGCCTGCGCCACGGGACCCAGACGTTCAGCCAGCGCATCGCCTCCTCGAATGCGTCGCTGCTGGTGCTCGCGGTGATCGGCCTGTTCGTGCCGGCGGTCTTCGCGTTCACGACGAGCAACCCGGCGCAGGGCACGCTCACCGAGGAATCGGTCCTCGTCTCGCTGGCCCTGATGGCGGGGTACGCGCTGTCGCTCGTGTACCAGTTCACCAACCCCGACGAGACGCTCGGCGGACACGGCGCGCCGACCGAGCACGGTGGGCCGGCGTGGACGGCGCGGGTCGCCATCGGTGTCCTCGTCGCGGCGGCCGCCCTGCTGGCCGTGCTCTCGGAGATCCTGGTCGGCTCGATCGAGGCGTTCATCGATTCCTTCGGCCTGTCGGCATTCTTCGTCGGCGTCGTGATCGTCCCGACGATCGGCAACCTCGCTGAGCACCTCGTCGCGGTCCAGCTCGCGGCGAAGGACAAGATGGAGTTCGCCATGGCCGTGAGCTACGGCTCGAGCCTGCAGGTCGCGCTGTTCGTGGCGCCGGTCCTGGTGCTGCTCGGCGCCCTGCTCGGCCAGCCGATGGACCTCGTCTTCACCCCGCTCGAGGTCGCCGCCGTCGCGGCGGCCGTGGGGATCAGCGCGCTCATCGCGCTCGACGGCGAGTCGAACTGGCTCGAGGGCGCGTTGCTCGTGATCGTCTACCTGATCCTGGCGGTGTCGTTCTTCGAGATCCGGTAGCGAGGCGTCGCTGGGGACATGACCGTCTCGTCATGACCCGATGCCCACTGTTCACCAGACTCCGAGCACGCAACGGGAGAAGCGGGTGAGATCAGTGCGACGAACGAGGATCCCGATCCGGGGGTCCGCCCGCCGTCCGATCGCCCGATCGGTGCTGCTCGCGGCGATCCTCCTCGGCGCACTGACGGCTGGCTGCACGCCGGGCGATCCGCGATCGGACGACTCGGACGTGTTCGGATCCGCCGCTCCGTCCGCTGCCGCACCGTCCACATCGCCGTAGAGGGATCGCCAGGACGGTCCGGGAGGCAGAGATGTCCACGTCACCGCTATCGCGGATCGCCGGGCCACTCGCGGTCGTCACGGGGGTGTTGGTCGTGGCGACCAGGCTCCCTACCGTGGTCCTCGTCCTGCCCGGCGCAAACCTGACGGAATACGTCGTCGGCCCGACGCATGCGATCACCAGCGTCGCCTCGATCGTGGCGTTCGGGTTCCTCGTACTCGCACTCGTGGCGATCTACGACCGCGAGGCGCTGAGCGCCGGGTGGTTCGGGCTGGTCGGTTTCGCCGCCGCGTTGCTGGGCACGGTCTTCATGGCCGGGGACTGGTGGTACGAGGCCTTCGCGGTTCCTCGGATCGCGGAAGTCGCTCCCGACGAGATCCCCACGTTCGTGGGCGGCCGCCTGCTCATGGGTGGCCTCGCGAGCTTCGTGCTGCTCGGGATCGGCTGGGTCCTGTTCGGGGCCGCCAGCCTGCGTGCTCACGTGTTCCCGACGGCGATCTCAGCCACGATCCTTGTCGGCGGTCTCCTCGCCGGGATCCCCATCGGCATTGCCTACCTGAGCGGTGGTGTCATCCTGGGCCTCGCGATCGGCTGGCTCGGCATCTGGCTCATGCGTAGCACCGACCAGGTGAGCGAGCTCGACATGTCCGGATCGGCCTCGCCGCTGGCGGGGAAGCCGGGATGATCTCGACGACGACAGGCCTGATCCGGCGGTACCCGCTGAGCGCCTACGTCGTCTTCGCGTACCTGTTCTCGATCACGCTCGGTCTTCTCCTCAACGTCTCGCTCCTGTTCGGTCTGATCGCGCTCTTCGGACCGGCCGCTGCGGCCTTCGTCGTCGTGCGCATCTGGCGCGGGCGGGCCGGTGTTCGCGACCTGTGGGCCGTGACGACGCGCTGGCGCGTCCACCCCGGCTGGTACGTCGCCGCGCTCGCCCTCCCGATCGCAGGGACCGCCATCGGCCACATCCTCTATGTCCTGGCGGGCAACGCTGCCCTCCCGGTGCCGGGCGCGGTCGAGCCGATCCTGTTCGTATTGTTCTTCCTGGTCATCGGCGAGGAGATCGGCTGGCGGGGTTTCCTGTTGCGTGGCCTGCTCGACCGGCAGTCACCGCTCGTCGCGACCCTGGTCGTGGCGGCGGTGTGGACGATGTGGCACAGCCCGCTGTACTTCATCCCCGGGATGCCCTTCGTCGGGAATCCGTTCTGGGCCTTCGCACTCTGGGTGTTCACGTTCTCGTTCCTGATGACCTGGCTGTGGCTCGGCACCGGCAGCGCCTGGCTGGCAGCGATCATGCATGGCGCCGGGAACCTTGCCGCGTCGCTCGTGTTCCCGCTGACTGATCTCGCGGGCCTGTACGTGTTCAGCGCGATCGGCTTCGCGATCGTCGCGATCCCGCTCGTCCTTGCCTCATGGTCGCGCTGGATCAGCGACCCGGACGCTCGATCGGGTGCCGTCGCCGTCGCCCCACCCGCCTAGCTGGCCGAGTGATCTTCCAGATCCCGTAGGCGCGGGTCGCGGCGGCGACGCGGGAGGGGGTACGCGTCGCCGCCGCAGGGACTGGAGGAGGCCGGATCAGGCGACGGCCGACTCGGCGGGCACCTCGTCGTCGGCTACGTCCTCGTCGTCCGACGCGATCGGGACCTCGGACGACTCCGGGATCGGCTCGGTCGGCGGGGCGTCGCCGAACCGCTCCGCCTGGGCGACGAGGGACTCGGCCGCCTGCTGCGCCTCGTAGTCCTTCTTGCGCCGGCCGGACAGCATCTCGACGTGCGAGGCGACGACCTCCGTCTTCCAGTGCCGCTGGCCGCGCTCGTCGTCCCACGATCGCGTCTGGAGGCGGCCCTCGATCGCGACCTGCTGGCCCTTGCCGAGGTAGGTGCCGGCGATCTCGGCCAGACGGTCCCAGGTGACCACGTTGGAATACTCGGCCTTCTCGCGCCCGCCGCCGAGGAACTCGTTGGAGGCGACGGTGAAGGTCGTGACGTTCTTGCCACTGGCGAGGCTGCGCATCTCCGGGTCACGCGTCAGGCGACCCGTGAGGACGACCTTGTTCATGGTCCGATCTCCTTCCCGGTCGGCCGGATGCTCCGGTGCCGACCCTGCGTCAGCGGCGGGTGTCGACCGCACGCTAGCAAGGGCCGCTGCACGGGTGGATATCGGCGGCTCTCCCGCGACTTACGCGGACGCGCCCGGGACGGTCGCCGGTGCGGCGACGCGTGGTGTCAGCCGGCGGCGCTGTCGGTCCGACGGAGGCGTGCCGGCGGCGGCGCTGCCGGCAGCAGGGACGCGGATCCTGCATCGGGGACGACCTCGCCGAACCCGAGCGACGCGTCGGCATCCGGCCCCATCGTGGCGGACGGCGCGAGCGGCCGGCTGGCCGGCCGGTCCGATGCCCGTCGCTTGCGCGACGTCCGCGAGGCTGCAGGCTCGGGCACCACCAGCGGCCCACGATGGACGTTGGTCGCGGCCGCCAGCGCAACGACCGTCGCGTCCGGCTCGGGGGCGTTGTCGGCGTAGAGGTCGCAGAAGAGCTCGACGAGCTCGGGGTCGAACTGCGTGCCCGCGTGGCGGCGAAGCTCGGCGATGGCCCCCTCGTGGCTGATCGCCCGCTTGTACGGGCGGTCGTGGATCATCGCGTCGTAGGCATCGGCGATGGCCACGATGCGCGCGCCGAGGGGGATCTCGTTGGCGCGCAGCCCGAACGGATAGCCGTGTCCCGCGTAGCGCTCGTGGTGGTGAAGGATGATCGGCACGGCGTCCTTGAGCGCTGCGGCCTGCTCGAGGATGACCTGACCGATGCGCGGGTGCTGGACGACCGTCCGCCATTCGGCCGAGGTGAGCGCCGACGGCTTCTCGAGGATCTCCTCGGGCACCGCGACCTTGCCGACGTCATGGAGGAGCGCGGCGACGCGCAGGCGGTCGATGTCCGCCTCCGACAGCTGCAGCTGGCGAGCCAGCGAGACGACGATCGACGCGATCAGCGGCGAGGGCTGGCCGCGGTAGTGGGGGAGCGGGTCGAGCACCGACGTGAGGGCGGCGGTCGCGGCCTCCCGGGCGCGCAGCCCGATCTCGACCGCCCGTGCCCGGCCCGCGGCCGAGATCGGCGCACGCGGCACGCGCGCGTCGTCGTCGGGCTCGGCGAACACGTAGGTCTGGTTGCGCCCGAGCGACTTGGCCGAGTACATCGCCGCGTCGGCGTCGCGGACGAGGGTGTCCATGCGGAGCTTCGAGCCGGTGCCGCCGGCGATGCCGATCGAGATCGTGACCGCGATGTCGGTGGCCCCCTCGACGGCGAACCGCTGGCGCTGGACCAGCGTCCGCAGCTTCTCGGTGAGCGCCGCCCCTTCCTCGACGTCGGTCTCGGTCAGGATCAGCATGAACTCCTCGCCGCCGTACCGCCCGATCAGGTCCGAGGAGCGCAGGTTCGCCGAGATCGCCTGTGCCACGCCGCGCAGGACCACGTCGCCGACGGCATGCCCGTAGGTGTCGTTGACGGCCTTGAAGTGGTCGATGTCGACGAACGCGACCGACAGCGGCCGGCCGTAGCGCGACGCCCGCTCGACCTCGGCGAACAGCGCCGCCAGCAGCGATTGCCGGTTGGCCACGCCGGTCAGCCGGTCGAACGTCGCCCGATCGTGGGACTCGACGAGGGCCGCGGCGATGTTGTTGATCGCCAGCCCGAGCCGCCGTTCGAGGCCGTTGCCGCGCGGCTTGACCGTGACCGTGTAGTCGCCCGCCGCGATCTGCTCGGCCGCCTTGACCAGGCTGGCGGTGCGGAACTGCATGTGGGCGCGGACGACGATGGCGGTGAGCGCGACACCGAGCACCGCGGCCACGAGGGCGCTGACGAGGGGTACGACGGTGTCACCGATCCACGGGGTCAGTGCATCGGGGTAGAACATGAGCAGGATCCCGCTCCCGACGGCAGCCGCGAGCGCGAGGATCCCGAGGAATCGGGCCACCCGACAAGGCTAGTGGCGGCAGGGGGATGGCCGGACCCGCCGGAGGTACCGCCGTCCGCGCGCCGGAGGTACGGGCGCCGTCGCCTCGGGGTCACCGCGGGGGTCCCGCAACGATGCCCGCTGCTATACTCCGGCCGTCTCGACCTCAGCCGACGCCCCCAGTCAACCAGGAGGTCAACGATCGCGCGAGAAGGGCGCAGCGGCCGTCCAGTGAGGCAGCCGGGCGACCAGCCACCGGCGATCCGCCGAGACGACGGCGGCGCGACACGGGAGAGGTCTATCTCGGTCCCTGGCACTCAGCCCAGGGGCCGTTTCGTTTGTCCGGGGTCGGTCTGATGCCGGCCACGGTCATCGTCGGACTCCAGTGGGGCGACGAGGGCAAGGGCAAGACCACCGACTTCCTTGCCGAGCAGACCAGCATGGTGGTGCGCTACCAGGGTGGCGACAACGCCGGGCACACGGTCGTCCGCGGTGACGAGGTCTTCAAGCTGCGGCTCACGCCCTCGGGGGTGCTGTACCCGCACATCACGTCGGTCATCGGCAACGGGGTGGTGGTCAATCCGCTGACGCTCATCGCCGAGCTCGACGCGCTGACCGAGCGCGGCATCGACGTCGCGCGCGTCCGGGTCAGCCGCAGCGCGCACGTGATCATGCCGTACAACGTCGCCCTCGACCGGGCGAACGAATCGCGGCTGGCCGGGGCCGCCGTCGGCACGACCGGGCGGGGCATCGGTCCGACGTACGGTGACCGCGCATGGCGCCTCGGGCTGCGCATGGAGGACCTGCTGGACCGCGCGGTCCTGCGCGAGCGGTTCGAGCGCGTGCTCCCCGACAAGAACCTCCTCCTCGCGTCGATGGGCGGGGAGACGTTCACGGTCGACGAGCTCGTCGACCAGGCCGCCGGCTGGGGCGATCGGCTGCGCGATCACTTCGACGACACGACCTGGCTGGTCCAGCGCGCCCTCGCGCGGGGGGAGCAGGTGCTGCTCGAGGGCGCGCAGGGCACGCTCCTCGATCTCGACCACGGGTCGTATCCGTTCGTGACCTCGTCGAACCCGGTGGCCGGCGGCGCGTGCACCGGCGGCGGGGTCGGGCCGCTGCAGGTCGACGAGGTCATCGGCGTCATGAAGGCGTACTCGACCCGGGTGGGTGCGGGCCCGTACCCGACCGAGCTCGAGGACGGCATCGGCCGGGGCATCGCCGAGCGCGGCAACGAGGTCGGCACGGTTACCGGCCGGCCGCGGCGGGTCGGCTGGTTCGACGCGGTGCCGCTGCGATATGCCGTCGCGGTCAACAGCGTGAGCTCGATCATGCTCAACAAGCTCGACATCCTGTCCGGCATCGACACGCTCCGGGTCTGCGTCGCCTACGACATCGATGGCCGACGCGTGGAGACGTGGCCGTCGAGCGGGGCCGCGCTCGCCCGCGCGACGCCGATCTACGACGACTACCCGGGCTGGAGCGAGCCGCTCAACGGCGTCCGCTCGCTGAGCGACCTACCCGAGAACGCGCGACGCTACGTCACGGCCATCGAGGGGTACGCGGGGGTCCCGATCGTGCTCGTGTCGGTCGGTCCGGAACGAACCCAGACGATCGAGCGGGCGTGGCGGTCGATGCGCCCACGGCAGGGGATCCCGGCGTGAGCCCGGCCGGCCTCGTCATGCCGACTCGCATCCTCGTGCTCGGCAGCGGCGGGCGCGAGCACGCGCTCGCCTGGAAGCTGGGCAGCGAGCCCGGTGTGAACGAGGTCGTCGTGGCACCGGGCAGCTTCGCCATCGCCAGCGAGCCCCGGGTGCGCGGCGTCCGCGGGTTCGACCCCCTCGACGTCGACGCGGTCGTCGCGCTCGCGAAGAGCATGGCCGCCGAGCTGGTCGTCGTCGGGCCCGAGGCGCCGCTCGCCGCCGGTGTCGCGGATGCGCTGACGAAAGCCCGGATCCCGGTGTTCGGCCCGAGCGCCGCGGCCGCCCGGATCGAATCGAGCAAGGCGTTCTGCCACGAGGTCGCCAACGCTGCGGGCGTGCCGATGGCCCGCTCGGTGGTCGACCGCGAGACCGGCTCGCGCGGTCGGGCCTTCGCGCGCCAGATGGCCGGCCTGCGTCGTGGCGTGGTCGTGAAGGCGGACGGACTGGCGGCCGGCAAGGGCGTCACGCTGCCGGGCTCGGTCGACGAGGCCGACCACGCCATCGACATGGCCCTTCTGAGCGGCCCGGTCGTCGTCGAGGAGCGGCTCGAGGGGCGTGAGGCGAGCGTGATCGCGATCTGCGACGGACGCACGGCGATCGCCCTGCCCCCGGCTCGCGACCACAAGCGGCTCGGAGACGGCGATACCGGCCCGAACACCGGCGGGATGGGTGCGTACAGCCCGTTGCCGGACCTGCCCGACGAGGCCGTCCACGACATCGTCGAGCGCTTCCACAAGCCGATCCTCGCCGAGCTGGCGCGACGCAAGGTCCGGTTCAAGGGTGCGCTGTACGCGGGGCTCATGCTGACCGCCGAGGGGCCGGTCCTGCTCGAGTGCAACGCCCGCTTCGGCGATCCCGAGGCGCAGGTCATCCTGCCGCGGCTGGCCGTGCCGCTCGGGCCGCTGTTGCTGGCGGCGGCCAAGGGGCGGCTGCGCGAGGCCGTGCGCCCGCTGTTCATCGACGGCAACAGGTTGCCGGCGCTGCCCGGCACGTGCGTTGGGATCGTGCTGGCCGCCGCCGGCTACCCGGATGCTCCGCGGTCGGGCGATGCGATCGACGGGCTGCACGGTGCGCGGGCGGCGGGCGCCCTCGTGTTCCACGCCGGCACGATCCGTGACGAATCCGGCGGCTTTCGGACCGCGGGCGGGCGCGTCCTGACTATCGTCGGCAGGGGCGTGGACCTCGTCGACGCCCACGACCACGCCGAGGCGGCCGCCGACCGGGTCTCGTTCGACGGCCTCCAGCGGCGACGGGACGTCGGGCTCCTGGCAGGCCTGTTCGTGGCGCCGGCCCGATGATCCGCCGCTACACGCTGGCCGACATGGGCGCCATCTGGTCGGAACCCGCCAGGTTCGAGAGCATGCTCCGGGTGGAGCTCGCGGTCGCCCGTGCCCAGGCGGCCCGGGGCATGATCCCCGCCGAGGCGCTGGCCGCGCTCGAGACGCGGGCGACGATCGATGTCGATCGCATCGCGGAGATCGAGCGCACAACCGACCACGACATCATCGCCTTCGTGAGCCAGGTCGCCGAGACGGTCGGGCCGGCGGGCCGCTACCTCCATCTCGGTCTGACCAGCAGCGACGTCGTCGACACGGGGCTGGCGCTGCAGCTCCGCGCGGCGGGCGCCCGGCTCCTCGCCGACTGCGACCGGCTGGTCGCGGCCCTCGTCACCCGTGCGCGGGCCGAGGCCGAAACCACGATGATGGGACGGACCCACTCGGTCCACGCCGAGCCGATCACGTTCGGGCTGAAGGTGGCGGGCTGGGCGTTCGAGATCGACCGCGGCCGGGTGCGACTCGCGAGCGCGGTCGACGAGGTCGGCACCGGCAAGGTCTCGGGACCGGTGGGGACATACAGCCACCTCGACCCGGATATCGAGACCGATGTGCTCGCGGAGCTGCGCCTCCACGTCGATCCCGCCAGCAGCCAGATCGTCCAGCGCGACCGGCACGCGGCGCTGCTCGCGGCGATCGCCATCCTGGGCGGCAGCCTGGAACGAATCGCCACGGAGGTCCGCAACCTCCAGCACACCGAGATCGGCGAGGTCCAGGAGCCGTTCCGGGTCGGCCAGAAGGGGTCGAGCGCGATGCCCCACAAGCGCAACCCGATCCTGTCGGAGCGGATCTCCGGCCTGGCCCGGCTGCTGCGCGGCTATGCCGCCACGGCGCTCGAGGACCAGCCGCTGTGGCACGAGCGCGACATCAGCCATTCCAGCGCGGAG
This sequence comes from uncultured Chloroflexia bacterium, assembly GCA_963810285.1. Lineage (GTDB taxonomy): Bacteria > Chloroflexota > Limnocylindria > Limnocylindrales > CSP1-4 > SPCO01. The sequence goes on along the minus strand of CAWEMV010000002.1, from coordinate 2,969,032 downwards.
CGGGTGATCCTGCCCGACGCCACGATCCTGCTCGACTACATGCTCGTCCGCATGACCGGTCTCATCGAGGGACTCGTCGTCCGGTCGGAGCGGATGCGCGAGAACATCTCGCGCGGCCTCGGACTGCACGCCAGCAGCCGGGTGCTGGTCGCGCTCGTCGAGAAGGGCGGTGTCGGCCGCGACGAGGCGTATGCGATCGTCCAGGGCGCGGCGCTCCGGGCCGCCGACGAGCGGTCGCCGCTGCACGACCTCCTGGCCACCGATCCCACGGTCGCGCAGCACCTGTCGCTGGCCGATCTCGACGCCTGCTTCGACGAGGCGGCATTCCTGCGCAACGTCCACGCGGTCATCGATCGCCTCGATGCGCTCGTGCCGGCCACCGAGGTGTCCCATGCCGACCGCTGACACGTATCTCCGGTCCGGCAAGGTCCGCGACCTGTACGACCTGCCCGATGGTCGGCTCCTGCTCGTGGCCAGCGACCGCATCAGCGCATTCGACGTCGTGCTCCCGACCGACATCCCCGACAAGGGGCGCGTCCTGACCGGCTTGTCGCGGTTCTGGTTCGCCGAGACCCGATCGATCGTCCCCAACCACCTGCTCTCGACCGACGCGGGCGGCGACGCCGAGCTGCGCGGGCGGGTGATGATCTGCCGGCGCGCGGAGGTCGTGCCGATCGAGGCGGTCGTCCGTGGGTACGTCGCCGGCTCCGCGTGGAAGGCGTACCTCCAGGACGGGATCGTGTGCGGCATCGCGCTGCCGACCGGCCTGCGCGACAGCGATCGCCTGCCGGAGCCGATCTTCACGCCGGCCACCAAGGCCGAGATCGGCGAACACGACGAGAACATCGACTTCGACGCGATGGTCGGCCGGGTCGGCGGTGGCATCGCCGAGCGGATCCGCGATCTCGCGCTGTCGTTATACCGACACGCCGCCGCGGTCACCGAGCGGTCGGGCATCCTGCTCGCGGACACGAAGTTCGAGTTCGGCGTCGACGAGGGGACCGGCGAGCTGCTCCTGATCGACGAGGCGCTCACGCCCGACTCGTCCCGCTTCTGGGACGCCGCCACATACCAGCCCGGTCGAGCTCAGGCCAGCTTCGACAAGCAGTACGTCCGCGACTGGCTCGAAGCACAACCGTGGGCGAAGGTCGCCCCCGGCCCGGCCCTGCCCGACGGCGTGGTGGCGGGGACCCGGAGCCGCTATATCGAGGCGTTCGAGCGGATCACCGGCGCCTCGTTCGAGCGCTACCTCGCGGAGGACGTCATCGCCCGATGAGCAGCCACCGGTTCGCCGTCAACGTCACCCCGAAGGCCGGCATCCTCGATCCGCAGGGTCGCGCCGTGGAGGGCAGCCTCGACCACCTCGGCATCGAGGGCGTGCACGCGGTGCGCGTGGGCCGTCGGGTCGAGCTGACGGTGGACGCGGCCGACGAGGGCGCGGCGCGGGCCATCGTCGAACGGCTGGCGTCCGAGCTGCTCGCCAATCCGCTCATCGAGGCGTACGCGATCGAATCGATGGGGGCGGTGGCCTGATGCCGGTGCGGGTCGGGGTCGTGGTGTTCCCGGGCAGCAACTGCGACCGTGACACGCTCCACGCGCTCGACCTCGCGGGCGCCGAGCCCGTCGCGCTGTGGCACGAGCACGCGAGTCTGGACGGTGTCGCCGCGGTCGTGCTGCCGGGTGGCTTCGCGTACGGCGATTATCTGCGTGCGGGCGTGATCGCCCGGTTCAGCCCGGTGATGCGCGCGGTCGCGGGGTTCGCCGCCGACGGCGGCCTCGTACTCGGGATCTGCAACGGGTTCCAGGTGCTCGCCGAGGCCGGGCTCGTGCCCGGCGCGCTGCTCCGGAACCGCGGCCTGCGGTTCCTCGGCCGGGACGTCCACATCGCCGCCGAGCGGCTCGATACGCCGTTCACGCACGCGCTGGCAGCCGCCGGCGCCCCGCTGCGGATGCCGATCGCGCACGGGGAGGGCTGCTATTTCGCCGACGACCCGACGCTCGACGGTCTGGAAGCCGACGGTCGGGTGCTGTTCCGCTATGTCGACGAGTCCGGGGCGCGGGCGGCCGAGGACGACCGCTCGGCGAACCCGAACGGCAGCCTGCGGGCGATCGCGGGGGTCTGGAACGCCGCGGGCAACGTCGCCGGGCTGATGCCGCATCCCGAGCGGGCGTCGGAGGCGATCCTGGGCTCCGATGACGGGTTCGGGATCATCCGCTCGCTGGTCGACAGCGCGGCACGCGCCGCGACGTTCGACACCGTCGCGGTGGGCGCATCGTGACGGTGGCCGAGACCCCGGCCGCCATCGTCGACCCGCTCCACCGGCGTCTCGGGCTGACCGACGAGGAGCTCGATGCCATCCGCGACCGCCTCGGTGGCCGCGACCCGAACGAGCTCGAGCTCGCCATGTTCAGCGTGATGTGGAGCGAGCACTGCTCGTACAAGAGCTCGAAGCCGCTCCTGCGCACGCTGCCGACCACGGGCGAGGGCGTGGTCGCCGGGCCGGGCGAGAACGCGGGCGTCATCTCCATCGGGGACGGCTTGGCCGTCGCGTTCAAGATCGAGTCCCACAACCACCCGTCGGCGGTCGAGCCGTACCAGGGTGCCGCGACCGGCGTCGGTGGCATCCTGCGCGACATCTTCACGATGGGGGCCCGGCCGATCGCGGTGCTCGACGCGCTCCGTTTCGGCGACCCGTCCGACCCGCGGACCCGTCACCTCGTCGACGGGGTGGTCCGCGGCGTCGGTGGCTACGGCAACTGCGTCGGGATCCCGACGGTCGGCGGCGAGCTGGTGTTCGATCCGAGCTACGCGGGCAACCCGCTCGTCAACGTGATGGCCATCGGCATCCTCGAGGAGCGGCTCCTGACCCTCGCGACGGCGCCCGGACCGGGCAACCTCGTCGTGCTGTTCGGGTCGACGACCGGCCGCGACGGGATCGGCGGCGCGTCGGTGCTCGCCAGCGCGACGTTCACCCACGATGACCCGTCGAAACGGCCCTCGGTCCAGGTCGGCGACCCGTTCGCCGAGAAGCTGCTCATCGAGGCGTCGCTCGAGCTGATCGAGCGCGGGCTCGTCGAGGGGCTGCAGGACCTCGGTGCCGGTGGGATCACCTGCGCCACCTCGGAGACCGCCGACCGTGGAGGGACGGGCATCGCCATCGACCTCGACGCGATCCCGCGCCGGGAACCCGAGATGGCGCCGTTCGAGGTCATGATCTCGGAGTCGCAGGAGCGGATGTGCGCGATCGTCCGGCCCGACCGGTGGGAGGCGGTTCGCGACGTCGCGACCCGCTGGGGCCTGCCGGTCGCGGTGATCGGGCGGGTGACCGACGACGGCGACATCGCGGTCACGACAGCGGGTTCCGAGATCGCCCGCATCCCGGCGGCCGCGCTCACGAGCGACGCGATCGTCCATGTGCGGATGTCCCGGGCGCCGGAGCACCGCCGCGCCGCACCCGCCCCGGGCGTCCCGGTCTACCCGAGCGACCGCCTGCCGGAGCGGGGCATGGATCCCGGAGCCGTGCTGCTCGCCCTGCTGGGATCGCCGAACCTGGCCTCGCGTCGCGCGGTGTACGAGCAGTACGACTCGACGGTCGGCGCGGACACGGTAGTCGGCCCCGGGCACGGTGCCGCCGTGCTCCGCATCAAGGGGACGTCGCGGGCCCTGGTCGCCTCGACCGACGGGAACCAGGCCGTGGGCGCGCTGGACCCGTACCTCGGGGCGGCGATGAGCGTGGCCGAGGCCACCCGGAACGTCAGCATCACCGGGGCCCGCCCGCTGGGCGTCACGAACTGTCTCAACTACGGCGACCCGACGCGGCCCGAGGCGTTCTGGCAGCTCAGCGAGGCGGTGCGCGGCCTGGGCGACGCGTGCCGGGCGCTCGGGCTGCCGGTCACCGGCGGCAACGTGTCGCTCTACAACGAGTCGCCGGCCGGCGCCATCGCGCCGACGCCCGAGATCGGCGTCGTCGGCCTGCTGGACGACACGGCGGCCCTGATCGGCCCCGCGTTCGACGCCGACGGCGACGCGATCATGCTGGTCGGCGAGACGTCGCCCGGCCTGACCGGTTCCGAGTACGCGGCCCTGGCGGGGACGGCCGCCGAGGATGGCCTGCCACCCCTCGACCTGGCTCGTGAGGCGGCGCTCCAGCGCTTCATCCGCGAGGCCAGCGACCGGGGGCTGGTGGCGAGCGCCCAGGACGTGTCCGGTGGCGGGCTGGCGGTCGCGCTCGCCGAGTCGGCGATGTGGAGCGGGCGTGGCGCCGCGGTCCGTGTCCCCGTGGCGATGTCGCCGGCCGTGGAGCTGTTCGGCGAGGGCCCGTCGCGGGTCGTCGTGACGGCCCGAGCCCGGTACGCCCCGGCGTTGACATTGCTGGCCCGTCAGCACGGGCTGCCGGTCGAGCCGCTCGGGACGGTCGGCGGCGACCGATTGCGGATCGAGCTCGCAGGGGCCGGGTCGACCGGCGCATCGGAGGAGCGCGGCAGCTCGATCGCCGACACGCTGGACGTCCCCCTTGCCGCGCTGCTCCATGCGTGGGACCACGGCCTGACCCGCGCCCTCGGCTGGGAGCGCTAGGCGGTGTGCGGCGTGTTCGGTGCCGTCGTGCCGGGTGGCGACCCGACCGAGGCTGCCGCGATCGCGACGCTCGGCCTGTTCGCGCTCCAGCATCGCGGGCAGGAGTCGGCCGGCCTCGCGGTGAGCGATGGCGAGCAGCTGATGCTCTACAAGGACCTCGGCATGATCGGCTCGGTGCTCGACGAGCGCCGCCTGCCGAGCCTGCGCGGCAACCTCGCGATCGCCCACTGTCGATACTCGACGACGGGCTCGACGGTCTGGGAGAACGCCCAGCCGACCTACCGCCAGGGGCCGCGCCGGGCGATCGCCATCGGTCACAACGGCAACCTCGTCAACACCCGCGAGCTGCTCGGCCAGCTCCAGGGCGGTCGCGCTCGCCTGCCGGCCTCGACCGACACCGAGCTCCTGACCGCGCTGCTCGCCGACGAGCCGGCGGCCGACACGGTCGAGGCCCTGCTTGCGGTCCTCCCGCGCGTGCGCGGGGCGTTCAGCCTGGTCATCCTGGACGATCAGCGGGTCATCGGCGTCCGCGACCCCCACGGGTTCCGCCCGCTCGTCCTGGGCCGGCTGCCGGCGGGTGCCCGCCGACCGGGCGGCCCGAACGACGGCGGCCTGTGGGCCGACGACGGATCCGGCTGGTGCCTCTCGTCGGAGACCGCGGCGCTCGACATCGTGGGCGCCGAGGTCGTGCGCGACGTCGAGCCGGGCGAGATCGTCGTGCTCGAGCCGGGTCACGAGCCCCGCTCCGTCCGGTATGCCGAGCCGACCCCCGCCCTGTGCGTGTTCGAGCTGATCTACTTCGCCCGCCCCGACTCGTACATGGAGGGGCGCAACCTGTACGAGGCGCGTCGGCGGATGGGCGAGCAGCTGGCCCTCGAGCATCCGGTCGACGCCGACATGGTCATCCCGGTGCCCGACACCGGCGCGCCTGCGGCGGCCGGGTACGCCGAGGCCAGCGGTCTCCCGTACCGCGAGGGCATGTACCGCAACCGCTATGCCGGACGGACCTTCATCCAGCCGTCGCAGGGCCTGCGCCACCGTGGGGTCACGATCAAGCTCAACCCGATGCGCGAGGTCGTCGGTGGCAAGCGGCTGATCGTCGTCGACGACTCGATCGTGCGCGGCACGACGACCAAGCGCATCGTCGAGCTGCTCCGGCGCGCGGGGGCGCGCGAGGTCCACGTCCGCATCAGCGCCCCGCCGATCTACCACCCGTGCTTCTACGGCATCGACACGTCGGTCGAGACCGAGCTCATCGCGGGGACCCACACGGAGGACGAGATCCGCGACTTCATCGGCGCCGATTCCCTCGGCTACCTGTCGATCCGCGGCGTGCTCGCGGCACTGGACCTGCCGTACGAGCGGTTCTGCTTCGCCTGCTTCGACGGGAAGTACCCGGAGCCGGTGCCGTACGACACGGCGAGCCGCAAGTTCATCCTGGAAGAGCCACCCGTCCCCGCGACCCGTGACTGAGCGCACGAGATCCGCATATCGGCGCGCCGGCGTCGACGTCGACGCCGGGGAGCGGGCCGTCGAGCTCATGCGCGCCCACGTCGATTCGACGCGCCGGCCCGAGGTGGTCGGCGGTCTCGGCGGCTTCGGCGGCGCGTTCGCGATCCCGGACGGCTATCGCGAGCCGCTGCTCGTCGCCTCGACCGACGGCGTCGGCACCAAGACGGCGATCGCCACCGCGGTCGGTCGCTACGACACGATCGGCATCGACCTCGTCGCGATGTGCGCCGACGACGTCGTGTGCACCGGCGCCGAGCCGCTCGCGTTCCTCGACTACGTGGCCGTCGGACGTCTCGACCCGGTCGGCGTCGCCGAGCTGGTCGGCAGCGTGGCCGCCGGCTGTCGCGAGGCCGGCGCCGCGCTGGTCGGCGGCGAGACGGCCGAGCACCCGGGGCTCATGGAGGCCGACGCGTTCGACCTTGCGGGCTGCTGCATCGGCGTGGTCGAGCGCTCGCGGGTCATCGACGGCTCGGCGGCCCGTGCCGGGGACGTCATCCTCGGGCTGCCGTCGTCGGGCCTCCACGCCAACGGCTTCTCGCTGGTGCGCTCGCTGGTCGCCCAGTGGGACCTCGACCTCGCCGAGCCCTATCAGGCGCGGCTGCGGCGCACGCTCGGCGACGCGACCACCGACGACCTGCTCGCGGCGGCACCGAACGAGACCATGACCACGCTCGGGGAGGTCCTGCTGACCCCGACGCGCATCTACTCTCGCGCCCTGCTCGCCGTGCGGGCGGCGCTGACGCGCGACGGGCGCGACATCCACGGGGCCGCCCACGTCACCGGCGGCGGGCTGCCCGCCAACGTGCCGCGGGCGCTCCCGGAGGGCTCCGCGGCGCGTCTCGATCCGCGGCGCTGGTCGATGCCGTCGGTGCTGCGCCTGTTCGGCGCGCTCGGCGGTCTCGAGGACGACGAGCTGCGGGCGACGTTCAACGGCGGGCTCGGCATGGTCCTGGTCGTGCCGCCCGCGGCGATCCCGGCCGCCATCGAGGCGGCCGGCGCCCACGGCATCGAGGCCGTGGTGGTCGGCGAGGTCATCGATGCGGCGGGCGACGATCCGCGCTACCTGGAGGGGCGGCTGGAGTCGGTGGCATGAGCGAGGAGCGGCGGGCGGGCGCGCGCATCGCCGTCGGCGTGTCGGGCGCCGGGTCGAACCTGCGCGCGCTGCATGCGGCGGCGCGTCGTGGCGAGCTCGGCGCCGGGATCGTCCTGGTGTTCGCCGATCGGGCGTGCCCTGCGCTCGAGTGGGCGGTGGAGGAGGGGATCGATACCGCATCGCGTCCCGGGCGGCGACGACGCGACGCTGGCCGACGTGCTGGCGGGTGCCGGTGCTGACGTCGTCGTGCTGGCGGGCTACATGCGGATGATCGGACCAGGCGTGCTCGCGGCATTCCCCGGCCGGATCATCAACGTCCATCCCTCGTTGCTGCCGGCCTTCCCGGGTGCGCACGCGGTGCGCGACGCCCTCGACCACGGAGCGACGGTCACGGGCGCGACCGTCCACCTCGTGGACGCCACGCTCGACGGCGGCCCGATCGTCGTCCAGGAGGCGGTCCCGATCCTGCGCGGCGACGACGTCTCGAGCCTGCACGAGCGGATCCAGGCGGTCGAGCACCGGCTGCTGCCGCGCGCCGTCGCCCTGCTGGCGGCCGGGTCGCTGTCGATCGACTCGGGCAGGCACGTCGCGGTCGACCTCGACCGCGCCGACGCCGCGCTCCCGACGCCACGCCGCGCGCTCGTCTCGGTGTCCGACAAGACCGGTCTGGTCGACCTCGGACGTGGACTGGTCGCCCGTGGGTTCGAGCTCGTGTCGACCGGTGGCACCGCACGAGCGCTCCGCGACGAGGGCCTGCCGGTCACCGACGTCGCCGCGGTCACGGGCTCGCCGGAGATGCTCGATGGTCGCGTCAAGACCCTCCATCCGCGGGTCCATGCGGGGCTGCTCGCCGATCGACGGCTGGAGGACCACCGTGTCCAGCTCATCGAGGCCGGCATCGCCCCGTTCGAGCTGGTCGTGGTGAACCTCTACCCGTTCGCCGCGGCGCTGGAACGCCCGGGGATCACGATCGACGAGCTGGTCGAGGAGATCGACATCGGCGGGCCGTCGATGGTCCGCGCGGCGGCCAAGAACCACGCCAACGTCGCGATCGTCACGTCCCCCGCCCGCTACGACGACGTGCTGGCGGCGCTCGACACCGCGGATGGGCTGGACGACCGGTTCCGGCGGGAGCTGGCCGTCGAGGCGTTCGCCCACACCGCCGCGTACGACGCGCGCATCTCGACCGAGCTGCCGCGGCGGCTGGTGGACGCGGGTCTGCTCGACGGACCGGTCGATCCGTATCCGGCGTCGCTCAGCATCGGACTCGAGAAGGTCGAGACGCTGCGCTACGGCGAGAACCCGCACCAGCCGGCCGCCCGCTACCGGCGACCGGGGTCGACCCTGGCCGACGGGCCGTTCGGTGTCGAGCGCGAGCCGCTCCAGGGCAAGGCGCTGTCGTACAACAACGTGCTCGACGCGGCCGCCGTCGCGGCGCTCGGGCGAGCCATGCGCGGGCCGGCGGTCGTCATCGTCAAGCACACCAACCCGTGCGGGGCGGCCGAGCGGCCGACGCTGCTCGACGCCTGGGCGGCCGCCCTCGAGGCCGACCCGGTCAGCGCGTTCGGCGGCGTCGTCGCGCTCACCCGCGAGGTCGACCGGCCGGTCGCAGAGGCGCTGACCTCGATCTTCCTCGAGATCGTCGTCGCGCCGTCCTACACGGCTGACGCGCTCGAGGTCCTCGCCACCAAGCCGAACCTGCGGGTGCTGGTCGACGAGCTGCTGCCATCCGACGACCCGCTCCCGGCCGACGCCGCCGACCCGGTCGGCTCGCTCCGGACGGCGGGCGGGGCGGTGCTGGTCACGGCGCCGGACGTGGTGGCCGATGCCCCGACGTCGTGGACCTGCGCGACGCGCCGCGCCCCGACGCCCGACGAACAGCTCGATCTCGATCTCGCGTGGCGGCTCGTCCGCGGCATCACGTCGAACGCGATCGTGCTGGTCCGCGAGCGTCGGCTCGTCGGGATGGGCAGCGGCCAGACGTCACGGGTCGACGCCGCCCGCCAGGCGGTGGCCAAGGCCCATGCACTGCTCGGGCCGGCGTCGACCGTCGGCGCGGTCTGCGCGAGCGACGCCTTCTTCCCGTTCCCGGACGCGGTCGAGGTGTGCCTCGCGGCCGGCGTGCGCGCGTTCGCCCAGCCGGGCGGCTCGGTCCGCGACGCGGAGACGGTGGATGTCGTCGACCAGGCCGGCGGGACGATGCTCATCACGGGTACCAGGCACTTCCGCCACTGACCCGGCGATCCCCGGTCAGACGGTCGCCACGGCGGCCCACGCACGCGCGATCAGGTGGATCGACCCGTCGGTCCTCGACCGGCAGGCGCGCCCGCAGGCGCTCCCGCAGATCGGCCCGGTCCCGCTCGGACAGGCCCATCAGGTGGCGCGGCGCCGGCGCGGTGGCCATCAGGAACGGTCGCCAGTAGTCGTCGAAGTCGCGGAAGACCGTGGGCACGTCGATCGGCTCGACGGTCGCGCCGGGCAGACCGGCATCGGCGAACGCGGCCTGCAGCGGGTCAGGCGCACAGATCGCGAACTTCAGGCTCTCCGCCTTGTCGGCGACCGCCGGATCCTGCTCGATCGCGGCGTCCCAGAAGTGGCGCATGAGCTGCATGCCCTCGGCGTAGTCCCAGACGTAGATCCCGACCCGGCCGCCCGGCCGCGTCACGCGGCGCATCTCGGCGAGCATGGCAACCGGGTCGGGCACGAAGTTGAGGACGAGCCCGGACGCCGCTGCGTCGACCGCGTCGTCCGGCACCGGGATCGCCGCCCCGTCGGCGACCGCGAACGAGGCCCGGTGGTCGGCGACCTGCGAACGCGCGTACGCGATGAACGCCTCGGACGGGTCGATGCCGAGGACCGACGCAGGCGCGGCCCGCTCGAGGATCGCCTCGGTCACGGCGCCGGTCCCGCAGCCGACGTCGACCCACGAACGGCCGGGGCCGATGGCGAGGCGGTCGATGAACGCCGCCGCGACGCGCCGGCTCCAGCGCCCGACGTAGCCCTCGTAGCCGGCGCCGCTCTGCCAGATCCCCGACGTGCCCATGGCGCGAGTCTAGGACGGTCGCGGTCAGGATCGCGGGTGCCGCTGCTACCATCGCGCTCCCATGACGGAGCGCCCCAGGTACTACCTGACCACGGCCATCGCGTACGCCAACGCCAAGCCCGGTGTCCACACGCTGTACGAGGTGATCGGCGCCGACGTGGTCGCGCGCTGGCACCGGATGAAGGGCGATGACACGCGCTTCCTGACCGGCACCGACGAGCACTCGATCAACATCGCCCAGGCCGCCGTCGACGAGGGGCGACCGGCGCGCGAGTTCGTCGACGAGAAGGTCGGCTACTTCAAGGTGGCCGAGGATGCCCTGGCCATCGCCCCCGACCGGTTCATCCGGACGACCGACCCGGACCACGTCCGGGCGGCCCAGGAGATGGTCCGACGCGCGCACGCGAACGGTGACATCTACCTCGGCACCTACGAAGGCTGGTACTGCCCGAACGAGGGCTTCCGCAACGCCACCGACGTCGCAGGAGACGGCGCGCGGCACGATCTGCCCGAACCATCCCGATGTCCCGCTCCAGTGGCTGACGGAGAAGAACTGGTTCTTCCGCCTGTCGGCCTACCAGGAGCGCCTCGAGCGCCATTTCGCCGACCACCCCGAGTTCGTGCAGCCCGACTTCCGGCGCAACGAGATGCTCGGCTTCATCCGCGGCGGTCTCGAGGACTTCTCGATCTCGCGCGAGCGGACGCCGGGTGGCTGGGGCATCCCGTTCCCGATCGCCGAGAACGGCGAGTCGGCCCAGCGCGAGGACGGCTCGTGGGACCCGGAAGCGGGCGTCATCTACGTCTGGTACGACGCGCTCATCAACTACATCACCGGGGCCGGCTTCCCCGACGATGCTGCGTCGTTCGCGCGCTGGTGGCCGGCCGACCTCCACGTCATCGGCAAGGACATCGCCCGGTTCCACACGATCTTCTGGCCGGCGATGCTGTGGAGCGCCGGGCTTGAGGCACCGCGTCGCGTGTGGGTCCACGGCTGGCTGATGGCCGCCGGCGGCGAGCGCATGAGCAAGAGCCGCGGCAACTTCCTCGATCCCAACGACTTCGTGGCCGCGTTCGGCACCGACGGAGCCCGCTACGTCCTCATGCGGGAGGTCCCGTTCGACAGGGACGCCGAGGTCTCGTGGGACTCCTTCGTGCGGCGCTACAACGCGGACCTGGCGAACGACTTCGGGAACCTCGTGAACCGCACCGTGTCGATGACGAAGCGCTACCTGCAGGCCGTCCGCCCGGTGCCCAGGACGGCGTGGGAGTCGCCGCTGGGTGACAGCTGGCCGCCGACCATCGGCCGCTACGTCGAGGCGGTCGAGGCGTGCCGGCTGCACGACGCGCTCGCCGAGCTGTGGGACTTCGTCGGCCGGGCGAACCGGCTGGTCGACGCCGAGAAGCCGTGGGACCTCGCCAAGGCCTGGAAGGCCGGGGACCAGGCGGCCGGCGATCGCCTGCGCGGCGTGCTCGGCGACCTCGTCGAGACCTGCCGGCTGGTCGGCCTGGCTGCCGCGCCGTTCCTGCCGGGCACGGCGCCGCGGGTCCAGGCGCAGCTCGGGTTCCGGTATGGCTATGGCGACGACGGGAACGGCGGGCCGCCCCTCCTCGGGGAGCTCGGTTGGGGCGCCCGGGGCGAACCGGGCCGCGTGGCCGAGCCCGAGCCGTTGTTCCCGCGGCTGGAGGTCGAGGCCGCGGTGGAGGCAGAGGCGTAACGCCCCTCGCTGATCGCTCCGAGCGATCTGGCTCGAACGCGGTCCCGGGTTCGCTGAGCCCGACCTCCCGGTCGAACTGATCGCTGTCGGCTATCGCCGCGGAGGGAAGGCATGCGATCGGTTTCGCGGCCCGGATCGCTGCTTCGGCCCAACAACGATCACTGCCAGCGATCACCCGCCCGAGCCCGGTGGAGCCCGATGATCGCTCCGAGGGATCGTTTTCGGCTCGAAGGCGTTCCTCGGGCTTGATGACGCCCGGTTGTATCCACGCTCCGTCCGGATCGATCGCTGCAGGGGATCGACTTGGCGGGAACTGCCATCCGCGATCTCGCGGGCCGAGCGTGCTTCGGCCCACAACGTTGCCACTACCATGCCACCATGCCGGTGCGCCTCATCGACTCGCACTGCCACGTCAATGCCGATCGTTTCGCCGACGACGCCGAGGAGGTGATCGGTGCCGCGCATGCGGCCGGCGTCGAACGCATCCTCGTGCCGGGCTGGAACGTGGCCTCGTCCGAACGGGCGCTCGACCTGGTCACACGTCTGCCGTGGCTCGATGCGGCCGTCGGCGTCCACCCGCACGACGCCGCCAAGGTCGATGACGCCGGCTGGCGCAGGATCGAGGGCTGGGCGACCGACGGCCGCGTCGTCGCGATCGGCGAGACCGGTCTCGACTACGACCGCGTCTTCAGTCCGATCCCCGACCAGTTGACCAACCTGCGTCGGAACCTGCGGCTGGCCGCCGACACGGGCAAGCCCGCGATCCTGCACTGCCGTTCGGCGGCCGGTCGGCGCGACGCCCAGGACGCGCTGCTCGACGAGCTCCAGGCGATGGCCCCGGACGCGCCTCCGATCGTCATCCACAGCTTCTCCGGGCCGGTCGACTACGCGCTGGCGATGCTCGAGCTGGGCGCCGCGATCAGCTTCTCGGGCCTCGTCTTCCGGGCCGGGGAGGAACCGTCCGCCGAGGTGGCCGCGACGACCCCTGCCGAGCGCCTCCTGGTCGAGACCGATTCGCCGTTCCTCGCACCGCCCGGAGCGCCACGATCACGCAACGAACCCGCCTATGTCGGCATCACCGCCGAGTGGCTGGCCGACCGACGCGGGACGTCCCCCGAGTACCTCGGCGACGGCCTCGTGGACGCCTACGACCGCACGTTCCCAGCGAGCGTGCGGCGCAAGTTGACAGCGCCACCTCCGGTTCGGTAATCTCCCACTTAGCACTCTCATACAGAGAGTGCTAATGCATCGACGGACCGCCCCGCGGGGCCGCGTCCGGGACCGATGCGCGAAGACGAGAGGGACCGGCGGACCGCGCCACACCCTGAGCGGCCGCCGCCCCGTGAATCTACGCCCGACGGTCGGCCGTGACCGTCACAGGAGGTACTGCACGTTGGCCACAGCCACTGCGAGCAAGACCAAGATGCGTCCGCTGGGCGACCGCGTCGTCATCGAGCCCACGCCGCGCGAGGAGATGACCAAGAGCGGTCTGGTCCTGCCGGACACCGCCAAGGAGAAGCCCCAGGAGGGCACGATCATCGCCGCCGGCCCGGGCAAGATCAACGACGACGGCAAGCGCGAGCCGATGGACGTCAAGGAAGGCGACAAGGTCCTGTACGCCAAGTACGCCGGGACCGAGTTCAAGGTCGACGGCGACGAGTATCTGATCGTCAGCCAGAAGGACATCCTCGCGATCGTCGCCGACTGAAATCCTCCGGCCGATGCGCTCCATCGAGCGCGCTCGGCCGTCGGAGAGCGAAGCGACAGACCGCTGAGACCGCACCAAGATCCCTGGGAGGACAATCGACTTGGCTAAGCAGCTCATCTTCGACGAGACCGCTCGTCGATCGCTCAAGAAGGGCATCGACCGGATGGCCGATGCGGTCAAGGTCACGATCGGTCCGAAGGGCCGCAACGTGGTCCTCGACAAGAAGTTCGGCTCGCCGACCATCACCAACGACGGCGTGACGATCGCGCGCGACATCGAGCTCGACGACCCGTTCGAGAACATGGGCGCGCAGCTCCTCAAGGAGGTCGCGACCAAGACCGACGACGTCGCCGGCGACGGCACCACCACCGCGGTCGTGCTCGGCCAGGCGATGGTCGGCGAGGGTCTCCGCGTGGTTACCGCCGGGGCCAACCCGATGGTCGTCAAGCGCGGCATCGAGGCCGCGGTCGAGGCTGTCGTCGAGGAGATCAAGAAGCAGTCGCGCCCGGTCGACAACCGCGAGCAGATCGCCGCAGTCGCGGCCATCAGCGCGGCCGATCCCGAGGTCGGCGAGATCATCGCCGAGGTGATGGACAAGGTCGGCAAGGACGGCGTCATCACCGTCGAGGAAGGCCAGAGCCTCGGTCTCGAGAAGGAGTACACCGAGGGCATGCAGTTCGACCGGGGCTACCTCTCGGCGTACTTCGTGACCAACCCCGATCGCATGGAGGCGGTCCTCGAGGATCCGCTCCTGCTCATCACCGACAAGAAGATCTCGAGCGTCCAGGACATGCTCCCGGCCCTCGAGAAGGGCGTCCAGCAGGGCAAGCCCATGCTGATCATCGCCGAGGACATCGACGGCGAGGCCCTCGCGACGCTCGTCGTCAACAAGCTCCGCGGCACGGTCTCGGTCCTCGCCGTCAAGGCGCCGGGCTTCGGCGATCGGCGCAAGGAGATGCTCCGCGACATCGCGACCCTGACCGGCGGCACGGTCATCTCGGAAGAGGTCGGCCGCAAGCTCGACTCGGTCACGGCCGAGGACTTCGGCACCGCCCGCCGCGTCGTCGCGACCAAGGACGACACGACGATCATCGATGGCGGTGGCTCGGCCGACCAGATCAAGGGCCGCATGACCCAGATCAAGGCCCAGATCGAGGAGACGACCTCCGACTACGACAAGGAGAAGCTCCAGGAGCGGCTCGCCAAGCTGTCGGGTGGCGTCGCGGTGATCAAGGTCGGCGCGGCCACCGAGGTCGAGCTCAAGGAGAAGAAGCACCGCATCGAGGATGCGCTCTCGACGACCCGCGCGGCCGTCGAGGAGGGCCTCGTCGCCGGCGGTGGGACCACCCTCCTGCAGGCCATCCCCGCGCTCGACAAGATCAAGCTCGATGGCGACGCCCAGGTCGGTGTCGACATCGTCCGCAAGGCGCTCGAGGCGCCGGCCCGCCAGATCGCGGACAACGCCGGTGCGCCCGGCGAGGTCGTGGTCCAGCACGTCAAGGGCCTCAAGTCGGGGCAGGGCTACGACGCCCTCACCGGTGAGTACGGCGACCTGTTCAAGAAGGGCATCGTCGACGCCGCCAAGGTGACCCGATCGGCCCTCCAGAACGCCGCCTCCATCGCCGCGATGGTCCTGACCACGGAGACGCTGATCTCGGACCTTCCGGAGAAGGAGAAGGCCGGGGCCGGCGGCGGTCACGAGCACGGCGGGGGGATGGACTTCTAGTCCACCCACTCCAACGCGAACCAAGGGCCCCGGCGGCGACGCCGGGGCCTTTCTCGTGTCCGGCAGCAGGCGGCGCGGGGCATACTCGGGCCCTGGGGAACGCACACCAGGGAGGATGCGATGGTCCGGATCCAGCGCTTCAACGTCGTCAAGACGGCCACGGTGGCGGCCGTCATGTACATGATCGTGATCGCGATCTTCGTCGTGCCGTTCGTCGCGCTCGTGGCGATCGCGGGCGTCTCGGCGCCCGGCGTCCAGGCCGGCCAGACCGTCGGCGGAGCCCTCGTAGTCGGGCTCGTCGCGGTCCTGGTCTACGGGCTCGTCGGGTGGGTGGCCACGGCCATCGCCTGTGCCATCTACAACATCGTGGCGGGCTGGATCGGCGGGATCGAGGTCCGGGTCGAGCCCGTCGCGCCGCCGCCTGCACCGCCGGCGTGGATGGCGCCGGGGACCACGCCACCGGGCACGCCAGCCACCTAGGGACGCTCGCGAACGCGCCAGATGCCCGTCCCGGGACGGGACCGTTTGACAGCCAGCCATCCGCGGGCGAGCCTGCCGTCATGAGACGTTTCGCGATCCCGCTGCTCGCCCTGGCCATCGCCGCCTGCCAGGCCCAGCCCGTCACGCTCCTCGACGACCCTGATGAGATCCTCGCCGCGGCGGTCACGACGACGTCGGCCGCCACCAGCGTCCATGTCGACCTGACCGCCGAGGGCAGCATCACGATCGACCCGCTCGGCACGGGCATCGGCGCTGACATGGACCTCGAGGGCACGACCGCCGCCGCCGACATCGACCTCAAGAACGGCGAGACGCGCATGACGTTCTCGGCGCCCGGTCTGCTCGGGCTGGCCGGAGAGGTCATCGTGGCCGACGGCACGGCGTATGTGAAGACCACGCTGACCGGCGCCAAGTACCGCGCCACGCCGGTCGGCCAATCGACGGAGACCCCGCTGGCCGGCCTGACCGAGGTGCTCGGCCGCACGGACCTTGACCCGGTCAAGGGCGCCGATGCGCCGTGTGCCGGCGGGACGTGCTACACGATCGAGCTCCAGCTGACGGCCGACGACGCGGGCGGGATGCTCGGGAGCGGCGGGCTGTCCGGCGCGCTGGCCGGACTCCCGATCCCGATCCCCGACCTGTCGGATGCGACGGCCGACGTGACCCTGCACATCGAGCAGACGACCACCCGCCTGTCCGGGGTCACCGCGGAGCTCCACCTCGGGGACCTCGGCGACCCGACGGTCACGGCGACCTTCTCGAAGTGGAACGAGCCCGTCCAGATCTCGGCACCGCCGGCCGACCAGGTCGAACCCGCCTGAAGGCCGCGGCCGACCTCCGACGCTAGGATTGCGTGGTGAGCCCACGCAGTCGCCGCAGGACGACCGACCCCGCCCCCGAGGATGTCCTCGCGACGACCGGCACCGTCACGACCGAGCTGACCGACACCGTTCCGGAGGAGCCGGATTGGCTGCGCGACGAAGCGGGGAGCGCACCTGACCGCGACCCTGCGGCACGCTCCCCTGCGCCCGACCCGGCGGTCCTCGCCAGGCGACGCGAGGAGCGGGCGGCCCAGATCCTCAAGGCCCTCAACCCCGAGCAGGCACGCGCGGTCACGACGACCGATGGGCCCCTCCTGATCCTCGCCGGGGCGGGCTCGGGCAAGACCCGCGTCCTCGCCCACCGCATCGCCTACCTCGTCGGCGTCAAGGCAGTCCCGCCGTTCCGCATCCTCGCGGTCACGTTCACCAACAAGGCCGCGGCGGAGCTGCGCGACCGGATCATCAGCCTCGTCGGCGAGGGTGGCCGTGACGTCCAGGCCGGCACGTTCCACTCGCTCTGCGCCCGGGTCCTGCGTCGCGACGGCGAGGCCATCGGCATCGACCGCCGGTTCGTGATCTACGACACCGACGACCAGACCGCGCTGATGAAGCAGATCCTGCGCGAGGAGGACATGCCGCTGACCGGCGAGTTCCGGCCGAGCGTCGTGCTCGGCGCGATCAGTCGGGCCAAGAACGAGATGCTCGACCCGACGTTCCTCGCCGAGAACGCGTCGAACCACCGAGAGCGGACGATCGCCCGTCTGGCCACCCGCTACCGGCAGCGACTCACGGCCTCCCGGGCGCTCGACTTCGACGACCTGCTGCTCGAGGCCGTCCGGCTGTTCGACGAGGCGCCCGACGTGCTGGCCCGCTACCAGGACCGCTGGCACTACCTGCACGTCGACGAGTACCAGGACACGAACCGGGCGCAGTACCTGTGGGTCAGCGCCCTCGCCCGCAAGCGCGGCAACCTCGCGGTCGTCGGCGACGACGACCAGTCGATCTACTCGTGGCGCGGTGCCGACCTGCGCAACATCCTCGACTTCGAGCGCGACTGGCCCAAGGCGACGGTCGTCAAGCTCGAGCGCAACTACCGCTCGACCCAGCTCATCCTCGACGCGGCCCACGCGGTCGTCTCGCACAACACCGCGCGCAAGGACAAGAAGCTGTGGACCGACATCGAGGGCGGGCTCCAGATCCAGCGCTTCGAGGCGTACAACGAGGACGAGGAGGCCGAGTGGATCGCCCGCCAGGTCGAAGGCCTGATCGGCGGACGCGGCAGCGAGCTCACCAGACGCGCGGACGAGAGCGACGAGGACCGCCGGTTCCGCGCCCGCGACATCGCCGTGATGTACCGGATGAACGCCCAGTCCCGAGCGATCGAGGAGTCGTTCCTGCGCTACGGGCTGCGCTACCAGCTGATCGGCGGGACGCGGTTCTACGCCCGCCGCGAGGTCAAGGACGCGCTGGCCTACCTGCGCATCCTGCGGTCGGACGCCGACAGCGTGAGCTTCGAGCGGGTCATCAACGTCCCGGCCCGATCGATCGGCGACAAGACCGTCGAGGCGCTGCGCGCAGCCGCCGCGGCGACCGACCCCGCGACCGGTGAACCCGGCACGTACTGGAGCGCCGTCGAGCAGGGTGCGCGCGGCGACCTGCCGCTGCTCGCGCCGCGGACCCGCAACGCCCTGGCCGAGTTCGCGGCGCTCGTCCGCCGGTTGCGGACCCGGATCGGCGTGCTGCCGCTGCCCGAATTGCTCGACGAGGTGCTCGAGGCGTCGGGCTACCGGGCGATGCTCGCGGATGGGTCGGAGGATGGCGAGGACCGCTGGGCCAACCTCCTCGAGCTGCGGGCGGTGACGACGCGCTACGACGACCTCGAGCCCGAGGACGCCCTCGACCGGCTGCTGGAGGAGACGGCTCTCGTGGCCGACCAGGACAGCTACGAGGGCGACGCCGACGTGGCCACCCTCATCACGCTCCACGCGGCGAAGGGCCTCGAGTTCCCCGTCGTGTTCATCGCCGGGCTCGAGGAGGGCCTTTTCCCGCACAGCCGCGCGCTCGACGACGAGCGCCAGCTCGAGGAGGAGCGGCGGCTGGCCTACGTCGGGATCACGCGGGCCAAGCGACGCCTGTACCTGTCGCACGCGTGGCGGCGCGCGACCTGGGGGATGGGCCAGGCCGCCATCCCGTCACGGTTCCTGCTCGAGATCCCGGCCGAGCTGATGGTCGGGCCGCGTCTCGGCGGGCTCGACGAGCCCGAGCGCGACCTCGATCTCGACCTCGTGTTCGGCGAGCGGCGGGCCACCCGCTTCAACACCCGGACCCGCGGCCCGGGGCCGGCCTACCGGCAGGGCAGCGGACGGCCAGGTGCGCCGACCGACGGCGAGGCCTTCCGGCCGGGTCGCGACCTGGCCGCCCGACGCGAGGCGTTCGAGGCGGGAGCGCCGTCCGGCTCGCTCGGGACCACGGAGGTCGGCGAAGCCCCGGTCGCCGCACGGCCGCCGCGACCCATCATCCCCGGCGAGCGCCAGTTCCGCGACGGGGACCGGGTCCGCCACGGCCGCTGGGGTGACGGCATCGTCGTGACCTCGAAGCTCACCCGGAGTGACGAGGAGATCACCGTGGCGTTCAAGGACGCCGGCGTGGGCCGCAAGACGATGCTGGCCAGCCTGGCCAACCTCGAGATCATCGGCTAGGGGCTGGCGTCGGCCGCCTCCAGCAACCGGACGATCTCCGACTGGCCGCGCGCTCGGGCGTGCGCCAGCGGTCGCACGCCGTCCCCGTCCGCCAGGTCGACGTCCGCGCCGGCGTCGATCAGCAGCCCGACGATCTCCTGGTGCGGGGGACCGCCGTCGGACAGCAGGATCGCCTCGAGGAGCGCGGTCCAGCCCAGCTTGTTGACGTGGTCGACGTCGATGTCGGTCTCGTTCAGCAGGTAGCGCACCACCTCGACGTGCCCGCGCTCCGACGCCGGGATCAGCGCGACGCCGCCGTAGCGGTTGGTGATCGTCGGGTCGGCCTCGGCCTCGTTCGCCAGCCGCAGGATGTCGAGGAGGCCCTCGCGCCCGGCGTACAGGAACGGGTTGTCGAGCGTGGCGTCCTGGGCGTCGACGTCCGCGCCCGCCTCGAGCAGCGCCCGCAGCAGGTCCGGCCGGCGGCCGATCGTCGCGACCATCACCGCAGGCGTCCCGGCGGTGTCGCGAGCGTCGGGGTCGGCGCCCTCGGCGAGCGCCCGCCGCAACGCACCCAGGTCGCCGGTCCGGACGGCCTCGAGGAGTCGCTCGTCGACGGTCGTGGCGGACATCGCCGAAGGGTAGCGGTTCGCCTACGATGACGAGGTGGAGGGAGCGGGATCTGTCGACCGGGAACGCGCTGACGCGCCGGTCGATCTCGCCCGCATCCACGCGCTCGACGAGTTCGAGTCCGCCGCCCGGGGGGCGATGGACGCCGCGGCGTTCGACTACGTCGCCGGCGGATCGTGGGACGAGGTCTCGCTGGCCGACAACCTGGCTGCCTGGCGCCGCTATCGGCTCATCCCGCGGGTGCTGGTCGAGGCCGCGACGGTCGACCCGGCCACCACGATCCTCGGGGGCGCCGTGTCGATGCCGCTGGCGATCGCGCCGATGGCTGTCCACGGGCTGGCGCACCCATCGGCGGAGACCGCCTCCGCGAGGGCTGCGGCCGACGCCGGGATCCCGTTCACGCTCTCGACGATGGCGAGCCACTCGATCGAGGACGTCGCCGCCGCGGCTCCGGCCGGCCGACGCTGGTTCCAGCTCTACGCCCAGGCCGACCCGGGACGCAGCCGCGAGCTGGTCGCCCGGGCCGAGGACGCCGGGTTCGGGGCCATCATGCTGACCGTCGACCTGCCGCGGCTGGGCTATCGCGTTCGCGATCGCCGCTCCGGCTTCCAGGTCACCGGCCTCGGCAACTTCGCCGACGCGCCGCCGACCCACGCGGCCGGGGTCCACGCCGGGGACACGACGTTCGAGGGTCAGCTCCAGGTCGGCTCTGACGTGGGATGACCTCGCCGCGATCCGGGGCTGGTCGAACCTGCCGCTCGTGCTCAAGGGCATCCTGTCCGCCGACGACGCGGCGATCGCGGTCGAGCACGGGGTCGAGGCGATCGTCGTCAGCAACCACGGCGGCCGCCAGCTCGATCGGACCCCGGCGCCCATCGACGTCCTCGGGGAGGTCGTGGCGGCGGTCGGCGGTCGTGCCGAGGTCTGGGTCGACGGTGGCGTCCGGCGTGGCATCGACATCGCGATCGCCCTGGGGCTCGGGGCCCGGGCGGTGCTCGTCGGACGGCCGGTCATCTGGGCGCTCGCCAGCGGTGGCGAGGCCGGCGTGGCCCGAGCCCTGGCCATCCTGCGCGAGGAGTTCGAGATCGCGCTGGCGCTGCTGGGAACGCCGACCCCGGCGTCGATCACCCGCGCCCACGTCCGACCGGCATCCTCGCTACCCTCAGGCGCATGACGGTCCAGCTGCCGCCGGTCGATCCGGCGCTCGTCGAACGGGCGTCGGCGCTCGACATCGAGGCGGCCACGGCACGCCACGCGGAGCTCGCCGCGACCATCGACCGGGCCAACGTCCTGTACCACCAGCAGGACGCCCCGGAGCTGCCCGACGCCGAGTACGACCAGCTGTTCCGCGAGCTCGTCGCCCTCGAGACGGCGTACCCGGAGCTCGTGACCGGCGAGTCGCCGACCCAGCGCGTCGGCGGTGCCCCGACGGGCGGCGTCTTCGACGAGGTCCGCCACCGCCGACCGATGCTCAGCCTGTCGAACGCGTTCAGTCACGACGAGCTGCGGGCGTTCGATACCCGGGTGCGGCGCGGGCTCGGCGCCCCGGCAGCCCCCGAGCCTGCCCCGGACCTGCGGTACGTCGCCGAGCTCAAGATCGACGGGCTGGCCGTGACGCTCCGCTACGAGCGCGGCCGCTTCGTCCAGGGCGCCACTCGGGGTGACGGGACGACCGGCGAGGACGTGACCCAGAACCTGCGGACGATCACGGTCATCCCCGAGCGGCTGACCGAGTCGGCCACGGCCGACGTCCGCGGCGAGGTGTTCATGCCGAAGGCCGAGTTCGTGCGCATCAACGGCGAGCGCGAGGAGGCCGGTCTGCCGCTCTACGCCAACCCGCGCAACTCGGGCGCCGGGTCGCTGCGCCAGAAGGACCCGGGCGTGACCGCGAGCCGGCTGCTGTCCTTCTGGGCATACCAGCTGCTCGAGGAGGGCGACGGATCGCTCGTGACGCAGTCGGGCGCGCTCGAGCGCATCGCAGGGCTCGGACTGCCCGGCAACCCGGACCACGAGGCCGGTCTCGACATCGAGGGCGTCATCGCGTTCACCGAGCGCTGGCGCGAGGCCCGCCACGAGCTGCCGTACGAGACCGACGGCGTCGTCGTCAAGGTCGACCGGTTCGACCAGCAGGACCGGCTCGGCATGGTCAGCCGGGCGCCGCGCTGGGCGATCGCCTACAAGTTCCCGCCCGAGCAGGTCGAATCGACCGTCGAGGACATCGTCGCGTACGTGGGGCGGACCGGGACGCTCACCCCGGTCGCCCACCTGACTCCGACCAAGGTCGCCGGCTCGACCGTCGCCCGAGCGACGCTCCACAACCTCGACGAGATCCGGCGCAAGGACATCCGCATCGGCGACCGCGTCGTGCTGCAGAAGGCGGGCGACGTGATCCCCGAGGTCGTCCGTCCCGATCGTCGACCGGCGGACCGGCGACGAGCGCGAGTTCAGCATGCCGGCCGACTGCCCGGTGTGCGGCACGCCCGTCGTCCAGGACGAGGGCGCGGTCCGGGTGTACTGCCCCAACCCGCTCTGCCCGGCCCGGGTGTCGCAGGAGCTGTCGCACTTCGTGGGTCGCGGCGGGATGGACATCGAGGGCGCGGGCTGGAAGGTGCTGGAACAGCTGCTCCAGCGCGGGATGATCCGCCAGCGCGGTGACTTCTACCGCCTGTCCGTCGAGGACCTGGAGGGGCTCGACCGATTCGGGCGGAAGAGCGCCGAGAACCTCCACCGTGCGATCCAGCGGTCGCGCCGCCGCCCACTGGCCCGCGTGCTCAACGGCCTCGGCATCCCCCAGGTCGGTGAGCAGACCGCCATCGACCTGTCGACCTGGCTCGTGGAGCAGGTCCCGCCCGGCGACGACTGGCTGGATCGTGCGGCGACGTTCCTCGAGGCGGCCGGGCCGGAGGCCTACGAAGCCGTCTACGGGGTGGGCCCGACGGTCGCCACCAGCCTGGCCGCGTACTTCGGGACGGACGGACCGGGTGGCGGTGTGCTCCGTGACCTGGCGGCCGCCGGCGTGGAGCCCGAGCTCCCGGCGCCCCGTCCCGCCGGGGACGCCGTCGGGCCGCTCACGGGCAAGTCCGTCGTCGTGACCGGCACGCTCCCGGGGTACAGCCGGCAGGACGCCGAAGCGGCGATCCGGGCGGCCGGGGGCAAGCCGGCGGGCTCCGTGTCGAAGAAGACCGATTACCTCGTCGCCGGCGAGTCGGCCGGCTCGAAGCTCGCGAAGGCGCAGGAGCTGGGCGTCCCCGTCCTCGACGAGGATGGGTTCCGGCGGCTGCTGGCCGGCGACACCACCTGAGAGGGGACCGATGACGCACCCGAACATCGAGCTGATGCGGCGCTACTCGGCGACGCTGACGGCGGGTCAGGCCGCGGAGGTCCTGCCGTACTTCACGGACGACTGTGTCCTGCACATCCCGGGCCGCAGTCCGCACGCGGGCACGTACCGGGGCCAGGACGCCGTCCTCGCCTACTACACGCGGATCTTCCGGGACACCGACGGCCGGTTCGAGAACCTCGGCGTGGACGACATCCTCGCCAGCGACACCCACGCGGCCAGCCTCGTCCACTGGCGAGTCACGCGCGGCGAGCGGACGATCGACATCGACCGCGTGGTGGTCTACCGGATCGACGACGGCAAGATCGCCGAGATCTGGGTCCGCGACTGGGACCAGTACGCCTACGACGAGCTGTTCGCCGACGCCTAGCGACGACCGGCGGCGTAGCGCTCCATGAGCTCGGTCACCGCCTGGCGGGCGGCCTGCCATTCCGGCTGGTCGCCGAAGATCTCGCCGTCCGGGCCCCAGCGGCGCAGCTGGGTCATCGCGGTCACGATCATGTCGTGCGCGAGCTGGCGGTTGCGACCCGCGTCGACCTGGCCCGTCACGAGGTAGCGGCGGACCGTCTCGTACGGGGCCGTCCAGCGGCCCCAGCGCAGGCGGTCGCCCTCGCGCAGCGTCTCGAGCCAGTCGTCGTCCCCGACGGGGTGGCGATCATGCTCGGCGATGTGGCGATGGAGGTCCACCCGCAGGCCGGGCAGGCCGAGGCTGTCGGTGCGGCCGTCGTCGTCGACGGCCCGGTAGCAGACCGGGCAGCTCGGCAGCTCCACATCGGACCGCGGCGCCTCGCCATACGGGAGACCGCAGCGGCGGCAGAACGTGGCGTCGGCCCGGGCGGCCGGGGTCCCGCACTGGAGACAGCTGGTCGAGATCATCCGACGTAGCGTCGCTGGCTCCACCGGGTGACGACCATCACACCATCGGCCCTCTCGCCCCGGACCCTTGGGTCAGGGCGACCCCGGGGTCGCTAGCCGAGCGCGTGGTTGAACTGGCCCCAGATTCGCTCCGGGTGCCAGACGAGCGGCGCACCGCGGATCAGCCGTGGAGCGCGCCACGCCTCGGTCCAGCCCTCGGCCTCGAGGGCGCCGGCACCGGCCTCGTTCTCGAGCAGGATCCCGCACCGCACTCGCCGGTCGGCCGGGTAGTCGTCCCGCCTGGCGCGAACGAGGGCCAGCGCGTCGTCCTGGCGCGCCGCGATGGTGGCGCCGCCGCCCCATGGCGCGCGGATCACGAACCCGCCCGCAGCGCCGTCGTCGTCGACCAGGACCCTGGTCCCGTCCCGCGTGGCGAGGGCGTCGAGCAGGACGGACCGGTCCTCGCCGGTCGCCGACCGGTCCAGCGCGGCCATCGGGGCGAGATCGGCCGGCTCGAAGGCACGGATCCTGGACCCGTCGGGTCGCGGCCCCGTGGCGCCCCCGGCCGCCTCCATCGTCCGGTACCAGGTCTGCACCTCGAAACCAAGCCGCTCGTACAGCAGTCGGCCCCGATCGGTGGCGACCAGCACGAGGGTGCGCGAGCCGGCGTCCTCGGCGGCGTCGATCGTGGCCTCGGTCAAGGCGCGTCCCAGACCATGCCGCCGATGAGCCGGGGCGACCCAGATCGTCCCGATCCATGCGACCGGGCCATTCACGGTCGTGACCCCGGTGCCGACGATGGCACCGGAACGGTCCTCGGCCACGACGACGTGGCAACTCGGGGTGGCGAGGGCGAACGCGAACCACGCGCGCCGGTCGCCCCACTCGTCGGCGAGGATGGCGTCGACCGCGGGCTCGAGGTCGGCGACCGACATCGGCCGCAAGCGGGGGAGGGGCGGGCTCGTCGTCACGCGGCTATCATCGGGCGCATGGCCACGTTGTCGCGCGCGGACGTCGAGCACGTCGCCCTGCTCGCGCGACTGGGCCTGACCGAGGACGAGCTCACCCGGCTCGAGGGGCAGCTCAACCACATCCTCGACCAGTACACGATCCTGGCGTCGGTCCCGACGGACCACATCGCCCCGACCGCGCAGACCATCGAGCTCGAGAACATCCTGCGCGACGACGTCCCCCGGCCGTCGCTGACCGTCGACGCGGTCCTGTCGAACGCAGCCGAACACGACGGCGCATCGATCGTGGTCCCCGCCATCCTGGGCGGCGAGTGACCGACCTCACCCGGTCGCTCGCTCACGAGATGGGGGCGCGGCTGCGACGTGGCGAGGTGTCGTCGCGCGACCTGACCGTCGCCCACCTCGATCTCGCGGAACGGCAGGACCGTGGTCTCCACGCGTGGCTGACCATCGACCGGCTGCGCGCGCTCGAGGCCGCCGACCGGGCGGACGCTCGTCTCGCGGCTGCCCGCACGGACGGCGCCGCGGCGGTGGGTGCGCTCCATCCGTTGCTCGGCATCCCGGTCGCGCTCAAGGACCTCGTGTCGGTCGAGGGCGGCCAGTGCACCGCGGGCTCGCGGATCCTGGAGGGCTACCGGGCCCCGTATGACGCGCACATCACCGAGCGGTTGCGCGACGCGGGCGCGGTGATCCTCGGCAAGACCAACATGGACGAGTTCGCCATGGGCTCGTCGACCGAGCATTCGGCCTTCGGGCCGACCGCCAATCCGTGGGCGCTCGACCGGGTGCCGGGTGGCTCGAGCGGTGGTTCGGCGTCGGCGGTCGCGGCCTTCCACGTCCCGCTGTCGATCGGCACCGACACCGGTGGCTCGATCCGCCAGCCGGCGGCGCTGACGGGCATCGTCGGCCTCAAGCCGACCTACGGCCGGGTCAGCCGCTACGGGATCGTCGCGTTCGCGAGCTCGCTCGACCAGATCGGGCCGTTCGCCCGCGATGCGCGGGACGCCGCGGCGCTCCTCCACGCGGTGGCCGGCCGCGACGAGCGCGACTCGACCTCGTCGCCGGAGCCGGTCCCGGATGCGCTGCTGCGCCTGCCGACCGGCGACGACGAGGCGGCTGCGTCGCTGCGGGGGAAGCGGCTCGGGCTGCCCCGCGAGTATTTCGTGGCCGGCATGGAGCCGGGTGTCGAGGCGCGCATCCGCGAGGCCGTCGCCGGGCTCGAGTCGGCCGGGGCGGTCGTCGAGGAGGTCTCGCTGCCGCACACGGACTATGGCCTCGCGACGTACTACATCGTGGCCCCGGCGGAGGCGTCGGCGAACCTGGCGCGCTACGACGGCATCCGCTACGGACGGCGGCTGGGCGAGGGCCGCGAGGTCCTGGCCGACTACCTCGCCACGCGGGGAGGTGGGTTCGGCCCCGAGGTGAAACGGCGGATCATGCTCGGCACGTACGCCCTGTCGGCCGGCTACTACGACGCGTACTACCTCAAGGCGCAGAAGGTGCGCACGCTCATCAAGGGCGACTTCGACGCCCTGTGGGCGAAGGGCTTCGACGCGTTGGTCGCACCGACCTCGCCGACGGTCGCGTTCCGCTTCGGGGCCCGGCTGGAGGACCCCGTCGCGATGTACCTCTCGGACGCGTGCACGCTGCCGGTCAACATGGCCGGCCTGCCGGGCATCTCGGTCCCTGCGGGGCTGTCGGACGGGCTGCCGGTCGGCCTGCAGTTCATCGGAGCGCCGTGGTCCGAGCCCGCCCTGCTGGGCCTGGCCCGCGGGTATGAGGCGATCACCGCCACCGCCGAATGGCGCTCGATCGAGCCGGCGGACCTCGCCCTTCTCGCAGATCCGGCGACGCCGTCGCCCTCGGAACGGATGGCCGCGATGGCAGTGGTCGACCGGTAGTCCCATCGGGTCCCTGCGCCGGTCGAGGCGCCGGGGTACGATGCTCACGTCCTCACCCCGCGGCGCCGTCACGTGCCGCGCATCCGTCACGAGCACAGGGGGGTCGGGTGGATTCGATCGTCGCCATCCTCTTCATGTCCGGGATCATCCTCACCATCACCGGGGCCGGTCGGGCCACGGCCAACCTGCGAGTCGGGCGCGGCGTCGTCGCCGACGACCGTGGCGGGACGCAGCCCATCCCGCTGCACGAGCGGGCGGACATCAAGGCGCTGCTGTGGCTGGCCGTCGCCCTCTACGGCCTGTTCCTGGCGACCTCGGGGATCCTCGCCGGCCGTTGATCGGACCCTAGCGACCGGCTGGGGCGGCGCTCCGGCGGCGCCGCAGCGCCTCCTCGATCGCCCAGATGGCCAGCGGCCGCAGGTAGATCGAAGCGCGGAAGTCGCCATTCGCGTCGTACGCCTCGGGCGTGCGGAACCACAGCCCACGCTCGTATGTGACCTCCGCGGCGCCACGGGCCGTCTCCCAGCCCTCCTCGAGCAGGCCGCGGCCGATCATGAACGCGGCCAGCGCGTAGGTCGTCCCGACCCACACCTCGGCGGATTGCTCGCTCGAGCCGTCGACGGTCCCGTCGGGGCGCATCCCGTTGACCGCGCCCATCCGGCCGCCGCCGAACCGCCGGACGTTGTAGGCGTGGATCGTCCGCAGGGCCTCGTCGACCCGGTCCGGCGGCACCAGGTCGCCGAGACCGGTGACATCGGCATACCACTGGCCGGCCAGCTGGTCGGCCATGATGCTCGTCGAGCTCGGGCCGCCGCCGTCGTCGTAGGCGTAGTAGCCGTCCCGCCACAGCCGACGGTCGTAGGCGATCTGGGCGCGCTCGAACCAGCCCTGCCAGCGACGCTCGGCGCCGGCGTCGCCGAGCCGGCCGGCCATCGCCTCGGCCGCCGCCGTCGCGGCCAGCCAGAGTGAGCCGCCGTAGGCGGACGGCCCGTGCATCGGCCAGGTGTCGTAGGTCTGGTCGGGCACGCCGTCATGCTCGGGCAGCCCGTCGCCGTCGCGGTCCGCCTCGGCCAGGCGGCGCAGCACCGCGTCGACGGTCGGATACACGTCACGGATGAGCGCCGTGCCGTCGTGCCCGTCCGCGACGGCGTCGCGCCACGCCTGCAGCACGAACTTCGGCCCGAGGTCCTTCCAGGCGTTGACGTCCTGGAACTTGTACCAGTTGGGGCGGTGGTAGGGGTCGTCGCCGGGTCCACCGACGTCGTGCGGCACGGTGCCCCCGACCTTGCGCGGCGCCTCGAGCCCGGACGCCTGGATCGTCACGGTCGAGGGATCGTCCACCGGGATCGTCGCCAGCAGGTCACGGATCCCGCGCTGCTCGAGGTCGGGGTACAGCTCGAGGAGGGCGAACGAGGCGTAGAAGTCGACGTCGACCGTGTCGTAGAACGGGTAGTCGACGCACTCGAGCAGCGCGAACCGACCCGGGTCGTCCGGATCGGGCTGCGGGCCGCCCACCTCGCCGGCCTCCCAGAAGGTCCCGCCGTCGACGAGGAAGTACAGCTCGTTGAAGAGCGCCGCGCGATACCACGCCGGCCGCTCGGGGTCGTCGAGGATCGGCCGCTGCCACGCCTCGATCGCCCGCCGCCAGGCGGGCGTCTCGCGGAGGGCGTGCGTTGCAAGCTCCCAGGCGCAGGTGCCCGAGTGTCCCCAGTCGCGGGTGTACCGCTTCCACCACTGCCGGCCGGCGCCGAACTCGACCCTGGGCAGGTCCCAGGCGAGGGCGAACCGGACGGACCGGCGCTCGCCGGGTCCGAGGGTCGTGGTCGCCGCGAGGGCGGCGCCCGCCGGCCCGGCCGTGGGGGCATCGGCACGGGCCGGCGAGGCCGCGTCGAGACGGCCGTCGGACGCGAAGTCGCTCCAGGTCTCGGTGTCGGCGAGCGGGTCGAACGAGGCGCGCGCCGACAGGTCCCAGTCGTCATCGGCGAGGGCGGCGAAGGCGAGCGTGCCGCGCAGGGCGACCGGCGCGGTGT
The DNA here is from genome assembly GCA_963810285.1 of uncultured Chloroflexia bacterium. GTDB lineage: Bacteria > Chloroflexota > Limnocylindria > Limnocylindrales > CSP1-4 > SPCO01. The sequence goes on along the minus strand of CAWEMV010000002.1, from coordinate 2,939,935 downwards.
CGCCCGCGTCGCCGAACCGCACGCCCATCACCGAGGCGCCGTCGATCACGACCGTATGCGGGCGGCCGGGCGCCGGGCCGTCGTCGGGCCCGCCGGGCGGATCCGCCCAGGTGGCGAGGAGGCCGACGGTGAGCGGCTCGGACCCGGGGTTCTCGATCCACCACTCGAACACCCCGACCGGCAGCGCGCTGCGCTCGAGATCGCCCGCGATGACTGGCGACAGCTGCTCGCCGGTGAGACGGACGCCGAGGGCGTCGGGCTCGAAGGTCTGCCATGCCCTCGGGAACAGCGCGTGGTAGGTGCCGCCGCCGACCGGCAGGTCCCAGCCCCAGCCGGGCAGGTCGTCGGTCGGCGGTCGGATGCCCAGGACGGTCGCGGTTGACGAGCCGTCCGGCCGTCCGACGAACAGCGCGAAGCCGTCAGCCGCGACCGGCTCGAAGCGGTGCCGGCCGACGTCGAGGTGCCAGCGCGCGACGTCGCCCCGGAACGTGCGCCCGATGCTGCCCGTGCCCAGTCCGCCGATCGGGATGCCCGCCCACTCGCCGTCGTCGATCATCGGGGTGTGGACGCGCGGCCGGCCGACCGAGGGGCACGGCACGCCGATGCCGCGACGCCAGGCGACATCGGGGATGGCCGGCCACGGCTCGTCCTCCGAAGCAGCCTCGCCCGCGAGGGCCTCGGTCACTTCTCGACCCCGGTCATGACGACGCCGCGCATGAACGCGCGCTGCGACGCGAAGAACACGAGGACCGGCACGATGATGGCGAGGATCGCGCTCGCCTGGACCAACGGTGGCCGGGTCACGTACAGCGCTGCGAATTTCTGCATCCCGAGCGAGAGCGGCCACAGGTCGGGGTTCCCGCCCACGTATACGAGCGACATGAGGAACTCGTTCCAGGCGAAGAAGAAGTGGAACAGGGAGACGGCCACGATCGCCGGGATCGCCTGCGGGACGACCACCGAGCGGAGGATGCGGAACGGGCTGGCGCCGTCGATCATCGCCGCTTCATCGAGGTCGGTGGGGATGGTCATGAAGTACTGGCGCAACAGGAAGACGTTGTAGGCGTTGGCGAAGAAGTGGGGGACGATGAGCGGCAGCCACGTGCCGGTCCAGCCGAGTCGGGTGAAGAGGATGTAGGTCGGCACCAGCGTGACCTGCGCGCTCAGCATGATCGTCGAGAGCAGGATCAGGAACATCGGTCCACGGCCGGGGAAGCGGAACCGGCTGAAGCCGTACGCGACGAGGATCGCCGAGCCGACCGCTCCGATCGTGCTCACGGTCGCGATGATCGCGGTGTTGCGGAGCAGCTTCGGGAACTCGATCTGGTTCCACGCGGTCGCGAAGTTCTCGGTCTTCGGGTCGAACACGTAGGCCGGTTGGAGCGTGCGCCAGCGTCCCTCCCAGGTGAACGTGCCGGCCGCCGTGTTCGCCGGGTCGATCATCTCGGACGATTCGCGGCCCTTCTCGACGATCGCCAGCTCCCGGATCAGCCCGTCGACGGGGACGGCGTAGATCTGCAGCTCCTCGCCCTCGTACGCGAAGGTCCGCGGCGAGGCCGGATAGAGCGGTGCCGCCGGATCGGCCATCTGCGTCTGATCCTTGAGCGACGTCAGGGCCATGTACGCGAGCGGCATCAGGAACGCCGACAGGATCGCGATGGCCACGAGGAAGATGGCCGCCCGTCCCGTGAACCGCCGCATCGACCGGCGCAGGGGCGTGCCCGCGACGACCGTGGCGGGCGCCGCCGGCCGCGAGATCGCGGTCATCGTCGCTCGCCCGCGTAGTACACCCACCGCGTGGACGACCAGAACAGCAGCATCGCGAGCCCGAGGACGATCAGGAACAGCACCCAGGCCAGCGCCGATGCGTAGCCGAGCTGGTTGAACGAGAACGCCTCGCGGTAGAGGTTGACGTTGTAGAAGAGCGTCGAGTCGTCAGGTTGGCCGTTCTTGAGCACGTAGGCCTGGATGAAGTACTGCGACACGCCGACAAAGCTGATGAGCAGGCTGTAGAAGAGGACCGGCGTCAGCAGCGGCAGCGTGATGCGCCGCAGGGTGGTCCACGCCCCGGCGCCGTCGACCTTGGCCGCGTCGTAGAGCTCGGTCGGGATGGCCTGCAGCCCGGCCAGCGCGATCAGCATCATCGCGCCGATGCCCCACAGGCCGATGATGCCGAGCGAGGGCAGGACCCAGCCCGAATCGTTCAGCCAGTCGGGTCCCTGGAGGCCGACCGCCCCGAGCAGGCCATTGACCCAGCCCGTCTCGGCATTGAGGACGCCCGCCCAGATCAGCGTGCTCGCGACGAGCGGGATCTGGGTCGGCATGTAGAACAGCGTCCGGAAGCCTCGCCGGCCGACCAGCCGGGGTGAGTTCAGCAGCATCGCCAGCCCGACCGACAGGGCGATCGTCGCCGGGATCGTGATGATCGCGAAGCGCAGGGTGACGCCCAGCGACTGGATGACATTGGGATCGCGCAGGATCTGCGCGTAGTTCGCGAGGCCGACGAACTGGACCTCATCCGGGCGACGCAGGTCGAAGTCCGTCAGGCTGAAGTAGAGGGCCATGCCCATCGGGATCGCGGTGAACGCGATGAACCCGATGATCCACGGCGAGATGAAGAGCCAGCCCCAGGCCGCTTCGCGGCGCGACGCGGTCCAGCGCCAGCGTGACCGACGGAGCGTGGACCCGGGCAAGGCGGGGGCGTCGGGCCGGCCGATCATGGTGGAAAGGGGCCTCGCGGCTTCGGTCGGGTGGGTTGGCTGGATGGGGAGACGGAAGCGCGCCGGAGGAGAGTCGGCGCGCTTCCGTCGATGATGGACCTACTGGTCCTGGTCGAACAAACCTTGTAGCTCGGTCTTGAGCTTGTCGGACTCGGCAGGGATGTCGAGCCCGTCGGTGGTGATGAGCGTCTCCTGGAACGCCTTCACCGCGGCATCCGACTTGAGGAAGTTCGGCATGTCGGCCTCATGGCTCGGCACGTCGGGATAGGCCAGCATGTCGCGAGCGACCTGCCAGTCGATCTTGTTCGGTGCGAAGCGCTCGTCGAGCGACGCGAAGAACGCTTCCTGCTTGCTGGCGACGGCCGGCAGCGCCCCGTAGCGGGCGATCAGCTTGTCGTTGTCCAGCAGGTAGGTCAGGACCTCGAATGCCTCGTCCGGATGGACGGTCGACTTCATGATCCCGAACGTGTCGGAATGGAGCTTGGCGGTCGTCGTCCCGTCGGTGCTCGGTGGCACGGCGATGTCGAACGACTTGGCCTGCGGCTCACCCTCGGCGGGCCAGGCGCAGCAGGTGTACCAGAGGTGGACGAAGTCCATCGCGATGTTGCCGGACTGGAAGGCGTTGTCGCTGTTCAGCAGCTCCGAGCGGTTCTCGGCGCCGGTCGGGATGAACCCGTCCTTCCACATGCCGTCGTAGTACCACTGCCAGGCGTCCTTCCAGTTGTCCGGGACCTGGGCCGTGGTGCCGTCGTCGGCGACGAGATTGCCCGGGCCGAACTGGGTGCCCCACCCGCGCGGGTCGGTCCACTGCATGTAGTAGCCCCACTGCGCGGTGTCGTCCTTGTCGAACGTGCCGCTCGTCGCGTCGTTGCCGGCCTTGTCGACCGTCAGCTTCTTCGCGAGCTCTCCCAGGGTCTCCCAGGTCCAGTCCTTGCCGTCGTACTGCTCGCCGACCTTGTGCGGCGGCTCCGGCACGCCGGCCTCCGTGAAGAGGTCCTTGTTGTAGTAGATGAACGACGGGTAGATCGCGAAGGGGATGCCGACCTGGCCGCCGAAGCCTTCCTTGTAGGCGGCGAGGATCTTCGGGTCGATCCCGGACACGTCGTAGTCGTTCTTGTCCATGAACGGCTGCAGGTCGAGCAGCTGATCGCCGTACCCGTAGAAGCCGCGGAAGCCGACCGGGCCGATGATGTCCGGCGGTGTCCCGGCGGCGATCTGGGTGCTCAGGATGTCGTACGCCGTCGTGTTCTGATAGATCTCCAGGCTCAGCGTGATCTTGTCCTGGCTCTCGTTGAATTCCTGGACGACCGCCTGCTCGTCGGCGATCTGGTCCGGCTGTGCGCCGGTGCCGAGACCGACGAACCAGCGGATCAGGACCTTGCCGTCGGCGGTCAGACCACCCTCGCCGGTGGCGACGGGCGCTGGGGTGATGGCGACGTTGGCGCTCGGCGCAGCCGCACTGGGCGCAGCGCTCGGGGTCGAGGCCCCGCAGGCCGCCGCGATCAGCGCGATGACGCTGCCGAGGACGAGGGTCCGCCCGAACCGGGCTTCACTGAGATGCATCGACCGTGTTCCTCCTCCGTTCCGAGACTCCGACAGTGGCTGGATGGCTGGAGCAGGGCGCGCGTACGTCGTCAGGGCATGGCCCTCCCCGCACTCGAGGCGCGTGCGATCAGTTCCGTGGACAGGACGATGTGGCGAGGGACGCGACCGTTGCGCTCGATGCTGCCGGCCAGGAGGTGGACCATCTCGCGGCCCATCTCCTCGATCGGCTGACGGACGCTCGAGAGCGCGGGTCGGGTGGTGGTGGCGACGGGCGAATCATCGTAGCCGACGATCGCGACATCGGCCGGAACGCGACGCCCTGCGGCCTGGAGCACCCCGAGGGCCGCGACGGCCATCAGGTCGGACGCGCAGAAGACCGCGTCGAGATCGGGCCGATCGCGGAGCAGGCGCTCCATGCCGGCTTCGCCGCCCGCGTGCGTGAAGTCGCCAGCGGCGATCAGGCCGTCGTCGATGCCGATCCCGCCGTCGGCGAGGGCGTCGCGATAGCCGGCGAGCCGGTCGATGCCGGCCACCATGTCATGCGGGCCGGTGATCGTCGCGATCCGCTTGCGTCCGCTCGCGACCAGGTGGCTCGTGGCGCGCCGCGCGCCGTCGCGGTTGTCGGCGTCGACGTAGTCCACGTCGACCCCACGCGGCGGCCGTCCGAGGACGACCGCCGGGATGCGCCGGTTGGCGAGCTGGTCGGGCAGCGGATCGTCGCCGTGGAGGCTGACGAGGATGACCCCGTCGACGTGGCCCGCGGTGAGGTACCTGACCGTCCGCTGCTCGTCGACCTCGTCGTCCGGCATCAGCAGGACGAGCTGGAGGTCGCGAACCGACAGGGCCGCGCTGACGCCGCGGACGAGCCGCGGGAAGAACGGGTCGTTGAACAGCCGGCTGGCGGGCTCGGTGATGACGAGCGCGATCGAAATCGCTGCGCCGGGTGACCAGGCTGCGGGCTGCCCGGTTGGGCACGTAGCCGAGACGATCGATGGCCTTTTCTACCGTCCGGCGCACGTCCGCGCTGACCTTGGGGGAGCCGTTGACGACGCGGGAGACCGTCGCCCGGGAGACGCCCGCCACGCGCGCCACCTCGTCCAGGGTTGCGACGGGACGCGAGGGAGGGGTCTCGACCTGCGCCATGATGCTCCTGCGGGGATATCTGGCTTGTTGTGAGAGCGCTCTCACGTTCCGGTTCGGACCATAGCACGGCTTGTCAAGAGAGCGCTTACAACCAGATCCTTGGTTACTCGGACACAGGCCTGCGACCCGTGTCGCCGGGCGACGGAGGCTGTGCGAGACTTCTGCGCGATGGCCATCGACACCCCCGCCGGTACGACGACCGACGCCGCCGCCCGCGACCGCTACGAAGCCGTGATCGGCATCGAGGTCCATTGCCAGCTGCGGACCGAATCGAAGATGTTCTGTGCATGCGCCACGGCCTATGACGGTGCCCCGCCCAACAGCCACGTGTGCCCGGTCTGCCTGGGCCTGCCGGGCGCGCTACCGGTCATCAACCGCCGCGCCGTCGAGCACGTGCTGATGACGGGCATCGCGATCGAGGCGACCACGCCCGACGCGACCCGCTGGGATCGCAAGAACTACTTCTACCCGGACCTGCCCAAGGGCTACCAGATCAGCCAGTACGACCTTCCGCTCGCCTCGTCCGGACGGCTGACCATCGACGTCTCGGATGGCCCCATCACGATCGGCATCACGCGTGCCCACCTCGAGGAGGACACCGCCAAGCTGGTCCACCTGAGCGGGTCCGATGGGCGCCGGGCCAGCCTCATCGACTTCAACCGGTCGGGGGCGCCGCTCATGGAGATCGTGACCGACCCGGACCTGCGGACCGCCGAGCAGGCCCGACGGTACGCCGAGGAGCTGCAGCTGCTGCTGCGGACGATCGGCGTGTCCGATGCCGACATGGAGCGTGGCCAGATGCGGGTGGAGGCGAACGTCTCGCTCCGGACGCGCGGCTCGGCTGCGTTCGGCACGAGGGTCGAGGTCAAGAACATGAACTCGTTCCGCTCGGTCGAGCGGGCGATCGCCTTCGAGATCGACCGGCAGGCCGCTGCGTTAGACGCCGGGGAAGCCCTCGTCCTGGAGACCCGTGGCTGGTCCGACGACAAGGGCGCCACGTACCACATGCGGTCCAAGGAGACGTCGGACGACTACCGCTATTTCCCCGAGCCGGACCTGCCACCCCTCCGGGTCGAGACCGCCTGGCTCGAACGCCTGCGGGCCGAGATGCCCGAGCTGCCGGCTGCGCGGCGGGCCCGCTTCGTGGCGTCGTTCGGCCTGGCCGTCGATGCGGCGGCGGTCCTGACGGCGGACCCAGATGCCGCAGGGCTGTTCGAGCGCGTCGTCGCCGCCGACGATGGTGTGGCCGGCCGCGACGTCGCCAACTGGGTCACCGGCGAGTACCTGCGACTGCGCAATGCCTCGCCGAACGGCGCCGCGCTCCGGGTCGCGCCGGACCAGCTGGCGGCGTTGATCCGGCTCGTCGACGAGGGCGCGATCTCGCGATCGAACGCGAAGGAGGTCTTCGAGGCCCATGTCGCCTCGGGGAAGTCCGTCGCCGCGATCGTGACCGACCGCGGATTCCACCAGATCTCCGATGCGGGCCAGGTCGGTGCGGCCGTCGACGAGGTGCTCGCGGCCAACCCGGCGGCTGTCGCGGATTACCGCGCCGGCAAGGTCCAGGCGGTCGGCTTCCTGGTGGGCCAGGTCATGAAGGCGACCCGCGGCCAGGCCGACGCGTCGGTCGTCCAGACGCTGATCCGAGAACGTCTCGACGCATGAGCGTGATCAACATCGCGTGCTGGCTGGCCGGCATCGCGCTGGTCGTCATCGGCTACACCCGCGCGCGGGGGCCCTGGTCGCGCTACCAGGCGCTGCGCGAGCAGCAGGCGAACCTCGACCGCTACGAGGCATGGCGGGGTGGCGTGCGCACCCACGAGGACGGGCCGACGGGCGCCTCGGTGGCGATGGCCGAGTACCGACGTCGGGCGCGGATCGCGGGCCTCATCGCGGTCGCGGGCGCCGTGCTGATCTTCCTGGGGTTCCTGATCCGCTAGGGTGCCGGCGTCGCGGTCCCGTCGCTGACGACGATGTCGCCGGCGGTGATCGGGAACGGGGCTTCCGGGATGAACTTCGTCTCGCACCACCCTTCCAGCGTCGTCAGGCTCTGACCCGGGTTGTTCCTCCAGAGGATCGCTTCGTCGCCCTCACCATCGGCGCCGCCATCGTGAAGGTGGATGTACACCGCCTGGGTATCGCCGACCGTGTCGGTGGTCGCGGGTCCAGCGAGCCACGCATCGCGTCCCTCGATGACGAGGCAGGTCACCGGTCCGGCGAACGAGTTCCTGGGACCCGTCGGCGGCTGGTTCCTCGTCCACTCGCCGGCCGGCTCCCCGTCCTCGAAGCGTGCCACGACGGAATCGCGACGCGGTACCTGCTCGTTGTAGACGTACGCAGCACTGACGAAGGACCCTGCACCCGGCGGCGGTGACGGCGGAGTCGGAGTCGGTGATGGGGAGGGGATTGGCGACGGCGATGGACTTCGGCGTCGACGATGGCGTCGGATCGACGACCGCCTGCGGCGATCGTGTCGCGGGCGCCTGACCACCGACGAATAGGGTGGCGCCGATCGTGCCCAGCAGCAGCGTCGCAGCGAGGGCAAGGACGATGCGCGGGTCGAACCGCCGGCGTTGGCCGTAGGCCTCGTCGAGGACCCGCTGCCGCACACGGGGCGCGACGGCCACCTCGCCGAGCTGTCCGCGCAGGAGGATGTCGTCGCGACGCATCCCCGCGGTGAACGAGCGGCAGCTCGGGCAGGTCGCGAGATGGGCGTCCAGCTCCGCCTCTTCGGAGGGCGTCAGCCCCTCGCCGACCTGCTTCGCGGCCAGCAGCAGATAGGTCTCGTGGTCGTTCATGGCGATGCGCCCCCGGCGCCCGAGAGTATCTCGCGAAGGCGGATCCTGACCCGGCAGATGTACGTGGAGGTGGCGTTGGCGGTCCGACCGATGGCCTCGCCGATCTCGATCGACGAATAGCCCGCAGCCGCCATCAACAGGGCGACGCGAGCGTCCGCCGGAAGCGTGTCGAGGGCACCGCGGAGACGAGAGCTCTCGTCCGAGCGGATGACCTGGTCCTCGGGCGACGCACCGACCGAGGAGTCGACCAGCAGCGACTGCTTGCGCACCGCGACCGTCTGGCGACGCCCGCGGCTGACGATGAGATTGGCACAGACGCGATGCAGCCAGCCGCCGACGTTGTCGGGCTCGCCCGCCTCGCGGACGTGGCGGACGTAGCGCAGGAAGGTCTCCTGGACGAGGTCGTCCGCGGCATCGGCATCGCGCATCGCGGCGATCGCGAAGGCCTTGAGGCGGCCCGCGTGGGCATCGAACGCCGCCTCCACGAGCGGCCCGACGTGCGCGCGGGCAGGCGCCATCGTGGCTGTGGCCACCTCACTGGTCACGACCGGTGTGTCCGTCGACTCGACATCTGGTTCGTTGACGTCCGAACCCTTGATGTCGTTCACGACCGGGCGTCCATCCCGCTCGCTCCCTCTCGAACAGGGTTGAATCGTACGCCTCGTCCGGAAGGGGTCGGACCCAGGCGGTCGGCAACGCGCCGCCCACCTTGCCGCGCTCGACTGCGGCGACGAGGTCGCCGGAGCGCCACCACTCCGCGAGGCAGTAGGCGATGAACGCGTCGCCGCAGCCGACGGTCGTCCCCTCGACCGGGACCGGCGTGACCGGGATGTGCCATTCGCCGCCGCCGGGCGTGCCGTCGACCGCCAGGACGCTCTGCGATCCGAACGTGACGATGGCGCGCTTGCCGAGCTCGATGACCACGTCCCGGATGCCCACGACCGTGGCGTCGGTCGGCGACCCGGGCCAGCCGATGATCGCCAGATCGACCCATCGCATCGTGTCGGCGAAGCGCTCCAAGGTGTAGTGGCGGAACCCGAGGAAGTCGGCGACCACCTCGAGGTGGCCGAGCTTGCCGGTCGACCCGAGACGGCCGAGCTCGGCGATCACGCCCTCGACGAGGATCGCGTGGATGTGCCGGGCGCCGGCGAGCGCGCGCTCCTCCTCGGCCGTGAGCCGGAGGTCGCCGCACACGCCCTGGACGTAGTGGTCCATCCACGGCTGGCGGTCGGGCAGGAACTCGATGTCGATGGAGGCCGACGGGCCGGCGGCGACGATCGACGCGGGGACATGCTGGATACCGTGACGGTCGAGCATGTCAAGGAACATGCCGGCCTCGCCGTCACCGACGCGGCTGACGAGCCGGAACGGCACCCCGAGCGAGCCCCAGTGCCACGCGACGTTGAGTGCGCCGCCGCCCGGCAGGACCGGCCCGTCGGGCACGATACCGGTCGAGGCTGAGCGCGCCCAGGAGCAGGGTCTCCGGCGGCTCGCTCCTCACAGCCCGGCGAGCGGCTCCGCCCGCCCGTCTCCGAGCTCGAGGAACCGGTCCAGACGGACCTCGAGGACCTTGCTCATCTGCCAGAACGCCTCGACCGACAGGTGCCCGCAGCCTTCGGCGTGGTACCACTCGGTCCGGTCGGGCAGGCTGCTGATCAGCGCGGGGTCATGGACCGGGACGACCGCCGGGCTCAGGACGTACCCCGGCGAGAGCGGATCGCGGATCTGGAGCAGGCCGTCGCCACGAAAGCCGCGGGCCCTCGGGACCCGGTGCGTCTTCCCGGTCCCCAGGTCGGTGAGAGAAGCGAGCTCGGCGGGCGTCTCGCTGACGTCGGGCCAGGCCGGATCGTCGACCAGCTCGGCCACGACGCGTCGGACGGCGATGTCCTGGTAGTGATTCATCGTGGTGTGCGGCTGGTCGTAGTCGTCGTCGTGGACATTCGCGACCTCGAAGTCGTAGACATTGCCGCACGTCGTGACGAGGAACCTGACGAGGTCGGGACGGTCACACAGGTAGCGCCGATAGCTCGCCTCGTACTCGATGATGGCGACCTGCGTCGGTACGACGGTGCCGCGGACGACGTGAGCGAACCGCCAGCCATCCGGCGTGAACCGGCGGTCGAGGAGCTCCCGTCGATCGGGCTTGGCCGCGCCGGCGAACCCCGGTGCGCCGACCGGGATCCAGATCCGTTCCAGCAGTGCCGCGCGCTCCGGGTCCAGCGAACGCCACCAGTCGGTCCGGTCCATCGACGTAGCCTAGCCGCCCCATAGACTGGGCCGGAGCGGCGCGGCATGGGCAGGGAGGGACGATGCGGGAACGGACCGAGGGACGCGGCCTCGCCACGCGGGCGATCCACGCGGGGGAGCGGCCCGACCCGACGACCCACGCCCACCGCACCCCGATCTACGCGACGGCCACGTTCACGTTCGACACCGCCGCCGACAAGGAGGAGGCGGTCGACCGGTCGCTGGCCTGGGAGCCCGGCGCGTACTTCTACTCGCGGACCGGGAACCCGACGAACCGGGCGCTCGAGGAGAAGCTGGCCTCGCTCGAGGGTGCCGAGGACGCGGTCGTCTCGTCGTCGGGCATGGCCGCCGTCGCGGCCACGCTGTTCGCCCACCTGACGACGGGCGACCACCTGGTCGCGGGCGACGAGCTGTTCGCGATCACCAATGTCCTGCTCGACGAGGACTTCCCGCGACGCGGCATCGACGTGACCCGGGTCGACGCCACCGATCTCACCGCCGTGGAGGCGGCCGTCACGGCACGCACGCGCGCGCTCTTCGTCGAGTGCTCGACCAACCCGCGGTTGCGGATCCCCGACCTCGACGCGCTGGCGGCGGTCGCCCGGCGTCACGGGCTGCTGTTCATCGCCGACAACACGTTCCTCGGCCCGGTCCTGGTGCGCCCGCTGGAGCACGGCGCCGACCTCGTCCTGCACGCCGCCACCAAGTACCTGTCCGGTCATGGCGACGCCGTCTCGGGCGTCGTCGCGGGTCCCAAGGCGCTGACCGACCCGATCCGCAAGCAGACCGACACGCTCGGCCAGGCGGCCAGCCCGTTCTCCAGCTTCCTCGTCCAGCGCGGCGTCCGGACGCTGCCGCTTCGGTCCCGCGCGGCGGCAGCGAACGCGGCGCGCATCGCCGGGTTCCTCGAGGGCCACGCGAAGGTGGAGTGGGTGCGCTACCCGGGGCTCGCCTCGCATCCGGACCACGCCGTCGCGCGCCGGCTGCTGGGCGAGCTCGGTGGGGCGATGGTGACGTTCAAGCCCGCCGGCGGGCTCGACGGGATGGCCGCGTTCACCGACCACCTCCGCCTGTGCGACATCGGCGTCAGCCTCGGCGACATCCACACGCTGGTCTATCCGCGTCCGAAGGACGGCGGGATCATCCGCCTCTCGGTCGGCTGCGAGGACGTCGAGGACCTGCTCGAGGACTTCGAGCTGGGCCTGTCCTTCGTGGCCTAGGAGCCCGTCCGGCCCAGCGTCGCGGCCGCCGCCAACGCGGCCCCGATCGTCAGGTCCACGCGCCGGACGACCTCGTCCTCGGGCGGCCGGAACCAGTCCTCTTCGCCAAGCTTGCGGGTACCCTCGACCTCGCCAGGGTCGCGGATCACGTCCGACACCGTGAGGATCGTCCCGGCTCGCACCGGCCGGCCCTTGGCGCGCTCGCGCATCGCCAGCAGGTACACCGCCGCGGTCTCCATCTCGGCCGCGAGGTAGCCGCGCCTGCCCCAGCGGATGACGCCGTCGGGGTGTGGGTCGTAGAACACGTCGCTCGTGACGATCGGCCCGACGTGGGTCGTGAGTCCCTGCTCGCGGCTGGCGTCCGCGAGGGCGTTGACCACGTCGATGTCGGCTGTCGGTGCGGTCGGCTCGTTGGCGCCGAGCACGCCGCCGATGCCGGCCCACGACGCCGCGGCCATCGCGACCACCACGTCCCCGATGTCGAGGACGCCGAAGCCGCCGCACGTGCCGACCCGGATGTACGTCGTCACGCCGAGGTTCAGCAGCTCCTCCATCACGATCGACGTCGTGGGTGCGCCCATCATCGTGGTCTGGACCGAGACCGGCACCCCATCCACCGTGCCGGTGTACCCGAGCAACCCACGGTTGGCGTTGACCTGCCGGCTCGCCGCAAGCCCACCGTCGAAGCGTTCGGCCATCCGGGTCGCGCGATTCGGGTCGCCGGGCAGCAGCGTCACGGCGGCATAGTCGCCCGGCTCGGCGTGCAGGTGGATCTGGGTCATGCTCCCTCCGATATTCGACCGCGGCCGTGCCGGCGCCACTCGACCGACAGGCATCGGTCCATGACGACGGTCAGGCCGCCATCATGCGCGATGCGGGCGGCCTCCCAGTCGACGACGCCGAGCTGGAGCCACAGGCAGCGCGCGCCCGCGGCGACCGCCTCGCGCGCGTGCGCCGCACAGTGCTCGGGCCGTCGGAAGACGTCGACGATGTCGAACCGGCCGGTGGCCGACACGGCCGCCGCCAGCGTCGGGTGGGCCACGACGCCCGCGACGGTGGCGACGTTCGGGTTGATGGGCGCGCAGTCGAACCCGCTCGCGCGGAGATGGCGGAACACGTCGTGCGATGGCCGGCGCGCGTCGTCCGAGGCGCCGATGACCGCGATCCTGCGGGTGTCCACGAGGAGTGCCGCGATCCCGTCGTCGTCGAGCGTCGGGACCGGGCCGCGACCCTCGGCGTGGTCGAGGTACGCGATCGTCCGGGCACGCTCGTCGGGCGTCACTGACACCTCCGCCGTCGGGGCGTCGAGGGATCATCGACGCCGAACCAGCGATAGCGTATCCTCCGTCACCGAAAGGCCGCGGTCCGCCAGCGTCGCACCACGGCCGTAGAGGAGGAGTCAAACTTGCGCAGTTCAATGCGGCTGCTTTCGCTCGGCGCGGCGGCGGCCTTCATCCTTACCGCGTGCTCCAGTGGCGGTGCCGCCACGACGGCTCCCAGCGTAGCCCCGACCGATGCCGCCAGCGAGGCACCGAGCGAGTCGGCGGGGGCCTCGCCGTCCGGCAGCGCCGTCTCCGGCGCCGGGTACACCGCGTGTGTCGCGTTCGACACCGGCGGTCTCGGCGACAAGGGTTTCAACGACCTGGCCAAGAAGGGCCTCGAGGACGCGGAAGCGGCCGGGTACACGGTCTTCTTCTCGGAAGCGCAGGGTGCGACCGACTACGCCGCGAACATCCAGCGCCTCATCGACCAGGGCTGCCAGTCGATCGTGACCGTCGGCTTCAACCAGGCGCAGGCGACGATCGACGCGACCAAGAACAACCCCGAGGTCAGCTTCGCGCAGGTCGACGCCGTCTGGGACGAGACGACGAACGGCCCGACCCCGGCCAACTTCACCGGCCTGGACTTCCAGATCGATGAGGCGGCGATGCTCGCCGGCTACCTGGCCGCGGGCTTCAGCAAGTCCGGCAAGATCGGCACGTACGGCGGACAGCAGTTCCCCGGCGTGACCCGCTTCATGGACGGGCTGTACGCCGGCATCAAGTACCACAACGAGCAGAAGGGCACCAACGTCGAGCTGCTCGGCTGGAACGCGGCGACGCAGACCGGCACCTTCGTCGGGGGCGACAACCCGTGGGGCGACCCCGCCAAGGGTGAGCAGCTGGCGAAGACGTTCCTCGACCAGGGCGTCGACATCGTCCACCCGGTGTCCGGCGCGACCGGCAACGGCACCCTCAAGGCGATGCTGGCGGCCGGCAAGTGGGGCATCGGGGTCGACACCGACCAGGCGATCTCGCTGGCCGAGTACGCGGGCGCGATCCTGACGTCGGCCGAGAAGGTCATCGACGTCGCGGTGCTCGACACCTTCAACAAGAACTCCGGTGGCGACACCGGCGGCGAGAGCTACATCGGCACCCTCGAGAACAAGGGCGTCCGCCTCTCGGCGTTCCACGAGTTCGATAGCCAGATCTCGGCCGAGCTGAAGTCCGAGATCGATGCCCTGTCGGCGGCCATCGCCGACGGGTCGGTCAAGGTGGCCGACTACCTGAAGTAATCGACGGCCTGACCGTCAGTCCATCCGACGGCCGCCCGCTCTCGATCCTCGAGGGCGGGCGGCTCGGTATTCGAGGCTCGATCGCCGTATGCGTCTCGAACTCAGGGACATCACCAAGCAGTTCCCGGGCGTCCTCGCGAACGACAAGATCTCGATCTCGGCCGACAAGGGCGAGGTCCTCGGACTCCTCGGGGAGAACGGCGCGGGCAAGACGACCCTGATGAACATCCTGTCGGGCCTCTACCGGCCCGACTCGGGTGAGATCCTCATCGACGGGACGGCCCGCCAGTTCGACGATCCGGCAGAGGCGATCGACGCCGGCATCGGCATGGTCCACCAGCACTTCCAGCTCGTCCCGGTCTTCGACGTGGTCTCGGCCGTGGCGCTCGGCGCCGAGAGCGTGGCCGGTCCGCTGGGCACGTTCGATCGGTCGGCCGCCCGCAAGCGGCTCCTCGAGCTGTCCGAGCAGTACAGCCTGCACGTCGATCCGGACGCGGACATCGAGGACCTGCCGGTCGGCGTCCGGCAGCGCGTCGAGATCCTCAAGGCGCTGTACCGCCAGAGCGACATCCTCGTCCTGGACGAGCCATCAGCCGTCCTGACGCCGGCGGAGACCGAGGAGCTGTTCGGCATCATCCGCGGTCTCGCCGCGGACGGCACCACGGTCATCTTCATCACCCACAAGCTCAACGAGGTGCTCGAGGTCGCCGACCGGATCACCGTGCTGCGTCGCGGCCGGGTCGCCGGCACCGTCGAACCCGGGTCGACGACGCGCGAGCAGCTCGCCAACCTGATGGTCGGGCGTGACGTCGAGCTGCGCGTGCAGAAGGGACCGGCCACGCCGGCCGACGTCGTGCTCCACCTCGAGGACGTCGTCGTGCGCGACGATCGCGACCACGTCGCGGTGCAGGGCGTCTCGCTCGACGTGCGGGCCGGCGAGATCGTCGCGATCGCCGGCGTCCAGGGCAACGGCCAGACCGAGCTCGTCGAGGCCATCGTCGGCCTGCGCACGACCGACTCCGGCGTCATGACCGTCAACGGGGCCGACATCGTGAAGGCCTCGCCGCGGCACGTCTCCGACATCGGGGTCGCCCATATCCCGGAGGACCGGGGGCGAGATGGCCTCATCAACTACATGACGGTGTCCGAGAACTACATCCTCGACTCGTACCATCGCGCGCCCTACAGCAAGGGCGTCCGGCTCGACCTCGAGGCCATCCGCCAGGGGGCGAAGGACGGCGTGCGCGACTTCGACATCAGGACGCCGTCGATCCACACGCTCGCCGGATCGCTGTCGGGCGGCAACCAGCAGAAGGTCGTCGTCGCCCGCGAGTTCTCGCGACCGGTCAAGCTCGTCATCGCCGCGCAACCGACGCGTGGTCTCGACGTGGGCTCGATCGAGTACATCCACAAGCGGATCGTCGAGCAGCGCGACGCGGGCGCCGCCATCCTCATCGTGAGCACCGAGTTGGAGGAGGTGCTCGCGGTCGGCGATCGCGTCGCCGTCATGTTCGGCGGCAGGATCGTCGGCATCCTCGAGGGCGACGAGGCGACGTTCGAGAACGTCGGCATGCTGATGGGAGGCGCACAGTGAGCCGCCTGCGCAGGATCCTCGGTCCGGCGCTCGTCCCGGCGCTGGCCATCCTCACGGCCTTCATCGTCGGATCGATCTTCATCCTGATCACCGACTTCGAGAACCTGCAACGCCTGGGCACCGACCCCCTCGGCGCCATCGGGTCCGCGGCCGGCGGCATCATCGCGGCCTACCAGTCACTGCTGGCCGGGGCGTTCGGCGACCCGGCGCGCATCGCGGCCGCCATCCAGGGCGGCCAGCCGCGCCAGGTCGCGGCGGCTATCCGGCCGCTCACCGAGACGCTCGTCGCGGCCACCCCACTGATCTTCACCGGCCTCGCCGTCGCCGTCGCCTTCCGGACCAGCGTGTTCAACATCGGCGTGGAGGGGCAGTTCATCCTCGGGGCGTTCGGGGCGACGACCGCGCTGCTCCTCCTGCAGGACCTGCCGGCGCCGATCCCGATCATCGGCGCGACCATCGCGGGCGTGCTGACCGGCGCCTTCTGGGGCTTCATCCCGGGCTTCCTGAAGGCCCAGACCGGGGCACATGAGGTCATCACGACGATCATGCTCAACTACGTCGCCGCGCAGGTAGTGCTGTTCGGGTTGCGCTCCGACTTCCTGCGCCAGGAGGGCAGCTCGCAGCCGATCTCGAAGGTCCTCACCGAGATCGGCCGTGTGCCGGGCATCTTCGACCCGTTCGGGTTGCCATCGATCCGGCTTCATTACGGCTTCGTGCTCGCGCTCATCACGGCCGCCGTCGTGTCGTGGTTCCTGTTCAAGACGACGAAGGGCTTCGAGCTCCGCGCAGCCGGCTACAACCTGACCGCGGCGCGCTACGCGGGCATCAGCGCCAAGGGCTCGATCATCCTCGCGATGACGATCTCCGGCGGGCTGGCCGCACTGGGTGGCTCGATGGAGGTCCTCGGTACCGTCCCCCAGATGTCGAACGACATCAGCTCCGGCTTCGGGTTCAACGCGATCGCGCTGGCCCTGCTGGCCGGCAACCGTCCGCTGGGCATCGTGGTCGCAGCGCTCCTGTTCGGCGCGCTGCGGACTGGCGGCGGGCTGATGCAGGTCCAGACCGGCATCCCGCTCGACCTGCTGTTCTTCATCCAGGCCCTCGTCATCATGTTCGTGGCCGCGCCGGGCCTCGTTCGCTCGATCTACCGGGTCCCGGAACCCAAGGCGCAGGTGGCCCGTGAAGGGGCGAGCGTATGACCGCCGCGGTCATCTCCCCGAGCGACATGGGTACCGCGGCGCGCGAGGCGCTGCGTGCGGCGCGGATCCGCGGCGCGATCCTCGCGGCCCTCGGACTGCTCGCCCTCAACGTGGCACGAGAGTCGTTCGACACGCCGGCGACGTTCTCGTTCTGGATCGACCGCCAGGGCGGCACGGCCTTCTCGATCGAGACGAGCGTCGGTGTCCTGTGGCTGTTGGCCGGCGTCGTGGCCGGTGCCCTCGGCATCGCGCAGCTCGTCCGCGGCGCCAGCTTCCCGTGGCGGCGAAGCCTGCTCCTGCTCATCCCGATCTGGATCGCGGCGATCCTCGCCGACCTGCTCGACGGTCGCGCCGCGAACATGACGGGCGTGATCGCCGGCAGCCTCGAGCTGGCCGTGCCGATCACGCTGGGGGCGTTCGCGGGCATCCTGTCCGAGCGCAGCGGCCTGCTCAACATCGCGCATCGAGGGCAAGTTCCTCATCGGGGCGTGCGCGGCGTCGATCGTGGCCAGCGTCACGCAGAACGTGCTGATCGGCATCTTCGCGGCGATCGTCGCGGGCGCCCTGGTCGGGCTGCTGCTCGGGTGGCTGGCGATCCGCTACAAGGTCGACCAGATCATCTCGGGCGTCGTCGTCAACATCGGTGCCCTGGGCATCACGAACTTCCTGTTCCTGCGTGTCCTGTCCCAGAACACCGAGCTGAACACGCCGCCGACCGTCGAGGCGATCAGGATCCCGCTGCTGGCGGACATCCCGATCCTCGGTCCGATCCTGTTCTCCGGGACGCCGTACCTCTACGTCGACGATCATCCTGATGTTCTTCCTGACGTACATGCTGTTCCGGACCCGCTGGGGCCTGCGGCTGCGGGCGTCGGGCGAGAAGCCGTCGGCGGCGGGCACGGTCGGCATCGACGTCCTGTCGATCCGCTACCGGGCCATGCTCGTCGCCGGCATGCTCGGCGGGCTGGCCGGCTCGTACCTGAGCCTCTCGACCGCCGGCAGCTTCCAGATGAACATGAGCGCCGGCCGCGGGTTCATCGCGCTGGCGGCGGTGATCTTCGGCGCGTGGCACCCGATCTACGCGTTCGGAGCCGCGCTGGTGTTCGGCTTCTCGGACGCGACGCAGGCGTTGCTGTCGATCCTCGGCGTCGACGTCCCGCCGCAGCTGCTCAACAGCGTCCCGTACATCGTCACGATCATCGTGGTCGCCGGCGTCGTCGGGCGGGTCCGCGGTCCGGCGGCCGCCGGTCAGCCGTACGACCAGGGCTGAGCCGGTGAGTGCCGGCTATCCGGACGGGTCGGGACCCGTGCACGCCGTCCCGACCTTCTTCGGGGTCGAGGCCGCCCAAC
Organism: uncultured Chloroflexia bacterium; assembly: GCA_963810285.1. Classification (GTDB taxonomy): domain Bacteria; phylum Chloroflexota; class Limnocylindria; order Limnocylindrales; family CSP1-4; genus SPCO01. The sequence continues at coordinate 2,921,568 of CAWEMV010000002.1, read as the reverse complement.
GGAGCGCGCCGGTCGGCACGGTGGAGCACCCGCTGCCGCTGATCATCGACAGCGACCCGGGTCTCGACGACGCGCTGGCGATCGGTCTCGCGCTTGCGCGACCGGAGCTCCACGTGCTGGCCGTGACGACCGTCGGCGGCAACGCCGACGTCCGCCACTGCACGGAGAACGCGCTGCGACTGATGCATGCCTTCGGACGAGACGACATCCCGGTCGCCGAGGGGGCCGCGACGCCGCTCGTCGGCGAGGTCGTCCGTGCGACCGAGGTGCACGGCGAGGGCGGCATCGGGACCACCCAGCTGCCGTCGACCGATACGTCGGTGCAGCCGGACGGCGCGGTCGCGCTGATCGCCCGATTGCTGCGCGAGCATCCTGAGCCCGTCGCCATCGCGCCCATCGGTCCGCTCACGAACATCGCGCTCCTCCTGCGGATCTACCCAGAGCTTGCCGTGCGGATCGCGCACCTCTCGATCATGGGCGGCTCGATCGGGGAGGGGAACGCCACCGTGTCGGCGGAGTTCAACATCTACGCCGACCCCGAGGCGGCCGATGTCGTGTTCCGCTCGGGCGTCCCGATCACGATGATGGGCCTGGACGTCACACACCAGGCGCTGCTCGACCGGTCGTCGTCCGAGGCGCTGCGCGGTCTCGACACCGCATCGGGCCGGATCGCCGCGGACCTCACCGATTACGCGCTCGACCGCAACATGGGATGGGGCGGCCGCACGACGACGGCCATCCACGACGCCGTCGCCATCGCCCACCTCGCCATCGCCGACCTCGTCGACGTCGCCCCCTACCACGTCGTGATCGACACGACCGACGGCCCGGCTCGCGGCAGGACCGTGTGCGACGGGCTGCCGTACCGGCTCCGGCGTGACGGTCGCAGCCCGAACGCCGAGGTCGGCGTCCGGGTGGATCGCGGACGCTTCGAGTCGGTCCTGATCGAGGCGTTCGGGGTGCTGCCGTAGCCGACACGACCGTGCACTACGTGGCCCTCGGCGACTCGTACACGATCGGGACATCGGTCGAACCGGCCGAGGGCTTCCCGGCACAGCTCGCCACGACCCTTGCCGCGAGGTCGATCCCGCTGGAGCTGGTCGCGAACCTCGGCGTCAACGGCTACACCAGCGCGGACCTGATCCGCGACGAGCTGCCGGCCCTCGACGCCCTCGCCCCGGAGTTCGTGACGCTGCTCATCGGCGTCAACGACGTCGTCCAGGGCGTGCCGTCCCAGACGTACGAGGCCAACGTCGTCACGATCCTCGACGTGCTCACCGACCGCCTGCCGGCCACGCGGATCGTGACTGTCGCGATCCCGGATTACACGGCGACACCGGCCGGCGCCGACTACGGCGATCCCGCGCAGCGACACCGCGGGATCGTCGCGAACAACGCGACCATGGCCCGCCTCGCGACCGCGGCGGGGATCGCGTTCGTGGACACGTTCGACCTGTCGCTGCGCGCCCGGGACGATCGCGCGTTGGTCGCGTCGGATGGCCTCCATCCGAGCGGCGCCCAGTACGCGCTGTGGGTGGAGCGCATCGCACCGGTCGTCGAGGGCCTGCTCACGGGCTAGGACCAAAGATTTCGTTGCGTCGGCGCAACGTCTCGTCGGATCGGTTGATCGCCCGGAAACACTGGTCGCTAGGATGTTGTCAACCGGCGCGAAGGGGTGCGACCGGTACGTATGGGGGGAACCGTCACGTCACCACTTGGCCGTGTGCACGCACGGGTGGTTGTGGTCGTCGCGCTGCTGGTCGCCACGACGATCTGGCCGGTGTCGGCCGGCGCCGGTTCGATCGTGGCCGCGCCGCCGCCGGCCGATGGCCTGACGGCGGTCGCCCAGCCGGCGACTGAAGCTGATCGCGCCATCGCGGCCGCGCCGATCGACTCGGGCGAGTGGGGCCCGCTGCTCGACTGGGGCGTCCAGGCCAAGCACATGGCCACCCTGTCGACCGGCAAGGTGCTGGTCTGGTCCACCGGTGACAACGCCCGCGTCTGGAACCCGACGACAGGGACGTTCACCCTGGCGCCGGCGACATTCGGCGACCTGCATTGCGCCGGACAGTCGACGCTGGCGGACGGGCGAGTCATCGTGGTTGGCGGGCAGAACGGGTCGCCGCACGACGGGACGAACATCACGGCGCTGTTCGATCCCGTGACCCAGACCTGGACGCGCGGCGCCGACATGACCGACCTGCGCTGGTACGCGACGAGCACGACCCTGCCCGACGGGCGTGTGCTCGCGACATCTGGCGACGCACCCGACGGAACGCGATCCACCGTGCCCGAGCTGTACGACCCGGCTACCGACAGCTGGACCCGGCTGACCGGTGCCGTGCGCGATCAGGGTCTCTACCCGTTCATGTTCGTCCTGCCCAACGGCCGTACCTACGAGGCGGGCTCGAAGACCGGGACTGCCACGATCAACGTCTCCGGCGCCGGCAGCTGGACGGCCGGACCGACCGCCCCGTACGCCACGAGTGGGTACTCGGAATCGGCCGTCATGTACCTGCCGGGCAAGATCCTGCGGGCCGGCGGTGGTGACCCCGCGCACGCACGATCCGCGGTCGTCGACATGACCGTGGCGAGCCCGGCGTGGCGCGAGATCGCCCCGATGTCGTTCGCGCGGCGGCGCATGAACCTGACGATCCTGGCCGACGGCAGCGTGATGGCGATCGGCGGGACCGGGCAGTCCGACAGCGAGGCCGCCGCGGTCCTGCAAGGTGAGATCTGGAACCCGACGACGGAGGCGTGGACGACGGTCGCCTCGATGGGCGAGGCGCGCATGTACCACTCGTCGGCGGTCCTCCTGCCGGATGGACGCGTGGTCGTCGGGGGCGGTGAGGCGAGCGGCAGGCTTCGAGCCCAGGTGTACTCGCCTCCGTACCTGTTCAACGGGTCGCGGCCGACGATCTCGTCAGCCCCGGGCACGGCCGCCTACGGCACAACGTTCGCGATCTCGAGTCCCCAGGCGGCGTCCGTGACGTCGGTCGCGCTCCTGCGCCCGACGGCGGCAACGCATGCCCTCGACATGAACCAGCGATACGTCCCGCTGGCGTTCACGCGCTCCGGAACCACGCTCGTCGCGACCGCTCCGGCGTCAGGCGGCGTGGCCCCGCCCGGGGACTACATGCTCGTCCTGAAGAACTCGACCGGCGTTCCGTCGGTGGCCTCGTGGGTACGTATCGGCACGGCCGCCGCACTAGAGCCGGGGACGATCGTCGGCACGGTCACGGATGCTTCGACCTCCGCCCCGATCGACGGGGTGAGTGTCTCGACCAGTGGACGGTCGGCCACCACCGACGACGACGGTCAGTACATCCTCTCCGACGTCCCGGCCGGCGAGGTGAACGTCACCTTCCAGGCGGCCGGATACGCGACTGTTACCCGCCAACAGCTCGTCACGGGTGGGGACACATCGACCCTTGATGTCGCGATGGCACGCCCAGGCGATGTCGCCGGCGTGGTGAGGAAAGCATCGAACGGCGACCCGTTGCCCGGCGTGACGGTCGGCTACCCGGGCGGCGTCACGATCACAGATTCGACCGGCCACTACGCGATCCAGGGGCTCGCCGCAGGTTCGCACCAGCTGACCTTCGCGGCATCCGGCTACGTGAGCGACGATCGGACGGTCGTGGTGCACGCCGACCAGACGACGACGCTCGACGTCGCGATGGCGGCGACCACGACCTTCGTGACCGGCGAGGTACGCGATGCCGTCACGACCACCCCGCTCGTCGGGGCGTCCGTTGCCGTCAACACGGGACAGACCACGACGACCGACGACCAGGGCCGCTACCGGATCGACCTGCCGCCGGGCAGCTACTCGGTCACGGCCTCGGCATCTGGTCACGTCACCGCGACGGCCACGGCCGTCATCAATGGCGGCAGCTATGCCACCCTCGACTTCAGCCTGGCGCCGAGCGGCCAGACCGCCGAGACGCTTCCGTTCGCGCCGATGGCCGACGCGTACGTGAAGAACACGAACCCCACGAAGAACTACGGGACCACGGCGGACCTCCTCCTCCGCCAGGGGAATGCCTCGAACACCACCTCCCAGAACAGCCACCTGCGCTTCGACGTCACGGGCCTGGCCGGTCGCGCCGTGACTGGCGTCACGCTGCGGCTCAACGTCACCGATGCCGGTCCGCACGGTGGCACCGTGTACGCGACGAGCAGCGCGTGGACTGAGACCGGGATCACCTGGAACAACGCGCCGCCACCGACCGGATCACCCCTCGCGACGCTCGGCCCGGTGACGGCCGGTGGATGGGTCGACGTCGCGTTGCCGCCCAGCGCCGTGACCGGCGACGGTCCGCGGGCCTTCGTCGTCATGGCCGGCAACGCCAACAGCGTCATCTATGCGAGTGGCGAGTCAGCCAACGCGCCGCAGCTCCGCGTGACGGTGGGCGGCGGTGCCGGTCCGACTCCCACCCCGACACCGACTCCCACCCCGACCCCCACCGCGACTCCGACCCCGACACCCACGCCGACTCCGACCCCGACGCCCACGCCGACCCCGACCCCGACGCCCACGCCGACCCCGACGCCCACGCCGACCCCGACCCCGCCTGGCGGGAGCGCGATCCGTTCGATCACGTTCGAGGGGGGCCTCCTCGATCCGACGACCGGCGTCGACAGCATGACCGGTGTGGTGACCCTCGAGGCTGCGTCGCCGATCCACGGAACGGCGTCCGCCCGCTTCGCCAATTCGACCGGCTACCTCCAGGAGGGATTCCCTGCCACCGCCGATACCTGGGTCTCGATGCGGATGCGGGTCGTCGGATTGCCGACCGGAACGCCACGGATCGCGATCCTCTCGAATGCGGGCGTGACCCTCGGTAACCTGACCCTGTCCGCCGCGGGGCGGCTCCGACTGCGCAACAACTCGACCGCGGTCGGTGCCGAGTCCAGCCCGCTCCAGGTCGGCAGCACCTACCGCATCGGGTTCCGCCAGGCCAGAGGGACGGGCGGTAACGCCATCCTGGCGGCATACCTCGCCCCGGACGGCGGCACCTTCGGCGCTCCATTCGCGAGCATGTCGAACGGCACGTGGACGACGTCGGCCGACCGGATCCGGTTCGGAGCCACCGCCGGAGGGGCGGTCAACCTCACCGTCGACGACGTCCTCATCGGCAGCGGGAGCATGCCGCCTCCGGTCGCATCGTCCGGCGGGATCATCCTCGCGGCGGCCGTCCCGGGCTCGTCCTACCCGGTCGCGGTGGGCGCGACATGGACCCCGACGACGCGCGTCGAGTACCGGCTCTCGTTCGTCTGCACGGTCCCGGTCTGAGTCCGACCGGGCCGACCCGCGCCCGGTAGACTTGCCCTCCGTGACCCTCGCGCCGAACGACTTCACCCACCTCCACGTCCACTCCGAATTCAGCCTGCTGGACGGCCTCGGCCGGATCACCGAGCTGGTCGACGCGGCCGCCGCCGCGGGCATGGACTCGATGGCCCTCACCGACCACGGCGCGCTGTACGGCGCGGTGGCCTTCTACCAGGCCGCCACGGCCAAGGGCATCAAGCCGATCGTCGGCGTCGAGACGTACGTCGCCCCGCGCTCGATGACGTCGAAGGAGGGCAAGGCCGACAGCCAGCCCTTCCACCTGATCCTCCTGGCCAAGGACGCGACCGGGTACCGCAACCTGTGCCGCCTGGTCACCGACGCGCACGTCGACGGCTACTACTACAAGCCGCGCATCGACCGTGAGCATCTCGCCCGCCACGCCGAGGGGCTGATCGGGCTCTCGGCCTGTCTGGGCGGCGAGGTCGCCAAGGCACTGGAGGTCGACGACCGCGAGCTCGCCCGCCAGGTCGCCGGCGAGTACGGCGACATCTTCGGCCCGGACGGCTTCTACCTCGAGCTCCAGGACCACGGGCTGCCCGAGCAGGCCCGGCTGAACGGCCAGCTGCTGCAGCTGTCCGGCGACACAGGGCTGCCACTGGTCGTCACCAACGACCTGCACTACGTCCGAGCCGAGCAGTCCGACGCGCACGACGTGCTGCTCTGCGTCGGCACCGGCAACAACCTCGACACGCCGGGCCGGCTCAAGTTCGAGACCCACGAGTTCTACGTCAAGACGGCCGCCCAGATGGCCGACCTCTTTCCCGACCAGCACGATGCGATCCTGACGACCCGACGGATCGCCGAGATGACCGACCTGGCCCTGCCGCTCGGACAGCTGCGCATCCCGCACTTCCCGGTGCCCGACGGCGAGACCGTCGAGTCGTGGTTGCGCACGGAGTGCCAGGCCGGCCTCGCTCGCCGGTACGGCACCGTCACGCCGGAGCTCCAGGCGCGGCTCGATTACGAGCTCGGCGTCATCACCTCGATGGGGTACGCCGGCTACTTCCTCATCGTCGCGGACTTCATCCGCTTCGCCCGCGAGGAGGGCATCCAGACGACGTGCCGTGGCTCGGCGCCCGGCAGCATCGTGACCTACACGCTCGGGATCACCCCGGTCGACCCGATCCTTTACCAGCTCCCGTTCGAGCGGTTCCTCAATCCGGACCGGGTGACGATGCCCGACATCGACGTCGACTTCGAGGACGGGCGGCGCGACGAGGTGATCGCGTACGTCGGGCGCAAGTACGGCCAGGACCACGTCGCCCAGATCATCACGTTCGGCACGATGCTCGCTCGGGCCGCCATCCGCGACGTCGGGCGCGTCCTGGGTCACAGCTACGGCGAGGTCGACCGGGTCGCGAAGGCCGTGCCGAACCAGCTCGGGATCAGGCTCGAGGAGGCGCTCCAGATCAGCCCGGCCCTGCGCGAGCAGGTCGACGCCGATCCTGGCGTCAAGCGGATCATCGACTTCGCGCAGCACCTCGAGGGCGTCGCCCGCAACGCCTCGACCCATGCCGCCGGCGTCGTCATCAGCCGCGAGCCGCTGACGGAGCTGATGCCGCTCCAGCGGGCGACCAACTCGGACAGCCTGATGACGCAGTACGAGATGCACGCGATCGAGGCGCTCGGGCTGCTCAAGTTCGACTTCCTGGGGCTGTCGAACCTGACGATCCTCCGCCAGGCGGTCGACTTCGTGCTCGAGAACCGAGGGGTGACGATCGACCTCGACAGGATCCCGCTCGACGACGGCCCGACCTTCGAGCTGCTCGCCTCGGGCGAGACCACCGGCATCTTCCAGCTCGAGTCGGCGGGCATGCGCCGCTACGTCCGCGAGCTGCGGCCGACGAGCGTCTACGACCTGGCCGCGATGGTCGCCCTCTACCGACCCGGACCGATGGACAACATCCCGGCCTACATCCGCCGCAAGCACGGACAGGAGCCGGTGACCTACCTGCACCCGCTGCTCGAGCCGTACCTCGAGAAGACGTACGGGATCTTCGTGTACCAGGAGGACATCATGTCCGCGGCCGTGGCCCTCGGCGGGTTCAGCGGCCCGGAGGCGGACACCCTCGGGTACGCGATCCGCAAGAAGAAGTCGAGCGTCCTGCGGGCGCAGAAGGAGCGGTTCGTCAGCCAGGCCGCCGAGCGGGGCGTGCCGGCCGCGACGATCGACGCCGTGTTCAAGGCGTTCGAGCCGTTCGAGCGCTATGGCTTCAACAAGGCCCACGCCACGTGCTACGGCCTGATCGCCTACCAGACCGCGTACATGAAGGCGAACCACACGGTCGACTACATGACGGCCGTGCTGACCGCGTTCCGTGCGAACGAGGAGAAGGTCGCCGCCGCGGTGGCCGAATGCCGCCGCATGGGCATCGAGGTCCGGCCGCCCGACGTCCACGCCAGCCACCTCGAGTTCACCGTCGAGGGCGACGCCGTCCGCTTCGGCCTGCTGGCGGTGAAGAACGTCGGCCAGGGAGCGATCGAGTCGATCATCGCGGCACGCCAGGAAGGCGGCGAGTTCCGCTCGCTGACCGACTTCTGCACGCGCATCGACCTGCGACTCGCCAACCGCAAGGTGCTCGAGGCGCTGATCAAGGTCGGCGCGCTCCGGGCCTTCGGCCATCCGGCGCAGCTGTTGCTCGGCCTCGATGACGCGATCGGTGCCGCGCAGGTGACGCAGCGCGACCGCATCACCGGCCAGACCTCGCTGTTCGACCTCGGGTCGGCCGATGCCGATGCGTTCGAGCGGCCACTGCCCGCCGCGACCGAGGTGCCGGTCCGCGAGCGCCTGCGCTGGGAGAAGGAACTCCTCGGCCTGTACCTGTCCGAACACCCGATGGGCGAGGTCGCGGAGCAGGTCGGCCGATTCGTCAACGCCTATTCGGGCGACCTCAAAGACGAGACGCTGGATGGGCAGCGGGTGGTGATCGGCGGCATCGTGACCGGGATGCGCACGGTCATCACGAAGCGCCAGGAACCGATGGCGATCGTCACGCTCGAGGACCTGCAGGGCTCGATCGAGGTCGTGGTGTTCCCCCGGCTGTACGAGACGACGCGGCCGCTGCTCGGCGACGGGGCGATCCTGCTCATCGCCGGCCGGGTCGACCACAAGGGGGAGGAGATCTCCCTGCTCGCCGATCTTGTCGCCGACTGGGACGACGCCGCGGCGCGCGGACCCGAGGAGTTCGCCCGGGACGTGGCGGCGGGGGACAGAAGCGGCCGCAACGGGTCGTTCCGCCGGACGCCGGTCGCGGTCGGGCCGGGACCGGCGACGGCCGCGGCAGTCGCGCCGGTGGCCGCGTCGCCGACGGCGTTCGTGTCGCCGCGCCGCGAGGAGGCCGACGGTCGGGCGCTGCCGCCCGATGCGATCCCGCGGATCCAGCCCGGCGAGCCGGTGCCGACCTACCTCGAGGCGCCGGGCGCCATCGGGCGCAACGGCGACGGCGATGTCGACGACGAGCCGGCGGTGCCCGACGAGGCCCGCGCCCGGATCGTCGGGGATGCGACGGCCGACGTGCCGGTCGCGGCCGGTCCAGAGGCCGTGCTCCACGTCCGGTTCGAGGATGGGGCCGGCTCCGATCGGCTGATCCGGGCAATGGAGACGGTCAAGGTGCTGCTTCGCGATCGGCCGGGTGGGACCCGCGTGGTCCTCCACGTCCCGGCACCGGGCGGCGGGCAGGCATTGCCCATGGAGCTGCGCTGGGGCGTCGCTTACGACGCCGAGCTGCTCGCCGAGGTCCGCCGGCAGCTGGGCGACGGGCTGGTCGAGCTGCGCCTCACGAGCGCCTGACGAGCGTCAGCCCGCCGGGTCGACCGCGATGACCACCGCCGACCACGGACAGTAGCGGTCGCCGGAGATGACGCCGGCCTCGACGTCGGATGGCAGGCCGTCGCACACCGCGATCGTCACGCTCGCGAACTCGATGTCGTTCGGATCCAGCGACCAGCTGTAGCCCTCGTTCACGCCGGTCTCGCGGATCACCCGGCCGTTGGGGATGCTCGGCACGTCCTCCCCGTCGAGCAGGCTCCGGGCGGTGGCGATGTCGGCGGGCTCGGTCAGCAGCGCCATGAAGCGCTCCTCACCCGCCACCTCGAAGGTGACGACCACCGGGGCGGTCGCCCCGCTCGAGCCCGAAGCGCCGCAGCCGGCGACGGCGAGGCATGCGGTGAGCGCGGTGAGTCGGATGACGGTCGTCATGCACGACCGTCGGGTCAAGTTCCCTCGGCGGCGCGCCGGACGGCCTGCACCGACGACAGGCGCTCGTGGAACTCAGCGCGGACCAGGTTCAGCGTGTCCGCGTCGAGGTCGAGCTCCTTGGCGATCTGGTTAAGGACCGCCGACTCCTCGGCCGAGATCGTCTCGTTGGCGGCCCCGACGGCGAAGCACGCGCGCAGCACGCGGATCTTCTGCTCCTCGGTGGCCAGCCTGGCGAACTCGCGGGTCACGACGTAGTCCTCGGTCCCGCCGACGCTCCGGGCCTGGAGCTTGGCCATCTCGGTCACGAGGACCGCGGTCGGCTCGTCGAGGGCGCCGGGTGCCTGGAGTTCGCGTTCGATGACCGCGGTCTCCTCGGCGCTGATGTCGAGATCGGCCTGCGCGGCACGCGCCAGCGTGTACGCGGCCGATGCCGCCAGTCGCGCCCGCTCCGGTGGCATCGCTTCGAGCCGGGCGACGATGCGACGGACCGTCGCGGTCTCACCGGCCGCTTCGGCGGCGTCGAAGGAGGCTGTTTCGAGGTCGGCGGCCTGCTCCTGCTCGGGGCCGGGACCGAAGATCCGTTTGAACATGCGCGGAAGTCTACGCTGTCGCGATGCGGTTGCTCATCCGCGACGTGCGACTCATCGACGGCGTCGGCGACGCGGTCCGGGACGGGGTCGACGTGGTAGTCGATGGCGAGCGGATCGCGGAGGTCGCCGACCACGACCCGCGGCGCCCCGGGACCGACGGCGAGACGGTCGTCGAGGGTGCCAGGCGGACGCTGCTCCCCGGCCTCATCGACGCGCACGCCCACTACACGTTCGACCCGACCGAGGGGTCGCTCCAGAGGATCGCGCGCCGGGCCGATGCCGAGATCCTCGCCGCCGCCGCCGCGCATGCGGCGCTGGCGCTCCGGGCCGGGGTCACGACCGCGCGCGGAGCGGGCTCGATCCGGAACCTCGAGGTCGTCCTGCGCGACAGCATCGCGGCGGGGGAGGTGATCGGGCCGCGCCTGGTCGTGGCCGGTACGGCCGTGGGCTCCGTCGGCGGCCACGGGGCCGCGTTCGGGCTGGAGGCGGACGGTCCCGCCGCGCTCGCGGACGCGACCCGACGGGTCGTCCTCGACGGCGCCGATGTCGTGAAGGCCGTGGCGTCGGAGGCGGCGATGCTGACGACGACGGGCCTGCCGCCCGGCGCGGTGGTCCACGGGGCGCCGGAGCTGACCGAGCCCGAGCTGGGCGCGATCGTCGCGACCGCCGGCGAGCTCGGGCGGCGGGTGATGTGCCACGCCCAGGACGGCGAATCCGTCCGCCGCTCCGCCGTGGCCGGCGTCGCGTCCGTGGAGCACGCGTGGCTCGCCGACGAGGCGGCGATCGAGGAAGTGGCGCGGTCGGGTGCCTGGCTCGTGCCGACGCTCGTCGTGACCGACGTGAACCGAACGTTGCCCGGCCTGACGCCGCCTCAGCGCGAGCGGCAGGACCACATCGAGCGGACCCACCGGGCGTCGACGGAAGCCGCGGTCCGGATGGGCGTGCCCCTGGCGACCGGCACCGACACCGGCGAGGTCGGCGTCACGGCCGACATGGTCTGGCGGGAGATCGCCCTGCTGGCCGATCACGGCCTGCCGGCGATAGCGGCGATCCGTGCGGCGACATCGTCGGCGGCGAGGCTGCTGGGTCTGGAGTCCGAGGTCGGGTCGATCGAGACCGGCAAGCTGGCCGACCTCATCCTGGTCGATGGCGACCCGCTGGCCGACCTGGCCGTGCTCGGGCGACCGGTGGCCGTCTGGCGGGGTGGGACGCTGGTCAGCGCTTGAGCATGTCCGGCACTGCCGGCTCGGGGCCGTGCCAGCGCTCGATCTCCTCGGTCGCGAACCGGCCGTAGTAGTTGATGAAGTGGCCGCCGTGTTCGCGCATCGACCTGACCGCATCGGCCCTGCGCTGGTCGCCGCGGACGCGGGCCATGACGACGGCTCCGCCGGCCCGGATAGCCGCGTCATACCAGGCCATGTCGGGGAGCTGGTCCATCACCGTGAACGACACGATCCGGCGCAGCCGGGCGACCAGGCCGTGCACGGCACCGGTCGGGTCGAACCGGGACGCGCCCTCCTCGCCGCGCAGGACCGTGATGTCGCGGTCGGGGATGCCGGCCGCCTTCAGCTCGGCGGCGACCTCGGCCGCTTGCCCTGCGTCCGGGAAGGCGGCCAGCAGCGAGTCGACCGGGTAGCCGATGAACCGCGCGGGCGATCGTCCGCGGGAGGTCGTCATGGCCCGAGGATAGGCCTCGTCTATAGTGATGTGCCCGCGGCGGTGCTGGAATTGGCATACAGGGCAGACTCAAACTCTGCTGCCCGCAAGGGCTTGTGGGTTCGAGTCCCACCCGCCGTACCACGACCCCCGTCGGCATCCCGGTACCATCGCGCCATGCGTGAGCTGGAGCCCGGACTCTGGCACTGGCAGGCACCCCACCCGGCGTGGACGCCGGACGAGCCGTGGCCGCAGGAAGTCTCGTCGTACGCGATCGACGACGGCGTCCGACTGCTCCTCTTCGACCCCCTGGCCGTGCCGGACGGCCTGCTGGAGCTGGCGACGGAGCGCGAGCCGGTCATCGTGCTCACGGCGCCCTGGCACGAGCGCGACGCCCAGCAGCTCGTCGAGCGCCTCGGGGCGCCGCTGTACGCGCCGCCGCCGGACACCGCGGCCGACCTCGTCCAGAAGTTCGGCATCACGTCCGAGCAGGCGGCCGGCGGCAGCCCCGACCTGGCCTGGCTCGCCGCGGGGCAGAGGTCGCACTCCGTCGCGGCCGGTGACCGTCTGCCGCTCGGGATCGACGCCTTCCTCGGACGGGAGCACAACGACCTCATGCTCTGGGTCGAGGATCGCCGGGCACTGGTCTGCGGCGACACGCTCGTCGACTTCGGTGGCGGCTTCGCGATGAACGAGTGGCTGCGCGCCGGCGTGACGCGCGACGAGGTCGGGGAGCGCCTGCGACCGCTCCTCGACCTGCCGGTCGAGTTCGTGCTCCCTGCGCACGGCACACCGACCGACCGCGCCTCACTCGAACGCGCGCTGGCCTGACGGGGCGCCTCGTCCGGCGAGCGGCGCCGCCCGACCGCGGAACCGCCGACCGTGCCGCCGCGTCTGGCGGCCGATGCTAGACTCCCCCCGCCTCACGTCAGCCAGCATCGCCGTCCGGAGGGACCCACCGACCGTGGAGGACCTTCGCTCGACGACGGTCCCCGACGACCCCGTCCAGCGCCGCGACCTCATCCTCATCGAGCGAGCCCGGTCCGGGGACCTCGACGCGTTCAACGACCTCGTCACGCTCTACCAGGACGCGCTGTTCGCCCTGGTCGTGCGGATGGTGCCCGATCGGGACCAGGCCTCGGACGCGGTCCAGGAGGCCTTCTTCTCGGCGTACCGCAACCTCGGCTCGTTCCGGGGCGGCAGCGTCAAGTCGTGGCTCAACCGGATCTGCGTGAACGCGGCGATGGACACCCAGCGGGCGCGCAAGCGCCGGCCGGTGCAGCCCTACCCGGAGCTCGAGGACGAGGCCTGGCAGCCGCGGGCCGGTGACGAGGCGGATCCGGAGCGGATCGCGATGCAGGGGGAACGAAGCCGCGTGCTCGCGGCGGCGTTGGCGCACATCACGGACGATCAACGCACGGCGATCGTGCTGTACGACGTCGAGGGCTACGACTACGGCGAGATCGCCGAGATGACCGGCGTCTCGCTCGGGACGGTCAAGTCCCGGATCCATCGCGGCCGGCTCGCGCTGCGCGATCTCCTCATCGATCGCATGGAGCTGTTTCGTGGCTGATCGCGCGTCGCATGCCCGCCACGACCGGTTCGCAGTCGCTGCAGCGATCGGCGGCAGCCTCATCCCCGAGAGCGTACAAAGCTGCCCGGCCTGCGGCACCCTCCACGGGGATCTCCTCGCGATCCGGACGGCCATCCGCCACGCGTGGGTACCGACCAGGCCGCGGGACCTGCGCCTCACGCACGCCGCCGATGGGCGGCGCCGTCCGGCCGGCTGGTGGCGACGCCTCATGGAAGCCGTCGGGACGCCGCGCGACACCGTGACGAGGCCGCTGGCCCTGAGCTTCACGAGCCTCGGACTGGTCGGACTCCTGCTCACCGCCGTCCCGGTCGGCTCATCGGGGGCCGCCACCAGTGAGGCGACCGCCCCGGTCGACATGCACACCGTGTCCGTGGCGGGTGGGACAGCGACCCCGACGCGCGGATCCGAGCCGATGACGCCGGACCACGGCGATGCGCCGCTCGTCGTCCTGTCGGTCGGGCTGCTGGGGACCGGCGGGGGCATCGTCGTCCTCCGCCGGCGGGCCGCTGGCCGTGCTCGAGCGATGCGATGATGCCAGGACGCACCACGCGGAACCGTGCGTGCAGCAAGGCCGTCTGAGCGCCACATGAGCGAACCCGTCCCCACCACGCCAGCCGCGCACGCGACGCACGACGCCGCGCTGATCGCGGCGCTTGCCGCGCGACCGACAGACCTGTCCGACCTCGAGGGCGCCGCCGCGCGCGATCTCGTGGGGACCTGCACCGGCTGCGCCGACCTCCTCGCCGACCTGCTGACCCTGCAGGTGGCGCTGCCCGCGTCGTCGACCCCGCGTCGACCGCGCGACTTCACCCTCACGGCGGACGACGTCGATCGACTTCGCGGCGGCTGGCGTCGCATGCTCGGGTTCTTCGGGTCCGCGCGCGACGGCTTCACCCGGCCGCTGGCGGCCGGGCTCACGACGCTCGGCCTGGTCGGACTGCTCGTGGCGACCGTCCCCTCGATCACCAGCAGCGGTGGCGCGGCGACGCTCTCGACCGTCGGCGCGGCGATCCCGAACGGGGCGGCCGGCGCAGCGCCCGCCCCCGCGGAGGCGGCGTCCGCGGCACCATCCATGGAGGCCGCCACCGGCTCGGATCGGGTCGCTGCGCAGGCCGAGCCCGACGCCACCAAGCTCGACCAGGAAAGCACGTTCAGCGGCGCCGCCGAGCTCGACTCGAGCAGCGAGCGGGACGTGGCCGGCGATGCCGGCATCGCGATCCGGAGTGACGCATCCGGCCTGTCGGTCCTGTTCGTGGTGGCCGGTGTCATGCTCATCGTCGGGTTGGGCCTGTTCCTGCTCCGTTGGAGCGCGCGCCGCCTGACCTGACGCGGCCGCATCGAGGTCCGCGGCTACACTTGGGGACGTGCCCACCGAACGCCTGATGCTGCTGGACGGCTACGGGCTGGTCTACCGCGGCTACTTCGCCCTGCCACCCCTCACGACGTCCAAGGGTGAGCTGGTGAACGGCGTCTTCGGGTTCGCCAGCATCGTCCTGCGCGGCATCCAGGATCTCCAGCCCGATTACCTCGCGGTCTCGTTCGACCTGCCGGGGCCGACCTTCCGGCACGAGCAGTACGCCGACTACAAGGCGACCCGCGTGAAGATGCCCGACGACCTGCGCGACCAGTTCCCCAAGGTTCGCGAGGTCGTGAAGGCGTTGCGCATCCCCGTATACGAGATGGCCGGCTACGAGGCGGACGACGTCATCGGGACGATCACCCAGCAGCTCGACCCGCGCGAGGACCTCGAGACCACGATCGTGACCGTCGACCTCGACATGCTCCAGCTGGTCACGCCCCGGGTCCGGCTGATGACCACCCGTTCCGGCGTCGAGAACACGGTCATGTACGACGTGGCGAGGATCGACGAGCGGTTCGGGCTGCGGCCGGATCAGATGATCGACTACAAGGCCCTCAAGGGTGACCCGACCGACAACATCCCGGGCGTGCCCGGCGTCGGCGAGAAGACCGCGGCCAAGCTGATCCGCGAGTTCGGCGACCTCGACACGCTGTTCGTGCGGCTGGACGACGTGACGCCCGAGAAGCTGCGCGACAAGCTGCGCGACCATCACGACCAGGTCCTGATGGGTCGCGAGCTCTCGACGATCGTCCGCGACCTGCCGGTCGAGATCGACCTCGAGGCGGCGCGGCTGGGTGACTACGACCGCGACACGGTCGTCCGGCTGTTCCGCGAGTACGAGTTCCGCACGCTCATCGAGCGATTGCCACCGATGGCCGGAGAGACCGCGGAGGAGCGGACGGAGCGGCTGAAGTCGGTCGCGGACAGCGGCTACGTCCCCGCGGCTCGCGTCGCCGGACGGCCGGAGGGCTGGGGCCCGGGCCGGGCGAGCGGTCGTCCGACGACCACGGAGCTGCAGCTTCGCCTCGACTTCGACGCGGTGACACCGCAACCGTCCGACGGCGCCGCGCCGGCGGTGGCCGGGGGTCCGTACGAGCCGGTCGACGACCTGCCCGCGGCACTCGCCGCGGCGATCGTCGACCCCGGCCGCATCGAGGTCGTGGACGAGGCGGGCGTCGCGGGTCTCGAGTCGTGGCTCACCGCGCAGCCCGCGATCGGTGTGTCGCTGGTCGCCGACGATCCCCGGCCGCGCCGTGGCACGCCGCTGGCGCTGGCGGTCGTCGGGACCGACGGGCGGGCGGTGGCGGCGGACGGCGCCGCCGCGGCGCACGCCCTCCGTCATCTGCTCGAGCGCCTCCGGATCCCGCTCGTGGGCCATGAGATCAAGCCGGTCCTCGTCGCGAGCCTCGCCGATTCGCCGGACGCGGAGCCGCTGACGGTCGCCTTCGACACGCAGATCGCGGCGTACATCCTCAATGCGGCGCTGCGCAGCCAGACGATCGCCGACATCGTCGCCGAGCACCTCGACCAGATCCTGCCGCCCGCGACCGAGCTGCCGGCGACCGCCCGGGCCGGTCTCGAGGCGCTGTCCGCACTGGCCGTGCGCGAGCCGCTCGAGCGACGGCTCCACGAGATCGAGGGCCTGGAGCGGCTCTTCCGCGAGGTCGAGGTGCCGCTGATCCCGGTGCTCGCCCGGATCGAGGCCACCGGCGTGGCGCTCGACCGCGAGGCGCTCGCCCTGCTCGACCGCGAGTTCGGCGCCGAGATCGCGCGGCTCGAGAGCGAGATCTACGTCGACGTCGGCCACGAGTTCAATCTGGGCAGCCCCAAGCAGCTCGAGCAGGTGCTGTTCTTCGAGCTGAACCTGCCCAAGGGTCGCAAGACGAAGACCGGCTATTCGACCGATGCCTCGGTGCTCGAGGAGCTCCGGCCGGCCCACCCGATGGTCGACAAGCTGCTCGAGTGGCGGGTCTACACGAAGCTCCGGTCGACGTATGTGGAGGCGCTGCCGAGCCTCATCGCCGACGACGGTCGGCTCCACACCACGTTCCACCAGGCCGTCGCCTCGACGGGCCGCCTCTCGTCGTCCGATCCGAACCTCCAGAACATCCCGATCCGGACCGAGCTCGGTCGTCGTATCCGGCGCGCGTTCGTCGCGGGCGAGCCGGGCCTCGTCCTGCTCGCCGCCGACTATTCGCAGATCGAGCTGCGCATCCTGGCCCACGTGTCGGGTGACGAGCACCTGCGCGACGCGTTCGCGCGCAACGCGGACATCCACCGCGAGACCGCCGCCCGCGTGCTCGGCAAGGCGCCCGAGAGCATCACCCACGCCGAGCGGTCGATGGCGAAGATGGTCAACTTCGGCCTGGCCTACGGCATGAGCGACTTCGGGCTGGCGACCCGCGCGAACATCTCGCGGCAGGAGGCACAGTCGTTCATCAACAGCTACTTCACGGCCTATTCCGGGATCAGCTACTACATGATGGCGATCAAGGATCAGGCCAGGGACCAGGGCTTCGTCGAGACGCTCCTCGGCCGCAAGCGCCAGATCCCCGAGCTGCGCGCATCCAACCCGGCGCTGCGGGGTGCGGGCGAGCGGATGGCGATCAACATGCCGATCCAGGGCACGGCCGCCGACATCCAGAAGATCGCGATGATCCGCACCGACGCCCGCGTCCGCGAGTCGGGCCTGCGCGCCCGCCTGCTGCTGTCGGTCCACGACGAGCTGCTGTTCGAGACGCCGCGCGGCGAGGTCGAGGCGCTCGCCACGATCGTGCGCGAGACGATGGAGGGGGCACTGCCGTTGTCGGTGCCGCTGGTGGTCGATGTCAAGGTCGGGGACGACTGGGAGTCGATGACACCGCTGACCCGCGAGGACGCGATAGCGGCCGAAGCCGACGAGCTGCCGCTCGAGGCGCCGGTCGCCCCGCTCGCCTCCTAGGTCGGCGATGCCCGAGCTTCCCGAGGTCGAGACCGTCGCGCGCGACCTCCGCCCGCGCATCGTCGGAGCGACGTTCGTCGGCGCTCGCACGAACTGGGCCCGGACGCTGCGCTCGCAGGATCCGGTCGCATTCGCCGATGGGGTGGCCGGTCGGTCGGTCATGGCCGTGGGGCGGCGGGGCAAGCAGGTCGTCATCGAGCTGAGCGGGGATGCCGCCCTGACGATCCACCTCAAGATGACCGGCCAGCTCTTCGTCGTCCCGGGCGAGAGCGCCGAGGACTCGTACGTGCGGGTCGTCCTCGAGCTGGCCGACGGTCGGGAGCTGCGCTTCCGCGACATCCGGAAGTTCGGCAGGATCGGGCTGTACGGCCGCGATCCGCTGACCGGCGAGCTGGTCGAGGCCGCCGGCGGTGCGGCGGTGTTCGCCGCGGTGGGGCCCGAGCCGCTCGACGATGCGTTCACGGTCAAGGACTTCCGCCGACGGATCCGTCGACGCAAGGGCCGGCTCAAGCCGCTGCTCACCGACCAGTCGTTCGTGGCGGGTGTCGGGAACATCTATGCCGACGAGGCGCTGTGGCGCGCCCGGCTCCACCCGTTGCGCTCGGCGCCGTCGCTGCGGCCGCCGGACGAGGGCCGGCTGTACCGGACGATCCGTGCGGTCCTCGGCGAGGCGGTCGAGCGTCGCGGCTCGTCCATCGATGACTACACCGCCCCCGACGGCGACGGCTCGATGCAGGAGCGGCTCGACGTCTACCAGCGGACCGGCGAGCCCTGCCGGCGCTGCGGCCATCCGATCAAGCGGATCGTGGTCGGCGCCCGGTCGACGCACTTCTGCTCCTGGTGCCAGCGGCTGTCCGCCTCCGACCGGCGGTCGTCGCGGGCCGTCCTCCGGTCGATGACCGGCGGCGGGGTCCGGCGCGGGCGCCGCTGGACCGAGCTCGACGCCGGCGATCAGGACGGTGCCGATGCGATCGCCCGCACGGAGCGCACGCGACGCGCAGCGGCCAGCCGGCGCGCCGCGGCCCGTGCCGCGATAGGCGAGGCCGACGCCTGATGTCGATCCTCCGGCTCGCCGGCGTGACCCGCGAGATCGGCGTCTTCACGATCCTCGACTCGATCGACGCCGCGATCGCGCTCGGCGACCGGATCGGCCTGGTCGGACCCAACGGCGCCGGCAAGACGACGCTGCTGCGGATCGCGGCCGGCGGTGACGAGCCCGACCGTGGCACGGTCTCGCGCAAGCGCAACCTCTCGATCGGCCTGCTCGCGCAGGAGGCGCACCTCGATGCGACCTTCATGGCCGCCCCGGATCTGCGGACGGCCGTTCGCGCCGGTGCGGCCCACCTCGAGACGATGGCGACGGAGCTGGCCGAGCAGGAGCGCGACGGGCGCGTCACCGAGCCCGCCTACGCGGACCTCCAGCATCGCTTCGACGTGCTCGGCGGGTACACGCTGGACCAGCGGGTCGACAGCGCCCTGAGCGGCCTCGGCTTCGCGACGGACGAGTGGGCGAAGCCACCGACGGCCCTGTCCGGCGGAGAGCAGACGCGGGCGGCACTCGCCCGGCTCGTCATCGCCGATCCCGACCTGCTGCTCCTCGACGAGCCGACCAACCACCTCGACCTCGACGCGCTCGAGTGGCTCGAGGAGCACCTCCGCCGGCGGACGGGCTCGCTGCTCGTCGCCTCGCACGACCGCGCCTTCCTCGACGCCACGGTCACCCGTGTCTGGGAGCTGCGCGACCGACAGCTGGCGGCGTTCCGCGGGGACTACAGCGCGTATCGGCGTCAGCGCGAGGAGCGCGATGCCCGGGCGGTCAAGGAGGTCGGGACCCAGGCCGACCAGATCGAGCGCGAACGCGAGCTCGTCCAGCGCTACCGGAGTCACCGCAAGTTCAGCAAGATGCACGAGCACGAGGCGCGCCTCGAGCGTTTGCTGGCAGAGCGACGGGAGGCGCCCAGAGCGGGCCGCCGGCTGACGCTGCCGCAGACGGCGCTGGTCGGCGCGGGACCGGCCCGTTCCGGCGAGATCGTCGTCCGCGTGGAGGAGGTCGTGGTCGGCTATCTGCCCGGCCGCGGCGCGGTCGACGCCGACGGCCGCCCGGCGACCGCGCCCCACCTGGTCGCTCGCGCACCCTTCCTGGCGGCCCAGCGCGGTGACCGGATCGGCATCGTCGGACCCAACGGTGCGGGCAAGACCACGCTCCTGCGCACGATCGCCGGCGAGCTCCCGCCGCTCGACGGCGCGGTCAGCTTCGGCAACGCCGTCCAGATCGGCTATCTCGCCCAGCTGCGCCGCGCCGCCATCGCGGGCGAGACCGTGCTCGACGCGTTGCTCGGCACGATCCCGGTGACGGCCGGCGAGGCCCGCTCGTACCTCGCCCGCTTCCTGTTCCGGGGCGACGACGTGCTCAAGGAGGTACGCCTGCTGTCGGGCGGGGAGCGCTCGCGGCTCGAGCTGGCCCTGCTCGGCATCCAGCCGTCCAACCTGCTGCTCCTCGACGAGCCGACCAACCACCTCGACATCCCGGCCCGTGAGGCGATCGAGGCGTTCATGCGCGAGTCCCCGGCGACGCTGCTGGTGGTGTCGCACGACCGTCGGCTGCTGGAGACCGTGTGCGACCGGCTGTGGGTCGTCGACCATGGGCTGGCCGTCGCCTTCGACGGCGGCTACCGGGCGTGGCGGGCCGCGGTCGCCGATGGCTGGACGACGAGTGCCGCGTCGTTGGCACCGGTCCCGATACGGCCGACGGCCTCCGCGTCGCCCGCCGCGACAGCGACGGCGCCGGCGGCGAGACCGCGGGGCCGAGCCGCGAGGCTGTCGAAGGACGCGTATCGCAAGCAGAAGTCGGCGATCGACGCCGAGCTGACGCGGCTCGGCCTGCGCAAGAACCACCTCGAGCTGGCCATGGGCGACCCGACCGTAGCCGCTAACTTCGTCGAGCTCCGTCGGGTCACGAGCGAGCTGGCCGACGTGACCGAGGCGCTGGCGGCGGCGGAGAACGCCTGGCTGGCCCTCGAGGAACGTGCCCCGTGACGGTCCGCATCGGGATCACCGGCCCCATCGGTTGCGGCAAGTCGACCGTCGCACGGTGGCTCGGCGAGCGTCACGGTGTGGCCGTCGTCGACGCCGACCACGAGGCGCGATTGGTGCTGGCCCCGGAGACGCCGGAAGTCGAGGCCGTCTACGCGCGGTTCGGCGCGACACTCCGACGGCCGAACGGGGAGCTGGACCGGGCGGAGCTCGGGCGCATCGTCTTCGCCGACCCGGCAGCGTTGCGCGATCTCGAAGGTATCGTCCACCCTGCCGTCCGGCCACGGATCCTTGCCGCGATCGAGCATGCCGAGGCGATCGGCGCCCGTGCCGTCGTCATCGAAGCGATCAAGCTCGTGGAAGGCGGGCTGGCCGAGCTGTGCGATGAGATCTGGCTGGTGACGTGTGACCCGGTCACCCAGCGCGAGCGCCTGGTCGGTCGCGGTGACGTCACCGACGATGCGGACGCGCGGATCGCCGCCCAGGGCGACCTGACTGCACGGTCGCAGACGAGGGCGACGAGGGTCGTCGACACGAGCGGCGTCGCGACGAGCACACGCGTCGAGGTCGACGCGCTGCTCGACCACGCGCTCCGTCGGGCATGAGTCAGGCGTCAAGGGGGCCGTCCGGGCCCCGCAGCGGGTGGCCCGGACGGCCCTGGAGGCGCGCCGGGTCAGCGGCGCCGATCCAATGTGGCCGCGCTGGCGCGGGCCTAGGACGGGCTCGGGGCGGGAGACTCGGCGGGTGAGAGCGTCGGCGCAGGTGTCTGGACCGGCGTCGGCTTGGGCGTCGGCACAGGGCCGGACGCCGGCGGGAAGGCGACCGGGATCGGCAGCCCGTAGCGGATGATGACCCGGTTGGTCGTCGTGCCAAGGGACGAGGCATCGACCTGGCGGGTATCGACGTCGGGGCGCAGCGCGAAGCTGAAGCCCGCGGTGCCGCTCGCCTGCAGGTGCGAGATCTCCTCAGCGATGTCGAGCGGTGCCTTGAGCACGTAGAACGTGCCCGACTTGGCGAGGATCAGCATGTTCTGGTACGACAGCTTGGTCGACTTGTCGGTGTAGTAGCCCTTGTCGCCGAGCCCCACGGACGAGTCGGTGAAAACGTTCACGCTCGCGGTGACGAACACGTCGACCGTCTGGTTCGGCGTGAGCATCCCGCCGACGGCGCGGTCGTCGGGAACCGTCATCGAGATCGCCCGCCACTCGGGCGCGTCGCCGTCCGCGGCTTCTTCTGGTCCGAGGATCGAGAACTGGCCGCCCTCGGCACTCGAGGCGAGCAGGTTGGTAGTGACCATCTGGCCCGTCAGGATGGCGACCGCCGGGATGCGCCCGATGACCTTGTCCGGTGTGGACGCGATCCCTTGAGCGTTGGTCTCGTCAAGCGGGACCTCGCGGACGGCGACGTCGGTCGGCTCGATGATCTTGCGCGCCGGGATCGTCTGGACCGCGACGACGACCGCCACCTTCTGCAGGCCGGCCTGACCGGCCTGCTGCTGCGCGTTGTTGATGAGGTAGAACGCGCCGCTGCCGGCGGCGACAGCGAGGACGACCCCGATGACGACGATCCAGCGACCGCGATGGCTGGGGTCCTTGTACTCCATCTCCACGTGAGTTGCCTCCGATTTCGTTGATGCCGCGCCCGCGCGGCTAGTTCCAGGGCACGAGTCGCGCCACCTGACCGCGGCGCAACGCGGGGTCGTTCATGTCGCTGTAGACGCCCGAGATGGCGTAGCCAAAGACCGAGTTGCTGTCGATGGACGTGATCCGGAATGTGGTGAAGCCGAGGATGTCGACGTACTCGTTCGAGGTGCTGGCGGTCGCGATCGTCATCGTGATCGGGACGAGGCGGGTGACCGGCTGGCCGTTGGAGTTCGTGCCCGTCACTCGCAGCGTCAAGGAGTAGACACCAGGTCCGAGGGTCCCGCCGTTGACCGACACGGTCGCGGTCTGGGACGTTCCCTTGTTGAGGGTGATGGTCGAGGGGCTGACGCTGACCGTGCCGATGCCGGTGGGCAGGACGCCGTTTGCATCGGCGCCGCCCTCGACGCTGAGATTGACGGTGCCCCCGAAGAACGTGCCGTTGTTGTTGGTCGTGCTCACCGTCACGTTGGCGGAGCCCGAGCCGCCGGTGTTGGCGATGGCGATGTTCGCTCCAGCACTCGTCGAGAAGTCGCGATTCACGCTGCCGATGGCGATGCCGACCGGGTAGTAGTGATCGAGCAGCACGGGTGACGATGAGTGGCCCTGGATCCACACGGTGTACACGCCCTGCGGCGCCCCGGTGGTCTGGAACGTCGACCACGTGACCGTGCCGTTCGGGGTCAGCGGGCTCGGGTTGAACGTCATCGGCGTGAGCGTCGTGGCCCAAGGATGGGCGGGGTCGCCCCAGTCCGGGAACGCACTCGTCGAGACGACGCCGGTGAACGCGGAGTTCTTCGTCACGTTCATCGTGATCGTGTTGTTGCGCGTCTGGTTGGTGTTGATCGTCGCTGTGCTGGCGACCGTGTAGGCGAAGTCGGGGATGTTCGACACGGTCCCCGAGTAGACCGCCGCCAGGATCTCCTGGCCCGGGCTGTACCGCTCGTCGATGGCGTCGATGATGATCCCCGACGAGTTCCCGTCGATGATCGCGATCTGGTCGTTGGGGTCGGGCGGCACGGTGACCGGCGGGAAGTCGGGACCCGGATAGCCCCCCGCGATCCAGCCCGCCTCCATCGCCTTGAGGGTGTTCGCGTTGGTGCCGGCCGTCACACCGTTGTAGAAGACGTTGGAGGGTGGCGACGCACTCTGGAAGTTCCGGATGTCGAGCGCGACGAAGCCGCGAAAGCTGGCCGCGTTGGACGGCGCGGCGCCCTGGCCGACGAGCGCGATGATCGGGCCGTGGTTGACCGGATCGTCGTCCGGAGTCGTCGCGTTGAACGGCAGGCCGGGATTCGGCGTGCTCCGCAGTGAGGCGTCGCTCACGCTGCCGAGACACGCGGTGTCGGCCGTCGCGACAAGGTCCTGGAAGTGGTTGCCGTTGCCGTCGCACGGGGCCACGGCGCCGGCGAACGGCCCGGGGGCGTTGACGTAATGACGGACAGCGATCGGAAGGAGGTCGCCCCGGCTCATGACGCGGGCCAGGCCGCCCACGACGGCCGTCCCGAGACCGATGACGCGTCCGAGCGTATAGCTCACGTCGCTCTTGACCGCGACGCGGATGTTGCCGCCGGAGATCAGGATCCCGCTTGAGAGGAAATCGGGATCGCCGGGATGACCGGTCTCGTATTGTGGCGTCAGCGCTACGGACCCGATGGACCCGGTCGGGCTGCCGATCAGGTTGCGGGCGAGGACATCGCGACCCTCGGCCTCGGCGTCGGCGTTCGACTCACCGCGGATGAGCGCGTTGGCTACGGCCAGCGCACCCGAGTCGGCGGCATTCTGCAGGAAGCGCTTCTCGCTGTAGAGCCGACCGACGTCGATCGCCAACCCGGCGGCCGCCATGATGCCGATCAACGAGACCGCGAAGAGCACGACGACCTGGCCACGATCGCCGCGGCGGGCAGTGCGACGGGTCCCGCCCATCAGTTGGCCACCATCGTCACCTCGGACCGAAGTCCGAGCCGACCGTTGGCGTCCTTCGGCAGGAGCTGGTTGACCAGCGGGATGACCAGGTCCTGGTGGTAGATCGCTCGGACCGTGATCTGCTGGCCGACGCGGGCGTCCGTGTCGCTCGTCCCGGTCGGGAGGACGTAGCTCACGATGAGGTCGCCGTTCGTGAACGTCGAACCGCTCTGCGTCCATGTCGACGTCGTCGCGAAGTTCGGGGACGTCTTCGCCAGCAGGTTCATCGATGCGAGCAGGGACGAACGGATCAACTCGTGGCGCGCCAGATCGTTCTGTGCCTTCGACATCCCGGCGTCGTAGACGTACACCGTCCCGTTGCGGGCGCCCTCTCGAGCCGCGTTGGTGATCGTCACGTAGGCGTTGAAGATGAACCCGAACTGGACGATGCCCAGGATGATCACGAAGAGGGGCATCAGGACGAACGAGAACTCGACAAGGCTCTGGCCTTGTGTAGCGTGACGGCGGCGGACATGCATCGGCGGACGTGGTTCTCCAGCGTGGCGACCGTGCGAGTGTCCGGCCCAGGCGGCCCTGCCCGGTATGACCAATCCGTACCACGTGGCCCGGCGAGTGGGGTATGGCGACACCGAACGTGCGTTCGAAACTCGGCCGACGGGTGCTAGACTTTCGAGCGTGCCCGACTTCGACCTCGTCGCCCCATTCGAACCGACGGGCGACCAGCCGGCGGCGATCGACCGGCTGACCGACGGCCTCGCCCGTGGACTGCAGCACCAGGTGCTGCTCGGCGCGACCGGCACGGGCAAGACCGCGACGCTCGCGTGGACCATCGCCAAGCACAACAAGCCGACGCTGGTCCTCGCCCACAACAAGACGCTCGCGGCGCAGCTCTACGCGGAGTTCCGCGAGTTCTTCCCGAACAACGCGGTCGAGTACTTCGTGAGCTACTTCGACTACTACCAGCCCGAGGCATACCTGCCCCGCAGCGACACCTACATCGAGAAGGACTCGTCGCGCAACGACGAGATCGACCGACTCCGCCATGCGGCGACCCATGCGCTGTTCGAGCGGCGGGACGTGATCATCGTCGCCAGCGTGTCGTGCATCTACGGGCTCGGCGCGCCGGTCGACTACGGCGCGACCGTGCTGAAGCTGCGGACGGGCGGCAAGTACCGGCGCGACGCGGTCCTCCGCCACCTCGTCGACCTCCAGTACCAGCGCAACGACCAGGCGCTCGGTCGCGCCCGGTTCCGGGTCCGCGGCGACACGCTCGAGCTCCAGCCGGCGTCGGAGGAGTTCGTCGTGCGGGTCGAGTTCTTCGGCGATGAGGTCGAGCGCATCACCGAGCTCGACCCGCTGACCGGCGAGCTGCTCACCGAGCGACGCGAGACCAACGTCTATCCGGCGACCCACTTCGTGACGCCCGCCGACAAGCTGCGCGAGGCGATCGTCGACATCGAGGCCGAGATGGAGGTCCGTGTCGGCCAGCTCGAGGCCGAGGGCCGGGCGCTCGAGGGGGCCCGTCTGCGCCAGCGGACGACGTTCGACCTCGAGATGCTCCGCGAGCTTGGCTACTGCACGGGCGTCGAGAATTACTCTCGCCACCTCGCCCGGCGCGAGGCCGGGTCGCGCCCGTGGACGCTGCTCGACTACTTCCCGCCGGACTGGCTGCTCGTCGTCGACGAATCGCACATGACGGTCCCGCAGGTCGTCGGCATGTACAAGAACGACCGCACCCGCAAGGAGATCCTCGTCGACTTCGGGTTCCGCCTGCCGTCGGCGCTCGACAACCGGCCGCTGACGTTCGAGGAGTTCGAGGGCTCGGTCAACCAGGCCATCTTCATGAGCGCGACACCCGGCCCGTACGAGCTCGAGCGCAGCAAGGGCCAGATCGTGCAGCAGCTCATCCGGCCGACCGGCATCGTCGATCCGCCGGTGACCGTCAAGCCGACCGAGGGCCAGATCGACGACCTGCTCGAGGAGGTCCGGACGCGGGTCGAGCGCGGGGAACGGGCGCTGGTCACGACGCTCACCAAGAAGATGGCGGAGGACCTGGCCGACTACCTGAAGGAGCTGGGCGTCAAGGTCCAGTACCTCCACAGCGAGGTCGACACGCTCGAGCGCGTCGCGATCCTGCGTGACCTTCGCCTCGGCGTGTTCGACGTGCTGGTGGGCATCAACCTGCTGCGCGAGGGGATCGACCTGCCCGAGGTGACCCTCGTCGCCATCCTCGACGCCGACAAGGAGGGGTTCCTGCGCTCGGCCTGGTCGCTGATCCAGATGATCGGGCGCGCAGCCCGGAACATCGGCGGCGAGGTGATCATGTACGCCGACCGGGTCACCGAATCGATGCAGGTGGCGATCGACGAGACCGACCGGCGGCGGGCCGTCCAGGCGGCGTACAACGTCGAGAAGGGCATCGAGCCGACGACGATCGTCAAGGGCATCCACGACCTGAACCAGCGGCTGCGCGCCGTGGCCGAATCGACCGTCGTCTACACCTCCGAACGGGAGGGCGGCCGGCCGTTCGACGAGGCCGACCGAGTGAAGGTCGAGGCGCTCGTCAGCCGGATGGAGGCGGAGATGCGGGGCGCTGCCAAGGAGCTCGAGTTCGAGCGGGCGGCAGCGCTCCGGGACGAGATCCAGGCGGTCCGCCTGCGCGTGCTCGAGCAGGACGCGTCGGTGATGGTGGCGCGTGCTGCCGAGCGTGCCGCCGGCGCCGCCGCCGCGACCGGCCTGACCGGCGCCGCCGATCGGGCCCGCGGTCGACGTGCGGCGGAGGAGGCGGCCACGGCGGCTCCGCTCCTCGAGGTGACCAGCGTGACCGTGCTGCCCGCCGAGGAGGAGCCGGGCGTGACGACCGAGCCGAGCGGCGAGCCGGACGGTGAGGTGACCGCCTCGGATTGGCTGCCCGGCATCCGTGACGAGCACGACGACGACGGCGGCTGGCAGGCCCGCTGGCTGGACCGGCCGACCTGGGATCGTTCGGTCACGCCGAACATCCGCCGGCGCACCGGACAGCGTCCGGCGCGATCGGGTCGCCGTCGCGGCTGACCGTCGACCGGGGCTTCGAGGCCCGACTGGTGTTCGGACGCACCGCTTCGTTGCGATTTCAGGGTCTGTGGGCCGGATTCGATGATGCACAGGTGACGGGTCCGGTCTAGTTTTGTGGGGTGCTGCTCCGCGTCGTCGTCCTCGCGCTGGCCCAGGCATTCGACTTCGCCACGTTCAACACGATGGTGCAGCTCAAGGGCGCGGGGGCAGAGGCAAACCCGCTGATCCAGAACCTGTTCCTCAACCTCGGCACCCCGGCCGTCGTCGCCGCGAAGATCGCCCTCGTGACGCTCATCGCCGCGCTGGCCGTGGCCGCCGCAGTCCGCGGTGGCAAGGGCCGCTGGGCGGCGGTCGGTGGCCTGCCGCTCGCCCTCGGCATCGCGGCCGGCCTCATCGGCGGGATCACCAACACCGCGACGCTGCTGCCGCACTAAGGCACGGCCGCCCGTGCCCGGGCCACCGAGCTCGCGACACGAACACCTGTTCGAAATGGGCTGCATCGGCTAGACTTCCATCCGTGCCCCAGGACCAGCTCGTCGTGCGCGGCGCGCGCGAACACAACCTCAAGGACGTCACGGTCGCCTTCCCCCGCGATCGCCTCGTCGTCATCACCGGACTGAGCGGCTCCGGCAAGTCCAGCCTCGCCTTCGACACGATCTATGCCGAGGGCCAGCGACGGTACGTCGAGAGCCTGAGCGCCTACGCGCGCCAGTTCCTCGGCCAGATGGAGAAGCCCGACGTCGACCAGATCGACGGGCTGTCGCCGGCCATCTCGATCGACCAGAAGGGGGCGAGCCGCAACCCGCGCTCGACGGTCGGGACCGTCACCGAGATCTACGACCACCTGCGGCTGCTGTTCGCACGGATCGGCGTGCCGCACTGCCCGAACGGCCACGCCATCGAGCGGCAGAGCGTCCAGCAGATCGTCGACCAGGTGCTGGCGCTGCCGGAGGGCACGCGCCTGCTGGTCCTCGGACCGCTCATCAAGGACCGCAAGACCGAGGGCGATCGGATCATCGACGCCGCCCGCCGGCAGGGCTTCGTCCGAGTGCGGGTCGACGGCGAGCAGTACGACATCGCCGACGCGCCCAAGCTCGACAAGTACAAGCGACACTCGATCGAGGTCGTCGTCGACCGCTTCATCGTC
Organism: uncultured Chloroflexia bacterium; assembly: GCA_963810285.1. Lineage (GTDB taxonomy): Bacteria > Chloroflexota > Limnocylindria > Limnocylindrales > CSP1-4 > SPCO01. The sequence continues at coordinate 2,893,073 of CAWEMV010000002.1, read as the reverse complement.
CGCTACGCCGAGGCGCCCGACGGAGCCGCGCGTGCCGCTGACGGGCGGCCGATCGACCCGGACACCGGGCTGGTCATGCCCGACCCCGATGCGTCCCGGCTGGCCGACTCGATCGAGACGGCACTCCGCCTCGGGGAGGGCGTCGTCCTCGTCGCGCCGGCACCGCGCGACGACGAGGAGCCGGCGTTCGAGGAGCGTCGCTACAGCGAGAAGTACAGCTGTCCGTACGACGGGTTCACGATCGACGAGCTCGAGCCACGCTCGTTCTCGTTCAACTCACCGCACGGCGCCTGCCCGACGTGCACCGGCCTCGGGACCCGCCTGGAGATCGACCCGGCCCTGCTGATCCCGCACCCGGAGAAGAGCCTGGCCAACGGCGCCCTCGGTGTCGGGGGTCTGCTGTCGACCGACGCGTCGTGGCGGATGAAGATCCTCGAGGCGGTCTGCCAGTCGCACGGCTGGGACTTCTCGGCACCCGTCCGCAAGCTGCCCAAGGAGGCCCTCGACTACCTGCTGCACGCGAAGCGCGACCAGGAACGGGTCCTCGTCCGCTACCGGCACGAGCGCGGTGAGAGCACGTACAAGGCCAACGTCGAGGGGATCATCTCCAACCTCGAGCGGCGCTATCGCGAAACGGACTCGGACTACATCAAGGGCGAGATCGAGAAGTTCATGGTCAGCAAGCCGTGCCCCACGTGCGGCGGCAAGCGGCTCCGGCCGGAGATCCTCGCGGTGACCATCGGCGACCGCACCATCTGGGACATCGCGACGCTGTCGATCACGGACGCGCTCGACTGGGCGAGCGGGCTCGCCGCGCACCTCAACGAGCGCGAGCGCGCCATCGCCTACCAGGTCGTCAAGGAGATCGTCGCCCGGCTCGGGTTCCTCGTCGACGTCGGCCTCGACTACCTGGCGCTCGACCGGACGAGCGTCACGCTGTCCGGTGGCGAGGCACAGCGGATCCGGCTGGCGACGCAGATCGGGACGACGCTGATGGGCGTCCTCTACATCCTCGACGAACCGTCGATCGGCCTCCACCAGCGCGACAACGCCAAGCTCATCGCCACGCTGACCCGGCTCAGGGACCTGGGCAACACCGTGCTCGTCGTCGAGCACGACGAGGAGACGATCCGGACGGCCGACTGGGTCGTCGACATCGGTCCGGGTGCCGGCGAACATGGCGGCGAGATCATCTCGAACGGCACGCTCGAGGCGATGCTCGCCGAGCCACGCTCGATCACGGGAGCGTTCCTGCGCGGCGACCGTGCCGTGGCGATCCCCGGGCGGCGGCGCAAGGGATCGGGCAAGGCGCTGCGGGTCACGGGCGCCCGGGAGCACAACCTCCGGTCGGTCGACCTGCGTGTGCCGTTGGGCACGTTCGTCTCGGTCACCGGGGTCAGCGGCAGCGGCAAGAGCACGCTCGTCACCGAGGTGCTGTATCGCGCCCTGGCCCGCGAGCTCAACGGCTCGCGCGAGCCGGTCGGTGCCCACACGAGGCTGACCGGGACGGACCACATCGACAAGATCATCGAGATCGACCAGAGCCCGATCGGGCGTACGCCGCGCTCCAATCCGGCGACGTACGTCGGGCTGTTCTCGCGCATCCGCGAGCTGTTCGCGGGCGTCCCCGAGGCCCGGCTGCGCGGCTATTCACCCGGTCGCTTCTCGTTCAACGTCAAGGGCGGCCGGTGCGAGAACTGCGCGGGCGACGGCATCCTGAAGATCGAGATGCAGTTCCTGCCGGATGTCTACGTGACGTGTGAGGTCTGCCACGGCAAGCGCTACAACCGCGAGGCGCTCGAGATCCACTACAAGGGCAAGTCGATCGCCGACGTCCTCGACATGACGATCGCCGAGGCGCTCGAGTTCTTCTCGGCGGTGCCCAAGGTCAAGGCCAAGCTCCAGACCCTGTACGACGTCGGGCTCGGCTACGTCCACCTCGGCCAGCCTGCCACGACGCTGTCGGGCGGCGAGGCGCAGCGGGTCAAGCTCTCGACCGAGCTGTCGAAGCGCGCCACCGGGCGGACGCTGTACGTGCTCGACGAGCCGACGACCGGGCTCCACTTCGCCGACGTCGAGAAGCTGCTCGAAGTGCTTCACCGGCTCGTCGACGGAGGCAACACCGTCGTCGTCATCGAACACAACCTCGACGTCATCAAGACGGCCGACTGGATCGTCGATCTCGGGCCCGGGGGCGGCGACCGAGGCGGTCGGATCATCGCCGAGGGGACGCCCGAGAAGATCGCCGCGACGAAGGGATCGGCGACAGGCGAGTACCTGGACCGCGTGCTGCGCGGCGAGCCGCTCGTGCCCCTGTCGGACATCACGTTCGCCGAGGAAGCCGGACGAGGTGGCGCCGACACGGACCGGAGCAACGGCCACGGGCACGCGCCGACGGTCATCGCGACCCCCTCCCGCAAGCGAGCCAGGTCCGCGACGAAGGTCCGCTGACCTCGCGTCCGACCGGATCCGGCGGGGAGCCACGGGCTACGATAGCCGCGTGCCGGACATCGATTTCGCGTTCCTCGCCGACGCGGCCGAGACCGTCCCCGGGCAGAAGTTCCACGTCCTCGGTGGGGGGATCGCGCGGATCGGCGGGCGGCGCTTCCCGCTCCGTCACCCGCACCTCGCGCTGGTCATCGGCCTGCAGGTGACAGCGCCCGAGACCGAGCGCGAGCACGACATCCGCTTCGTCCTGCTCGATCCGGACGGCGCCGAGGTCGCCGGCGCGACCGGCAGCCTCGTCGCGCGCAGCCAGCGTGACGGTCGCGACGCGACGCTCACGTTCTCGATCGACCTGTGGAACCTCACCTTCCCGGCGCCTGGCGACTACTCGTTCCGCATCCTCGTCAACGGATCGGAGCGCAAGCGGCTCCCGCTGCTGCTGCTTGCGCCGCCGGACGACGCCACAGGCCAGGAACCGGCGACGTCGCCGGCCGATGCCTGAGCGGGCTCGCGCCGGGCCCGCCCGTCACGAGCTGGGCCCGATCGACGACCTCGCCCTGATCGCCGCCCGGCACGCCGACCGTCTGCTGGCCGGCGCGCGCGAGGGCGGGATCGAGCGCTGGGTCGGCTACCTCGAGCCGCTGCCCGATCGCCTGCGCGACGACGACCTGCCCGGCCTGCGCTCGACCGCGATGCGAGCGCGGGCCGCGTACGGGCCGAAGGACTCCGTGCGCGACGCCCTGCCGGCCGAGCTGACCGAGCCGTTCCTCGAATCGATCGACCGGCTCCTGCGTGAGATCAACCGCGCGGCGGCCCGGGGCTGACGCCAAGCTCCTCCGGGCTGAACGCCTCGAGCAGGAACGGGGAGGGGACCGCGGGGTCGTAGCTCAGCGTCAACGAGCGCCGCGCCCGGGTCCACGCGACGTAGCCGAGACGGCGCTCTTCCTCGAGCGCGCGGCCAGGGTCTTCGGCGTCGGCGACCGCGCGCCCGCTCGGGAAGCGGCCCACCTCCATCCCGACCACCGCCACGTGGTCGAACTCGGCTCCCTTGGTCGAGTGCGCGGTCGCCAGCGAGAGCCGGGCGTCGTCCCGACGCAGCTCGGCCAGCCGCACCCGCGTCGCCTGGATGGCGACGCAGAGCGCGTCGAGATCGGCGAACGGCGGCGCCCAGGCGATCACGGCCGTCGCCAGCGCTCGCTCGGGCCACGGACACGATGCGCGGAACCGGCCGAGCCGAACGAGCAACGGCAGATCGGCCGGGGTCTCCGCCGCGATCCGCTCGAGCATCCCGTCCAGCGCCGGGTCATCGACCAGCAGCTCGACCGACGGCGCCCGGAACGGTTCGCCGGCCGCCAGCGCCGCGACCACGGCCGCTCGCAGCTCGCGATTGGTCCGGGCGAGGATCGCCCGCGTGCCGTCGTCGTCGGGCCACGCCCGAAGCAGGCGGGCCGTCCGCTCCGGCTCGTCCGTGGTGTCGGGTGCGAGCACCAGCGTGCCTGGTGCCTCCGGCCGCGGCCGGATGACCTTGTCGAATCGCTCGGCGTTGTGACCGATGAGCATGACCGCCCGGTCGACGACCGGCGCCGGGCAGCGGTGGTTGACCTCTAGATCGACCCGGCGCAGACCGGGCAGGGCGGCTCCGATCGCCAGCACCCGGCGGACATCGGCCAGGCGCCAGCCGTAGATGGACTGGTCGTCGTCGCCAACGAGGAAGATGCGGTTCGCCGGAGCCGCCAGGAGGAGAGCAAGACGGAGCTGCGAGCGGTCGACGTCCTGGACCTCGTCCACAAGCAGGTGGCCGCAGCGCGCGCGCCATCGGGCGAGTGCCGCATCGTCGCCGTCGAGGACCGCCAGGGCCCGACCGACCAGATCGTCGAAGTCGAGGGCGCCGCGCTCGGTGAGGGCACGCTCGTACGCCACGAATGCTCGGGCGACCGGGCCGGCGCCGTCGTCCGCCGCGACCTCGGCCGCGGTAACGCCAAGGTCGAGCTTGAGCCGGGAGAACGCGGTGTCGAGGCGAGCCCGCTCGGCGACGCTGCTGTGTGGCCACAGTTCGGCGAGGAGATCGCCGCGGTCGACGAGCGGTTCGACCGGCCGGCCAGCGTCGAGCAGGATCTCGCGGCCGAGTGCGTGGAACGTGCGGATGCGCACCGTTCCGGCCGCGACACCCAGCGGAGCGAGGGCGGCGTCGGCGCGTTCCGACAGCTCTTCGGCTGCACGCCTATTGAAGGTGATCGCGGCGATGGTCGCGGGATCGATGCCGCCGTCGACCAGCCAGGCGAGTCGCGCGACGAGCGTCGTCGTCTTGCCCGAGCCGGCCGGCGCCACGCACAGCACCGGACCCGGCGGTGCGGTGGCCGCCGCCCGCTGATCGGCGGTGAGCCGCGCCAGCCGGGCGATGACGTCGGGGTGACCGGACATGCCGCGGCAGCCTAGTCCGCGACACGTATCGGCGGCTCAACCCGGTGACGATCGGCGTTACCACGAGCATCACCACGCGGTAATGTTGGGCGCACACGATCCGGTCGGTCCGCCGAGGAGAGGACCGGCCTGCATACCGCCACCATCCGCCCCTGAGCACCCCCCGCGACCGCGTCGCATCTGGAGGAGGAACCGGTGAGCCGCTACCGTTCGCGCCTGCTCGTCCTGGTCAGTGTCCTGGTCCTCATGGCCAGCATCGTCCCAGCCGCGTCAGCGGCCAAGAGCCCGGTCGGCGGATCGGCGAAGGCGGTGTTCTTCGCCTCCGATGGGCTGCGTCAGGACAAGGTCGCCAAATACGCGGCCGACGGGCTGATGCCGACCATGCGCCAGTTCCTTCGGAACGGCGCATCCGCATCCGGTGGCGGATTGCGGACCCAGGCTCCGCCGAACACCGGCGCCGGTTGGTACTCGCTGGCGACCGGCGCGTGGCCGGGCGTCCACGGATCGACCAACAACACGTTCCACATCAACGGCCAGCCCTTCGGCAACCGGACCGCCGCCTTCGACGCGGGCGTCCTGCAGGCCGAGTCGATCGCCCAGTCGGCCGAGCGTGCCGGGCTGAAGGTCGCCCAGGTCGAGTGGGCCGGTGGCCGCAACGCGACGATCCAGGGTCCGACCGTCGACTTCCGCACGTTCCTGTCGGGTCGCGGCGTCGCGACGAACTTCATCGGCGCCGTCGGCGACGACCTGTTCGACGACGCCGCCTTCGTCACCTCGTTCGGGCTGCAGTTCGACCACCCGGCCGGGTTCGCCGGCCAGGCGCCCTTCGCGGGTGCGGAGCCGCGCCCTGCGACCGGCTGGACGAACGTGCCGGCATCGAACAGCGACGCGATGGAGATGCGCCTCCGCGTCATCGACTTCGGGACCGACAAGTACGGCCTGGACGCCTACATCTACGACTCGACCGACGACGGCACGGTCAACTACGACCGCGTCCTGTTCTCGCCCTCCAAGGACGGTAGCGCCAGCGTCGCCGACCTCGCCGAGGGGGAGTGGGGCGACGTCAAGGTCAAGATCATCGGTGGTGCCCTGGCCGGCCTCACCGCCGGCTTCTACGTGAAGGTCGAGACGCTCTCGCCGGACCTCGAGCGCGTGCGGCTGTTCCACACCTCCGTGGCGCGCGCGATCGCCAGCTGGCCGACGTGGCCGGGTGCCGCGGGCTTCACCGGCACATTCGACGAGTTCCTCGCGGTCCGGTTCCCGAGCTCCACCGCGGCCGACTTCGCTGTGCTCGAGGCGGGCGTCGTGAGCGAGGAGACGTATGTCGAGCAGGGCCTGTTCTGGTCGACCGGCCACTGGCCGATCCTCGAGTACGTGGCCAAGACCTACAAGCCCGACCTGCTGCTCGTCGGCATGCCCACGACCGACGAGTTCCAGCACCAGTTCCTCGGGCTCGTCAGCCCGAGGCTCGGCAACGGTGCGCGCAACCCCGCGTATGACGACGTCGAGCTCGACGGCGTCAGAGATGGGCGGGTGCGTGCCCGCGAGGGGTTCATCCGCGAGGCGTACAAGGAATCCGACCAGACGCTGCGGCTGGCCCGGCGGCTGATGGGCAACAACCCGACCACGTTCGTGGCGTCCGACCACGGCTTCGCGCCGCAGTTCCTGGCGATCGACGCCAGCAAGGCGCTGGTCGACCTCGGCCTGCTCTCACACCCGCAGACGTCGAACTGCCGGCCGAACGTGGGCGAGACCATCGGCAAGGCCAAGGCTTGCTGGGCCGGCGGCGCGGTCCAGATCTACCTCAACCTGGCCGGGCGGGACCCGGTCAACGCGGCGTTCACGCAGGTGGCGGCCGCCGACGAGGCGGCCACCGTCGCCGCGATCAAGGCGAAGTTCCTGGGCCTGTCCGACCCGAACGACTGGACGCACGATGGCCGGCCCGAGCGCTGGAAGGTCATCGATCGCGCGTTCACCAAGGCCGAATCCCGGTACATCCCGAACGGATCGGGCTCGACCACCGACATGGCCCACCCGACGCGGACCGGCGACCTGGTGGTCTTCTCCGCTCCGCCCTACCAGTTCGACGCGGCGACGCCCGGCACGCTGATCGCGCCGTCGCATTTCTTCGGCCAGCACGGCTACGTGCCCGACGTCCAGGACGTCCGCCATGACATCAACATGCGCGCGACGTTCCTGGCCGGTGGCACCAACATCGTCAAGCGATCCGTCAACGCGCGGACCATCGACCTCGCCCCGACCCTCGCCTTCCTGCTCGGCGTCCCGGAGCCCCAGCACAGCCAGGGCCGGGTGCTGACCGAGATCGTCAAGGGCGGGTCGAGCATCAAGCGCGTCTCGATCATCGGGCTCAACGACTTCCACGGCCAGCTCGACCCGTCCACGATGACGGTCGACGGGCGTGCCACGAGCGTCGGCGGTGCGTCCTACCTGGGGACGCTCTTCCGCGAGGAGGACCGGGCGCTGCCCGGCCGGACCCTGCTCCTCGCCGCTGGTGACAACGTCGGCGCTTCGCCGCCGAATTCCGGCCTCCTCCAGGACATGCCCGCGATCGACGTCGAGAACGAGTGGGGCCTCGATGCCACCTCCTACGGTAACCACGAGTTCGACTACGGCGTCGAACGGCTGCTCGAGCACCAGCGACGTGCCGACTTCCCGTTCCTCGCCACCAACATCGTCCAGACCTCGACCGGGCGGCGCCCGCCATGGGTCCGTCCGTCGATCGTCTTCAACGTCAACGGCGTCAAGGTCGGCGTCATCGGCGCCGGCCTGGAGCACACGCCCGAGCTCGTATCGGCGGGTGCGACGGCGGGGCTGACCTTCCTCGACGAGGGACCGCGCATCCGCGCCGAGTCGGAGCGACTGCGCCGGCAGGGCGTCCGCGTCCAGGTCGTCGTGATCCACGAAGGGACCGCGGATGGCCTGAACGCCATCGGCAATGCGCCGGCGGTGCCGTGGACCGGTCCGATCCTGGAGATCGCCGACCAGCTGGCCGACACGACGGTCGACGCGATGATCGTCGGGCACACCCATCGGATCTCCAACCTGATGCGCGGCAAGATCCTCATCACCGAGGGCATCAACGCCGGGACGAGCTATTCGGTCCTGCAGCTGATGATCAAGGGCAACGACGTGATCTGGGCCGGTGGCGCGACCCGCGTCGCCAAGAACCTCGGCGTCGCCCCAGACCCGGGCGTCAAGGCGATCGTCGACGCGGCCAACGCGGAGACGGCCGAGCTCCGCAACCAGGTCATCGGCACGCAGAGCATCGACATCCTTCGTGACAACCCGGCGCGGCTCAAGGAGTCGGCGATGGGCAACATGGTGGCCGACGCGATGCGCGACAAGTACCCGGGGGTCGACGCGGTCCTCACCAACTCGGGCGGCCTCCGGGCCGACCTGTTCATGACCCCTCCGTCGGCCGGCGAGTCTCCCGGCGAGATCACCTGGGGCGAGGTGTTCGCGGTGCTGCCGTTCGGCAACCGGACGGTCATCGCCACGTACACCGGAGCCCAGCTCACGGCCGCGTTCGAGAACGGATTCAAGCCACCGTGCGGTGATACCGCGGGTGGCACGGGCCGGACACCGCAGATCTCCGGCCTCAAGGTCACCTTCCACTGCAATGGCACGGTGCCCGTCATCGACGGCATCTGGAAGGCGCCGAGCGGGCCGGCCGGTCCGCTCACGCCGGTCGGCCCGACCGACACGGTCCGGCTCGTCACCAACGACTTCATGTTCACCGGTGGCGACGGCTACGCCGCGCTCGCGGCCGGCACCGACGTGCTGCAGCCGGGTGATGCGCTCCTGGACATCGTCATCGACTACATCGGCGCCAACTCGCCGGTCGCCCCGGTCGTGGAGGGCCGGTTCATCAAGGGCTGATCTGCCAAAGGCCTTGCGACCTCCGAACCCGGGCCGAACGGCGCGGGTTCGGTGATTCCTGTCACCGAACCGGTACCGACGGGGGGCGCGGCCACGCAACGAACCGCACGATAGGGTCATGGCGGCATCTCGGCTCCGCGCGACGATACGACCACGACGGACCCGACGGCGCGTCGATCGGGTCCAAGGGCAGGGAGTCATCGCCGCGATGCATCACCGACCGCTCCGCCGGGCTGCCATCCTCTCCCTCGGCGCGCTGCTGGCGTTCACCGGCACCGCCGCCGCGGACACGGTTCCCGCCGACGCCGACCCTGCCACTACGACCATCGAGGCGACGCGCGATCTGGGCGACGTGGCCCCGGGCGCAACGGTCGTGACCGATGTGCGTTTCGTCGTCACGTGCTTCAGCCTCAACCACATCGACGCCAACCAGTCCGTCGTGCTCAGTCACTCCGGTGGTGGCACCGTGCCCGACGATGGCGCGGTCGTCAGCGTGACCAACGCGACGCTGGCGCCGCTGACCACGGCGTGGCCGACGGACGGTGAAGGTTGCGCCGGCCAGAAGCAGGAGGACGGCGCCCTGAGCCGCGTCACGCTTCGTGCACCGACGACCCCGGGGATGCACACGTTCACGATCGTCTGGGACCGGGCGCTCCAGCCAGCCGGCAACAACGACGGCGGCGCGATCAGCCGCCTGACCGCCGTCGACCTCATGCTGCGCGTCGTGGCCAATACCCCGCCGGTGCTGAGCGTGCCCGCATCGTTCACGGTCGAGGGTGACAGGAGTGGCGGATGGATCGCCGCATGGGCAGTCGGAGCGACCGATTCCGAAGACGACCCGGATCCAGCACCCTCCTGCACGCCGACCGTCGGCAGCATCCTGCCGCTCGGAACGACGAGTGTGTCGTGTTCGGTCACCGACGCAGCCGGCGCATCCGACAGCGATGGGTTCGACGTGACCGTCGTCGACACGACGCCGCCGGTCCTGGCGGCGATGCCGGCCGACCTGTCGGTGACGACCTCCGACGCCGCAGGCGCCGTGGTCACGTTCGTCGACCCGACCGCCGCCGACGTCGTCGACTCCCACCCTAGCGTGGCCTGCGACCCTGTCAGCGGCTCGGCCTTCCCGATCGGGACGACGCCCGTGACCTGTACCGCGACAGACGCGAACGGGAACGCGAGCGTCGGCTGGTTCCACGTGACCGTCGACCTGATCGCACCCACACCCGGACACAGCGCGACCGCCAGCTGGCTGGAGCCGGTCGCCGGGTCGGAGGGCACATTCGTCGCGAACCGCGGCCGGACGCTCCCTGTCAAGGTGCGGCTTTTCGTCGACGGTCGGGAGCGACGCGCCGGCGATGCCGGGCTGACGCTCACGCCGTGCGGTGGCGGATCGACCTCGTACGTCGACCTCACGTGGGGCGGTGGTCGGTGGAACCATGCACTCGACACGTCACGACTGGCCGGCTCGTGCTACACGGTCACGGCGACGATGAACGCCCTCGTCGCGGGTTCCTTCGTGCTCGACCTGCGTGGTGATCAGGCGGCCAAGATGACGCGTCCGTCGTCCCAGCCGAAGGTCAGGATCGAGGCACCCCGAGGGCACGGGTACGGCATGCACCACCGGCAAGGGCTCCACCCGCGTCGCCCCTGACTCGCCTCCTGCCGAGTTGCCCTAGCATCGCGGGGTGACCCCCGAGCTCGAGGCGACCCTCAAGCGCCTGCCCGATCGCCCCGGCGTCTACCTGATGAAGGACGCCACGGGCGTCGTGCTCTACGTCGGCAAGGCGCAGAGCCTGCGCCACCGCGTGCGCAGCTATTGGCAGAAGCAGGCGCCGGCCCACCTCGAGGGCCACCGGATCCGCGCGGTGGTCGACCGGATCGCCGACGTCGAGGTCACCGAGGTCGACAGCGTGAGCGAGGCGCTGCTGCTCGAGGCGAACCTCATCAAGCGGTTCAAGCCGCGCTTCAACGTCCGCCTCAAGGACGACAAGAGCTACCCGTACATCAAGGTCACGTCGGCCGACGACTTCCCACGCGTCGAGCGGACGCGCAAGCTCGTCAACGACGGCAGCCGCTACTTCGGCCCGTACGCGTCGGCGACGAGCGTCGACGAGTCGATGAACCTGGTCCGGCGGCTCTTCCCGTTCCGCACCTGCACGATCGACATCCGCGATGGGCAGCGGGCGCTCCAGCGGCCGTGTCTGCTATTCCACATCAAGCGCTGCCAGGGACCGTGCATCGAGGCGATCTCGAAGGCCGACTATCGCGCCGACATCGAGCAGGTCGAGCTGTTCCTCGAGGGACGACAGGAGACGCTCGTGAAGGCGCTCCGGCGCGAGATGGCGGTCGCGTCCGACCGCCAGGAGTACGAGCGGGCGGCCGGCCACCGCGACAAGATCCGGGCGATCGAGCGGACGATGGAGAGCCAGAAGATGGCGGCCTTCGCTCGGACCGAGCTCGACCTCGTCGGCATGGCGCGCCAGGACAACCAGGCCGCGGTGACGTTGTTCATCATCCGCGACGGGAAGATGATCGGCCGCGACGTCTACCTGCTCGATGCGGCGCGGGAGGCGCCGGACGCCGAGGTCGTGGCGAGCTTCCTCGAGCAGTACTACACGCGCGCGACGTCGATCCCGCGCGAGATCTACCTGCCCGACGGCGTGACCGAGACGGCCGATCTCCAGACGTTCCTCGTCGAGAAGCGCGGCGGTCCCGTCCACCTGCGCACGCCCCAGCGCGGCGAGAAGCGGGACCTCATGGAGCTGGCCGGACGCAACGCGGCCGAGACGCTCGCCCGCGAGCAGGCCCGCTGGCTGGCCGACCAGGGCAAGACCCTGGCGGCGCTCGAGGAGCTGGCGACCGCGCTCGAGATGCCGGGCCCCCCGTTCCGCATCGAGTGCTACGACATCTCGAACTTCCAGGGCGCCGAGTCGGTGGGGAGCATGGTCGTGTTCGAGGATGGCAAGCCGCGGTCGGGTGAGTACCGCCGCTTCCGGATCCGCACGGTCGAGGGGCCCAACGACGTCGCCAGCCACCAGGAGGTCCTGCGGCGGCGGTTCCGCGCGACCAAGTCGGGCGAGGAGGGGAGCGAGGAGGAGCGCCGCTGGGCGATGCCCGACCTCGTCATCGTCGACGGCGGCAAGCCGCAGGTGAATGGGGCGAAGCTGGTCCTTGATGAGCTGGGACTGCACGACCTGCCACTCGCCGGGCTCGCCAAGGAGCGCGAGGAGCTCTTCCTGCCGCGGCGCCCGGATCCGGTCGTGCTGCCGCCGACGTCATCGGCGCTCTACCTCGTCCAGCGCCTCCGCGACGAGGCGCACCGGTTCGCGATCACCTACCACCGGACGCTGCGCGACCGCCGGACGGTCCGCTCGGCGTTCGACGACCTGCCCGGCGTCGGGCCGAAGCGCAAGCGCGAGCTGCTCAAAGTGTTCGGCTCGATCAAGCGCGTGCGCGAGGCGCCCGTCGAGCAGATCGCCGCAGTGCCGGGCATCAGCCGCGCCCTGGCCGAGCGGATCAAGGCGACGCTGGAGGCCTGACGGCGGTCCGGGGGCCTTTCGTGTAGCATCCCGCCGGTATGCGCAGAGCCGGCCCCTTCCTCATCGTCCTCATCGGTGTCATCTCTCTCCTCATCGTCTTCTTCCCCGGTCTCAGGCTGCCCGACGTGGCGTCGACCGACGGGACGTGGCGAACCATCGAGACCAAGCTCGGCCTCGACCTCGAGGGTGGCCTCCGGGTCGAGTACCAGGCCCTCCCCAAGGATGGCGTCAACCCGACGCCCGAGGCGATGGGCGTCATCAAGGACATCATCGAGCGCCGCGTGAATACGACCGGCGTGTCGGAGCCGGTGGTCGTCGTCCAGGGCAGTGACCGCGTCGTCATCGAGCTGCCCGGCATCACCGACGTCGACAGCGTCCGCCGGCTCGTCGGCCAGACCGGCCAGCTCGACTTCGTGCCCCTCGGCACCACCCAGATGACCGAGGGCCAGACGATCGATCTCGAGCAGTTCCCGCCACTGTTCGGTGGCGACCAGATCCAGTCCGCCGCGGTCGGCCAGGACCAGCAGTCGGGCGGGCTCACGGTCAATTTCGTCCTCAAGGATGACGGCGCGAAGAAGTTCGCTGACTACACCGCAAATCACGTCGGCGAGTACTTCGCCATCGCCCTCGACGGCAACGTCATCTCGGCACCGGTCATCAACCAGTCGATCCCGAACGGGCAGGTCCAGATCAGCGCCGGCAGCATCGGCGGCTTTCCAGCCAAGGAGGCCAACTCGCTGGTGACGGTCCTGAAGTTCGGCTCGCTGCCGTTCCCGATCCAGGAGCTGTCGAGCGAGCAGATCTCGGCGACGCTCGGCGAGCAGTTCCTGAACCAGAGCCTGCTGGCGGGCGCCATCGGCATCGGCCTGGTGATCGCGTTCATGCTGCTGTACTACCGGCTGCCGGGTCTCGTCGCATCGTTCGCGCTCGTGTACTACACGATCGTCGTCCTCGCGATCTTCCGGCTCATCCCGGTCACGCTTACGTTGGCCGGCATCGCGGGCTTCGTGCTCTCCGTGGGCATGGCGGTCGACGCCAACATCCTGATCTTCGAGCGGATGAAGGAGGAGCTGCGGATCGGCAAGTCCCTGCCCGCGGCCGTGGAGGCCGGGTTCAACCGGGCGTGGAACTCGATCCTCGACTCCAACGTGTCGAGCCTCATCACCGCGACGATCCTGTACGCCTTCGGGTCGTCGGTGATCCGCGGCTTCGCGCTGGTCCTGATCATCGGCGTCCTGACATCGATGTTCAGCGCGATCGTCGTCACCCGCTCGATCATGCGCGTGCTCGTTCGCCAGGAGTGGGCCCGCCGGGCCAGCCTGTTCGGTCTCCGCGACGACGAGTTCGTGGCCGTGGCGCCACAGCGCCCGACACGCCGACCATTGCGCGCCGATGTTTGATGTCATCGGCAAGCGCCGCTGGTTCTACCTGTTCTCGGCGCTGCTCACGATCCCAGGCCTGATCTTCATCCTGCTGTCGCCGTTCACCGACGCGGGCCTCCAGCCGACCATCGACTACACCGGCGGGACGCGCTGGGAGATCCGGTTCGCCGACCCGTCGGTCACGCCCGAGCAGGTCGAGGAGGTGTTCGCCGCGAACGGGCTCGAGGCGACAGCGATCCGTACCGAGTCCGGGTTCATCGAGATCAAGACAGAGCCGATCGGCCTCGTCGTCGAGCCGGCGGCGTCACCGTCGCTGTCCCCATCGGCCAGTGGCTCGGCTGCGCCGAGCGGCTCCCCGGGCGCCAGCGGCTCCCCGGCGCCGTCGGCCTCCCCGTCCGTGTCACCGTCGGCCAGTCCGAGCGCCTCGGCCAGCCCGGGTTCGAGCGTGTCGCCGTCGCCCTCGCCGGGCGGGGCGGTCGGCGATACCGAGCTGCCCACCGACGGGCAGCTGGGCGCCATGGTCACCGCGCTCCAGGCGAGCCTCGGCGACATCGCCGAGCAGCGCAGCCTGACCACGATCGGCGCGGTCGTGAGCTCCGACCTGCTCCAGCAGGCGCTCATCCTCATCGTCGTCGGCTCGCTCGGCATCGTCGGCTGGATCACGTACCGCTTCCGCGACGTCAAGTTCGGCGTGACGGCGCTCGTCTCGCTCGGGCACGACGTGATCGTCGTCGTCGGGTCGTTCGCGATCCTGGGCACGTTCTTCCACGTCGAGATCGACGCGCTGTTCGTGACCGCGATGCTGACCGTCATCGGCTTCTCGGTCCACGACACCATCGTCGTGTTCGACCGGATCCGCGAGAACAAGGCGCGCCACCTCGGCGAGCCGTTCGACGAGATCGTCAACCACTCGATCCTGCAGACGTTCGGGCGCTCGATCATGACCAGCCTGACCGTGCTGCTGACGCTCCTCGCGCTGTTCCTGTTCGGGGGCTCGGCCATCAGCGACTTCGTGCTCGCGCTGCTGATCGGTATCGTCATCGGCACGTACTCGTCGATCTTCGTCGCGAGCCCGCTGCTCGTCGACTGGCATGCGTGGGAGGACCGGCGCCACGGTCGACTGCCGTCCACGCGCGCCCCGCGAGCGCGGCGGGCGACATCCTGATCCGCGGCGGCGATCGTTCCGATGCCCGGTAGAGGCGTGGGCAAGCGCCGCATGGCATCCTGACGAGGTGCTCGAACCGCGCTACCGCTGGACCTTCCCGGAGTCCGGCCCCGTCGATCCGGCGCTGTCGACCGTCGCACTCCAGCTGGGTCTCGCCGAGCGCCTGACCGGGCTCCTTGCGCGTCGCGGCGTGCTCGATGCGGCCGGGTTGTCGGCATGGTTCGCCGAGCCGCTGGCCGGCCTGCACGACCCGATGCTGCTGCCTGACGCCGACCGGACGCTCGAACGGCTGACGCGGGCTCGCGACCGTGGGGAGCGGGTCATGGTCTTCGGCGACTTCGACGCCGACGGCCTCGACGGTCTGGCCATCCTCGTCATCGCGCTGCGCCGGTTCGGTGTCGACGTCGAGCCCTACGTGCCGAGCCGCCTCGAGGAGGGCCACGGCCTCTCCCTCGCGGCGGTCGAGACCGCGGCGGCCGGCGGCCGATCCGTCATCGTCACGGTCGACTGCGGGACGAGCTCCGGTGCCGAGATCGCGACAGCGAACGAGCGCGGCATCGACGTGATCGTGACCGACCATCACCGCGTCCCGCCCGAGCTGCCGCCGGCGTACGCGGTCGTCAATCCGCACCGCGCCGACTCGCGGTACCCGGATGCGCGGCTCGCCGGCAGCGGCGTGGCCTTCAAGGTGGCACAGCTGCTGCTCGGCGACACGCCGGACGGGGCAGCCGCGGCGCTGGACCTCGCCGATCTCGCGACGATCGGCACCGTCGCCGACGTCGCCCCGATCGTCGGCGAGAACCGCGCGATCGCCCGCCTTGGGCTGGAACGACTCCGGACGGAACCGCGTCCCGGCATCGTGGCACTCCTCGAGCGGGCCAAGGTCGCGCCGGCTGCGGTCGATCTCGACACGATCGCCTATGCGCTCGCGCCGCGCCTGAACGCGGCCGGTCGGGTGGGGGAGGCGCTCGAGGCGGCCAGGCTCCTGCTCGCCGTCGACGCCGACGAGGCCGCGGTCCACGCCGAGGCGCTCGAGGTGGCCAACAAGGCGCGTCGCGACCTGACCGTCAGCGCGGTCGCCGAGGCACGGGCGCTCGTTGCCGCCCAGACCGACAGACCGGCGTCGATCGTCCGCGGCCCGTGGCCGGTCGGGATCGTCGGGCTCGTGGCCGCTCGCCTTGCGGAGGACCGCTCCCGGCCCGCCGTCGTCGGGGCCGAGCTGGGCGACACGATCCGTGCCTCGTGCCGGAGCGACGGCTCGGTCGATCTCGGCGCGGCGCTCGCCGAGTGCGCCGACCTGTTCACGCGCCACGGCGGCCACGCCGGCGCCGCCGGCTTCGAGCTGCCGCAGGAACGCTGGCCGGCGTTCATCGAGCGGTTCGAGGCGATCGCCGCGACGGCCGTGCCGCCCGATCCGCGGGCGGTGCTGCGAATCGACATCGCGATCCCGGCGCTCGACGTCGACTACCGGCTGTACCGCGACCTGGGCGGGCTCGCCCCGTACGGCCCGGGCAACCCGGAGCCGCTCGTGGCGGTCCTCGGCCTGACCGTGACACGGGTGCGACTCGCCGCGGACGACCACACCTCGCTGACGCTGCGCCGCGATCGCGACGTGCTCGATGGCATCGCGTTCGGGCGTGCGGACATCGCGGCCCTCGTCCAGGAGGGCGACCGGATCGACGTGGTCGCCCGGCTATCGAGCCGGACGTTCGGCGGCTTCGAATCGCTCCAGCTCGAGATCCGCGACGCCGCCCCCAGCGGGTCCCATCCGGAGACCGCGGCCATCCTCGCCGGTGGGGCCCCGGGGCTCGCGGTGACACCGGCATGACCCGCTCCGTCAAGCCTCGCTCGGCCCGCGCGCGCGACCCGTTCAGCATCGGGCCGATGGGCTCGATGATCGCCCCGATCGCGTCGATCGTCGGCCTCATCATCATCGCGATCGTGACCGTCAACCTGTTCAACTACGAGCTGCCGTTCGCGGGTCTGACCGGCGGCGACGGCAACAGTGGCGGCAACGGCGGTAACAACGGTCCCGCCGCCACGCCGGCACCCTCGGGCGTCGTCGTGGTGCCCGAGGAGGCGACGTTCCTCGGGTCGATCGCCTACGCGAAGGGCGGCAACATCTGGATCCAGACCGACAAGGAGACCCGGCAGCTGACCGATACCGATGGCGCATCGATGCCGTCGTGGTCGGCCGACGGCAACTGGATCACCTACGTCCAGTCCAGGCCCGAGATCGGTCGCTGGCCGCTGCGCGGCAAGCCGTTCGTCTACGACATCCAGCTCCAGGACGTCATGCGCATCCGGTCCGACGGTCAGGGTGAGCCGCAGCGCCTGCTGCGGGGCGCGGTGCGCCGCGGATCGCTCCTCTGGTCGGCGTGGATCCGGCAGCCCGTGCTGTCGCCGGACGGCAAGACCATCGCGCTCGTCACCGACGCCCCGGACCCGGACGAGTCGAACGTCGTCCTCCAGTTCTACGACATCGCGCGCAAGCGCCTCACCCGCGCCGGGGTGAACGAGGTCGGCGTGCTCGGTCACCAGGATCCGGAGTGGCGCGCGGACGGGAAGGTCCTGCTGTACACGCAGAACGGCCGCGACGGCTCACGAGGCGCGCCGGTGATCATGCGCTACGACCCGAAGACCAAGCGCGCACGGGTCATGACCGGGCCCGGCTACCTGCAGGGGTCGTACTCGCCCGACGGACGCTGGATCGCAGCGACCCGCACGACGCCGCGGGGGACCGACGTGGTGGTCCTCAGCGGCAGCACCGGCAACGAGGTCCTGCGGCTGACCGACGACGGGGCGTCGTGGGCGCCGACGTGGTCGCCCGCCGGCGATGAGATCGCGTTCCTCCACGGCGTCGGCCAGACGGTCGACCTGCGGCTCGCCAAGCTCGAGGGCCGCGGGCCGAACTGGACCATCGCCGACACGATCGACCTGACCGAGGTGTCCGGGCTCGACCCCGCCTCGCGACCGGACTGGTACATCCCGCCGGCCCTGCTGCCGGCGGCGGAGCAGCCGGCGTCCGCGGCCCCGACCGTCGCCAGCCCGTCTCCGTGATCCGCGGCCGGTGACCGGCGCGTATCTCGATCGGCTCGCGGCCCGCACCGAAGCGACCGGCTCCGTCCTGTGCCTCGGCCTCGACCCTGACCCCGACGCCCTGCCCGATGGGTTCTCGCGCGATGTCGCCGGGGTCGAGCGGTTCGCGTCGCTCGTCCTCGAGGCGGCGCTCCCGGTCAGCGCCGCGGTCAAGCCGAACCTCGCGTTCTTCGAGGCCTTCGGATCGGCCGGGATGGCGGCGCTCGAGCGGCTGCGCGGCGCGGTCCCGGCCGATGTCCCGTTCATCGCCGACGCGAAACGGGGCGACATCGGTTCGACCGCCGCACGGCAGGCCGTCGCGCTGTTCGACATGCTCGGCGCCGATGCCGTCACAGTCAGCCCGTACCTGGGCGCCGAGGCCATCGCCCCGTTGCTCGAGCGGGCCGACCGGTTCGCCTACGTGCTGTGCCGCACGTCGAACCCCGGCGCCGGCGAGGTCCAGGACGTGGCCGTCGGACCGGGCGAGGACGGTTCGCCGGCGGAGCGCCTCCACGAGCGCATCGCCCGTCTCGCGACCGGCTGGGGACCGGGCGGGACCATCGGTCTCGTGGTCGGCGCGACCGCCCCCGACGAGCTCGCCACCATCCGTGGGATCGCACCGGGCCTGGCGTTCCTCGTGCCCGGCGTCGGCGCGCAGGGTGGGGCCATCGACCCGGTGCTCCGGGACGGCCCGGCGACCGCCGCCCCGGGCTCCGACGGCGTCGGTCGGGGGCTGCTTGTGAACGTCTCGCGAGGCATCGCCGGAGCGGCGCTCGGGGACCGTCCGGGCGACCGGTTCGAGCGCGTCGCGGCCGCCGCCGCCGAGTGGGCCGCGAAGCTCCCTGTGCTACCCTAGCCGCCGCGGTCGACCCGCTCGAAAGGACCTTCCACCATGCCGATGCCTGGACCCGTCGAACTGATCATCATCCTCGTCATCGCGCTGCTCATCCTCGGCCCGGGCAAGCTGCCGGACGTCGGTTCCGCGCTGGGAAAGAGCATCCGTGAGTTCCGCAAGGCCTCCTCGGATATCAGCGACTCGGTGAAGGTCGACACCTCACCGCTGCCTGCCAACCCACCCGCGCCCGCCCCCGCCACGGGGGAGGCGCCTGCCGCGCCCACCGAGCCGGCCTCGCGCACGAACTAGGCCGGGGGTCGCCCGCCCCTGATGGCCGACGCCGACGCCCTTCGCGAGACGCCCGCGCCGGGCACCATCGCGTCCCAACCGCCGACCGGCTCGCCGCCCGGTACGCCCGACCCCGACACGTCGGTCATGTCGCTCGTCGATCATCTCGACGAGCTGCGCAGCCGGCTCTTCCGCTGCATCCTGGCGGTGGTCGCCGGCGCGATCGTGGGCTTCTACTTCTCGGTGCCGGTCCGGAACTTCCTGCTCGAGCCGCTGCCGAACGGCGTCGCGCAGGTGCTCGGCCCCGGTGACGGCTTCGCCATCCAGCTCCGGATCTCGATCGTCATCGGGATCATCCTCGCGATGCCGGTCCTGCTCTACCAGATCTGGGCGTTCGTCGCCCCGGGCCTGACGCCGGCGGAGCGCCGGACGGTCCGACCATGGATCCCCCTGGCGCTGCTGTTCTTCGCGCTCGGCGTCGTGATCGCGCGGCTCGTCCTGCCGTACGCGGTGTCGTTCCTGCTCGGCTTCACGGACGACCGGCTCGTGGCCAACATCGCCGCGGGGCCCTACTTCGACTTCGTCACGACGATGTTCCTCGCGTTCGGCCTCGTGATGGAGTTCCCGATCCTGCTCGTCGGCATGTCGCGGGTCGGCATCGTGACCTCGCAACGGCTGCGCGAGGCACGGCGCTACGTCGTGCTCGGGATCGCGATCTTCGCCGCCGTCGCCACGCCGGGCGGCGACCTGGTGAGCCCGTTCGCGCTCGGCGGCACGATGTACGTCCTGTACGAGCTGACCATCCAGTTCATCAAGCGGACGGGGCGGTGACCCAGGCGACCGGCCAGCCGACCACGGAAGGGGCGGCGGAACAGGCGGTCGTGATCCTGTCGGGCCTGTCGGGTGGCGGCAAGACGGCCGCGGCCAAGCTGTTCGAGGACCTCGGCTACGTCGTCATCGACAACCTGCCGGGCGAGCTGCTGCCCGAGCTCGCCGAGCTCGTGTCGGGCGACGATGAGCGGTTCGCGCGCGTGGCGATCGTGCTGGACGTGCGGGCCGGCGACCCGGCCCTCGCGCTCGGGGCGATGCGCGGTGCGCTGGAGGGTCGCGGGATCGTGCCACGGATCGTGTTCCTCGAGGCCCGCGACGACGTCCTCATCCGACGGTTCAGCGAGACCCGCCATCGGCATCCGCTGAACGACCAGCGCGGCATCGCCAGCTCGATCGCCGAGGAGCGGCGCATCCTCGACCCGATCCGGAACGAGGCCGACGTCATCGTCGACACCTCCGACCTGTCGCTCCGCCAGCTGCGCGAGCGGCTGTTCGCGCAGCTGGCCACGACGACCCGGCCCGACCAGCTCGCCGTGCAGCTCATCAGCTTCGGCTACAAGTACGGCGTCCCGCTCGAGTCCGACCTCGTGTTCGACGTGCGGTTCATCCCGAACCCGTACTACGTGCCGGACCTGCGGCCGCACTCGGGGCTGACCGAGGAGGTCCGCGACTACGTCATGGAGCAGCCCATGACGGGTCGCTTCCTGAAGCTGCTCCACGAGTTCCTCGATTTCGCCATCCCGGCGTATATCGACGAGGGCAAGACGCGCCTCACGATCGCGATCGGATGCACGGGCGGCTACCACCGGTCCATCGTCATCGCCGAACAGCTCGCCACGTGGCTGCGCGAGAGCGACACCGGGCCGGTGGCGGTGTTCCACCGAGAGCTGGACCGGACATGACCGGGGATCGGGTCGCGTGAAGCTGCGCCGCTGGCTGACGCCCGGCATCGGGGTGAAGCGCTGGCTGCTGGTGGTGTTCCTCGGCCTGCTGCTCCTGGCGATGGCGTTCGCCCACATGCTTCGCCAGCTCACGCGCGACGTCGAACCCTCGGGCCCGTTCGCGGCGGTCATCGACGTCATCACGCTCCAGTTCCTGCCGTTCCCGCTGCGCGGCCTCATCATCGGGCTGGCAGGCGTCGCCCTCGTCGTGCTCGGCGCGTACCGGGTCGCGCGCGTCGTGACCGACCCGCTCCGGGCGCCCGACGCGGACCAGCCGCTCGTCGAGGTCATCTACCAGAAGCGCTTCCTGGCCAAGGGCCCGAAGGTCGTCGCGATCGGCGGCGGGACCGGCCTCTCGACGCTGCTGCGCGGCCTCAAGGAGCACACCAGCAACCTGACGGCCGTGGTCACGGTGGCCGACGATGGCGGTTCGTCGGGTGTGCTGCGCCAGGAGCTTGGCATCCCGCCGGTCGGGGACATCCGCAACTGCATCGCCGCGCTGGCCGACGCCGAGCCGCTGATGAGCGAGCTGCTGCAGTACCGCTTCCCGGCTGGCGGCGGCCTTGGCGCGACGGCGCAGACCGAGCCGGGTCTCGCCGGTCACGCGGTGGGCAATCTTCTCCTCGCCGCCATGACCGCGATCGAGGGTGGCGACTTCGAGGAGGGTGTCCGCCGCATCAACCGGATCCTTGCGGTGCGCGGCCAGGTCGTGCCGGTGACTTCGACGCCACTCACCCTGCACGCACGGACGTCCACCGGCGCGACCGTCGACGGCCAGTCCCGCATCATGCGCACCACCGGCATCGACCGGGTGTGGGTGACCCCGGACGACGTGCGCGCGTCCGACGACGCGCTGACGGCCATCGCGGAGGCGGACCTCATCGTCCTCGGGCCGGGCAGCCTGTACACGAGCCTGCTGCCGAGCCTGCTGATCCCGGCCATCCGCGACGCCATCCTGGCGTCCGGGGCGCACCGCCTGTACGTGTGCAACGTCGCCACCCAGGAGGGCGAGACGACCGGGCTCGACCTGGCCGGCCACGTGACCGCACTCATCGACCACACCGCCCCGGGCATCGTCGACCTCGTGCTGGCCAACAACCGATTCGACGCACGCGTCCCGACGGAATGGCGGGCCGAGACCGTCCGCCTGCAGTGGCCGCCGGCCGGCCTCGCTGTGCCGCCGAGGCTCGTCCTCGAGGACGTCGTCGACCCCGACAACGCCCACCACCACGATCCGGCCCGGCTGGCGTCCGCGGTGGTGCATGCCTACGAGGGCGAGTCGTCGACGCGGCGACGGGCCGTGACGCGGACCGCCTGAGGTGACGAGCTCCGAGCGCGATCTCGTCACGGCGCTGCGGAACGAGCTGGCCGCCATCGACCCGGCCCGTCCGTGCGACCGCATCGCCGAGGCGGCCGGTCTGGGCGACGACGTCGGGTCGCGCGAGCCCGCGGTCGCCAGGCTGGCCCATCGACTCCGGCGGGCCGCCCGGAGCGACGCACCGGACCCGCCGGCGTTCGACTGGGCGCATGTTGCCGACCACTGCCGCACGGCCTGGCTGCGGGGCCGCTTCCTCTCGCGCGGTTCGCTCAGCCTCGCGGGTGGCCGGACCCATCTCGAGTTCGTCGTGCCGCTCGACGAGGCGGCGGCGCTCGCCGACCGGCTCGAGGAGGTCGGCCTGCCCGCATCGTGGCGGCAGCGCCGCGGTCGTGGGGTCGTGACGTGGAAGAGCGCCGAGGCGGTCGGGACGTTCCTGCGCCGGATCGGCGCCGCCGGTGCGCTGCTCGAGCTCGAGGCGCGCCAGGTCTCGCGCGCCCTGCGCGGTGAGCTCAATCGTGTGCTCAATGCCGAGTCGGCGAACCTCCAGCGGGCCGTCGCCGCGGCCGGGCGACAGCTCGATGCCATCGCCCAGCTGGAGGCCGATGGGCGCCTGGCGGAGCAGCCGTACGGGGTCCGGCTCGTCGCCGATGCACGCCGCGAGACACCCGAGGCCACGCTGTCCGAGCTTGCCGAGCGCCTCGAGCTGCATCGCTCGGCCGTCCAGCGCGCGCTCGAGCGGATCGAGCGCCTGGCGGAGGACGAGCCGTCGCGGCCGCATGCGCCGGCTCTGGCATGATTCGGGCGCATGCGTGAGGTCGTGATCGCCGCCAACTGGAAGATGCACACGACCCCGGCCGATGCCGGCGAGCTGGCGCGGACCATCGCATCCCGGACCCGCGAACCCGGCGTCACGCGCGTCATCTGCCCGCCGTTCGTCTGTCTCGCGCCGGTCCGCGACGCGCTGGCGGAGGACGATCCCGATGTCGCCGTCGGCGCCCAGGACGTCCATCACGAGCTGGCCGGCGCCTACACCGGCGAGGTCGCCGCGCCGATGCTGGCCGGGCTCGCCACGTGGGCGATCGTCGGGCACTCCGAGCGACGGCGCGACGCCGGCGAGACCGACGATCTCGTGGCGCGCAAGGTCGGCCGGGCGCTCGACTCGGGTCTCCGACCGATCGTCTGCGTCGGCGAGCAGCTGGCCGATCGCGAGGCCGGGCGGGAGGTCGACGTGGTCGATGGGCAGGTCCGCGGGTCGCTCGCCGGGGTCGAGGCGGGTCGTGCCGCGGACGCCGGGCTCGTCATCGCCTATGAACCGGTCTGGGCGATCGGCACCGGCCGCAACGCGACCGGCATGGACGCGGCGGCCATGGTCGACGCGATCCGAGCCAGCCTCGACACGATGGGCTGGGGCGGGCTGGCCGCCGATGTCCCGGTGCTGTACGGCGGCAGCGTCACGTCGGTGAACATCGGCGAGTTCCTGGCGGAGCCGTCGATCGACGGCGCGCTCGTCGGCGGCGCCTCGCTCAAGCCCGACGAGATGGCCGGCATCGTCGGCCGGGCGGGCATCACTGCCGGGGCGCGCGGGCTGGCGGGGTGACCGACGGGCGACCCCGACCCATCGTCCTGGTCGTCCTCGACGGGTTCGGGATCGGGCACGACCCGGCCGGCGACGCGATCGCCGCCGCGCCGATGCCGGTCTGGCGCGGCCTGCTGGAGCGCTGGCCGCATGCCACGCTCCAGGCATCGGAGGAGGCGGTCGGGCTGCCGCCCGGCCAGATGGGCAACTCGGAGGTCGGGCACCTCAACCTCGGAGCCGGCCGGCCGGTGCTCCAGGACCTGCCGCGCATCGATGCCGCCATCGCCGATGGGTCGTTCGACGCGCGGACGGCGTTCCTCGAGGCGTGCCGACGCGCGGTCGAGGGCCGCGGCACGCTCCACGCGGTCGCGCTCATCGGCCCGGGCGGCGTCCATGCCAACGACCGGCATCTCGTCGCGCTCGCGGCGCTCGCCGCGCGGCATGGCGTCCCGAGGCTCGCGGTCCACGCGCTCCTCGACGGTCGCGACACGCCGCCCAGCTCGGCGCTCGGTCTCATGCCCGATCTGGAGTCGCGCCTGGCTGCGGCGCATCCGGGCGCCCGCGTAGCGAGCGTCGGCGGTCGCTACTACGCGATGGACCGCGACCGACGCTGGGAGCGCACCGAGGTGGGCTATGACGCGATCGTCCACGGCGAGGCGGCCCACCGGGCGACCTCGGCCGTTGCGGCGATCGAGGCCGCGTATGCCCGCGGCGAGACCGACGAGTTCGTCGTGCCGACCGTCATCGACGGGCAGGAGGCCCGCGTGCAGGACCGCGACCCGATCGTCCACCTGAACTTCCGGGCCGACCGCGCCCGCCAGCTCACCCATGCCCTCGCCGACGGCGCCGGCTTCGACGGGTTCGACCGGGCGTCGCCGACCGGCCGGGTAGCGCCGGACGACACCCTCGTCGTCACGATGACCGAGTACGAGGCCGGGCTGCGGGTCCTCGTGGCGTTCCCGCCCTCGACCGCACGATCGCTCGCCCAGGCCTTCAGCGAGGCCGGCTGGCGCCAGGCGCACATCGCCGAGACCGAGAAGTACGCCCACGTCACGTATTTCTTCAACGGCGGGATCGAGGCCGCGTGGCCGGGGGAGGACCGGGTGCTCGTGCCGAGTCCGAAGGTCGCGACGTACGACCTGCAGCCGTCGATGTCGGCGGGCGGCGTGACCGATGCCCTGGTCGAGGACATCACGACCGGCGACTACGACTTCATCGTCGCCAACTACGCCAACCCGGACATGGTCGGACACACCGGCGTGTGGGAGGCGACGGTCGAGGCGCTCGCGACGATCGACGGATGCCTCGCGCGTGTGGTCGCGGCCATCGAGGAGGTGGAGGCGGCGGATCCGGACGGCCCGGGTGCGCTGCTGGCGATCACCGCCGACCACGGCAACGCCGACGACCTGCGCGACGCGATCGGGGCGCCGGTCACGGCGCACTCGCTCAACCCCGTCCCGATCGTGCTCGTCGGCCGGCGCGTGGCGGGTCGGTCGCTTGGCGACGGCGTCCTGGCCGACGTGGCACCGACCCTGCTGGAGCTGGCGGGGCTGCCGTCGTGGCCGGAGATCAGCGGACGCTCGCTGCTCCGATCCTGAGGGCGGAATGGCGCCCTGTGGTAGCATCGGCCGCCGTACGACACGGAGGAGCCGCGCACCTTGAACCCCATCCTGGGCCTTGGCCAGATCATCGTCAGCATCGCGTTGATCGCGGCCATCCTGTTGCAGGCCCGCGGCACCGGCCTGTCCGGCACGTTCGGCGGCGATTCAGCCGTCTATCGCAGCCGGCGCGGCGTCGAGCGCCGACTGTGGCAGTTCACGATCGTGCTGCTGATCCTGTTCGTCATCTTCTCGCTGGCGTCGTACATCCTCTCGCCACTCGACGCCTGACGCGCGCCCCGCGGCCGACGCCGCGGGCATCACACGGAGCCTCATGACCCGGACCGACACCGTCATCGTCGGGACCCTTGTCGCCCTGCTCGCCCTCCTCGCAGGCCTCATCAGCGTCCCGGCGATCCAGCTCGCCTCGGCGCCCGCGACCAGTACCGCGTCGCCGGGACCCGCCACGCCCGGCTTCGAGGTGCGGCCCTACGTCGAGGGCGTGGTCGGGACCCCCGAGTCCGTGTCGCCGCTGACCGCCAAGACGCAGGCCGACCGCGACCTCGTCGCGCTGCTGTTCTCGGGCCTCGTGCGCAACGGCCCGGGCGGCACGCTGGTGCCGGACCTGGCCGAGCGCTGGACCATCGACAAGAGCGGCAAGACATGGACCGTCGACATCCGCGAGGACGCGAGCTGGCACGACGGCACGCCGGTCACGCCCGACGACGTGGTATTCACGATCGAGACGCTCCAGGACCCCGACTACAGCGGCCCGGCCGCGACGTCGTGGAGCGAGGTCTCGGTCGTCGCCAGCGGGCCACACCAGGTCAAGTTCACGCTGACCACCCCGCTCGGCGGGTTCCTCCAGGCGCTGACCCAGCCGATCGCCCCGGTGCACCTCCTCGGCGAGGTGCCGGTCGGGTCGCTCGAGGACGACCCGTTCGACGGCCGGCCCGTGGGCTCGGGGCCGTTCGCGCTGACGGAGCTGTCAGACACCGCCGCGTCGCTGGTGCCGGCCGAGATCGTCGCGAGCACATACCCCGACGAGCCGCCGCCCAGCGCCGGGTCGTCGCCGGACTCGCTCACCACACCGGCGCCCACGATCCGCCCGTCACGGCCGATGCCGTACCTCGCCGGCATCGAGATGCGCTTCTACCCCGAGGCCGAGGACCTCGTCGAGGCCTTCCGGGCCGGCGACCTCGACGCCGCCTCGGGTCTGCCGCCGGCGATGGCTGTCGAGCTCGGTTCGACCGACGGTGCACGCCTCGCCCGCTACCCGGGATCGACCCTCACCGCCGTCCTCCTCAACCTGCGACCCGGCCATCCCGAGTTCGCCACTCCGGCGCTGCGCACCGCGCTGCTGGCCGGGCTCGACCGGGCAGGGGTGATCGAGGACTCGTTCGCCACGATCGCTGCTCCCGCGACCGGTCCGATCCCCGCGGTCTCACCGATGTTCGACCCGAAGGCCGACCCGGCGATCAAGTTCGACCGGGCCGCCGCCGAGGCGGCGCTGAAGGCGGCCAAATGGGAGAAGCACACCAACGGCTGGTGGCTGCCCGGCACGAAGAAGGCGTTCACGCTCGAAGTGCTCAGCCCGACCGAGGCGTCGAACCCGGGCCTGTTCCGCGCCGCGTCGGCCGTCGTCAGCGACTGGAAGGCGATCGGCCTGGCCGCCAAGCACGTCGGCCTGCCTCCGGCCGAGTTCGCAGCCAAGCGCCTCTCGAGTGGCGACTTCCAGGTCGCGGTGGCCGACCTGCGCATCGGCCTCGATCCCGACCTGTATCCGCTGCTCGCCTCGAGCCAGACCCTGACCGGCGGATCGAACGTCATGGGCGTCCAGTCGGCCACCCTCGATACACTGCTCGAGAAGGCCCGGGCCCCGGGCGGCGGCACAGCCAGGAAGGCAGCCTACAGCGCCCTGCAGAAGCACCTCGCGCAGGGTCGATACCTGCTCCCGCTGGCCTTCGCCGACGAGGTCGTCGTGCTCCGCGACACGGTCGTCGGACCCGCCGTCCGGCAGGTCACGGACGGGTCGGATCGATTTTGGGATGTGCTAACATGGCGCCTCGCCGTCGACCGGTGACGGTCGGTCGGGTCCGTGCCGAGGTGGCGGAATAGGCAGACGCGCTGGTTTCAGGTACCAGTGGCCGCAAGGTCGTGTGGGTTCAAGTCCCTCCCTCGGTACCATTCCCTCGGACCCATTTCTCACGGTGACACCTGTGCCCAGGTGGCGGAATTGGTATACGCGTACGTTTGAGGGGCGTATGAGGCAACTCATCCGGGTTCAAGTCCCGGCCTGGGCACCAACATCGCGATCCTGACGACCGCCGACGCCGGCGGTCGTTTCGCATGCCGCGGTGTACGCTCCGCGCCGGGCGGTTAGCTCAGTCGGTCAGAGCGCCTCGCTTACACCGAGGAAGTCACTGGTTCGAGTCCAGTACCGCCCACCACTGCTTACGCACGAAATGGCCCCTCTGGCGACTTTCCGACGGTCGCGAGAGGGGCCATGTTTGGCCAGTTGGTCACAAGATTTGCGAGCCCCCGCCTCCGAGTCGGCGAGCAGGGCGTCGAGGTTCAGCTGCCGCTGACGCCTGCAGCGTCGGCATCACGGGGCTGTAGTGCGTCGCGCGGTCGGGGTCGGTGCGCAGCGTACACACCATCGTGTGCTTGCCCGTTGCTCGGTGGGTCTGAGATGGACCTGCAACGCCGTCGGTGATCGCTCGAGCCTCGACTCCGCACTGGTACGCCGAAAGTAGAGCGGCCCGAACGTGATGGGAGGTTGCGATGATCGAGGAAGAGCACACCGAGAACGCGCAGGCGTCGCAGCAGCAGGCCACGCCCAACCCGGACATGACGAGCCTCGACCGGTTGGTAGGCACATGGAAGGTGTCGGGCGAAGCATCGGGCACCGTCATCTACGAGTGGGCCGAAGGGGGCTTCTTCCTCCTCCAGCACGTCGAACTCGGCGGTAGCGCGGGCCTCGAGGTCATCGGCCATGAACAGAAGTACGGCGAGCCGCCGAGCGCGGACATCCGATCCCGCTACTACGGCTTCTCATCCGGTGAGTCGCTGGAGTACACCTACGAGATCAGTGATGATGTGCTGACCATCTGGAGCGGTGAGCGTGGTTCCCCCGCCTATTACGAGGGGACCTTCAACGCTGACGGCACGATCCTGACCGGTGCGTGGCACTACCCCGGCGGTGGCGGTTACACGACGACCTCGACGAAGGTCGCCGGAACCTAAGGTCCGCGCCGAAGGAACCCGTTCCGTGTAGAATCCCCCCGGGTAGCCCGCCGTCGTCCGGCAGGAATCCGGAGCAGGCCGGTTCTGAGGGGCAATCGACGGAACGGGTATTCTTCGAGCGTCCCACGGACACGAACCGCGACCGCGTACGACGGGGTGGAGGCTCTCTCGTGCTGGGCGCTGACGGAGCGCCATGAACGACCACGATCTCCTGACCCGGAGGGTCAACGACGCGCTGATCGGCGCGGACCCCAAGGATGCCGCTCGCGCTGAGGCGGCCCTCGCGGACTACACGCCCGGCGACCCGGTCGGCGCGCTGATCCTGCTGACGACGTTGCAGACGGCCATCGGCGAGGACGCCGCCTACGCGGCGCTCGGGATAAAGCAGCCGCCCCGCTTGGTCTACTGCTGCCCGTCGATGGGCTGGGTCACGTCCGAGGAGAAGGCCGCCCACGTCATGGACGACGACTATGGCGACCCCGAGCCGACGCCGCTCGTTACGCTCGCCGCCGAGTCTGATCGGGACGCCGTGCGCACCATGTTCTCGGAGTTCGCCCGTGAAGATCGGGAGACTGCGCAGAAGGCCGGGCGGTCGTACCTCAACGACTGGGCGCTGGAGGACCCGTTCTAGAACGCGGCCAAGGGCCAGACCTTCGGTTCCCGGCCGACTGAAAGGCCGGGAACTGGTCACCCGAGTTGGTCAGAGATCGGTCACAGACATCTTGAACAGGGTGGATCGGACGGCAGGGGAGGGCAGGCCGAAGGTCCGATTTCGCACGAACCGGCCTGGAACCGCATCTGACGGGAGTCGCCAAACGGCCCTTGACTCGCTTACGCCGAGGAAGTCACTGGTTCGAGTCCAGTACCGCCCACCACCGCTGGTAGACTCAGTGGCGATGGCCGCCTCGACGGCGTGCCCGATCGGAGGACCCGAATGGACTGGACGCTGATCATCATCATCGGGATCATCGTGCTCCTGGTCGTCTTCCTGATCGGGATCTACAACTCCCTGGTCCAGAAGCGACTCCGGATCGATGAGGCCTTCGCCCAGATCGAGGTCCAGCTCAAGCGACGCCATGACCTGATCCCGAACCTCGTGAACGCCGTCAAGGGCTACATGGGCTTCGAGCAGAAGGTCCTGACCGATGTCACGAACGCCCGGGCCGCGGCCGTCGCCGCCGGTGCGCAAGGGCCGGCCGAGCAGGCGTCCGCCGAGAACGCCCTGACCGGCACGCTCCGATCGCTGTTCGCGGTCGTCGAGAACTACCCCGAGCTCAAGGCCAACCAGAACGTCCTCGAGCTCCAGGAGCAGCTGACCACCACCGAGAACCAGATCTCCTTCAGCCGCCAGCACTACAACGCCACCGTGCTCGACTTCAACACGTCGATCGCGACCGTCCCGAACAGCTTCATCGCCGGACCGTTCGGCTTCCGGAAGCGCGAGTTCTTCGACGCCGAGCCCGAGGCCGCGAACGTCCCGAACGTCGACCTCAGCCTGAGCTGACGCCCGAGTCGCGGGACCGACCGTGGCCGGGGGCACGTTCTACGACCAGGTCGCCGCCAACCGGCGGAACTCGTTCCTGCTGGCCGGGTTCGTCGTCATCCTGCTGGCGCTGCTCGGATTCCTGATCGGCTTCGCCCTGTTCGGTTCGCCCGAGGCCGGGATCGGGACGACGCTGGTCGCCGTGGGGATCGGTGCGATCAGCGGGGTCGGCACGTACCTCGCGGGTGACTCGCTGGTCCTGACGGTGAGCGGTGCCCACCAGGTCGACGAGACGCAGGCGCCGCAGCTGTTCAACGTCGTGCGCGAGATGGCCATCGCCGCGAACGTGCCGATGCCGAAGGTCTACCTCATCGACGACAGCGCGCCGAACGCATTCGCGACCGGCCGTGACCCCGAGCACGCGTCGGTCGCGATCACGACCGGTTTGCTCGAGAAGCTCGATCGCGAGGAGCTCCAGGGCGTGATGGGCCACGAGCTCTCGCACGTCCGCAACCTCGACATCCGCTTCTCGCTGGTCGTCGGCGTCATGGTCGGCGCGATCGCGATGCTCGCCGATTTCTTCCTGCGGTTCACGTTCTGGAGCGGCGTCACCGGCGGCCGCCGGGACCGGGACAGCAGCGGCGGTGGTGGAGCTCAGGCCGTCGTCATGATCGCGGCCATCGTCCTCGCGATCCTCGCCCCGCTGATCAGCCGGTTCATCCAGCTGGCGGTGAGCCGCCAGCGCGAGTACCTCGCCGACGCATCGTCCATCGAGCTGACGCGCAACCCGTACGGTCTCGAGCGGGCATTGGCCAAGATCTCCGGCGACGGGGAGGTCCTCGAAGTCGCCAACCGCGGCACCCAGCACATGTACTTCACGAACCCGATCAAGAAGTTCGAGGAGCGGTCATCGAACCTGATGTCGACGCACCCGGCGATCATCGACCGCATCAACCGGCTGCGGCAGCTCACCGGTGAGCCACCACTCGGCGGGCCCGAGGAGGCCCAGCTCGCGGGGCTGGAGTAGCGCTTGGAACATCTCGATGTTCCGATCGAACGGCGGTGACGCGGCCTATCGGCTCTTGGAACACCCTGACGTTCCGATCGTCGTCGGAGCGCCAGTTCACCTGCCGATCGGAACCCCGGAGCGTTCCAGTTCGCGGCTGTTTCGAAGCCCAGCGTTCAGTCGGAACGCGTGATGTTCCACCGGCCGACGGGGCCTCTCGCCGATGGCGGACCCGCGGAGGCCCGTGGTATCCTGCGGTCCGCCGACGGACAGCTGAGGTTGGCCATCGGGCCGAGGTAGCTCAGTCGGTAGAGCACGCGACTGAAAATCGCGGTGTCGCCAGTTCGATCCTGGCCCTCGGCACCACCTCTCGAGGGTGGGCGAGCATCGAGCGGAAGTGGCTCAGTTGGTAGAGCATCACCTTGCCAAGGTGAGGGTCGCGGGTTCGAGTCCCGTCTTCCGCTCCAGTATCCTCCCCCAAGGCCCCGCTGCCCCTTCGTCTAGTGGTAGGACAGCGGACTTTGGATCCGTGAACCGAGGTTCGAATCCTCGAGGGGCAGCCAGCACCGCGTGACCGCGCGGCGCCACTCGGGCGAC
Source organism: uncultured Chloroflexia bacterium (assembly GCA_963810285.1). Classification (GTDB taxonomy): domain Bacteria; phylum Chloroflexota; class Limnocylindria; order Limnocylindrales; family CSP1-4; genus SPCO01. The sequence goes on along the minus strand of CAWEMV010000002.1, from coordinate 2,861,421 downwards.
GTGGTGAAGTGGTTTAACACGGGGGTCTGCAAAACCCCTATTCACCGGTTCGAATCCGGTCGTCGCCTCCAATCCGAACCATGACGAACGGCCCGCTGGCTGACCAGCGGGCCGTTCCGTTGCTGCCTGGAGGCGCCTAGCCCCGGGACGATCCTCGATGCGTCGGCGCCATGAGGGGTGTGCTAGGAGGTTGGCGGGATGTTCTGGTTCCGCCGGAACAGGTTGTCGGGGTCGTAGCGCCGCTTGATCGCCACGAGCCGGTCCCAGGTCGGACCGGGGTAGGCGGCCCGGACGCGGGCTTCGCCCTCGTCGGTGAGGAAGTTCACGTAGGCGCCGGCGTCGCCCTGCAGCAGCGCCGCCGCGAACTCGGCCATCCACGCCTCGCGCAGGGGCTTGTCGTCGGCGCCCTCGTAGAACGCTGCGACGTTGACCATGATCTTCGAGGCGCGGTGGGCGTACGCCGTCGCGTCGGCGGGCACCCGGGCGGCCGCCCCGCCGAGCACCCGTAGCTGGGCCACCCGCATCGCCGCGTCCGACGCGTTCAGGTACTCCATGATCGTCTCGGCGACCGGCAGGTCGACGTGGTCCATGAACATCGTCTTCGAGACGGCCGTGGGGTGGTAGTCGGGGTCCTCGGGCGGGAACATCTCGGGGTAGGGGATCGGCCTGATCAGGTCACCGAGCGGCGCGGCCAGCGCGCGGAACGGAGCGTAGGCCCGCTCGCCCTCGTCGACCGGTCCGGCGAACGCCATCAACGCGAAGATGACCAGCGAGCCATGGTGCTCCTCGGCCACGAACGGCAGCGGCGGGCAGGGCATGACGTTGGCGATCGACGACAGCTCGTCCGGCGCGGCCTCCGCGGCGGCGATGAAGCCTGCCACCGTCTCGGCGGTCGCCGGCAGCACGAGCATGCCGCCGACCACGCCATCGAGTTCCCGGAGCCGGTACTTGAAGCGGGTGGCGACGCCGAAGTTGCCGCCGCCGCCGCGGATCGCCCAGAACAGGTCGGGCTCGTGCTCGGCGTCCACGATCCGGACCTGGCCGTCGGCCGTGACGATCTCCGCGGCGAGCAGGTTGTCGATCGTCAGCCCGAACGCGCGCACGAGGTAGCCGACGCCGCCACCGAGGGTGATGCCGCCGATCCCCACGGTGCCCGTGTCACCGAAGCCGACCGCCAGCCCGTCGGCGGCCAGGCGGGTCGTGACCTCGCCGGCGGTGAGGCCGCTGCCGGCCCACACCGTGCGACCGTCGACGTCGACGTCGAGGCCATCGAGATCACGGACGTCGAGGACGACGCCGCCGTCGATCGTGCTGTGCCCGGCCCCGCTGTGGCCGCCGCAGCGGACCGCCAGCTCGAGCCCGGTCTCGCGGGCGAGCGACACCAGCGCCGAGACGTCTGCCGCGTCGGCGACGCGGACGATCGCCGCCGGGCGACTGTCGACGTCCCCGAGCGCGACCGTCCGAGCCGCGTCGTAGTCGGGATCATCGGCGGTGAGGACGCGACCCCGCACCGTCTCGCGGAGCTGGTCGATAGGGATGGCGGAACGGGTGGGAGAGATCGACACGATGGGCTCCTGTCTGCTCACGCTTCCGGCACCGGGGTGCCGCTGACTCGACGTTCATGGGCCGCGGGCCGCTGGGTCTCCCCGCGCTCCGTCTCCATTTCAGCATCGGCCGCGTCGGGCTCGAGGCGCGCGTCACGCAAGGCGACGAGGACCAGGACGGCCACGCCGACCGCGACGACCGCACTGATCGTCGCGACGGCCTGCATGCCCTCGACGAAGGCGCCGCGGGCGACCGCGCCGACGATGGCGCCGAGCTCGGCCGGCAGCTGCGCCGCCGTCGACATCGCCCCGCCCAGCGTATCGCGTGCTGCGTCCACGGCGGCAGCCGGGACCTCGGCGGGCAGCGAGCGGCCGATCTCGCCGCGGTAGATGGCGATGCCGATGCTGCCGAGGATCGAGATGCCGAGCGCGCCACCGAGCTCCGCACCGGTCTCCGAGATGCCCGACGCAGCACCAGCGCGCTCCGGCGGGGCGGACCCGACGATCAGCTCGGTCGTGAGCCCGAAGACCGGTGCCATCCCGAGCGAGATGACCACCGAGGCCAGCACGACCGTGGCGAGGCCGTCCGACGGGCCGATCTGGGTCAGGATCCCGAGACCGACGGCGGCGATCGCCAGCCCGGTCGCCATGACCCAGGCGGGCCGGACGACGCGGACGATGCGAGGCGCCAGGTTCGAACCGACGACGAAGGCGATCGCCGAGGGCACCGACCACACACCGGCCTCGAGCGGCGAGAGCCCGAGGACCAGCTGCAGGTACTGGGCGACGAACAGGAAGTAGCCGACCGCCACGAAGATCGTCAGGACGTTCACCACGAGCGATGCGCTGAACGACGGGACCCGGAACAGCCGCAGGTCGATCATCGGGTCGGCCAGCGTCAGCTGGCGGCGGACGAACAGGGCGCCGACGATGAGACCCAGGAGCACGAAGGCGGCCGGCGAGGCCTCGATGCCGTCCTGGGCCATCTGCTTGAGCCCGAAGATGATCGACAGGATCGCGACCAGCGACAGCGCGGCGCTCACGAGGTCGAGTCGGCCGGCGTCGGGCGCCTTGTACTCGGGCAGGACGACCGGGCCGACGACGAGCAGCAGCGCCATGACCGGCAAGCGCGAGCAGGAACACCGATCCCCACCAGAATTGCTCGAGCAGGATGCCGCCGAGGACCGGGCCGATCGCGCTGCCCGCAGAGAAGGCCGAGATCCAGATGGCGACCGCCCGCGAGCGCTGGCGCGGGTCCTCGAACATCGCGAAGATCAGCGACAGGGTCGATGGAGCCAGCGTCGCCCCGGCGATGCCGAGCAGTGCCCGGCTGGCGATGAGCATCTCGGGGGTCGTCGAGAACGCGGCCAGCACCGACAGCGCGCCGAACGCCGCTGCGCCGATGAGCAGCAGCTTGCGCCGTCCGATCCGGTCGCCCAGGGTGCCCATCGTCACGAGGAACCCCGCGACCATGAAGCCGTAGATGTCGATGATCCAGAGCAGCTGTGTGCTGGTCGGCTGCAGGTCCTCGCTGATGGCCGGCACCGCGAGATGCAGGACGGTCAGGTCCATGACGTAGAGCAGGCAGGCGAGGGCCAGCACGGAAAGGCCGATCCATTCACGGCGTCCGGCCATGCGCGGGGCGAGGACTGGGGCAGGGGTGGCGGCGGTCACGTCAGTCGATCTCCGTTCCTTCCTGGTCCTTCATCTGCTGGAGGTGCTGATCGAGTCGGTCCAGCCGGTCGATCCAAAGCTGTCGGTAAGGCTCGATCCAGGCATCGACCTCGCGCAGCGGATCCGGTCGCAACCGGTAGAACCGCCGCTGGGCGTCGATCCGGACATCGACAAGCCCGGAATCACGCAGCACCCGGAGGTGCTTCGAGATGGACGGCTGACTCATCCTCAGCCGCTCGACGAGCTCACCGACAGGTCGCTCGCCCTCGCGCAAAAGGTCGAGGATGCGGCGGCGGGTGGGCTCGGCGAGGAGCTCGAAGGTGGCGATCACGGTCGGAGTATGCCGTAGCGGTTATATGCCTGTCAAGTCATGTATGGTCCGACGATCACGACTCGGAAAAGCCTATCGAGGGCTGGCGAGCACGGCATTGCATCCGCGTAAACCTGCGTTCGAACGCTCGTCTACGATGGCCGCAGGGTACGGAGGCGAACCGTGGATGCTCGGTCGTGGGCGGCCATCTTCCTGATCGTGGTGCCGATCGTGTTCAACGTCGCGTTCTTCGAGCTCGGGCGCGTGTTCGAGTACCCGGCGATCCTGCGCCGCGAGCCCGATGAGATCCTGCGTCGGTTCGCGGCCGGTGGGACCGGCCTACTGTTGCGCTGGCACCTGCTGTTCATCAGCGCCCTCGCCATGCTCCCGCTGGTCGTGCTGGTGGCGAACGTGCTCGAGGCCGGTGGCGTCCTGACCGGGCTCGCGATCACAGTCGGCGTGGTCGCCGCCCTGGTGCAGGCGGTCGGCCTCGCGCGCTGGCCGTTCGCGGTCCCCGAACTGGCGCGACGCTACGCGGCGGCCGAGGGACCGGAGGATGCGCCCACCCGACGGGCGGTCGAGGTGGCGTTCGCCGTGCTCCACCGGTACCTCGGGGTCGGCATCGGCGAGCATGTCGGCTACCTCACGACCGGGCTGTGGTCGATCCTGGTAGCGGCCTCGATCCTCGTCGGCGGCGCGCTGCCGGCCTGGACGGCGGGCGCGGGCGTCCTCATCGGTCTCGCCCTCCTGGTCGGTGCCCTGGAGTTCGTCGGTCCGAACGAGCGGGATGGGTGGGCCCTCGCCGGGACGATCGTGCCGATCGCGTACATCGCGTGGTCGATCTGGATGATCGTGCTCGGGGTCCTGCTGCTCATCTCGTGAGCGGCGGACTACGATGATGCCCGCGCCGGAGTGGCGGAACTGGCAGACGCAGCGGACTTAAACTCCGCGGCCCGCAAGGGCGTTCGAGTTCGAATCTCGGCTCCGGCACCAGTTGCCGCTCGTGCTCTCGTCCACGGCCGAGACTAGACGGCGTCCCCGCTGCCGGGGGAAGCAGCGAGGACGCCCAAGACGCTCACCGACATCCGGGAACGCCTGGTGGCCGGCGGTATGACGGGATACACCACCGGCCACCGGGGGTCCGGAAGCCGAGTCAAGCATCCCGCTTGCACGACCGCAGGACGAGGGCACGACCCTGCAGTTCGGGAGGCGATCGATTGCATGACCTCGGCAATCGACGGGCCACGCTACCTCGATCTCGGTCGCTGACGGCGCGCACTCCGGCTGGCGTACGCTGACTCCCCGACGAGATGCGGTCCGGCCGTCGATGTATTCGGCTGGCCCGCTCGTCGACCTGTCGTGGAGGTCGACATGGCGCAGCGTACGGGGCCGGACGAGCCCCCGATCGAGCCGCGCGTCGTGTTCAACCGTTCCGATTGCCCGTATGGCTGCGGAGAGATGCTCCCCGACACCTTTCGCTGGCAGGTCACCCTTTGCCGTCGATGCCGTCGACCGATGCATCGCCTCGGCGATGTCATCGACGAGGACGGACGACTCCTCTGGCCGCCGGCGAGCATCCCTCGCCCGCCGGAGGCGGGACAGCCCGATGTCGAGGTCGCGTACGTCGTCGACGAGGCGGAAGCCAGAGCCCGCGGGGCGGCGACCCGGCACTTCGGAGACGCCTCCCACGATCGAGCCTGTCGGGAGCAGATGCTCGTCCTGCTCATCGGCCTGATCCTCGTGGTCGTCGTCCTGGTCGTCGATCGCGTACGTCGTCGTTGGCGCGATGAGCAGCTAGCGCGGGTCAGTTGGCGACGACGCAGCGAGTCAGCGGGGTCGACTCTGTCGTGACGCGAATCTTATAGCTGACTGATGTTCGTGGCGAGCAGCACCGAGACCGCGCCGAGCACCAGGATGTTGAACGCAGCGGACAGGATCACGAGGCGACCGATCATCGAGTGATCGGCGTCGAGCGGACGCCGCCGAGGTCATCGATGAACCGCTTGAACGCGGGGCTGTCACCGAGCAGTGGCTCGACGATCCCGCGAGCGAACCGCTCCCGGGCATCGTGGGTGTTGGGCAGCTGGTTGCCGGCTGTCTCCCATTCGACCATCGAGGCATCGGCCAGCTCCGCCAGGTCGACGACGTAGGTCTGCAGGGCTTCGTCGTGCTTTGCCGGGTCGATACCCGCCGCACGCATCAACTCCATGCCGAACAAGCGCGAGCGCCCCATGGCCAAGCGCCAGACCGCCAGGCGCGCATCCGTGGCGTCACCGTGGCCGTGGCGCTGGTCTTCCGCGCGGTCACCAAGCTTGACGCCCTGCGCCAGTCCGAAGAGTCCCATTCGAATGTTCCTTGTGGTGCGAGGGATGTCGTGGGACGAGCATCCCTCCCACGCGACCGCACGACGACGACCGGAACGTGCAGACCGGGACCCGATCCATTGCACACCTGCGGCAACGCAGCGAACCGACGAAGGGGCCGGCTAGGTCCTCCGGCCGAACGAGAACCGTCGCCCGCGCCGCTCCGGATCGGGCGTCGGGACCGCGAACCCGTCCGACCCGAACGCCGTCGAGCTCAGCTTCACGAGCTGCTCGGCCGCCGGCGAGCGCGGCGCGCCCAGCACGACCGGCACACCTTCGTTGACCGCCTTGAGGTAGAGGAACGGGTCGTACGGGAGGTCGGTCGTGATGCTCGTCCCGAGCACCGTCTCGATGTCGCGCGGCTTGAGGATCTCGCGAGCGAACATGTTGTTGAGGACGAACGTCGACTTCGACGCGATCGATCCGGCCTCGCTGAGGTAGTCGAGCAGGCCGTGCACCGCCTTGAGGGCGGACATCTCCGGATGTACCGGCAGCACGATGCACTCGGCGCTCTCGAACACCCGCAGGACCCGCTCATCGAGCACCGACCCGGCGTCGACCACCACCGCGTCGTAGCCCTCGACGAGCGTGCCCAGGATGTGCGACACGTGGTCGGGCGTGATGAGCTCGGACGCGACCGGGCTGTTCGGGGCGGCCAGGACATGGAGGCCGCTGTGGTGGCGCCCCGCGTAGGTTCGCAGCAGCTCCGGCTCCCTGAGGGCGGCCTCGTCGCGGACCGCGTCGACGATGGTCAGCTTCGGCTCGAGGTTGAGGTGGGTCGCCACCCCGCCGAACTGCAGATCGAGATCCACGAGGATCACCCGGTCGGCCTTGCGCTGTGCGGCGACCACCGCGATGTTGGTCGCGATCGTCGTCGTCCCGACACCGCCCTTGGGGCTGTACACCGCGACCAGGCGTCGCGGCCGCGCCAGGGTCAGGCCGTCGGCCGACACGACCGGGGCAAGATCCTTCGACCGCTGGAACCGGAGCAGCAGCGCCTCGACGCGGGCCTCGACCTCGCGCTCGTCGAACGGTCGCGCGACGACGTCGTCGGCGCCCGCCTCGAGGAACCCGATCCGCTCCTCGACATCGTCGGACGCGGCCACGCACAAGATCGGCACCGCCGCCATCGACGGCGTGGCGCGGATCTCGCGGCACACCTCGAACCCGGTCTTGCCCGTCTTGGGGTCGACCGTGCCGACGTCGACGACCGCGAGCTGGTTCTCGGCGACCTTGGTGAACGCGTCGTCGGGGTCGGTCGTGCGCGTGACGGTGTAGCCGGCCTTGGTCAGGATCGGCGCGAGCGAGGCTGCGCCCGTGTCGGGCGCTTCGTGGACGAGGATGGTGGCGGCGGGCACTGGGCCTCCGGAGCTGATGCGGTCGTTGGGGGCGGGTAGGCCAGAGAGGATACAACCGGTTCGTGACCGTTCCCGTGCTAGACTACCGCCGTTTCCTTTCCGCTCCGTGCCGGACCGGTGTGTCCGCCGTCAACGGGGCATCCCCATTGGAAGGAGTAGCCGCGCGCATGCGCCGATACGAACTCATGCTGGTGCTCCGCCCGGACGTGCCGGACGACCGGAGCCAGGCGGTCATCGACCGCACGACCCGCCAGATCACCGCCTCGGGCGGTCAGATCACCAAGGTCGCCCCATGGGGCCGCCGCAGGCTGGCCTATCCCATCGACCGGTACCGCGAGGGCTCGTACCACATCATCCTGTTCCACGCGCCGGGCGACGCCCTGGCGGAGCTGGAGCACAGCCTGCAGATCACCGAGGAAGTCCTCCGACACCTCACGACCCGCGACGAGCGACCGGTCAAGGCTTCGCGCCGCGAGGGCGGCGAGACCGAGGGCGAGGAGCTCGACGACACGGACCTGCCGCCGTTGGCTCTCGACGAGGAAGAGGACGAGGACACCGGCGAGCGCATCGGCGAGGACGAGAGCGAGGCGGCCCCGGCCGCCATCGACTGACCGGAGGACGGCCGCGATGGCATTCAGCAAGGTCATGATCATCGGCAATCTCGGGCGCGATCCGGAGATGCGGTACACGCCCAACGGCCGTGCCGTCACGGAGTTCAGCGTCGCCGTGACCCACAGCAGCCGCGATCCGCAGACCGGCGAGTGGGCGGACGAGCAGACGGACTGGTTCCGCGTGACGGTGTGGGGCGACCGGGCCGAGCGGACCGCCGAGCAGTTCCACAAGGGGAACCGCGTGTTCGTCGAGGGCCGCTTCCGGACCCGCGAGTTCGAGCGCAAGGATGGCACCAAGGGCATCTCGCTCGACATCACGGCCGACAACGTCATCGCCCTCGAGCGGCGCAGCCGCGACGAGGAGGGGACCTTCGGGGCGCCTGCCGGGAACACCGGTGCGGGCGCTCCCGTGGCGGGCGCTCCCGTGGCGGCAGGCGGCGGGGTCCGACCGCAGCGCCCGCCCGGCGACGACACCGAACTCGACGACCTGCCCTTCTGACTGGAGACACCTGACCCATGCCACCTGCCCGATCGCGCAAGCGCGACGACTTCTACCGCGACCGACGCCGCCGCAAGGTGTGCGCCTTCTGCGCGGACAAGACCGCGCTCATCGACTACAAGGAGGTCAACCGCCTCCGCCGCTACCTCTCGGAGCGCGCCAAGATCGAGCCGCGTCGCAAGACCGGCACGTGCGCCGGGCACCAGCGCGAGCTAGCCGTCGCCCTGAAGCGCGCGCGCCACGTCGCGCTCCTCCCGTACGCGCCGCAGCACCTGCGTCCCTGAGTCGCTGACCACGGCGCCCGCCGCCCGGCGGTCGTGACGTGATCGTCGGGCTGCTCATGATCGCCGGCGGCGCGGCCGCCGGCGTCTTCGGTTCGCTGCTCGGCCTGGGCGGCGGGGTCCTGATCGTGCCGCTGCTCACGCTCGGCTTCGGTCTCGACCTCCGCGAGGCCGTCGGCGTGTCGCTCGTGAGCGTGATCATGACCAGCAGCGCGGCCGCGGGCGTGTACCTGGAGCGCCACGTCGCAAACCTCTCGCTCGGCATGCGGCTCGAGCTGTTCACCGCCATCGGCGCGCTCGTCGGCGGGTCGATCGCCTTCCTCATCGACGAGCGGCTCCTGTCCGTGCTGTTCGCCGGGCTCCTCGCCTACGTCGCGATCTCGATGCTGCGCGCGTCCGACGTCGAGCCCGACGGCGCCGCGACGACGGCCGGCCAGGGGGCCACACCGGCTTCCGCTCGGGACGTCCCGAGCGGTCCGGGCTACGAGATCCGCAACATGCGCCTCGGTGTGGTCGGCGCCACCGGGGCCGGCGTCGTGTCGGCGATGCTCGGCGTCGGCGGCGGCATCGTGAAGGTCCCGCTCATGCACCTCGGGATGGGCGTCCCGCTGCGCGTGTCGACCGCCACCAGCAACCTCATGGTCGGGATCACCGCTGCGGCCAGCGCGGTCATCTACGTCATCCACGGCGAGGTCGATCCGTACGTGGCCGGCCCGACCGCGATCGGCGTCTTCCTCGGGGCCAGTCTCGGGTCACGCGTCGCGCCCCGGATCGACATCCGGGTGCTCCGCCTGCTGTTCGTGGTCGTCCTGCTCGTGACGGCCGTCCAGATGATCCTGCGGGTGGTCGGGTGACCGAGTTCGACCGGACCATCGGGCGGCTGCTCATCGCGGCGACCTATGTCGCTGCGCTGCTGCTGACGATCGGGGTGCTGCTGATGGTCGCCGGGGGCATCTCGCCGCTGAGCGGGGGACCCGGTCTCGACCTGTCCTCGCTCGTGGCGGACCTCATATCGCTCCAGCCGGCCGGGTTCCTGTGGCTCGGCCTGCTGGCAGTCATCGCCACGCCGTTGAGCCGGGTCCTTGCGGCCGCGGTCGGCTACGGGCTGGCCGGCGACCGCCGCATGGTCGCGGTCGCGGTCGGCATCCTCGTCGTGATCGCCATCAGCATCACGACCGCGCTGCTCATCGGCTGAGTGTCGGGGCTGGATACGCGTGAGCCCGCGCTATACTCGGCCGACCTTGCAGGCCCCACGCGGGGCATCGCGCCGTCAGCGCAGGAGTGGCGCCGAATGACCACCGACACCAAGGCCGACGAACCGGCCGCGTCCACGCACCACGCCCCGACGCCGGGCAGCCTCGACGAGCTGGTCTGCTACTTCGAGGGTGACTTCGTCCCGATGAAGGACGCCAAGGTCAGCATCATGACCCACGCGTTCATGTACGGCACCGCCACCTTCGAGGGCATCCGGGCGTACTGGAACGAGGAGCGGGGCACGCTGTACGGGCTCAAGGTCCGTGAGCACGTGGAGCGCATCCGCCAGTCCTGCCGGATCCTGCTGATGAAGGACATCCCGTCGGTCGACGAGCTGACGCGATTGATCGTCGAGACCGTCCGGCGCAACGGCTTCCGCGAGGACGTGTACATCCGCCCCTCGTTCTACAAGTCGACCAAGGCGATCGGCGTCCGCCTGCACGACCTCGACAACGAGCTGTACATCATCACGCTCCCGTTCGGGAACTACATCGACACGGCGAACGGCGTGCGCCTGATGACCTCGTCCTGGCGGCGCAACGCCGACGAGGCGCTGCCGGCCCGCGGGAAGATCGTCGGCGGCTACGTGAACATGGCGTTCCAGAAGTCGGAGGCCGAGCTGAACGGCTTCGACGAGGCGGTCGTGCTGACCGCCGGTGGCCATGTGAACGAGTCGTCGGCCGCCAACATCTTCGTCGTCCGCGACGGCGTCGCGCTGACGCCGCCCGTGAGCGACGACCTGCTCGAGGGGGTCACGCGGCGGGCACTGGTCGAGTTGATGGAGAACGAGGGCATCCCGACCGCCGAGCGATCGATCGACCGCTCGGAGCTGTACGTCGCCGACGAGATCTTCGTGTGCGGCACCGGCGTCCAGGTGTCGCCGGTCGTCGAGGTCGACCACCGGCCGGTCGGATCGGGCGAGATCGGGCCGATCGCCCGACTCGTGCGCGATCGATACTTCGAAGCGGTCCGAGGGCGATTGCCGGCGTACGAGCACTGGCTCACGCCGATCGAGTAGCCGGGCGCGCGCGACCCCGCCCGCTCAGGACGAGGGTGGCGCCTGGTAGTCCGGTGTCGAGCGGCCGATGCGGACCACGACGTCGGCCTGCATCTTCGGGTCGGTCGCGCTCTTGACCTTCACTTTGAACAGCTTCTCGAGGTAGGCGATCGTCGCCGGGTGGTCGGTCTCGGCCCCGTTGTAGGCGGTGATGACGGTCTTGGCCGGGACGGAACCCGTCGCACGGCGGCTCGGTGCCGACGCGCTCAGGCCGTGGTACTCGAGATATCCGGCGAGCCGTGACGCGGCGTTGCGGGTCGACGTCGGGTTCTCGACCCAGACGCGGGCGGCCTCTGCCGCGAGCGACTCGCGCAGCTGCTCGTCCCGCGGGTCGGCCGAGAACGCGTTCTTCACCGCCTGCTTGATGCGCGGGATGTTGGGCAGCACGACGCAGCCGCGCGAGTCGGCGCAGGTGTCGCGCGAGTACAGCGGCGGCGAGAACACGTACGAGCGGATGTTCGCCGTGTCGACCTGCGAGGCGAGGCCCAGCAGCTCGTCGAGCTGGCCGACCGGGATGTCGGTCCGGACGGCCGACTTGAGCGCCGTGACCAGCTGGGGCAGGCGAGGGATCAGCGTCTGTGGGTCGGCCTGCTCGCGCAGCGACAGCAGCACCCGCTGCTGCCGGGCGGCCCGGTCGAAGTCCGTCGAGGTGTGGCGCGACCGCGCGTAGCGCAGCGCCTGGTCGCCGTTCATGTGCTGGAGCCCGCTCGGGATGTAGACCCGCTGGGGCCGGCCGGTCGTGCCCGGGAACTGGTCGTCGGAGACGGGCACCTGGACGTTGATGGTCACCCCGCCGAGCGCGTCGATGACCTTCTTGAAGCCGTTGAAGTTGACCTCGACGAAGTAGCGGATCTTGAGGTCGTACAGCTCGCCCATCACCGACTTGAGGGCGTTGTAGCCGCGCGTGCGCTCGTTGCCGGCCCAGATGTCGGAGCGGCGCCGGTTCTGGACGAAGAAGGAGTTGATCTTGCTGCCGTAGCTGCGGCCCCACACCCGTTGGGCGGGGCCCGGCGGCACCGGCACGTCGACGGTGTCGCGCGGCAGGCTGAACATCGCCACCTGCTTGGTGACGGGGTCGATCGAGACCGTGATCAGTGTGTCGGTGTTGTGCGCACCCTTCTGCTCGTCGGCGCCGATGAGCAGGATGTTGAGTCGCTCCTTGCCGTCCCACGGCGGGACCTCGACCGACGGGATCGGCGTGCCGATGAGGGTCGGATCGGGCGTCGCCGGCTCGGTCGGATCGGGGCTGATGTCCGACGACTCGGTCGGCCCGGTCGGGTCCGAGGACGGATCGGCCGACGCCGCCGGCTCGCACTCCTCGTCCGACCCCTCGCTCACGAAGATGCAGCTCCCGAGGGCGTCCTGGGCGAGCAGGTCCCAACGCGCGACCACGACGTGCGTGCCGGCCAGCACGAGCACGACCGCGGCGAGGCCCGCGATCGACAGGGGGTTGCGGGGCAGCTTCGCGCGGCCGAGCCGACCGTCGCCCGACGCGGCGTGAGCGTTGAGGTACTCGGCGACGCGGTACGCGTCGACGATCGCCACAAGCCGGTAGACGAGCGCGACGATGTTGAACACGAAGATCGCGCCGATCATGTCGAGGAACGCGCCGAACAGCTCGAAGGTGTCGAGCCGCAGCACGATGCCGGCCGTCAGCGCGAGCGCCAGGATGACCGGCGCGCCGAACATCAGGGCACGCATCGGCGCGCCCGCGTAGAGCTGCCCGAGACCGGGGAAGAGGAGGGACAGGAACGCCGCGGTGAAGGGCGACCTGGCGCGCGGTCGCGCCTCCTGCGGGTTCTGCATCGCGGGTAGGATACTCAAACTTGCCGGAATGGCCCCGCGGGGCCGGTCCCGGTCGCCCGCACTCGTCCATCCGAACCGCGGAGTTGCATGTTCCGACCGGTCACCTCGAAGCCCGATCTCGTCGCCCAGGAACACGAACTGCTCGAGGCGTGGACGGAGCGTCGGACCTTTGCCCGGTTGCGGGCGCAGAACGAGGGCGGACCGCGCTGGAGCTTCCTCGACGGGCCGATCACCGCCAACAACCCGATGGGCGTCCACCACGCCTGGGGCCGCGCCTACAAGGACCTCTACCAGCGATTCCACGCGATGCTCGGCGAGGACCAGCGCTACCAGAACGGCTTCGACTGCCAGGGGCTATGGGTCGAGGTCAACGTCGAGCGTGACCTCGGGTTCACCTCGAAGCGCGACATCGAGGCGTACGGCATCGACCGCTTCGTGACCCTGTGCAAGCAGCGCGTGCTGACGTATGCCGCGCGCCAGTCGGAGCAGTCCATCCGGCTCGGGATGTGGATGGACTGGAACGATCCCGACGAGCTGCGCCGGCTGGGCGACATGCTCGGTACCGATCCGTCGGCGGTGACCACGATCGAGGGGACCGACGGTCCGGTGACCGACACCGTCGAGATGCTCGTCGGGCGGCTCGGGATGCCCGAGATCGGCGGCAGCTACTTCACGTTCAGCAACGAGAACAACGACCTGATCTGGTGGTTCCTCGCCGAGTGCCACCGGCGCGGCTGGCTGTACAAGGGCCACGACACGATGCCGTGGTGCGCGCGCTGCGGGACCGGGCTCTCGCAGATGGAGATGAACGAGGGCTACCAGGACCGCGAGGATCCGGGCTTGACCGTGCGCTTCCCGCTCGTCGACCGGCCGGACGAGGCGCTCCTGGTCTGGACGACGACGCCATGGACGCTGACCTCGAACGTCGCGGCGGCCGTCGGCGAGGATCTGCGCTACGTCAAGGTCCGCCAGGGCGACGATCTCCTGTGGCTGGGCAAGGGCACGCTCAAGACGGCCCTCGAAGGTCCATTCGAGGTGCTCGAGGAGCGGCCGGGTCGGGACCTCGTGGGCTGGCGGTACGGCGGTCCGTTCGACGATCTGCCGGCGGTCCGGGAGGCATTCGCCGCGGCCGGCTACGAGCACCGGATCGTCGCGTGGGACGAGGTCGGGGAGGAGGAGGGGACCGGCATCGTCCACATCGCCCCGGGCTGTGGTGCCGAGGACTTCCAGCTCGGCAAGGCGCTCGGGCTGCCGGTCGTCGCCCCGATCGACGAATCGGGCATCGTCCTCGACGGCTTCGGGTCATTGAGCGGCCGTGACGTGCGCGATGTCAGCGAGCCGATCGTCGAGCACCTCAAGGCGACCGGGCGGTTCTACCGGCTCGAGCCGTACGTCCACCGCTATCCGCACTGCTGGCGATGCGGCACGCCACTCGTCTTCCGCCTCGTCGACGAGTGGTTCATCAGCATGGGGCCGGTCTACGACCAGCCGCGCGACACGCTCAGCCGGGAGCAGGTCGACGCCAGCCTGCGCTACCAGATCATGGAGGTCGTCGACCAGATCCGCTGGATCCCCGACTTCGGCTACGAGCGCGAGCTCGACTGGCTCCGGAACATGCATGACTGGATGATCAGCAAGAAGCGCTACTGGGGCCTGGCGCTGCCGATCTACGACTGCCCGGATTGCGGGACGGTCGAGGTGATCGGCGGGCGCGAGGAGCTGCGCGAGCGCGCCGTCGCGGGCTGGGACCGCTTCGAGGGCCATACCCCGCACCGGCCCTGGATCGACGAGGTCACGATCGCCTGCCCCGGCTGCGGCACGCCGGTCGAGCGGATCAAGGACGTCGGCAACCCGTGGTTGGACGCCGGCATCGTGCCGTTCTCGACGATCCACTACCGCGAGGACCCCGAGTACTGGCAGCGCTGGTTCCCGGCCGACTTCATCACCGAGAGCTTCCCGGGCCAGTTCCGGAACTGGTTCTACTCGATGCTCGCGATGTCGACCGTCCTGCGCCGGGAGCCGCCGTTCAAGACGATCTTCGGCTACGCCCTCGTGTTCGGCGAGGACGGCCGGCCGATGCACAAGAGCTGGGGCAACGCCATCGACTTCGACGAGGCCGCCGAGCGGATGGGCGTCGACGTCATGCGCTGGATGTTCGCCAAGGCCCGACCCGAGGAGAACATCCTCTTCGGCTGGCACGCCGCCGACGAGGCGCGTCGTGAGCTGCTCGTGCTGTGGAACGTCTACGCGTTCTTCGTGACGTACGCGCGGCTGGCCGGGTGGGCGCCGGCCGAGACGGCACCGCCCCTGGACCAGCGGCCGGCGCTCGACCGGTGGATCCTGTCGCGAGCGGCCGGCACGGCCGTGGTCGTCGAAGAGCGCCTGCGCGACGTCGACGCGGTGGGTGCCAGCCGCGCCCTCGCGACGTTCATCGACGGGCTGTCGACCTGGTACCTGCGGCTCACCCGCCGCCGGTTCTCGCGGTCCGATGACCCGGTGGACCGCGCGGCGGCGTTCGCGACGCTGCACGAGGCGCTCGTGGCGACGACCCGGATGCTCGCCCCGATCCTGCCGTTCCTCGCCGACACGATGTACGGCAACCTCGTCCCGACCGTCGACGACGCCGCCCCGGACAGCGTCCATCTCACGCGGTTCCCGACGCGCCGAGCTCGCGGGCCATCGCGACGCCGCGCTCGAGCGCTCGATGGACCTCGCCCAGCGAGCCGTCGAGCTGGCGCGGACGCTGCGGAGCGCGAACCGCCTCAAGACCCGCCAGCCGCTCGCCCAAGCGTGGGTGGCCGTGCCCGGTGGCGACGGCGGCATGCCGCCGGACCTGCTCGACCTCGTCGCAGCGGAGATCAACGTCCGTGCCATCGAGCCGATCGCCGACGGCTCCGATCTCGTCGACCGCCGGATCAAGGTCCTGCTGCCCAAGGTCGGGAAGCGGCTCGGCCCGGCCACCCCGTCGGTCATGGCCGCGGCCCGCGATGGAGCTGCTACGTTCCATGATGACGGCTCGGTGACGCTGGCCGGCGAGACGCTGGCCGCCGACGAGGTCGAGATCCAGGCGACGCCGCGACCAGGCACCGCCGTGGCGGAGGATGATGGCCTCGTGATGGTCCTCGACACCGCCCTGACCGACGAGCTCCGCGCCGAAGGTGACGCCCGCGAGCTTGCGCGGGCGATCCAGGACCTTCGACGCGAGGCCGCTCTCGAGCTCGACGACCGCATCGAGCTGTGGGTCGAGGGGACCCCGGTAGCGGTCGCCCGGCACCTCCCGTCGGTGGCCGCCGACACGCTCGCGGATCTGCGCGATGGCGACGCCCCGCCGGACGCGCATCGCGCGACCATCCAGCTCGACGCGGGCCCTGCGACCATCGTCCTGCGGAGGCTCGGTTGACCGCGATGCCGGCGACCGCCGCCCGTGCCGCGAGCCACGGCCGCGCGCGCTGGCCGATCTTCATCGGGCTGGCCGTGGCCGTGTTCATCGCCGACCAGCTGGCCAAGGCGTGGCTGACGTCGTTCCTCGATCCGGGCGAACGGGTCGAGGTCATCGGCGACCTCGTCCGCCTGATCCACTCGCAGAACAGCGGTGCGCTGTTCGGCCTGTTCCAGGACCAGGCCATCCTGTTCGGGATCGTGTCGCTGGGGGTCGTGGCCGGCATCATCTGGTTCCACCACAGCTCCGGTCGGAACACGCTGCTGTCCGTGGCCCTGGGTCTGCTGCTCGGCGGAGCGCTCGGCAACATGACCGACCGCTTCCGGATCGGCTACGTGGTCGACTTCGTCGACGTCGGCATCGGCAACCTTCGGTTCTACACGTTCAACGTCGCCGATTCGGCGATCAGCCTGTCGATCCTGCTGCTCCTCGTGAGCGCGTTCATCGCCGATCGTCCGGGCACGGGTGCGCCGTCGACCGCGACCACCGCCGACACGGCGACGCCGTCGGGTCCACCGGATGCCTGACGCGCCGGTCGCGGCCGGGGTCCGGACCGTGCACGTCCCGATCGGGGCGGCGGGGCGGATCGACCGCTTCGTCGCTGACGCCACGGGGCTCTCCAGGAGCCACGTCCAGAAGCTGATCTCCGATGGCCGCCTGACGGTCGATGGCGAGCCGGTCCGGGCCAACGCGATCGTCGCCGAGGGAAGCGAGGTCCGGCTCGATGTCCCCGAGCCCGTCGCCCTCGATCTGGCGCCCGCGCCGGACATCCCGCTGCGGATCGTCTACGAGGACGACGACCTGCTGATCGTCGACAAGCCGGCCGGCCTCGTGGTCCATCCGTCACCCGGCCACCACGATGGCGACACGCTCGTCAACGCGCTGCTGGCCCGCGCCGGCGGGGCGGAGTACGGCGGGATCGCTGGCGTGGCCCGGCCGGGCATCGTCCATCGCCTCGACCGGGATACCAGCGGGCTGCTGATGGTCGCCAAGCACGACGGCGCCCAGACGTCGCTGATGGCCCAGCTCAAGGCGCGTCGCGTCGGGAAGACGTACCAGGCGCTGGTCGCCGGCAGCGTGGCTGCTGCGGTCGGGCGGATCGAGGCGCCGGTCGGACGGGACCCGAAGCACCGCACGCGAATGGCGGTCGTGCCCGACGGACGGGCGTCGGTGACGGGCTACCGCGTCCGCGAGCGGTTCACCGGGTGGACGCTGCTCGAGCTCGACCTCGTGACCGGTCGGACCCACCAGATCCGCGTCCACCTTGACGCGATCGGCCATCCGGTGGCGGGCGATCCCGTGTACGGGACCGGCACGTCGCGCCGAGGGCCAGAGGGGCTGGACCGCCTGTTCCTCCATGCTTGGCGCCTGGAGCTGGCGTCACCGAGCGATGGGCGGCTGATCCGGGCGACGGCGCCGCTGGCACCCGAGCTCGAGGCGGTGCTCGACGGCCTGCGGGCGGCGGAGACGGCCCGATGACGCAACGGGGCGAGACGCCCGGCATCGAGGTGGAGATGCCGCTCCTCGAGCCGATCCACGTCTCGGACGACCCGGGTCGGCCCGACAACATCATCGAGGGTGCCCCCGGGGCGATCCTCGTCATCATCTCCGGCCCGTCCGGCGTCGGGAAGGACACGATCATCGACGAGATGCGCCGTCGCGAGGCCGCAGACGGCCGCGCCGGCGACCGTCACTACGTCGTGACCGTCACGACCCGGGCCCCGCGCGACGGCGAGGTCGACGGGGTCGACTACCACTTCGTCGGGCGCGACGACTTCCTCAGGCTGCGCGCGGCGCGCGGGTTCCTCGAGGCGAACGAGGTGCACGGCAACTGGTACGGCTCGCCGCGCGACCAGGTCCGCGAGGCGTTGGGGGCCGGCCGCGACGTCATCCTCAAGATCGACGTCCAGGGCGCCCAGGTCGTCAAGGAGCAGGTGTCCGAGGCGCTGCTCATCTTCATCATCCCGCCGTCGCTCAAGACGCTCTTCGAACGGCTGCGAGCGCGCGCCACGGAGTCGGCCGGCGAGCTCGAGGTCCGCCAGGCGAACGCCGCGATCGAGCTGGCGCGACAGGACGACTACGACCATGTCGTCGTGAACGAGACCGGCCAGGTCGAGCGGACGACCGACGAGATCGAGGCGATCATCGCCGCGGAACGGCGGGCGCACGCGGGCCGGCGGGTCCGCGTCTAGCGAGGTGACCCTCGGGCTCGAGCCCGAGCGCGCGGCGGGGATCGTCGGCCCCGTGCCCGACGGCGAGGGCGCGGTCCGCCTGGTCGAGGTGGCCGTGGATGCCGCCGGCGCGGGCGGCGCCCGCCCGTACACGTATGCCGTACCGGCCGCGCTCGCCGACCTCGAGGACGGCGAGGCCGTCCTGGTCGAGTTCGGGCGACGCCAGGCGCTCGGGGTGATCCTCGGACCTGCCGTCGCAAGCGGTGGGGCGCCGGTCAAACCGATCGCCGACCGGGTCCGCGCCGACGGTCCACTGCTGCCGGCCCTCACGCTGTCGCTCGCGCGCTGGGTCGCCGCCCACTATCTCGCGCCGCCGGCGATCGTCGTCCGGGCGATGCTCCCGCCCGGCCTCCTCGAACGCCTCGAGCTGGTGGCCGAGCGGACGCCGGGCGACACGCCACCCCATGCGGCGTTCGACGCGGTGGACGCCGACCTCCTCGAGCAGCTCGAGGCAGGAGCGCGACCTGCCCGCGACCTCGCCGCGCCCGACGGTCGGGCGGGGCTGCTGCGCCGCCTGCGGTCGCTGGCGAGCGCCGGGCACGTCACGCTCGACTGGACGCTGCTGGGCGCCTCGGCCGGGCCGCGCTTCGAGCGCTGGATACAGCCGACCCCTGCGGGGCTCGAAGCCGCGCGCTTGCTCGCGTCCGGCGAGCGACCGGCAGGCCGGCCGCTCGGGTCGCGCCAGCTGGCCGCGCTGGCCGAGCTCGCCGGGTCGCCGGCCGGGATCGCCGGGCCCGAGCTCGGCGCACGGCACGGGACGTCATCGATCGCGGCCCTCGTGCGTCGTGGCCTTGCCGCCTCGGAGACGCGTGAGCGACCCCGTCGGCCGCTCGCGGCGCGACCCCCGGGGCTTCGAGGCGGGCGTCCAGCGGCTGCCGACCTGTCGCCGGAGCAGACCGAGGCGGTCGAGCGAGCGCTCGCCGCGATCCGTGAGCGGGATCCGCGACCGCTGCTGCTCGACGGCGTGACCGGCGGCGGGAAGACCGCGATCTACGTCGAGGCGATCGCCACGGCACTCGAGGCGGGCAGGCCCGCCCTCGTGCTCGTGCCCGAGATCGCGCTGGCGTTGCCACTGGTCGACCGGCTGCGGGCCGACCTCGATGCGCGCGTGGCCCTGGTCCACTCAGGCCTGGCCGACGGCGAGCGGGCCGACGAGTGGCGGCGCATCCGGGCAGGCGACGTCGACATCGTCGTCGGGACGCGGCTGGCGGTCGTGGCGCCGCTCGCGGACGTCGGTCTGGTCATCGTCGACGAGGAGCACGATCCCGCGTACAAGAGCGACCGCACGCCGCGGCTCCAGGCGCGCGACACCGCGATCCAGCTGGCGGGCCTGGCGGGTGCCGCGCTGATCCTCGGATCGGCGACTCCTGCCGTCGAGAGCCTCGGGCGCGCGCTCGACGGACGGTACGGCCGGGTCGTCCTCCCGACGCGGCCGACCGGTGTACCGCCATCGATCGAGGTCGTCGACATGCGGGCCGAGCTCGCGGAGGGGAACCGCGGCCTCCTGTCGCGGAGGCTCGACGATGCCCTGGCCGCGCTCGACACCGCCGCCGGCGAGCAAGCGATCCTGGTCCTCAATCGCCGCGGGACCGCGTCGGTCGTGCTGTGTCGCGACTGCGGTCACGTCCAGGCCTGCCCGGACTGCGAGCGTCCGCTCGTCTACCACCAGGCGGGCACGACGTTGCGCTGTCACCATTGCGGTCGGGCGACGCCGCTCGCCACGCGGTGCCCGAGCTGCCGCTCGCCGCGGATCCGCTACCTCGGTGGTGGCACGGAACGGGTCGAGCGCGAGGTCCGCGGAGCGCACCCGACGCTGCGAGTGGCCCGCCTCGATCGCGATGTCGCCGACCGTCGCGGGGCGGCGGAGCGCGTCGTCGACGCGTTCACCGCCGGACGGACCGACGTGCTGGTGGGCACGAGCCTGGTGGCCAAGGGCCTCGACGTGCCGTCGGTCACGCTGGTCGGCGTGGTCTCGTCGGACGTGGCGCTCAACCTCCCCGACGAGCGTGCCGCGGAGCGGACGTACCAGCTCCTGCGCCAGGCCGTCGGCCGGGCCGGCCGTGGCGAGCGACCCGGCCGCGCGATCCTGCAGACCTACCAGCCGGACCACCCGGTCATCCGCGCCGTCGCGACCCAGGACGGCGACGCGTTCTACGCCTCGGAGCTGGATCTCCGGCGGCGGTTCGGGTCACCACCGTACGGGTCGCTGATCAAGCTCACGGTCGCGCTGCCCGACCGGGACGCCTCCGAGCGCGAGGGTGCGGCGATGGCCGATCGGTTGCGCCAGCGGGCGGCGGCGACCGGTGCCGCGACGGCCATCATCGGGCCCGCACCCGCCTACATCGCGCGGCGGAACGATCGGTGGCGGTTCCACGTCATCCTCCGTGGCGAGGACCCCCTGGAGGTGCTCGGCGGAGACCCCGGTCTACCCTGGTCGGTCGACGTCGACCCCGAATCGCTGTTGTAGGGTCTCATCGAGTCGAAGGAGGTTCGGGCATGCGACAGGGTGCGTTGGCGGTGGTCGCGCTCGTGGTGCTCGCGTGTTCGAGCCAGCCGCAGCCGAGCCAGCCGCAGCCGAGCCAGCCGCAGCCGAGCCAGCCGGCGGTGACGGGATCAGCGGGAGCCACGTTGCCGCTCCGCGTGAACCAGAGCGACGGTTGCGACACGATCCAGGTCCAGTACCGCACTGCGACGTTCCGCATCGATCCGGCCGCGGCCGATCCCGTGACGGCCATCACCGATCAGGGAGCTAGCCTGCAGACCTTCTGGGCGTCCGGTTTCGAGGGGGGATCGGCAGGCGACCCGGTCGTGCGCGATCCGGATGGGCAAGTCGTGGCCGCGGACGGCGAGGTGCTGACGATCCCGGTCGGGGCGTTCCCGATCCTGCACGGGCATTGGGTGTGCCCGTCGGAGGACGCGCTCTACGTCTTCCTCCCCGACGCGCCGTGACCGCCGGTCAGTCCACCTTCATCCGGTAGGCCACCAGCACGCCACCGACCATCCGCTCGAGGCCCTGCAGGCATTCGAGCTGGCTGGCATCGAGCTCGACAGGGCGGAGCCCGTCGCCGATCGAATCCGGGTCGACCGTGCCCCACGAGCTCGGCGCGTAGGCCATCACGACGTCGCTGTCGAGCGTACGCTCGGCCTCGTGGACGAGGTCGACCTGGGCTGGATCGAGCTCGGCGTAGCTCCACTCTCCGGCGGCCATCGGTGCTCCTCCATGCGGCTCGGGGACGATGATACGCCGCAGGACCGGACGGCCCGTGCCTTTCGGGCGCGTTCGTGCGAGGATGCGTCTCCCACGATTCGGAGGACGCGAGCATGACCGATCCCCTCAACCCCAGCCACGACGAGCCGGCCGAGGGCCCGCGCGACGCCGACTTCTCGACCGGGTCCGGCGCGGAGACGACGCGCGATGCCGCCGGTGACGCGGCCTCCGGCACGTCCGCCAGGGCCAACGAGATGTTCGACCAGTTCAAGGACGCCGTGTCGGACTTCGCCGACCGGGCTGCACCGACGGTCCGCGAGTACTCGGCGCGCGCCGCCGAGCTCGTCGCGGTCGCCGCCGACAAGGCCGGGCCGTTCGCCGCAAAGGCCGGGACCGTGACCGCGGACGCGAGCACGAAGCTCGCCTCGAACGCCCGCCATTGGGCCGAGGACGTCCGCGAGCCGACGAACGGCCACGATGTCGCGGACGCGGCGACCGACGTCGCCGACTCGGCAAGGGACGCGGCGAAGGATGTCGCGGAGGGCAACCCGCCGCTCTAGGCCGCCGCCGCCGTCCCGGGTCGCCCGGCCGCGCCGACCATATACTCGGGCCATGTCCGTCCGACCGATCGTCATGCTCGGCGACTCGCGGCTGCGCCTGAAGGGCAAGCCCGTCGACGCCTTCGGCAAGTACCTCCACGAGCTGCTCGACGACCTCGCGCACACGATGCGCGACGCGCCCGGCGTGGGCCTCGCGGCGCCGCAGCTCGGCGAGGCGATGCAGGCCTGCGTGGTCGAGGTCGAGGACCACTTATACGAGCTGGTCAACCCGAGGATCGTCCGCGCGACCGGTGAGGATCGCGATCTCGAGGGCTGCCTCTCGATCCCCGGCTACGTCGCGTACGTCAACCGCCACGAGAAGGTGTGGGTCGTCGCGCAGGACCGCCAGGGCAAGAAGTTCAAGGTGGCCGGTACGGGCCTCCTCGGTCGCGCGTTCCAGCACGAGCTCGACCACCTGGACGGCAAGCTCTACATCGACTATCTCGATTCGATGGACGAGCTGATCCCGGTCGGCCAGGGGGATGAGGACGACGCCGAGATCCGCGAGGCGACGAGCGCCCTGGCGTGACCAGGGGGCGGGCGCGGACCGTCTTCATCGGGAGCGGCGGGTTCGGCCGAGAGAGCCTCTGGCGGCTCGGCGAGCACCCCGACGTCGAGGTCGTCGGCGCCGTGACCGCCCCGCCCCGTCCCGCGGGTCGTGGTGGCCGCATGGCGACGACGCCGATCCACGACGCCGCGCGCCATCTGGAGATCCGCCCGATCCTGACGCCGGAACGGCTGCGTGCGCCCGATGCGATCGCCGACCTGCTCGCGCTCCGGCCCGACCTCGTGGTCCTGGCCGACTACGGCCAGATCGTGCCACCGGCGCTGCTCGACCTCCCGCACGGGGCCCTCAACCTCCATCCGTCGCTGTTGCCCCGGCATCGCGGTGCCACCCCCATCCCGGCGACGATCCTCGCCGACGACCCGGAGAGCGGCGTGACGTTGATGCGCATGGACGCCGGCCTCGACAGCGGGCCGATCGTCGGCCAGGTCCGGGTCCGGCTGACCGGTGAGGAGACCACGCCGCTGCTCGAGGAGACGCTGGAGGTCGCCGCGGCCGGATTGCTCGCCGGGCATCTCGGGCCGTGGATCCGCGGCAAGATCCACGCCACCCCGCAGCCAGAGGATGGTGCGACGTTCACCCGGCCGCTGCGCCGGGACGACGGCCGGCTCGACCCGACCCGCCCGGCGGCCGAGCTGGAGCGCCAGGTCCGCGCCTACCAGCCGTGGCCCGGGTCGTGGGTCGAGACGCCCGCCGGGCGGCTCATCGTCTGGCGGGCGGAGCCGGTCGCGGCGGCGGCCGATGGGCCACCGCCGGGGACCTTCGATGTGGAGGGGCTCGGGACGGGCGGCGGTGGGCGGCTCCGGCTGCGTGAGGTCCAACCGGCCGGCGGCAACCGCATGACCTGGGACGCGTACGTTCGCGGCCGGCCGTCGATCGTCGGCAGTAGCATCGACCGGTGACCACCACGACAACCGGCATCTCCGGTCTCACGCCGGACGAGCTGGCGACCTGGGTTGAGCGCCAGGGCCAGCCGGCATACCGCGCGCGCCAGATCGCCGACGCGGTCTGGACGGCGGGCGGCGTCACCGACGCGGCGGACGTCCGCACGCTGCCGGCGACGCTGCGCGACGCGCTGGCCCGCGACTTCCAGATGGACACGGTCGCGGACACCGAGATCCGGCTGGCCGACGGCGGGCAGACCGAGAAGGCCCTGCACCGCCTGCACGACGGCGCGCTGATCGAGTCGGTGCTGATGCACTACCCGGCGCGCGGCGCTGCCCGCGAGCGGCACACGCTGTGCATCTCGAGCCAGGCTGGCTGCGCGGTCGGCTGTCCGTTCTGCGCCACCGGCGAGCTCGGGTTCGGGCGGGACCTCGAGGTGGCCGAGATCATGGACCAGGCCCGCCATGCCCAGCGCCGGCTTGGCGCGGACGGCCGGCATCTCACGAACATCGTATTCATGGGCATGGGCGAGCCGCTGCTCAACCTCGACCGGGTCCTCGGCGCGGTCGAGGCGCTCAACGACCCGGGCCGGTTCGGGCTCGGCGCGCGGCATATCACGGTCTCGACGTCAGGCGTCGTGCCCGGCATCCGCCGGCTGACGGCGCTCGGGCCGCAGTTCACGCTGGCGGTCTCGCTCCACGCCGCGCGCGACGCGCTGCGGGACGTGCTGGTGCCGCTCAACCGGCGCTGGCCGGTGGCCGAGGTCGTCGAGGCGGCCCGCGAGCATGCCCGATCGACGGGACGGCGCATCAGCTACGAGGTCACGATGATCGGCGGCGTGAACGACACCGATCTCGACGCCCACGCGATGGCCGATCTCCTCCGCGCCGATCAGGCGCACATCAACCTCATCCCGATGAACCCGGTCGCCCACACGCCGTGGGCGGCCAGCCCGATGCCGGTCATCGAGCGATTCGCGGCCATCCTGCGCGAGGCCGGCATCGGGACGACGATCCGGCGCAACCGCGGGCAGGAGGTCGGTGCCGCCTGCGGGCAGCTGGCGGCCGAACGATCCGGCGAGCCCGCCGCGCCGGCGGTCGCGCGCCGCCGCGAGCGCCTCGAGGAGGAGAGCGCCGCGGCGCTGCGCGGCGAGCGAAGCCACGAGCCGGTCCCGGCCGGGGTGGGGGAGTGACGATGGGCGCCGGTCGTGCGCGGATCGCCGCCAGCATCCTCGACGCGGACCTGGGCAACCTCGCGCACGCGGTCAGGCGGGTGGTCGTGGCGGGGGTCGACCGCGTCCATCTCGACGTGATGGACGGCCACTTCGTGCCCAACATCACGTTCGGGGCGAAGACGATCAAGGCGCTCCGGCCACGAACGACGGTGCCCTTCGATGCGCACCTGATGATCAGCGAGCCAAGCCGCTACGTGGAGGAGTTCTTCGATGCCGGCTGCGACTCGGTCACGTTCCATGTCGAGATCGAGGAGCCCATCGAGCCGACGCTGCAGGCGATCCGTGCTGCGGGGCGCGCGGCCGGCCTTGCCGTGCGACCGGGCACGCCGCTCGCGGCGCTCGAGCCGTACGCGGAGCTGCTCGACATCGTGTTGATCATGACCGTCGAGCCCGGCTTCGGCGGCCAGCAGTTCATGGGCGACGTGCTCGCCGGCAAGGCCGCGGGGGCGCGCCAGCTGCTGCGGCACAAGCTGTACGGCGGCGAGATCCATGTCGACGGCGGCGTCAACCGCGAGACCGCCGAGGCCGCCGGGTCGCACGGGGTCGACGTGTTCGTGGTCGGGTCGGCCCTGTTCGTCCGCGGTCGCGACATGGGTCGCGAGGTCCGGCTGATCCGGGCCCTCGCCGACGAGGGCTTCCAGTACGGCCCCAACGAGGGCAAGCCGCCGATCCCGAGCGACCGCATGACCCGCTTCGCGTCGCTGCCCAAGCACCTCGCCCACCGGCTGATGGACGAGATCGAGGCGACCGGGATCCCGGTGATGATGCTCAGGGGCGAGGGCCAGATCAACCCGGACGGGGTGCGCGACTACGACCTGCTCGTCCCGGCGACCGTCGAGGAACACGTCGTCGAGCACCACGGACCGACGCGCGAGCGGCTGCTGGCCGAAGCCGACGACTGGCGCGCGTCCTTCGCGACCAGCGCGTGAGGGCGCTCCTCCAGCGGACGACCGGCGCCACGGTGCGGGTCGGGGACGAGGTGATCGCGCGGGCCGGTCACGGGCTGGTCATCCTGCTCGGCGTCGGCCCCGCCGACGACGCGGCAGTCGCCGACGCGCTGGCACGGCGGGTCGCCGAGCTGCGCATCTTTCGTGACGAGGAGGGACGGACGAACCGATCCCTGCTGGACGTCGAGGGCCAGGCGCTCGTCGTGTCGCAGTTCACGCTGTTCGCAGACACCCGACGCGGTCGTCGGCCGGGGTTCACCGGAGCCGCGTCGCCCGACCAGGCAGAGCGGCTGTATCAGCGCTTCGCGTCGTCGATGGCGGACCTGGGCGTGCGCGTCGAGACCGGGCGGTTCGGGGCCGAGATGGCGGTGGAGCTCGTGAACGACGGCCCGTTCACGGTCTGGCTGGACACCGCCGAGGGCTGACCGGGGCCGCGCCGATGGCGGCCGCCGAGCCTACTTGGTGGCCTTGAGCTGGGTGCGCCGGCAGCGCGTGCAGACGAGCGCCTTGGTCGGGACGCCGTGCTGCAGGATCAGGAGCGGCTGCAGGTTCGGCTGCATGCGGCGATGGGCTCGGACGCGGTTCGACCCGGACGACTGCGGGTTGAAACCGCCCATCGAGGCCTTGCCGCAGATCGCACAGGAGCGGGCCATGTCGTTCCTCAGGAGATGGTTCGGGGACGAGCGCGTCGGGCTGGAGAGCCCGAGCGGGGCGGTATGATAGCACGCGCCTCCGGCCCGCCCGCCGCAGCGCCCTCGAAGGAGGACCAGCCAGCGTGGCCATCCGTCCCACCCCCGGCCGATCGCTCGTGAGCAGCCGAGCCCTGCGCGACATCGTCCGGACCGCCACCCTCGGCTCGTATGGCGTCACCGGGTTCGCGGGCGGTCCGCTCGGCCGGCTGCGCGAGCGCCTCGGTCTCGGTCAGCCCGGTCTGTCCGTGCGGATCGACGATGGCATCGAGATCGCGCTCGACATCACGGTCGCGCTCGGGGTGCCCGTGGCTGAGGTCGCCCGGCAGGTCGATTCGGCCATCCGCTACTCGATCCGGCGCGGGCTCGACCGGGAGGTCTCGCGCATCCTCATCCATATCGACGGCCTGCACATCCCGATGGGCGGCAGCCTGCCCGCGGCGCCGACCGCCATCGGGTCGGCCGCGCCCGGACCCCGAGACCTCGCCGACAGCGGCACGGACGTCGCCTAGATGGCGCGACGCGCCTGCGACGGCGAGGGCCTGCTGGGTGCGTTCCGGGCCGCAGTCGCCAACCTCGAGGCCCATGTCGAGGAGATCAACGGCCTCAACGTGTACCCCGTGCCCGACGGCGACACCGGCTCGAACATGCTCGCGACCGTGCGGGCGGCGCTGGACGAGGCCGAGGTCGTCGCCGGCCAGCCTGCGGACCGCGTCGCGGCCGCGATCAGTTTCGGGGCGCTCATGGGCGCCCGTGGCAACTCGGGCGTCATCACCAGCCAGATCTTCCGCGGCATGGCCGAGGGCCTCGGTGGCAAGAAGCGGTTCAACGGGCTCGACCTCGCGCATGCGCTGAGCGAGGGCGCCAAGACCGCCTACGGAGCGGTGGCCAAGCCGGTCGAGGGCACGATCCTGACCGTCATCCGCGAGTCCGCGGTCGGCGCCGTCGAGACCGCCGAACGCGACAACGACATCGAGGCGGTGCTGGCGGCGACCGTGGCCGCGGCCGACCGTGCGGTGGCGAAGACGCCCAGCCTGCTGGCGATCCTGCGCGAGGCCGGCGTCGTCGATGCCGGCGGCCAGGGGCTATATCGACTGTTCCAGGGCGCGCTGCTGCACCTGGCCGGCCGCACCCCCGTGCGCGCCGCGAAGGAGCGGGCGACAACCGCTCCGAAGCCGAGCACGCTCGTCGCCCATGCCGACGAGGGGTTCGGCTACGAGACGATGTTCCTGCTCCGAGCCAGCGGGCATCAGCCGCTCGACGTCGACGGGATCCGCGACCATCTCGAATCGATCGGCGAGTCGGTGCTCGTGGCCGGCGACTCGCGGGCGCTCAAGGTGCACGTCCACAACGAGCGCCCGGACCTCGTCATCGGGTACGGGCTGACGCTCGGCGACATGAGCCGGATCACGGTCGAGAACCTCGACAACCAGGCGAAGGATGTGCGCGAGACCCGGGCGGCGGAGTTCACCGGAGCCGCCGCGCCCGAACCGACCGAGCAGAGCATCGCCCGGCCGG
Source organism: uncultured Chloroflexia bacterium (assembly GCA_963810285.1). Taxonomy (GTDB): domain Bacteria; phylum Chloroflexota; class Limnocylindria; order Limnocylindrales; family CSP1-4; genus SPCO01. The sequence goes on along the minus strand of CAWEMV010000002.1, from coordinate 2,833,349 downwards.
CCGGCGCTGCTGATGCCGGCAACGGGACGGGTCCGGCCGTGGAGCTGCCCGGTCTCGCGGTCATCGCGGTCGCGGCCGGAGATGGCCTGGCGGCGATCTTCCGCGATTTCGGGGTCGCCTCGGTCGTGCAGGGCGGACAGTCCGCCAATCCCAGCACCGGGGAGCTGCTCGAGGCGGTGCAGGCGGTCGCGGCGAAGGAGGTCCTGCTGCTCCCCAACAACCCCAACGTCGTGCTCGCGGCGCGCCAGGTCGCCCAGATGACCGAGCGGCCGGTCCAGGTCGTGCCCACCCGGAACGCGGCCGAGGGCTTCGCTGCGTTGCTCGCGCTCGATCCCGGGGTGGACGCCGCGGGCAACGTCGGGCCGATGACCGAGGCGGGTCGGGCGATCCAGAGCGTGGTCGTCACCGAGGCGGTCCGCGACGCGACGATCGGTGGCCGCAAGGTGAAGCGCGGCCAGACCATCGCTCTCGACCCCGACGACGGCCTCATCGCCGTCGACGGCGACCGCGAGAAGTGCGTGCTCGGGGCGATGGCCGCCCTGACGCCCGGCTACGAGCTGATCACGATGTTCTACGGCGACGGCGCGGACCTCGGCGAGACCGAGGCGATGGCGCGCCGGATCGGGACCGTCGTGCCGGGCGTCGAGATCGAGGTCCGGCACGGCGGCCAGCCCTTCTACCGCTACCTGATCTCCGCCGAGTAGCGGCCTCGATGGCGCGAAGCGCGAGCGCTTCCCGGACGGCGAAGGCTCCACCGCCGCCCACCGACCCGGTCGCGCTGCTCTCGACCCCGCTGTCCGGGTCCGGGCTGACCGCAGCCGGGATCCTCCGTCGAGCGGGCATCCGCCTGGGCTGGTACGACGTGCGCGACCTGCTGTTCCACCTGCCGCGGCGGTACGACGACCTCCGCGAGCTGTCGCGTCTGGGCGACCTCGTGTGGGGGGAGGAGGGCTCGGTCGTGTCGGCTCGCGTCGTGGTCGATGGCGTTCGGGTCGACGCGTCCTTCCGGCGGCGCGTCCAGGTCACCACCGCCCGCCTCAGGGACGAGTCCGGCGAGATCGACGCGGTCTGGTTCGGACGCCGCTTCATCGAGCGGCGCCTGCGGGCTGGTCAGGAGGTGGTCGTCTCCGGTCGGCTGAAGCGGGGCCGGCGCGGGATGGCCATCGACAATCCGGAGTTCCAGGCGATCGAGGGCGATGGGGAGGTGCTGCACGCCGGCCGGATCGTGCCGGTCTACCGGCTCACGGCCGGGTTGACGGCCGCTCGCCTGCGGACTGCGATGCGCGAGGCGCTGGACCGGGCCGGTCGCGCCTACCCGGAGTACCTGCCGCCCGACCTCCGGCGCGAGGAGCGGCTGATCGGCGTCGCCGAGGCGCTCGAGTCGGCGCACTACCCGGCGACGTTCGAGGGCCGCGACGCGGGTCTGCGCAGGCTGGCCTTCGACGAGCTGCTCGCGCTCCAGCTCGGGATGGTCGGCCGCCGGCGCGCGCGTGGACGCGATCGGGCGCCGCGCATCGAGATCGACGCCGCCGGCGACGAGTCGATCCGCTCGGCGATCGTCGACGCCCTCGGGCGGCGGGTCGGGCATCCGGTCGAGCTCACGCCCGACCAGGTGGTGTCGATGGACGCGATCCGGTCGGACCTTGCCGCACCGACGCCGATGCTGCGCCTGCTCCAGGGCGATGTCGGGTCGGGCAAGACCGCGGTCGCGGCGTATGCGCTCGCCGGCGCGGCGCGCGCGGGCTTCCAGGGCGCGCTGCTGGCCCCGACCGACCTGCTCGCGCGCCAGCACCGCGACACGGTCGGTGCGCTGCTCGAGGGCACCGGCGTCGACGTCCTCCTCCTCACCGGGACGCTCAGCGCCCGGGACCGCGCTCACGCCAACGACCTCGTCGCCTCGGGGCAGGCATCGGTGGTCGTGGGGACCCACGCGCTGTTCTCCGAGTCGGTGTCGTTCGCGCGACTCGGGCTGGCCATCGTCGACGAGCAGCATCGGTTCGGCGTCGAGCAGCGTGGCCAGCTCGAGGCCAAGGCCGGTGGCGACGTCACCCCGCACGTCCTGCTGATGACCGCGACACCGATCCCCCGGACCCTCGGCCAGGTGCTCTACGCGGACCTCGACGTGTCGGACCTGCGAACGCCGCCGGCCGGGCGCGTGCCGATCCGGACCGGGATCCGGACACCGGACCGCCTCGATCCGACGTGGGCCAGGGTGCGCGAGGAAGCCGCCGCAGGTCATCGCACGTTCGTCGTCGTTCCGCTCATCGAGGAGGGTGGCGACGGCGTCGACGACGGCAGCACGACGGGCGCGGCCGCGGCCGAGACGGAGGCCGAGCGACTGGGGGCGCTGCTGGCCCCGCTCCGGGTCGGGCTCGTCCACGGCCGGCTGAAGCCGATCGAGCGCGACGCCGAGATGTCGCGGTTCCGTGACGGCGCGCTCGACGTGCTGGTCGGGACGACCGTGATCGAGGTCGGCGTCGACGTGCCCGAGGCGACGATGATGGTCATCGAGAACGCCGACCGGTTCGGCCTCGCCCAGCTCCACCAGCTGCGGGGCCGGGTCGGCCGGGGCACCGTGGACTCGTACTGCGTGCTGGTCTCGGATGCGACCGACGAGACCGCCGTCGCCCGGTTGCGCGCCATCGCCGAGCTGTCCGACGGGTTCGAGCTCGCCGAGAAGGACTTCGAGCTGCGACGCGAGGGGGACGTGCTGGGGTTCGCCCAGAGCGGTCTGCCGGGCTTGCGGGTGGCCTCGCTGACGCGGGTCGATCACCGCGAGCTGGCCGTCGCGGCCCGGGCGGCCGCGGAGCGGCTGCTGGACGAAGCGGGAGCGCTGGATCCGACCCGGCCGGAGCTCGCGCCGCTGGCCGCCGAGCTCGCCTCCGGCTGGCTCCGCCGCCTCGCCACCGCCGAGCCGGCGTCGGGCTCGTGACGGCACCCGCCGGACATGGCTGACGCCGGGCGGGTGATCGCGGGCACGGCGCGCGCGGTCCGGCTCGAGGCGCCCGGACCGGGCACGCGGCCGCTCGGCGACCGGGTGAAGCAGACCCTGTTCGCGATCCTGGAGCCGGATCTCCCCGGCGCTCGCGTCCTCGACCTCTTCGCGGGCAGCGGCGCGGCCGGCATCGAGGCCCTGTCGCGTGGTTCGGCCCATGCGACGTTCGTCGAGCGCGACCGGGTCGCGATCGGCGTCATCCGCGCGAACCTCGAGCGGACCGGGCTGACCGACGCGGGTCGTGCGACGGTCGTCCGAGCCGACGCCGTCGACTGGCTGCGCGACGCGGCACGAGCCGGCGAGCCGCCCGTCGATGTCGCGGTCGTCGACCCGCCGTACGATGACGGGGCGGCGCTGGCCGCCGCGCTCGAGGCGCTCGGCCCGCTGATGGCGCCGCGGGGCAGGGTCGTGGCCAAGCACTTCTGGCGCACGCCGCCGCCGGCCTCGGTGGGGCTGCTAGCATCCGACCGCGAGCGCCGCTTCGGCGAGACGGCGCTGACGTTCTACCGGCGCACGGAGGACGCATGAGCGTCGCGGTCTACCCCGGCTCGTTCGACCCGATCACGAACGGCCACCTGGACATCGTGGAGCGTGCCGCGACGGTCTTCGACACCGTCGTCGTGGCGGTGCTGGCCAACCCCAAGAAGGCCCCGCTGCTGGCGGTCGACGAACGGATCGACATCATCCGGGCGGCGCTCGCAGACCACGGCACGCCGTCCGACCGCATCGACATCGCCTCGTTCGACGGCCTCACGGTGGAGTTCGCGAGGCGTCGCGGCGCGGCGGCGATCGTCCGCGGCCTGCGCGCGATCAGCGACTTCGAGAGCGAGATGCAGCTGGCCCACAACAACCGGGTGCTCGCCCCGGAGATCGACACCGTGTTCTTCATGACGTCGGCGGCCAACAGCTACGTCAGCTCGAGTCTCGTCAAGGAGATCGCTTCGTTCGGCGGCGACGTGTCCGCGATGGTCCCGACGGCGGCGCGCGAGGCGCTCGCCCGAGCCGTCGCCCGCCGCTGACCCGACGGCCCGTGCCATAATCGACGGCACAGGAGGGTCATCGACATCGACATCATCTTCCTTGTCGAGCGTCTTGAATCGCTGATCGCCAACGGCAAGAAGTTGCCGCTCACGACGAACGTCGTGGTCGACCAGAACGCGGCACTCGGGCTCATCGACGAGCTTCGCGTGGCCGTCCCCGAGGAGGTCCGGGCCGCCAAGCGCATCAACTCCGAGGGCGAGCGGATCATCGAGAAGGCGCAGGAAGAGTCGGAGCGGATCGTCGGTCGCGCCCAGGAGCAGGCCGCCTTCCTCATCGACGAGCGAGGCCTGACCCAGGCGGCCGACGCGGAGAGCCGGCGGATCATCGAGGACGCCTATTCCGACGCCGACCGCATCCGGGGCGGTGCTGACGAGTACGCGGTCAGCGTGCTCGAGGGCCTCGAGCAGGACGTCCAGAAGACCCTCCAGAGCATCCAGAAGGGCCTCAACCTGCTCGATGAGCGGCGCGCCGCCCTGCTCGCACCGGCGGCGCCGGACCTGCCCGTCGAGGGCGACGAGCTGGTCGACGACGGGCAATGGGACGATCAGGCGGAGGACGCGACCGCGCCCGCCCGCACGTGACGGAGCGCCGATGAGCGCCCCATCGACCGACGGTCCGCTGACCTGGAACGTCGCCGGTCTCCTGGCCGACGGCATGGGCGCCGACCGCATCTACGACGTGACCGGCGTGACGATCGACCTGCCCGACGACCTCGTCCTCGCCGAGCCGATCGCCGGACAGGTGCGGCTCACCCGGACCAATCGCGGGATCATCGCCGATGCCCGGCTCACGACGGCGCTGGCGGGGGAGTGCGCGCGCTGCCTTCGGCCGCTCACGACGCCGATCGACATCGTCCTCGAGGAGGAATACCTGCCGACGATCGACCTGGTCACGGGCCGACCGGTCGACGCCGACGAGGAGCCCGAGGCGTTGCGCCTCAGCGACCACCACGAGCTCGACCTCGAGCCACCGGTCGGCGACGCGATCTCCCTGGCCGAGCCGATCGCCCCGCTCGACCGGCCCGACTGCCCCGGGCTGTGCGCGGTCTGCGGCCTGCCGCGCGACGAGGGCGTGCACGACCACCCGGACGACGACATCGATCCGCGACTCGAGGCCTTGAAGGCCTTCAAGCCAGAGTGACCGACTGACGAGGGCTGCCGTTTCGCGGTAGACTCCGCCGTCGGCGCGACGCGCTCCCTCTCCCGAGCGCCGTCCCGCGACCGCGCCCCACGAAATCGACAAGGAGCCCACGACCTCATGGGTGTACCCAAGCGACGCGTCTCGCACGCCCGGCAGGGCGAGCGCCGGTCGCACCTCGCGATCGACCTGCCCAACCTCGAGGAGTGCTCGCACTGCCACGAGATGAAGCTGCCCCACCGCGTCTGCCCCAACTGCGGCTACTACCAGGGACGCCTGGCCGTGCCGCCGAAGCCCGCCCGCACCGGCGGCGACGACGCCGCGCGCTGATCCCGTGGTCCGCGTCGCGTTCGACGCGATGGGCGGCGACCACGGTCCGACCGAGGTCGTCCCGGGCGTCATCGACTACGCGCGAGAGCATCCCGACGTCGAGCTGATCCTCGTCGGTGACACCGACACGATCCGGCGCATCGCCGGCGAGCTGCCGGCCAACGCCCGGGTCGTCCACGCCGGCTCGGTGATCGGCATGGACGAGCATCCCGCGCTGGCGATCCGCGAGAAGAAGGACGCCTCGATCCTCGTCGCCACCGAGCTCGTCCGCAGCGGCGACGCCGACGCGGTCGTGACGGCCGGCCACACCGGTGCCGGGATGGCCGCCGGGATCCTGAAGCTCGGCCGGCTGCCCGGCGTCGATCGGCCGGGTCTGGCGGTCCAGATGATCACCGACGCCGGCTCGCTGGTCCTCATCGACATCGGCGCCAACCCCGACTCGACGGCCGAGAACCTCGCCCAGTACGCGCGGATGGGCGCGATCTTCTCGGAGAAGGTGCTCGGGGTCGCCGAGCCGCGTGTCGCGCTGCTCAGCATCGGTGAGGAGAAGGGCAAGGGCGACGCCCGCATCCAGCGCGCCACCGAGCTGCTCGACGCGTCGACGCTGCGCTTCGTCGGCAACGTCGAGGGCCGGCGACCTGACCCGGCACATGGCCGACGTCGTCGTGACCGATGCGGTCCCGGGCAACGTCGTCATCAAGTTCTTCGAGGGCCTCTCGACGCTACATCTTCGACCTGTGGCGCGACGAGTTCCGGCGGTCGTGGCGCGGGAAGCTCGCCTACGTCCTGATGCGACCCGGCATCGCCCGCATCCGGCAGGTGTTCGACTACGAGACCCAGGGCGGCTCGCCGTTGCTCGGCGTGAAGGGGACGGTCATCATCACCCACGGCAGCGCGAAGCGGCGGATGATCGGGTTCGCCTGCGACGTTGCGGCGCGCACGGCGGCGGCCCGGGTCCCGGATCTCATCGCCGCGGCCCTCGCGGCGGACAACGCGCGACTGGCCGCCGTGCAGCCGGCGGTCGAGGAGGTGGCGACATGAGCGGACCCGAGCTGACGGTCGGCACCGGCGTCATCTCCGAGCTCGTCCGGACCGCGGCCTTCGGCGTCCCGGGTGTCGCGCGCGTCGGTCACGCCGGTCCGGCGTGGCGGGGCTGGCTGGCGGGTCGCGCGGTCAGGGTTCGCGTCGTGGACGACCGCGTCGTCGTCCGGTTGCGGGTCGTGGCCCGGCCCGGCCAGGCGCTCGGGCCGCTGACTGGCCAGATCCGGACCGCGGTCGCGGCGACGGTCGAGCGACTGCTCGGGCTCGATCTCGGCGCCGTGACCGTGATCGTCGATGGCGTCGGAGGCTGATCGGCAGCGGGGACGACGGACCGGACGTCGACTCGCGCTCGCCGCGATCTTCGAAGCCGACTTCGGCCAGCGCACCGCGGACGCCATCCTGGAGCGCCATCTGGCCGAGAGCGAGCGCGATGCATCGGCCGCCGAGCTCGCCCGCGAGCTGGTGGCCGCGGTGGTCCGCCACCGCGATTCCATCGACGCCACGATCAACGATGTGGCGCCCCGGTACCCCGTCACGGGACTGGCCAAGATGGACCGCGCGCTGCTCCGAACCGCCCTCGGTGAGGTGCTACACTCCGGCACGCCGGCCCGGGTGGCCATCGCCGAGTGGGTCGAGCTGGCACGCATCTACAGCGGAGAGCCGATGCGACGCCTGATGAACGGCGTACTCGGGACGATCTCCCCCGCACCCAGCTCCGAGGAGGGAGTCAGTGGCCACAACGTACGACCGGCTCAAGAAGATCGTCGTCGAGCAGCTCGGCGCCGACGAGGATGAGGTCAAGCCCGAGGCCTCGTTCGTCGACGACCTCAACGCCGACTCGCTCGATCTCGTCGAGCTGATCATGAGCCTGGAGGAAGAGTTCGGGACCGAGATCTCGGACGAGGACGCGGAGAAGATCCGGACCGTCCAGGACGCCGTCGACTACATCGACGAGCACTCCTCCTAACCGGTCGTCGGCCACGTCCGAGGTGCGTCCCGGACAGGCCGTCGCCGAGCGCCTCGGCCTCCCCGTCCGCGATCTCGCGCTGCTGGAGCAGGCGCTCGTCCACTCGTCGTGGCTGCATGAGCACCCGGACGACGCCCCGGGCCACAACGAGCGACTCGAGTTCCTCGGCGACGCGGTCGTGAACCTGGCGATCTCCGAGGCCCTGTACGCCAGACACCCCGATGACGACGAGGGGGCGCTGTCCGCGCGCCGGGCCACGATCGTCTCGACCTCCGGCCTGGCGCGGCTCGCCGGCCGCATCGACCTCGGCCAGTACCTGCTCCTTGGCGAGGGGGAGTCCCAGCGCAGCGGCCGGCGCCGGCCCTCGCTCCTCGCATCGTCGTTCGAGGCGCTCGCCGGCGCCATCTACCTCGACCTCGGCTACGAGCCGGTGCGCGACTGGCTCCAGGCGCTGGCCGAGCCCGAGCTGTCGCTCGAGGCGCCGCTGTTGTCCCTCAAGAGCCCGAAGTCGCGGCTGCAGGAGTACACCCAGCGTCGCTCCGGCGAGCGCCCCGAGTACCGGCTCGTCGAGGCATCCGGTCCGGATCACGAGAAGTCGTTCCGGGTCGAGGTCTGGATCGACGGCGTGCTCCTCGGGGTCGGCGAGGGACTGTCGCGCCGGACGGCCGAGACGTCGGCCGCGGCACAGGCGATCGAACGGGTCCGCGCCGAGCGCGCAGCCGGCCTGACCGCGCAGGTCGACCGGCCGGCCGCGACCGCCGCGTCGCGGCGATCGCAGCGACAGCGGCGGCCGGCATGACCGACGCCAGCATGGCCCCGCCGCGGCTGCTCGCGCTCCGCGTCCAGGGATTCAAGTCGTTCGCCGAGCGCACCAACGTCGAGTTCGGTGGCGGGATCAGCGCCGTGGTCGGGCCCAATGGCTCGGGCAAGAGCAACCTCGCCGACGCGCTCCGCTGGGCGCTCGGGGAGCAGGGCCGTGCGCTCCGGTCGCGCAAGGCGGAGGACGTCATCTGGGCGGGTTCGGAGAAGCGGACCGCCCAGGGCATGGCCGATGTCACGCTCGTGCTGGACAACGCGGACGGCCTCCTGCCGGTCGACTTCCAGGCGCTCGAGCTCGGACGCCGGCTCTATCGGAGCGGCGAGAACGAATACCTGCTCAACAAGCAGCGCATCCGGCTGCGCGACCTCGTCGACCTGCTCGACGGGGCGCATCTCGCCGACAACGCATTCCTGTTCATCGGCCAGGGCATGGTCGACCAGGCGCTCGCCCTGCGCCCCGAGGAGCGACGGCCGCTGTTCGAGGAGGTCGCCGGCGTCCGTCGCCACGAGCGTCGTCGACGCAAGGCCGAGGAGCAGCTGGTCGAGTCCGAGGCCAACCTTGCGCGGGTCGACGACATCCTCGCCGAGATCCGGCCGCAGGCCCGCCGGCTGGCCGCCCAGGCCGAGCAGCAGACGACCCGCACGTCGGTCGCCGACGAGCTGGCGGCGGCGTTGCTCGCGGCGACCCACGCGCGGTGGCACGAGGCCGCGGGACGCCTCGTCGCCGCGAGGACGCGGCGCGGCGAGACAGAGGGCGAGGCACGAGCGGCGATGGCCGCCCTGGAGGAGGCCGAGACGGTGGCCGCCCGGCTTGCGGACGAGCTGGCGGCACGAGCCGATGTCGAACGGGGCCGACGCGAGGCGCATGAGGCGGCGCGGTCAGCCCTGACCGCCCTCCAGCTGCGCGACGGTCGGCTGGCATCGGATCTCGAGGCGATCGAGCGGGACCGACAGCGCCTGGTCGACGAGCGATCCGTGGCGGGCACGGAAGCCGGGGCACAGCGCCGGGTCATGGCCGCACCGGTCCCGGCCCGCGATCTCGACCTGGAGGCGGCCGTCACCGAGGCAGACCGCGAGCTGGCCGACGCTCTCGCCGAGCTGGCGACGCTGCGCTCGACGTCGCGCGCCAGGGGCGAGGAGATCGCCGCACTGCGCCGGGCCGAGGCTGCCCGCGAGGCCGAGACCGAGACCGCCCGACGCCGGCTGGCCGAGGCGGAGCGACAGGCCGCCGAGGAACGCGAGGCCGCGGCGACGGCGACGACCCGGCGCGACGAGGTGCTCGCCCGGCAGGACGTCGCACGACGTGACCTCGAGACCGCGACCGCCGCCGAGACCGCGACCCAGGCGGCTCGCGAGCGTGCGCGGATCGCCTTGGAGGCGGCAGAGGCGGAGCGCGCCGCCGCGGCCGAGCGGCTGGCCACCGCGACGACGGCCGTCGCCGCGTTGCGTGGCCGGACCGAGGGGCTGGCCGCGCAGCTCGACGAGGACGAGCGACGGCCGATCGCCCGTGCTGCCCGGAAGCACGGAGGCCGCCGCGTCGACGAGGACCTCGCGGTCGACCCGGATCTGCGGTCTGCTGTGGAGGCGGCGCTCGCGGACCGGGCCCGGGCCTACCTGGTCGCCGCGAACCGCGTCGCGGACCTCGCGGGCGAACGTGGCCGGCTGGTCGTCGAGGAACGGCTCTCAGGCGGTGCGAGTCCTTCCGACGCCGCGACGCGGCGCTGGCTCGATGCGGTCGCCGCCGCGGGCGGTGGTCGACTTGCCGACGCGGTCCGGCGCGACGCGGCGGGCGGCGTGCGCCGCCTGCTCGAGCGGGCCGTGTGGCTGCCGGACCTGGCTGCGTGCCTGGCGCTCCAGGCGCAGATGCCGCCCGGCTGGCTAGCGGTCCCGCGCGATGGCTCGGCTGCGATCGACGACACGGGCGTCGTGCTTGGCAGCCCCGATCCGCTGATCGAGCGGCGCACCGAGCACGCCCGCCTCGCGGCCGAGCTCGAACGGGCCGATACGGATCTCGTGGCCGCCCGGTCGGCCTCGGCGGCCGGAGACGCCGGCGCGACCGCAGCGCGATCCGCGCTGGATATGGCGCGGTCGGAGGAATCGAGCGCGGCCGGCGAACGGCGGCGCGCGGAGGAGGCCGAGCGAGCGGTCGCCCGGGAGGGCGAGTCGGTCGCCCGCGAAGCGGCCTGGCACGAGGCGCAGCGGACGCGGCTCGAGGCCGAGGTCGCGCGTCTCCGGGAGTCGATGCCGGTGCCGCCGTCCGAACCGCTGCCCGCCGCGGACGCCGCGGTCACGGACGACGAGCGGGCGGCGTTGACGGTGTGGGAAGCCCGCGCGACCGAGTTACGGGAGCGGCGCGATCGGCTGGCGGCGCGGCTCGCGACCCACGACGCGGCGCGCCGCGACGCCGAGCATGCACGGGCTCGGGCGGAGGCCGCCGCGGCGATCGCCGACGAGCGGCTCGCACGCTCGGAGCGAGACGGCGCGCTCCTCGTCGATCGCGAGTCGTCGCTCCTCTCGGAGCGCGACGCCCTGCGCGGGGAGATGGCGACTGCGACGACGCGCGAGGCCGACGCCCGCGAGGCGCTCGGTGCGCTGCACGCCGCCGATGCCGCAGATCGCTCACGGCTGTCCGACGCCGAGCGGGCCGCCTCGGCCGCGCGCGAGCGCCTTCGCACCGCCGACGACCGCGTCCGCTCGGCCGACCATGCCGAGCTGGAGGCTCGCCTCGGCCTGGAGTCGCTGCGCGAGGGTGTGCTGGTCGAGCTGGCCGGTCTCGGCGAGCTCGGGCTGGCGAGCCTCGGCGTCGCGATCCCGGGGGAGCCTCCGGAGCCCGCAGCGGATGGGGAGACCGCCGACGTCGATGCCGACGCTGCTGATGGCGCCGATGACACGCGCGCCCTCGAATCGGCACTCGCGGGCCTCGTCGAACGCTGGGAGGCCGAGGCACCGACCGTGCCGCCGCCGGCACCCGGACGGCTGGCACACCTCCGGCGTCGCTATCACGAGCTGGGCGCCGCCAACCCGTACGCGGTCGAGGAATACGCCGACCTCAAGATCCGTCTCGAGACGCTCGAGACGCAGGGCGGCGACCTGCGGGCCGCCATCGGACGGACGCGCGAGCTCATCGCCGAGCTCGACGAGATGATCGCCACCCAGTTCCGGGCGACGTTCGCCGCCCTCGAGACCGCCTTCGAGCGGCGATTCGAGCAGCTGTTCGACGGCGGGTACGCCAAGCTCGCGCTGACCGACCCCTCCGATCTCGGCTCGACCGGCGTCGAGATCGTGGCGCGCCCGCCCGGCAAGAAACCGCAGGCCCTTGCGATGCTGTCGGGCGGCGAGCGAGCGCTCACCGCAGTCGCGCTGCTGTTCGCGATGCTCGAGGTCCGGCCGGTGCCCTTCTGCGTGCTCGACGAGGTCGATGCCGCGCTGGACGAGGCGAACATCGGCCGCTTTGCCGACGCGCTTCGAAGCCTGGCCCACCAGACGCAGTTCATCGTGATCACCCACAACCGCGGCACGATCGAGTCCGCCGACGCCCTCTACGGGGTGACGGTCGGCGACGACTCGGTCTCGCGGGTGATCAGCCTGCGGCTCGACGAGGCCCAGGCCCTCGCGTCGGAGGGTCGCGGCGAGCTGAGCGCGGCCCGCTGATGCCCTTCTGGCGACGTCGCCGGGAGGAGGACGCGGCGCCCGACGAGGCGGCCGGGCCGACGGAGACGCCTGAAGCGCAGCCCGAGCCTCCCCGGATGGAGCCCGAGCCGCCGACGCCCGAGCCGCCGACGCCCGAGCCGCCGACGCCCGAGCCGCCAGCGGCCGAGCCCGAGCCCGCCTACGCCCCGTTCGACCCGACGGCGTTTCTCGCGGTCGCCCCCGCCCACACGCTCGACCAGGGCCTCGAGCGGACCCGCGGCACGTTCATGACCCAGCTCCGCGGCTACCTCGGTGGCGCCGACGGTCCGGCCTGGGACGAGGTCGAGGAGACCCTCATCGCCGGCGACGTCGGCGCGGGGCTGTCGATCGATCTCGTCGAACGCGCACGGCAGCGCCGTCATCCCGACGGACCGGAGGCGGCGATCCGCGAGGAGCTCGCGGCCCTCCTGGTGAAGCGTGATCTCGACTGGTCACCGCAGCCGGCGTCGTCCGGGGGTCCCGCGGTGGTGCTCGTGGTCGGGGTCAACGGCACGGGCAAGACGACGACCATCGGCAAGCTCGCCGCACGCTACATCGGGGAGGGGCGGACGATCATCCTCGCCGCCGCGGACACGTTCCGCGCGGCGGCCATCGACCAGCTCCGGATCTGGGCCGAGCGCGCGGACGTGGCGGTCGTTGCCCACGCTCCGGGTGCCGATCCCGGCGCGGTCGTGTACGACGCCCTCGACGCGGCGGTCGCGCGCGGTGCCGACATGGTCATCGCCGACACCGCCGGCCGGCTGCACACCAAGGTCAACCTCATGGATGAGCTGAGCAAGGTCCGGCGGATCGTCGACAAGCGGCTGCCCGGCGCGGAGCCCGAGACCTTGTTCGTCCTCGACGCCACCACCGGTCAGAACGGCCTGGCGCAGGCCAAGGCGTTCCACGAAGCGGTCGGACTCACCGGCATCGTCCTGACGAAGCTCGATTCGACGTCGAAGGGCGGCATCGTCTTCGCCATCGAGGACGCGCTGAAGGTCCCGGTCCGCTTCGTCGGGGTCGGCGAGGGGATCAACGACCTGCTGCCGTTCGACCCGGATGCCTTCGTCGAGGCGCTGTTCGCGGAGCCTCAGGCGCCGACCGGCTGATCGCGTTCCACGTCGACCACGACCTCGGCTGGGCGACGCTGGTCCATCACCGGCAGCTCGCGCAGGTGGCGCACCGGCGACCAGTACAGGATGGCAGCGGCGAGCAGCCCGCCGAGCGGGGCGAGGAACGACGTCAGCCGCAAGCCGATGGCCTCGGCCAACAGCCCGGCGCCGATCGTCGCGACCAGCTGCGCCGCAGCCGATGCCACCTGGAACGTCGACGTCACGCGGCCCAGCTCGCGGTCGGCCACGAGGGACTGCCGGACGGATGTCTCGGTGACGTCGTAGACCGTGATGGCCGAGTCGGCCACCAGCTGCTGCCACACGAGGAACGCGATCGCCACCAGTGGAAGGCCCGCGGGCGCGAGCGGGATCAGCAGGTTGCCGAGCGCTGCCAGCAACATCGCGCCGATCGCCACCGGCCCGACGCCCCAGCGCCTCGTCGACTTCGTCGCCACGAGCGCCCCGATGAACGACGACGCGCCGCCGACCCCCGCGATCACGCCGACGAGCGCGGGACTGATCTGCAGGTCGTCGAGTGCGAACAGGAACCACGTGGCCCCGAACACGCCCCACAGCATCGACATCAGCATCTGGGCGCCGGCGAACGCCCGCAGGACCGGGTCGTCGCGGACGAGTCGAAGTCCATGCCGGATCTCGTCGAGCACGGGCTCGCGCTCCGAGCGCGGTGGCGGCGGCGGCTCGGGCTGGCGGACCGTCAGCAACAACACCGCCGAGACGAGGTACGTGACCGCATCGATGAGGATCGTGATCGGCCCGCTGAGGAGCTGCACCAGGAAGCCGCTGATGCCGAACCCGGCGAACTCCGCGACCGACCCGCTCGCGGCGAGCGCGCTGTTGGCCTCGACGAGGCGCTCGCGCTCGACGATGGTCGGCAGGTATGCGTTGTCGGCTGCGTCGAAGAAGGTCGTCAGCACCGCGGCCAGCCCCGCGACCGCGATGAGCTGCCACAGCGCCAGCGTCCCCAGCACGAACGAGAGCGGGATCGATCCGAGCAGCACGGCGCGTCCCAGGTCGGCCCAGATGAGGACCGGCCGTCGCCGCAGCCGATCCACCCACGCCCCGGCGACGAGACCGACGAACAGCGCCGCGACGAGGTCGATGCTGCGCAGGATGGCGACCTCGATCGGTCCGGCACCGAGCGTGAGGATCGCGACGAGCGGCAGGGCGATGCGCGTGATCAGCGACCCGAAGATCGAGATGCTCGCCGCGCTCCACACGCGGACGAACGCGTGGTTCTGCCACAGTGGCGAGACGAACGGGTTGCGCACGAGGGCGCAGCATAGCGGCCGGTCCCGGTCCCGGGCGGGTGCTCGCTCGCACCGGACCTTCGTCCGGGCGCGTTCCGAGCGACCCTGCGATACACTGCGCCCGCCTCGTGCGTCAGAACCCGCGCACCACCCGGCCCGACGCCGCGACGTCCGCGACCACGGCCGGTCCACCACCATCCAGGGAGTCCCGATCGGGCCGTGTTCGACACCCTCAGCGAGCGACTACGGACGACGCTCGGCAGCCTGACCGGCAGGGGCCGGATCAGCGAGGCCGACGTCGATGCCGCCATGCGCGAGGTGCGGCTCGCGCTGCTCGAAGCCGACGTCAACTTCAAGGTCGTCAAGGATTTCGTCGCCCGCGTCCGTGAGCAGGCCATCGGGCAGGACGTCCTGCAGGGCCTCAACGCCGGTCAGGCCGTCGTCAAGATCGTCCACGACGAGCTGGTCGGGCTGCTCAGCGGGGGCGACCGCGTCTTCCACCTCAGCGGCAACCCGGCCGTGGTCGCGATGGTCGGCCTCCAGGGTTCGGGCAAGACGACCACGACCGCGAAGCTCGCGCGCCACGTCATCAAGCAGGGCCGTCGTCCGCTCCTCGTCGCCGCCGACCCGTACCGTCCGGCGGCCGCCGACCAGCTCGAGACGCTCGGGCGACAGCTCGACATCCCGGTCTACCGCGCCCCGTCCGGGACGTCGGTCCCTGACATCGCGCGCGGCGGGATCGAGGCGGCGAAGCGGGCCACCCGCGACGTGGTCATCCTCGACACCGCGGGCCGGCTCAGCGTCGACGAGGCCCTGATGCAGGAGATCGCCGCGGTCGACGCGGCCGTCAAGCCGATCGAGACGCTCCTGGTCGTCGACGCCATGACCGGTCAGGAAGCGGTCGCCGTGGCGCAGGCGTTCGTGGCCGCGGTGCCGGTCACCGGGCTCGTCCTGACCAAGATCGACGGCGACGCCCGTGGCGGCGCGGCGCTCAGCATCTCGGCCGTCACCGGGTTGCCGATCAAGTTCCTCGGCACCGGCGAGAAGACCGATGCCCTCGAGCCGTTCCACCCGGACCGGCTGGCCGGCCGGATCCTCGGCATGGGTGACATCCTCACGCTCGTCGAGCGGGCCCAGGAGACATTCGACGTCGACCAGGCCCAGAAGCTCGAGGAGAAGCTGCGCAAGTCGAGCTTCACGCTCGAGGACATGCTGGAGCAGCTCCAGCAGGTCCAGAAGATGGGCCCGATCGGCCAGGTCATGTCGATGATCCCGGGCATGGGCTCGATGGCCAACGAGGCACAGGCTGCGGTCGACCGCGGCGAGCTCAAGCGGACCGAGGCGATCATCCGGGCGATGACACCGTCCGAGCGCCGCGATCCCACGATCCTCAACGGCTCACGCCGTCGCCGCATCGCGGCCGGCGCGGGTACGACGCTGCCGGACGTCAACCGGCTGGTGAAGCAGTTCAGCGAGATGCAGAAACTCATGAAGCAGCTTTCCGGAGGTGGTCGGCGCGGCGCGCTCGGCAGCCTCATGGGGGGCCGGCGCTAACGCCGGAGGAGACGACACAGCGATGACCGATCACGACCGACCGACGACCGAGCCGACCGGGGCTCCGGCGCCGGCCGCCTCCGACACCGAGACGACCGCAGTCCCGGTCCCGACCTCGACGATCCAGCCGCCGACCGCGCCGAAGCCCGGAGCGGGCCGCATGCGCACGCTCGTCGCCGCCGGTCTCATCGCGCTGGTCGTCGCCTCGACCGCCGTCGCGACGCTCGTTCTGACGAGCTCACAGACAACCTCGACCGTGCTCGGTTACGTGCCGGCCGACAGCGTCGCCTACGGCGAGCTGCGGCTCGACCTTCCGGGCGACCAGCGCCAGAACGTCGCCGAGTTCCTGTCCAAATTCCCGGGCTTCGCCGATCAGGCCGCGCTCGATACCAAGCTCGACGAGGTCCTCGACCGCCTCGTGTCCGAGGGCACCGACGGCAAGCAGACGTTCACGAAGGACGTCAAGCCGTGGTTCGACGGCCAGCTGGGCTTCGCGATCGGCGCGATCCCGAGCGGTGCCGCAGCGGACCCCGAGGCGCTCGCGAAGGACGCCCACGCCCTGATGCTGCTGTCGGTCAAGGACGCCGCGCTGGCCCGCACCTGGTTCAACGACACGCTCGGCGCGAACGGCGTGACCGGCACGACCGAGACCTATAACGGCACCGAGCTGACGGTGTTCGAGGCGGCCAAGCTGCCCACCCAGGCCGCCTTCGCGATCGTCGACGGCAAGGTCGCGATCGCCGGTGACGTCGCGTCGGTCAAGGCCGCCATCGATACCACGGGCTCGAGCGCCGTGACGAAGAGCGAAGCCGTCGTGGCCGCGCAGACGTCGATGCCCGGCGATGACCTCGGGTTCATGTTCGTCAACGTCAAGTCGCTCATGGACGCCTCGTCGGAGGTCGGCGCGGCGCTGCAGTCGGCATCGCCTGCCGGCAAGGCGCTCCTCGGGCTCATCCCCGAGTGGGCCGTCGCCCGCGTGCGCGTCGAGGGCGACGCGCTGAAGCTCGACGGGGTCACGCCCCACGTGGACGGACGACCCGGACCGGACGAGAACCGGACGAACGGCGTCGCCGCGTTCGCGCCGCCGTCGACGATCGCGCTGGTCGCGGGCAACGACGTCGGCGAGACGCTCAACGAGTGGACGACCCTGCTCCGCAGCGAGCCGGCGCTCGAGGACGCCTTCACGCAGATCGACCAGGCAGCCGGGATGCTCGGCGGCCTCGACAAGCTCCTCGGCTGGCTGGGTGACTCCGGCGTGGTCGTGGCGGCGAACGGCGATGACGTCGAGGGCGGCATCGTCGCGGTCCCGGCCGATGCCGCCGCGGCGCAAGCAGCTGTTCACCACGCTGCGCAGCTTCATCGCCCTCGGGGGCAGCCAGGCGGGCATCACCGTGACCGACGAGACGTACAACGGCCAGACGATCACGGTCGTCGATCTCGGCGACCTGCAGGGCCTCGCCGGTCTCGCCGGATCGTTGGGCGGAGCCTCGGCTCCGGCGCTGCCGTCCGGTCTGCCGGAGGGCAACGTCAAGATCGCCTATGTCGCGACCGACGAGGTCGTCGCCATCGGCAGCTCGTCGGACTTCGTCAAGCACGTGCTCGACGCGGGGGCGGGTGCCTCGCTCGCAGACGACGCTCGGTTCAAGGGCCTCGTCGAGCGAGCCGGCGCCCAGCACGCCGGCATCACGTTCGTCGACATCTCGGCGATCCGTGGGCTGGTCGAGGGCGTCATGGCGACCTCGGCCAGCGCGGAGGAGCGCGCCGAGTACGAGGAGTCCGTGAAGCCGTTCCTCGTGCCGTTCGATGCCATGGTGTCGGCGGCCGTCGTGGGTGGCGACAACGACGAGAACCACGCGGTGATCATGGTCAAGTGACCGAGGAGGTCAAGCGAGGCGCGGCCCCCAGCCGCTGCCGCCCCGATCTGAGGAGGGAACGAGCACATGGCAGTCCGGATCAGGCTGACGCGCGTCGGCGCGACCAAGCAGCCGACGTATCGCGTGGTCGTGGCCGACGCGCGATCAGCGCGCGACAGCCGCGCGATCGACACGATCGGCCACTACAACCCGCGCACCGAGCCGATCGAGTTCAAGGTCGACGAGGCCAAGGCCAAGGAGTGGCTGGCGAAGGGCGCGCAGCCGTCCGACACGGTGGTCCGCCTGTTCAAGCAGGCAGGCATCCTGCCCGCAGGCAAGTAGGGAGGGGACGATGGCAGCCAAGGAACTGGTGGAATACGTCGCCAAGTCGCTCGTCGACGATCCCGATGCGGTCAAGGTCGAGGTCATCGAGGAGGATGGCGCGACCGTGATCGAGCTCCATGTCGCGGACGACGACATGGGCAAGGTCATCGGACGCAACGGCAGCGTTGCCAAGGCGCTGCGGACGCTCCTCAAGGTGACCGCCGCCCGGGACGGGGAGCCCGTCCAGCTCGAGATCGTCTGAGCGGGACGTCCTCCGTGGCCGAGGGCCACGCCGACGCGACCGAGCGACTCGTCGTCGCCCTCGTGCGCGGCGTCCACGGGTTGCACGGCGCGGTCCGCGTCGAGATCCTGACCGACCGGCCGGAGCAGCGCTTCCGGCCCGGCACGGTGCTCTATCGCGAGGCGTCCGACGCGTCGCTCACGATCGCCTCGGCCGAGCCCGTCGCGGACGGCCCGGGCTGGCGACTCCGGTTCGCGGAGGTCGCCACGCGCGACGCCGCCGACGCACTGCGCGGGGCGTATCTCGAGACCGTCGTCCATCCGGCCGGCGAGCTGGCCCGCGGCGAGGTGTACTGGCACGAGGTGGTCGGCGTCCCGGTGCGCGGCGTCGATGGTTCGGAGCTGGGCGTCGTGCGCGACGTCTACCGCGTCGCGGAGAACGAGGTGTACATCGTCGAGAGCGAGACTTATGGCTCGTTCGACCTGCCCGCGGTACGGGCGTTCATCCGGGTGTTCGCGCCACGTCGCGGCGAGATCGTCGTCGACGCGCAGGCGCTCGACCTGCAGCCACGGAAGGTCCGCGGAGGCGATCCCGACCGGCCGCGCGCGCCACGTCGCCGGTCACGTGGCTCGACTCCGCCTGGCGACGCGCCGGAGGACGGGACGCCATGACGCTCGAGGTCGACGTCCTGACGCTGTTCCCGTCGATGGTCGAGGGGCCGCTCGCGGAGAGCATCCCCGGACGCATCCAGGAGCGCGGCATCGCGGCCATCCGGGTCCACGACCTGCGCGAGTTCGGCCTGGGCCGGCATCGCTCGGTCGACGACACGCCGTACGGTGGCGGCGCCGGGATGGTGATGCGCGTCGAACCGATCGTCGCGGCGATCGAGTCGGTGCGTCGTCCGGAGTCGCTGGTCATCCTGCTCGATCCGGGCGGGGAGGTGTTCACGCAGGACCGGGCGACGGATCTCGCGTCCCGCCCGCATCTCGTGTTCGTGTGTCCGCGTTACGAGGGCGTCGACGAGCGCATCCGGACCTTCGTCGACCTCGAGCTCTCGATCGGTGACTACGTCGTCACCGGTGGCGAGCTGCCGGCCGTCGTCGTGATCGATTCGATCATCCGGTTGCTACCCGGCGCCATCGACGATGCCTCGACCGCCGAAGAATCGTTCAAGGCCGGCCTGCTGGAGTACCCGCAGTACACGCGACCGCCGTCGTTCCGCGGGATGGACGTGCCGCCGATCCTGACGTCGGGCGACCACGGCGCGGTCGCAGCATGGCGGCAGGAACGCGCGCTGGAGCGCACGCGCCGGCGCCGTCCCGACTTGCTCGAGGAACGCTGACCCGGCGCGACCCCGGCCCCGTGCTATACTCCGCCGCTGGTCGCCCGCGACGCGGCCATCTCCCATCGTCCGACCCGCAGCTTCGGCTGCCCCTCCGAGATCAAGGAACCGCCGCGTGAACGTGCTCGACGAGATCGTCCAGGACCAGCTGCGCACCGACCTGCCCGAGCTCGCCACGGGTGACACCGTGAAGGTCTCCGCCAAGGTCGTCGAGGGCAACCGCGAGCGGATCCAGGTGTTCGAGGGCATCGTGATGCGCCTCCGCGGCGGCGGCATCACCCGGTCGATCACGGTGCGCCGCATCGCGTCGGGCGTCGGCGTCGAGCGGACGTTCAAGATCCACAGCCCGCGCATCGACAAGATCGAGGTCCTCCGCCACGGCGAGGTCCGGCGCGCCCAGCTCTACTTCCTGCGCAAGCGCGTCGGCAAGGCCGCGACCCTCCGCGAGCGCCGCACGAGCTAGGCTCGGGAGCCGCCGCAGCACGTCCGACCCCGCCGGCGACCGACGGGGTCGTCCGATTCCCCGTAGGCTGTGGGCCGATGACCGTCGTCGTCCCGACCCTCCGCCACGAACGTCGACTCTGGAACGAGGGCCTGACGCGCGTCGTCGGCGTCGACGAGGTCGGAGTCGCCCCCACGTGTGGTGCGGTCGTCGCGGCGGCCGTGATCATGAAGCCCGGCTGTCACCGGATCCCCGGCGTCCGTGACTCCAAGACGCTGTCGATGGCGCAGCGCGAGCGGCTGGCGCCGCTGATCCGGAAGCGCGCCGTGGCGATCGGCGTCGGGGCTGCATCCGTGCGTGAGATCGACCTCCTGAACATCTACCACGCGACCCATCTCGCGATGCGCCGGGCGATCGCGCGGGTGGGCGGTCACGAGCACGTCATCGTCGACGGCAACCGGATCGTCGGGTTCGAGGCCCAGGTCGGGCCGTACTCGAACGTCGTCGACGGCGACGCGAAGGTGTACTCGATCGCGTGTGCGTCGATCGTCGCCAAGGTGGTCCGCGACCGGATGATGACCAAGCTCGCCGCGCGCTACCCGGGCTACGGCTGGGAGCACAACCAGGGCTACGCGACGCGGGACCACCGCGATGCGATCCGCGAGCTCGGCCTGACGCCGTTCCACCGGCGGTCATTCCTCGCCCTCCAGCGGACGCTGGCGGGTGACCAGCTCGACTTCGACCTGCTCGGCGACCCCGCGGCGTCGCCGGACCTGCACGAGGTCCTCGAGCGCGAGCTCGTGCCGGTCATGGCCGACGACGCGGCGCTCGACGCCGACGACCTGCTGGCGCTGGAGCCCGCACCGGCCTGAGCCGCACCGCCCTCGCGCGGTGATACGCCCGGGTGCAGCCGCCGATACGTGGCGGGTGAGTGCCGACGGCCATCATCGGATGCATGGATGGCTTCACCGGGTCGCCGACACGGACCGCCGCCCAGCAGGCCGGTGACACCGCCGAAGCGCTGGTCCTGGTCCGCCTGATGGCCGCCGGCTGGACCGTCCTTGCCCGGAACGTCCATGTCGGCCGCCATGAGCTCGACCTCGTGGCGGTCGATCCGGGCCCGCCGGCAGCGCTGGTCGTCGTCGAGGTCCGGTGGCGGTCGTCCCGCGGCTTCGGGCTGCCCGAGGAGACCGTCGACCATCGCAAGCGCATGCATCTGCGGATGGCGACGTACGGCCTGCTCGATCGCGGAGCCCTGCCCGACGGCGTGAGGCTGCCACGGCTGCCCGTGCGGTTCGACCTCGTCGTGGTCGAGCCGGGCGAGCGGGGAGGGGAGCCGAAGATGCGCCACCACCGCGCCGCGTTCTGAGCGACCTCGCGCGGCGGGTCCTCGAGTCCCGTTTCGGGGTTCGAGGCCGGTCGATCGTCGGCCCTGATGGTCATCCGGGGACCCTGTGCTACACTCCGCGCCGGTCTGGAGCCAGATCCGGGCCATCGACACGCGAACTGCCCGCCGGCGTCGCCGAGCGGAGCCCACACGCGGACCGTTCCCACCGGGCGGTGCCGGCCGATGATCGGCCGGTCCCCGGGATCAGCGAGGGTCCGCGGAGGAACCAACCGACAGGAGGTCGCTCATCATGCCGTCCGTCTCCATGCGGCAGCTGCTCGAGGCCGGGGTCCACTTCGGCCACCAGACCCGCCGCTGGAACCCCAAGATGCGCCCGTACATCTTCGCGGAGCGCAACGGGATCCACATCATCGACCTGGCCCAGACCGTGCAGCGCCTGGACCTCGCGCTCGACGCCGTCCGGGAGACCGTCGCCCGTGGCGAGCAGGTCCTGTTCGTCGGGACCAAGAAGCAGGCTCAGGAGCCGATCGTCGCCGAGGCCACGCGTGCCAACCAGCCGTACGTCAACAAGCGCTGGCTGGGCGGCATGCTGACGAACTTCACGACCATCAAGAAGCGGATCGGCCTGCTCGAGCAGCTCGAGGCCCGCCAGGGCGCGGGCGACTTCGAGCGCATGACCAAGAAGGAAGCGGCGAAGCTGACCGAGGAGATGATCAAGCTCCAGGGCACGGTCGGCGGCATGCGCAAGATGAAGCGACTGCCGGGGGCGATCTTCGTCATCGACCCGCACCGCGAGCGCATCGCCGTGACCGAGGCGAACAAGCTCGAGATCCCCGTGGTCGGCACCGGCGACACGAACGTCGATCCGGACGAGCTCGACTTCATCATCCCGGCCAACGACGACGCGATCCGCGCGATCCGGCTGCTCTGCACGCTCGTCGCCGAGGCGGCGATCGAGGGGGCCCGCGAGCGCTCGGAGCGCGCCGCCACGGAGCCCGAGGTCATCGAGCCGGCGGCCATGGCCGACGGTGAGGAGGATGCCCCGGGTGCGAGCGAGGAGCTCGTCGCGGCCCTGGCCGGTGGCGCCGCCCTGACGTTCGAGCCCGACGCCGATGACGACGACCTCCTACCGGGCGACCGGGTCGCCCGCGCCGAGGCGGCCGTCGCCGAGGCAGCGGAGGCCACGCCCGAGGAGATCGCGGCCGAGCTCGCTCGCGAGGCCGCCGAGAAGGCCGAGGGCGAGACCCTCGCGTAAGGACCGGGTGCCGTCGTTCGGCGGCACCGGCCCATCATCGGAACCCCCGCGGGTGCCCGGCGCACCCGCATGACATCAGGGACAGGAGCACACCGACTCATGGCGGACATCTCGGCGGAGCTGGTCAAGGAACTGCGCGAACGGACCGGCGCCGGGTTCATGGACTGCAAGAAGGCCCTCACGGAGAGCGACGGCGACCTCGACAAGGCGGTCGCGATCCTTCGCGATCGCGGTCTGGCCGCCGCGGCGAAGAAGTCGAGCCGTGAGGCCCGCGAAGGGCTCGTGTCGAGCTACATCCACACCGGCGGCCGGGTCGGCGTGCTCATCGAGGTCAACTGCGAGACCGACTTCGTCGCCCGCACCGAGGAGTTCCAGAAGCTGGTCCGCGACCTGGCGGTCCAGGTCGCCGGCCTCGCGCCGCTCTACGTCGACCAGACGTCGATCCCGGCCGAGGCGCTCGAGGTCAGGAAGGCGGAGCTGCTCGCCGACGAGTCGGTGCAGCAGAAGCCAGAGAACATCCGCGCCCAGATCGTCGAGGGCCAGCTCAAGAAGTGGTTCGCCCAGGTCTGCCTGGTCGACCAGCCGTTCCGCGACGAGGAGCGGACCGTCGGCGAGCTGATCACCGACAGGATCGCCACGATCGGGGAGAACATCCGCGTGCGACGCTTCACCCGGTACGCCCTCGGGGAGGAGCTGTGAGCGACGCCGCTCCCGCGATCGTCGCCGGCGAGTCGGGGCTGCGGTATCGCCGGGTCCTGCTCAAGCTGTCCGGCGAGGCGCTCCTCGGCGACCGGCCGTACGGCGTCGACCCCGCGTTCTGCACGTTCATCGCCCACCAGGTCAAGCACGTCCACGAGCGGGGCGTGCAGGTCGGGATCGTGGTCGGGGGCGGCAACATCTTCCGCGGCCTGGCGGCGGCCGCGCGCGGGATGGACCGCGCGACCGGCGATTACATCGGCATGCTCGCCACCGTGATGAACGGCCTGGCGTTGCAGGACGCGCTCGAGACCGTCGGCGTACCGACGCGGGTCATGACCGCGATCGCCATGAACGAGGTGGCCGAGCCGTACATCCGGCGCCGCGCGATCCGGCACCTCGAGAAGGGCCGCGTCGCGATCTTCGTGGCCGGAACCGGCAACCCGTACTTCACGACCGACACCGCGGCCGCCCTGCGCGCGGTCGAGATCAACGCCGAGGTCCTGCTCAAGGCGACCAAGGTCGACGGCGTCTACGACCGTGACCCGATGACGAACGACGGTGCCCGGCGCTACGCTCGACTCGACTACGCGGACCTGCTGCGCGACCAGCTCAAGGTCATGGACGCGGCCGCCGTGAGCCTGTGCATGGAGAACGATCTCCCCATCATCGTGTTCGACCTGAACCAGCCCGACAACGTCACCAAGGTCGCGACCGGGGAGCCGGTCGGGACGCTCATCTCGAGCGGAGGTGCGTCTGCATGAGCACCGAGATCATCACCGATGCCGATCAGCGCATGGCCCGCGCGGTCGAGGCCATGGAGCGCGACTTCCAGGCCGTGCGCACGGGTCGCGCCTCGACCGCCCTGGTCGAGCGCATCCTCGTCGACTACTACGGCACCCAGACGCCGCTCAATCAGCTCGCGGGGATCAGCGTGCCGGAGCCGCACCAGATCGTCATCCAGCCGTGGGATCGGGCGGTCCTCGGTGCGATCGAGAAGGCGATCACCAAGAGCGACATCGGGCTGACGCCCAATGTCGACGGCACGGTCGTGCGCCTCAACATCCCGCCGCTGACCGAGGAGCGTCGCAAGGAGCTCGTCAAAGTCGTCCACAAGCGTATGGAGGAAGCGCGCGTGGAGATCAGGAACATCCGTCGCGACGCCAACGACCACCTGAAGCGCGAGGAGCGCGACGGTGGCATCGGCACCGACGAATCGCATCGCCAGGTCGACACCCTGCAGCGGACGACCGATCGGCACATCGGCGAGGTCGACCGTCGCGGCGAGGCCAAGGAGCAGGAGGTCCTCGAGGTCTAAGTGGCCCGCGCACCCCTGGCCCGACCGACCGACGCACCACCGATCGCACACGAACCCGTCCAGGACGATCCGTTCCTGCCCGCCGAGGACCTGCCTCGGCACGTGGCGATCATCATGGACGGCAACCGGCGCTGGGCTCGCCAGCAGCACAAGCCCGAGCTCGAGGGTCATGCCGCAGGCGTCGAGGCCATCCGCGAGATCCTGCGCCACGCGGTGCGCCGCGGCGTGCCGGTCATGACGCTCTACGCGTTCAGCCGCGAGAACTGGGCGCGCTCGGATGACGAGGTCGCCGGCCTGTTCGAGCTGCTCGAGGCCGCCGTGCGCAGCGAGACCGACGAGCTGCGCCGCCAGGGTGTGCGGGTCCGCCTGCTGGGCCGGCTCGACGAGCTGCCCGACGAGACCCGCCGCTCGATCGGCGAGGCGCTCGATGCGACCGTCGGCGGGGAGCGGCTGACGCTCAACATCGCGTTCAACTACGCCGGGCGGACGGAGCTGGTCGACGCGGTCCGCCGGCTCGTGGCCGAAGGCACCCCGCCGGAAGCGATCGACGAGGCGACGGTCAGCGCGGCCCTGTACACGGCCGGCCTGCCCGATCCCGACCTGCTGATCCGGACCGGCGGCGAGCAGCGCCTCTCGAACTTCCTGATCTGGCAGTCCGCCTATGCCGAGTTCTACTTCTGCGACGCGCTCTGGCCCGACTTCGGGCCGGACGAGTTCGACGCGGCGCTGCTCGAGTTCGCCCGGCGCCACCGCCGCTTCGGGCGGTAGGGCCGGTGCGTCAGCGGGCGATCACCGCCGCCGTCCTCGTCCCGCTCCTCCTCATCGTCATCGCCCTCGGTGGCGTGGCCATCGCCGTGGCGATCGCGGTCATCACGGTGTTCGCCGCCCGCGAGGTGTTCGCGCTGCTCCGCGCCGCCGCCCATCCGGCCCTGTCGGCGCTCGGGACGGTGCTCGCCCTGACCGTCATCCTCGACGCGGCGTTCCCGGAGGTGCTCGAGGGCAGCGGCCTGCTGCTGATCGCGATCGGTGTCGTGCTCGTCGCGGTGGCCTCGTTCACCCGCCAGGATCCGCGCGACGGGTTGTCGACGTGGGAGGCCACGGTCTTCGGTGCGCTGTACGTCAGCCTGCTGGCGTTCGTCATCCGGCTCGGCCACGCAGCGCCCGCGATCCCTGCCGGAGCGCCGCTGGAGCCGCTCGGCGCCGAGCGCGGCTGGATCGTCCTGCTCATCCTGGCCGTGTGGTCGTACGACACGGGCGCCTACCTGGTCGGACGCCAGTTCGGGCGCGAGAAGTTCCTGACCCACATCTCGCCGTCGAAGACGTACGCCGGCCTCGTGGGCGGTGTCGTCGCCGCGACCGTGGTCGTGGCGCTGATGCTCGTCGGCCTCGGACAGGCGCCGTGGCACGCGATCCTGCTCGGACCGCTGGCCGCGCTGGCGGCACAGGCCGGTGACCTTGCGGAGTCCATGCTCAAGCGAGCGGCCGGCTCCAAGGACTCCGGGACGCTGATCCCCGGCCACGGCGGGATGCTCGACCGAGTCGACTCCTTCCTGTTCGCCGCGCCCGTCGTCACGCTGTATGTCGTCGCCCTCATCGCCTGAGACGCGCGGCGTCGCCCTCCTCGGATCGACCGGCTCGATCGGCAGGCAGACCGTCGAGGTCCTGGCGGCCCATCCGGCCGCGTTCCGCGTGGTCGCGCTCGCGACCGGCTCGAACCGGGCGGCGCTCGACGAGCAGGCGGCGCGGCTCCGGCCGGCGGTCGCCGTGGTCGGGCCCTCGGACGCGGCACTCGTCGAGCTCGCCACGCGCGATGACGTCGACCTGGTCGTCGTGGCCACCGGGGGCATCGTCAGCCTGCGGCCCGTGCTGGCTGCCCTGCGCGCCGGCAAGGTCGTGGCGACGGCCAACAAGGAGACCCTGGTGGCTGGCGGCCACCTGGTCATGCCCGAGGCGCGCCGACTCGCAGCCGGTGTCGCCGACGCGGCTCCTGACGACCCGCTCTCGAGTCCGCTCGCCTGGCTCCGGCCGATCGACTCGGAGCACTCGGCGATCTGGCAGTGCCTGGTCGGCGAATCGATGACGTCCGTCGGGGCGCTCATCCTGACCGCGTCGGGCGGGCCGTTCCTCGACGCGACCCCCGACGAGCTCGCGAGGGCGACGCCCGCCCAGGCGCTCCGCCACCCGACCTGGGACATGGGCGCCAAGATCACCATCGACTCGGCGACGCTCGCGAACAAGGGGCTGGAGGTCATCGAAGCCCACTGGCTGTACGATGTCGGCTACGACGCGATCGAGGTGGTCATCCATCCGCAGAGCGTCGTCCACTCCGCCGTCCGGTTCGTGGATGGCTCCCTCAAGGCCCAGCTGGGCACCCCTGACATGCGACTCCCCATCCAGTACGCCATGACCTATCCCGACCGCCGCCCCTCACCGGCCAGCCCGGCCGATCTCGTCGCCGCCGGCCGCCTCGATTTCCGGGTCCCGGACGTCGAGCGCTTCCCGGCGCTGCGCATCGCCCGCGAGGCTGGTCTGGCCGGGCCGCGCGCGTCTGGCGCCCTGATCGCGGCGGACGACGTGGCAGTCGCCCGCTTCCTCGAGGGCTCGCTCGACTTCCCGGGCATCCCCCGGCTGCTCGAGAGCGCGCTCGAGCGGTTCGGTGGCGGTGCGACCGACGACCCCGATGTCGAGACGCTGGTCGCGCTCGATGCCGAGGTCCGTGCGGCGTTCGCCGCCGGACCGGTCGGAGGGGCGGCGTGACCGAGTTCCTCCAGGCGGTCATCACGATCGTCCTGTTCTTCGCCATCCTCGGTGGGCTCGTGGTCATCCACGAGGTCGGCCACTTCGTCATGGCCCGCGTGGCCGGGGTCCGCGTGCTCGAGTTCGGGATCGGCTTCCCGCCTCGTGCCCGCGTGCTGCGCTCGAAGGGCGAGACCCTGTACACGCTGAACTGGCTGCCGATCGGCGGCTTCGTCAAGCTCGAGGGCGAGGACGGCGACAGCGCCAACGACCCACGGGCGTTCTCGGCGCAGAGCCTGCCGGTGCGGCTGACGATCCTCGTCGCGGGCGTCGTCATGAACATCGCCCTGGCATTCGCGATCTTCACCGGCATCGTGTGGCTCGCCTCGCCGATCGTGTCGGCCCGCTTCGACGAGGTCCAGCCCGACTCCCCGGCTGCCGCCGCCGGTCTCCAGCCGGGGGAGGCGGTCGCCGCCGTCGACGGTCAGCGGTTCCAGTTCTTCGTGGGCGCGTCGATCGTCGAGGTGCTGCGCGAGAACGCCGGTCAGACCGTCGTCCTGACGGTCGTGTCGCCCGATGGCGCCAGCCGGGAGGTGCCGGTCACCCTGCGCGAGACCTCGCAGATCGACGAGAACCATGGCGCCCTTGGGATCGCCGGGATCCAGAATGGCCTCGACGGCGGCAGTACCACCAACGACCTGCCGACGGCGATCTCGGCCGGCGCCAGCGAGACCGTGCGCTGGATGGGTCTCATCCTCGGTGGTCTCGGATCGCTGGTCGGATCTGTCGCCGCGGATCCGACGGCGCCGCCGCCGGTCAGTGGCCCGATCGGGATCGCGACGCAGATCGGCGACGTGTTCTTCCAGGCCGGTCCGATCTGGACGCTGTTCGTGGCCGGCATCCTGTCCGCCAACCTCGCGGTCGTGAACATCCTGCCGTTCCCGCCGCTCGACGGCGGTCGGATGCTGATGATCACGCTCAAGAGCATATTCGGGACGCGCATCAGCGTTCGCGCCGAACAGATGACCTACGTCGTCGGGTTCGTCTTCCTGTTCGCGTTCATCATCTGGGTCTCGGGCTTCGACATCCTGCGGAGTCTGGGCGGGGCGCCGCCGCCTGCACCCTAGTCTCCCGAATCGACATGCGTAGACAGACCATCACCGTTGACGTGGGCGGTGTCCCCGTCGGCTCCGCGCATCCGGTCGTCGTCCAGTCGATGACGAACACCGACACGGCCGATGCCGACGGCACCGCCATCCAGGTCGCCCGTCTCGCCCACGCCGGCTCGGAGCTGGTCCGGGTCACGGTCAACACCGAGGTGGCGGCCGCCGCGGTCCCCGAGATGGTCCGCAAGGTCCGCGGTCTCGGTGTCGACGTGCCGATCATCGGCGACTTCCACTACAACGGGCACCAGCTGCTCGTGGAGTACCCGGAGACCGCCGCGCTCCTCGCCAAGTACCGGATCAACCCGGGCAACGTCGGCGCGAAGCGGCACGACGAGCACTTCGCGACGATCGTCCGGGTCGCCATCGACAACGACAAGCCGGTGCGCATCGGTGTCAACTGGGGCTCGCTCGACCAGGCCGTGCTGACCGAGCTCATGGATGCGAACGCGCGGCTGGCCGAGCCGCGCGATGCTCGCGACGTGATGATCGAGGCGATGCTCCAGTCGGCGCTCCGCTCGGCGGAGCTGGCCGAGGCGACCGGGCTCGGCCACGACCGGATCATCATCAGCGCCAAGGTCAGTGGCGTCCGCGACCTCGTCGACGTCTACCGCGAGCTCGCCGCGCGCTGCGACTACCCGCTCCACCTCGGCCTGACCGAGGCGGGCATGGGCGACCGGGGGATCGTCGCCTCGACGGCCGGCCTGGCGATCCTGCTCAACGAAGGGATCGGCGACACGATCCGGGTGTCGCTCACGCCGGAGCCCGGGGCGCCGCGCGAGCGCGAGGTCGAGGTCGCGCAGCAGGTCCTCCAGTCGATGGGGCTTCGCTCGTTCCTGCCCCAAGTGTCGGCGTGTCCGGGCTGCGGACGGACGACCTCGACGTTCTTCCAGGAGATGGCCCAGCAGATCCAGGCCTACCTCAAGGACCGGATGCCGGAGTGGAAGGCGACACGCCCGGGCGCCGAGGACCTGCGGGTCGCGGTGATGGGCTGCGTCGTCAACGGTCCGGGCGAGTCGAAGCACGCCGACATCGGCATCAGCCTGCCGGGCACGTTCGAGGAGCCGGTCGCCCCGGTGTTCATCGATGGACGGCTGGACCGGACGCTCCGCGGCGATGGCCTGGTGGCGGAGTTCATCGACATCCTGGAGGACTACGTCGCGCGCAGGTTCCCGGCTCCCGTCGAACCAACGGAGGCCCGGCCGACCGCCGACGTCCCCTAGGCCGCCGGCGCGTCCGGCACGGGGTCCTCCAGCCCGCCGAGGCCGTGCTCGTCGCAGGCCACCAGCTCGAGCGGGATCGCCCGATCGATCTCCTCGATCGCCCTGGCCCCGTCCTTCCACGCCTCAGCCACCACGCCGACGCGCATCCCGTCGCGGCCGAGCAGCGTGCGGGCCGTCGGCGATTCGTGGATGCACGCGACGCAGTCGCCGTAGCGGACCGTCAGCCACTCGTCCGGGTTGACCGCGACCGTCACGCCATCCGGACCGACGACCAGGCGCTCCCTCGGTTTCCGGCCGGGGAGGAAGAAGCCTGCCGGCCCGGACTCCCGCCCGGTGACCCGCGACGACGACCAGGCGGGGTAGGGAGCGAGGTCGGGGACGGGCTCGCAGGCGGCCATCACCAGCAACGTCTCGAGCGCCGATGCGAGCGCACCGGCGGCGATCGCCGGATCGACCCGGCGACGCTCGTCGAGGAGCTCCTCGGCGGTCCTCGCGGGCCCGCCCCACAGCGTGTCGAAGGCGGTCGAGGCGAGCAGCGCGATGCGACCGTCGCGTTCCTCGTACTGGCGGAGGTAGCCGTTCAGCTCCTGGTCGAGCTCCTGCTGCGTCGGCCCGTCGGCCGCCAGCTCGCGCACGATCCCGAGGAGGCCGTCGACGACCTGCCGGATGCGCTCGTCCGGACATGAGGCGCCGAGCATGATGTGGGCCACGGTAGGAGCGACCGGCTCGTAGTCGAGCTCGACGTCGTACACCAGGCCCTGGTCGAAGCGGAGCCGCTGGCGGGCGCGCCGGTGAGCGACGTTGCTCGCGATGTGGATCGCGGACGTCCGCGCGGACGTGTACCCGAGGGTCGCCGCCGGGCCATCCCAGGCGAGGTGGCTCGGGAACGCGACGCCGGGCACGGTCTCGATCGTCGGCGTCGGGCCGGGCTCGCCGTCGGGCAGCGCGAGCCGGAGTCCCTCGGGTACCGGGCCGGTGAGCCACAGGATGGCGTTCTGGCGGGTGAACCAGCGACGGACCCAGGCGGCCACGGGGTCCGGGCCGAGCCAGTCGAGTGCCAGCTCGTCGTCGCCGGGACCGAGCGCCCGGCCCTGGCCGGCGTACCCGAAGCGGTACCAGCGCAGCGCACCGCCGATCGATGGTCCGCGCTGGGCTCGTTCCTCGCGCAGGATCCGCCGCTCGAGCAGCAGCCGGTCGAGCGGCGGCTGGGTGAGCCCGCGGACGACCTCCTCGAGGAACGTCTTCACCTCGTCGGGCCGCCCTACGCTCGTGAACACGGTCTGCTGCCCGTCGACGAACCCGTTGTGGTCGTAGTCCTGGACGCCGAGGCCCGCGAGCGCGAGATGCTCGACGATGTGGGTCACGCCGCTCAGCGGCGTCGGCTCGTCGCTGCGACCGACGCGGAACACGAGCGCGGCGATCATCGGTCCGGGCTCATCCACCCACAGCGTGCGGACACCGTCGACCTCGGTGCGCTGGATCGGCGGCACGGGCGGCATCGCCGCATCGGGCATGCGTGACCTCCCCCTCGTGCGTGGCGGCTCGCGGAGGCCGTAGGCTAGCACGCGACCTCGCGCTCGGACGGAGCCGGTGGATCGACCCGTCCACCCGTCCGGGTGTATACTTCGTCAAACTGAACGGCCGCTCCGCGACGTGGGTGACCCCCACGTTTTTTTTCGGACCGGTCGTTGCTTGGCATCTTGCAAGGAAGGAGGCGATCGTGAGTCGAGACTTCGTGGGCGCCCTCCTTCAGCTGAACGCGGAGAAGCAGGTCTCGCGCGAGCAGCTCATCGGAGCCGTCGAGGACGGCATCCAGTCGGCCTACCGACGTGTCGCCGGCGACGAGGACATCCACGTCAGGATCGACGCCGAGTCGGGTCGCATCCGCGTGTTCCGCGCGCGGCTGGTCGTCGAGGAGATCGAGGACGAGCTGACCCAGATCACGGTCGAGGACGCACGCAAGCACGACGCCGGCGCCAAGCCGGGCGACGTCGTCGAGACCGAGCAGCTCGACGGCGACGTCTTCGGCCGCATCGGCGCCCAGACCGCCAAGCAGATCGTCCTGCAGCGGATCCGCGAGGTCGAGCGCGACCAGGTATTCGACCAGTTCGCCAGCCGCGAGGGCGAGCTCATCACGGGCACGGTCAACCGGGTGGAGCCACGGGCGATCATCCTCGATGTCGGCAAGAACACCGAGGCGATCCTCGCCACGACCGAGCAGAGCGCGCTCGAGCACTACCGGATCGGGCAGAACGTCAAGGCGTTCGTGCTCGAGGTCCGTCGCTCGGTGCGCGGGCCGCAGATCTTCGTGAGCCGGACCCACAAGGGCTTCCTGCGCCGCCTGTTCGAGCTGGAGGTGCCGGAGATCCACAGCGGGACGGTCGAGATCAAGGCCATCGCCCGGGAGGCGGGCAGCCGCTCGAAGGTCGCCGTCGCGTCCCGCCAGGACGGTCTCGACCCGGTCGGAGCGACCGTCGGTCAGCGCGGTGCACGCGTGCAGGCCGTCGTGGCCGAGCTCGCCGGCGAGAAGATCGACGTCATCCCATGGAACGACGACCCCGCGGTGTTCGTGGCCAACGCGCTGAGTCCTGCCCAGGTCCTGTCGGTCGACATCGACGAGGAGAAGCGCATCGCGTCGGTCACCGTGCCGGAGCGGATGCTGTCGCTGGCCATCGGCCGCGAGGGGCAGAACGCGCGGCTGGCAGCCCGGCTGACGGGCTGGCGCATCGACATCCGCAGCGACGTGTCGGTCGCCGAGGCGAAGGCCGCCGCCGACGCCGGATCTGCCGAGACGAGCGAGGCAGAAGCCGAGGCTGCGCCGGCAGAGGCGCCCGCCGCGACCGATGCGGCGGCCGCCATCGATGGCGCCGAGGCTGCCCCCAAGGCCGCAACGAAGGCCAAGGCCGCAACCAAGGCCAAGGCGGCGAAGGCCGACAAGCCGGCTGCATCCGCCAAGGCGACCAAGGCGACCAAGCCCGCGAAGGCCGAAGACGTCACCGAGCCGGCCAAGCCGAAGCGCATCACGAAGAAGGCCGCCGCCGAAGCGGCGGCAGCGGCAGCCGAGGCGACCGACGGCGTGGGTCTGGAGACCCCCGCCGCCTCGCCCGTCGCCGTCGAGGTCGCCGAGGAGGTGACGTCGTAGCCGCGGCCGCCGGGAGTGCGGCATCGGCCGCCGCTCCGCGCCGCGTCCCGACGAGGACGTGCGTGGGGTGTCGCACCGCGCGGCCGAAGCGTGACTTGCGACGCATCGTCCGCACCCCGACGGGCACCGTCACCGTCGACCCGACCGGCCGGCTGGCCGGCCGCGGCGCGTATGTCTGCCACGATACGGACTGTCTCGCCATCGCTATCAAGAAGGGCGCCCTGAGCCGGGCGCTGGAAGTCCCCCTCCCTCCGGCGTTCCTCGCGAGCGTCGCACCGGGATCAGAACCGAACACCACCGAAGGAGGAGCCCGTGGCCAGGAGTAGGAGCGGCACCCGCGGCCGTCGCGGGCCGCGCAAGCCGCCGCGCCGCGACAACGCATTCCAATCGCCGGTGCAGGTCGTCGATCCGCGCGAGCGCGGCGCGATCGAGCTGCCCGGCACCATCACCGTCAAGGAGCTCGCAGAGCTCCTCGCGGTCAACGTCGCCGACGTCATCCGCGAGCTGATCAAGAGCGGCATCTTCGCGACGATCAACCAGCTCATCGACCGCGACACCGCGTCGCTGGTCGCGTCCGAGCTCGGCTACGAGGTGGCCGAGACCGTCGCGGCCTCGACCAACGGGACGGGTGGGGAGGAGACCGACGGGGCGATCCCGGAGGCGACCAAGGAAGTCCTCTTCGAGGAGGACGACCCCAAGACGCTCCAGCCGCGGGCTCCGATCGTCACGGTCATGGGCCACGTGGACCACGGCAAGACCAGCCTGCTCGACGCGCTCCGCTCGACCGAGGTCGCGGCCGGGGAACGGGGCGGGATCACCCAGCACATCGGCGCGTCCGAAGTCGAGCACGACGGCAAGCGCGTCGTCTTCCTCGACACGCCGGGCCATGAGGCGTTCACGGCGATGCGCGCCCGTGGCGCACGGGTGACCGACATCGCGATCATCGTGGTCGCCGCCGACGACGGCGTCATGCCCCAGACGCTCGAGGCCATCAGCCACGCCAAGGCGGCCAAGGTCCCGCTCATCATCGCGCTCAACAAGATCGACAAGCCGGACGCCGACCAGACCCGGGTCAAGACCGAGCTGACCGAGGCCGGCGTCGTCATCGAGGAGTACGGCGGCGAGGTCCCGCTCGTTCCGGTGTCGGCCAAGAGCCGACAGGGGCTCGATGAGCTGATCGAGATGGTCCTGCTGGTCGCCGACCTCCAGGAGCTCACGGCGAACCCCGATCGTCCGGCGATCGGCACGATCGTCGAGGCGCAGCTCGACAAGAACCGCGGCGCCGTCGCGACGGCGCTCGTCCAGACCGGGACGTTGAACGTCGGCGACATCATCGTCGTCGGTGAGACGTTCGGTCGTGTCCGCGCGCTCGAGAACGACCGCGGCAAGCGCGTCAAGCAGACCGGGCCGGCCAGCGCGGTCGTGGTGCTCGGTCTGTCGGAGGTGCCGGAGGCCGGCGACATCCTGCGGGTCGTCGCCGACGACAAGGCCGCCCGCACGGCCGTCGAGCAGCGCAAGACCGCGGTCGCCGCGAAGGGCGGCGAGAGCGGTGGCCGCGCCACGCTCGAGGACCTGTACCGGCAGATCCAGGCCGGTCAGGCCAAGGAGCTGCGCGTCATCCTCAAGGCGGACGTGTCGGGCTCGCTCGGGGCGATCAGCCATGCACTCGAGCAGCTCGACCAGGACGAGGTCCGGATCAACGTCCTCCATGAGGCCGCCGGCGACATCACCGACAACGACATCATGCTGGCGACGGCATCGAACGCCATCGTCGTCGGGTTCAACACCTCGATCACCGACACGGCCCGACGGGCCTCGGAGGACGAGGGCGTCGACGTCCGTCTCTACGACATCATCTACAAGCTGACCGATGACATCGATGCGGCGCTCAAGGGCCTGCTCGAGCCGGAGATCCAGGAGGTCGTGGAGGGCCGCGCCGAGGTGCGCCAGGTCATCCGCGTCGGCAAGAACCAGGTCATCGCCGGGTCGTACGTCACCGATGGGCGGATCGTCCGTGGCGGCGCCCGTGTCTGGCGTGGTGGCAAGGTCATCGCCAACGACCGGATCGAGTCGCTGCGTCGATTCCGCGACGACGTCCGCGAGGTCCAGGTCAACTACGAGTGCGGCATCGGTCTCGCGTCGTTCACGGACATCGAAGAGGGCGACGTCATCGAGTGCTTCACGACGCAGACGGTCAGCCGGGTCGCCGCCGGCTGACGACGTCCGGACGTGACACAGCGCACCGATCGGGTCGACGAGCTGCTCCGCCAGGAGATCGGCTCGATCGTGGCCCGCGACGTCCAGGACCCGCGCATCGGGTTCGTCACGATCACCCGGGTCGAGACGACGCCCGACCTGCGCCATGCCCGGGTGTGGGTGAGCGTCATCGGCCAGCCGAAGGAGCGCTCGCAGACGATCGCGGCCCTCGGCCGGGCCATGCCGTACGTGCGGCATGAGCTCGGGAAGTCGCTGCGCCTCAGGCGGATCCCGGACCTGCACGTCGAGCTCGACGACACCGCCGAGCGCGGCACGCGCGTCCTGCACCTGCTCGACGAGCTCGAGTCGGGCGAGGCACGCGAGGACGACCTCCCGCTCGGCGAGACGCTGCCCACGCCCGTCCCCCGCGTCCACCGGGAGGGCGACGTCCCGGACGAGCCGCCGTCGGCGGTGATCCCGCCCAAGCCTCGCCGGCGACGGGGCAAGCCGCGCGCGACCGGCCACCGGCCACGATGACCGTCGATCTCGCGGCCTACGTCGACGCGGTGCCCGACGTCGTGGTCGAGCGCATCCGCGGCGCCCGACGCGTGCTCGCGGTCGGCCACGAGAACCCGGATGCCGATACGCTCGGGGCGACCCTCGGGGTGGTGGGCATCGTCGAGCGGCTCGGCGGCGGCGCCGACCCCGTCTGCACCGATCCGGTGCCGCCGCTGTACGGCTTCATCGCCGGCATGGACCGGTTCCGGACCGATCCCGACCCGGCCGCGGCGTACGACCTGCTCGTGGTCTCCGATTGCGCGACGCTCGACCGGGTCGGAGCCATCCGCGATCGCCACCGCGAACTGTTCGATCGGCTGCCGCGCGTGGTGATCGATCATCACGCCTCCAACGACGCGACCGCGGAGGCCGATTGGATCGAACCCGCCGCAGCGGCCACGTGCGAGATGGTCACGTTGCTGGCGACGCGACTCGACGTCCCGCTCGACGCCGACGGTGGCGCGCTCGCGACCGCGCTGATGGCCGGGATCGTGATGGACACCGCGACGTTCGCCCATCCGAACTCGACGCCCCGGACGCTGGCCGTGTCGGCTGCCCTGGTGGACGCCGGCGCGCCACTCTCGGAGATCTCGCGTCGCCTGTATCGCTCGAAGCCACCCGAGCAGCTGCGCCTGTTCGGCCGGGTCCTCGACCGCCTGCAGACGTTCGACGAGGGCCGGGTCGTCGCCTCGACGCTGCTCGACGCGGACCTCGCGGCGACCGGCACCAGACCGCCCCATTCGGAAGGGATCATCGACATGCTCGCGCAGGCCGACGACGCCGAGGTCGCGATCCTGTTCAAGGAGGACGGAGCGGGGACGCGGATCAGCGTTCGGACCAAGCCCGGCGGTGTCGACGCAACGGTGTTGACCGGGCTGTTCGGCGGTGGCGGGCACGCCCGGGCTGCCGGAGCGACCGTGCCGCTCCCGATCGACCGGGCGTGGGACGCCGTGCTCACCGAGGCTCGCCGGTCGGCAGCCGCGGTCGCGCGCTGAGGTGGCCCACTCGTCGCTGGGACCCGGCCTCGACGGGATCCTCGTCATCGACAAGCCGATCGGACCGACGTCGCACGACATCGTCGGGCTCGTCCGGCGGCTGGCCGCGACGAAGCGGGTCGGCCACGGCGGCACGCTCGACCCGTTCGCGACCGGCGTGCTGCCCGTCTTCCTGGGGCGAGCCACGCGGGTCGTCGAGTTCCATCTCGCCGACCGCAAGGCGTACCGCGCGACGGTCTGCTTCGGCGCGTCGTCGTCGACCGACGACCTCGAGGGGGAGCTGACACCCGCGACCGGTGCGGCCCCCGATCGCGTGACCGTCGAAGGAGCCCTGCCGGCGTTCACCGGAACGATCTCGCAGCGGCCCCCGGCGTACTCGGCGATCAAGGTCGGCGGCCGGCGGGCCTACGCCATCGCCCGGGCGGGCGGGACCGTGGAGCTGAAGGATCGCCAGGTCACCATCGAAGCGCTGACCCTCGAGTCGTGGGACGACACCGACCCGGAGCGGCCGATCGCGGTCGTCGACGTGACGTGCTCGGCAGGTACCTACGTGCGTGCCCTCGCCCGCGATCTGGGCGAACGGGTCGGGAGCGCTGCCTACCTCGGTGCGCTGCGACGGACAGCGGCCGGCCCGTTCACGGGGGCGGACGCACGGTCGCTCGACGAGGTCCGCACCGCTGCGGCCGAGAGTCCGGACGCACTGCGCGACCTGCTCCGGCCGCTCGACACGGGTCTCGAGCGCTTTCCGAGCGTCGAGCTCACCGAGAGCGAGGTCGTTGCGGTCGCGCGTGGCCAGTTCGTGCGACCGGCGGCTGGCATCCCGGCCGAGGCCGACCGGTATCGCCTGCGCGGCCCCGACGGCGTCCTGGTCGCGATCGCCGTGCCCGCCCCCGGCGGGCGGCTGACGCCGGACAAGGTCCTGGTCGCGGCTCCGGGACCCGCGACCAGTGGCGTACACGCCTGATGGATGTCATCGCCGGCGTCGAGTCGCTGCGGCCCGAGCACGGACCGATCTTCGCGGTCGTCGGCGTGTTCGATGGGCTGCATCGCGGCCACGTCTACCTGCTCGATCACCTCGTGCGGGAAGCACGCACCCGCGACGCGCGGCC
This sequence comes from uncultured Chloroflexia bacterium, assembly GCA_963810285.1. Classification (GTDB taxonomy): domain Bacteria; phylum Chloroflexota; class Limnocylindria; order Limnocylindrales; family CSP1-4; genus SPCO01. Next base: position 2,795,475 of record CAWEMV010000002.1, on the reverse strand, counting down.
GACCGTCATCACGTTCGACCATCACCCCGATGAGGTCCTGACCGGGTCGGCGCCGCCGCTCCTCCTCCATCCGGACGACCGCCTCGCACGGCTCGCCGCGGTCGGCGTGGAGGTCACCGTCGTGCAGCATTTCGACGAGGAGGTCCGCCGGACGACCTACGACGACTTCATCGCGACGATCCGATCGGGCACGGCGCTGGCGGGGCTGCTGATGACGCCCGATGCGGCGTTCGGGTTCGAGCGGCGAGGGACGCCGGACGCGGTCGCGGCGCTCGGGGCGAAGGAGGGCTTCGACCTGGTCGTCGTCGATCCGTACGTCCTCGATGGCGCCCCCGTGCGGAGCACCGACATCCGGGCGGCGATCGCCCGCGGCGACCTCGCCGCCGCGCAGCGACTGCTCGGCGGCCCGCTGTCGCTCCGCGGCATGGGCGCCGACGGGACGGTGAGCTTCGACTGGCCGATGGCCCTCCCGCCGGACGGCGAGTACCGGGCCATGGTCGACGGACGGGCCGGGTCGGTGCGGGTGCAGGAGGGGATCGCGCAGGTGCCGACGCCGATGCAGGATGGGCCCGTGCGAATCGACCTCATGGCATGACCGATCCACGGCCGCACCTGGCCCAGCTCAACGTCGGGCGCCTGCTGGCGCCGCTGGACGAACCCCGGATCGCGGGTTTCGTCGCCGCGCTCGACCCGATCAACGCGCTCGCTGACGCCGATCCCGGGCTCGTGTGGCGCCTGCAGACCGAAGGGGGCAACGCGACCTCGATCCGCCCGACCGACGACGATCTGTTCCTCATCAACATGAGCGTGTGGCGGTCCCTCGAGGCGCTCCGCGCGTTCACGTACACCAGCGCCCATGTCCAGGTGCTGCGTCAGCGGCGATCCTGGTTCGAGCAGCTCGCCGAGGCGCACATGGTCCTGTGGTGGGTCCCGGCCGGGCGGCTCCCGACGGTCGAGGAGGCGCTCGAGCGACTGGACCACCTCCGCCGCCACGGCCCCACGCGGGCGGCGTTCACGTTCCGGAGCCCGTTCGAGCCCGGCGACGAGCGTCCCGGCGAACCGGTCGTCGACGCCGAGTTCTGCGTGCCCGAGGTCGCCGCGTCCTGACGCTACAGGCCGGGCTGCCAGAGCGGCTCGGGCACACCCCGCTCGTGGTTCTCGTAGCGGGCCATCACGAACAGGGCGTCGGACAGCCGGTTGAGGTAGGGCAGGACCAGCTCGCCGATCCGCTCCTCGTGCGAGAGCGTGATGGCCTCGCGCTCGGCGCGCCGGCAGATCGTGCGGGCGAGATGGAGCTGCGCCGCGCCCGGCGACCCGCCCGGCAGCAGGAAGTTCGTCAGCGGCCCGACCACGCCATTGAGCTCGTCGATCAGGCGCTCGAGGCGTGCTACGTGCCTTGGGCTGCACGGTCGGGATGCGGTCGCGTCGCTCGTCGTCCTCCGGCCAGCACAGGTCCGAGCCGAGGTCGAACAGCTCGTTCTGGATCGAGCCGAGCTCGGTCGCGAGACGCTCCGTCAGACCGAGCGCCAGCGCGACGCCGATCGCCGAGTTCAGCTCGTCGACGGTCCCGTACGCCCGCACGCGCGGGCTGTCCTTGGCGACCCGCCGGCCGCCGCCGAGACCGGTCATCCCCTCGTCGCCGGTCTTCGTGTAGATCCTGTTCAGCCGCGGCATATGCGCAGCGTACGGTGGCGCGGATGTCCGCGTCGTGCGTAGCGCGTTCGGGGCACCTCTGCTACCATCCGCCGGTCATACAAGCAGGCATAGCAACAGATCGTGTCGGAGGACCGAGTGCCGCTCGCGCGGGAACTGAAGCAGGAGACCATCACCGGGTACGCCACAAAGGATGGCGACACCGGGTCACCCGAGGTCCAGGTCGCGCTCTTGACCGAGCGGATCAAGGACCTGACGGACCATCTCCGCCGCTTCCCCAAGGACAACCATTCGCGCCGCGGCCTCCTCAAGCTCGTCGGCCAGCGCCGCCGCCTTCTTGCGTATCTCATGAAGAAGGACAGCGCGCGCTACCGGACCGTCATCGGACGGCTCGGACTCCGCCGCTAGCGTCGCACCCTCGGATCTCGGGCCGACAGCCCGGGGCCCTCGCACACTCGACGCTACAGCGCAGGGCTGACCCGCCCGCGGGTCGCTTCTCCTCCACGACCAAGGAGGATCGTTTCCCTTGTCTCACACGTTCGAGACGCAACTCGGTGGTCGGACGCTGACCATCGAAACCGGCAAGCTCGCCCGGCTCGCCGGCGGTTCCGTCACCGTCCGCTACGGCGACACCATGGTGCTCGGCACCGCCAACCGCTCCGAGCCCCGTCCCGGGCTCGACTTCTTCCCGCTCACGGTGGATTTCGAGGAGCGCATGTACGCCGCGGGCAAGATCCCGGGCGGCTTCATCAAGCGCGAGGCCCGTCCATCGGAGCACGCGATCCTCGCGGCCCGACAGACGGACCGGCCGATCCGTCCGCTGTTCCCCGAGGGGTACAAGGACGACGTCCAGCTGGTGATCACGGTCCTCTCGACCGACCAGGAGAACAACCCCGACGTCGTCGGGACCATCGCCGCGTCCGCTGCCCTGACGATCAGCGAGATCCCCTTCAACGGCCCGATCGGATCGGTCCGCGTCGGCCGGATCGGCGGCGAGTTCGTCGTCAACCCGACCCACAGCCAGCTCGCGGAGTCCGAGCTCGACCTGATCGTCGCCGGCACGCGCGACGCGATCATGATGGTCGAGGCCGGGGCCAAGCTCCTGCCCGAGGACGTCATGGCCGAGGCGATCCTGTTCGGGCACCGGGCGCTGCAGCCGATCGTCGACCTCCAGGAGGAGCTCCAGAAGGCGGTCGGCAAGGCCAAGCGCGTCCCGTATCTCGAGCCGACGACCGGTTCGGTCCTCGAGTTCGCCTCGGCGACCGACGACCAGCGCGAGCTCGTCGTCCTCGATGTGGAGACGACCGGCACCGATCCCAAGATGTCCGATCTCGTCGAGGTCGCCGCGGTCAAGGTCAAGGGCACCGACATCGTCGACCGCTGGTCGACGTTCGTGAACCCCGGCCGGCCCATCGTCGGCAATCAGATGCACGGCATCACCGACAAGGACGTGCAGGGGGCGCCCAGCCCCAGGGAAGCGGCCGAGCAGCTGCTTGCGTTCGTGGGTGACGCGAAGATCGTCGGCCACAACGTCGGGTTCGACCTCGGCTTCATCGAGCAGGCCAAGGGCGACGGCTTCCGGTTCCAGCCCGGCACGTACCTCGACACCCTGATCATCGCCCGCGAGGGCTATCCCGGGGCCGAGTCGTACAAGCTCGGTGACCTGGCGCGGTTCTTCGGCGTCGAGCTCAGCCAGGGTCATCGGGCCCTGCCGGACGCCGAGGCGACCGCCAACCTCGTGCTCTGGTTCGCGAACGACCTGCCGGGTCGGATCTCGACCCTGCGCACCTCGATCGCCGATGCCGTCCGCGCGCAGCGCAACGGTGGCGACACGCCGGGCCTGCTCGAGGATGCGCGCCGCGAAGCCCGCGTCAGCAAGAACCTGTTCAACCTGATCCAGAAGAAGACCGTCCGCCAGCTCGTGCTCGACGAGGGCATCCGCATCGACGGTCGCGGCCTGACAGAGCTTCGTCCGATCTCGGTCGAGGTCGGGCTGGTGCCTCGTGCCCATGGCTCGGGCCTGTTCACCCGTGGTGAGACCCAGGCGCTGACGGTCGCCACGCTCGGCTCGTCCTCGGACGTCCAGCGGATCGACACGATCAGCCCGGAGACCGAGAAGCGCTATCTCCACCACTACAACTTCCCCCCGTACAGCACGGGCGAGAACAAGATGATGCGCGGGCCCAGCCGGCGTGACATCGGCCACGGGCATCTCGCCGAGCGTGCGCTCGTGCCGGTCCTGCCGGACCACGACGAGTTCCCGTACGTCATCCGCCTCGTGAGCGAGTGCGTGACGTCGAACGGGTCGACATCGATGGCATCGACGTGCGGATCCACCCTCGCGCTGATGGACGCCGGTGTGCCGATCAAGGCGCCCGTCGCCGGAGCGGCGATGGGCCTCATCAGCGAGCCGGACGGCCGGTTCGTGGTCCTGACCGACATCCTCGGCAAGGAGGACTCGATCGGGGACATGGACTTCAAGGTGACCGGCACGCGGGACGGTGTCACCGCGCTGCAGATGGACATCAAGGTCCAGGGCATCAGCGAGGCGATCATCCGCGACGGCCTGAAGCAGGCCCTCACGGCGCGCCTCGAGATCCTCGACAAGATGACCGCGGTCCTCCCCGAGGCCCGTGTCGAGATGAGCGACTTCGCGCCGCGCATCATCACGATCAAGATCAACCCCGAGAAGATCCGCGAGATCATCGGCAAGGGTGGATCGATGATCCGCAAGATCCAGGAAGAGACCCAGACCGAGATCAACGTCGAGGACGACGGCACCGTCGAGATCGCGGCCGTGTCCGGCGAGAACTCGCGCAAGGCGATCCAATGGATCGAATCCCTGACCCGTGAGGTCGAGATCGGCGCGCTGTACCTCGGCAAGGTGACCCGGATCATGGGCTTCGGCGCATTCGTCGAGATCCTTCCGGGCAAGGAGGGCCTGGTCCGCATCGGCGAGCTCGCCGACTACCACGTGCCGACCGTCGAGGACGTCGTGTCCGTCGGCGACGAGGTGATGGTGGTCGTGACCGAGATCGACCGCCAGGGCCGCGTCAACCTGTCGCGCAAGGCCGCGATGCAGCGCCACCTCGCCAAGGAGCCGGTGTAGGCCCCTTCGGCTCAACGCCGCTCATTCCGACCGGTCGGCGCCTTCGGGCCCGGCCGGTCGTTCGTACCGGCCGGGCGCCGGGGACCAGCGGGACCCGCTGCTATACTCCCGCCGTGCCCGACGTGATCAAGACCACTGCGGAGCCATGCCCTCGGTGAGCACGAAGCCACTCTCCGTCGCGGTCGTCGGCGCCACCGGCGTCGTCGGCGGCACGATGATCCGGATGCTGCTCGAGCGGGAGTTCCCGTTCGGCGACCTGCGGCTGCTCGCGAGCGCCCGCAGTGCCGGTCGGGAGATCGAGGTCGGGAGCACGCTCCACACGGTCCACGAGGCGACCCCGGACGCCTTCGACGGCGTCGATATCGCGCTGTTCTCGGCCGGCGGCGACACGTCCCGGGTGCTGGCCCCGGAGGCCGCTCGCCGTGGTGCCACCGTCATCGACAACTCCAGCGCCTGGCGCATGGACCCGGCCGTGCCGCTGGTCGTGAGCCAGGTGAACCCCGACGACCTCGAGTGGCACGAGGGCATCGTCGCCAACCCCAACTGTTCGACGATGCAGCTCGTCCCGGTGCTCATGGCGTTGCGTGACGCGGTCGGCCTCGAGCGGGTCGTCGTCGACACGTACCAGGCCGTGTCCGGCACCGGCGGCAAGGCCATCACGGAGCTCCGATCGCAGATCGACGCGTATGTCCGCGACCAGCCGATCGAGGCGACCGTGTACCCGCACCAGATCGCATTCAACGCGCTTCCCCAGGTCGACGTCTTCCTCGACAACGGCTACACCAAGGAAGAGTGGAAGGTCGTGACCGAGAGTCGCAAGATCCTCCACCTGCCCGACCTCCGCATCTCGAGCACGGCCGTGCGGGTCCCGGTGTTCACCGCCCACTCCGAGGCGGTCCACGTCGAGACCGTCGACCCGATCGCACCCGACCGGGCGCGGACGCTGTTCGCGGCCGTGCCGGGGGTCGTCGTCCAGGACGACCCGTCCACCTCGACCTATCCGCTCGCCACCGACGCCGCCGGCACCGACGAGATCTACGTCGGGCGGGTCCGCCAGGACCCGTCGATCGAGGGCGATCGTGGCCTGGCCTTCTGGATCGTGAGCGACAACCTCCGCAAGGGCGCCGCGACGAACGCCGTCCAGCTGGCGGAGGTGCTGGTCGAACGCGGATGGGTCAAGGCCGCCGCGACACGGGACGCGGCCGGATCCCCGGCGTGACCGACGCCGAGCGCCGCGCGGCGCTCGCGGCGATCGCGGCAGAGGTCCGCGATTGCACCCGCTGCCGGCTCCACACGACCCGGACGAATGCCGTCCCGGGCGAGGGTGACGCATCGACCGAGGTCATCTTCGTCGGCGAGGGCCCGGGCCAGAACGAGGACCGCGAGGGACGGCCGTTCGTCGGCCGGGCCGGCGGCCTGCTCGTGAGCCTGCTCGGCCACATCGGCTGGACCCGAGACGACGTGTTCATCACCAACATCGTGAAGTGCCGACCGCCCGGCAACCGCGACCCCGAGCCCGACGAGGTCGCCACCTGCGCGCCGTACCTCCAGCGCCAGCTCGAGGTGCTCGATCCGGCCGTGGTCGTGACGCTCGGCCGGCACTCGATGGCGCGCTTCATGCCCGGTGTCCGGATCTCGCAGGCCCACGGCACCACCCGCCAGGCCGATGCGGCGACCGGTGCCCGCGACGCGACGGTCTTCGCGATGTACCACCCGGCCGCCGCGCTGCGCACGCCGTCGATCGAGCGTGAGAGCTACGAGGACGTGGCGCGCATCCCGGCCGTCCTGATCGAGGCCCGCGAGCGTCGCCGCGAGCATCGACGGGCGGCCCGGGAAGCAATGACCACCGCAGGCGCCCCGACGCCGGTCGGGGCCGGGATCGCCGTCGCCCCCGCCACCGACGTACCGCCGGCGGACGACGCCGATCAACTCACCATCTTCTGACCACCACCCAAGGAACCCTATGTCCACCACGAACCCAGACGTGCCGCTCCGCATCATCCCGCTCGGCGGGGTGGGGGAGATCGGCAAGAACATGTACGTGTTCGAGTACGGCGACGACATCGTCGTCATCGACTGCGGCCTCATGTTCCCCGACGAGGAGATGTTCGGCATCGACCTCGTCATCCCCGACGTCACCTATCTCAAGGAGCGCCGCCAGAACGTGCGGGCGTTCCTCATCACCCACGCCCACGAGGACCACGTCGGCGCGCTGCCGTACGTGCTTCCGGAGTTCCCGGGTGTGCCGGTCTATGCCAGCACGCTGGCCCGCGGCCTGCTCGGGCAACAAGATCAAGGAGCACAAGCTCCACAACAACCCGCTGATCGCGCTCGAGCCCGGCGACGAGGTCGATGTCGGCCCGTTCCGCGTCATCCCGTTCCGTGTCGGTCATTCGATCCCCGATGCGATGGGCATCGCGCTCAGGACGCCGGTCGGGACGATCGTCCACACCGGTGACTTCAAGTTCGACCACACCCCGGTCGACGGCAAGCTGTCGGATTTCGCCATCCTCGCCCGGCATGGGCGCGGAGGGCGTCGTGCTGCCTGCTGTCCGACTCGACGCGAGCCGAGAACCCGGGCTACACGCCGTCAGAACGGACCGTCGGCGAGGCCTTCCGCGAGATCATGGAGCCGCTCGACGGCCGGGTGATCGTGGCGACGTTCGCCAGCAACATCGCGCGCATCCAGCAGGTCCTCGACGCCGCCGCCGACATGCAGCGCGACGTGTCGGTGATCGGTCGCTCGATGGAGCAGAACTTCCGCATCGCGACCGACCTCGGATACCTGACGTACGACCCGTCGAGCATCGTCTCGAAGGATCGCATCAAGGACTACGACAACGGCAAGCTCGTCATCGCCACGACCGGCGCCCAGGGCGAGCCGATGGCCGGTCTTGCGCGCATGGCGAACCGCGACCACCGGTTCGTCGAGATCCAGCCGGGCGACACCGTGATCGTCAGCGCCAGCCCGATCCCCGGCAACGAGGAGTACGTCTCCCGGACCATCGACAACCTGTTCAAGGCCGGCGCGAACGTGTACTACCACACGATCAAGCGTGCGCACGTCTCCGGGCACGCGAGCCAGGAGGAGCTCAAGCTGATGCTCGGCCTGACGAAGCCGAAGTACTTCATCCCGATCCATGGCGAGTTCCGGATGCAGGTGCAGCACGGCCGCCTCGCCATCGAGACCGGCGTCGACCCGTCGAACGTGTTCATCATCGAGAACGGCACGCCGATCGAGCTCGTTCGCCGACGGCTCGGCCCGGCGCGGCAGCCCGGTCACGGCCGGGCTACGTGTTCGTCGACGGTCTGTCGGTCGGCGACGTCGGCGAGGTCGTGCTGCGCGACCGGCGCAGTCGCTGGCCAACGACGGCATCTTCATGATCGTGGTGACGGTCGACAAGCAGACCGGCACGGTCGTCGGCCGGCCGGAGATCGTGACCCGCGGGTTCGTCCACCTCAATGAGCAGGATCCGATCATGCTCGAAGCGGTCGAGCGCGTCCTGACTGCGATCGACAACCCGGGCGACCACATCAGCGAGATCGCGCTGCTCAAGAGCCAGATCAAGGACGCGCTCTCGTCGTTCCTGTACCAGCAGACCAAGCGCCGGCCGATGGTCTTCCCGGTCGTGGTCGAGATCTGAGCGTGGCCAAGACGCGCAGGACCGCCGCCCGTCCCGGCTCCTCCCGATCGCGAGGCCGCGGCCTGACGCGCGACCTGCAGCGGGCGTTCACGCCGGAGGTCATCCGCTCGATCGTCGGGACGACCATGATGGCGCTGGGCGCGATCACGCTCATCGCGCTGATCCTCCCGGGTCAGGGCGCGCTCACCGACCTGTGGCGCGACTCGATCGCGCCGTGGTTCGAGACCGGCCGGTGGCTGCTGCCGTTCCTGCTGCTCGGTGGCGGCTGGTACGTGGCCGGGGGACCGGGCCGTCAGCCGGGCTCGGGCTGGGGCATGACCCTCGCCGGGCTGACCATCGCCTACATCGCGGCCCTCGGCGCGTTCGAGGTGCTCAACCTCGAGCTGTTCGAGGCGGAGCGCGGCGGCGGCCGCATCGGCCGCTTCCTGGCCGGAACGCTCGAACCGTTGCTGACGGGGCCGGGCGCGTTCGTGCTGCTCATCGCGATCGCGGTGCTCGGGGTCATGCTCGCGTTCAACCTCCAGCTCCGCGAGCTGCTCTCACCGGTCACCGGCACGGCCCGCTGGGTCGGCTCGACGACCGCGCGATCGATGCGGCGCGCCCAGGACGCTCGACCCCCGAAGCCGGCCGCGCCCCCCGCCAACGGCAGCGCGCGCGCTCCCGCACCGGCCAAGCCGCCGGTCGCCGTGCCGATGGCCACGACCGCGGAGCTCGTGGCCGCCCGCAGCATCCTCGACGAGCCGGCCCCGCGCTCGAGCCAGTCGCCGGTCAGCCAGACCGTCTGGACGGGGCCGAGCGACGGCACCTCGGCCGGTGTCGCGACCCGACCAGGCAACGGTGGTGGCAACGGGACCGCGAGGGTCGCGACCGCGGTCGCCACCGACGAGCCGACGGCGCAGCAGTCGCTGAGCGCGATCGACTGGGTGCTGCCGGGCGTCGAGCTGCTCGAGCCGCGCGTCGAAGGGCGCGTCGGGGCCGGCGTCGACCACGACGCCAACAAGCGGCGCATCGAGGAGAAGCTGCTCAGCTTCTCGATCCCGGCCAAGGTCGTGGCGGTCAACTCCGGCCCGGTCGTGACCCAGTACGAGGTCCGCCCCGAGCACCACGTCAAGGTGTCCCGCATCGAGGCCCTGGCCGACGACCTGGCGATGGCCCTCGCCGCCCGCTCGATCCGCATCGAGGCGCCCATCCCGGGCAAGGACGTGGTCGGCATCGAGATCCCCAACCAGGTCAGCGAGGTGGTCGGCTTCCAGCCGCTCGTCGACGAGAGCGTGATGCTCGGCTCGACCAGCCCGCTCACGTTCGCCCTCGGCCGCGACGTGTCGGGCAAGGCCTACGCGGTCGATCTGGCCAAGATGCCTCACCTGCTCGTCGCCGGCGCGACCGGCTCGGGCAAGAGCGTGTGCGTCAACGCGCTCATCACCAGCCTGCTGATGCGGGCCCGCCCCGACGAGGTACGCATGGTGCTGGTCGACCTCAAGCGGGTCGAGCTGGCGCCGTACAACGGCCTGCCGCACCTGCTCCAGCACGTCATCGTCGAGCCCAACGAGGCGAAGGCCGTGCTCAACTGGGCGGTCCGCGAGATGGAGGACCGCTACAAGCGCCTCGCCCAGGTCGGCGTGCGCAACATCACCGCCTACAACGCCGATCCCGAGACGGGTCCCGACGGCGAGGCCGCCGAGGGGCGCGAGCGGATGCCCTTCATCGTGATCATCATCGACGAGCTGGCCGACCTGATCATGCGCGAGGGGCGCAAGGTCGAGGACCCGGTCGTCAAGATCGCCCAGAAGGCCCGCGCCGTCGGCATCCACCTCGTGCTCGCCACGCAGCGTCCGTCGGTCAACGTCGTGACCGGCCTGATCAAGGCCAACGTGCCGTCGCGCATCGCGTTCGCCATGGCATCGAACGTCGACTCGCGGACGGTGCTCGACGCGCAGGGCGCCGAAGACCTCATCGGCCGCGGCGACATGCTCTACCAGCCGGTCGACCTGCCCCGCCCGGTGCGCATGCAGGGCGTCTTCGTGAGCGACCTCGAGGTCGCCGCGGTGACCCGCCACTGGCTCGAGCAGACCGCCGGACGGACGTTCTACGAGGACGACATCCTGGCGTTCGCGGATCCGGAGGACGGCGGCGCCGACAGCGGCCAGTTCGCATGGCTTCGACGCTACGACGTCGACGACATGACGGTCCCGGCCGCGGAGCTGGTGACCTCGTTGCAGCGGGCCAGCACGTCGATGCTCCAGACCAAGCTCAAGCTCGGCTTCGCCCGCGCCAGCCGAGTCATGGACGAGCTCGAGCGGTACGGCATCATCGGCCCGCAGGACCCGCGCAACCCGGCCACGCCGCGCCACATCTACGGTCCGGACAACTGGCTGCGGTCGCCGGACGACATGGATGACGCGAGCGACTGACCGGTTCGCCGCGACCTCGACGGACGGGCCGTCTGGAGGCCTGCGGTATCCTTTCGCGAGTACGGTCGCTCGGGCGGCGCGGGACCCGGATGGCCGCGGCGGACCCCAGCGCCGCAAGCACGACGGGATGGCCTAGTGACGACCAGGGATCAGGTCCGACGAGCAGTCGGGGCGGAACGCGACACGCGCGCGCCCGCCGCCGACGTCGCTCCGGGCCTGCCCGAACGCCTGCTCGCGGCCCGTGAACGCAAGGGCGTGGACCTGTACCGCGCCGAGCGCGACACGAAGATCCGGGCCCGCTACCTGGCCGCGCTCGAGCGCGGCGACTACCGGGAGCTGCCGGGCGCGGTCTACACGAAGGGCTTCCTGCGCAACTACGCCCTCTACCTCGGGCTCGACCCTGACGAGGTGCTGCTCCAGTGGCGCCGCGAGCGTGGCGATCCGCGCGAGCCGCAACCGGTCATCTCCGTGCCGCGCCCCATCACGGCGCCGCGTCGCGGCCTCACGTTCTCGCCGAGCCTGATCGTGTTCGCCCTGCTCCTGGCGCTGGTCGTCGGGTTCATGGTCTGGCTGGGCTTCCAGCTCCTCCGCTTCTCGAAGCCGCCGACCATCGCCGTGACGGACCCTGCCGCTGCCGTGCTCGAGGTCGACGAGGACGCCAGCTCGTACCTCCTCGAGGGCATCACGATCCCGGGCGGCTCGGTGACGGTCAAGACCGCCGATGTCGAGTCCCGGGCGAACGCCGACTCGGCCGGCCGCTGGACGCTCCAGGTCGACCTGCGCCGCGGCGAGAACATGTTCCGGATCTCGGCGACCGACCCGGCCACGGGCAAGGTGGCCGAGGCGCCCGTCGAGCGCGTCATCACGGTGCCGTTCCGTGTCATCGAGGCGCCGACGCTCATCGTCGACCAACCGGCGGACGGGGCGACCTACGAGAACGGCGCCATCCCCGTCCAGGGGAGCACGACGAACGCCAGCTCGGTCGTCGTGAGCGCTGCGTACACCGGTCCGGTCGAGACAGGTGGGGCGGCGCCGCCGGCGCCCAAGAAGCCCGCTCCGCTGACCGTCGAGGTCGCCGAGGACGGCTCGTTCAGCTCGCCGTACCCACTCACTTCCGGGAAGTGGGCGATCACCGTCACGGCATCGAGCCCCGAAGGCAAGACCGCATCGTTGACGCGGGCGGTCACGGTCGCGTTCAAGGGCGTCAACCTCGTCGTGTCGATCGGGGGCGGCCGGGCGTGGCTCAAGGTCTGGGTGGACGGCAAGCTCGATCCCAGGCTCGGAGCCGCAGGCAAGGTGTTGGGCAACGGCAAGACCATGACGTTCAAGGGCAAGGAGGCGATCGAGGTCCGCACCGGATCGTCCGGCGTGACGAAGTTCACGCTGAACGGGACGTCGCTCGGCGCGCTCGGCAAGAGCGGCATCCCCGAGACCTGGCTCTTCGCTCCCCCAGACGAACCGGTCATGACCCAGCGCCGCTGACACCGTCGATCCAGGTGCCGACCGACGAGGAGCTGCTCGACCTCGCGAACCGCGTCGGCGATGCGCTGCGCGAGCGGGGCGTGCGGCTCGGGACGGCCGAGTCCTGCACCGGCGGACTCATCGCGCACCTGATCACCGAGGTGCCCGGATCCAGCGACTACTTCGCGGGCGCGCTCGTCACCTACGCGAACGAGGTCAAGGTCGACCTCGTCGACGTGCCACCGGATGTCATCGAGGCGCACGGTGCGGTGTCCGCGCAGGTCGCGCGCTCGATGGCTGAGGGAGCGCGCCGGCGACTCGGTGTCGACGTCGCGGTTGCGGTGACGGGCGTGGCCGGGCCTGCCGGCGGCACGCCGGCGAAGCCGGTCGGCCTGACGTACGTTGCCCTCGCCGATGAGGATGGCGACGACGTCCGGCGCTTCGTATGGGACGCCGACCGGACGGGCAACAAGCGCCTCAGCGCGGCAGCCGCCTTGGAGCTGCTGCTGGCACGCCTGTCCGGGACGGGGACGTGACGCGAGACGCGGCGGCGATCGGGGCGGGCCTCGACCCGACCCGCGCCGCTCGCGCCATCCGCGCGGGCGAGCGGATCCACGTCGTCGGCGCGGCAGGCGCCGGAGCCAGCGCCGCCGCCCTCCTCGCACGGGCCGCGGGCGCGCACGTCGACGGCTGCGACGCGGGCGGGCCGTCGCCCTACACCGAGGCCCTCGCGGCGGCCGGCATCCCACTGGCCGTGATGCACGATCCGGCGCACGTTGCGACGATGCCGCCGCCCGACCGACTCAGCGTCACCAAGGCCCTTACCGCGGTCGCCCCCGACCACCCTGAGCTGCGGGCCGCCCGGGAGCGGGGCATCGCGGTGGAGGCCTGGCAGCAGGTGATCGCCGACGCCGCCGTCGACCGGACGCTGATCGCGGTAGCGGGCACGCACGGCAAGAGCACGACCGCCGGCTGGCTGGTCCACGTGCTGGTCGAGGCGGATCGTGATCCGGCGGCGTTCGTCGGCGCGTTGCTCAGTCCGGAGATCACCGGCGGCGCACCGGCGACCGCCCGGACGGGGCGAGGAGCGGCGTTCGTGGTCGAGGCCGACGAATACGCCGGCAACTTCGACGCGTACCGCCCCGACGTCGCGATCCTCACGACTGCCGAGTGGGATCACCCAGACGTCTTCGCGGACGCGGACGCCGTCCATGCGGCATTCGCGGCATGGCTGGGTCGCGTGCCGGATGGCGGCGCGATCGTCGCCAACGTCGGCGACCCCGGCGTCGCCGCGGTGCTCGACGCGCTGCATGACCATCCGTCGCGCGTGATCGCCGTCGCCATCACCGAGACCGATCCGCGACGAGGCGGGCACCTGCGCGGTCTCGAGGAGCGCTATGCCACCGCCGCCGGCCCGGCCACGCCGCTCCTGGGGCGGATCGTCGCGGCCGATCCCGATGGGACGACGCTCGAGCTCCACGGGCTGGATCCGCTCGCCGGACCCGTCAGCGTCCGGCTGGCCACCGCGGGTCGACACAACGCCGCGAACGCGCTGGCGGTCGTCGCGGCGGGACGCGTGCTGGACCTCGGGACCGACGCCCTCCTGGGCGGGCTGGCATCGTTCAAAGGGGTCGGACGTCGGCTGGAACGCAAGGGCGAGGCCCGCGGCGTCGTGGTGTACGACGATTACGGGCACCATCCCACGGCGATCCGCGCCACGATCGACGCCGTCCGCCAGCGTGAGCCCGGCCGGCGCGTTTGGGCGGTGTACGAGCCACTGACCTATCATCGAACAGCAGCGCTGTCGTCCCAGTTCAGCGACGCGCTGGCGGCCGCGGACGCGGTCGCAGTCGCCGACATCTGGGCCGGTCGCGACCCGGACACGACGATCGCGTCGGCGGCCGGCCTCGCCGAGTCCGTGGCGCGGCTCCGGCCCGACATCCCCGTCGCGGCACCGGGCTCCGTCGACGCCACCGCCGCGTGGCTCGCGGGCGAGGTCCGGCCCGGGGACGCGGTGCTCGTGATGGGTGGCGGCCACAGCTATCGCATCGCGACGGGCCTGCTGCAACGACTGGAGGAGACGACGTCACGATGAGCCTCGACCATGCAGCCAGTGCCGACCTGCTCGAACGATATGGTCGTGCGTGGGAGACGTTCGACGGCGACGCGTGGACCGACCTGTTCACCGACGACGTCGAATACCACGAGGACCCGTTCGAGTCACCGATGGTCGGTCACAATGCCGTGCGCGCATACTTGCTCGAGGCGGCCGGCCAGCAGGAGCAGGTCGAGTTCACGGTCGAGCGCCACTGGGTGGCCGGCTCGACGGTCCTCGCCGCCTGGCATGCCAGCTACGTCCGACGGTCGGATCAGGCCCGGGTGCGGCTGGCCGGCTTCATGACGATGGAGATCGCGGATGACGGGCGGATCGCGCGCTTCCGCGAATGGTGGCATCGGAACGAGTCGACCACCACGGGATAACGGGAGGAGGATCGATGGCCGGCGATGTCTCGTTCGACGTCGTAAGCGACTTCGACGAACAGGAGCTGCGAAACGCGCTCGACCAGGTCCGTCGCGAGGTGACACAGCGGTATGACTTCAAGGGCGTGACCGTCGATCTCACGCAGGCGAAGGACGAGCTGACGCTCGTGACCGACGACGAGTCCCGCGCCGCAGCGGTCAAGGACCTCATCGAGTCGAAGGCGATCCGGCGGGGCCTGTCGCTCAAGATCTTCGACTGGGGCAAGGTCGAGCCTGCGGGCGGCAACAAGGTCCGCCAGGAGATCAAGCTGCGCCGCGGTCTGACCGACGAGATCGCCAAGCGGATCACCAAGCTCATCCGGGACGAGCACCCGAAGGTCAAGTCCCAGATCCAGGGCGACGCGGTACGTGTCTCGGGCAAGTCGAAGGATGAGCTGCAGAAGGTCATCACCCGCCTGCGCGAGCTCGACGAACCCGTGCCGCTCCAGTTCCAGAACTACCGCTGAGGGCGACGGGGATGCCCGGCGCGCGCCTCGCTCGCATCGTGATGATCGCCGTGATCGTGGTGATCGTGGTCGGCCTCGTCCTGTCGACCTTCATGTACCCGCTCGCGTACGGATGACCGACGACATCGCGCCCCCTGCCGACGAGGTCGTGCCGACGCCGGCAGCTCCTGAGCTGCCCGAGCCCGACGCTCCGCCGGACGAGCTGGAGTTCGAACCGCCATCGCCCGAGCCGGAATCAGTCGAACCGGAGCCGACCGAGCCGGAGCCGGCCGCGACGACCCAGGCCGAGCCCGAGCCGACCGAGCCGCCCCGTCCGCGGACGGTCGGCCGTCTCGTGGCCGACGCCCTGCGCTCGGCGGGCGTCCGCTACGCGTTCACGGTCCCCGGCGAGTCGTTCCTCGGGTTGCTCGAGGCGCTCGGCGACGCCGGCATCCGAGTCGTGGCGACCCGCCACGAGGGCGGCGCATCGTTCATGGCCGAGGCGCACGGGAACCTGACCGGCCGGCCCGCCGCATGCATCGGCACCCGCGCGGTCGGCGCGTCGAACCTCGCCATCGGCATCCACACGGCCCGCCAGGACTCGAGCCCGATGTTCGCGCTCGTCGGCCAGGTCGAGCGCGCCCACCTCGGTCACGAGGCATTCCAGGAGATCGACCAGGTCGGCTCGATCGGTCGGCTCGCCAAGTGGGCCGCCGAGCCCGCCACGGCCGCCGATGTGGCCGGGATCCTCGGCGAGGCCCTGACCCAGGTGTCGAACGGTCGTCCGGGACCCGTGCTGCTCTCGCTGCCCGAGGACCTGCTCGATGAGCCGGCGCCCGACGATGCCCGCATCGTCACCGATCGGTCCGTGCCCGACCGGCCGTCCGACGGCGACATCGGCGCCGTCATCGAGCTGCTCGCATCGGCCGAGCGGCCCGTGATCCTGGCCGGCGGCGGCGTCCTGCGGGCGAGGACGTCCACCGACCTCCTGCGCTTCGCCGAGCTGCTGCAGGTCCCGGTCATCGCCGGCTGGCGTCGCGCCGACGTGGTGTCGAACGATCACCCGCTCTACCTGGGCATGGCCGGGCTGGGTGCCCCATCGACCGTGCGCGCCCGGTTGGCCGACGCCGACGCGATGCTGGTCATCGGCTGCCGGCTCGCCGAGCCGACCTCCTGGGAGGACTCGATCCCGTCGGCGTCGACCCGCTGGGCGTACGTCGACATCGAGCCGCGACGGGTCGAGGGCCAGCCCACCACCGACCGCACGATCACGGCCGACGCGAGGACCTTCCTGCGTGCCGCGAACGAGCGGCTGCTCGGCCGGGCCGTGCTCGACGCCGAGCTGGTCCGCCGCCGCCAGGAGCGCAACGCCGCCGATCGTGCAGCGTGGGAGGCCGCGACGGCGGTCGACGCCGGGGCCGACGCCTGGGGCGGGCCGGGCGTCCATCCGGGCCGCGTCGTCACGACGCTCCGTGCGGTGCTTCCGGACGACGCGATCGTCACCAGCGATGCCGGCAACTTCGCGGCCTGGTTCAGTCGCGGGTTCCGGTTCCGGCGCCCGGGGACGTTCATCGGGCCGACGTCCGGCGCGATGGGCTACGCGGTCCCGGCGGCCATCGCCGCCGCCCTCGTCCATCGCGACCGTCCGGTCGTGGCGCTGGCCGGGGACGGTGGGATGGCGATGACCATGGCCGAGCTCGAGACCGCGACGCGCGAGGGCGCCCGGATCATCGTGCTGGTGTTCGACAACGAGCGGTACGGGACGATCCGCATGTGGCAGGCACGTCGAGGCACCGGCGAGGGCGTGGCGACCGAGCTCGGCCCGGTCGACTTCGCAGCCATCGCTCGCGGGCTCGGGGCACGCGGCGTCCACGTCGATCGCGATGTCGGACCTGGAACCCGCGCTCCGCCAGGCGCTCGCCGAGGACCGCCCGACGGTCATCCACCTGGCCCTCGACCGGGCGTGGGTCTCGGTGGACGATCCCGCCACCGCCTGAACCCGTCTACGGCGGGAGCGTCGGCAGCGCCGCTTCGGCGGCCCGGATCGCCGCTCCGATCGAACGAAGCTCGTCCCGATGTGCGGCGACGAACGCCGCTTCGTGGGACGCAGCCGCCACCGCGCGGTCCACCGCGAAGACGACCTCGCAGGCAGCCACCACCGTGGCGACGCGTCGCTCCTCGGCCTGCAGCGCCGCCAGGCCGGCGACGGCGAGCGTGCCAGACTCGATCATCGACGATCGACGCATATATCGCTCCAGCAGCGCGCCGGACAGCGACCGCCGGTCCAGCGCGAGCCCACCGGCGACCGGTCTGACGCAGGCGCGCCAGACCGCGAGCGCCCGCGCCGCAGCGGGATCGGCCGCGATCCTGGCGTCCAGGGCGACGAGAGCAGGGCGAAGCGCCGCGAGCGACCGGTCACGCATCCCGTACACGGCCTCGGTCGCACCCGGCTGACAGCCAGGCGCCGTCCCGTCACCATGCAGGGCGCGCGCGTACGCCGGACGGTCGCCCGGTGGCACGCCATCCAGGACGGGCCGATCCGGGTCGTCCGTTGTGGTGGATCCCGGGTGGCCGATCATCGTCGATGCGCCGAAGCCCCACCGGCGGGCCCAGTCGACCGGACCGAGGTCCGGATCGGGGATGGACGGCACCGGCTCCACGACCGGTCGCCATCGGAGGCCATGCCGAGCCATGCACGCGGCGATCAGGGTGGCGACCGCCTCGGCACGGCGCCGGTCCAGGCTCGGGCCGGGCGGGTCGAGCGCCAGTGCTGCACTGACGGTCTGCGGATCGCTCGCGCCACGCGAGAGCACGACCGTCGCGAGCAGCAGTCCGGCAAGGACGCCGAACGCGATCGCCGCGTGGGCGGCCCTCACGGCAGCCACAGTGGAGGCGCATAGAGCGAACGCGCGCGCCACGCACCGCCCCCATAGAACGCTCCGAAGCCGAGCGCGCGGTACGAACCGCTGCCGCAGTCCGCGGCACTGCCCATGTCGATGCCGGCGACCCAACCGATGGCAGGCCTGGTGTTGTACCAGTACCCGCTGTCGCGACAGGTGCTCCAGACGCCGCCGGCGTAGCGCTGGACGACCACGCGGCTGCGCAGCTCGCCGGTCGGCTGCGATGCCCGATCGCGGATCGGGCTGCACGGCCAGCGATACGACCGGGCGATCGCGTCGGCGCCGCCCCCGCCGACCCCGCTCAGGCCGACGGCGACGTGCAGGCACCCATGCGTGGATGACGAGTACGCCATGCCGCCCACACCGCGCTGGCCGCCCGACAGCAGGACCCAACGCGGGCCGCCGTACAGCTCGTCGTAGACGCAGAGGTATCTGACGCCGCTGGCGGGGTCCTCCCAGACCGTGCCCGGCACGCACGGTTCGGCGGGTGCGGGACCGCCGCCGGCGAGGGCAGGCTGGGGACCCACGAGGGCGGCCATGAACAGGACGCTCGCGATGAGCAGGCGGAAGCGGTCCATCGACGATCCTCCGTACCCGGCGTACGAGGCGGGATCGCCGTCCGAGGCGCGCAACGGTACGCGCGCACGGTTCGTCGCCACTCAACCGGACCTGCACGTGCGCTTGACGCCGCCGCGACGATTCGGTGATCGGACAGAGGAGGGCTCGCCGTTGGCCATCGATACCGCGACAAGGGACCAGCTCGACCGGCTCCGCGCCGACATCCGCGGGACCGTCACCGCCGAGGGCGAGGCAGGCTACGACGAGGCGCGTCGGGTATGGAACGGCATGATCGACCGCCGGCCGGTCGCGGTCGTCAGGGCCGCGTCGACCGACGACGTCGCGCCGGTCATCCGCACGGCGCGCGACCTCGGCATCCCGCTGGCCATCCGCGGCGGCGGTCACAACGTCGCCGGGAACGGGACCGTCGATGGCGGTCTGGTCCTCGACCTCGGCGGACTCACCGCCGTGCGCGTGGACCCCGATGCCGGCACGGCCACGGTGGAGCCCGGCGCCACGCTGGCGGACGTCGACCGTGCCACCCAGGCCCACGGTCTGGCGGTGGCGACCGGCGTCATCTCGGGCACGGGCGTCGCCGGCCTGACCCTGGGCGGCGGCGTCGGCTGGCAGACGCGCGCTCGTGGTCTTGCCGCCGACAACCTCCTCGCCGCCGATGTCGTGACCGCCGATGGACGGATCATCCGGGCGAGCGATGACGACGATGCCGAGCTGCTCTGGGGCCTGCGCGGGGGCGGCGGCAACTTCGGCGTCGTGACGTCGTTCACGTTCCGGACCTATCCGCTCGGTCCCGACGTGTTCGCCGGCAACCTGGTCTACCGTCCGGACCGCTGGCCCGACGCCCTGCGCGCCTTCGCGGCGTGGACTGAGGACCTGCCCGACGAGATCACGGCGATCAGCACCACGATCGTGCCGCCACCCGAGTTCGAGCTCGGCGACGACCCGGTGCTGCTCCTTGGCTACGCCTCGACGTCGCCCGACCGAGCGGCCGGTGCAGCGCTCATCGCACCCGCTCCGTGCGGCCGCGCCGCCGGACGAGGAGGTGAACGATCCGGTCAGCTGGGTCGACTGGCAGTCGGCGGCCGACATCCTCTTCCCGAAGGGCGTCCGCGCGTACTGGAAGAACACGTCATTCGACCGCCTCGACGCCGACGTGATCGATGTGCTGGTCCGGCGGGGCCGCGAGCAGACGTGGCGCGGGACGGCGTTCGACATCCACCACATGGAGGGGGCGTTCGGACGGGTCCCGGAAGCGGCCACCCCGTTCCCGAACCGGTCCGCCCGGTACTGGCTCAACGTGTACGGCTTCTGGGCGGACGCGTCCGACGACGCGGCACGGATCGCATTCGTGCGGGGCGTCGTCGACGACATGAAGCCCTTCTCCAGCGGCGGCACGTACGTGAACTTCCTCGGCCTGGAACCGGGTGAGGGCGTCCGGCAGGCGGCGATCGATGTCTACGGCCGAACGAAGCTCGAGCGGCTCGTGGCCCTGAAGCGTCGTCTCGACCCCGAGAACGTCTTCCGGCTCAACCACAACATCGCGCCCGACTGACGGAGAACGCTCACGGCGGCCGGCCCACCACGGAGAAGGACAGCGGGATCCGCCCTCGCTCGTCCTCGCGGACGTCGCGGTGGCCGCCCCACCAGTCGGTCGGGTGCTCGGCGAGGGCGTCGATGCGCAGCCCTGAGCGGAGGAGCGCGGTGATGACCTCGCCGAGCGTCCAGGCGCGGGCGAACTTCCAGTGCTGGTCGTCGTCGGGGACCGACAGGTGGTCGATGTACTCGGGCTCCCAGCCCTTCGACACCTCCGGACCTGCGAAGTAGTCGTAGTCGGTCGCGATCCACGAGCCGTCGGCATCGACGTCGAACAGCCACTCGATCGGATGGCCCTCGAACAGGACGAACCGACCCGTCGCGGAGAGCAGTCGTCGTACCACTCGTGCCCAGGCGTCGAGGTCCTGCAGCCACAGCAGCGAGCCACGGCCCGTGTAGACGAGGTCGCCGGTGCCATCGAGATCCGCCGGGGTGTCGAGCACATCCGCTTCGATCCAGGTCGCCGGCGCGCCGACGGCGTCGCTCAGCCGTCGGGCGAGCTCCACCATCCGCGGACTGAAGTCGACGCCCACGACCTCGGCGGCGCCGAGATTCCACAGCGATAACGTGTCGCGCCCGCCGGCGCATTGGAGGTGGATCGCCCGCCGACATCGCCCATGGAGATCGCCGATCAGCTCGATCTCGACCGGGAACAGATTGGTACCGCCTCCGCCGATGAGCTCGATCGCCTCGTCGAGCCAGTGCTCGTACCGTTCGGCGGCCTCGTCCCAGGCCTGTCGGTTCGACGCGTGCATCGCCCGCACGTCGGCCAGCTCGGCGTCGGTCGCGGGGCGTACGTGCGGGTCGCCGTGCGGTTCGGACACGCCGGCAGTGTAGGTCCGAGACTAGTAGTTGACACCGCAACTACTAGTCGGTACGGTATGACCAGCACCGAAGGAGCACCGAACGCAATGCCAGCCATCGTCGTCGACGACATCTCCGTCCTGCCGAGGATCCCGGCACCGGACCCCGCGATCGCCCGCGAGCGTCGTGTTCGCACCGTGACCGTCGCCCCGCAGGGCTTCGAAGGGGAAGGGTTCCCGGTCCGTCGTGCATTCGCCGGTGTCGCGCTCGAGGACCTCGACCCGTTCGTCCACCTCGACCAGATGGGCGAGGTCCAGTACGCCCCGGGCGAGGCCAAGGGGACCCCGTGGCACCCGCACCGCGGCTTCGAGACCGTCACGTACATGATCGACGGGATCTTCGAGCACAGTGACTCGAACGGCGGGGGAGGGGTCATCACCAACGGGGACACCCAGTGGATGACCGCGGGCTCCGGGATCCTCCATATCGAGAAGCCGCCGGAGCACCTCGTGCGCAGCGGTGGGCTGTTCCACGGCTTCCAGCTCTGGGTCAACCTGCCGGCCGACCAGAAGTGGGCCGCTCCGCGCTACCAGGACATCCGCGCGAACGAGGTGTCGCTGCTGTCGTCCTCGGACGGTGGTGCGCTGATCCGGGTCATCGCCGGCGACGTCGCCGGACATGCGGGCCCGGGCTCGACGTACAGCCCGATGACGCTCGTCCACGCGACGCTCAGCGCAGGAGCCCGTCTCGACCTGCCGTGGCGGGCCGACTACAACGCCCTGGTCTACGTCATGAACGGCAAGGGCACGGTCGGCAGCGAAGGCCGACCGATCGGCATGGGCCAGCTCGTCGCGCTCGGGCCGGGCGACGCCCTGACGGTCACGGCCGACAGTCGTCAGGAGAGCCGTAGTCCGACCATGGACGTGCTCGTGCTCGGTGGCCGGCCGATCCGCGAGCCCGTCGCGTGGATGGGCCCCTTCGTCATGAACACCCGCGAGGAGGTCCTGCAGGCCGTCGCGGACTACCAGGCCGGGCGCCTCGGCAGCATCCCGGCGGTCCACAACACCCCCACGACGCTGATCTCTACGGAGGGGAACGGCGCCTGACCGTTCGGCGCGCAGGCCGCCCAGCGTGGGTCGGGTGGTCGGGTAGAGTGCGACGATGTCCGAAGCGGCGGTGAGTCGCGCGGCTGCGCCGCTCTCGGTGATCGTCGGCTTGTTCATCGCGTCGCTCGCGATGCGGCCGCAGATCCTCGCGATCGGCCCGCTGCTCCCGTTCATCCGCGACGACCTGGGGTTGTCCGCCGTGGTGGCGGGGCTGCTCACCACGATCCCGGTCCTGTGCATGGGCGTGTTCGCGCCGGCCGGCCCGCGCCTCGCCGCCCGGCTCGGACCGGCGTCGGCGTTCGCAGCCTGTCTTGTGGCGATCGTCGGCTTCGGCGCGATCCGCGCCCTCGCACCCGGTGCACCGCTCGTGCTCGCGACGACGCTCGGGATCGGCATCGGCATCGGCACGGCCGGCGCGATCCCCTCGATGATCGTGTCCTGGCGCCTGCCGGAACGGCCGGCCCTGGGCACAGGCGCGTATGCCGGCGGGATCGTCGCCGGCTCGACGCTTGCCGCGGGTCTTGCCGTGCCACTCGCCGTCGACGGCGACTGGCAGCGCGCGCTGCTCATCATCTCGCTCGTGTCGATCGGGTCGCTCTTCGCCTGGCTGACGCTCGTCGGCACCGGCGGGCGAGCAGCGAGCGGCGCGACCGACCGGCGCCGGTTGCCGTGGCGAGACGGCACGGCGTGGCTGCTCGTGATCGCGTTCGGTCTCCAGTCGATCCTGTTCTACGGCATCGTGTCGTGGTTGCCGAACGCGTTCGTCGAGCGCGGCTGGAGCGCGACCGACGCCGGCGCGCTCATCGCGGTGTTCAACGGGATCGGGCTGCTGACGACCATCGGGGTCCCGCTGTTCGCCGACCGCCTGGGCGCTCGCCGGCCGCAGCTGCTCGTGTCCGCCGCCATCGCGGTCGTCGCGCTGATCGGGATCATCGTGGTCCCCGAGCTCGCGTTCGCGTGGGTCGCCGTGCTCGGGCTGTCGCTCGGCGCGGTGTTCCCGCTGGTGCTGACGCTGCCGCTCGACGTCGCGGACGACCCGGGCCGGGTGGGCTCGGTCGCCGCGTTCATGCTGCTCGGCGGCTATGTGCTCTCGTCGGTCGGCCCGGTGGTGCTCGGGGCGGCACGCGACCTGACCGGAGACTTCGGGGCCAGCATGTGGTTGCTCGTGGTGATCTCGGTCGCGCTGGTGCTCTCGTGCGTCCCGCTGTCCCCGGCACGGCTGCATCGAGGAATCGCCCGCGACGTCGCTCCGACGCTCGCTCGATAGCCGACGTTGTTCTCACTGGATGGGACGTCGTGCTGTCAGGTTGCAATCACTACTGGATTAGTGGACAATGCCGCCCGATGACAACGCGACGCCACCACCATCACTGCATGTGTCATGCCGCTGCCGAGCAGGGCAGGTGGTGTCGCTAGGCGTGTATTCGACGTAGACCGCACGCCGGCTCCACCCCAGACCCCTGCTGATGGCAGGGGTTTCTTGTTACCCAGCATCGAACGAGGGACGACCCACATGACCACGACCACCACCGACGCGACCATCACGACCGCCGAGTTGCGCGACCGCCTGACCGATCCGAGCCTGGTCGTCGTCGATGTCCGCCCGCTGGCCGCCTACAACGGCTGGCGCCAGGGCGAGGATGCCCGTGGCGGACACATCCCGGGAGCGGTCGCCTTCCCGGTCGATTGGCTGCGCACGGTCGACGAGCCCGAGATCGCGAGGCTGCTCGCCGGCAAGGGCCTCACGTCCGATCGGGAGGTCGTGGTCTATGGCCAGGACGCCGAGGACACTGCGGCGTTCAGCGCCGCGCTCACGGCGTTCGGCGTTCCCGGCGCGCGCGTGTACTCCGAGGGCTTCGGTGCATGGGCCGCCGATCCCACCCTCCCGATCGAGCGGCTGCCGCAGTACCAGAAGCTCGTGCACATCGACTGGCTGCGTCAGGTGCTGGCGGGTGAGCGACCCGAGGCCGCACCTGAGGGCGACTTCCTGCTCTTCCACGTCAACTTCGGCGTCCCGGAGGAGTACGCGGAGGCGCACATCCCGGGTGCCCTGTATCTCGACACGAACACGCTGGAGGACCCGGCCGACTGGAACCGACGCCCGCCTGAGGCGCTCGACGCCGCGATCCGCGGTCTCGGCATCACCAAGGACACGACCGTCGTGGTCTACGGTCGCGACACCGCCGGCGATGCGAACGAGAAGTGGCCCGGCCGGCGGGCGGGCCAGATCGCCGCGACCCGGGCGCTGATGATCCTCACCTACGCGGGCGTCGAGGACATCCGGCTGCTCGACGGCGGGTATGACTGGTGGGTCCGCGACGGCAATCCCGTCGAGACGCTGCTGCGCGAGCCCTCGCCGGTTGCCGATTTCGGGGCGATCATCCCGGTCCGCCCGGAGGTCATCGTCGACATCGAGGAGGCCAAGGAGATCCTGGCCGATCCCGACCGCGCGGCGCTGGTGAGCGTTCGCACATGGCGCGAGCACATCGGTTCGGTCAGCGGCTACAACTACATCGGCCCGGCGGGACGCATCCAGGGCGACGTGTGGGGCAACTGCGGCAGCGACGCGTACCACATGCAGCACTACCGCAACGTCGACAACTCGATGCGCGCCTACCCCGAGATCACGGCCAACTGGGCCGAGGCCGGGATCGTGCCGGAGAAATGGGTCGCGTTCTACTGCGGCACGGGCTGGCGCGCCAGCGAGACGTGGTTCTACGCGCTGCTCCAGGACTGGCCCCGGATCGCGGTGTACGACGGTGGCTGGTTCGAGTGGAGCCAGGACCCGATCAGCAACCCGATCGAGATCGGCGTGCCCGACGTCGAGACGCCGAAGGACGTCTACGCGGCCTAGCGCGCACGGGGCGAGCGGTCAGGACGCCCCGAGGCGCCATGCCTCGACGGCGTCGCGCTTGCCCTTGACCCGGACCGGGCCGAGCGACACGCCGACCCGGTCCGGTCCCAGCGCCTCCCAGGTCGCGCGACCGACGACGACCTGACCGGGCTCGGCCGCGGTCATCAGCCTGGCACCGGTGTTGGTCATGTCGCCGATGACGGCGAAGCTGCGCCGCTCGGCGGCGCCGACGTCGCCGACGACAGCCGAGCCGGTGTTGATGCCCACCCGGAAGATCGGCCAGCCCGGATGCGTCTCGGCGAGCGGCTGCGCCGCCTTGACGATCGCGGTGCCCGCCCGCGCGGCGCGTCGCGCGTGGTCCGGCTGGTCGCCCTTGGCGTTGAAGATGGCCATGACGCCGTCGCCGGCGAAATGCTCTATCACGCCGCCTGCCTCATCGATGGCCGGCACGATCACCGCCCAGAACGCGTTGAGCATCTCGAGGACCTCGGTCGGCTCGCGGGTCTCGCTGAACGTGGTGAACGCCGCCAGGTCGGCGAACACGACGCTCACCTCGCGCTCCTCGCCGCGCAGCGCCTTGCCCGATCCCTCGCGTCTCCGGACGCGATCGGCGACGACCGACGGCAGGTACGGCTTGAACGCAGCGTCAAGCCGGCGCAGCTCGTGGGCCGCCCGGGCGAGCAGCGCGACCTCGTCGGTCGTGGCCCCCTCGTTGCGGAGTTGGGTGAGCACGGTGTCGATCGAGGAGGTGTCCTCGTCGGCCGCCGCGACCGCCGCGATGGCGCCGGCGTGCCAGCGGTCGATGCGGGTGAGTGTGGCCTCCAGGTAGAGGCCGCCGAACGTCCCCGTGAGCGAGCCGCTCCGGCGGTATTCCTCGCGCGCCCCGAGGGCGATCAGCACGAAGGCCGCCAGCATCAGGATGTGCCACTCCCACCAGCTCAGGTGCCAGTTCCGGCTGATCACGACCGCGATCAGCGCCTCGGCGAGCAGCAGCAGCGCCACCGCCATCGTGAGGACGACGGTCCCGCCCCGCGCGCGGTAGAACGTGAACAATCGCCAGGCCGTGAACACGTAGAGCACCACCGCCACGATCGCCAGGATGGTCAGGATCCCGACGCCCTCGGTCGATGGCGGCGGCCCGTCCAGCGGCGGCAGCTCGGCCAGCGACAGGAAGCCCCACACGAGCATCAGCACGACGAGTCCGCCGACGAGGACCGGCCGAAGGCGAAGCACGATGCGCTCTCGCGGGCCACCGAACGAGCTCGTCGAGATGGCCGCGAAGACGGCCGCCAGCTCGAGGCCGACGGGCGTGGCGATGGCGAACCCGATGTTCGGCTTCGCGAGGAGGACGCCCGGCGTCGCGAGCGCGTGCAGCCCGAGGAACCCGGCCGCGGACAGGAACGCGAGGGAGATCAGGACCAGGCGGGCATCGCGGTAGCGTCCCGCGGCGACGTTCGTGATGTAGGCCAGGGCCACGCTGACAGCCGCCGTGCCGAGCACCAGCCAGAAGTGGCTCGGGTGGTGCTCCCACTGCATGTCCAGCTCGGGCTGCAGGAGCAGCAGGGCGAGTCCAACGATGGGGAGCACGACCGCCAACGGGACGACCCACGGGATGCCTGTCGGGCGGGCCGAGGCTCGGACTTCGGACGCCATGGGACCAGCATACGACCCGGCGCCCGCCCCTTGACTACGACGCCGATGCGATGCGCCCACCGTGGACCGGCTGCCATCATCGGCAGGTGGCGGACCGGATGCTGACCCGACGCGAGCTGAATCGCGCGCTCCTGGCACGGCAGTCGCTGCTGGAGCGATCGTCGATGCCGATCCCGGAGGTCGTCGAACAGGTCGGTGGTCTCCAGACGCAGTACGCGCCGTCGGGCTACGTCGGTCTTTGGAGCCGGTCGGCGGCCTTCCGCCGCGACGCATTGACGGCGGCCCTGGAGGATCGCTCGGTCGTCCAGGCGACGCTGATGCGGGTCACCATCCATGTCGTGTCGCGACGCGAGTACTGGTCGTACGCGCTGGGTGTTCGCGAGGCTCGTCGAGCCCTCTGGCTCCGGACGACCGGCCGTTCGACCGAGGAGGGAGAGGCCGAGCTGGTCGAGGCCGCCGCGCGGATGCGCGCGGCGCTGGCGGACGGACCGCGCACGGTGAAGGAGCTCGGCGGCATCGCGTCGGGCTTCCTCGGGACGCTCGGCCTGTGGGTCGATCTCGTCCGCGTCCCGCCGGCGGGGACCTGGGAGCACCGGCGCGCCGACCGGCTGGGCCTCGCCGAGGCGTGGGTCGGCCCCGTCGATTCGACGGAGGCCGAGGGCCGCGTCCACCTCGTGCGCGCCTATCTGCGGGCGTTCGGTCCGGCCCAGTGGCGGGACATCGCCTCGTGGTCCGGTATCACGGCCTCGGCGGCGAAGGAGGCCGGCGCCTCGATGGCGCTGCGTCGCTTCCGCGACGAGGACGGCCGCGAGATCGTCGACGTGCCGGACGGGCCGCTGCCGGACCCCGAGACGCCCGCGCCCGTGCGGTTCCTGCCGCACTGGGACGCCAACCTGCTCGTCCACGCGCGACGGACCGGTGTCCTGCCCGAGGCGTACCGCAGTCGCGTGTTCTCCACGAAGAACC
The DNA here is from genome assembly GCA_963810285.1 of uncultured Chloroflexia bacterium. GTDB lineage: Bacteria > Chloroflexota > Limnocylindria > Limnocylindrales > CSP1-4 > SPCO01. The sequence goes on along the minus strand of CAWEMV010000002.1, from coordinate 2,767,779 downwards.
CGTTCTCGGTCGGCACCTACCTGGTCGACGGCGCCGTCGCCGGCGCCTGGTCGCTGCGGGACGGCCGGATCGTGCTCGACCCGTTCGAGCGGCTGTCCGCCCGCGACCGAGGAGCGGTCGAGGACGAGCGGGTCGCGCTCGAGGCATTCCACGCGTAGTTGACGGAGGTATCGAGATGTCGACCGCGACGGGCACGTTCAAGATCACCGGGGGCGCTGAGGACGCCTTTCACGAGGGCGAGGGTCTTCGACTCACTCACGCGAACGGCACCCAGACGTTCGCGGGCGACATCGAGGGCGACGGCACCGTGCACTGGCTGATGGCCTATCGACCGGACAAGACGGCGCGGTTCGTCGGATTGCAGCAGATCGCTGGAACCGTCGGAGGCCGGACGGGGTCGTTCGTGCTGACCGCGGAGGGCGACCACGATGGGTCCACGTCACGCATCGCCTGGCAGGTCGTCGAGGGGTCCGGGACCGGCGAGCTGGCCGGCGTCTCGGGCCACGGCGGCATGGAGGCACCCGGCGGTCCGGGCGGCACGTATCGGCTCGACTACGAACTCTCGGGCTGAGCGACGGCTGTCGGGCTGGGCGTCGCCCGCAGGAACTCGGTGACACCGAGCAGGCCCAGGAAGAGCCGGACCGGTAGCGGCATCAGGCGCCGGCTCGGGTCATGGACGACGACCGGGTCGCGCAGGCTGACGGTCCGGCCGCGGGTCTCGAGCTCGCAGCCGTTCGCCGCGAGCGTGTTCTTCACCCAATCCACGTCCGCCCCGTAGGTCAGCGCGAAGACGTAGTCCCGCCCATCGCGAAAGACGTTCATCGGGACGCGTCGCACGATGCCCGAGCGACGGCCGGGGACGACGACGATGCCGAACCACGGAAGGTGCCCGGCGAACCGGCGCGTGATCGGGTTGACGACCCGCGTCGTGATCGGCCGCATCCAGGCCAGTCGGGTGCCGCTCATCGGGCAGGACGCCTGGGCGATGCGATAGGCTGCGACATCGATGCGATTCAAGACCACGCTCGCGCTTGAAGGCAAGACCGCGACCGGGTTCCGCGTCCCCGTCGAGGTCGTCGAGGCGCTCGGCAAGGGCAAGCGACCCCCCGTGCTCGTCACGATCAACGGCTATACGTACCGCAGCACGGTCGCGGCCTACGGCGACGTGTACATGCTCCCCGTCGCCGCGGAGCATCGCAACGCGATCGGGATCGAGGCGGGGCAGGAGATCGACGTCGATCTCGAGCTCGACACCGCGCCTCGCGAGGTCGAGGTCCCGCTCGACCTGGCCGCCGCGCTCGAGATGTCCCCGGACGCGAAACGCGCCTTCGAGGCGCTCTCGTACAGCAACAAGCGCCGCATCACGCTGTCGATCGCGGATGCCAAGACGCCCGAGACGCGCCAGCGCCGGATCGACAAGTCGATCGCCGAACTCAAGGGCGGCGCCTAGAAGTCGCGGCGGCCTTCGAAGCTCGCCTCGACGCCGGGACGCGTCAGCTCGTAGATCGCGAGCCGGTGCCCGCCCGGCCCGATGAACGAGCGGACCGGCCCCTGGGGGATCTCGAGGCCGTGCCCGTCCTTCCAGCCACGGCTGCGGAGCTCGGCCACCGCCCGTTCGAGGTCATCGACGCGATACACGAGGACCGGGCGATCGCCCTCGAGGTGGTCGGCGAGCAAGAGCCGCGGGGGGTCGGCGCTGAGCTCGATCATGGCGACCCGGGCACCCATCCCCTCGATCGCGAAGACGACGCGTGCGCCGAGCTCGTTAGCGAACCACGCGAGGTCGCGCACGACGTCGGTGCTGGGCATGTACACGTAGTCGAGCCGCTCGAACATCGAGGACAGGCTACGCCCCTCACCAGATGTCGCCCGGACGCCATTCGCAACTGATGCCGGTGGTCAGGTCCAGATCCGCCGAATGTGGCGTCAGCAGCACAAGGATGAAGCCGTCGTCGAACGGCGTGCGGACCGGTCCACCGGAGGTACGGACCGACGATGGACCGAGCCAGGTCTGCCACCCGAGCCGCTCGTAGAAACCGTGCGACCCCGTGCCGAGCGCGCCGAGCTCGTAGTGCTCGGCGATATGCGTCCCGACCTCGCGCATCACCCGCGTGCCGAAGCCCTCGTGCTGTCGGGCCGGGTCGGTCGCCACGGCCTCGACGTAGCCGGTCCGGAAGTGGCGGCCACCGGCATGGAGGTCACGCTCGACGACCGACGCATGCGACACGATCCGATCGTCGACCTCGAGGACGACGTGGGTCCCGCCCACCGCGTGATCCCAGTCGCTCTCCTCGAAGCCCTCCTCGCCGGGCGGGAAGGCCGCCCACACGAGCGCCCGGATCGCCCCGACCTCGTCGGGCGTCAGGTCCTTCGTGCGAACGCGGCGGACGTCAGGGTCGGCGACCACGAACCCGACCCTACTGCGCGAAGCGCCACTTCGTCGCGCCGTGTGGCTCCTCGCCCGCTACTCCGTACACGGTTCCGAGGCGCAACCGATACAGCTGCCAGGGAGGCGGTCCGGCACTCGGGGCGCTGAACGGGGCAGTGAACGCGTCGCCTTCGACCGTGGCCGGCCAACCGCCGTCGTTGTACTTCTTGGCGAGCGCGTCGAGCGTCGGTCGATCGGTCACGCGGATGGCCTCACCCTCGAACACCAGGTCCAGGCCGCTGAGCCGCACGGAGATCGAGGCTGCAGGGTTGCCGGCGAGATTCTGCGACTTCCGAGTCGCGTCGCCGCTCGTGAAGTAGACCTCGCCGTCATGCCAGAGGGCACCGACCCCCGCGGCATGCGGTCGACCGTCCGGCCCCGTGGTGCCGAGGAACCAGGTCAGTGTCTCCGACGGCTCGATCGCAACCAACAGGTCGCGCGGCCGGCTCCAGGGCAGCGCCTCGTTGCCGTAGCGGTCCAGGTTGATCGTTTCGATGGGGTCTCGCTGGGTCATGGTGTCGCCACCTTCCTGCGGGCCATATACGTGGCCCGTTCCGTCGGGTCGAAGTGTTCGAGGGCGTAGCGCAGGGCTGTTCGCGGCATCGTCGCCGCGAACCGGTCGAGGAAGGTCCGCGTTCGGACCGGGTCGACATCGCCCGCCGCGCGCAAGGCCCAGCCCGTGGCCTTGTGGATGAGGTCCTGGTCGTCGTCGAGCAGGACCTCGGCGATCCGGAGCGTGTCGTCGACCTCGCCACCGCGGATGAAGGCCATCGTCGCAAGGATCGCGGTCCGCCGCTCCCACATGCTCGGGGACCGGGCGAGGTCGTACAGGACATCGCGTGGCCGGTCGACGAGCCAGCGACCGACCACGTCCCAGGCGCCGAGATCGACGAGGTCCCAGTTGTCGATGCGATCGTGGCGCCGCAGGTAGAGCTCGTACAGCTGCCCGCGCCGCTCGTCGGGCGTCCGCTTGCCGCGGGCCTGGGTGGCCATGATCCTGACCGCCCCGGCCCGCGGCTCGTGGTACCGCTCATCGAGCAGCGCCTCGATCTCCACCGGCTCCATGTCGGCGAACTCGCGCGCCAGCTCGAAGACCTGGCCCATCCGGACGCCCATGAATTCGTCGCCTTCGGCGTAGTCGCCCGGGCCGGTCTTGAAGTAGCGCCCGTATTTCGCCAGCTCGACAGGCGAGCGAAGGACGTCCAGTCGCTCGACGAATCGTCGGGCCGTATGCGGCTCGGGCGACACCTCAGTCGGCCGGTCGTTCCTGGAGCGCCCAGCCATTGCCGTCGGGGTCATCGAAGAACGCGAAGGAGTTCCAGGGGCCACCCTTGCCGTCGATCCACTCGCCGTTCTCGAAGTGGCGGACCGGGCTCAGGTCGAGGCCGCGGGCCGTGAGCTCGGCGTGCGCCGCCTCGATGTCGGCGACGACGAGCTGGAGGCCCTGGACCGATCCGGGCGCGGTCGTGACCACGCCCTTGCCGACCATGATCGAGCAGCCGGATCCCTCGGGGGTCAGCTGGACGATCCGGAACTCCTCGTTGGGTGCGTGGTCGACGTCCACGTTGAACCCGACCTTCTCGCTGTAGAACGCCTTGGCGCGGTCGACGTCGGCGACCGGGAGCGGGACCAGCTCGAGCTTGTACTCCATCTCAGCTGGCCACCGGGACCATGCCCGCCAGCAGCTCGTCGAGCCGGGCGTAGCCGTCGTTGACGCCCTCGGCCATCCCGCTGGCGACCATCGCGTCGCGCGCCTCGAGTGTCTGGTACACGGAATGCGTCCGGGCGATCGTCCGGCCGTCGCGCTCCTCCAGCGTCAGCTCCTCGAGGGCGACGTTGCCGGGTGCACCCTCGAATTCGAAGGTCTGCACCAGTCGCTCGGGGGAGGGCGGGCCGTGGAACACGCCGTGGAAGCCCCAGTCGTTGCCGTCCGCGTCGGAGTGGATGTAGCGCCACTGGCCGCCATCGCGGACGTCGTACGTGTCGATCGTCATCGTGTACTGCCGCGGGCCAAGCCACTGGACGAGCAGCTCGGGGTCGGTGTAGGCCTTGAACACGAGGTCGCGCGGCGCGTCGAACTCGCGTTCCATGTCGATGAAGGGGACGCCGGCGGGGACGTCGATGCGGGTCTCGGACATCATGGGTTCCTTTCCTTGCTCGACACCTGGAGCGCGGCAAGCAGGGCATCCAGGCGCTGGTGGCTTTCTTCCCAGTACTCGCGATACGCGACGAGCCATTCGACCGCCTGCCGGAGGGGATCCGCCTCCAGGTGGCTGAGCCGTGCGGTGGCCTTTCGCGTGCGCGAGACGAGTCCCGCCGATTCGAGCACCTTGAGGTGGCGCGAGATCGCCGGCTGGGACATCGTGAACGGAGCGGTCAGCTCGACGACCGTCGCATCTCCCTCAGCGAGGCGCGCGAGGATGGCGCGACGGGTGGGGTCGGCGAGGGCGCCGAAGACGGTATCGAGCTGCTCGGTCATCACATTCATAACACTATGGTTATGAATGGCGATTGTCAAGCGGGGTCAGCCCGCCTCGGGTGTGAGCCGCACCATCGGGATGACGCGTCCTGTCTGGTCCGGGTAGTCCGCGAACCAGGGCAGGGCCTCCACGTGCTCGTCCCAGAGTCGATCGCGCTCAGCGCCCTCGACGATCCGGGCGGTGGCTTCGAACCGCTCGTTCCCTGCCTCGATGGCCACGGTCGGATCACGCTCGAGGTTGTGCAGCCAACCCGGGTCGGTCTTCGAACCGCCGGCCGTCCCTGCCACCACGTAATCGCCACCGTCGCGGTGGTAGGTGAGGATCGCCCTTCGTGCGGCTCCGGACTTCGCACCCGTGCTGGTCATGATCAGGAGCGGATGGCCTGCGAGCGGTCCGCTGGTGACCTGGCCGTCGTGGGCGCGCATGTCGGCGATGATCTGGTCTTCCCAGGCTTGTTCATCCGTCACGGCGGGGCCTCCTCTGTGTCGTTGCCGACGCAACGATGCCACAGAACGGGCCACATCGCTCCCGGCGCAGTCAGCGCTTCCGCGCGGTCGCCGCATCGGTCTCGGCCATCCGCGTTCGAACGATCGCCGTGACCAGGTCGGCTGGCAGCGGTCGGTCCGGCTGGAAGCGGATCCCGCCCTTCGTGGTGTCGTACCCGGCCAGCTCGTCACGGTGGGCGTCCATCGCCGGCGGGCTCATGACGTAGAACGCGACGTGCGTTTTCGACGCGCCATACGAGACCAGCGGACGGCCCTTGTACCGGAATGCCGCGAGGGAGTAGCTGATCGCCTCCTCGGCCTCCGGCGCCGCGGTCGCGATCACCTCGCGCAGATCCTGGAGGGCATCCCGTTGGTCCTCGGGCAACGCCGCGAGGATCTCGTCGATCTGCCGGGACGCATCGAGTCCGTCGGCTGTCATCGTGCGTCTCCGTTCGTGATCATGTGTCCCACGCTACGGGCAGGTGGCGTGGCTTACGGAACACGACGCCCGTCGGGTCGGTCGCACCCTCGCCGAGGCGCAGGCCACGCCACCCGTCGAGCGCAGCCTCCAGCGCGGCCGCCGACTCGAGCCTGGCGAGATGCAGGCCCACGCACGCGTGCGGTCCCTGTGCGAACGCGAGGTGCTGCCGGGCGTTGGCGCGGCGGATGTCGAACGCGTCCGGTTCCGGGAACGTCGCCGGGTCGCGGTTCGCCGCGGTGAGTGAGACGATCACGAGGTCGCCCCGGCGGATCGCCGCGCCGCCGAGCTCGGCGTCGACGGTCGCATAACGGTCGACCCGGCCTGCCGCGGGCTCGAGACGCAGCGACTCCTCGACCGCATTCGTGACGAGCGAGCGATCGGCGAGGATGGCCTGCAGCGCGCCGGGCGTTCCGAGCACGTGCCAGAACAGGGACGTCGTCATGCCCTCGCTGGTCTCGATCCCCCCGAACATCATGACCGCGGCGTTCGACACCACCTCGGACGGCGTCAGCGTCGTGGTCGCCTGTACGAGCACGCCCGACCCGCGTCCGATCGTGGCGTTGACCTCGCGATCCAGCGCGGCGACGGCCTCAGGGGCGCGCGCTCCGATCTCGCCACCGGCGGACACCCGGTCGACGGCCGCGACGATCTCGTCGTACCAGCCGAGCACGACGGACGGCTCCACATCGTGGAGCTCCAGTGCGGCTGCCACCACGCGGACGGCCAACGGACCGGCGAGCTGCCGGCGGACCTCGGCATGACCCTCCGGAGCCAGCCCCGCGACGAGCGTCGTCGCTTCGGCCGTCACCCGATCGGCGAACCGCTCCATGACCTCGCTGCGACGCAGGCCCGACGCGAACGGATCGCGATGGCGGCGGTGCTCGTCGCCGTCGAGCGAGAGCATGCTCGGCCCGACGACTCGTGCGGTCGAGAAGCGCGGGTCGTCGACCGTGAACCGCTGCGCATCGCGCATGACCTCGATGCACAGGTCACGGCGGGTCACCAGCCAGCCGTCGAGCACCGGCACCCACGACACCGGCTCCCGTTCGCGGAGGGCGGCCAGCGCAGGGTAGGGATCGATGTCGAGCCGATCGAGCGTCAACGCATCGCCGAGCGGGCTCCGTTCGCGGAGATGGGTCACGTCGATGACTCTACCGCCGCGGGTCGACACATTCGCGCGGTCCTGACCGGGATCCGATATCGCGAGTTTGGCGTACCTTGTGTCGATGCAGTCGGTGCGTGCGCAACGGTTCGCGGCCATGGTCCTGGCGCTGCTGCTTGCGCTGGCCATCGCACCGGTCGTCACCGCGGCATCGGCGAGGGCCTACCGCCTCGACCTCGGCCGCCGGACGGACTACGTCGCCCAGACGAACCTCGTCCAGTGCGTGGGCGCGAGCATGCAGATGATGCTGAACATGATGCGTGACGGTGCCGACCGGAGCGCCGCCACGCAGCTGAAGCTGCAGCGCCTCGCCCGCTCGTGGAGCGGCCCGCGTCGCGATGGTCGGCAGCGCCAGGGGGCGAGCGTCCGCGGCTGGGCGGCCGGGCTGAACCTCATGGGCGCTGGACCGTACAAGGTCGTCGGTGAACGCACGATCGGGGCGGCCCTGCTGACCGCCGCGCGCGCCATGCGACGGACCGGCAAGCCGGTCGGCCTGCTGGTCTGGCGCGGCCGCCATGCCTGGGTGATGAGCGGGTTCACCGCGACCCGCGACCCGCTCCAGCGTGGCGCCAGGATCACGTCCGTGGTCGTCGAGGATCCGCTCTACCCGCACGGCGGTTCGAGCGTCTGGGGTCGCAGCCCGGCACCGGGTTCGACGCTGTCGGTGGCCCAGCTCGGCCGACAGTTCGTGCAGCGCCGCCGGTCGGACCTCAGCCCGCACCTGTCATACAAGTACGTGCTCGTGCTGCCATTCGAGTTCCACGACCCGTTGCTCCGCCTGCGCCTCAGCCGGCGTGACGTCGGCGCCACAGGACGACCCTGAGCCGCGCCCGACGCGCGACGGAGCGCTGAGTGGTGGGCTTCCTGCGCCGGTTCCTCGGTGGGGGTGACGAGCCCCATCCGAGCCACACGCCGGTCGACCCGGCCGAGGCGGAGGCCACCGAGCGGCAGTACGAGCTGGAGCTGCTCCGCGATGAGCAGGAACGCATGAACGAGCTGACGCGTCGACAGCTCCGCTACGAGTCGTACAGCTGGACGCCACCCGCCGAGGGTGGCGAGCTGCGTGCGGAGGACGCCGACGCCTCGAGCACGGACCGCGGCTAGCGCCGGCTGCGGGTCAGGCCGCTCACCTCGTCGATGAGCTGGAGCAGCCCATGCGCCGCGAGTTCGACCTCCTTGTGTCGCCACTCCGCCGCCCGGTAGTGGCAGGCGATGATCGCCGACCGATGGATCCGCCGGAAGTCGCCGAGCACGAAGGCGTGGCGGGCCTTGGTCTCGTCCGTGGCCCCGGCCGTGAGGCCGAGATACCACTCCCCGTATTCCTCCCAGGAGTGGTTCTCGAGGTAGGCGTTCTCGTCCGCGGCGGAGGGCTGGACCTCGCCCCAATCGCTGTCGAGCACGTACTGACGGCCCCGGATGCGCTGCTCGGCTCGCGCGACGGCGCCGTCGTTGACCGTGTACCTGGCCATCACCCCGGAGTATGACGGCCGTCGCCGGGTCGCTACCATCCGGGGTGATGGACGCTCCGCCCGTCCCGAGCTCGATCGCGGGTCTGCCGGTCCCGGAGGACGAGATCTCCGCCGCAGCATGGCGCTGGGCGCACGCCTCGCTGCCGCGCTATCTGCTCATGCACTCGATCCGCTCCTATTGCTGGGGGACGGCGATCGGCGTGTGGGAGGGGCTCACGGTCGATTCCCGGATCCTGTGGACCGCCGCGCTCTTCCACGACTTCGGTTTGACGCGGATCCCCCGCAACACGACGTGCTTCGAGGTCGAGGGCGCCGAGATCGCTCGACGGTTCGTGGAGCGCGAGGGCCTGTCGGCCGCCGAGGCGGACCGCGTTGCCACGGCGATCGTCCTCCACATGCGACCGGGCGTGACGATCGCGGACGGGGTCGAGTCGGTGCTGCTCGACCGCGCGACGGCCGTCGACGTCCGTGGGGTCGAGATCGAGCTGGTCGACCGCGTGCGTGGGACGGTCACCCGCAAGTACCCGCGCGGCAAGTTCGACCTGCACTTCCTGCGCGCGATCCGGCGCGAGGCCACCGCCCGGCCGACCTGCCAGGCCGCCCGCCTGCTGTACGAGACCGATCTCGTCGGCTGGATGGCCCGCTCGCCGTGGGCGGGGGAGTCATGACCGAGGAGAAGGAGGAAGGGCTCAAGCGCCTCGGCGGGGGGCGGTGGCAGACGCGTGACGAACGATTCACGATCGAGCCGCAGTCGGGAACGTGGGCCGTCCTCGACGCCGAACAGACCGACGACCTCGGTCTGCCACTGGTCCGCGGGCCGTTCAAGAGCCTGACCGCCGCAAAAGAGGCGATCGCCGAGGCGCGCACGGCTGCCGCACCGACATCGCGAATCACGCCGCCGGCTGCCTCCCGGACGACCGCCACGACCGCGAAGACTCGACGCACGAAGTCGAAGCCGACGAAGCCCACGGCTCCCGAGGAACCACGCTGGCTGCGCGATCTCGAGCCGAGCGATCGTCGGCGCGCGACCCGGCTCATCGACCGCCTGGCGAAGGCCGGGGCCGGCGACCCGGAGGGGATCGTCCGGCGAGACATCGTCGGGGAGGTGCCCGCGATCGCCGCGTTCGCCCTCGACCAGGCGATCAGCGCCCTCGGTGGCGACGCGTCGGCGGCCCAGGTCATCGAGCTTCTCGGTGACGGCCGCGACGCGGAGCTCGGGGTGCGGTGGCGGCTGGTAGATGGCGACGGCCGGCCGATCGCGATCGACGCCGAGCGCCGTGCGCATGGTCCGGACGATGGATGACCACCTATCGACCGAGCAGGTCGGCTGGCTCCTGGAGCGGTCGCCCGAGACGATCCGCGGGATGATCCGGGACGGCGAGATCGAGGGCGTCCGCCTGCCGGTCGGGTTCCGCGTCCCAAAGGCCGAGGCGCTGCGGCTCGCCCGAGACCGGATCGAGGCCGAGGCCGGCAAGAAGCTGTCGGACCGTCAACTCGAGCGGCTGATCGACGAGGTGATCGCGACGAACGAGCGAGCGACCTAGGCCCCCTCGACGACGAGCGGCCAGATGATCTCGGTGCGCAGCTGCTCCTGATCTTGAATGGCGCCGGGGTCATCCATGTAGGACTCCCACGGGCCTGCACCATCGTCGTAGCCCGCCTGGGCGTGGATCCACTCGTGCAGGGCGTCGTACGTCTGTCCAAGCCCGTCGTACGCGCCACGGTGGACCGTACGCGCAACGGGACCGCCGGGCAGCTCCGAGATCCCGACCTCGCCCGGGGCCGTATCCGCCAGCGGCGATAGCCCATCCGGGACGCTCGCCAGGGGGAACCCGATCTCGACGTCGACGACGTCCGGCCCGAACTGGTGGTAACGACCGTATGGCGCTCCGGCGATGTCGCCCCCGACGGCACGTGCGCGGTCCATCACGAGCGGCATGTAGCGATCGAAGGCGCTTGCCAGATCCAACTCCGCGACCGGCTGCTGGATGCGGACCGCGGCCGTCGGCGTCGGTTCGAGCTCGACGATCTCGGTGTCGGTCAGGCTGCTGAGATCGGTCACGATCGACTCCTCTCCGGTTCGTACTCGGTCTCCTTGACGACGCGGCCCGATCGGTCGTAGGTCACCCACATGCCCACCTGGCGGCCGCGGTCGAACGAGCCGCGCCGCATCAGGCTGCCGTCCGTCCGGAAGAACTGCCACTCGCCGTGCATCTCCCCGGCCAGGTGGCGGCCGCTGAACTTCACGTTCCCGTTGCCGTAGTGCTCCGTCGCGTCCGTCGTGTCGTCGCCTGAAGTCACCGTCCGAGTATGCCGCGCATCGGTGTTGATTTGGCGTTAACGATGCGTTCCTAGATTTCCCGCCAACGTCACGACGAGGAGGCCATGGTCACGACGCTCGAACCGCTTCGGTCGATCCCGCTGTTCCGCAGTTGCAGCGAGGGCGCCCTCGAGATCATCGCGGGGATCGCCGAGGAAACGACCTTTGCCGCCGGCGACATCCTGGTCCAGGAAGGGGAGCCCGGCGACTCGCTGATCCTGATCCGGGACGGCCACGCGACCGTAGCCGTGGGTGGTCGGACGGTGCGACAGCTGGGATCCGGCGATTTCCTGGGTGAGATCGCGCTGATCGATGGGCGTCCCCGGACGGCCACGGTCACGGCGACCCAGCCCATCGGGGCGCTCGTCATCGACCGAGCCGGGTTCGGCCGCCTGATGGAGGAGTTCCCGGTCATCCGCTACGACCTCGTGACCGCGCTCACCGAGCGCCTCCGGCAGCGCGGTCCGGCCATCAGCGACTGAGGCAGCCCCTCGGGTCAGCCGTCGGGCCGATCAAGACGTCACGGCTTCGGATGCTCCAGGAGAAAGTCCAGAACGGATGCGGCGAAGGACGCGGCCAGATTCGGCGCGTGTCCGCCATCGGGGATCGTCCACAGCTCGACGTGTCCACCCGGATCGCATCCTGTAGCGACGTCGATGGTCGTCTCGGCCGGTCCGGACGGGCCCGACGTGATCTCGATATCGACCCGTTCGGGAGCGCGGTCGAGCTCGGACGCGCAACCATCGAGCGAAGCCCACACCGTTGCCGTCTCGAGCGCACCGGGATAGTTCAGGGCGGCGCCGTTCGCGCCGACGATGTCGTTCAGGTCGCCACCGTCGTAGCGGATGGTGTCGTCATCGGTCCCGTGGATCTGCAAGACGGCGACCGGCTCGCTCGGCGTGCAGTCGCTGGGCGCATCGGGCATCGTCCCGGCGAGGCTCACGATGGCCGCCACGAGATCGGCGTGATCGCACGCCATGCGATGGCTCATGAACCCGCCGTTGGAGTGGCCGACCAGGTAGATGCGGTCGGGGTCGATGTCCGCGACCGACCGGATCTCCTCGATGAGGCCGGTCAGGTAGCCAGCGTCGTCCACGCCGGACCGGTCGATGTCGCAGCATGCGTCGGTCGCGTTCCAGAACCGCGCCCCGTTGCTGTCCTTCGTCCCCTCCGGCGTGGCGAACGCGATGCCGCGCCGGAGCGCTTCCCGCCCGAGCCGCATGTAGTCGTCCTGCTCGGTGCCGTTGCTGCCATAGCCATGGAGCAGCAAGAGGAGCGGCATCGGCTCCTGGGGCGCCGGTGACGGTAGCTCGAGCGTCACCGGTCGCTCGCCGCCGACGATCAGACCGGCCGGCGACGGTGCCGACGCCGGGACGGCCGACGCGACCCGCGTGGGCGTGGGTGCGCCGGTCACAGCGACTTGGGCGGGCGACCCGCCAGGCGACGCGCATGCGGCCACCCACAGGCCCAGGGCAAGAACGCCGACCTCACGCCGCCACTGCATCCCGCCCAACGTACCGCATCGGGTCGCAAGGCTCCTGCAATACCGTGCGAACGGCGGCCGTCGGGCGCTTGCGGCGTGGTTCGCGGTAGGGTCGTCAGACCCGGATGTCACAGAGAGGACGCCGTCATGTCCAAGATCACGCCATGCCTGTGGTTCGATGCCGGCAAGGCCGAGGAAGCCGCCACGTTCTACACGACGCTCTTCCCCGACAGCCGCATCGACAAGGTCGTCAAGGCGGCGGCCGCCAATCCGAGCACGCCTGAAGGGGCCGTGCTGACCGTCGAGTTCAACATCGCGGGTGCACCGTTCGTGGCCCTCAACGGCGGTCCCGACTTCACGTTCAACGAGGCCGTGTCATTCATGATCGACTGCGAGGACCAGGCAGAGGTCGACCGCTACTGGGAGGCGCTGGTCGAAGGTGGCGGCGAGCACAGCGTGTGCGGCTGGCTCAAGGACCGCTTCGGCGTCTCCTGGCAGGTCGTCCCGCGGGCGCTGAACGAGATGCTGGAGAGCGACGACCGCGAGGCGGCTGCGCGGGCCATGGAGGCCATGCTCCAGATGACGAAGATCGACGTCGGCAAGCTGCGTGAGGCGTTCGAGGGCGTGCCCGCCTGACGGACGCCTCACCCAGCTTTTTCGCTGACAGGCGACGACGACGTCCGAGCCCCGGGGCATTCAGGCCGTTTCTCGCTTGCGTGCCGCGAGCGCCGCCGCGGCAAGTCGCTCGATCAGGTCATACGGGATCGGCTGGTCGAGCGGGAACCGAAGCGTGCCCTTGCCGGCACGGTACGGGGCGATGGCCCGCTCCAGGGCATCGTCGCTCTCGGGGATCGGGTAGACCGACACGTGCTGCTTCCAGCCGGCGAAGTAGATCAGGTAGCGGCCGTCCAGCGCGAACGTCGGGATCCCGTAGCTGATCCGCTCCTCGGTGCCGGGGGCGCCCCGGCGCATCGCGCCACGAACGTCCTGGAGGATCGCCTGCCGGTCGGCCGGGAACGATGCGATGTACTCGTCGACGGTCTCGAACGTGGTCGCCATCATCTGCCTCGCGCTTCGCTGGCCATCATCGTCCCATCCCGATGACGGTCCGTGCGCCGGGCCGGAGCACGCGGACGTCGGTATCCGGAGCAACACGCCCGGCGTGGACCGCGAACCGATCGCCGGGCTCGGTCAGGGGCCGGCGCCAGACGTGGTGGAGCCGGACTGGGTACAGCGTGCCCCAATGGATGGGGATCGCCACGGCGGGCCGGATGTCGGCGACGACCTCGCCTGCCGACCTCGGCCCGAGATGACCCGGACCGAGATGTGGTCCCCACGACCACACCGGCAGCAGCGCGATGTCGACCGCGCCGGCAAGCTCGCGCATCGCCGGAAACCGACCGGTGTCGCCGGCGAAGTACACCCGCGTGCCAGCCTCGACGAGGTAACCGACCGGTTGCGCGCGCGGTGCGCCTGGCGAGATCCAGTGCCGCGCCGGGAACGCCGTGATCGAGATCCTGCCGACGACGGTCCGATCCCCGGGCAGCAGTTCGACGACCTCACCCTCGACCGCGCGCCGCGCCGCGGCGCCGAGGCCGCGGGGGACGATCACCGTCGGCCGCCCTCGCAGCGATCCGAGGGACGCCCGATCGAAGTGATCAGGGTGGCCGTGAGATACGAGCACGATATCGATGTCGCCGAGCGATCCCGCATCCGGCCGTGGTCCGTGCCGTTCGAGCGGACCGAGCCGGTGACGCAGGAACGGATCGGTCAGGATCGTGGTCCCGTCGATCTCGATCAGGACCGTGGCATGACCGACGAACCGGACGCTGGTGGTCGGGCCGTCCACGCTGCCGGTCTCAGCCGGTCGCCCGGACCCCGGGCCGGTCATGCGGATGGAGCTCGACGACGGGATCCGCAGGGCGCCCGGGGACCTTGCGCAGACGCGACGGGTGGCGCAGGAGCGTGATCACGCCGCCGAGCAGGGCACCGGCGCTGGTCTCGGCCAGGTCGATGATCGAGTCGTCATACGTGAGATCCATGCCCCTGGCACCGAGCTTCATGCCGACCCATTCGGCGATCTCCCAGACGGCGGCACCCGCCATCCCCGCCAGCGAGGCGACACCGGCGGCTTCCCATGATGTCCGCACGCGAGGCGTCGCCAACGCGCCGACCACCGACGCGACGATGGCCCCATCGGCGAAGTGGATGAGGTCGTCGACATGGGCGCGCCGGTAGATGCCGATCGCGTTGCCACCGGCGTCGATGAGGAGGGGCATCGTCACGGCCAGGTCGAGCTCGCGCGGGTACGGCTGCGGTCGCCCGGCCAGCCGCCACCCGAACGGGACGGCGAGGAGTCCGCCCGCGTAGCCGACCGCCCGGATGCGCATGCCCTTGCCGCTGTATCGCGGCGACTCCGAGTTGAGGAAGGCATCGATGGCCAGCACGACCACCGTTGCCTTGGTGGCCGTGATCGCCGCGACCCACGCGACATCCGCCGGCGTCGGCGGTGGCGCCGGGCTGGCGATGGCGTTCGCGGAAGGGGCGCTCGGCTCGGCCTCCACGGCGCCTGCGGTGCGCGTCAGCCTTCGCTCAACGTCATCAACCCGAAGGCCGCGCCCTGCGGGTCGGCGACGATCGCCATGCGGCCACCCGGGAAGTCGAACGGCTCGACCGTCGAGCGCCCGCCCGCATCGACCGTCGCCCGATGGGCCGCGTCGACGTCGTCGACCGTGAAATACACCATCCAGTGGCTGGGCACCCCGGCCGGCAGGCTCGGATGCATCTCGGCGGCCCCGGCGAAGGTCTGGCCGTCGACCTCGAACTCCGTGTAGGGCTGCTCCGGCGTCCCGCTCGGCTTGAGCTGCCAGCCGAAGACCTCCTGGTAGAACGGCAGCGCGCGATCGACGCCGCGTGCATTCAGGTCAGCCCATCCGAACGCGTTCGCCCCGGTCGACTGGAAGCCGCCCATCCGGGTGCCCTGCCACGCGGAGATGAAGGCGCCGACCGGGTCCTGGAACACGGCCATGCGCCCCTGATCGCCGACGTCGAAGGGCGCCATCACGACGGTACCGCCGTTGTCGGTCACCCGCTGGGCGAGCGCATCGATGTCATCGGTGCCGATGTACAGCGACCATGCCGTCGGGGCGTCCGGAGACATCGCCCCGCCGATGCCGGCGGCGTCGTTCCCGTGGACCTTGGCGATCCCGTAGCCACCGTAGAGCGGGTCCGGGTTCACCTCGACGGTCCAGCCCAGGAGCTTCGCGTAGAAGTCCCGGGCGGCGGCCGGTTCCGATGTCGAGAGATCGACCCACGCCGGCTTGTCGATGATCGCCGTCACTGTGTCCGCCATCGCCTCGATCCTCCTCTGATCCGAGGGCCTCGGTGCGTCGCGCGCCGAGCACGCTGGGGGACCGGCATTGTCTCATGTGGCACCCACGAACCGGAGGATCTCGCCGGCCAGCGCCTGCGGGATCTCCTCGGCCATGTGATGGCCACTGTCGAGGGCGTGCCCGCGCACGTCGGCCGCCCACGATCGCCAGATCGCCAGCGGATCGCCGTAGAGGTCGTCGAGGTCGTCCCTCGTCGCCCAGAGGAGGAGCACCGGCGCCTCGACGCGACGCCCGGCCGCCATGTCCACGTCGTCGGCGGCACGATCCACGCCCAGCCCGGCGCGGTAGTCCTCGAGCATGGCGTGGACCGTCGACGGGTCATGGATGGCGCGACGGTAGTCCTCGAAGTTCTCGTGACCCATCACAGCGGGGTCGTTCCCGTACCAGGCGTCGGGATCGGCGAGGATCGCGCGCTCGGGCTTGTCGGGCTGCCCGAAGAAGAACCAGTGCCACCAGGCCCGCGCGAAGCGTGCGTCGGCGCGCCGAAGGGCCTCGCCGATCGGCACCGCATCGAGCACGACGAGGTGCGAGATCGCGTCGGGGTGGTCGAGCGCGGTCCGCAGCGCGACATAAGCGCCGCGGTCGTGGCCCACCACGGCGAAGCGGCGGTGCCCGAGCCGGGCCATCAGCTCGATGGCGTCGCGGGCCATCGCGCGTTTCGATGCCTGGGCGTGGTCAGCGGCGTCGGCCGGCGTCGATGACTCGCCGTAACCGCGCAGGTCGGGGCAGACGACCGTCAGGTGCTCGGCCATGATCGGCGCCACCCGATGCCACGTGGTGTGGGTCCTCGGATGCCCGTGGAGCAGCAGGACCGCCGGTCCCGACCCGCCGTGCCGCACGCGGACCTCGACGTCGGCGAGGCGGATCCGCTCGAGGGTGAAGCCGTCGAACACGCTGGTCACCCTAGCCGCGGTGCTCGATGCGTCGGGGCGCGGGGAGCACGAACCGCGTTTCGGCTACGTCGCAGTGTCGGGGCCCGAACCGGTTGCCGGGACTACCCTGAACGGGTGAGGAACGAGCAGGCCTACCGTTCGGCCGAGCGTCGCCTCTGGGGAGCGGTCGGCGTCGAGCCGGCCGAGCGCTGGCTGCATCTTCGAGGCATCGGGGTCGACGTCCGGGTGCAGGAAGTCGGCGCCGGGCCGCCCGTCCTGTTCATCCATGGAGCCGGCACGAGCGGGATCAGCTGGGCCAGGCTCGCGGCGAGGCTCACCGGGTTCCGCTGTCTCCTCCTGGACCGGCCGGGGACCGGGCTCAGCCGGCCACTGACGCGACCGGTCGACTCGATCAGCCTTGCCGAGCTCGGCGACACCCTCGTCGCCGACGTCCTCGACGCGCTCGGGCTCTCGTCGGCCCACATCGTCGCCACCTCGTTCGGGGGCTACCTCGGCCTGCGAGCGGCCGCGGCCACCCCGGACCGCGTCGACCGCATGGTGCAGTTGAGCTGGCCGCTCGGGTCGCCGGCAACGCGCCTCCCACTGGTCGTTCGCGCGATGGCGCTGCCCGGCATGCGCCAGCTCGCGGCGGCCATCCCGCCGAGCCGACGGGCGATGCCGGTCCTGTTCCGCCGTGCCGGCCACGGGCCGAAGCTCGACGACGGACGGATCACCCGGGACGACCTCGATGCGTTCTACGCGCTGCTGCGGTACACGGACACGCGCCGACACGAGTTCGCCCCGGCGCGAGCGCTGGTCTCGCTGGTCGACGGGATCGATCGGCTGACGCTCGCCGACGAGACGCTCGCGGCCATCCGCTGTCCGACGCTGTTCGTGTGGGGTGGCCGCGACCCGTTCGGCGGTGCCGACGTCGCACAGGCATTCGTGGCGCGGATCGCCGGCGCCGAGCTCGACCTGCTGCCAGATGCCGGCCACACGCCGTGGCTCGACGACCTCGACCGCTGCGCCGCGGCCATCGGCACGTTCCTGGGCCACGCGGGTGTGCGTCCAGAGGCCGTCGCGTCGTGAGTGCGCCCCCACCGCGCCCGCCCGACGGAGAGCTCCGGCCGCCGGGCGAGGATGGCTACTTCGACGAGGGGGTCGCGGCCACGTACGACGAGGATGTCGCGGACCTCTTCGATCCCGCGGTCGTCGGACCGACCGTGGAGTTCCTTGCCGGACTCGCCGGTGACGGCCGCGCGCTGGAACTCGGGAGCGGCACCGGACGGATCGCAGTTCCCCTGACCGCGACCGGGGTCGAGGTCCACGGCATCGAGCTGTCCCGGGCGATGACTGCTCGCCTGCATGCCAAGCCAGGCGGGGCTGGGATCCCGGTCACCATCGGCGACTTCGCCACCGGGAGAGCGGAGGGCAGGTTCAGGCTCGCCTACCTGCTCCGCAACACGATCATGAACCTGACGACCCAGGCGGCCCAAGTGTCGTGCTTCCGGAACGTCGCCAGCCACCTCGAGCCCGGCGGCTGCTTCGTCATCGAGGTCGGCGTGCCCGGCCTCCAGCGCCTTCCTCCGGGCGAGAGGTTCCAGGTCTTCGCGTGGAACGATCCTCACTGGGGCATCGACGAGTACGACGTGGAGACGCAGGGGCTGATCTCACACCACTTTCGACGGGTCGGCGATCGGATCGAGCTCCGGTCCATCCCGTTTCGCTACGTCTGGCCAGCGGAGCTCGACCTGATGGCGGAGATCGCCGGCCTGCGGCTGCGCGAGCGCTGGGCCGGCTGGCATCGCGAACCGTTCACGAGCGAAAGTCGCGAGCACGTCTCGGTGTGGGAGAAGCCGTCCGCCTAGGCGATCGCGCGGTTCGTCGCTCGTGGCAGCGCGTTCGCGAGAAGTGCCAGCGCGAGTGTGGCGTGTGCGGCGGCCAAGCCGACGGTGAGCGCCACGGGCGTGCCCGCAGCGCGAGCGGCGGCGACGTCGTTGGGCAGGTTGGCCGTGCTGCCGGCAAGGAACGCGAGCGCGACCAGCGACACGACCCCGGCGCCCGCGCGGCCGGTCGCGCCCGATCCACGCGCCGCCGCGGCTCCGGCGGCGAGCAGGACCGGCAGGAACAGGGGAGGGGTGAGCGCGGTGCCGCGCAGGAACATGTCGCCGGCGTTCCCGTCGGGCGTGGCACCGACGTCCCATCGGGCCGACAGCGTCGCGCCGATCACCGGGACCGGCAGGTAGGCCGCGACGATCGGGAGCAGGTTACGGGGCGACCGCGTCAGCATCATGATGGAGCGATGATGAAGGCGGCCTTCCGCGAGCGCTACGGCTCGCCCGACGTTGTCGAGATCCGTGAAGTCGACCGGCCGGCCCCGGGCGAGGGCGAGATCCTCGTCCGCGTGCGCGCGGCCTCCGTCAACCGAGCCGACCTGGACGGGATCCAACCCAGACCCGGGTTCGTGCGCCTGTTCACCGGGTTGCGCGCACCGAAGGAGAAGCGCGTCGGCATCGACGTCGCCGGCGTCGTCGAAGCGGTCGGACCCGGCGTCACGCGGTTCCAGGCGGGTGACCACGTGTTGGCGGACCTGTTCTCGCACGGTCAGGGTGCCTTCGCCGAGTACGTGTGCGCGCCCGGGAAGGCCTTCGAACGGATGCCCGCGGAGATGAGCTTCGAGGAAGCGGCCACGCTGCCGCACTCGGCGATCCTCGCCCTGCAGGGTCTCCGACGCCGAAACGGCAGCTCGATCAAGCCGGGCGACAAGGTCCTCATCGACGGCGCGTCCGGGAACGTCGGGCCGTTCGCCGTCCAGATCGCGAAGTCGATGGGCGCCGAGGTGACCGGCGTCTGCCGCACGGCGAAGATGGAGTTCGTGCGCTCACTCGGCGCCGACCACGTCATCGACTACACCACGACCGACTACACGAAGTCGGGCGAGCGGTACGACTGGATCCTCGACACCGATTCGCATCACTCGATCCGCCGGGTGCGCCGCGCGCTGCGACCGAAGGGCGCCTATGTCACGCTTGGCGGTGCCAGCTTCCCGATCTTCGCCGCGATGATCGCCGGGACCCTGATCTCGCTGGCGAGCGATCGCTGGTCGGGACTGATGCTGTGGTGGAAGCCGTTCGACCGGGGCGATATGGCGACGGTGTCGCAGATGATCGCCGACGGCAGGGTCCGACCGGCGATCGACCGGCGTTTCCCGCTCGACGAGGTCGTCGCCGCGCTCCGTCACGTCGACGACGGTCACGCCCGGGGCAAGGTCCTTGTCATCCCGTAGTGGACGCCCCGACACCGGACCAGCCGCGGGGCGGTAGAGTCGCCGGACCGTGGCCACGAGGAAGCCGACGTTCATCCCGCCGATGCTCGCGACACTGGTCGCCGCGCCGTTCGACGACCCCGAGTGGCAGTTCGAGATCAAGTGGGACGGGTTCCGCGTCGAGGCCGTGGTCGACGGCGACGGCGTGCGGATCTGGACGCGTGGCGAGCAGGACGCGGCACGCTACTTCGGCGACTTCCTCGCGCCGCCGACCTGGATCGCGGCGCGGCGCGCCGTCGTCGACGGCGAGGTCATCGCGCTCGACGACCGCGGCGAACCTGATTTCGCGCTGCTGCAGGCCCGGATCAAGGGGCGGGCGTCGCCCGGATCCGTCAACCCGTTCGTGTACGAGGTGTTCGACCTGCTCCATCTCGAGGGCCGGTCGTTACTCGACGCATCCCTCGAGGAGCGGCGCCGACTGCTCGCCGACGTCCTGCGCGCGGACCCCCGCGTCCGCCTGAGCGAGCACATCGACGGGGAGGGGATCACGTTCTACGAGGCGGCTCGCGCCCGGGGCCTGGAGGGCATCATGGCCAAGGACCGCCGCTCGCCGTACCTGCCGGGGGCGCGCACGACGAGCTGGCAGAAGGTCAAGATCCGGCCGGAGCAGGAGCTCGTCGTGGGCGGCTGGACGACCGGCATCGGCGCGGCGGCAGAGCTCGGGGCACTGCTCGTCGGCGTCTACGAGTCCGGCGCGCTGCGATACGCCGGGAAGGTCGGTGCGGGCTTCACGAAGGACACGCGGGCCGAGCTGCTGACGGCTCTGCCCCCGCTCGCGACCGACGGACCGCCGTTCGCCGCGCCGCCGCCGCGGGCCGCCGCGAGGGCTGCCAACTGGGTCCGGCCGGAGCTCGTCATCCGCGCCGAATTCGCGGGCTGGACCGGCGACGGCCTCGTCCGCCAGGCTGCGTACAAGGGCATCGACTTCGGCAAGGATCCCCGGGCCGTCCGGCGGGAGACGCCAGCATGAATCGTCAGATGGCCGTCCTCGCCTCGTTCGTGCTGATCGTCGCCGGCTGCGGGCAGTCCCCGACGCCGAGCGCGACCACGTCGGCTCCGTCTCCCACGGCCAGCCCGTCCTCGAGCGCCGCTCCGCCGAGCGAGACGACCACCGGCGTACGCGATCTGCCGACGGCCGGCTCGCTCGAACCGGGCACGTACACGCGCACCGGCTTCGAGCCGGCCATCACGTTCAGCGTCGACGACGGCTGGTCGGTCGGCTCGGTCGCCGGGGGCTTCTTCGACGTCCAGCAGCAGCCGGGTACGCCGGCGGTCGTCGCGGTCCAGTTCGGCCAGGTCGGCTCGGTCATCGGGGCGGACGGCACTGCTGCCCGGCCGACATCCGCCGAGGACGCGGCGGCGCGCATCGCGGGGAACCCCGGCCTGGACACGCTCGACCAGAGCGGATCGATGCTCGGTGGTCAGACCGGCGTCGTCATCGAGGTCGAGAACACCGGTACGGCGCACGCGCCGATCCTCGACGTCCCGGCCGGCCGCCTCGGCATCGATCCGGGCCGACGCCTGTGGATCGCCCTGTTCGACACGTCCGAGGGCGTGCTCGCGGTGATGGTCGGTGGGCCGACGGACGGCTGGGAGGACGCGCTCGGCATCGCCGAGCCCGTCCTCGAATCGATCGTGATCGACGACTGACGAGCGCCGTCAGCGGACCAGCCGGAAGAACGCCCGCAGGTCGTCGACCCACAGCTCGGGCACCTCGAGACCCGGGAAGTGACCGCCCTCGGCATGCTCGTTCCAGTACGGGCCGCTGCCCCTCCGGATCGAGGATCCGGCGAACGAGCGGCTCGATCCCGAAGGCGGCGAAGCCCTGCGGCCGGTCGTGCGTCCGGCCCCAGGCCGCCGGTGCGTGCATCGACTCGTACAGGAAGTTCGCCGCTCCGGCGCCGCCCTGCCCGAACCAGTACACGCTCACGAGCGTCAGGAGCTGGTCGACATCGACCGCATCGTCGAGGCTCGCCTTCGACGGATCGGTCCACTCCTTGACCTTCTCGACGATCCAGGACAGCTGGGCGGCCGGCGAATCGGTCAGGCCGTAGGCGATCGACTGGGGCCGGGTCGCCTGGACCGCGATGTAGCCGAAGTCCTCGGCCCGCGCCGCCTTGAGCGCCTGCAGGCGCTCCTGCTCGTCATCGGTCAGGTGGTCGGTCGGCGGGGTGTACTCGGTCGCGATCGCCCCGGGGTCCGTCACGACGAGCGAGCCGATGACTCGTTCAGCGGCGACGATGCACAGCTCCTCGGCGATGCCGGCACCGATGTCCCCGCCGCTGATCCCGTACCGCTCGTAGCCGAGGCCCCGCATGATCTCGTCGAACGCCTCGCCCGTCCGCTGCAGGCCCCAGCCGGGCGACGTGGTCGGGGTCGAGAACCCGAAGCCGGGCAGCGACGGGATGACGACGTGGAACGCGTCCTCGCGGCGTCCGCCGTGCGACTCGGGGTCGACCAGCGGACCGATCATCCGGCTGAACTCGACGAACGAGCTCGGGTAGCCGTGGGCGAGGAGGAGCGGCGTCGCATCCTCGACCGTCGAACGCACGTGCACGACGTGGAAGGTCTGGCCGTCGATCTCGGTCGTGAACTGCGGCAGCGCGTTCAGCGCCGCCTGCCTGGCCGGCCAGTCGAAGGCGTCGGCCCAGCGCTCGGCCAGTGGACGGAGGACCGACGTCGGTACGCCTCGACTCCAGTCGTCCGCCACGTCCCACGGCCAGCGGGTGTTCGCGAGCCGCGCTCGCAGGTCCCGGATGTCGGTGTCCGGGATGTCGATGGTGAACGGCTTGATCTCCACGGCGCTGCCTCCGTTCGGTGGACTGGGATGTGTCCATCAAAGCGGATGAGCGGACCGGCGTCTTGAACCGGAACGACAGGCTAGATCGGTTCGTCGCGGCCCTTCGTCTGGCCCGGCGTGTAGCCGGTCAGGCGCTTGAGATCGCGAGTCAGGTGGGCCTGGTCGGCGTAGCCGAGGTCGTGCGTGACGTCGAGGATCGAGGCCCCGCGCTGGAGCCGCTCGACGGCCTCGCGCGCCCGCTCGATCTGGCGGATCCGGTTGGCCGTGAGCCCCGTCGCGCTCGACACGTGGCGCTGGACGGACCGGGCCGAGGTCTCGACTCGTTCGCCGCGCAGCGCGGCCATCGCGACCGGGTCGTCGCTCAGCAGGCCCCGGTCGTCCAGCTCGGCGATGAAGTCGTCGGCGGTCTCGAACGTGGGCATGGACCATTCCTGCCCGGCAAGCAGGAACGATCCGTCGGTCGGCATCGGCAGCGTCTCGGTCGTGTCGACCATCGCGCTCGACGCGACGTGGGTCAGGAAGGTCCCGGGGCGGAACTTGATCCCGACGTTCCGGTTGCCGGCCCGGTACGGCACCGGCTGGGTCACCGACGAGGGACCGCTGAGGAGCGCCCGCGACCCGTGCTTGCCCCGGATGAAGATCATGTCCCAGCACGCATCAGCGGCCGCCAGGTACGTCCCGTCACTCGTGTCGAAGGTCCGCCAGATGCGCTCCACGAAGCGCGAGCTCGACGGCCTGTCCTCGTACTCGAAGCTCATCGGCGCGGCGGAGCCTGCCGTCCTGACAGCCAAGCTGTCAATGGCGGCGGCCAACCTGCGGCAGATGACCGCCCACCGGGACGAGTTCCGCCGAGCCCAGGCTGCATGGTCGGCCGGTCGGCGCATGGTGGCCCGTCGGGAGCGGCCGTGCTACCGGGTCGCCGACACCGGCGACGGGGTGACGGTGCACATCGTCGAGCTGCCGTGGATCGCCCCGATCACCGCGACCCGCGGGACTGGCGCTCGACCGTGCCCGAGCGGCGATCGCCGGGTGGCTCGACGTACAGCCGGACGCGTTCGACGTGGAACACGAGTAGGGCCGGGAGCGCCGGTCGTCCTGCCTACGGGCTCCAGAACCCGATCTCGCCGGCGAGTGCGACCGGCGGTCCGCCGTCGGGGGTGCGGACCGTCAACCGGGTGATCCCGTCGGGCAGGATCTCGGGCAGCAGGATCGACGAGCTGTCCGGAGCCCACACCCGGTGGCTGAGCGCGTACTGATCGAAGTAGGCCAGCACCTGAGAGATGAACCGCTGGCCCGGCTGGATCACCGGATCGGACCGGATGTCGCCGCTGGCGACGTCGACGAAGACCAGGTGCACCTCGGTCGCTGGAGCGTCCGACGACGACGGCCCTGGCACGAGCGACGAGCCCGACTCCTCGATCGGCTGGACACGGAGTGCAGCGATCGTCCTGCCGTCGGGGGACCACCAGAAGCCGACCACCAGCCCGTCGACCAGCGTGCGGATGACGCCGCTGGTCGGGTCGATCAGCCGGACGGGTCCCAGCGGGAAGCCGACGGCAGCCCCACCGGGATCGGTCGGACCGATAGCGGCGATCGTGCTGCCGGTCGGGTCGAACACCATGGCCGACGCCCCGAAGACCGGCATCGCGTGCTCGTTCGAGCCGTCTCGCGCAGCGAGGACGATCTCGCCCACGCCGCTGTCGTCGAGACGAACGAACCCGACCGACCCCGAGTCGTGGCTCACGACGGCCGACCGGAAGTCGCCGGTGCCCTCGAGCGCCGGGGCGGCAGGCTCGCCATCGAGTCCGATCTCCCCGAGGAACGCGTCGATGCCGAGGCCGATATGGGCCAGCAGCCGGTCCTGGGCGATCCAGTCGTAGTAGAACGGGTTGCCGGTCCGCACCAGGGCGCCCGGTCCGCTGCCATCGAGCGGTCCGCTGCCGTCCGCCGGCGCGATCCGCATGGACAAGGCATCGTCCTCGTTCGCGAGGTACGACACGCTTCGGCCGTCCGGCGACCAGAACAGGTAGAACGGATCGATCGTCGTGCTGCGCAGGATCACGACCGGGTCGGACGGGGTGGTCGCTGCGCTGCCGGCGTCGAACACCACGATCGAATCCTCGGTCGCGCTCGCCCGTGTCGCGGCGACCCGCGTGCCGTCGGGGGACCACGTCGGGATCCCGATAAGACCGTCCGTTGGATCCGCGACCTCGAACCGTTCGCCGGACGCGTCCACGATCGCGAGCGTGCCGTCGTCGGCGAGGAGCGCGATCGAGCCGCCCGACGCGAGCCCCGGCACCGTCGGGGAGGGGTCGCTCGACGCCGCGCTGGGACCGACGGACGGGGAGCCGCTCCGGTCCGCAGATCCCGATGCGAGCGCGCTGCCCGACGGACTCGGACCGCCGCACGCGGCCACGACGGTGGCGATCGCCACGATCACGCCGGCTCGGACCGCTCGCAGCGGGGTCATCGCGTAACGATACGCGCCGGGACGCGTCATGGATCCAGGGTCATCCGGTGTCGCGGGAGCACCGGATTCCCACATCTGGTGCGCCCGAGCACCCTTCCCCTAGCCAAGAAGGACTACCCTTAGGTAGGACCCGGTGGTGCGGGGGCACCCAGGCGACCGAGATCCGTGGGACGGCAAGCCTCAAGGGGGAGGTCACGTCATGTCGCTGCTTCAGCGCATGGAGCGTGCACAGCAGGCGAAGGCGGCTGCGGAGGCAGCCGAGGCCGCGGCCGCCTCGGGCAATGGAGCACCACCGCTCCCCGCCGCCACGCCGACGGGCATCGATCCCGCGCCCGTGGCACCGACGTCCGCTGAGCCGATCATCGAGACCCCCGTCGTCGACGCGTCGAACGGCACCAACGGCACCAACGGACATTCGGGCATCGCCGTGCCGGTCGGGCCGGGACCGTCGGCCGGCCTGGGACCGACACGCACGCCGGTCCGCGAGGAGTTGATCCGCGAGGTCCGGCTCCACCTCCAGACGGCGGTCGTCGGCGCCTTCAGGGCCCTCCTGGACGCCAAGGACCACGACGTCCAGCGCACGATCGAGGGCCTCGTCGACCGCGTGATCGTCCGCAACGGGTTCGCCGTCACGCGCGAGGAGCGCGTCCGCCTCGTCGAGGAGATGGTCCACGACGTCACGGGCTTCGGGCCGCTCGAGCCCCTGCTGGCCGACCCGACCATCACCGAGGTCATGGTCAACGGCCCCGACCACATCTACATCGAGCGGCGGGGCAAGATCGAGCGGATCGACAGCGTGTTCCTCAACGACCAGCACGTCCTGCGCGTCATCGAGCGGATCATCACGCCGCTCGGCCGACGGATCGACGAGTCGAGCCCGCGGGTCGACGCCCGCCTGCCCGACGGCTCACGCGTGAACGCGGTGATCGAGCCGCTGTCGCTGGTCGGGCCGGTCATCACGGTCCGCAAGTTCTCGAAGACGCCCTATACGGTCGACGACCTCGTCCGGTTCGGGACCGCGACGCCCGAGATGTTCGCCTTCCTCCAGGCATGCATCGAGGCACGGCTCAACCTCTTCGTCTCCGGTGGCACCGGATCGGGCAAGACGACGACGCTCAACGTCCTGTCGTCGTTCATCCCCAACGACGAGCGGATCGTGACGATCGAGGATGCCGCCGAGCTCCAGATGCGCCAGGACCACGTCATCACCCTCGAATCGCGGCCACCGAACCTCGAGGGCGAGGGCGAGATCACGATGCGGAGCCTGCTCCGCAACGCGCTGCACATGCGGCCCGACCGGATCATCGTCGGCGAGTGCCGGGCAGGCGAGGCGCTCGACATGATCCAGGCGATGACGACCGGTCACGACGGGTCGTTGTCGACCGGACATGCCAACACCCCCAAGGACATGCTCCGCCGGCTCGAGACGATGGTCCTGATGAGCGGCTATCAGCTGCCGCTCCGCGCGATCCGCGAGCAGATGGCATCGGCGGTCGACCTCATCGTCCATACGGCACGACTCAAGGACGGCACCCGGAAGATCGTGAACATCACCGAGGTCTACGGCATCGAGGACGACCAGATCCTCACCCAGGACATCTTCACGTTCGTCCAGACCGGCTTCCACGAGGGCAAGATCGAAGGCGAGCTGCGAGCGACCGGCATCCGTCCGACCTTCATGAGCCAGTTCCAGCGGGCCGGCATCGAGCTCCCACCGGACGAGTTCGGCATCCCGGCCGAGGACCCCGCCAACCCGACGCGCCCCAAGAAGACGCGCTTCGGGGCGCGCACGTCGACCGACCACGACTTCTCACCCGTGCCGCTCGGGGACGGTCGCGCCGTCGTCGCGGGCGGCATGGTCTACGTCTCGTCGATCGGACCGGTCGACGCTGATACCGGCGAGGTGGTCACCGGCTCGATCAGGGAGCAGACGCGCCGCTGCATGGCCAACCTCGGCGAGCGGCTCGAGGCAGCCGGCAGCTCGCTCGACAAGGTCGTCTGGGCGAACTGGTCGCTCAAGGACCCGACCGACTTCGACGAGTTCAATGACGAGTGGGTGCGCTGGTTCCCGACCGACGCGCCGCTCGGCCAGATGACGATCATGCCGCCGCTCCAGCGCCGGGCCGGCTTCGGCGTCGCCCTCGGGGTGATCGCCACGCTCTAACCGCCGAGCAGGCGGACCTCCGCCGACGGCAGCCCCGCCCACCAGCGACCGTAGCGCCGATATACGGTCGGGTCGCGATCGGCGACGAACGCGCGGAGCGCGCGCGCCTCGGCCTCCAGGCCGTCCCAGGCGTCGTCGGGCAGGCGATGGAACGCCGTCGCCTCGATCCCGTCGTCGACCGGTCGCCACACGCCGGCCACCGTGCCGTCGATGAGCAGGGTCGGCAACACATCGCCGTTCCTCCGGATGACCTGCTTGCGGTAGTCCGGCGGCACGATCCGGGCGCGGTCGGCGTAGGCCAGCAGCGTGCTGTCCCACATCGCCATCAGGCGGGGTGGCGCCTGGGCGTCCTCGGGCGGCAGCGCACCGGCCGGGACGTCGAACAGCTGGGCGCCGTCCGGCCCCTCGTACCGCTCCAGCTCGTCACCGAGCGACGCCAGGGCGTCCCGCACGGGCGGCCGGTAGATCGTGCTGAACTGCGCGATGTCGGCGACGGTGGCCGGTCCGAAGCCCTCGAGATAGCGCCGCACGAGCCAGCGCATCGAGGACGCGACGTCACCGGGCCGAGACTGCTCGGGCGAGCCGGTGTACGCCGGCCGCGGACCGAACGACCACGGCCCGCCGGTCGCGGCATGGACGAACGGCCCGTAATGCCGCAGCGCCCACCACACACGGGGCTTGGGCATCGCGAATCGCTCCGCCAGCCACCGCTCGACGTCCTGGTTCGATCGCGGGTCGACGGCGAACGCAAGGAGGTCGGGCACGAGCGCCTCGACATCGTCGACGGTCACGCCCTCCCTCGTGAAGCGGGCGTCATCGAGCCGTGCCGCTCGGAGCGACCGCTGCATCGCCTCGTGGAACGCCGGGTAGTCGCCCGCCGTCACGGCGTGGAGCGTGATGCGCAGCAGCGACGCCTTCACCACGTCGTGGCTGGCGAACGCTCGGTCCAGATCTGTCGGGTCGAAGTCGGTCACCCGGTTCCACAGCGCGATGTACGGCGAGGCCGGCTCCTGTGCCTGCAGCGCGACGATGCGATGCACCGCATCGATGACGTCGAGCGGCTCGCGTTGGAGCAGCAGCTGCCGCCCCAGGGTGGCCCGGTTGAGCTGACGAGCGGAGAGCTTCATGTCGGCTGATGGCGGAGCGGGGCGGTGCGCCGTCAGCGGGCGTGTCGCGCCCGGACCGCCGCCAGCCTGTCGTGTGCCAGGGCGAGAAGCGGGACCACGGTCTCGCGGAACGTGGCGTCGCTCGGGTTGAGGATCGAGATCCAATGCTGCTGTCCGTAGACGGGATGGGGCAGCAGCCGGTCGAAGGCGGTGAAGTCGGGCTCGGGATCGGCGTCGGCGATGCGATCGAACGTGGCCTTGTCCACGCCGAGGTTGAGGCGAAACACGCCGGGCCGCTCGAGATCCGACGCCTCGTCGTGCTCGTCGGTCGTGACGATCGTGGCGTAGTTTGGCCAGTGCTTCTCGGGATCGAGCGAGAAGAACCACGCATGCATGGCTTCGATCACGTCGGTCCCAGGGTAGGTCTCGAGGATGTACTGGACGATGGTCCCGGCATCGGGTCCGGAAGGCGGTGAGGTCGACATGTCTCCATCGTGCAGGATGCATGTCAAGTCCTGCCCGCCGACCCCCTCTCGGACCCGGTTCGCACGATCAGTCGCCTACGAGCGGCACCGGGACGACGTGCTCGGCCAGGAACCAGACCTGCAGCTCGTGGCGACGCAGGACGTCACCCATGAGCAGGTCGTTCGAGCCCCAATCCTCGGTCTTCTCGGTAGCGGTGATGCCCGCGCGGACCTTCTCGATGACGATCTCGTGCGCGTGCAGCGTCCGATCGATCATGACCGCGACCTCCTCGGCCCCGTCCGGCGGTCGTGGGATCGTCGTCAGCTCGGCGGCATGGCGCGGGTCGCCGACCGCGACGCCACCAAGACTCTGGACGCGCTCCGCGATGAGATCGATGAGCTCGCCCTGCTCTTCCGCGTGCTTGTCGAACAGGAGATGGAGCGGGTAGAAGGTCGCGCCCGCGACCAGCCAGTGGTGCTTCTTGTACAGCGCGTACAGCACCATCGAGTCAGCGAGGATCTCGTTGAGCAGCTCGCAGCTCTCCGTGCGCGCCTTGTCGTCGAGCGCGATCGGCAACCTTCTGAGCGTGCCGTACCGCTGCAGCTCCGGGGCGCGTTCGTTCAGCATCGGATCTGGTGAGTGGCCGTGGCCGTTGCGCGTGGTGGCGCGCGGGCGTGCGGTCCGGGTCGTGGCCATCTGGGGACCTCCGGGATCGGGGATATTGTCGAGACCAGCGTGCCCGCTCGCGGTCGGCATTCCCATCAGCGCCGCGCCGCCGGCCTTGCGGTGGCATTGCGACGCCCGTCTAGACGGTGGTCGGGACCCCGCCGCCGACCAGCTGCAGGAGCTCACCCAGACGGGCGATCTGCGCAGGCGTCCGGTAGATCGAGTTGTTGAACGTGAAGCCGGTGAAGCCTGCCTCGATGTAGGGGCGCAGCGCCACGGCGGCCTGCTCCGGCGTGCCGACGGTGACGTGCGGACGCCGCTCCGGCGGGATGCTCTCGAGCGCGGCCGTGGCCTCGGCGTCCGATCCAGCGACGACGACCGGTGTGGCCATCGTCCGCTCGATGGTCGCGGCGTCGCGCCCGATCTCCGCGCAGTAGCCCTCGAGGATCTCGGTCTTGCGCTGGAGCACCTCGAGCCCGAGTGGGAACCAGTGCGTCATGTCGGCATACCGCGCGGCGATCCGAAGGGTGCGCTGCTCACCACCGCCTCCGACAAGGATCGGGATGCCTCCTGCCTGGACGGGGCGCGGCACGTTCAGCGCCGACTCGATCCGGTAGTGCGTGCCGTGGAACGTCGGCCGGTCCTCGGTAAACATCGCCGTGGCGATCGCGAGCGCCTGGTCGAGACGGTCCATGCGCTCGCCGACCGACGGGAACTCGAAGCCATACCCCTCGTGCTCGACGTCGTTCCAGGCGGCACCCAGCCCGAGGATCGCCCGGCCGCCGGAGATCGTGTCGAGCGTCGTGACCTGCTTGGCGAGCAGGGCCGGGTTGCGGTATGTGACGCCGGTGACCAGCGTGCCGAGCCGGACGCTGCTCGTCTCGCGGGCAAGGGCCGCCAGGACGGCGTAGCCCTCGAGCATCGGCTCATCGACCTGGCCGACGCCCGGGATCTGATAGAGGTGATCCATGACCGTGACGAGGCCGAAGCCGGCCGCCTCGGCCGACTGTGCCTGCTCGACGACACGGTCGAACAGCCGCGCCGGGGCGATCTCGGTGTGGGTGTAGGAGGGGAGGTGGAAACCGAACCAGACGCTCATGGCATCAGGGTAGGACGACTGCGGCCGGAGCGCCCGCGACGGGCGGCGGTTGACCGCCCGTTCCCGTCACCCCACCATCGCCTGTCATGGCCATCGACCGGAAGAGCCTCGCGGATCCGGATGAGGTTCGCGAGCTGCCACTCGCGCACATCGCCTTGACCCGTGTCGGCACGCACTCCGTCGGACGGGGTGTGCTCGAACCGGGCTGGCGTTGGTCCACCCACATGGGTCCGACGATGGGCACGGAGCTGTGTCCCGTGCACCATCTCCAGCTCGTCCAGTCGGGCCGGTTCAGGTTTCGCATGGCCGACGGCGAGGAGACCGAGCTCGGGCCTGGTGACGTCGCCGATGTCCCGCCGGGCCACGACGCCTGGGTCGTCGGTGACGAGCCGTGCGTGATGCTCGATATCGCGGGCAACATCGACACGATCGGGTTGCCCCAGGAGCATGAGCGGCTCGTGACGACGTTGCTGCTCACCGACATCGTCGACTCCACGAAGACCGCCGAGCGTCTCGGTGATCAAGCCTGGAAGCAGCTCATCGGCGAGCACGACCGGATCAATCGGGTCCTGATCGAGCGCTATCGCGGCACCGAGGTCGACACGACCGGGGATGGCTTCCTGGCGATGTTCGCGAGCGCGGCGGGCGCGCTGCGCTGTGCACTGGCCATCCGCGACGCCGTTCGGTCCATCGGGCTCGAGGTGCGGATCGGCGTCCACACGGGCGAGGTGGAGCGGACCGGAACGTCGATCACGGGCATCAATATCAACGCCACGGCCAGGATCATGTCGCTCGCCGGCGCATCCCAGGTGCTGGTCTCGTCGATGGCTCGCGGCCTCGCCGATGGCAGCGGTCTCTCGTTCCAGGATGCGGGCCGCCATGAGGTCAAGGGCATCGAACGCCCGATCGAGGTCGCCGAGCTCCAGGGCTGACCCCGACCGAGCTCAGGCCGACCGCAGTGCCGCCAGGTACACGGCACGCGCCGCGAGGATCCGGCGTACGCCCGCGAGCTCGCGGTCGAACCCCTCGGATCGATAGCTCGCGTCGGTGATGCCGAGACCGCTGAAATACAGGCCGACGATGCCGCCGAGCACCGCGCTGACGTTCACCAGCTCCTCGGACAGCGTCCGCTGCTCGTCGAGCAGCACGAACGTCACGATGTCGCGGGTCGGACCGCCGATCCAGGTCGCCTGCACCGAGGCGGGGATGGCGATAAGCGCGAAGATGATGAGGAACGCCATCACGACCGCACCGACGGCGATCGCACGGAGGAGCTGCGGCACGGCGACCAGCAGCGTGACGTTGCTGCGTTCCAGCCACTTGAGGCCGGGCGCCGGCACGCAGCCGGGCGGGGCATCGGCTGCGAGCGGCGCAGCGGGCGTGTCGGCGGCGTCTGCGAGGACACCCTCGAGGTCGGTACGCGTCTCGAGCCGCGCGAGCTCGCTGCGGAACGAGATGACCACGAGGAGCCCGGCCAGGATAAGCAGCAGGAGCAGGACCAGCAGGAGCTCGACCCAGCTCATCGCGTGGGCGGCCTCCCACATCTCGGCCGCGAACAGCAGGAACACCACGAGGATCAGCAGCGCGGGCAGCGTCCGCGCGATCAGCTCGACGATGTGGGTGAGCTGCAGCCACAGGAGCTCGATCGCCCAGGCGCCGATCTCGATCAGGCCGAAGGCGATGACCGCGTAGATCACGCCAACGCCGGTCAACGCGCCGAGAAAGGCGCGGATGGCCTCGCCCGCATCGGCGTCGATGACGGCCGCCGGCAGGACGGGCAGGAGCGCGATCGTGAGGATGTCGGGGAGGTCGAACCTCGACGGTCGGATGCGCGCCGGTCGATGGCGCACGCGGCTCACCACGATCCAGACGATGGCCATCCAGCCGATGGTCGCGGCGATGCCTGCCAGGTTTGCTGCGAGTGACCAGTCCGGCCGCGTTCCCCAGTACAGGATCGTCCCGCCGATCAGCCACAGCGAGATGAGCGGCGCCGCCCGCCGGTCCATCGCGGTCTCCGAGCTGTAGCCCTCGATGAGCTGGGGCACACCTCGACGCGAGAACCATCGCTCGACGTCGTGGCGAAGCTCGGGGGTCAACGCCGGGGGAGGGGAGGTGGCGGTCATGCCCGGTCCAGCCTAGCGCGCCCGCCCTGCCCTCAGGGCGGTGCGAGCAGGGGTCGGTAGTGCCCCTTGTGTGGAGACAGGCCGCTATAGGACTCGCGTGATCTTGGCGGAATCGGCGTTCAGGTCGATCGCCACGATCCGGCCTCGACGCACCGAGAACGCGGCGACGATGCGAGGCTGACCGGGCGCATCGATGACAGCACCCGGCTCCCCGTTCACCATCGCCGGCCGCGCATAGGCGTCGAACCGCTCACCGAAGATGTGCGCCTGGCGCATGACGTCCTCGGCGCCGCGGACCTCCGGGCGAGTGAGCGCCCGATTCGGGCCGCCATCGATGCGGAGGACGACGTCCGGGTCCAGGACCCGTAGCAACCCTTCGAAATCGCCATCGCGAGCGGCCGCGCGGAAGGCATCGACGACGCTGCGCTGCACCTCGACGTCCGCGTCGGGTGGCGGGGCATCGACGCGAACACGCCGCCGCGCCCGACTCGCGAGCTGCCGGGCAGCCTCGGGGGTCCGCTCCACGATACGCGCGATGTCGTCGAACGGGAGCCCGAACACGTCGTGGAGCACGAACGCCAGTCGTTCGGCCGGCGACAGTCGATCGAGGACGACCAGTAGGGCGATCCCGACCGAGTCGGCGAGCACGACGTCGCGCTCCGGACCGCCCATCGCGCCCCCTTCGACGTCCGACCAGGTCACGAGAGGCTCCGGGAGCCAGGTCCCGGTCGTCGACTCGCGACGCGAGCGCCGGGTCCGAAGCATGTCCATGCAGATCCTGCCGACGGTGACGGTGAGCCAGCCACGAAGGTCATCGGTGCCTCCCGGGTCGCGCCGCTGCAAGCGGATCCAGGCTTCCTGGACCGCGTCCTCCGACTCGGTCATCGAGCCCAGCATCCGGTAGCCGACCGCGCGGAGATACGCCCGGTGGCGTTCGAACTCGGCCGCCAGCCAGGTGGATCGGTCGACAGTTCGGTCCAGGTCGAGCTCCTTCGTCTGCATATTCCCAGTACGGATCGGCGGCGCCGGATGTGACCGGGCTGGTCGGACCTGGTCACATCCGCGGTCGCCGGCCCGTATCCAGTGTGACGAGCCCGTTCCATGGGCTCGCATCGACAGGAGATGTGATGTCCAGCCATCGTTCCATGACCGCGACCGTTCGCGTACCGAGCATCGTCCACCGCCTGAACCCGCTCGTCATCCGGGCACTCCGTCTTGGGATACCGATGGGCCCGAATGTCCTCATGACCGTCCGCGGCCGTCGGAGCGGCCAGCCGCGCACCTTCCCGGTGGCCGTGCTTGACGTCAGCGGCCGGCGATACCTGGCCTCGCCGTTCGGCGAGGTCGATTGGGTCCGCAACCTACGCGTCAGCGGGACCGCGACGATCGGACGCGGCCGGCGACAGGACGAGGTCGAGGCCATCGAGCTCTCGTCGGAGGCTGCGGCACAGGTCCTCGAGGCGGGGCTACGACCGATCCTGCGTGTCCCGGCCCTCGGCCCGATGATCGCCGGCTGGTACGGCATCGACCGCCGGTCGACGACGGCCGACTACGTCGACGCAGCTCGGCGCCACCCAGCCTTCGAGTTGCGGGACCTCACGGCCACGACCGTCCGAGGCTGAGCTTCCGCGAGGATCCCGCCGCGGCTGGACGCTGGTCCGCAGAGAGGTCGATACTGCCAGTCCGATGACGGAACCACCGGACGCGGCCCGTCGGCGCTACGACGACCTGTACCGCCGCTCGCTCGACGACAGCGAGGCGTTCTGGCTGGAGGCCGCCCGGCGGCTGGACTGGACGAGACCGCCGGGTCGCGCCCTCGAGCTCCGCGAGCCTCCGACGTTCGCGTGGTACCCGGGTGGTCGGGTCAACCTGTCCGCCAACGCGCTGGACCGGCACGTCGCGGCAGGTCGCGGCGACGTCACCGCCCTGATCGCGCTCGACGAGCGGGGCGGTCGCCGGTCGCTCACCTACCGCGAGCTGCTCGACGAGGTGGAGCGGGTCGCGGCCGGCCTGCGCGGGCTTGGGCTCGGCACGGGCGACCGCGTCACGATCTACATGCCGACCTCCGCCGAGGCCATCGTGGCGATGCTGGCCACCGTCCGCATCGGTGCCATCCACTGCGTCGTCTTCGCGGGTTTCGGTGCCGGCGCCCTGGGCGATCGGATCCGGGCGAGCGGGTCGCGGCTGGTGCTCGCGGCCGACGTCACGTACCGCAAGGGCAAGGACGTCGACCTGCTCACGATCGTCGACGATGCGCTCGCCGCCGGCCGTGGCGATGTCGACCACGTGGTCGTGCTGCGCCGGAGCGACGCGGCACGGCCGCCACGCGACGGCGAGCTGTCGTGGGACGAGCTGCTGCGCGCGGGCGACGGTCACGACGGCGGCGTCGCCGACACCGCGGCCGAGGATCCCGCGTTCATCCTCGCGACCTCCGGCACGACCGCCAAGCCGAAGCTGGCGGTCCACAGCCACGGTGGCTACGGCGTCCACGTCGCCTCGATGGGCGATTGGGTGTTCGGCTTGCGCGCTGGCGAGACGTGGTGGTCGACGTCCGACATCGGGTGGGTCGTCGGCCACAGCTACATCGTCTATGCGCCGCTCATGGCCGGCGCGACGACGATCGCATGGGAGGGCGCGCTCGACCATCCGGACGCCGACGGCCCGTGGTCGGTCATCGAACGCGAGCGCGTGACCGGCGTGTTCTCGTCGCCGACGGCGATCCGGCTGCTCATGCGCTACGGCGAGGACATCCCGCGCCGCCACGACCTCGGGACGCTGGAGCGCCTGTTCTCGGCAGGGGAGGTCCTCAACGCGCCCGCCTGGGAATGGCTGCAGCGGACGGTGTTCGATGATCGCGTGCCGGTCATCGACCACATGTGGCAGACGGAGACCGGCGGCCCGATCTTCGGCAACCCATACGGGCTCGAGCTGCTGCCGATCAAGCCGGGCTCGGCCGGGCTGGCGCTCCCAGGCATCGAGGCGGACATCGTCGACGCCGACGGCGAGCCGGTACCGGCAGGGGAGAAGGGCATCATGCGCATCCTCCGCCCGTTCCCCGGGCTCATCCCGACGCTGTGGGGCGAACCCGAGCGGTACGTCACCGATTACTGGGAGCGGATCCCGGGCGGCTACTACGTCGGTGACGCCGCCCACGTCGACGACGATGGCTACGTCTGGTTCGCCGGTCGAGCCGACGAGATCATCAAGATCGCGGACCACCGGATCGGGACGATCGAGGTCGAGACCGCGTTCCTGCGCCACCCGGCGGTCGCGGAGGCCGGCGTCACCGGCGTCCCGGATGCGCTTCGCGGGCACGTGATCGAGGCGTTCGTCGCGCTGCGTGCGGGACGCGAGGCGTCGGAGGAGCTGCGCCGCGAGCTGATCCAGACCGTGCGTCACGAGCTCGGGCCGGTCGCGGTCATCGGCCACGTGTCGTTCGTCGGGACGCTGCCCAAGACCCGGAGCGGGAAGATCATGCGGCGCGTGCTCAAGGCGGTCGCGCTCGACCTCGACCCCGGCGACATCAGCACGATCGAGGACGAGGGCTCGGTCGACGAGGCGAGGCGCGCCGTCGAGGACCTGCGGGCCGACCTCGTGACGTGACGTCGAGCGTCGGGGCGGTCTTCTTCGACCTGTTCGGCACGCTCCTGTCGCTCGCGCCGCTCGACGACGCGTGCGAACTGGTCGCACCCGGGCGCGGCAGGGAGCTCGCCGTGCGGTGGCGTGCGCGCCAGCTCGAGGCGTCGTGGCTGCGCACCGCGATGGATCGCTGGGCCGACTTCGACGTGGTGACGCGCGAGGCCCTTGTCGCGACGGTGGATGAGCTCGGGATCGAGGCAGGAGAGGGCTTCGACGCGCTCGTCGAGACGTTCGCCGACCTGCCGCTGCATCCCAGAGGCCGCGGACGCGGTCCGGCGCATCCACGCTGCCGACGTCCGGACGGGCATCCTCACCAACGCATCGAGCGCCACGCTCGGCCGCGTCGTCGCGCGGCTCGACCTCCCGATCGACCATGCACTCTCGGTCGACGCGGCGCGAACGTTCAAGCCGCACCCGCGGGTCTACCAGCTCGCGGTCGACGCGACCGGTCTCCCCGCCGAGCGGATCGGCTTCGTCACGGCCAACGGCTGGGATGCCGCCGGGGCCGGCGCGGTCGGCTTCCGCGTGGCCTGGCTGCGACCCGACCCGACCGTCGTCCTACCGGCGGTCGGGTCTCCAGAGCCGGTCATCGCGGCGTGGCCTGACGTGCCAGGGGTCTTCGCCGACGCTTACCGCAAGACGGCCCAGCGGTAGGTCAACCGGACCTTCGCGACGTCGA
This sequence comes from uncultured Chloroflexia bacterium, assembly GCA_963810285.1. Lineage (GTDB taxonomy): Bacteria > Chloroflexota > Limnocylindria > Limnocylindrales > CSP1-4 > SPCO01. The sequence goes on along the minus strand of CAWEMV010000002.1, from coordinate 2,730,671 downwards.
AGGTCCGAACCGTGCCGGTGTACGGGACGTCGACGAGTCCCCAGGCGGTGCGTCCAGCGAGGTGGGTCCCCGTACTGGCGCTCATCGACCACCAGCGATAGGACGGTCCCATCAGCTTCTCGTCATAGGAGTCGACGTTGAGCGCCGAGCCATACGTGCGGTTCCACACGCCCTCGGCCACTTTCGTCCCGTTCGGTGAACGTCCGAGCACCTTGAACGTGATCGTGTTCCCGTAGCGGAGTGCGGACTTCACGGTGAACTTGTACGCGACGGCGACGCCGGCCCGCCCCGAGTTCAGCCTGACGCCGCGGTAGTACGCCGACCGCGCGGGGCTGACATACCCGTTGCCTGGGTCCCCGTAGACGCGGAACTGTGAGCCGTACAGGGTGATCGACGAGGTCGTCCAGCGCAGGCGCTTGTGCGAGATGCCGACCCTGAACGTGCGTCGTCTTGACATTGCCGGCGTCATCGGTGATCCGCTGGACGATCCGGTACGTCCCGGCCTTGAGGATCGCACCGGCCGAGTTCCGGCCATTCCAGACATGGCTGTATGCCCCGACACCGCGGTGGCCGAGATCGAAGGTGCGGAAGAGCGTGTTCGATGGTGTGTAGACGCGGATCAGTACGGATGCCGGCTCCCGCAGGGTCCCTCGGATGGCGTTCGTGTCGCGATACGTGTCGCGGACCGGGTAGAAGGTCGTGTACTGGACCCCTGCCGTCGCGTTCACGCCCGAATCGGCCTGGATCGTTTGCGTGAGTCCGCCCTCGGACGGTCCGTAGTCGCCGTGGCCCGTGTACGTCGCCGTCAGGGCATGACTTCCTGCGTCGAGCGATCCGGTGAACGAGACGGATGTGTCACCGGGCCCGACGGCGCCCGAAGCAAGCGTCGAGCCATCGAATGCGTCGACGATGGTCACCGTCCCGCCGGTCACGGACGAGGGCGACACGGTCGCCGTGATCGTGACCGACTGCGTCGCCAGGGCCGGGTTGTGGTTCGACGCGAGCACCACCTGGGTCGCGACACCGACCTGGACGCCTTCGGCTGCGCTCTCGCTCGCCTCCCAGTCGGCGAATGGACCGAAGCTGGCCTTGATGGTGTGCGATCCGGGGGCGAGGGACAGCTCGAGCGACGCGTCACCATTCGAGTCCAGGGGCGCTGGCAGCCCGCCACCTCCGTCGACGATGAACAGGACGCCCGGGAGGAACCCGTTCGTCGGTTGTGGCGCCGGTGTGACGTGCGCCGTCACCGTGAACGAGTCGTACTGGGTGCCCGACGGCACATCCAACGTCGTCGTCGTCGCCGTAGCGGCCTGGGCCGCGGCCGGCGCGGCGAGGCTCGCGATGAAGACGGCGATCATGAGCATCGCGTGTCGCATCAGTTCCCCTTTGCTTCGGCACACGCGTACGGGCTTCCGGGCGCATATGCGCCGTCCATCCCCTTCGTGCACCCGTGGAGACGTCGCGACTCGTCCGCTGTTACTGGACGCGGCCGCACCGTACACGTCGCCTGTCGCCCGGCCGTCGCGAAGGAGCGTCCCGCCGCGGCGTCAGTGCCAGTCGGGGATCCCCCCGAGCGGAAGGTCGATGCCGTCGGCGCGGAGCTCCAGCCGGCCGGTCCCATCAGGCCGGACCACGTACAGCGCTCGGCCCGAGACCAGGACGTAGCGGCTGTCCGGTGACCACGCGACGAACTGGCCGGATTCGCCGGTGACACGACGCTGGGCCGATCCATCCGCCTTCATGACCCAGACGTCGCGGTGCTGGTCCTGGGGCTCGTCGGACCGCCAGCATTCCCGATCCTGCGGCACGAACTGACAGTCGTCCCGTTCCGAGGTGAACGCGATCGACGCGCCTTCCGGTGACCAGACCGGCCAGCCGTCGTTCCCCGGGCTGTCGGTCACCTGTCGGGTCTCACCCGTGGCGATGTCGGCGACGTAGATGTCGTAGTCGCCTGCCGCGTGGCCCATGAACACGATCTCCGTGCCGTCCGGCGAGAACGACGCGTACTCGACCCAAGCGTCGATGTCGAGCGGGCGGAGGTCCGAGCCATCCGGGTCGACGAGATACCCGCGCAGCTTGCCGCCGTCACGGTCCGAGTTGAAGACGATCGTCGACCCGTCGGGCGACCAGTCCGGGCCCCAGTCGTTGGCCGGATCGTCGGTGATGTTCCGCCGCTCGGAGCCGTCGGCCGCGGCCACGAAGATCTCGTCATCCTCGTTGATCCCGCGCGTCGAGTCCCGGTACACGATCGACTCGCCGTCGGGCGACCAGGCGCCGTCGAACTCCGCCCCGGGTTCGGCGGCCACCTTTACGACATTCGAGCCGTCGACGTCCATGACGAAGACGTCCTCGAAGTCGTCGAAGACGATCCGCCCGGACAGGTCGGCGAGCTCGATGGGTTCGCCCGTCGACACCGGGGCCACGCCGTCGTGCTCGATGCGAGAGGGGAGGGGACTGACGCTGGACGGGAGGGTCGAGGCAGCCGCCGACCCCGACGGACTCGTCGACGGACGGGGTGCGCCGCAGCCGGCCAGGAGGATCGCGGCAACGAGCGTCGCCGCCTGTCGATGGCGTGTCACATGCGTTCTACATCTCGACGCGCGGATCGGTTCCACGGCGTCTCAGCGATCCGACGTCCTCGCCTCGAAGAGCTCCCACTGGCCCGGCACGCCCCGCAGGCTGGCGGCCCCAAGCGCCCGGAACGCCAGGTCGGTGCCGGTGACGAGGTCGCGGACCGTGTTCGTCACGACCACCTGGCTGCGTTCCGCCGGGCCGAGCAACCGCGCGGCGATGTGCACGGCGATGCCGCCGATGCCGGTCTCGCGGCGCTCGATCTCTCCGGTGTGGATGCCTGCGCGGATCTCGACGTCGAGGCCCCGCGCAGCGTCGACCAGGTCGAAGGCGCATCGCAGGGCCCGGGTGGGAGCGTCGAAGATCGCCATGACGCCGTCGCCGGAGAACTCCACGTTCTGGCCGTGCCACCGCTCGACCTCGCCATGGACCACCCGGTGGTGCTGCTCGAGGAGCTTCTTCCAGGCGCGGTCGCCCATGGCGGCGGCGCGACCGGTCGAAATCGACGATGTCCGCGAACAGGACGGTCGCCAGCGTTCGGTCGATGTCCTCCGCTGCCTGCAGTGACCGCATCTGCTCGTTCGTCCACTGGTATTCCTCGACGAAGCGGCTCGTCGGCACCTCGGGGTCCGGTTCGTAGGTGAGCAGGACGACGCCCGAGCTGAACGTGCGTGAACGGACGAGGCGCAGGTGGTGCGTGTCGATCCTGTCCCGGAACAGCCGCTTGCCGCTACCCAGGATGACCGGATAGACGTGGAGCCGGTATTCGTCGACCAGATCGTGACGGAGCAGCTCATCGACCAGATCCGGGCTGCCGTACACGAGCAGGTCGCCGCCCGGCTGCGCCTTCAGCTTCCTGACCTGAGGCGGCACCTCCCCCGAGATGATCGTGGAGTTGCTCCAGTCCGCCCGCTTGAGCGTGTTCGACACGACATATTTCGGGATGCTGTTCATGCGGTCGGCCAGCTCCTGGGCGTCGCCGGCGGCGGTCGGCCAGAACGCCGCCCAGATCTGCCAGGTCCGGCGGCCCAGCAAGAACGCCTCCGCCGACATCGCCTGGTCCTTGTTATAGAGCTGGTCCTCGTCGTTCTGGACGCGCAGCGCCCAGGCGTTCCGGCCGCTCCGGTGCTCGTCGAAACCCGGCGCCTCGACGATGCCGTCGACGGTCACGAACGAGGTCACGACCAGCTTCACGGCACCAACACTAGTCGGCCGAGGAGCGCGCCTGCGCGAGCTCGAGGCAGTGGCGGATCTCGTCGTCGAGCGACGAGCGATAGGCACGCGCCAATCCCAGCCGCCGAAGGAGCCCGCTGAGCGGTCCCGACATCTCGAAGGCGTGTCGGACCCGCGAGCCGCCGTCGATGGGTTCGATCTCGTACACGTTGATGATGGTCATGCCGATCGGTCGCACCTCGATCCTCAGGAGGCGATCCGGCACGAGACGCAGGACCCGACAGTGGTAGGTCACCGGATACTTGGGCCGAACGTCGACCGTGCCGCCCTCGACGATCGGACCCTCCGAACGCGCCCAACGGACGTTGTGGCCCCACGTCGACCAGGTCGATGGATCCATGTACAACGCGAAGACCGCGGTGGGGTCGACCGCCGCTTCTCGGGTCGCCTCGATCGTGTAGCCCAAGTGTCCCGCCCTCCGTGCCGGTCGACTCTACGCCAGGGGCTCACAGCCATCCCCGATCCCGAGCGAGCCGCGCGGCGGCGGTGCGGTTGGTGACGCCAAGCTTCCCGATCGCCTCGGACATGTAGTTCCGCACCGTCCCGTCAGACAGATGGAGACGTGCGGCGATCTCGGCGTTGGCAAGCCCCTCGCCGGCCAGGCGCAGGACCTCGCGTTCGCGGTCGGTCAGCGGGTCCGCCTCGCTCCAGCCATCGGCAGCCAGCTCGGGATCGATCGCGCGCCGACCGGCATGAACGGCGCGGATCGCTTCAGCCAACGTGGCGGACGGCGCGTCCTTGAGCAGGTAGCCGGCGGCCCCGGCGTCGAGGGCACGGCGAAGGTAGCCGCTGCGCGCGAACGTCGTGAGGATCACGACGCGGGTGGGCACGCCACGGCGCCGGATCTCCGCGGCGATGTCGAGGCCGGTCAGGCCCGGCATCTCGATGTCGGTCAACAGCACGTCCGGGGCAAGCGACAGGACGAGTCGGAGCGCTTCATCGCCGTCGACGGCAGATCCGACCACGGTCAGGTCGTCCTCGAGCTCGAGCAAGACGCCGAGCGCGCCGAGCATCATGCGTTGGTCCTCGGCCAGGACAAGTCGGATCGTCACGGGTGCCCCTCCGATCCGGAGCGCTGCGCGCCGGCTCTCTTGATCGACGCCTCGACTGGCAGGGACACGCGCACCCGCGTGCCCACGCTGCCGTCACGCTGGACCAGGCCACCGAGTGCGGCGACCCGTTCGCGCATGCCGGTGAGACCTGTCCCCTCGGGTCCCGAGCTACCACGTCCGTCGTCGGTCACCTCGAGGACGATGTTCGACGCCTCGACGCCGATGCGGATGCTGGCATGCCGGGCGTCCGCGTGGCGTACGACATTGGTGACCGATTCCCGGAGCGCGAGTGCCAAGGCCGACTCGTACGCGATCGGCAGTGCCGGCACGTCGGCCTCGACCGTGGTGTCGACGCCGGCCGCGCCAAGGGCCCGGCGCGCCCCTTCGAGCTCACCGTGGAGGCCCTGAGCGCGATAGCCGACCACCGCGGCTCGGACCTCGGCGAGCGCTTCGCGGCCGATGCGCTCGACATCCCGGATCTCCTCGGCGGCGCGTTGCGGATCTGAATCCGCCAGTCGCGCCGCGAGCTCTGACTTCACGACGATCAACGACAGCGTGTGGCCAAGGAGATCATGAAGGTCCCGGGCGATGCGCTCCCGTTCGGCGAGCGCGGCGAGCCGCTCGATCTCCTCGTCGGCGCGACGCAGTCGACGCTGCGCTCGCTCGCGCTCTGCATCGAAGATGTTTGCGACGCCGGTCACGATCGCGAAGACGAGCGCCGGTGCCAGGCCCAGGACCCGCCACGGCATCGGCGCGGTCGACATGGCCAGGATGAGCACGAGAACGCCGACCAGCGCGGCGATGACCAGCACAGCGCGCCGCAGCGGCTCGAGATAGGCCGCGATGGCGGCCGCGTAGATGACGAAGACACTGGCACCGCCATTGATCAAGGACCCGGCCACCGCGAGCGCGGCCATCGCTGCGACGATCGACAGCAGCTGCCGATCGTCGACCGCCCGGTTGCCGGCAACGTAGAGCGGCAGGAAGACGGCGATCAGGGCGACGGCCGCGAACCAGTCGACCGGCCCCGCCGCTGGGTCGAAGGCGGGCTGGAAGAAGAGCGCCCCAAGGTAGATGAGCCAGATGTAGCGCATCCACCGCAACCCATCGGGCGCCCGTTCGGTCACGACGAGACGCCATCCTGTGCATCCAGTCGCCAGCGCGTCGACCAGTACCGGCTCGGAACGATGGCCACGCGGTCTCGCGCCGGTCTGGCAAGGATGTACAGGACGACGGCCACGGCTGGGAGCAGGAAATCCCAGGCCAGGATCGGGCCTGCGTTGTTCGGTGCGTGGTTTCCCGTCCCGACGATGTCCAGCACATGGGTCACGCCCGCGCCCCACGCGAAGACGGCCTTCGCGGTGATCGCCGGGAGCCAGAAGTCATACCGCCAGAAGCAGGCAAAGCCGACGATCCCGATCGCGAGGTTGGCGAACCCGACCTCCGTCTGGAATGGGCTGCCGGCCGGCCAACCGATGGACGCCGCGACCTCGCCGGCGAAGACCGTGTGCGCGACGACGTTGAACATGCCGATGGCTCCAGACACGCCGAGGACGTACATGAGGACGATCTCAGCCCGCCGGGCACCATCGATGTGTCGGGCCGCTCGAAGGTGGATGGCGGCCGGCAGGGCGATGGCGAGGACCCATACGTACACCTGCCAGCCCGGGATGGATGTCAGAGCGTTCGCCACCAGTCTCCCCTCAGGCTCGCTCGTAGGCCTCCCGCAGCCAACCGGTCACCTCGCTGTCGAGCTCGTCCGGCGACGAGAGACGGACCCGGTGCGTGCACATCCCGCCGGAGGACTCCAACCGACCGGCCGGCTCCGTGCCCTTGAGATTGAGCCCGATCTCGAGGCGCCCTCCAGGGCCGGGTCCGACCGTGCCGAACTGCTTCGATCGACGCAGGCTCACGTAGGCCTGCTTCGGCGCCAGCTCCACATCGGGACCGAACCCTCGCGCGAGGTCGATGACCTGATCGTGGAACGGACGCAGCGTCGCCTTCGGACCGGCATACATCGCGTCGACCAGCTCGTCACCGCCGCCGGCGGTCGTGCCGCGCTTCGCTGTCAATGCCACGAAGTTGGCGTTCCCGTGGCTGAACCCGTGCTCCGCCTTGAGCCATGCCACGATCTCGCTATGCCGCTCGGGACCGTCGGTCTTGACCAGCGCCACCCATTCGTCGATCGAGCGGCCGGTGGCCTGTTCGATGTTGCGTGCCTGGCTCTGCGCGGCGTCGTCGAGGGTCGCCATCGATCGTCTCCTCCTGCGTAGTCGGTCCTACCTCGTGCGGCGATCCAGCATGAGGAAGCCGACGAAGTCAGCGACCCGCCATCGGCGACGAGCTTCCTGGCGAGGCTCCGGCTGCCGCCGAACGTCCTGCAGCTGCCGATCGAGATCCGCCTCGCGGCGTCGGTCGCGGATGCGATCCTCGGCCAGCATCAGCGCGAGATGCGATCGGTAGTCGTGCATGTCCATCGTCCCTCGTCACTCGTGACACATCTTGGTCGATGGATCGATGGTCGTTGCCGGGCGATGGCGTCGGTAGTGAGGAGGATCACCGACTGGCGATGACAATCGTCACGAACCGGGCGGCGCCCGCGACTAGTGCGTGGCAGGGACGCCGACGAGATCAGCGCTGACGCGCCACAGTCGGGCGGTGGTCGCCGTGTCGTAGGACGACTTGCTGCGACTTCTTGGCTTTGCGTCGGCGAAGTACCGGCCTGTGAGCCCCGCCGCTCCGGGGAGCTGGCGAGGTAGATCGGACGTCTCGGCGCCCTGTTCGGGCTTCTTCATGAACGGGCGCATGACCGCGATGAGTGGGCCCCATCCGCGGGCCGTGTCCTCCGCGCCGAAGCCGGTACTCGTCACGCCCGGGTGGAGCACGGTCGCCGTCACGCCCGTTCCCTCGAGCCGCCTGGCCAGCTCGTACGTGAACATCACGTTCGCCAGCTTCGACTGGTTGTAGGCCCGCTGGCCCGAGTACTTGCCCTCGCCCATCAGGTCGTCGAAGTCGATCCGGCCCATGGATTGTGCGCCCGACGAGACGGTGACGACCCGAGCCGGGGCACTCGCGACGAGGCGCTCGAGCAGCAGGTCCGTCAGCAGGAACGGCGCCAGGTGGTTGAGGGCGAACGTGTGCTCCAGCCCGTCGGCCGTGACGTGGCGGTGGGCCCAGAACCCGCCGACGTTGTTGAGCAACACATCAAGCCGCGGGTAGGCGGCAAGGACCTCGCCGGCCAGCCGACGGACTTCGGCCTGCGACGACATGTCAGCGACGAAGACGTCCACCGCGGGGTTGCCCGACGCGCGGACGATCTCCGCGGCGGCGCCTTCGGCCCGGTCACGGTCGCGACCGGTGATGCCCACCCGAGCCCCCATCGAGGCAAGTCCGACCGCCGCGGCCCGTCCGATGCCGGCGGTGCCGCCGGTGATCAACACCGTCTTGCCGGTCATCGAAGGGGCCGCGGTGCGATCGGTCATGCCGGCGAGGGTGCCTGCACGCCGCGCGGTCCCACGGCTGGCTTCGCCGTCCGGTCCGGCGATGATGTAGGCGACCATCGCGAAGAACCCGAGGTTGAAGATCCCGAGCAGCAGCAGGCCGATGAACCACGCCTTGCTCTCGAGCTGCCAGGTGTTCAGCAGGGCTCCGATCCACGACACGAGGCCCGCGATCAGGCCGCCGGTGATCGCCAGGACGCCCGCGATGCCGAGCACCAGCGATGTCCAGGCGAGCGGGCCGCCCTGCAGTCCGACGACGTCGGAGCCGCTCATCACGAACACGTCGCCCGCGATCGCGATCGAGACGGCCACGATGGCCACGACGGCGCCGGCGATCATGGCGATCCCGGCCCCGATGAAGAGTCTTGTAACGATGCTCTTGGTCATGAGTCGTTCCCTTTCAAGAGATGCTGGATCCAACGTGGACGGGTAGGGTCATCGGCGCCTTCGACGCCGTGGTCTCCGAGGCGGCGGAGGCGGGCGAGACGCCGAGGACGTCGATGACGATCGTCCCTCGGGCGTGTCCGGTAGCGACACGTCGGATCGCCTTGGGTGTCTCGCTCAACGGATAGGTGCCGTCGATCACGGGCGCGATCCGTCCGGCCTCCACGAGCTCCTTGAGCGCCACCAGGTCGTCGTGGTTCTGCGACTTGACCGTCGGGCTCGCCTGCTGGCGCACGAAGATCGAGACCAGCATGGTCCGCAGGGTGCGGCTCAGCTTGCCGTCGGCATGCCCGCCGCCGTTCGAGATCAGGGTCCCGGTCGGTGTCAGGGCGCGCCGGGTCCGGGCCATCGAGTGGTTGCCGACGTTGTCGAGGATCAGGTCGTAGCGCGGCACGCCCTCGGTGAAGTCCTCCTTGGTGTAGTCGACGACGTGGTCGGCGCCGATGGATCGGACCGTCCGCACGTTCTTCGTGCTGCAGACTCCCGGTCACCTCGGCACCGAACGCCTTCGCGATCTGCACGGCGAACGAGCCGACGCCGCCGGACGCCCCGTTCACGAGGACCTTCTGGCCCGGCTGCACCTTGCCGGTGTCGCGAAGGAGCTGGAGCGCCGTGGTGGCAGATACGCCGACGGCCGCCGCCTGCTCGAAGGTGAGATTGGACGGCTTCGGGATGAACTGGTCCTCGCTCGCGGACACGTACTCGGCAAACCCGCCGGCGCACCACCCGAACACTTCGTCGCCTGGCCGAAGGCGCTGCACATCCTTGCCGACCGCTTCGACCGTCCCGGCGACATCCGTCCCCGGAACGGGGTTGGACGGCTTGCGCAGGCCGGTCGCCATGCGCATGACGTACGGCTTGCCGGTCATGAGGATCCAGTCCCCGACATGCACGGACGCCGCATGGACCCGGACGAGCACCTCGTCGTCGCCGACCTGCGGACGATCGATATCTCGTACTTCCAGGACCTCTGCCGATCCGTACGACTCCTGGACGATGGCTCTCATGGAGGTGACCCTCGGCTTTCGCTATGCTAGACGCAGTACGCTGTTTCGTGTACGATGCACACATTAGCGCGTACATTGTACGCTTGTCAAGAATAGCCGTCGGGTTCGACGATGAGGAGCAGGCGGATGGCCACGGAAGCAGCAGCGGGTACGGAGCCTCGCAAGCGTCTGAGCAGGGAGCGAGTCCTCGGCGCGGCGATCGCCCATGCCGATGCGGACGGGCTCGATGCCATCACGATGCGCACGCTGGCCGAGATGCTGGACGTCGCCCCGATGGCGCTCTATCGCCACGTCGCCAACAAGGACGACCTCATCGACGCGATGGTCGATGTCGTCTTCAGCGAGATCGGCGTGCCGTCCGGCGGGGGAGACTGGAAGACGTCGATGCGCAAGCGTGCGATCGCGGTTCGCGATGCACTGGCACGCCACCCGTGGGCGGTCGGCCTGATGGAGTCGCGGCGTACGCCTGGTCCAGCGAACCTGCGCCATCACGATGCGGTGATCGGCAGGCTCCGAGCGTCGGGCTTCGACGTAGCGATGGCCGCTCACGCCTACTCGCTCCTGGACAGCTACATCTACGGCTTCGCCCTGACCAAGGTCAATCTCCCGTTCGAGACGGAGTCGGTCGGGGATGTGGCTGAGACGATGCTCGAGCCGTTCCCCGTCAACGAGTACCCCAACCTCGTCGAGTTCCTCGCTGAGCACGTCATGCAGCCCGGTTACGACTACGGGGACGAGTTCACGTATGGCCTGGACCTGATCCTCGACGGTCTCGAGACGGCGCGCATCGACGGTTGAAGTCCCCGGAGGGCCCCGCCTCTACCATTCGCGTCGTGACCGATCACGACGGCGCGCATCCGGCACCGCAGCTCCGCCCGCTCGTCGCCGCCGTCCTCACCTTCATCGCGGCGGCGAGCGTGCTCGTGCTGGAGATCGCCGCCGGACGGCTCCTGGCGCCGTACGTGGGCGTCTCGCTCACGACCTACACCGGGATCATCGGCGCGATCCTGGCGGGTATCGCACTGGGCGCATGGATCGGCGGACGGGCCGCGGACAGCGTCGGCCCGCTCCCGCTCCTCGGCCCGGCGTTCATCGTCGGCGGCGTCAGTGCCATCGCCGCGGTACCGATCGTCGGCCTGATCGGGGGCATCGGGCTGGGGGAGGGGCTGGTGTCGATCCTGGTCCTCGCCACGACGGCCTTCGTGGTACCCGCCACGATCCTCTCGGCCACGGCGCCGATGCTGGTCCGCGGCACGCTGACCGATCTCGCGACCAGCGGCTCGATCGTCGGCCGGCTCTCGGCCGTCGGGACGGTCGGCGCCATCACGGGCACGTTCCTGACGGGCTTCGTCCTGCTCGGGCTCGTCCCGACCCGGGTCCTGATCGTCCTGGTCGGTGTCGGGCTGGTGGCCATCGGGGTCGCGCTGAGCCTGTGGCTGCGGCGGATGGGACGTGGCGTCGCGTCGATCGCGCTCGCCGGCGTGGTGCTCGCCGGTGGACTTGCCGTGGCCCTGCCTTCGCCCTGTGACACCGAGAGCGCCTACTACTGCATCGCGATCCAGGACGACCCCGCCGACCCCGACGTTCGCGTCCTCGTGCTCGACCGTCTCACCCACGCAGCCGTGGACCTGCGGGACCCGACCGACCTCCGGTTCGGGTACGTCCGACGCTTCGCCGACGCGACGGCACCGCTCCGGGTCGAGCTCGGGGCATCACCCGATGTCCTGCACATCGGCGGCGGTGGGTTCACGTTCCCGCGCTACATCGAGACCATGCACCCCGAAGCGCGACAGACCGTGCTGGAGCTCGATCCCAAGGTCTACGACGTCGCGCGATCGGAGCTCGGGTACGTGTCCAGCGATCGCATCGACGTGCGCCTCGGAGACGCGCGGCAGTCGATTCGCGCGCTCCCGTCGGACTCGTTCGACCTCGTGATCGGCGACGCCTTCGGCGGCCTCGCCGTCCCGTGGCACCTCACGACGACCGAGTTCCTCGACGAGGTGGCCCGGGTGCTCCGCCCGGGCGGCGCATACGTCGCGAACCTCATCGACTACCCGCCGCTCCGCTTCGTCCGTGCCGAGGTCGCGACGGCCGCGACGCGGTTCTCGGAGGTCGTCGTCATCGCCGGCCAGCGGACGATCGAGGGCAGGGGAGGGGGCAACCTCGTGCTCGTGGCGAGCGATGCGCCGCTCGACGTCGCGTCGGTGGAGGCGGCGATCGCCGATTGGGGAGAGGGAGAGTCGACGGCCGTGCTCGCCGAACCCGACGAGGTGCGGACATTCATCGGCCCGGCCGTCCCGCTCACCGACGATCTCGCACCGGTCGACCAGCTCCTGGGACGCTAAACCCTTGCCGCGATGCGGTGGCCGGCGGAGCGGAGCCGTATGATCGGTGGCGTCGTCGGGCTTCGGCCACGCCACGTTTTTCCCATCACGAGGTACCCCGTGGCCATGCAACGCTTCGAATCGTCGGTGATCGCCATCTCGTGGATCCCCTCCGAGGCGATCACGGGCCCGTCCAAGATCCCGTTCGAGCTCGGCGTCACGCACTACGACGAACCGCCGCCGGATCGACTCGACGATCTCGGGCAACTCCGGACGAGCGACCGCTTCCGCGAGGCGAACGAGCTGCGCGCGTTCATCGAGGTCGAGGACGGGCGCATCGTGAATGCCGGCCATCTCGGTCGGGGCCACATCGGCGCGACGACGGTCAAGGTCGGACCGGCCGCCGTGCGCTTTCCCGCGGTCCAGCTGCCCGATATCCAGGCCGAACCCGAGGTGGGCCCGTCGTCAGCCCGCTTCGTCCAGACGATCGGCGGGCGCATGGGCCTCCCGACGCCGCGACCGGTGCCACACAAGCCGTTCGTCCAGTTCTGGCCGTCGATCGCGTGGACGACCCTCGCCCTGACGATCAACGCCGACGGCAGCTCGAGCCACGAGGTCGTCGGCGCGAGCCCGTTCCCGCGCCACTGGATCTACGACCACGACGGCCACCTCGTCGAGAAGTCCGGCGTCATCGACTTCGGGCAGTGGTTCAACCACTCGTACGGCGACCGGACGCCGTGGGGCAACCAGGACTCACCGGCCGTCGTCGCGGCGGTCGAATCGGCGCTCGAGCGGTCGATGTCGAGCACGATCATGAACGACGGGACGAAGCCCACGATCCGCACCATCGCGGAGGGCGAGGAGCTCGTCCGACAGGGAGAGCCCGGCACGGAGGTGTTCCTCATCCTCGATGGGATCTTCGTGGTCGAGCGCGACGGCGAGGAGATCGCCGAGATCGGGCCCGGCGCCGTCGTCGGCGAGCGCGCCGGCTTGCGAGACGGCACGAGGACGGCCACGCTGCGCGCCCGCACGAAGGGCCGCGTGGCTGGGGTCTCGCCCGACGCACTCGATCCTGAAGCGCTGGCCAGCCTCGGCGCGATGCGCCGCCCCGGGGACTAGATGTCCTTCGAGACCTTTCGCCGCTCCTTCGCCGGCGAAATCATCACGCCCGATGCCACCGGATACGACGATGCCAGACGCGTCTGGAATGCGATGTTCGATCGCCGACCGGCCTTCATCGTTCGGCCCTCGAACGTCGAGGACGTCGTGGCTGCCGTTCGCTTCGGCCGCGAGGTCGACCTCGAGATCGCGGTCCGCGGCGGCGGTCACAGCGCGGTCGGGCACTCGACGACCGACGGTGGCCTCGTCATCGACCTCGTACGGTTGGACGCCGTCGACGTCGACCCGGAGCGGCGACTCGCCCGGACGGGCGGTGGCGCGCTCCTCGGCAAGCTCGACATCGCGGCGCAGGAACACGGGCTCGTCTGCCCGGTCGGGGTCGTCGGCCACACCGGCGTCGCGGGGCTGACGCTCGGTGGCGGCGTCGGGCGGCTCCAGCGGCGGTTCGGGCTGACGATCGACAGCCTTCGCTCGGTCGAGCTCGTTACCGCCGACGGAAATGTCGTCCGGGCAAGCGCGGATGACGAGCCGGAGCTGTTCTGGGGCCTCCGCGGTGCGGGTGCGAACTTCGGCATCGCGACGAGTCTGGAGCTCGAGGTGCATCCCTTCTCGGGGACCCTCCACCGGGGGGTCCACGTCCACCCGGCCTCCGAGATCCACGAGCTCTGGCCGGTCTTCCGCGATTTCGCGGCTGCCGCGCCGGACACGGTAGCGGCCATCTTCACCGTCGCCCTGGCCGAGCCGGCCGCGAACTACCCGGACGCGGTCGCCGGTCGGCCGATCGTCGTCATCTCGTACAACCACAGCGGGGCAGGGGAGGATGTCCAGCGCGACATCGCGCCGCTGCTGAAGGGTCCTGCGCCGGCATCGGTCACGGCCACCAGCGAGGAGTACCTCGTGGCCCAGCGCTCGAGCGATCTCGACCTCGCGTGGGGCTCGCGGACGGCCATCCTCGGTGGCTATGTCGCGGATTGTCCTCCGGCGGTCCTCGACGCATTCGTCGCGCACGTGGAGGACATCCCGGGCGACGCCAGCATCTCGGTGACGGCGATGGGGGGCGCGATCGAGCGCGTCCCTGACGACGCGATGGCCTTCAGTGGCCGTCCCCACCCGTTCGACGTGAGCCCCGACACCGCCTGGTCCGACCCGGCGCTCGACGCGGCGAACATGCGATGGGTCCGCCGCGCGATGGCGATCGTCGAGCCAGACGCTCCTCCCAGGCCGCTACATCAACGAGCTGTCCGATGCCGGCCCCGAGGTGACCCAGGCGAGCTACGGCGCGGCCAAGCTCGAGCGTCTCGCGGCCCTCAAACGAACCTGGGACCCGACCAACGTGTTCCACCTGAACCACAACGTCGCGCCCTAGTGGGCGACCATCGAGCGACGCCACCGATCATCCGCCCGAAGGCGTTGGCACCCGGTGACACCGTGGCCGTGGCGGCCCTCTCCGGCCCGCTGGAAGCAGCCGAGCTCGAGATGTACCGATACGGCGTCGCCGAGCTTGAGTCGATGGGCTTCCGCGTCCGACCGGCACCGCTCGTGGACGTCGAGAAGACCTGGTGGTGGGGAGCCGCGCGACCCGACGAGGTCGGACGGGAGCTCAACGAGCTGTTCCTCGATCCGGAGGTCCACGCGATCTGGGGGCTTGTCGGCGGCCGCCTCACGCTCGGCTACCTCGACGTCATCGACTACGGCGCGGTCGCCGCGAACCCCAAGGCCCTCGTCGGCATGAGCGACATCGGTGCGCTGCATCTGGCGATCCACTCCATGACCGGGCTGGTCACCTTCCACGCCGACACGCTCATGTACGGAGTGGGGGAGTGGCACGAGCTGTCCGAGCCCGATCGAGCGACGATGGCCGACATCTATCGTCGCGTCCTCACGTCGACCGAGCCCGCCGGTCCGCTGCCTGCCTTCTCGACCTGGGAGTGCTGGCGCCCGGGACGCGCGGAGGGCCATCTGCTCGGCGGGTTGCTGCACCGCCTCGTGCGGATCCAGGCAACGCCGTGGGCCCTCGCGCCGGAGCGCTTCGATGGCGCGATCCTGTTCATCGAGGACCTCAACACATCGACGATCAACGTCTGGAACGACCTGCAGGTCCTGCGCCACGGGGGCGTCCTGGATCGCATCGCCGGCCTCTTGGTCGGCGCGACGGAGACCATCCAGGTCGCACCGGAAGGCCCGGACTCTCTTCGCGAGGTCGTGCTCGACGCGCTCGGGGATCGCGAGATCCCGGTCATCGGGAATGTCGACTTCGGCCACGCCGGGCCGAACATCCCGCTCCCTTTGGGCGTCCGGGCGGCGATGGACGGGGATGCGCGCACCCTCGAGTTGATCGAGGGCGCCGTCAACTAGCAGCTAGCCGGCGGTCAGGTTCTCCAGTACCAGCACGACGTCGTCTGGTGTCGGCATCGTGTCGATGCCTTGGCGCAGCCCACGGATGGTGTGCCCGTACGCGGCATCATCGAGGAGCATGCGAGTCGCCTGGCGGACGCTGTCCGGGCTGACCCCATCCGGCATGACTCGCACGCCGATCGCTCGTTCCTCGATCATCTCGGCATTGAAGAACTGATCCGCACCCTGCGGGATGGCGAGTACCGGGACGCCGGCATTGGCGGCGCCGATGAGCGCTCCAGAGCCGCCGTGATTGATGAACACCGAGCAATGGGGAAGGAGCCGCGATTGCGGGATGAACGGCTCGATATGGACGTTGTCGGGTCGAGGACCCAGCGCAGCGGGATCGCCACGCGGTCCGATCGTCACGATGACGTTCAGGTCCTCGTCTTGGATGCCGTCGAGGATCGTGTGGAAGAGATCGGCATCCTCATTGAAGACCGTGCCGAGCGTCACGTAGACCGTCGGGACGTCCGGTAGACGGTCCAACCAGGCAGGCATGGCGACCCCTGGGGCTTCGTCGACACTGACGGGTCGGAGAGGCTGCGCTCGCTCGACGGCAGCGATCTCCGCTCGCTGGATCCCTGGCGGACAAATATCCAGGTAGAGCTCGCCGTTGGTCCCGCCCACGCCCGGGTTCTGCACGCCGACCCGCTCGCAGAAGGGCTCCAGGGCATCCGTCGCTCGCCGTCTGAGCTCGAGCGGCCGCAGCAGCCCGATGGCATGCTCCGCATGCGCGATGCCCGCCATCTCCGCGGCGATCCCGCCGGCCATCTCGGCCGCGTCGTGGATGAGGAGGTCCGGGCGCCATCCGTCGACCACGCGATCGAGGTCGACCAGCATCGGTTCCACCCGCACGCCGCCGAAGAGACCCGGCATGATGTGGCCCATCTGCTCCCACGGCTGGAGCCCACGGAACCCGGGCGTCCCGTCGATGAAGCGGCGCATCGCCTCGGGCATGTCGAGACCGCTCGGGAACGCACGGAATCCGACACCGCTCACGTGATCGACGAACCCTGGGTCGGTCGCGAATGCCACCTCGTGGCCGGCGGCCTCGAAGGCGCGCGCCAGCGGAACCATCGGGTTGAAGTGGCCGTGTCCGACGACACACGTGAACAAGACCCTCATCCGCGCCACCGGGCGAAGACTAGTCCCGCAGCCGGAGAACGTCGCCGAGGGCCTGCGCGTCTCGAACCTCGTCCACTTCGCTGAACTCCGCTGCCGACGTGGCGAGCGCGGCGCATGGTGGTCAACCGCAGAGCCGATACTGGGCCATCGCACGCGCCATGGAGAGGTCCGCCGATGCCGATGTTCGAGGGCTCCGAGACGTCGATGGAGTACGCGCAGGACGGCGAGGGCCCGGACATCGTCTGGGTGGCCGGCGGCGGCGATACCGGCGATACCTGGGACGCTTACCAACTGCCGCACTTCCGTCGGTCGTTTCGGAATACCACCTTCACGAACCGCGGGATCGCCCCGACGACCTGTCGCCAGCCCCTGCCCTGGACGATCGGGGACATGGCGCGCGACACAGCCGAGTTGATCGCCGCGATCTGCACGCCTCCCGTCGTTGTGGTCGGCCTGTCCATGGGCGCGCTGATCGTGCAGCAGCTGGCGGTCGACCACCCGGATCTCATCCGGGTGGGCATCGCCATGGGTGGCGGCGCGCGCTCCCATGGCTGGATCCGCTACTACATGCAGGCGGAGATCGACTATCGCGACGCCGGAGGGAGCCTTGACGGCGAGATGGCCGTGGCCCACTACGCCGCGACCCTGTACCCGGCGCGCGTTCTTGGCGACCCCGTGCTGTGGCCACGGATCAGGGACGAATTGTCGGCGTGGATCGAGACGGGAGTGAACGAGGAGTCGCTCATCGGCCAGTGGGACGCCTGCCAGACGTTCGACCTGACCCGCGAGCTCCCGTCCTGTACGGTCCCGATTCACGTGTTCTCGTTCGCGGAGGACGTCCAGGCACCGCCCCAGTTCGGCCGGGAAGTGGCGGACCTGTGCCCGACCTCCACGTACCACCTGTTCGAGGGGATGGGCCATTGCTCGATCTACGGGCATGAGCACGAGCGCCTGAACGCCGAAATCGAGGCGATCGCTCGGCGGTATTGACGCCTCGAGCCGGCGCTGGTGAGTAGCCAGCGCCCCGCGTGACAAGATGTCAGCGTGCAGGCGCCCTTGATCCCCTTCGGCCTGCTGGGCGTGCAGTCAAGTGCGGGCGCCCACACGCCGGGTCAGGAGAAGGCGGTACGCGCCGTCAGGGGCGCCGGTCTGCTCGAGCGCCTCGAGGGGGTCGGCGTCAACGTCATCGACCACGGCGACCTGCCACCGGCCCGTGCTCGTCCCGACCCCGAACACCGGCGGGCACAGAACCTCCCGCTCGTTGTCGAGACGGCACGGTCGGTCGCCGATCGGGTCGAAGCCATCGCGCGTGCGGACCAGGTCCCGCTCGTCGTCGGCGGCGACTGCACGGTCACCGTCGGCGTGGTGTCCGGCCTCGTGCGTGCCGGCCAGGATCCAAGCCTGCTGTACTTCGACGGCGGGGTCGACCTCTACGTCCCCGAGACGCAGCCCGAGGGCCACCTCGATTCGATGGGCGTCGCCCACATGATCAGCGAGCCGGGTGCGGCGCCCGAGCTGAGCGGCATCGGACCGCGCGTCCCGCTGCTCGATCCCGGTCGGGTCGTGTTCTACGGCCCCTGCCTGGAGCACACCGAGCAGGTCGAGAATCGCGTGCTCGAACGTCACGGTATGCGCGCGTTCCCGCTCGACCGCGTGGCGGGTCATGCGGCGGCCGCTGCCGCCGAGGCGCGCGATGCCCTCGAGGCCGGGGGAGGGCCGTTCCTCGTCCACTTCGACGTCGACGTGCTCGATTTCGTCGACTGCCCGATCGCCGACGTGCCCCACTTCGAACACGGCTTGTCGCTGGCCGATGCGATGTCGAGCCTGCGCGTCCTGGTCGCCAGCCCGCGGTTCGCGGGCCTCGTCGTCACGGAGATCAACCCTGATCATGCCGACCCGGAGGGTGTCGCGATCGGCAGGTTCGTGTCGGAGCTGGCATCGGCAGTCGGCGACAGCCGGGACGACAAGGCCGTCGTCTGAGCAGCGCCGAGCACGCCCGAAACGAATATCGAACAAAACGACTCCGTTTGACGCCCTATCTATAGGGTGGTCTAACACCTCGAGGGACGAGGGTGGCATTCGACTGACGCGGCGGGCCCCAGCCCAAGCGTCGTCGTGTGCCACCACGAGAGGGGAGGGACGTTGATGACCGATGACCGGCACGGTTCGGGGGCGTGATCCCGCCGCTCGGCACAATGGCGCTCGGCGCTACCCAGGACGTACCGAGTTCGAGGACACCGTCATGACACGATTCCGCCCACGTTCGAGGACCAGGCGCTGGCTCTCGTCACCGATGGCGATCGCGGTGATCGCCATCTCGATGCTGATCCCGGCGACATCGGTCGCCGCCCGCGAGCCGACCAACATGGTCCTCGAGTGGAACATCAACGCCGTCAACGCGATCGGCAATCTCCCGACCGCGACCCCGCCCGGCCTCGGCCAGCCACCTCCGCTCGCGCCGATCCACCTCGCGATGGTGCACGGCGCGATCTACGACGCCGTGATGGCGATCGTCGACACCCACGAGCCGTATCTGGACGGTCTCAACGCTCGGAGGTCGTCCTCCCAGGCGGCTGCCGTCGCAGCCGCGGCGCACGGGGTCCTCGTCGGCCTCACCTCTGCAGCGCCGACCGTCAAGGCCAGCGTGGACGGCCTGTATGCCACGTCCCTTGCCAAGATCCGCAACGGAACGGCCAAGAACCGTGGCGATCAGGGTGGGCGCGGCCGCAGCGGCAGCGATGCTCGCGAATCGCGTGGGGGATGGACGGTTCGGCACCTCACTGTTCGCGACGGGCACCGATCGCGGCCAATGGCGCCTCGTGCCGCCCCTCAGTAACAACGCCTTCCACTGGGTGAGCGTCGTCAAGCCGTTCACGCTGCGGAGTCCTGACCAGTATCGGATCGGACCGCCCTTCCCACTCGGCAGTGCCGCGTACGCCAGAGAATTCAACGAGGTCAAACGGCTCGGTGGTGCGAACTCCGTTCGGACCCCCAAGCAGGCCAAGCTCGCCACCTGGGCGTCGGCCAATCCGTTCGCGATGGTCAACCGCGGCCTCCGCGATATCGCGACCAAGCGCCACCTGTCGACGAGCCAGCAGGCACGGCTGTTCGTGATGACCAGCATGTCGACGGCGGACTCCCTGATCGCGTGCTGGGAGAACAAGGACCACTGGCTCTTCTGGCGGCCACAGACGGCGATCCAGGAAGCAGGAACCGACGGGAATGCGGCCACCGCGCCCGATCCCAGCTGGACCTCGCTGATCCCGACCCCCGGCTACCCGGATCCGCCGTCGGGATTCAACTGCTTGGTGTCCGGGGCGATGAACGCCGCTCGCGCGTATTTCGGAACGAACCGCATGCGGTTCAGTCTGACGAGCGTCGGGGCGACGCCGATCACCCGGCACTACAACCGATTCAGCGGCCCCATCGCTGACTCGATCGAGGGTCGCATCCTCGTCGGCCTGCACTTCCGTCGGGCCGACGTCCAGGGAGCGTGGCTCGGCCAGAAGGTCGCGAGGTACCTCTCGACCCACTTCTTCGAGCGAGACTGACAACCACCACCACCCACCCGGCACACACGCGACCCCCGGCCCTCGTCACAGGGTCGGGGGTCCGTCTTTGCTCGCCAGACGCCCGACCAGGTACCAGGTCTCGACGTCGCCCTTGCCCTTGATCGGTACCGTGCCACGCCGCTCCAGCTCGAACTCCTCCCTGAGCAACTCGTAGGTCGCCCGCGTCACCTGGATCTGCCCGGGCGTCCCTTGCGACTCCATGCGGCTCGCCATGTTCACGGCGTCACCCCACAGGTCGTACAGGAAGCGCTTGCGTCCGATGACGCCCGCCACGACCGGCCCCGAGTTGATCCCGATCCGGAGCTGGAGGTCGAGGTGGGCGACCGCGTCCTGCGAGCGCATCGCCTCGCGCATGTCGAGAGCCATCAGCGCCATCACCCGGGCGTGATCGCCGCGAGGCGTCGGCACGCCCGCCGCCACCATGTAGGCGTCGCCGATCGTCTTGATCTTCTCGACCTCGTAGCGCTCGGCCAGGAGGTCGAAGTGCGAGAACAGGTGGTCGAGGATGCCGACGACATCGGCCGGCTTGAGGCGGTCCGACAGCGGCGTAAAGTCGACGACGTCGGCGAACAGGATCGAGGCGGCGGCGAACTGGTCCGCGATCGTGGCCGGGTCGGCCTTGAGCCGATCGGCGATCGAGCGGGGCAGGATGTTCAGCAGCAGGTTCTCGGCACGATCCTGCTCGACTCGGAGCGCCGCGAGCGCCTCCTCCCGCTGGCGGACGAACTCCGCGAGCAGCCCGAACACCACCGTGCCCGCGACCGTCACGTTGAGCGCGATCATCAGACTCTCGAACCAGGTCGGCAGGGGCGACTCGCCACCACCGGCCAGCTCGCCGACGATCCCGGAGACGAGGAACACGGCGACGAAGGCGACGAACCAGCGCACCCCGGCACGCGCCCCGTCGAACACGAGGGCCCCGAGCGGGGCCAGGATGCCCCACAGACCAACGGCGCCCGAGGCCACGAAGCCACCCACGAACGCCATCGAGATCGTCGGCGCGAGCAGGATGTCGAGCAGCTCCACCCGCAGGAACCACTGGATGTCGTGGGTTCTGGAGAAGACCGCGATCGCCGCGACCGAGACGATGAAGTACAGCCAGGCGATCAGCCCCGCCATGGCGCCGAGGGCGAGGTAGATCACTCCCCAGACGAGCGAGATCGGGAGGATCAGGACGCACACGAGGACGAGGAGCGCCTTGCGCGACCGGACTTCGTCGTCGTCCCGCGGATCGGCCCCGACCCTCGCGGCACGATCGAGCCACGGCTGGGCGAACCGAGTGAGCGCATCCATCTGCCGAGTATGGTGTGAGCAGGCATCCAAGGAGGCCGCGATGAATGACGCGATGCGCCGTCTCGAGGTCCTGGTGGGGGAGTGGGCCGTGACCATGACCCACGCCTGGTTCCTCGAGAGCCTCGACACCGAGATCCACGGCTCGGCGACGTTCGAGTGGCTGGCCGACGCGTTCCTCGTCATGCGCTCGCGCTGGGAGGACGACTCGACGCAGGAGTTCATCTTCGGCCGCAACGATGCGCGTGACGAATACGTGGCCTTCTCCCACGACGACCGCGGCGTCTACCGTGTGTTCGACGTGACCGTCGCTGACGACGAATGGACGCTGCTGCGCGAGGACCCGGACTTCCACCAGCGCATCGTCATGCGCGTCCAGCCGGACCGGATCGACATGCGCGCCGACGCCTCCGATGACGCCGGCCAGACGTGGCGCAAAGACCTCGACTACATCTTCGAGCGTCGCGGACCCTAGGAGCGAAGGGCATGAAACTGACCGCATCGATGATGCTGAGCCTGGACGGCGTGCACCAGGGCCCGGGAGGCCCCGATGAGGACCGTCGCGGCGGGTTCGAGCGCGGCGGCTGGACCGCGTCGCACGCTGACGAGGAGACCGGGCGGTTCCTGACCTCGATGTTCGAGCGCGCGGATGCGCTGCTCCTCGGACGACGGACTTGGGAGATCTTCGAGGGCTACTGGCCGCACCACGACAGTGGCGACCCGGTCTCCCACGGCATCAACGTCCTGCCCAAGTACGTGCCGTCGACCACGCTCAAGGATCCGGGCTGGAACACGCACGTCCTCGAGGGCGATGTCGAGGCGGCGGTGCGCGAGCTCAAGGCGAAGCCCGGACGCGAGCTCCAGGTCCACGGCAGCGGCCAGCTGTTCCGATGGTTGCTCGAGCGCGACCTCGTCGACGAGCTCAACCTGCGGATCGTCCCCGTCGTGGTGGGCGATGGGCTTCGGCTCTTCCCGGAGCGCGGCCAATCGCACGACCTGGAATTGGTCGAAACGCTCTCGACGCCATCCGGCGTGATGCTCCAGACCTACCGCCCGGCCGGCCGGGCGACGTTCGGCAACGCCGGGGAGTGATGCCTCGTGAGCCGCACTGAATGAAGACCCGCCCCCGATGACCTAGGGAGCATCAGCCATGTCACTCGCCCGCGTCCAATTCTTCTCGATCTCGCTCGACGGTTTCGGTACCGGCGAAGGTCAGAGCCTCGAGGCACCGTTCGGCCACGCCGGCGAACGGCTGCACGAGTGGATGTTCGTCACCCGGTGGTGGAGCGACAGGGTCGGCGAGCCGGGCGGCAGCGGCGGCGTCGACGACGCCTTCCTGCGGCTGCACGATCAGGGGATCGGCGCCGAGATCATGGGTGCCGGGAAGTTCGGCCCGCCGGGCTGGCACGCGGACCCGGACTGGAAGGGCTGGTGGGGTCCCAACCCGCCGTTCCACACGCCGACCTTCATCCTCACCCACCATCCGCGCCCGTCGGTCGAGATGGAGGGCGGCACGACGTTCAATTTCATCGATGCATCGCCGGTCGAGGCGCTCGAGACGGCCCGCAGCGCCGCGCGTGGCCAGGACGTTCGCATCGGCGGCGGTGCCACGGTGATTCGGGAGTTCCTTGCCGCACGACTCATCGACCACCTGCATGTCGCAGTCGTCCCGATCCTCTTGGGTCGGGGCGAACGCCTCTGGGATGGGCTGGAGGGTTTCGAGAAGGACTACGTGATCGAGGCCACCTCCTCGCCCAGCGGCGTGACACACCTGACGTTCACGCGCGCGGCTGTCTGAGCGGCCTCATTCGGGGGTCCGCGATGTGCGCCGGGATGGGCGTAATCTGGTCCCATGGCACATGTGATCGACTACGTCGAACTGGCTGTGGACAACCTCGAACAGGCAAAGGCCTTCTACGCGAAGGCGTTGGGGTGGACGTTCAACGACTACGGCCCTGAATACGCGGGTGTCCAGGATCCAAGGAACCCCGGGCAGGAGTTCGGCGGGCTGTCGCAGCACGTGCCGCCCTCCCGCGGCGAGGGCGTGCTTGTGCTGGTGCGCTCGGAGAGCGCCGATGACACCCTTGCGAGCGTGCTGGATGCGGGAGGTCGCATCCAGGCGGAAATGCACGACTATCCCGGTGGACGACGCTTCACGTTCGCCGACCCGTCCGGAAACATCCTCGGTGCCTACCAGCCTCAGGATTAGGCGCCCGCTGTTTCGCCTGCAGTCCAAGTAATCGTCGGGATACCCGAAGAGCCCGAGGGCAACGTCTTCCCGTCGACAGCGATCAGGTGATCGTCAGCCATCGAGCACGGACTCTCTTCGTCACGACGAGCTGGTCGTCGGGTCCATCGCGCGGATTCGACCCGTTACCCTGTGTTGATCCTTCAATCGGCATCGCGACTCCGGCATCGGACGACGCCGCCATGGTTCGGGCCGAGATGGCCGTTCGTCTTGCGTCATATGACCCCAAAGGCACACACTTGCCGTGCGGACCGATCAGGTCCGATCACCGCTGCGCTCCATGCTCGATACCCCTGTCCACAGCACGACGCATGGCTTGGCGAAGCTCGCCCAGCCGGTCGCTTGGTGGCGCGCGACGCGGAGATGGACCGTCTTCGGTCCTTCCTTGCGGCAGCCGCGAAGAATGGCGGAGCGATGCTCGTGACGGGCGAGCCCGGTGTCGGCAAGACCGAGCTCCTCGACGCCGCGTCGGAGGCCGCGTCGGCTAACGAGACTCGGATCATCCTGCGGCCTTCGTTCCGGGCGGTCGAATTGGGTCATTTGACCGAGCGGCACGCCGCGTCGGCGTGAACATCACTCCTCGCGGAGCCGCGATCGGTGGCACGAGACGCGACGACATGTGGAGTACGCCATGACCCCGACGATCGATCGGAGTGGGCTGCGGCATCGAGAGAGTGGGTGAGGCCACTGATCCTGGTTGCCACGACGACCCAATGCCTTCGCGCCCAACCACAGAAAGGACGCAACCCTCATGAAGATCGTCGTCATCGGCGGCACCGGGCTGATCGGCTCGAAGGTCGTCGCCAAGCTCGTGGAAGACGGCCACGAGATCGTTCCCGCGTCACCCAGGTTGGGCATCAACTCGATCACCGGCGAAGGGGTCGCAGAGGCGCTCAAGGGCACCTCGGTCGTTGTCGACGTGTCGAATTCACCGTCGTTCGACTTCGCTCCGGCGATCGAGTTCTTCGGAAAGTCGACCACCAACCTTCGCGATGCCGAGGAGGAGGCCGGCGTGGGTCACCACGTGGCCTTGTCGGTCGTCGGTACCAAGGAGCTGGCGCAGAGTGCCGACCTGACGACGACGGTCGCCGGCTACTTCTGGGCGAAGCTCACCCAGGAGACCTTGATCAAGACTTCGCCGATCCCTTACACCATCGTCCACGCCACCCAATTCTTCGAGTTCGTCGACAAGATCGCCGACGACGCGACCCATGGCGACACGATCCACCTGTCGGAAGCATTGATCCAGCCGATGGCGGCCGAGGACGTTGCAGCGGCGGTTGCTCGCGCTGCCACCGGGACCCCAGCGAACCGGATCGTCGAGGTCGGCGGCCCGGAGCAGTTCCGCCTCGACATGCTCATCCGGCGAGTACTTGGCGCGAAGGACGACCCGCGCGAGGTCCTGACGGACCCGCAGGCGCGGTACTTCGGGGCTCCCTTGGCCGAGCGCACGCTCGTCCCGGGCCCCGACGCGACGCTCGGCGAGATCCGTCTCGACGACTGGCTCCGAGAGAACGCATCTGCTCCGGCGGCCGCCGCCGCCAGGTAGGCGTGGGCCGGTCGGTCTTCTAGCGCCAGCCATCGAACCAAGGAAGAACGAGAAAGGACGTGCAGCGCGAGCAGGTCGAGCGTGCGAACGCGACCACGGCGACGCCGGTCGTCTTCATCCACGGGCTGTGGCTGTTGCCCTCGAGCTGGGACCGGTGGGCGGCGCTCTTCGAGGAGGCCGGATACGTCGCGCTGACGCCGGACTGGCCGGACGATCCGGAAACGGTCGAAGTCGCCCGGGCGGAGCCCGAGGTCCTCGCCAAGAAGACCTTGAAGCAGGTCGCCGATCACACGACCGAGGTCATCTCTGGGCTGAAGAAGAAGCCAGTGATCATGGGGCACTCCACAGGCGGTCTGCTCGCGGAGATGCTCGCGGGGCAGGGCCTCTCGGCAGTCACGGTGGCGATCGATCCCGGGGTCTTCCGCGGCGTGCTGCCACTGCCGCTGTCGGTGCTGAGGTCCGCAGGCCCGTTCCTGATCAACCCGCGCAATCGCAGCCGCGCGCTCACGCTCACATTCGACCAGTTCCGATACGCCTGGACGAACAACCTGGACGAGGACGAGGCGATGGAGCTCTACGACAAGTTCCATGTCGCCGCCTCGGGGGTATCGCTCGCGCAGATGGGCAATGCGAACCTCAACCCATGGACCGAAGCGAAGGTGGACACGAAGAACCCGGACCGCGGTCCCTTGCTGATCATCGAAGGCGAGAAGGACCACACGGTGCCGTGGGCGATCGCGAAGGCCGCCTACGATCGGCAGAAGGGCAACCCGGGCGTGACCGAGATCGTGAAGATCGCGAACCGGGGCCACTCCCTCACGATCGACCACGGCTGGCGCGAGGTCGCCCAGACCGCGCTCGACTTCGTCAAGCGGTTCGTCTGACCGCTCAGCGAGGCACCAGGCAGCTCGAACGGCGCGCGCTCGACAACGAACCCGGCGAGGTGGAGCCTCGCCGGGTTTCCCTTTGTGGGGCGCCTGAGCCCGGCGCCCCTAGGGTCATCGCCGCAGCATACGATCGAGGGCAGGGGAGAGGGCAACCTCGTGCTCTCCGCGAGCGATACGCAGCTCGATAGGGCAGGGGTGGAGGCCTCGATCTCGACCCAACTGGCATTCCCTCGACATCTGACAATGTGCGGTCGTTCATCGGTCCGTCAGTCGCGCTCACCAACGACTTCGCGCGGGCCGACCAACTCCTGGCGCTAAGGTGTGTCAACAAATCCGATGCGGGTGGCCAAGGAGGGGGCATGAGCGGCGACGCGACAAAGATCGAAGAGCATCTCCGGGCGGCGTCCGATGCGATCCTTCTGCTGCTGACCGAGGTCGGTCAGCTCGAGCGACACAAGCGTGAGATCCCGCCAGGGGAGCCTCGGTTCGACGAGGTGGCTCGCTCGGTCCGTGTGGCGGCGCAGGCCCTGGCGGAGTTCACCGAGCATCAGGAGAACTGGGCCCGCATCGCAACGGACGGCAGAACCGACATCGAACCGATCTCGAAGTCGGAGAACGCGCCCTCGACCGCAAAGCTCCTCGAGCGCTGGCGAGCGATCGAACGCCAGCTCGATAGCCTGGAACCAGGCTCGCCCAATTCGGCACGCCTGTTCGCCGAGTTCGAGCGCTTGCGGGACGAGTACCTGGCCGTCTTCAAGGAGCACCAAACGAACGACCCGGAGTAGGTGGTGATCGGCGATCAGGCCTCCGCCTCGGGCGCCTCCATGCGCTCGAGCAGGGCCAGCGTCGTCGCCCAGCTGCGGATCGTCATCGACTTGTAGGCCGGCGTGCCGACGATCTTGCTGAGGCGGCTCTTCGTCCGTTCCGCGCTCAGCCGCTGCGAGTAGATCACGCCGGTTCCCGGCCACACGTCGTCGACACCGGGCCGCGGGTCGAAGACCTTCATCGCCGTCGACGCATCGATCCCCATGAGGAAGACCGCGTCGCTGTGGTACATCTCCGGTCGATCACCGAAGCCCTTCGGCCGCTTGCGGACGACGGCCTGGAGCTGGGCAAGCGTCAGCACGAGCACCGCGATCAGCTCGCTATCGAGCTTGAAGACCTTGGGCAGCGCCTCCTCGAGCTCGCGCTTGATCGCGGTTGCGCTGCGGTCGGAGCTCAAGATCACGTTGCCGCTGGCGATGTAGGTGGAGACCTTCGTGTGGCCATGCGATTCGAGGAGGTCGCGCAGGGCCGCCATCGGCACCTTGTTCCGACCGCCGACGTTGATCCCGCGCAGAAGGACGAGGTATCGGGTCATGCCGGGATCATCGCTTCCCGAAACCGGGGATGGCCGTGGCCTGCTCCATCCACGACGCCAGTTGGCGTTCGTCGATGTCGTCCACGGATTCGAGGTCCACGCCGCGCGACTCCTTGCCCATCCCGATCGGCGTGACTGGCGGTACGGGCGTGAGGGACGTGCCGCGACCGAACGTGAGCTTGACGTGGCCGGCGAAGCCGCCGCACGAGAAGCACCAGCCGTCGCCGACGCCATACCACGCCATGCCCCATTTCACGGAGCGCTGCAGGCCCGGCAGCGTCTTGGCCGCCAGGGCATCGACGCGTTCGGCGATGGAGCGTTGCGGCTGCGGCAGGCTGCTGATGTAGGCAAAGACCGGCTTGTCGCCGACAGCGGCCTTCGCGGGGCTTGCCCTGCCAGTCATGGCGGCTGGCAGCGTCGAGAGGACGTTGCCTTGCGCGGCCGTTCGCTTGGTGGGTTTGCGTGCCTGGGTCATCTACGCCTCCGCTAGTTGCTCGACGACGGGCGCGATGTCGCGGAGGCGGGGCTCGTCGAACCAGCCGACCAGGTACGAGTTGATGCCCCAGCGCTGCCGTGTTCGGACGAGCTTGTCGACCAGATCGGGGACCGTGCCGATCAAGGAGTACGGCGATTCGAGGACATCCTGCGGGCTGATCGGGACGCCGGTCCAGTCGCTGAGCTGGCGGGCCACCTCGGCGGCAGCCTTGAGGGGCGCGTCAGTGACCGTGATGTCACCGACCAGCCGGAGCACGCTGAGGTCGAGGTGCTCGATCCGGTCGCCGGCCTCGTCCCGGATCCAGCCGACTCGGACGTCCATCCGCGACTCGAAGGCATCCAGGATGGCCTCCCCACGCTGGCGCAGGTCGAGCCCGACGATGTCGGCCTCTCGAGCCGCCAGCCGCAGGACGCGCTCCCTCGTCCCGCCGATGAGGAATGGGGGATGGGGCCGCTGGACCGGCTTCGGCTGGCCGTCCATCGCGGTGATCGAGTAGTACCGGCCCGCGTGACTGAAGGAGCCGTCGCCGAACAGCCCGCGGAGGATCGCGATGGCCTCGGCCAGCCGCTCGATCCTGATCCCTGGCGGATCATAGGTGAGGCCGGCCGCGCGGTATTCGGGCTCGTTCCAGCCCGCCCCGATGCCCACCTCCGCACGTCCGCCGCTGAGGATGTCCAGGCTGGCCAGTTCCTGCGCCAGGACCGCCGGGTGGCGCAGGTCGTTGTTGAACACGAGCGGACAGAGCCGGAGGCGCTCGGTCGCCATGGCGACGGCCGTGAGGAGCGGAATCGGGGCGTGTTGCAGCGCAAGATGGTCGTGGACGCAGATGTGGCTACAGCCGATCCCTTCGGCCCAGCGCGCGCGCTCGACAAGGGTCGACGCGTCGACTGCCTCCCGGGATCCGATCATGAACCGGAACGGCCTCATGCTGGCCATGATGCCGCGCTGCACGGGTCCGCGTCACGGTGGAGCCTCGACCACGTCGACAGGACCTAGCTGCGATCACTCAGGCACTACAGACATAACTACCATTATCGGAAGTAGATTGCCGAGCGGGCGGACGGTTGCATGCGGTCGGTCTCAGGCGTCCGCCGGCAGGATCCGGAACGGGCGTCCCCGACTGTCCCGCAGAGATCGGAAATGCCGCTCATCAAGCGTCAGCACGTCGCGCACGTCGTACCGGTCGGCGAGGACGACGAGCGACGCATCGGTCAGACCCACCTCGAGGCCCGCGAACCGGTCCATGATCGTCATCGCCGCGCCGATGTCGGCGGCGTCCATCGACTCCAGCCGGTAGGCACCTGCGGCAACCTGGTCCAGCAGCGAGCGTGCCGCGCCCGTCGATACTCGGGTCGAGATGAGGTAGTCGAGCTCAGCGAGGACGAACGGCGACATGAGCAACGGCGCGGCGGCATCGCGGAGGGCGCGCGCAGCCGCCTCGTGTGCGCGCTGATCCGTGTCGATCGCCGCCAGCAAGCCACTCGTATCGAGCACGATCACCGCTCGCCGAAGCCCTCCAGGGCCTCATCGACCCGCTCGGCGAGATCCGGCTGACCGCTGCTGAACAGCGGCAGCACGACCTCGGACGCTTGGTGACGCGCGGTCACGAGGTCGACGCCCTCGCGGATGAGCTCGGCCTCGCTCCGCCCGGCAGCGCTGGCTGCGCGCTCCAGCGCGCGCTTCTGGCCCTCGGTCAGATACGACGGTCGTCTTCTCCATGCCATACACGATACCATACGTTCCGCACCCGCCGAGCGACCGCATACTCGTCGGCGTGGCTGACAAACCGTCCCTCCCGCCGCGCTGGTTCATCCGCTCCGCGTGGTCGCTCCACCGCGGCGTCTACCGCATCAGCGGCGGCCGCATCGGGCTTCGCCGGGCCGATGGCGCCGGGGCGGGCATGCTGCGCCTGCGGACGATCGGGCGGCGGTCGGGCGAGGAACGCGTCGCCATCGTCGGCTACATCCAGGACGGCCCGAACCTCGTCACGATGGCGATGAATGGCTGGGGCGATCCCGAGCCCGCCTGGTGGCTCAACCTGCAGGCCCGACCGGACGCCACGGTCGACCTGGCCGATGGGCCGCGCGCCATTCGGGCTCGCGCTGCCGACCCCGACGAGCGCGAACGCCTCTGGCCGAGGCTCAAGGGGCCGTTCGGCAACATCGACGACTACGCCGCATTGCGCTCGCGCGAGACGGCCGTCGTGATCCTCGAGCCGGCGTCCGATCCGACATAACCGGTCCCTGGCCTACCCGCCGGCAGCCGCGTCGTCGGCGGCCAAGCGGTCCGCGGCGACCCCCGCGGCCAGCACCCGGCTGCGCGGCTGGCCGGTCAACGCCTCGAGGAAGGATTCGCGGCTGATCGTGAGCAGATCCGTCGGGTCGATCGCTCGCACCGTGGCCGTGCGCGGCACATCGCGCAGCAGGGCGATCTCGCCGAACCCCTCCCCCGGCCCGAGCTCGCCGGCCGGTCGGCCGACCACGGTCACCGCGACCCGTCCGGCGACGATGACATAGAAGCGGTCTCCGCCGTCGCCCTCGACGACCACCGGCATGCCTGTCTCGACGCGCGCATGATCGGCCGTCGCGGCCAGCCGCTCGATGACCGGCCCAGATAGCGGCGCGAACATCTGGACAGTGCGCAGCGTTGCGAGATCGGCCAGGAACGCAGGGTCCACCCGGTCGGCGCGCAGCAGCGTCGGCGTCGCCAGCAGCACGACCAGCCCGAGCGCGACGCCGAGGATGATCAGCGCCCCCGACGGACCGGCGGCGACCACCAGCACGGGCACGAGCAGGCCACCGAGCGCCTCGGCTCCGGTCTGGAGCGACTCCGCGACCCCGAACACGCGGGTCATGACGTCGTCGCCGGCGAGTCGCTGGACGAGCGTCGTGGCGGCCACGTATGCGAACGACCAGCCGATCCCGGTCGCCACGATGGCGACGGCGACCGGCAGCGGCTCGCTCGAGAGGCCGACTGCCGCGACCGCCACCGCGAAGCCGGTCGTCGCCAGCAGGACCGGGCCGCCGAGGCGCTCGCGCCCGACGAGCGAGGTCGCCGCCGCCGACCCGACCAACGCCCCCAAGCCACCCACCGCGGTCAGGTAGCCCGCCCCGTCCTGGTCGAGTCCGAGGACGTCGATCGCGACGACGATGACGAGCACGCTGAACGTGCCCAGGACCCCGATCGTCATGGCCTGCAGCGCGAACAGCACGCTGAGCCGGCGGTCGCCGAGGACCGCCGCGGCGCCGGCCGCCAGGTCGCGACCGAACGCGCCCAGCCCCGTCGGCGAGCGACGATCCGCCGGCGCGCCCGGCTCTATCACGAGGCGCCGTGCCCGCCGCGCGATCGGGACGAGCAGGACGCCCGCTACGACCATCGCCACGGCCGACAGGCCGAGCACGAGCGGTGCCCCACCGATGCCGAGCAGGAACCCGGCCAGCAGCGACCCGACCAGCGCGCCGGCGCCCTCGACCAGTCCCGATGCCACGTTCGCGGCGGTGAGCTCGTCGGGCGACCTTGCGACCTCCGGCAGCAGCGACGAGAGCAGCGGACGCACGAACGCCACCAGTGCCATCGTCACCACGCCAAGGGCGAAGCCGAGCAGCGTCGCGCCGGCCAGGAAGGCGAGCGCGGTGCCCGCCAGTGCGACGGCCTGCGCGACGTACGACCCGAGCAGCACCCGCGACCGTGGCCAGCGGTCGCCGAGGATTGACGCCGCCGGCGCGACGACGATCGCCGGCACCCCGACCGCGAAGCCGACGATGCCCGCCTCCACCGCCCCGCCGTGGTCGAACGCGACGACGATGAGCGCGAGCCACGCCGCCCACTCGACGACCGTCGCGATCAGGAATCCGCCCTCGATCCGGCGGATCGGGGCGTTGCGGACGACGGTGGCGAGCGCTCCCCCGACCCGTCCGCCCGTCACGCCCGACCCGTCAAGGGACGACGGTGAGCACCGCCATCGGTGACACGCGGCCGGTCGCCGGGTCGCGTTCCGGGGCGCCTCCGACGATGGCGTAGGCACCGGTTGACAGGACGACCTTCATCACGTTCCCACAATGTCCCATCTTGCCCCGCTCCGCGGCGTCCTGCTCCGGCGAGCAACCACCCGCCTGCACGGCCTCGGCGCTCGTGTGGAACGTGTCCCCGGTTCGCAGCCGGGCGAGGTCGGCGGCGCTCAGCGGCCCGGGCGTGGCCGACGCGCTGTCCTGGCGGGCCACGAACGTGAACGATCCGTCGGGCGGCTCGTCGATCACAAGGTAGACGTCGCCGGGACGGACGACCGCCGGCTGTAGCGTCACCGCGTCGTCGGTGATCACGACATGGACGACCTGCGCCCCGTCAGGGATCGCCGTGGCGTGATGGTCACAACCCGTCAGGGCGAGAGCGGCGACCAGTCCGAAAGCACGTACCAGCGTTCCCATGAGGCGATCCGCGGCTCAGGATAACGGTCGGCTGTCTCAGCCCCGCGTCCCCTCCCCTTTCCGACGTCCGCGGGATGACGCGAGCGGGCGTCCGCGGAGCCGGCCGGCGTCGGTCAGGGCGCGCCGAAGCAGGAACTCGACCTGGCCGTTGACGCTGCGCAGGTCGTCGGCCGCCCAGCGCTGTACCGCGTCGAACGTGTCCGGATCGAGGCGCAGCAGGAAGGACTTGCGGTCAGGCATGGCGTCGCCGGGACCTAGGCGTACAGGGTCCCCGCGTTGACGATCGGCTGCGTCTCGTGCTCGGAGCACAGCACGACCAGGAGGTTGCTCACCATCTGTGCCTTGCGCTCCTCGTCGAGCTCCACGACGCCCTTCGCCGACAGCTGGTCGAGCGCCATCTCGACCATCCCGACGGCGCCCTCGACGATGCGCGAGCGCGCGGCGATCACGGCCGTCGCCTGCTGGCGCCGGAGCATCGCGTTGGCGATCTCCGGGGCGTAGGCGAGGTGGCTGATGCGCGCCTCGAGGACCTCGACGCCGGCCTGCACGAGCCGGTCCTGGATCTCCGTGCGCAGCCCGGCGGCGATCTCAACCGGGTTCGAGCGCAGCGCGATGTCGCCCTCGATGTGCGCGTCGTACGGGTGCGACGTGGCGAGGTTGCGCAGCGCGGACTCGGCCTGGACGTGCACGAAGTGCTCGTAATCGTTTACCTCGAACATCGCCTCGGCCGTGTCGGTCACCTTCCACACGACGACCGCCGCGATCTCGATCGGATTGCCGTCGTGGTCGTTGACCTTGAGCTTCGATGTCTCGAAGTTGCGGACGCGGACCGATACCTTCGGCCGCTCGGTCAGCGGGTTGACCCACTGCAGCCCGGGCTCGTGGAGCGTGCCGTCGTACTTGCCGAACAGCACCAGCACGCGGGCCTCGTTCGGCTGGACCGGCGTCAGCCCGACGAACCCGACGATCGCGGCGATCAGCGCGCCGAGCAGTACGAGGAATCCGAGGAGCGGCCCGAGGGCGCTCCCCTCCCCCATCCGCTCGAGCACGTTGACCGCGTACCAGATGATCGCGACGGCTAGCGCGGTCGACGCGGCGACCAGGACGAACACCGCCGGGATCCCCGGAACCGACTGTGCTGGACGCTCCCTGTTCATCGACGTGTGGCTCCCTTCGGCCAATGCCCGAGCGAACCTGTCGCCCGTTGCCGGGGATGATATCACATCGATATCAGGCGCCGCCTGAACCCCGGCAGGCCAGGGCGAAGTACAACGGGATGTCGAGCCCGATGTGGACCGCGATCGGGATGAGCAGCGAGCGCGTCCTGATCGTGATCACGCCGGCCAGCAGGCCGCCGAGGCCCATGGCCAGCATGAGCGGCAGCTGGAGGGCAACGACATCGGTCCCCGAGTGGGCGAGGCCGAACACGATGGCCTGGGCGGCCACCGCCGGCGCCATGCCGATCACCCGCCCCGCCCAGCCCATCAGCGCGCCCCGGTAGATGACCTCTTCCATCACGCCATTCGAGGCGGCGAACACGAGGGCCGGCACGATCGCGCCGACGACGAACGGGTATGACACGTCGCCGAAGAACGGCCGGGCGAGGTACGGTCCGAGGACCAGCGCGAGCGGTCCCGACACCACGAACCCGACGAGCGCCCAGCCGCGCCAGCGCCGGGCCGGCCAGCGGAGGTACAGCGACGACGGCGTCGCGTGGAGCACGAGGGCGACGATCGAGAGCGCCACGAGCACGACCACGGCCTCGATCAGGCGCCACGTCGCGACAGGCGATGCCGGGTCCGCGCACGCCCCCGCGACCTGCGGTGCCGGCAGCGTGCCCCACACCAGGCTGACGGCCACCGGGAGCGATGCGGCCCACGTCCAGCGGACCGGGGCCGACCGTCGCACCCCGATCGCCGTGCCGACCGCCAGGAGCAGCAGCACGACCGGTCGGAGGACGGGGCTCGCCGCCGCGATCCCCAGCAGCGCGATCGGGACGATCGATCGCAAGAAGTCCTTCTGATCGGATGGAAGGAACCGGCGGGCTCCAGTCACCGCGTCAGACGTTGCTGCCGGTGACGATGACGAGCGCCGGGCCGTCGGGCACCGCGCCCGCCAGCAGCCCCGCCCAGGAGGCGGCGGCCGCGCCCTCGACAGTGATACCGAGCGCGTCGGTCAGCTCGGCCTGGGCGGCGTGCAACGCGCTCTCCGGAACCGTCTGCATGGCATCGACCCGGCCGGCCATCAGCTCGACCGCACGGGGCACGGCGATGCGCGACGCGATGCCGTCCGCGTAGGTCGCGGCCGCATCCGTGTCGATCGGCCGGCCCGTCGCGAACGAGCGGGTCATCGCGTCGGCGCCCTCGGCCTGGACGCCGACCACCCGCGTGCCGGGCGAGGCATGGCGCAGCCACGACCCGACGCCGTTGATGAGGGCGCCGTTGCCGACCGGGACCGAGGCCACCGCCAGCGCGGGCAGATCGCCCGCCTCGATCACGTCAGCGACCTCGAGCGCGAGTGTCGCGGCGCCGGTCGAGATGCGCGGATCGTCGCCGTCGACGAGCAGTTCGGCGGCGTGCTCGGTCGCGTATGCCTCGGACGCCGTCCGGGCATCGTCGAAGTCCTCGCCGGACTCGATGACGGTCGCCCCGAGGGCCCGCATCCGCGCGACCTTGGCCCGGTTCGCGTGACGCGACGTGAACACGACGGCCGGTACGCCGAGCGCCCGAGCCGCGTAGGCGACACCCTGCCCGAAATTGCCGGCAGACGCCACGACGACCGGCCGCTCGGGGCCGATCCTCCCCTCCCCCGCCAGCCCGTGGACCGCGACCCACGTCCCGCGTCCCTTGAACGAGCGGATCGGGTTCACGGTCTCGACCTTGACCACGACCGGTACGCCGAGCCGGGCGGTCAGGCCGTCGTGGACGAACTGCGGCGAGTCGGTGAAGACCCTGTCGATGGCGCCCGCCGCGGCGCGGATCGCGTCGGCGGTGAGCTCGGGAGCGGCGACGATCCGGGCTTCGCGCATCGCGCGATGATGCCACGCGGGTGGGGCGAACACCGGACACGCAAACGCCCGAAGGAACCGCCGGTCCGTAGTCTTCAGGATCGATGCAGAACACCGACCCCGCTACTTTCGGTCCAGGGCCCCTTCGGGCAAGGACTACGGTAGCCCGCCGCTCCCGGCCGTGGGAAGCGGCTTATCCACGAGATTCGCGAATTCCCTGCCCATCAGCCCGAGTCTGTCCACCGCTCATCCACGACGAGGCGAACGGGTGCGGTCACGTCCAGGGCACAACGAAACGCCCGAAGGAACCTCGGTCACTAGACGCTCCGATCAATGTAAACACCGACCAGATCGCTAGATGTCCGTGGCCCCTTCGGGCAGGACGAACAGTACGGGCGTCGGCATCACGGCGGCAAGGGACTTATCCACGAGTTTCATCGCAGATGCGTGGTACCTCGGGACGTTGTCCACACGCTTCCCACACTCACGCCTCGAGCGGCCAGACGACCTCCTCGCCGACGATCGGCCGGCCGTCGTCATCGACGGTCAGCCGACGTTCCTCGCGCCCTGCCGTGTCGCGCAGCTGCCACGTCCGGTCCGCCACGCGCTCGAACGACCATCGCAGCGGTCGTGGCTCGAGCTCGTCGTCGATGCACAGGACGTCCAGCGTCCAGCGCGAACCGACCACCGACCGAGGGCCCAGCCGCCGAAGCGCGATCGTCGCCGACGCCGGGGAGTCCGGGACAAGCAGCTCGTGCTCGGGACCCCAGACGAAGGCGAGGTGGCGCACCCCGTCCGGACCGACGACGTTGCCGTGGATCGCCGTCTCGTCAGGCTCCGGGTGCAATGTCAACAGGCCGGCCGCCGTCGTCATCTCGAGCCGCGTCGGGCGGCCGGCCGACGACACCTCGAGCAGCAGGGCGCGGATCGGCCGGCCACGGCGCTCCAGGGCCTCACGCCAGCGCGTGCCGCGGGAGCCCTCGGCCTCGGTCCAGGTCAGCCGGTCGCCGTCTGCGGTCGTCGCGTGTCCGCCGCGCCGGACCGGGGTCATCCGTTCCCCGTCAGCCGGCTGCGCGGCGCTCCGCGACCGGGACGCGGTCCTCGTCGTCCTCGACCGCGTCGGCCCAGCGTCCGGCGGCGGCCTCGAGCTCGCCGGCCAGCGACGGCGCGACTCGCCCGCGGATGTGCACGTCGCGCTCGCGGTATTCGATGTCGACCGTCGCCCGCTCGCGGACCCGTGCCAGCAGCTCGCCCGCCGTGTACGGCAAGGCGACGTCGACGTCGACCCACAACGAGGCCAGCACGGCCGCGATCTCCGCCCGCAGCGTGTCCATGCCATAGCCGGTCAGCGCCGACACGAACACGGCGCCCGCGATCGACGGCGCAGGGGCCGACCCATTCGACGCCACGCGATCGACGAGGTCCGCCTTGTTGAACACGACCAGCCGAGGCTTGTCGCCGGCGCCCAGCTCATCGAGGACGGTCTGGACGGTCGCGCGGTGCTCTTCGGCATGCGCGTCGGCGGCGTCGATGACCTCGAGCAGCACATCCGCGCGGTTGACCTCCTCGAGCGTCGCCCGGAATGCGTCGACCAGCTGGTGCGGCAGCTTGTGGATGAACCCGACCGTGTCGGTGACGATCGCCGTCTGCCCGTCGCCGAGCTTGACCTGGCGGCTGGTCGGGTCGAGCGTCGCAAACAGCTTGTCCTCGGCCCGTGCCACCTCCGAGCCCACCAGCGTGTTGAGCAGCGTCGACTTGCCGGCGTTCGTGTAGCCGACGATGCCGACGGTCGGCCACAGCCGACGGTCCCGGCCGCGCGCCGCCGTGGCGCGTTGCTGGCGGACCTGCTCGACCCGCTCCTTCATCTTGGCGATACGCGTGCGGATGATCCGCCGGTCGGTCTCGAGCTGGCTCTCGCCCGGGCCGCGGGATCCGATGCCACCCTGCGTTCGAGACAGGTGGGTCCACAGCTTGGTGAGGCGGGGCAGCTGATACTCGAGCTGGGCCAGCTCGACCTGCAGACGCCCTTCGTGGGTCTGCGCGTGCAGCGCGAAGATGTCGAGGATCAGGCGGCTCCGATCGATGACCTTGACCCGGAGCAGCTCCTCGAGTGCGCGCTGCTGGGCGGGCGACAGCTCGTCGTCGGCGATGAGCACGTCGAAGCCGGTCTCGCGCCGGGCCGAGCCGAGCTCCTCCGCCTTGCCCTTGCCGACGTACCAGTTCGGGTCGACATGGCGGCGGTTCTGCCATTCCGCGCCGACGACGTCCGCGCCGGCGGTCGTGGCCAGGTTGGCGAGCTCCGCGAGCGACTCCTGGGCGGTCCAGCCGTCCTCGGCGCCGGTGTCGACGGCGACGAGGAACGCCTTCTCGGTCGGTGGTTCGAGGTCGATGAGGGGTCGGGTCATGGACGGCCAAGGATAGCGTGGGTCACCGCGAGGGCGGTCGGCAGGGGGTCGTCGCCCGTGGCGTCGACCCAGGTCACGTCGGGCTCGGCACGGAACCAGGTCCGCTGGCGCTTCGCGAACGCGATGTTCCGACGGGCGTCGGCCTCGACCGCGGCGTCAACAGTCATAGAGCCGTCCGCCACGGCCCAGGCCTCGCGATAGCCGATCGCGGAGAACGCGCTGAGCTCCGGGTCGAAGCGCTCCCGCAGGGCGACCGCCTCCTCGACAAGCCCACCGTCGAACTGGGCCCGTGCCCGGGCGCCGATGCGACGGTCGTGCTCGGGACGGGTGACATCCAGCCCGATCCACGCGACGGACCCCGCGTAGCCGATCGGTCGCGGGCGCGGGCCGTCGCCGCGGAGCTCTGCGATCTCGAGCGCGCGGATGACCCGGCGCGGGTTGGCGAGATGGACCTCAGCGGCGAGTGCCGGCGCGACGGTCTGCAGGCGCGCCGCGAGGGGCTCGAGGCCCTCCGACGCGAGCTCGGCCTCGAGTCGGGCCCTGACGGCCGGGTCGTCGGGCAGCGCATCGAGATCGAGGCCGCGGGCGACGGCGCGCAGGTACAGCCCGGTCCCGCCGACCAGCAGCGCGACGCCCCCCCGCGCCGAGAGATCGTCGAGGACGGCGCGGGCGTGGGCGGCATAGTCGGACAGCGCGAAGCGCTGGTCGGGTTCGACCAGGTCGAGACCGGCGTGCGGGACCCTCGCTCGCTCCTCGGCGGTCGCCTTGGCCGTCCCGATGTCGAGCCCGCGGTAGACCTGCCGCGAGTCGGCCGAGATGACGGTCGTCGGACGGCCGTCCGCGATCAACGCCTCGGCGAGGCGGATGCCCAGCTCGGTCTTGCCGGTCGCAGTCGGGCCGGCGACGACGATGAGCGGCGGGGCGCTGGCCATCGCCGCATACTGGCACGGCCGATGCCGTTCCCGCACGTGTTCGAGCCGCTGACGCTGCGCCACCGGACGCTGACGAGCCGGATCACCTTCGGGGCGCACACCACGAACATGGCCGACGGCGGTCTGCCCGGCGAGCGGCATCTCGGCTACTACCGGGAGCGCGCCCTGGGTGGCGCCGGCATGATCGTCGTGGAGCCGGTGCCGGTCCACCGGACGGCGGTGCTGACCCGGGGCAACTTCCGTCCCGGCGACGACGCGGTCGTCCCCCACTTCCGGCGTCTTACCGACGCCTGCCGCGACGCCAACCCGGACGTCGTGATGATCCAGCAGCTGTACCACGTGGGCCAGCACGGCGACGCGGACAACTCGTTCGCCCCGAACTGGTCGCCGTCGGGCCTGCCGTCCTACCACGATGCCGACGGCAGCCACGCGATGACCGAGGCGGAGATCGACGAGGCGATCGCCGGCTTCGTGGCGGCCGCACGACGGGCAAGAGAAGCCGGCTTCGACGGGATCGAGGTGTTCGCGGCCTATCACGCGCTCGTCGACCAGTTTTGGACGCCGTGGTCGAATCGCCGCACCGATGCGTGGGGCGGCTCGCTCGAGGCCCGGATGCGGTTCTCATGCACGATCCTCGAGTCGATCCGCCGTGACTGCGGCGACGACTTCATCGTCGGGCTCGCCGTGAGCGCGGATCTACGGTCGGACGCCACGTTGTCGGTCGACGAGCTGGCCGAGATCGTGGCGTGGCACGACCAGCGCCGGCTCATGGACTACGTCACGTGCGGGACCGGCTCGTACTTCGACTTCTACCCGATCATCCCGGTGTCGCTGTACGAGCAGCAACTCGGCGTCCCGTTCGCGGCCGCCCTCAAGCGCGTCGTCACGAACGCTGCAGTCCAGGCCGAGAGCCACATCCGGACGCCCGCCGCGGCCGAGGAGGTGCTCGCCGCCGGACAGGCCGACCTCGTCAGCATCGTCCGCGGCCAGATCGCCGACCCGCACCTCGTCGCGAAAGCGCGCGTCGACCGCGCCGAGGAGGTCCGGCCGTGCATCTCGTGTAACCAGCTGTGCTGGGGCCGTCGGTCGCGCGACTACTGGATCTCCTGCCTCGTCAACCCGTCGGCCGGCCGAGAGTTCCAGTGGGGCGGCGACCAGTTCACGCCGGCCGATGTCCCGAAGTCCGTACTGATCATCGGTGGCGGTCCGGCAGGCCTCGAGGTCGCCCGGGTCGCGGCGGAGCGCGGGCACCGCGTGACCCTGGTGGAGCGCGAGGGGACGACCGGTGGGCAGTTCCAGCTTGCGGCGCGCCAGCCATCACGCGGACAGATCGGGCACCTCCTAGGGTGGTATGAGCGTCGGCTCGAGGCCCTCGGTGTGGACGTCCGGCTGGGATCCGAGGCCACAGCCGACGATGTCGCCGCGGCCGGTGCGGATCAGGTGGTCCTGGCGACCGGCTCGCGGCCACCGGGCACCGGCTTCCAGCGGGCGGTGCCGCTGGTCGAGGCGCTGGCCGGCGCCGACCGGGACGATGCGGTATCGGTCCAGGCCGTGCTTCGCGGATCGGCCCGGCCGGCCGGACGCGTCCTCGTGCTCGACGACGTCAACGACTGGCGCGGCCTCGGCACGGCGCTGTTCCTCCTCGAGGCCGGTCACGACGTCACGATCGTGACGTCGGCGCCGGTCGTCGGCGGCGGCCTGTTCCACAGCGCCGCCGACGGGCCGCTGCGCCAGCGCTTCGCCGCGGGCGGCGGTCGCATGCGCCCGAGCACGATCGTGCTCCGCTGGGACGGGGCCACTGTCGCCCTGCGATCGACCCTCGACGGCGCGGATGAGACGCTGGCGGTCGACACGCTGGTCATCGCCGAGACGCCGGTCGCCGAGACGGCGCTCGCATCGGCCCTGACCGACCGTGGCATCCCGTTCGAGGCGATCGGCGACTGCGTCGCGCCGCGTCGTGCCAGCCTGGCGATCTACGAGGGACGCGAGCTCGCCCTGCGGCTGTGAGCGACGCGTACCATGGCGTGACGATGGCGACGCAGGAGATCGACCAGACGACGCCCACCCGACGCGGACGCACCGCGCGCCAGGCCGCCCGGCTGGCGCGGGCGATGGAGACGCTCCCGTACCTGACCCGCTCGCTGCCGCCGGTCGAGGTCATCTCGACCGCCGGGCTCGAGGCCATCGAGCACAACGCCGACACGCTCCTTCAGGAGGTCGGCATCGAGATCGTCAACTTCCCCGAGGCCGTCGAGATCTTCCGGGGGGCAGGCGCCGACGTGCAGGGGACGCGTGTCCGCTTCGAGCGCGGGATGTGCCGGCGGATCGTCCAGGCGAGCGCGCCGCGCAGCTTCACCCAGACCGCGCGCAACGCGGCGCGCAGCGTCGTCATCGGCGATCCGCACATGGTCCTCGTGCCGACGTACGGGTCGCCGTTCGTCCACAACCTCGACGACGGTCGGCGCTACGCGACGATCGAGGACTTCCGCAACTTCGTGAAGCTGACGTATACGAGCACGACGCTCCATCACGGTGGCGGCACGCTGTGCGAGCCCACGGACTTGCCGGTCAACAAGCGCCACTTCGAGATGGTCTACAGCCACATCCGGTAC
The DNA here is from genome assembly GCA_963810285.1 of uncultured Chloroflexia bacterium. Taxonomy (GTDB): domain Bacteria; phylum Chloroflexota; class Limnocylindria; order Limnocylindrales; family CSP1-4; genus SPCO01. Next base: position 2,689,117 of record CAWEMV010000002.1, on the reverse strand, counting down.
TCGGACCGGGCGTTCATGGGCTCGGTCACGCATCCGAGCCGCGCCCAGGACTCGGTCGACATGGCGAAGATCGTGTTCGGCGCCGACACCCTCGAGCGCGAGCACGTGATCATGGGCCTGGCCAACGCCAACTCGCCGATGTCGTGGGACTTCAACATGCTCGGCTCGGCGAAGGTCTACGCCGAGAACAACCAGATCATGCTCATCACCCCGTTCATCCTCGGCGGGGCGATGGCGCCGGTGACGGTGGCGGCCGATGCCACCCAGACCCTCGCCGAAGCGCTGGCCGGCATGGCCTTCTGCCAGATCGTGCGGCCGGGCGCGCCCGTGATCTTCGGCTCGTTCGCATCGTCGATGTCGATGCAGACCGGGGCACCGACGTTCGGCACGCCCGAGCCGCAGCTCGTGCTGTTCGTGCTCGCGGCGCTGGCCCGACGCCTTGGCGTCCCGTTCCGCAGCGGCGGCAACTTCACGGCGTCGAAGGTGCCCGACTACCAGGCGGCCTACGAGAGCGCGATCAGCTTCATGACCACGATGCAGGCGGGCGTGAACTTCAACCTGCACACCGCGGGCTGGCTCGAGGGCGGGCTGGCGATCGGCTACGAGAAGTTCATGCTCGACGAGGACCAGGCGTCGATGACCGCGGCATACATCGGCGGGGTGGACCTGACCGACAACGGCCTCGCGCTCGACGCGATGCTCGCCGGCGGCCCTGGCCAGCACTTCCTGGGTTCGCCGCACACCCTGGCCAACTTCGAGAACGCGTTCTGGCGTTCGGAGCTGTCCGACAACAACAGCTTCGAGCAATGGGAGCTCGACGGGGCGCACGACGCCGCGCAACGGGCCAACGCGCGCTGGAAGCGACGCCTGGCGGAGTACGAGCAGCCGCCGCTCGACGAGGGCATCCACGAGGCGCTGGTCGACTGGATGGACCGGCGCCGGGCGAGCTTCCCCGACTCCGACGTCTAGGCTCGCCGCCAGGTGGCGCGCCAGAAGCTGATCCTGGACGTCGACACCGGCACCGACGACGCGATCGCCCTGATGCTGGCGGTCCGTCACCCGGACCTCGAGCTCGTCGGCGTCACGACCGTCAACGGCAACAATCCGGTCGATGCCTGCACCGACAACACGCTCCGCGTGCTGGACCTCCTCGGCGCGGAGGTGCCGGTCCACGAGGGCGCCGTCAGCCCGCTCCTGCGCGACGACTTCCCGATCCCGCGCGCGGTGCTCCACCGCGACGGCAGCATGCATCCGCGCGAGCTGCCCCTCCCCCGCCCGCGGTCCGCCAAGGCCGACGGGCGTGCGGCCGAGTTCCTCGTCGAGACCTACATGGCCGCGACCGAGCCGATCACGCTCGTCCCGGTCGGGCCGCTCACCAACATCGCGCTGGCGATCCGTCTCGAGCCGCGGATCGTGGAACGCATCCCGCGGACGGTGATCATGGGCGGCGCGCATGAGCTCGGCAACGTGACGCCGTCCGCCGAGTTCAACGTCTGGGTCGATCCGGATGCCGCGCGGATCGTCCTCCGGGCCGGGCTTGCCCGATGTCGTCCTGGTCCCGCTCGATGCGACCCATCGCGCGCTGGTGTCGTCCGCCGATTGCGCCCGATTGCGCGACACGGGCACGCCGGCCGGCCGGGCGGCCGCCGACATCATCGAGGACCGCATCGCCGCGTACGACCGCCTCCAGCCGATGGAGACCGCGAGCGCGGCACCGGTGCACGACGCGCTGGCAGTCGCCTATCTGCGTCGACCGCGACGTGGTGTCGGGCCGGCCGGCCCATGTCGACGTCGAGACGCGCGGCGACCTGACGCTCGGCCGGACGGTCATCGACTACGCACGATCGATTCGGTCGGCCACCCAACGCCTTCGTGGCGTTCGACGCCGATGCGCCGCCGCTTCGTCGCGCTACTGCTGGAGACCCTCGGCCTCGGCCCGTAGGGCGGTCTCTTCTGCCAGGACGACGAGGTCCTCGCGACGTTGCTGCAGCGCGCCGCAGCTCCTCGAGCGGGATGTGGCAGCTCATCAGGTGGCCCGGCTCGACCTCGGCCAGCGGTGGCTCGGTGACCTCGCACAGTCCCGGGATGATGCGCGGGCAGCGGGTGTTGAACACGCAGCCGGGCGGTGGGTTGGCCGGGCTCGGGATCTCGCCCTCGAGGCGGATGCGCGCCCGGGCCTCGCCGTCGAGGCTCGGCACGGCGGACAGTAGGGCCTCGGTGTACGGGTGGTTCGGGCCCTTGAACACCGCCTCCGACTCGCCGACCTCCATGATGCGGCCGAGGTACATCACCGCGATGCGGTCGGCGAGATAGCGGACGACGCCCAGGTCGTGGGAGATGAGCAGGTAGCTCGTGCGGCTCTTGACCTGCAGCTCGGACAGGACGTTGAGGATGGCGGCCTGCACCGACACGTCGAGCGCGCTGGTCGGCTCGTCCGCGACGACGATCTTCGGGTCGCCGGCGAACGCCCGCGCGATCGCGACGCGCTGCTTCAGCCCGCCCGACAGCTGGCGCGGCTTGAGGTCGAGGTGGCGCTGCGTCAGACGGAGCGAGTCGGCGAGCTTGTCGACCCGCTCGTTCGCGGCCTTGCCCTTGAGGCCTGTCAGCTTCGTCACCGACCGGGAGAGGATGCGCCGTGCGGTCCAGCCCCGGTTGAGCGCCGAGTCCGGGTTCTGGAACACCATCTGGATCGACCGCTTGTCCGCTGTCGGTCGGCTCGTCGACTGCGGGGCGAGCGCGTGGTCATCGAGCTCGACCTGGCTGCCGACGTCCGGACTCTCGACGCCGAGGATGGTCTTGGCCACGGTCGACTTGCCCGATCCCGATTCGCCGACGAGCCCGAGCGTCTCGCCGCCGCGGAGCTGCAGGTCGATGCCGACGACCGCCGGGACGGCATGGCCGGACGAGCGGAATGTCTTGGAGACGTGTTCGAGGTTCAGCGCGACCTCGCCCTGCGGGATCGCGGCCTGGCCGGCACGCCGGCCTCCGGTGCCTTGATCTCGCCGATGCGGTCCCAATGGTGGCAGCGCGTCCACTGGCCGTTGCCGACATCGACGACCGGGGGGACCGACCTCGCGGCACAGGTCCGTCGCCAGCGGGCAGCGGTCGACGTACACGCACGTCGGCAGCGGCGTGCCGATCTGCGGCAGGGTCCCCGGGATCGTCGCGAGCGGACGCTCGGACTTGGTGATGCCGTGGCGCGGCAGCGACTGGAGCAGGCCGACCGTGTACGGATGCTGGGGTCGCTCGAAGACCGGGACGGCGTTCCCCTCCTCGACGATCTTGCCCGCGTACATCACGCCGACCCGGTCGCACATCGTGCGGATGACCCCGAGGTTGTGGGCGATCAGCAGGACCGCCGCGTCCATCTCGGCCATCAGCGAGCGCACGAGGTCGAGCACGCTCGCCTCGACGGTCGCGTCGAGCCCGGTGGTCGGCTCGTCGAGGACGAGCAGCTTCGGGCTGCAGGCGAGCGCGATGGCGATGACGATGCGCTGCTGCATGCCGCCCGAGAGCTGATACGGATAGCGCTCGTACACCTGCTCCGGATCGGCGATATGGACCCGGCGCAGGGCCGCGAGCGCGCTCTCCCGCGCCTGCTCGCTGCTCTGACCCAGGATCGCGAACGCCTCGGCGACCTGCGGGCCGACCTTGGTCGTCGGGTTCAGCGCGGCGCCCGGGTCCTGGTAGACCATCGACGCGTGGTGCATCCGGAACTTGCGGACCTGCTCGTCGTCCATCCCGCGTGATGTCCTCGCCCGCCGACGAGGATGCGACCGCCGGTGATGACGGCGTTGCGCGGCAGGTACCGCAGCGCGGCATATGCCGTCGTCGACTTGCCACAGCCCGACTCGCCGACCAGTCCGTACGACTCTCCCGCCTTGACGTCGAACGACACGCCGCGCAGGACCGGCCGGCGGATGCCGCGGACCACGTAGGACAGCGACAGGTCCTCGACGCGCAGCGCGGCCGGTGCCTCGGCGGGCGGCTGTGGCGCCGACGGCGCGAGCTCGGTCGTCATTCGGACAGGACCGACTGGAGCGCGTCGGCGATGAAGTTGATGGCGACGACCGTGCTCGCGATCGCCAGCGCCGGGAACAGCGTCGACCACCACACGCCGGAGATCATGTTCGTGTATTCGTCGGCGATGGTCAGGCCCCAGTCCGCGGACGGAGGCTGGATCCCGACGCCGAGAAACGACAGCGTGGCGACCGTGAAGATCGCGTAGCCGAACCGGACGGTGAGCTCCACGACGATCGGCGCCATCACGTTCGGGAAGATCTCGCGGGACAGGATGAAGAAGCCGGACTCGCCGCGCAGCTTCGCCGCGGTGACGTAGTCGAGCTGGCGTTCCGACAGCACGGTAGAGCGCACGGTCCGCGCCACGATCGGCGCGAACAGGATGCCGACGACGGCCACCACGACGATCGGCGAGGGACCGAGGACGACGAGCGTCAGTAGCGACACAAGGATCACCGGCAGCGCCAGGAATGCCTCGACGAGCCGGCTGAGCACGTCGTCGATCGTCCCGCGGTAGTAGCCCATGATCAGACCGAGAAGGGTCCCGACGGTGACGCCGAGCACGGCCGCGGCGGGCGCCACGATCAGGACGTCGCGCGAACCGACCATGACCCGCGAGAGGACGTCCCGTCCGAGCCTGTCGGTCCCGAAGATGTGCTCCGTGCTCGGCGGCAGGTGTCTCCTGGCGAAGTCGTTGTACGGATCGTAGGGCGTGATCCGCTCGCCGAGGATCGCGGTCAGGATCCAGCCGATCATCACGATGAACCCGATGATGAATGTCGGTCGCCGAAGGAGCACGCGCAGCGACTCGCGACGCGCCTGCGCGCGTTCCGAGACGGCTGCACCCCCGACCGGGGCCGTCGGCGCTGTCGGCGCCGGAGCGACCGGGATATCCATCAGCGGCTCCCCTCGAGGCGGATCCGCGGGTTCATCCACGCGATGACCATGTCAGCGACGAGTGTCGCGAGCATGTAGACGATGCCGATGATGATGGCCCCGGCAGTCAGCGTCGGGATGTCCTTCCGTTCTGCCGCGAACAGCATCGTCTGGCCCATGCCGTTGTAGTTGAAGATCCGCTCCACGGCGATGATGCCGCCGAACAGGTAGCCGATCTGCACGGCGATGACCGCCACGGTCGGGATCAGCGCATTGCGCAGGACGTGGCGACGCATCGTCTGAGCTGTCGTCAGGCCTTTCATCGCCGCAGTCCTGGTGTAGTCGGACTGGAGGACCTCGATCGTGCCGGCACGGGTCATCCGGGCGATGTAGCCGAAATAGACGATCGCCATCGACAGGGCCGGCATCAGGAGAAATCGGATCTCGGTCAGCAGGTCGGCGTTGGGCGGCGGCCGCGCGATGACCGGCAGCAGCTTGAGCTGCACTCCGAGCACCACGATCAGGATCGTGCCGGTCACGAATTCCGGGATCGACGATGACGTCAGGCCGAGGATCACCACGCCGCGATCGGCGGCCCGGTCCCGCCGGCGCGCCGCCCACAGGCCTGCCGCGATCGCGACGGGGATCGTGATGACCAGCGCCAGGCCCGCCAGCTTGGCAGATCGGCCGATCGCTCCCGCCAGCGTCGGCATGACGGCCTGGCCGGTGACGAACGAGTTGCCGAAGTCGAGCGTGAACACCCCGACGATCGATTCGACGTAGCGCTCGATGAGCGGGCGGTTCGTGCCGAGTCGCTCGTTCAGCGCATCGACGCTCTCCTGCGGGGCGAACGGGCCGAGGATCGTCCGGCCGACGTCGTTGGGCAGGACGTTCGCGATGAAGAACACGATGGTGGCGATGAGCCACAACGTGAGGAGCGAGAGGAGGAGCCTGCGCGTGATGAAGCGTGCCATCGCGTGCTCGCGCCGTCCCTCAGCTTGATGGTTGGATGAGAGCGGTGGCGGCATGCCATCGCTCTCACGCGATGCGGTTCAGGCAGTGCGGCTCGTCGTCGAGAACGACATCTGTCCGAGCGCGCTCGAGAAGACGCCGGAGAACTTGTTCGAGTTGCCAGCCAGGTAGTTGTAGAAGTACGGGAACGCCGACCGGTAGATCGCGAGTTCAGGGTCGTCTCGATCTTGTTGCACGCCGCCTTCTGGGCGTCGACGACCGACGGCCTGCCTGGAACTCCGCGAACGCCCTGTCGAACTCCGCTCGAGCGTACTGGGACGAGTTCCAGATGCCCTTGGTCTTGAGTGCCGCGTTCAGATAGACGTCGGGCGTCGCGCGGTGGCCGTAGTCGACGATGCCGAGGTCGGCTGCGCCGGAGCACGGCGGATCGGTCGGCTCGGCCGGGCACCACGCGGCGCCGTAGAACGTGTTGAGGCTCTCCAACTCGATGTTGAGCGTGATGCCCGCCTCCGCGGCCTGGCTCTTGAGGAGCGTGGCCAGGTCGGGGATCTCCTGCAGCTGGCCGGCGTGCAGCGTGGCGGTCAGACCCATCGGCACCCGCCTCGGTGAGCAACGCCTTGGCGCGCTCGACGTCGCGGGTGCGCTGGGCGACTGGGCCGATCGAAGTACGGGTAGTCCTGCCAGATGACGTGGTCGTTGCCCGACCTGGGCGCGACCGTCGAACAGCTGCGCGACGAGCGCCTCGCGATCCCACGTCAGGGCGAGCGCCTCGCGGACCTTCTGGTCGGCGAACGTGCCCTTGTCGGTCCGCATCCAGATCTGTCGGTGGAGTGCCGCAGGCTTCTGCGATGAGCGTGAAATTCGGATCGTCGAACAGCGCCGCACCGGACAGGACGTCGAACTGGACGATGGCGTCGACCTGGTCGCCCTGGTAGGCCGTGACCATCGACCCGGTGTCATCGAAGAAGATGAACTCCGTAGTGTCGAGTGGCGTCTGACCACCCCACCACGTCGTCGTTCCGCTCGAAGTTCGCGCCGGTCTGCCTGATCGTACGCTCTTGAGCTTCCACGCGCCGGTCCCGGTCGGTCGCGCATCGGCCGTCGTGCCGGCCACGTAGTCGACCGGGGTGATGACCGTCTGCGAGTTGTAGATCGACACCAGATACGGGAAGTTCCCGTTGCCGCCCTCGAGGGTGATCGTCACGGTCGTGTCGTCGGTCGCGACGGCACCACCCGGGCGGAGGACGCCCTTGAGGCCCGACTTGCCGGCCGCGACGAGACGTTCCATCGATCGCCACGACGTCGGCCGCCGTGAACGGCGACGCCGTCGTGCTGCCATTGACATCCGGGCGCAGCTTGAACGTCCAGACCGTGCCGTCGTCGTTCGCGGTTCCACTCGATTCCGCAAGACCCGGCGCCAGACTGACCTGGTCGCCACTCGGGTCTCTGCGTGCGCGAGGAACTCGAACGATCTGGGCGACGATGCCGTAGCCGCCGAGGTCCTGCATGGCGACCGGGTCGACCGACACCGGGCGCTGGATCGCGCACCGTACGTTGCCACCCGTCAGCGCAGCCGAGGCGCTCGCACTCGCACCCGCCGACGCACTCGCCGCCGGAGCACTCGCACTCGGCGCCGTCGAGGCCGGCGGCGTGCTGCATGCCGCGATCACTGCGCTGACCGATGCCAGCGACAGGCCGACGACGGACGCCCGCTGGATGAACTGGCGCCTGGTGATCTGGCCCGTCGCGTACTTCTCGACGAGATCGAGATGGACCGGCGCCCACCGATCGACGCACGGGATCAAGCCGGGAATAGTCCATGGTGCTTATCCTCCTCGACCATGTGACGGACCCGTGATGGCTTGCACCACCATCCTGCCGGACGGTCCGTGCAGGGAACTCCTCCGGAAGGGGCCACGGTAACGGCGGCCTCTCGCCGATGTCAACGCAGGGCGGGTTGTGGGTCGGTGACGACCGACCCACGCAGAGCGTACGGACCGGCGTGCTCGACCCGGACCGTGACCTCCTGCCCGACGAGCCGTGGGTCGCCGAACAGGTGGATCAGCTTGTTGCCGCGCGACCGCCCGGACAGCGCGACGAGGTCGTCGGCCGGCCGCGCGTCCGGCACGTCGTGCTCGTGCGAGCGCGGTGGCGTGACGGCGTCGACCAGCACCTCGACATCCCGACCGAACCACGCCTCGTTCCGTGCCAGGCCGATCCGTTCCTGGACGGCGAGCAGCTCGTTGAGCCGTCGCCGCTTGACGTCGGCCGGGACGTCGTCCGAAAGGCGCGTGGCCGGCGTCCCCGGTCGCGGCGAGTACGCCGCAGCGAACACCTGGTCGTAGCGGACGTCCTCGAGGAGCGCGAGCGTGCGGCGGAACTGGTCCTCGGTCTCGCCGCAGAACCCGACGATCACGTCCGTCGAGACCGTGATGCCGGGCACGGCGTCACGGATCCGGTCGAGCCGCTCGCGGTAGTGCTCGATGGTGTACTGGCGGCCCATCCGCCGCAGCACGGCGTCATCGCCCGACTGGACGGGCAGGTGGAGGTGCTCGCACACGCTCGAGCAGTCGGCCAGCGCCGCGATCAGTCGGTCCGACAGGTCCCACGGGTGCGACGTGACGAACCGCAGCCGCGGGATCGCCGGATGTCCGTCCGCCGTCCGCAGCCCATCGATCGCCCGGATGAGCTCGGCCAGGTCGGGCCGCCCGTGGAGATCGAGTCGTCGGCCCGCCCAGCGCTCGGCGTCGACGTGGGCGAAGCGTGGCTCGGGTGCCAGGTCGTGACCGTACGAGTTGACGTTCTGCCCGAGCAGCGTGACCTCGCGGTAGCCTGCCGCGGCCAGGCCCCGCGCCTCCTCGACGATGTCGTCGAACGGCCGGCTCCGTTCCGGGCCACGGCTGAACGGCACGATGCAGTACGTGCACGTCTTGTCGCAGCCGTAGATGATCGGGAGCCACGCGCTGGTCGCCGAGCCACGTGCGACGGTCCCCTGCCCGACCGCGAGCGCGCGGGTCGCCGACAGGCGGTCGGCGGCTCCGACGACGGTGCGCCCGAGGGTCGTGGTCGCGCCGACCGGCCCGTCGAACGCCGCGGCACCGATCGCGCCCTGCGCCGACGCCAGCCCGAGTCGGTCGACCAGCTCGGGTTCCTCGTCTGGCCGCAGGAACAGGTCGACGGCCGGGAAGCGGCGGCGCAGCCCGTCACGCTCCGCCTCGCGCACCGCGCAGCCGGTCAACACGACGCGCATCGCCGGGTTCGCGGCCTTGAGGCGGGCAAGGTGCCCCTGCCGGCCGATCACCTTCTGCTCGGCCCCTTCGCGGATGGCGCACGTGTTGATCACGACGAGATCCGCGGTCTCGAACGACGCGGCCTCGGCGCAGCCGGCGGCCAGCAGCCGCCCCGCCATCTCCTCCGAGTCGCTGCGGTTCATCTGGCAGCCCAGCGTCCAGACGTGGAAGCGTGGGAGCGCCGCCGTCTCGGGCAGGTACTCGCCCAGGCGGTCGTCGGAAGGCGCGACCGGCAGACGCGGCGTCGATGAGGCGGCCACGGGCGCGGCGACGTCGAGGACGGGGAGTGCACGGGCGGTCGTGCGGGTGTCGGTCACGGCGCCGTCATGGTACGCCGGGAGGCCGCCCGCTCCCTGTACCCTCGAATCATGGAACTTCTGACGAACCCCGAGGCCTGGATCGCCCTGCTGACCCTGACGATCCTCGAGATCGTACTGGGCATCGACAACGTCATCTTCATCTCGATCCTCGTCACCCGTCTGCCGGCTGACGTGCGCGACCGCGCCCGGTACATCGGTCTGGGCCTGGCGATGGGCATGCGCATCGCCCTGCTCCTCACGATCTCGTGGATCGTCGGCCTGACCGCCCCGGCGTTCACGATCCTCGACAAGGCGTTCTCGTGGCGCGACATCATCCTGATCGGCGGCGGCCTGTTCCTGTTGTGGAAGGCCACGACCGAGATCTACGAGTCGCTCGAGGGCGAGGAGGGTCACCTCGCGACGGCCGAGACGAAGCCCGCTCGCTTCGGCCCGGTCATCGTCCAGATCGTCCTGCTCGACATCGTGTTCTCGCTCGACTCGGTCCTGACCGCCGTCGGTCTGGTCGACGAGATCCCGATCATGATCGCCGCGGTCGTGATCGCGGTCGGGGTCATGCTCGTGGCGTCGGGGCCGCTGTCGCGGTTCGTCCACGAGCACCCGTCCGTGAAGATCCTCGCGCTGTCGTTCCTGCTGCTCATCGGCGTCACGCTCGTCGCCGATGGCTTCGGGCTGCACATCGACAAGGCATACATCTACGCGGCGATGGGCTTCAGCGTCTTCGTCGAGGCACTCAACCTGCGCCGGGCCAGGCGCAAGCACCACGTGGTCGAGCTGAACCCGACGTTCGTCAAGGACGAAGGGCCCGCGCCGAGCGCCTAGGCCGAGGCGACGCCCTCGATCAGCGCCTCGGTCACGTCCGGCGGGATCCACAACGCGGCGTGCGACGCCGCGTATGGACCGGTGTCGCCGTGGTAGTCGGTGCCGCCGGTCGCGACGAGACCGTTCGACGCGGCGACGACCGCCATCGCGTCGACCGTCGGCTGGTCGAACGACCGGTAGTAGACCTCGAGCCCACCGAGGCCCACGTCGATGAGGTCGCGGATGACGTCCTCTCGCTCCGGCCCCTCCCGGAAGTGGGCGAGCACCGGCAGCCCGCCGGCCGACCGGATGGCGGCGATCGCAGCCTCCGGACCGAGACCCTCGCGGCGCACGTAGCCCGGTCCGCCGTGCCCGATGAGCCGGCTGAAGGCATCCTCGACGCTGCTCGCGAACCCAGCCTGCATCAGCGCCCGGGCGATGGTCGGCCGGCCGAGTGCGTCATCCGCGTCGGTCGCGAGCGCCGCGACCTGGGCGTCGATCGGCATGCCCAGGTCGCGCAGCTGGGCCACGGTCCGCTCGAACCGGACGCGGCGGGCCGACCGCTGCGTGGCGAGCACCGCCTCGAACCCTTCGTCGTCGGGGTCCATCCCGAACCCGAGGATGTGCAGCTCCCACTCCCACAGCCCGATGTCGCGGGTCACCAGCGCATTGATCTCGACGCCCGGGATCAGCGTGAGATCGCCGGGCAACGCCGCCGCGCCGACCAGGTCGCGGTAGCCGGCGATCGTGTCGTGGTCGGTCAGCGCGAACGTCGTGACGCCGGCCGCCGCGACGTCGCCGACGAGCGCGGCGGGGGTCAGGACGCCATCGGAGCGCGTGGAATGGGCGTGGAGGTCGATGGTCGAGGGCGAGGGCGGCACGACCGCCCGGTCGAGCGCTCCCGGGCCATGGCGACGGGACCGCTTCGGTGGTCGGTCGGCCACTAGACCTCGACCAGCTGCTGGATGCGTTCGATCGCGAGCGCCCGGCCCGTGGCCGGATCGATGTCGATCTGGGTCGCGTTGAACACGACGGCACCCTCACCGACCTCGAACCGTGTCGGCAGCGCATTGATGAACCGCGGGAGCACCGTCGAGGGGTCGAAGCCGATCACGCTCCAGACCGGGCCGGTCATCCCGAGGTCGGTCTGGTACGCGGTCCCACCGGGCAGGATCCGCTCGTCGCCGGTCACGACGTGGGTGTGGGTGCCCACCACCGCGCTGACACGCCCGTCGAGGTGGAGGCCGAGGGCGTTCTTCTCCGAGGTCAGCTCGCAGTGGAAGTCGACCAGGCGGATCGGTGGCAGCGGCTCGGGCGCCGAGGACTCGTCGAGCAGCGAATCGGCGTCGGTGAATGGGTTCTCGATGGGCGTCATGTACGTGCGGCCCTGGAGGTTGATGACGGCGACATGGGAACCATCGAGCGCGTCGAACGTGCCCCAGCCGCGGCCAGGGACCCCCTGTGAGCCGTAGTTGTGCGGCCGGAGCACGCGGTCGGACGACTCGAGGTAGGGGTAGATCTCCTTCTTGTCCCAGATGTGGTTGCCCGAGGTGATCACGTCCACCCCGGCGGCGAGGATCGCGTCGGCGGTCGATGGCGTGAGGCCCATCCCGCCGGCCACGTTCTCACCGTTGGCGGTGACGAAGTCGATGCCGCGGGCCTCGCGCAGGGACGGCAGCTGCTGCTCGACGGCCTGGCGGCCGGGCTTGCCGATCAGGTCGCCGATCATCAGGACCCGGCACGCGCCGGCGGGCCGCGGCGCGTCGCCGTTGGCGACGTTCCCGAGGCGCGTTCGGCCCACGGGCGTACCGGGAAGGTCGTTCTCGGCGTCTGCAGTCACCCGGCGATGATAGGGGCCACCCGGGTCGAGACGACGCGGAGATGCGACGCCCGCCGGGTCGTCATCGGTGACTGAGGCTGGCCGCACCGGCGCTTGCCACGACCACCATCGCGATCGCGAGGAGGTCGCGCGGGCCGAGGGCCTGGTCGAGCACCACGAAACCGATCAGCGCGGCCACCGCCGGGTCGACCGACATCAGCACGCCGAACACCGACTCCGGGAGTCGTCGCAGCGCCTCGAGCTCGAGCGAGTACGGCAGCACCGAGGAGAGGATCGCCACGACGAGCGCCGAGCCGACCAATCCGGGCTCGGCGAATGCGCCGTCCGCCTGGATCACGCCCGCCGGGAGCACGATCAGCGCGCCGACGGCCATCGCGATCGCGAGGCCCGAACCGCCCGGGAACGCCGCTCCGGTGCGCTTGCTCAGGTAGATGTAGGCCATCCAGCACGCGGCGGCGACGAGCGCGAAGCCGACGCCGGCCGGGTCCAGCGATCCGCCGCCGGGGTCGACGAGCAGCACGATGCCGACCGCGGCGAGCAGGACCCATACGACGTCGAGCGGCCGGCGTGAGCCGATGACCGCCACGAGCAGCGGGCCGGTGAACTCGATCGTCACCGCGACGGCGAGCGGGATCCGGGCGATCGCCTCGTAGAACGACCAGTTCATCAGCCCGAGCGCGACGCCGAACGCCCCGGCGAGTCGCAGGTCGCCGGTCAGCCGGGGGCGCCAGATCGCCCACAGCACGATCGCCGCGAACGCCAGTCGCAGGAACGCCGCACCCGCCGGACCAAGCTGATCGAACAGCGTCACGGCCAACGCCGCACCGATCTGCGGAGAAACCGCCGCGACGACCACGAGGCCGACGGCGGCCGCGCGCTCCCGGCCGATGGGCGGCCGCGAGCCCACCGACGTCGCGGTTCATGCCCTGAGATCCACGTGGCGTTCTGTGCTGGACGGGTCTGGACGTGTGCGCACGTGCGGAACTCTACTGATGGAATGCCTGCAAGCGGCCGCGCGCGATGCAGCGTCATGACGTTTGGTCATGCGCCACCGCGTCGACGTGGCAAGCATTGGAACCGACGCTCGCCTCGGTTCCCCCTCGGGGTGACGACGTCGGCGCCAGGCCGCGAGTCAGAGATGGAAGCGCACGACTCGCGGCCCGCGCTTAGACAGCCCGCTGTTCTGGCTTACCGCCCTGGTCGTGGGCGTCTTTGCTATCCGGCGCGTCGGCCGCGCCTATCGCGCTGGACTACTTGGCGTACTCGACGGCCCGCGTCTCCCGGATGACCGTGACCTTGATCTGGCCCGGGTAGGTCAGCTGCTCCTCGATCTTCTTGACCACGTCCCGAGCGAGCCGGGTGGCGGTCAGGTCGTCGATCTCCTCGGGCCGGACAAGGATCCGGACCTCGCGTCCGGCCTGGACCGCGAACGACTTCTCGACGCCGCCGAAGCTCTCGGCGATGGCCTGCAGGTCCTCGAGCCGCTTGACGTACGTGTCCATGGTCTCGCCGCGAGCGCCCGGTCGGGACGCGCTGATCGCATCGGCGACCTGGACGATCGGCGCCTCGAGACAGGCGTACTCGACCTCCTGGTGGTGCGCGGCGATCCCGTTGATGACCTTGAATGGCAGGTTGTGGCGCTGGGCGATCTGCGCCCCGATCGCGGCGTGCGGGCCCTCGACCTCGTGGTCGACCGCCTTCCCGATGTCGTGCAGCAGCCCGCCCATCTTGGCGATCTGGACGTCGGCGCCGATCTCCGCGGCGATGACCGCCGCGAGGTGGCTGGTCTCGACCACGTGGTTGAGCACGTTCTGCCCGTAGCTCGTGCGGTACTTGAGGCGCCCGAGCAGCTTGATGATCTCGGCGGGCAGTCCAGGGACACCCGCATCGTAGGCGGCCTGCTCGCCGGCCTGGCGGATGACCAGATCGACCTCGGCGCGCGCCTTGGAGACGACCTCCTCGATCCGGCCGGGGTGGATGCGGCCGTCGGCGATGAGCTTGGTGATCGCGATCCGTGCGACCTCGCGGCGGACCGGGTCGAAGCCGCTCAGGACCACGGTCTCGGGGGTGTCGTCGATGATCAGGTCGACGCCGGTCGCCTGCTCGAGCGCCCGGATGTTGCGGCCCTCGCGGCCGATGATCCGGCCCTTCATCTCGTCCGATGGAAGGTGGACGACACTGACCGTGTGCTCGGCGGTGTGGTCGGCGGCCACCCGCTGCATGGCGGTCAGGACGATGTCACGGGCCTTGTCCTGCGCCTCCTCACGCGCCGAGCGCTCGATGGCGCGAGCGAGCTTGACCGCGTCGTGCTCCGCCTCCACGCGGACGGCCTCGAGGAGCATGCTCTTGGCGTCATCCGCGCTGAGCCCTGACACGCGCTCAAGCGCGACGACCTGCTCCTGGGTGGTCCGCGCGAGGTCCTCCTTGGCTTTGTCCAGCTCCCGCTCCCGGTCCAGGAGCTTCCGGTCGCGCTGCTCGAGCATCTCCGTTCGCTGGTCCAGCTGTTCGTCCCGCTGGGTGAGGCGGCGTTCCTGGGCGGCGAGCTCGTTGCGCCTGGCCCGCGCCTCGTCCTCTGCCTCCCGCCCGAGGCGGAGCTTCTCGTCCTTGGCCTCGAGGATCAGTTCCTTCTGGCGGGCGCGGGCCTCGGCCTCGATGCGGCGGGCCTCGGCCTGGGCGGCCTTCATGCCCTGGGATGCCCACATCGTCCTGGCCAATGCCCCGAGCAGCGCTCCGCCGAGGGCGGCGACCAACGCCACCGCCACAACGACCGGTGTCTCCATCGGTTTTCCTCCCATCCGGACCGGATCGTGCGGCCGGACGCGTCACATATGCGAAGGCACGATCACGAGAGCGAGGGGAGGCGCGACGCCGCGCGAAGGCGGTGCCCCGTCGCGGATCGTCCGATCGACGATCCGGGCCCCTCGTTGGGCCATGATCGGGCCGGTTCTCGTTCGGAACGCCGTTATCGCCGACGCCTGGAACGTTGCGGACAAGCGTAGGGCCGGGGTACCGATGGGTCAACCGAGCCGAGACGCCGGCGGTCAGTCGGCCGCCGCGTCCCCGGTGGCGACGACGGCCGCGGCGACCTCGCGGCACGTCTCGGGGTCGAATCCGTTGCGCGCGAGGAGCGTGTAGGCGCGCTCCCGGCGGCGCCGAGGATCGTCGATGCGCTCGAGCGTGCGGACGTGCTTCGCGATCAGCCGATCGGCAGCATCCCGGTCCGGCGGAGTGTCGACCGCGTCGGCACGCTCCAGCAGCACGAGATCGACGATCTCGCGGTCCACGCCCTTCAGACGCAGCTCGTCGCGCAGTGCGCGCTCGCCTCGCGGCCGTGCCCGGTCGCGCGACTCGACCCATGCCCTCGCGAACGCCTCGTCGTCGAGCATGCCGAGATCGCCCATGCGATCGATCGCGCCCTGGACGAGCTCCGGCCGGTAGCCGGCCGACGTCAGCCGCCGCCGGACCTCGGCGACCGACCGCGAGCGGACCTCGAGGAACCGGGCCGCCGCCTCGAGGACGACCGACGGGTCGTCGACCGCCGCGTGGCGCGCGCGACGGTCGGCGACCGACTCCCTCCGACGCGGTGTCACCCGCTATTCGGCTTCTTCGATGCCCTCCACCGGGATCGGCGTCTCGTTGATGCGCCCGCGGATGCGGGACTCGATCTCGGCGGCGATGTCCGGGCTGGTCTTGAGGAACTCCTTGGAGGCCTCGCGTCCCTGGCCCAGGCGGGTCTCGCCGAAGTTGAACCACGCCCCGGTCTTGGTGACGACGTCCATCGCCACCCCCACGTCGAGCAGCCCGCCCTCCTTCGACACGCCCTCGCCGTACATGACGTCGAACTCGGCGACCCGGAACGGCGGCGCCACCTTGTTCTTCACGACCTTGACTCGAACGCGATTGCCGACTGACTCGGTGCCGGTCTTGATGGTCTCGACGCGTCGGATATCGAGCCGCACCGACGCGTAGAACTTCAGCGCTCGGCCGCCGGGGGTGGTCTCCGGGTTGCCGAACATGACGCCGATCTTCTCGCGCAGCTGGTTGGTGAAGACGAGCGCCGTATTCGAGCGCGAGACCGCGCCCGTCAGCTTGCGCAGCGCCTGGCTCATCAGGCGCGCCTGGATACCGACGAACGAGTCCCCCATCTCGCCCTCGATCTCGGCGCGCGGCACGAGCGCGGCGACCGAGTCGACCACCACGCAGTCGATGCCGCCTGAGCGGATGAGGGTCTCGGTGATCTCGAGTGCCTGCTCGCCGGTGTCCGGCTGCGACACGAGCAGCTCGTCGACGTTCACGCCGCACGCCCGGGCGTAACCCGGGTCGAGCGCGTGCTCGACGTCGATGAACGCGACCACCCCGCCGGCCTGCTGGGCCTCGGCGAGGATGTGCTGGCAGAGCGTGGTCTTGCCCGACGACTCGGGGCCGAAGATCTCGGTGATGCGGCCGCGCGGGATGCCGCCGACGCCGAGGGCGAGGTCGAGGGCGATCGACCCGGTCGGGATCGCGTCGACCTGTTGGCGCTCGGCCGAGCCGAGCTTCATGATCGCCCCGCGACCGAACTGCTTCTCGATCGCCGAGAGCGCCGCGTCGACCGCCTTGCCGCGCTCCGCCAGGGCGCGCTCCGACGCCCGTTCGTCCGTCATCGCCATCCGTTCGTCACGCTCCCTATCGATGGGTCCATCCCGTCAGCGGAGCCTTCCACGGCGGCGTCCGTCCGGTCGGTCAGGTCTCGTCCGTGTCGTCCTCGACGACTGGCTTCTCCTTGCGCGGCTTCCGGATCACCTCGACGTTCTGGGGTGGCTCCGAGAGCGGCGCGAGACTCGGTTGGGCGAGCTTGGCCTTCGGCTTCTTCTTCGCCTCTTTGCCCGGTCGATTGCGTTGGCCCATGGCCTCGCCTCCGCGTCGTCATCCAGCGTACCGACGGATCCTTCACGCCGACTGCTCGTCCACTTCACCGCCGCTCATCCGACCCGCGCGGGAGCGCAACTCGGACATCTCGGCGGGGAAGGTACCGGCCCGGATCGAGGCGCGGATCCTGCTCATGAAGTCTAGGGTGAAGGTCAGGTTGTGACAAGTCGCGAGCCGGTATGCGAGGAGCTCCCTGGCGCGGAACAGGTGGGCCAGGTACGCCCGCGAGAACCGCCGACAGAGCAGGCACGGACAGCCCTCCTGCACCGGCGCCGAATCGTCGAGGAACGCCCGGTTGCGCAGGTTCAGCCGGCCACCGGGGATCCACAGCTGTCCGTTCCGTGCCACCCGCGCCGGGAGCACGCTGTCGAACAGGTCGATGCCGCGGTGGACCGCCTCGAGCAGGTCGGCCGGTGAGCCGAGCCCCATCAGGTAGCGCGGCCGGGGATCGTCGGCCAGCAGCGGGACGGCGATGTCGAGGGCCGCGTCGCGCTGCTCCGGCGTCTCGTCGCCGGCCAGCCCCCCGATGCAGATGCCGTCGAACTGCAGCCCGGCCACGAACCGCGTGGACTCCGCCCGCAGCTCCGCGTCGAGGCCGCCCTGGACGATCCCGAACATCGCCTGGTCCTGACGCCCGTGAGCGGCGAGCGAGCGCTCGGCCCAGCGGTGGGTCCGCGCGGTCGCGTCGGCGACGACCTCGCGCGACGAGGTCGGATACACGGGCTGGTCGAAAGCGACCGCGATGTCCGACCCGAGCGCCTCCTGGACCGCCGTGGCGTGCTCGGGCGTGAACCGGTGGATCGACCCGTCGATGTGCGACCGGAACGTCACGCCGTCCTCGTCGACGACCCGCAGGTCGCCCAGCGACACGACCTGGAAGCCGCCGGAGTCCGTCAGGATCGGCCGGTCCCAGTCCATGAACCGGTGCAGCCCGCCGAGCCGCGCGATCCGCTCGTGACCGGGCCGCAGGTACAGGTGGTAGGTGTTGGCGAGGATGATCGACGCGCCGGCGTCCTTGACGTCGTCCGGCGAGAGCGCCTTGACCGTGGCGTTCGTGCCGACGGGCATGAACTGAGGCGTCTCGACCGAGCCATGGGCCAGCGTCAGCATCCCGGTCCGTGCCCGCGTCGAGCCGTCAGCCGGTGGCGGGGTGGTGACCTCGTAGCGCATCGATGCCGAGACGAACGGCGCCGTCACGCCTCGCCCGTTCCGGCCGGCTCGTCCCACAGGCCGGGCATGCCCGGATCGACCCGGCGTGGCGGCGGGATCTCGTAGCCGAGCCCGGACAGGTGCGCCCGGCCGAGGTCCGTCGCGATCCGTCCCTGCGGCGTCCGGTCGATGAACCCCAACCGCAGGAGGAATGGTTCGTGGACGTCCTCGATCGTGTCGACCTCCTCGGACAGCACGGCGGCCAGCGCGGCCACGCCGACCGGCCCCGAGGCGAACTTCTGGACGATCGCGGCGAGCAGCTTGCGGTCGGCCGAGTCCAGCCCCTCGTCGTCGATCTCCATACGCCGCATCGCGTCGCGCGCCGTCTCCTCGTGGACTCGCCCGTCGCCGTGGACCTGGGCATGGTCGCGGACGCGCTTGAGCAGCCGGTTGACGATGCGCGGCGTGCCCCGCCCGCGCCGGGCGATCGCCCGGATGGCGGCCGCGTCGATCGGCACGTCGAGGATCTCGGCCGACCGCTCGACGATCTCGGCCAGCTCGTCATCGGTGTAGAAGTCGAGGCGGTAGGTCGCCCCGAAGCGATCCCGGAGCGGGGAGCTGATACGGCCCGCGCGCGTCGTCGCGCCGACGATCGTGAACGGCTTGAGGCTGAGCCGCAGGCTGCGTGCCGACGGCCCCTTGCCGATCATCACGTCGAGCGCGAAGTCCTCCATCGCCGGGTAGAGGATCTCCTCGACCGCGCGGTTCAGTCGGTGGACCTCGTCGATGAACAGCACGTCGCGCTCGTCCAGCGACGTCAGGATCGCGGCGAGGTCACCCGCCCGCTCGACCGCAGGTCCGGACGTGTAGCGCACGTTGACCCCGAGCTCGCGTGCCACGATCGTCGCGAGAGTCGTCTTGCCGAGGCCCGGCGGGCCGTACAGCAGGATGTGGTCGGCTGCCTCTCCCCTGCCCTTCGCGGCCTGGAGCAGGACCGAGAGGTTGGCCTTGACCTCGGCCTGGCCGATGTATTCGCCGAGCGTCTTGGGTCGGAGCGAGCCCTCGATGACCGGGTCGGTGTCGTCCTCGAGGTCGGCGGACAGGATGCGGCTGACGTCGTCGACCATCGCGCGGGATGGTAGCACAGGTTCGGGTGCTTTCGTACGGATGTTCTAGAGTCCGCGTCGTCTCCAGCCTCCCCTCGCAGGTGGAGGGGATCTCATGACAGGTCGCGGCTCCGTCGACGACGGTGGACGTTCGCGCCGACGGCCACGAGCACGATCAGGACCGTCAAGAGCTCTGCCAGCCACGGCACCCGCGGATCGCCGGACGACGATCCCGGTGTACCGCTCCAGACGTCGGTCGGCGGCAGCCCCGGCAGCCCCGGCAGCCCGGAGTCCGGCAGCACGGCACCGCTGAGGTCGAACTCGATGGTCTCCGGGTCGTCGTCGCAGCTCGCTGGGGCGGGCGCGGCAGCAAGGACCACGGCGGTACCTGTCTCAGCGGCCGGCACAGAGCATCCCGTCACGATGTTCACGTGTGGCGGGAATTCCTGGTCGGGGTCCCCGTTCGGAGCCACGTCGCTGAGGACGAAGAACGTCTCCACGAACTCACACGAACCGCCCGGCGGCAGGACCGTCCCGACCTGGCAGTCGTCGTCTCCGTCCAAGGGGCCGAACACATCGTCCTCGAGCACGACGATCTCGACCGGTACGTCGGACGTGTTCGTCACGGTATACGTGAAGTTCACGTCCTGGCCCTGGAGCGGGACGAGGTGGTCGTCCGCGGCTTTCAACACGTCGATGCTGAAGTCGTTGTTGGTGATCGAGCAGGTGACCGGGTCGTCGCCCAGGGCGAGCGTCACCGACCCGGCGTCGAAGGCGCCACCGCCGCCATTGGTGCAGGTCCAGTCGGTCGGCGCGTAGCCGGCCACGGCGATCTCGGCCAACGTGTACGTGCCGGGCGCGACCGCCAGGGTGCCGGCCGTGTAGACGGTAGTGGGGCTGCCGCCGTCGGAGGTGAAGGTCAGCGTGCCTGCAGAGGTCGTGATGCCGAAGTCGTCGACGACCGCGCTGCCGCCGTCGTTGTTGATGACGGTCTTCTCGATGATCAGCTCGAGCGGCTGGTCGTCGTTGGTGATCGAGCAGGTCACCGGGTCGTCGCCCGGGGCGAGCGGTGACGGAGCCGGCGTCGAAGGCGCCACCGCCGCCGTTGGTGCAGGTCCAGTCGGTCGGCGCGTAGCCGGCCACGGCGATCTCGGCCAGGGTGTACGTGCCGGGCGCGACCGCGAGGGTCGCGGCGGTGTAGGTGAAGGTGTCGGCCGGGGCCTCGACGGCGGCGCCGAACGTGAGCGGGCCCGCGGAGGTGGTGATGCCGAAGTCGCCGACGACCGCTGTGCCGCCGTCGTCGTTGACGACGATCTTCTCGATGATCAGCTCGACCGGCTGGTCGTCGTTGGTGATCGAGCAGGTGACCGTCGGGTCGCCGGCCGCGACGGTGACGGTGCCGGCGTCGAAGGCGCCGCCGCCGCCGTTGGTGCAGGTCCAGTCGGTCGGCGCGTAGCCGGCCACGGCGAGCTCGGCCAGGGTGTACGTGCCGGGCGCCACCTCGAGGGTCGCGGCGGTGTAGGTGAAGGTGTCGGCCGGGGCCTCGACCGCGGCGCCGAAGGTGAGCGCGCCGGCGCTGGTCGTGATGCCGAAGTCGCCGACGACCGCCGTCCCGCCGTCGTCGTTGACGACGACCTTCTCGATGATCAGCTCGACCGGCTGGTCGTCGTTGGTGATCGAGCAGGTAACGGTCGGGTCGCCGACCGCGACCGTGACCGATGCCGGCGTCGAAGGCACCGCCGCCGCCGTTGGTGCAGGTCCAGTCGGTGGGCGTGTAGCCGACCACCGCGAGCTCGGCGAGGGTGTACGTGCCGGCCGCGACCACGAGGGTCGCGGCGGTGTAGGTGAACGTGTCGGCGGGGCTTCCACCGTCGGAGCCGAAGGTCAGCGCGCCGGCGTGGTCGTGATGCCGAAGTCGTCGACCGTGGCGGTGCCGCCGTCGTCGTTGACGACGGTCTTCTCGATGATCAGCTCGACCGGCTGGTCGTCGTTGGTGATCGAGCAGGTGACCGGGTCGTCGCCGAACGCGACGCGTGACGGTGCCGGCGTCGAAGGCGCCGCCGCCGCCGTTGGTGCAGGTCCAGTCGGTCGGGGCGTAGCCGGCCACTGCGAGCTCGGCGAGGGTGTAGGTGCCGGGCGCCACCGCGAGGGTCGCGGCGGTGTAGGTGAAGGTGTCGGCCGGGGCCTCGACCGCGGCGCCGAAGATGAGCGCGCCGGCGCTGGTCGTGATGCCGAAGTCGTCGACGACCGCGGTGCCGCCGTCGTCGTTGACGACGATCTTCTCGATGATCAGCTCGACCTGCTGGGTGTTGGTGTTCGTGCAGGTAGGCGATGTTGCCCGCGTCGAGGGTCCGCTCACCGTGGTGTCCCCGGATCGAAGCCGTCGCTGCCGCCGGTCTGGAAGAAGCCGTTCACGAAGCGGCCGATGATCAGGCCGGCGGCGTTGCCCGTGCAGACGATGTTCGTGAGGTCCAGCCGGGCTCGGGCGTCTCGGTGACCATCTTGGTCCGAAGCTCGGAGCCGGTGAAGGTGAACGGGCGCGCTGGTCGTCGGGTTGGCGGCCGGGTGTTGCGGGTGAAGGTGGCCGGGACGTTCGTGCCGGTGCCGGTGAAGTCGAACGTCGCGGTGCCGCCCACGCTCTGCTTCTCGATGTCCAGCGAGGCGTTCTGGGTGTTCGTGTACGTGCAGGTCGGGGCGTCCCCGGCGTCGATGACCGCCCGCACCGTGGTGTCGCCCGGATCGAAGCCGGCGCCGCCCGGCGTTGCGAAGCCTGCGCCGATGCCGGTGCCGATGATGATGCTCGGCGCCGTTCGGCAGTGCAGACGATGTTCGTGAGCGTCCAGCCGGGCTCGGGTAGTCTCCTCGACGTCCTTGGTGCCGAGCTGGGCGCCGCTGAAGACGAAGGGCGCGCTGGTCGTCGGGTTGGCGACCGCGGTGTTGCGGGTGAAGGGCGTGAGCCCGTGCCGTTGACGGCGTAGTCGAAGGTCGCGGTGCCGCCCACGCTCGCTTCTCGATGTCGAGCGAGGCGCTCCGGGTGTTCGTGAACGTGCAGGTCGGGGCGTCCCCGGCGTCGACGACCGCCCGAACCGTGGTGTCGCCGGCGTTGAAGCCGGCGCCGCCGGGCGACGCGAAGCCTGCGCCGCTGCCGGTGCCGATGGTGATCATCGGCGCCGTTGGCGGTGCAGACGATGTTCGTGAGCGTCCAGCCGGGCTCGGGCGTCTCCTCGACGTACTTGGTCCCGAACTGGGGGACGGTGAAGGGGAACGGGGCGTTGGCCGTGGGGTTGCTCCCGGCGGTGTTGCGGGTGAAGGTCGCCGGAAGGCCGTCGCCGGTGCCGCTGAAGTCGAAGGTCGCCGTGCCGCCCACGCTCTGCTTCTCGATGTCGAGTGAGGCCTGGGTGTTCGTGAACGTGCAGGTCGGCCTGTCGCTGGCGTCGATGACCGCCCGAACCGTAGTGTCGCCGGCGTTGAAGCCGGCGCCGCCGGGCGACACGAAGCCAGCGCCGCTGCCGGTGCCGATGGTGATCACGGCGCCGTTGGCGGTACAGACGATGTTGGTGAGCGTCCAGCCGGGCTCGGGGGACTCCTGCACGTACTTGGTCCCGAACTCGGGAGCGGTGAAGGCGAAGGGCGCGTTGGCCGTGGGGTTGGCGGCCGCGGTATCACGGGTGAAGGTCGCCGGGAGGCCGGCGCCGGTGCCGCTGAAGTCGAAGGTCGCGGTGCCGCCCACGCTCTGCTTCTCGATGTCGAGCGATGCCCCGCAGCGTGCGAGCGCGATCTCGCGGAGTGCCTCTGCCAGCTCATCGGGCGTCCCGATGATGTAGTCGTCGTCGAGCGCGCTGGGCTGGTTCGTCAGCGGGCCGCTGATGCCGATGAGGCCGGAGATGGAGATGGAACCGGCGGCCCCGGCTGCCACCGTGATGACACGAGAGTCATTGCTCTTGAGCAGGTTGGACGAGGTGACGGCCTGAGTGAAGTCTTCCCAGTTCACCTCGGAGGAAGACGTATTCGTCGTGTTGTTCAGGGTCGGGTTCCCGTCCGTCACCATGACGACGAGGTCCGGCGCCGGTGAGAACGGTCCATCGACCGCGAAGAGCCCTGCATCCCAGTTGGTGCCGCCGCCCAGGTTGTTGTAGACGTCGTTGATGGCGCTCGTGAGCACCGCCGATGGGCCGCCGAGAACGTTGATGTAGCCCTCCTCGAGCGAGGAGCTCGCCGCGAAGGACACGATCCCGATGTCGGTGTTGGTACCCACGAGGTCGTTGACGAAGCCGGTGACGGCGTTCTTGTAGGCAGCCGCGCCGTTGCTCTGAATCGATCCGGACCGATCGAGAACGAGGACGATGCGGAAGAGGCCCTGGCAAGTCACGTCGCCGATGGACGGGTTCGTCCGGCGGTTGGCGAATGTGTCCGTGTCCCGATGGTCGCTGGGCCGGCCGTCCACGATGATCGGGAAGCCGTTCGTGAAGTCATTGTCCGGGCCGGGGACGCTGAGGGCGGCTGCGGGATCGCCGTACCTGACGGCCGCGTACGGCACGGCCGGGTTCGCGGCAGAGCTCGAGCCCGGACCCCATTGGGTGATGGCATTCCAGGTCCCGCCGGACGGCGCAGTCACCTCCTGGACCCAGTAGGCGCCCTCGGCCACCCCGGTGAAGTCGCAGGCTCCATTCGCCGCGGTCAGGCAGGTCATGAAGGCCGCACCGTCGCCGGTTCCGGGCTGGAAGTTTCCGTCGCCGTTGAGGTCGCGCCAGAGGCCCATCGTGGCACCCTGGAGCGGCTGGTTCGTGCGAATGGCCGAGCGGTCGCCCACCTTGTGGGCCGTGATCGTGCTACCCGAGCGAGCTTCTGCGATCTGGCTGTTGGCGACGGTGCAGTCGGACCAACCGGCGGCGGGCACGAGCTCCCCGTCGACTGTGCTGAGGAACCCGATGAAGTAGTTGTCGTCCGATTCGATCAGCGTGGCGCCTGCGGATTCGCAGGCAAAGCCCGTGACCGCCCAGCCGACCGGGGCGGAGCCGGTGCCGTTTAGGGGCGGGCTGGCGGTCCCGACCTCGATCATGCGGTAGTGGCGGCCGGCGTCGAGGTTGGCCCACGTGAACGACTGTCCGTCGCTCAACGTGACCGGAGTGACGGTCGCGCCCGGCAGGGTGGGCGTATTCGCGAGCGGATTCACCCAGAGGCGCGGATCCTGGGGCGTGCAGGGCGTTGTTCCCGCCGTCTCGACGCATTCCTCGAGGAAGAAGTTGAATGTCGCGGAGGGGTCGGCCGAAGCCCGGAGGGTGATCGTGAGGCTCCAGTCGTCCCGGGGCAACCCGGGACCACCCGGATCCTCGATGACACCATCGGCGCTGCGGTCCTCGTCGCCGGCCCCGCCGTCGACAAGCGTCACCGTGACCTCGTCCGTGACGTGATCGGCGTGGGCACGGGCTGTCAGGTCCGACCAGCGCCCGTTCTGGAGGACCCAGAATTGGGTATCGACCTCGTTGCTGACCGTGCCATCCGGGAGATGGAACGTGACCGCGGCTGGATCGCCTTGCTCTGCGACCACGACCTCGTAGTCGAACAGGCCAACGGGGAAGACGATGCCGGCGGGCGGCATCGGTTCGGTGGGCACGGGGACTGCGCGAACGTTCCGGAGGGTCGTGCCGGTCGGGGATTCGAGCGTGACGCGATCGTCCAACAGGCCGTTTCCGTCGATGTCGACAGCAGCGATCACAGTGACACGGTTTCGCTCGGCGGGCGCCGGCGACGGCGCAGGTGGCACCGGGGCCGGTGCCTCGGACGACGCCGGCGGCGAGCTATCGGTGCTCGACGAGGGCGACACGGATCCAGCTGGCGGCGGACTGGTCGTCACCTCGGGGCTCGCCGAGGGCGTCGAGCGCTCGCCAGGGCTGGGTTCGGCCGATGAGCTCGGCTCGGGCGCTGCCGTCGGCTTCGGTTCGGGCGCTGCCGTCGGCTTCGGTTCGGGCGCTGCCGTCGGCTTCGGTTCGGGCGCTGCCGTCGGCTTCGGTTCGGGCGCTGCCGTCGGCTCTGGTTCGGGCTCGATGGACGGCTCCGATGCCGGCTCGATCGATCGCTCCGACCCGGGTGTCGGCGATGGCTCTGGAGTCCCCTCGGCGGGCGGCTGGATCTCGGACTCGGACGCTGGGGCCGCAGACGGATCCCCGGCGATCATCGGGGCAGGGACCATGATGCTGCCGGCCAACAGGAGTCCGGCCTGCAGCAACACGATGCCGCTGCTAGCAAGGCCGCGCCGGCGCCGGCGCCGGAAGGGCACCATCACGTCCATGCCTCGTCGACGGACGGGTCGGGAGTCGCCGGGCGCACGGCGAGCGGGATCCAGAGCGCCGACTGGGGGGACGCCGGAGAGGCTGCGAAGGTGATCGCGCCGATCGCGCTGACGCTGAGGATGGACCGCGCGATGCGGTGCGATCCGGCGCGCACGGATACCCGCATTTGCCACTCCTGGGGTTTAGGCCGCCCTAGTGAGCGCCCGTCTACCCCCGGTGTCAAGTGGGCCGCCACCTCGAACCGTGTTGCCTGTGGTCACCGTCGCAGTCGTCAGAAGAGGCCCATCTCGCGGCGCAGCATGGCGATCGCCGCCCGCTCCTTCTCGCTGACCCGGACGGCCCCGATCCCGAGGAATCCGCCCTCCTTGCCAGCCTCGGCCGTGGCCTGCGCCATGTCGGCGACCCATGCCTTGAAGGCCGCTGCCTCTTCCCGTGCCGCCTTCCTGTCCAAGGCCTCCAGGTCCAAGCCGATCTGGTGGAGGAGCTGCGCCGCTGCCGTTGCGCTGTTCTTCGTCTCGGGCATCTTCATCTGCTCGCCCGCGGCGTCAGATGCCTTGATGTCGGCGATGACCGCGCCGACCAACTCGGCCGCCGCCTCCGGCACCGGACGGCCGATGACAGCCTCATAGAGGCCGCGCATCTCCCCGACCAGCCCGAACATGCTCATGTCCGAGGCCGCGATGTAGGCGCCCGCGACGATGGGAGCGCGGGCGATGCCCGCCCATTCCTCCTCGGTGAAATCGGCCTTGGTCGTCATCGCCCCTCCAGGTCTGTTGGTCCGCGCCGTCGTCGCCATCGTCGCGGCTCGGTCAAGGTCGCCGGAGCCGCCGTGGAACCCCCACCACGCGACTAGGGCTTCCGGTCTACCATGCGCCCGATGCGCCTGTCCCGCCGATCCGAGTACGGCCTCCGCGCACTCATCGATCTCGTCCGCAACGATGGCCACGGACCGGTCGCGCTGGCAGTGCTGGCCCAGCGGAACGCACTGCCGATGAAGTTCCTCGAGCAGATCATGGCCACGCTCAAGCACGGCGGCGTCGTCCGGACGACCTTGGGCGCCCACGGCGGGTACGCGATGGCCGCCGACCCGACGACGGTCACGATCGGGCGCGTCATCCGTCTCCTTGACGGGGCCCTCGCACCGGTGTCGTGCGTCTCGCTTCGCTATTACGGCCGGTGCTCCTGCCCCGATGAGGCCACCTGCCCGCTGCGGGACGTGATGATCGATGTGCGCGACGCGATGCTGGAGATCCTCGATCACGAGACGCTGGCGGCCCTCGCCGCGCGACAGGGGCAGGTATCGATCGATCCCCGCGGGATCCACGCCGACGCGCTCGCCGGCCGCCGGCCGTAGGCCAGACGCCCGGCCGATCGTCAGTCGCGGGCGAGGCTTCGCAACGCCGCCTTGACCCGCTCCTCGAGCGTGCCGCCGATGGTGGCGTCGGCGAGCGCCGTGTGCGATGCCTCCCGAGCCTCGGCGATCGAGTATCCGAGCGCCTGGAGCGCGGCCACGACCTCGGTCTCGGCGGCGCCGCGCGTGCCGACCGCATCCGCCGACACCGCCGCCACCCCGGCCGCGGCGACCTTCTCCTTGAGCTCGAAGATGACGCGCTCGGCGAGCTTCTTGCCGATGCCCGGGATCGCCACGAGCACGGCCTGGTCGCCGGTCATGATCGCCAGCTGGAGGTCTGTCGTCGGGCGCGAGCCGACGATCGCCAGCGCGACCTTCGGCCCGACGCCGGTCACGGTGAGCAGCAGGTTGAAGAACCCGAGCTCCTCCGCGGTCTTGAACCCGTACAGGGCCTGCTGGTCCTCTCGGACCAGGTGATACGTGTGCAGCTTCAATGTGCCGCCGGCCGTCGCCGAGGCGAGCACTGAGGGGGCCGCGAAGACGCGATAGCCGATCCCGCCGACCTCGATGACCAGCGACTCTGCCGTGATCGCCCCGACCGTGCCTTCGACCGACGCGATCACGCGGGGTCACCCACTAGGACGCCGAACGCTTGGTGCGACGCGTCTCGCTCTTCTCGCGAGCGATCGCCTCGCGGACGGCTCGCTCGTACGGGGTCGCGCCCCGCTCGATCGGCGCGACCGCGGCACGGTCCATGACCGGCGAGGACGTTGCCGCCCCCGAGCCCGCGGTGTTGGCTGCCCAGATGGCGATGGCGAGCGCGTCCGCGGCGTCGTCGGGACGTGGCTGCTCGGCCATGCCGAGGACCATCTGCACCATCCGCTGGATCTGGTCCTTGTCGGCGGCGCCATAGCCGGCTACGGCCGACTTCACCTCGTTCGGTGTCGCCTCCCGGACCGCCACCCCATGCTGTGCCGCGGCGAGCAACACGACGCCACGAGCCTGCCCGACCGCGAACGCCGTCTGGACGTTGCGCGAGAAGAACAGTCGCTCGACGGCGACCACGCCCGGATCATGCGTCTCGATCAACTCATCCACGAGTGCGTGGATCGCGAGCAGCCGATCCGGCAGGGCGAGGTCGGGCGAGGTCTCGAGGCAGCCGTGGTCGACCTCGCGCAGGCGGCCCCGCGTCGAGTCGACGATCCCGTATCCCAGCGCCGCGGTCCCCGGGTCGATCCCGAGGACGATCACCCGGCGACCTCGGCGAACACTTCCTCGGGGATGTCGAAGTTGGCGGTCACGCGCGAGACGTCGTCGAGGTCCTCGAGCTGCTCGACCAGGCGCAGGGCCTGGCGCGCCTTCGCCGCGTCGAGCTCGACGGTCTGCTTGGCGATCATCGTCGACTCGGCCGACTCCACCGGGACCCCGGAACCCTCGAGCGACGAGCGCACCCGCTCGAGGTCGGTGGGCGTCGTGTAGATCTCGATGGTCGTCTCGTCCTCGGTGTCGACGTCGTCGGCGCCGGCGTCGATGGCGGTCAACGCGACCTCGTCGGCGTCGACCCCGTCACGGGCCACGGTGATCAGGCCGCGCGGCTCGAACTGCCACGCGACGGCGCCCGAGCCCGCCAGCTGGCCGCCGCTCTTGGTGAACATCGACCGGACCTCGGCGGCGGTGCGGTTGCGGTTGTCGGTCTGCGCCTCGACGAGCAGCGCCACGCCGCCGGGGCCGTAGCCCTCGTAGATGATCTCCTCGAACTGGTCGGCCTCGCCGCCACCGGTCGCCTTCTCGATCGTGCGCTTGATGTTGTCGGCCGGCATGTTGACCGAGCGCGCCTTCTCGATGGCGAGCCGCAATCGATAGTTGGCGTCCGGGTCACCGCCGCCGAGGCGTGCGGCGACCGAGATCTCGCGCGCGACCTTGGTGAAGAGGGCCCCCCGCTTGGCGTCGTTCGCGCCCTTCTGGCGCTTGATGGTCGACCACTTGGAATGTCCTGACATCGCGCGGCGGAGTATACCGACTATGATGGCCGGACCCCGCTCCGAAGCCCCTCTGGGCCACCTTCGCAACCCTCAGGAGGATCGTCCAGCCGATGACGATGAAGAGCGTCGACCTCCCGCACCTCCGAACCGTCGTCCTGGCCGGGCATGCCGGCGCCGGCAAGACGACGCTCGCCGAGCAGCTGCTGTTCAGGGCCGGCGCGATCCCGCGGCTCGGGCGCGTGGACGAGGGCACGGCGCACCTCGATTACGAGCCGGAGGAGCAGAAGCGCCGCGAGTCGCTGAGCCTCGCGGTCGGCACGTTCGAGCACGACGGGACGCGCATCTCGATCGTCGACACGCCCGGCTATCCCGACTTCGTGGCGGACGTCATCGAGGGCTTCGCCGCGGTCGACGGTGCGCTGTTCGTCATGGATGCCTCGTCCGGCGTGGAGGCCGGGCTCGAGCAGGCCGTCGCGCTCGGGCGGGCATCGGGTCGGGCGGCGTGCTTCTTCATCAACAAGTCGGACCGCGAGAACGCCGACCCGACGGCCGCGCTCGACGCCCTGCGCGCGTCGTTCGGCGACAAGATCGCGCCGCTCCAGATCGCGATCGGTTCGGCCGACGCGTTCACCGGCTACGTCGACCTCGTCCACCGCAAGGCGTTCCAGTGGGACGGCTCCAAGGAGACCGAGGTCCCCATCCCCGACGAGCTCGCCGACGAGGTCGCCACCCGCCGCGACCAGCTGCTCGCGGCCGCCGCCGAGGCCGACGACGACGTCCTCGTGAAGTACCTCGAGGGCGAGGAGGTGTCCGACCCGGAGCTCGAGGCGTGCCTGCGCAAGGGCGTCAAGGAGAGCATCCTCGCACCGGTCCTGGTGGGCTCGGCGGCCAAGGGCATCGGTCTCCAGGCACTGCTCGATGCGTTCACGCGCTACCTCCCGTCGCCCGCCGACGAGGCCCCGGTCCAGGCCCTCGACAAGGCGGGCGACACCGTCGAGGTGCCGGCCGACGAGAATGGCCCGCTGCTCGTGCGGGTGTTCAAGACGACCGCCGACCCGTTCGTCGGGCGCCTGACGTACATGCGCGTGCTGTCCGGGACGCTGCGCTCGCAGGCGCACGTCTGGAACACGACGCGCGACGAGGACGAACGCATCGGCCAGCTGCTGCTGCTCCACGGCAAGGAGCAGGAGGCCATCGGCGAGCTGAAGGCGGGCGAGATCGGCGCCGTGGCCAAGCTGAACGTGACCGAGACGGGCGACACGCTCGGTGCCAAGGACAAGCCGCTGCGCCTCTCACCGCTCGAGTTCCCGCCGCCGTCGCTGCTCGTCGCCATCGAGCCGCTGTCCAAGCAGGACCTCGACAAGATGGGTCCGGCCCTCGCCCGGATGCAGGAGGAGGACCCGACGGTCCGCCTCGAGCGCAGCGCGATCGGCGAGCAGGTGCTGGCCACGATGGGCGAGGCGCACACGGCCGTGATCCTGGAGCGGCTGAAGCGCAAGTTCGGCGCCGCCATCGCGACGCACATCCCCAAGGTGCCGTACAAGGAGACGATCCGCGGCACGACCAAGGTCCACGGGCGCTACAAGAAGCAGACCGGCGGCCACGGCATGTTCGGCGACGTCTGGCTCGAGCTCGAGCCGAACCCCGACGGTGGCGTGGAGTTCGCGGAGAAGGTCGTCGGCGGCTCGGTGCCCAGGGGCTTCTTCCCGGGTGTCGAGAAGGGCATCCGCGAGGCGGCCGCCGAGGGCGTCCTCGCCGGCTACCCGCTGTCGGACTTCAAGGCGACCCTGTACGACGGCTCGTTCCACACCGTCGACTCGAACGAGCTGTCATTCAAGATCGCCGCGTCGATGGCGCTCAAGGATGGCGTCCACCAGGCCAAGCCGGCGCTCCTCGAGCCGATCATGCTCGTCGAGATCCGCGTGCCCGAGGTGTACATGGGCGAGGTCAACCGCGACCTCAACGGCCGACGCGGCCGCGTGCTCGGCATGGACAGCGACGGAAGGACGCAGGTCATCACCGCCCACGTCCCGCAGGCCGAGCTGTTCTCGTACGCCACCGAGCTGCGCTCGCTGGCCCAGGGCCGCGGCACGTTCACCGCGACGCTCGATCATTACGAGGACGTGCCGTCGCACCTCGCCGAGAAGGTCATCGCCGAGCACCGCAAGGAGGTCGAGGCGGCGCACGGCGGCCACTGACCACCCCGCCCTCGCGGCGCTCGGTCGCTTGGGCTTTCGGCTCGTGGTAGCGTCGTAGCACGCTACTACGCTGACACACCGCACGACGGGGGACAGACCATGGCAGAGGATTGGCGGACGGCCGACGTCGACGCGCTCTTCGACGCGATCCTCCGACTCGACGAGCCCGATGAGGCGGCGCGATTCCTGCGCGACCTGTGCACGCTGGGCGAGATCCACGACCTGTCCCAGCGCTGGGCCGTCGTGCGCATGCTCGACCAGGGCCTGCACTACGCGGAGATCTCCCGGCTGACCGGCGCGAGCACCGCGACGATCACGCGCATCGCCTCGTGGCTCAATCACGGCGAGGGCGGCTACCGGGCCATGCTCGAGAAGCAGCGTCCTGCATGAGCCCCACGCCGGTCACGTTCAACACCCCCGACCAGCCGTCGTCCTACACCTGGGAGGCCACGAACGAGGAGGTCGCCGCCCGCTACGGGGTCGGCATCGACGACATCGTCCGATTCGACCTCAACACGGCGCCGACGCCGCCGGAGCTCGCGCAACGGGTCATGTCGGCC
The DNA here is from genome assembly GCA_963810285.1 of uncultured Chloroflexia bacterium. Classification (GTDB taxonomy): domain Bacteria; phylum Chloroflexota; class Limnocylindria; order Limnocylindrales; family CSP1-4; genus SPCO01. The sequence continues at coordinate 2,657,457 of CAWEMV010000002.1, read as the reverse complement.
GGCCGCTTCCACGTCTCACTCTCGGAGTACCCCCCGGCCGACTACCGGCGCCTGGTCGAGGCCGCCGCCGAGCGCTACGGCGTCGGCACCGACGAGCTCGTGGTGGGGGCCGGTGCCGACGAGATCCTCGACGTCATCGGCAAGACGTTCCTGGTCGAGGGCTCCAAGGCGGTCGTGCCGACCCCCACGTACGCGATGTTCCGGGTGATCACCGGGCAACGCGGCGCGGAGGCGGTCGCCGTGCCGAGACTCGGCGCCGGCGAGGGCTACGCACTTGACCTGTCGGCAGTCCGCGACGCCGCCCGGGATGCCGCCCTGCTGTGGCTGTGCTCGCCCAACAACCCGACCGCCCAGTCCGAGCCCGACGGGGCGATCGAGACGCTCCTGCGCCAGATCGCGGCCGACGCCGAAGTCGATGGCCGCGCGGTCCCGATCGTCGTCGTCGACGAGGCCTATGCAGAGTTCGCCGGCCGGTCGCTCGCCGACCTGCGCTTCGACCACGCGAACCTCATCGTCATCCGGACGGCGAGCAAGGCGTACGCCCTCGCCGGCCTCAGGGTCGGGTTCGCGATCGCCCGGCCGGAGCTGGTCGCGCGCATGAACCCGATCCGTCCACCAGGTTCCGTGTCGACGGTGTCGGTGACGGTCGTGACCGAGGCGCTCCGCGATGCGACGCTGGCGACGGCCAACGTCGAGCGGGTCGCGGCCGAGCGCGATCGCCTGATCACGGCACTTCGCGACGCCGGCTGGTCCGTCGGCCCGTCGGTCACGAACTTCGTGCTGGTCGATCTCGGCTCGGTCGAGCGCGCGGCCGCGGTGGCCGAAACGCTGCTGCAGCGCGGGCTCGTGCCGCGCACGTTCCCGTCGTCGCACCCGCTGGCCGATCACCTGCGGCTGACGGTCCGCAGCCGCGAGCAGAACGATCGTCTGATCGCGGCCGCGCGCGCCGCAGCGTCGGGCGCGGAGGCGCGCTAGCCCGCCTGGCGGCCGATCACGCGCCGGCGCTTCCCGATCCGGACATCCAGCCACTCGCCGGCGACCAGCTCCGGCACGTTCGCCGGATCGGTCACGCGCACGCCGTTGACGGTCACGCCGCCGCCGGCTATCAGCCTGCGCGCCTCGCCGCGCGACGCCACGACGCCGGCGTCGGCCAGGAGCGGCCCCACGCCGCCGGATATGCCGCCGGGCGCGAACGTGAACCCCTCGGTCGACTCGAACAGCGACCGCAGCACGGCCGGATCCGAGATCGCGGCACCCGAGAACAGCGCAGCGCTGTCGGTCTCGGCCTGGCCAGCAGCGGCATCGCCATGCGTCCGTGCCGTGATGTCGCGGGCGAGCGCCCGCTGCGCCGCACGCGCCTCGGGCCGTTCGGTCAGCTCTGCCTCCAGGGCCTCCACCCGCTCGCGCGGGAACTCGGTGAACCAGCGCAGGTACGTCCCGACGTCGCGGTCGTCGGTGTTGAGCCAGTATTGGAAGAACTCGAACGGCGTCGTCCGGGCCGGATCGAGCCAGATCGAGTCGCCGGCCACGCTCTTGCCGAACTTCGATCCCGACGGCGACAGCAGCAGCTTGTACGCGAGCCCGTGGGCGGGCTGGTCGGGCGCGTCCTCCCCCACCCCGGTGGTCCGCCGGATGAGCTCGAGCCCGGCCGTGATGTTGCCCCACTGGTCGGCGCCGCCCATCTGCAGCTCGACGCCCCTCGTCCGGTGCAGGTGCCAGAAGTCGTACGCCTGGAGCAGCATGTAGCTGAACTCGGTGAACGACAGCCCGCGGTCGAGCCGGACCTGGACCGAGTCCTTGCTCAGCATGTACGGCACCGTGAAGTGCTTGCCGGTGTCGCGCAGGAAGTCGATGAGCGACAGCTCCCCAAGCCAGTCGAGGTTGTTGACCATCTCGGCGCCACCCGTGCCGGGCGTGAAGTCCAGAAAGCGCTCGAGTTGCCCACGGATGGCCCCCTCGTTCGCCTCGAGCGTGGCCGCATCGAGCAGGTTGCGCTCCGACGACCGCCCCGACGGGTCGCCGATCATGCCGGTCCCGCCACCGACGACGGCCACCGGCTTCCCGCCAGCGCGCTGCAGACGGATCAGGCCGAAGATCGGCACGAGGTGGCCGGCATGAAGGGACGGGCCGCTGGGGTCGAACCCGATGTAGCCCGAGATGGGCCCGCCGGTCGCGAGCCGATCGGCCAGTGCGGGCGTCGCCGCGTGCAGGATCCCCCGCCACTCGAGCTCGGCCAGCAGGTCGATCCCAGACGCTGCCGGGCGCGGCGCCGTCACAGAGTCGGTCGCTGCATCGTCTGGAACCGGGCGGCCACCCAAGCGCGGTCGTTCACGAACCCATGCTATCGTGCAGGCTTAGATGCAGACCACCCTCGCCAGGCGGCAGCGCCATCGGCGCGCCCTCAACCGTCGGCCGGCTGGGCGTGGCGGAACGATCATCGGCCGCATCGTCCTCATCGTCGCAACCGTCGCCATCCTCGTCACCGCCATGCTCGGCGCGGCGGGGGCGTTGTTCACCGTGGCCGCCTACAACTTCTACGCCCAGGGCCTGCCCGATCCGAAGTCGGCGCTCAAAGACCTCTCGTTCGAGCAGCAGACGATCGTCTACGACCGGACCGGCAAGGTCGAGCTCGCGCGCCTCGGCACGCTCCGGCGCGAGGTCGTCGGGTTCGACACCATCCCGCCCGAAACGCTCGACGCGACGACCGCGATCGAGGACCAGTTCTTCTGGACCAACCCTGGCTTCGACCCGACCGCCATCGTCAGCGCCGGGCTCGACACGCTGTCCGGCCGGCCTCGCGGCGCGTCCACGATCACCCAGCAGCTGGTGCGCGCCCGACTCCTGCCGGCCGAGGCGTTCGCCGATTCGACGTATGAGCGCAAGATCCGCGAGATCATCCAGTCGATCCGCCTGACCGAGGCCTATCCCGGCGACAAGGGCAAGCAGGAGATCATCACCGCCTACCTCAACCAGAACTTCTACGGGAACCAGACGTACGGCATCAAGGCGGCCGCGCGCGGCTACTTCGGCAAGCCGCTCTCGGAGCTCACGCTCGCCCAGAACGCCATCCTCGCCGCGATCCCCCAGTCGCCGACGAAGTTCGACCTGCTGCGCAACGCCGAGGAGATCTGCCTCGACAAGAACCCGCCGGATCCGGACTCCGACGAGGAGTGCAAGAAGGTCCAGCTGCGGGTCCCCGACACGAGCGAGATCGTCCAGCGGCGCAACTACATCCTCGACCTCATGAAGACCCGCAGCACGCTCAGCGGGCACAGCCATACGCCCGACGAGTACGACGCCGCGAAGCTCGAGCCGGTCGTCGTGAAGCCGCAGGCGTCGGCGACGTGGCGTGCCGCGCACTACGTGTGGCAGGTGCGCGAAGCGCTCACCACGCTGCTGTGCCCGGAGGATCCGCTCGACTGCGAGAAGGTCGACACCGGCGGCTACCGGGTGACCACGACGCTGAACTGGGACATGCAGAAGATCGCCGAGCGGTACACGTACGCCGCCGCCCGCGCGCCCCAGGCCAAGAACCCGCGGGCCATCCTGCGCAGCCAGAAGATCCCCAGTCGCGAATGGGGCTGGATCCTCAACCTGCGCGGTCGCAACATCCACAACGCGGCCTCGGCCGTCATGGACTACCGCACCGGCCAGGTCCTCGCCTACGTCGGCAGCGCGCGCTACACGGCCAAGGGCACGAGGAAGTTCCAGCCGCAGTTCGACGTCCTGTCGGACGGCTGGCGCCAGCCGGGATCGTCGATCAAGCCCGTCGACTACGCCGTGGGCATCGATGACGAGACGATCACCGCGAGCACGATGCTGATGGACGTCGTCACCGACTTCGGGCGCGGCTTCACGCCGACCCAGGCCGACAACCTCGAACGAGGACCGGTTCGCGTCCGAAACGCGCTCCAGTTCTCCCTCAACGTGCCGGCAATCAAGGCGACGATCATGCAGGGCCTCGAGCACACGTACGAGCGCACCAAGGAGTTCGGGCTGGTGTATCCACCGACGGCCGTGCCGGTCACCTCGATGGGCATCGGCACGCTCGAGACCCACCCGATCGACATGCTGTCGGCGTACGGTGCCATCGCCAACGGCGGCGTGCGCATGCCGCGCCAGCTCATCACCAAGGTCGTCGACGAGAACGGGCGCCAGGTCTGGCCGGCCGCTGGCGCAAAGACCGAGGGGATCGAGGTCATCAGCCCGCAGGCCGCGTACATCGTGACCGACATCCTGGCTGGCAACACCCAGCCGCAGGTCAACCCGTACTGGGGCGAGTTCGCGATCTACAAGGGCAATCGGCGCCGGCCGGCCGCATACAAGACCGGGACGACCAACGACAACCGCGACGTCCACGCCTACGGCTACCTCGCCCCGCCCGCCAGCAAGAAGGTGCCAGGACTCGCCGTCGGCGTGTGGATGGGCAACAGCGACAACCAGCCGAACCGCGGCAGCCTGTCGCTCGACTCGTCGGCGCCGCTCTGGTCGGCCATCCTCCAGGAGATCAGCTCCAAGTACGTGATCACGAACTTCAAGGCCCCGAGCGGGCTGGTGACCGCGAACGTCGACGCATTCACGGGCCTCAAGCCCGGGCCGTTCACGCGCAAGACCGTGAAGGAGCTGTTCATCAAGGGCACGGTGCCGACCGAGCGCGAGACGATCCGGGTGTCGCGCGAGATCGACCAGGCGTCGGGGCTGCTGTGGCGCGAGGGCTGTGTCGGGCCGCGAGTGACCAAGGGCTTCTTCAACCTCAACGAGGTCGAGAGCAACTTCCCGAACTGGCAGAAGGCGAACCGCGGCTGGGCCAACAGGGCGGCCAAGGGCCCCGGCAGACGCGGCGGTCCGGAGGGGACGCGGACGTCCTACTTCTACACCAGCGGGTTCGCCCCGTACGGCCGCACGTGGGGTGCCCCCTTCGCGCCGACCGCGAAGTGTCCGCTCGCCCCGAAGGAGACACCGCCGCCGCTCGCCTCGTGCGACCCGATCATCCCCCCTGAATTGTGCCTGCCGCCGGTCACACCGCCACCTGACGACGACGACAAGACGCGGCCGCCGAAACCGGACTGAGCCCCTCGGCCACCGTCGTCAGAGCGTGACGATCGTCGCCCCGTCGCCGCCCTCGCCCCGCTCACCGGGCCGCGCGGAGCGGACCAGCGGGTGCTCGGCCGCCGCCGCGCGGACGGCATCGCGCAGGGCCCCGGTCCCGAGGCCGTGGATGATCGTGACCGACCCGAGGCCGGCCAGCGCCGCGTCGTCGAGATAGCGATCCAGCGCGTCGAGCGCCTCGTCGACCCGGGCGCCGCGCAGGTCCAGCGACGATGCGACCGACCTCGCCCGCTCGAGTCGCAGCGTCGCCGCGTTGGACCCGGTCGGGTTCGCGCGCCCGCCCCCGACCGTGGCCGGCACCCCGAGCGCCGGCACGAGGTCGTCGACCTCGACCGCGACCCGCAGCCCGCCGGCCTCGAGCGTGCCGCGCCTGCCGCCCTTCTCGAGCGCGGCGATCCGTCCTTCCCAGCCGCCCGACAGGCTGCGCGCCCGGTCGCCCACCTTCCACTGGCGCGGCTCGGCTGCGGCGGCCGCGGCCGGCCCCTCGACCGTGTCGGCGGCGGGCAGCCGGTCGGCGATCGCCTCCGCCCGGGCCAACGCGGCGTCGAGCGACGCGGCCGTCACGGTCTCGCGCTCGAGCGCCCGGCGCGTGGTGGCCAGCTCCGCCCGCAGGTCGGCCACGACCCGATCGGCCTCCTCGCGGGCGGTCCGCACGTGCTCGTCGCGTTCGCGGCGGGCGCGCCGCCGCTCCTCCTCGGCCGTCCGAAGCGCGGCGGCGGCCCTCGTCTCGGCCGCCCGCGCCGCCTCCAGGGCATCGCTCGTCTGGCCCTCGGTCTCGCGGATCGCGGCCAGCGTCGCCTCGAACGAACGCTGCGTCTCGGTCAGCCGCGAGCGCGCGTCGGCGACGATCGTCTCGGGCAGTCCGAGCCGCTCCGCGATCGCGAACGCCTGGCTGCCGCCCGGCAGCCCGATGGTCAGCCGGTACGTGGGCGACAGCGTGTCGATGTCGAACTCGACCGCGGCGTTTCGCGCGCCCTGGGTCGTGTGGGCGTAGGCCTTGAGCTCGGCGTAGTGGGTGGTCGCGGCGACGATCGCGCCCGCGCGGATGAAGTGGTCGAGCAGGGCCTGGGCGAGGGCCGAGCCCTCGGTCGGGTCGGTGCCGGCGCCGAGCTCGTCGAGCAGGACCAGCGTCCCGGGGCCGGCCTCGCCCACGATCGTCGTGATCCGTCGCAGGTGGCCGGAGAACGTCGACAGCGACTGGGCGACCGACTGTTCGTCCCCGATGTCGGCGAACACGTCGCCCCAGACCGGCAGGCGGCTGCCGGCCTCGGCCGGGATGTGCAGCCCGGCCTGGTGCATCAGGCTGAGCAGCCCGAGCGTCCGCAGCGTCACGGTCTTGCCGCCCGTGTTCGGGCCGGTGACCACGAGCGCCGTGTAGCCGTCGCCGATCCGGACGTCGATCGGGACGACCGTGCCGGTGAGCCCGGGGTGACGGGCCGACAGCAGGACCACCTCGGGTCGGTCGGCGGTCTCGGCTCGCGTCGCGTCCATGTCGGCTGCGAGGCTCGCCTTGGCCGCCCACAAGTCGAACCGGGCCAGCCCATCGAGGGTCTCGCGCAATGGCGTGGCATTCACGGCGATGAGCGCGGACAGCTCGTCCAGGATGCGCGCGATCTCCTCGCCCTCCGCGACCTGCGCCTCGCGCCAGGTGTTGCCGAGCTCGACCGCGACGAGCGGCTCGACGAACAGCGTCTGCCCGCTCCCCGACGCGTCGTGGACGATGCCCTTCACGCGGGACCGGGCCTCGGCCTTGACCGGCACGACGTAGCGCCCGTTGCGCAGGGTCACGATCGGCTCCTGTAGCGCCCCGCCGAGCTCGGAGCCGACCATCGCGTCGAGCCGTCGCCGGAGCCGGTCGTAGGCCACGCGCACGGCAGCGCGCAGTCCGCCGAGCCGTGGAGAAGCGGTGTCGAGCAGCTCGCCGACCGGGTCGAAGGTCCGTGCGAGCGTGCTCCGGACCGCGGGCAGCGGGTGCAGCTCGCGACCCAGCTCGCGCAGCAGCGGCCGGCGCTCGTCGGCGAGCGACGTCGCGAGGCGGGAGGCCGCATCGAGCGTCTCGCCGATGGCCAGGAACTGTTCTGCGTCGAGTCGGCCGCCGCGTGCCGCGCGCTCGATCGCCGGGCCGATGTCGTGGGCCGCACCCACGCCGACCCCGGGTCGGTCGCTCAGCAGCGCCCGGGTCTGGTCGGTCTCGTCCAGCTGCCGGGCCACCACGACCGGGTCCGCCGATGGCTCCAGCGCCTCGGCCAGCCGCCGCGACGGCGGGAACGAGGTCGCCTCGGCAAGCCGCTCGCGGACGGCCGGGAACTCCAGCAGCGCCTGCGAGCGAGGATCCATGTGGTGCCCGCCCTCAGCGGGCGCGCGGGCCCGACACCGACGGGTGTCCCGCGACCGAGAACCGCCACGGTCGGCCGGCCCAGTCCGGTCCGGCGTAGGCGACGCCGACCCGCTGCCCGGTCACGACACCGTCGGGCGGGACGACGTCGTCGGTCGCGTCGGGGTCGCGCTCGAGACGCAGCGGGGCGTCCTCGGCGCACAGGTCGGCGCCGGTCCACGAGGTGTCGATGCCGAATGCGGCCGCCACCAGGCCCGGACCGCTCGCCAGTCGATGATCGGGTGTTCGCTCGAGCCGCGTCCGAGCGGCGGCCAGCCCGTCGGCGCTCCGCGCGGCGCGTCGCCGCCCGTCGACCGCGACTCGATCGCGGCGCATGGCATCGAGGCCGGTGAGTGGCTCCACGGCGCGGATCAGGACCGCCGCCGGCTCGCCTTCCGGCCCGGTCACGACGTTGAGGCAGTCGTACATCCCGTAGACAAGGTACACGTACGCGATGCCGGCCGGTCCGGCCATGACCTGGTTGCGGCGGGTGCTCGCGAAGCGCGCGTGCGAGGCCCGGTCGTCAGAGCCGCCGTATGCCTCGACCTCGACGATGCGGGCGGCCCGTCGCCCCGTCTCATCGTCGCGGACCAGCCGGGCTCCGAGCAGCGACCGGGCGACGCCTGGCGCCGCCCCGGTCAGGACGCGTCGGTCGAGGACCGTCAGGTGGTCGTTCCCGGATACATCACCTCGATGCTATCCGGGACGAGGAAACCGAACAGGGCGAAGAATGCCGGGATGAGCGTCGAGCGGAAGACGTCGACGATCGCCGAGCTGTCGAGCGCGCCCCACAGGTTGCGCAGGAAGTCGATCTCGTCGGCGTCCTGTGCGATGCCCGTCAGGCGGTAGTACGAGTCGAGGATCACGACGACCGAGCCGAGGATGACCGCTGCCTGCAGCACCCCGAGCGCGCCGCCCAGCAGCTCGTCCACGAAGCGGTTCTTCTGGAACAGCGGTTGCGGGTGGTAGAAGCCCTGGACGACGATCGCGAACGCGACCGAGGCGGCGACGAAGATCGTGGCGAACCCGATCATGTACGCGTATTCCTTGGGCAGGTGCGTCCAGTTGCTCGCCAGGAAGCCGCCCAGCGGCTCGGCCGCGTTGGCCGCGAACAGGAACGAGAAGGTGATGGCGCCGAGGCCGATGAGGCGACGGATCGTGCCCTGGGCGAAGCCCAGCACGAAGAAGCCGACGAAGAAGAGGACGATCAGCCAGTCGACCAGCTGAATGCCGGCGAGGGCTCCGAGATCCAACGAATCTCCTTGGGTGACGGGACATGGCCAGGTCGGCTGGCCCAGAGCCGCGCAAGCCTAGCAGCGGCTCTTCGCGAGGCACAACCGCTCCGCTGCCCGTTCGGGGTGGTACTTTCGGGTCATCCCCGAAGGCGACCCTCGACATCGACGAGCAGCCCGTCGGTGACCGCCGCCACGGCGGTGTCGACCTCCGACTCGATAAGGGTCCGGTCGTCGGCCTGGAACGCGAGCCGGTACGCGAGGCTCTTCTCGTCGTCGGCGAGGGGCCGCCCGCGATACAGGTCGAACAGGCCGATCGAGCGGAGCAGCGGCCCCGCGTGATGTCGGATCGAGACTTCCACGTCTGCGGCCGGGACCGACTCGCGCACGATGACCGCGAGGTCGCGCTCGACGGCCGGGTGACGCGTGGGTGTCGTCGTCCGCGGCACCGCAGGCTGGCCGCCGGACAGCCCGGCGATCGCGAGCTCCGCGACGAGGATGCGGGCAGCCGTCCGGAGGTCGAGCGCATCCACCAGCATCGGGTGCGCCTCACCGATCCGTCCGGCCATCCCGTCGCCGGCCCGGACCCGAGCAGCACGGCCCGGATGCAGCCTCGGGTCGTCGGTCAGCGGCGTGTAGGCCGGGGACGGAAGGCCAAGCCCCCGGGCGACGAGATCGACGACACCCTTGGCATCGTCGAGGTCGAAGGGACGCTCCGGCCGGTTCCACGCCGGTGGTTCGGCGGCGCCGGTCAGCACGATGCCCAGCCGCCACCACTCGTGCGTGCCGCCCTCGTCGGTCGCGCCGTAGCCCTTGCCGATCTCGAAGATCGCGACGTCGGACCGGCCCTGGCGCAGGTTCGTCGCGAGTACCTCGAGCAGGCTGCCCACGAGACTCTGGCGCATGACCGAGTGCTGGCTCGACAGCGGGTTCGTGACGATCACGGGCCGGCCGCCGGCCGCTCCCTCGCCCGGCACGACCTCGTCCTCGATCGGCGGGAACCGCTCGACCATGGCCGGCGCGACCAGCGCGTAGGTCACGGCCTCGGACAGGCCGACGCCGGCCAACGTCTCGCGGACGGCATCACGGAGCCGCAGCGGCGAATGCCGGTACGACGGCATCGGCGTATGCGGGAGGATCTCGGGCACGGTCTCGTAGCCGCGGACGCGGGCCACCTCCTCGGTGACGTCCGCCTCGATCACGATGTCGCGACGCCATGTCGGGACGGTCGCGAGGAGCGCCTCGGCGTCGCCTGCCTCGACCTCGAGCGGCTGCGGCGCGGTCGCGACGAGCACGCGGCTGCCGGCCGGTGCCGGCTCGGTGGCGATCCCGACACGCCGCAGCATCTCGGCCTGATCTTCGGCGGTCGTGGTGATGCCCAGCAGGCGATCGACGCGAGACGGCCGGAACACGACCCGGCCGGGCTCGGGCTCCGCGGGGTTCGTGTCCACGACGCCCGCGGCGACCTCGCCCCCGGCCCACTCCCCGATCAGCCTCGCCGTGCGGTCCGCGCCGAGCCGCGCCAGCCGATGCTCCTGGCCCTTCTCGAAGCGCAGGCTGGCCTCGGACCGCAGCCCGTAGTGGAACGCCGTCCGGCGGATGCTGACCGGGTCGAAGATGGCCGACTCGACGACGACGTCGGTCGTCCCCTCCCCCACCTCCGATGCGGCGCCGCCCATCACGCCCGCGATGGCCAGCGGCCCGGCGGGGTCGGCGATCAGCAACGTGTCCGCGGTCAGCTGCCGTTCGACGTGGTCGAGCGTCTCGAGCCGTTCGTCCTCGCGGGCGAGTCGGACGGTGATCCGGCCGTCGTGGACCGCCGCGGCGTCGAACGTGTGGATCGGCTTGCCGAGCTCGAGCATCACGTAGTTGCTGACGTCGACGACGTTGCTGACCGGACGCTGGCCCGCGGCGATGAGCCGCATCTGGACGAGGTCCGGTGAGGGTCCGACCGTGACGCCACCGACCCACCGTCCGACGAACCGCGTGCACAGCGCCGGCTCCTCGACGTCGACGGTCAACCGCTCGGAGATCGGCGGGCCGGTCTCGACCGGCTCAGTGTCCGGGAACCGCAACGGGGCGCCGGTCACGGCCGATACCTCGCGCGCCAGTCCGACGAGGCTCAGGACATCGCCGCGGTTGGGCTTGACGTCGACATCGAGCACGACGTCGCCGTACAGGTCGGCCAGCGCGGTTCCGACGGGCGTGTCGGGAGGCAGGATGAGGATGCCGTCGCCATCGGCAGTGAGCTTCAGCTCATCGCCCGAGCACAGCATGCCGTTGCTGACGACGCCCATCTTCTCGGTGCGCTCGATGCGCCGATCGCCGGGCAGCACTGCGCCGGGCAATGCCACCGGCACGCGCTGGCCCGCGGCGATGTTCGTGGCGCCGCAGACGATCTCGAGCGCCTCGCCACCTCCGACCGTGACCCGTGTCAGGGACAGGCGATCGGCGCGCGGGTGCTTCTCCACGGCGAGCAGCTCGCCGACCACGACGCTCTGCCAGTCGGCACCCCACGCCTCGAGACCCTTGACCTCCATCCCGAGGAGCGTCAGCCGCTCGGCGAGCTGCTCCGGCGTCAGCTGGATGTCGACGAAATCCCGGAGCCAGGACAGCGGAACCCTCACCGGAACTGCTCGAGGAAGCGGAGGTCGTTCTCGAGGAACAGGCGCAGGTCGGTGATGCCGTGCTTGAGCATCTTGATGCGCTCCGGCCCCATCCCGAACGCGAACCCCTGGTAGCGCTCCGGATCCAGGCCGCCGTACTGGAGCACGACCGGATGGACCATGCCGGCCCCGAGGATCGTCATCCAGCCGCTGCGGCCGCAGGCCGGGCAGCCCGAGCCGCCGCACACGAGGCACTCGACGTCGAAGGCCACGGACGGCTCGGTGAACGGGTAGTAGCCGGGTCGGAAGCGGGTGCGCTTGTCGGACCCGTACATCGCCTTGGCGAACTGATCGAGGAGGCCCTTGAGGTCGCCCATCGTCGTGCCCTCGTCGACCATGAGCCCCTCGACCTGGAAGAACTCCGAGCCGTGGCTGGCATCGATCGCCTCGTACCGGAAGCAGCGACCGGGCAGCAGGGCCCGGATGGGCGGCTCGACCGAGCGCATGACGTGGATCTGGCCGGGCGACGTGTGGGTCCGCAGGAGCCGCCCGTCGACGTCGATGTAGAGCGTGTCCCACAGGTCCCGCGCCGGATGGTCGGGCGGGATGTTGAGCATCTGGAAGTTGGTGACGTCGTCCTCGATCTCCGGGCTCTCGTAGGCGACGAACCCGAACTGCTCGAAGATCGAGGTGATCTCGCGCATCGCCTCGATGCTCGGGTGGAGCGTGCCCCTGCGGATGGGCCGGCCGGGCAGCGTGACGTCGACCGCCTCGGCCGCCAGGCGCGCATCGAGCTCCGACCCTCGAAGCACCGTGCCCCGCTCTGCGAGCGCCGTCTCGATGGCGGCGCGAACGGTGTTGGCGACCGCCCCGACCTTGGGCCGATCCTCGGCCGGCAGGGCGCCGATGCCGCGCAGCACGCCGGTCAGCCGGCCCTTCTTGCCGAGGACGTCGAGCTCCAGCCCGTCGAGGGTCGCGGCGTCGGGCGCGGCGGCGATCGCGCCGAGGGCGTCAGCCTGGAGCGCCTCGAGGTCGCGGGTCAGGTCGGCGAGGTCCACGGCGTCCTCGGAGATGTGGTCGCGGACCCTCGCGATGCTCTGGTCGGGCTCAGGAACCCTTGGCCACGTCGGCGATGCGCCCGAAGGTGGCGCTGTCGCGGATGGCGAGGTCGGCCAGGATCTTCCGGTCGATCCGGACGTCGGCGCGCTTCAGGCCGCTGATGAGCTGCCCGTAGGTGAGACCGTTCTGGCGGGCGGCCGCGTTGATCCGGACGATCCACAGCTCTCGCATCTGGCGCTTGCGCTGCTTGCGGTCGCGGGTGGCGTACGCCAGCGCGTGGAGGAGCGCCTCGCGCGCGGGCTTGATCAGCTTGGAGCGGGTGCCCTTGCGACCCTCGGCAGCCTTGAGCAGGCGCTTGTGGCGCTTGTGGGCGGTGACGCCCCGCTTGACTCGTGCCATGACGGGCTGGCTCCTACAGGTACGGCAGCATGCGGCGAACCTGCTTCGCATGCACGGGCTTCATGATGGTCTTGCCCGCGTAGCGACGGGTCCGACGCGAGGACTTGATCTCGAGGTGATGGCCTCGCCACGCGTTGACCCGCACGATCTTGCCGCTACCGGTCTTGCCGATGCGCTTCTGGGCCGTCTTGTGGCTCTTCATCTTCGGCACGCGGGCCTCACTCTCCTGCTTGCACGGGCTCCGGGGCGGCCGTCGCAGGCTCGGGCTGGGCGACGGCGGCCGGCTGGGGCACGACGGTCTTCGTATCTGGCGCTGGCGGCGTCTCCGCCGTCGCGTCGGCCGGTACCACATCCGGCGCATGCTTGCGGTCCGGTGCGTCGTGGCTCTTGGGCTTGTGGAGCGATGCCATCGTGATGTGCATCGACTTGCCCTCGAGCAGCGGCGTCCGTTCCGCGACTCCGTGTTCCTTGACCCGTTCCACGAACCTGGCGATCAGACCGCGGCCGATCTCCGGGTGGGTCAGCTCGCGACCCCGGAAGCGGACCGTGACCTTGATGCGGTCGCCGTCCTCGAGGAACTCGATCGCTCGGTGGACCTTGGTATCGAAGTCGCCCACGCCGATCTTCGGCGTGAGGCGGACCTCCTTGAAGGTCACCGAGCGCTGCTTGCGCTTGGCTTCCTTCTCCCGCTTGGTCAGCTCGTACTTGTACTGACCGAAATCAAGGAACCGGACCACCGGGGGCTGGGCCATCGGCGCGACCTCGACGAGGTCGTAACCGCGTTCCTGCGCCATCTCGAGGGCCTGCGGCGTGGGCATCACACCCAGCTGGGCACCCTCTTCATCGACCACCCGGACCTGTGGGATCCGGATCATCTGGTTGACTCGCAGGTCTCGGCTGATGGTTCACCCCTCGCGGTGCTGGATATGGGTTCGCCGGCATGGGCACAAAGCCCCCACCGGACGAGGCGGCAGGATAGCACAGCCCCTCCGAGGGCGACAACGAACGGGGCTCGGCGGGGACGAGACTCACGGTCTCGGCAACCGGCTGACCGCGATGGCCGCCACCGCTCCACCGACCAGTCCCAGGGCCAGGTCGCCCAGGGTGTCGGCGTAGGCGGTGGCGGCCTCAGGCGAGTCCGGCACGAAGGCCACGTACTCAGCGAGCTCCCACAGGACCGCGGTGCTGGCCGCCCAGCCGAAGGCGAGTGCGGCTCGCGTCCAGGGCCCCCACGGTCCGAACCGCAAGAGCAGCCCGATAGCCGCCGTGTGCAGCCCCCAATTGACCAGGTGGTTGACGTCATCCCACCACTCGATCGAGTCATAGAGGTCGAGGGCGTTGCCCAGGACGTCGAGGAGGAACGGGAGCCCGAACAGGATGTCGGCGACGACCGGGTACGGGAGGCCGCGCTGTCGGCCGAGCAGCCACCAGCCGACCGGCAACGCGAACAACGCGATCGGGTACGCCAGCGCCCGGCCAGCGAATGCCTTGCCGGTGAACTGCGGCAGGTCGGGGTTCAGGACGGCCCACGCGAGGAGAACGATGGTCGCGACCTTGACCGCGACATCGATCGCGACGAGCCGACGGTCCGGCACGGCGCGTCCTACACCACTCCCCGGGCGCGCGACTCCTCGGCCAGCCGATCCGCGAACGACTCCCAGTCCTCGGCCGGCTGCTGCTCCCCAGCCCTGGTCCGGGGGGACGCCGTGCGCGCCTCGATCTCCCGGTCGCCGAGCACGACCATATACGGCACCTTCTGCTCCTGCGCGGTCCGGATCTTGTACTGCATGCGGTTCGACGAGTCGTCGACCTCCACCTTCAGGCCGCGCGACCGCAGCACGCCTGCGAGCTCCTCGGCCGCCTCGATGTGCCGGTCGGCGATGGGGATGACGACCGCCTGCACCGGCGCGAGCCACAGCGGAAACGCCCCGCCGAAATGCTCGATGAGGATGCCGATGAACCGCTCGAGCGACCCGTAGATGGCCCGGTGGATCGCGATCGGCCGCTGGGGCTTGCCGTCCTCGTCGATGTAGCTGAGGTCGAAGCGCTCCGGCAGCATCGTCAGGTCGATCTGGATCGTCGCCATCTGCCACTCGCGCCCGAGCGCGTCGTCGATGTAGATGTCGATCTTCGGCGCGTAGAACGTCCCGTCCTTCGGCTTGAGCTCGTAGCTGATGTCGGCGGCCGCGAACGCCTCCCGGGTCAGCTGCTCGGCGCGCTCCCAGAGCGCCGGGTCGCCGATCGCCTTGTCGGGCTTGGTCGCGAACGAGAAGCGCGGGGTCAGCCCGCACCAGCCGTACGATTCGCGCACCTCCCCAAGCAGGCCGACGATCTCGTCGGTGAGCTGGTCCGGACGGACGTACAGGTGCGCGTCGTCCTGGATGAACTGGCGCACGCGGGTCAGCCCCGACAGCGTCCCGGACCGCTCGTTGCGATGCAGCCGTCCGAATTCGCTGAAGCGCAGCGGCAGGTCCCGGTAGGACCGCAGGTGCGAGCGGTAGAGGTAGGTCGACTCGGGGCAGTTCATCGGCTTGAGGCTGAACGTCTGGTTCTCGGATTCGATGAGGAACATGTTCTCGCGATAAAGGTCCCAATGGCCCGACTGGCGCCAGAGCTTCTCCGACACCACGATCGGCGTCGAGACCTCCTGGTAGCCGCGCCGCTCCTGGAGGTCGCGCATCGCAGTCTCCAGCGTGCGCCAGATCCGCTGCCCCTTGGGGTGCCAGAATGCCGACCCGGGCGAGACGTCGTGGAACGAGAAGAGGTCGAGCGCGACGCCGAGCCGCCGGTGATCGCGCTTCTTCGCCTCTTCGCGACGCCACAGGTAGGCGTCGAGGTCCTCCTGGCTGGCCCACGCCGTGCCGTAGACGCGCTGGAGCATCGGGCGTTTCTCGTCGCCGCGCCAGTAGGCGCCGGCCGTGCCGAGCAGCTTGAACGGCCCGATCATGCCGGTGCTCGCGACATGCGGACCGCGACACAGGTCGATGAACGGACCCTGGCGGTAGAACGTGGTCGGCGGCATGGGCGTCCCGTCCCGCTCGGATGTCGCGAGCAGGTCGTCGACGATCTCGACCTTGAACGGCTGGTCGCGCTCGGCCAGCGCGGCGCGTGCCGCCTCCGGCGTCTCCTCGCTGAGCTCGAACGGGTGGTCCGCGGCGATCGACGCACGCATCCGCTCCTCGATCGCTGGCAAGTCGTCGGGCGTCAGCGGTCGCGGGAGCAGGAAGTCGTAGTAGAACCCGTCATCGATGACCGGGCCGATGCCGAGCTTGGTGCCCGGGAACAGGTCGAGCACCGCCTCCGCGAGGACGTGCGCGGCGCTGTGGCGCATCGGGCCGAGCTCGCCACTCGCCCCATGGTCCATGAGCTCGGTCGCGCTGCCGCGCTCGGGTGCCTCCAGCAGGTCCTCGTCGACCTCGATCTGCTCCTCGTCCGCCATGTTCGTCTCCCTGGAATCAAGAACCTCTCGTCCACTGCCAGGACGAGAGGTGCCTCCCGCGGTCCCACCTGCGTTCGCCGGCGCAACGCCGACGCGCTCGAGGCCGCGCTAACGGGCGACTCCCGGATCGGTTCACCGATCGCTCACGGGTGGTGCGGCTCCGAAGGTCGGTCGTCGGGCTTCCAGCCGTGGCCCGGCTCTCTGATGGACCTCGCTCCGATCGCATGTCCCGATCGATGCGTTTTCGCGCTCTCTCGCCGGTCCGATCCGGCGAGGCTGCATGGTAGCAGCCGTCACTCGGACGGGTCAGGCGCCCGGTTCGGCCGGCTGCCAGAGCTGGATCGGGTTGCCCTCGGGGTCGGCGAGCTGCGCGAAGCGGCCGTTCGGGTACGTCTCGGGATCGACGGCGACGTCGATGCCGGCGTCGCGGAGCTGGGTCGCCATCGCGTCGAGGTCGCGGACGCGGAAGTTCATCGCCCACGGCCGATCGCCCGGCGCGACCTGCGCGAGGACATCGGGTGCCATCGGGGCGAACGCCGTGTAGCCGGCTTCCTGCGACCACGGTCGCGCGTCGTACGACGTCGGCACGGGGTCGATGCCCAGGTGTTCCGCGTACCAGCGGCTCAGCGCATCCGGATCGTCGGATCGGAAGAAGACACCACCGATCCCGGTCACACGTTCCATGACGACCTCGACGGTTCGTGGGTCAGAGGGTGAAGGGGATGGTGGGCGACACTGGACTCGAACCAGTGACCTCTTGCATGTCAAGCAAGTGCTCTAACCAGCTGAGCTAGCCGCCCACTGCTACGAGAGATTACAGCCGACAACGTGTTCCGTCGATCAGTCCGAACACCCTCTATGCCTCCGCAGAGCGCTGCGTTGTGACTTGGATACCGCGGCAGCGTAACGCCCGGCGGACCGAGGCAGTGGCGCAGGAGCGGCGGTTCTGCGGCCGATCGATACGTGAAAGTCGGCGCCATGAAGTGACGAAGGCCGGATCCTCACATCGAAACGTCGTCGCATCGACCTCCCATATTGGGTCGATCCTGGTGACACCGTCGGTGACGTACCGTTCCCGCCGCCCCGGCTGAGACGACCCCCCAGTCTCGCCGGGGCGTTTGCCCGCCTTGTTGTTGTGGCTCGGCGGAGCCATCATCGTCGAGCGCGTACGGAGCGCGGGAGGGACGTCATGGCTGAGGGCAAAACGAAGGACGCATCGACCGCCGATGCACTCCAAGGGTGGCGTGAGGCAGAGCGGACGGTCGCGGTAGCGCGCCGGGGGCGGCTCGCTGCCGAAACCGCCGCTCAGGCCGCCGAGGAAGCGGCCGCGGCGGCCATCGCGACTGCCGACGCTGCAAAGGCGGCCCTGGCATCCGCGCAGCTAGCGGAGGAGTCTGCCGCGAAGACGGCGAAGGCCGCGAAGATCATGGTCCAGTCGAGTCGGGCCGACCTCGCCGACGCCGAAACCGACGTCGGGACCGCGGAGGTAGGCCAGGCATTCGCCCATGAGCAGTACCGGCAAGCTTCCGAACGGGCCGCGGGCCGGGGCTAGGTACTGCCCATGGTCTGGGCCTCCTTGTCAGGCCGTGAGACCCAAGCCTGGGGTCCGGCCGAGTTCCTCGGCCTCCTCCCGGCGAGCCGCATGGGCCCGGGCATACTCATCGCGAAGTGCCGCCAGCTCTGCGGCGATGTCCTCGTCACCTTCGGCTAACAGTCGCTGCTCGACGGCGCGCCATTCGGCGAGGATCACGTCGAGCGTTCGATCTTCTGACATCACGCACACCCCTTTGCACGAGACATCTAAGAAATCGACGGCCTCGGATTCTACGAACCGCACACCGTCAGTCCTGCCCGGGCCGACCAAGGTTCAGGGGGTCCCGACTCATGTCGGCCACCAGGTCGATGGCCTCCTGGAGTTGGGACCGTGTCGCGTCCACCCCGACGGCGTCCAATCGATCGGCCATGTCCAGAGCCAGCTTCAAACCGGCGATATTCACGCCGCGTTCTTCCACGAGGTACCTGATCCGGCGCAGCCGACGGACCTCAGCCTCGGAATACAGCCGCTGGTTGCCCGATGGACGAGACGGCGCGATCACGCCCGCGCGCTCGTACTTGCGGAGCGTCTGGGGATGCATCCCGGTCAGACGAGCGGCGACGGCCATCGTGTAGAGGCCGTCGCTCTCGTCCGCGCCGGGGACCCCGTCACCCGGCAGCGCCGGCACCGATCTGCTTGGCTGCTTCGACCTTGATCTGCTTGGGCTTGGCGTCGGCGGTCTTCGGCAAAGTGAGCGTCAGCGTGCCGTGTTCGAAGGTCGTGCGCGCACTATCCGCGTCGACTGCCCGTGGCAGCGTGACCTGGCGGACGTACTCGCCGGGCACGATCTCCTGGATCAGCCAGGACGCGCCTTCGGGATTGGCCGGCTCGTCGCTTTTGGCGCGAAGCGTCAGGACGCCACCCTGAAATTGGATGTCGATACCCTCGGGACCGACGCCGGGAACGACGGCGCGGACGACGATGTCATCGGCCGTCTCATAGATGTCGAGTGGTAGAAAGGTTGTGCCCGGCGAAGACCAAGTGAGCCAGTTGCCGGGACCGACCCACCGGTCCTCGAACATCCGGTCCATGGTATCGCGCAGCGACATGAAGTCGCGCAGCGGGCTGTAGGCCGTACGAGCCATTTGCGACATCACCTCCTGATGCTTCGGTTTTGATCGGACCGCACAAAGATGATACGAGGTATGTCAAGTAGCCTGAGTCGCCGCGTCGCAGCGATGATTTCGCGATGTGAGCGAGGTTGAAGCCAGTCGCTCTCCAAATCGGGCAGGCGCATGCCGTTCGACAGGCGACGCTAGTCGCGGACATCGGACGCACGGGCCACGAGACGACGGCCTAGGCGTACGAGCAGACCTCCGACAAGCAACATGGCAAGGCCCCAAGCGAGGAAGCCGACGTCGTAGAACGCTTCATCGGGACCCGGACGAACGTGGTGCAGACCAAGAACGTAATGGTCCATCACGCCCTCCGCCGTATTGAACAGGCCCCATCCCAGCAAGACGCCCCCCAGCAGCGTCCAGCCCCCACCTGACGACGTGCGTTGGCCGTTGGCAGTCGCCAGTACGAATACGCCAGTCACGGTCAGCACCCATGCCGCTGCATGGAAGAGTCCATCGCCCAAGGTGTTGATCTCGAGGTTCTTGAGGGAATCAGGTGGGGTCCGCGTGCTCACCATGTGGTGCCACTGCAGGATCTGGTGCATGACGATGCCGTCGAAGAGACCACCCAGACCAAGGCCCAGCAGGACCGCGGCGACGACCAGCCGCCGATGCGACGCTGCTGGGGGTGCGGGAGGGGGAACACGATGTCGCGGTCTGCCATTGACAACCTCCGCGGCGAGGCTCGATCGCCCTCCGATTCGGACGTAGCCGACACCCTCGCCTGCGCCTTTCAGCCTCGTTGATTCCCGGCAAACCAACTCGCGCTTCGTCGTCTTCGGGCCGAAAAGGCCCCGAGGCCGCGGACTAGCTAGCGGTCGACAAACGAGCACGAGCTGCGTCCGAATGAGCCTCAAGCGAGTGCGCCTGGCCGCGGACCCAGACACGGTCGACATTGATCGATCGCCAGCTCTCAGGCAGTCGGACGGGGTGGACCGACCAGGTCTCCGGATCCCCGGGACCGATCTGGAGGCCTGTGAAGCCGTACAGGACGCTCGTGAGAAAGCCGCTCAGGTTCGCGAACATCGGCGACGCCCGTGGCCGATCGTCACGAGACTGGGGGTACTCGTCGGGCTCGAGGTACGGGTCGTTGATGAACTGGCCGTATCCGGTCTCGAGGAGGTCGCTGGCCAGAGCCGGCTCGCCCGCGCGTGCGGCGAAGACGGGCAACAGCGCGCTCAACATCGGAGCGCCGACGTAGAGCGGCGCTTGCTCGACGGCGGCATATCGATAGGTCGCCAGCTCCGTCGCGGGATCGGTTCGATATCCCACTGGAAACAGTCCGGTCGCTCCCTCCGGGACGCCGCCCTGCGGTTCCCCAAGGCGCGCGCCGTCGTGATTGAGGATCGCTCCACGGCGACGGTCGAGGGACAGGACCAGTCCGTCGGCGATCTCCCTCCAGATGTCTCGGGCGGGAGCGTCGATCAGCTCGGCGCAAGCGAGGGCCGCCCTGAGGCTCATCGCGGCTGACATGTTCGTATACGCGTTGTTGTCCACTAGCGTGTACACCTCGCGCGGCCCGACCGTGCCCAAGATCTCGTAGCCGCGGGTCGTCCGGACGACCCGCGAAACGATCAGCTCGGCAACCGATCGCAGGACTGGCCAGGCGACACGCCGGGCGTAGTCGCCGTCGCCCGTGGCATTGATATAGCCCGCGAACGCCAACGCGACGTCCGCGCTGACATGGTCCTCGGTGTAGGGACGAGCGCCGGGCGTGGATTCCTCGCCGTGCTCGGGGCAGCTCTCCCACGGATAGAGGGCCCCTCGCCAGCCATGCATCGCCGCGTTCTGGTGGGCTGCCGTCAGGTGACGATAGCGATAGTCGAGCAAGGCATGCGCCGCGTCCGGCGCGAGGAGCAGCAACGGCGGGACGGTGAACGTCTCGATGTCCCACATGACATGGCCGTGGTAGTAGTGGTAGTTAGGCCAATACGCGAGACCGAACAGCGAGGTACTGGCAAGTGACGCCGAATGCGTGGAGCTCAGCAGGTAGAAGAGGCTCGCATCGGTGATCGCCTGCCAGCGACGGTCGGCGCCATCGATGACGATGCGGCCACGCCACAGATCATCCCAGGCGACACGGTTCTCGCGTCGTAATCCGTCGAACGTTCGCTTGGCACCGACCGCGGCGAGCCGACCGGCCTGCTCATCGGGCCTCGCATGAGAGAGCTCGGGCACGATGGCCGTCATGAGGGTGAGTCGATAGCGCCGATTCGCGCGGCCGCGTAAGCGGTAGGTCGTCGAAAAGCGGCCGCGCTCGTCGCGCGTGGAGGGGGTACGCGTAGCCGCCGCGTCGCCCGTGAATGCGGTCGTGTAGGCGATACCGACCGTCGAGATGTCGCCACCAGAATGCCAGCGGAGGCGTCCATCGACGCCCTCGTTTGGACCTTGACGTTGTGGCTGGGCATGGTTGTCGCCAAATCCCGGCACGTCGGTCGGATCGATCCCCCCGGCCAGTGCGAGATCGGCTGGTTCGTCCACGCGGACCGTGACGTCGATCGCGGCGATGCTTGGAACCGTCCTGGGACAGAACGCCACGCTCTCGACGGTGGCGGTCGCTCCCTTCGCGCGGAACGTCCAGCTGGTCAGGATCTCGCCCGTCGCGAAGTCGTAGCGTTGTTCGATCAGACGGCACGACTGCGGAGCGAGCGAGGCCCACACCCCGTTCAGCTGGATGTCGGTCGTGAGCGCGTACGGGACTCGGGCGAAGCCCTCGACCCCATCAGCCGATAGCCCGGCGAATCCGCTGACCATCGTCGTCCCGGGCAAGTTCGGGAAGGTGGCGAGCCGGATGCCGAGCACTCCGTTCGAGAGGTACGGCGGAAGCCGGTCCGGCACGTGCTCCGTGACTGGCTCTGGGCTCAGCGGCGCAGGCGCAGGCATCCTAGCCGAGGGCGTCGATCGGGGCCACCGTCGCCGGTGGCCGGTCCGCGTAGGTGGGGCGCCACTCCGATCGGCGTCCGTCGGCCCCAGCGGCGAGCGGCTCGGGGTCGAGGTTCACCTCGAGGGGGATCGGCGCGGAGGGCCTGACCAGCGATCGATAGACACGCTCATAGTCGTCGAGCATCCGCTCAGCCGAAAATCGTTCCAATACATCGCGGCGGACGCCCCTGCGGTCGATGGCCCGGGCGCGCTCGACCGCGAGAACCGCCTCCTGCAAGTCATCGACGAGGAACCCTGTGCGGCCATGCTGGAGGATCTCCGGCAGTGCCCCTGCTCGCCGTGCGATCACGGGCGTGCCGGTCGCCATCGACTCGATCGCGACGAGCCCGAAGGGCTCCGGCCATGCTCCGAGCATCACCGTCGCCAGGGCCCCTGCATAGAGCTCGTCACGCTCTCGCGGGCCGACCTCCCCCAGATACTCGACGACGCCATCAGCCACGGCAGGCGCGACGACCCGATCGAACAAGTCCCGCTCGCGATCGTCATAGACCTTCGCCCCGACCCGCAGGACGAGGCCGGTCGCCCGGGCGAGGTCGACGGCGTCGACCACGCCCTTCTCAGGAGCGATCCGACCGATGAAGGCGAGGTACTGGCCGGCGTCCGAGCCGAAGGGCGCGCCGGTAAGATCTAGTCCGTGGTGGACCGTCGCCACCCAGTTTGCGCGCGGAGACCAGCGGCGCTGGCTGTCGCTGATAGCGACGAGGGGCACGTCGCAGAATTCATCGAGCAATTCGGGATGACCCACGCCGTCAACGCGCCCGTGGAGCGTCGATACGACCGGTGTCGGGCACCAGCGGGCGAACGGCAGGCCCGCGGTATCGAGGTGCGAATGGATGAGATCGAACTCGTCCGACATGGCCCATGCCTTGCCGAGCGTGATTCCGAGATAGGCGGACAGATCGCCGCGATAACCTGTCGACCACAAGCTGCGGGGCACGGTCCGCACAAGATCGCAATCGACCCGCGAATCTCCCGGCGCGAAGAGCGTGACATGGTGCCCGCGCCGGTGAAGACCCTCGACCAAGGCGGCGACGATGCGTTCGGTTCCCGCGTACCGGACCGGCGGCACCGGCAACATCGGCGGTGACAGGACCCCGATCCGTAAAGGAGTGGTCGACGGGGTCGGGGCATCCACCCCGGGGCGCGGTGACACGTGATCCTCCTATCTAGCGCGAGCCGTTCGGCGACCAGCCGCACGTGGGCGACAAGCCTCTCGTGACCGCCGCAGCAGCGGGGGCAGGGAGACCCCCCGGACGTGCAACAAGCGCGTTGCGACTCGCGCGCCGGTCTCTCTGAGGGATGAACCATCGATGCCTCACGGACGGTCCGATCGTCACGACCTCACACGCGACATGCTGTGCGTGCGCACGCGCCAGTTCGAGTGGGGTGCCGCCCGCGGCCGTCGAACGGGCCCGCGCGCCGAATGCAGTGGGAGCGACGTGAATGACTCGGACCCGGGTGGCGCTCCTGACGGTCGGCGATCCGAGCCGCGTGACGGGTGGCTACCTGTTCCACCGACGGCTCGCAGAACGTGCGCCGGACTTCGGCGCCGAGGTGCGGTTCGTCTCGATCCCCGAACTGCCGCTGCCCTGGGCGATGGCCGCCGGGCCCGCATGGCTGTTCGCGCGCCAGACCCGCACCGCGGACGTACTCGTCCTCGACAGCATCGCGGCGAGCGCGGCTGCGCCTTGGCTCCCCCGGGTTCGGGCGCCGATCGTCGGCATGCTGCATCAGCCGCCCGGCGGGATCGGCGCGCCTCGCGTCCTGCGTCGGTTTCGGGCTGTCTTCGATCGTCGCGCGTACCGCGCCTGCAAGATCCTCATGGTGGCCAGCGACTGGCTCGCGGCCGAGCTCCGTGCCGCGGGTGTGCCGGATGATCGACTCCGCGTCGTCCCGCCCGGCAAGGATCTGGACGTCGGGGCCGGCGCTGTGACGAACGACGATGCTCTTGCCATCGATCGAGCCGGCCTCCGACGAGGCCGCCTGATGGCGGCCCTCTGCGTCGCGAACTGGCAACCGTGGAAGGGGATCGTAGAACTCCTCGAGGCCGTCGCGGGCCTGCCCGACAACGTCGTCACTCTGCACCTCGTCGGCGACACTGCCACGCGCGGCGGGTACGCAGGTCGGGTGCGCCGACTCATCGAGCACGCCGACCTTCGTGAGCGGGTCGTGGTTCACGGCCTCATCGAACCCGCGGCGGTGCACCAGATGTACCAGACGGTGGACGCCTTCCTGCTGCCGAGCTTCGAGGAGACGTACGGGACTGTCTGGGGAGAGGCGATGGCCGCGGGGCTCCCGGTGGTCGGCTGGCAGGCCGGGAACCTGCCATTCCTGGCCGACAACGGCGTCGACGGCGTACTCGTACCGGTGGGGGACGTCCAGGGGCTCGGCGGGGCGATCGAGTGGCTGGCTCGCGACTCGGCGGTTCGCGCGCGCCTGGGAAGCGCTGCCCGCGCCCGCGCAGCCGCGCGTCCGACGTGGGATCAGACGGCGGCACGCTTCTTCGCGATCATCGACGAGGTGCTGTCAGCGGGTCACGACCGATCCCCGATCGGTCGGTCGACGGACGCCCACGCGTCGGCTGACTCATAGACCGTCACGCGGAGATCGGCGAGCGCAGCCGCGCCAGTCAGACGGTCCCGGACCTGGGTCCAGATGTGCTCGGCGACCGTCTCGACCGTTGTGTTCCGGCCCTCGAATGCCGCCAGGCTTCCGAGATCGACCGAGTCGAGTTCCGCGAGACACTCCGACAGTGCCGCCCCGAGGAGGTCGAGGTCGACCAGCATGGCGTCCTCGTCGAGGCGTTCGCCCCGCACGAGCACCTCGGCGCGGTAGTCGTGGCTGTGCTCCTCGCTCGCATCACTGCCCTCGGCCTCGAGCTGATGCAGCGCGTGGAACGTCCGCGCGACGCCGACCTCAAACATAGTCCAACACCACCTGCAGGCACTCTTCGGCGCGGTGATCGAGCAGCTCGTACGCGGCGGCTGCCTGCTCCAACGGGAACCGGTGTGTGATCAGCTCGCTGAGCGGCAACTCCTCGAGCAGCGCCGATACAAGGGCCGTACGTCGAGCGCGATCCCAACGTGGCGCGAGGGCCGGATCGAGCGTGGAAACCTGCGAACTGACGACCCGCAAGCGCCGACGATGGAATCGATCACCGAGGCTCAGGCTGACGTCGCGAGTCCCGTACCACGATGCGACGACGACGGTCCCGGCGAACGCCGCCGTGTCGATGCAGGCCTGGAGAGCAGTCGGACTTCCGCTGACCTCGACCGCGACATCCACGCCGCGCCCTTCGGTCAGGTCGAGCACGGCGTCGACGAGGTCGACGTCCACACCAAGAGCGTGATCCGCACCCGCGGCGATGGAAGCAGCCCGACGTCGCTCGTGCAGGTCCGCGGTCACGATCGGTCTGGCTCCGGCCCTCCGAAGGAGCATCGTGATCAGCAGCCCGACGACGCCCTGGCCGGCCACGAGAACCGATTCTCCGAGCCGAGGGTGGGCGTCGAGCACCACGGTGACGGCCGTTTCGAGGTTCGCAGCGAACACCCCCGCATCGGCTGGGAGGCCCTCCGGCAGCCGCACTGGAGCGTCGGCGGGCACGACGTATTCGGTCTGATGCGGGTGGTGCACGAAGACGAGGTCGTCCACCGCCAGCAGGTCGACGTGCGACCCCACCTCGATCACGCGGCCGACGCTCGCGTAGGCGAACTTGATCGGGAAGCCGAAATCGCCCCGGACGGTCGGTAGATCGGGCTGCTGCTGGCGCGGGGCGCTCCCGCGATAGACGAGCAGTTCGCTCCCGGCACTCACCCCGGAGACGATCGAGCACACACGGACGTCGTCGGGTCCCACGGAGCCGACAGGCTCCTGCCGGATCTCCACGTGCTGCGGCGCGTCGAACCAGACGGCCTCAGGCATCACCTTCGCTCCGGGGCTCGAGCTCGCCGTCGAAGATGACATCCGGGCCGACTTGCGAGAACGATGCGTGGCGGAATGACAGCGCGTCGCGCAGCCGCAGGATGTCGAGGTCACCCACGGCTTCGATCCCGGTGCCGAGAACCAGCGGCGCGATCGACACGACGAGCCGACTCACCCGGCGTTCGCGGATCATCGCCGTGATCACGCCGGCTCCTCCTTCCACGAGCAGGTTCGCCATGCCCCTGGCTCCCAGCTCGTCCAGGAGCGAGCCGAGGTCGACCCGACCGTCCGAGGTGGAGGGAAGGACGAGAACCTCGACGGAACGCCGCGCGAACTCCCGGCGCCGGTCAACGGGCGCCAGGTCCGTTGTCGCCAGGATCGTCGGCGCGGCGCCGTCAGTCACGACCTTCGCGCCCGGCGAGAGGCGCAGCCTACTGTCGAGGACGACGCGGGTGGGCGAGGGGCCTTCGACGAGTCTCGCAGTAAGGCGCGGATCGTCGGCAGCCACTGTGCCTGCGCCGACGAGTACGGCCGCGTGCGACGCGCGCAACGAGTGCGCCAGCACCAGGGACTCCTGCCCGCTGATCCACTGCGAATCGCCAGTCCGCGTGGCGAGACGCCCGTCGATCGTCTGGGCGTAGTGCACCGTGACCGATGGCCGAGCGGCCTTGCTGGGCAGAACGTGTCCGAGGCGGGCAGCTTTCGTCTCGAGATACCGCCGGTTTGCCGGGTTCGGGAGGGCCGGGAGCGGAACGCGCTCGGTGACGCGAATGCCGTGGGCCTCCAGCCCGGCGACCTTGTCCGGGTTGTTGGTCATCAGCCGCACGTGCTCCAGCCCCAGGTCGTCGAGGATGGCGGCGGCGGCGCCGTACTCGCGCGCGTCGACCGGCAGGCCGAGGGCGGCGTTCGCGGCGACGGTATCGAGCCCTCGGTCCTGGAGCGCGTACGCCCGGAGCTTGTTGGCCAGACCGATCCCCCGACCCTCCTGCCTGAGGTAGAGGAGCACGCCCCCGCCCTCGGCGACGATCGCGGTCAGCGCGCGGCCGAGCTGCTCGCCGCAGTCGCATCGGAGCGAGCCCAGCACGTCGCCCGTCAAGCACTCGGAATGAAGCCGGACCAGCGGTGCGTCGCGCCCGCCGACATCGCCGTACACGAGGGCGATCGGCTCTGTCCCGGTGCGCAGATCGGAGAACGCGACGGCATCAAACGTCCCGATGCGGGTCGGAAGACGCGCGTTGCCGACTCGGCGGATGCGAGCGTTCGTGGCGGGCTTGGTCTCGGCGGGCATGCGAAACGGCGACCAGAGCTTCGTTGCGCCGGCCTGTCTGCTCGCAATGGGTCGAGCGGGACGACGCGGGCTGGACCTTCAACTCCGGGCTTGAAGGCGGGCCGCCATTATCGACCAGATCGTCCGGTCCTGTCCGACGTCGACGGTGGGATCGCCGCACAAGCAAAAGCGGCTAGTACGGCAGTAGGGCGCTCACTCTTGTGAAGCAAGTGCTCTAACCAGCTGAGCTAGCCGCCCGAGTCGCCGGTCCCCCGTCCGTCGTGACCCGCCGATCGGTGGCTCACGGGTGTTCCACGTCCGTGCCGGTCGGAAGGCCCCAGCGTCCGAGTCGCCAGCGGCGCGGGAATGCTACCAGAGGGTGTCTCGGAGCGACACGGCGTCGACCTGAAACTGCCTCAGTAGCCGGGCTCGCCACCCTTCGGTGCGGACGTCGCCCCGCCGGCCGGTGCCTCGCTCGAGGCGCCACCGCCGCCACCCGATGGGCCCGTGCACGCCGCGAGCATGGCGACCAGCACCAGCGCCAGGAACGATCGACGGACCACTCGCACCCTCCTTCCCGTATCTGCCCTTCCATTCGACGGCCCGCGCCGGACGGTTTCCGTGATGATGGGGTGGTGGACGACTACACGTTCCTCGACGCTGGCGACGGTGCCCGACTGGAGCGGTTCGGCGATCGGCTCGTCAGCCGTCCGCACCCGGGCGCGGGCGCGGCCCGCCGGGCACCGGGCCGATGGACGGATGTCGACCTGCGCTTCGACCGCGATCGCGGGTGGACCGGGACCGGCCTGGAGTCCGCGGGCGACGACTGGGTGGCCCGCCTCGCCGGGCTCGCTTTCGAGCTCCGACCGACGGACGCCGGGCAGGTCGGCCTGTTCCCGGAGCACGCGACGCTCATCTCCTGGCTCGACGAGCGGATCGCCGATCGCACTGACGCCTCCGTAACGGTCCTCAACCTTTTCGCGTACACCGGGCTCGCCACGCTGGCGCTGGCCCGTGCCGGCGCGTCGGTGGCGCATGTCGACGCAGCGAGACCCAGCGTGGCCTGGGCGCGCCAGAACGCGACCCGCAACGACCTCGGCGACCGACCGATCCGATGGCTCGTCGACGACGCCCGCGGGTTCGTGGCGCGCGAGGCGCGGCGCGGCCGCCGATACGCCGGCGTGGTCCTCGATCCGCCGACCTACGGCCACGGTGCGTCGGGCCGCGCGTGGCGGCTCGAGCGCGACCTCGACGGACTCCTCGCCGATATCAGGGAGGTGCTCGACCCGACCGGCTTCGTGCTGTTGACCGCCCACGCCGAGGGCATCGGGCCGGACGAGCTCGGCGACCGGCTCTCGAGGGTGGCCGCCGGCGTGGAGGTCGGGCCGCTCCGGCTGACGGCAGCGTCCGGCGCGGTCCTCGAGCTCGGTGCGTTCGCCCGGTCGAGCGGCGCATCATGACCGCGATGCCCGATCCGTCCCTGGCCAGCCCGTCCAACCCGCGGATCCGGTCCGTCGCCCGGCTGCGCGACCGTCGCGACCGCGACGCCACCGGTCTCACGCTGGTCGATGGCGCGCGGGAGACGCGTCGCGCGCTCGCGTCGGGGATCGAGGTGGTCGAGGCGTTCATCTGCGAGCCGCTGCTCGCCGGCGAGGACGCCCGAGCGGCCCTCGACACGCTGGCGGCTCGCGGGATCCCGGTCACGACCACGACCGAGACGGCGTTCGCCAAGATCGCGTTCGGGGATCGCGCCGAGGGCCTCATCGCCGTCGTGCGATCGCCGGTCCGGGGCCTCGATGACCTGGCACTGCCCGAGGAGCCGCTGCTCGTCGTGATCGAGGGCGTCGAGAAGCCCGGCAATCTCGGGGCGGTACTGCGCAGCGCCGACGGCGCCGGCGCCGATGCACTGATCGCCGCATCGCCACGCACCGATCTGGCGAACCCGAACGCCATCCGAGCCAGCGCCGGCACGATCTTCGCCGTCCCGATCGCCGCGGCGCCCACGCCCGACGTCCTCGCCTGGCTCCGCGGGCGCGGCATCCGGATCGTCGCGACAAGGGTCGACGCCGAGCGGACGTACACCGACGCCGACCTTTCCGGTGGGCTCGCCCTCGCCTTCGGCAGCGAGACGGACGGCCTCACCGCGCCATGGGCCGACGCGGACATCGAGGCAGTCCGCCTGCCGATGCTCGGGATCGCCGACAGCCTCAACGTGTCGGTGTCGGCCGCCGTCATGCTCTACGAGGCGCGCCGGCAACGCGACCGTCATCCGTGGCGGCCAGACTGACGGCATGGACACGACCTTCGACCTGATCGTCATCGGCGCTGGACCAGGCGGCGAGGCGGCCACGCACAAGGCGCGCGCGCTCGGCGCCACCGTCGCGATCGTCGACCGGCGCTGGTTCGGCGGCAGCTGCCCGCACATCGGCTGCCTGCCGTCGAAGGCGCTTCTCCACGGCGCCGCCGAGCACCACGCGAACCAGACGGCCTACCAATGGCCGCGGGCCTCGGCGCATCGCGACTTCATGATCAACCGCGCCGCCGACGCGCCGGAGCCGGACGACAGCGGTCACGTCCAGCGGCTCGAGCGCGCCGGCGCCGTCGTCTACCGCGGCGACGGCCGCATCGTCGGCCCCGGGCGGGTCGCGGTGACCCACGAGGGGTCCCGTCACGAGCTGGCCGCCGACGACGTGGTCATCGCCGTCGGCTCGCAGTCGCGCCGCATCGCCATCCCCGGTATCGACGACATCGACGTGTGGACCAACGAGCAAGCGACGCTGACGCGAGCGCTGCCCCGCAGCCTCCTCGTGCTCGGCGGCGGGCCGACCGGCTGCGAGCTGGCCCAGGTCTACGCCCGGTTCGGCGTGCCGACGACGGTCGTCCAGTCCGGGCCACGCCTCGCACCGACCGACCACCCACGCAACTCCGATGTCGTCCGTGCCGCGCTCGAACGGGACGGCGTGACGGTGCGCACCGGCGTACGCGCGGTGGCCGCGCGCGCGGCGACGGGCGCCGACGGGGCCCACGCGGTCGAGCTCGACGATGGCTCGAGCGTCGAGGGTCACACCCTGCTCGCGGCGATCGGCCGCGACGTCCCGCTCGACGACCTGGGCCTCGAGCACTACGGGCTCGACGTGAGCGGCCGGACGCCGCCCTACCCACGCGACGGCCGGCTGCGCATCGCCGACGGCCTGTACGCGGTCGGCGACGCCGCCGGACCCGAGCTCCACACCCACCAGGCGCACTACCAGGGCGAGCTGGCCGCGCGGATGGCCCACGGTGAAGGCGTGACACCCGACTACCGGGCCCTCCCCCGCGCGACGTATACCGATCCCGAGGCCGCCTTCGTCGGCCTCTCGGTCGAAGCGGCGAAGGAGGACGGCCTCGACGCGTTCGAGCTCACGACCGAGTTCGCGAAGAGCGACCGGGGCTACTCGATCGAGGCGACCATGGGCCACGTGACGATCGTGGTCGACCGGGCCACGCGGACGCTCGTCGGCTGCGCGATGGCCTGCCCGGACGCCTCGGCCGCGATCCACGAGTGCGTGCTGGCGATCAGGGCGCGCGTCAAGGTCGACGTGCTCGCCGACACGATCCACGCGTTCCCGTCGACGTCGCGCATCTTCAACGGCCTGTTCGCCGAGGCGCTGGGCGAGCTGGACCAACCCGGCTGATCAGACCTCGAACACGACCTTCCCGTCCATCAGCACCAGCTGTGGGCGCGTCGTCGAGAGCGGGCCACCGGGCGTCACCGGCTCGTCGATCGATGCCGCCGGGATGACCACGACATCGGCACGCTGGCCGACCGTCAGCCGACCGCGGTCGGTCTCGCGCGCCGACATCGGCCCGTCGATGCAGTTGGCGCGGAGCGCGCGGTCGAGCGACAGCGACTCCTCCGGTGCGAACGTCGGCGTGCCGGTCGGCCAGCGCGAGTCGTCGCGTCGGACCGCCAGGGCGAGACCCGGCCACGGGTCATACGACTCGACCGGGGCGTCCGTGCCGAACGGCATGACCGCGCCGGTGTCGGCGATCGACTTCCACGTGTAGCCCTCGACCTCGGCGCGGTCGCCCCACAGCTTCCATGCCTGTAGGGCATCGGACCCGAGATGGCACGGCTGCACGCTGGCGGCGATGCCGGTCGCGGCGAACCGCGGCCGGTCGTCGGGATGGAGCATCTGCGTATGCTCGATGCGCGGCATCAGCGGCGACGTCGCGGCGACCGGGGTCAGCACGTCGAGCGCGGTGCGCACGGCCGCGTCGCCGATCGCGTGGATCATCGTGGCGATCCCGCCGGCCGACGCCCGTTCCACTCGCTCGCGCAGGCCGGCCTCGTCGGTCATCCACACGCCGCGCCGGAGCTCCGGCGCCAGCGGTCGGTCGGGCTCGGCCTCGATGTCCTCGAGCAGGGCCGCCGTCCGCGACCCGAGCGAGCCGTCGGCGAAGCACTTCTGCCAGCCGACCGTGGCCCGGCCGTCGGGGTTCGTGCCGAGCCGCGCACCGCTCCGGTGCCCGCGCTCGATCGCGGCTGGGACCGCGTCGTCGCGCATGCACGCATGGACTCGGACCGGCAAGCGTCCGGCATCCGACAACCGGATATACGCCGGGTACGAGAAGCCCAGCTCCGGGTCCGGCGCGATCCCGTCGGGGTCGTGACAGGCGACGACGCCGAGCGACACCAGGTCCCGTCCGACCTCCATCAGCGCCGCATCGAGCTCGTCCGGGTCGCGGCAACGGCAGGTGGACCGAGACCAGCCGCGTCGCCGCCTCGTAGAGCATGCCCTCGGGCGAGCCGTCGGCCGGCTCGGCGGATGACGCCGCCGGGCGGATCGTCGTCCGGCAGGCCGGCCTCGCGGAGGGCGGCATGGCTGGCCCACATCGCGTGGTGGTCGTGCGCCCAGAGCGCGGCCTTCCGCCCCGGAGCCACCGACTCCAGGGCGTCCGCGGTCGGCCAGCCGCCCCAGCGGTCCGAGTCCCAGCCGAAGCCCTCCAGCCACGCATCGGCCGGCAGGCGCGCGTGGGCCTCGCCCAGGCGGGCCAGGCCCTCGTCGAGCGGTGGCGGCGTCGCCGAGGTCGGTCAGCCGTGACGCGAGCGCGGCCTGCGCAAGATGGAGGTGGGCGTCGGTCAAGCCGGGGATGGCGACCTGGTCGGGCTCCAGCCGGATCCGCTCGGTGAACGGGTCGGCACGGGTCTCGAGCTCGATCTCCGAGCCGGCGAACGCCACCCGCCCGTCGCGGACGCCCACCGCCTCGACCCAGCCGAAGCCCGTCGTCACCCGCGAGGGTCGCGATGCGGCCGGTGATCAGCATGTCGAGGGGCATCGAGCGGTCAGGGTAGCGGGTCGGCCAGGAGCGTCGTGATGGCGGATCGGCCCAGCTCGCCGCCAAGCCCGAGGGCGAGCGCCACGCGGGCCTTGATCGCGCACAGCGTGCCTGCCGGGATCGCCCCGGCACGCACCCACGTCGCCCCGCCGCCCGGGAACGCGTATGCGGTCGACACCGCGCCGGCGGGGCAGCGCGAGGCAAGGACGACCGGGACGTCGCGGGCCATCGCCCGCTCGGCGGCCGCCAGCAGGCCGGGTGCGGTATTGCCCGCACCGGTCGCGGCCACGACCACGCCCTGCGCGCCGGCGTCGACCGCCGCGTCGAGCAACGTCCCGTCCGACCCGAGCCCGGCCTGCACGATCTCGACCCGCGCACCATCGGCCGGCATCAGCAGCAGTCGTCGGCGCGCACCGCGCGGCCGCTCGACGATGACCGCACCGTCGTCGGTCACGCGCCCGAGCGATCCCGCGTTCGGCGACTGGAATGTGGTGAACGCCACGGTGTGCATCTTCGTCACGTCGTCGGCGGCCTCGATCGTGCCGGCGAGGCCGACGACCACGCCGGTGTCGCGGAGCGCCGGCGATGCCGCCGCCGCGACCGCCCGGCGGAGGTTGGCCGGTCCGTCGTAGCCGTCCTCGTGCGACGCGCGCATCGCCCCGGTCACCACGACCGGCTTGGCCGACCACAGCACGAGGTCCCACGCGAACGCCGTCTCCTCGATCGTGTCCGTGCCCTGGACCACGACCACGCCGTCGATGGCGTCCGCGTCGAGGGCATCGCGGATGACCCGGGCCAGCGTCAGCACGTCGGTGAACGTGAAGTGGCTGGCGGGCGTGAGTCCGCGGTCGATGGGCACGACGTCGGCGATCGCCTCGAGGCCCGGCGTCCTCGCGAGGATGGCCGCGCCATCGAGCGTCGGGACGTTGCCACCCGCGACCGGGTCGAAGCCCATGCTGATCGTCCCGCCGGTGAACACGACGGCGACACGGGGCACGGATCAGTCCCGGTCGGGCTGGTCGGATGGGCCGGTCGGCGGCACCCACGCCGGCGGTGCGATCGCACTCGACGGGACGCCCGGTTCCGCGCGCCACGTCGGTCGGTCCGCGCCCAGCGCCGCGGCGATCGGATCTTCGGCGTGCGGGTCGGCGCTGACCTCCGCGGGCCGGGCAGATGGACCGAGCAGCACGACGCTTGCGATGCCCGCGATGAGCACGCCGATCGCCCCGATCAACATGACGCTCGCCGACCCGATGACGTCGGAGATCGGCCCGACGATGATGATCGGCAGGAAGCTCGACACCGACACCAGCATGTTCAGGATCCCGAAGACGCGACCGCGCACGTCCTCCGGCAGGTCCTCCTGGAGCTGCGTCTGCGCCGGGATGGCCACCGCCGCGTAGGCGATGCCGGCGATGAACGCGATGAACACCACGACCGCGAGCAGCGAGGTGACCGCCGACAGGTCGAGCAGGTCGCTCACGCGGTCGGCCCGCTGTAGCAGCTGGCTGACCGGCCCCGCGACCGACAGCAGCGCCAGCATGATGCCGAGGACGATCAGACCGCCCTCGATGACCCGGCGGCGGGGCAGGTACTTCCCGTAGGAGTTCAGCAGCAGGATGCCCATCACGATGCCGCCGCCGAGCGGCAGGATGATGATCGCCGTGTCCTTCGGGCGGAGGCCGAGCGCCGTCTCCGCGAAGTCCGGCCCGAGCACGCCGAGCACGCCGACGAGCGAGGCGGTGATGCCGAGGTAGAGCAGCGACCAGCCGATCGAACGGTTCGCGCGGATGAAGCCGATGCCCTCGCGCAGCTGGGCGAGCGTCGACTCCATCGCGCGCGCGGTCTCGCCCTCGGTGACGCTCCGCGCGGGCGGCGGCGAGGCCGGCAACGTGAAGCAGAAGACCGCGGCCAGGAAGTACAGGCCGGCGACGACCGCGATGACCGCCTGCGGTCCCGCGACGTTGATGACGAGCGGACCGAGCAGCGCGAAGCCGACCGCGAACGACGCATTGAGGGTCAGCGTGAAGACCCCATTGGCCGACAGCAGGTGCTCGCGCGGCACGACCTCGGGGATCATCGCCGCCTCGGCCGGCGCGAAGAAGACCGTCACGGTCGAGATGAAGATGTTCAGCAACAGCAGCAGCGCGAAGTTGTCGCCGACGAGCAGCAATGCGATGACCGCGAACCCGCGCAGGACGTTCGTGGCGATGAGGACGAAGCGTCGATCGACGCGGTCGACGTACACCCCGGCGACGGCCGAGAACAGCACGGCCGGGACCAGGAATGACAGGATCAGCAGGCTGTTGGCGGTGTTCGGCTGGGTCTCCGACACGATGACCGTGAGACCGAACAGCACCATGTTGCCGCCGATCTGAGTGGCGGCCTGGGACAGCCACAGGCGCAGGAACGCCGGGTACCGGAAGGCCGCGAGGGCGCCTTCCGATCCCGGTGCCTCACCCGCCGGGGCGACCGACTCGGGCTCGAGCGGCACCCCGGTATCGGTCACGACGGGCGGTCGGGGGCGGTCCGTGGGCTTCCGGCGTCATCACCCGCCACGGCGGCGGTGATCAGCGGGTCGCCCCGTTCTACGAACTCCGCCAGGCGACGTTCGAGCGTGGCGCGGTCGAGGAGCACGTGGCGGTCGCACGTCCGGCAGCGCAGGCCGATGTCCGCCCCGAGCCGGTCGACGAGCCACGTGTCACCGCCACACGGATGACGCCGTCGGAGACGGACGACGTCGCCGAGCAGCAGGTCGAGGGCGGGTCGGTCCGGCACGGCGGGCAGGGTATCAGAGGCGCGGGCGACCGTGACTGGGCACGAGCTCGCGGTCGGTCCCCGGCACGCCGATGCGGTCGAGCGGCGTCACCTCGACGATCACGTCGGGCTGGGTCGCCGACAGCTGGGCGATGATGCCCCCGGGCCGCGTCAACGAGCCGGTCAGCTTGTCGGGTGCACCGATGGCGTCGAGCGTGAAGGCGTCACCGAGCTCCCGGTCGGCGACGATCACGGCCCCGCCCGGACCCGTCGCCACGACCCCCGGCACGAGCCGGATATCCTCGATCGCCATCGCCTCGGCGCCGGCGTTGCGCAGCTCGTTCACGAGGTCCTCGACCCCCGGCCCGTCGATCGGGCCGCGGACCATGATCGACACGCCCGGGCCGACGGCCGGGTCGATGCCCGCGTACAGGCGCACCCGACGCAGGTCCGCGCGCAGCTCGTCGACCGACGCGTCACCGCGATCGGTGTTCTGGTCGAGGACCTGGAGCTCGCGCTCGAGCGTCGCGACCTCGGTGCGGAGCTGGTCGTTGCGGGCGTCGAGGTTCGCGACGAGGACCGTGAGGTCCTGCGACGACAGCCCGGCGAAGGCGGTGCTGCTCGCCTGGGTCCGGAGCTGGACCACGACGAGCAGCCCGAGCGCGAACGTCACCGCCGCGATGGTCAGTTGGTTCCGACGCCGGCTCACGGGGTCGTCGTCCCGGACTCGGGCCGCGCGTAGCGGAGCGTGACGGTGCCCGAGAACGCGGGGACGTCGACGGCCTCGGGCTCGGCGACCGACACCCGGATGCCGTAGCCCTGGGCACGGGTCCGGATCAGGTCGACGAAGCCGGCGGACGCGCTGAGCCGCGGGTACAGCTCCTCGGGCCCGAGCGCCGTGACCTGATAGGGGCCGGCCAGGTAGGCAGCGTTGACGAGGATGGACGGCCCGACATCGATGATCGCCGAGGTGGGCACGATCCGCTCGCCGTTGACCGCGACGGCCTCGGCGCCGGCCGCCCATAGCTCCTCCACGACCGCGCGGACGTCGCGGGCGCCGACGAGGTAGTCCGCCGCCTCGCTGCCCGGCGCGGGCGGCTCGCTCGAGTCCTCGAGCTGCAGGACGATCCCGGTCCCGGTGAGTGGGATGAGCCCGGCCGCCACGCGCGCGGTCTGGAGGCCGTCGTTGAGCTCGCGGACGAGGGCGGCCGACCCCTGCCCCGCCTGCTCGGTCGACTGGATACGCGAGCGCAGGTCGAGGATGCGGGTCTTGAGCTCCTCTTGCCGTGCCTGCAGCTGGCTCGCGGTCTCGACCAGCGGCGTCCGCTCCTGCGACGTGTAACGGACGCGCGGACCCTCGGCGGCGAGCTGGGCGGCGATGAGGAAGCCGAGCCCCAGGAGCGCCGCCCCGAGGGTGATCTGCCAGCTCGGGATGGAGCGCAGTCGCGCGGTCATGGCCGCCAGCCCTCGCGCGGGCGCCTGGAGCGCGTCCACACGAGGAGCCCGACGCCAGCGGCGACGACCAGGCCGGCGATCCCGAGCAGTACGCCACGCGTCGCGTCGTCCCCGACCGCTGATCCGTCCTCGGTGGCCGGCGTCGGCGGCGGCGTCGACACCACATTCGGTGGGGACGTGGCACCTTCACCCGGCGCGGGCGGCGCGGCCGCGTCCCAGCCATCGGGCACGGGACCGGACGGTGCCGGTCGCGGGCCATGCTGGACGGGCGCCTGTGCCCCGAGGTCCGCCAGCCACGCGTCATTGAACGCCGCGACGTCCACACCGATCGCGGCGGTGAACGCCTCGTCGTCGGTGCGTCCATCGGCATAGGAGCGGACGAGCGAGACCATCGTGTCCTCGCCGTGGGTCCGGATCAGGTAGTCGATCGCGCTCGCGCTCTCGGAGTAGGCCAGGCCGAACCTCGAGGCCGAGGTCGGGAACTGGCCGACGAGGCCATCGAGCGGGATGAGCTCGCCCGCATCGGCCGCCGCATCGACCGCGCGTCGATCGCCGAGCTCGTAGCCGACGCTCAGGTAGGTCGCCAAGCCCTCGTTCAGCCAGCGCGGCGGGAAGTGGTACGGGTTCGCGACGGCGGTGTCGAAGACCAGGTGGACGAGTTCGTGCGGCACGACATTCGCGACCCACACGTCATCGATCGAGGCTGGGGCGATCTGGGCGAAGAGGGTCCGGATCTCGGCATTGGCCTGCCCGCCGACGTTCTCGCGCGTCCCCGGGCCCAGCGCGTCGTAGAAGGCGTCCTGGCCCGCGTAGATGAAGAAGTCGACCGGCTCGTCCTCGGTCACCCCGAACAGGCTCGCCGTCTTCTCGACCGCCTCCTCGCCGATGCGCAGGGCGTGTTCGCCGAATGCCCGACTGCCCTCGTACCAGTGGACTCGGACGACGTCGCCGCTGACCGTCTGCCAGTCGAACCGCTCGTCGGCCACGACCGTACGGGCCTCCGGACCCAGCATTGCCACGCCATCGGTCGTGATGCGCCAGCGGACGCGGACCGGCGTGTTGGGCAGGATGTGGTCGTCGGGGCCGCCGAATGCGTGCCGGAGCGTGGTCGAGCCCGCCGCCGGCGCGCTCACCTCGGTGACCAGCGGGCCCGGGTCGTCGGCCATCGTCACCAGCACCTCGACCCGATCTGGCGCCTCATCGAGCGTCACGGGCTGGGTCGCGACGATCTCGTCGCCGAACGACCCCTCGATGCTCGGCGTCGCGAACCCGGGAGCGGCCGCGCGGACCGGCAGGGCCGCGACCGACCACGACGCGATCGCCATCGCCAGCGCCAGCGACGCCCCGCTCGCCACGACCCGACGCAGCGCCATCACTGGCCCTCCCACGCCAGCCCGGCGAAGCGCACGGAGCCCATGCCGTTCTGCCCCGCGCCGAGGAACCCATCACGCGACAGTGCCCAGCCGGTGCCGTAGCTCATCGGGATGACCGGCACGTCGCGCTGGACGACGTCCTCCGCCCGGTCGTACGCCCTCGATGCCGCGGCAGGGTCCGTCGCGGATACGGCGTCGACGATCGCCGCGTCGAACTCCGCCGAGCTCCAGTCGCCGAAGTTGTTGATGGCACCGCCGCCGAGCAGGACCCCGAGGAAGTCGTTGCGGCCGGGATAGTCAGCCACCCACGACAGGTACCACATCGCCGGTGGATCGCGATCGAGCCGGTCGAAGTACGACTCGAAGTCCATGGTCTCGGCATCGATGTCGACGCCGAGCTCGCGCTCGAGCTCGGTCACGACCGCCTCGTCATACGGGCTCCCACCGGTCACCAGCGTCACCCGCGGGAAGCCGGCGCCGTCCGGGTAGCCTGCCTGGGCCAGCAACGTCCGGGCGGCGGCCGGGTCGTGCACCGGCAGCACGTCACGCTCGCTCCGGCCGGGGATGCCGGTCGGGACCATCGAGTTCGCGGCGGCCGCCGGGTCGTCCGCGGCAAGCCGCGCGACCCGTCGCCAGTCGACCGCCGCGCCGAACGCTCGACGGACCTGGACGTCGTCGAACGGCTTCGCCGTCGTATCGAACCCGTAGTAGTCGGTCGACATCGCCGGGACGCGCCGGAGCTGCGGGCCGAGGACGGGGTCATACGCGATCCATGCCGCATCCGCCGCGCCGATCGGGGCGTAGTCGAGGTCGCCGCGCTCGAACCGTTCGACCGGGCTCTCGCCGGCGAGGTCGGTGAGCACCGTGATGCTGCCCAGCGCCGGCTCGCCGGCCCAGTAGTGCGGGTTCGCGACAAGGACCATGTCGGCGTCGTCCGTCGATGTGAGGCGGTAGCCGCCGCTCGCGACGAATCCGTCACCAGGGCGAAGCGCGTCGGGGTCATCGATGCCCGGCGGGACGATGCCGAACGTCGTGCCGGCCACGATCGTCGGGAAGTCGGACGCGGGCCGGGCGAGGTCGACGATGACCTGCCGGGCGGCGTCGTCAGCGACGAGCCCGACATCCTCCGCGCTGCCCTGACCCTCGACGTACTCGGCGGCCCCGCGGACGTCGAGGAGGAGCGTGGCCAGCGGCGACGGCGCCGACGGGTCGATCACCCGCAGCCAGCTGCGGACGACGTCGGACGCCTGCAACGGGGAGCCATCGCTGAACGCCAGGTCCGGGCGAAGCGTGAAGACGACGCGCTCGCCACCGACGTCGACCCACCACGACTCGGCGAGCGCCGGCCGCAGCTGGAGGGTCTCGTCGATCGCGGTCAGCGTCTCGAACAGCTGTGCGATGACGGCCGCGCTCTGGGCATCACCGCTGGCTGCGGGGTCGAGGTCCGTCGGCGCCGCGAGTGCGATGCGCGCGCTCCCATCGGCGGCACCGAGGGGCGATCCACCACAGGCGCCGACGACCAGGGCGAGGAGCAACAGCAGGGTCCGGCGGCGCATCGCGCGGAGTATACGGGCGGTTCCCCGAAAGCCCTTCCGGGCGGTCGGGCGCCCTCTCCAGGGCCTCTACGATGTCGCCATGACGCTCCGGATCCGGAACACCCTGAGCCGCGCGCTGGAGACCGTCGAGCCGCTCGAGACGGGGCGCGTCCGGATGTATACGTGCGGCCCGACGGTGTACCGGTTCGCCCACGTCGGCAACCTGCGCTCGAACCTGCTGGCCGACCTGCTCCGCCGCGTCCTGCTGTACCACGGCGTCGAGGTGTTCCACGTCAAGAACATCACTGACGTCGGGCACCTGCGCGAGGACGACTTCGACCGGGGTGAGGACCGGATGCTCGTCCAGGCCGGTCTGGAGCACAAGACGACGGCCGAGATCGCGGACGCGTACGAGGCCGCGTTCCACGCCGACGAGGCACTGGTCAACATCCTGCCGGCGCACATCTTCCCGCGCGCCACGGAACACATCCCCGAGATGGTCGCCCTCGCCGAGGAGCTCGAGGACCTCGGCCACGCCTACGCCTCGGAGCTCGGCAACGTCTATTACTCGGTGGGCTCGTTCGGCGGTTACGGCCGCCTGTCGGGCAACTCGCTCGAGGACCTTCGCGCGGGCCATCGTGGCGAGGTCGAGGCCGACAAGCGCGACCCGGCCGACTTCGCCCTCTGGAAGGCGGCCGGTCCACGCCGGGCGCTGAAATGGCCGACGGCTCGCTGGGGCGACGGATATCCGGGCTGGCACCTGGAGTGCTCGGCGATGGCCCGGCGCTACCTGGGCGATCGCTTCGACCTGCACACCGGCGGCATCGACAACATCTTCCCGCACCACGAGGACGAGATCGCCCAGTCGGCGCCGCTCGTCGGCGGGCCGCCGGCGCGCGTGTGGGTCCATGGGGAGCACCTGCTGATGACCGGCCGGAAGATGGCCAAATCGGCCGGCAACTTCCAGCGGGTGACGGAGCTGATCGATCAGGGCATCGACCCGCTCGCGTTCCGCTACCTGGTGCTGACCTCGCGGTACGGTCACAAGCTGAACTACTCCGATGCGTCGATCGCGGGTGCGGCGTCGGCGCTCGCATCCCTCCGCAAGCGGCTCGCAACGCTCGGACCGCCGCCTTCCTCCGGTGACTGGGCAGCACCGCCGGTCCTTACCGCCGGGGCGGCCGGCGACCGGCCTGGCGGGACGGCCTCCGGTCCGGCAGGCTTCGGCGGCGGCGACTACGAGGTCGCCGATCGGGCGCACGCGCCGGCAGCCCCGTTGTCCGCGATCGGGTCGGACATGCATGCGCGCTTCGTCGACGCGCTCGACGCCGACCTCGACCTGCCCGCGGCGCTGGTATGCGTGCGCGAGATGCTGCGAGCCGAGATCCCGGCCGACGAACGTCGCTGGCTCGTGCTCGACGCGGACGCCGTCCTGGGGCTCGATCTGCACCTCGCCTGGCAGGGAGGCCCGGAACCCGTCGCCGTCCCGGACGAGGTCGTCGACCTGCTGCGCGAGCGCGACGCCGCCCGGGCCGCGCGCGACTACCCCACGGCCGATGCGCTCCGCGATCGGATCGGTGAGCTCGGGTGGGAGGTGGTGGACGAGCCGTCGGGGTCATCCGTGCGCAGGCCGGGCTGAGGTCAGATGCCGCCCAAGTAGGTGCGGATGTTGCGCGGGTCGTTGCCCTTCCACGTGATGGCGGCCCGGGCCAGATCCGCCCACGCGTCGTCCTCGGTCGGGCCGACGCCGACGAGCTCCGTCGAATCGCCGTCGAGGATGGCGGTCGCCACGATCCTGGCCGGCGGACCCGGCTCGACGTCGTTGACGATCAACCCGATGCCGAGCTTCCTCGCCAGCTCCGCCAACCGGTCATCGGGACCGCTCACCGGACGGCGGTCCCGACCAGGAGGTCGCGTCGCGAGCCGAAGCGGTCGATGATCCGGTAGAAGTTCCGCTTCGACTGGCGGTCGCGATCCTCCTCGGGCAGGCTCGACCAGCCGCGATGCTCGTGCCGCGCCACGGGCAGGTCCGCCAGCGCGACCGCCCGCCGCGGCTCCTCCCCTTCCCCTTCGTCGCGCAGCACCAGGCTCCACCAGATGTCGAGGTTGCGATAGAAGCGGAAGCGCTCGTCGAGCGGGCCGCGCGCCGCGAAGTCGTCGCGGCGGAACGCCTGGACATAGCCCTCGATCGCGTCGACGTCGCCGGGCGGCGCCTCCCGGAACGTGCGCAGGTCGTCCGACACGATCCCCCAACCGCCCGCGACGGCCACCGTCGGATCCTCCAGGGCACCCGCCAGGGGCGTCACGACGTCGCCGGTCGGCTCGACGCTGCTGTCCAACAGGATGACGACGGGACCCGTCGCCCGCCGCGCACCGGCGTTGATCGCGGCCGCCTGGCCGAGCCGGTCCGATGTCCAGACGATCTCGACGTCGTCGTACGCATCCAGCGCCGCCGCACCTTCCTCGGACGGTGCGTCCGCGACCACCACGATCGACGTCCCGACGGGCGCCGACGTCCGGATGCCGGCCAGTGCGCGGTCGACATCGGCCGGCCAGTCGGTGGCGACCAGGACGACGGTCGCCGACCCGGTGGCTGGCTCGTCGAGGCGCGATGGGACGTTCTGCGACGCGCCGTAGCGCACCCGCGCCCCCTCCTCGATATCAGGCGGCGTCGCGGGTGCGAGCGCGAAGTCGGTGCCGCGGTCGACGATCGTCCAGCCGGCCGCCTCGATCTCGCCTCGGAGCCGGTCGGCAGTCTCCCAGTCCCGCTCGGCGCGAGCCTTCGAGCGCTCGTGGGCAGCCGTGAGGAGTTCGTCGGGGATGCGCACGCGTTTCGCCACGCCGTGCATTTTGAAGCAGAGATCAGTCGGGCGGGAGCTCGCCTGCGGCGACCCTCGCCACGATCCATCGGATGCCGTCCTCCCAGGAATTGGCGCTGATCTCGAGCCCGCGGCGCTCCGCCTCGGTCTCCCATGCGTCGCACCAGCGACCGACGGCGAAGGCAGGCACCTGCATCGACAGCAGCCGCGCCTTCGTCAGCGAGCGCAGGGCGGTCTCGAGCCGATCGGTGTCGTCCGACATGACGGCGATGGTACGGCGAGCCCGCCCCCGCGTACCGCGCGCTAGGCTGGACGGGTGAACACCGTCGACGTGCTCATGTTCGGCCAGCGGACGGTGATGGCGACCGTGCGGCGGTATCGGCCGGAGGACTGGGACCGCATCGCGCTGGGCGTCTGGACGGCAAAGGACCTGCTCGGCCACCTCGGCGCCTTCGAGGTGCGGTTCGCCGACGTCCTGGCGACGTTCGTGGATGCGCCGGTCCTGAGCGACCTGATGACCGTCGATCCTGCCGCGTTCAACGACCAGCAGGCCGCCATCAGAAAGGACTGGACGATCGAGCAGGTCACGGACGAGTTCTTGGCCGCGCACGAGCGGGTGATGGGGCATGCCCGAGCGCTTCCGGCCGATCGCTGGCGCGAGGTCGGAACCATCCCATGGTATGGACCGCAGTACTCGCTCGACGACCTGGTCGTCTACCAGATGTACGGGCACAAGCGCGAGCACGACCCGCAGCTGAGCGCCGCCCTCGAGTCGAGCTGAGGAGCCGCTAGCCCGTCTCGAGCCGCGCGAGGGCGTCGATGATGGCGTCGGCGACCGCCGCCGTGGACGCCGCCGGGAGATCGAGCCGGATCGTCGCCGCCTGGGTCAGCATCGGGTTGTACTCCCCGGACGAACCCGCCATCGCGCGGAAGTCGGTCCGGACGAGCACGATCGGCTTCTTCCCGAAGGCATAGCCGACCTCCCATGACGTCCCCGAGTCGGGGTCCGGGCCGTCCATGATCGCGACGAGTCCGTCCGCCCAGTCGATCCCGCCGACGTCGGTGGCGAAGATGCCCGGACCGTCCTTGCCCGGCTCCTGGTCCTGGGGCAGGAACACCTCGTGCCCCGCGGCGCGCAGGGCCGCGGTCACTTCGGCATTCCAGGCGCGCTCCGCGGTGCTGAACAGCGGGCCGGCGAAGTACAGCTTCATCGGCTGGAGTATCGCCGATGGGACCGGCACACTTGCGCCTGTCGCCGACGCCGCCATCATGGGGCACCGGTTTCGACGAGGAGGGTTGGGATGACGGTCGAGCCCACGACACCAGGTCCCGCGGCGGACGCCCCCGTGGACCTGGGCGGCGGCGCGCTCGTCCCCGGCTGGCTGCAGCGGTTGGCCGCGCTCGGCTGGCGCGTGCTGGTCTCGGTCGCGATGGGCCTCGTGCTGGCGACGATCGCGATCCAGCTGCAGGTCGTCACCGGGTCGATCCTGTTCGCCTTCATCGTCGTCGCCGCCGTCGCGCCGCTCTACCGCCGCACCGTCGAGCGGGGCTGGACGCCCAACAAGGCCTCGGCGGCGGTCAGCGCCGTTGCGCTGGGCATGGTGGTGTTGGTCGTCATCCTCGTCGCCGCTGCGTTCGCTCCCTATCTTGTCGCGCTGGTCCGCGCCGCCGAGCAAGGCATCCAGGACCTGCTCGCGAGCCTGGTGGCCGCCGGCGTGCCGCAGGAGGTGGTCGACCTCCTGGACTCGGCCATCGACGGGTTCGAGGGGTGGCTGGCGAGCGCAGCCCAGCAGATCATCGGACCGATCGCGAACCTCGTGACGATCTTCATCATCGGCGGGTTCCTGACCTTCTACCTGCTGGTGGATGGTGCCAAGGCCTGGCGCATCACCCTGAGCGAGCTCGACGATTGGCGCGAGGAAGCGCTCACGCGCCGTGCCGGGCTTGCCTTCGACCGGATCGGGGGGTACCTCCGGGGAACGGGCGTGATCGCCGCGACCGACGCCCTCACCGACCTGCTC
Organism: uncultured Chloroflexia bacterium; assembly: GCA_963810285.1. Lineage (GTDB taxonomy): Bacteria > Chloroflexota > Limnocylindria > Limnocylindrales > CSP1-4 > SPCO01. The sequence continues at coordinate 2,613,117 of CAWEMV010000002.1, read as the reverse complement.
TTCCTCACGGGCCTCGGGGTCCCGCTGGCGACGCCGATGGCCGTCGTGGTCTTCCTCGCCGGGTTCGTGCCCTACCTCGGCCCGGTCATCGCGGCCGCCATCGTGCTCTCGGTGACGCTCGCGACGACGGGCACGGCCACAGCGGTCGTCATCCTCGTGCTGATCGTGGGCACGAACATCATCAGGAACCGGATGCTCGGCAAGTCGATCTACGGGGGCACGGCTCCGGTCCATCCCGCGCTGGTGGTCATCGCGCTGACCGTCGGCGCCGCCCTGTTCGGTCTGCCCGGGCTCGTCGCGGCCGTCCCGATCGTCATCCTCGTCGAGACGTTCGCGCCGGCGCTGATCCAGACGCTCAGCACCGCGAAGGAACGTGACCGTGACCGGCCTGCCGGGCTCGTCCCGACATGGCTGGATCGGCTCGCCCAGTGGAGCTGGCGCGGTCTGGTGGTCTTCGCGATCATCGGCCTGGTCGTCCAGGCGGCCGTGTCCGTGCCGATCGTGGTCATCCCGCTGGTCCTCGCCCTCATCCTGGCCGCGACGTTCGGCCCGGCCGTCGACGCCGTGCGCCAGCGCGGACTGAGCCGAACGCGGGCGTCGCTCTTCGTGACGGTGTCGAGCGCCGTGGTCGTCGTCGTCGTCCTCGCGGTGACCGTCCTTGCCATCGCGGGCTCGATGGACGAGCTCGTCGGCCAGGCGGCGGCGGGTGCCGAAAAGGCCGGGCTGGGGTCGGTCCCTCCGGACGTCGTCTCGGCATTCGGCGCCGGGCTCGTCCAGAATGCCGCGCTCCTGCTGAGCGGCCTCGTCGGGCTCTCGATCGCGATCCTGCTCGCGATGATGCTGACGTTCTATTTCCTGAGCGAGGGGCCCGGAGCGTGGGAGCGGATGCTCGCCCGTCTGCCCGCGCGCCGGCGAACGAGCCTGGCCGCAGCCGGTACGCAAGCGGCGAGCATCCTCAACGGGTACATGGTCGGAACCGGGATCATCGCCCTGTTTGCCGCGGCGACGCAGTGGTTGATCATGGTGCTGCTGGGTCTGCCGCTGGCCTTCCCGATCGGCGTCCTGACGTTCTTCGGCAACTTCATCCCCTACATCGGCGGGGCGATCACGACGTTGCTCGGGTTCCTCGTGGCGGTGGCCGTCGGGTCCACGACCGACATCGTCCTGATGGCCATCTACACCCTGGTCTTCAACATCGTCCAGGGCAACTTCGTCGCACCGCAGGTCTACGGCAAGACGGTGAGCCTCCACCCGGCGATCGTGCTCCTCGCCATCCCGGCAGGCGGGGCGGTGGCCGGGATCATCGGAATGTTCCTCGTGGTCCCGTTCCTCGGTGTGGTCGCGACGACGTGGCGGCTGGTCCTCCACATGTTCGATCCCGACGAGTCACCGGCGAGCGCTCGGGACGCGTCACCTGCGATCCATGATCGACCGGCGTCGTCGCAGGTCGCACCGGCCGCGACGCAGCCGGGGACCAGCCCGACCTCCTGACGCCGCTCCCTCCCGAGGGCTAGCCGCGTCGGCCGATCAACCGACCAGGACTGACCTGTCCCTAGGCTGTCGACCGATGAAGCCGAGGAACCGGTCCTCCGGGACGGCGTCGCCGGAGACGGCGACCTCGGGCGGGAAGATGCCCATCTTTCGGAGGAGCTTGCCATTCTGGATCGCGATCGCGTGGATCTCGCTGATCGCCTCCTCGGACAGGTCCGGCTCGAGCCGGGTCAGGGCCGCAGTGTCATAGAGCGACATCGCCCGGTTGAGCGAGATATCGGAGAGATAGCCACGGGCTGGGACGTCCGCGTATGACATGTGGACGGTCAGTTCGAGGTCGGCGTGGGCTCGGACGGATGCGTTTGCCTCCGAACCGAGACGGGCGTAGTTCCCGGCCACGTCGTCGCCGAGCAGGTCGCCGTCGAATTCGGGGTTCACCGTCAGTCCGGTCTCCCCTGCGAGAACCTTGGGGACGCACAGGTTCTCGTATGCCATCAGGTTCAACGAGTCGCGGAGCGTCTGGCCGTCGTGGAAGCGGGCGTAGTCCGGCACCTCGAGCGCCAGGTGTTCCGGCCGCACGCGCAGGACGAGGTCGGTCAAGGCGCTGTTCGCGGCGATGAACGTGCTCTTGATATCCATGCAGGCACCCTGACAGTCGGACCGTTGCGGGCGCATAAAACCGCCCTTCCCCCTGGTCGCGCCTGCCCGGTGTGGCTCGACCTACGATAGGGAGCGTGATCCTCCCCAAGGTCCGGGACCCAAGGTTCATCACCGTGCGGCGCGGCGGCAGCCTCGATGACGACGATCACCACCTGCTCGCGGTGTGGGCGGCCGACTGCGCGGAGCATGTGCTGCACCACTTCGAGCAAGCGCGGCCGGGGGACGACCGTCCTCGACGGGCGATCGACCTGGGACGCGCTTGGGCCCGGGGTGAGATCACGTGGGGAGTGGCCCGCACCGCCGCCGGCCATGCGAACGCCGCGGCCAGAGACCTGCGTGGGGCGGCGCGACATGCGGCGTACGCTGCCGGTCAGGCCGCGGCGGTGGGCCACGTGGCAGCCCACGAGCTCGGCGCTGCGGCGTACGCGATCAGGGCAGCCCGCGCGGCCGCTCCCGAAGGCGAGGATGTAGCGGCTGGTCGCGTCGAATGCCGGTGGCAGCGCACACAGCTTCCCGACGAGATCCGTGAACTCGTGCTCGACGACCAGCGGCTTCGCAACGAGCTGTGCTGGTTCGCTTTCGACTGCTGAGCGTCGAGTCGGCTCGGGGAAGCCCGAATTGGCGGGTGTAGGCTGGCCCGAGAGCATCCCGACCACATGACCGGTGTGGCCGCCCAGAGGGCGTTGTCGCGAGGAACCGCCGGACGGCGCCAGAAGGAGTCGTCACGTGGTCGCTTCCTCCTTTGTTCGCCTGACCGGCGTCGCGAGCGTCATCGCCGCGGCGTTGATGCTCACCCAGCAGGTCTCGCAGCTCATCTTCGCGTTCACGATGTCGCAGCCGATCGCGACAGCGACCCACAGCCTGCGTTACGGGTTGGCACTCCTGGCGATGTTCGCGCTGCTGATGGCGTTGACCGGGCTGTACGCCAGACAGGCGCTGGCGGCGGGGAGGATCGGTCTGATCGGCTACCTGCTCGCGGCATTCGGGACGATGCTCTTCGCGGGCGACTGGTGGTACGAGGCCTTTGTCGCTCCGGGGATCGCCGCCCAGGCGCCAGAGATCCTCACGACCGCACCGAGTGGATCGATCCTCATCGGGGCCGCGATCACATTCGGCTCGTTCGCGATCGGTTGGGTGATCTTCGGCGTCTCCACGTATCGCGCGGGTGTATTCCCACGCGGCGCGGCGATCCTGACCGTGATCGGCGGTGTCGTCGGGATCCTCGCGCTGTCGGCCCCCTTCCAGATGCCGCTCGCCCTCGCAGTCGGATGGATGGGGATCTCGCTACTCAGGGCCGACGCGGGCGAGATCGTCCTCCCGGCCTCGGGTCGTGGCCGCGAGGCGGAGATGAAGGTCTGACGCCTCCACACCGGTTGACCGGAGAGCATCTGGGGCGTTGTGATCTCCCTGGCCGACCTCACGGTCTACATGCTGCTGTTGCTCGCTGGGGATCTGTAGGCCGGTGATGGATAGCTCAGGAACGACAGCCGAGACCGAGCAGCTGGGGCTACCGACGCTCCTTGCCCTGTTCCTCATCCCGGGCGCGCTCATGACGCTCGCCTTCGTCGCGGTCACGCCGATCGTCGAAACGGCCGGGTTCCCCCCGATCGCAGCGCTCCTCGCGGCCATCGCGCTCGTACTGATCCCGATCGAGCTTGGCCTGCTTCTGTGGGTCGGTCGTGGCCACGAGCAGCGGATCCGGTCAGTCGTGCCATACCGACGTCCGTTCCCGCTTCGGCACTGGCTGTGGCTCGTGCCGTCCCTCGTCGTTCTCGCATTCGTCGGGTTCGGCGTGTCGATGTCCCTCGAGCCCGCCGTGATCGATGCCTTGTTCGGCTGGCTTCCCGACTGGTTCGTCCGCCCGATCGATGTCGACCGGGTCGCCGATTTCAGCCGCGAGGCGTGGGTCGTGACGCTGGCCGCCTACCTGGTGCTCAACGGCCTCATCGGGCCGATCGTCGAGGAACTCTACTTCCGCGGCTACCTCTTGCCGCGGATGGAGTGGATGGGCCGCTGGGCGCCGCTGGTCAACGTCAGCCTCTTCTCGCTCTACCACTTCTGGTCGCCCTGGCAGCTCGTGGGCCGGATCCTCGGCTTCGGGCCGACGGTCTACGCCGTGCGATGGAAGGAGAACGTCTACCTCGGGATGGTCGTGCATTGCATGCTCAACACGTTGAGCGTCGTCCTGGTGGCTGGCCTCGTCCTCGGCCGTGTCTGACGCCCCCGCCTTGGACGGAGTCCGGACTACCATCGAGCTCGGCCACCCTTACCACGGGTACCTATCGTCCGGAGGAGCATCGATGTCGGCGCACGATGGACGACCCGGCGGAGCCATCCAGCAGAAGAACTTCGACGCGCCCGACGACGTGCGCCGGTTTCCCAATGGGATCGTCGAGCTGGTGCGCGTCGGGTCCTTGACCCTCGGTCGCGGGACTCTCGAGCCGGGCTTTCGCTGGTCGACGTCGTTGAAGCCGATCCAGGGCACCACGTCGTGCCAGATCCACCACGTCCAGTTGATGTTGCAGGGTCGCTTCCATGTCGAGATGGATGATGGCGAGACCGCCGAGTTCGGGCCGGGGGACATCATGAACGTCCCGCCCGGGCATGACGTCTGGGTCGTCGGCGATGAGTCGGTCGTCGTCGTCGACATGCTCGGCAACATCGGCGCGATCGGCGTGCCAGGCGAGCACGAGCGAGTCGTGACGACCCTCCTGTTGACCGACATCGTCGACTCCACGCGCACCGCGGCACGGCTCGGCGACGGCGCCTGGAAGCAGCTGCTCGCCGAACACAACCGCCTCATCCGCACGCAGTTCGATCGCTTCCGAGGACAGGAGGTGAACACCACGGGCGATGGCTTTCTCGCGATCTTCGGAAGCGCCGCCGCCGCGCTTCGTGCTGCCGCGGCGATGCGCGACGGCGTCCACGGTCTGGGCATCGAGCTGCGGATCGGCGTGCATACCGGCGAGGTGGAGGTGCTGACGGACGACGTCGGCGGTGTCGCCGTGCATGCGGCCGCTCGGATCATGGCCTTGGGAGGCGCATCCGAGATCATCGTGTCGTCGGTCACGCGCGGTCTTGTCGACGGCAGCGGTTTCCATTTCGACGAGCGCGGACATCACCAGGTCAAGGGGTTGGAGCGGCCGGTCGAGGTGTTCCTCCTGACGAGCAGCGATGGCTGAGCACGAGGTGGTCATCGCGGGAGGGGGACCGACCGGGCTGATGCTTGCGGCCGAGCTGAGGCTGGCGGGGATCGATGTCCTCGTCGTCGAGCGTCGGGCGGATCAAGAGCTCGACGGAAGGCGGGCCGGGGGGCTGCACTCCCGCACGCTCGAGGTGCTCGACCAGCGCGGCGTCGCCGATCGGTTCATCTCGGCGGGCCAGACGCACCCGTTCGTCGGCTTCGCGGGGACGTTCCTGGACATCAGCGACTTCCCGACTCGCCGCAACTACCTCCTGGCCCTCTGGCAGAAGGACATCGAGGTCATCCTGGCCGGCTGGGTCGACGAGCTCGGCGTCTCTGTACTGCGTGAGCACGAGGTGATGGGCTTCACGCAGGACGACGACGGGGTGGATGTCGAACTGGCCGGAGGGACGACGCTTCGGGCCGACTACCTGGTCGGGTGCGACGGGGGCCGCAGCGTGATCCGGAAAGCGGCGGGCATCGATTTCGCCGGGTTCGATGCCTCGCGCAGCTATCTGATCGCCGAGGTCGAGATGGACAAGGAGCCCCCGATCGGCATGCGGCCGGAGGGCGGCGGCATCGGCCCCGTCGATCGCGAGAAGGGCGGGAGCCCGTACGGGGTCGTCCTCCTGGAGTCGGAGGTCGAGCATGCCGGCGACCCGACCCTGCAGGACCTGCGTGCGGCGCTGGTCGCCGCCTACGGGACCGACTACGGCGCGCACAGCCCGACCCGGCTCTCCAGGTTCACCGACATGACTCGCCAGGCCGCCTCCTATCGGGAGGGCCGCGTCCTGCTCGCCGGCGATGCCGCGCACGTGCATGGCCCGTTCGGTGGTCAGGGTCTCAACATCGGCGTACAGGACGCCGTGAACCTGGGCTGGAAGCTGGCCCAGGTGATCCGGGGAACCTCGCCCGAGCGCCTCCTGGACACCTACCACGCCGAACGCCACCCGGTCGGGGCCCGTGTGCTGCGCAACACCATGGCGCAGGTCGCGCTCAGCCACATCGACGACCGCAGCCAGGCGCTACGCGAGGCCGTCGTCGAGATGCTCGGCATGGATGAGCCCCGCAAGCACACCGCCGGGATGGTCTCCGGCCTGGACGTCCACTACGACCTCGGCGAGGGCCATCCGCTGCTCGGACGACGGATGCCCGACCTGGACCTCAAGACAGTCGACGGTCCGACGACGGTGTTCGCGCTGCTCCACGACGCCCGGCCGGTCCTCCTCGACCTGGGCGAATCAGGCGAGTTCGACATCTCTCCGTGGACCGACCGGGTCGGTCTGGTCGGGAGCACGCACGGAGGGGAGTTGGACCTCCCGGTCGTCGGCCCGGTCCCCCCACCCGCCGCCGTATTGATCCGCCCCGACGGGTACGTCGCCTGGACCGGCGACCTCACCGACCCTGGACTTCCCGACGCTCTGACAACCTGGTTCGGGGCACCGACGCCGATGTCCTAAGGCCCGCATCGGATGGTCTGCCTGGGAGGACCCTCAGAAGGTTGCGACGCTTTGGCGCCCTCGGTACGGTGGATGGCTGGAATGAAGACAGTCAGGCAACGCTCGTAGGAGGCCAGACCATGGGTGAGTTGATCGGGATCGCTCGATTTCGGTTCCATCCCGGCACGGTCGAGGAGTACAAGCGCCTGTCCGCGCAGGCGATGGACATCGTCCGAGCGAAGGAGAGCGACACGCTGGAGTATTCGATCTTCTTCAACGAGGACGAATCCGAGGCCGTCGTGATCGAGCGGTTCGCGAGCTCCGAGGCGCTGCTCGAGCATGGCGCGAACATGAGCGATATTTCGCCGGCGGTCCTCGCGACGGCCACGGTCGAGGGCGAGCTCCTCGGTGAGCCGAGCGCCGAGCTTCGCGCGAAGCTCACCGGACCCGAGCCGGAGTTGTTCACGCCCTACATGTCGCTGAAGCCGAGATAGGTCTCCGGGACTTGGGACCGGCGGTGTCTAGATGACCCGCCGGTCCTTGTATGTGTGTCGATCGGATCGGTCAGGTGCCCCGCCGCGATCGGCGCGTAGCGACTGCGAGTCCGAGCACGCTCACGATGCCCAGGATGACGAACGGCAGACCATCGACCGTCGGTGACGCCGTCGTCGGCGACGCGAGGTCGGTCGGAGGCACCGTCGCCCCGGCCGGCAGAGGCGTGGCCGGGTCCGTCGGGGCCACCGTCGGGGCCGCCGCGAGCTCGAAGTCCCACGTGTCGGTCACGCCGTCGATCGTCAATGAGATGCCGTCGACATACGAGGTCGTCACCGGGATGCCGGATCCGATCGCGACCGTGAGGCCGAGGACCACGGCGTCCGGGTACTGGGCCTTGAAGTCGGCGAACGTGCACGGCGTGAAGGGGTCGACCAGGCAGAAACCGCCAGCGGTGTTGGTCTGATAGACGAGCGTGTCGTCATCGAGGGTGTTGGTCTGCCAGACGCCCGGCGTCACCGTGCGTTGTACACGCGCTCGGCGAGTCATCGTCGTGAACTCTGTGGTGCCGAGCCGGAACATGCCGAGCGGCCAGGGACGCCGGCCTCCGCATCGCCTGGTGGCGACGGTGATGTTCGAGGATGTGGTCGGCTCGACGACGCTCATCTCGGAGATCGGCGACGACGCGTGGGGCAGCTCCGCGTCCGGCGCAACCGCCTGGTCCGCGACTGCGTCGAGGACAACGGTGGCCGCGTCATCGACCTCGCCGGGGACGGCTCGATGTCGATGCTCCCGGGACCAGCCGCCGCGATCCGCTGCGCCGAGCGACTGCACGACGTTGTGCGCCCACTCGAGCTCGACCTGCGAGTCGGTATCCACACCGGCGAGTGCGAGCGGATCGGCGACCAGCTGTCCGGCATGGCGGTCCATGTCGCGGCCAGGATCCTCGCGGCGGCAGCACCCGGCGAGACGCTCGTATCGAGGGCGGTGAGCGACCTCGTTGCCGGCTCGGGTGTGAACTTCTCCTCGCGCGGGGTCCATCAGCTGAAGGGCGTGCCCGGCGACTGGGAGCTGCTCGCACCCACCGACAGCACGCCGGTGCAAGCAGGCCTATTACAGCGTCCCGAGCCGCGACTGAGCGATCGGCTGATCGTCGCCGCGGCGCGCCACGCGCCGCGCGTCCTGACCGGTCTCAACCGCTTGGAGGCTGCTCGCTCACGTCGCCGTTCCTGACGGAAGCTACTCGACGACCAACCGAGTCCATCTCCACTCCCAGACCGTGCCAACCGCAGGGTCCTCCTGGTCGGCGACGTGCTCGAAGCCCAACGACACGAGCACGCCCGTCGACGCGTTCGGACCGGGCCGCGTGTGCGCGATGACGTGATCGACCTCGCCGCTGGCCACAGCACGCTCGACGAGGGCACGGGCAGCAGCGGTCCCGAACCCTTGACCCCGGAACTCAGGGGCGACTTCGTAGCCGATCTCGACAGCGCGGTCGACCGGCCGGGTGGCGAACCCACCCGAGCCGAGCAGGCGCCCGGTCGCAGGGTCGACGAAGAACTGCATCGACCACGCGTGATCTGCCTCCGGCGCGTTCTGGAGATGGTCCAGGGTGAAGCCGATGGCTTCAGGGAACTCGGGCCAACCGTCCGGCACGGGTGAGCCCATCAACTCGCAGAACAGGGTTCGGTCCTCGTTCAACGCGTTCAACAACGGCACCGTTGCTGGGACAAGCCGAACCTGCGGCTGAAACGACATGCGGGATCTCCAATCGAGGGAGGCGATGCAGTTCATCGCCTCGCTGGCCCCGTCTTGGTTCTGGCGCCCCCGGACGGATTCGAACCGCCGACGCAGGCCTTAGGACGGCCTCGCTCTATCCACTGAGCTACGGGGGCACGCGGCGGACATCGTACTCCGAGCCCATGCAAGGCCGGTTTCCGGCCACGTGTTCATGTGGTGCACCTACGGCGACGAAACGGGCAGCGAGCGCGCTCCTGAGCCACCATCTCGGTGAGTGATCGTGCGGAGGAACTACCGGGTCGGTCCCGAAACAGTGCCGAAGGTGCTTCACGTGCACATCTGGCACGGAACCGTCCCGGTCGCCGCGCCGTCATCCCAGCCAAGCCGTCGCGCCTCCCTGCGACGGCTTGTCCATTCCGGGGCATGACCGCGACCCCCCCTACAATCCGATCCAGATGACCGAGACTCCCCTCCCCGACCTCGTCCTGTACGGCCGACCCGGCTGCGACCTCTGCGACGAGACCCGCGACGTCCTGCGCGCGCTGCTCGACCAGCGTCGGCTGACCGGCCGCTCCGTCCCGACCTTCATCGAGCTCGACATCGAGACCGACGCGGCCCTCGAGGCCGCGCTCGCCGCCTCGATCCCGGTCGTCGACCTGGGCGAGCGCCGCCTCGAGCTTGCGACGAGCCCGGCCCGCCTGAAGCGCCTGCTCGGCGAGGTCCTCGACGGGGAGCCGGCCAGGGCATGACCGGCGGCACCGACCTCACGATCCTCATCGCGCTCGCGGCCGGGGTCATCAGCTTCCTGTCGCCGTGCGTGCTCCCGCTCGTCCCGGCCTACCTCGGCCAGCTCGGCGCCATCGCGGTGGCTGGTGGCGGCGTGCTCCGCACCGACCGATGGCTCGCGGTGCGCCACGCCATCGCCTTCGTCGGCGGGTTCACCGCGGTGTTCACGCTCCTCGGGATCACCGCGACGTACCTCGCCCAGGGATTCGTCGACTACCTGCCGGCGCTGCGCATGATCGGCGGGGTCATCCTCATCGTGCTCGGCCTGAGCCTGGCCGGCATCCTACACATCCCCGCCATCGACCGGACCTGGCGACCACTCGACGCCGGGGCGGCCGGCAGCCTCGCCACCACGACGGGCTCGATCGCGCTCAGCCCGCCGTCGTCCGGCGGCGGCTCGCCGGGCATCGGCGACCGGATCGGCGGCCGCATGGTCGGCACCTCCGGCGGCGTGCTGGCCTCGTTCGGGCTCGGCGCGATCTTCGCGATCGGCTGGACGCCGTGCATCGGGATCATCCTCGGCGGGATCCTGACGATGGCGGCCACCTCGGGCACGGTCGCCCAGGGCACGTTGTTACTGATCGCGTATTGCCTGGGGCTTGGGCTGCCGTTCGTCGCCATCGCGCTGGCCCTCGACCGGGCGCCGGGCCTGCTCCAGCCGCTGCTCCGGCACGGGCGGACCGTGTCACTCGTCGGCGGCCTGCTCGTCGCCGCGATCGGCGTGGCGATGGTGTTCGACCTGCTCCGCCTCGCTCCGCAGTATTTCCAGTTCCTGACCGCGATCTGATCCCGATGGCGACCGAGCGACCGACGTTCACGCACCGGCGCGCCCGACACGGGCTGATCGGCCCGTTCAGCGGGCGGCAGCTGCTCGTCGGCGCGATCGCGGTGCTGCTGGTGGCGATCGTCGGCGTCGTCATCACGACGCCGCTGGGCAACACCGCGAACCCGCCCAGTCTCGTGAGTCCGCTGGCGACACCGTTCGTGATCGGGGAGCAGCCGCCCGAGGGGCTCGAGGCGGGGGCGACCGCGCCCGAGCTGACCATCGACCTCGACGACGGCTCGACCTACCAACTGCACGACCTCGACGGCAAACCGGTGACGCTCGAGTCGCTGCGCGGCAAGGTCGTGTGGCTCAACTTCTTCGCGTCATGGTGCCCGCCGTGCCAGCAGGAGACGCCGATCCTGCGCTCGATCGCCGACGAGTACCGCGACCGCGGTCTCGAGGTCGTCGGCGTGAGCGTCCAGGAGACGACCCCGGCCGACGTTCGGGCGTACGCCGACCGCTACCGGCTGGGTTACACGATCGGGTTCGATGGCTCCGGCCACGTCCTCAGGGAGTACCGCGTGTTCGCGCTGCCGACCCAGTTCTTCATCGATACCGACGGCACCATCCGGGTCGTCGTGCCGGGCCCGGTCGACGAGCAGGGCGCCCGAGCGCTCATCGAATCGATGCTGAGCGAGGTGCCGAGCCCCTCCCCGGCCGCGTCCTAGATCGGCTCGAACGCGAAGCGGTCGCGGTCGCGCTGCAGCTTCCCGATCGGGTGGTCGCGCTCGTGCGACAGCACGATCAACCAGTCTTCGTCGGCCGCCTGGCCGAACAGCTCGGCCTTCTGCGACACCGAGTCGAGCGGGAAGTCGTCGAACGCAGTGACCCAGCGCGGGTTGGCGGCCCACGGGACGCATGAACAGGTCGCCGAAGAAGACCAGCGTCCGCGCGTCGTCGCCGGTCCCGCGGACCACGATGGCCTGGTGGCCTGCCGAATGGCCGCCGGTCGGGATGACCGACACGCCCGGCAGCAGCTCCTTCTCGCCGTCGGACCAGCCCTGCGCGCCCAAGCTCTTCACGAGCTCGAGCTCGGGCTGGACGTACGACGCGACCAGCCGCGGGTTGTCGCCGAGCGCGACCTCCCACTCGGCCTTCTGGGCCACGATCGTCGCGTGCGGGAAGGCCCGCTCCCCGTCGGCGCGTAGCAGCCCACCGGCATGGTCGAAGTGCAGGTGGCTGAGCGCGACGACGTCGACGGTCTCCGGCAGGAACCCGGCCGTCTCGAGCGCCGGCAGGATCGCCGGGCCCTCGTAGACGCGCATCGCCCGGGTCTTGTCGTCGACCCGCTCGCCGATGCCGGTCTCGACCAGCACGCGACCCGACGGCGTCTCGATCATCAGGCAGTTGAGGGCCTGCAGCAGGCGGTGCTCATCGTCCAGCTCGTCGCCCACGAGACGGTTCCACATGAGTCTTGGCACCGGACCGAAGAGCGCCCCGGCGTCCGATCGGAAGGTCCCGGCCTGGACGAGCGCGACGCGCGTCCCGCCCCCGAGCTCCGCGTTCCAGTCGACCGCGTCGTTCAGCGCCACCTGCTAGCGCTTCCCGTCGAAGTCCCGGTGATAGGCCGACGCGGTCGGCTCCTTCTGGCCCTGGTAGCGCGACCGCAGCTCGGGCGAGCCGTACGGCCGCTCGACCGGCGACGACATGCGGAAGAACGAGATCTGGCCGATGCGCATCCCGTGGTACAGGGCGATCGGCAGGTTGGCGACGTTGGACAGCTCGAGCGTCAGGTTGCCCTTCCAGCCCGGGTCGACGTAGCCGGCCGTCGAGTGGATCAGCAGCCCCAGTCTCCCGAGCGAGCTCTTCGCCTTCGAGCCTGGCCACGAGGTCGTCGGGCAGCTCGACCCACTCCAGGGTCTGGCCCAGGACGAACTCGCCCGGGTGGAGGATGAACGCCTCGTCGTCCTCCACGGTCAATAGCTCGGTCAGGTCCGGCTGCGGCGCGCGGACGTCGATGTACGGGTAGCGGTTGTTGCGGAACACCCGGAACGAGCGGTCGAGGTGCAGGTCGACCGACGATGGCTGGAGGTCCTCGGCGTCGTACGGGTCGATGCGGACCGAGCCGGCCTCGAGCGCCGCCCGGATGTCACGATCCGAGAGGACGCTCACCCGGCGTGGCTCCCGTCGCCCTTCTCCGCGTAGAGCGTGTCGACCTCGCGCTTGAGGTCCTCGAGGTCCTCGAAGCTCTGGTAGACGCTCGCGAAGCGGATGTAGGCGATCTGGTCGAGGCCGCGCAGCTCCTCCATCGCCAGGGCGCCGACCCGTGACGAGGGCACCTCGGTCATGCCCTCGGCCCGGAGCTCAGCCTCGATCCGGTCGGCGGCCGCCTCAGGGGCGCCGTCCGGCACCGGCCTGCGGGTCAGCGCCTTGCGCAGGCCCGTCATCAGGCGCTCTCGGTCGAACTCCTGGCGGCTCCCGTCGCGCTTGACGACGATGAGGCGCGCCGCCTCGATCCGCTCATACGTCGTGAACCGCATCGTGCACGTCATGCACTCGCGACGGCGCCGGATGGTCGCCGAGTCATCGAGGTCGCGCGAGTCGACGACGCGCGTGTCACGCTCGCCGCATTGGGGGCAACGCATCGCTCTCCTGTGCCTCGACCACCACTAGGGATTGTGGTATGGGCCGAGGATACCACTACATCGTGTGGTCAGGGACGCGTCGTGCCCACCGGGGCCGAGCCCTCCGCCGGCTCGCCCGGCGGCGGCCCATCGAGGCCTTCGGCCTCGGCGGCATGCCGGCCGATCGCGTCGCGGGCGTGGACCAGGTTGAGGTAGCCGCGCTTGATCGACGTCTGCGCCTCCAGCTCGCGGCCGCGCGGACGAGCCGTCACGAGGATCTTCGCGCCATGGTCGACCATGGCGAGCGCTCGCTCCGCCCGTTCGAGGTCCTCGACGAGCGCGTCGCGGATGGGCGCCGCCGACGGCGGGCCCTTCAGGGCTCGCGCTTCCTCGGCGTAGCGGGCGACCGCGTCGGTGGCCGCCTCGATGGTCGGGCCGATCGTGTCCGCGCCGAGTTGGCCGCGGCGGACCGAGTCGATGCGCTTGGCAGCGCCCTCGAGGGACTGGTCGATCCGCGTCGCCAGGTCGCGTACCGACGAACGGAAGCCTTCGATCTCTCGCGAGCGCGCCACGATGCGACCGGCCCGCCGCAGGACGATGACGATGCCGATCGCCAGCGCGATGAACGCCGCGACCGGCAGGAGGATCGTGAGTTCCGCGACGCCCATGGTCGATCCGCTTCCGTCAGCTGGACCGCGCCCGCAGCTCGGCGAGCAGGGCGTTGCCGACCTCGACGAGATCGCCGATGACGATCATGTCCGCGAAGTCGGCGATCGGGGCGTCGGGGTCGCGATTGACGGCGATGATCGTCGATGCCGTCTGCATGCCGACCTTGTGCTGGATCGCTCCGCTGATGCCCATCGCCAGGTACAGCTGCGGCTTGACGATCTTGCCCGTCTGGCCGATCTGCTGGCTGTACGGGATCCAGCCCGAGTCGACCGCGGCGCGCGTGGCGCCCACGGCTCCGCCGAGTGCCGCCGCCAGCTCCTCGATGAGCCCGAAGCCGTCCGGGCCGCCGACACCGCGCCCGCCGGCGACGATGATCCTGGCGTCGTCGATCGACGCGGCCTTGCTCTCCGCCGCGAGCCGATCGACGATCGGGACGGCCGGCTGGCTCAGCTCGCCGGTCGCGGTGACCGGCTCCACGCTGCCGGCGCTCGATGCCGGCTCGGCGGTGACGCTGTTGGGCCGGATCGTGATGATGCCCCGGCCATCGGCAAAGGCACTATCGGTGATGAGCTTGCCGCCGAACACGCTGTGCGTCGCGACCGGGCCGTCCGGGGTGGCGCGGACCGCGGTCGCGTTGGCGAGCACGCCACGACCGGTCAGCGCGCACAGGGCACCCGCGAGGTCGCGGCCCTCGGGTCCGGCGCCGGCGAGGACGAGGTCCGGATCGTGGGCGTCGATGAGGGCCGCCAGCCGCTGCGCGACGATCATCCCGGCGGCGTGGTCGGCGGTCGCCGGCTCGGTCACGGTCACGACTCGCGGCACGAACCGCGCCAGCTCGTCCGCGGCGGTTTGCGGGTCGGAACCGATGACCACACCGGTGACCTCGGCGCCGCTGCCCTCGGCCAGCGCCCGAGCGAGCGTCGCGACCTCGGTGCTGAGCTTCGTGAGCGAGCCGTCGCCCGCGACCTCGCCGTGGACCCAGATGCCGGCCATCAGATGATGCGCCGCTCGGCGAGCAGGGTGACGACCTGACGGGCCGCCTCGTCGGGTGCCTCGCGGACGACCCGGGTCGCTTCGCGCGCCTTCGGTGGCCGCGAGTCGACCACCCGCGTCTTCGCACCGGCCAGCCCGACCGTGGCGGCGTCGATGCCGAGGTCGCCGAGGTCGATCGTCGTGATCTCCTTCGAGCGCGCCGCCATGATCCCCTTGAGCGACGGGTAGCGCGGCTCACCGAGCGCCTGGGTGCCGGAGATGAGAGCCGGCATCGGCGCCTCGAGCACGTCGTAGCCGTCGGCGGTGATGCGGTTGACACGCACGCGGCGCGCCACGGCGTCGGGCTCGATCGTGGCGGCATACGACAGATACGGCAGGCCGGTCAACGCGGCCACGGCCGGGGCGACCACGCCCGACACGCCGTCGGAGGTGTCGACACCGGCGAACACCAGGTCGAACTCGAGCGTGCCGAGCGCCGCCGCGAGCACCCGGGCGGTCGCCACGGTGTCCGAACCCTCGAGCGCCGGGTCCGTCACGAGCACGCCTCGCGTCGCGCCCATCGCGAGAGCCTTGCGCATCGTCTCGGGCGCGTTCGCGGGCGCCATGGTCAGCAGGATGACCTCGCCCTCGCCGGCGGCCTCGATCAGCTTGAGGGCCTTCTCGAGCACGTACTCGTCGTTGCCGTTGACGACGGCCGGGCTGTTCGCCCGATCCAGTCGTCCGTCCGGGCCGAGCCGTTCACCGCCGGAGGCCGGGTCCGGGACGGGTTTCGTGAGGACGACGATGCGCACGTGCCGGTCGGACCTCCCTGGATGCCGCGGTCAGCCCTTGCCGAGCAGGGATCGCGCGATGACGAGTCGCTGGATCTGTTGCGTCCCCTCGTAGAGCTGAGTGATCTTCGCGTCGCGCATCATCCGCTCGACCGGGAACTCGTCGATGTAGCCGTAGCCCCCGAGCACCTGCACGGCGTCGGTCGTGACCCGCATCGCGGTGTCACCGGCCACGAGTTTACACATCGCCGACCATCGACTGGCGTCGGCCGCCCCGGCATCGATCTCGACGCAGGCCCGGTACAGCAGCTGGCGCGCGGCCTCGGTCCCGGCGTCCATGTCGGCGAGCATCGCGCCGACCTGCTGGAAGTCGCCGATGCGCTGGCCGAACTGCGTGCGGTCGCGCGCGTACGCGGTCGCGACCTCGAGCGCGCCCTGCGCCAGGCCGACCGCCTGCGCGGCGATCCCGGGTCGGCTGCGGTCGAGCGTGCGCATCGCGATGTCCCAGCCGTCGCCCTCCGCCCCGAGCCGGTTCTCGACCGGGACTCGGACGCCGTCGAAGGCCAGCTCCGCGGTCGGGCTGCCGCGGATGCCCATCTTGTGCTCGATGCGGGTGACGGCGAAGCCGTTGGTCGGGACCTCGACGACGAACGCGCTGAGTCGTTCGTGGCGGGGCGCGTCCGCGGCGGTCACCGCGAACACGACGATCAGGTCGGCGACGGAGCCCTGGCTGATGAACCGCTTCGCGCCGTCGATGACGTAGGCGTCCCCGTCGCGGCGGGCCGTGGTGCGGGCGGCGGCGGCATCGGATCCCGCCTCGGCCTCGGTCAGGGCGAACGCGATGAGCTGCTCGCCGCTGGCGAGCTTCGGGAACCAGCGCGCCTGCTGTTCGTCGCTGCCGGCGAGGCTGATCGGCAGCGAGCCGAGCTCCTGCACGGCCAGGATCAGGCCGGTCGTGGCGCAGGCCCGGCTGAGCTGCTCGACCGCCAGGCAGATGCTGAGCAGCTCCCCGCCGAGACCGCCATGCTCGACCGGGAACGGCAGCGCCAGGATGTCGTGGTCGGCAAGCAGCCGCCGGATGTCCTCGGGGAACTCGGCCGTGCGGTCGATCTCGGCGGCGCGCGGGGCGACCCGCTCGTCGGCCAGGACGCGGACCGCGTCGCGGAGCATCTCGTGCTCCTCGGTCAGGCGGTAGGTCGTCACGGTCGGCATCGTAGCGCGGGGCGTCGCGGGCGACCGGACGACTCCCGCCGCTCAGGCCTTGCGGACCCGCCAGATCTCCTCGGCCGGCCAGCGACGGGCCCACGCCAGCTCCTCGGCGTCGCGATATGAGCTCGTCGCGTCATCGGCCGGGCGCGGCTCGATGAGGTCCTCGATCACGAACCCGTTCGCCCGGAACAGCCGGATCCACTCCCCGTATGGGAGCTGGAACGTGACCTCCTCGCCGTCGTCGAGGGCGTGCATCCCGAAGTAGTCGATGACCAGCCGCTCGCCGACCCGATCGGCATCGAGCGGCCACACGATCGACTCGATCGGCGTGTGGTGATTGAACGCGAACAGCCCACCCGGGCGGAGGAGCCGGGACGCCTCGGGCACCGTCCTGTACGGATCGGCGAACGTCATCGCCCCGTGGTCGCAGAACACGATATCGAACGACCCTTCGGGCAGCGGCACGTGCTCGGCGCTCCCGTGGATGAGCGGGAACGACACGCCCGCCGCTGTCATGAGCCGCCGCGCGTGCTCGAGCTGGCGCTCCGACAGGTCGATACCCACCGGCCGTGCACCGAGCCTCGCCAGCGCGATCGACCATTGCGCCGCGCCACACCCGAGCTCGAGGATGTCCTTGCCCGCCACCTCGCCGAGGATCCGCAGCTCCGCCTCCGGGATCTGGGTCGTGCCCCACGCCAGCCCGCTGCTCTGCTCGAGCTGCTCGCCGTGGCGCGCCTGGTACTCGTCGCTGTAGCCGTCCCACATCGCCTTGCTGCGCGCCTCGTGGTCGGTCAGGCCGGTGCCTTCGTCGGTCATCCGGGTCGCCTCGCGACGAAGGCCTCGGACTCCGTCGCCAGGGCGTGCCACTCGGCCGGGTCGTCGCCAACGACCGAGAGCCATTCCTTCTGGATCCGTCCGTGTCCCGGATCGAACCGCTCGCCGATCCCCTGCCCGGCCAGCTCCTCGACGCGGGCGGCCGGCAGCTTCACGACGAGCCGGTCCTTCACGAGCATCGCGAAGATCTTCCCGTCGGTCTTGAGCGAGGTCGAGCCGAACGCCCGCCGTGCACCGCCAGTCCCACCGTAGGTCGCCTCGCCCTCGGCCAGCAGCCTGGCGACCAGCGCGTCCCACTGGCGGCTCGGGTCCACCTCACACCACCGGCAGCTGGCGCTCGGCCGGCACCGACGCCAGCCGCGCGGCGAGCACCTCGCTGATGTCCATCGCCTTGACCGACGTGCCGCCGTCGGCCGCGGCCAGCCCGTCGCTCATCATCACCATGCAGAACGGACATGCGGTCGCGACGGTCGATGCGCCGGTCTCCAACACCTGTCGCGTGCGCTCCTCGTTGATCCGGGTCCCGCGCGTCTCCTCCATCCACATGCGGCCGCCGCCGGCGCCGCAGCAGAACGTGTTCCGCCCGCTCTTGTCCATCTCGGTGATCGACACGCCCGCGGCGCCGAGCACGTCGCGCGGAGCGGCGATGACGTCGTTGTAGCGCGCCAGGTAGCACGAATCGTGGACCGTGACGCTGCCGGGCCGGTGGTCGCCGGTCGACGACTCGGCGTCCTCGGGCAGCGTCGCCAGCCGGCCCGACGCGACCAGCTCGGCAAGGAACGTCGAGTGGTGGACGATCTTGAACTCGCCGCCCAGCTGACCGTATTCGTTGCCGATGGTGTTGAAGCAGTGCGGGCAGGCCGTGACGATGGTCCGCTCCCCCATCCCATAGCGGTTCAGCGTGTCCACCGCCGACGACGCGAGCATCTGGAACACGTAGTCGTTGCCCATCCGGCGGGCCGGATCCCCGGTGCACGACTCCTCCTGGCCGAGCACCGCGAACGACACGCCAGCGGCGTGCAGGCAGGTCGCCACGGCCCGCGCCACCTTCTGGTTGCGCGGGTCGAACGCTGCCGCGCAGCCGACCCAGTACAGGACCTCGAGCCGGTCGAGGCCGCCGTCCGCCGCGAGCGACCCGACCGTCGGGACCTCGAACGGCAGCGACGATGCCCAGTCGAGGCGGGTCGACGCCGGCTGGCCCCACGGGTTGCCCTGGCCCTCCATCGACCGGAACGCCGCGGTGAGCTCCTGCGGGAAGCGCGACTCCTCGAGGACCAGGTTGCGTCGCAGCCCGACGATCTTGTCGACGTGCTCGATGAGGACCGGGCAGGCCTCGACGCACGCGCCACAGGTCACGCAATCCCAGACGGCGTCGTAGGGGATCGCGTCGTCGACGATCGGCTTGATCAGCGCCGCCTCGTCGGGCCTGGTGTCGTCGAGGCCGTAGGTCTGGCGCACGATCGGCGAGTTCGGGATGAGGTTGAGGCCGTGCTCGGCCTCGCCCGACATGTCCCGGATACCCATGATGAAGGTCTTCGGGTTGAGCGGCTTGCCGGTGTTCCAGGCCGGGCACGCCTCCTGGCAGCGTCCGCATTCGGTGCAGGTGAACCCGTCGAGCAGGTCCTTCCAGCCGAGGTCCTGGAGCGACTTGAGGCCGAACGTCGCGGTCTCGTCCTCGAGGTCCATCTTCGGCAGCTCGCCCCGCGGCGCCAGCTTACGGAACCAGATGTTCGGGAAGCTGGTCGCGATGTGGAGATGCTTGCTGAACGGCAGGTAGATGAGGAACGCGGCGACCAGCGCGATGTGCGCCCACCACAGGATCGCGAACCCGGCCTCCAGCGCCTCCGGCGAGAACCACGACCGCAGGAAGCCTGCCAGCCACGCCGATACGAACGCCCCGGGCTGGTCGCCGTGCGCGGCGAACTCGAACGCCTCGGCGAGCAGCTCGGTCAGGACGACCCCGCCGATCATCGACAGGATCACCAGCGCGTCGCGGTTGTACGTCAGCCGCTTGGGCTTCGTGACCAGGCGCCGGACGAACGCCCACGCGATCGACACGAGGACGATGACCGCGACGACGTTCTGCATCGCGCTGATCAACGTCCAGAGCAGCCCGTCGAAGGGGATCGACAGCACCTGTTCGATGAGACCGCCGGTCACGATGTTGGCGGTCCCGATCGTCAGCAGGACGAAGCCCCAGAAGATCCCGGCGTGCATCAGCCCCGCACGGACGTCCTTGAACATCTTCGTCTGGATGAACGCGTACTCGACCAGCCCGACGAACCGGCGCGGGATGTGGGCGAACGGGCTGGGGCCCTCGGCGCGGACCGCGGCGAACACGCGCAGGTGGCGCGCCATCGCCAGCACGAAGATCGCCATCGCGCCCCAGAACAGCGGGAACACCAGCGGGTAGAACGGGACCTCGGCGAACGGCTCGAACAGCGTCATGCGTCGTGGTCGAATGGCCCGGCCAGCGTCTCGAGCGCGTGGTCGAGGACCGGCTCGACCGCCGCCAGCGACTCGAGGGCGCCCTTGGGGCTGCCCGGCAGGTTCACCACCAGCGCGCGGCCGATGACGCCGACGACGCCCCGCGAGAGGTCGGCCATCGGCGTGATCGCGCGACCCGCGGCCCGCATCGCCTCGGCGATGCCCGGTACCTCGTAGTCGATCGCGTCGCGGGTCGCTTGCGGCGTGACGTCGCGTGGGGTCAGACCGGTGCCGCCGGTCGTGACGATGAGGTCGTGGCTGTCCGCGGACGTGCGCAGGACCTCGGCGAGCTCCGCGCGTTCGTCGGGCAGGGCCGCCCGACCGACCGTGAAGCCGAGGGCCTCGAGCCGCTCGCCGACGCCGGCCCCTGAGGCATCCTCGCGCACGCCCGCGGAGACCCCGTCGCTCGCGGTGATCACGAGGGCGCGTCTCATCAGGGATGCCGGCCCGATGCGCGACCGGGGCCCCGTCCCGGCTTGGCGATACGGCCGGCCGAGCGCGATCCGGATCGACCGCCCGTGCTACCCGTGCCACCCGGCGCGTCGCGCTCCTGGCGGACCCAGTCGCCGCTCTTGCCACCGCTCTTCGAGACCAGCCGGACTCCGCCGATCGTGACGCCGCGCTCGACGCCCTTGACCATGTCGTAAACGGTCAGCGCGGCGATCGAGACCGCGGTCATCGCTTCCATCTCGACGCCCGTCTGTCCGGTGGTCGCGGCCTCCGCCCGGATGCGCAGCGCGCCCGCGGTCCGATCCGGCGTGATCGTGACCTGCAGGTCGGTCAGCGGGAGCGGATGGCAGAGCGGGATGAGCTCGCTCGTCCGCTTGGCGCCCATCACACCGGCCAGCTCGGCGACGCCGAGGACGTCACCCTTCGGACCGCCGCCGTCGATGACCAGGCTGAGCGTCTCTGGCGACATCGAGACCATCGCCTCGGCGACCGCCCTGCGCGCCGTGATGGGCTTCCCGGACACGTCGACCATCCGCGGCCGACCGCTCCGATCGACGTGCGTCAGGCGACGCCGTTCCGATCGCGGCGGCACCGAGCGACCAGCCTTCGGATCCATCACCTGCCGAGGATACCGACCCGGTCGACGCGTGGCGCGCCCGGTCGGCGACGGGCTCAGCCCCGGTCGAGCCACCAGATGTCGACGTCGGCGCCGGCCGGCAGGCTGTCGTGGGCCTCCGGGATCACCGCCAGGGCGTCGGCCATCGCGAGGGCCGACAGCACGTGACTGCCCTGGCCGCGCTGGCCACCGGCGAGGTGCACGCGGACCCGGCCACGATCGTCGCGCGCCGGACTGCCCAGCTCGTCCCGGTCGATCGACACCCGGACGAACCCGCGGCGTCCGTGGCTCTTCGCGACGTCCTCGGCCAGGACCGCGCGATCGATCGGCCGGAACTGGTCGCCGTCGCGGTAGCCGCCCAGCCGCCGCAACGCCGGCCGGACGAACAGCTCGAACGTCACGAAGGTCGAGACCGGGTTGCCGGGCAGCCCGAACAGCAATGTCGGGCGTCGATCTGGATCCGAGCCGTCGTCGTCCGGCGCCCGGGCCGTCCCGAAGGCGAACGGCTTGCCCGGCTGGACGGCGACCCGCCACAGGTCGATCTCGCCGAACTCCTCGAACGCCAGCTTGACCACGTCGTACGGACCGACCGACACGCCGCCCGACACGATGATCGCGTCGGCGCCACCGACCAGACCGGCACACAGGCGCGCCCGCACGTCGTCGAAGCGGTCGGCGGCGATGCCGAGGGTCTCGGCATGTCCGCCCGCCGCGTCGATCATCGCGGTCAGCGCCGGTCCGTTCGCGTCCGGGATGCCGGCCGGCCCCAGCGCGGCGCCACGGCCGCGGACCTCGTCGCCGGTCGCCAGGACGCTCACGCGCGGTCGGCGATGGACCTCGAGCTGTTCGACGCCGACCCCCGCTGCCAGCCCGATGACCGCGGGCGTCACGATCGTCCCGGGTTCGATGATGCGGCTCCCCGCGGCGAGGTCGCTGCCCATCCGACGGATCGAACCGCCGACGGGTACCGCTTCGTGGACGGCGATCGATGCGGGCAGCGGCCCGGTCGCGTCCCGACCACGCTGGCCGGCGACCGCACCGGCCGCGTCGAGGGGCGTCGTCGCCTCGACGGGGATCACCGCGTCGGCCCCGGCTGGCACGGGCGCCCCGGTCGCGATCCGGATCGCCGTGCCGCGCCGGACGGCGGTCTCGGGCGCGACGCCGGCCCGGACCTCGCCGATGACCTCGAGCGCCGTCGGCCCGTCCTCGGTGGCCGTCGCCACGTCCGCCGCGCGGATCGCGTAGCCATCCATCGCCGAGTTGTCCCACGGCGGCAGCGCGAGCGGGCTGTCGACCGGGGCCGCCGCGACCCGGCCGCGCGCCTCCGAGAGCCACGCCATCTCGGGCTCGGTCGGCCCGTCGACGGCCGCGAAGACCCGTTCGAGCGCCTCCTCGACGCTCAGCAGCCGGTCCGCGCTCACGTCCGCGACCCCTCCAGCGTCGCGGCGGTCGGCACGGATCCGCGTGTGGCCAGGCGACGCGTGGCGATCCCCGCGACCGCGATCGCCAGGGCGATACAGACCGCTCCGACCGCGATCGCGGTCTCCTGCCAGAACCGGAACGGGAAGAGCTGGACGAGGCGCTCGGTCGCCGGGTCGAACGTGTACGAGCCGCCGGCGAAGAACAGCCGGTGGAAGGTCTCGAACAGCGCGTCGAACGCCACGAATGACGTCACGCCGCCGATGACAACGACGGCGATCAGCCCGAGCGCACCGCCACGGACCGCGCGCCAGGATGCCGCCCGCGCCTCACCCCGCCGGCGCGTCACGAGGACGACCGCCACGACGACCGCCACCAGCACGAGGGCGAAGAACCCGATGAACACGCCGCGGACGTCGCGCATGTGGGACCGCTCGCGTTCGGCGAGGACCGGCACGCCGTCGAGCTCGACGTCGAACGCGGGTGGACCGACGACGAGGTCGGCGAGGATCGCGTCGGTCGCGGTGCGCAGCTCGAGATCGGTGAAGCCGGTCCAGGCAGCCGCCTCGGCGCGCCCCTGCTCGAAGGACACCCACAGCGCGTTCAGGAACAGCGGCAGCGTCAGCGCGACGATCGCGAGAGCGGTCGCGACGGCGATCCAGACGTCCGCGACTCGGCTACCAAGGGTGCGCACCGGCGCATCGTAGCCCGAACCGCGCCCTACTCCTCCTCGAGGGTCTTGGCCTGCTCCCACCAGCCCGACAGCGTCAGGTCATCAGGCGGCTCGAGGTTGAGCTCGGTCGCGCCGCGCTGGATGCGTTCGCGGAACTCGTCGAGCGACAGCGCGAGGATGTCGCGCAACCCCTCGATCTCGGACTGGATCAGCAGCTGGTGATCGGCCGGCCCGAAGCTGGCCAGGTTCAGCATCAGCGCCTCGTCTCGCCAGTCGAGGACGTCGTTGGGGGTCGCGTCGACCTGATCGGCCAGGTACTGGCGGCGCGTCGTCGTCTCCGAGCGCTCCAGCAGGAGCCCGGTCGTGAACGTGCCCTGCTTTTCCAGCCGGGCGAGATGGGCGGGCTCGATGCGGGTCAGCTCGGTGATGGGCGGCATGGCCAGATTATCGGGTATCGCGATGCTCACCGGCCGCCCGGCGGGCGCATCGGCCCGACCGGCTCGCCCGCGGCGGCGGCCTCGATCAGCGCGTCGAGGCGGCGCAGCCTGGTCTCGGGGCGCTTCGCGCTCGTCACCCAGTACATCACGGCCCGGCGGTACGACGGCGGGCGCCGCTCCCAGTCGGCCCAGGCGGCCGCGTCGGCCCGCAATCGAGCCTCCTCGGCCTCGGTGAATGCCGCTTGCTCGCGCTCGTAGGAGTACACGGCCGTGCGGTCGGCGCGCCGCGCCTCGAACGCCGCCAGGCCGGCCGGCCGCATGCGACCCTGGGCGGTGAGCTCCGCGACCTTGCCGACGTTGATCGCGCTCCAGTTGCTGCCGACCCGCCGCGGTGTGAACCGCTGTGCCGAACGCCCCTCGTCGAGCGAGTAGCGGACGCTGTCGATCCAGCCGACGCACAACGCCTCGTCGACCGCGTCGGACCAGCTGACCGTCGGCCGGCCGGTGGCCTTCTTGTGATAGCCGAGCCACAGCTCGTCCGCGGTCGCGTGGTTGGCGTCGAACCACGCACGCAGCTCGCTGGTGGACGCCATGAACAGGACGTCGTCGGGGTCCGGGCGCGATGTCATCCGTCGGCCACGCTCCCGGCGGCGTCCCGTAACAGCCGCCATGCGTGCTCGACGTGGCGCGGCTCGGTGCGCAGGTTGCCGACCGACAGGCGGATCGTGAACCGATCGCCGAGCCGGGTGTGCGACAGAAAGACCTCGCCGGTGCGGTTGACGGCATCGATGATGGCCGCGTTGGCGGCGTCGAGATCCACCGCGCCGGCCCCCGGACCCGGGTTCCAGCGGAAGCACACCGTCGAGAACGGCACCGGCGCCAGCCGCTCCCAGTCGGGCGCCGCGTCGACCCAGCCGGCGAACGCCTCGGCCATGTCGATGTGGTGCTCGATCCGTCGACGGAGGCCGTCGAGCCCGAACCAGCGCAGCAGGATCCATAGCTTGAGCGCCCGGAACCGTCGGCCGAGCTGCGGCTGGTACTCGTTGTAGTCGCGGACCGGACCGTCGCGATCGAGCGTGCGGAGGTACTCCGGCACGAGGCTGAACGCCGCGCGCAGGTCGGGCATCCGCCGGGTGAGCAGCAGCGACGCATCGAGCGGCGTGAACAGCCACTTGTGCGGGTTCACCACGATCGAATTGGCGCGCTCCCAGCCATCGAAGACCGCTCGGCGTTCGGGGATCAGCCCGACGACGCCGGCGTAGGCGGCATCCACGTGGAGCCACACGCCCTCGCGCTCGGCGATGTCCGCGATGGGCGCGACGGGGTCGACCGAGGTCGACGAGGTCGTCCCTGCCGTCGCCACGATGGCGATCGGCCGGTGACCGGCAGACCGGTCGCGGCCGATGGCGGCCTCGAGCTCGGCTGGCCGCATCCGATACGCCTCGTCCACGCCGACCCGGACCAGGCCGTCGCGCCCGAGGCCGAGCGTCATGCACGCCTTCTCGATCGAGCTATGGGCCTCGGTCGAGGCATACACCCGCAGCGATGGCACGTCCGGGCGACCGGCCAGCCCGCGCGCGGTCACCTCCAGACCGGCTGCCTCACGTGCGGCGGCGACCGCGATCAGCGACGACGTCGAGGCGGTGTCGGTCAGGAGCCCGTCGTACTCCTCCGGGAGACCGAGACCCTGGCGAAGCCAGTCGACCACGACCTCCTCGAGCTCGGTCCCGATCGGCGAGGTCCGCCACAGCATCGGGTTCTGTCCGATCACCGCCGTCAGCATCTCGCCCAGGATGCCCGGTCCCGATGCCGTCGTCGGGAAGTAGGCCATGAACCCTGGGTGCTGCCAGTGGGTCGCCGCGGGCGGTACCAACCGCTCGTAGTCGGCGAGGATCGCGTCGAGCGCCTCCGGCTGCTCTGGTGGCGCGGACGGGAACGCCGGTCGAAGCGAGCCCGGCTCGATCGGCGGGAAGACCGCACGTTGCTCGACCGACGCCAGATAGTCGGCCATCAGGTCGACCACGGCGTGGGCGGCCGCCCGGAAGGCGGCCGGGTCCATGTCGCGCAGGCCATCCCGCTGCGCCGAGTCGACGAGGCCCCGATCGGCGACGCTCACGCCGTGTTTCGGGGCAACTCGCGGATGAACTCCTGGATCTCGGGCATGACGGCACCGAGCGCGACGGCACTCACGATGATGCCCAGCAGGATCACGAGGACGCACCACACGAGGCAGCCGACCACGGTCGCCCCGGCGCCGCTGGTGACCGAGCGGATCACGAGAGAGTTCGCGACCTTGTCGTGGAAGCCCTGGTTGCGGTCATCCAGGACGGTCGTGAAGAACAGGATCAGGACCACCGCGAACTGGATCAGGCTGGCGAAGCCCTGCAGCGCCGGGATCAGCACCAGCAGCGTGAGCGGCCAGCCCATGACGACCCAGCGCTTGGTCGCCTCCACGATCGACAGCGCGCCGCCGGTCCCGGCGTCGACGACGCGCATCTTGAGCCCGATCATCCCTGGCGTGGCACGCAGCCCGCTCGTCCAGAAGCCGACGAAGTACAGGTATTGGATCCCGAGCCCGATCAGGGTCAGCAGGACGTAGTCAAGGGTGATCGGGACCTCGTACGTGAACGACGAGATCCGGCCACTGGGATCGAGCTGCGCCTGCCGGATGGCGTCGCGGATGATCGACGACCAGTCCACGAGGATCAGCGACAGCGCGGCGGGGATGATGCCGACGAGCAGCAGGTCGATGAGCCAGGCCACGAACCGGGCACCGACACCGGCGATCGCGTAGCCCTCGCGCTGCGGCAGGGCAGCGGCGGCGGCCGGTTGCTGCCAGCCGGCCGCGGCCAGGGCGGCCTCGGGCGTCCCGGGCTCGGCGGACTCGGGCGGGGTGCCGGCCGTGGTCGCGCTGATGATCGGCCCGGCTGCGGCCGGGGGTTCGGTCGGGTCGGTGGGTTCGGTCGGGGCGGCTTCGTCGCCGACCGCCGCCCACCCGGCGCCTCCAGCCTCGGCGGGCTTGTCGGGCTCCCCGCCCGGCGGTGTCCATGCGACGGTGGGCTCGTCCGGTGCGGCCTGACCCTCGGGTTCGTCGGGCGGACGCGGGCGATCGTCCGGTGGCTGGGTCATGGTCCTCCCCTTCCCTGCGTCAGCCCATGATAGGGATGCCGCCACGCGAAGTGGATGGCCGGACACGCCCAGCGCGATGGTCGGGCGGTTCGTTCACGACTGCTGGGTTCGGCGCGCGCGTGCTCGTAGCTTCTGCTCGATGTTCTCGATCTGTTCCTCGGACATCTCGTCGACAGCGATCGAGATGAAGCCGTATCGATCACATCGACCGGACGGTGATCAAGGGCGAGCGGGCTCGTAGAGGGCGGCGACTGCTGCATGGCTTGACGGCCGACTCGGCGAGACTCCCGCAAGGATCGGCGGTGGGGTTGATGTGGCGCCTGACACTCTCACTGTGGAGGCTCGTTCAACCACAGATGTCCCCGCTCGACCTCGCACTCGCCGCCCTATTCGCAGTCAGCTTCGTCCTGAGCGTGTTCGTGCTCGCGATCATCGCCCTGATCCTCGAGGCTGTCATGTTCGCGCTCGGTAGGAAGGCGCCGGACTAGTCCTGTGAGAAGCGTCCGAGGACGGCCTCGCCAGGTCGGACGGGCAGCCCTGATTTCATGCCAAGAAGTTGGTCGGGGCGGCGGGATTCGAACCCACGACCACCAGTCCCCCAGACTGGTGCGCTACCAGACTGCGCCACGCCCCGACGGGGTCGCAGTCTAGCACGCGACCCCTGCCGGACCGAACCGACCTCCCGGTTCGCGGTCAGCTCCGGGCTGCCACTCCGAGCCGCGCCAGCCAGGCGTCCGCATCGGCCAATTCGTCCTTCGACTCGCGCGCGAGCAGGTCGACGAGGCAGCGCTGCACGCTCTTGCCTGCGAACAGCGCCCGCTCGACCTCGCGGGCGATCGGCATCTCGACGTCGAGCCGATCGGCGAGCGCCAGTGCCGAGCGCACGGTGTAGGCACCCTCCGCGGTGCCGGGCAGTGTCGCCTCGATCTCGGCCCACGTCCGACCGGCGGCAAGCTGCTCACCGAGCTGGTGGTTGCGCGACAGACGCGATCCGCACGTCGCGATGAGGTCGCCGATGCCGGCCAGACCGGCGAACGTGAGCGCGTTGGCACCGGCGGCGATCCCGAGCCGCATCATCTCGGCCAGGCCGCGGGTCAGCAGCCCGGCCTTGCCGTTGTCGCCGAAGCCGAGCCCGTCCGCTGCCCCGGCCGCGATGGCCACCACATTCTTGAGCGCCCCCGCCAGCTCGACGCCGAGGATGTCCTCGTTGACGTACAGGCGGAACCGGCGGCGGCCGAGCCGATCGATGATGCGCTGCGCAAGCTCGACGTCCGGCGAGGCCACGACGGCCGACGTCGGCAGGTTGCGAGCGACCTCTGCCGCGAGGTTCGGTCCGGACAGCGCGGCGACCCGGCCCGCCGGCGCGCCACCCGCATCCTCGATGACCTGGCTCATCCGCAGGAGCGTGTCGCGCTCGAGACCCTTGGTGACCGACAGCCGGTCGGCGGTCGGGGCGAGATGTTGCGCCGCCAGCGCGGTCATCGACCGCAGGTGCGCCGACGGCGCCGCGAAGATGACGAGGTCGGTGGCTGCGGCGAGGGCGGCTGGATCGGCCGTCGCGACGAGTGACGCTGGCAGGTCGACACCCGGCAATCGGGCGTCGTTGCGACCGGTCTGCCGGATCCGTGTCGCCGTCTCCGGCGAGTGGCACAGGAGCGTGACCGGCTCGGTCCGGGCGACCAGGCGAGCGAGCGTCGTCCCCCAGGCGCCCGCGCCGATGACCGCGACGCCGGGGCCGTCCGCCATCAGCGTGGCTTGCGGGTCCGTGCCGAGGCCGTGCGGCGGGGCGGCTTGCCGACCGTGGCCTTCGACCGGCGCTTGCGCGGCAGCTTGACCGATGCCCGATCCCGGAACACGAGGCGGATCGGCGTCCCGTCGAACCCGAACGTCTCCCGCAGGCGGTTCTCGAGGTACCGCCGATACGAGAAGTGGACGGCCGACGCGTCCGATGCGAAGAACACGAACGTCGGCGGCGCGATGGTCGCCTGCGTCGCGTAGAACAACCGCGGACGATGGCCGCGGACGGGCGGCGGCGGCGTCCGTTCGGTGGCGGCGGTGAGCACGCGGTTGAGCTCGCCGGTCGGGATGCGTCGGCGGCGCTCCGCCCAGATGTCGACCGCCAGCTCGAGCACGCGGCCGACCCGTTGACCGGTCTTCGCGCTGATCGACACGATCGGCGCGAACTCGATGAACGGCACCTCATTGCGGATCCACTCGATGTACTGGTCGAAGGTCCGATCGGTCTTGTCGGCCACGAGGTCCCACTTGTTGACGGCGAGGACGAGGCCCTTGCCCTCCTCGACCGCGTACCCGGCGACGTGGGCGTCCTGCGACGTCAGCCCCTCGACGGCGTCGATCACGAGGACCGCCACGTCCGCGCGCGACAGGGCGGTCAAGGCCCGCATCGTGGAATACCGCTCGGCCGCGGGGCCGGAGGCGACCTTGCCGCGGCGACGGATGCCGGCGGTGTCGATGAGCACGACCTCGCTCCGACCCCAGGCGAGCCGCGTGTCGATCGCGTCGCGCGTGGTCCCGGGCACCTCGGACACGATCGCCCGCTCCTCGCCGAGCAGCGCGTTGAGCAAGCTCGACTTGCCGACGTTCGGGCGGCCGATGAACGCGATCGCGGCGGGCGCGGTGTCGGCCTCCGCGGCGATCGCCGCGTCCCACCGCCTGGCCTCCACCGCCTCGGCGTCCTCGGCATCGTCGCCCTCGCCGTCCACGTCCTCCTCGGGCTCGCCGATCACGAACCCCGCGGCGACCTCGTCGGCCCACGTTTCGGCCTCGGCGTCCCGCGTCTTGCGCGCGAGCTCCTGCTCGCTCTCCGCCGGCAGCGCCCAGACGATCGCGTCGAGCAGGTCGCCGGTGCCGCGGCCGTGCGACGCCGAGACCGGGTACGTCTCGTCCCAGCCCAGTGCATGGAATTCGGCGCCCTCGAGCTCACGCTTCTCGTTGTCGGCCTTGTTGACGGCGACGATGACCGGCGACGGCGCGCGCCGCAGCAGGTCGGCCGCCTCCAGGTCGGCTGGGGTCATCCCCACAGCCGCATCGACCACGAACACGATGACGTCCGACTCGGCGATGGCCAGCCGGGCCTGCTCCTGGACGCGGAGCTCGATGGGGTCATCGGTGTCGACCTCGAGCCCGCCGGTGTCGACGAGCATGAACCGGCGGCCGTTCCACTCGGCATCCCCGTACAGCCGGTCGCGGGTGGTGCGGGCGCGGTCCTCCACGATCGCGGTGCGCGCACCGATGACGCGGTTGAACAACGTGCTCTTGCCGACGTTCGGCCGGCCGACGATGGCGACGATCGGGAGCGCGCCGCCCAGCCGGTTCGAAGCCCGGGCGCCGGAACGGGCCACGCGCGTTACGCCGCGCCGGAGGCGGGCGCAGACGTGATGTGCGGGAGCGACGTGGTTCGTCCGGCCGGCGTCGCCGCCTGGCCCAATGCCGCCTCGGCCAGCTCGGCGGCATTCGCGGCGGCCTCCGGGGTCCCGCCCAGCTCGAGGATGCGGCGGGCTACGTCGCGCAGATCCTCGATCGGCGTCGACGTCCCGCCGGTGACCCCGACGATGGTCGCCCCGTCGAACACGGTGGCGTCGGTCAGGTCGCGTTCGCCTTCGATCTGGATCGCATGCGTGCCGGCGATCTCGCACAGCCGCGTCAGCTCCTTGGTGTTGGCGCTCGAGCGACCGCCGACGACGACCATCAGGTCGACCTCGGCCGCGGTCTCCATCGTGTCCTGCTGGCGACGGATCGTGACCGGGCAGACAGTGTTGACGATCTTGAGCTCATGGGCACGCGAGACCATCAGCGCGGCGAGCTTCTCGAACTTCCAGGGTGGCTGGGTCGACTGCGACAACAGCGCCATCCGCTTCTTGCGCGGGATGGCGGCGTCCCACTCTTCTTCCTCGTCGACCACGATGGCGTCGGGGGCGAAACCGAGCATGCCGACGACCTCGGCGTGCTTGGGCGTGCCGAGGAGCACGATCGTGTACCCCTCCTCGACCAGCTTGACGAGCTCGCGATGCTCCTGGATGACCCAGGTGCAGGTGCCGTCGATGACCTCGAGACCGCGCGACTCGGCCCGCTCCATCACGTCCGGGCGGACGCCGTGGGCGCGGATGACCACCGCCGCACCGTGGTCGACGTCGTCGAGTGCCTCGACGGTCTGGATGCCCAGCTCCTGGAGGTCGCGGACGACCCCCTCGTTGTGGACGACCTGCCCGAGGGTATGCGTGGCCTTTCCGGCGGCCGACGCCTCCTTGGCCTTGTCGATCGCCTCGCGCACCCCGTAACAGAAGCCGGTCCGCTTCGCGATGCGGACCTCCTGGACCGTTCCCACGATCCGATTATCCCACGGGGTCCGGTTCCGGCACGTTCGGGGCCACCGTGGCGTAGTGGCCGCGCTGCGACGCGGGCAACAGCGCGGCGATGCGGCGCATGATGATGTCGGTGGCCGCGGACTTCGCCGCGCGACGCTCCACGTCGGGCGGCATCACGTCGGCGAGGCGGAACGGGGAGCCGACACGGACCGTCACGCGACCGCCCGGATGGGGCAGCTTCTGACCCCGCGGCCAGCGCTCGTACGACCCGGCGATGCCCACCGGGACGATCGGCGCACCCGAGCGCAGGGCCAGCACCGCCACGCCGTCGCGTCCCTCACCCAGCGTGCCGTCGTGCGTCCGGGTGCCCTCCGGGAACACGAACAGCGCATGGCCCTCGTCGAGGATCCGCTGGGCGAGCCGGAAGGCTTCGATGTCGGCCGTGCCGCGGTCCACGGCATGGACGCCGCCGTTTCGGGCGATCCATCCCACGATCGGCCACGCGAAGAGCTCCTTCTTGCCGAGCCATTGCAACCGCCGGCCGAGCTTGGGCATGAGCGTCGAGCCGAGGACGACCGCGTCGAGGTTCGAGCTGTGGTTCGACGCCACGATCACGGGGCCCTCGCGCGGGATGTCGGCGACGGCACCCTCGAGCCGGACGCGGGTCAGCCCGGCGAGACCGGCTCGCGTCGCCCCGGCGAGCACGGACATCCAGGGGCTGATCTCCTCGACGACCGGCGTGACCGGCGTCGATCGCTCGTCGCTCATCGTGACGGTCGGGCCGGCTCGACGCGGGCCTCGGCGTCGCGGATCGCCCCGACGACGGCCGCCACGGTGTCGGCGAACTCGTTGCCGTCGGTGGTGATGATCCGCGCGTCGGGTGCGACGCGCAGCGGGGCCACCTGCCGGCTGCTGTCGAGCCGGTCACGGCGTCTGAGCGCCTCGAGGATGGCGATGCCCTCCGAGCCCGTGGGCTCAACGCCGCGCTGCTCGGCTCGGCGCCGCGCTCGCTCCTCGACCGATGCATCGAGGTACAGCTTCAGGTCGGCGTCGGGCAGCACGATCGTGCCGATGTCCCGGCCGGCCATCACGATGCCGCCCCCCGCGGCAAGGTCGCGCTGCCGGGCGAGCAGAGCCGTCCGCAGCTCGGGCACGGCCGACACCGTCGACACCGCCGCCTCGACAGCGGGACTTCGGACGTCGCTGGTGTGGTCGACGCCATCGACGCGGACGCGGGCGAGTCGACCGTCGCCGTCCTCAGCCAGCTCGATGTCGTCGACGAGGTCCACGAGACCCTCCGCATCGTCGACCGGCACGCCGCGCGCTTCGGCGAGCCAGGTCACCGCCCGGTACAGCAGCCCGGTGTCGCAGAAGCGATAGCCGATCTCGTGAGCGGCGGCCGCGCCGACGCTGCTCTTGCCGGACGAGCCGGGGCCGTCGAGGGCCACCACCAAGCGGTGCATGGCCCGAAGGATAGTCGCCGGGCGGAGTGGCCCGGCACGGCGCTTACGCCGGGGATCGCTTCGGCCGCGAGCGACCGCCACCGCTTGCCAGGCCCCTGACCTCGGGCGCCTTCAGGGGCCGCGTGGCGCCGCTGCGGAGGCCCTCGATCCGGACGGGACCGATCCGCACCCGCACCAGTCGATCCACGGGAGCCCCGACTGCGCCGAACATCCGCCGCAACTGCCGCTTCCAGCCCTGCGTCAGGGTGGCGCGATACCACACGAGGTCGGGCGGTGGCGGCCGGAGGAGGCCGGTCAGCCGCCCGACGTCGGCGGCGCTCATCGGTCGCGGCCCACCGAGCGTCGCGAGGCCCTCCTCGAGCCGGATCCCGGCGTGGAGTGCCGACACCTGCTCGGCGCGCAGCGGCTCCCGCAATCCGAGCGCGTACTCGCGCTCCACGCCGTGCCGCGGGTGGAGCACGCGTTCGGCCCATTCGCCGTCGTTGGTCAACAGCAGCATGCCCTCGCTGTCCTGGTCGAGCCGGCCGACCGGGTACAGCCGCGCGCCATCCGGCACGAGCGCCGTCGGCACGAGGTCGAGCACGGTCGACGACGCGTGGCGGTCCCGCGTCGTCGACGTGACGCCGGCCGGCTTGTGTTGGAGCAGGTAGGCACGGGCTGCGGCCGACCCGATGACCCGGCCGTCGACCGCGATCACCGACCGTTCGGGGTCGGCCTGCGCGCCGAGTGCCGCGACCCGGCCGTCGACCGTCACCCGGCCCGCCGCGATCATCGACTCGGCGCCACGTCGCGAGGCCACGCCGGCCGCCGCGAGCACCTTCTGGAGCCGTTCCGCCGGCATCAGACCTCGGCGCCGCCGTTCTCCGGGAACAGCGGCTCGGTCAGCGCCTCGCCGCCCTCCTCCGCCAGCCGTGCCGCGACGTCGACATCGAGTGGCGGCAGCTCCTCCAGGCTGGCCAGCCCGAACCGCTCGAGGAAGTCGAAGCCGGTCCCGTACAAGTACGGGCGACCCGGGGCATCGGACCGCCCGAGCTCGACGATGAGCCGCCGATGCAGCAGCGACCGGACGGTGTAGTCCGAGTCGACGCCGCGGATGCGCTCGATCGCCGCGCGCGTCACCGGCTGGCGATAGGCGACGATCGCGAGCGTCTCCAGGCTCGCGGGCGACAGGCGGATCGCGTCGACACCGACGTAGCGGGCGACGAGGGCGCCGCCTTCGGGCGCGGTCGCGAGCTCGACGCGGTCGCCGTCGATGAGCAGGCGGATGCCGCGCGCCGCGAGAGACACCTCGAGGTCGCCGAGGCGCTGGTCGACGGTGGCACGGTCGACCCCGGCGAGCGAGGCGATCTCGCGACGGCTCAACGGCCGCTCGGCCACGAACAGCAGTGCCTCGAGGGCCGTCTCGGTCAGCTCGAGCGGCGGCAGGTCGTCGACGGGTGCGACGGGTTCGACGGGTTCGATCGCGGTCTCGAGTTCGTCGGTCACGCGAAGGACTCCAGGCTCTCGTCGAGGGGCTCGTCGCCGGCCGTCGTGCCCGTGGCCCGGGCCACGATCGGACCCCACGGTTCTGCCTGCTCGACCACGACTTCGCGCCGCTTCATCAGCTCGAGCAGCGCGAGGAACGTGACCGCGACGATGACACGGTCATGCACGCCACGGAGGAGATCCTGCAGGACGATCTCGGGTGCCTCGCGGAGCGCCGCCCGGATGATCGCCGCCCGCTCGGTCAGCGTGATCGTGCGCGGCATCACCTCGGGTGGCGGCTCCGGTGGCGGCGCGATCATCGCGAGGTGCGCCAGCGCCCCGGTGAGGCGGGCCGGGTCGATGGGCGGAGCGTCGCTCGGCCGGGCCCCGGACAGGCCGGCGGCCCTGGCGGCACCGGGTTCGCGGCGGAACAGCCCGATCCGCTCCAGCGCGATGTCGGCGAGGCGCAGGCCGGCATCGCGGTGCGCGCGATAGAGCAGCAACCGGGCCCGCAGCTCCGCCTCGGGGTCGGGCGTGTCGTCGCCCTCGGCGGTCGGCTCGACGGCGGGCGGGCGCGGAAGCATCGCCCGGCTCTTGATGAGGATCAGCTGCGAGGCCACGGCGACGAACGAGCTCACGTTGCCGAGCCGGTCGGCCTCGAGGCCGGCGAGCGCCTCGAGGTAGGCGTCGGCCAGCTCGCCGAGCGACACAGTGAGCACATCCAGCTGCCGGCCCTCGATCAGCGACAGCAGCAGCGCGAGTGGCCCGTCGAACTCGGCGACCTGGACATGGGTCGCTGCCTCCGGCCGGCGCCCGTCCTCGAACCGGACCGCCGCGGCGCCCGACATGACCGGCACGCCGGGCGACCCGTTCCCGTTCGGCAGCATCAGTTCGCCTCGTCCGCGAGGAGCAGGGCCCGACCGGCGTCCTCGTCGACCGGGGCCTCCTGGTGCCGGATCAGCTCGACGGTCCGTGCCGAGCATCCGGCCGTTCCGGCCAGCGCGGCCGACGTCTCCGCGTGATCGCGCAGCCGGACGAGGGCGAGCCGCCAGCCGGGCAGGACGCCGGCGACGCGCCAGACCCACGATCCGTACTGCTGGCCCAGGGCGTAGGCGACCCGTGGCCACACCCCGGTCCGGCCCTTGCCGGCGTCGTGGAGCAGGCCGGCGATGAGCAGATCCGGGTCGTCCTGGCCCTCCCCGCGCAGCGTCGCCACGACGTCGAGCCCGTGGCGGCGATCGGCCACGTGCATCGAGTCGAACAGGGCGAGCTGGGCGGGAGTCAGCCAGTCGGTCAGCGCCGCCCGCTCGTCCGTCCCGACCCGGGCCCGGACATGCGACCGGAACTGGCGGACCTTAGATGCCCAGAAGGATGTTGCGGAGGCCAAGGAGGACCGGCTCCAGGATCCGCCCGCCGATCGAGTTGCCGGGCGGTAGGAAGAAGACGAGCAGCAACAGGATGAACCCGTACTGCTCGAGGATCGGCCGCCAGCGCCACGCGACCTGGGGTGGCAGGAAGGCGAACAGGACCTTCGAGCCGTCGAGCGGCGGGATCGGGAACAGGTTGAACACCATCAGCACGAGGTTGATGGTGACGAAGTAGAAGAGGACCTCGATGACGATGAACGGGACCTGCTCGGCCAGGTTCGGGTTCGCCAGCAGGTAGCGGAATGGAAGCGCCGCGGCGATGGCCAGGATGAGGTTGGAGATCGGTCCGGCCGCCGCGACGATAGCCTCGCCGCTCCGCCCACCCTGGAGGTTGTTCGGGTTGACCGGGGTCGGCTTTGCCCAGCCGAACGCGAAGGCGCTTCCCGCGATGAACGTGACGGCCAGCAGGATGCCGCCGAGCGGGTCGAAGTGGACGATGGGGTTGAGCGTGAGCCGCCCCATGAACCGGGCGGTGCTGTCACCCAGCCGGTACGCCGCCAGGGCATGGGCGAACTCGTGGACCGGGAAGCCCACGAGCAGCATGATGGCGACGACGATGATGGACGCAAGGAGCTGTTCGTCCACGGGGGTCCTCTAGGGGTCCCGCGTATGGTAGCGGCGCGGCCCGACGAGGTTCAGAGACGTGCCAGCAGGTCGGCCTTCTTGCGCTCGTACTCGTCCGCGCTGATCGCACCACGGTCGCGCAGGTCCGCCAGGCTGTTGAGTGTCCGGGTCAGCTCGTCCCTCGTGAGCTGGTCGGCCGCAGCGGCGGCGCTCGCGGCGGGCGGTACGGTCGTCGTGACCGTGTCGTCAGTCGGTTCGGCGGTCGTCAGCGGCATGTCGCCGGTCGGCTCGCTGCGGATCGGCGGGCCTGCGGCGTAGGTCGGACCTGCGATGTCGCGCTCGTACTCGTGCTTCGCCTCGAGCATCGCCCGCTTGAACTTGACCGGCTGGACCAGCATCCGGAACTTGCTGATCCCGGATTCCGACGCCGTCAGGACCTCGAGGTCGCCGAACCCGAACATCCGCCCGAAGACCGACTGGGTCAGCACGACGTCGTTCACCTTCTCGAGCGAGGAGTCGGTGACCTTCTTGTTCAGGACGCCCTCGACCTGGATGACCCGACGGTTGGTCAGCACGTACTCCTGGTTGATGTAGCGCAGGATCGTCCAGCCGAGGACGACCAGGCCGCCGACGAACAGGATCGCGGACAACCAGCCCAGGATCTCCTTCCAGGGCGATGCCACGTTGAGCTGGAGGACCAGCGCGATCGCCGCGATGACGATCGCCAGGATCGTGTACCGCGCACCCCAGATGAACACGAACCAGTGCTGCTTCTCGCGGTGCGTGATCCGTTCGCCCGTCGAGAGCAGATTCTCTGAGTAGCCCATCCCTGGCGTATCCCTCCTGTCAGGCCCGCGGGTGGGCCCGGCGATAGACGTCCCGGATCCGCTCCCCGGTCAGATGCGTGTACAGCTGGGTGGTGGAGATACTCGCATGGCCGAGCAACTCCTGGACGACCCGCAGGTCCGCGCCGCCCTCGAGCAGATGGGTCGCGAACGAGTGGCGAAGCGTGTGCGGGCTCACCCGGCCGCCCAGGCCGGCTCGCTCGGCGGCCACCGTCACCGCCGCCCAGGCCTGCTGCCGGGCCAGCCGTCGTCCGCGGTCGCCGAGGAACAGCGGCCCGCCCCGCACCGGCTCGACGTGGTGATCGGCCAGGAGCGCCCGCCGCGGACCGTCCAGCCACGCCGTCAGGTGGTCGACCGACACTTCGCCGATCGGCACCAGCCGCTCCTTGTCGCCCTTGCCGATGACCCGCACGAACGCGCCATCGAGCGACAGGTCCTCGCGGTCGAGGCCGATCGCCTCGCTCACCCGCAGCCCGGCCGCGTACAGGAGCTCGAGTAGGGCTCGATCGCGCAGACCACCGACCGAGGCGGCCTCGAGCAGGCGCTCCACCTCGGTCACGCCGAGCGTGTCGGGCAGCCGACGGGTCTGGCGCGGCAGGTCGAACCGGGTCGCGACGTCGACCTCGATGAGCCCCTCGCCGTAGGCGAAGCGGTAGAAGCCCTTGAGCGCGGCCGCCCGCCGGCGGAGGCTCGTCGGCGCGAGGGCGCGTTCGCCGGGCTGACCGCGCCGGGTCCGTGCAGCGAGGTAGCGAACGGCGGCGTCCGGCGATCGGTCCCAGCCGTCGCCGCCCGGGCCGAGGCTGCGCTCGAAGTCCCGGAGGTCGCCGCGGTAGGCGCGGATCGTCGCGTCGGCGAGACCCCGTTCCACGCGCAGGTACGAGAGGTAGTCCTCGATCGCCCGGTCGAGGTTCACGCCGACCGGTCGGGGCCCGCCGCCCCGACCGGTCCCGCGCGCCACGACTCGGCCCGATCCAGCAACTCCCGGGCCGAGGCGAGCGCCGCGGCATCCCCGGGTCCGCCGCCGAGCATGGCCGCGAGCTCCACGATGCGACCCTCGCGATCGAGGCGCTCGACTTCGGTCACGGTGCGGCCGTCGCGCTCCCGCTTGACGATGCGATAGTGCGCGTCGGCGTGCGCCGCGATCTGCGGCAGGTGGGTGACGCACAGGACCTGGTGTCGTCTCGCGAGACCCCACAGCGACCGCCCGATCGGGTCGGCGCTGCGGCCACCGATGCCGGTGTCGACCTCGTCGAACACGAGGGTCGGCGTGGCATCGGCCTCGGCGAGGACCCGCTTGATGGCGAGTGCCACGCGCGACAGCTCCCCGCCCGACGCGATGCGGGCCAGCGGCCTGGCCGGCTCTCCCGGGTTCGGGGCGAGGCGGTAGACGACCTGGTCGACGCCGCTGGCGTCGAACGCGACCGCGTCCCCGTCAACCTCGACCGCAGCCTCACGGTCGTCGGCGGGTCGGCGCCCGACGGCGACATCGAACACGCCGGCCGGGAAGCCGAGCTCCTCGAGGACCGACGCGACGGCAGAAGTGAATGCGGCACCCGTGCGACGACGCGCGGTCGACAAGGCCTCGGCAGCGAATGCGACATCCGCCAGGAGCCGGGCATCCTCGCGCTGGCGACGGGCGCGTTCCTCGTCGAGCCCGCGCAGCCGCTCGGCCTCCTCCGCTGCGTGCTCGCCGTGCTCGAGGACGGCGGCCTCGTCGTCCCCGTAGCGCCGGAGCAGGCCATGGATCACTGCCAGGCGGGCGTCGAGCTCGGCGACCGCGCGGGGGTCGTGGTCGACGTCCTCGGCGAGCCGGCGAGCCTCGTCGGCGACGTCGGCCAGCTCCGCCTCCAGACCGGCCAGCCGGTCGGCCAGCGGCTCGAAGCGCGGGTCGAGCCGGGCGATCGTCGTCGCCTCCCGGAGCGCGATGGCGGTCGCGTCCCGCGCGCCGCGACCCTCCTGCGTCAGCGCCTCGCGGAGTGCGGCGGCGCCCCGGGCGATCGCCTCCCCGTGCTGGGCGGCGGACATCCGGGCACGGATCTCGTCCGCCTCGCCCGGCCGCAGGTTCGCCCGGGCGATCTCGTCCGCCTCGTGCTCGAGCAGGTCGAGCCGGCGGGCGACCTCGCGCGGGTCGACGGCGGCGGCGTCGAGTGCGGCCCGGTTCTCGCGCCAGCGCTCCACCGCGGTCGCGACCTCGTGGCGCATCGTCCCGTGGTCGCCGTAGGCGTCGAGCAGGTCGCGTTGGCTCGTCTCGTCGAGTAGCCGGCCCTGCTCGTGCTGTCCGTGGATCTCGACGAGCGCCCCGACCTCGTCCGCGAGCCGTGCGGCGGTGACCGTGGAATCGTCGAGTCTCGCCGTCGATCGCCCGCTCGCGGCGACCTCGCGGACCGCGATGAGCGGCTCGGGCATGTGGTCGAACAGCGCCTCGACCCGCGCGGTGTCGGCCCCGTGGCGGACGAGCGTCGTGTCGGCTCGGGCGCCGAGCGCGAGGCCGAGCGCGTCGATCAGCAGGCTCTTGCCCGCCCCGGTCTCGCCCGTGATGACGTTGAAGCCGGCGTCGAGCTCGAGGCGCAGTCGGTCGATGAGGGCGAGGTCGACGACCGTGAGCTCGAGCAGCCGGCCTGGCGCGTCCTCGCGGGCCTCGTCGGTCACGACGGCAGCAGCTCCACCTTGTGGCGGAGCAGGTCCCAGAAGGGCTGCGCGCCCTTCGGTTCGAGGAGGCGGATCGGGCGCTCCATGGCATGGACCTCGACGACGTCGCCGACCGCGATCGGCAGGTCCTCGCGACCGTCGACCGAGACGAGCGCCTCGTGCGCGTCGACGACGCGGCAGCGCACCACCTGGAGCGGGCTCACGACCACCGAGCGGATCGCCGACAGGTACGCGGCGATCGGCGTGACGACGAGATTGCGGCTGACCGGATCGAGGATCGGGCCACCGGCCGAGAACGAGTAGCCGGTGCTGCCGGTCGGGCTGGCCACGACCAGGCCGTCGGCGATGAACGTGGCGAGATGCGTGTCGTCGATGCTCACGTCGAGGCGGCACACGCGGGCGAGCGAGCCGCGGGCGATGACGATGTCGTTGAGCGCGATGTGGCGCTCGTCGTCCCCGAGCCCGCCGCCGCGCAGGATGCGTCCCTCGAGGACCATCCGCTCGTCGATCGTGTACTCGCCGGCGACGATCCGCTCGAGGACCGGCTCGAGCTCGGTCGCCTCGGCCTTCGACAGGAAGCCGACCTTGCCGAGGTTGATGCCGAGGAGCGGGACATCGACCTCGGCCACGGCTCGGGCCGCGCGCAGGAACGTGCCGTCCCCACCGAGCACGACGAGCGCGTCGGTGGTCGGCAGCTCCCGGCGCAGGCCGTCGAGGTCGCCGCTCTGTGCCTGCCATTCGCCGATGCCGCGCACGCGGCACCAGCCCGAGGCGCGGGCGGCGAGCTCGACGGTGGCCTCGATCGTCGGGTTGTACGCGAAACCGATCCGCTCGATCGTCACGCGGCGGTGACCTTGGCGATGCGGTCACGGAGGTCCGGGTGGTCCGGCCCGACCGCGAGGTGGACGAGGAACTCGCGGTTGCCCTCGGGGCCGAGGATCGGCGAGGCGATGAGTGCCCGGGTGCCGAGGCCGTGATCGCGCTGGGCGGTCGCCACGACCCGTTCGAGGACCTCGCGGTGGATGGCCGGGTCGCGGACGACGCCGTGATCGGTGCGTCCCTTGCCGGCCTCGAACTGGGGCTTGACGAGGGCGACGATGTCGGCGTCGGGGCCGAGCGTCGAGGTGATCGGCCCGAGGACCTTGTCGAGCGAGATGAACGACACGTCGATGACGACGATGTCGACCGGCTCGGGCAGGGTCGTGGCGGTCAGGCCGCGCGCGTTCGTCCGCTCCATCGACGTGACGCGGGGGTCGCGACGCAACGACTCGGCGAGCTGTCCGCGACCCACGTCGAGAGCGTAGACGTGGCGCGCGCCGCGCTGCAACAGGACGTCGGTGAAGCCGCCGGTCGAGGCGCCGACGTCGAGCGCCGCCTTGCCGGTCGGGTCGATCTCGAACGCGTCCAGCGCCGCCGCGAGCTTGTGACCGCCGCGACTGACGTAGGGCTCCGGGGCCTCGATGTCGATCGTGGTGTCGGGGAGCACCTGGTCGCCCGGCTTGCGGTCGCGACGGGCGGCGTCACCGTCGCCGACCCGGACCTTCCCGGCGAGGATCAGTGCCTGCGCCCGGGACCTCGTGTCGGCGAGGCGGCGGTCGACCAGCAGCTGGTCGAGGCGCACCTTGGGACGCCGATGCGTGACGGTCGGGCTCACCCGCCTATCGTGGCACAGGGCGCTGCACGCGGCGTTACCTCGCGGGGACGCTGACGCGAGGTTCAGGCCCGGTCGTCACCACGCGGACGGTCGCTGCGCAGGCGGTCGCGAGTGAGCTGCAGCCCCACGATCCGCGAGATCACCAGCGCGACGTACATCAGGCCCGCGACCTGCTCGATCATCACCACCGACCGCGCCTGCGGCTGGATGGGCGCGATGTCCGACAACCCGACGCTCGTCAGGTTGGTGAACGACAGGAACAGCAGCTCGAACCAGGTCCGTGGCGCATCCGGATCCACCGCTGCCGTGAACGAGCCGGGCCAGACCACCTGGATGGCCATGTACCCGTGCGCGAACGCCCACGCGATGACCGTGAACGTCGCCGCCGTCGCCCACAGCTCGTCGGGCGTGATGAACCGGTCCTTGAACATGTACCGGAGCAGCGCGACCGCGGTGTACGCATAGAACGCGGCAAGCAGGACCGACGACCAGAAGACCAGCGTGGCGTTCGTCGGATCGGCGATCTCGAGCAGCGTGAGCACGACGATCGGCGCGCCCAGTGCGAGCGACACCCAGGTCAGCGCCGGCGTCGAGCGGACCGTCCGAACGGCGAGCACCAGCACGAGCAGCGAGAACAAGGAGACCGCGGCCCGTCCGATCGGTGATTCGTCCATGAACGGGTAGGCCAGCAAGCCAAGGAGCTGGACCAGGAGCAGGACGGCGGACGGCTCCTCGCGAAGCAGCCGGCCCAGGCTCCGCCGCTGGACGTCGGCGGTCATCGACCGGTCAGGCGACGTCGGAGGTCGACCGACCCGGGGTCACCCGCAGCGCCGTCAGCGTGTCCCGGACCTGCTCGACCAGGCCGGCCGTGTCGAGCCGGAGAACACGGCGCAGGTCGGCCACGGATCCGTGATCGACGAACCGGTCGCCGGGGATCCCGATCACCCGGACGGGCACGTCGCGATACGCGGGATCGGCGAGCCGCGCCTCCTCGATGAGCTCCAGCACGGCCGATCCGAACCCACCCGTCACCACGCTCTCCTCGAACGTCACGACGAGACCCTTCCCGCGCGCCGCGTCGAGGATCAGCTGACGGTCGAGCGGCTTCGCGAACCGCGCGTTGATGACGCCGACCGACCAGCCCTCCGCCTCGAGCGTCGACGCCGCATCCGCCGCCCGCTTCACGATCGGGCCGAAGCCGACGAACAGCAGATCCCGTCCCTCGCGCAGCGTCTCTCCCCGTCCGATCGGCAGCACGACGGGATCGGTCGGCGGCAGACCGAACCCGGGGTCGCGCGGGTAGTGCAGCGCGAACGGATGGTCCTGCGCCAGGGCGGTGCGCAGCAGCGAGCGCAGCTCCTGCTCGTCCCTGGGCGAGGCGATGACGAGGTTCGGGAGCTGGCGCTGGGCGGGCAGCGTGAACATGCCCTGGTGCGACGTCCCGTCCTCGCCGACCAGCCCGGCGCGGTCGACCGCGATGATCACGGGCTGGTCGTTCTGGCAGACGTCGTGGACGGTCTGGTCGAACGCCCGCTGCAGGAAGGTCGAGTACAGCGCCACGACCGGGCGCATGCCCCCCATGGCCAGCCCGGTCGCCAGCGTGACGGCGTGCTGCTCGGCGATCCCGACGTCGAACACCCGGTCGGGCATCACGTCGGCGAGCTTCGACATCCCGGTCCCGGTCGGCATGCCGGCGGTGATGCCGACGATCCGGCGGTCCTCCCGGGCGGCGTCGATGAGCTCGGCCGCGAACACCGCGGTGTAGTTCGGGTTCTTCTTCGGCGCGGCGGGCTCGGGCGTGGGCGACGCGGCGTCGTCGGCCATCGATTCGGTCGGCAGGCCGCTCGGCGTGCCTGCGGTGGTGGCCCGCGCGCCGTCGTAGGCATCGGCCTGCGGCGTCAGCTGCATCGGCGGCAGCGCGGCACCGTGGAACCCGACCTGGTCCTCGATCGCCGGCCGATAGCCGCGCCCCTTCTGGGTCCGGACGTGGACGATGGTCGGCCCGGGCAGTCCGAGCGCCGCGCCGAGCGTCTCGAGCAGCGCATGCATGTCGTGCCCCGGCACGACCCCGATGTACGTGATGCCGAGATCCTCGAACAGCTGCCCCGGCTGGGCGAACCGGACGACCGACGCGCGCAGCCGCTTCGACAGCTCGAGCGCATGCGGGCCGACGACCGGCACGCGCTCGACCGTGCGGTCGTAGGCGCTCTTGCTCTGGCGCCACGCGCTCGAGAGCTTGATCTGCGACAGGTACTTCGAGAATGCGCCGACCGTCGGGCTGATCGACATCTCGTTGTCGTTGACGACGATCAGCATCTGCGTCCGGCGCTGGCCGATGTCGTTGAGCGCCTCGAGCGACAGCCCGCTCATCAGCGCGGCGTCGCCGACCACGACCGCGACGCGCTCCATGCCGTGGCGCAGGTCGCGTGCC
Source organism: uncultured Chloroflexia bacterium (assembly GCA_963810285.1). Taxonomy (GTDB): domain Bacteria; phylum Chloroflexota; class Limnocylindria; order Limnocylindrales; family CSP1-4; genus SPCO01. The sequence goes on along the minus strand of CAWEMV010000002.1, from coordinate 2,569,427 downwards.
TCGGCGAGACCCTCGGCGATGGAGAGGCCGGTTCCGGCGTGACCGCCGTCGAACACGTCGTGTGGTGACTCGGTCCGGCGCGGGAAGCCGCCGACGCCGTCGAGCGAGCGCAGCGTCCGGAAGCGGTCGAGGCGGCCGGTCAGGAGCTTGTGCGGGTAGGCCTGGTGGCCGGTGTCCCACACGATGCGATCGCGCGGCGATTCGAGCAGTCGATGGAGGGCGATCGTGAGCTCGACCACGCCGAGGGACGAGCCGAGGTGGCCGCCCGTCTCGGCGACGGTCGAGATGATCGTCTCGCGGATCTCGGCGGCGAGCTGGGCGAGCTCCGGCTCGGTGAGCCCGCGCAGCTCGGCAGGGCTGTGCAGGTCGTGGAGGATGGTCACGCGGGTGGTGGCTCCGATTCTTGCTCGCTGGACGGGCCGCGGCGCCCGCCTGTGATGGCGATGCCCAAGGGTCGCACGTCTGTCGACGGCGGGCGACAGTCTAGACCGGTCACCGGCGTGGGCGCCCGGGGGCCGTCAGGCCTCTTCGACCGCCCGGTCCGCTGTGACTTCGACGGTGTCCAGCTCGCTGCCCTTCGAGACCAGCTGGCGCATCCGCAGCTCGGCGCTCCGGAGCAACGTCTCGCAACGCTCGAGCAGCGCCGCACCGCGCTCGTGCAGCGCGAGGGTGCGCTCGAGCGGCAGACCGCCCGTCTCGAGCTCGGCGATCGTGCGCTGGAGCTCGGCCAGGGCGTCGTCGAACGTGAGATCGGCGATCGGCGTCGCCGGGACATCGGGCGTCTGGCTCTCAGTCGGTCCGGTCACCGTCGTCCTCGTCCCCGCTCTCGGTCTCGCGGCCGGCGCGCCGTGCGATCAGCATACCGATGGCCAACCCGATGATGGCGAACAGACCGACCGCGATCAGGAAGACCAGCGCCTCGTTCATCCGGTGGGCCCCCCGTCGACGGTGGCCGCGATCTCGCCCCGGGCCACGCGGATCCGCAGCGGCGAACCCGACGGCGCCTCGGATGGATCCCGGACGATCGCCCCGTCGGGCGCGCGGCGGACGATGGCATACCCGCGCTCCAGCGTCGCGTTCGGTCCGAGGACCGCCAGCGCGGCCGCGGACGCGTCGACCGCCGATCGAGCCGAGGCGACCCGCGTCGCCGTGTGGCGCGGCAGGGCCGACGCCGCCGCGGCGAGACGCGACCGCTCCGCGGCGAGCCGTGCGTCCACGGCGCGGGTGGCGCGGTCGAACAGCATCCCGACCTGTTCCCGCGCGGCGGCCAGGCGACTCGCCGGGCTGACCCGCTCGAGCGCCCGTCGTTCCGCGGCGAGGTCGCGGTCCGCCGCCGCGAGCCGGCGTTCCGTGGCACCCGCCAACCGGTCCGCGGCGCGTCGCAACGATGCAGCCATGTCGAGCCGATCCGGCACGACGATCTCCGCGGCCGCGGACGGCGTCGGTGCGCGAACGTCGGCCGCGAAATCGGCCAGCGTCACGTCGACCTCGTGGCCCACCCCGCACACGACCGGGAGCGGATGCGCCACGACCGCCCGGACGACCCGCTCGTCGTTGAACGCCCAGAGGTCCTCCATCGAACCGCCACCGCGCGCGAGGATCGTGAGGGCCGGGGCATCGCCGGGACGCCCCGCGGCCTGCATGGCGTCGGCATGTCGCGCGATCCGGCGGAACGCGGTCACGATGCTGGCCGGTGCGCCCTCGCCCTGCACCTGGGCCGCGACGAGCACGACCTGGACGAGGGGCCATCGTCGCGCCAGGACGTGGCTGATGTCGCGCCACACGGCACCGGATGGGCTCGTGATCACCGCGATCGTCCGGGGGCGCGACGGCAGCGGACGCTTGCGGGCGGTGTCGAACAACCCTTCGGCCGCCAGTCGCGCCTTGAGCGCCTCGAAGCGGAGCGCGAGGTCGCCGAGACCCGCCGGCTGGATCGAGTCGACGTACAGCTGCATCGCACCCGATGGCTCGTACAGGTCGATCCGACCGTGCACCACGACCCGCAGGCCGGCCTGGGCGGTGAAGGCGGACCGTGCGCGGTCGTCGCGGAACCACACGCACTGGAGCTGGTTGCGCTCGTCCTTGAGCGCGAAGTAGGCGTGCCCGGCGCTCGACACGGTCACGCGGCCGATCTCGCCCTCGACCCACAGGTCGACGAGCCGGGGGTCCTGGCGGATGGCCGTGCGGACGGCGCGCGTGACCTCGCTGACGCCCAGGATGCGCAACCCGAACGTGCCGGAGGCCTTCGGCTCGATCGGTGCGGACCGAGCCGCCGGCGCGGAGGCGACCGGCGCGACCGGCTCGTCCGGGTCGACCGCGTCCCAGCCGGGCAGCGCCCAGTCGGGTGCGGCGTTCTCGTCGCGCTGCCTGCCGGTCATGCCGTGCGCATCAGAGCCGTGTCTGGTACTCCCCGTTCCGGGTGTCGATCCGGATGGTGTCGCCGCTCTCGACGAAGATCGGCACCTGCACCACGAGACCGGTCTCGGTCGTCGCCGGCTTGCGGGCACCCGTCTGCGTGTCGCCGGCGAAACCGGGCTCCGTCTCGACCACGGCAAGGTCGACCGAGACCGGGAGCTCGACGCCGAGCGTCTCGCCCTGGTAGCTCGTCCGGTCGAGGGTCATGCCGTCCTTCAGGTACTGCGTCGCCTCGCCGAGCTGGTCGGCGCGGAGATGGAACTGGTCGTACGTGTCGTTGTCCATGAAGTGGAAGTCGTCGCCGTCCCGATAGAGGAACTGCACCGGGCGTTGCTCCAGCTGGGCGCGGGGCCACTTCGTGCCGGCCTGGAACGACCGCTCGACGGTCTGGCCGCGCTTGACGTTGCGCAGCGTGATGCGGACCTGCGCCGACCCGCGACCCATCTTGATGTGGTGGTAGTCGAGGATCTGCCAGAGCTCGCCATCGAGCTCGATGGTGACGCCCTTCCTGAGTTCTCCGGTGCTGATCATGGGGCTGGTTGGGCTCCTGGGCGCGGACGGCCGCGCATGGACGGACGGACCACGGTTTCGTGCGGGATGAGGGCCCCATTCTAGCGACTACCATTCCGTGACCATGGACCGCGTCCTCGCCGCGCCACGTCCGGCGTTCGATCCCGGCGACGTCCCCGACATCGCCCGGCGGACCTTCGGCGTCGTCGCCGGCGACGCCCGCGATCTCGGCAGCGAGCGCGACCAGACGTTCCTCCTGCTCGACGCGACCGGCGCGCCGATGGCGGTGATGAAGGTGTCGAACGCCGCGGAGGATCCGTCCACGCTCGACATGGAGAGCCTAGGAGTCCTCCACGCGACGCGGGTGGACCCCGGGCTGCCCCTCGCGATCCCTCGGCCGGTCCCGGGCGCATCCCCCGACACCGCCGATCCGACCGCCCGTCGGGCGCTCCACCGTGCCGCCGACGGCGACCACCACGTCCGGATGTACGACGTGCTGCCGGGTCGCCATCGTGTCGACGCCCGCGAGCTGTCGGACGCGGCGCTGGCCGACTGGGGCGCGACGACCGCTCGCCTCGGGCGGGCGCTTCGCGGTTTCTTCCATCCCGCCGCGCAGCGGACGATGCTGTGGGACATCCAGCACGCGGCGCGGACCCGTGAGCTGCTCGGGGCGATCCGCGATGACCGGCATCGCGCGCTCGTCGAACGCGTGCTCGATCGCTTCGAGTCCGTCGTCGTGCCGGTCTGGCCGTCGTTCCGCGCGCAGGTGGTCCATGGCGACATGACCACCGACAACGCGCTGTCCGACGATGCCGGGCTGATCACGGGCATCGTCGACTTCGGCGACATGAGCCACACCGCGCTCGTGACCGACCTCGCGTCGCTGCTCGACTCGCTGCTCAACGGGCGGACGGGCGGGGAGCTGTTCCGGGCGACGCGACTCGTCCTCGACGGCTACCAGCGGGTCACGCCGCTCGAACCGCTCGAGCTCCGCTACCTCGGCGAGCTGCTCGCGACGCGGGCGGCCGTCACGATCTCGATCTCGTCGTGGCGTTCCGAGCGCGGTCTCGAGGACGCGTCCTTCGCCGAGCGCTACAACGCGCCGGTCGCGCTGACGATCGAGTCGTTGCTCGAGGTCGGGTGGGACGAGGTCGCCCGGCGGATCGGCGCGTCGGTCGATGCCCTCCCCTCGCCCGGCCTGGCTGCCCGTCGCGACGCGGTGCTCGGACCGGCGCTCGAGCCGCTGTCCTACGACCAGCCGCTCCACATCGTGAGCGCGAGCGGCGTCTGGATGATCGCGTCGGACGGGCGCCGCTATCTCGACGCCTACAACAACGTCCCGTGCGTGGGTCATGGCCACCCGCGCGTCGCCGAGGCGATCGCCCGCCAGGCCCGCCGCCTGAACACCAACCTGCGCTACCTCAACGAGACCGCGATCGAGCTCGCGGAGCGGCTCGTCGCGACGATGCCGGCCGGATCGGGCCTCGACACCGTGCTCTTCGTCAACTCCGGCTCGGAGGCCAACGACGTCGCATGGCGGCTGGCGACGGCGTTCACCGGCGATGACGGCGCGCTGTGCACGGCGTTCGCCTACCACGGCGTGACCGATGCGACCGCGGCGCTGTCGCCCGAGTCATGGCAGGCGAGCCGGCCGCCCGCCCACGTGGTGACCTGGGCGCCGCCGGATCGCGTCCGCGGCACCGACCTCGACGGCGCGAGCTTCGCGGCGGCGCTCAACGACCTGGGCGCCCGCGGACATACGCCGGCCGCCGCGATCCTCGACAGCCTGCTCACCAGCGACGGGTTCCTCGACGCGAGACCCGAGCTGGCGGCCGACTGGATCGACCGGACCCACGCGGCCGGCGGCCTCTGGATCGCCGACGAGGTGCAGGGCGGTCATGGCCGGACCGGCTCGATGTGGTCGTTCGAGCGGCTCGGGATCACGCCCGACCTCGTGACGCTGGGCAAGCCGATGGGCAACGGCCACCCGGTCGGCGCGGTCGTGACCCGGCGCGAGATCGCGGCGAGGTTCGCCGACGAGACCGTGTTCTTCAGCACGTTCGGCGGCAATCCGGTGTCCGCGGCCGCGGCCCTGGCGGTGCTCGACGTGCTCGACGACGAGCGTGTGCTCGAGCGAGCGACGACGACGGGCGAGGCGCTGCGGGCCGGCATCCGGACCGTCGTCGGCGATGACCCGCGCATCGTGGACGTGCGCGGGGTCGGGCTGGCGATCGGGGTCGAGGTCCGCGATGCGGCGACGGCCTCGGCGATCAAGGAAGGACTGCGTCGCCGCGGCGTCCTGATCGGGACCTGCGGGCGGCACGGGAGCGTGCTCAAGGTGCGACCCCCGCTGGCTTTCACCGACGGCGGACGTGCCGGTGTTCACCGGCGCGCTCGAGGCGACGCTCGCCGAGCTCTCCTAGCCGACGACCACGACCTCGCGCGGGAAGCGCGTCAGAAAGTCGAGCCGCCCGTGCGCGGTGTCGATCGCCACGAGGTCCTCGATGCGGACGCCGGTCTCGCCATCGAGGTAGATGCCGGGCTCGACCGAGAACACCGTCGGGCTGGGCAGCGGCGCGTCGGGCGCCCGCTTGCTGAGCGTGGGGGCCTCGTGCGTGGCAAGGCCGATGCCATGGCCGAGTCCGTGCCCGAACCGCTCCCCGTGGCCCGCGTCGGCGATGATCTCGCGTGCGACGCCATCGACCGAACGACCGTCGGGCAGCCCTGCGCCCGTCCCGAGCGCGTCGCGCAGTGCCGCCACGGCCGCGGTCTGGGCCCGCGCCACGAGCTCGTACACGTCGAGGTCGCGGGGGCTCGGCTCGCCGACGAACAGCGTCCGGGTCATGTCGCTGCGATACCCGCCGACCTGCGCCCCGAAGTCGAAGAGCAGGACCGCGCCGTCACGCACCGGCCGATCGCCCGGTGAGCCGTGCGGCAGTGCCGCCTCCGGACCGGACAGGCAGGCGACGTCGAAGGCCAGCGCCTCGGCGCCACCGGTCCGCATCAGCCATTCGAGACGCAGCGCCAGGTCGTGCTCGGTGACGCCGGCCCGGATGTCCGGGAGCAGCGTCGTCAGCGCGCGGTCGGCCACGGCACAGGCCGCGGCGATGCGCTCGAGCTCGGCCGGCTCCTTGGTCGCCCGGTCCTCCTCGAGCCAGCCCTCGATCGGTACGAGCTCGACGTCGGGCGCGGCCGCGGCGAGCTTCAGCCACAGGGCGTGGGGGATGAACCCGGCCTCGACCCCGATCCGCCGCGCACCGAGCGTCGCGACGATCGCCGGCCAACGCGACACGAAGTCGTGGTACACCGGCTCCAGCCGGCAATCCGGCGCTTCGCGGCGGGCCTGGATCGTGTACCGGGAATCGGCGAGCACGACGATCTCGTCCGCGCCGACCAGGAACTGTCCGGAGTTGCCGGCGACCTTCTCCTCGCCGTCGGCCAGTGCGAACCCGGTCAGGTAGCGCATGTGCTCGCGGCGCAGGCCGAAATAGGCGTCGATCCCGGCGTCGGCGAACCTGCCTCGGAGCTTGGCCAGCCGGACGGGACGCGCCGTGCGATCGGCTTCGTCCCATGCTGCGAGCTCTCCCGGCGTCGGCGCGACGCCGAAGTCGGCCGCCGACGGCCAGCCCGACCGGGCGGTCGTCACTGGTAGCCGTACTTGCGCCGGTTGGCGTCGTGTTGCTTGGCGGTCTTGGCGAAGACGTGCTTGCCGTCGCCGTCGGGGATGGCCAGGAAGTAGATGTACTTGTCGGCCGTGTCGGGGTGCAGGGCCGCGTCGATCGAGACGAGCGTCGGGGTCGCGATCGGCCCGGGGATGAGCCCCGGCTGCGTGTACGTCTGGAAGCCCATCAGCGAGTCGGGCAACGGGATCTCGCGGAGCGGCGTCTCGGGCACGTCCCAGAACCGGTACTCCTGCCAGCGATCGAAGTCGATCTTGTCGAGCTCGACCGTGTCGTTCGCGTACAGGACCGTCGGATCGGCGTTGAGGATCTTGTTGCGGATGCCGGGGATCCCGTCGAGCCGGTTCTGATAGACCCCGGCGATGAGCGGCTTCTCGGCGTCGAGCCGCGCCTCGCGCTCGACGATCGAGGCGAGCGACAGGACCTGGTAGAACGACAGCCCGCGCTCGGCCGGCACCTTCATCTTCGCGTCGCCCACCGCGGCGTGGAACCCGTCGAGCATCTTGCGCAGCAGCTCCTCGGGGGTCGTGTCGGGCAGCAGCCGGTAGGTGGCCGGCCACAGGAACCCCTCGAGCGAGGCGCCCTCGGGAGCGTCCTCGAGCACGCGCTCGAGCCACGGATAGTCGGCGAGCAGCGCGGCCGGTGGCTCCTTGGCGAGCTCGTAGAACTCGCGCGGGTCCAGCTCGAGGCCCTCGAGCGTCTGGAGCTTCGCGGTGATCTGCTCGAGCCGCAGGCCGGTCCGCAGGTCGACCTCGATGAACGGGTTCGGTGGCGGCGCCAGCAGGGCCGATACCAGCTGGTCGGGGGTCAGGTTCTTGCGCAGCACGAAGGTGCCCTGCTGCAGGTCGCCGGCGAGCTGGCGCTGGCTGGCGATGAACACGAACGCCCGGCTGTCGCGGATCAGGCCGTCGGCCTCGAGCCGGTCGGCGATGAGCGCCGCGGTGTCGCCCTCCCCCACGTCGAACTCGACCTGCGCCGGGTCGGACGAGACCGGCTGGGTCAGCGCGGTGCCGAGGTCCTCGCGGACGATGTCGGCGATGAACGGGAAGTTGAGGGCGGCAGGGTTGTCCTTGGCCATGTCGAGGATCGCGTTGTTCACGAGCGGCCGCAGCGCCGTCAGGGCGACGATGAGCACGACCCCGGCCAGCAGCGCGGTGAAGATCAGGAACTTGAGCAGTCCCAGGAAGCCGCTCCCGCCGGCCCCGCGACGCCGGCCCTTGCCGCCACCGCCGCCGTAGCGGCGGTTCGGCTCGAAGTCGACCGGCACGTAGTCGGTCGCGTACGCGTCGGACTCGAATCGCCGGGCGTGCGGGGGGCGCTGGTCGCGTGGGCGTCCGCCGGAGCGGATCGTCATGGCCTGGTCTCCATCGTCGGGTTCGGCCCGGTCGCGGTCGCTCGGCGGCTGTCGAGCTCATCCTGGAGGATGATCGCGGCGGCCTCTCGATCGACGCGCGCCCGGTAGGCATCGCGTTGCTGGCGGCTGGGCGGTCCACCGGACCGCCCGCGCGGCATCGGGCCCAGCCGGCTCTCGGCGAGATGGCTCGTCAACCGCTCATCGCGGAGCGCGATCTCGACCCGGCTCCCGAGCCGGGTTCCGACCGCGTCGGCCCAGGCGCGGGTCGCCGTCGCCTGGGAGCCCTCGTGGCCGGCCGCGTCGATCGGGAGACCGACCACCAGCGCGTCGATCGAGTGGGCCTCGATCAGCGCCTCGAGCGCCGCGATGTCGGCGTCGATGGTACGGCCACGGCGCAGGGTCTGCAGGGGACGCGCCCCGACCCCCGGGCCGTCGGCGATGGCCACCCCGATGCGGCGCTCCCCGAGGTCGATGCCGAGGAACCCGGTCACGGGACGTCGGCGTCGGTCGCGGCCTGGACGTCGACCCTGGCGTCGAGCGTCGGGATCGAGCCGACCCAGTCGGGCCAGACCCGCAGGTCGACCCGGCCGTAGCCGTCGAGGATCGACCGTGCCTCGGCCAGGCTCTTGCCCCGGATCTGCTCCTCGATCGCGGCGGGGTCGATCTGGAGGACCTGCCGCGCGGTGATCGTCGCCGGGAACGAGATGACGCCGCCCTCGACCTGCCCGGCCGACGCGTCGACCTGGCTCGAGCCCTCGACGAGCGAATAGCCGGCCTGGACCTGGGGCGCGATATTGGCCTCGGCCACCTGCTGGACCGCCGACTCGTCGACCGCCAGCACCGTCCCCGTCGCGTTGGCACCCAGGTCGAACGTCTCGATCTCCTCGTCGAGCAGGGTCGCCGGGTCCTTCGTGTACGTCGACGCCCCGAGCGCAGCGGTCTCCGGGAAGACCGTCATGCCCTCGGCCACGAGCGACGGGTCGGCGAGCTTCGCGGCGAAGTCCGTCGCCAGCGCCGCATCGAGGGCCTTGGTGGCCGCGTCGATGTCGGCCTGCACGACGCGCGGGAATTCCTCGCGCTTGCCGCCGGTGGTCGCGTCGGGGTTGGTGACGTCGAGCGTGAGCGGGTCCTCGCTGCGCGGGATGGCCCGGATCGTGTTCGGCTCGACGTTGCCGGACGGTCCCGGCCGCACCGCCGTGACCTTGACGTTCGCCGAGGCCGGGAAGACCTGCAGCCCGACGAGCTCCGCGCGGGGGACCGTGACCGCGCGGTCGGTGCGGAACCGGACGCCGCCCTCCGTGCTCACGATGCTGCCCTTGGGGACGGTATTGGTCGCGGTGAAATCCTTGTTGATGAAGCGGACCGTGCCGTGCGCCGTCGCTTCCTCGACACGCGTGCCGGTCACCTCGAAGGTCTGGCTCACGTCGACCGGGACGTCGGTGCTCGTCGCGGGCACGGTCTTCGCGACCGGGTCCGGCTCGGTGGCGGTCGGGCTCGCGACGATCCGCAGCGCGACCGGGCCGATGGCGGTCTCGCGAGGGGCGATGACCGCGGTGGCGGTCGGCAGGAACAGGTACGCCCCGACGCCACCCACGAGCAGTGCCAGCGCAAGCACGCCGACGCCGATGAGCAGCGGGGTCCGGAGTGCGCCCCACTGCCGTCCTCCTGACGAGGCCATCACGCGCGAGCCTGCGACCGGCACCGGCGGCGGCAGCGGCGGGTCGACCGGGGTATCGGCGACGACGCGGGCGGCGGGCACGGCGGCCGGCGCACGGTGCGCCTGTGCCGGTGACGTGACATCGGTGGTCGGGTCGACAGGCGGCGTGACCACCGCGGTCATCGTCTCGTCCCCCGTCCCCTTCGCGCCGCGCGGCTTGCGGCCACGGGCCCCGCGTGGCGAGCGCGCGGGCGTGGTCGCCGCGGACGCTGCGGCCGCACCGGCGGCACCCGCGGCGAGGGCGCCGGCGGCGGCGACACCGGCGGACGGCTCGGCATCGGCCGGACCCTCACCGGCCGGCGCGTCGGTCGTCGATCCACCCTCGAGCTCGATCGCCCCTTCGTACTCGGCGACCGAGTTGAAGATCGGCAGCCCGGCCGACGCCGCGAGCGCGCGCGTGGCCGGGTCGCCGGCCACGACCGAGAGCCGCTTGCCGTTCAGCGTCGCGTCGCGTGCCAGCAGCCGGAAGTTGATGCGCGACGTCGACACGCGCGACCCGTGCGGCAGCACCAGCGCGATCCGGGTGCCGTCCGAGCCGCGGATGCGCGCCGCAGCGGTGGTGATCTCGTCGTCGACATCGAGGTAGAGGACGCGGACCTCCATGTCAGACCTTCATCGCCCGGAGGACCCGACGCAACGCGACGTCGAGCGGGTCGGCCGTCGTCTGGAGCTCGATGGCCTGGTAGGCGAGACCGAGCGGCGTGACGTCCTGCTGGTCGACCAGCAGGTCGGTCGCGTCGACGACGGTGTCGATCTGGTCGGGCGACAGCACGGCCACCTCGGGTGGTCGTGCGAACGGCATCCGCTTCCAGAACGTCTCGGCTGCGAGCGCCTCGCGGATCTCCGGCAGGCGCGACCCGCCGCCGCACAGGTAGATGCGGCCGGGCAGCAGGTCACCACCCGACAGCTCCTCCATCACGAGCTCGACACCGGCCGCCCACACGCGGACATCGTCGCCGATGATGTTCGAGATGTCCTCCCGGCCCTCGACGTCGATGCCGCGGGCGTAGTCGACCTTGAGCTCCTCGGCGCGCGGGAACGGCAGGTCCAGCCGATCGGCGAGCGACTTCGTGAACGCCCGACCACCGAGGGCGAACATCCGCGTCCCCTCGATGCCGCCCTGGCGGACGAGCGCGACGTCGGTCGTCCCGCCGCCGACGTCGACGAACAGCGCCCCGGACTGGCGGACCTGCTCGGTCCCGAGGACCCGCGCCACGGCGTACGGCTCGGCCACGATCTCGAGCAGCTCGAGGTCGAGCTGCGAGGCGACGCTCTGGAGCGCCCCGAGGTGCACGAGCGGCGCGAACGCGTTGAAGATCCCGATCTTGACGTGGCGACCCTGGAAGCCGACCGGGTTGGTCAGCGAGTAGCCGTCGATCGCCGCGCCGGTGACGGCCGCATGCACCAGCCGGACGTCGACGTGCGGCAGGCCCGTCTCCCAGGTGATCGCGCGCTCCGCCTCGCTCAGGGCCTCGCGCTGGACGCCGTCGATGAGCTTCTGGAGCTCGGCCTCCGAGATCGGCTGGTCGGGTCGCTTGCGCTCCTGGCTGTGGGTGGTCGTGAACCCCTTCACGAGCTCGCCGGCGATGCCGATCACGACCTGCGTCGGCCGGAAGCCGGCCATCTCCTCGGCCTCCTGGAGCGCGACGGCGCAGTTATCGACGACCGCCGCGATATCCGCGACGGTCCCGGACTGCATGTGCGACAGGCCCTGCCGTTTGCGACCGACGCCGCGGACGGTCCCCTGCCCTTCCTCGTCGATCTCGAAGACGAGCGCCTTCGCGAACTCGGTCCCGACGTCGAGGGCGGTGCAGGCGGCCAGGCTCTCCTGGCCGTCGCGTTGCCAGATCCGGCGCCAGAACGCCATCAGCCCCCCGCGCCGAGGCGCTCGGCGATCGAGCTGCGCACTGCCGCCTCCGCATCCGCCAGCCCGTCCCGCCGGGTGCCCATGCCCTGCGCCATCTGGGGGCGGCCGCCGCCCTTCGCCCCGAGTGGCCCCGCCGCGACCTTGACGAGATCGCCCGCCGAGAGACCCCGGTCGACGAGGTCGTCCGACACGGTCACCCACACCTGCGGCTGGTCGGCGTCGAGGAACATCGCGATGACCCCGCTGCCGAGCGCGGCGCGGACGTCCTTCGACGCGGCCTTGAGCGCGTCCATCGACTCGTACGGCAGCGTGGCGGCGACGAGGCGCACCCCCGGGGCGACCTCCTCGGCGCGGGCGACAAGATCGGCCGGCTGCGGGACGCCGCCGCCACCGGCCCGCAGCCGGCGTCGGGTCTCACGCAGCTCGTCCTGCAACGCGGACACGCGGTCCTCGACGCGGTCGACCGACGGCGCGCCCACGGTCTCGGCGACCCGCTCGAGCGTCTCGATCCGCTCGCGCACGAGGCGGTCGGCGGCCGCACCGGTCACGGCCTCGATGCGGCGCTGCCCGGAGCCGATGCTCCGCTCGCCGGTGATCACGAACCCGCCGATCTGGCCGCTCGCCCGGCAATGCGTGCCGCCGCACAGCTCGAAGCTGTAGTCCTGCACCCGGATCGTCCTGACGGTCTCGCCGTACTTCTCGTCGAAGAAGGCATCGGCGCCCTGGGCGATCGCCTCGTCCATCGGCAGGAACGCGATCGAGATCGGCCGGTCGTCGCGGATGATCGCGCGGACCTCGTCCTCGATCGCCCGCTTCTCGTCGTCGGTCAGGGCACGGTCGAACGGGTAGTCGAAGCGCAGGTAGTCGGGATGGACGAGCGATCCCGCCTGCCGGGCGCGATCACCGACCACGTTGCGCAACGCGCGGTGGAGCAGGTGCGTGCCGGTGTGGTTGCGCATCGTGTGGGCGCGGCGCTCGGCGTCGACGACGCCCTCGACGGTCTCGCCGACCTTGATCCGGCCGCGCAGCGTGCCGCGATGCACGATCAGGCCACCGACCGGCTTCTGCGTGTCCTCGACCGTGAACAGCTCGCTCCCGTCGGGCTCGCGGATCGCGCCCTGGTCGCCGACCTGCCCGCCGCCCTCGGCGTAGAACGGCGTGCGGTCGAGCACGACCTCGACCGCGCCGTGACCGGTGAGCTCGCCCAGCTCCATCCCGTCGCGGATGATCGCCACGATCCGGCCCGTGCGCGGTGGTGGTCTCGTAGCCGACGAACTCGCTGTCGCCGGCGCGACCCTGGATCGCCGCTGTACAGCGACGTGAGCTCGGCGTGCTCGCGCCAGCTCCGCCTTCTTGCCCGAGCGGCTGCGATCCCGCTGCTCGGCGAGTGCCGTATCGAACCCTGGGCGGTCGATCGTCACGCCGTACTCGGCCGCCAGCTCGGCCGTCAGGTCGACCGGGAACCCGTACGTGTCGTGGAGGCGGAACGCGACGTCGCCCGGCAGGACCGGCGCGGCCGCCGGCAGGTCCTCGGGTCGCCGGCCGATGACGCGCTCCTCCCCGGTCAGCGGGATGAGCGCTTCCTCGAGCTGGACGGTCCCGGCGTCGAGCGTGCGGGCGAACTGCGCCTCCTCACGGGCGATCGTGGCCAGGATGAGGTCGCGCTTGTCCGCGAGATGCGGGTACGCCTCGGCCATGACGTCGATCACGACAGCCGCCGTGTCCGCCAGGAACGGCTCGCGCCGGCCGAGCAGGCGCCCGTGGCGGACCGCCCGGCGGAGGATGCGGCGCAGGACATAGCCCCTCCCTTCGTTGCTCGGAAGGACGTCATCAGCGATGAGGAACGTGACGGCGCGCGAGTGGTCCGCGATGACCTGGTAGCTGAACCGCTCCTGCTCGAACGCATCCGGGTCGTGCCCGAGCAGCTCGCGCATCCGCGCGTGGATCGGGGTGAACAGATCGGTGTCGTAGTTGGTCGGCACCTCCTGGACGACGCTCGCCAGCCGCTCGAGGCCCATGCCGGTGTCGACGCCCGGTGCGGGCAAGGGCACCAACGAGCCGTCCGGCTGCAGGTCGAACTCCATGAACACCAGGTTCCAGATCTCGAGCCAGCGGGGGCACGTCTCGCTGTGGTCGGGGATGCACTCGGGTCCCTCGCTGAGCTCGACGCCACGGTCGAAGTGGATCTCGCTGCAGGGACCGCACGGACCGACGTCGGCCATCCGCCACCAGTTCTTCTCGTCGCCGCTGGGGAAGTCGCCCCACCGGACGAGCCGCTCGGGCGGGAGGCCGATCTCGTCACGCCAGATGTCGAAGGCGAGGTCGTCGGTCGTGTACGTGGTCGCGGCCAGCCGCTCCGGCGGCAACCCGAGGTCGCGCGTCAGGAAGTCCCACGCCCAGTGGATGGCCTCGCGCTTGAAGTAGTCGCCGAAGCTCCAGTTGCCGAGCATCTCGAACAGCGTGTGATGCCGCGGCGTCCGCCCGACCTCCTCGAAGTCGTTGTGCTTGCCGGCGACCCGCAGGCAGCGCTGGTAGTCGACCGCCCGCGTGTAGCTCCGCGTCTCGGTCCCGGTGAGCGCGTCCTTGAATTGGACCATCCCGCTGTTGGTGAACAGCAGCGTCTGCTCCCCGGCGGGGACGAGGCTGGCGCTCGGCACGACCGTGTGGCCGCGCTCGGCGAAGAACTCCACGAAGCGTGCCCGGAGCTCGGCCGCAGGGCGCCACACGATCCGGGAGTCCGGGGTGACGGGTGGGGTCGACATCGGCCGCAATGGTACCGAACCGCCGAGTCGCGGCTCTGCAACGGGGCCGCGATATCCGCGTGCGGTGCGCGTGATGCGAAGCGCGCCTCCGGACGGGCCATCGTGGAGCGACAGAAACCACAGACGAGGAGGAATCATGGCCTTCGTCCGCAAGTGCGAGAAGTGCAGCAACGTCGACGCCCGCGAGCAGTGGTCGTCGCCGACGGAAGCAGCCGACAAGGGCGCGTTCAAGAGCTGGGCCTGCCCGTCCTGCGCGTGGACCGAGTTCGAGCTCGTCGAGGAGTCCGAGGCCGAGACCGAGGCGCAGGCGACCCGCTGACGCCCTCACCGCCATCTCAGAGCCTTCTCACGGTCAGCGCCGAGGCTTCGGCCCATCCGTTCCCGCTTCGGAGTGCGACCGATGCCACCCCAGGATCTCGACCTCACCACGACCGTCGACGACCTCGACGATGACGACCGGCCGATCGGCCGGATCCTCACCCGCCGGGAGGTGCTCGCGCTGATGGGCACCACCGGCGCCGCCGCGTTCCTCGCGGCCTGCACGCCGGGTGGTGCCGCATCGCCCGCGGCATCGACCGGCGCCTCGGCGGCAGCAAGCGCCACGGCGCTCGCGACAGCGTCCGTCGCCCTGGCCACCGCACTCCCGGCGTGCGTCGTGGCCCCGGAGCTGACGGAGGGGCCCTACTACGTGGATGTCGATCTCGACCGCTCCGACATCCGCGCGAACACGTCGGACGGAGCCACCTCCGAGGGCGCGACGCTCGTGCTCGACTGGGTCGTATCCCAGGCGGATGGTTCGGCATGCATGCCGATGGAGGGTGTCATCGTCGACGTGTGGCACTGCGACGCGCTCGGCGCGTACTCGGGTGTCGAGGGGAACAGCGGCAACTTCCTGCGCGGCTTCCAGCGAACCGATGCGAACGGTCGAGCCTCGTTCACGACGGTCTACCCGGGCTGGTACCAGGGCCGGGCGGTGCACATCCACTTCAAGATCCGCACCGACCCGGACGCGTCCACCGGGTTCGAGTTCACCTCGCAGCTGTTCTTCGACGACGAGTTCAGCCGCACGGTCTACGGGAGCGGGGTGTACGCGCAGAAGGGCCCGCAGGACGTGCCGAACGCATCCGACCAGATCTTCAACCAGAGCGGTGGCGCGACGCTGCTGTCGGTCGCCCAGGAGGGCGACGGCTACAAGGCCACGTTCCCGATCGCGGTGCAGCTGACCTAGGCAGCACCATGGCGCGCTGCTACCGCCTCGTGCGCCTGGTGAACACCTTCCAGAACCGCGATCCCGCGATCACCGCGCCGATGAGCGCGCCGATCGTCAGCCCGCGCAGGAACTTGGCAGTCCACTGCTCGTCGGTCACGACGGACGCTGCGCATTGGGACCGAGCACCGCGATGACCGACACGATGGCGATCCCCAGCCAGGCGACGATCGACGCCCCGATCAGGTGGTAGTCGCCGAGCGTCAGCACGTCGATCCCCAGGCGGGCGAAGATCGCGTCACCGGCCCACGCGCCGAGGATCGCGGCCGCAACGAGGAGCGGCAGCCGGCCGCCGGCCGTGCCGCGGATCGCGACCGAGAGAGCGGCGTGGAAGACCCCGACCAGCACCGACAGCACCAGCGATGGCTCGATGCTCACGCGCCCACGAGGGCGGGCCCGGCCGACGCACCCGAGGCGCCGCCGACAGGCTGAGCGGGAGCCGTCAGCGACGCGATCCGCCCGCCGCCGAGGACCTCGTCGCCGTCGTACAGCACGGCCGCCTGCCCCGGTGCGGCCGCCCAGACCGGGACATCGGTGCGGACCTTCCAGCGACGATCGCCGATCGGGCGACCGTGCGCGTCGATCGGCGTCGTCCGATGGCGGATCCGGACCGACGCGCGGAACGGCTCGATCGGCACGAGCGGGTCGATGAACGACGCCCGCTCGATCACGACATCGCGCGTCTCGAGGTCCTCGCGACGCCCGAGCTGGATGGTGTTCGAGATCGCGTCGATGCGCGAGACGTAGCGCGGCTGCCCGAGCGCGACCCCGAGCCCCTGCCGCTGGCCGACGGTGTACGCCGCGGTGCCGCCGTGCTCGCCGACCCGCGTGCCGTCTGCGTCGAGCAAGGGCCCCGGCTCCGGCCGCCAGCCCGCGCGGGTACGCAGGGCCTCGCGGTAGTCGCCACCGGGCACGAAGCAGATCTCCTGGCTCTCGGGCTTGTCCGCTGTGACCAGGTCGAGCGATCGCGCGACCGCCCGCACCTCGGGCTTGGTCAGCTCACCCAGCGGGAACCGGGCATGCTCGAGCTGCCCGGCCTTGAGCCCGTACAGGAAGTACGTCTGGTCCTTGTCCTCGTCGCGCGCGCGGAGCAGCCGTGCCCGACCGTCCTCGTCCACGACCCGCCGGGCGTAGTGACCGGTCGCCACGGCCTCGCACTCGTACAGGTGGCGGGCGCGCCCCAGGAGCGCCCCGAACTTCACGTACGTGTTGCAGTCGACGCACGGGCTCGGCGTGCGACCGTCGAGGTAGGCATCGAGGAACGGCTGGAGGACGCCTGCATCGAACTCCCGCTCGAGGTTCATGACGTAGAACGGGATGCCGAGCTGGGCGGCCACGCGCCGGGCGTCATCGGCCGCGTCGAGCGAGCAGCAGCTCTTCTTGAACTCCGAGTACGTGTCGGCCACGTCGTGGAGGCGCATCCAGACGCCCACGACCTCGTGCCCCGCCTCGTGGAGCATCGCCGCCGCGACCGACGAATCGACCCCGCCCGACATCGCGACGAGGATCCGGCTCATACCCCGACCCCCTGCCCGAGCGGGTCGCGAGCGACGCTCTGCGAGCCGACCTGCATCGAGGCGACGACCCGCGGCACGATCTCCACGGCGCTGGCGATCTCCTCGTCGGTGTTGGTCCGACCGATCGACAGGCGCAGCGCGCCGCGCGCCTCGTCCTCGGGATAGCCCATCGCCGTCAGGACGTGGCTGACCTCGGTCGAGCCGGTGGTACACGCCGACCCGACCGATGTCGCGATGCCCTCGAGGTCGAGCGACAGGCTGACCGCGGCGCCATCGGTGCCACGCGCGACGATCGACACCAGCCCCGGCAGACGCTGGCTGGGGTGGCCCGTGAGCTCCGTATCCGGGACGGCCAGCACGGCGCGCGTCAGGCGGTCGCGCGCGGATCGCAGGCGCTTGACCGTGGTCGCCCGCTCGGCAACGGTCAGCTCGTACGCGGTGGCCAGACCCACCGCCCCGGCCACGTTCTCGGTGCCCGCCCGGCGATGTCGCTCCTGCTCGCCGCCGTGCTGCTGGGCGAGGATGTGGGTCCCGTGCCGGACGTACAGCGCGCCGACGCCCTTGGGTCCCTCGAACTTGTGGCCGCTGACCGACACGAGGTCGGCCCCGAGCTCGGGCAGCTTCAGGTCGACGTACGGGGCCGCCTGCACGGCGTCGACGTGGAGCAGGACGCCCTTCCGAGACTCCACCCGCCGCGCGATCTCGGCGATCGGCTGGATCGTGCCCACCTCGTTGTTGGCGAGCATGATCGAGACCAGGATGGTCCGGTCGGTGAGCTCCGCCTCGAGGGCGTCCGGGTCGACCCGACCGTAGCGGTCGACCGGCAGCTCGACGATCTCGAACCCGAACTTCTCGAGGTAGCGCAGCGTGTGGCCGACCGCGTGGTGCTCGATCGCCGACGTCACGATCCGATGGCCGTGCGCCTTGCCCGCCCACGCCGCACCCTTCAGGGCGAGGTTGTTCGCCTCGGTGCCGCCCGACGTGAACACGAGCTCGCGCGGCTCGACGCCGAGGCTCGCCGCCAACCGGTCGTGGGCGTCGTCGAGCCCGGCCCGTGCCACCCGCCCGAAGGCGTGCGCGGAGGACGGATTCCCGAAGGCGTCCGTGAGGAACGGCAGCATCGCGTCGAGGACCTCGCGGCGGACCGGGGTCGTCGCCGCGTGGTCCAGGTAGATCGGCATCGCTGCCGGATTGTACGTCCGGGTCGGCCGGACCCTACGTGGCGCTGACCCGCACGAGGCGCCCATCGATGGTCACGAAGTAGAGCGAGCCGTCCTCGCCCTCGCCGAACGACGTGATGTTCCACGATGTGTCCCGGCGCTGGAAGAGCGTCGTGCCGAGCGCCGCCATCGTCCAGATCTTGCCGCTGCAGAAGTCGGCGAACACGTACCAGTTGCGGAGCGCCACGGCCGGGCCCCGGTAGACGTAGCCGCCGGTGATCGAGCAGTTGCCACCCGCGTGGCTGTACTCCGACACCGGCAGCGTGTCGCCGGACAGCGAGCACCCGCTCGACGGTCGGAAGCAGTGCCTGCCCTCCATGACGCTCCAGCCATAGTTGCGGCCGCCGTGATAGCCCGCCGGCTCGCGGTTGATCTCCTCGTAACGGCCCTGGCCGACGTCGGCGATGTAGAGCGTCCCGACCTGGCGGTCGAACGAGATGCGCCACGGGTTGCGCAGCCCATACGCCCAGATCTCGTCGAGCCCGGCGACCGAGCCGCGGTACGGGTTGGTCGAGGGGATCGAGTAGCGGTCGTATGCGCCGGCGCCGGTCCCGTTCACGTTGATGCGCAGGATCTTGCCGAGCAGGTTCTTGGTCCGGTACTGCGCGTTGCGATCGGGATCGCCCGAGCCACCGCCGTCGCCCGTACCGATGTACAGGAGGTTGTCGGGCCCGAACGCCAGCGCTCCACCGTTGTGATTGGTTCGTGCGCTGTGCTCGATCCAGAGGATGCTCGCCCGGGTCGAGCCGACGACCACGGTCCCGGCCGTGTTGGTCCTGAAGCGGGCGACGATGATGTCCCCGCCGGCACGCGTGTAGTAGACGAACAACGTCCGGTTGGTCTCGAAGCTCGGGTGGAACGCCAGGCCCAGCAGGCCACGCTCGCCCGACGAGTCGTCGACGATCGAGCGGATGTCCATGAAGGTCGACCGCGATCCGCCGGGACTCACGGCATAGACGATCCCGCTCCGGTCGACCAGGAACAGGCGGTTGGTCCCGTCGCCTGCGTTGGTGACCTGCGTGTACGACCCGGAATCGTTCCGGAGCTGGGTGAGCGTCACGTTCGGCAGCGCCGCCGCCCGCGCCGCGGTCAGCGGGATCGCGAACGTCATCACCATGACGGCAAGGGTCGCGAGGAGGATCAGGAGCCGGCGCGATCGAAGCTCTCTCATGCAGCCCACCTTACTTGGCGTGCACGGCCGCGTCACCCTGACGAACGGCCGTTGACGGTCATCCCGATGGCTCGAACGCGCGATGGAGGATGCGTGCCATCGCGCCGCGTGTGATCGTCCCGGTCGGGCAGAAGCGAGTCTCGCTGCAGCCGCCCATCAGCCCGGCATCGACGACGGCGTTGATGGCTGCCTCTGCGGACGACCCGTCGTCGTCGGTGAAGTGGTCGTTCTCGCTGTCGGGCAGCTCCAACGCCCGGAAGAGGGTGATCGCCGTGGCCTGGCGCGACACGTAGCTGCTCGGGCAGAACTTCCTGACGCCGCAGCCGGGCATCACGCCGGCGAGGCCGACCCGGTTGATCCACGGCTCGTAGCGCGTGCCGTCGTCATCGGTGAAGCGGTTCTGGGTCGTGGTCGGCAGTCGCAGCAGGCGCGAGATGAACACGGCCATCTCGTCGCGCCGCGTCCTGTTGTAGGTGCAGAAGAGCGTGGGGTCGCAGCCGACCGTCATCCCCGCGCCCAGCGCCCAGCGGGCGTCGGCCGCGTATGCGGTCGTCGAGTAGTCGTTGACGCAGCTCCGGCTGCTCGCCTGCACTCGGACCGAGCTCGTGCCGATCGAGATGCGGGCGTACGAGCAGTTGTTGGTCTCGAAGGATTCGGTGAAGTTGCTGTCGATGTCGACCATCACCCGGAGCGTGTACGTGCCCGTCGGGAGCCCGGTGATGTCGATCCACTGGTAGGCGAAGTTCCACGGGTACTTGTCACCCCACCCGACCGAGATCCCGCTGCGCGTGTGGAGCGACCGGCGCGTCCCGCAGCCGGACTGGACGTAGCGGCGCGTGCTCGGCGCGCGCGGCAGGGACAGGTAGCGCGCGTTCGTGTCGAAGAAGCAGAACCCGATCTTGCTGTCCCGGAGCGTGCCGCGCGTCGACCACAGGTGGTACGTCGCGAGCCGCTTGACGTGGTAGTGGTCGTGGCCGTCGCCGGCGTAGCGGACGCTCGCGTTGGTCTCGCGGCGACGCGTCGAGCCGTCGCTGCGGTAGACGACCTGGTCGATGTCGAAGCCCTGGCTGGTGTGCGACCGATCGCCGCGGATCTCGAACGGCCCGGCGCCGTAATTGAGGATCTCGGTCGTGAACCGCAGCAGCTTGCGACCGCTCGACGTCCGAGTGATGCGCAGGTCGCGGATCGGCGCGGACCGCAGATCGGGCAGCCGGTCGGTGGCGGCGGCGACGGGCGTCGCAGGAACGAACACCGCGAGGAGGGTTGCGACGGAGAGGAGGACGCCGAGGCGTCGGGGCGTTCGTCGATGGGGGCGCCGACTCACCCGAATCACCTTACACGTCAGCGCGCGGCTGTACCCGATGGTTCCGTACGGCGCAGATCCTCGGCCTTGCCCGCCTCACGTCGCCGGTCGTGCTGGCCGAGCAGCCGCTTGCGCAGCCGGATCGACCTCGGCGTCACCTCGACCAGCTCGTCGACCGCGATGAACTCGAGGGCGGTCTCGAGGGTCAGCGGTCGCGGCGGGGTCAGCCGGAGCGCCTCGTCGTGCGAGTGCGTGCGGATGTTCGTGAGCTTCTTCTCCTTGGTCGGGTTGACGTCCATGTCGCCCGACCGCGAGTTCTCGCCGACGATCATCCCCTCGTACACATCGATACCGGCGCCGACGAACAGCTCCGCCCGCTCCTGGAGATTGAATAGCCCATAGGCGTTGCTGGTCCCGGCACGGTCGCTGACGAGCACGCCGCTGGTGCGATGGGTCACCTCGCCCGCCCACGGCCCGTAGCCCTCGCCGATCTGGTGCAGGAGCGCCGTCCCACGGGTGTCGGTGAGCAGCTGTCCGCGGTAGCCGATGAGGCCGCGGACCGGCAGGACGTACTCGAGACGGACCCGGCCGTCGGCGTCGGTCGTCATCTGGTCGAGCCGGCCCTTGCGGCCGGCCATCGCGCCCTGGACGTCGCCGATGTAGTCGGGCGGGATGTCGATCGTCACGCGCTCGTACGGCTCGTGGGTCTCGCCACCGACCGTGCGGAGCAGGACCTCGGGACGCGACGCGGTCAGCTCGAAGCCCTCGCGGCGCATCTGCTCGATCAGGACGGCCAGCTGGAGCTCGCCGCGGCCACGCACCTCGAACGCGTCGGCGCTCTCGGCCGGGCGGACCTCGACCGAGACGTTGCCGAGCACCTCCTTCTCGAGCCGCGCCTTGATCTGCCGGCTCGTCAGGTACGTCCCCTCGCGGCCGGCCAGCGGCGACGTGTTGACGCCGAACGTCATACGGAGCGTCGGCGCGTCGACGTCGAGTCGCGGGAGCGGTCGCGGGTCGGCCGGATCGGTAAGGGTGTCGCCGATCGTCACCTCGGGCAGACCCGCCACGCTGACGATGTCGCCCGGGCCGCCCTCGGTGATGTCGACCCGGTCGATGCCGCGCGCGGTCTGAAGGCTGGTCACGGTGCCCGACAACGTCACGACGCGACCCGGCTCGACCGTGCCGGCCGTGTCGTCGGGCTCGTCGCGGACGACCACGATGCGCTGACCGACGCGGATCGTCCCGTTCCACACGCGCCCCACCGCCATCCGTCCGACGTACTCGTTCGCCGACAGGTTCGTGACGAGCAGCTGCAGCGGGTGATCGGGCGTGTAGGTCGGCGCCGGCGTCACGTCGACGAGGAGGTCGAGCAGCGGGTGGAGGTCGTCGCCCGGCTCGTCGAGCGACGTCGTCGCGGTGCCGACCCGCGCGTTCGTGTAGACGACCGGGAAGTCGATCTGATCACCGTCCGCGCCGAGGTCGATGAACAGCTCATACACCGCATCGAGGACCTCCGCCGGCCGGGCGTCCGATCGGTCGATCTTGTTGAGCGCGACGACGACCGGCAGTCGCCGCGCCATCGCCTTCTGCAGCACGTAGCGGGTCTGCGGCAGTGGGCCCTCGGCCGCGTCGACCAGCAACAGCACGGAATCGACCATCAGCAGCGACCGTTCGACCTCGCCGCCGAAGTCGGCGTGGCCGGGCGTGTCGACGATGTTGAGCCGGATGTCGCCGTACTCGATGGTGGTCTGCTTGGCGAGGATCGTGATGCCCTTCTCGCGCTCGAGGTCCATCGAGTCCATGACCCGGTCGACAAGGGCCTGGTTCGAGCGGAACGCGCCGGTCTGGCGGAGCAACGCGTCGACCAGCGTGGTCTTGCCGTGATCGACGTGCGCGACGATCGCGACGTTGCGGACGTCGTGGCGCGTGCGGGTCGGGCGGACGTCGAGATCGGCGGGCATGGGCGAGGGAGTGTCGCACAATCGGTCGCAGTCCGACCCGTGCCCCCAAGCCCCTGCTAGCATCGCCACGATGACCGTCGCCGCCGTGATCCTGTCCGCGACCGCCGAGGGAGCCGTCGCCGACACGCTCGGCCAACCACGCGTCCGACGGCTCGTCGACATCGCGTGGTCCGGTGGCGCACTGCCGGTCGTGGTGGTCGCGCCCGACCCCGACGGTGCGGTCGCGAGCGCCCTCACCGGCAGCGAGGCGACCTACGGCTCCCCCGCCGGGGCTGAGGCCGGTCCGGCCGGCCAGATGCTGCGTGGCGCGGAGCTGGCCGGCGCCGAGGTCACGGAGACGACCGCGTTCCTGCTCTGGCCGGCGCGCATGACCTGGGTCGGACCGGAGACCGTGACATCCCTGATCGAGGCGCACGGCACCGACCCGGCGACCATGCTCCGGCCGGGCTGGGACGGCACGGCAGGCTGGCCGGTCCTGCTGCCGGGGACCGCGCTCGACCACCTCCGGGCGATCGATGCGGGCCGCATGCCACCAGACGTGATCGAGGACCTGGCGGCCACCGTCCCGACGCGCGTGGTCGAGGTCGGCGACCCGGGCGTGCACTTCGACGCCGACACGCCGTTCGCCGAGCTTCCCCCGTACGACGGCCCGCCCGAGCCGCCCGCCGGGCACACCCACGAATGGGGTGACGGGGTCGAGGACGGGGTCGACGAGAACATCCCCGGCGAGGGTCGCGGTCTCGCGCCGTACCCGCAGGCGGCACCGGGCGGCCCGGACGGCTAGCGCACGAGCAGCGGGGCCAGGTACGGCACGACGTAGGTTGCGATCATCACGAGCAGGAGCAGCCAGACGCGGCGCCGGTCGTCGTCGGTGGCTGGTGGCAGCGACTCCGCTGGATGCGGGCGGGTCAGCACCAGCAAGGCGCCGATGGTCTCGAGCGGGATGAGGACCTCGTTCCGGCTGAACGCGACGGCGACCCGGACCACGCCGACCGCGATCAGCAGGTAGCAGACCGGCGCGATGGCGTGGATCGCCCACGGGCGCTGCGAGCCGAGTCCGACGACCAGAGCGATGAAGAGGGCCAGCGACACCGCGCCGCTCAGGGCGAGGATCACGAACGCCGGTGCGGCACCGGCGTTCCGGTTGATCAGGAGCCCGCTGCCGAGGACGATGAGACCCAGGCCGACGACGGCGACCGCCGCCAGGACGATGCACAGCACGCGCGCCCAGCGGACGTACGCGTCGATCGGTGGCGTGTTCATCTCGACGATGCTAGTCGATGCCCGCGCCCGTCCCTGGAGGCCTCCACGTGGCAGACGATGCCAGCCGCCCGATCCGCCGACGTCGCCGACTCCTCATCGGGGCCTTGGGCGTCCTCCTTGCGGTGCTCCTCGCCGGCGTCGTCGGGTTCCTGTGGTGGGCCCAGCCACAGCCGCTGCTGCCCGAGGCCACCGCCGCGCTCGCCTCGACGCCCGGCGCCAGCTTCAGGCAGGGTGAGGACGGTCGCCTGGAGTGGACGCCGACCGCGGCCGAGCCGACGACCGGCCTCGTCCTGTACACCGGCGGCAAGGTGCCCCCAGCCGCGTATGCGCCGGCCGCACGCGCCATCGCCGAGGCGGGCTACCTCGTCGCCATCCTCCCGGCACCCTTCAACCTCGCGATCTTCGACACGGGCGCAGCACAGGCGGTGATCGACGACCACCCGGCGATCACGGCATGGGCCGTCGGCGGCCACTCGCTCGGTGGCGCGTCGGCGGCCATCTTCGTCGACGGGAACGCCGGGCTGGTCGACGGCCTGGTCCTGTGGGCGTCGTACTCGTCGGGCGACCTAGCCGATGACAGCGTCATCGTGTCGAGCAGCTACGGCACGCTGGACCCGGCCGCCCCGACGTTCACGGACGCGGCCAACATCGCCAAGCTCGGCCCGGCCGTGGTCCTCGACGCCATCGAAGGCGGGAACCACGAGCAGATGGGCTGGTACACGGGGCAACCGAACGACCGGCCCGCGACGATCAGTCGCCAGGACCAGCAGGACCGGATCGTGGCGGCCACGATCGAGCTGCTCCGCACCATCGAGGGCGCATAGCCGGGCGGACGGACGCCGCTACTCCCCGGCCGGGGCCATAGCCTCGTCCCGGCCGCCACGCAACGCGTCGCGGACGCGGGCCAGCGGGATCGTCGCGACGGCGATGCCGCCGATGACCAGGGCGACGCCGCTGAGCTGGGCGACCGACGGGCGTTCGCCGAGCAGGATCATGCTCAGGCCGACGGTCAGCACCGGCTGCACGAGCAGGATCATCGAGGTCACCATCGCGGGCAGCCGCGGCAGCGAGATCGAGATGAACAGGTAGCCGAGCGACTGCGAGGTCAGCCCGAGCAAAGCCAGCCAGAACAGGCTTTCCAGGGGCGGCGTCATGTCCAGGTCGCCGACCGCAAGGCCGCCGGCCATCGCGACCGCGGCCGTGGCGACCGTCGCGATCGCGACCGGCCCCGCCGGGCGTCGGGGATCGCGACCGCCGAGGCGGATGATCAGCAGGTAGCCCGCGTAGCACAGCGCGGTGGCGATCCCCAGGACCACGCCGAGGGCCGGGTCGCTGCCGTACGCCCCGGCCCCGACCACGCCGCTGATCAGCACGACGCCGGTGAGCACCACCGGCAGCGCGAGCAGCATCGACCGGGACGGTCGCTCGCCGAACACCAGCCACGCGACGACGCCCACGACCAGCACCTGCAGGTTGCCGAGCACGGTCGCCAGGCCGGCCCCGACGTACTCGATGGCGTGATGCCAGAACGTCAGGTCGCCGGCGAAGAAGATGCCGGCGATGGCGGCCAGCCGGATCGTCCTGCGAGGCAGCGGTCCGAATCGTCGTCGCTCGGCGAAGGCGACGAGCGCCAGCAGCGGCAGCCCGAACAGTGCGCGATAGACCGTGCCGGTCGACGGGGAGACGTCGGCCCACAGGTAGAAGATCCCCGAGAAGGCGATGCACAGCGCGCCCGCGAGCGCCGCCAGCCGGGGCCGACGGGCGATCGCGTCGAGCGGCGCGATGCCCAGGCCGGTCTCGCCGGTCGTGCCGGTCAGCGCCCGATCCCCGGCCGGCTCACTCCGCTGGGGCCCTGGGCGCCACCCCGACGAAGCGCAGCCCCAGCTCCTCGTACTGCAGCGGGTCGGGCGGCGACGGCGCCTCGAGCATCGGGTCGTTGCCCGACTGCGTCTTGGGGAATGCCATCACCTCGCGGATGTTCGTCTGGTCGGCCAGCAGCGCCGCCCAGCGGTCGATGCCGAGGGCGATGCCGCCGTGCGGCGGCGCGCCGTACTCGAAGGCATCGAGGATCGCGCCGAACTTCTCGCGCATGCCCTCGATGGTCTGGCCCTGGAGCAGGAAGCTGCGCTCGAGCAGGTCGCGCCGATGGATCCGGACCGACCCGCCGCCGAGCTCCCAGCCGTTGAGCGCGAGGTCGTACTGCACGGCGCGCGCCCGCCCGGCCGGGTCCTCGGGCGATGGGCGGGCCGGGTCGCCCGACGCCGTGACGAGCAGCGCCTCGTCCTCGGGCACGACCCCGCTGAACGGGTTGTGGGTGGCGTCCCAGCGGCCGTTCTCCGCGTCCCACTGGTACATCGGGAAGCGGTTGATCCAGACGTACGACAGGACGGTCGGGTCGGCCAGCGCGAGACGGTCACCGACCTCGACTCGAAGCCGGCCGAGCACATCGGCAGTGACCGCGGGCGCATCCGCCACGGCCAGGATCAGGTCGCCCTCTCCGGCCACCGTCCGCTCGAGGAGGGCGCGCTGCGTGTCGTCGGACAGGAACTTGACGATCGGGCCGGCGAGGCCGCCTTGCTCCACGGCGAGGTGGACCAGCCCCTTCGCCCCGAACCGCTTGGCCCGGTCCGTCAGATCGTCGATCTCGCGCCGGGTCGCGCCGGCCATGCCCGGCGCCACGATGGCCTTCACCCGACCGCCGCCGGCAAGCGTGTCGTCGAACACGCGGAAGCCCGAGGCCGGCGTGCCGTCGCCGTCGACCAGCGCGGGTCCGAGGTCGACCAGCTCCATCCCGAAGCGGACGTCCGGCTTGTCAGAACCGAACCGCTCCATCACCTCGTCGTACGTGAAGCGCGGGAACGGGACCTGCGCGATGGCGCGCTCGGGCGTCGTCGCGCGCGACACCTCGATCGCCATCGTCTCGATGAACGCCATCACGGACGCCTCGTCGATGAAGCTCATCTCGAGGTCGAGCTGCGTGAACTCGGGCTGGCGGTCGCCGCGCAGGTCCTCGTCGCGGTAGCAGCGGGCGATCTGGAAGTAGCGGTCGATGCCGGCGACCATCAGCAGCTGCTTGAGCTGCTGCGGGCTCTGGGGCAGGGCGTACACGCTGCCCGGCTGGAGCCGGGACGGAACGATGAAGTCGCGTGCCCCTTCGGGGGTCGACTTGATCAGCGTCGGCGTCTCGACCTCGACGAAGCCGTTCGCGTGGTGGACCTCGCGGATGGCCTGCACCATCCGGCTCCGGAGCAGCAGCCGCTCCGCCATCGGCTGGCGCCGGATGTCGAGGTAGCGGTACTTGAGGCGGAGGCTCTCGTCGACCGGGGCGTCGGGCTCGTTGATGTAGAACGGCGGGGTCTTCGACTCCGACAGGATGTCGACCTCGTCCGCCCGCAGCTCGATCTCGCCGGTCGGCAGCCGCTGGTTCTCGGTCCCGGGCAGACGCGGCGCGACGACGCCGGCGACGCTGATCACGAACTCACCGCGCACGCCCTCGGCCGTGGCGTGGGCCGTCGGCGCATCGGTCTTGTCGATCACGACCTGGGTGATGCCGTGGCGGTCGCGCAGGTCGAGGAAGATCAGCTGGCCGTGGTCGCGCCGGCGGTGGACCCAGCCCGCCAGCCGCGCCGGCGACCCGGCGTCGGCAGCGCGGAGCTGCCCCGCGGTGTGCGTGCGATAGGGCGTGGCGAGACTGGGGGAGGAGTCGGTCATGGCCGGCGTATCGTACCGGCGGGGTCAGTCCGTCGCGGCGCGCGGACCGTGGCGGAGGGTCCACGCCACGAACATCGTCGCTGCGCCGACCAGTGCAGCCACCGAGTTCGGGATCGCGATGAACGGGTTGCCGAGCGAGATGCCGTAGCCGATCCAGAGCAGGAAGCCGAACTCGAGGACGGCAAGGTACGCGATCGACACGTCGGCCGACGAGCGGCGTTCGAGCATCCGACGGATCTGGAGGAGCGGGGAGATCGCCATCAGCACGCCCCATGCGGCAGCGGCGATCCCGAGCGTGTCGGCCAAGGTGTGACGGCCCCGTGTATTGCAACGCTCGGACTGATGGCCGCGTTCGCTGGTCGGTCCAGGAGGAGCGCAAGCGCGACTCCGTGACGGTACCACGCGGAGCCGGTGCTCGACGCTGGACGGCCTGGCGCGGTGATCGCTCTCAGCGATCGATTCCGGGTCGAACCCGCTGCGAACGGCGCTTGGGCCTCGATTCGCGCCGTCCTGATCGCTCCCGGCGATCGGTCCGGGGCGAAATCGCTTCGAAACGGGCGTTCGGGCGGAGAACGATCGCTCCCGGCGATCGATCCGACGGGTAGCGAGTTGGATCGTGGCATTCGGGCGGAGAACGATCGCTCCCGGCGATCGCCGCCGGTCGCGGCGACCCCGCGGCACCCCCTATTCGCCGTGACGGTGAGCGGCGGGGCCCGGCGATCGCCCGCAGCGATCGATTTCGGGTCGAAGTCGCTTCGTAGCGCGCTTACGGCCTGATCGGCGACGTCCTGATCGCTCGCGGCGATCGATCCAGGGCGAAATCGCTTCGAAACGGGCGTTCGAGCCGAAAACGATCGCTCGCAGCGATCGTTGCCGGTCGCTGCGACCTGGTGGCCGTCCCTACCCTCCGTGACGGTGGGCGGCGTGAGCGCGCGCGATCTCGCGCGCCAGGTCGTCGACGGCGACCAGCTTCTGCGTCCCGGCCGGCAGGTCCTTGACCTGCACCTCGCCGCCGGTCAGCTCGTCGCCGACGATGATCGCGAAGTGGGCCTGGTCGCGGGCGGCGGCCTCCAGCTGCTTGCCGAGCTTGCGGTGGCCGAGCTCCGCGCGGGCCGCGACCCCGGCCGCCCGCAGCGTCGTCGCGATCCGGAGCCTCTCCACCGTCGCCAAGGGGTCCGCCCCGACCACGACCGCGGTGGGTCCGTCGGCCGGCGCGAGGCCCTCGCCACTCCCCTGCTCGCCCAGTGCCAGGAGCAGCCGGTCGATGCCGATGCCGAAGCCGATGCCCGGCGTCGGTCGGCCGCCGAGCAGCTCGACCAGCCCGTCGTACCGGCCGCCCCCGCCGATCGCCTGCTGCTGGCCCTCGCGACCCTCGACGTAGAACTCGAACGCCGTCCGCGTGTAGTAGTCGAGCCCGCGCACCAGGCCCGCCTCCAGCCGGTATGCGACGCCCAGCGCGTCGAGGTGGGCGCGGACCGCGGCGAAGTGCTCGGAACACGGGCCGCACAGGCGGTCGACGATGCGCGGTGCGCCGGCGTTGATGCCGGCCATCGCCGGATCCCTCGAGTCGAGCAGCCGCAGGGCGTTCCGCTCGAGGCGCTGCCGCTCGGTCGGCGGCAGCTCATCGGCGCGCGACCGGTAGTACTCGGTCAGCTCGTCGACGAAGGCCGGTCGACAGGCGCTGTCACCGATCGAGTTGAGCAGGACCTGCACGCCGGTCAGCCCGGCGTCGGCGTAGAACCGGGTCCCGAGCTCGATGATCTCGGCGTCGACCGCGGGCCCGGGGTCGCCGATGGCCTCGATGTCGAACTGCCAGAACTGCCGGTAGCGACCCGCCTGCGGCCGGTCGTACCGGAACATCGGGCCGATCTCGTAGACCTTGACCGGCTGCGGCCAGGTCTGCATCCCGTGCTGGACGTAGGCGCGGACGATGCCCGCGGTCGGCTCGGGTCGGAGCGCCCAGGCCTCGGCCTCCTCGCCGCGCGGCACGAGCCGGAACAGCTCCTTCTCGATGATGTCGGTGACCTCGCCGACGCCACGTTCGAAGACCGCCACCTGCTCAAGCATCGGCGTCTCGATGCGGTGGTAGCCGTAGCGGGTCGCAAGATCGGCGGCCAGTCGCTCGAGCCGCGACCAGGCCGGCGTCTCGTCGGGCAACAGGTCGCGCGTGCCGCGCGGCGCGCGAAACTCGGGCATCGGCCGAAGTCTAGCCGCGCGTCTCCCGCGCGTTGCCGCCGTCCGAGATGCGACGGCGCCGCCGCCTAGCCCTTCGCGTACACCAGCTCGGTCCCGCCGCCGATCGTCAGCGAGTCGCCCGCCATCGTCCACGTGGCGGCCTCGTCGAGCGCTGCGAGGTACTGGGTCTCGAGCTGCGTCGTCGCATCGTCGGTGCAGGCCATCCGCGTCGAGGCGAGGGGCCCGAACTCGATCGTGCCCTCGCCGATCGTCGCGCTCCCCGAGAAGTTGTTGCAGCCGGCGAGCCCGCTGACCATGCCGCCCGTCCCGAACTCCAGCGTCGGGGTGGCGCTCGCGGAGATGGTCGTCCCGCCGATCGACGTGAGGTTCCATTTCGTCCCGTCCAGCGTGCTCGCGCCGGCGGCCGAGGCCGGGGCGGACGCCGCGACCGAAGCGGCCGGCGAGCCACCCGCCGACGAACACGCCGAGAGCACCACCACGGCGATGAGCATGAACGATCCAAGGACTCGCACGGATGCCTCCTGGTTGGTCGGGGAGCTACCCGAGATCGCGCTGGACGCTGAGGACGTCCTTGAGGTTCTCGATGCGACCCATGACCCGGGCCAGTTGCGACACCGAGTGGACCTGCAGGGTGGCCGTCACGATCGCGGTGTGATCCTGGCTCACACCGACGTTGGCGGCGACGATGTTGACCTTGTTCTCGGCCACGACCTGGGTGATGTCGTTGAGCAGACCCGTCCGGTCGTACGCCTCGACCCGGATCGCGATCGGATACGTCTGCGTCGGCTCGCTGTCCCACTCGACCTCGATGAGCCGGCTCACCTCCCGCTCGTTGGTGACGGTCGAGCACGAGCGCAGGTGGACCGTCACGCCCTTGCCCCGGGTGATGAAGCCGACGATCGGGTCGCCCGGGATCGGGTGACAGCACTTGGCGAAGCGAACGAGCAGGTCGCCGACGCCCTTGACCCGGACCCCGCCCGTGCGTGCGACCTGCGACGCCGGCGCGACCGTCGGCAGCTGGCTCTGGCCGTCGTCGACGACGCCCAGGCGCATGACGACCGCCTGCGGACCGATCGCGCCGTAGCCGATCGCCGCGTAGAAGTCGTCGACCGAGTCGTGGTTCATCTGCTTTGCGACTTCGGCGATCTTGTCGGTGCCGACGGCAGCGATGGTCGTCCGCGCCAGCCGCCGGAGCTCGCGCTCGAGCGACTCCTTGCCGTGGACCATGTTCTCGTCACGGTCCTTGCGCTTGAACCATTGGCGGATCTTCTCGCGGGCGTGCGAGGTGCGGACGACGTTGAGCCAGTCGCGCGACGGACCGTGTTCACCCTTCGTCGTCACGATCTCGACGATGTCGCCGTTCTTCAGGCGGTAGTCGAGGGGCACGAGCCGGTTGTTGACCTTCGCGCCGATCGTCCGGTGCCCGACGTCCGTGTGGATGCGATAGGCGAAGTCGAGCGGCGTCGCGCCGGCCGGCAGGTCCTTGATGTCGCCCTTCGGCGTGAATACGAAGACCTGGTCCTGGAAGATGTCGAGCTTGATGCCCTCGACGAACTCGGTGGCGTCCGACTCCGACACGTCGCGCTGCCAGTCCATGAGCTGGCGCAACCAGGCGAGCTTGGCGTCGTACTCGCGGTCGGACTTGGTCCCCTCCTTGTACCGCCAATGGGCGGCGATGCCGACCTCGGACACCTGGTGCATCTGGTGGGTCCGGATCTGGATCTCGAGGGGCTTGCCGTCGAGGGCGATCACCGCGGTGTGGAGCGACTGGTACAGGTTGTTCTTGGGGACGGCGATGTAGTCGTCGAACTGGCCGGGGATCGGCCGCCACAGGCTGTGGACGATGCCGAGCGCGGCGTAGCAGTCGCGCACCTCGTCGACCAGCACGCGGATCGCGTAGACGTCGTAGATCTCGCCGAACTCGGCGCCCTTGCGCTGCATCTTCTTCCAGATGCTGAAGATGTGCTTCGGTCGGCCCTGGAGGTCGGCCTCGATGCCGGAGGCCTCGAGCCGCGGGCGGAGCTCGCCGATGGCCCGGTCGATGTACGACTCACGACCCTTGCGCCGCGTGTCGAGCAGGCGGGCCAGCTCCCTGAAGCGCTCGGGCTCGAGGACCTTGAACGCGAGGTCCTCCAGCTCCCACTTGATCTGCCAGATCCCGAGGCGCTCGGCCAGCGGCGCGTAGATCTCCATCGTCTGGCGGGCGATGCGGAGCTGCTTCTCGGACGGCAGTCCGTACAGGGTCCGCATGTTGTGGAGCCGGTCGGCGAGCTTGATGAGGACGACCCGGATGTCCTCCGCCATCGCGAGCAGCATCTTGCGGATGTTCTCGGCCTGTTGCTCCTCGTGGCTGTGCGTGGAGAAACGCGACAGCTTCGTCACTCCATCGACCAGGTGGGCCACCTCGGCGCCGAACCGCTCCTCGATGTCGCTGAGGCTGTACTCGGTGTCCTCAGGCACGTCGTGGAGGAGCGCGGCCTTGACGGCGTCGGGATCGATGCCGAGGTCGGCCACGATCTGGGCCGAGGCGATCGGGTGCGTCACGTACGGCTCGCCGGTCGCGCGCTTCTGGCCCTCGTGCGCCTCGACCGCGAGATCGAAGGCACTGTCCACGTCGCCGAGCTCGGCGGCCGGGTGGTGCTCGGCGATCGAGGCCATGAGCGCCGCACGAAGCGCGTCGAGGTCGACCTCGCCCGGGGAACCGGGGCGGACGGCCGGGGGCCGGCGCGGACCGCGGCGGGCCGGCGCCTTCGCCGCGGCCTTGGTCGCCGGCGGCGTCGTCGCGGCCGCCGCGTGGCGCGCGGGCGTCGTGGCGCGCTCCGCGCTCGGCGCGGCGGCGCCCGCGGGGGCGGCCTGGTTCTTCGTTCGTGCGGCCATGGGCCGCAAGGATAGCAGCGGCTCCCGCTCGCTCAGGCCGTCCCGGGGGCCTCGGCTACATGGCCCAGGGCGGCCAGCAGCTCCTGCGCGACCGCCCGCTCGTCCCACGGCTGCTCCCCGCGCGGCCCGATGATCGAGCGTTCGTGGCCCTTCCCGGCGAGCAGCACGATGTCGCCCGGCCGGGCCGCCTCGAACGCCGCGGCGATGGCCTCGCGCCGGTCCGGGATCAGCAGGAGGTCGTGGCCGCGTCGCCGGCCGGCGGCCTCGGCGCCGCGGGCGATGTCGTCGAGGATGGCCTCGCGGTCCTCGCCGCGCGGATCCTCGTCGGTCACGACGACGAGCCGTGCTCGTTCGGCCGCGATCCGGCCCATCTGCGGTCGCTTCGCGGTGTCGCGCTCCCCGGCCGAGCCGAAGACCACGACCAGGCCGCCGCCACGCGCCGCCGCGGTCGGCGCGAGCAAGTCGAGGACCGTGGCCAACGACGCCGGACTGTGCGCGAAGTCGACCACGACACCGAACGGCTGGCCCATGTCCACTCGTTCCATCCGGCCAGGCACACTGGTGACGCCGGCCAGGCCGTCGCGGACGCGGCCGGCATCGAGCCCGAGTGCATCGCCGAGGGCGACCACGGCGAGCGCGTTGTGGACGTTGAAGCGGCCGGCGAGCGCGAGGTCGAGCGTCGACTCCCCGCCCGGCGACGTCACCGATGCGTGGAGGCCGCCGGCATCCTCGGTGATCCGCGTGGCCCGCACGTCGGCCGCGGACTCGGTCCCGTATGTGACGACCCGTGCCCCGGCGTCGCGTGCCGTCCCGACGAACAGCCCGGCCGACGGATCGTCGAGGTTGACGATGCCGGTCGCGGGGACGGGATGGGGCTTGGCGACGTCACGCGCTGTCCGCAGCCGGTCGAACAGCGACAGCTTCGCGTCCCGGTACGCCTCCCACGTCCCGTGCAGCTCGAGGTGCTCGTGGGTCACGTTGGTCACGACCGCGACGTCGTAGGCGATGCTCGCCACGCGATCGAGGGCGAGGCCGTGCGACGTAGTCTCGACCACCGCGACGCGGTCGCCGGCGTCGGCCATGGCCCGCAACGCAGCCTGGAGCGTCGGCGCCTCGGGGGTCGTGGCGTGCTCCGCGTGGTCCTCGGTGCGTCCGCCGACGCGGGTCGCGATCGTGCTGATCATCCCGGTCGCGAGCCCGGCCGCCTCGAGCGCGGCCACCGCGAGGTAGGCGGTCGTGGTCTTGCCGTCGGTGCCGGTGATCCCGATCACGGTGAGCTCGTGGGACGGGTCACCGTGCCACCACGCCGCCGCACCGGCCAGCGCCGGGCGAGCCGCATCGACGACCAGCTGCGGCGCCGCGACCCCGGTCAGCGGCCGTTCGACGACCACGCCCGCGGCGCCGGCATCGATCGCTCCGGGCACGAAGTCGTGGCCGTCCGCACGCTGCCCGGCGATGGCGACGAACAGCATCCCGGGCCGCACCGCGCGCGAGTCGTGGGTGACGCCCGTCACGTCGACGCCCGCCAGCTCTGCGGTGGCGACCGGCCGACCGCCGCGCCGCGTGCCGCGCAGCCGGCTCTCCGTCGCCAGGCGCCGGGCGAGGTCCTCGAGCGGACGACGATCGGGCTGGCTCACCGGTGCACCAGCCGTTCCGCGCGGGACGTGAGGCGACCCATCGCGTAGCGCAGCGGCTTGTCCACGCGCTCGTGGGCGCCGGTCATCTCGACCCAGGCCGCGCCGAACGAGCGCTTGTGCTCGTACAGCCCGGCCATCGGGTCGCCGGGGCCGGGCTCGAGATGGTCCGGTCCCGTATCGACGCCGCCCAGGTCCATCTCCGTGCATCCCTCCCGGATCGCGAGCTGGATAGCACGCCAGCGGAGCAGATGCATGACGCCGGGGTGGGTCTCGCGGACACCCAGGGCATCGGCCGAATGGACGGTCGAGAGCCGGCCCCCGTGGCGATACAGGATCAGGCCGCCCAGCGAGCGGTCCGGTTCGGCCAAATCGCGCGCGTCGAAGAACGCGAGCAGCCCGGCGGCGTGGGCGGCGGTCCACCAGTCGATGAAGACGTCGCGCGGACCGAACCGGAAGCCGCGCCGCTGGCCAGTGCCTTCGAGCAGCGTCGCGAACTCGGCGACGGCCTGGCCGAACGGCCGGCCAGGAGCCACGAACAGCGGGTCGTTGCCTCGCCAGCCCGCGGTGTCGTGGCGTTCGACCACGATCGCGTCGCGCTCCGCGGCGGCGATGCGCTGGCGAGTGCTCTTGGTGGCCTTGGCGCGGACAGCGGCGTCGTCGGTGTCGCGGGCGAGCGCCACGCTGACCCGGTGGCGCGACGGCTGGATGTCCGGGATCGGACGGAAGCCGGCCCCGCGCAGGCCGTGGCCGTAGTCGCCCTCGGCCGCGGGGATCTCCGCGTCGCTGGCGATGACGGCGACCCCACGCTCAGCGAGCCAGTCGGCCAGCGCCGCCACCCGGCTCGCAGCCGCGCCGTTGCCTTCCCCCGGGCCCACGACCGGTCCACGCGGCACGTACGCGCTGGTCCCGCCGATCCATGGGAACCGCCGGAGCAGGACGAGCGCCACGTGCCGCTCGTCGAGCACGACGTGGACCGGGTGCCAGCCGAGCCTGGCGCGCTGTGCCGCCCACACGGTCGACTGGTAGACGTGGCCGCCGGGCGCCACGACGGCAAGCTGGTCCCATCGCGCCATCTCCTCGGCCGTCGCGACGTGCGCCGCGCCCTCGGCGGTCACTCGGCGCCCTCGGCCGCCCCGTAGCCCGCGGCGCCCGGGCTGCCCGACAGCCCGTGTCGTCGCCTGGCCCAGCGTGCCCGGGCCGACACCGCGGCCCCGTATGCGGATCGCCCGAGCGCGTCGAGGACGAGATCCCACGCCCCGATGTAGCGCACCTCGCGGCCGCCGAACCCGGTCTTGAAGTGCGCGATGCCACCGGTCGCCAGGCCCCACATGTCGTACGCGGTCGCACCGGCCTCACGCGAAGATCGGATGGCGTCCCACTTGAGGAGGTAGTTCGCCCGGGTGTCGGCGCCCGCCTGGGTCATGCCGCCGTACGGCTCGACGACCCGCCGCCCGCAACGGACGAGGAACAGTGTCGCGAGCGGCGTCCCGTCAGGACCCTCCGCGAACAGTAGCCGGGCCCGGCCGCTCGGGCGATACGCCTCCCAGACATCGCGGTATGCGGCCTCGGTCCGGATCAGGAAGCCCGCCCGCTGGGCGGTCTCGCGGTAGATCCGATGGAACTCGGGGAGCCGCTCGCCCTCCGCGTCCACGACGCGCACGCCGCCCGAGCGGGCCTTGTTCACGTACTGCCGCCACTTCTTGCGCAGGTCCCCCCACAGCGCGTCCTCGTCGCCGGTCAGGTCGATGATCCGCGTCGAGGCGGGCTGGATGGGCGGCGACGCTCGCCAGCCGTGCGTCTCGAGGGCACGGCGCGTCGCGCCGTCCGGGTCGTGCGGGCCGTCGGCCTCGATCTCGGGGTCGATCCGCAGGTGCGAGACGCGGCCCGCGAGCGCCGGCAATCGGTCGCGGACCGCCGTCGAGAACGCCCCGACGTCGTCGGTCGACCAGCCGCCACCGACCGGTCCGCGCGGCGCGTACGCGAACCCCCAGGGCAGCGGCCGCGGTCGGCGCACCAGCACCTGCGCACCGACCCGGGGACCGGCCGTGATCCGGTGTGCGGCCCAGCCGTTGACGGCCTTCACCCGCGCCCAGCCGCTCAGCTGGAGGTAGGAACCGGGATCGCTCGACTCGACGAGGGCGTCCCAGGCGTCGGCATCGACCGGGGCCGTCACGACCGGCCCGGTCGGTGGGACGCGTCGACCATGATCGCGACGATAGAGCGCAGTTCGGTGATCCGCAAGGCAAGGGCGGCGACCACGAACGTCGCCCCGAACGCGGCCGACACGAGCACGATGACGGCGGACAGACCGGGGATGCCGGCGCGGCCGAGCGTCGCCGGATCGGGGGCGAGCGCGGGTCCGACGCTGCCGTGGACGAACGCACCGATCGCACCGGCGACGGCCGCGGCGAGCGCCGTCCGGGCACCGACCCACGCGACCGCACCGAGGCCGAGCCTGCCCTCCCGCCGGCGCAACAGCACGATCAACGCTCCGGCCTCGAGCCAGGCGGCGATGGCGATCGCGAGGGCGATACCGGGCAGGCCGTAGGGCCCGACGAGGATCACCGCGAGCGTGGTGTTGACGACGACCGCGCCGACCGCGACGGCCACCGGCGTGAGCGTGTCCTGCCGCGCGTAGAACGCGCGGGCGAGCACCGCGATGAAGGCGTGGGCGACCAGCCCGACGAGGAACGCGAGGAGCGTGTCGGCCGTGAGCAGGATGAGGGCCGGGTCGAGGTCGCCGAACAGCAGCGCGACGGACTCGACGCGCAGGATCGCGGCGAGGACCGCGACCGGGAGCATGACGAACGCGAGCAGCCGCAGTGCCCGGTTCACGAGCCCGACGAACTCGGCGTGGGCGCCCTCCGCAGCCTCGCGCGACAGCGACGGGAACAGGACGACGCCGAGCGGCACGCCGATGACCCCGATCGGGATCTGCAGCAGCGTGAACGCGATCGTGAACGCGGTGACGGCACCGACCCCGACGGTCGATGCCAGCGCCGTCACCACGACGAACGTGATCTGCGTCGCGCCCAGCCCGACCGCCCTCGGCGCCATCAGCGCGAGTGCCTTCCGGGCCGCCGGGTCGGCCGAGTCGATGCGGGGCGTGTACTGGAAGCCGACGCCGCGCAGCGGACCGATCTGCACCAGCAGGTGGGCCATCGACCCCGCCACGACGCCGATCGCCAGGCCGGCCGCGCCGAACATCGGCGCCAGGACGAAGGCCGCCCCGATGATCGCGAGGTTGTACGTGATCGGGGCGATGGCGGCAGCGGCGAAGCGGCCCTGCGCGTTGAGCACGCTCGTGGCCACCGCCCCGAGGGCGAGGAAGATCGGGCTCAGCACCATGATCCGGGTGAGCTCGATGGTGCGCGCCATGGTCGCCGGGTCGAAGCCGCTCGTGTAGAGCGGCACGAGCCGGTCCGCGAAGACGAAGACGATCCCGGCCAGGACGAGCAGGGCGATCAGCATGAGGTTCGTGACCGTCGACACGACCCGCCACGCCCGGGCCGCCCCGTCGGACGACATCAGGCCCGACACGACCGGGATGAGCGCCGAGGACAGCGCGCCGGCCGCCACGAGCTGGAAGAGCAGGTCCGGGATCCGGAACGCGGCGAAGAACGCGTCCAGCTCCGAGGGATCCGGCACCGCGTTCGCGATGACGACCAGCCGGATCCAGCCGAGCACGCGCGAGATCAGGAAGGCGGACGAGACGATCAGCCCGGCGCGGGCCAGGTGGCGGGCGGTGGTCACGCGCCGGTGGCCCGCCGCGCTCGGGGGTGCGCGTCGCGATAGACGGCCGCCAATCGTCCGGGCGAGACGTGCGTGTAGACCTGGGTCGTCGCCAGGTTCTCGTGCCCCAGCAGCTCCTGTACGACGCGCAGGTCGGCGCCGCCGTCGAGCAGATGCGTCGCGAATGAGTGGCGAAGCGTGTGCGGCGACACGCCGGACGGCAGCCCGGCCACACGACACAGGCGATCGAGCCGGAACCGCAGGCCGCGCACGCCAAGGGCCCCGCCCGCCTTGTTGAGGAACACTTCGACAGGCCCCGGCGACGTGGTCGCACCTCGGGCGGCGAGCAGCGGGCGGCCGTGGTCGAGGTACTCGCGCAGCGCCCCGACGGCGGGACGGCCCAGCAGCCCGATCCGCTCCTTGCGGCCCTTGCCGACGACGCGGATCTCGCCGCGGCGGAGGTCGAGCCATGGCAGCTCCGCGCCGGCGAGCTCGCTGATCCGCAGACCGGCCGCGTAGGCGGTCTCGATCAGCGCGCGGTCACGGAGCGCGAGGGCGGTGGCGAGGACCATCGTCTCGGGCCGGGCGGTCTCGGCCGCCTCGAGGTCCGCCTCGACGACCGCCAGCAACCGGGCCACCTGGTCGACCTCCAGGACGCGCGGTAGCCGGCGCGGGAGCCGCGGCGTGGCGATGGCGCCCCACGGGTCGCCGCCCGCCAGGCCCTCGCGCGCCGCCCAGCGGTGGAACGAGCGGATCGCGGCGAGGCGCTGGGCGACGGTCGTCCGCGTCGCGTCATCTCCGAGATGCCCGAGATAGCGCCGCAGCTCGGCGCGCGAGGGCCGGCGCCAGTCGATGCCCTGGTCGTCGAGCCAGCCGTGGTAGGCACCGAGCGCGGTGGTGTACGCGCGGATCGTGTGCGGCGAGGCGTCGCGGGCCTCGAGCGAGCGGAGGAACCGCTCGAGCGCCGGGTCGGTCGGAGGGTCGTTCGTGTCCGCGCTCACGCCTCCGAGGCCGGCTCGGCCGACCGCGGCGTGCGCGACGAGCGGCCACCGCCGCGCGACCCACCCCGCCCCCGGCCACCCGGGCCGTCCACCGCCGCGTCGGGCCGGTCGGGCCAGGGCCTCGGGATCGGCCGGACCGCCCGGGTAACGCTCGCCCGCGACGATGGTGTCGGGCGCCGCCTCGCTCGTCGAGCCGCACGTCAGGCAGATCGCCGCTTCGCCCTTGCGCGCGAGCGGTCCGTCGTCCGTGTCGTGCAGGCCACCGAGCGGTTCGTTGTTCGTCGTGTAGTCGCACTTGGGGTAGTTCGAACACCCCCAGAAGACGTTTCCGGTGCGCCGCGCGCGACGCGCGACGAGGTGGCCGTCGTTGTTCTTCGGGCAGGCCACCTCGAACGGCAGCGGGTCCGGCGGCGGCGGGCCCTCGCGCTTGATGTAGTCGCAGTCCGGATAGCGAGAGCAGCCGAGGAACGGCCCGAACCGTCCCTGCCGGCCGACCAGCGTCCCCTCGCCACACTTCGGGCAGGTCTCGCCCGTGCCCTCCTGGGGCGGTGGCTCCTCACCGGGCAGTGGCCGTGTCTCCTTGTGCTCGGGGTACATCGAGCAGGCGAGGAAACGGCCGTTCCGACCGAGGCGGATGACCATGGGATGGCCGAGCGAGCAGACCTCATCGGTCTCCTCGGTCGTGAAGTCCCGGCGGCGCGTGTTCTTCCGGACCTCCTCGACGCGGTCGCGGAGGGGTGGGTAGAACGCCTGCAGCAGCGGTACCCACGCCCGCTCGCCGCGGGCGATCTCGTCGAGCTCCTCCTCCATCCGAGCGGTGAACTCGAGGTCGACGTAATCGCCGAAATGCTCGACCAGCAGGTCCGTCACGATCCCGGCGACCGGCTCCGGGTACAGGCGGCGCTCCTCGACCCGGACGTAGCCGCGGTCGATGATCGTCGAGATCGTGGCCGCATAGGTCGATGGCCGGCCGATGCCGTGCTCCTCGAGCGCCTTGATCAGCGTCGCCTCGGTGAAGCGCGGCGGCGGCTCGGTGAAGTGCTGGGTCGGCGTGACCTCCCGCACGTCGGTGCGCTCGCCCTCCGCGAGTGCCGGGAGTCGCCGGGCGACCTCCTCGTCCTCGGCAGCGTCGTCGTCGCGACCCTCGGTGTAGACCCGCGCGAAGCCCTCGAACAGCGTCCGCGTCGACGACGCACGGAGCTCGTACGGGCCGTCGGCCAGGTCGACCGTGGTCGTCTCGAGCTCCTTCGGCGCCATCTGGGACGCCAGCGCGCGCTGCCAGATCAGCCGGTACAGCCGCAGCTCATCGGACTGGAGCGTGCCAGCCAGCGAGTCGGGATCGCGCCGGAAGCTGGTCGGGCGGATCGACTCGTGCGCCTCCTGGGCACCCTTCGAGGTGGTCTTGTAGACGCGACCCTTGGGCATCGTGAACGGCTCGCCGTATCGATCGCCGATGACCTCGCGGGCTTCGCCCATCGCGACACCGGCCATGGCCGTCGAGTCGGTCCGCATGTAGGTGATGAGGCCCACGTGGCCGTCCGGCGTGTCGGCGCCCTCGTACAGCCGCTGGGCGATCGACATCGTCCGCTTCGGGCTGAACGACAGCTTCCGGCTCGCGTCCTGCTGGAGGGTCGATGTCGTGAACGGCGGCGCGGGCGAGCGCTTCTGCGTGCGCACGCCGATCTTGCGCACGAGCGGGTGCGTCTCGCGAAGCGCCGCGGCGTGGCGCTCGGTCGTGGCCTCGTCGGGCAGGTCGAGCTGCTCTCCGTCGATGCGTACGAGCTCGGCTGCGAACGTGTCGCCCGCGGCGCTCGCGAGGAGGACCTCGATCGTCCAGTACTCCCGCGCCGTGAACGCGTCGATCTCGCGCTCGCGCTCGACGACGAGGCGGACCGCGACCGATTGGACACGGCCGGCGGACAGGCCGCCCCGAACCTTGCGCGACAGGAGCGGGCTGAGGGTGTACCCGACGAGCCGGTCGACGATCCGCCGCGTCTGCTGGGCGTCGACGAGGTTCTGGTCGATGTCGCGCGGGTTGGCGAAGGCCTCCCGGATGGCCGGCTCGGTGATCTCGCTGAACGTCACGCGCCGGGTCTTCGCCAAGGGGACGCTGGCGGCCTCGCTGACATGCCACGCGATGGCCTCGCCCTCGCGGTCGAGGTCGGTCGCCAGATAGACCACGTCGGATCCCTTGGCGGCCTTGGCGATCTCGTTGATCTGCTTGCGGCGGTCCTCGTTGATGACGTACTCGGGCGCGAAATCGTGCTCGACATCGACCCCGAACTTGCCCTTGCCGGGGTTCTCCGGGAGGTCGCGGACATGGCCGTAGGAGGCGAGGACACGGTAGTCGTCGCCCAGGTAGCGCTCGATCGTCCGCGCCTTCGCCGGGGACTCGACGATCACGAGGTTCTTCGACACGGCCGGGAGTGTAGCACCGGGTCCTTCGCGCACCCTTGCGGGGTGGAACGCGCGCGAATCGCGCGCGAGAAGGGCCTCGCGGGGTCGTCAGACCTCGCGGATGCGGCGGAGGAAGTCCTCGTCGATCTCGAGCTCGACGTCGTCCTCGGCCTCTTCCGTGCCGTTCTGGGTGGGCACGCTCACGGCGACCGGGACCGGTGCCATATCGCCAAGATCGGTGCCGGCCGCCGATCGCGCCGGGACCTCAAGGAACGACATCCGGTGATACGGGAAGAAGAAGATCGAGGCCGAATCGTCGACGAAGATCGGGCGCTTGCCGTCGAGCGAGCGCAGGTTCGTGCAGCGCAGGCCGACGTCGCCGGCGTTCGGAAGCTCGAACAGGTCGGCGACCAATGGCTGTTCGTTCGAGAGGTGGAGGACGACGTTGCGGATCACTGGCGCCATCGTGCGGCGCCGGACGCCCGGATGGACTAGCCCGAAGGTCCCGCCTGGCCGGTTACCTCGGTGGCGTCCGCGGGATGGCTACCGG
Source organism: uncultured Chloroflexia bacterium (assembly GCA_963810285.1). Taxonomy (GTDB): domain Bacteria; phylum Chloroflexota; class Limnocylindria; order Limnocylindrales; family CSP1-4; genus SPCO01. Next base: position 2,527,319 of record CAWEMV010000002.1, on the reverse strand, counting down.
TCTTGCCGAGGTCGTGCAACCGATCTTGCCCCGGTCTGCAGGGTCATGTCCTCGCCATGCGGCCGGACTCGCGGGATGCTTCGGAGCATGAAAAGCAGTTGGGACCAGCCGCCCGATGCCGGGAGTCCTCCGAGGCCGGTGGAGCGCCCCTTCACGGGACCCTTCCCCATGGGGTCGGTGTCGCCCGTCAGAACATCGGCGCTAGGGCGTACCCGACGACATGCCGGGTGGGCAAGGTCGCTCGCAGAGCGCGTTGGTGTCCGCGCCGCCGGCTGGTGGGGGGCGCCGTTCGCTTAGTCCAGATCGGTGTCCAAGGGTGCGGTCCCGCGTGGTGAGGAACGAGATCGACCGGCGCAACGCGTAACGTTAGCGACGACGAGGCGTCCAATGCGCGTGCGACCAGACACAGTGCCACGCGACCCGCGACCGACGGGGGCAGGTCGTGTCCGAGTCTGGTCGCCGTTCATCGTCGGTTCCATCGGCGGGACCATCGGGATCATCCTGGAGGCGCAGATCGGAAAATTCCTGGGCGTCTACAGCCCGCTGCTCGGATACCTGGTGGTAGACCTCTATGTCGGGGCTGCGATCGGCTTCGTCGCGGCGCTTGCATCGCGCACGTGGACCGGTCTGCTGACGCTCATCCTCGGTTTGGTTACCGCCGGCGTGGCGGTGGGCGTCTTCGCGGTCCTGACCGCCGGTTTGGGACCGGGCAACCTCGTTTCGTTCGCGCTGTACCTGGCCTTCTTGCTGGGCGTCTTCGGCATCCCGACGTACGCGATCGTCACGGGCGTCGTCTCTATGATTCGGTGGATGGCGAGACCGGCCCCTCCGCCGGAAGGCCAAGCCTGACGACGGTGCCTACCGCCCGCGTCTGCCTGGGGCCTTGCCCCGCCGTAGCGCTTCGTAGGCCTCGAGCGACCGCCTGATCTGCCGACGCTTGACGTCCGGGATGACCTCGACCAGGACGACCACGACGGCTGCCGTCCACAGGGCGAAGCCGAACGTATACGCCAGGTCCGCCAGCAGTCCGAAGGGTTCCGTCGTCGCCGTCGACTTGAGCAGATAGCCGGCCACATAGATCGCGAACCCGAGGACGAACGCGAACACGAGGATGGAGTAGAGGATGCGTTGCCCATAGGCGTCCTGCCGCAATCCGGTCAGATGCTCCTCGAACCAGGCCTGGACCTTGGGATCGTTGTAATCGACGCCGTCGTCAGGGAGCGGGGCAGGTTGCGACATGGTCGACCTCCGCAACAGGTCGACGAGCGGGCCGACCGGCCGCTCCGGCCGACTCGCGACTCGTCATCGCGTCAGGTGTCAGGACCCCTACGGGTGGTAGAAGTCGATCACCAAGCGCACCCGGCCGCCCGACACCCACACGCCGATGCCGACGCGGTCGTAGGCCGCGTTCATCATGTTCACGTAGTGCCCGCCGTTGTACGAGCGCTCGGCCTGGAAGAAACGATGGCTGCCGAGCACGGCGCTGTACGCGTTCCCTGAGCGGCAGCCGAGGTTCTCGGCCCAGCGGTGGTTCGAGTACCCGGCGCGGCGCAGGCGATCGCCCGGGTTGCCGCCGCTGAAGTGCGTGCACATGTTGTTGACGGCCAGCTTGCGCGCGTACGGCCGGGCGACCCTGGCACTGATGCCGGCGTCGAGTCGCAGCGCCGCGACGTTGCGACCGCCCGGGCTGCTGCAGCTGCCGCCCGACGTCACGAGGCCGCCGGTCCGCGTGCAGTTCATCAGCCGCAGGTAGTAGCGCTCGACGGCACCCCAGCTCCCCGAGCCGACGGACCCGCCGCCGCTCCCCCGCGGGATGCGCGTGGTTGCGCCGCTCGACGTCCGCGGCGCCGCAGCGGTGCGCGGGGACGGCTTCGGCTTGGTCGTGAACGTGCCCTTCGTGGACGTCGCGAGGGCGACCCCGTCGGCGCTGCGGGCACCGGCAGCCACGGTCGCGACGACCGTCGCGTCGTACGGCAAGGTCGCGGCCGGGTCGAACACCAGCACGGTGTCGCCCTCGGCGAACCGGATCGTGCCGGCTACGCGCTTGCCATCGGCCGTGACGCTGAATGCGCGCTTCGTCGAGCCCCGATCCATCGCCTGCGTGAAGCGGACGGAGATCGGCGTGACCCGGGTGACCTCGGTCGTCCGGGACAGGGGGCGGAACCGGACGACCTCCGGTCCGGCGACGGTGCGCAGGGCCATCGTCACCGGCTCGACCGCGAGGCCCGCCGCGTCGCGGACGCCATCGACGATGAGCTGGTAGCGCGTGTCGGGAGCAAGCGGTCGGGACGGGTCGAACGTGTACGTCGCGACGCCATCCTGCCCGGTCGACCGGGACAGGGCGCCGGTGGCCGGCGGATCGAGCCGGATGGCGCCGGCGACCGTGCCGAGGTCGACGGCCTGGTCGAAGGCGACGGTGAACGACGTATCGATGGCGACGCGCTTCTCGACCTTGCTGGTCGGAGCGATCGCCGCTGCGGCCGCGTCACGCGTCAGGAACGCAGCCCGCGCGGGACGCGTCATCGGCCGACCGGTCGACGCCAGGGCACCGGCCCCCACGGTGATCGTGTAGTACGTGCCCGGCGTCCAATGCTCGGTCGGGACGATCGATACGCTGGTGTGGTCGTCGTTCCACAGCAGGTCGATATCGGCCGGCGGATCCACCGAGACCGACGATTCGACGGAGTCGCGCTCCATCGGGGTGCTGAACATGATCGTCGCCGGCGCGAGCAGGTCGAAGTTCGTGCCGACGCGCATCTGGAACGCGGCCCGTGTCAGGGGCACGATGTCGGACACCGGTGAGGCGGTCGTCGGGGTCGGCCGCGCGAGGGAGATCGCGCCGAGCGCCAGGACCGCGCCGAGGCCGACGGCGACGCCTGCGCGGATGAATCTGGACCGTCCGAGCGCTGCCGATGCGTACACGACGCACAGGACGGGGACGGCCAGAAGCGCGATGAGGTACTTCCGCAATACAGAACCCGGCTGCAGGCGTCCTGGGGGCGACGGGAGGGCTGTCCGTCTGGTCGCCCGCGTCGCGCTGGGGCGTGACGCGTCGGTCAGGGTAGCACCGTGTCGCGAGGCCGGGCAACCACCCGGCCGCCGACGCGCGCGGTCATCCGGTCCGGAACGCGGTGCGTTCGCCGAGCAGCGTACCGGCCGGGCGGTAGCGGCCGTGAGCGCCGCTGGTGAGCCCGCGCCGTTCGAGCAGGGTCAGCGCGGCGAGCACCGTGGCGACCGGCAGGTCCGTGGTCGCGACGAGCTCGTCGACCGTGGCCCGACCGGCGATGAGACCGCGGGCGACGGCCGCCTCGGTCCGCCCCAGATCCTGCGCCGACGCAATCGCGAGCGCATCGCGGGCGGTCGTACCGCCCACCGCGTACCCGAGATCGGCGATGAGCTGCGGCACGCCGGCGACGACGTGCGTCACCTCGGGGAACTCGCGCAGGAACGCGAGGCAGCCGGCCGCGGCACGGCTGTCGATGGCGCCCGGGACGAGGAAGCACTCGCGGCCCTGCTCCAGTGCCCACGACGCGGTGATGAGCGCGCCCGAACTGGCGGGCGCCTCGACCACCACGGTCGCGTCGGTCAGGCCGCTGATGATCCGGTTGCGCCGCGGGAACGTGCCCTTGGACGGTTCGGTGTCGGGCGCGAGCTCCGAGATCACGGCGCCGCCGCTCGCGAGGATCGCGTCGGCGAGCCGTGCATGCCCGGACCGGTGAAGGGTCGCGTGACCGGCGCCGATGACGGCCACCGTGATCCCGCCGGCGCGGAGCGTGGCCTCGTGGGCCGCGCCATCGATGCCGAAGGCCAGCCCCGAGACGACTGTCGCGTCGGCCGCAGCGAGCGCCTCGGCGATCCGACCCGCAGTCGCTCGTCCCGCCGCGGTGGCACGCCGCGTCCCCACCACGGCGATCGCGCGGTCCCGGCCGAGCACCGCGTGCGGACCGTGCACGTACAGGACGTGCGGCGGCATCGCGATCGCCGCCAGCCGGGCCGGGTATGCCGGCTCCTCGACCGTGATCACCCGGACATCCAGGCTGCGCAGGCGGCCGATGATCCGCTCGGCGTCGGTCGCCGCGTCGACGATCGTCCGCGCGACGTCGTCGAGGATCGGCCGATCGCGGCGGCGCGGTTCCCCGGTGGACGGCGTGTCGGCCAGTCGCTCGACGCCCGCCGGCCCCGTGGCGACCGCCAGCACGGCCAGGGCCGAGCCGTGCTCCACGAGCAGGGCCGAGAACCCGATCGGGCCGAGGCCCTGCACTGATGCGAGCACAGCCCACGCCTCCCGTTCCGGCGCGTACGGGTCGGTCTCGGGCATCGACCCGGCGGCCGGCCACGCTCCCACGCCGAGCACCATCAGGACGCCAGCGCCCCGGCCTCGCGAAGGACGGAGGGCCGGTACCACGACGCCTCGTCGAGATGCGCGATCTCCACGTCCGGCGAGCCGGCCAGGTCCGCGATCGTCCGGGCGACCCGCATGAGGCGCTCGGTCCCGCGACCGCTGGCCAGCTCGGCGTCGGCGAGGTCTGCCACGCGCCGGCTGGCGGCGGCCGATAGCCGGCACGCCGCCCGCAGGTGACGGCCGCGCAACCTGCCGTTGGCCCGGCCCCGGTCGTGGGCGGCCCGAGCCCGGGCGGCCGCGATGCGTTCGGCCACCGTCGCGGAGTCCTCCGGCTCGACGGCGGCCACCAGCGTCGCCGCCGCCACGCGGGGCATCGACACCCACAGGTCGAACCGGTCGCGCAGCGGCCCCGAGACGCGACGGGCATAGCGGTCGATCTCACCGAGCGTGCACCGGCAGCGGTCCTCGGGCAGGGATCCCGCGAACCCGCAGGGGCACGGGTTCATCGCAGCGACCAGCTGGAACCGTGCCGGGAACGTCACGACCCGGCCCGCCCGCGCGATCAGGATCCGGCCCTCCTCGAGCGGTTGCCGCAGCGCCTCGAGGACGTCGCGGTCGAACTCGGCCAGCTCGTCCAGGAACAGGACGCCGTGATGGGCCCGGGTGATCTCGCCGGGTGACAGGTTGGGTCCGCCGCCGACCATCGCCGGATAAGACAGCGTGTGGTGCGGCGCGCGGTACGGCGGCTGCCGGCGGAGCGCGGTGATCGGGCCCTCCCCGGCGGCGGACGCGACGATCGACACGGCCAGCGCCGTCCCGTCGTCGAGCGGCGGCAGGAGTCCGGGGATCGTGCGCGCCAGCAGGGTCTTGCCCACGCCGGGCGGGCCCGTGAGGAGCAGTCCGTGCCCGCCGGTGAGGGCGATCTCGAGCGCTCGTCGGGCCTCGGCCTGGCCGCGGACCTCGGCGAGGTCCGGGATCGGCGCGGCAGGCGCCAGGGCGGCCGGGACCGCGACGTCGGGTGACGCCGTGCGCGGGCCGGCGATCGTGACCCGCGGCATCGCGACCGGGATCCGGCGCGGCCGCCGCCCACGCACGATCTCGGCGGCGTCCGTCAGCGTCCCGGCGCCGACGACCTCGATGCCCTCGACGAGGCGAGCCTCGTCCACGGCCGCCGACGCGACCACCACTCGGCCGATGCGCCGGGCCGCGATGGCGGCGACCATCGGCAGGATGCCCGGGACGGAGCGGATCTCGCCGTCGAGCCCGAGCTCGCCCAGCAACGCGACCGGGACCGTGCCGGCGCGCACCTGCTCCGACCCGAGCAGGATGCCGATCGCGATCGCGACGTCGAGCGACGCCCCGGCCTTGCGCAGCTCGGCCGGCGCGAGGTTGACCGTGATGCGCCGTGGTGGGAACGCGAAGCCGGCGTTGCGGATCGCCCCGCGGACGCGTTCCCGCGCCTCCTGCACCGCCGCGTCGCCGAGCCCGACGACGGTGAACCCGGGCAACCCCGGCGCGACGTCGGCCTCGACCCGGATCGACCGGCCGTCGAGGCCGTGCAACGTGGCGGACGGGACGACGGCCAGCACGCCGCCACCCTAGCGGCGGGGGCTCACCCCGGACTTATCAGGCGAGGTCAGCGGGCGCCGACGGGCGCGGCCTGGGCGGCCAGCCCCAGCTTGTCGATGCCGCGCACGAACTGGAGCACCGACGCGCCCAGCGGCGAATCGACCTTGGTGAACATGAACGGGTTGCCCGAGTTGAGCGCGCTGATCGCACCGCGATACTCGTTCACGACCTGGTGCTCGATCGATCGACGCAGCGCGCCTTCCGCGTTCTTGACGTTGATGCCGGTGAACGCGTTCGACCGGTTGAGCACGAGCTGGACCTTGTCGGGCGGATAGCCGAGGTGGTTCATGGTCTCGAGGATCAGCCGCACGTTCTTGAGGCAGGACAGGTCGGCGGTCATCACCACGAACACGACCTCGGCCGACTCGAACACGCCGAGGTTGATGTCGTCGAGTCGCTTGTCGACGTCGATGAGGATGTAGTCGTACATCGTCGTGAGCTGCTCGCTGATGTACGGCAGGTGCTCCGGCCGGACCAGCTCGGCCGTCTCGGGTGACGGCGGCGCGAGCAGGAGATCGATGCCCGAGTCGTGCTTGACGATGACGTTGCGGATCAGGTCGGCGTCGACCGAGGGCGCCGTGACGATGTCCACGATGCTCTTGCGGTCGAGCCCGAGGTCCAGGAACACCCGGTGGTCGCCGAACTGGAGATTGCCGTCCACGAGGCACACCTTGCGGCCGAGCTCGCGGTGGAGGGCGATCGCGGCGTTGATCGCGATCGTCGTCGTCCCCACCCCGCCCTTGGCCCCGTAGAAGGCCAGGATCCGGCCCATCGGCGGCCGCGCCAGCAGCACGTCGCGCGGCGCGAAGCGGGCGAGCAGGCTCTTGATGCGGGCCAGCAGCTCCGCCGGGTGGAACGGCTTGATGAGGTAGTCGTCGGCACCGGCGCGCAGGCCGCGGACCTTCTGCTCCACCTCCCGCTCGGCGGTGAGCATGATGATCGGGACGTGCGAGCCGCCCTCTTCCTCGGCGCGGATCTTGGTCGCGACCTGGTACCCGTCGAGCTTGGGCAGCATGACGTCGAGCAGGACGAGGTCCGGCGACTCGACGCCCCACTGGCGGAAGCCCTCGGCACCGTCCCCGGCGATGACGACGTCGTAGCCCTCCTGCTTGAGCGTGTACTGCAGGAGCCGCTGGACATTCGGATCGTCATCGACGACGAGGATCTTTGCCGCCATCGGTCCTCCATAGGGTCGCGCTGTCACGGGGTCGTCGACAGCCACCCCGGCGCCGCGATTATAGGTCGGGCGGTTCGCCGGGCAGATCGTCGTCCCGCGAGCGGCCGAAGGCCACCCGCAGGAAGTCCATGACGCGTCGCTCATAGTCCTGCCCCACGACTGCGTGGGAGCGGCTGTGTTCAGCGCCCTCGACGACCCACTGTTCAGCGCTCGGACCGGCCGCCGCCACGAGCCGGCGCGCGTCCTCGAGCGGCACGGTCGTGTCTGCGGCACCGTGGATGAGCAGCAGTGGGACCGGCTCGACGAGCGCGACCACGCGACCCGGCTCGGTCTCGCGCGGGTCGGCACCGAGCGATCGGGAGGCCGCGTCGAACAACCGGCTCGCGACGAACCCGCGCAGGGGCGTTCGCAGGCGATTGGCGACCGGGACCTCGACGCCGGCGGCGGTCGAGTCGGCGACGATCGCGACGACGACCGGTCGCGGTGCGGCGATCGGCGCGCGTGTCGCCGAGGGATCCATGTCGGCGGCCGGGAGCGTGCCGTCACCGAGCAGCGCGACCGACGTGATCGCGGCCATGCCACCCATCGACGTCCCGAAGAGCGCGACGCGGGTGATGCCCCGCTCTCCGAGCCACGCGAGCGCGCCGGCCACGTCCTCCGTCTCGAGCATCCCGAAGGTCGACGGGCCGGCCTCCGAGTCGCCGTGCCCGCGGAAGTCGATGCCCAGCACGTTGGCGGTCCGGCGCAGGAATGGCCCGTACTCGACGAGGTCGGGCGCGATCGAGCCGCTGTAGCCGTGGAGCAGCAGGATCGCCTCGTGCGGGTCCGTCGACCAGTCGCCGTCACCGGCCTCGGCACGCAGCCAGCGGCCGGCGAGTCGCAGGCCGTCCCGGGACCGGAAGCGGATCACCTCGCCGCCGAGCGCATCGAGGTCGCCTGCGATGGCCGCTTCGTCGGGTCCCACGCGCGGCGCGGTCAGGAGACGGTCGACAGCGCGCCGTCGCACGCTGCGCAGCGCGACGACCGACACGACTGCGGCACCGGCGGCCCCGGCGACGCGACGGATCACGCCTGTGGTTCCCGGCCGACCGTGGTCGCTTCGAGCGCGTCGAACACGATCCGGCTCCAGCTCTCGAGATGCTCGGCGCCGGCGGCGACCTCGGCCGGCGACGCGAACGCGCCGGACAGCTTGTCGGTCTCGCGGATGGCGACCGGTCGCCCGGCGGCGTCCGTCAGGACGACGATGCCGAGATGCACCGCGCCGACCTCGGTGGTGTCGTCGTTGAGCAGCGCGAACGGCGTGAACGCCGGCTCGAAATCCGCGACGAGCTCCTCCCGCCACTCGCGCCGCAGACCGCCGGGCACGCCCGAGTCGCCCGGATCGATGTGCCCGCCGACCCCGATCGACCAGCGGTCGTGGAGCCGGGCGTCGGTGCCGGCCCGGGTCCGTCGCATCAGGAAGTAGCGTTCGGCGTCGCGCAACACGAGGTACGGGATGATCTGCTTGAAGGATGGGTCGCGCTCCATCTCGGCGCGGGCCTCGAAGCGTCCGTGCCGGGCCACCACGTCGAGGAACGCCTCGAGCCCATCGGTCCGCAGCCCGTACCAGCCACCCTCGTCCGGGACGACGGATCGCGGGACCACGAGGACGCGCTCGTCGGCCGCCCCGCTCACGTCGGCATCGCGGCCAGGCGATCTCGCGCCGTGCGCAACCGGGTCGCGACCTCCTCCTCGTCGGGCCCGCCCGACCGCTCGAGCTCGGCCAGCCACGCCTCCAGCACGACGATGAGGTCCCGCACCCGGGCCGCGATGGCCGGCCCGTTGGTGACGACGATGCCGGTGCCCATCGCCACGTCGCCCCGCGCCAGGCGGGTCATGTCGCGCCAGCCGCTCGCGGCAAGCCCCGCGGCCGTCGGCCAGTCCTCGCGGTCGGTCGGCTCGGCACCGGCGATCGCTTCGACGAGCGCCGCCGCGACGACGAGCGGCAGGTGCGAGATCGCGGCGACGGCTTCGTCGTGGGCGGCGGCCGTCATCCGGCGGGGTCGTGCACCCGTGGCGGCGGCAAGGGCTTCGACCCGGGCGACCGCGCCATCGTCGGCGGTGGGGACCACGACCCACGGGCGATCGACGAACAGGTCCGCGCTGCTGGCGGCGTAGCCGGTCGCCTCGCGCCCGGCCATCGGATGGCCGCCGACGAACCGCAGCCCGAGCGCGGTCGCGCGCAGCACGATGGTGGCCTTGGTGCTGGCCACGTCGGTGATGACGGCATCCGGTGCGAGTGCCTCCCGCCATGGACCGGCAAGCTCATCGAGCTGGGCCAGGCAGACCGGTGCCGGCCCGGCCAGGACGACCAGCTCGGCCCCGGCGAGGGCGGCCTCCGGGCTGCCCGTCGCGGTGTCGATGACGCCGTCGCGGAGCGCGGCCGCCGGCCCGTCGCCGCCCGGCGACCAGGCGGCGACGGTGTGATCGGCCCCCCCAGCCGGCCCGCGCTCGTGCAGCGAACGCGCGATGGATCCGCCGATCAACCCGAACCCGAGCAGCGCGATCCGCATGGGGTCGAGTATCGCAGCCGGTCGGCGGTGGCGCGTCCGCTCCGGGGTCGGCTCAGCCGGTCGACCGGCGGCGCAGCACGCGTCGCTCTTCGACCCGTCGCTCGGCGACCCCGGCAGGCGGACCCGGGTCGTGCATCGGGTTCAGCCGGCGGAGCCGCTCGCGTCGGTCGTGCTCACGACGCTCGACATCCATGTACGCCCCACAGCGCGGGCAGCGCCGCTCCTCGGCGAACAGCGAGGCGATGGGCGAGACCGTGTAGATCTGGCGCCCACAGGACCAGCACGCGAGGCGCGGCACGCCGGGTCGACCCTCCGCCGATCAGACGGCGGGCAGGGCGGCGAGCGCGGCCTCGACCTTCTCGGTCGGGTACTCGTAGTCCTCGAGCGACCCGTCGAGGAACCGCTCGTAGGCCGACAGGTCGAAGTGCCCGTGGCCGCACAGGTTGAACAGGATGACGCGCGACTCGCCCGCCTCCTTCGCCGCGAGGGCCTCGTCGATCGCGACCCGGATCGCGTGGGTCGGCTCGGGCGCCGGCAGGATGCCCTCGGCCCGGGCGAACTGCACGCCCGCCTCGAAGCTCGCGCGCTGGTGGACCGAGCGCGCCTCGATGTCGCCGTGGTCCTTGAGCAGGCTGACGAGGGGCGCCATGCCGTGATAGCGGAGGCCGCCGGCATGGATCGGCTCGGGGATGAAATCCGCGCCGAGGGTATGCATCTTGACCAGCGGCGCCATCTTGCCGGTGTCGCCGAAGTCGTAGGCATACACGCCGCGGGTCAGGCTCGGCGCCGCCTCGGGCTCGACTGCGATGATGCGGTGGCTCGCGCCCTCGCGGAAGTTGCGTCCAAGGAACGGGAACGTCAGGCCGGCGAAGTTCGAGCCGCCACCCGTGCAGCCGATGACGATGTCGGGCGACTCACCGGCCATGCCCATCTGCTCGATCGCCTCCTGCCCGATGACGGTCTGGTGGAGGAGGACGTGGTTGAGGACCGAGCCGAGGCTGTACTTCGTATCGTCGCGCGTCGCGGCGTCCTCGACCGCCTCGCTGATGGCCATCCCGAGCGAGCCCGGGCTGTCCGGCGTCTGGGCCAGGACCGCCCGGCCGTAGTTCGTGGTCGGTGACGGGCTGGCCACGACCTCCGCGCCGTACGTCTCCATGAGGATCCTGCGGTACGGCTTCTGGTCGTAGCTCGCGCGGACCATGTAGACCTTGACCTCGAGCCCGAAGATGGCGCCCGCGAATGCCAGCGCGCTGCCCCACTGCCCGGCGCCGGTCTCGGTCGCCAGCCGCTTCACGCCTGCCTGCTGGTTGTAGAACGCCTGCGGGATGGCGGTGTTCGGCTTGTGGCTGCCGGCCGGGCTCACGCCCTCGTACTTGTAGTAGATGTGGGCGGGCGTATCGAGGGCGCGCTCGAGCCGATGCGCCCGGTACAGCGGGCTCGGCCGATAGAGGCGGTAGGCATCGCGCACCGGCTCCGGGATCTCGATCTCGCGCTCGCCCGAGACCTCCTGTCCGATGAGGGCCATCGGGAAGAGCGGCGCCAGGTCGTCCGGCCCGATCGGCTGATGCGTGCCGGGGTGGAGGGGCGGTGCCGGCGGCACGGGCAGGTCGGCGGCGATGTTGTACCAGGACCGCGGGATCCGGCTCTCGTCGAGGACGAACTTCGTCTGGCGTGGATCTGCGGCGACGGTAGACATCCGTGACCCTCCCGGATACCCGCCGCCAGCGTGGCTGTGCGGTCGGGGAGCGCGAGCCTAGCGCCTGCGGCCGCGACGGCGCAACCGCGCCGCCGGCAGGCGCACGCCGGCGCCCTGGGACCCGTCGACCTCAGTGGCGCTCGACGTCACCGTCTCGATCCGGCCTTGAGGTCGGTTCGGGGGTGGTCTGCGGCGTCGGCTTCGGAGGGTTCGTTGCGACGTTCGGCGGCGGTGTGGGCGGCTGGGTCGGGGTCGGCTCGGTGGTCGGGCGGGGTGTCGGCGTCGGCTGCGGTGTGGGCCGCGGCGTCGGTCGCGCGGTGGGCTGCGGGGTCGGGCGCGGCGTGGGCTGGCTCGTGGGCTGGCTCGTCGGGTCCGGATCGGACGTCGGGTTCGAGGCCGGTGGCGGCGTCCCCGCGGGTGCGGCCGTCCGCCCAGCCACCGCCGTGGGTGACGGCGACGCGACCGCCGACGTCGGAGCCGGGCTCGGCGACGCGGCCGGTGCCGACGGGGATGCGACGGACGACGGCGCGGGCGACTCGGTGGGTGCGGGCTCGGCGTCCGGGCTCGGGGCTGGCGACGGTGTCGTGACGACGGCCACGGGGGGTGGCGACCCGGAGCGCTGCTGCAGGCCGATGCCGCCGACGGTGAGCGCGATGGTCGCGAGGACGAGGTTCAGGACACCGAGGCCGAGCACGATCCGGGCGCGCTGGCCAGTCGTCACGTCGATTCGGACACTCCTGGTCTGCCCGGTCAGGATGTGTCCGGGGCGCCCAGATGGTACACGGGGTCGAGATCGTCGGGTGTCGCGCCGAGGCCGCGCAGCACGAGCGGCACGTACCGGGCCGGTCCGCCGCCGGTCACGCTCTCGAACAGCCCGATGCGATCGAGCGTACAGCGGATAGGCCGGTCCGCCATCGTCTCGACGAGGCGCCCGGCGACCAGGGGGCCGACCGCCACGCCGTCGGAACGGGCCAGCGTCAGGTGCGGCCGGAACGGGCGGGGCTCGGGCTGCCAGCCCGCATCGACGAGCGCGGCCTCGGTCACGGCGGCCAGCTCGGCCAGGGCCTCCTGGCCGCCGGTCAATCCGATCCAGATCGTCCGTGGGCGACGGCCGGCCGGGAACGACCCGGCCCCGGCCAGCTCGATCTCGAACGGCCCGCCGGCCGACCGTCCGACCCGATCGATCGCCACGATGGTCGGCTCGATCCGCTCGGGCTCGGTCGGCCCCAGGAACCGCAGCGTGAGGTGCAGGCCGTCGAGCCGGACCCAGCGGACATCGCGGGCCCCGTCCGGCAGCGGCATCGACCGGACGGTGCGCACGACATCGCCGACCGCATCTGCGCCGTCGTCGGGCAATGGGACGCCGACAAACAGCCGTCGGACCCGGTCTTCGTCCTCGGGCTCGGGCCGGTCGCCGGCGGGTGCTCCCGTCAAGGGACCGGGCTGCCGGCCTCGCGCTCGCGCTGCCACGTCGCGCGGTCATCGCGCAGGACCTGGAGCGCGGCGTCGCGCTCGCGCCAGCCGACGACGTCGACGGTCTTGTCTTCGAGCGCCTTGTATGTGTTGAAGAAGTGCTCGATCTCGACCAGGCGGTGCGGGCGCACCTGGTCCAGTCGCTCGATGTGCTGCTGGTGGGAGTCGCCGATAGCGACGCACAGCACCTTGAAGTCGAACCCCATCTCGTCGCGCATCTCGAGCCCGCCGATCGGCCGTGCCCAGACGTGGCAGCCGGTGAACGTCGGCTCGTCGATGACGAGCAGTGCGTCGGTGTGATCGCCGTCGCCGGCGCGCGTGCCCTCGATGAACCCGTAGTCGAAGTTGTAGAAGACCGCGCTGCTCAGCACGCGGTCGAGGCGGTAGACGCGGGCCTCCTCGTCGAACTCGTACTTGTTGCGCGAGCCGCGGGGGATCTCGACCACGATCTCGACCACGTCGGGGTACTCGCCGGGGCTGCGCATTGCGGCATGCTAGACCCTTCGCCGGTCAGCCTTCGCGCTCGCCACGACGCGCCAGGGGCAGCGCCAGCCAGAGCGCGGCGTAGACGATCAGTGAGGCCGCCGTCGCGAAGACCGCCGCGGTACCGCCGTGGACGACGTCGACCACGAGATACACGGCGCAGGCGATGCCGATCGCCGTGCACACCATCCCGGCGACCATCAGCCGGTTGGCGTCGAACAGGATCCGCTCCTTGTTGCCGCGCCGGAAGTTGAGCCGGTGGGCCATCGACGGCGCGATGAGCAGCGCCGCGGCGAGTGCGCTGGCCAGCAGCGCGAGCGTGTACACGGCCTGGTCCACGGACGACGTCTCGGCGAAGCGCTGCTGGAATGGCAGCACCAGCAGGAAGGCGAACAGGACCTGGACACCGGGCAGCGCGACGCGCAGCTCGTTGAGGAGCTCGATCAGCTCGCGATCGACCCGGGCCTTGTCGTTCTCGTCTGGCATGTCGAGCGCAGCGTAGCCACTGCGTGCATCGGATGCCGGTTGCGGGCCGCCGTCGGCCCGTTGCTACCGCGTGACGCGCGGACCGCAGTCCCTAGTCGTTGTAGAGGCGCTCTTCGATCAGCTTCTCCTGGACGGTTCGACCGTTGGGGTCGAAGCAGGAGAACTCGAAGTGCTTCTCGAACTCGAGGTCGACGTTGTCCTGGCCACCGCGGTTCTTCTCGACCGACACGATGACCCAGTCGCGGAAGCGCTGCGCCTGGTACGGGTTGAACTCGATGTTCACCTTGGCGACGACGTGGTACTTCTCGTTGAGGATCAGGATGATGTCGGCCTCGTAGTTGATCGCCGACGAGCCGCGCAGGTGGAAGTTGCGCAGGCGCGACGCCTTGAGGCCTTCCTTGTCCGCGGCGACGATCGAGACCATCGGCACGTCCTCGGACAGGGCGATGTCCTTGAGGCCGTTGACGATGAACGTCACCTTCTCGGACTCGTTCTCGGGCTCGGGGACCTGCGGCACCTTCTGCATGTAGTCGACGAAGACCACCAGCCGGCGATCGCCGGACAGCTGCCGGTGCTGCTGCACGAGCTTGCGGATGTTGTCGATGGTGCTGGCCGTCTGCGACCCCCGCAGCAGGAACAGGTTCTGGCCGTAGCGGGCGATACGGTCGAGCGACGGCCGGAGGCGCGGGTTGTTGGCAAGCTGCGGCGACGCGGCGCCCTCCGCCATCCAGGTGCCGAGGATCTCCTTGCGGACGTCCTGGATCTTGATGGCACCGGTCTTGTGCGGCAGGTGGGCGAGCGCCGACTCCATCGCGATGAGGCGGTTCATGAGATACGCCTCGTCGTGCTCGAAGCACAGGTAGAGGACGTTGGCCTGCCCGCCGGACGCGATGTTGCGGGCCATCTGGAGGGCCATCGTGGTCTTGCCGGTGCCCTGGGCACCGCCGATGAGCAGGAGCTCACCGGCGCGCAGGCCGGATCCGATGGTCTTGTCGAGCGGGGTGAAGCCCAGCGGGACGGGCTGGTACTCGGCCAGGTGACCGGTCGTCACCCGTTCGTTGAGGTCGACCAGCACGTCGAGTGCGGACCGCGGCGCCATGCTGCCGTTGTCGGTGTCGAGTCGCCATCCGCGCGCAGCAGGCGCCCCGGCGACGTTGGCTTCGAGATCGGTGCTCACGCGGTCGGAACCTCCCCGGACACCGGCGCTTCTGGCGGTCATGCCGGCAGATTAGGGTAGCACCGGCCCCAGGCCGTATCACCCATCCGTACTGCCCCGGTCCGTACTCCCAAGGTCCACCCCGGCGATCTCGTCGAACGTCGCCACGATGGCCCTGATGGCGCCCTCGTAGTTGCGCAGGTCGAGCCACTCGTCGGGGGCGTGCGCCCGCTCGTTCGGCTGCGTGAACCCCTCGAGCACGACCGGCAGGCCGAGGATCGACTCGAAGCTCGCCGCGACGGGGATCGAGCCTCCCTCACGGATGTACACGGGCGCCCGTCCGAACGTCGCCTCGAGCGCGCGCGCCGCGGCCAGCGTCACCGGATGATCGATCGGGGTGAGCACCGGCCGCCCGGCGCCGAGCGGGGTGACCGTGACCTCGACACCCGGCGGGGTGATCTCGTCGACGAACGCCGCGAGCCGGTCGTAGATGTCGTGCGGATCCTGGTGGGCGACGAGCCGCGCGCTGACCTTGGCGTGGGCCCTGGCCGGGATGATGGTCTTGGCACCATCGCCCTGGAAGCCGGCCCAGATGCCGTTGACGTCCAGCGTCGGGCGGGTCGACTTGCGCTCGAGCGTCGAGTAGCCGACCTCGCCGACGAGCGCCGGCACGCCGATCTTCTCGCGGAACCCATCCTCGTCGAACGGCAGGTCGGCGATCGCCGCGCGCTCGGCCGGCGTCAGCTCGGCGACGTCGTCGTAGAAGCCGGGGATGCGGACGCGGCCATCGGGGCCCTTGAGCGCGGCGATGATCTGCGCCAGCGCGATGGCCGGGTTGTGGACGACACCGCCGTAGCTGCCCGAGTGGAGGTCGACCGGGGACAGCTCGACGTCGATCTGGGCGTACATCAGTCCACGCAGCGCGACCGTGATCGCCGGGATGTTGCCGTCGAAGAACCCGGTGTCACTGATGATCGCGGCATCCGCGACGAGGCGGTCGCGGTTGTCCGCGAGCCATGCATCGAGATGGAGGCTGGAGACCTCCTCCTCGCCCTCGAAGACGTACTTGACGTTGATCGGGAACCGGCCGCGGGTCGCGAGCAGGGCGCCGGCCGCCATCAGGTGCGCGTGGATCTGGCCCTTGTCGTCGGCGCTCCCACGGCCGACGATCCGGTCGCCGTCCGACCACGGCTCGAACGGTGGGCTGGTCCACTCGTCGAGCGGGTCGACGGGCTGGACGTCGTAGTGCCCGTAGACGATGACCGTCGGGGCGCCGTCGGCATGCAGCCAGTCGCCGTACACGATCGGATGACCATCGGTCTCGACCACCTCGACGTGCTCGATGCCGGTCGACCCGAGCGCCGCACCGAGCCACTCGGCGGCGCGGTGCACGTCCCCGGCGTGCTCGGGCAGCGCCGAGACGCTCGGGATGCGCAGGAACGCCTTGAGGCTCTCGAGCCGGGTGGCGCTGGTCGAATCGAGGTGCGCCTCGAGCGAGATGGGACTGGCGGACATGTCGGACATGGCCGGGAAGTCTATCGGCGCGCCCGGACGAACGAGCGGGCCGGTCGCCCGGCCCGCTCGGATCCGCGTCGGTGGAACGCCCTACGCGGGCTGTGGATTCGGGTCGGGGATCGGCTGGCCGGGCCCGACGACGGACGGCACGCCGCCGTCGGCGGACTTGGGCGGAAGGTCCGTGAACAGCGTCTCGAACCCCTCGGAGTCGACGGTCTCCTCGGCCACGAGCTTCTCGGCCAGGGCCACGAGCCGGTCGCGGTGGGTCGTGAGGACCTCGGTCGCCCGTTCGTACGCCTTGTCGATGATCGCCCGGACCTCCTCGTCGATCTGCTTCGCGATCTCGTCGCTGTAGTTGCGCTGCTCACCGATCTCGCGGCCGAGGAAGACCAGCTCGTCGCGCTTCCCGAAGGACAGCGGGCCGAGCTTGTCGCTCATGCCGAACTCGGTGACCATGCGCCGCGCGAGGTCGGTCGCCTTCTCGATGTCGTTGCTGGCACCGGTCGTCGTGTCGCCGAAGATCAGTCGCTCCGCGACGTTGCCGCCGAGCAGGCCCGCGATCTTGTCCTCGAACTCCGTCTTGGACTGGAGATAGCGGTCTTCCTGGGGCAACGCCATCGTGTAGCCGAGGGCCATGCCACGACTGATGATCGTCACCTTGCTGACCGGGTCGCACTTCGGCAGGATCCGCTGGACCACCGCGTGACCACCCTCGTGGTACGCGATGATCGCCTTCTCGGCGTCCGAGATGACCCGCGACTTGCGCTCGGGACCGGCCACGATCCGCTCCAGGGCCTCCTGGAACTCGGACATGCCGATGACCTTCTTGTTGCGCCGTGCCGACAGGATCGCCGCCTCATTCACGAGGTTGGCGAGGTCGGCGCCGGAGAAGCCGGGCGACTGCCGCGCGACGCCGGCGACGTCGACGCCCTTGTCGAGCGGCTTGCCCTTGGTGTGGACGTTCAGGATCTCGACGCGGCCCTTCATGTCCGGGCGGTCGAGGATGACCTGGCGGTCGAAGCGGCCCGGGCGCAGCAGCGCCGGGTCGAGGACGTCCGGCCGGTTCGTCGCAGCCACGACGATCACGTTGGTGTTCGTGTCGAAGCCGTCCATCTCGACGAGGATCTGGTTGAGCGTCTGCTCGCGCTCGTCGTGGCTGCCACCCAGGCCGGCGCCGCGCTGGCGGCCGACCGCGTCGATCTCGTCGACGAAGACGATGCACGGCGAGTTGCGCTTGGCCTGGTCGAACAGGTCGCGGACGCGGCTCGCGCCGACGCCGACGAACATCTCGACGAACTCCGAGCCCGAGATGCTGAAGAACGGCACGCCCGCCTCACCGGCGACCGCGCGGGCCATCAGCGTCTTGCCGGTGCCCGGGGGTCCGACGAGGAGCACGCCGCGCGGGATGCGCGCGCCGAGCGAGTTGAACTTCTCGGGGAACTTCAGGAACTCGACGACCTCCTGGAGCTCGGTCTTGGCCTCGTCGACCCCGGCCACGTCGGCGAAGGTCACCACCGTCTTGTTGCCGAGGAACATGCGGGCACGGCTCTTGCCGAAGCTCAGGGCCTGGTTATTGGTGCCCTGGGCCTGGCGCATCATGAAGAAGATGAAGCCGCCGATGATCAGCAGCGGCAGCACCGCGGTCAGCAGCAGCCCGAGCCACGACGTGTCGGGGGCGGGCGTCGCCCCGAAGACATCCGCCTTCGAGCTCGACTTGCCCTCGTCGGCGGCCGCCTGCATGTCGGTCATAGACCGTGGTCAGGACGGTGGGGACGATGACCGTGTAGGTCTTGTTCGTCATTGGTCTGGACGGTCAGCGTCGTGCCCTGCTGGGTCACCTTCTTGACCTCACCCTGCGCTGACGTCCTGAAGGAACGCCGAATAGACGGTGCTCGTCGGTGTCGACGTCGTCGTGATCCACGTGAACAGCAGCGCCGCCGTGCCGACCACCAGCACGAGCATCACGATGCCGTTCCGGAAGAACTTGGGATTCAAAGGGGAGCCTCCGGGTCAAGTGAGCGACGATCGAGCGCCGCCACGTTTCGCGAGTATACCGTCGGGGGGCGTAAGGACCCCCTGACCGAGGTCATGCCGTCGATCACTCCTACGGACGCTTGATGCGATCGGATGGCGACGGTAGGAGATATGAAGAAATCGATACGACCTCCGACCAGGTCGAGCGATCCCTGGGCATACGGGTGGGGTGGTAGCGGAGGGCGGATTCGAACCACCGACCAAGGGCTTATGAGTCCCCTGCTCTACCACTGAGCTACTCCGCCGTGGCCGAGGATTCTAACGCAGAACGGGCGATCCATCCCCGATCCGTTACGCCGATGAAATGCACGGCAGCGCCGTTGGTCGGACGTTCGGGGGCAGGCGCGCGGGACCCTCCGTCGAATACGGAGCATGGAGGCCCGATACAGCGATGACACCGATCCGATGGCGGTCCCTCCGAACGATCTGGGCGGCGACCGCCGCGACAGTCATCCTCGTCGCCGGATGTGCGAGCCCGGGCGGATCGCCATCGGCACCGGCAGCGAGCGAACCGGCCGCGTCGGGAAGCGACGCGCCGTCGGCTTCGGCGGCCAGTCCGGCGATCGCCTATCCGGAAGGACCGATCACCGTCGTCGTCCCGTTCGCGGCCGGCGGCCCGACCGACACGGTGACTCGCCTCATCGCCGAACCCATGCGCGCGACGCTGGGGCAGGAGCTCGTCGTGCAGAACGTCACCGGTGCTGGCGGCACGCTGGCCGCGGGCCAGGTCGCCGGTGCGGCGGCCGACGGATACACCGTCCTGATGCACCACATCGGCATGTCGACGGCGCCGTCGCTGTACAGCGACCTGCCGTACGACCCCCTCGTCGACTTCAAGACCATCGGCCTCGTCACCGAGGTGCCGATGACGATCATCGGCCGCAAGAGCCTCGAACCGACGACCCTGCAGGAGCTCGTCGACTACGTGAAGACGAACGCGGCCGACGTGAACTACGCCAACGCCGGGATCGGCGCGGCATCGCACCTGTGCGGGCTGCTGATCATGAGCGCCATCGGCACCAAGGTGACCGAGGTCGAGTACGAGGGCACGGGCCCCGCGATGGACGACCTGCTCGGTGACCAGGACGTCGACTTCATGTGCGACCAGACGACCAACACGACCGAGCACATCAAGTCCGGCGGTGTCAAGGCGTATGCCATCACGAGCCCCGAGCGCAACGACGCGCTGCCCGACGTGCCGACCACGGCCGAAGGCGGTCTGCCCGACGTGGAAGTCGGCGTGTGGCACGCCCTCTACGTGCCGAAGGACACGCCCGACGAGATCGTCCAGGCGCTCACCGGCGCGCTGCAGACCGCTCTGGCCGACCCGAACGTGGTCGCCAAGTTCGCCGAGCTGGGCACGACACCGGTCGCCGAGGATCAGGCCACTCCCGAGGCGCACACCGCGAAGCTGCAGGAGCAGATCGACCTCTGGAAGCCGATCATCGAGGCGGCCGGCGTGACAGCCTCGTAGACAGCGACAGCCCGGGCGGGACGGATCTCGCCCCGCCCGGTCCTCCGTCGACCGCGCGACACGGCCCGGACGCGGCCCGGTCGCCCAGGGACATCCTCGCCGGCCTGGCGTTCGTGGCCTTCGGGCTCGCATTCGCCATCGGAGCCGTCTCGTACGAGGTCGGGACGCCGGATCGCATGGGCCCGGGCTACTTCCCGTTCGTGCTCGGCGGCGCCCTGGCGGTGTTGGGTGGCGTCATCGCCGTTCGCGGCCTCCGCGGTGGCGAGGAGGGCGCCATCGGCGACGTGGCGTGGCGAGGGGCTGCGCTGATCGTCGGATCGATCGTGTTCTTCGGGCTGACCGTCCGCGGTCTCGGCCTCGTGCCGGCCGTCCTGGTCACCGCCCTGATGTCGGCGTTCGCGAGCCGGCGCACCGGCCTCCGCACCGCGATCCTGATCGCCGTTGCCCTGACCGTGATCTGCGTCCTCGTCTTCGTCGTCGCACTGCGGCTGCGGATCCCGCTCGTCGGCCCCTGGATCCCGGTCTAGGACCGCGATGGACCTCCTGCAGAACCTCGCGCTCGGCTTCTCGACAGCGTTGAGTCCGGAGAACGTCTTCTATTGCTTCGTCGGCGTCCTCCTGGGGACCCTCGTCGGCGTGCTGCCTGGCATCGGCCCGACCGCCACGATCGCCATGCTGTTGCCGGTCACCTTCAACTTCGAGCCCGTGACCGCCCTGATCATGCTGGCCGGCATCTACTACGGGGCGCAGTACGGAGGCTCGACGACCGCCATCCTCATCAACCTGCCGGGCGAGACATCGGCGGCGGTGACCGCGATCGACGGCCACGAGATGGCGCGCCAGGGCCGGGCCGGACCTGCCCTGGCCGCGGCGGCGCTCGGCTCGTTCGTCGCCGGTTCGGTCGGGACCCTCGTGGTCGTGCTGTTCGCACCGGCGCTGGCGGCCGTCGCGCTCGGGTTCGGGTCCGCCGAGTTCTTCGCGCTCGTCGTGCTCGGTCTGTTCGCGTCGATCGCGTTGGCGCGTGGCTCGACGCTCAAGGCGCTCGCGATGATGCTCCTGGGTCTCCTGTTCGCCACGGTCGGCCAGGACATCTACACGGGCACCCCGCGGTTCACGTTCGGGGCTCGTGAGTTGTTCTCGGGCATCAACTTCGTGTCGCTCGCGGTCGGCATGTTCGGCGTCGCCGAGATCCTGCGCAATCTCGAGGACGAGACGACTCGCACGGCCGCGGTCCACACGGTCAGGAACCTCATGCCGACGCGGGACGAGCTCCGTGCCATGGCGGCTCCGGTCCTCCGGGGCACCGTCATCGGATCGGCGCTCGGCGTGCTGCCTGGCGCGGGCCATGTGCTCGCGTCGTTCGCGTCCTATTCGGTCGAGAAGCGTGTCTCACGCCGGCCGGCGACGTTCGGGCACGGGGCGATCGAGGGCGTCGCCGGTCCAGAGTCCGCGAACAACGCGGCGGCGCAGACCTCGTTCATCCCGCTCCTGACGCTGGGCCTGCCCGCGCATCCGGTCATGGCGCTCATGATCGGCGCGTTCATCATCCAGGGCATCCAGCCTGGCCCGAACGTGATCAACAACGAGCCCGCGCTCTTCTGGGGCCTGGTGGTCTCGATGTGGATCGGGAACGTGCTGCTCGTGATGCTGAACCTGCCGCTGATCCGGATCTGGGTGAAGCTGCTGACGGTCCCCTACAACATGCTCTTCCCGGCCATCATCGCGTTCGCCTGCATCGGCACGTACTCGCTGAACCTCAACCCGGTCGACGTCTTCGCGATCGCGTTCTTCGGGATCCTCGGCTACGCCCTGATCAAGCTCGGCTGCGAGCCCGCGCCGCTGCTGCTCGGGTTCGTCCTGGGACCCCTGCTGGAGCAGCATCTCCGGCGTGCGTTGATCATCTCGCACGGTGACGCGAGCGTGTTCTTCACGCGACCGATCTCGGCGGGGTTGCTCCTGGTGGCGGCCCTCGCGCTGATCCTCGCGATCCTGCCGTCGATCCGTCGCCAGCGCGAGGTCGTGTTCAAGGAGGAGGACGCGGTCCTGCGCTGATCCGATCCCGGACCCGGGAGGTCAGCGGCCGACCAGCGTGACGCCCACCATCCGATGGTAGTGCGACACGAACGTGTCCCGGTGCACGACGCGGCCCGAGCCGTTGCGCACCGTCCGCGTGATCGACACGTCCTTGCCGTCGACCGGGTACTCGATGCGCTCGCGTTCGCCAGGTCGCAGCGTCGACGAATACCGGACCGTGTCGTAGCCACCCACCACGTTGGACACCGCCGGTCGCGACCAGGTCACGGTGCGACCGTTCGGGACGCTCCAGATCTCGAACCGGACGACGCCGGGCGAGGCGTGCGACCGGATCATGATCGGGTGCGCCGTGTCGTTGCGGAAGCGCATGGTCTGCGAGTCCGAGACCGTGGCGTCGAGTCCGAGCGGGTAGCGCGTGATGTAGTACCAGTGCGGGGACCGGGTCACGACCTGGAGCCCGCCCCGGGCGGCCGCGTTGAACAGCGTGGTCGACGCCGCGCAGATGCCGCCGGCGAGGGCCCGGCCCTCGACGGTGTGCCCGCCGACGATGGCCCCGCCGAGGCGGTAGCCCGTCCGGAAGCTCACCTCACCGAGCGCCCGCCAGAAGTCGAACGTCTCGCCCGGTCGGACGACCAGGCCGTCGAGCCGCCGTGCCGGGATCGTGATGTTGGCGGCGAAGCCGTTGTGGGCGCTGACCTGGTAGTAGGTCGTCCAGGACCCGATCCGCTGGACGAGCGGCGCCTTCTTCGTGGCTTCGCCCGTCGTCACCTCCGGCGCGACGACCATCGTCTTGACCTTGACCGCCTGGCGCGTGCGACTGCCTGTCGCGCGGTCCGACAGCCGCTCCATGACCCGCGCGACGGTGGTATCGAGGTCGATCGCGCGACCGGCCGATGACGCCCCCACGCCGAAGATCCGCCCGCCGCGGTCGCGCAGGAACTGCGCGTCGAGCGGCTTGCGCGCGACGTGCTTCCTGGCGTTGACGAGGATGTCCGGCACGCCGGTCGGGTCGACCACCGGGGCAAGGTCCGCGCCGGTGCCCTCGAACGTCATCCACGACCGGATCCGCTTCGCGGTGATCGTCCAGTCCTTCGATCCGGCGGTGACCAGCAGCGGGCTGGCGATGCGCCGGGCCGTCGCGATGGCGCGAGCCACGTCTGAATCGGACGTGACCGGCGGGAGGGCCGTCGACTCGGCCGTCAGGCGGATGGCCGGCGGGGTCGCCGGGTCAAGCAGCGCGGCCTCGATGCGGGGTTCGATCGCTGCGGTGTCGACGCGCACACCGTCGTGGGCCGGCGTCGTGACGAACCCGTTCTTCCGGATGCGAACGGTCGCGTCGGTGGCGGACCGGCCACCGAGGGCGCGGAAGTCCGCGAGCGCCGACGTCAGCCGCCCATGGTCGTAGTGGATGACGATCGGCATCGATACCGGTCGAAGCAGCCCCTGCAGACCGGCCAGTGCCTCCTCGAAGCGGGTGCCGTCGCGTCCATGCGACAGGGCGCCGACGAGCATCGCATCGTCGTCGACCACGCGCCCGACGTCGGCATACGTGATCACGTCGGTCGTGCGTTCCGAGACGAGCTCGATCCGGCCGGCCTCGAGCGGACCCAGCGCGGCGTCGAGCGCGGCGCGCGCCTCGGCCTCGGTCATGCCGCCGACGCTGACGCCGCCGAGCACGATGCCCGGCAGGATGCGGCCGGCATGCGCCTGCCCGAAGCCGGCGATCGCGCCGAGTACAAGCAGGACCCCGAACAGGGCACCGATCGCGAAGCGGCGCATCGCTCGCCCGGGCACCGGGACGCGCAGGCTGCGGACCGCGGTCGCGACCGGTTGTGTGACGGCCATCCGTGTGCTCACCCATGCGGACGCGGGCCGGTCCCGACGTCGAGGTGAGGGAGCCTACGCCATGCGCGCCCGCGATGGAAGGGGTCCGAACCGGCTCCGTCGACCCTTAGGTCGCGAAGGTGTCGCACTCCTCGGGGTTGCCGGTGTCGTGTCCCTTCGTGAACCACGCCACCCGTTGCTCGGCGGACCCGTGCGTCCATCCCTCCGGGTCGACCCGGCCGGCTGTCGCCTGCTGGATCCGGTCGTCGCCGACCGCCGCGGCGGCGTCGAGCGCCTCGGGGATGTCGCCGGACTGGATGTCGGCCACGGCGGCATTTGCCCAGACGCCGGCGAAGCAATCGGCCTGCAGCTCCTGGCGGACCGACAGCAGGTTCTGCCGCGACGGGTCCTGTTGCGACATCTGCTGGACCTGGTCGGAGATGCCGAGGACGGTCTGGATGTGGTGGCCGAACTCGTGGGCGACGACGTACGCCATCGCGAAGTCGCCACCCTGCGCCCCGAAGCGGGCCTTGAGCTGGTCGAAGAAGCCGAGGTCGAGGTACACCTTCCGGTCGGCCGGACAGTAGAACGGGCCGGTCGCCGACGAGGCCGGGCCGCACGGCGAGTCGGTGCCTTCCTCGAACAGCACCAGCACCGTCTCCGGGTAGTCCCGGTTCGACGCGGCGAACGTCCTCGCCCAGTAGTCCTGGATGTTGTCGACGATGTAGGAGAGCTGCTGGTCGGTGTCGCTCTGCGGCACCAGCGTGCCGCCGGGCGCGCCGCCCCCACCGCCACCTTGCAGACCGAGGCCGCCGCCCCCGAGCATGCCGCTGAACAGCACGACCGCGACGATCGCGATGATCAGCACGATCCCGCCCTTGCCGGCCTTGCCACTGAGCAGCGTGCCCAGGAGCGGCACCAGCAGCCCTCCGAGGTTGGCGCCGCCCCCGCCGCCACCGACGGCCTGGCCGCGCCGGTCCTCGATCTGGTCGAACCCGGTGTTGCGCTTCCACTTCATGGCTGGGTCTCTCTGGGTGCTCGTGTGGACGTTCGTGCGTCGAGCAGTCTACGCGGCGGGCCTCGCGGGTCGCGTGCGTACGGCCCCGACCGCATTGCAACGGCGTGCTGACGTCGTGGTCAGGCGACCTCGTGCAGGCGCCCGGTAGCGACGTCGTAGAGGAGCCCGTGGACGCCGATCCCCGGCAGGAACGGATGCTCGCGCAGGATGGCGACCTGGGCCTGCAGGTTCGCCTCGAGGTCGCCGAACGCCCCGAAGGCGATCGGGATGTCGTCGGCCGTCGATCCCGCCGTCGAGGCCACGAGGGCGCGGGTCGCCGTTTCATCAAGACCGTGCAGGGCGCAGCCGGTGTGTCCGACCACGAGGACCGTGTGCGTCCCGATCACCTGCGTGCTGAGCACCAGCGAGCGGACCACGTCGTCGGTGACGAGACCGCCGGCGTTGCGGATGACGTGGGCGTCGCCGGGCTGCAGGCCGAGCGCCTCGCGGATGTCGAGGCGTGGGTCCATGCACGCCACGATGGCCAGACCGGCCACTGGCTTCGACGTCAGGGCCGATCGATCGAACCTGGCGGCGTAGCGCCGGTTCGCGGTCAGCAGGCGCCCGAGCTCGCCACCCCGGTCCGCCTCGGTCATGCTGCCGGTTCGGTCACCTCGGCGGCCGGTCCGGGCCATAGCGCTCCATGAGCTCGCCGATGGTCAGCTGCCCGTAGCGCTCGTCCAGGTGCTCGCGGGCGACACGCCACATCGTCCGGAGCGGACGCGGCCCCGAGCGTTCGAGCGTGGCCAGCTGCACCGTCGCGAACCGCTCGATGCCGGGGATCTGGCGCAGGTCGGCGGCCAGCTGCCGCGCGGCCGCGTCGACGGTCGTCTCGCCCGTGATGTCGAAGGACGCGGGTCGGGCGGGTCCGGCGGCGGTGTCCGTGCGGGGCGTCGACCGGGACGCGGCACGGATCGCACGGTCGGCACCCTCGAGCGCCGCATCGATCTGTTCCTGGCTTTCGAACCGGGGCGTCACCGGCGACTCGGTCACTGCCGGAGCCGGGGTCGTGAGGTTCACGGTCGCCGGGGGCGACCCGGTCGCGGGTCGAGCCGTCGGTCGAGCCGCCGCCTCGCTCGCGCTCGCGCCGCCGCTCGGCGGTGAGCCGCTCGGCGGTGCGCCACTCGGTGGCGTGCCACCACCCGGCGCCGGACCGCCCGGTCGCGGGGTCGCCGGTCGCGCGCGCCCACCACCACCGCCGCCCGCCGTGGGCGGCTTGGGCGGGTCGCCGCCCTTCATCGCACCGCCCATCGCCTGGCTGAGCATCGCCGGGATATCGATCCCGGTCAGGCCCTTCACGGTGGTGCCCGCCTCGGTCACGGTGCGGGTGACGTTCTTCACGACGTCGGACGCTCCGTCGTTCGAGAGGACGGTCAGGTTGTCGATGTTGCCCATCGGCTCGGCCGCCGCGCGGACGATCTCGGGCAACTGCGACAGGACGGTCTGGATGATGGCCGCCTCGTTGAACTGGCGGTACGCATCGGCGCGGAGCGCCAGCGCCTTCGCCTCGGCCTCGCCCTTCGACAGGACGATGCCGGCCTCCGCATTGCCTTCGAGCGTGGTCTGCTTGGCCGTCGCCGCGGCCGTCACCTCGACGACGTCGGCCTCCGCCTGGCCGGCGAGCCGGACCCGTTCCGCGTCGGCCTGGGCCGCCGCGATGCGTGCCTGCTTGTCGCCCTCGGCCCGGCGGATCTGGGCCTCCGCCTCTGCCTCGGCCGGGCGGACGGTGCTGGTCAACAGCTCCTTCTGCGTCTTCGCGGCCTCGAGCTCGGCGAGCTCGGTCTGCTTGCGGGTCACCTCTTGCGTCGCCTCGGCCTCGGCGAGCGGACCGGCCTGGGCGGCGCGGGCATTGGCGGCCGCGGTCTGCGTCTCGGTCTCGGCGCGGCGCAGCGAGACGTCCCGTGCGGCGTTGATCTTGACCTGCTCGGCCTCGGCCTCTCGGACCGCCGCCTCCTGATCCGCCGCGGCCTTGGCCATCCGGGCGTCGCGCTCGCGACGGGCGGTCTCCTGCTGGCCGATGAGCTCCATGTAGCCGGACTCGTCGCGGATCGCCTGGATCGTGAACGAATCGATCTGGAGGCCCGAGGTGGCGAGGTCGCCCTTGGCGGCGTCCTGGACGGCCTGCTGGAACTTCTGTCGATCGAGGTTGAGCTCTTCGACCGTGAGCGTCCCCACGATCGAGCGGAGCGACCCCTCGAGCACGTTCTTGACGATCGAGTCGACCGCCTCCTCCTGCGATTCGAGGAAGCGCTCGGCAGCATTGCGGATCGACTCGTCGTCGGCGCCGATCTTGAACGTCGCGACGCCCTGGACCGCCACCTTGATGCCCTGACGAGTCACGGCATCGGCGAGGTTGACGTTGATCTGGCGGGCGGTGAGCTTGAGCTTGCCGACCTTGTGGATGAGCGGCAGCACGATGACGCCGCCGCCTCGGACGACCTTGAGGTTGCGCCGTCCGTCCGGGCCGCGGTCGCGCTGACCGGACACGATCAGCGCCTCGTTCGCCGCGGCGACCTTGTAGCGGCTCCCGATGTACGACACGATCAGGACCGCGACGATGATGATCAGGAAGATCGGCAACGCCCCGCTGACGAAGTTCACGATGTCACCCACCGGGCGTCCCTCCCTGTGCTGCCGGCTGATCGCCGGCGATGATCGCCGGCTCGACGATGAGACCCGAGCCGGCGACGCCGCTGACCCGGGCCACGGTCCCGACCCCGATGTCGGTCGACGCCGTGGCGCTGTACTCGTGGGTCTGGCCCTCGGCCTTGACCAGGACGCTGCCGTAGCGCCCGGCCGGGATCGCCACCTGGACGTAGGCGTCGCGCCCGACGAGGTCGGAGGTCGAGAACGGGGCCGGTGACTCGGCCTTCTGGAGCGCACTGAACAGGAGATACGCGACCCCCAAGCCGACCAGCCCGAACGCCACGCCGACGAGCGCCGCCTGGCCGCCGTGGAGCCCGAGGACCTGGCTCGCGAAGATGCCGCCGACGCCGAACATCGATACGAACGACAGCAACAGGGGCATCAACGACACACCGGCGATGTCGAAGTCGAAGACCGCGCCGAGGATGTCGTCGAGCAGGACGGTGATCAGCAGCAGGCCACCGCCGATCAGCGCACACACGACGAAGATGAAGTCGTCGACCGGGATGTCGATCATGTCGTCCGGGCGGCCCTCTCCTCGTCCGGTGCGAGCGCGCCGGGACGCAAGGATACCGACTGGGCGTCGGGCGGGCGGGGTCCTAGACGGAGGGGCCGAACAGGAGGGTCAGCCAGCGCTCGAGCGGGGTGACGGCGTCGGACTCCGCGCCGATCCGGAGGGCCGCCGAGCCGGGCGCGTCGCGCTCGAGCGGTGGGGGGTCGGGGGCAAGCGCGAACGCGACCTCGCGCGTCGTTCCGACGCCGTAGCCGCGCGCCTGCTGCTCGACGAATCGCTGCCGCGCGATCGCCTCGAGCTCGCGTTCCATCGAGGCGACCTCGCGCTGGAGAGCGGCGTTGCCGGCGGCGATGTCCTCGGCGCGGGTCGCGGCCTCCGATGCCTCGGCGACCTGCAGGGCGAATGCCACGACGATCCACACGGCAAGCAGCGCGCTGGCGATGATCGCCATGCGCCGTCGGGTCAGGCCGACGATCGGCAGCGCAGCCAGGTCGACGGATGCGGGCGGCGCCGGTGCCTGCGATCCCGAGGCATCGAGGTCGTCGGCGGCGTCGTCGAGCGGATCAGGGGCGGTCGGGCGCCACATCGGCGGGAGCGTAGCTACGCCTCAGCTGCCATGTCAACCGAACGGCCGTGACAGCCAACCTGTCATCCGTGCGGTTGACGCTGCATCTAGACTGCCTTCCATTCCGAACATCCGTTCTGATTGCACGGAGCCGAGTCGATGCGCACCTACGCCCCCGCCGACCCATCGACCGTCCTCGCGGGCCTCCTCGACGAGCCATCTCTCGCGCGCGGCGTGGTCCACCACGAGGTCATCCCACCCCGCGAGGCGGCCCACGCCGACATGCCGCCATGGCTGGACAGCCGCATCGTCCAGGGCCTCGCGACGCGGGGCATCGAACGCCTCTACACCCACCAGGCCGAGGCGATCGAGGCGATCCATGCCGGCGAGGACGTCGTGGTCGTGACGCCCACTGCGTCGGGCAAGACGCTGTGCTACGCGCTGCCAGCCCTGCAGGCCATCGCCGAGGACCCGGCGGCCAGGGCACTGTTCCTCTTCCCGACCAAGGCCCTCGGCCAGGACCAGGTCACCGAGTTCGGTGAGCTGGCAGCCTCGGCCGAGCTGTCGATCATCACCTCGACGTACGACGGCGACACGCCGGCGCCGATCCGGTCGACCGTGCGAGCGGCCGGGCAGGTCGTGGTGACCAACCCGGACATGCTCCATTCGGCGATCCTGCCGCACCACACGAAGTGGTTCCAACTGTTCGAGCAGCTCGAGCTGATCGTGATCGACGAGCTGCACACGTACCGCGGCGTGTTCGGCAGCCACGTCGCCAACGTGCTCCGCCGGCTGCTCCGGATCTGTGCTCACTACGGCAGTCGCCCGGTCATCGTGTGCTGCTCGGCGACCATCGGGAACCCCGCCGAGCTGGCGGCGATGCTGACCGGTCGCCCTGCCCGGCTCGTCGATCGGAACGGCGCCCCGTCCGGCGAGCGGCACGTGCTGCTGGTCGACCCACCGGTCATGGAACCGGCCAGCGGCGCCCGCGGATCGTCGGTCACCCTGGCCCAGCGCTGGGCGCTGCCCTTCCTCAGGGCCGGTCGCCAGACGATCGTGTTCGGGCGGTCGCGGGTCGCGGTCGAGCTATTGCTCACGGGCCTGCGGGAGTCGCTGCGCGAGAGCTATGGGCCGCGCAGCCGCGTCCGGGGCTATCGCGGCGGCTACCTGCCGACCGAACGCCGATCGATCGAGCGCGGGCTGCGCGACGGCGAGATCCTCGGTGTCGTCTCGACCAACGCGCTCGAGCTGGGCGTGGACATCGGCCGCCTCGATGTTTCGATCCTGGCCGGCTACCCGGGATCGGTGGCCGCCACGTGGCAGCAGTTCGGCCGGGCCGGCCGGCGGGGGGGCACCAGCGTCGCCGTCCTCGTCGCATCGGGCGCACCGGTCGACCAGTACGTCATCCACCATCCCGAGTTCCTGCTCGACAACACGCCCGAGGAGGCGCGCCTCGACCCGGACAACCTCCATGTCCTGCTCGCCCACCTGCGCGCCGCGACGTTCGAGCTGCCTTTCGAACCGGGCGAGCCGTTCGGTCCCGCGCCGGCCGACGACCTGCTGGCGTTCCTCGCCGAGGAGGGCCACGTCCGCCAGGCGTCCGACGGCCGCTGGTATTGGTCGAGCGAGAACTTCCCGGCGTCGGAGATCTCGCTGCGGTCGGCCGCGCCGGAGAACGTCGTGATCATCGACACGACGCCGGATCGCCCGCGGGTGCTCGGCGAGGTCGACCTGTTCAGCGCCCAGGTGCTGGTCCACGAACGGGCGATCTACATCCACGAGTCGATCCAGTACTACGTCGACCGCCTCGAGTGGCACGAGCGCAAGGCATATGTCCACAGGATCGACGTCGACCACTACACCTACGCCAACCGGGCCGTGACGCTGAAGCCGCTCGAGGTGTTCGCGGAGGCGCCGGCCACGGGCGGCCACCGCAAGCACGGCGAGGTGATGGTCGCCAGCCTCGTCACGCTGTTCAAGAAGCTCAAGTTCGTGACCGACGAGAACGTCGGCTGGGGGCCGATCGACCTGCCCGAGCTGGAGCTGCAGACGACTGCCTACTGGCTGACCGTCGACCGGGCGCGCGACCACTGGCGCCGCGACGAGCTCGATGTCGCGCTCCTCGGTGCCGGCCGCGCCATCCAGACCATCGCGTCGGTCCTGCTGATGGTCGATCCGCGCGATCTCGGGCTCGTGACCCAGGTCCGGTCGCCACACGCCGAGGAGCCGACGATCTACCTGTACGAGGCGGTGCCCGGCGGGATCGGGCTATCCGAGCGCCTGTGGCAGCGCCACGACGAGCTGCTTGCCGGCGCGGCGGAGCTCATCGCCGCGTGCGACTGCGACGCCGGCTGCCCGTCGTGCACCGGACCGCGGCTCGAGCCGAACGTCGATGCCCGTCGGCTGGCGCTGCGGCTCCTCGCGGAGCTGGGCGCCGGCGTACCACTCGCCGCCGCTGGATGATCGACCCGCTCGTCGCGCCGGACACCCGGCTCGCCCGTCGGCTCGCTCGGTTCCGGGCGGCCAACCCGGGTCCGGGGACCCACGACGACCCCCTGCCCTACCGCCCCAGCCCGAGCCGGGAGCTCGCCGAGCGCCTGGCCGACGCCGTCGGTGGCGAGGTGGTCGACACGGACGGCGGCGTGCACGTCCGGGTCGAGCGCGACGGGGTCGACATGCCGCTCGACCGTCGCCGGCTCGCGGCCCTGCCCGGCCAGCCACCAGCGGACCGACCGCTCGTCTGCCTCGACACCGAGACCACGGGGCTCGCGACCGCGGCCGGGACCGTCGCGTTCCTGGTCGGCCTGGGCTGGTGGGCGGGCGACCGGTTCCGGCAGGTCCAGCTGCTCCTGCCCGACCAGGGCGAAGAGGGGGTGCTGCTCGACGAGATCGGCCGGCACATCCCGCGCGACTGCCTGGCTCGTGACCTACAACGGCCGCGGGTTCGACTGGCCGCTGCTGGTCACCCGATACCGGCTCGCCCGCCGGGCCGCCCCGGCACACGACGGCCACCTCGACCTGCTGCCGATCGTGCGCCGGCTGTTCCGTCACCGGATGGACGACGCCCGCCTCGGGACCGTCGAGCGGATGCTGCTCGGCGTCGTCCGGCACGACGATGTCGACGGCTGGGAGATCCCCGGTCGCTATCTCGGGTTCCTGCGCGGCGGCCCCGCCCAGCCCCTGGCCGCAGTGGTGCGCCACAACGACGAGGACGTCCGCTCGCTCGCGCGGCTGCTGGTCCACATCGAGCACGGCCTCGGCGATCCGCTTGCACGGGCCCGGGCGCCCCGCGGCGACCTCGCCGGCCTCGCCCGTGCCCTTCGCCGCGAGCGACGGTTCGAGGAGGCCGTCGACTGCCTCGATGCGGCGCTCGCGGCCGACACGTCCCTCGATCCACCGCCGCCGTCGCCGGCACCGATGACGCGCCCAGTCGCCGAGGAGCCGTGGTGGTCGCCCCGCCGCCGCGCCGACTTCGGTGGCCCGCCGCGACCACGGTCGACGAGCGTCGGCTGGGACCGTCGGCAGGCCTTCGGGCGACCGTGGGACGAGGAGCGGATCGCGATCGACCGAGCGCATCTCCTTCGCCGCCTGGGCCGGATCGCCGATGCGGTCGAGGCGTGGGACGCCCTGGCCTGCGGACCCGGCCGGACCGCCGTCGTCGCGGCGATCGAGGCGGCCAAGCTGCGGGAGCACCGGCTCGGCGACCGGGTGGGCGCCATGGCGTCGGTCGACCGCGGCCTCGCCCTCGCGACGCGGCGTCGCGCCGTCGGCATGCCGGAGCCGGCGCTCGAGCTGGACCTCCACCATCGACGTCGCCGGCTCGCCGGCCGGCGGCCGCGGGCGGTGGCCTAGGCGTCGGCCTCCAGCGCGGTGCGGACCGGACCCGCCAGCGCCTCGAGCGTCGGTCGGTCGAACGGCGCCGGCCAGTCGAACATCACCGCGCCCAGGCCGGCGTCGCGATAGCGTCGCAGCGCATCGGTGACGGACTCGACCGTGCCCGCGAACGGCGAGCGGTCCGCCATCCGCCGGGCGGCATCGGGCGTCATGGCCTGCTGCAGGAGGACCTCGGTCAGCGCCTCCACCGCCGCATCGCGCGTCGGCCGGATGCTCGGCGGCGGCAGACCGGCCGTCCGCTCGATGGCCCCCGGATCGCGACTCACCGCGTGACAGTGCTGGTCGAGGATGGCGCTCCGTCGTGAGAACGCCTCGGGGTCGTCGCCGTCGGCATTCCAGATGTCGGCGTAGCGGGCCACGATGCGGAGGGTTCGCTTCTCGCCGCTCCCACCGATCGCGATCGGCAGCCGCGCCTGGACGGGCGGCGGATCGTTCCGGGCCTCCATCGCGGAGAACCACACACCCTCGTGGGTGACGGTCGATCCGTCGAGCAGGCCGCGAGAGATCGCGGCGGCCTCCTCGAGCCGGTCCAGGCGGCGCCCGATCGGCGGGAAGTCGAAGCCGAACGCCCGGTGCTCGGGCTCGAACCAGCCCGCCCCGAGACCCAGGACCGCCCGGCCGTCGGTCGCGTGGTCGAGGGCCGTCGCCATCTTGACCAGCAGGCCCGGGTTGCGATAGCCGGCTCCCGACACGAGGCAGCCCATCCGCGCGTGCCGGGTGATCCCGGCCCAGCCGAACAGCACCGACCAGCCCTCGATGACCGAACCGTCGGCCACCGCCTCGCCGGCGGCCTGCGGCATGAAGTGGTCGTTGCTCCACAGCTCGTCGAAGCCGAGCTCGTCGATGTCGTGGCCCATCGCCATCAGCTCGGGCCAGGCCACCTGTTGGCTCCATACCTGGAACCCGAGGCGCAACCGCCCGCCGGCCATCGCTACGCCCCCGACACGGTCTCGACCCGGCCGCGCTCGGCCGAGCGCTCGGCCGCCTGCAGGACCCGGAGGCCCTCCACCGAGTCCGCCGGGTCGATCGGCGGCGGGCCGTCGCCCCGCACGGCATCGCGGAAGAGCTCGTAGAAGCGACGGTACGCACCGCGGGCGGTCGGGATCGGCGTGACGGACCCGTCGACCGAGTACAGCGTGCCCCATCGCTCGGGAAGGTCGTCGCCGAACCCCGGATCGCTCGGGCGCAACCCGTCGATGAGCTGGGCCTCCTGGGGATCGACCGAGTCCTTGACGAACTCGCCGCCCAGGCCACGGACCCGGAGGCGCGGCCCGATGCGGGTCGCGATCAGGGACGTCCACAGGCGCGACCGCACGCCGCTCGCGTGGTCCAGCGCGACGAAGGCCGAGTCCTCGACGAGCGAACCGGGACGGCGCCGGTCGATCTGGGCGAACACGCGCTCGACCGGTCCGAACAGCTGGAGGCTCTGGTCGACGAGGTGAGCGCCCAGGTCGCGGTGTGGACCGCCGGCCTCCTCGGCCGTCTCGCGCCACTCGGCGCCGGTCGCCGCCCACCGCTCGAAGCGGGCCTCGAGGCTGTCGACGGTGCCCAACGCACCATCGGCGATCAGCGACCTGACGGTCAGGTAGTCGCCGTCCCAGCGCCGGTTCTGGTAGACGGACAGGATGCGGCCCGCGCGGGCGGCCGCCTCGATCAACGACTCGGCCTCCGCCACGTCCATCGCGATCGGCTTGTCGACGACCACGTGGCGACCGGCCTCCAGCGCGCGGCGGCCGATCGGCACGTGCGCGCGGTTCGGGGCGGCCACCACGACCACCTCCACGTCCGGTCGCTCGAGCAGCGCATCGAGCGAGTCGACGATCGTCGCCCCAGGGTGCTCCGCCGTCGCCTGGGCACGGCGATCGACGTGGGTCGTCGCGATCACCGTCAGGTCGAGCCCGTCCACGGCCGCGATGAACGGCGCATGGAAAGACCGGCCGGCGAGACCGTACCCGACGATGCCGACGCCGATCCCGCGCTGCGACGCCATCGCTGGCTCAGCCGGCGAGGTAGGGGCGAGCGACCTCGGAGAAGCGCTCGGCGCACCGCCGTGCCGCGGCGTCGTCATCGGTCATCCGCAGACCGAACGGCGCGAGGTTCGCGTCGAACACGCCGATGCCGATGCTCATCGAGCGGGCCAGCAGCGCGTCGGTCGCCGGCAGCATCCCGCGCCGGTAGTCGGCGCCGGCGCCCGCGTGACACTCGCAGTCGAACGGACAACCCCGGCCGGTGACCGTGCGTCGCTCGAGGAGGTGCTCCATGTTCGCGTAGACGTGCCAGCCCGATGCCGACAGCGGGATCGCGCCGAGGGCCCCGGTGACCGCCGTCGCGATCTCCGGCGAGGGGAACGTCACCACCAGGTGGGTCGCGAGGTCGCCTTCCGGGTCGACGATGGTCCGGAACTCGAGCCCGGGCAGGTCGGCGATCGTCGACTTGACGATCCGCTTGTTGGCCCGCAGGTGATCGCGGATCAGGTCGAGCTTGCGCACTTGGGCGAGCAGCACCGCCCCCGACAGCTCCGTCATACGGAAGTTCAACCCGAGGAACGGCCGCTCGGCGTACTTCGACCCGCTCCGGTTCGGCGCGTGGCCCTGGTCGTGGATCGCGAACAGCCGGGTGTAGACCTCCTCGTCGTCGGTGACGACCATGCCACCGTCGCCACACGTGATGGTCTTGTATTCGTTGAAGCTGAAGACGCCGGTGTTGCCGATGCCACCCACGCCCTGGCCCTGGTAGGACGCCCCGAACGCCTGGGCGCAGTCCTCGATGAGGAGGATCCCATGCCGGTCGGCGATGTCCCGCAGCTCATCGAGCCGCGCCGGCGCCCCGAGCATGTGGACGGCGATGATCGCGCGCGTGCGCGGCGTGATGCGCGCCTCGACGTCGACGGGGTCGAGGTTGAACGAATCATCGACCTCGGCGAGGACCGGCAGCGCGCGGGCAAAGACGATGGCCGAGATCGAGGCCACGTACGTGAACCCGGGCACGATCACTTCATCGCCCGGACCGATCCCGAGCGCCATCAGCGACAGCCACAGGCCGCTCGACCCGCCACCGTGGACCCCGAGGGCGTAGCGAACGCCGGCCAGCGCCGCGATCTCCCGCTCCACCTGCAGGACCTTGCCACCGAACCGCGGATCGTCCTCGCTGCCGTAGCGGCTGAGGGATCGGTTGGTGAGAACCTGCAGGACCTCGGCGATCTCTTCCTCGCCGATCAGCTCTACGCCTGGTCCGGGCATGCCGGCCTCCCTCTGCCAGTCGGCAGTGCAACCGATTGCACAGCACCGTACCAGCACGATAATCTGACCGTCAACAGTCGATCCGGCGCATGGAGGGTCGCAGTCCGTGAACGATCTCCTGGAACGAGTGGCGGGCGCGCCGATCACGTGGGGCGTGGACGGGTCGCCGGGTTGGGGTTTCCTGATGGACCGCGACCGCGTGTTGCGCGAGATGGTCGAGAGCGGGCTGTCGGCCACGGAGCTCGGCCCCGATGGCTACCTGCCGAGGGACCCGTCGGAGCTGCGGGACTACCTGGCGGGGTTCGACCTCAGCATCGTGGGCGGCTTCGTGCCCGCCCTCCTCTACCGTCCGGACCGGATCGACGAACAGCTCGCCTACGTCACCCGCGCGGCGCGCCAGCTGGCGTCGTCGGGGTCGAAGGTGCTCGTGCTCGGGCCATCGTCAGCGAACCCCGGGTACGACATCCCGGTCGACATGTCCGACGACGAGTGGTCGACGTTCCTTGCCAACCTGCGCACCCTCGAGTCGGTCGTCGCCGATGCCGGACTGCAGACGGCCCTGCATCCGCATTGGGGCCTCGCGATCGCGACCGGCCCCGACATCGACCGGCTGCTCGAGTCCTCGGAGGTCGGGGTGTGCCTCGACACCGGCCACGCCTACCTCGGCGGGGCCGATCCGGTGGCCGTCGCCCGGGCGGCCGGCGACCGCGTCATCCACGTCCACCTCAAGGACGTCGACGCGGCCGGCGCCGAGCGCGTCCGCAACGGCGAGGTCCCGTTCCGCCAGGCGGTCATCGACGGTCTGTTCGTGCCCCTCGGCCAGGGCGCCGTCGACATCGCCGGCGTCATCGGTGCGCTCGAGGAGAACGGCTACCGGGGCTGGTACGTCCTCGAGCAGGACGTATCCCTGAAGGCGGACCCGGCGCCCGGCAGCGGTCCCAAGGCCGACGCGGTCGACAGCGTCGCGTTCCTGCGCGGTCTGGTCGGCGCGAACGCGTGAGCGACGAGCGGGCGACCGAGCGACCGGCGACCCGCGTGTCCGAGGTGCGCGCGCAGCTCGGCGAGTGTCCGCTGTGGAGTCCGGCCGAGGGGCGCCTGTACTGGATCGACATCGACGGCCGGGCGGTCCATCGCCACGACCCGGCGACCGGCACCGACGAGACCCGGGGCGCGCCGGGACGGCCCGGCTCGCTGGCGTTGACGGCCGAACCGGGTCGGCTGCTGGTGGCCATGGAGGGACGGGTCGCCTTCCTCGACTTCGAGGCCGGCGAGTGGCACGAGTGGGTCGTCCTCGAGCCCGAGGGCCAGGGCAACCGCCTCAACGACGGTCGCTGCGACCCGGCGGGTCGGTTCTGGGTCGGCTCGATGTTCGTGGACACGTCCGCCCGCCGGGCCAGCGGCATCCTCCACCGCGTCGCCGCCGACGGGACGGCGACCCAGGTGCGGACCGGGATCGGCGTCCCGAACGGGCTCGGGTTCGCCCCGGACGGACGGACGATGTACTTCGCCGACACGCATCGCGATCTCGTGTGGGCCTACGACTTCGACATCGACACGGGCGACGCCACGCGCGAGCGCGTCTTCCTCGACTTCGCGCAACTCCCCGGCCGGCCGGACGGGGCCGCCGTCGACGAGGCCGGCTGCTACTGGATCGCCTGCGTCTACGGGTCGGCCGTCCTGCGGGTCACGCCCGACGGCGCGGTCGATCGGCGGATCCCGGTACCGGTGACGAAGCCCACGATGCCGGCCTTCGGTGGCGCCGACCTCTCGACCCTGTTCGTCACGACGATCGGCGGCGGCGGGTCGCACGCCGTCGACCCGTCGCAGCCCGACGCCGGCGCCCTGTTCGCGCTCGACGTCGGCATCCGTGGCCTGCCCGAGCCGATATTCACCGGTGGCCCGCCGGTGTCGGCGCCATGACCGGCGCCATCCTCCCCTCCATCTGGTTCGAGCGACCGGTCCTACCGGAGGTCGCGGGCGAGGTGTTCGCGGCCTGCTCGATCCTGGGACCGGGCCGCGAGGACGACCGATACGCCGGCATCGAGACC
The DNA here is from genome assembly GCA_963810285.1 of uncultured Chloroflexia bacterium. GTDB lineage: Bacteria > Chloroflexota > Limnocylindria > Limnocylindrales > CSP1-4 > SPCO01. Next base: position 2,489,481 of record CAWEMV010000002.1, on the reverse strand, counting down.
GCGCTCGCGGCGGTCGTGGGCGCGGCGTCGTACGACGCCGCGGTCATGGCCCGCGCACCCGGCCTGCTGGTGATCGCCCGGACCGGCATCGGCTACGACGCGGTCGACGTCGACGCCGCCACCCGGGCAGGCATCGCCGTCACCAACACACCCGACGGCCCGACCACGTCGACCGCCGAGCACGCCGTGATGCTGATGCTCATGGCCGCCAAGCGGGTGAAGCCGGCCGAGGCGGCGCTGCGGTCCGGCACGTCCGTGACGTACTACGCCCGCCACGCCGGGATCGAGCTCGACGGCAAGGTGCTCGGGCTGGTCGGCTTCGGTCGCATCGCCAGGCGGGTCGCGCGGATCGCCGGGGCGTTCGGGATGCGCATCGCGGCGTTCGACCCGTACCTGGCGGCGGACGCGGTCCCGTCGGGCATTGACCGCGCCGACACGCTCGAGGCGCTGTTGCGCGTCGCCGACGTCGTGTCGGTACACGTCCCGCTCACTGCCGCCTCGCGCGGCATGTTCGGCGCCGACCAGTTCGCCGCGATGCGGCCGGGCGCCGTGTTCGTCAACACCGCCCGCGGCGCCCTCGTCGACAACGACGCGCTGCTCGGCGCGCTCGAGCGTGGCCAGCTGGCCGGAGCGGGTCTCGACGTCACCGCCCCCGAGCCGCTCCCGCCCGACCATCCGCTGCTGGCACGCGACGACGTAGTCGTCACGCCGCATGTCGCGTCGGCCACGGTGGACGGCAAGGCCCGCATCTTCCGGGCGGCATTCCGGCAGGCGGTCGACGTCGTGGCCGGCCGCCGGCCCGAGCACCTGGTGAACCCCGAGGTCTGGGACCGTGTCGTCGCGCGAACGTACGCAGGAGTGGGCAAGTGACGGAGATCGGGATCGGCGTCATCGGCTTCGGCTGGATGGGGCAGGCCCACACGCGGGCCTACCGGGACATCCCGGTGTACTACCCGGAGTCCGGCATCCGGCCGCGCCTGGTCGCGGTCGCCGACAACGTCCCTGCGCGGCTCGACCTCGCGCGGGACAACTTCGGGTTCGAGACCGGCCTGCTCGACTGGCGCGAGCTGATCGCCCGCGACGACATCGACGTCATCGACATCACGGCGCCGAATGCCCTGCACCAGGAGCTCGTCGAGGCCGCTGCCGCCGCCGGCAAGCACATCGCCTGCGAGAAACCCGTCGGGATCTCCCCGGAGGCGACCGCGGCGATCGAGACGGCCGCCCGAGCTGCCGGGGTCATCACGAGCTGCGGCTACAACTATCGCTGGGCACCTCTCGTCCAGTACACGCATCAGCTCATCGCCGACGGCCGGCTCGGCGACCTCACGCACTATCGCGGCCGGTTCTTCTCGATGTACGGGCGCGACCGGCTGGGCCTGCTCTCGTGGCGCTTCCTGCAGGAGGAAGCGGGCTACGGCGCCCTGAGCGACATCATGTCGCACGCCATCGACATGGCCCAGTTCCTGTGCGGCCCGATCCGGCGCGTCGTCGCGACGAAGGAGACCTTCGTCAGGGAGCGGCCCCTGCCCGTGCCCGGACATGGCACCCACTATGACCGCGGCAAGCCCGGCGACCCGACCGGGGCGGTCACCAACGAGGACTATGTCGGGGCGCTCGTCGAGTTCACGAGCGGCGTCCGTGGCACGCTCGAGGCCGACCGCTCGATCTTCGGGCCGCAGAGCTCGATGGCCTTCGAGCTGAACGGGTCGAAGGGCGCCGCATCGTGGGACCACGAACGGCTCAACCAGCTCCGGCTCTACCTCCCCGAGGAGCAGCCGACCGACGGCTTCATCGAGGTCCTCGCAGGTGACGCGTTCCCGAACCAGGGCAACATCGTCCCGGGTGGCGGGAACTCGCTCGGCTACGAGGACCTCAAGCTCATCGAGGCGCTCGAGTTCCTCCGGTCGGTGACCGCCGGGCGGCAGCACAGCCCGAGCTTCGCCGACGCGCTCGCCAACGCGTCCGTCGCCGCCGCGATGGCCCGCTCGTGGGGATCCGAGCGGTGGGAGGATGTCATCAGCCTCAAGATCGACTGACCGGGGACGACGATGCTGGAGAACCGGACCAAGGCGAAGCTGGCCGCGGGCGAGCCTGCGTTCGGCTGTTTCGTACGGACCGCCGAGCCACAGCTCATCGAGTACGTGGGCATGCTCGGCTGGGACTTCCTCGTCTTCGACGCCGAGCACGGCACCCTCCAGCCGCGCGAGGTCGAGGACCTGTGCCGGGCGATCGAGCCGCGCGGCGTGACGCCGATGGTGCGGGTGACGACCAACGACGCGCCCACGATCCTGCGCTACCTCGACACCGGCGCCCACGGGGTCCACGTCCCGTGGGTCAACAGCGCGGCCGAGGCGGAGCGCGCGGTCCGCTCGGTCAAGTACACGCCGCGAGGCATCCGCGGCCTGGCCGGCAGCCGGGCGTCGGAGTGGGGCCTGCGCGAGCCGATCGGCGCGTACGTCGAGCGGGCCAACCGCGAGACGTTGGTGGTCATCCAGGTCGAGACCCAGGCCGCGATCGACGCGATCGACGACTACCTGGCGATCGACGGGATCGACGTGCTGTTCCTCGGCCCGACCGATCTGTCGCAGTCGCTGGGCCATCCCGGCGACCTCCGCCATCCCGACGTGCTGGCCGCCATGGACCGCGTCGCGGATGCCGTCATCGGTACCGGCGTCACCCTCGGGATCTACGCTGGCTCGGTCGACATGACCAGGGAGTGGCTCGACCGCGGCGCCCGCTACTTCACGACGTCGCTCGAACCGTTCCTCCGGGACGGGATGACCGCCCATCTCCAGCAGGTGCGAGGCTGACGACCGCCATGGACACGATCCGACTCACCACCGCCCAGGCCATCGTCCGGTGGCTGCTCGCCCAGCGCACGGTCGTCGACGGTCAGGAGCTGCCGGTCTTCGCCGGCGTGTTCGGGATCTTCGGCCACGGCAACGTGACCTCGCTGGCCGAGGCGCTCGAGCCCGTCCAGGACCGGCTGCCGACGTGGCGCGGCCACAACGAGCAGTCGATGGCCCTCGCGGCCATCGCCTACGCCAAGGCGATGCGCGGCCGCCGGATCATGATCGCGACCTCGTCGATCGGCCCGGGCTCGACGAACATGGTCACCGCGGCGGCCGTCGCCCACGCGAACCGGCTGCCGGTCCTGCTGATCTCGGGCGACACGTTCCAGCACCGGATCGTCGATCCGGTCCTCCAGCAGGTCGAGCACTTCGGCGACCCGACGATCACGGTGACCGACACGTTCAAGCCGGTCAGCCGCTACTGGGACCGGATCACCAAGCCTGCCCAGGTCGTCCGCTCGCTGCCGCAGGCGCTGGCGGTGATGCTGGATCCGGCGACCCGCGGACCGGCGTTCCTTGGGCTCCCACAGGACGTCCAGGCCGAGGCCTACGACTTCCCCGCCCGCTTCTTCGAGCCGGTCACGCACTACATCCGCCGGCCGGGCCCGGACCCGCGCGACGTCGAGGCGGCGGCAACACGGATCGGGCGTGCGCGACGGCCACTGCTCATCGCCGGCGGCGGCGTCCACTACTCGGGCGCGGTCGACACCGTGCGGACCTTCGCCGAGCGCCACGGCATCCCCGTCGTCGAGACGGTCGCCGGCAAGGCGACCCTCACCCACGACCACCCGAACTATGCCGGCCCGATCGGCGTGACCGGCTCGCGCGCCGCGAACGCGGTCGCCGAGCAGGCCGACGTCGTCATCGCGGTCGGGACCCGGCTGCAGGACTTCACGACCGGGTCGTGGTCGGTGTTCCGCGACCCGGACGTCTCGTTCGTGGCCGTCAACACCGCGTCGTGGGACGCCCACAAGCAGGGCGCCCAGCCCGTCGTCGGCGACGCGAAGGTCGCGCTCGAGGCCATCGACGCCGCCCTCGGCGACTACGCCGCACCGCCGGAATGGCTGGCGACCGCCGACGAGCGGATCGCCGAGTGGCACGCCTACCTCGACTCGTGGTCGGGCCGCCAGCACGACGGGCCGCCCGCATACGCCGAGGTCATCCAGGCGATCAACGCAGTGGCCGAGCCCGACGACTACATCCTGTCGGCCGCCGGCGGCCTGCCCGGCGAGCTGAGCATGGGCTGGCGGTCGAAGTCGGTCGGCTCGTTCGATTCGGAGTACGGCTACTCGACGATGGGCTACGAGATCGCCGGCGCGTGGGGCGCGCGGCTCGCTCGGCCCACCGGCGACGTCATCGCATGGGTCGGCGACGGGTCATACCTGATGATGAACTCCGACATCTACTCGACCGTGATGACCGGGCAGAAGGTCATCTTCATGGTCTGCGACAACGGTGGCTTCGCGGTCATCAACCGGCTGCAGGTCAACACCGGCGGGGCCGAGTTCAACAATCTCCTCTCGTCGAGCCGCCACGAGCGGATGGTCCCCGTGGACTTCGTCAAGCACGCCGAGTCGATGGGCGCCATCGCCGAACGGGTCGAGGGCGTCGAGGACCTGCCGGCCGCGTTCGCCCGGGCCAAGTCGGCCGACCGGTCGTACGTCATCGTCGTGCCGGTCGACCAGTACACCTGGACCGAGGGCGGGGCCTGGTGGGAGGTCGGCGTGCCCGAGGTCAGCGAGCGGCCAGCGGTCCAGGCGGCGCGCGAGGCGTGGGAGACCGACAAGCGCCACCAGCGCGTCGGCGTCTGACGCATGGCCGACTTCGACGGGCGGGTGGTCATCGTGACGGCCGGCGCCTCGTTCGTGGGCGAGGCGATCGCCGCCGACCTCGTCGAGGGCGGGGCGCACGTCGTCCTGGCCGACCGGGACGCCGACCACGGGGCTGCGGTGGCGACCAGTCTCGGCGAACGAGTGTCGTTCGTCGCGACGGACGTCACGAGCGATGACGACCTCGACCGGCTGGTCGGCTCCACGCTCGAGCGCCACGGGCGCCTCGACGGCGTCGTCGGCGCGACCGCGAACTTCGAGGACGAGCGGATGGCCAGCGACCGCGCGTTGTGGAACCGGGTCCTCGACACGAACGTGGCCTCGGCCGCCATGCTGACCGTGAAGGCCGCCGAGGCCATGTCGCCGGGCGGCGCGATCGTCCACGTCGCGTCGGTGAGCGGTCATGTCTCGCAGCCGCTGCGGGTCGTCTACAACGCGTCGAAGGCGGCCCTCCTGATGCTCGTCAAGAGCTCCGCGCATCACCTCGCCCCGCAGCGCATCCGGGTCAACGCCGTGTCGCCGGGCTGGATGTGGAGCCGCAACATCGAGCGCCGCTACGGCACCCGCGAGCGCGCCGATGCGCTGGCCGCGGAGTTCCAGGCGCTCGGCCGGATGGCCGATCCGGCCGAGGTCGCCCACGCCGTCACGTTCCTGCTGTCCGACCGTGCGTCGTTCATCACCGGCGCCGAGTTGCTCGTCGACGGCGGCTACTCGACGATGGGCCCCGAGGCGCTCGGGCAGCCATTCGAGAAGGTCCGGACGATCGACTAGCCGGGGCGGCTCAGCGTCGCGACCGGTCGCGGGCAAGGTCGTCGAGCATCGCGCGGCTGGCCGCGAGCCGCCCGGCCAGGCGGGCTCGCTCCGCCGCCGAGCGGACCGTCGCGACGCTCTCGATCCAGGTCCGCGCCCCGTCGATGATCGTGCCGATCGCCGCCGCGTCCTCGGCCGAGAAAGCGGGCCGGTCAGGGACATCCAGGTAGACGGGCGAGCTGTGCGCACCCATCGCCGTGGCGAACGCCGAGTGGATCTGCTCGCGGCTTGCGACGCGAGCGGCCAGCCAGCCGCTCGATCCGACGGTCACGCGCTTCGACAGCGTCAGCCGGTCGGTGCCGTCGGCGGTCACCGAGGCCACGACGGCGCCGTCGTGGACGAGCTCGAGGCCGGCGATGACCGGCTGCGCGGCCGACGCTTCGGCGACGACCTCGACGGTCCCGCCGTCACGACCGAGCCGGACGGTCTCGCCGGGCTCGCAGCCCTCGACCCGCAGGTCGACGAACGCGCCCGACGACACGAACGTCCGACCCGCCCGAACTGCGTCCGCCCAGCCGGCGAACGACAGCGGGACGTCGGGAGCGAGGCGGGCGTAGGTGCGGATCGCCCCGAGCGGGACCTCGGACGACATCTTGTCGGTGCCGCCGACGACCGGCAGCCGGAACCCGCAGTTCAGGTATCGGTACCACTCGCGGATGGACGGACCGTCGGCGCCGGGCGCGAGGGCCTGCAGCTCGATCGCGTCGATGCGGCCCGAGACGATGTCCGCGGCGATCTCTGCGTACGGGAGCGGGAAGTGCACCGCGACCGCCAGACCGTCCTGCGCCCGTACGGCGTCCGCCCAGTCGCCGATCAGCCATTCGAGCGGGTCGCCCATGCGCGCCTCGGGCGCTCCGGCGCTGGCCATCGGCAGCACCGCGTCCGACGCTCCGAGCAGCCCGATGTGCCCGAGCATGTTCTGGCGGTTCTCGCTGCCCATCACGACGATGTGGTCGCCGGCGCGGTCGGCGACGACCGCGACGGGGAGGTCGCTGACGCTCGTGTGGTGGTCGCCCCACTGAGTGGCGAGCAGGTTGGCGATCGCCACGCCCTCCGCCTGCGCCTGGAGCAGCGCCGCCGTCGGCGAGATGAAGTGGACGTGGCAGTCGACCGCGATCCAGCCGTCGCCGGCCGGCCCGGTAACGGGCTCCAGTGGGAGGACGAGCGGAGCCCGCCCGCCGTCGACGGAGACGGTCCGTCGCAGCGGTCGATGGCCGAAGCCACGGACGACCTCGACCTCGACCTCGCCGACCGGCAGGCCGATCGGGAACCGGCCCGGTACGTAGGCGTACGCCGCCCCGCCCAGGACGACGTCGGCGCCGGCGTCCTCGTTGAGACCGGGGTTGATCTCGTCGCGGTGGCCGAGCGGCGGGAGGTAGCGACCGTCCGGTGCCACGAACCGCACGCGCGCCGGGACGGGATCGCCGGTCCGCGCGTCGACCACCTCGACCTCGACCCGGTGCGTCGGCGTCGGGAGCGTCTCGATCGTGACGCTCCCGAAGCGACGTCGTTCCCCCTCGGGCGGCAGGTCGGCCACCGGGACGACGTCGTCACCGATGCCCAGCGTCGCGTCCGGGGTCGTGGCCAGGTCGACCAGCATCGATGACGGACCCTCGGGATCGTCGAGCGGCGTCCCCCACCCCACGACAACCCCGGCCGGCCGGCGATCGACCACGAGCGGGGGCGTCGCGGGACGCGCGCGGAAGATCTGCCCGAGGTCGACCGACATCGGCGCATCGGCGGCATCGTCGATGCGCAGGGTCCGCCGCGGCTCGATGGCCAGCGGCGAGGCGATCCCGCGGAACGCCGTGATCGCAGCGACGACGACCGCGCCGCCGCCGTCGATCGGGGCCATCGGCTGCAGGCGCAGGCGCGCCAGCTCGGCCGGTCCGTCGGGAACCGCGATCACGTGCAGCCAGAGCGCGATGTCCCCCGTCGGACTCGGGACCGAATCGGACACCCCGGTCTGGCCCGGACCCCAGCTGCCGGGCAGGATCCCGAGCAGGCCGGCGTCACCGGGCGGCGCATACCCCGCAGGCGGCAGGACCGGATGCGGACCGCGCCAGTCGAGTGGCGTGTCGACGAGGTGCGGGACGGCGGCGAACGCACCCTGGCCCCAGCCGACGATCCCGTCGTTGACCTCGAACCGGCGGCGCACGTCACGCTCCACGACCGCCCCGGATGCCGTCTCGAGGACGTACCGCGCGAGCGCCTGGCCCGCCGGCGTGACCCAGCCGACCGGCAGGTCCGCCGGGCGACCGTCGACCGGGTCCCGCCACGTGTCGCAGAAATGCGCGACGACGATGTGGCTCGCCGGTCCAGCCGGCCGGAGGTCCACGTCCACGTCGGTGTCGAGCAGCAGCCAGCGCCGGGCATCGGACGCCTCGGCGAACAGGAACGGCAGGCCCCGGAAGGCCGACGACCCGACGGGCAGCCGCCCCAGCGGATCGGCATACGCCGGGTGCAGCACGGCGGCGAGCTCGGCGTCGGTCGCGGTGCGGAGATCGCGCAGCTCGAGGGGCGTCGCGAGGGTCGTCGCGGAGGCCCGCGTCATCGGTGCGGGACGACGGTTCGCACGGCTGACCCTGCCACCCTCACGTCCCTCCGTTGACCCTGCTGCGACGGTATGCTAGCGTCCGCGCAACCGATTGCACAAGCCACCGGATGCATCGCCGAGCGGAGGGGCACCGGGTCTGTGGTTGAGCGTGCGGCCCGTCGGTGCAAGGCCACGGGCGCGATGGGATGCCGTGTCGCCGTGCTCCGAGTGATCGATCGGCACGATGCGTCGCCCACCTGAACGAAGGGTCGTCCTCGCCGATGTCGCCCGCGTCGCGGGCACGTCCGAGGCGACCGCGTCGCGCGCCCTCAAGGACGATCCACGGATCGGCGAGGCCACCCGCGCCGCGGTCCGATCGGCTGCCGAGAGGCTTGGCTACGTGCCCAACGCCGCGGCTCGCAGCCTGCGTGCCCAGCGGACCCACATCCTCGGGCTCCTGCTCGACGACCTGGCCGACCCGGTCCACGGCAAGGTCGCGGCGGGCTTCGAGGAGGCGGCCGCGAGCCGTGGGTTCGCGGTGTTCATGATGACCGGCCTCCACGATGCCGAACGGGAGCAACGGGCGCTGACCGCGTTCGTCGAGCATCGCGCGGACGGCATCGCGCTGGCCTCGTGCGTCATGGATCCGTCCGAGGTCCACGCCCGCGTCCCGGCCGATCGCGTCGTGTTCGTCCAGCCCGACTACCCGGCCCTCGCGGATGGGCGCGAGCCGCCCACGCGTGGCGTCCTGCGCACCGACGATGCCGGCGGTGTCGCCGCCACGGTCCGCCACGTCGTCGAGCGAGGGTACCGGCGGATCGCCTACGTGGGACCTGGCAGCGGCGCGTCGGACACGCTCCGCCGGGCGACTGCCTCGTCGACCCTCGAGGGCCTGTCGCTCGGCCCGATGCGCTTCATCGACTCCGGCGTCGACGGCTGGCGCGACCCGTCCGCGACGGCGCGCGAGATCGCGGACGACCTGCCCGAGGTGGTGATGTGCTACGACGACAAGCTGGCGCTCGCCCTGCTTGCCGCCCTGCGCTCGCTCGGCCTCGAGGTACCCGACGACCTCGCCCTGGTCGGCTTCGATGGGATCCCCGCCGCCCACCAGTCGCGACCGCGGCTGACCACGGTCGATGTCCCGTCGGTCGAGGTCGGTCGTCGCGCCGTGGAGATGTTGACGGCGACCGCGCCTGATGGGCGCCTTCCGGCGTCGGAGATCCTGCCGGTCGAGTTCGTGATCGGCGAGAGCACCCCGCGGCGGGCGCCCCGTGTCCGACGCCATGTCGCACCGGTCGCGGCCGGCGCCCGTCGTGGGCTGGCGTCATGACCGGGACCGGCGCGGCCCCCGCGATCGAGCTCGTGGACGTGACGAAGCGGTACGGCGATGCCGTGGCGCTCGACGGCATATCGCTACGCATCGAGTCGGGTGAATTCTTCTGCCTCCTGGGCCCGTCGGGCTGCGGCAAGACGACGACCCTGAACCTGATCGGCGGCTTCGTGCCGCTGACTTCCGGGGAACTGCGCATCGAGGGTCGTCGCGTCAACGACCTGCCACCGCACCGGCGCAACGTCAATACCGTCTTCCAGAACTACGCGCTCTTCCCGCACATGTCGGTCGCCGACAACGTCGCCTTCGGCCTCCGGATGGAGGGGCTCGCGAAGAGTGAGGTCTTCGGACGGGTCGCCGAGTATCTCGAGCTCGTCGGCCTGGCCGACTATCACGACCGCTACCCGGGCCAGCTGTCGGGCGGCCAGGCTCAGCGCGTCGCCCTCGCCCGCGCGCTCGCCAAGCGTCCAGCTGTACTGCTCCTCGACGAACCACTCGGTGCGCTCGATCTCAAGCTCCGCAAGCAGATGCAGGTCGAGCTCTCACGCATCCATCGACAGGTCGGCACGACATTCGTCTTCGTCACCCACGACCAAGAAGAGGCGCTTTCGATGGCGACCCGGATCGCGGTCATGTCGGGCGGCGAGGTTCGCCAGATCGGGCCCCCTCGCGAGATCTACCAGCGACCCGTCGACCGGTTCGTCGCCGACTTCATCGGCGAGTCGAACTTCCTCGACGGACAGCTGACGACGAACGGGACCGGTCAGGCGTTCCAGCTGCGGGACGGAACGGTCGTCCCGGCGCCGACGGTCGGTGCCGAAGCCAGGGACCGGGTCGCCCTGATGATCCGGCCCGAGTCGGTTGGTGTCGGTCGCGACGCGCCGATGGCTTCGTCGCGGGCTGCCGTCATGGCCGGCCGGGCGACGAACGTCGCGTTCATGGGCAATCACACGAGGATCACGGTCGAGACCGGAGCCGGGACGTTCGTTGCGCTTCGGTTCCACATGGAGTCGGATGAGCACGCTGGTGAGGAGGAGCTGTTGGATCGAGAGGTACGCGTCTGGTGGGATCCGCATGAGTCGACGGTCGTCACTGCGGGCGATGACCTCGGATCGATCGAAGGACCCGCGGGAGTAGGAGCTGATCTATGACTGACATCGACACCCGCCTGTCGCGAAGGCGGTTCCTGCAGGGCACGGCGGCAGTCGGCGCGACGGTGTCGCTCGGCGGCTTCACGGCGGCCTGCAACGTCATCGGACAGGGCCAACAGGGTGGCACGTTCAACTTCATGACCTGGGGCGACCATTACATCGACACCCAGCTCAAGGCGATCGAGGCATCGGACAACATCACCGCGAACATCAGCGAGCTGTCCGGCAATGCCGAAGGATTCGCCAAGCTCAAAGAGGTCAAGGGCCAGCTCGACATGGTCTCGGCGGACGCCCTCTGGCTACCCGACGCCTACCACAAGGAAGGGCTCATCGAGCCTTTCGACATCAATGACCTCAATGTCTCCAAGGAACTCTATCCGTTCGCGAGGGAGTTCCCCATCTGGACGACCCCAGAGGGCTATCTCGGGTATCCGTTCGGTTGGTCGCCGATCAGCATCTACTACGATCCCGCGAACGTGACCGGGAACCCGGACTCGTGGGAGGTGCTCCTCGATCCCGAAATACGAGAAGAAGGTCGTCGTCGAGAAGCAGCCCGAGGAGGTCGTCGCTTTCATGGCCAGGGCCGCGGGCTTCGACAAGCCATACGACCTGACCACCGAGCAGCTCGCCACGGTCAAGACGTACCTCGAGCGGCTCAAGCCCAACATCCTGAAGTTCGCCCAACAGGCGACGGACACTGTTGCCGCGTTGACCAGCGGAGAGGCCTGGCTGTCCACTGGCAACATCGGCAACGAGGACCGGGTCAAGGACGCCGGCGGCCCGGAGATCAAGGGCTTCGTCCCCAAGGAGGGGACGGTCGCCTGGCAGGACTCCGAGATGATCGTCAAAGGCGGCGCCAACACGACGCTGCTCTTCCCGTACCTTGAGAAGTCCCAGGTGGCCGCGAACATCGCCGAGAACTTCATCACCCACGGCAGGCCGCTGTTCAACGAACAGGCCTACAAGATCCTTGTCGACCAGGGGCACAAGGATCGCGCCGATCGGTATCACTACAACGAGGCGGAGGCGATCCTCGGAGCTTCCGTCCTGAAGGGTCCCGGCTCGTCGACGGCGGCGTCGATCGAACTCTTCAACGAGGTCTTCGGAGCCTAGGTCCCGAAGGCTTCGGTTAGACGCGAGCGATGGCGACCGAGATCGTCGGCGGGGCCGAGATGGCCCCGCCGACCGCGCTCGGCGACGGCCGCGCCGCCAGATTACGCAGGCTCGCTCCGTTCCTGCCGGCCGGGTTGATCCTCGTCGGCCTGTTCTTCGTGCCGCTCGCCTTGATGCTCGTCTTCTCCTTCTGGCACACGGACGAGAGCCTGAATATCGCGACCACCTGGAGCCTCGACAACTACGCCAACTTCTTCTACAACCCGGCCTACGTCCGGACGCTGGCGAAGACCATGATCATGGGTGCGGGGGTCACGTTCGCCAGCCTGGTGGCTGCCCTCGCCGTGGCCTACTTCCTTGCCCGCTACGTCTCGCGCCGGTGGGCCCGGGTGGCCCTCCTCGCCATCATCGTCCCGTTCTGGACGAGCTACCTGCTGCGCGTCTACTCGTGGCAGGCGATCCTCGGCGAGAGGGGCGCGCTCAACCAGGTGCTGATGTCGCTCGGGCTCATCTCGGAGCCGTCGCTGCTCTTCGTCTACAACGACGTCGGGACGTTCATCGTCCTCGTCTACTCTACGTTCCGTTCGCGGCGCTGGTCCTGTATGCATCGCTCGAGCGGTTCGACTTCACTCAGCTGACCGCCGCCCAGGACCTTGGGGCCCGTCCCGGCGCGAGCGTTCCGGCACGTCCTGCTACCGCAGATCCGGCCGGGACTCGATCACGCGCCTGCATCTTCGTCTTCATCCCGATCCTCGGCGAGTTCCTGACGCCGTCGATGGTCGGCGGCGCATCCGGGCCTGCTCGATCGCCAACCTCGTCGCCAACTTCTTCGAGAACGCACTGATCCCGGAGGGTGCCGCCGTCGGCTTCATGATCGCCGCGTTCGTCTTGTTGCTCCTGATCGTCTTCCGCGCGCTACCTGCGAGTCGAGGACGTCGTACGCTCGTGGCTAGCCGCGTCGATCCGCTCGAGACGATGCCGGTCAGCGCGTACGCGCGCGCGACGCGCTGGACACTGCAGGCTGTGGTTCGTCGCCCTCATCGTCTTCCTGTACCTGCCGATCGCGTTCATGGTCATCTTCTCGTTCGACGAGTCGCGCGACGCCCGGGCCTGCCGATCACGGGTTCACCCTCGCCTGGTACGAGGAGATGCTCGACAACCGGCAGCTCCTTCGTGCCGTTGACAACTCGATCTCCGTGGCCGTGTTCGTGGCGGTCCTGGCGACGATCATCGGGACGATGGCCGCCTTCGTCCTGGTGCGCGGCGGCATCCGCTACCCAAGCGCGACCCGGATCGCCTTCACCCTGCCGATCATGGTGCCCGGCGTCTTGATCGGCGTGTCGCTGCTGATCTTCTTCGCCCGGGCCGCCGACCTGCCGTTGTCGTTGGGGACGGTGATCGCCGGCCAGCTCGTCGTGACCGTGCCCGTTCGTCGTGCTCATCGTGGCCTCGCCGGCTGCAGGGCTTCGACCGCAAGCTCGAGTGGGCCGCTGCCGACCTCGGGGCGTCGCCGAGTCAGGCGATCCGCCACATCGTGCTGCCGCTCATCGCGCCGGCGATCCTGGCCGGCGCGCTCATCAGCGTGACGCTGTCGATCGACGAGTTCGTGATCACCTGGTTCACGGTCGGGAACCAGCCGACGCTGCCGACGTACATCTATACGCGCGTCAAGTTCGGCGTCACCCCCGAGGTCAACGCAGTCGCCACGGTGATGCTCGTCGCGACGCTGCTGATCTTCGGGATCGCGTCGGTGGCACTCGGGCGGGCCCGGAAGGCGTCCGGCCGGCGGCGTCGCGCCGTGCCGCGCGCCTGATGCGGGCCGCGGTCTTCAAGGGCGTCGGGCGTCGTCGAGCTCGAGGACGTCCCCGAGCCCGTCGTCGAGGCGGACGACGACGTCGTGATCGAGGTCGAGGCGTGCGGGATCTGCGGCAGCGACCTCCAGATCCTCAACGTGCCGCCGGGCCACCCGGCCGATGCCGGGCGTCGTGATGGGCCACGAGTTCATCGGCCGCGTCCGGGCCGTCGGGCGGCGGCGCGAGCGGGCTCGCGATCGGCCAGCGCGTGATGGTCGACCCCGACCCGAAGTGCGGCGTGTGCGGCCCGTGCCGCGCCGGCCGACCGGCCAGCTGCGAGAACGTCCGGGCGCTGGGCATCTTCCGCGACGGGGCGCTGGCGCCCGTGGTCAAGGCGCCGGCGTCGGCGGTGTTCCCCCTGTCGGACGCTCCCACCGACCGCGATCGCGGCGCTCATCGAGCCGCTCGCGTGCGTCGTCAACGGCGTCAACAAGGCCAACCCGCGACCCGGCGAGAGCGCGATCATCATCGGCGCAGGCGCGATCGGCTGCCTGTTCCTCGCGATGTTCAAGGCCGCCGGTGCCGCGCCGGTGGTCGTGGTCGAGCCACAGGCCGGCCGGGCCGCCGTTGCCACGGCGGTCGGCGCCGACGCACGTCGTGACCCCGGACGAGCTCGGGCGAACGGCGCGCGGAGCTCCTGCCGGCCGGCGCCGACATCGTCGTCGACGCGGTCGGCAGCCAGTTCGGGACGGCGGTGGAGCACGCCGCGCTCGGGCGGTCGCATCGTGCTGTTCGGCCAGAACCAGACGGCCCGGCCGCCGATCCACCAGTACGCGATCACCGAACGGTCGCTGACGGTCCTCGGCTCGTACGTGACGGCGTTCACGTTCCCGACGGCGATCCGGCTCGTCGAGAGCGGTGCGCTCCGGCTCGAGCCCGATCGTGACCCACGTGCTGCCGCTCGAGCGGCTCGGCGAGGGCCTCGACCTGCTTCGCTCCGGGCGCCGCGACGAAGGTCGTGATCACCCCCGGCCCCGCAGCCGCCGCCTGAGAGGGGACGACCGCTGGAGCTCGGCCTGTACACCGACTCGCTCAAGCACCTCGACCTCGAGGCCGCCCTCGACGTCGCCGCGCCGTCCTGAGCTCGGCCTGTACACCGACTCCCTCAAGGACCTCAGCCTCGAAGAGGCGCTCGACGTCGCGGCGAAGATCGGCGCGACGGGCATCGAGATCGCGACCGGCGGCCAGTCGTCGGCGCCCCACCTGCGGCTCGACGAGCTGCTCGCCGACGCCGGCCGCCGTGCGGCGTTCGCGTCGGCGTTCGAGCGACGCGGGCTGCACATCGCCGCGCTCAACTGCTCGGCCTGGCCGCTCCATCCGACCGTCGGCGAGCGCCACGTCGCGATCATCCGCTCGACGATCCGCCTCGCCGCCGAGCTCGGTGTCCGCAGGATCGTGACGATGTCGGGCAACCCGGGCGACGGACCGGGAGGGTCCGCGGTCAACTTCGTGTGGTACCCGTGGCCGGACGACTCGATGGCGCTGCTCGACCGTCAGTGGGAGGCGGCCATCGACCTCTGGCGGGACCTCGGCGCCGAGGCGCAGGCCGCCGGCATCGAGCGCCTGGCATTCGAGCTCCACCCGCTCCACCTGGTCTACAACGTGCCGACCTTCGAGCGGATGCGCGACGCGGTCGGACCGATCATCGGGGTGAACCTCGATCCGTCCCACCTGTTCTGGCAGGGCATGGACCCGCTCGCGGTCATTCGCGCGCTCGGGCCGGCCATCGCCCACGTCCACCTCAAGGACACCGGCATCTCCCCGGACGAGGTCGCCATCGCCGGCGTCCTCGACCAGCGCTCGTTCGACGACCCGTCGCGACGGGCGTGGGTGTTCCGGACCGTCGGTGCCGTCCACGATGCGGCGTTCTGGACCGCATTCGTGGCCGCGCTGCGCGAGGTCGGCTACGACGGCGTGCTGGCCATCGAGAACGAGGACGCCAGCCTGCCGCCCGAGGCGTCGGTCGAGGCGGCGGCGCGGTTCATGGCGCCGATCCTCGCCGGCTGACCCCGGCTGCCGGTTCGCCGGGTCGCGGCCCGCTCAGCCCGCCGCCAGCAGCTCGCGGTGCTCGCGCAGGAAGCTCGCCGTGGCCTCGACGAGCAGGTCGACGTCGTCGGAGGTGTGGGCACCGGTCAGGAAGCCACGGATCATGTAGTGGGGATGGACGTAGATGCCCCGCTCGAGCAGCCACCCGCGGTAGGCCCGCTGGACCGGGTGGTCCTTGTCCATCGCGAAGCGCGCGAAGTCCCGGAACCGCCGGATCGGCTCGTCGGTGAAGTACACCGTCCAGACGCCGCCCGATGCGCGCACCTGGACGCGAGCCCCGGTCTCGTCGATGGCGGTCTGGATGCCGGTCGTCAGCCGCTCCGCGAGCGTCCCGATGTGCTGGTGGATCGCCCGCTCGCGGACGATGCCGGTCACCTCGAGCGCGACCGCCACGTCGAGCGTGTGGCCCGCGAAGGTCCCGGCGAACAGGACGTCACCCTTGGGGCCCAGCCGGTCCATGATGTCCGCCCGGCCGCACAGCGCCGAGATCGGGAAGCCGTTGCCGAGCGCCTTGCCGAGCGTGGTCAGGTCGGGCGTCACGCCGAGGCGCTCCTGCGCGCCGCCCGGCGCATGGCGGAAGCCGGTGATGATCTCGTCGAAGATCAGGACGGTGCCCGCGGCCGTGCACGCCTCGCGCAGGGTCTCGAGGAAGCCCGGGTCGGGGAGCACGACGCCGGCGTTGTGGAAGATCGGCTCGAGGATGACGGCGGCGATCGTCGAGCCCTCGCGGGCGAGCACCTCGCGCACGCCGGCGGCATCGTTGTACTCGCGGACGACGACGAGGTCGCGGACCGAGGCCGGCATCCCCGCGGACGCCGGGACGGGCACCGGCTCCTCGGCGTCGGTGGCGAAGTGATGGCTCCACGCGACGTAGTCGTGCCAGCCGTGGTAGTTGCCCTCGAACTTCAGGATCCGCTCGCGGCCGGTGAACGCCCGGGCGAGGCGGATCGCATGGAACGTGGCCTCCGTCCCGGTGCAGCTGAAGACGACCCGCTCCGCGGACGGGATCATCGCCACGAGTCGTTCGGCCAGCTCCACTTCCAGGGGGTTGGCGGTCGAGAACGACACGCCGTGGTCGTCCATCGCCCGGCGGACCGCGGCGTTGATGCGGGCTTCGTTGTGTCCGAGCAGGACGGCCCCGAACGAGGCATGGAAGTCGACGTACTCGTTGCCGTCGACGTCCCGGATCCGGGCTCCCTGCGCGTTCGTCATGAACAGCGGGTACGGCGTCGCGCCGCGACCCTCGCCCTGGACCCCGCCGGGCGACACCAGGCTCGCCCGGGCATGGAGTGCCGCCGACGCCGCGCTTGGCACGGGCCAGCTGGCCTCGACCGGCGCCGTCGTCTTATCGATCGTCGTCATGACGCAGCTCCCTGGGATGCCCCATCGAGGGCGGGCTGGACGACCGTCGTCCGGCGGCCGCTCCGGGCGGACGCGTAGAGCGCGTCGATGACGGCGTTGGCGCGCACGCCGTCCTCGAAGTCGGCGTGGGCGGGTCGTCCTTCCGCGATGGCGGCCAGGAACTCAGCCCACATCGCGCACTCCTGGCCGAGCCAGCCAAGCGACGTCCCGTCGGCGCCCGCGATCAGCAGCTCCGCGGCGCCCGGATGGCTCGGGTTCACCAGCACGCGCCGGTAGCCGAACGTCGCCAGGTCACCCGGCAGGCAGACCCCGAACTCGTCCGGGCGCTCGAGGTCCCATGTGGCCGACCCACGCGATCCGAACAGCTCGATGCGGAGCGCGACGCGCCGGCCGATCGCGACGCGACTCGTCTCGAGCACGCCGTAGGCGCCACCCGCGAACGTCACGAGCGCGGCCGCGGCGTCCTCGACGTCGACCGGGCCACGCGGCCGGTCCCCTCCCCCGTCGGCGCCGTCGCCGCGATTCCCGATCGCGTCGGTGCCGGGCAGCGGTCGCTCGTGGACGAAGGTCGTGGTCAGGCTCTGCACCGACTCGATCTCGCCGACGAGGAAGCGCGCAGCGTCGACGAGGTGGTAGCCGGTGTCGATGGCGATGCCTCCCCCGGCCATCGACTTCTGGAAGCGCCACAGCAGCGGCACGTCGGGATCCGCCCCGTAGTCGAGCATGAACGACGCCCCCAGGCTCCGGACCTCGCCGAGCTGGCCGTCGTCGATGAGCGCCCGGATCGCGCGCACCGCCGGCATCCAGCGGTAGGCGGCGCCGAGGCCGTGGAAGACGCCGGCCGACCGGCACGCGGCGAGGAGCCGGGCGGCGGCATCGGCGCTCTCGGCGAGCGGCTTCTCGCACACGACGGCCTTGCCGGCCGCGGCCGCGGCCAGGACGACCTCCGCGTTGAGCAGCGGCGGGAGGCAGGCGACGACGAGGTCGACGTCATCCGCGTCGACGAGCCGCCGCCAGTCGGTCTCGGTGCGCTGGTAGCCGTAGCGATGCGCGAGGCTCGTCGCCAGCCGCTCGTTCACGTCCGCGACACCGACCAGGCGGGGTCGCAGCGGCCCCGCCGGGAAGAACGGACCGTACAGCGTCAGAGCCGCGCTGTGCGCACCGGCCATGGTGCCGGCGCCGACCATCCCGATGCCGAGCGAGCGGGTCCCGGTCACGGGCCGGCCGCCGCGTCGACCGCCGCGGTCATCTCGGCGATCGCCACCCGCCGGCCCTCGGCGGCCGACGCGATGATCGCGTCGCACAGCACCGCAGCCTGGTAGCCGTCCTCGAACGACGCCTGCTCGGGCGGCAGCGGACGGTCCTCGATGACCGCGCCGAGGAAGTCGCGCCACTCGTGCGCGAAGCTGTGCTCCCAGCCGACCGTGTGGCCAGGCGGCCACCACATGTCCATGAACGGGTGGTCGGGCTGGCTGACGAGGACGTCGCGGAAGCCACCGGTGCCATCGGCCTCGTCGCCGGGATAGAAGACATGGAGCCGGTTGAGGTCCTCCATGTCCCACCACAGCGAGCCGTCGGTCCCGTTGAACTCGATCACCTGGCGACCCTTCCAGCCCCACGCGACGCGCGACGCCTCGAGCGAGGCGAGGCCACCGCCGCGCAGGTTCACTGCTGCGACGTACGCGTCCTCGAGGTCGACGCCACCCTCGGTCAGCTTCGCCGAGCTGGCCGACACGGTCTCGGCCTCGTTGCCGAGGTAGCGGAGGAAGTCGACGATGTGGGCGTAGTCGGTGATCGCCCGTGACGCGTTCTGCTTGCGGCTGGGCACGGCTCCGGCGGCGTGGTCCTGCAGATACACCGCGCGGAACTGGAGGCACGCGCCGAGCCGTCCGCTGTCGACGAGCCGGCGGGCGAGCCGCATGGCCGGCATGTACCGGTAGTTGAAGCCGCAGGTGGCATGGACGCCCGCGGCGCGGGCCGCCGCGAGCATCGCGGCCGCCTCGAACCGGTCGCGCCCGAGCGGTTTCTCACAGAGGACCGGCTTGCCCAGCGCCAGCGCAGCCTCGGTCGCCTCGCGGTGGACGGTCTCGCCGAGCAGCACGGCGACGACGTCCACGCGGGAGTCCTCGACGACGTCGCGCCAGTCGGTCGTGAACCGCTCCACCTCGAGGTCGCGGGCCATCGCGGCACCCCGCTCGGGGTTGCGCGCGGCCAGGGCCGTCAACTGGATCGGGCGAGCGAGCGGCGCGACGTGACCGATCGTATGGAGTGCGTGCCCGTGGGCCCGGGTGATCCAGCCGGCGCCGAGGAGCCCGATGCGGATCGGGGCGACCATCGGTGCCTGGGTCAGGCCGGGACGGATGGCGTCGGCGCGCCCGCTGCAAGCCGCTCCGGATCGGCCAGGACGCGGCGGACGGTCGCCGCGTAGCGCTCGATGAGCTCGAACGGCTGCAGGAAGATCGGGTGCCGCGCGGTGCACAGCACCAGCGACGAGTCGAGCATCGCGACGGCCTCAGGGTAGTCGGCCATGTCGTACCCGCCCCGCTCCTGGAAGACGGGGAACGCCGGGGCGGGCTGCTGATGCCAGATCTCCACGCCGACGCCCTCGGCCAGGAGCGCGCGTCCGATCGTGTCGCGCGCGACGGTCGGCGGCAGGTCGCCCAGGCCCAGCTGCGCAAGGTCCAGCCGGACCCGGTAGTGGTAGAACGATGACGTCCGGTCCGACGGGACGTACGGTGTCGTCAGGCCGGGCACGCCGGCCAGCAGCTCGGTCAGGAGCGCCGCGTTGCGCTGGCCGGTCGCGATGTACTCCGGCAGTCGGCGGAGCTGCGAGCGCGCCAGGGCGGCGGGCATCTCCTGGTGGCGGTAGTTCCAGCCGATCGAATAGCTCGTGTACGGCCGGAAGTTCCAGCCGGTCAGCCGGTCGAGCTCGGGGATGTCCTCGCCGAACGTCCGCAGCCGCCGGGCGCGCGCCAGGACGTCCGGATCGTCGGCGACGAGCAGGCCGCCCTCGCCGCCGGTCAGGATCTTGCTCGAGTTGAGGCTGTAGCAGCCGATGCGACCGATCGACCCGACCTGCCGGCCGTGGTAGGTCGCGCCGTGCGCCTGGCAGGCGTCCTCGATCACGACCAGGCCGTGCCGGTCCGCGATGGCCATGATCTCGTCGAGGTCGGCGGGCATGCCGCCGATATGGACGGCGATGATGGCCCGCGTCCGCGGGGTGATCCGCTCCTCGATCCGGGCCGGGTCGAGGTCGAACGTGCGTGGGTCGATGTCGACGAAGACCGGGACGGCGCCCTGATGGAGGATCGGCTGCCACGTCCCGGCGAACGTGTACGAGGTGGTGATGACCTCGTCGCCGGGCTCGACGCCGATCGCGTACAGGGCCGCGTGGATGGCGGCCGTGCCGGAGTTGAACAGCAGGCACGAATCACGGCCGACGAACGCCGCCCACTCGTCCTCGAGGGCGGTCATCTCGGGGGCGCCGACGCCACCGAGGATCCCGCGTTCGAGCACGGTCGCGACGGCGGCACGGTCCTCCGGCCGGATGTCCGGCCACGGTCGTTTCAGCTCGGCGGGGATGCGGTCGCCATCGCGCGAATCGGTCACAGCGGTCCGTCCTGGGGTGCGGGTGACGGTGCGTCCGATGCTAGCAGGGCGCGAGTGACCACCGAGGCCAGTCCCGCAGTGAGCCCCTAGCGACCGAACGGCAGGCGCGGATCCACCGCCTGATCGGGCCACGCCTCGCGGACCCACCCGTGCGCCGGGTCGTCGGGGGCGCGCCACGCGCGCTCGCCGGGGCCGGCCATCACGTTCAGGTAGTACAGGTCGTAGCCCGGAGCCGCCATGGCCGGCCCGTGCCAGCCGTGCGGGACCAGGACGACGTCGCCGGTCGCGACGGTGGTGAGCAGCTCGACCGGGCGCTCGGGCGTGCCGTAGATGTGCTGGTACGCGAGTCCCGGGCCGGCCGGACCGTCGGCCACGACGTAGTGGTAGATCTCCTCGAGCTCGGTCTCCCCGGCACGGACCTCGTCGTGCTTGTGCGGCGGGTACGAGCCCCAGTTGCCACCCGGCGTCAGCACCTCGACGGCGATCAGCCGGTCCGCGTCGAACCGGCCGGCCGCGGCGAAGTTGCGGACCTCCCGGGAGCACGCCCCGGCGCCGCGCAGCTCGACGGCGACCTCCGTGGCGGGCACGTAGCGCACCGGATGGCGCCGCTCGGCGCGGGCCGTGCACACCGCGACCCGTCCGCCGTCCTGGCTGGCGACCTCGATCGCCGATCCGGGCGGCGCGTAGAGGAAATCGCTCGGGCCCGCCCAGACGTCGCGCCGCCCCGCGAGGACGTGCCGTGCGCCGTCGACCGTGACCTCGAACCCGCCCGCCAGCGGCAGTACCACGACCTCGTCGCTGCCGGTGTCGAACGCTACGGCGGTGCCGGCTGCAAGCTCGGCCGTCCGCAGCCCCGAGAACCGCCAGCCCGCGGACTCCGGCGTCAGGACCACCGACCAGCCGTCCTCGGCGAGCGAGCCGAACGGTCGATGGAGGCCGGCCGCGGCCCCGGTCACGAGGCGGGGGCGCGGTCCGGATCGGGGACGAGCGCGTCGCCGACCTGGTGGAGCAGCTCGTGGTACGACCCGATGAAGGCGCGCAGGGTCCGGGCGCTCGGTCCGAACGCGTCGAAGTCCGCCGGCGACAGCCCATCGGGCTCGTAGGCGCGGACGAAGTCCGGGAAGCGCGCCCGCAGGTGGTCGAGGACGTTCGGCTCGACCGGGTCGTCCATCCGCGGCCGGACCTCGACCGACGATGCGTTGAACCTCCGCTGCCAGCTCGCCGGCAGCGTGAGGACGACGTCACCGCCGATCAGCTCCGACCAGTGCAGGTGGTGGCGGATCGCGGCGCCGAGCGGCCGAGCGCGCAGCCCGCGATCGCGGAACTCGGCGACCGTCCGCTTGAAGACCGCCACGCCCGACCACGGCAGCGTGGTCGGGTCGGCGACGATGCCGTCGCGCTCGGTCTGGACGCGCAGCCAGTCCTCGAGCCGTCCCATCATCACGGTGATGACCGGGCCCATGTCGTCGACCGGCAGGTCATCGGCCTCCCGACGGCGCAGGCCCCGCTCGACGGCCTCGCCCGCGGCGACCGCCTGGGCCACGCTGAAGGACACCGTCGCGTTGACGCTGACCCCACGGTAGGTCGCCTCTTCCATCACCCGGACGCCGACGGCGGTGGCCGGGAACTTCACGATGATGTTCGGCGCAAGCGACGAGAAGTGTTCGCCCTGCGCCAGCATCCGGTCGAACGAGCGGAACAATGTCGGATCGGTCTGCATCGACAGCCGGCCCTGGCGGCCGCCCGATGTATCGAATGCGGCTCGCAGCAACGGGGCGGCCCGCAGTGACATCTCCTCGACGATGGCCCACGCGAGATCGATCTCGGTCGCGTCCGGGCGCTCCGTGGCCAGGGTCCGGACCCGCTCTCGCCAGCGGCCCGGATCGGCCTTCCAGACGTCGGCCACGATGGTCGGGTTGGCGGTCGCGCCGACGGCGCCGAACGAGATCGCGTACTCGAGCTCGTCGACCGCGCACGAGTCGTTCCAGATGTCCGTCGGGGTGGTCGCCACGGTCCGTCCGAGCGGGCTCTCCGCGAGGGGCGCCTTCGCAGCCGGCGCGGCGCTGATGTCCGTGGCGCTTCCCACCTGCAACCCTCCCGATCCGGCATTGACACCGGATGCACGCCTGCGATACGTTCCGCCCGACCTTAAGCGTAATCGATTACGCGGATTGCGCAAGGAGGAGCCGGTGCCCGTCACCCCCGTGCTCGGGATGTCCGCGCCACCGACCCGCGAGGGCCGGTCCGATCCGGGATCGAGCCTGCGCCGCGCGGACGACGCGCTCGGCCGCGCCGCGATCGGAACGGTGCCGATCCTGTGGCTGAACGCGGCATCCGCGGACGCCGGCTACCCGACCGACCCGGCCACGATCCTCGACGAGATCGCGCGGACTGGCTACGAGGGCACGCAGTTCGGCGCCGGGTTTCCGGAGGGAGCGGTGCTCCGCCGCGAGCTGGCCGACCGTGGCCTCCGCCTGGCCGAGGTGTACCTCCCCATCCCGGCCACCGTCGACGGTCCCGCCGCCGGGGCGATGGACATCGCCCGCGACTGCCTGCGCATCCTCCACGAGGCCGGGGGCGACGTGCTGTGCGCCGCGATCGACGGCTCGGACGACCGTGACCAAGTCGCCGGACGGGCGGCGGCGCCGGGCACACCCGTCTTCACCGATCGTGCGTGGGAGGCGCTCGCCGAGCTGCTCCACGACATCGCCGACGCCGCGACCGACCTCGGGCACCCGACGGTGTTCCATCCCCACGCGGCGACATACGTCGAGACGCCCGCCGAGATCGATCGCCTCATGGCTGCGACCGATCCGGGACGCGTCGGGCTGTGCCTCGATGTCGGTCACCACATCGTCGGAGGCGGCGATCCCGTGGCGGACACGCGCCGGTACGGCGACCGCATCCGCCACGTCCACCTCAAGGACGTCGATCCGGTGATCCACGGCAGGTTGCTCGACGACCGCTACGCCGGATGCGAGGACGCCGTCCGGGGCGGGCTCTTCACCGAGCTCGGCGCCGGGGCTCTCGACCTCGATGGCGTGCTCGATGCGCTGGCGGCGCTCGACTACGACGGCTGGCTCATGGTCGAGCAGGACATGTGCCCGGGACCGCCGTCCGAGAGCGCCGCGATCGGCCGGCGGGTGCTGGCCGCCAGCTTGCGACGGCTCGGCCGGGCGGGCGGGTCGGGGCCGCTGCCGTGAGGGTGGCGCTCTTCGGCGCGGGTCGCATCGGGCAGCTCCACGCCCGGCTGCTGAGCGCGACCGATGGGGTCACATCGCTGGTCGTCAGCGACGTCGATGCGGCGCGGGCCGACGAGGTCGCGCGCGGCGTCGGTGCGACCTCCGAGCCGTCGATCGATGCCGCCCTCGACGGCGTTGACGCGGTCGTCATCGCGGCGGCCACGACGGCCCACCCCGAGCTGATCCGGGCGTCGATCGCCCGCGCCCTGCCGACGTTCTGCGAGAAGCCCCTCGCGGCGAGCCTCGACGAGACGATCGCCCTGGCCGCCGACATCGACCGTTCCGGCGTCGCGTTCCAGCTCGGCTTCCAGCGCCGGTTCGACCCGGCCTACCGCGAGGTCCACCGGCTCATCCGCGAGGGCGCGCTCGGCACGCTGTACGCGATCCGCCTCGCCGGCCACGACCCGGTGCCCGCTCACGAGGCCTACATCGCGCAGTCGGGCGGGCTGTTCCGGGACTTCTCCATCCACGACTTCGACATCCTGCGCTGGATGACCGGCTGCGAGATCGACGAGGTGTACGCGGATGGCGGCGTCCGCGGCTTCCCGGTGTATGCCACGTACGACGACGTCGACACCGCCGTGGCCACGCTGCGGCTCGTGGACGGGCCGTTCACGGCGATGACCGTCACCCGTCACGATCCACTCGGCTACGACATCCGCGCGGAGGTCTTCGGCTCGGCCGACAGCGTGTCGGTGGGGCTGGGGCCACGGACCCCGTTGCGCTCGGTGGAACCGGGTGTCCCTCCCCCGACCGGACCCGCATGGTCCGACTTCATGGTCCGCTTCGAAACAGCCTATGCGGCGGAGTTCGCGGCATTCGTCGCGGTCGCCCGCGGCGAGGCCCCGAGCCCATGCACGGCCACGGATGGCGTCGCGGCACTCCGCGTCGCCGAGGCGGCCGACCGCTCGCTCCGCGAACACCGCCCCGTGCGGATCGCGGAGATCCCCGGTTGAGGGTCCGGACCGTCCCGCGGACGGCCGGACGAAAGGAGGTGCCCATGGCGGCCCTGACGGCCGCGAACCCGGCGCAACGACCCCTCGGACCATCCGATGGGCAAGACACAACGGGACCGCGGCGGATGCCGCGGCGCAACGGAGGAGACGAGACGGCATGAATCTCCGGAGCAGAACGGTCGTCGCCCTAGCGGGCGCGGCGATCATCGTCGGTGCGTGTTCAGCAGCCGCCCCGAGCGGCGGCGCGACCGGTGCGGGCCCCGACGGCGCGCTGGTGAAGCGCAGCGACATCAAGATCGAGATCGTCACCCACGGCCAGGCCCAGGACGGGTTCTGGGGCGTGGTTCGCAACGGCGTGAAGGCCGGGGCCGCCCAGATGGGCGTGACCGCCAACTACAGCGCACCCGGCGCCGAGAGCGACATGCCCGGCATGGTCTCGCTCATCGACGCTGCGGTCGCGAAGAAGCCGACCGGTCTCGTCGTCTCGATCCCGAACCCCGACGCGCTCGGCGGGGCGATCGAGAAGGCCATCGCGGCCGGGATCCCGGTCGTGTCGATGAATTCCGGATCCGACGTCTTCAAGGACCTCGGCATCCTGGCGCACGTCGGCCAGACCGAGTTCGAGGCCGGCGTCGGTGCCGGACAGCGGTTCAAGGAAGCCGGCGTCAAGAACGCCGTGTGCTTCAACCAGGAGGTGGGCAACCAGGCCCTCACCCTGCGCTGCAACGGCTTCTTCAGCGGCCTGACCGGCAGCGAGGACGGCGAAGTCCTCACCGGCAACATCTCCGACCCGGCCGGCATGCAGGCGACGATCGCGGCGGCCCTCCAGTCCGACCCGACGATCGACGGCGTCCTGACCCTCGGACCCTCGGTGGCCAAGCCGGCGCTCGACGCCGTCACGGCCTCCGGCAAGACCATCCACCTCGCGACCTTCGACCTCAGCGCGGACGTGCTGACGGCCATCAAGGACGGGAAGATGGACTTCGCCATCGATCAGCAGCAGTTCCTCCAGGGGTATCTGCCGATCGTCATCCTCACCAACTACGCCGAGACCAAGAATCTGCCCACCGGCAACGGCACCGGGCTGATCATGACCGGTCCCGGCTTCGTCACCCAGGCCGACGCCGAGGCGGTCATCGCGCTCGCCGCGAAGGGCCTCCGCTAGACCAAGGCGCTCGCGCCGGTGCCCGGCGCGATGGGAGGGATCGGCCCCGGTCGGTCCCTCCCGACCACCCGGAGGGAATGATGGCGAGCACGACCACCGCGACCCCGACGGCACCGGGGTCCGATCGACTCAGGCGAGTCTCCCTCGCCCAGCGCATCCTGGCCCGCCCGGCGGCAGGCGCGCTGATCATCGTGGTGTTCGTGTGGGTCGTCTTCGCGGCGATCTCGCTCGCCCGCGGCAACGCCGCGTTCCTCGGTCTCGCCGGGACGCTCAACTACCTCGACGTCGCGGCCCAGGTCGGCATCATCGCCACCTCCGTGGCGTTGCTCATGATCGCCGGCGAGTTCGACCTCTCGATCGGATCGGTGGTCGGTTTCGCCGGGATCATCATCGGGATCGGCGTCACGATCTGGGGCCTGCCCGTCTGGCTCGCGATCCTCCTCGCGATGGTCCTCTCGACGCTCCTCGGGGTGATCAACGGGATCATCGTCGTGCGGACGGGCTTGCCGTCATTCATCGTGACGCTGGCGACGCTGTTCATCATCCGCGGCGCTTCGTCGGTGCTGACCTCGACCGTCACCAACATCACCTACATCCCGATCGACCCGCTGCGCATCGAGGGCGATCCGCTCGCGTCCTTCTTCGGCTGGAGCCTGCCGATCACGCTCGGTGACCAGAGTGGCGAGCTGCAGGTCTCGATCATCGTCTGGATCCTCGTCGCGATCATCGGCATCTACGTCCTCGGACGCACGCGGTTCGGGAACTGGATCGCCGGTGTCGGCGGATCGGCCGGGGCCGCGCGCAACCTCGGCGTCCCGGTGGCCCGGGTCAAGATCGCGCTGTTCGCGATGACGGCCTTCTCGGCCTCGATCCTGGCCGCCATCCAGAGCGTCCGGTTCACGTCCGCCGACATCCTGCGCGGCACGGGCCTGGAGCTCGACGCCATCACGACGGCGGTCATCGGCGGCACGCTGCTCACCGGTGGGTACGGCTCGGTCGCGGGCACCGCGCTCGGAGCCTTGACCCTCGGCATGGCCCGCCAGGGCATCGTCTTCGCCGACATCAACGCCGACTGGTACAAGATCGCGATCGGCACGCTGCTGCTGGTGGCCGTCGTCCTCAACAACTGGATCCGGCGCCGCTTCGCCGGCCTGACCTAGGAGGGCCGATCGATGGATGCGACCCCCAGACTCGACGCCCTCATGGACCAGACCCCGGCCGCGGCCAGCACCGAGGGGCCTCCGCTCCTCGAGGCCCGCGACGTGTCGAAGTACTTCGGCGCGGTCGTGGCGCTCGAAGGCGTCTCGCTGACCGTCCGCCCCGGCGCCGTCACGTGCCTGCTCGGCGACAACGGCGCGGGCAAGTCGACGCTGATCAAGACGCTGTCCGGCGTCCATCGCCCCGACAAGGGCACGCTCGCGGTCGACGGCCAGCCGGTCGAGTTCTCCTCGCCGCGCGACGCGCTCGACGTGGGCATCGCGACCGTCTACCAGGACCTGTCGGTGATGCCGTTGATGAGCATCACCCGCAACTTCTTCCTCGGCAACGAGCCGACCAGCGGGTTCGGGCCGTTCAAGCGCTTCGACCTGCCCAAGGCGGCCGGGATCGCCCGGGAGGAGATGCACCGCATCGGCATCGATGTCCGCGACACCGACCAGGCGGTCGGCACGCTGTCGGGCGGCGAGCGCCAGACCCTGGCGATCGCCCGGGCCGAGTACTTCGGCGCGCGGGTGCTGATCCTCGACGAGCCGACGTCGGCCCTCGGCGTCAAGCAGTCGGCGATCGTGCTCCGCCACATCGTCGCTGCCCGCAACCGCGGGCTCGGCGTCATCTTCATCACCCACAACGTCTCGCATGCCCTGCCGATCGGCGACACCTTCACGATCCTGTCGCGCGGCAGGACCGGCGGCCAGTTCAGCCGGGGCGAGGTCGACGCCGACCAGCTCCACAGCCAGATGGGTGGCGGCGACGAGCTGCACGAGCTGACGCGTGAGCTCGAGGCGCTCGCGAAGAGCGAGCGCAGGCCACCTGCCGCGAACGGCGCCCCACCAACGGACCCGCCTGCAGCCGAGCCGCCCGCGACCCAACCACCGGTGACCCACTGACAGCCGTACGACCCGGGGCTGGTATCGACACCCGACCGCGTCGAGATCGACGGCGATGACCGCCACGATCGCGGATGTCGCGGCGCGGGCCGGCGTCTCGACGGCGACCGTCAGCCGCGTGCTGGCGGGCGTCGGCCAGGCTAGGCCCGAGACGCGGACGCGCGTGCTCGAGGCCGCTCGGGACCTCGACTACCGGCCGTCCGAGGTCGCCCGCTCGCTCAAGCGCCGGACGACGCAGATCCTCGGGTTGATCATCACCGACATCGAGAATCCGTACTTCCCGCAACTGGTCCGTTCGGTCGAGGATGCAGCGAGGGCGGCCGGCTACTCGGTCCTGTTGTGCAATGCCGCCGACGACCCGGAGCGCGAGGCGTCCTACCTCAAACTGCTCGTCGATCGGCGAGTCGACGGTGTCGTCATCGCCGCAAGCAGCCTCGGCGTCCGACATGCGGAATGGCTCGCGTCACCGCCGATCCCGGTCGTGTTGGTCAACACGGAGGCGCCCGAGGTCGGGCTGCCGACGATCATGTCGGACAACGAGCTCGGCGGCCGGATGGCGGCCGACCATCTGCTCGCCCTCGGGCATCGGCGGTTCGGCTACCTGATGCCACCGCCGCGCAACGTCGACGCGCCGGCGAGGTTGGCAGGTGTCCGGTCAGCGCTGGCGGCGGCGAACCTCGGGCCTGAAGCGTTGATCGAGACGATCGGCGACGCGACCGTCCGGGGCGGCGAACTCGCCGCCCATGAGCTGTTCGGCCTGGCACCTGCCACGACGGCCATCGTGGCGTACAACGATCTCATGGCGATCGGTGTGTTGCGCGCGGTCCCTGGAAGCGGCCGGCGCGTGCCTGCCGACGTCAGCGTGGTCGGCTTCGATGACGTGGCCTTCGCGGAGTACCTCGATCCGCCCCTCACCACGATCGCCCAGCGGACGGACGAGATGGGTCGCTGGGCCATAGCCCAGCTGACCGGCGGCGACGGCGAGATCGCCGAGTCGGTCCGGCTCCCGGTCGACCTGCGCGTCCGGGCGTCGACGGGCCCCGCGTCTGGCTGACCCGCCCTCGCTCCGCGACCCTACTGGCGCGGATCCTCGACGCCGACCTGGGCCTCGAGGCTCGGCACGACCGTCCGGCGCACCCGTTCCCTGGCCCGTCTGACCAGCACCGCGGTCCGATCCGGCACGCCGTCGAGGCCGACGTCCTCGACCGCGAGCGATCCGGCGGCAGCCGCGAACCGCAGCGCACGCGCCACCGATTGACCGCGCGTGCCGGCCAGACGCCGGCGCACGAGCGCCGTCAGCAGAGCCGCAAGGAACGTGTCGCCGGCGCCCGTCGGATCGACCTCGCCGTCGGTCGGGGTCGGCAGGTAGCGCAGGACCTCGATCGGGCCGTCCTCGCCGGTCGTGATCAGCAGGCCGCCCTGGCCGCCCTGCGTCACGAGCAGGCGCGCGCCGGCGTGGAGGAAACGGCACAGGTCGCCGAGCGAGGTGTCGCGGGCCACGTCGAGGTGGCTCATGCCGACGAGATCGGCACGGCGGAGGATCGCCCGGTCGGCCGGCGGCACCCGTTCGACGCGCTGACCCGCCACGAGCCGCCGGAGCATGCCCTGCCAGGCGACCGCCACCAGCGCGTCAGGGGCGATCTGTCCGACCCAGCCGTCGTCGACCTCGCCGGCGACCGGCACCAGCGACCACGACGTGGTTGCGAGCCACGACTCGGGCAGCGGGACCGGTCGCACCGGGACGCCGCGGGCGATCAACGTCTGCACGCGGCCGTCGGGCGTCTCGACGTTGTGGAAGACCGGACCCTCGTCGAGACCGACCGTCAGGATGTCGACGCCGGCGGCCCGCAGGGCGTCGAGCTCATGTGCACCGGCCGCCTCGGCGTCGACACCGACCACCGCCGCGGTCCGCAGTCCCAGTCGGGCCGTCGTCAATGCCGCGTACGTGACGCCGCCGCCGAGACGCCAGCCACGCGGGTCGTCGGGTGCGATGTCACGACAGGCCGAGCCGACGTGGACGACGTCGATGCGAGGACGGGCCATGGGACCTCAGGCTGGGCGGGGCTCCGGACGGTGCGGCGTATACTGCCGCACCCGATAGCCGCACGACGAGGTCCACTGGGTGTTCTTCTACGAGCTCCATGAAGGTGACGACGAGGTCTACAGCGACCTGATCGTCGTGAGCGAGTCCGAATGGGAGCCGCAGGAGTTCTTCGACCTCGTGCAGCGCATCCGCCATGACGTCCAGAACGGCTACGAGCAGGACACCCTGATCGAGGCGATCGCCACGGTCCTCGAGCGGGACTACGGGTTCATCTTCGTCAGCGACGACGCGCTGGCCGCCTCCGTCAACGTGTCGACCCTCGACACGGACAACTTCATCGCCGAGCTCGAGGTCGACGAGGATGACGAGGACGACGACGAGGAAGAGGACGCAGATGTAGGCCAGCTCGGCGGAGACTTCCGAACGATCGTCGCCGAGTTCGACCCCGATCGCGAACGGATGAACTGAGGGCCCGGATCCTCAGCGGCTGAACAGGATCTCCAGCACGTCCCCGTCCTTGACCCGGTAGGTCTTGCCCTCGGAACGGAGCCGGCCCGCCTTGCGCGCCTCGGCCATCGACCCGAGGCTCAGCAGGTCGTCGTACGACACGGTCTCGGCCCGGATGAACCCCTTCGCGAGGTCGGTGTGGATCGCCCCCGCCGCATCGACGGCGGTCGAGCCGTCGGGGATCGGCCAGGCACGGACCTCGTCGGGGCCGGCGGTCAGGAACGACACCAGCCCGAGCAGCCGGTACGACAGCGCGATGACCCGGTCGAGGCTCGACTCGCTGATGCCGAGCTCGTCCATGAACACGGCGGCCTCGTCGGCCTCGAGCTCGCCCAGCTCCATCTCGATCTTCGCCGAGAGCGAGTCGACCATCGCGTACTCGTGCCGGTAGGCGGTCGCGACCCGCTCGACGAGCGCGGGGGCGGTCGACAGGTCGCCCTCACCGACGTTGAGCAGCACCAGGACCGGCTTCTCGGTGAGGAACCGGAAGCCGCGGATGGCCTTCGACTCGTCCGCGTCGAGGCCGAGGTCGCGGATCGGCGTGCCAGCCTCGAGGCCCTCGTGGATGCGCCGCAGCACGACCTCCTCGCGCTCGGCCGCCTCCCGCTCGGCCTGGGTGCCGTGCCGGCCGCTGCCCTGCAGCCGCTCGAGCCGGCGCTCGGCCATCGCCAGGTCGGCGAGCGTGAACTCGAGGTCGAGCGCCTCGAGGTCGCGGGCCGGGTCGACGCTGCCAGCCGGGTGCGGGCGGGCGGGGTCATCGAACGCGCGGACGACGTGGAGCAGCGCATCGGAATCGCGCAACCGGGCCAGGTGGTCGGCCGGCAGGTCCTCGGTCCCGACATGGCCCTCGGATGAGGCCGGGCGGCGCCGGCAGGTCGACGTAGGTCACGTCGGCCTGCACGATCTTCTTCGGTTTGAAGATCTCGGCCAGGCGGTCGAGACGCTCGTCTGGGACCTTGACCACCCCGACGTTGAGCGTGACGCCGCCGTAGCCGCCGGTCTCGGCGTGACCACGGGTCAGCGTGTTGAACACGGTCGTCTTGCCGCTCCCGGCAAGCCCGACGATGGCGGTCTGCACGGTCAGTAGCCCGCCGCCGGGTCGACGACATTGAGCAGCGGCTCGCCCGCCGCGAAGCGCCGGAGGTTGTCGCAGAACAGCTCGACGCTGCGGTCGAGCACCCGCCCGCTGGACCATGCCGTGTGGGGCGTCACGATGACGTTGGGCAGGTCGTAGAACGACGACATCGGCGGCAACGGTTCGTCGCGGAACGTGTCGAGCACCGCGCCGCCGAGCGGCCCGTCGCGCAGCGCGCGGAGCAGCGCCCGCTCGTCGATGAGCCGGCCACGCGCGACGTTGATCAGCCACGCCCCGGGCTTGACCATCGCCAGGGTCTCCGCGTTGATCATGTCCTCGGTCTCCGGCGTCAGCGGCGCGGCGAGCACGATGAAGTCCGATTCGCCGAGCAGCTCCGGCAGCGTCTCCGGGCCGCCGACCCGATCGAGCATCAGCTCGCCGTACGAGCGCTCCTCGTCGTCGGCTGGCGCGCCGTCGGCATCCGGCCGGCGGCGCACGGCCACCACCCGGCAGCCGAACGCCGTGGCCAGCGCCCCGACCGCCCGGCCGATCGAGCCCAGCCCGACGATCCCGACCGTCACGTCGCGCAGCTCGGCGCCCTCGAGCGGCTGCCACGTCCGCTCGCGCTGGAGCTCGAGCAGCTGCGGCAGCCGCCGGCTGACCGCCAGGATCATCATCATCACGTACTCGGCGATCGGCCGGCTGAAGACGCCCCGCGCGTTGGTCACGACCAGGCCGCGCTCGCGCGACGCCGGTGTGAGCGCGCGTTCGACGCCGGACGTCGCCGAGTGGACCCACGCGAGGTGGGGCGCCCGGGCCAGCAACCGATCGAACGCATCGGAGCTCAGCCAGCCCCGGAGCATCACCTCGACGTCATCGAGCGGCCCGTCGGCGAGCCCCTCGACCGACACCGTCACGAGCCGCGCTCCAGGTGCCGCGGCCCGGATCCGCTCGAGGTCGCGCGCCCGGTAGCGGGCGGACAGGATCGGGCTGAGGGCGATCGCCGTCGGGGCGCCGCCCGGGCCGCGGCCCGGACCGGCCGTCGTCACGTGGCGCTGCCTGGTCGACCGCGTCCAGGACGCGGGAGATCCAGCGCTCCGGGCGCTCGATCTCGCCCTCGCGCGGCAGCGACTCGGGGCCGTCCCACAGCCGGGTCAGGGCCTCGGGCCCGCGCGCCGCCGCGATCGCCCGGACGAACGTCTCGCCCTTCTTGTACTGGTCGAGCTTGAGGTCCATCCCGGTCAGCCGGAGCATCGCCCGCTCGAACGGCGTCCGCTTCGACCGGCGCTCGTCGAACTTCGCGCGGATGGCGGCCACGTCCGGCACGAGGTCCTGGCCGACCTCGTCCATGACGTAGTCGCTGAAGCCCTCGAGCAGGCTCATGACGGCCTGCGTCTCGCGGAACAGGCGGCGCTGCTCGTCGCCCATCAGCCGCTCGAGCCAGTGCTCGCCGCCGCCCTCCCCGCGCAGCGCCCGGCCGAGCCCGCGCAACGCCTCGCGACCCATCCCCCGCACGTCGCGCCCGAACAGCGCCAGCTGGCGCTCGAGCCGCGACGCGAGATACGGGCGCAGCCACGGGTGCGCCTCGAACTCGAACGCATGGGTGGTCTCGTGCAGCGCGATCCATGTCCGGAACGAGGCGAGCGGCACGCCCAGCGTCCGGGCGGTCTGGCGGATGTTCTCCTCGACGAACAGCAGCCGGCCCGGCGTCGCCTCGGCCGACAGCAGGGCGAGGTCGTACTGGCCGAGGACGCGCTGGCCCATGAAGCCGAGCATCATCCCGAGCTGTCGGGTCGTGAGCCAGCGGTTGGCGAGGGCCATCGCCGACACGGTCAGCCCGCCGCCGGGTGGCACGACCTGGTCGAGCAGGTCGCGCTCGAGCTTGCCGATCAGCGACGCGAACGACGCGGTGTTGGCCCGGACCCAGCCTGCCCGATCGACGACGCCCGACCGCTCGACGACCCCGGGGAGCTGTGTCCCCAGGGCGGTCGACAGCGCCGGCACGATGCGCGACATCGCCGCTGCGTAGTCCGCCTCGCTGGCGCGGAGCTGGTCGGCGGTCAGCGTGCCCGGTGCGCGTCGGAGGCGATCGATCGCCCGTCGTTCGACGGTCGCCCAGTCGACCAGGCCCTCGCGAGCGCGGCGCTCCAGCTGTCGACCGACGACGGTCGCAGCGGCGCCCGAGCGCCGAGCCGATGAGGATCCCGGCCTGCCAGGCGCGGTCGTCGCGCCAGTTCGGCTCGCGTCGGCGGGTCATCGGGTCAGCGCCCCGATCTCCACCGCCTCGACCGAGACGAACTCCGTGCCGAACAGCCGGCCGGCGAGATCGGCGAACCGGTCCGGATCGCCGGTCGTGAGCTGGGCATGCGTCGGCCTGCCCGACCCGTCCGTGGAGTCGGATCCCGCCTCCAGGCCGTTCACCCCCAGCAGCTCCGCGAGCGCCGAGGCCGTGGCGGTGGCCGAGTCGACGATCGCGACATCGGCGCCGGCGCGGTCCGCGATCAGCGGTCGCAGCAGCGGGTAGTGCGTGCAGCCGAGCAGCAGCGTGTCGATCGTGGCCCCCGCCGGGCGCGGGAAGATCGACTCGCCGTCGGCGTCGCGCTCACCGAGCAGCGGTGCCAGCGCGTCGGCGACCGTGGCGACTGCCACGCTGCCACCGAGCGTGCCCGCCTCGACGAGCGGGACGAGGGCCGGCGTCGCGTGCTCGTACACGTCGACCGCCGGGTTCTCGTCCTTGATGGCGTTGAAATAGGCGCGCGAGCGGATCGTCGCCGGCGTGGCGATCACGCCGACGCGCCGGTTGCGGGTCGCGAGCGCGGCCGCCGACGCCCCCGGGCGCACGACGCCCAGCACCGGCAGGTCGTAGCGACGCCGGAACGCGGCCAGGCCGACGGCGGTCGACGTGTTGCAGGCGACGACCAGCGCCTTGACGTCGCGTTCGACCAGCGCGTCGAGCGACTGCGTCGAGAACGCCAGGACCTCCTCGTCCGGACGGACGCCGTACGGGGCCCGGGCGTTGTCGCCGAGGTAGATCGTCGGCTCGTCCGGCGTGCGACGGATGATCTCGCGCAGGACGGTCAGGCCACCGACGCCCGAGTCGAACACGCCGATCGGTCGCGGGTCAGACACGGCCTCGGCCTAGCGGCGCCCGGCGGCGAGCGCGACCGTACCCGTGCCAAGCAGCTCGGTCGCGACCCTCACGATGTCCTGGCTGACCGGCGCGTCGGGGCTGGCGAGGATGAACGGCACGCCCTCGTTGTTGCAGCGGACGACCAGCTGGCCGTCGGACATCACGAAGTGTTCGGGCACGCGACCAAGGGCGCGATGGAGGGCGTCCGGCTCGATCCCGCCGGGGCTGTCGGCGCGGTTGACGAGGTAGCGCACCTTGGTCGGCGGGTAGCCGATCGAGCGGAACGTGTCGGCCATGGCGATCGTGTTGTGGATCGTCGTCGAGTCGTACGTGACGATCTCGATGATCGTGTCGCTCGCATCGAGGAACGCGAGGTTGATGTCGTTGATCGAGCTCGACATGTCGATCACGATCGCGCCGTAGACGCGGCGCAGGAGCGAGAGGATCTTGTCGATGTCGCGTGCCGTGATCATCTCGGCCATCTCGATGCGCGGCGGGGCGAGCAGGATGTCGATGGCCGACGGGTCCCGCCACAGGACGTCGGACAGGTCCGACTCGGCGATGCGATCGGTCGGCAGGTCGAGGATCGACGGGGAGTCGACCGGCACTTTCAGGAGCGCCCGCAGGTCGCCGAACTGGATGCTGCCGTCGATGAGCACCGTGCGCTGCTCGAGCTGGGCGAGGGCGACCGCGAGGTTGAAGGCGATGGTCGTCTTGCCGACGCCGCCCTTCGGCGCGAACACCGAGATGATCCGGGTGGCCCCGGCCGCCGTCCGTTCGTCGTAGGACTTCCGGACGTTCGTGATCAGGTTGAGGAGGTCGAACCCGGAGAACGGCATCGACAGCACCGCGTCGACACCCTTGTCCGGCGCGACCTCGATCGGGTTCTGGGGGACCGTGAGCATGATGATCGGCACGCCAAGATCCGACTCGCGGATCTGTTCGGCGAGCTTGGGTCCCTTGACCCTGCCCTGCAGCAGCGCGTCGACCAGGACCACGTCCGGGCGCAGCTGACGGATCTGGTCCAGGGCCTTGCCGCCGTCGGAGATGACGTCGAGCAGTTTCACGGCCTGCTGGGCGTTGAGGAGGCCGCGGATGTACTGCGCGACCTGGGGCACGTCCTCGACGATCAGAAGGCGCGTCTGGTCGCTGCTACCGCTCGACATGGTGCCCGACGATACCACGGGGCCATGCTCGCGGCCGTTCGCCCGGCGCGGCCCCCGTCAGCGGCGTTCGGCGATCATGACGGCCCGCTCCGAGCCCGGGCCGAGCGGCCCGAGATCGTACCCGCCGGCGACGGTCTCGACCTGCAGGCCCGCGTCCGCGGCGAACGTCTCGAGCTCGTCCGCCGACACCAGCCGCAGGCGGTCCTGGCGGACCCAACGACGGGGCGACTGGCCCTGGCCGGCCTCCTCGTAGACGGCGGTCAGGACGAGCGTTCCGGTCGCGTGGTCGTGAAGCGCGGAGCCGGTCTTGGTGACGATGGCGCCGGTCGCCGGGTCGGTCGCGGATCCACTCGAGGATCAGCCGTCCGTCGAAGCGGCCGAGGTCGTCGGCATCGGGCAGCCACACGTCGACGACGGCGAGACCGCCCGGCACGAGGTGGGCGGCGAGCGTGCGGAACGCGGCTCCCTGCGCCTCCCGTGACGGCAGCAGCATGAGCGAGTTGAGGGCGATGAAGGCGAAGGCATGCCGCCCGGCCTTCGGCAACCGCACGTCGAGCAGGTCCGCCTCGACCAGCTCGAGCCGGCCGCGCGGCAGATCGGCCGCCTCGGCGCGGTCGCGAGCCCGGTCGAGCATGGCCGGCTCGATGTCGACGCCGGTCACCGCATGACCCGCCGCGGCGAGCGGCACGGCGACCCGGCCAGTTCCGGCCGCCAGCTCCAGGACCGGCCCGTCGGCCCGGTCGGCCAGCGCGAGGTACAGGTCGAGGTCGCCCGGATCGTCCGCAAGGTCGAGGTCGTAGAGACGCGCGAGCGCCGCCGCCGTCGCGGGATCGGGCCGGTCGATCACCCGGCCGACGGCTCCCAGCGGACGGTCTGTCCGGCGGCGCGCTTGACGGCGAGCGCGCTGATCGCCTCGAGCGCGGCGCGGTTCGCCGCCATCGCGGTGGTCTCGGCGTGGTCGTACGGCGGCGACACCTCGACGACGTCCATGCCCGCCAGGTCGACCGCCGCCACGATCTGGCGGATGGCCCGGAGGACCTCGCGGGTCAGCATGCCGCCGGGCTCGGGGGTCCCGGTTCCCGGTGCCATGCCCGGGTCGATCACGTCGATGTCGAGGCTCAGGTACACGTAGTCGGGGCCATCGAGCGCCTCGTCGATCGCCTGGGCGATGACCGCCTCCGCGCCGCGCTCCTCGATCTCGCGCATCAGGTGGTAGCGCAGGCCGTGCTCCTGCATCCACTCGAACGTCTCGACCGGCGGCCAGTAGCCGCGCAACCCGACCTGGACGAAGTTGCGGCCCTTGACCGCGCCCGATTCGATGAGGCGGCGCATCGGCGTCCCGTGGCCGGCCAGCACGCCCCAGTCGTCGTTGGCGGTGTCCGCGTGCGCGTCGAAGTGGACGATGCCGATGCTGCCCGGCGCCCGGATCTCGGCC
Organism: uncultured Chloroflexia bacterium; assembly: GCA_963810285.1. Taxonomy (GTDB): domain Bacteria; phylum Chloroflexota; class Limnocylindria; order Limnocylindrales; family CSP1-4; genus SPCO01. The sequence goes on along the minus strand of CAWEMV010000002.1, from coordinate 2,452,162 downwards.
ACCGCAGTCGCCGACGGCCACGTGATCGAGTGGTCGCCGCCGAGCACGATCGGGATGGCGCCGGTCTCCGCCACCTCGCGCACCTTGCGGTAGATCAGGGCGTGGGCGCGCTCGATCCACGGAGGGACGATGTTGGCGTCACCCGCGTCGACGACGTCGAGGATCTCGAACGGCTCGACGTCGAGCTGGAGCGAGTTCACCGAGCCCGAGGTGTACTGGGCCTGGCGGATCGCGCGCGGCCCGAACCGGCGCCCGAGCGATGGCTCACCGCGTCGTCGAACGGGGCGCCGATGATCGCCACGTCGGCCTTGCGCGCCCGGAGCTGGGCGACATCGGTGATCCATGGCAGCTTCATGAAGCTGGCGGATCCGACGTAGGTCGGCAGGTCGAAGTCGGTGAACGTCTCGTACTCCGCGTCCCAGCCGTTCATGGCCGCGAAGTCGGGGTCGTGGGGGCGCTCGGCCACGTGGGTCCTCCCGGAGACGGGCGCGGTCCGGCGTGGCGGCCGCGGAGGGTGGTCCGTCTCGTTCGGGGCGCCGCCGGTTCGCGATCCGGCGTCCAGCGGGGCGCGCCGGCGCGATGGTACACCCGGCTCCGGCTCACTCCCCCCGGAACGCGGCCCATGCGGCGTCGACCAGCGCGGGATCGAGATACAGGTCGACGGCGGTCTGCGCGACCAGCGTCGCGGCGAGCAGCGTCGTCTCGTCGGCACGCGGCGTCGCTGCCGCGTCGCGGAACGCCGTCGAGTGCCCGGCCACGCCCTCGTCGCAGATGGCCAGGTCCGGGTGGATGGTCGGGCAGACCTGGCTGACGTTGGCCATGTCGGTGCTGCCCGCGTTGAGGTCGTCACCCATGTCCTCGACGCCGTAGACCGCCATGTTCGCCCGGAAGCGCTCGGCCAGCGGCACGGTTGTTGCGCATGGTCGTCGCCCCACCCGAGTACGTGACGTCGACGGTCGTGCCGGTCGCCAGCGCGGCGGCCTCGGCCATGCGCGTGAACTGCGCCTTCATCGCCTCGTAGTCCGCATCGTCGTCGCTGCGGAGCATGAACCACGCCGAGGTGCGGTCCGGGATGATGTTCGCGGCCGTACCGCCCTCGCGGATGATCCCGTGGACGCGGGCCGTGGGCTTGAGCTGCTGGCGCCACAGCCCGACCGACGAGAACAGCTGGATCATCGCGTCGAGCGCGTTCCTGCCCTTCCACGGATCGGAGGACGCGTGCGCCTGGAGGCCGTGGAACACGACCTCGACGTCCTCCGAGGCGAGCGGATAGCTCTCGACGTGGCTGCGGTCGCACGGGTGGTAGAGCAGCGCGGCGTCGATGCCCTCGAAGAGGCCGTCGTCGATCATGACCTGCTTGCCGCTGCCCCGCTCCTCGGCCGGCGTCCCCAGGAACACGATCTCGCCGGGCAGGTCGTCGGCGATCGCGGCGAGGGCGATCGCGGCCCCGACCCCGGATGCCGCCATCGTGTTGTGCCCGCAGCCATGCCCGAGGCCCGGGAGCGCGTCGTACTCGGCGAGGACCCCGACCCGTGGTCCGGCTCCACCGCGACCGCCGCGCATGCTCGCCCGGACGGCGGTCGCGAGGCTGCCGGCCGGATGCTCGACGGCGAAGCCGTGCGCCCGCAGCGCATCGGCGACCCACGCGGCAGCCTGGTGCTCCTCGAACGCGGGCTCGGGGTTCGCGTGGATCCGGTGGGACAGGTCGACGATCTCGTCGCGAGCGTCCTCGACGGCCGCAGCGATGCGCGCCTTGTGCTCGGCGAAGGGCTCGGCGGGGCGTGTGGCGAGGCGGTCGGGCACGGATCCTCCGGCGGTGCTGGGTCGGACGGTCTGGGGCAGGTCCGCCGCCGGATGGTACGGCCGCGCGGAGGACCGCGCTCAGCGCTCGGCAGAGAGCGTGGCCTCCGCGACGGCCGCCAGGGCGATGATGAACAGCGCGATCGGGAGCTCGAGGGCGCCCTGCAGCCGGAGCACGATGAAGATCGCGACGATCAGGCCGAGCCACGCGCCCCGGCGGCCGGCCCTGACCCAGTCGCCGCGGTAGGCGATCCGCCGATGCCGCCCGAACACGAGCAGCCAAACGATGGGCGTGGCTGTCAGCCCGACTGCCAGACCGATCAGCGCCGCCCCGATGAAGCCGGCGACCGGATCGGCGACCGGGTCACGGGTCGTGATGATGAGCGCGACCAGCACCCAGACCACGACGGCCGCGCCGAAGATGGCGAGGTTCAGCAGCCGGTCCCGGGCGTCCATGACGAGCGAGTCTAGGCCGTACGGATCACTCGCCGGCGCCCACGGCCGGACGATGCGCGCGAGTCGCATCTTCGTGTGCCCTCCCCCATCAAGCGGCGGTCGGTCATGGGGACCGAACGCGCACGATGGCGGTGGCGACTTCGGTTGTCACCTCGGGCGGATTCCCTATCGGGGTCAGGCCCTCGTGGCGGTGGCGCTCGACGGACAGATGTCCCGGAACGGGCACCGTGCGCAGGTCATCGCGTCGGGGGTGGCTTCGAACGAGCCTGCCCGGATGCCGGCGGCGACCGTCGCGATGCGGCGACGCGCGGTCGCGATGCGCTTCGGGTCGACGTCGACGCGGCCGACCAGCCCAGAGTCGAGGAAGTGGAGCGCGACCTGGTCCGGCAGCCGGCCGGTCATCGCCTCGTAGCCCATCGCGTAGATCTGGAGCTGGAGCGACTCGCGGGCACGCTGGCGGGCCTTCGCCGGATCGCGCACGTCCGACGACTTGTAGTCGGTGATCGTCACGTGCTCGCGGCCCATGATGCCGAGCGTCGGCGTGACGACGTCGGCCGACGGCGCCGTCGCCGGGGACGGCGCCGTCGACGGGTCGGGTTCGGTGGCCGGCCGGATGTCCACGCGATCCCAGCGGCCGCGGACACGGTCGCCGTCGAGGTCGAACGCGAACTCGCGCTCGACATACGTCGGGATCACGGCATCCGGGCGGAGCTGGTCCTGGCGGAACCGGCGGAGCGAAGCCCGAGCCGTCTCGAACCGCGCCTCCTCGTGCTCCCGGCTCACGAACCCCTCGTTGGACCACGCCGCCGTCAGGACCTCGTCGAGCTCCGGCTCGGTCATGACGTGGCCGCGTGCGTGCCGGTAGTGGAACAGCTGGACCGCCTTGTGCAGCGCGGCACCGTAGACGAGGGCGTGGTGGGGCGGGACGGGCAGGCGCAGGACGTGAGCGTACTTGTAGCGCAGCGGACAGCTCAGGTACGCGTCGACCTGGCCGAAGCTGAGCATCAGTGGCTCGCTGCCCCGACCGACCGGCGTGGCCGTCACCGGCGCGTCGACGCCGGCGAACGCGGCGAGGCGCTCCTCGGCGGACGGCGCCGTCGCACCCGCACCCGACGCGACGGCCGATGTGCCCAGGTCGAGCGCCTCGAGCACGAACGGCGACACGCGGCGGGCACGTGAACCACCGTAGTCGGCGGCATGCGTGAGGACGAGCTCGTCGCGGGCGCGCGTCATCGCCACGTAGAACAGCCGCCGCTCCTCGGCGATCGCGCGTTCGGGCGTCGGCGGCTCGCCCCGGCCGAGACCCGGTGGCAGCGTCAGCGGCTCGCCGCGGCCGTTGCCCGGGAAGCGCCCGGCGACCAGCCCGGGCAGGTAGACGACCGGGAACTCGAGGCCCTTGGCCTTGTGGACCGTCAGGACCGCGACCGCATCGGCGTCCGGATCGAGATCGGCGGTGGCCGGGTCGTCGCCCGCGTCGATGAGCGTCTGGAGATGGCGCGCGACGAACATCGCCCGATCGTCGGCGAGCACCGCCGACTGGCCACGGATGAGGTCGAAGAACCGGGCGACGTTGCCGAGGCCCTCGTCCGCCGCGGTCGTCGCCGTCGCGGCCAGTCGGGCGAGCAGGCCGCTGTCGCGCAGGAACGCGTAGAGGACCTCGCCCGCCGGACGCTCGTGCGCCATCGCCGCATAGCGGGTGACATCGGTGACCAGCCGATGGACCGACGTCCGGGTGGTCGGGGCGAGGCGGAGGATGCCCGGCTGCCGCTCGAGCTCGTCGAGGACCGACAGCAGCGAGCGGTGGCGTCGACGCGCCGAGTTCACGATGGCCGTCAGGTCTTCGCCGCCGAGCCCGTACACCTCCGACGAGGCCAGGGCGTACAGGTCGACGCTCGAGTCGGGGTCGGCGATGGTGCGCAGGAAGGCCAGCAGCAGTCGGACCTCGGGCCGTGCGTACAGCCCCGACGAGCCGGAGAACCGCCACGCGACGCCGGCCATGTTCAGCGCCCGCAGGACGGGGTCGGCGTGGCCGTTCGCGCGAACGAGGACCGCGTGGTCGCGCGGGGCAGCACCCGCCGCGATCCGACGAGCGATGTCGGCGGCGATCCAGTCGGCCTCCTCCGACCCTGTCGCGAACGCCTCGAGCCGGACCGGTGGGGGGTCGAGCTCACGGCGTTCCGCCCGAAGCCGTTTGCCCAGACCGGTACGGACCTCGAGCCGATCGGGGTCGTTGAAGCGCACCAGTCGATACGCGGCGTCGAGGATCGGCCCGAGCGAGCGGTAGTTCCTGCGCAGCACCACGGTCCGGGCGCTCGGATAGCGCTCGCCGAACTCGAGGATGTTGTCGATCGCGGCGCCGCGGAACGCATAGATGGCCTGATCGTCATCGCCGACGCCCGTGATGTTCCGGTGCGGCTCCGCGAGCAGCGTGACCAGCTCGGCCTGCGCACGGTTGGTGTCCTGGAACTCATCGACGAGCACGTACTTGAAGCGCGAGGCGATCGCCCGGCGCGCCGCGGGCGACTGCCGAACGAGGCGGAGCGCGAGCGCCACTTGGTCGCCGAAGTCGATGAAGCCGTTGGCGGCGAGTAGCTCCTGGTAGCGAGCGTACGCGCGGGCGAGCTCCGCCTGGCGGCGCCCGTCCTCGGCGAACGCCTCGGCCTCGTCGCTGCGTCCGGTGTCGCCGTCCACCGCCGCCGCGAGCGCAGCGGCATCCGCGCCGAGCACGGCGGCGTGACCGGCGAACGTCGCCGGCGTGATGTCCTCGTCCTTGCACCGGCTGAACAGCGTGACGAGCGCCGACAGGAAGCGGGTCGGGTCGCCGAGCGGGCGGTACGTGTCGAGATCGAACTCGAACAGGTGCTCGCGCAGGAAGATGACCGCCTCGGCGCGCGACAGCACCCGAACATCGGGCGGCAGCCCGAGCTCGAGCGCGTGCTCGCGGATCAGCCGGTCACCGAAGGCGTGGAACGTCGCGATCGCCGTATCCGTGTAGCCGTACGGCACGAGCTGGTCGACGCGCACGGCCATCTCGTCGGCCGCCTTGTCGGTGAACGTGAGGGCGAGGATCTCCGATGGCCGGGCACGTCGCGTCGCGATGAGCCACGCGATCCGGCGCGTGATGACCTGGGTCTTGCCGGTCCCGGCGCCGGCGACCACGAGGAGCGGCCCGTCACCGTGCGTCACGGCCCGCAGCTGGTCCTGGTCGAGACCCCCGAGCAGCGAATCCAGACCGTCCGTCGCCGTCCCGCTGCGGGCCGGATCGATGACCGGCGCGAGGTCGCCCCACGCCGGGATCTGCTCGAGCGGGACCGGGCCGCGCCGCCGGGCCCGGATCGCCGGCCGGGTCACGGGCGGCGCTCCCGGCGGGGAGGTCGGGTCGACGATGGGGGCCATGTCCGCACCATCGTCGACCGCCGTGACACCTAGGCTGTCAGGCCGTCGCCTGCTTGATGGCGTCGGTCTCCTCCTCGGACAGCGCGCCGTCGGATCGTCCGCCCCGGATCGCCTTGGCGTAGACCCGCGTGCCGCTGCGAGCATGGAGGCTGGAGAGCACCCACCCGTTGCCCTCGCCGTCGAGCAGCGCGAGCGCGAAGCTCTGGTTCCCGCCGGTGTCCTCGAAGGGGTTGAACCGGACCAGGCCGACGCGCTGGAACGCGCGCGGGGCGCTCGTTTCGAGGCGCCCGGTCCGCGTCCCGAGGCGGTCGACCTCGCGACCGAGCTCGTACACCCGGTCGAGATGGACGCCGAGCACATCGCCCAGGTCCCCGTCCTCGCCACGGGTCAGCGAGCGGAGACGCTGGTCGACACGGGCCACCCGTCTGGCCATCCAGACGACGAGCGCGATCATGACCAGGACCGCGATGGCGAGGACGGCGACGATCGGCCCGATGTTGGCGGTGACGGTCGCGTTCAGGTCGATGACTGGGTCCTCCGGATCGGGATCGGCGCGAGTCTAGCAGTCGCTCCCTGCCCGGCACGTACCGGAGGGTCGCGCCGCGCCCGGTGCTATCCTCTGCGGCTGGCAGCCCGACCGTCGATGTCCCGGGCGCCCGACCACCACGACCCCGACTGGAGGCTGCTCGTTCCAATGGCCAAGCGCGTACGCGGCGGCTCGACCCGACCCGGCCAGCGCCGCCGGCTGCAGCGGTCGACGGCACCCCGCACCGATGCCGTGACGCCGACCAGCGCGCCATCGACCTCGCTGACGGCGTCAGAGGAGGCTCGCGCGGCCGAGCTCGAGGCGCAGATCGTCGCCGCCGAGAAGGCCGCCGGCCCCGCGGGTGCCGCCGCAGGTGCGCAGAACCGCGGTCGCCGCGCCGTCGAGAGCGAGGCACGTCCCCGGTCCGGGTCGATCACCGTGCGCGCGAGCGAGGAGTACGCGTACGTCAGTCGCGACATCCGCCGGATCGTGATCATCGGCGGGTCGCTCATCGTGTTCCTGCTCCTCCTGTGGTTCGTGACCCAGTCGACGGGGATCGGTCCGTTCTGACCGCCTGATCCCACCCGGCGCGCGCGTTCTGCCGCGCTACCATCGGGCCATGCCAAGCACGCGACGCCCCGTCGGCGCGCGGCCCGAGGCGCTGTTCCAGCCTCCGCCCGAGCGCCAGCCGCTGGCCGCCCGGATGCGCCCGCGCAGCCTCGACGAGTTCGTCGGACAGGAGCACCTGGTCGGCGAGCGCGGGCCGCTCCGCCGCAGCATCGCCCGTGGTCACCTCGGTTCCCTCATCTTCTGGGGCCCGCCCGGGACGGGCAAGACCAGCCTCGCCCGGCTCCTCGCCGGGGAGATCGGTGCCGAGTTCGCGACGATGTCGGCGGTCATGGCCGGCGTCGCGGACGTGCGCGCTGCGATCGCGGAGGCGCAGGAGCGACTCGCGCTCCACCGCACCCGCACCGTCCTGTTCCTCGACGAGATCCATCGATTCAACAAGGCCCAGCAGGATGCGCTCCTGCCGCACGTCGAGGACGGCACGATCACGCTCGTTGGAGCGACCACCGAGAACCCGTACTTCGAGGTGAACTCGGCGCTGCTGTCGAGGATGCGCGTGTGGCGCCTCGAGTCGCTCACCGACGACGACGTCGCGACGGTCGTCCGGCGGGCATTGGATGACCCGGATCGCGGTCTCGCCGGCTCGCTCGGGCCGGACGGCGGCGTGGCACTGGCGCCCGAGGCCTTCGACCACCTCGTCGGTCTCGCGGGTGGCGATGCCAGGTCCGCGCTCAACGTGCTCGAGGGCGCGGTCGCGCTCGCCGAGGCCGAGGACATCCGAGACGAGGACGGTCGGGTCGCCCCGCGTCTCGAGGACGTCGAGGCGGCCGCACAGCAGCGCGTGCTCGCGTACGACCGAGCCGGCGACGGGCACTACGACACCGTCTCGGCGTTCATCAAGAGCCTGCGCGGCAACGACCCGGACGCGGCGCTGTACTGGCTGGCCTCGATGGTGGCGGCCGGCGAGGACCCGCGCTTCATCGCCCGGCGGCTGATCATCAGCGCGTCGGAGGACGTCGGCAACGCCGATCCGCGGGCGCTCCAGGTCGCGGTCGCCGCCGCGCAGGCGCTCGACCACGTCGGCCTGCCCGAGGCGCAGTACGCGCTTGCCCAGGCCACGACCTACATCGCGACCGCCCCCAAGTCGAACCGGTCCGGCTCGGCCTACTGGGCCGCGGCGAGCGATGTCGAGGCGCACGGTTCGCTCGACGTGCCGCTCCACCTTCGAGGGGCCCCGAACCGTCGGATGCAGCAGCACGGCATCGGCGTCGGCTACCGGTACCCGCACGAGTTCGAGGACGCCGACGTCGCGCAGCAGTACCTGCCCGACGGATTGTCCGAGCGTCGCTACTACCTGCCCACCGACCAGGGCTACGAGGCGACGATCGCCAGTCGCATGGAGGGCCGTGCCGAGAAGCGCGCCGGGGGACCGAAGCGCTCGAGCGCGCCGAAGCCCGCGATCGCCAAGGGCGCCGGCGATGGCCTCATGCGGTCCCGCGAGACGAACCGCAAGAAGCTGGCGGACACCGAGAAGCGCGACGCCGCGGGCTGACCAGACCGAACCGTTCTCCGCTCGGCGGTCACCACCGAATCGATTGGGCGCCCGCACGCTTGTGACGGTCTCGCCGCACGGCGACCATGATCGCCTACACGACGCTAGCGGGGCGCCCCGACCGTGGCCGAGGTCCTGTCCACCCTCCAGAGCCTGTTCACCTTCGCGTTCGTGGTGTCGAGCATGCTCGTGATGGGCATGTCGCTGACGGTGCCGCAGATCGTCGAACCGCTGCGGAACCTGCGCCTCGTCGTCCTCGCCCTCGTCGCGGCGTTCGTCATCGTCCCGGTCACGGCGCTCATCCTCCGGGCGGTGATCCCGATGGACGAAGAGCTGCAGATCGGCCTGATCCTGATGGCCTCCGCGCACGGTGCGCCGTTCCTGCCCAAGCTCGCGCAGATCGCGAAGGCGAACCTCGCCTACTCGGTCGGCCTGATGACGCTGCTCATCGTGGTGACCGTCATCTTCATGCCGATCTTCCTGCCCCTCGTGCTGGCGGGCGTGACGGTCGACGCCGGCCAGATCGCCGGCTCATTGTTCTTCCAGATGATCGTGCCGCTGGTCATCGGTCTGGTCGTCCGGGCGCGCTGGGAAGAGGCTGCTGACGAGGCCAAGAAGCCACTCGCCCAGGTCTCGAACATCGCCCTGGTCCTGCTGCTCGTGCTGATGCTCGGCCTGAACATCCAGAACGTCATCGACCTGTTCGGCAGCGGCGCGCTGCTGGCCACGCTGATCCTGACGCTCGTCGCCGTCGCGGCCGGCTACCTGCTGGGTGGGCCGAGCAAGGAGACCCGCGGCGTGACGGCGCTCGGCGTGGCGTTGCCCAACATGGCTGCCGGCTTCCTCGTCGCGAACGGCAGCTTCGCCGATAAGCCCAACGTCCTGGTGTTCCTTGCCGGGGCCGGGCTCGTCGTGATGGCGATCAACTTCCCGCTGGCGGCGGAGCTCGGTAAGCGAGCGACGGCGTCGGCCGCGACCCCAGCGAAACAGGCGACCCGATCAAGGACGGCGCCACCTAGACGATCCGACGGAGGAGACCGCATGCCTCGCGAGTTCCAGGGAACGATCAACGTCGACATCCGCGACTCGAAGCAGGACTGGCCGGCGTTCCTCGCCGACAAGGCCCCCGATGGCGCCCCGAACGTCCTGGTCGTGCTGTACGACGACACGGGCCTGGCCGCGTGGTCCCCCTTCGGTGGACGGATCGAGATGCCGACCCTGCAGCGGCTGGCCGACGATGGCCTGACCTACACGCAGTGGCACACGACGGCGCTCTGCTCGCCGACGCGGTCGACGTTCCTGACCGGGCGCAACCACCACAGCAACGGCTACGCGACGATCTCCGAGTCGTCGACGGGCTTCCCGGGCTACAACTCCCACATCCCGCCCGAGAACGGCACCATCGCGCACGTCCTGCGTGACGCCGGCTGGAGCACGTACTGGATCGGCAAGAACCACAACGTGCCGATCGATGCCTTCAGCATGGGCGCATCGAAGAAGGAGTGGCCCCTCGGCCTGGGCTACGACCGGTTCTATGGGTTCATCGGCGGCGAGACGAACCAGTGGTTCCCGGATCTCGCCGAGGACAACCACTACATCGACCAGCCGTACGGCCCGGAGGATGGCTACCACCTGTCGAAGGACCTCGCCGACAAGGCGATGTCGTTCATCCGCGATGCCAAACAGTCGGAGCCCGAGAAGCCGTGGTACCTGTGGTTCTGCCCGGGCGCGAACCACGCGCCGCATCACGCTCCGCAGGAGTACATCGACAAGTACAAGGGCAAGTTCGACGACGGCTACGAGGCCTACCGCGAGTGGGTCCTGCCGCGGATGATCGAGAAGGGCATCATGCCCGAAGGCACGGAGCTGACCCCGATCAATCCGATGACCGCGGGGACGTTCATGGAGGGCGACTCCGTCCGTCCGTGGGACACGCTCTCGGATGTGGAAAGGGCGCTCTTCGCTCGCATGGCGGAGGTCTACGCCGGCTTCAGCGAGTACACCGACGCCCAGGTCGGGCGAATCGTCGAGTACCTCGAGGAGTCAGGTCAGCTGGACAACACGTTGATCTTCTACTGCGCGGACAACGGCGCGTCCGGGGAAGGTAGCCCGAACGGATCGGTCAACGAGAACAAGTTCTTCAACTCGTGGCCGGACGACATTGAAGAGAACTTGACCATGCTCGACAAGCTCGGCGGGCCGGACGGCTACAACCACTACCCGACCGGCTGGGCGACGGCCTTCTCCACGCCGTTCCGGATGTTCAAGCGCTACAGCTATCAGGGCGGGGTGTGCGATCCGCTCGTCATCTCCTGGCCGAAGGGCATCAAGGCAAGGGGCGAGGTCCGCCACCAGTACCACCACTCGACCGACATCTACCCGACGATCCTCGAGGCGTGCGGCATCGAGATGCCCGAGGTGGTCAACGGTGCGGAGCAATCACCGCTGGCCGGCGTCTCCATGGTCTACAGCTTCGACGGCGCGGACGCGCCGACGAAGAAGGAGACCCAGTACTACGAGATGCTTGGCACGCGCGGGATCTGGCACAAGGGCTGGAAGGCGGTCACGGAGCACGGTCCGTTCACGGGGATGGGGAAGTTCGACAAGGATCGATGGCAGCTGTTCCACACCGATGAGGACCGCTCCGAGGCCCACGACCTTGCCAAGCAGCACCCCGACAAGGTCAAGGAGCTGGCCGACCTCTGGATGCAGGAGGCGATCGCCAACAAGGTGCTGCCCATCAACGACCTGACGGTCGCCGAGATCTTCGCGATGGAGGTCCCGAACGCGGTCCCGCCGAGCGGCCAGTGGACCTACTACCCCGGCACCATCGAGGTTCCCGAGCGATCGGCCGCCACGGTCCACGGTGGCTCCTTCAAGGTGCTTGCCGAAATCGACTTCGACAGTTCGGAGGGCGTCGTCTTCGCTCATGGCTCACGCTTCGGAGGGCACTCCCTGTTCGTCAAGGGCGGCACGCTGACGTACGCGTACAACTTCCTCGGCATTCCGCCCGAGACTCGTTTGAGCGCACCGGCACCTCGCTCCGGCCGTCATGTCGTCGGCGTCGAGTTCATCAAGGAGTCCATGGGCGAGTACCGCGAGTTCCACGGCACCGCCAAGCTGTACATCGACGATAAGGCGGTCAGCGAAGGCGCCATGCGCGCGCAGTCCGGCCACTTCTCACTGTGTGGCGAAGGGCTGTGCATCGGCTATGACGGCGGCGATGCAGTGAGTTCGGAGTACAAGCCCAAGTTCGAGTGGACCGGTGGCAAGATCCACAAGGTCGTGTTCGACGTGGCGGACGATGTGTACGTCGACGTCGAGCGTCACATGGCCGCCGCGATGGCCCGCGACTAGTCCCGGACCGGACACCCGTCGCGGTCGAGGGCCGTCGGACGTCACACTGACCTCGGACGCGGTGACCGCCGCGCGCTCGGAGGCCGGCGTTGTCACCATCGCCCATCGCCCTCGGCCGCTCGCTCGTCGACCGGATCTTCCCGCGCGGCGCGCTGATCCTGTCGGTCCTGAGCTTCCTGTACTTCGTGATGGGCATCGTCCGCAACCGCATCTTCGCCAACACCTACGGTGCCGGTCCCGAGCTCGACGCGTACAACGCGGCCTTCCGCATCCCCGAGATCGCGCTCGACGTGCTGGTCGCGGCCGGTCTGACCGCGCCGTTCGTGCCGATCTTCAGCAGCCTCCGCCACGACGACGAGGGCCGGGCCAACGACTTCGGGCGGACCGTGCTGACGGCCGCGGTGCTGGTCATGAGCGTCGCGATCGTTGTGATCTTCCTGGCCGCCCCATGGCTGTCCACGGTCATCGGGGCGGGGTTCGACCAGCCGACCCGCGAGCTGTACGTGACGCTGGTGCGCATCAACTGTGTCGCCCAGATCCTCTTCGCGGCGTCGATCTGCCTCGGCGAGATCCTCGTCGCCAACCGGCGGTTCTTCTTCTATGCGCTCGCGCCGATCCTGTACACCACCGGGATCATCCTGGGCACGGTCCTCGGCGCCGAGCGCTTCGGCATCGTCGCGACCGCGTGGGGGGCCGTCGCCGGCGCCGCGATGCATCTCGGCATCCGGGCGGTCGGGACCCGCCGGACGACGTTCCGGGCCGCCCCGTCGTTCCGGGTCCGGACGCCGGCCTTCCGAGAGTTCATCCGGCTGATGATCCCGCGCATGATCAGCCACCCCATCGAGCCGGCCATCTTCACGTACTTCACAGTGCTCGCGTCGACGATCGTGGTCGGCGGCGTCAGCGCGGTGAACTTCGCGCTCGACTACCAGGTCGTGCCGGTCAGCCTGATCGGCATCGCCTTCTCGCTGGCGGTCTTCCCGACCCTCTCCGCGGCCTACGCCGACCGCGATCGCGCGACGTTCGGTGCCGTCCTTGGACGCAACCTGATCACGATCGGTGGCTTCACGACGCTCGCCGCGATCGCCCTGTTCGTCGGCTCGGGGTTCCTCGTCGAGGTGCTGCTGGGCGGCGGCGAGTTCGGCCCGGACGATGTCGCCCGGACCTCGGCCATCGTCGCGGCGTTCGCGCTGTCGGTCCCGTTCGACGCGCTCGCCTATCCCCTGTCACGCGGGCTGTATGCCACGCACGACACGATCCGCCAGGTCGGGGCGTCGTTCGCGGGGTTCGGGGTCGTGCTGCTGGCATCGACCGCGCTGGTGGGCCCGCTCGGCCTGCTGGCCATCCCGCTGGGCTACGCGATCGGGATGGCCGTCAAGGACGCACTGCTCGCGCTGTTCCTCGCGCCACGCGTCCGCGCGATCGGGCGGCCGCCGGCCGCGACGACCGCGCCGCAGCCCGGGTAGCCGGCTAGCCCCGGGCGATGGTCGGGGCGACGGTGATCCAGAGCCCGTCGCGTGACGGGTAGCGGCCCTCAGGCCGGCGCCACGGCAGGAAGTTCTCGCGCAGCTCGTCGAACTTCGTGAGCGTGCCCGGCGGGTTCGACGGACCCCAGATCGACGAGATGCGCGGATACCACGGATCGAGGATGTAGGCGCCCTCGATCCTGGCGTTCTTGAACACCGATGGATCGGCGTCGGCGCGGTAGCCCGACATCACCCACGTGTGCGCGCCTCGCCACGCCAGCAGGATGACCGGCGAGCGGGTCTTCTTGATCGCCCGCGCCGCATCGCGCAGCGCATAGGTCATGGTCTCGAAGGCGCGCACCTCGTAGCCGGGCACGCCGTAGGCGTCGAGCGCGAGCGCCATGGCGGACGGACCCCAGTCGCCGTTCTTGCTGTCGGAGTACGCCTCCCACCTGCGGATCTGGTTGGCGATCTTGATCTGGGTCTGATCGGATGTGTCGACCTTGTGGAGGATGGCGAGCACGGTCTGGACCCCGGCCGGGGCGCACCAGTCCTTGTGGTGCTGCGAGGCGAAGACGGCCCGAGGGCGTTCGACGATGTCGACGTCGACCCGCTTCCGCTTGGGCTTGGGCTTGGGGGTCGGCGTCGGTTCGGGCGTCGGCGCGAGCGTCCCGCCGGGGGCGGCGCTGGCCGGGACCGTGACGGGTGTCGGTTCGGGCGTCGGCGGCTCGCTCTCGTCGATGAGCTCCGGTGGCTCGGTCACGAGCACCGTATCGACCGTGGCGCGGTCCGGCGGTGGACCGGCCAGGACCCGGTCGATCCGCGCCTGGACGGAGATCCAGCGCTCACCGGCACCGAACGTGTTCGTGGCGATCGCGAGCGTCGTCAGGCTGGCGCCGATGACAGCGACGCCGACCGCGCCCACCACGAAGGTCCGGAGACGGCGGCGGGCGCGGCGGGTCGGTGGGTTCACGTGACTTCGGCTCCAGTATGCCGGGCTGACGGATTCAAGACGCTCGAGCGCCCCGGCGTGCGACACCGCCGGCGACGGCGTGCTCGGCGAGCGCCTCCAGGCGGGTCTTCCACGCGGCCCGGTGGGCGGCCACGTCGCCCGCGCCGGCGAGCTTCACGTGGGTGACCGTGACCGTCGTCCGCTTGGCGTCCCGGGGCGTGAGGACGACGTTGACCCGGTTGTCCTCGGACGGGACGTCGAAGCGTGCGGACCGACCCCGCGTGCGGGTGCCGGTCCGCATCCGGAGCGGCAGGTCGAGCCATCGGCTGCGGCGGCTCGGCTCGGTGAACGCCAGCCACGCATCCATCGGGTCCATCGCGACCGTCTTCGAGACGCTGACCTCGAAGCCCTCGGGTCGCTCGTTCGGGGCGCGCATCCCGCGGGCTCGCTCGTAGCCGACGGTCACCGATTGCGACCACCAGCCGTCGACGCCGAGCTCGCCGTGCACGTACCGGGCGATCTCGGTGTGGTCGTGGCGCGTGGCGCCCCATGCGTCGAGGATGCGGAACCAGTCGTCCCAGCTCCGGCCGGTGCCCTTGAGGATGGCGGCCTCGGACAGCGCCGGTTCGGCGATGCGGGGTGGCAGGTCGGTGGTGGTGGTGGTCTCGGTGCGCACGACGTGGCGACGGGCGGCGGCGTAGCGCTCGCCGGTCTTCTCCATCCGGGCACGGACGGCCCGCTTCCGGGCCTTGTCGGTGGTCATCTCGTGTCTCCTCACCGGTCGCCGACCCGGACCCACGCTCCGAAGCCACCGACCGTGGAGGCACGAACCACGACCTCGAGGCGGAGCCCCTTTGCCTCCACGGGGTCGACAGCGTGGGTGCCGGCGACGGAGGTGCGGCGCGAGGTGACGCCACCGGCAGGATACGCCCGACCCGCGATCCCGTCGAGGATGGCCACCCGGCGTGGCGGCCCGCCTGCCCCGCCTGTGGCACCATCGACACCGTCGCGACGCCGTCATCAGGAGCCCTCACGTGGACCGTTTCGAGCCCAACCTCCGCATCCCCGGCCCGACCGCCCTCCCGCCGAGCGTGCGGACCGCCGGTGCGCGCCAGATGATCAACCACCGGGGCCCCGAGTTCGCGGCGATGCTGGCCCGGATCCTCGACGGCATGAAGCCGTTCTTCGGGACGACCTCGGACGTCGCGATGCTGACGACCGCGGGCTCGGGTGGGCTCGAGGCGGCCATCGTGAACACGCTGTCACCGGGCGATCGGGTCCTCGGCGTCAGCATCGGCTCATTCGGCGACCGGTTCGCCAAGATCGCCGGTATCTACGGCGCCGACGTCACCAAGCTCGACGCGGAATGGGGCTACGCCGCTGCGGCCGACGAGATCCGCGAGCGGCTGCGCTCGATGCCCGACGCGACGGCCGTGCTGCTGACCCACAACGAGACCTCGACCGGCGTCATGAACCCGATCGCCGCGCTGGCGGCGGCCATCCGCGAGGAGACGCCCGATGCGCTCATCCTGGTCGACAGCGTGTCGGGTCTCGGCGCGGTGCCGTTCGAGATGGACGCGTGGGGCGTCGACGTCGTCGTCACGGGCTCGCAGAAGGCGTGGATGGCGGCGCCGGGCCTGTCGATGATCGCGGCCTCGCCCCGCGGCTGGGCCGCCATGGAGCGCGCGACCATGCCGCGCTTCTATCTCGACCTGCGATCACACCGCGACGCCGCGGCCGACGGCCAGACCCCCTTCACGCCGGCGATCGCCGTCGTGTACCAGGTCGATGAGGGGCTGCGTCTGATGCAGGAGGAAGGCGCGGCGGCAGTCTTCGCGCGCCACGAGGCCTGCGCAGCGGCCGCGCGGGCCGGTCTCGCCGCCCTCGGCTTCGAGCTCTTCGCTGACCAGCGCCACTACTCGCGGACCGTGACCGCTGCGTCGGTCCCCGAGGGCCTTGACTGGAAGGCCTTCAACACCGAGCTCAAGTCGCGTGGCGTCGTCCTGGCCGGCGGGCAGGGCAAGCTGACCGGTCGCATCTTCCGGCTCGGGCACCTCGGCTCGGTCACGCTCGAGGAGATCCTCGGCGCGATCAGCACGCTTGAGATCGTCTCGCTGCGGCATGGCCGGCCGGTCGAGCCCGGCTCGGCCGTCGGTGCCGCCCAGCGGGCGGCGCTCGCGACGGAGGGCATCGCCAGCCTGACGGTGGCCGGGACGACCGCGTGAGGGTCCTCGTCGCCGAGCGCGTCGCGCAGGAGGGCATCGACCTCCTCGCCGCGCAGCATCAGGTCGACGAGCGCATCGGCTGCACACCCGACGAGCTGGCGGCGCTCCTGCCCGACTACGACGCGCTCGTCGTCCGTAGCCAGGTCATGGTCGATGCGGCGCTGATCTCGGCAGGCGCGCGGCTCATCGTCATCGGCCGGGCGGGCGTCGGCGTCGACAACGTCGACCTCGAGTCGGCAACGCGAGCCGGCATCACGGTGGTCAACGCGCCGACCGGCAACACCATCGCCGCCGCCGAGCACACGCTGGCGCTGCTCTACGGGGTGGCCCGCCGCACGGCGGCCGCCGATGCGAGCCTTCGGCGCGGCGAGTGGAAGCGCTCGGAGTTCACTGGGCTCGAGCTGCGCGGGCGGACATTCGGGATCATCGGGCTGGGCAAGATCGGCCAGGCCATCGCGGACCGCGCCCGGGCGATGGAGATGGTGGTGCTCGGGGCGGACCCGTACGTCACGGCCGAGCAGGCCGCCAATCACGGCGTCGAGCTCGTCGACCTGCCGGCGCTCCTCGAGCGATCGGACGTCGTGAGCGTCCACGTGCCGCTCACGCGGGCGACGCGCGGGCTCATCGGCACCGCCGAGATCGCCCGCATGCGGCCGGGGGCGATCGTCCTCAACGTCGCCCGTGGCGGGATCGTCGACGAGGCGGCCGTCGCCGACGCGCTCGCGTCGGGGCATCTCGCGGGCGCCGGCATCGACGTGTTCGAGACCGAGCCACCGGCCGACTCCCCACTCCTGGGCGCGCCCAACACGCTGCTCACGCCGCACCTCGGCGCGTCGACGGCAGAGGCCCAGGTGCTCGTCGCCGAGGAGGTCGCCGCCCAGGTCCTCGACGTCCTCGAGGGGCGCAGCGCGCGGTACGCGGTGAACGCGCCGCTGCTGACGCCCGAGACCGCGCGGGCGCTCGCGCCGTACCTGCCACTGGGCGAGGTGCTCGGGCGGTTCTTCGCCCAGTTCTCGCGCGGTGGCGTGCGCACGCTGACGCTCGAGATCGCCGGCGAGCTGGCCGAGCACGACGCGTCGCCGCTGACCGCCGCGATGCTGCGTGGCCTCCTCGAGACCGTCACCACCGAGCGGGTCAACCTCGTCAACGCGGGCGCCCTCGCCAAGGCCCGCGGCATCACGGTCGTCGAGCGCAAGACGCCCGATGCCGGCGCGTACGCTGCCCAGCTCACCCTGTCGAGCGACGGGTCCCCGGGCGGCCGCGGGATCACGGTCGGTGGGACCGTCGCTGGCGGGGAGCCGCGCATCACCAGGCTCGGCGGCTACCGGCTCGACATGGCCCCGGCCGACGTGATGCTCATCACGCGCCACACCGACAAGCCCGGCATGGTCGGACGCATCGGGGCGATGCTCGGCGAGGCCGACGTGAACATCAGCGCGATGCATCTCGCGCGCACGAGGCCTCGCGAGGATGCCCTGATGATCCTCGCGCTCGATGACGATGTCCCAGCCGGCGTCGAGGCGGCGATCCGGGACCAGGACGCGGTCCTGGATCTGTGGACGATCCGCCTCGGCCGCGAGCGGTGACCGGGCCGGCCGTCGACGCGACCGGGCCGCTCATCCCCGACCGGCTCGACGCGACGCTCGTCCTCGTCCGCCACGGCGAGTCCGAGCTCATCGTCGAGGGCCGCTTCCAGGGTCAGAGCGAGACCCCGTTGTCGGCGCGTGGTCTGCGCCAGGCGGCGCTCGTCGCGGAGCGGCTGGCGCATCCCCACGACCCGCCTGCGCTGCCGCTCCCGCTCGGCCCCCTCCGCGAGGTCGTCCACTCGCCGCTGGGGCGCGCGGCGCAGACCGCCGACGCGATCGTCGGGGCGCTCGGCGGGGCACCGGCCGGTCGGGCAGAGCCCGGCCTGACCGAGATCGGCCAAGGTGCGTGGGAGGGCCTCCACCGTGACGAGATCGCGGCGCGCTATGCCGACGCGCTCGCCGCCTGGCGCCGGCGGCCGACGACGGCCTGGGCGCCGGATGGCGAGTCGCTCGCCGAGGTCCAGGCACGGGTCCGGCCGGCGCTGGCGACGCTCCTGTCGTCGCTCGCGGTGGGCGGGATCCCGGGCTCGCTCGACCGCTCCCAGGTCTCGGGCTATGAGGACGGTCCGGCGACGGACCCGTGGTCGATCGCGGTCGGGCACGACGGCGTCTTCAAGGTCACGCTCCTGACCCTGTTCGAGCTGCCGCTCGAGCGGTTCTGGATGTGGGCGATGGACCTCGCCGCGATCACCGTCGTGGAGTTCCGGGCTGGTCGGCCCGTCCTCCGCGCGCACAACCTGACGGGCCACCTCGCCTCACTCCTCGACGAGGCCGCCCAGGAGGAGCAGGAGGAACGAAGCCGCAGCGGCGCTCTCTAGCGCCGCCAGAGCGAGCGTCGACGACGTCGGCGCGGGATCAGGCGCAGCAGCTGGACGCGCAGCCGCCGGTGCGCCTGGCGCAGGGCGGACATGCGATCGTCGGGCAGCGAGAGCCCGCCGTAGGCGACCTCGACCTTCGCCCGCGCCACGGTCTCGAGCTCCGGCCGGAGCATCGGCAGCTCGTCGGAGAGCGCGCCGGCGTATTCGTAGACGGTCTGGGTCGGCCGCGGGCCGAAGCCCAGCCGGGTCGCCAACCGCGAGATCGACCCGTAGGCGTCATCGGCCGAGATCGGCCCCCTGGGCCCGCGCCGCCAGGCGACCGCCGCGAGCGCGCCCACGACGACGGTCAGGAGCACGGCGATCGCGATGAACAGGCCGGCCGGCCCCTGGTTGCGCGACGCCTGCGCGACGGACCCGCCCGGCTCGTTGGCATCGTCGCGCGGCACGGTCGGGATCGCCGGCGCCACCGACCCGCCCGACGGTGAGGGTCCTCCGCTCGCTACCGGCGCACCCGAGGGGAGGGCCGCCAGCTGCGGGCGGCTCGCGGGGCCACCGGTCGGATCGAAGTCGACCCAGCCGAACTGGGGGAAGTACACCTGGACCCAGGCGTGTCCGTCGCTCGCCTTGACCGTGCGAGTCCCGCCGGCGGGATCCGGCGCCCCGGGCAGGAACCCCTCCACATAGCGCGCCGGGATGCCCCGTTCGCGCATGAACACGGTCATCGTGGATGCGTACCATTGGCAGAACCCTGCCTTCATCCTGGCGAAGCACTCCACCAGCGACGCGTCGGGGCAGCTCGCCAGGTCGTCGGTGACATCGGTGGTGTACACGAACCGCTCGGGGTCGCGCAGGGTGCGCACGATCTCGTCCGCGAGGTCGTACGCCGAGCCCGAGCCGACGCGGGCGACGATCTCGTCGAGCAGCTTCCGCGCCTCGGGACCGATCGACCCGGCCGGCAGGGTACCCGGGCCGTACAGCGCAAGGATCTCCGGTGGGTAGGCGCCGCCCGAGGCGCGCAGGCGCTCCTTCGTCAGGCCGCCGTCCTTCTCGCTCGCGGGGACATAGGTGGTGACCTGGTACGGGTCGCTGGTCGCATCCCGGTCGATGCCCGACAGCAGCCCGGTCTCCCCGATGAGCCGCACCCGCGCCCCGGCGCTCAGCGTGCTCGGAGCGCCGGGCAGGAAGAACTCGCGCCGCTGGTAGGCCGGCATGATCGTCGTGACCAGCGCCCGGCGGCCCCCCTTGACCAACTCCTCGCCGGTGCCGGCCAGCAGCTCGGACCCGGCGTCGCGGCCCTCGTCACGCCCGGGGCTCCGCGCCCACGCCCCCAGGTCGAACTGGTCGTAGTAGGCCGCGGCGAGGAACGGCGGGGCCGACTCGCTCGCGGGGAAGTCGACCCGGAGCTGCGGCGAGTCGTCGGTCGTCCACGTCGCGCCGATGCGTGCGGTGTCACCGAACGTCGGACCGAGCGGTCGACCGGAGCGCGTGGATGGCAGGAACCGCTCGAGGAACTGGCTCCATTCGAGGAACCGCGCGCCGACGTCGGTCCAGGCGCCCGCCAGCGGCGCCGACGACGCCGCGTTGGTCAGGAGCAGCGACCCGGTGATCGCGGCGAGGATGAATACGGTCCCGCCGCGCAGGTACAGCGCCGAGATCGCGGTCGGGTCGCCGATGCGGCGCCGGAGCCAGTCCGCCTGCTCATCGAGCGTGTGGAAGCGCACGAGGAGGAACAGGCTGCCGATCGAGAAGATCACGAGATAGACCAGCTGGTCGCGCATGGTCAGGGCCATGTTCGTGAGCAGCAGCAGGCCGATGACCACGACCGCGTTGATCGGCCGCCGGTGACCGAACGTCGCGTAGCTCGCGAACTGCGAGGATCCCCACGCGATGAGCCCGAGGATGAGCAGGTGGTGGCCGTACGCCCGGGTCAGCAAGTGCCCCGCGACGATCAGGTCGGTCCAGGCCAACACCACCTCGTCGGTCGCAGCCTGGAACAGCTGTCCGATCGACGCGCCGGCCTCGGCGAACACGAGCCCGACCATGAGCGGGACGAGGATGGCCGCGAACGTCGCCCCGATCAGGTGGGTCGTCCACCGGCTCCAGCCCACGAGCGGACCGACGAGACCCGCCGCGACGCCGCCCATCGCGGCCCAGAAGAGGAAATCGGTGTACTCGTCGCGGCCGAGGACGAGGAGCGCGTCGTCCAGCGACCACGCCAGCGTCGCGCAGATGACCACGACCAGGCCGATCGTGAACCAGCCATCGACGCGGCGGAGCGAGCGGAGCAGATCGTGGTGATCGATCACGACGCGAGGATCTCGCCAAGCGGCCGGTTCGGCGTGACCGTGTAGGCCGACAGCTCGTACTCGGCGAGCGTGTGCTGCAGGGCACGCCGTCGCTTCGCCGCGGCCTCCTCGGCGACCGGGTCCCTGGCCACGGTCGTGCCGGTCGCCTCCGCCTTCACGTCGGCCTCGAACCGCGCGTACGCGGCGACGTCGGCCACGACGACCACGCAACCGACGCCGCGTGTCCGCAGGGCCGCAAGCGGCCGGATCCACGACGGGTCGAGGGACGCGGTGATGACGACGGCCGTCATGCCCCGGCGCAGCCGTCCGACCGAGGCGATGAGCGTCTCCACGAGCGGCGTCGCCGAATCGGCGTCGACCGCCGCAAGCAGCTGCATGATCTTCTGGTGCTGGCGGCCGCCGCGGTCCGCGGGCAGGTACGCGGTCCGCCCGGCGTTCACGGTCATGCCGACGGCGCGGTTCTCGGTGAGCGCCTTGTCGGCGATCGACGCGGCGGCCCGGATCGCCGCCTCCGAGGTCAATTCCTCGCCCCGGCCGGCCTGGATCCCGCGCTGCAGGTCGAGGATGATCCAGGCGTCGGCGGTCTGCTCGAGGTCGAACTCCTTGACCTGGATGTCGCCGTGGCGCGCGGTCGACTTCCAGTGGATGCGGTTCATGCTGTCGCCCGGCGCATACGGCCGGACGGTCGTCGCGAGCGGCGTCGTCTGCAGGGTGCGCTCCGGCGACGCATGGCTGCCCTCGAGGCTTGCCGCCGGCAGGCGCCACATCGGCAGCGGCTCGAGGCGCGGATAGACGACGACGCTGATGCCCTGGCCCACCGTCGCCGCTGCCTCGAAGAAGCCGAACGGGTCACCGGTCCGGATGTGGAGCGGCTCGATCCGGAAGTGGCCGCGCCTGGTCAGCGGAGCGCGGATGAGCCACGACCGCTCGCTCCGGCCGCCGAGCGTGATCGCCCGGCCGGGCAGGCCGCCGGGGAGCGTCGTCGGGTTGTGGATCTCGAGCCACGGCTTGGGCAGGCGGCTGCTGTTGCGAAGCGTGTAGGTCACCCGCATCCGGTCGCCGACATGGCCGTGCAGCTGGCTGACGGCGTAGCCCGCCTCGAGGTCAGACAGACCGAGGCGGACGAGCACGTACGACCCGCCGACGACGAGGATCCCGAGGTACAGCAGGTAAAAGAGGAACGGGTACCCGGTCGAGAAGGCGGCGACGACCACGATGGTCGCGAGGACGAGCCCCTGGAGGCGTCGGAACATCGCGCCGCTCCCGCTTCGCTCGACCGGCCTGCTGGTCCCTAGGCGCTCGGCCCGGCCTTGACGCCTGGGGCCATGGGACGGATCTCCGTCGGCCCGCCGCCGGTCGGGCGCACGCCCTCGATCGGCGTCGTGTCCAGGATCTCTCGGACGACCTGGCCGGCCTGCACGTCGTGGATCGACGAGCTGGTCTTGATGATCAGCCGGTGGGCCAGCGCCGGCTCGGCGAGCGCCTTGATGTCGTCCGGGATGACGTAGTCGCGGCCGAGCAGCCCGGCAAGCGCCTGCCCGGCCCGGTACAGCGCGATCGAGCCGCGCGGCGACGCACCGAGGTACACGTCCGGATGGGTGCGGGTCGCCCCGACGACGCGGACGATGTAATCGGCGACGGTCGAATCGACGTAGATCTCGCGGACCGCGTTCTGGAGCGCACGCAGGTCCTCGACGCTCAGGACCTCCTCGATGTCCTCGAGCGGATGGCTCCGCTTCTGCTCGTCGAGGATGACGATCTCCTCGATCGGCTGCGGATAGCCCAGGCGCATCCGGAGCATGAACCGGTCGAGCTGGGCCTCGGGCAGCGCGAACGTGCCCTCGTACTCGATGGGGTTCTGGGTCGCGATCACGAGGAACGGATCGGGCATCATGTGGGTGACGCCGTCGATCGTGGCCTGGCGCTCCTCCATCGACTCGAGTAGCGACGACTGGGTCTTGGGCGTGGCCCGATTGATCTCGTCGGCGAGGACCACCTGGCTCATGATCGGGCCGGGCCGGAACTCGAACTCCTGGGTCTTCTGGTTGTAGATCGAGAGGCCGGTCACGTCTGACGGGAGCAGGTCCGGCGTGAACTGGATGCGCCGGAAGCTGCAGCCGAGGCTCCGTGCGATCGCCTTCGCCAGGACGGTCTTGCCGGTGCCCGGCACGTCCTCGATCAGCAGGTGCCCTCGGCACAGCAGCGCGACCAGGGCCAATCGGACTTCGTGATGCTTGCCCACGATGACGCGTTCGACGTTGGCGAGGACCTTGTCCCCGGTCTCCTGGATCTTCGTCATCAGCCTCTTCTCGGGTATCGGCGGCTGCGGGATGGACCGTCGTGGTCTGGCGTCGGGGTCAGGTGACGCGGCGTGACGAGCCACGTCCGGGGTCTCAGTGTCAGGGCATAGTACGTCGGCTCCGTCATTTCGGTTCCCGTGATGGACGCGCTCGGACGAGTCGCGCGTGACGGTCATGCTGCCTATTTGGCGTCGGGGAGTGTCGAATCGTTCGAACATCTCGTACGGCTCAGCCGCGGAACAGCGTCAACCCGCCGACCCACGCGGTCATCAAGCAACCGATCGCACCCATCGCGGCGAGAAACACCTCGCCCCCCACCCACGCCGCGACCGCAACGCCGCCGAACAGCAGCGCGAGCACGACCGCCACGGCGGCCAGTCCGATCCGCTCGATGAGCGGGCGCGACGGCCGCGGTTCGTCGCCAGACGGCGTCCCGGCGTCGGTCACCGCTCGACCCCGAGCCACGTCGACATCAGGCGTCCGGCGATCGGCGACGCGACCTCGGCCCCGCGACCGGCCTGCTCGACGATGACGGCGATCGCGACGGTCGGTGCCTCGGCCGGGGCGAACCCGATGAACCATGAATGGGGCTCACCGCGGCCGCCGAGCTCGGCCGTGCCGGACTTGCCGGCGGTGGTCACACCCGGGACCTTCGCGCCGGTCGTGAACTCGCGTCCGAGCTCCCCTTCGACCGCCTGGATCATCGCCTCGTTGATGGCCGCCGCGTCGTCCGCGTCGATCACGCGGGCGAGCCGCCGCTCGCCGATCCCGCGGCTGCTGTCCCGGCCGATGACCTCGGTCACGATGCGCGGCGCCATGAGCTCGCCCCCGTTCGCCACGGTCGCCGCGACCTGCGCCATCTGCAACGGCGTCACGAACGTCTCGGCCTGGCCGTAGGCCGCGTTGGCGAGCTCGACGTCGTCGACGAAGCCGCCCGGCGCGCTGCCCGATCCATTCGTCACCTGCGACGGCGCCGTCGGCAGGTCGAACGGGATGGGCGCCCCGAACCCGAGCCGACCGGCGAAGCCGACCAGGTCCTCGCCACCCGTCTCGAGGCCTGTGAGCGCGTACCAGATGTTGCACGACGCCTCGGTCGCCTCGACGAGGTCGAGCGCCCGGTCCCCGGTCTGCGGATGGTGCCCGTCGCGGATCCTGAAGCCCTCGACGACCAGGCCATCCTCCTCGGCAGGCGGCTGTTCCTCGTACGTCGTGGCCGGCGTGACCGCCCCCGAGCCAAGACCGGCGATGGCGGTCACGATCTTGAACACCGAGCCCGGCACGTACCGGCCGAGTGTCGCACGTGGTAGCAGTGGCTGCGCCTCGTCGGCGCGGAGCCCCTCGAACGTCGCGTCCGCGGTCGTCGGGTCGGCGATGGCCGACGCGTCGTAGGTCGGCGTCGACGCGAGGGCGATCACCTCGCCGTTGCGCGGGTCGAGCATCACGACCGCCCCGCGTCGCTTGCCCAGAGCGGTCACGGCGGCGCGCTGCATGTCCCATGACAGCGCCATCTGCAGGTCCTTGGGGTCGTACGGCCGGGTGCCGAATTTGCGCAGGACGTCGGCGACCGGATCGCCGGCCAGGCCCGAGAGCTCGGCGTCGTACGCCAGCTCGAGACCGGCCTTGCCGTAGCGGGTCGAGGCGTAGCCGAGGACGTGGCTGATCGCCTCGCCGCTGTACGAGCGGTAGAACTCGCCGTTGGCATCCTTCTTGTTGCGCACCAGGACGTGGCCCTCGCGGTCGATGATCCGGCCGCGCGGCACGGTCCGCGCCGCGGCGATCACCGCCGGGTCGTACGGCGAGCGGGCAAGGTCGGTCGATCGCACCACCGCCCAGTACCCGCCCGCGCCGGCGAGGAGGCCGAAGGCCAGCGCCAGCACGATGGCGACGTGGACGATGGTCCGGCCAAGCGGGCGGCGCCGGGTGGAGGTCGCGAGCATCAGGCCCTCCCCCGCCGGAGGCGGTCGCGCCAGCGCCGGACGTCGGTCGGCGGGGGCGGCGGCTCGACACCGCGGTCCGAGAGCGCCAGCAGCAGGCCGATGACGATCGCGTTCACCAGCAGCGACGAGCCGCCATAGCTGATGAACGGCAGCGTCACGCCGGTGAGCGGCAGGACCTTGAGGTTGCCCGCCGCGATGATGAACGCCTGCACTCCCACGACCAGCGCGAGTCCGACCGCCAGGATCGCCCGGAAATCGTCTGCGGCGGACGCACCGATCCGCAACCCGCGTTCGATCAGCACGAAGAACAGGCCGAGGATCGCGATGACCCCGACCAGTCCGAGCTCCTCGCCGAGGGCGGCGAGTGGGAAGTCGGTATGGACCTCAGGGATGGGCAGCCGGCCGCCGACCATCGGCAAGCCCTCGCCGAGCCCGGTCCCGACCAGCCCGCCGCGGGCGAACGCGTGGAGCGACTGGACGACCTGGTAGCCCGCTCCCAGGGGATCGGCGAACGGGTCGAGCCAGATGTCGACCCGGTCCCGGACGTGCGGGAACAGGTTGGCCATCAGCGCGCTGCCCACGAAGAACAGGATCGTGCCGATGATCACCAGGCTGATCCGCCCGGTCGCCGCGTACACCAGCGCCAGGAACACTGCGAAGAACAGCAGCGCCGCCCCGAGGTCGCGCTGGACCACGACGATGCCGAGGGCGATCGCCCACATCGCGACCATCGGCGCGAGATACGGGAGCGGTGGCAGACGGAGTGGCCCGAGGCGGGTGTCCTGCTCGATGAGCAGCGGTCGGTTCTCCGAGAGGTAGCCCGCGAGGAACACGACGAGGATGACCTTCAGCAGCTCGGACGGCTGGCCGCTGAACGGACCGAGCGTCAACGTCAGGCGCTGGCCCGCCACGTCCGTTCCCAGGACGAAGGTGAGGAGCAGCAGGGCGATGCCGGCGGCCGCCCACGTGTACTTGTACTGCCGGAGCCAGCTGTCGGAGCGAACGACGATGCCGAGCGTCGTCGCGATCGCGATCGCCATCACCAGCCAGACCAGCTGGACCTCGCCGAGACCGAGCGTCCTCCCCCACGCCTCCATCGTCACGAGGTCCTGCGGCAGCCGTTGCATCAACAGCAGCGAGATACCGCCGAGCATCCCGACGACGGGGAGGAGCACCTCGTCCGAGCGACGGCCGGCCAGGACCTGTGCCAGGTGCGCGAGCCCGAGCGCCGACAGGTAGATCACGAGCGCCCCCGGCGCCCAGATCATCAGCCGCCCGCCGAGGCTGGCGCCGAGCGAGATGCTCCCCACGATCAACGCGACGGCGACGAGCAGGAGCAACCGGGTCTCGGTCCACCGCGGCCGAGGACGGATCCGACCGATGATCCGCGGCAGGTCGAGGGTCGGTGCCGGCCGGCTCGCCCCGGTCACGACGGGTTCCGGACGATCACGATGCGCGGGCCCGTTCCAGCCGCAGCCGCACCTGCCCGATCGCCACCTCGTCGCCGAAACCGAGCGGTGCGACGGCCGCGACCGGTCGACCGTTGACGAACGTCCCGTTCGTGCTGCCGAGGTCCTCGACGTACCAGCTCCGTCCGCGATACGTGAGGACCGCGTGCTCGGCTGACGCGAATGGGTCCTCGACGACGATCGCGTTGTTGACGTCGCGGCCGAGCGTGGTGATCGCGTCGAGGTCGAACGATCGACCCGACTCGGGGTCGCCGCTCGGCGACTCGATCACGATCAGCCGTCCCAGCGATGCCCCAGGTTCGCGCGCCGCCGCGCGCAGATCGGTGAGGAGGGAGCGCACGACCCGGGCGAGGAAGAGGTACAGCAGTGCCAGGAAGAGGAGTCGGACGATCCAGACGACCAGGAGCGCGCCATCCATCAGGAGACGTCCCCGGCGACCTCGACCACGATCACCGTGTCACCGATCTCGATCCGGTCCCCCGCGCCGAGCACGAGCTCGCCCACGGCGACGCCGTTCACACGCGACCCGTTCGTGCTGCCCAGGTCGGCGTACACGAGGGTCCCGCGCCGCCCGGCGACGCGCGCGTGGTGGCGTGAGACGCGGCTGTCGGAGAGGACGAGGTCGTTGTCGGCGGCGCGGCCGATCGTGAGACCGGATCCGTCGAACTCGTGGATCCGCTCGGCACCGTCGCGGGCCACGACGCGCAGCCTCGCCGCCGGCGCGCTCGGTCGGGGGACCGTGAAGACCATCGTGTCGCTCCGGACGCCGATGCTCCCCTCCCCGCCGCCTCGTTGGTGCTCCGGCGACGTGGCGGCATCCGTCGTGGCCCACCCGGCGGCGGCCTCTTCGCCGTGACCGGCGGGCCGTCCGGAGCCCGCGATCGGGTCGGCGAACCGCGCGGTGACCCGGATGTCGGCGCGTTCGACGGCGGCGTCGGCGAACAGCGTCACCCTCGGCCGGTCGACCAGCGTGTAATGGCGCGAGCGGGCGAACACCAGAGCTCCATCGGCAAGCTCGGACGCAAGCGATGCCGTCATGTCGCCGAACGCCTCGAGGTCATCCGGGTTGACGTGGACGACGAACCGATTCGGGACGAGGGTGCGGTCGGCGGTGGCGAGGCGCTCCGATTCCATCGCTCGCTCGATGCGGCGCTGGAGTTGCACCGGCTGGAGTCGAGCATGGAACAGGCGCGCCGACGGACGCTCGAAGAGTCGTTCGAAGAACCGCTCGATGGCGGCGAACGGCGGCATGTGCGGTGGCAGACTAGCAGAGGGTCCGGTTCTGCCCCTTTGTGCACGAGACCGGACCATCCGCCCGTGCCCCGCGGTACCCCCGGCGGAGGGGCGGGAAGACCCCTGCGCTATACTCTCGCCCCTGTTCGAGCGGCCCCCCATTCGAACCGTCTACCGAACTGCCCGGGGACCCGATGCCGGAGATCCTGACCGAATCATTCTGCGAGCGCTGCGGGACGCGGTACACGTTCGAAGCCGCTAAGCCGCGTGGCGCCCGACTCAAGGGCGTCCGGGTGATGTCACGCGGGCTTCGAAACTTCGTCATGTCGGACGACGCGTCCATGGACGAGGCGATGGCCGCGGCTCGCAACGAGACCGATCGCGAGCAGACCGCCCAGCAGCTCGACGCGTTCCACAAGACGTTCAACTTCTGCATGACCTGCCGGCAGTACACCTGCGGGAACTGCTGGAACGACGCTGACGGGCGCTGCCTGTCCTGCGCCCCGCTGGGCCACGAGGCCCCGCCGGACCCGTTCCCGACCGTCGCCGCGGGTGACACGGTCGCGCTCGACGCGACCGATCCGTTCGGCTTCGGGTCACGCAACGACCTGGACGAGCCGACCCCGCTGGCGCCCATGGCGTGGCCGACCTCGGACCTTATGCGCGAGGTCGACGAGCAGGCGGCCGAGACGGTGGACCTGTCGTTCGCTGATGCCGTCGATGCCGTCGAGGTGGAGCCCGAGGTGCTCGGCGCCGCGCCGGAGGCGACCGAGCCGGTCGAGGAGCCCGAGCCGGTCGAGGAGCCCGAGCCGCTCGACCTGTCGGCCCGCCTGGCGGCCTTCGTCGGCGGCGATGACGAGACACCTGCGTCGGTCGAAGCCGCGCCGGTCGTTGACGAGCCGCCCATGATCAGCCCGGTCGAGCCTGCTGCGGCCTCTGTCGAGGCCGGGGCGCCACACGACGATCGCGCGGCCGCGGCCGCATCCAACACGTCCGACCTGCTGCACAGGTTCCGACCCGGCGAAAGCCTCGACGACGAGATCGCGGCCTACGAACGATCGCAAGCAGAGGTCGAGGCCGAGCCTCGACGCGAGGGGCCGGCCACCCTGGCGATGGCGGCCGAGCCAGTAACCGAGCCCGAGCCGGAACTGGTGGCGACCGCGCACGAGCCCGTCGCGGTCGCGCCTGAGCCGGAGCCAGAGCCGGTGGCGGTCGCGCCGGAGCCGGAGCCCGTCGCGGTCGCGCCTGAGCCGGAGCCAGAGCCGGTGGCGGTCGCGCCGGAGCCGGAGCCCGTCGCGGTCGCGCCTGAGCCGGAGCCCGTCACGGTCGAGCCCGCACCCGAGCCCCAGCCGGTCGCGCCCGAGCCGGAGCCCGTCGCCGTGGAGCCGGAGCCCGTCGCCGTCGCCCCCGAGCCTGTACCGGTCGCGGCTCAGCCCGAGCCCGAGCCCGAGCCCGAGCCGGTCGCCGCGGCGGAGCCGGAGCCGGTCGCGGCTCAGCCAGAGCCCGAGCCCGTTGCCGCTGGGCCCGAGCCGGAGCCGGTTGCGGCCGAGCTGCCACGCGAGGACCGAGTCCCCCAGCCGACGTGGCACATCGTGGCTCCGGAGACACCCCCCAAGGACGCGACGCCGGGGGCCGAGCCGCAATGGCCCGCGCAGCCGCAGTGGCCGGCGTCGAGCTCCAACCCCGGCCTTCCCTTCCTCGGCCGTCCGGCAGCGGCGTCCGGTGGCATCGATGCGCTGTGGGCCGAGTCGGCCCGTGCTGTCGCCGACGCCGATGCGGCGTCAGCCGCCGGGCCGAAGGCGGCTGGCGGGATCCAGCCTTGCGTCAGCTGCGGACTGTCGCTCTCGGCGAACGCGCGGTTCTGCCGTCGCTGCGGTACGCGCCAAGGCTGAACGACCCAGCGGGTCGGACCGTCACCCGGGGTGATCGTCCTGGACGGGTTCTCCACTGGCATCCCGGACGGGACCCTCGCCGGCATCGTCGACCCGCACCCGCACCCACGCCGCTCCGATCAGGAGCGCCTGGTAGGTGAACGAGAGCCACGCGAGGGCGATGAACGCCGTCGCGAGGGCCCCGGCGAACGCCGCCACTCCCACGATCCGCGGCGCCGCAAACAGGAAGACCTGCGCGAGGATGTAGATCGCCAGACCGGCGATGGCCGCCGGCAGCAGCGCGATGCGCCACGACGGCGAGCGCGGCGGGAGGATCACGTAGACCGCGAGCACCACGCCGATCGTGATCAACACGACCACCGGCGGGGAGGCGACGACCTGCCCGAAGAGCGTCAGCGCGGTCGTCGTCGTCGGCAGGAGCGCCTGGGCCGCAGCCGCCAATGAGCCCGCGACGATAAGCGCGACGACCAGTCCGACCATCCCCGCCACCCATACGAAGCCGCGGGCGGTCCGGCGGACCATGTCGCGCTCCCGCTGGGCGGAGAAGATCCGGGCGAACGCCACGTCCAGCGTCACGTAGAACTGGCTCACAGTCCAGATCAGGCCGAGGACACCGATGAGCGAGCTGAGAGCCGCTCCCTCCGCCAGCGAGGTCAGCGCCTGGTCGATCAGGTCCGCGAGGGGCGGCACCATCCCCGCGAGCGCCTGACTGAGCTGTTCCTGGACGGCCGGGTCATCGACGATGACGCCGGCGACACCGAGCGTCACGAGGGCGATCGGCACCACCGCGAACAGCGTCGTGAATGCGAGGCCGTTGGCGAGCAGGCCGCCGGGCGCCCGACCGTAGATATCGAGGACCCGGCCGATCTGGTCGACCACTGGCGATGCGAGGATGCGCTCGACGAACGCGGGCGGCTTCATCGGCCGCGGCTCAGTCCCGCACGTCCTCGAACAGGGCCGGCTGGACGGTGTCGATGGCCACGCGTCGCGGGGCGGCGATCAGCGACCGGATCTCCCCGCGACGGACGTAGCGCCGGCCACCGAGCTTGATGCTCTGGACCTTCCCGTCGCGTGCCCAGGCGGCGATCGTCGAGGTCGTGAAGTGGACGTTCGCCGCGGCCAGGATGGCTTGCGCCTCGGACAGGGTGATCCAATCCGCGGCCGATGGCATCGCTCAGTCGGAGCCTGTGGCGGACGGCTTCGGTGTCGACGGTGTCGACGGCGTCGTCGACGAGGCCGAGCCGGTCGTGCCGGTGCCGTTCGACGCATTCCCGGTGTCCCCGTCCGAGCCACTCGACGCGGCGCCGGACCCCGACCCCGACTCAGCACCCTCCTTCGAGGCCGCGTCCTTCGACCGCGCGGCGCTCCGGCGCTCCTTCTTGGCCCAGCCGGAACCCTTGAAGTGGACCGCGGGCGCTGCGACCGCCTTGCGCACGGGACCCGACCCACACAAAGGACAGGCCGCCGGCGGATCCGCGTGGACCCCGTGGATCGCCTCGAAGCGACGACCGCACGCGGAACAGTCGTAGTCGTAGAGGGGCATCGGAGCGGTCGGTCAGCCGCGCAGCAGGCGCATGCCGCACTTCGGGCAGTAGAACGCCCGCTCGTGGGCCGACGCGAACCCGCAATGTGCGCACACCAGGCCGCCTCGACCGGCGGCCGGCACCGGCCGCTCGATGGCCGTTATGCCTACCGCGAACTGGTTTGCCAGGATGTTGCTGAGGATGCCGGCCAGCAGCTTGTTGCCGATGCGGTCGGTGTCGCCCCGGACACCGCGACCGCCCCAGCCGACGACGGCCCTGGCGACCATGTCGCCCGTCGCCTCGTCCCAGTGCGACGCCACGCCGCCGATCACGGCGTTGTACTCCGGGTAGCCGCTCGTGTCGGTCTCGCCGTCGAGCAGCGTGCAGACGAACGTGTCGAACGCGAGGTCCACCGCGTCGATCGACTCGAGCACGACCAGTGCATGGCGGGTGATCGGCGAGTGGACGTGGTGGGCGTTGAGCCATTGCATGGCCTCGGACGGCCGTGCGATGGTCGGCGTCGCCTGGCTGAACTCGATCGGCAGCGGCTCGACGACCTCGATCTCGGACTTCCCCAGTCCGGCCAGCATCGACGGCAGCTCGGCCATCGCCCGAGGTCCGGCGGTCATCCGCACGCCCTCGCTGGTCTTGCCGGCGTAGTACAGCTTGAGCTGGAAGTCCTGGGCGACGACCTCCTCGGGCATGACGACCGAGCCGGTCGGCGCCGGCGCGGCAGGCTGCGCCTCGCCGTCGTCGGACGAGCCCTTTCGCTTGAGGAAATCCAGCGGCACGTGTGACCCTCCCCGGTCGTTCGTTCAGCGGCCCGGTCAATCCTAGCAGCGCGCGAACGCCGTCTCAGCCGGCGCGGAGGACGACCCCCTCGAGCGGCCGGAGCCGCAGTCCCTCGCCCTCGACAGGCGTCGCCGGCTCGCGGTGGGTGCCGACGAGCGGCACGTGTCCGGCATCGCTGCCGACATCGGTCAGCCGCTCCGCCGGTGCGAAGTTGACCACCACGAGCAGCCGCTCGCCGCCGGCGTGGCGCCGCCATGCCAGCACGTCCGGCGTGCCGGTCTCGACGACGTGTAGCGCGCCCGACCGAAGCGCCTCGCTCGCCCGCCGCGCCGCGATGATCCGTCGGTAGGCGGCCAGCACGGAGTCCGGATCCGCGGCCTGCGCGGCCACGTTGCGCGTCTTGGCATCGTCGCCGAAGCGGAGCCACGGGGTGCCGGTGGTGAAGCCATGCCCGGGCCCTCCCGTCCATGGCATCGGCGAGCGGCACTGGTCGCGGTTCCACCACTCGAAGTCCGGGTCGACGAGGGCGCGCCGCGCGGGTGGGTCGATGATCTCGTCGACGGGGATCGCGACGTCGCGCAGCCCGAGCTCTTCCCCGTAGTACAGGAACGGCGTGCCGCGGATCGTCAGCAGGACCAGCGCCGCGGCCTTCGCGAGGGCGTCGGTGTCGGCGATGCCCGCCGAGGCGGCCAGGCGGCTGGCCTGGCGCGACTGGTCGTGGTTCGACAGGACGTTCGCGAGCCAGCGCTCTGCACCGAACATCGACTCGCGCAGCCAGATCGCCGCCCCGTACGCCTCGGCCGACCACGGCGCGGCGAGCAGGGCCCAGTCGAACACCATGTGTCGCTCGGCGGTGAGCACGACGGCCCGTTCGGCCTCGCTCGCGAACAGCTCGCCGACCGACATCCGGCCCGGCCGCTCGTCGAGGATCGCCCGGAACCGACCGATGAGGTCCGGGAAGTCGGGTTGGTCGCGGTCGTACAGGTGGTGCTGGCGGGCCCACAGCGTGGGCCCCTCGATCTCGGGATTGGCCAGCAGCTCGGGGTGCTTGAGGAAGGCGTTGAAGACGTCGAGCCGGAAGCCGTCGACGCCGCGGTCGAGCCAGCCCCGGACCATGTCGAACTGCGCTCGCTCGACATCCGGGTTGCGCCAGTTCAGCTCGGGCTGCTCGACGAGGAACGTGTGCATGTAGAACTGTCGCCGCGACTCGTCCCACTGCCACGCCGAGCCGCCGAACCACGACAGCCAGTTGTTCGGCGGCAAGGGACGTCCCTCGGCGTCGATGCCGGATGGGTCCAGCCACAGGTACCAATCGGCATAGGGGTTGTCGCGTGACGCACGGCTGGCCTGGAACCACTGGTGCTGGTCGCTCGTGTGGTTCATCACGAGGTCGAGGATCACCCGGATGCCGCGCTTGTGGGCCTCGTCGACGAAGTGGTCGAACGCCGCGTCGCCACCGAACACCGGATCGACCGAGGCGTGGTCGCTGACGTCGTACCCGACGTCGAGGCCCGGCGACGGGTAGATCGGCGACAGCCAGATGGCGTCGACCCCGAGCTCCTCCAGCTCGTCGAGGCGGGCGACGATGCCGGGCAGGTCCCCGACCCCGTCGCCGTCGCTGTCGGCGAAGCTGCGCGGGTAGATCTGGTAGATGATCCCATCGCGCCACCAGCCGTCGCCGAAGGCGGGATCGACGACCGCGGACGGGCCGGCGGCCGGGGAGGTGGTCCCATCGGTCATGCGCGACAGCCTACGGCAGTCGTCGCCCGATATACTCGGCCGCCATGACGTCCCAGCCCGGCGCCGGCTCGCCGCCGGATAGCGTGCGCCTCGGGATCGTCGGGCTCGGGGCCGTGGCGCAGGCCGTCCATCTCCCGCTCATCGAGCGTCTTCGCGACACGTTCACGATCCACGCCATCGCCGACCTGTCGGCGGGCCTGACGAAGGCCATCGGCGAGCGGTATCAGGTCCCGCCGGAGCGGCGATCCGGCACGGTCGAGGACCTCGTCTCGGTCCCCGATCTCGACGCCCTGGTGATCCTGACGTCGGGCTCGCACGCGCCCGCGATCCTCGCCGGCCTCGACGCGGGGCTCGCGGTCTTCGCCGAGAAGCCGCTGGCGTACACCCGAGCCGAGGCCGATGCGATCGCGGGGCGCCTCGACGACGACCCGGCGCGCCGCCTGCAGGTCGGATACATGAAGCTGTACGACCCCGCGGTGCGCCACGCACGGGCGGTCGCGGCCGATCGCGGGTTCGGACCGCCACGAGCCATCGAGGTCACGGTCCTGCACCCGACGTCGGAGGCGCAGCTGGCCCACGTCCGGCTGTTGCCCCATCCGACGGATGTCGAGGAGGGCATCCGCACGTCCCTCGGCGCAGCGAGCGACGCGCTGCGGCGCGACGCCCTCGGGGACGCGGCGGCGGCCGCCTTCGGGCGGCTCTACACCGACATCCTGCTCGGCAGCGTCGTCCACGAGCTCTCCCTCGTCCGCGCGTTCGCCGGCGATCCGACCGACGTCGACGCCCTGACGACGTGGCCGGCCGGGGCGTGGCCACCCTCGCTCGAGCTGACCGGCAGGCTGCCGGCCGACGGGCACGTCTCGATCCGCTGGCATTTCCTGCCCGACTATCCGGCGTACCGCGAAGCGGTTCGCATCGTCTATGCGGCGGCCAGCGTCGAGCTCGAGTTCCCGTCGCCCTATCTCCTCCACCGGCCGACGCCGCTACGCATCACCTCGACCGAGGCGGGTGGTCGCCGGGACGAGGTGTGGACCTCGGTCGAGGAGGCGTTCGAGGCCGAGCTGCTCGGGTTCCACGAGCTGGTGGTGGCTGGACGCCAGCCGCTGTCGGGACTCGCGGACGGGCGGGCCGACATCGTGACGTGCCAGCGGGCGATCGCGGCCATCGCCACCCGATCCGGTGTGGCGCTCGGCGGGGAGGCGGCGGCTTGACGGACCGGGCGGTCGTCCACCTCGTCCCGCACACCCATTGGGACCGAGAGTGGTACGAGCCGTTCCAGATCTTCCGGATGCGGCTGGTCGAGCTGATCGACGAGCTGCTCGAGCGGATGGTCGCCGACGAGCGGCTGCGCTTCACGCTCGACGGCCAGGCCGCGACCGTCGACGACTATCTCGAGGTCCGGCCCGATGCCGAGCCGATCATCCGCCGGCTCATCGCCGAGGACCGGCTGGCCATCGGTCCGTGGCAGATCCTGCTCGACGAGTTCCTGGTGTCGGGCGAGACCATCGTCCGCAACCTCGAGCTCGGCTGGAACCGGGCCGAGGCGCTCGGCCGGGCGATGCGCGTCGGCTATCTCCCGGACATGTTCGGGCACGTGGCGCAGATGCCCCAGATCCTGCGTCGCGCCGGCATCGAGCGAGCCGTCGTCTGGCGCGGGGTACCGGCAGTCATCGATCGCCACGCGTTCACGTGGCGGTCCCCGGACGGGTCGGCGGTCGAGACCGAGTACCTCGTCGGGGGCTACGGCAACGGGGCATACCTCTTCGACGTGCCCGACCGGCTCGCCCCGAAGCTGGCCGAGTACTGCGTGCTCCTCGGGAGCTTCTACGGCGAGCGCTCGCTCCTCGCGATGTACGGGACCGACCATGCCGTCCCTTCGCCGCGGCTGGCCGACCTCGTCGAGGACGTCAACGCCGGCGACGGGCCGGTCGAGGTCCGGATGTCGACGCTGGCCGAGTACCTCGAGCGCGACCGGGACCGTTATCCGGGGCCGCCCGGCGACGGGCCGGCGTGGACCGGAGAGCTGCGCTCGGGCGCCCGGGCCAACATGCTGATGAACGTCGTCTCCGCCCGGGTCGACCTCAAGGCTGCCGCGGCGAGGGCGGAGCGTCGTCTGGAGCGCTACGCGGAGCCGCTCGTCGCGCTCCACGGGGACGTCTGGCCCGAGCGCCTCCTCGAGCTGGCGTGGCGACGAGTCGTCGACAACTCGGCCCACGATTCGATCTGCGGCTGCTCGCACGACGCGGTGGTCGCCCAGGTCATCGGCCGCTACACCGAGGCCGAGCAGCTCGCATCCGGGATCGTGTCGACGGTCCTGCGGCGCATCGCCGAAGCCGTGCCGGCGACCGGCTGGGCGGTCGTCAACCCCTCCCCGGTCGACCGCGACGACATCGTGGAGCTCGATCTCGTGGTCCCGCCCGACTGGGGGCCGGTCACGCTCAGGTCGGGCGACCGTATCCTGCCGACCCAGGAGATCGCGCGCGAGGTGCCGTCGCTCGGCACGTTCACCGTGCCCGGTTCCGAGGTGGCGGAGTTCCTGGCGCGCCGCCGCCACGGTCGGGAGCTGTTCGGGCGGCAGATCAACGCCGCGGAGATCGAGGCGCGGGCGACACCGCCGCGGATCGTCGTGCGGGTCGATCGCGTGCCCGACCCGCCGGAGCTCGACATCGGCGAGTTGATCGCCGGTCTCGACGCGGCGGCACGCGAGCGCGGCGACGAGACGTGGGACGTCACCATCGAGGCTTCGGAGCGTCGTCGGCTCGTCGCACGGGTCCCGGCGCCCGCGCTCGGGTACGCATGGGTGGGCGTGGTCGACGACGCCACGGTCGAGCCGGAGCCGGTACCGGACCCGGTGGTGGCCTCGGAGCGCCGGCTCGCCAACGGCCACATCGAGGTCGTGATCGACGATGACGGCACCTTCCGGCTGACCGGCGGCAGCGTGACGCTCGAGGGCGTCGGCCGCATCGTGGAAGGCGGCGACGCGGGTGACAGCTACAACTTCGGGCCGCCGCCGGAAAATCGACTCGTCGAGCGGCCGGAGTCCATGACCGTCCGCCTGCTTGCCGGCGGCCCGATCGTCGGCGAGCTGGAGGTCACGCGACGCTACGCGTGGCCGCGCGGTCTGACCGAGGACGCGACCGGCAGAAGCGCGGCTACCCTCCCGACCGAGGTGGCCACCACGCTCGAGCTGCGGGCGGGCGAGCCGTTCGTGCGCGTGCGCGTCGCATTCGACAACGGCTCGCGCGACCACCGCGTGCGCTGGCACATCCCGCTGCCGGCGCCGGTGGACGGGTCCGACGCCGAAGGACAGTTCGCGGTCGTCCATCGTGGCCTCGCGCTGGAAGGCGGCCACGGCGAGGTGCCGCTCCCGACGTTCCCTGCCGTCGGCTTCGTGGCCGTCGAGGGCTGCGCGGTCCTGCTCGATCAGGTCACCGAGTACGAGGTGGTCGATGGTCGGGAGCTGGCCCTGACCGTGCTTCGATCGTTCGGCCTGATCAGCCGCAACGCGAACCCCTACCGCGAGGACCCGGCGGGGCCGGAGGTCCCGGTCCCGGCCGCCCAGCTGCTCGGGCACCGCTCGTTCTCGTTCGCGCTGCTGCCGTCGAGCGGATCGTGGACCGTCGAGACCCTGGCCGCAGCCGAGGCGTACCGCCACCCGTTCGAGACCGTGCGCGGCCGGGGAGCCCGGGACGGCGCCACCGACGATGTTCCGGGCATCCGGCTCGCGGGCGATGGCGTGGTGCTCAGCGCGGTCCGCCGGCGCGGGTCGGCGCTCGAGGTCCGCGTCGTCAACGAAACCCCCGTGTCCCGATCCGCCCGCCTGGGCGTCGGCGCCGCGTCGGCTCGAGTCGTCGACCTCCTCGGACGGCCGGGCGAGCCGCTCCCGGTCGAGGATGGCCTGGCGTTCGAGCTGGGTCCGTGGGCGATCCTGACGGTCCGCATCGAGACCCCGTAATGCGCGCGCAACGTTGACAGGTGCTCGCGCCGGACTCTAGGCTCGCCCGCAGTGGCAGCATGCCACCGACCTTCCGCCGTACCGCACCTGACGGGTGGCCGGCGAGAGGGAACCGGTCGCGACCCTGCCGGGCCGACGCCTGAGGAGATCGAAACGGCGTCGGGCAGCGGGTCGGAGCCGGCGGACGGGAGCTCCCGTTCCTTACGGGAGCAGGCCGTCCGGTGAGGAGGAGTCGATGACAAGGTCTGTACGATTCTCAGCCCTATTCCTCGTGGCCGCGATGGCCGTGACGGCGTGCGGCGGCGCCGGTGGGCCGGGTGCATCAGCGAGTGCACCAGCCGCAAGCGCCCCGGCAGCAAGCGGCGGATCACCCGCTGCGAGCGCCGGAGCCGGCGGTACGCTGAACGTGCTGTCGCTGTGGGGCGGCAGCGAGGAGGCGGCGTTCCAGGCCGTCCTCGCGGACTTCACCGAGAAGACGGGCATCACGGTCAATTACGAGGCCGACCGCCAGACGTACGCCACGACGCTGCAGTCGCGCATCACCGGCGGCAACCCGCCGGACATCGCGATCATCCCGGGCATCGGCTTCCTGCGCCGTTTCGCCAAGGACGGATCGCTCAAGAAGGTCGCCGACATGGGTGTCGACACGGCGGCGCTGCCCGAGAGTTACCCGGAGGGCTTCCTCGGGGCGGGCACGGTCGACGGCGAGCTGTACGCGCTGCCGGCGAAGTACAACAACAAGGGCACGATGTGGTACCGGCCCGACCTGTTCACGGCCGCCAACGTCACCAATCCAACGACATGGGATGAGTACAAGGCGGCCCTCGAGACCCTCAAGGACAAGCCAGGCGCGATGGCTCTCGGTGCCAAGGACGACTGGAACCTGACCGACTGGTTCGAGAGCATCTACATCCGCCAGGCCGGCGTCGAGGCCTACGACAAGCTGTTCAGCGCCGAAGGCGACTGGAACGATCCGACCGTCCAGCAGACGGTCACGACCATGCTCGAGGTCATCAACGACACCTACGTCGTCGGTGGCATCGACGCGGCCGTCGGCCGCGCCTGGACCGATGCGATCGCCCAGGTCTTCAAGCCCGAACCCGAGGCAGCCAACTTCTACGAGGGTGGTTTCGTCGGCGGCATCGCGATGGGCCAGACGAACACCGCGCTGGTACCTGGCGAGACCATCGACTGGTTCCCCTTCCCGACGTTCGGAGGCTCCGAGGACGTGACCACCTTCGGTGGCGACGTGATCGGCGCGCTCACCGACAACGAGCCAGCCAAGCAGTTCCTGCAGTACATCGTCACACCCGAGGCCAACGAGGTCTGGGCGAGCACGGGTGCGATCGTCTCGCCGCACAAGGGCGTCGGGACCGATTCCTATCCGAACGAGCTCGTCGTCCGCGAGGCGGAATCCCTTGTGAACGCCGACCAGATCCGCTACGACGGCGCCGACCTGCTGCCCGCCGGCATCGCCGGTGAGGGCCTCGGGGCGCTGCTCCAGCGGGCGATCCGTGGCGACACGATCGACTGGACGGACTTCCAGACCCGCGTGAAGGCCGCGTGGGACGCCGAGTGATCGAGAGGCTTCGCTAGCCGAGAACTTTGACGCGGGCGGCCATCCGGCCGCCCGCGTCGTCGTTTGCGGGAGAGGAGGTAGTCGATGGCGATGGACACGGTTGGTGACGTCCCGCTAGCGACGCCCGCGGCCAAGGCGCCGCCGGCAGCGGCGTCGGGCGGCCGTCGGTTCGATCCGATGGTCCTGCTCTTCCTCGGCCCGGTCGCGTTGTTCATCGCGATCTTCCTGATCTACCCGACGATCTACACGATCGCCCTCAGCTTCAACCGCGGCCGACGTGGCGAGTTCACCGAGTGGGTGGGCCTCGACCACTACGTGTCGCTGCTGCAGGACAAGAGCTTCATCAACCTGAGCACGTTCCCGCCGTCGGGGGCGATATTCAACAACGTCCTGTGGGCGATCTTCTACACGGGCCTGGTGATCTTCATCGGTCTCATCGTGGCGGTCCTCGCCTCGCGCGTCCGCTACGAGTCGTGGATCAAGGCGGTGGTGTTCCTGCCGATGGCGATCGCCGCCACCGCGCTGGCGGTCATCTGGAACTTCGTCTACGCGCCCGACCCGAACATCGGCATCCTCAATGCCATTCTCGATCCGTTCACCGAGCGGTCGATCTCGTGGCTCGGCAACCCGTCGCTTGTCAACGCGTCGCTGATAGCGGTCGGCATCTGGGGCTCGGTCGGCTTCGCGACGATCATCCTGTCGGCGGCGCTGAAGAGCATCCCGACCGAGGTCCTCGAGGCGGCACGGACCGACGGCGCCAACGAGCGGCAGATCTTCTTCCGGGTGATCCTGCCGATGGTCAGCCTGCCGATCTCGGTCCTGGCTGTGACGCTGCTGGTCAACGTGATCAAGCTGTTCGACCTGATCTACGTCCTCACCAACGGCGGCCCGGGGACGGCGAGCCGCGTGATCGCGTTCACGATGTACTTCGAGTCGATCCCCGGCGGCCAGTTCGGTCGCGGTTCCGCGATCGCGGTGATCATGCTGCTGCTGCTGATCCCGATCATGGTCTACAACGTCCGGCGCTTCCGCAGTTCGAGGGTGACCTAGATGACCGCCGTCGCCGAACCCCGCGCGAAGGAACGCGAGAGCAGCACCACCGAGCGGCTGGTCCGGTTCCTCAACAAGACCCCCGTCCATATCGCCCTCGGGCTCATCGCGCTGATCTGGCTCATCCCGACCGTCGGCCTGTTGATCACGTCGTTCAGGCCGCGCGAAGACATCCAGGTGACCGGCTGGTGGGAGAGCATCTTCCAGATGCGGTACACGCTCGAGAACTACGCCGAGGTCCTCAACTCGCAGGGGATGTTCCCGGCATTCATCAACACATTGATGATCGCGATCCCCTCGACGCTGATCCCGCTGACCCTCGCGTCGATGGCCGCCTACGCGTTCTCGTGGTTGAGCTTCCCGGGCCGCGACGCGCTGTTCCTGCTCGTCGTCGCGATGCTGATGATCCCGGTGCAGGTGGCGTTCATCCCGCTGCTCAAGCTGTTCGCGCCGACCGGGCTGCTCAACAGCTTCGGGGCGATCTGGCTCGCCCACACAGCGTTCGCCCTCCCGTTCGGGATCTTCCTGCTGCGCAACTTCTTCATCACGCTGCCGCGTGACCTGATCGAGGCCGCCCGCATCGATGGGGCGTCGTCGATCGGGATCTTCCGCAAGGTCGTCGTGCCGTTGTCGGTGCCGGCCATCGCGGCGTACGGCATCTTCCAGTTCCTGTGGGTCTGGAACGACCTGCTGATGGCTCTGGTCTTCGTCCAGCGTGGCGATTCGTGGCCGATGACCAAGGCCATCCAGAACCTGCTGACCCAGTACGGCACCGAATGGCACCTGCTGGCGGCTGGCGCGTTCATCCTCATGGCCGTGCCCCTGCTCGTGTTCTTCGCCCTGCAGCGGTTCTTCGTCCAGGGCCTGCTGGCGGGCTCGGTCAAGTAGCCGACGCGCGGCGGCGCTCAGCCGTCGCGCAGCCGGTCCTCCAGCCGAGCGACCTGGTCGGCCAGCTCGGCTTCACGGGCACGGGCGCCCTCGACCACCGCGGGCGGGGCCTTGGCGACGAACGCATCGTTGGCAAGGCGGGCTCGCGCGCCGGCGAGCCAGCCACGCGCCTCCTCGAGCTCGCGCTCGAGCCGTCCGCGCTCGGCGTCGCGGGCGGCCGGGTCCCCAGCCCCATCCGACCGGTGGACCAGGGCCTCGAGGTCGCCGGCGATCACCGCTAGCGCGCCGTCGGTCGATGCGTGCCCCTCGCCGAGCGCCTCGCGCGTCAGTCGACGGTCGAGCGGCCGGGCGCGCGCGAGCCGCTCGACCGCCGGCCGCAGCGCCTCGAAGGTCGGACCCATCGTCGCCGGCACGACGACCTCGGTCGCCAGCCAGCGACCGGCCTCCGCGCCGGCCTCCGCGCGGGCGTTGCGCAGGCCGCGGATCAGTTCCAGCAGCGCGCCGACCTCGTCCTCGGCTGCCATGTCCCGGCCGGTCGCGGCCGGCCAGCGGGCGACGATCAGGAGATCGGGATCGCTGGCCCGGTGCGGGATCGCGCCCCACAGCGCCTCGGTCACGAACGGCATCACCGGGTGCAGCAGGCGCAGATACGTGTCGAGCGCCTCGACCAGCGTCCACCAGGTCGCCTCGCGGGTCTCGGCCGGCAGCGACTCGTCGGCCAGACGGACCTTGGCCAGCTCCACGCCCCAGTCGCAGAACTCGTTCCAGATCGCGTCGTACAGCCGCCGGGTGACCTCGCCGAACGCGAAGTCCGCCATCGCCGCGTCGACCGCCTCGACCGTCGCGCTCGCCCGCGACAGGATCCAGCGCTCGGCCGGCCCGAGATGTGACTCGGACGGCAAGCGTCGTTCCGCGTCGGCCGCGATGGAGGCGGGACGCGCGCCGACCACGAACCGGGTCGCGTTCCACAGCTTGTTCGCGAAGTTGCGGGCGTTCTCGAGCTTGGTCCGCCCGAACCGCTGGTCCTGCCCGGCGGCGGCCCCGTGGATGAGCGCGAACCGGAGGGCATCCGCGCCGGTCTCATCGATGACGCCGAGCGGGTCGACGACGTTGCCCTTCGTCTTCGACATCTTCTGGCCTTCCGGGTCGCGGATGAGCCCGGACAGATAGATCGTGTGGAACGGCTCCCGGTCGGTCAGGTGCAGCCCGAGCATCATCATCCGGGCCACCCAGAAGAAGATGATGTCGTAGCCGGTCTCCATGACCGAGGTCGGGTAGAACGTGCGGTAGTCGGCTGTGTCGCCCGGCCAGCCGAGGGTCGAGAACGGCCACAGCCCTGAGCTGAACCAGGTGTCGAAGATGTCGGGGTCCTGCTCGAGCTTGGCCGCGGGCCGGCCGCAGGTCTCGCATGCCGGCGGGCCGTCGGGCTCGGACGACACCGTCACGTGGCCGTCCGGGCAGTACCACGCCGGGATGCGATGGCCCCACCACAGCTGGCGCGACACGTTCCAGTCGCGGATCTGTGTCAGCCAGTGCTCCCACGTCCGGTCGAAGCGATCGGGCAGGATACGCGTCCGACCGGTACGGGTCGCGTCGAGCGCCCGTGCCGCGAGCGGTCCGGTCCGGATGAACCACTGCGTCTTGAGCCGCGGTTCGAGCACGTCGTTGCTGCGCTGGCAGCGGCCGATGATCATCTCGTGCGATCGCTCGGCGGCGAGGTCGCCGCGTTCGCGGAGGGCCTCGACGATCCGGCGCCTGGCCTCGTACCGGTCGAGCCCGTCGTACGCGGTCCCGGTGTTGGTCACGGTCGCGTCGTCGGCGAGGATCGTCGGCGAGGGCAGGCCGTGACGGTTGCCGGTCGCGTGGTCGTC
The DNA here is from genome assembly GCA_963810285.1 of uncultured Chloroflexia bacterium. Classification (GTDB taxonomy): domain Bacteria; phylum Chloroflexota; class Limnocylindria; order Limnocylindrales; family CSP1-4; genus SPCO01. The sequence continues at coordinate 2,408,926 of CAWEMV010000002.1, read as the reverse complement.
GGCATCGTGGGCCGGCGTGATCTTCACGGCACCCGTGCCGAACGCCCGATCGACGACCTCGTCCGCGATGATCGGGACGTCCCGCTCGACGAACGGGATGCGCGCCATCCGTCCGACCAGGGCCGCGTAGCGCGGGTCGTCGGGATGGACCGCCACCGCCACGTCGCCGAGGATCGTCTCCGGTCGCGTCGTGGCCACCGTGATCGTCGCGTCGGGGTCGGGCTGACCGGTCGCTGCGTCGATGAGGTGATATCGGACGGACCACAACGTCCCGGTCTCGGGCGTGGACACGACCTCCAGGTCGCTGACGCTGGTCCGGCAGCCCGGGCACCAGTTGACGAGCGCCTCGGTGCGGTATGCGAGCCCGTCGCGGTACAGGCGCTCGAACGCCACGCGGACGGCCGTGGCCGAGCCCTCGTCCATGGTGTACCGCAATCGGCCCCAGTCGGCCGACGCCCCGACACGCCGTTGCTGGGCGAGCATCACCGGCCGGGTCGTCTCTGAGAACGCGCGCATCCGCTCGAGATAGCGCTCGCGGCCCAGCGACTGGCGGGTCTCGCCCTCCTTCGCGATGATCCCGTCGAGCACGAACTGGGCGGCGATGCTGGCATGGTCGAGCCCGGGCAGGAACAGCGTCCGATGGCCGCGCATGCGAGCGTGGCGGACCAGGAGGTCCTCGACCGCGGTCCGCTGGGCATGCCCGAGGTGGAGGGAACCCGTGACGTTAGGCGGTGGCTGGATGATCGTGAACGGAGGGAGGTCCGGGTCGGCCGTCGAGCCGGCACCGTCGGGGGCGAAGACGTCCGCGGCCAGCCAGCGCTCATAGACCGGGCCCTCGACGTCGGTCGATCGATAGGCCTTCGGGAGCGCGGTCTGGTTCGGGTCGGTCATCGCGCCTGCCTCCTCGGTCCCGGGAGAACGGAACGACCCGCTCGTCCAGCGGACGAAACGGGTCGTGGTACCACCTGCTGGTTCGGCGCGCGGAAGGGCGCGGAAGGGCTGCCGGAGGACCCGCCCCTACGCGGTCTCGCCGCGCTCGGCCAGCCACTCCTCGTAGTTCGTCTCGTCGACGCCCTCGTCGACATCGGTCTTCGTCAGGAGCAGCGGGAGCCGGCCATCGCGGATCGTCTCCTCGGTGATGATGCATTTGCGGACCTCGGTCCGCTCCGGGATGTCGTACATCACCTCGAGCAGCGACTCCTCGACGATCGAGCGCAGGGCACGCGCCCCGGTCTTCCGGTCGAGCGCCACCTCGGCCGCCGCCTTGAGGGCACCCGGCGTGAACGCAAGCTCGACCTTGTCGAGGGCGAGGAACTTCTGGAACTGGCGCGTCACCGCGTTGCGCGGCTCGGTCAGCACGCGGACGAGGTCATCGGCGGTCAGCGCGGTCAGCGTGACCATCACGGGCAGCCGGCCGATGAACTCCGGGATCAGCCCGAACTTGAGCAGGTCCTCGGGCATCAGCTTCTCGAGGATGCGGCCCTTGTCGGCCACGCTCATCGCCCCGTCGGCCCCGAACCCGATGGCCCGCCGCCCGACCCGCTCCTCGACGATCTTCTCGAGCCCGTCGAACGCCCCACCGCAGATGAACAGGACGTTGGTCGTGTCGATCTGGATGAAGTCCTGGTGGGGGTGCTTGCGCCCGCCCTGCGGCGGGACGTTGGCGATCGTCCCCTCGAGGATCTTGAGCAGCGCCTGCTGGACGCCCTCGCCCGACACGTCGCGGGTGATCGAGGGGTTGTCGGCCTTGCGCGCGATCTTGTCGATCTCGTCGATGTAGATGATCCCGCGCTGGGCCCGCGCCACGTCGAAGTCGGCCGCCTGGATGAGCCGGAGCAGGATGTTCTCGACGTCCTCGCCGACATAGCCGGCCTCGGTCAGCGACGTCGCGTCGGCGATGCAGAACGGCACGTCGAGCACCCGCGCGAGGGTCTGCGCGAGGAGCGTCTTGCCGCTGCCGGTCGGACCGACGAGCAGGACGTTCGACTTCTGCAGCTCGACGTCGTCGACCTGGTGACCGGCGTTCACCCGCTTGTAGTGGTTGTAGACCGCCACGGACAGGACCTTCTTGGCCCGTTCCTGGCTGATCACGTACTGGTCGAGCGCGTCCTTGATCTGGTGCGGGTTGGGGAGCTTCGACGCCGTCGGCTTCGGCCGCGGCGTCTCGAGCATCTCCTCTTCGATGATCTCCTGGCAGAGGTTGATGCACTCATCGCAGATATACACGCCCTGGCCGGCGATGAGCTTGCGGACCTGTTCCTGGCTCTTCCCGCAGAAGGAACAGCGATACGGGACCTTGGGTCCCTTGCTGCTGCTGGTCGACGTCACGTGCCTCTGCCCTGCTCCTCTAGCCCGACGAGTCGCTCTTGGAAGAGCGCTTGGTCGGCGTGACCGGGGCCGGTTCGGTACCGGTCTCGACCGCCGCCTCCGCGACCTTCTCGTCGTGATGTTGCGCCGTCAGTGAATCCCACTGCTCGGAGTACACCGCGTCGATGATGCCATAGTCCTTCGCATCCTCGGGAGCCATGAAGTAGTCCCGATTGGTGTCCTGCCGCACCTTGTCGATGGGCTGGCTGGTGTGTCGGGCCAGGATCTCGATGTTCCTGTTGACCAGGAACTCCCACTCCTTCATCTGGATCAACGCGTCCGGGGCATTGCCGCGGAACCCGCCCGAGCCTTGGTGGATCATGATCCGGCTGTTGGGGAGGGCGTAGCGCTTGCCCTTCGCCCCGGCCGCCAGCAGGACCGCCGCCATGGACGCGGCCATGCCGAGGCAGATCGTGCTCACCGGAGCGCGCAGGTACTGCATCGTGTCGTAGATCGCGAGCCCCGAGTTGACCACGCCGCCGGGTGAGTTGATGTACAGGCTGATGTCCTTCTCGGGGTCCTCGGAGTCGAGGAACAGCAGCTGGGCGATGACGAGGTTGGCGAGGTGGTCCTCGATCGCATCGCCGACGAAGATGATCCGCTCCCGCAACAGGCGCGAGTAGATGTCGTAGGCGCGCTCCCCACGGCTGGAGGACTCGATGACCATCGGGACGAGCATCTGGGGTCTCCTGCTGGACGTGGCGGTCAGGGGTGGTGGACGGGTCAGTCCGTCGCCCGGCCGGCGGCAGCCGGCTCGTCGACGGGGGTGCTGATGGGGGCATCGAGGACGGCGCCCGGGTCGGTCGCACCGATCGATGCGTTCGCCTGGGCACCCTCGTCGGCCACGGCGGAGGCCGGTCCGTCCTCGAGATGCGGCAGCGCCGGATGGTCGGGGTGGGCGACCAACCAGCGATCGACGATGGTCTCGACGACCCGGCTCCGCCGGAGCGTGCTCCGGATGAACGCGCGGCCCCGCTCGGACTCGAAGTACGTGACCGTGCGGGGGTCGCTGGCGTAGCGCTCACGGCCCTGGGCGACCTCGGCATCGATGTCGGCCTCGGGCACGTCGATGCCCTCGACATCGGCGACCTTCGACAGCACGAGCAGGGTCTTGACCCGTCGCTCGGCGTTCGGCCGGAAGTCGGCGTGCAGGTCCTCGGACGACTTCTCGACCGCCTTGAGGTACGCCTCCTCGGTGATGCCCTGGCGCGCGAGCGAGCCCTTGAACTCGTCGTGCATCACCTCGACCTCCTGGTCGACGAGCACCTCGGGCAGCTCGACGGTCGCGTTGGCGACGGCGTACTCGATGATCTTGTCGGCGAACTGGTGCCGCGCACGGTCGAGCGCGTTGCCCTCCAGTCGGGTCCGGATGTCGGTCCGCAGCGCATCAAGCGAGTCGAACGAGCCAAGCGCGGCGAAGAAGTCGTCGTCGAGATCCGGCAGGATCTTCTCTCGCAGCTCCTTGAGCTCGACGCTGAAGTGGGCGACCTGGCCGGCCAGGCTCTCCTCGGGGTAGTCGTCCGGGAAGGTGATGTCGAACTCGGTCGTGCCGCCGACCTTCAGACCAACGAGGTTCGCCTCGAAGCCCGGGATGAGCCGGTCCTGGCCGAGGATGAGCGGCATCCGATCGGATGTTCCGCCGTCGAACGGCTGGCCGTCGCGCGTGCCGACGAACGAGATGACCCCGTAGTCGCCGTCCTGCGCGCCACGGTCCTCGACCGCCGAGAGCGTCGCGTTCTGGTCGCGCAGCTCCTCCACGACCTGATCCACGCGGGCGTCGTCGATGGTGTCGATGTCGGGCGCGAAGTTGAAGTCCGTGTAGTCGCCGAGCGTCACCTCCGGCCGGACCGGGACGGTCGCCTTGAAGATCATCGGCTTGCCTTCCTCGGCCTGGACGATCTCGACCTCGGCGTTCGACAGCGGGAGGATGTCCTCCTGCTCGAGCGCCTCGCGGTAGGCATCCTGCATGAGGTGCTCGACGGCCTCGTCGAGCACGGCGCCCGGTCCGAGATGCCGCTCGAGGACGGGTCGCGGCGCCTTGCCGGGGCGAAAGCCGGGGACGCGCGTGCGACGGGCGAGGGCACGCACGGCGGCGTCCAGCGCGCGGTCGAGACGCTCGGAAGGGAGCTCGATCTCGAGCTGCACGGTCGACTTGGGGGCCTGGGTCCGGGTGATCTGCATCGCCGGGAAGTATAGGGCGGGCTCCCCGCGCGGGGTTCTGACCGCCTTCAGGCCCGGTCAGACGGCGATCGCGGTCGTCCGGGACGTCGCTGGTAGGCGAGAGAGGGGTCGAACCTCTACGCCGCTCACGCGGCACCGGCTCCTAAGGCCGGCGCGTCTGCCATTCCGCCACTCGCCCGTGGCCTGAGTCTAGCCCAGCGCCGCGACGCGGCCTTCCGTCAGATGCCGGTCGGGCGTTCGTCCCCGGGAACTGGCGGCGCGGATCGCGTCGCCCGATCCACCCGTTCCTTGGCATCGGCGGCGCCACGATCCACGTTCGCCTTCGCCGAGTCGATGGCGTCGGTCACGATCTCGCCGACCGTCTGCTCGCCGGCTCCGAAGACGTATTCGTTCATGGCCTTGGCGCCCCGCGCGGCGATCGGCCGGACGAACGGCAGCAGGACCGCGAGCATGACCTGCCGGCGGTCGCGCTGTGCCTTCCGCGCGTAGTCGGCGAAATCCCGTTCCAGGGTTCCGCGGACCTTGTCACCGTCCGACCCCATCTTCTTCAGGGTCTTTTCGATCTCCTCCGGGAGCATCGACTTGGGCAGCGGCTTCGACGAGCCGAACGCGAGCCGGCGGGCGCCGCGCAGGACACGCCATGGCCCACCGACCACGACGAAGCCGAGTCCCCCGGCCACCGCCGCGGCCCTGGCCGGATTGCGCCGGATCTTGGCCGGGATGTCGACCGCCTCGCGGGTCGACGCGGTGAGGGCCTGGTACTCGCGGTCGAAGTCCGCGCGAGCCGCTAGGACCCGGGCCCGGGCGGCATCTTGCTCTGAAGCCACGCCAGCGTCTCCTTGCTGGTTTCGATGGTCTGGGTTGGCATGAACCGTGCCTTGAACGCCTCGATGTCGATGCCTGTCCGGCTCACGTCGAGGACCATCAGGAAGATCCATGTGACGTAGCCGACGGCGATGCCGATGCCCGCGCCGACCTGCGGGCCGAGCGTCGTCGCCGAGATGGCGCCGATGATCAGTCCGAGCAGCACCGCGCTGATGAACGACGCCACCCGTAGCCCGCCGCCCTGGCCACGGACCGCGACGATGATCCCGACGACGAGGCCGATGAACCCGAAGATCGCGGCCCCGACGACGAGCGGGCGGACGCCCGGCTCGACGTTCGGCAGCACGTTCTGGCCGAGCTGGGTGTAGGCCTGGTTCGGGATCTGCAGGGCCATCAGCACGCCTACGATGAGGCCGACGATCGCGCCGAGGATGAACGCCCCGAGGAGCCGCCGCGGACTGACCCCGGCCGCGGCCAGCCCGCAGGCGATCGCGATACGCCATCAGCAGCAGGATCCCGTGCAGGACACCCCATCCGAGCGAGCCGAGGATCCATTCGCCCAGGAACAGCGACGTGCCGACGACCGCGAAGATCGCGACGAACAGCACGGACACGAACGCCACGCCGATGAACGCGGCGACCTTGCCGGCCTCTCCGCCGATCGCGGACGCTTCGGCCTTGGCGAGGTCGAGGTGGGCCATCCCGAGACGCAGCGTGGAATCGCGCATCGAGCGGAGCGACAAGCGCAGGCTCCGCGCGGGAGGTGGCGGTGGCGGTGGCGCGGACGCGGGGGGCGGGCGGTCGTCCAGGGTGCTGCTCCTGCTCGATGATGGGCGTCGCGAGCGGAACGGGCTCGGTCCCGATGATAGCAGTGCCGGGATGGCTGCCACCCACCGCCGGCGCGAACGCACCTCGCAGGCCCGTTACGCTGCGACGATGTCGACGCCCTCACCCCGACGTCCGCTGCGGGCGGCCGAGATCCTCAGCATCGGCACGGAGATCACGGTCGGCGAGACCCGCGACACGAACGCCGGCGAGCTCGCGCGGGCCCTCACGCTGGAGGGCGTCTCGATCGTCCGGATCGTGGCCCTGCCCGACCGGCTCGATGTCGTCAGCGAGGCGTTCACGAGCGCCTTCGAGCGCGCCGACGTGGTCGTGAGCACCGGCGGGCTCGGGCCGACGCCCGACGACCTGACCCGCGAGTCGATCGCCGCGGCGCTCGGTGAGACGCCGGTCGTCGACCCGGACATCGAGGCGTGGCTGCGCGAGCGCTGGGAACGACGCGGCCTGCCGTTCCCCGAGCTCAACCTGAAGCAGGCATGGCGCATCCCCTCCTGCGAACCGCTCCCCAACCCGAACGGCTCGGCGCCGGGCTGGTTCGTGTCGCGCCCGGACGGCGGCGTCGCCATCGCGCTGCCCGGGCCGCCGCGCGAGATGCGGCCGATGTGGGCGGACGAGGTGATGCCTCGACTGCGGTCGCGAGGTCTCGGCGCGGACGTCGCGGTGCGCACGTTCCGATTGACCGGCATCGGCGAGTCGTCGGTGGCGGAGCTGCTCGGCGAGGAGCTGCTGCGCCGACAGGATCCCGAGGTGGCGACCTACGCGCGTGCCGAAGCTGTCGACGTACGGGTGAGCGCGATCGGGACCGATGTAGCCGGGGCGAGCCCGCGCGACCGCGTCGAGGCGGCCGCCGCGATCGTCCGCGAGCAGCTCGCCGAGCACATCTGGGCCGAGGGCGAGACGACCTGGTCGGAGGCGATCGGCCAGCGGCTCGACGAGCTCGGCTGGCGGCTGGCCGTCGAGGAGATCGGCACCGGCGGCCAGGTGGCGGCGCTATTCGGCGATGCGCCGTGGCTCGCGGTCGCGTCGGCGCGGCCGCTCATCGCGACCAGCCGGCGTCGGATGACGACGGGAGCGGGCTCGTCGGCGTCGCGCGGCGGGCCAGGGAAATCGGCCGCGGCCGACGCCGGCCTGGCCGTCCGCGTCCGGCCGCGAGGCAGCGAGCTCGCGGTGACCGTCGCGGTCGCCACCCCGACGACCGAGCGTCGGCAGACGCGGACGACCTATATCGGAGGGTCGATGGGTCGGAGCCAGGCCGCGCTCATCGCCGCGGCGACGCTGCTCACGGCGCTGCGCGAGACGTAGCGCGGGAGGTCAGCGGCGCGCCGTCGCCGCCAGGCCATCCATGTCGACGATCACGATCCCCTCGCGCTCGAGACGGATCGAGGTGGTCGTCGGTGAACTGGCCGAGCAGCTTGTTCACGCTCTGCCTCGTGCAGCCCACCATCGCCGCGAGGTCGCCCTGGGTGAGGTTCGTGCGCAGGCGGATGCCGCCGTCGGGAAGCGGTGTCCCGCCCTCGTGCGAGAGGCGCACCAGCCGTGCCGCGAGCCGGCCGGTGATGTCGAGGAAGTGGAGCTCCTCGACGTGGGTCGTCAGTCGCCGCAGCTCGCCGGCGATCGACGCCAGCAGGGCGTCGCGGACCCCGGCCTCGGTGGCGATGAGCTCGCGGAACCGGTCGCGCGGCAGCACGACGGTCTCGGTCGCGCTCAGGGCGGTCGCGCTCGCCGATCGCGGCGCCCCGTCGAGCAGCGCCAGCTCGCCGAACACGTCGCCGGCTCCGAGCGTCGCGAGGATGGCCTCCTCCCCGGTCTCCGAGGGAAGCGAGATCTTCACCTCGCCGTCGACGACGACGAACAGCGCGTCACCGGGGTCGCCGATGTGGAAGATCACCTCGCCGCGACGGAAGCGGCGCGAGCGCATGCCCGCCGCGAGGCGCTCGAAGGCCTCGGGCTCGAGTCCCGCGAAGAACGGGATCGTCGCCAGTGCGTCGTAGACCGGCCGTCCGACCAGCATGTACCGGATGGTAAACGTGTCAGAAAGCCGACACACCACGCTGAGACCCCGCCCCTAGCATGCCGCGCATGACGGACACGCTCGGTGCTCGGCTTCGGCTGACCGTGCTCGGCTGCAGCACCGCGGCTCCCCACCCGGCGACCCCGACGGCCGGCTACCTCGTCGAATGGGACAAGACCGCCATCCTGCTCGACTGCGGGCAGGGCGTGATCCGCAACCTGCAGAAGGTGCTCGACCCGCACGACCTCGCGGCCATCGTCATCGGCCACATGCACGCCGATCACTACCTGGACATCGTCGGGTTGCGCTACCTGTACCCGTGGGGCGAGCCGGCGCCCGTGCCGTTGCCGATCTACCTGCCACCGGGCGGTCGCGCCCGCGTCGATGCGCTGGCGGTGGCCGTCAGCGAGCGGGTCGGCTTCTTCGACGCCGCGTTCACCGCGGTCGAGTACGACCCGGACGCCGCGCTCGAGATCGGGGAGCTGCGGCTGCGGTTCGTGCGCGGCCGGCACTACGTCCCCGCGTGGGGCGTGGTGATCGATGCGCCCGATGGCTCACGACTCGCCTACACCGGCGACACCGGGCCGTCGGCGTCGGTCGAGGACGACGTTCGCGACGCCGACCTGCTGCTCGTCGAGAGCGCGCTCGGCCTTGCCGCCCACGACGATCCGGAACGCGGCCATCTCACGCCCGAGGAGGCGATCGAGCTGGCGCGGCGGGCCGAAGCCCGCTCCGCGATCCTCGTCCACTACGGGCCGGCGCGAAAGGCCGAGATGGATGCGATGTGCGCCGCTGCCGGACCGTGGGTCCGCACCGCCGTCGACGGCCTCACCGTCACGGTCCGTCCGTCCGCGGGCCGGTCGAGGAGCGTGGACGGGACGTCCGCGTCGGTGTCCGCCTAGCGATCCGTCTCGCGGGCCGACGCCGCGCTTGCCGCGCTCGCCGCTCGCATCGCCACCTCGCGGGTCATCGACAGGGCCTCCACGGCTTCGGCGGCCCGGGCACGATCGACGGCCGCGCCGGCCGGGTCGTCGGGCTCCGCGAGGTCCGCCGCCTGCCGCCAGAACGCGGCCGCCTCGGCGACCGCCCCGAGCGCCACCGCCCGCTCGGCCGCCTCGCGCAGCAACGGGATGGCGCGGATGGCGTCGCCTGCCGCCACACGGTGGGCAGCGATCTGGCCCGGCGGCGTGCCACTCACCTCCTCGAGCCGGTCGGCGAGCCGACCATGCAGGACCCGCCGCCGGCTGGCCAGCATCCCCGCGTACGCCGCGTCGCGGATCAGCGCGTGGCCGAACCGCCACCGGTCGTCGTCGTGCGGCGCGATCAGTGAGCTGTCGACGAGGTGGTCGAAGGCGACCGGCTCGAGCGGTCGCTCGAGCAGCTCCTCGACGTCCGCCGGACGGAACGTGATGCCGATCACCGACGCGACGCCGAGGATCTCGCGGGCGTCCGAGGGCAGGCCATCGATGCGCGCCCCTAGGACCGCCCGGAGCGTGATCGGCAGGCGCGAACCCCCGTGGCCGCTCAGCGCGACGCGCCCGTCGCGCCAGGCAAGCGTCCCATCCTCGAGGAATGCCCGGACGGTCTCGCCGACGAACAGCGGGTTGCCGCCCGTCCGCTCGTGGATGCTCCGGGCACCCTCGACATCCACGGCCGCCCGCGCGATCAAGGTCGCCAGCCAGGCCGTCTCAGGCTCGGCCAGACCGTCGAGCTGGATGCGCGTCACGGCGTCGCCCATCGCCCAGGCCGGCAGCGGCCCGGGCCGGACGGCAGCCAGGATGAGCACCGGATGGTCGATCGTCCGCTCGACGACCATGTCGACCATGCCGACGCTCGAGGGATCGAGCCAGTGCAGGTCGTCGATCACGATGACGCGCGGACCGGTGGTCGCGAGCAGCTGGTCGAGATAGAGCGCCCCGACCTCCGTCAGCGACGCGGCGATCTCGGCCGGGTCGGAAGGCATGTCGACGGCCTCCTCCTCCCAGCCGGTGAACGACGCGTCGCGAGCGATGGCGGCGATGGCCCCGCCGTAGCGCCGGCGGAGGTCGGCCGGCAGCGCGTCGGTGAACAGGTAGCGACGTACGAGCGCCCCCGAATCGACGCCGTGCTCGTCGGCGATGACCTGCGCGAACATCCGCGCCCAGCGGTACGGCTCGTTGACGCCGTACGACACGTTCTCGGTCCACGTCCAGGCGAACCCGGCTGCGCGCGCCCGATCCTCGACCGCCGCGAGGAGGCGCGACTTGCCCATGCCCGCCTCGCCCTCGATGACGACCGCCGAGCCGCGCCGCTGGCGCTGGACCCGCCCGAGGACGCGCTCGATGGCGGCGATCTCGCGGTCGCGCCCGACGATCGGGCCGGGCGATGTCGGGCGGTACACGATCCACGCACCCATGCCGGCCTCGCCGCGCAACCCGTGGAGCTCGACCGCGGTCGACTGTCCGCGCAGCACGACCGACCCGCGCCGCTCGGTCGCGAGGCGGTCGCGCGCCGCTCGCCGTGTCGCGTCGTCGAGCAGGATCTCGCCCGGGCGCGCCATCGACTGGATCCGCGCCGCCGTCGTGATCGCCTCGCCGGTCAGGCGCAGGTCGCCGTCGGCCGCCGGCCCGTCGCTCGCCGCGACGACCTCGCCCGTCGCAAGGCCGATCCGCACGTCCATCGCCTCGCCGCGCTCCCCCAGCTCCTGGAGCCCCGAGCGGATGTCGAGCGCGGCGAGCGCGGCGCGCACCGCGTCGTCGTCGTGCGCGCGCGGCCAGCCGAACACCGCGAACACGGCGTCGCCGATGAACTTCTCGCGCGTGCCGCCGAGCCGCTCGATCGCGGCCGCCATCGTCGCGAGGGCGGTCGTCACTCGCGCCCGGACCACCTCGGGGTCGTGCTCGGCGAGCATCCGGACGTAGTCGACGAGGTCGGCGAAGAGGGCGGTGACGATGCGCCGGTCGCCGGCCATGGCAGGCGCAGCATCGCCGGATGTCGCGGCTGGCCGGGTCTACGGCCCCCTTGCCGGTGTCGAGCGCCCAGCCGCACTGCGCGCAGAACCGGGCGTCATCGGCTGCCTCGGCCTCGCACGACGGACAACGCACGCCGCAGGCCGGACCTCAGGAGATGGTCAGCAGCGGTCGGGTCTCGGCGGTCGCGGCGCGGACGCTCATGCGGGCGGCGACGGTCTGGGCGACGACCGTCAGGGCACGGGCAGCCGGTCCCGGCTCGCGCTGCGCGACCGCCGGGACACCGACGTCGCCACCCTGGCGGACCGTGATGTCGAGCGGCACCCCGCCAAGGTACTCCAGGCCATGCTGCGCGGCGAAGCGCTCGCCGCCGCCCCGCCCGAAGATCTCGGTCAGCTCGCCGCAGTGCGGGCAGGCGAACGCGGTCATGTTCTCGACCAGGCCGAGGACCGGGACGTTCAGCCGCTGGAACATCGCGAGCGCCTTCCCGACGTCGCTGAGGCTGACCTCCTGCGGGGTCGTGACAAGCACGGCGCCGGAGATCGGGACCGCCTGGGCGAGAGTCAGCTGCGCGTCGGACGTGCCCGGCGGCAGGTCGATGACGAGGTAATCGAGATCGCCCCATTCGACGTCGCGCAGGAACTGCTGGATCGCGCCACCGACGAGCGGCCCGCGCCACACGATCGGCTGGCCCTCGGGCACGAAGAACTGGATCGAGATCGTCTTGACGCCGTAGCGCTCGAGCGGCGTGATCTTGTTGTTGGCGCTCGCCTTGGGCGTGCCCTCGACGCCGAGCATCTGGGGGATGTTCGGCCCGGTGATGTCGGCATCGAGCAGCCCGACCGATGCGCCGGCCTGTGCGAGCGCGACCGCCAGGTTGACGCTGACCGTCGACTTGCCCACGCCGCCCTTGCCCGATGCCACCGCGATGAGGTTCTTGACGCCCGGCACGAGCTGCTCGGCCTGGCGTGGCGCGGCCCGGCGGACCATCGCGCCCCACGTGATCTCGACGTCGGCCGCACCGAGGTCCGTCAGCGCCGCGCGGGCGTTGCGCTCGATCTCGTCCTTGAGCGGACAGGCCGGTGTGGTCAGCTCGATGGTGAACGCGACCTTCGTGTCCTCGATCGTGATGGCCTTGACCATGTCGAGCGTGACGATGTCGCGGCCGAGCTCGGGCTCCTGCACGGCCCGCAGGGCATCGATGACGGCTGTCTCGGTGATGGCGATCATTCGCTGGTCGAACCTCGTTCCGGTTCTGTCACGGGAAGTGTCGGAAACATCGTACCCCGACCGGACCGTGAGCCCCGGCGACCAGCCCTAGCGGCGGACGAACTTCTGGATGCTGCGATCGCCCCGGTCGAGCCCGCTGAACGACTCGGACGCCTCGGCCACGTACAGGCTGCCCTGGGAGTCGACCGCGATCCCGTGCGGCGCGGAGAACATGCCGGCTCCCGGCTCGCGCGTGACCTTGCCGCGGATCAGCGGATCCCGCGACGGCGCATCCGGGAGCGAGTGCTCCCCGGCGCCGATCGGCGTCTCGTCGGCCTCGACGCCGTCGCCCCACTGCGACCGAACGGTCCCGTCCGCGTTCAGCACCGTGATCCGATGCGCGAGCTCGGCGACCACCCATTCGCCGTCCGGGCCCTTGCGGACGCTCTGCGGGAGCCGCAGGCCGCCCCACTCGCCGAGGTACTCCCCGCGCGGCGTGAAGAACTGGACCCGGTTGTTGTAGCGGTCCGTGACGTACACGGTGTCGCCATCGGCGTGGTCGATGAACACGCTGTGGACGAGGTTGAACTCGCCCGGCCCGGTCCCCGAGCCACCCCACGAGAACCGCAGCTCACCGTCGGACGAGAAGCAGTGGACCCGGTCGTTGCCGTGCCCGTCGCTCACGTAGATGTCGCCGCTGGAGGCGACGGCGGCATGGGCCGGCCGGCTGAACGGCTTGCCGCTCATCGCCGGGGTCGGATTGAAGGGCGTGCCGATCGTCAGGACGTGCCGGCCGTCCTTGGTCCACTTGCGGATGGTCTGGTCGCGGCTGTCCGCCGTGTACACGTGGCCGTCGATCCCGACGGTGATCCCGTGCGGGAACGTGAAGAAGTGCCGGCCGTCGATCTCGCCCCAGGCGTCGAGGAAGTTCCCGTCGCGGTCGAAGATCATCACGGGGTGGTTGCCCCGGTTGAAGACGTAGACGTTGTCGTCGGCGTCGACGCTCACGTCGGCGGCCTCCACGAACGTCCACCCCTTCGGCCGGCGGAAGAAGTTCTCGACCACCTCATACCGGTCCCGACCGATCTCGACATCCATCGGTGTCCTCCTCGCAGCGGCGAGCGTTAACGCCGTTCGCACACCGCAGAAACGTACCCGCCCACCATTAAGAGTTCGCCACTTGGTGCTGGCGTGCAACAGGACTGTCGGCAAGAGCGACCGGGACCATTGACAGGCCCCGGAGGTCACACGGTATACACGGGGTGCACCAACAAGGGGGGACCTGTCACACATGGCTAATGCCGCCGCCAGCGCTTTGACGCTGGGCGCGGCCGCGACCCCGCGGCCCGTCACTACCACCGGCACGACCGCCGCCACCGCCATCGCTCACGAGCTGAAGGCACTCGGCGTCGAGCACTTCTTCCTCATGACCGGCCGCGACAACCAGCTGTGGATCGCGTTCGAGGCGCTCGGGATCAAGCAGGTCCTGGCACGCAGCGAGGCCGCCGCCGTATACATGGCCGACGGCTATGCCCGGCTGCGCGGCCGGCCGACGTTCACCTATGGCCCGTACGGCCCGGGCGCGGCCAACGTCGCCGGCGGCCTTGCCGAGCCGTACTGGGCGGGCAGCCCGGTCGTGGCCCTCGTCTCGGCGATGCGACGCGCCGACCGGTACCGCCGCGAATACCAGGAGCTCGAGCAGCCCTCGCTGTTCGCGCCGGTCACGAAGTGGGGCGTCGAGGCCTCGGTCGTCAGCCACGTCCCGCGGTTCGTCCGTGAGGCGGCCCGCCACGCGATCATGGGTGCGCCCGGCCCCGTCTACCTCGGCATCCCGAACGACCTGTTCGAAGCCGAGATCCCCGGCTACGAGGGTCCGGCACCGCTCGACAAGCCGATGGAGATGCCGCTCTCGCGACCGACCGTCAGTGCCGCTGAGGCGGACGAGGCCGTCCGGATGCTCACCGGCGCCAGCCGACCACTGATCCTGGCCGGTGCGGGCATCCACCAGTCGGCCGCCCACGACGTGCTGCGCAAGGTGGCCGAACGGCTGGCCATCCCGGTCGCGACCAGCAACGCCGGCAAGGGCAGCATCGCCGAGAACCACGACCTCGCATTGGGCAGCGTCGGTCGCTACTCGCGCAACTACGCCAACACGGCGCTGCGCGATGCGGACGTGGTCCTTGCGGTGGGCACGGCCCTCGGCGGCATGGTCACCGACTCCTACAAGCTCATCAGCCCCGAGACGCAGATCATCCACGTCAACGTCGACCCCGAGGTCCTCGGGATGAACTTCCCGACCCGCATGGGGCTCGTCGCCGACGCCCGGGCCTTCCTCGAGGCCGTGCTGGAGGCGTGCGATCGCCAGGAGGTCGTCGCGACCACTGCGGCGCTGACCAACGCCCGGAACCTGGCCGACGAGCGGGCCGCCTGGCGCGAGCGTCGCGCCGAGCTGGCGACCCGCAACGGCAACGACGGCGGGCCGATGCGGCCCGAATCCATCATGGGCGTCCTCGAGGACCGGATGGCGAACGATGCCGTGCTCGTCGCCGACACCGGCTACTCCGCGGCATGGGCCGGGGCGCTGGCCGAGATGAAGGTGGCCGGGCGCAACTTCATGCGGGCCGACGGGTCGCTCGGCTGGGCGTTCCCCGGCGCGCTGGGCGCGCAGATGGCGGCGCCCGACAAGCAGGTCATCTGCATCACCGGCGACGGCGGCTTCGGCTACCACATCGGCGACATCGAGACCGCCATCCGCCAGCAGCTGCCGGTCATCGTCATCATCCTCAACAACCAGACGCTGGCGTTCGAGGAGCATGTCCAGAACCTGCTGTACGGCCACGTCGTCCCGTCGGTCAACGAGTTCGTCGACGTCGACTACGGCCTGATCGCCAGGGCGTTCGGGGCGAACGGCTTCCGCGTCAACAACACCGAGGACTTCAACCGCGCCCTGTCGCACGGCCTCGAGCGACGAGCGCCGACCATCATCGACGCGGTCATCGACCGCGAGGCGATCGCCCCGGTCACCCGCTACGACCGCGTCCGGATCCGCGAGCTGTGACCCTCACGGCACCGCGACCCGACGCCCCGGACGAGACGCGGTCGAGACTCGAGTCGCCCCGCCCGGCATCGACCAGGTCCGCGACCTCGCCGAGCGCTGCTCCAACTGGGGCCGCTGGGGCGCCGACGACCAGCTCGGCACGCTCAACCACATCCGTGAGAGCGACGTCGTCGCGGCATCGGGTCTGGTCCGCAGCGGACGGGTCTTCTCGCTGGCTATCCCGGTCGACGAGAACGGCCCGCAGTCGGGCGGCTTCGGCCGGTTCAACCCGATCCACCTCATGATCCGCGACGGCAACGCCGCCGCGACCGGCACGGTCGTGCGCGACTTCTACGGCGGCCGCGACCGCTACATCCGCGGCACCGACGACCTGCTCATCCTGCCGCTCCAGTCGGGCACCCAGTGGGACGCGCTCGCCCACATCGTCTTCGACGGCCACATCTACAACGGCTACGACGCGACCGACGTCGGCAGCAAGGGCGCCATCCGCAACGACATCGCCCAGACCCGCGACCGGATCGTCGGGCGCGGCGTGCTGCTCGACATCCCGCGCAGCAAGGACGTCCCCTGGCTCGAGCCCGGCGAGCCGATCCACGCCGCGGACCTCGAGGCATGCGCACGGGCGCAGGGCGTCGAGATCGGCCGCGGCGACATCGTCCTGATCCGCACCGGGCAGATGGCCCAGGTGCGCGACGCCGGGGCGTGGGGCGCCTACGCCGGCGGCGACGCACCCGGGCTGGCGCTCGACGCCGCGCCCTGGATCTTCGACCGCGAGCTGGCCGCGATCGCGACCGACACGTGGGGCGCCGAGGTGCTGCCGAACGAGACGCCGGACGTGTTCCAGCCGATGCACATCATCCTGATCGTCCACATGGGCCTGCTCGTCGGCGAGATCTTCGACCTCGAGGCGCTCGCCGCCGACTGCGCGGCCGACGGCCGCTACGAGTTCCTGTTCGCCGCGCCACCGCTCCCGATCACCGGCGGCGTCGGCTCGCCGGTCAACCCGCTGGCCATCAAGTAGCGGCCATGCCCGGCGTCCCCGCGACCGACCGCACCCCCGTCCTCATCTTCGGCGCGCACCTCGCCGCGCTCGGCGTGCTGCGGGTCCTCGCCCGCCACGGGGTCCCGACCTACGTCGTCGACGACACGACCAACGTGATCGTCCGGTCGCGCTGGTATCGACCGGCCGAACGGACGCTGGCCGAGACCTCCGACCCGGCCGTCCTGGCCGAGTACCTGGAGTCGCTCACGCTGCCCGGGGCGGTCCTGATCGCCTGCAGCGACCAATGGGCGCTCGCCGTGTCGGGGCTACCGGCCGAGCTGCGGGAACGCTTTCCCGCGAGTATCGCCCCGCACGCCGCCATCGAGCAGTTCGTCGACAAGGACCGTTTCCGCGGGCTCGTCGATCGGCTCGACATCCCGCGACCGCGGTCGCTCCCGATCCGCGAGCCCGGCGACCTCGCGGCGGCGACCGACGATGACCTCGCCGTCGGCTTCCTCAAGCCGACCGAGTCGCACGTCAACAACCGCCAGAACAAGACCAAGGGCTTCTTCGTCGAGTCGCGCGAGGAGGCCGTGCGCCTCGTCGAGCGGGCCCGTGAGACGGGCATCACGTTCATGCTCCAGGAGTGGATCCCCGGGGACATCGGGAACACCGTCATCATCGACGGGTTCGTCGACCGCCACGGCGACGTCCGCGCGCTGCTCGCCCGCCGGCGGGTGCGGATGGATCCACCCAGGCTCGCCAACACGTCCTGCGACGTCACGATCCCGCTCACCGAGCTCGACGCATGCATGCCCGCGCTCCGCACGCTGCTCGAGGCCACGGAGTACCGGGGCCTGTTCATGGTCGAGTTCAAGCTCGACGAGCGTGACGGCCTGTTCAAGATCATCGAGCTCAACGCGCGACCGTTCTGGCTGATCGGCCACATCGAGCGGGCGGGTGTCGACCTGCCCTGGATGAGCTACCTCGACGCCCAGGAGCTGCCGGTCCCGGCGCCGCCGCCGTACCAGGTCGGGCGGTACGGGATGTACGAGATCCTCGACGCGACCGCCATCGCCCGCGCGTGGGTCTCCCGGCGGCGCCCTGCGGGTCCGGTCGTGAAGCCGTGGCTGCGCGGCGATCGCGCCCTGTTCTGGTTCCGCGATCCGATGCCGGCCCTGGGCGGGATCGGCCAGATCGTCACCCGACGGCTCGGTCGGGCCGTGGACCGCCTGCCGGGCGTGCGCGCCCGCCGTCACGCCGAACCGAAACCTTCGAACCCCGCACTCCGGACGCGCTGACACTACGAATCTCGCATCTTCCGCGCGCCGCGGTCGCGGGTTTGACACCTCACGCGGGGCGCCCATATCCTCCGCCGCAGCCCAGGGTCGTGTGAGGAGTGCGAACGGACGTGGCCGTCGACGTCAGGCTCGTGGACGTGGTCAAGCGCTACGGCGATGCCGTCGCGGTCGACCACATCAACCTCGAAGTCCAGACCGGGGAGTTCTTCAGCCTCCTCGGCCCATCGGGTTGTGGCAAGACCACGACCCTGCGCATGATCGGCGGCTTCGAGGAGCCGACCTCCGGCCTCATCGAGCTCAAGGGCGAGGACGTGACGTGGCTGCCGCCGTACAAGCGGCACGTCAACACGGTCTTCCAGAACTACGCCCTGTTCCCCCACATGTCGATCTTCGAGAATGTCGCGTTCGGCCTCCGCCGCCAGAAGGTGGGCGACGCCGATGTCCGCAACCGGGTCGGCGAGATGCTCGAGCTCGTCGAGCTGCCGGGCTTCGAGCGGCGCAAGCCCACCCAGATCTCCGGCGGCCAGGCCCAGCGTGTCGCCCTCGCGCGCGCCCTCATCAACCGGCCCTCGGTCCTGCTGCTCGACGAGCCCCTGGGCGCCCTGGACCTGAAGCTGCGCAAGCAGATGCAGGTCGAGCTCAAGCGCATCCAGCAGGAGGTCGGCATCACGTTCATCTTCGTGACGCACGACCAGGAAGAGGCGATGACGATGTCCGATCGCATCGCCGTGATGAACAAGGGCCGCTACGAGCAGCTGGCCGACCCGGCCAGCCTGTACGAGCGACCCAGGACGAGGTTCGTCGCCGGCTTCCTCGGCGTGAGCAACCTCCTCGTGTCGACGCCCGCCGGCACCGCCGACGGCTACGCGGTGGGCCAGCTCGCCGACGGCACGACCGTCCGTGTCCCGGCCGCGCTGACCGAGGGCCTCGAGCAGTACGAGATCGGCGTCCGCCCGGAGAAGATCCGGCTGCGCGAGCTGACGGAGGAGGTCCCGGCCGGCCTCAACCGACTCGAGGGCGTCATCACCGACGCGTCCTACCTCGGCGTCAGCACCCAATACCAGGTCGAGGCCCGCGGCGGGGCCAAGATCGCGGTCTACGAGCAGAACGTCGAGCGGGCGACGCGCGCGGAGCTGTGGGAGCCGGGCGAGGAAGTCCGCATGACGTGGTCGCCGGACCACACGTTCGCCGTCGAGTCCGGCGGCACGCCCCCGCCCGACGTCGTCACCGCCGCCACCATGGCGGCCGCCAGTCCGCCACCGCCACCCGCCGGGATCTCGCGTCGCGCCATCCTCGTCGGCGGTGCCGTCGTGGCCGTCGGCGGCGTGGCGGCGTTCCTGGCCGCCACCTCGGCCGGCACGCCGACGGGCACGCCCGGTCCGAGCGGACAACCGTCCCAGGCCGCGGGCGCCTCGGCGGGCGCCTCCGAGGTGCCGGGGTCGGTCGCCCCGCCGCAGGTCGCGACCGGGCCGCTCAACTTCGCCAACTGGGATGCGTACATCGACCTGACGACCGTCCCCGGCCAGGATGGCCAGCTGGACACCGAGGACGACGAGTACGACCTGCCCTCGCCGACGCTCGACGAGTTCGCGGCGCAGTACGGCGTCGAGATCAACTACGCCAACGCCGAGATCGACGGCAACGAGTCGTTCATGGCGACGATCACGCCGCAGCTCGAGGCTGGCGTGCCGACCGGCTGGGACCTGGTCGTCCTGACCGACTTCATGGCGGCGAAGGTGATCGCGGCCGGATGGGCCGAGGCGCTCGATCCCGCCGTCACCGCCACGGCCGCCGCGAACGTGCGCGACGAACTGCGCGACATGCCCTGGGATCCCGACTTCACCTACCACTACCCGTGGCAGTCGGGCGCGACCGGCGTGGGCTACAACTCCGAGTCCACGGGGCGCGAGCTGACCAAGCTGGAAGACCTGTTCGATCCGGCCTTCGCCGGCAAGGTGACCCTGCTCGACGACCCGCACGACACCTTCCCGCTCATCCACACGATGCTCCAGGCGCAGGGCCTGGCGTCGGACACGCCGTCGGAGGCGATGACGGTCGAGGACGCGCAGGTCGTCCACGACTACCTGAAGCCGTTCGTCGACAACGGCCACATCCGGGCGTTCCGCGGCAACGCTTACCTGCAGGACTTCGGCAGCGGCGACACGTGGGCCGCGCTGGTGTGGTCAGGCGACCTCGCGTCGTCGGCGGGTCCGAACGACGTGTTCGTCTACCCGGAGGAGGGCTCGAACCTCTTCACCGACAACATGCTCATCCCCAAGGGCGCGGTCAACAAGTACACGGCCGAGCTGATGATCGACTGGGTCTACGACGTCGACCGGGCGGCCCGGATCGCCAACTTCGTCTACTACATCTCGCCGGTGAAGGATGTGGCCGACGCGATCAAGGCGCTCGACGAGGAGGCGGCGACCAACCCGCTCCTGTTCCCGCCGCCGGAGGTGCTGGCCAAGCAGCACCCCCAGCCGGAGTGGGACGAGGCGACCGAGGCGGCGGTCAACGCGATGTACGCGGACCTCGCGGGCGTGTGAGACCGTGACCCGGCGTCGCTGGCTCATCCCCTACCTGCTGCTCATCCCGGGGCTGCTGTGGCTCGCGCTGTTCTTCGTCCTGCCGAACATCCAGATGTTCCTCATGTCGCTCTCGGAACGCGCCGGGGGCGAGGGGCTCGCGCGCCAGTACGAGCTGACCTGGACGCTCGACAACTACGTCTCGGCGCTGACCGATTTCCCGGACCAGTTCGCCAACTCGCTCGTCTACGGCGGGCTCGCCACGCTGCTGTGCCTGCTCATCGGGTATCCGCTGGCGTACGGGATCGCGTTCCGCGGCGGGAAGTACAAGAACCTGTTGCTGTTCCTGGTCATCGCGCCGTTCTTCACGAGCTTCCTGATCCGCACGATCTCGTGGCGGATCCTGCTCGGCAACGACGGCGCCTTCCTGTCGATCATCCGTGACAACCTGGGCATCGTCCCGCCGAACTTCAGCATCCTGGGCACGCCGCTCGCGGTCGTGTCCGGGCTGACCTACCAGTTCCTGCCGTTCATGGTGCTGCCGCTCTACGTCGCGCTCGAGAAGATCGACCGACGCTACATCGAGGCGGCCAAGGACCTCTACGCCGGCCCGTGGCGCCCGCGGGGCACCGTCGTGGGCGCGATCTCCGGGGCGGCCCTCGCCGTGATCATCATGGCGGCCCTCGGGTACATGGACGTCAACGCCGGGAACCTGCCCGGGATCGCGGCGACGGCGCTCGTCGGCGGTGCCATCGGCGCGCTCATCGCGACCTACCTGATATCGGAGTCGTTCGTCCGGATCGTCTTCCCGCTGAGCCTGGGCGGCGTGTTCGCGGGCTCGATCCTGACGTTCATCCCGGCGATCGGCGACTACGTGAACGTCGAGCTGCTGGGCAATCCCCAGACGCAGATGATCGGGAACGTCATCCAGAACCGCTACCTGGCCCAGAACGACTACCCGACCGCGGCGGCGCTGTCGTTCCTGCTCATGGCCGGCATCCTCGTCGCGATCTTCATCTACGCCCGGGCGCTCGGGACCGAGGAGCTGACCGGAGGCCGCGGATGACCGACGCGACGCTCGCGCAGGGCCAGGACGTCGCGGTCGCGCGCTCGGTCGGGACGGGCCAGCGCGTCCAGAAGACCGTCGATCGCTGGCTGATCCCGATCTTCGTGTTCTTCGCCCTGTTCTACCTGATGCTGCCGATCCTGGTGATGATCCTGTTCTCGTTCAACGACCCACCGGGCAGGTTCAACTTCGTGTGGGGACAGTTCTCGCTCGCGGCATGGCAGAACCCCTTCGGCCGGCCGGGCCTCCAGGCGGCGCTCATCACCAGCCTGGTCGTGGCGACACTGTCGACCATCGTCGCCACCATCCTGGGCACGCTCATCGCGCTCGCCCTGTCGCGCTACAACTTCACCGGCCGCTCGAGCACGAGCCTGTTCATCTTCATCCCGATGGCGACGCCCGAGATCGTCCTCGGCGCGAGCCTCCTGACGCTGTTCGTCGGCTCGGCCACCGAGCCGTGGAAGACGCTGACCGGCGGGGCGCTCTTCCCGCTCGGCGTCCAGACCATCCTCATCGCCCACATCATGTTCAACATCAGCTTCGTGGTGGTGACCGTGCGGGCCCGGATGCAGGGGTTCCCCCACCACCTCGAGGAAGCGGCGATGGACCTGGGCGCGACGCCGTGGCCGACGTTCTGGAAGGTGACCTTCCCGCTCATCCTGCCCGGCATCCTCGCCGGCGCGCTGCTCGCCTTCTCGCTCTCGATCGACGACTTCATCATCACGAACTTCACGTCAGGGACCGCGTCCACCTTCCCGGTCTGGGTGTGGGCCAGCATCAGGAACAACCTGCCGCCCCAGGTCCACGTCATCGGGACGATGGTGTTCGTCGGCGCGGTCGGCCTGGTCGCGCTGAGCACGCTCTGGGAGCGGCGCAACGAACGACGCGATCGGATGATCGCCGCCCAGGAGGCCGCCAAGGCGAGCGCGGCCGCCGCCGCAGCCCAGGCCTGACCCGGGGAAGGAACGCTCGATGATCGACACGCTGCCCGACCACGCCGTCATCCCCGCCGTGTGGGGCCGGATCACCAACCTCGACGTCGACCGCGGCGAGGGCTCGTGGCTGATCACCCGCGACGGCGAGCGCTACCTCGACTACTCGTCGGGCATCGGCGTGACCAACACCGGGCACGCCCACCCGCGCGTCGCGGCGGCCATCGCCGCCCAGGCCCAGAAGCTGCTGCACGGCCAGCAGAACATCCTCTACCACGAGCCCGGGCTGCGGCTGTACGACCGGCTGCCGAACCTCCTGCCCGGCGGTCCGTACCAGGCGTTCCTGTCGAACTCCGGCGCCGAGGCCATCGAGGCGTCGGTCAAGCTGGCCCGGGTCGCGACCGGCCGGCCGGCGATCATCGCCTTCCGCTACGGCTACCACGGCCGGACCGCCCAGACGATGGCGCTCACGACGGCCAAGGACGTCTACCGCGGCGGCGTTCGAGCCGCTGCCCGGCAGCGTCTACCACACGGCCTACCCGTACTGCTATCGGGCACCGGGCGGCCCGCACGACCCCTCCGCATGCACCTGCGACTGGGAGGAGCAGCTCGACCTGACCTTCCACCACTTCATCTACCCGGACAGGGTGGCGGCGATCATCATCGAGCCGGTGCTCGGCGAGGGCGGCTACATCGTCCCGCCGCCGGACTTCCTGCCCCGCCTGCGCGAGATCACCCGCCGGCACGGCATCCTGCTCATCGCCGACGAGGTGCAGACCGGATTCGGCCGGACCGGCCAGATGTTCGCGGTGATGCACTACGACGTCGAGCCCGACATCCTCGTGATCGCCAAGGGCATCGCGTCGGGTCTGCCGCTGTCGGGCATCCTCGCCCGCCAGGAGCTGATGGCGGCCTGGAAGCCCGGCACCCACGGCGGCACGTACGGCGGCAACGTCGTGTCGTGCGCGGCCGCCAACGCGACGCTCGACGTCATCGAGGATGAGGGCTTGGTCGCGAACGCCGCCGAGCGCGGGGCGCAGCTCCTCGCGGGGATGCGCGACCTGAAGGCGAAGTACCGCACGATCGGCGACGCGCGGGGCCTTGGGCTGATGGTCGCGTTCGAGTTCGTCAAGCCCGGCGAAGGCGACGGCCGCGTCCCGGATCCCGACCTGACCAAGCGGGTCCAGGCCGAGGCGCTCGATCGCAAGCTGATCGTCCTGACCGCCGGGACCTACGTGAACGTGATCAGGATCATCCCGCCGCTTGTGACGACCGCCGACGAGGTCGACCAGGCGCTGGCGATCCTCGACGAATCGTTGGCCGCAGCCGGCGCCTGACGGAAGCGATCAGGCCTCGACCAGTCGCGTCCGGATCGTGTCGTGCAGTCGCCCGTTCGTGGCGATGATCGTGCCTTGTGAGACGCCACGCAGGCCGTCGAAGTCGGTCACCCGGCCGCCGGCCTCCTCGACGAGGAGCGTCGGGGCGGCTGCATCCCATGGCTTGAGGTCGGCCTCGATCATCGCCTCGGCGGCGGCCTCGGCGACCAGCGCGTAGCCCCAGAAGTCGCCGAACCCGCGGTCCCGCCAGACGTCACCGAGCAGCCCTTCCCAGCCGGGCGCCCGGTCCGACTCGATGATGTCGCGGGCGGAGCCGTACAGCACCTGGGCATCGTCGAGACGGGACACCTCGGAGACGCGGATCCGGCGCGGCTCCCCTCCCCTGGTCGATGCCCACGCCCCGCCGCCGCGGTGCGCCCACCAGCGCTCGCCGAGCGCGGGCGCCGACACCACGCCGACCTGCAGCTCGCCGTCCCGCTCCGCTGCAAGGAGCGTCCCGAACAGCGGCACGCCGCGCATGAAGTTGTGGGTCGCGTCGATCGGGTCGATGTACCAGCGGACCGACGCGTCGCCGGCCTCGACGCCGTACTCCTCGCCCACCAGGCCGTGGTCTTGGAACGCGTCGGCCAGCCGCTCGCGGATGAGCCGCTCGATCGCCGTGTCGGCCTGGGTCACGAAGGTCCGGTCGGGCTTGGTCTCGATGACGAGGTCGCGCCGGAAGTGCTGCAAGGCGATGTCGTCGGCCGCGTCGCAGGCGCCCTGGGCGACCTTGAGCCAGCCCCGCAGCTCGGCGTCGGTGCCGCGTCGGAGGGCGGCACTCCACTCCGGCCCGTACTCGGCCGTGGCCGTCATGAGCGGGTCCTCGCGTTGTCCGGATCGTACAGCGGCTCGCGGGCGACCTCGAAGCCGACCCATCGACCGAACAGCTCGATCTCGCCGCGGGTGCCGATGCCCGCCCCAGGCGGCAGGTAGGCATAGGCGATCGAGCGCTCGACGGCGAAGCCCTGCCCACCGCTCGTCACCCGCCCGACGATCTCGCCCTCGACCCGGACCGGCTCGTTGCCGAGGCACACGTCGAGCGGGTCGTCGAGCACGAGGCAGCGCAGCCGCTTGCGCGGACCGGCCGACCTCGCCTCGACCAGCGCGTCGCGCGCAAGCGCCGGCTCGGCCTTGTCGACCGCGACCGCGAACCCGAGGCCGGCCTCGTACGGCGTCTCGTCCGGGGTGACGTCGCTCGACCAGACGCGGTAGCCCTTCTCGAGTCGCAGCGCGTCGATCGCCCGGTAGCCGCCGGCGACCATCCCGTGCTCCCGACCGGCGGCCCACAGCGTCGCCCACAGCGCCCGGCCGTACTCGGTCGGCGCGTACAGCTCCCAGCCGAGCTCGCCGACGTAGGTGACGCGCAACGCCAGGACCGGCACCGACCCGACCCCGATCTCGCGCGCGGTGAGGTACGGGAAGCCCGCGTCGGACAGGTCGTCGCGGGAGAGTGGGGCGAGGATATCGCGCGCCTTCGGGCCCCACAGCCCGAAACAGACACGCGCGGAGGTCACGTCGCGGATCTCGACCGAGCCGTCATCGGGCAGGTTCGCCCGCAGCCAGCCCCCGTCGTGGTTGCCGAACGCGGTCCCGGTCACGAGCATGAACCGGTCGGGGGCGAGGCGGGTGACGGTCAGGTCGGCCTGGATGCCGCCGCGACGGTCGAGCAGCTGGGTGTAGACGATCGAGCCGACCGGTCGGTCGATGTCGTTGCCGGCCATCCGCTGGAGGAACGAGCACGCGCCCGGCCCGACGACCTCGAGCTTGGCGAAGGACGTCTCGTCGAACAGCGCCGCGGCCCGGCGGGTCGCCAGCGCCTCGGCGGCGATGGCGGGCGACCAATGCTGTCCCGCCCAACCCCTCGGTCGGAGACGTTCCAGCGCTTCACGGCCACCGAACCGCGGATCGTCGGCGTTCGGCTCGAACCAGTTCGGGCGCTCCCAACCGGACTTCTCGCCGAAGACGGCACCGAGCGCGGCGAGCTCGTCGTACGTCGGCGAGGTGCGCAACGGGCGGCCAGCCTGGCGCTCCTCGTTCGGGTAGTGGATGTCGTAGTAGGTCGCGTAGTTCTCGATCGACCGCGCGAGCGTGTACGCGCCCGACCGGTAGGCAGCCCCGAACCGGCGGATGTCCATCTTCCAGAGGTCGAGCTCGGGCTCGCCGTCGACGATCCACGACGCGACCTGGCGGCCGATACCGCCCGCACCGGCGATGCCGTGGGCGCAGAAGCCGGCAGCCAGCCAGAAACCGCGGACCTCGGACTCGCCGAGGATGAACTCATTGTCGGGCGTGAACGCCTCGGGCCCGTTGATGACGCGGCTGACGCGCGCATCGGCCATCGCGGGCACGCGCCGGATCGCGCCCTCCATGATCGACTCGAAGCGGGGCATGTCGGGCGCCAGCAGCCTGCCGTTGAAGTCGGCCGGGATGCCGTCGAGCCCCCACGGCGCCGGGTCGCGCTCGTAGCCGCCCATGCACAGCCCGCCGACCTCCTCGCGGAAGTACACGAGGTTGTCCGGGTCGCGGAGCTGGGGCAGGTCCGGGATGTACGCCGTCGAGCGGCTCGGTGAACAGGTACTGGTGGGCCATCGGGATGATCGGCACGGTGACCCCGACCATGCGCCCGATCTCCGGGGCGAACATGCCGGACGCGTTGACGACGATCTCGGTCGCGATGGGGCTGCGCTCACCCGCGTGCTCGACGGTCACGCCAGTGACCCGGCCGCCGTCCACGCCGACGTCGACGACACGTGTGTAGGTCCGGATCGTCACGCCGCGCTTCCTGGCCCCGGCGGCGAGTGCCTGGGCGAGCCCCGACGGGTCGAGCCAGCCGTCGGTCGGCAGCCAGACGCCGCCGAGGACGCCGTCGGTCGACATCAGCGGGAAGCGGTCGCGCGCCTCGGTCGGCGTGATGAGGTCCATCGGCAGCCCGAACGTCTTGGCCCAGCCGGCCTGCCGCTCGAGCTCCTCCATCCGCGCCGTCGACGAGGCCAGACGGATCGAGCCGACCTCGTGCCAGGAGGGGTCGACACCGGTCTCGGCCTCGAGCCGGCGGTAGAGGTCGGTGCCGTACATCATCATCTTGGTGAGGGTCACCGTGCCCCGCAGCTGGCCGACCAGCCCGGCGCTGTGGAAGGTCGAGCCGCTGGTCAGCTCGGCACGATCGACGAGCACGATGTCGGTCCAGCCGCGCTCGGCCAGGTGGTAGGCGATCGACGTCCCGCCGACGCCCCCGCCGATGATCACCGCCCGGGCGTGCTCCATGGCGTCGAAGCGTAGCGGCTGCGCTCGGGCGTCCGTCAGCCCGCCCCGCTAGGCTGACGACCGCATGAGCGACCAGCCGACCCTGCCTGACCCCGAACCGGTCCGCCCGTCGCAATCCGGCGACGGCGGCGATCCCGCCCGGCAGATCGGACTCGCCGGGATCGCGTTCGCGTCGACCCTCATCCTGCTGGCTGGTATCGCGGCTCTGGCGTCGGGGCGGGGCCCGGGTGGCGACGGGGCTTCGCCGACGCCTTCGACGCCTGGCCCGTCGTCATCTCCGACCGTCACGGCATCCGCTTCGCCATCGCCAACGCCATCGCCGTCCGATCCGCCGACGCCCTCCGCGTCCGCCCCGCGATCGGCGCCCGGCGACGCGGCACAGGTCCTCGTCGGAGCCGGCGACATCGGCGATTGCACCACCATGACCGACAGCCGGACCGCCACCCTCCTCGACGACATCGAGGGCACGGTGTTCACCGCTGGCGACAACGCCTACGAGAACGGCACCGCCAAGGAGTTCTCCACCTGCTACGAGGAGTCGTGGGGCCGCCACAAGGAACGGACCCGGCCCGCGCCAGGCAACCACGATTGGCGAACGAGCGGGTTGGGCGGCTACTTCGGATACTTCGGCGATGCGGCACGCGGGCCAGACGGTCGATCGTGGTACTCGTACGACCTCGGGTCGTGGCACGTCGTCGTGCTCGACTCCGAGTGCGACCACGTCGATGGCTGCGACCACGCCTCCGACCAGGGACGCTGGCTGGCCGCCGATCTGGCGGCGTCCAAGGCTGCCTGCACGATCGCCATCTGGCACAAACCCCGCTTCAGCTCGGGCGATCATGGCAACGACCCTTCGGTCGGGCCGTTCTGGACGCAGCTGTACGGCGCCGGGGCGGATGTCGTGGTCAACGGGCACGACCACGACTACGAGCGGTTCGCGCCGCAGGACCCGTCCGGTGACGAAGATCGGTCCGGCGGCATCCGCCAATTCGTGGCCGGCACCGGCGGCACCCCGCTGCGCCCGTTCAAGGACCCCGTCGCGAACAGCGAGCTGCGCGCAGCGGTCACGCAGGGCGTGCTCAAGCTCACGCTGCGTGACGGGAGCTACGACTGGGAGTTCATCGCCATCGACGACGCCATCAGCGACCGCGGAACGGCCTTCTGCCACTGACGTCGGGCGCCTCGATGCTCGAGGCCGGCGGGTTCTGACCAGCGTCAGTCGCCCGAGGCGAGCCGGAGCGAGCGCTCGAAGGCGGACGTCGAGGCGTTGCGGAGCAGACGGTCGAAGTGCTCGGCGGCGTACTCGACGAAGTCGACGTCGAGCGTGCTGATGCCCTGCTGGAGCACGCCCCACATCGCCTCGCGGAAGTCCGACACGATGCGCATGAGCTGCAGGCGTGCCAGCCGCTCCGGCCGCGCGGCGCCCTCGTACGCCGTCAGCAGCGCCTCGTCCTCGTCACCGCTCAGCTCGTGGTTGATCGAGAAGTTGCCGAGGTCGAAGAATGGGTCGCCCATGCCCGCGTACTCCCAGTCGACGATGCGGATCCGCGACCCGTCGTCGATGAAGTTCGCGTTGAGCAGGTCGTTGTGGCACGGCCGCATCGCGACCGGCGATGAGAGCAGCGCGAGCTCGATCCGTCGTGCGATCGACGCCGCTAGCTCGTACTCCGCGGGGATCGTCACGCCGCGTTCGAGCGCCAGCGCGCGATACGCCTCGCCGAGCCGGAACGGCACGAACAGGCCGGGGATGGCCGGCCCGTCGTGGATGCGCCGGAGCGAATCTGCGACCCGTGCCAGCACGGCGCGATCGTGGATCGCCTCGAGCGGGACGGCGGCACCCTCGATGAACCGCGTCACGAGGTAGCCCTCGGGCCGGATGAACGCGGCCACCTCGGGCCCGACCCCCACGCCGGCCGCGGCGACGGTCGCCGCGTACTCGACCTCGCGGCTGATGCCGAGCAGGTGCGTGTCGTTGCCGGCCAGCCGGATGACATAGCGGTCGTCCTCGCCGGGGATCGCGACCAGGAAGTTGCGGTTCGTGATGCCGCCGCTCAACGCGGTCAGGACGAGCTCCCGACCGGCCAGCTCCGGCACCCGCTGCATCGCGTCGAACAGATCGTCGCGCAGCTGGCCGTGCAGGATCGCGTCGTTGTCGGTCGCCATGATCGCTAGCGTAGGCGGCCGACGGGGCTGTCGCCGACCCCGCGAGAGCGTCGCGCGGCGGCAGGTCGGGGCCCGGTACGCTGCGCCCGAGGAGGCCGATGGCACCGAGCATCGAACAGGTCATCGACGCGATCCCCGCATGGGTGGGACGCGCCGTTCGGTTCGAGCCGATCACGTCGGGCCTGACCAACCGCAATTGGAAGGTGAGCGTCGGAGACGACGCCTATTTCGTCCGCATCCCGGGCGAAGCCACGGACCTCCTTGCCGTCGATAGGGTCAACGAGCGTCACAACACCAGGGCCGCGGCGACGGCCGGCGTCGGGCCGCCGGTCGTGCACGAACTGCCTGAATGGGACGTGTTCGTCCTCGACTGGGTCGATGCCCGGACGATGTCCATCGAGGCGCTCGAAGCGCCCGGGATGCCGACCCGCGTCGCCGCGTCTCTCCGGCGCCTTCACGCGGGACCTCGCTTCCGCGACGACTTCGACATGTTCCGGCTGTCGGAGCGCTACCTTCGGCTGGTCGAGGACCGCGATATCCCGATCCCCTCCGGCTACCGAGCCTCGATGGGTCGGATCCCGCGCATCGAAGCCGCCCTCGATGTCCATCCCCTCGCGACCGTGCCATGCCATAACGACCTACTGGCCGAGAACTTCCTGGACGACGGCGAGCGGCTCTGGATCGTCGACTACGAATACAGCGGCAACAACGATCCGACGTTCGAGCTCGGCAACACGTGCCAGGAGCAGGGTTGGGACGCTGACCGGATCGCCGAGCTGTGCGCCGCCTACTTCGGTGATGCGACCGACGCCCTGATCGCGCGGATGCGACTCCAGATGATCATGTCGGATGTCGGTTGGACGCTCTGGGCCGCGATCCAGGCCGCGATCTCGACCATCGAGTTCGATTTTTACGGTTGGGCAGAAGAACGCTGGGCCCGCGCCGAGGCGGCCCTCGATGGTCCCAACTACGAAGGCTGGCTCGTCAGCGTCCAGCGATGATGCGGCCCGGACGGTCGAGCAGTCCGGGCCGCGTTGACGACGGATCGGATCCGTCGATCACTCCGGCGGGATCTCCTTGAAAGCGTAGTCGACGTTGACGCCCGTCGAACGCCGGACCTGCTTTGCGATGAGGTACCACGCCGCCGAGAACAGCAGGATGCCGCCTACGATCGTGTACGCCAGCTGGCTTGTCAGGCCAAGCTGCTCGTTGGTCAGGAACAGGAACAGGAAGACGACTCCGAAGGCGGCGCCAAGCAGCCCGATGACCGTCACGAGCGGATACCCGCCGATCGTGTACTGCGCGCCGGGCGAGGCCTCGTAGGCCGCCTTCGCCCGGAACGGCATCAGCGCCCCGGCCAGGGCCGTGGCCACGAACACGTATCCGCATGCGAACGTGACGCCGAGCGTGAGCGACGCCCACGACACTGCGGAATCGCCCTCGCCGTAGGCGAAGTTGTTGTAGAGCCAGATGACCGGGATGCTCGCCAAGAAGTAGACGACGTGTGCGTTGACCGGAGTGTGCAGGCGCTCGCTCACGCGACTGATCAATTCGGGAAGCAGTCGATCGAACGACATCGCGACCATGACGCGCGTCATCCCGATATAGCAGTTGTGGACGATCTGGTGGGCGTTGAGGATGAACCCGAACGCGATGAGCATCGTCACGATGATGTTGTTCGCGAGCGCGGTGGCGATGATATTGGGCCAGAGATACGAGCCCGCGAGCGAGGCCTCGGTGACGCCGCTCCAGTAGCCCGACCCGGCGACGTACAGGAACTCGGTACCGACCGTGTTCTCGAGCACGAACGCCAGCAGCGCCAGGAGCAGCCCCGTCAGGATCAGCGAGCCGATGATGATGTAGAGCTGGTCGCGGAACGACCCGGCGCTCTTGATCTCGCCGTTTTGCTGGCTGCTGTAGGTCGCCCATTGCAACGAGGTCCACGCGATCGGCGCGATCAGCAGCGTCGCGAGCAGGCTGAACGCCGGGTTCAGCTCGACGCCCGCTGCGGTCGCTGCGGCGGTCGCATCGGCAGTGAACGTCGGGGAGCCGCCGATGGCGGCCGAGAACGCGTCGAGTCGCGTTGGCACCTCCGCCGCCGGAGTCATGACCAGGACGAGCAGCATCGTGGCGAACGCGACGAGGATCGCCACCCACATGATCCGCTGGAGTCGGATGTAGTTGCGGAACCCCGAGATCAGGATCAGCAAGGCGAGGGCCGCGTTCACGATGCTGGTGATGACGATCCCGATCGGCGTCGTGAACCACGTCGATACCTCGACGAGCGACGCATTCCCGGTGGTCGCCGCGAGGCCGAGGAAGAGCGGGGCGAACCCGAGCGCGGCCAGAAGCCAACCGGACAGGGCGACCCACTGGAGGATCCAGATCACGAACCCTGAGAAGACGAGCGTGAACGCCAAGCCGCCGCCGAACACGCGGCTCTGGAACACGTAGTCACCGCCGGTCCTCGGGAACGAGGTCGACAGCCAGACGTAGGCGAGGGCGATGGGGATCTCGAGGAGCATCGCCAGGAGGATCCCCCACACGAGTTGGCCACCGGGTAGCGCACCCGGTGCCCACAGATAGGTCCACGGGAAGATCAGACCCATCGTCAGGACGTTGTAGATGAACGCCGACGACGGAGACATCACGCGGACGAGGCCGGACGACTTCCGAACGAAGACCTCGGGTGTGGCCGTTGCTGTCGCCATCAGGTCACCTCGATACGGGATACCGCTAGCGCCAGGGTCGCTGGGACCGAAGATCCGCTCCGCACCTCCCGCAAATCAGCCTGCCGTCATCTGGATAGCGTGGACCTTGCCCTCGGCGATCGAGATCAGGCAACCTCGAAGCACGCCCTCGCCGTACTCGCTTCCCGGATTGATACACCTTGTGCGACCGATCCGTGCCGCCGATTGCGACTCGTGGATGTGGCCGTGCAGGCCGAGGAGAGGCTGGTGCGACTCGAGCGCTCGCCGGACCGAGGTGCTGCCCGCGCCGTGGAGCA
Source organism: uncultured Chloroflexia bacterium (assembly GCA_963810285.1). GTDB lineage: Bacteria > Chloroflexota > Limnocylindria > Limnocylindrales > CSP1-4 > SPCO01. The sequence continues at coordinate 2,376,868 of CAWEMV010000002.1, read as the reverse complement.
CCGGCTGTCCGCCGCGGACGACTTGCGTGGGCGGATCCGTCGAGGGGTCGAGCAAAGGGCACGTGTCGAGGGTCGAATCGACCGGAGGTGCGTGGAAGTTGAAGATCGCCCGGGATGGGTCAGGGAGTCCTGCGACCTGCTCCTCGATCATGGCTGCCAGACGGTCCTCTTCCGCCTCGCGAGGGGTGTTCCAAGGCGTCGGGTTGACGTAGGGCATGCTGACCATCTGATGTCGGTCGTCGAGTGACACCACCCGCCCCTCACAACCGACGAACGAACGCGTACCAGTGACCGGGAGCGCGGCCATGACCTCGGTCAGGTCGTCGTTGCCACCCGACACGTAGCAGCGGATCCCGGCTGGACCGAGGCGTTCCTCCGCCATCGCGATCCAGCGCTCAAGCCGCTCCGATGCAAGTCGCCGCCAGAGCGTTTCGATCGCCTCCGCGTCGGTGCGGATCGTCGCGTATTCGTCCTCATCGAGCGAGATCTCATAGAAACCGAGGTTGGCGATCCGTTCCTTCGCGCGCGCGACGTCATCTGCGCTCTCGAGCCGTTCGACCCGTCCGTGGATGGTCGCACGGTGGGTCCCGCCAGCCTCGCGGATGATCGGGATCGCCAGCTTGCCCATCACGTCGCCGCCCATCACCAGGACGTCCGCTCCATAGAACGCAGCGGCGTTCAGGAATTTGCGCCACGTGCGCTCGGAGCCGTGGACGTCGGTCGCGAAGAAGATCGTGGTGCGAGGGTCGGCGGCGGGTCGGCGCAACAGGCGCATCCAGATCCCTCAGCCGCGCAGCCGCTCGCCGGCTGGATCCCACAGCGCGTCCGTCGCAAAGGCGGCCGGCACCTGCTCATCGAATACGTCCACGGTCAATCGCGTTCCCTCCCCGACCGACGGGTCACGATACACATACCCGATGGTGCGCGAGACCATCGGTCCGTAGGCCACGCTCCGCAGACGTCCGATCACGACCCCGTCCGCACGGACCGCCTCACCGCCATAGATCGGGAGGTAAGCGTCGCTCGTCCCGACGACGACCGTCACCAATCGCCTGCTCTTGCCGGCACGGTGTGCCCGTCGTGCCTCGTCCAAGGCGTCGCGACCCACGAACGGTCCCTTGTCCAGACGGACGAAGCTGCCGAGACCGGCGTCGTACGGCGTTTCGAGCATCGTCATGTCCGTCCCGAAGTAGCGGTACCCCTTCTCCATGCGGAGCCCGTCGAGGGCGCGATAGCCGATGGGACGCAGGCCATGCCCCGCGCCGGCGGCGCGCAGCGCGTCCCAGACGCCGACGGCCCAAATCGTGGACGTCGTCAGCTCCCAGCCAAGCTCGCCGGCGTAGCTGATCCGGGCCGCGAGCACCGGTGCGCCAGCATCGCCGACGCGAAGCGGGCTCGCTCGCCGGGCAGGGAACGCGCTGTCGTCGACGGGCTCACTGGTCGCCTCCGCGAGGATGTCCCTGGCCCGTGGTCCCCACAACCCGATCGTCGCATATCGCTCGCTCACGTCGACGACAGAGACATCTTCATCATCTGTGCGCTGGGTCTCGAGCCAGGCCAGATCAGACGCGACGTACCCGGCCCCGGTCACGACCCGATACTGCGTCGGCGCGAGCCGGGTGACCGTGACGTCAGCGACCATGCCGCCGCGCTCGTTGCACCATGCCGTGTAGACGACGGTCCCGATCGGCACGTCGACCTGGTTGACCGCCACGCGCTGCAGGAGAGACAGGGCGCCAGGCCCGCTGACGTCGATCTTGCCGAACGAACTCAGGTCGATGATCCCGGCATGCTCGCGAACCGCACGTCCCTCGGCCACGACCGAGTCGAACCAGGGCGGTCGGTTCCAGCCGTAGGCAGCCTGGTCGCGGCCGGCACGGCGCCATCTCGGCTCGTAGTGGTCGGCGCGCTCCCACCCGGCCTTCGTTTCGAAGACCGCCCCGTCGTCCTGTAGCCGGCCGTGGAGCGGCGAGAGCCGTCGCGGGCGTCCCGCCAAGTCGGCGTCGTATGGATAGCGGAGCCGATAGTAGTCGGCGTAGCGCTCGCGCGCCGTCCCGGCGACGAACGTCGGGTCGCGGTACGTGTCGCCGAACCGGCCGGCCAGGTAAGGGCCCATGTCGACCCCGGGATCGCCGGCGGTGATCCAGCCCGCCAGCGCGTGGCCGATCCCGCCGGCGCCACCGAACCCGTTGAGCGACAGCCCGGCCGCGACCCAGAAGCCGCGGACCCCGGGAAGCGGTCCGATGAGCGGATTCGCGTCTGGCGTCATCGCGTCCGGGTGGCAGACGAGCCGCACGACTTCGGCGTTCGCGATGAATGGGAAGCGCCGTACTGCGCCCGCCATGAGTGGCGCGAACCTGTCGAAATCGGGCGGCAGCGACCGGGCGGCGTGATCCCAGGGGACGCCGTCCTCCCAGCGAGACACTGGGTCGAGCTCGTACCCCCCGAATACCATGCCGCCGTTCTCGGCCTTCCCATAGACCAGGTTGTCAGGGTCCCTGAAGCACGGCATATCCCGCGGCAGCTCGCGATCGGGGACGGCCTTCAATGCGATGTGCTGATGATCCACCGGCGTCGACGGGATGAACCCACCGACCATGGCCGCGACTTGTGGTCCCCACATCCCGGCAGCATTCACGACCAGCTCGGTGTCGATCGGACCCGCATCCGTCAGGACGCGGCGGACCTCTCGCCGGGCGGACAGCTCGAACCCGGTCACTCGGACGCCCTGGTGGATGCGGACGCCGAGGGCTCGGGCGGCGTCGGCAAGGGCGTGCGTCGCGCGATGCGGATCGAGGTGGCCATCGTCAGCGAGGTGCACCGCCCCGAACATCGACTCGCCGGACATCGCGGGCATCAGCGACAACGCCTCCCGCGGCCCGACGACGTCCGCGTCGAGACCGATCCCGCGTGCGCGGCTCGCCGTTCGCTGCAGTTCCCGGAGTTGATCTACCGACGAGGCCAGCCGCAGGCTGCCGACACGCTCGAAGACACCAAGTCGCTCGTAGAGCGAGATGCTGTAGCGTCGGAACCACATCATCGTCGACGACGGGTTGAAGGCAGTGACCAGTCCGGCGGCCTGGCAGGTGGACCCGGCGGTGAGTTGATGCTTCTCGACGAGCATCACGTCCGTCCATCCGGCCGCCGCGAGGTGGTACGCGACGCTGCATCCGGTGATGCCGCCGCCGACCACGACCACGCGAGCCTGATCGTCGCTCACCGCAGGTACGGTACGTCGTGCCCGGCGCCTCCGTGCGACATCCACGCATGACCCGATCCGCTCGGCTACGATCGCGGCCGTGACCCACGTGCCAGACCCGTTACCGGCGGTGATCGACCGCGAGGTCCTCGAGGCGGAGGTGGTCCGGATCGTCGACGCAGCCGAGGCAGCCAGCGCCACGGTACGCGTGCTCGGGTCGATCGGCGTGGCGCTCCACAGTCACGACGCGGTATCCATCATCCCAAGCTTCGCGCGGACGTACGCGGACCTCGACCTCGCCGCATACAGGCGCGACACCCGGACGCTGACGGGGCTCATGGCGAGTCTCGGGTATGAGGACGATCGAGAAGTCTTCGTCGGCTCCGAGGGCGGCCGGTCGATCTTCGTCCACCCGAGGTCAAAGATCCACGTCGACGTTTTCTACGATCGACTCGAGTTCTGCCACATCATCCCGCTCGCGGGCAGGCTCGAGAACGACCGCCCGACCATCCCGATCGCCGAGCTGCTGCTGTCGAAACTGCAGATCGTCCGGATCAACGACAAGGACATCATCGACATCGTCCTGCTGCTGCTGGACCATCCGATCGGGTCGGGCGACGTCGACACCATCGACCTTGGACGGATCGCTCGCCTCTCCGCCGAAGATTGGGGACTCTGGCGGACCCTGACCCAGAACCTCGACAAGGTGGCGTCCCTCGCCCCGAGATATCCGCAGCTCGAGCAAGCGCAACGCGCGCACGTTGTGACGGCGGCTCGAGCGCTGAAGGCGGGCATCGATGCCCAGCCCAAATCGATGGCGTGGCGGATGAGGGACCGCATAGGCGACCGGCGCCAGTGGTGGACCGACGTCGACGAGGTTCGCTGAGACCGACGAGACGGGTCGAGACGATCCGGCTGCGGATCTCAGCCGGCCGCGACGGCCTCGCGCAGCGCTTGGGGGATCGGGCGGTGCGCCTCGACCGGGCGGATGTACGCCGCGATCATGTCGCGCGAGCCGTTGACGCCGAGCTCGGTGAACAGGAACGAGAGCTTGCGTCGCTGGGCGGCGAGGATCTCATCCTTCGACTCGAGGTCCCATAGCTCGCGCTTGAACGGCCCGATCGCCTTCTTGCGGGTCGTGTACACGAACTGGTCGTCGTCCTGGTCGGGCTTGCGCTCATCGGCGGCGTTTTCGAACACCCACGCCTCGATCTTGCGGTGGAGGTCCTCGGGGAACGCCGGGTGCTCGTACAGCGTGTTCTGGAACCCGGTCGCCAAGTGGATCTCGGCGGTCTCGGCCGCCGGAAAGCGGTGGAACAGCTCGTCGGGCAGGGTCGAGGCGCCGTGCTGGACGGCCCCGGCCATCCCGTACGAGCGGGCGATCTCGCCCATCTCCCGGAGAACCTCGAAGTCGAGCTTCACCTCGGCCATGCCTCCGCCCGGTAGTGGCACACCACCGTGGCTGGTGCCGGACTGGACGCTGACCTTCGAGATGCCGGGCGCACCCGGTGTACGGGCCTCGAGCTCGCGGCGGTAGCCGTCGATGTAGGCGCGCAGCTCCTCGACGGTCGAGTTCTTGTGGCCGACCTCGCCGATCTCGCCACCGACGCTGATCGTGACGCCGTCGGGCTCGAGCAAGCGGATCAACGCCGTGAGCTCCGCGGCGCGGGTGTAGTTCTCGCGCTGCTGCTCGTCGACGGTCGGCTTCGACAGGTCGACGATCGTCGACGAATCGATGTCGATGTTGCCGTAGCCGGCCTCGATTGCGGTTCGGCACGCCTTGCGGATCTCCTCGGTCATCCCCTCGGGGTCGGCGGCGTACTTCTTGGCGTTGAACTGGTAGTGGTCGCCCTGGATGAACACCGGCTGGCGCCAGTTCGCGGCGATCGCGCCGGCGAGAACCGCGGTCGCGTAATCGATCGGGCGCTGGTACGTGTACGTCTGCTCGCTGCGGGCGATCTCGAGGATGACCGCACCGACGTCCGCGCTCTGGGCGGCGTCGAACAGCGTCCGGGCCATGTCGAAGGTCTGGGCCCGGATGTTCACGGCCGGGACCGTGAAGCCACTGACCTCGCCGCGACCGCGGGCCAGGTACAGCTCCTGGATGCTCGCCGATGGCGCACCGAGCGCCTGGCTGGCCTCCCAGACGATCCACTGCGCGGCCTGCGTCGTGGGCTCGTCGGTCGAGAAGGCCGCCGTCCAGGCGAGGTCGCGGATCGCGGTGTCGCGGAACGCCCGCTCGTCATCGATGGCGAGGCGGTCGCCGTCGAGGTGGGCCGACCCGCGCAGGGCCTCGATCAGGTCGGCGGGGCTGGTCGCCACGTGCGGCATGGGTCGGGGATCTCCTCGTTCGTCGGTTCGCTCCCCATGGTAGTGCGTGCCCGGCCCGAGCCGGGTCAGGCGCCGAATGACGGCTTGACCACCATCAGGAACACGATCACGACGATCAGGGCTGCGAGGAGCATCCCGCCGCGCCGGACCGCGGCGACCTCCTCCATGAGGCCGGGGGGTGGACCCGACGCACCAGCCGGCGGCGGAGCCGACGTCAGCTCGATCACCTTCTTGACGTGCCGCTTCTGGATGACCAATGCATACGAGATGGCGATCAGGTACAGGACGATCGACACCAAAAGCCATCGCGATCCCATCAGGTCCCGGCCGCTGATGACGATCAGCAGGACGCCCGTTATCCCCTGGAAGATGGCCAGCGGTGCGATGATCCGGTCGCTGATCCGCGCCGACACCCGTGTCGCAAAGTTCGCGTGCTGAGGTTCGGCGCCGCCCATCGCGCCGACGATCGCCAACGAGAACGTCGGTCCGAACGCGATGATCGCGCCGATGACGTGCAGGAACAGGATGTACGGGAACAGCCACGCGAGATCCACGACCCCTCCTCGCCCCCGACCGAACTCCCTCGGGGCACTGACGGGTGCCCGACGCGAGGATACCCGCTAGGACACCCGCTTCGAGCGGCGTCCGACGAAGTCGACCAGCACGTACTCGCCGAGACGCTCCGGGGTGGCATAGAACGCCCGCCCGCGGTTGAGCCGGGTCATGTGCGCGACGAACTCGGCCAGCGCCCGCGACCGCTCGAGCATGAACGTGTTGATCGTGATGCCCTCCTTCGTGCAGCGCTGCACCTCGCGGAGGGTCTCGGCGATCGTCCGCCGGGTCGGCGGATAGCTGAACTCGACCTGACCGCCCTCGAAGTGGGCGGTCGGCTCGCCGTCGGTGATGACGACGACCTCCTTGTTTGCGGCGGCCTGGCGGGCCAGGATCCGGCGCGCCAGCAGCAGGCCGTGCTGGAGGTTCGTGCCGTACTCGTAGCCATGCCACGTCAGCTCGGCCAGCGCGCCGGGCCGGATCTCGCGGGCGTAGTAGGCGAACCCGATGACCGAGAGGTGGTCGCGCGGGTATTGCGTCCGGATGAGCGTGTCGAGCGCCACCGCCACCTTCTTGGCGGCGAGGAAGCAGCCGCGCAACAGCATCGACCGGCTCATGTCGACGAGCAGCACGGTCGCGGTCGGTGGTCAGCTGCTCGGTGCGATAGACCGCGAAGTCGTCAGGGCGCAAGCGGACCCCGCGGTCGCCGCGCGCAGCCCGCACCGGCGGGGCATTCTCGTCGCGCATCAGCGCGTTGCCGAGCGTCCCTCGCAGGTCGAGGTGGAACGGGTCGCCGAACTCGTACGGCTTGGTCGTCTCCTCGCGCTCGCCGCCGCGACCCTGGCGGTCGAGCCGGTGGCCGCCGAACGCGTCGCGCCGGAGCCGCGCGAACAGGTCGTCGAGCACCTGCTGGCCGATCCTGCGCGTCCCCCGTGGCGTTAGCTCGAGTCGATCGCCGTCGCGGGTCAGGTAGCCGGCGTCCTCGAGGCGACGGGCGAGGTCGTCGAGCGCGTCCAGGTCGCGGACGGCGTCGTCGCCGACGAGGTCGCGGACCTCGCCGCGGTCGATCGACGCGAGGTCGCCCGGGCCCTCGATGTCCATCAGCGCGTCCTCGAGCCGCTCCATCGACTGGAGGCGGGCGATCTGCGCCAGCGCCCCGTCGAGCGACAGCGACTCGTCGCCGCTGAACCGGACGCGGTCGCCGAGCCCGCCCGGCAGCAGCAGGTCGAGGTTCGACGCGAGCTCGGCCAGGTCGATGAGCAGCCGGTCGTCGCGCAGCAGCGCCTCCATCATCGACTCGAGCTCGGCTCGCTGCTGCGGGCTCAGCGAGCGCATGAGCGAGTGCAGCGCGGCCATCCGCTCCGCCAGCTGGTCGATGATGTCGTCGAAGGTCCGGGCGCCCGGGAAGAAGCGACCGTGCTTCGCGAGGAACTCGCTCGCGTCGGGGTCGCGCCCGCCGATCCGCTGGCGGATGAGCTCGTTGAGGTCGCGGACCATCTCGCGGTTGGCCGCGAGGTCCTCCGGTGTCACCGACCGGATGGCGTCGCTCATGCCCTGGACGAACTGGTCGAGCACCTGGCGGCCCAGCCGCTCGACGAGCTCCTCGAAGCGCTGGCGCGCGTCCGGCTCGAGGAAGTCGTACTCGCGCAGGTCGCGGATCCGCTCGCCGACGTCGGACGGGAGCGCGTCGAGCGTGTCGAGCCGGCGGGCGGCGAGGTCGCGCGCGGCGCGACCGGTGTCGGCATCCGGGGCGTCGGCCGCGGCACGCTCGAGCCTGCGCTCGACCCCCGCGCGCTCCTGGGCCACGATCTCCTCCAGCTCGCGACGGATGTCGCCGAGCACGTCGCCGAGCTCGTATCGCTCGCGGAGCTCCTCGCGCCGGCGGGCCAGGCGCTCCATGAGGTCCTGCAGACCGGGCATGTCCGGGCGGGTCGGGTCGCCGCTACGCCAGCCGCGCTCCATGAGTCGTCGCAGCGCCTCGGCCAGGTCGCCCTCGGCCATGACGTCGTCGGACAGTGCCTGGAGGATCTCGTCGGCGTCGAGGTCGGGCAGACGCTGCGTGCCGTCCCAGCGCGAGTAGCGCGCGCGTCGCGACAGCTCGGCGAGCGCGTCGCTGGTCCGCGCGACACGCCCGGCCAGGTCGCGCGGATCGGGCGAGTAGGCGGTCATCCGCTCACTCGCTCACCGGCGGTACATCGTGCCGCCGGCGACCCGCTCCTTGTTGAGCCGTCGGGCCAGGTGCAGCCCCTCGAGCAGGAACTCGACGGCCGATGCCACGACTGCGGGCTCCTCGGCGCCGTCGGTCACGTCGAACGTGCCGAGACCTGCGACCGCGTCGTCCATCCCGGGCATCTCGCGCAACCACGAGACGTACTCGCGCGACGGCGTCCGCTCGCCGGTCTCGACGACGAACCCGTCCTCGAAGGCTTCGACGATCGGGTCGAGGTCGTCGAGCGTCACGAGCCGGTTGAACGTCGCGTACAGCGCCTTGGTGATGAGCCGCTCGACGACGCGCTCCTCGGGCGCCTCGTCGCCGACCGACTCGAGCTCGACCTTGCCGACGGTCGAGGCCACGACCGCGCCCATGTCCGAGACCCGTGGCGCGCCGACGCTCTCGCCCAGCCGCACGGCGCGCTTCAGCGCGGCCGCCTCGAGCACCTCCATGTTCGCGACCGACACCCGGACCGACACGCCCGACCGCTGGCTGATCTCCGGCGAGCGACGGGCGAGCTGCGTGAGCTCGGCGACGACCTCCTCCATGAACGGCGGCACGACGATCGTGGGGATGGGGCCGGCGTTCGGGTCGTCGCCGCCGTCGGAGAACCGGTGCTTCTCCTGCGCCACGATCGACAGCTCGTCGCGCGAGCGAGCGCGGGTAGTGGGTCCGGATCTGCGAGCCGAGGCGGTCCTTGAGCGGCGTGATGATCCGGCCGCGGCGCGTGTAGTCCTCGGGGTTGGCGCTGGCGACGACGAACAGGTCGAGCGGCAGGCGGACCGTGAAGCCGCGGATCTGGACGTCGCGCTCCTCGAGCACGTTGAGCAGGCCGACCTGGATGCGTTCCGCGAGGTCGGGCAGCTCGTTGATCGCGACGATGCCGCGGTTGGCGCGCGGGACGAGACCGTAGTGGAGGGTCAGCTCGTCCGACAGGTAGCGGCCCTCGGCGACCTTGATCGGGTCGACCTCGCCGATCAGGTCGGCGATCGTGATGTCGGGCGTCGCCAGCTTCTCGGCGTAGCGACGGTCGCGCGGCAGCCAGTCGATCGCGGCGTCGTCGCCGTCGCGGTCGACGATCTCGCGGGCGGCCGGGCGACACCGGCGCGAACGGGTCGTCATTCAGCTCGCCGCCGCGGACGACCGGCAGCCACTCGTCGAGCAGCCCGATCGAGCAGCCGGGCCATGCGGGTCTTGGCCTGGCCGCGCTCGCCGAGGAACACGATGTCGTGGCCGGCGAGGATCGCGTTCTCGATGGCCGGCACGACCGAGTCCTCGTAGCCGACGATGCCGGGCAGGACCTCCGCACGCGCTGCGAGACGGGCGAGCAGGTTCGCGCGCAGCTCCTCCTTGACGGTCCGCGAACGCCAGCCGGCGGCGCGCAGTTCGGCGATGGTGGCGGCGCGGCCGGATGTCGGCATCGGGACCTCAGTTCGTGGCGGGGACGCTGGTGGGATCGGTGATCGGGGATCGATAGGCGTCGATGGCGGCCCGGACGGCCTCGACCTCGACGATGCCGGCTTCCGCGAGGCCGGCGAGGTAGTCGCGCCGACGGTCGACCTCGATCTCGAAGTCGCCCGGCCGACGATCGACGCGGAGCGCGAGCTCGGGGGTGATGCCCCAGGCGAAGTGCTCGAAGCGGTCGTGATCCTGTGTCCAGGTCGTGAGGACCGCCGGCCCGAGGCGCTGCACATGACCGTGTTCGTCGCGCGCGACGGGTCGGATGTAGTGCGCGGCGACGACCCGCCTGCGGTCGCCGTCGGCCGGGCGCAGGATCAGCACCACGCCCAGCCGCGACAGCTCGTCGTCGACGAGGCCGATCGGCGGTCGGCGGAGCTGCTCGAACACCTCGTCGAGCGAGTCGGCATGGATCGTCGCCGCCATCCCGTAGCCGATGGCGACGGCACGGATCGCGAGCCGGGCCTCGGCGCCCCACGTGTACGACGGCAGGTGGTCTGACAGCTCGGGGATCAGCAGGACGGTGTCGTCGGGCCGGATCGGGGGAACGTCGTGGCGGTCGATAGGCGTCGGTGGCCGGCGCCACCCGAGCTCGGGCGCCTGGGGCAGCCAGTCGAACGTCTCGGCGGCACCCTGCAACTCGACGGTGCGAACGCCCGGCGTCTGGAATGCCTGGAGCGCGTCGAGGAGCGTGGTCTTGCCGGCGCCCGGCGCGGCGGCGGCCACGATGAGCGGCACGCGGCCTTCGATCAGCACCCAGAGGAGGGCCGCCAGCTCCGCATCGAGCGTGCCGGCACGGATCAGCTCGACGATCGAGCGCGGCGTCGGTGGGACGTGGCGGATGGCCCACCGGCCCCGCACCGGCGAGGTCTCGGCCACGGTCGGAGCGTAGGGCCGGGTCCGGAGAGCGTCAAACGTGCCCGTGATGTCGACGGACGATGGCAACTTCGCGGCCTACCATCGGCGCCATGGCCGGCGACCTCGACATCAAGCCGCTCACCCCGGAGCGCATCCCGGATCTCGCCACGCTATTCGAGCAGGGCGGCGATCCGAAGTTCTGCTGGTGCGCGTATTTCCGGATCCGCGGGTTCGACTTCTCGAGTGGCAGCAAGCCGCGACATCGCGGCGTGTTGGAGCAGGCGGCCGAGGACACCGCGACCGAGGGCCGCGCGCCCGGGCTGGTCGCGTACGCCGACGGCGAGGTGGTCGGCTGGGTGAGCGTCGGGCCGCGCGACGACTACGAGCGGCTCGTCCACTCGAAGGTCCTCGCGCCGATCGATGACAAGCCGGTCTGGTCGATCGTGTGCTTCGTCGTCGGACGGCGATCTCGCGGCCAGGGCGTCGCCAGCGCGCTGCTCGACGCCGCCATCGACTACGCCCGCGACCACGGCGCGACCATGCTCGAGGCCTACCCGGTCGAGGTCGCCGCGGGGAAGCGCATCGGGTCGGGGGATGCCTACAAGGGCACGCTCTCGATGTATGAACGGGCCGGGTTCAAGGTCGTCGAGCGCCGCCAGTGGAATGCGACGACGCCGGTCCGCCCGATCGTCCGCCGCGCCCTCCGACCGCGCCGACGTGCGACCCAAAAGGCCGGCTGAGGTCACTTCCCGGATAGTCGCCACAGGACTACGGACGGAGCGGGACGGCCGGGATCGGACTGATCCGCTGCGCGCTGAGTCCCACCAGGACTGAGCGTGAAGCGGACCGCGCTGCGCTCGAGATCCGTAGTCCGGGGGGACTGGTTGGGGAAGTGGGACCCGGCGATCTGTCGCTTCTTGCGAGATACCCGCGAGGCGACTGAGCGGGCCATCGGCTAGTCGCTGGAGGGGTAAACAGGAAGACGCGGGCGAGCCGCGCGTGCGGCCGCGCGGGGCCGCGGGGCGGGCTCGAACCGGCCCGGAACCCCGCCCCTACGTCATCCGACGCAGCCCCTCTCCGTCGTCCGGCCACGTTGACACCCAGGCGGCCCGGCCCGTAGACTTTCCGCCGGGCATGGACCGCCCAACCATCCACTCCCTCTTACTGGAGGCGGCTCGGAATATGTCGACGACTCGGATCCTCCGACGCGCGATCGCGCCTACCGGCGCCGTCGCTGACGGGAGATCTGCGCCCATCTCGAGCTGACCGCAGGCGGCAGGACCGCCTACCGGACGAGCCACGAGCCGTGGGCCAGATCGGGCCCCCGGCTTTTTTGATGCTCTCCGCCTGACCGCGAAGCACGCATCACGAGCCGCGAGGCCCACCCCGACCAGGACGTCGGACGGGCCCGCGGCTCGTTCCATGTCCAGACCACCGCCCCGACCACGCCCCGCCACCGCCATGCACTGGAGTCCACCGTGACCGCCATCCTCACCGATCAACTGAAGACGACCACCCGAACCGCGCCGGTCGCTTCGACGGCGACCGATGCGGTCCCTGCCCTGCTCATCGAGGGCGTCAGCAAGTCGTTCGTTCTCGGCCGCAAGCGCAAGCCGGTGGCCGCCATCACGGACGTCTGGATGCGCCTCGAGAAGGGCGATGTCCACGGCATCCTCGGGGCGAACGGCTCGGGCAAGTCGACCCTGATCCGCCTCATCAGCGGGCTCCTGACACTCGACAGCGGCCGAGTCGAGGTCTTCGGCCACGACATCGAACGCGACGAGATGGAGGTCAAGCGGCTGATCAACCGGGTCAGCGTCGATGCCGCCTTCTTCAAGAAGCTCAGCCCGATGGAGAACCTGCTGTTCGCCGCCCGGCTGTACGGGATGGACGGTTCGGTCGCCAAGCGCCAGACCGTCGAGATCCTGGCCCGGCTGGGCATCAGTGAGAAGCGGGTCGGCCGCCCGATCGAGCAGATGAGCCGAGGCATGCAGCAGAAGGTCGCCATCGCGCGAGCGCTGCTGACAAGCCCGACGCTCCTGCTCCTGGACGAGCCGACGACGGGTCTCGACCCGCGCAGCAAGCTCGACGTCCAGACGTTCATCGAGGAGGTCAACACGACGCACGACGCCACGATCGTCCTGACGACGCACGACCTGGCCGAGGCCGAGCGCCTGTGCGCCCGGATCACGGTCCTCAACGACGGTCGGATCGTCGCCGAGGACACGCCGGACGGGCTCAAGGCCACCACGGCCGAGCGCCTCGGCCGGCCGACGACCCTCGAGGACGTGTTCATGACGTTCACCGGCCGCTCCCTCGACGACGACGTCGAGGAAGACGACGCCGAGACAGACGACGAATAGCCACGGAAAGGAGGTGAGAAACACATGACGAACTTCAACCAGATCGCTTTGGAGCTGGCGCGCTCGCGCCAGGAGGAGCTGATCGCGGAGTCGGCGCGCAGTCGCCGGGTCTCGATCGGCCGCCTATCCATCCGCCAGTCGATCGGCCGCCGGATCATCGCGTTCGGCGCGCGGGTCGCGGCGGAAACGCCACTGGAGCTGGCGCAGTCCCGCTAAGGGCTGCGCCGGCTCTCCCCGAGGAGATCCTCTCGTGACCATCGTCGCCCATGAGCTGAAGGCCTCGTACGCCTTCATCGAGCGCAACTTCTTCCTGACTCGCCGCTACTGGGGCTGGGAACTCGCGTTCCTGGTCTATTCGGTCGCGGGCGCGCTGTCGATCTCGCTCATCGGTGCCGACCAGGGCAGCCCCGAGCTGCTGCTGACGCTGATGGTGGGAGCGATCTTCTGGAACTACCTGAGCGTGGTGTTCAGCTGGATCGCCGAGACGGTGTCGATCGAGCGCTGGGAGGGCACGCTCGAATACACCTTCATGGCGCCGGTCCGGCGCTGGACGCAGCTGTTCGGCAGCGTGCTGTACGCGATGGTGTACGGCCTCGTCCACACCGCCGTGATCTTCATCGTGATGGTGCTGTTCTTCCCGCAGCTCGACTTCTCCGAGGCGGACCCGGTGACCACGCTGGCGTTCGTGCTGCTCGGCTCGTTCAGCATCGTCGGCATCGGCATGATCGCCGCGATCCTGCCGCTGCTGTACGTCGAGCGTGGCGCGCAGATGACGTTCGTGCTGCAGTCGTGCCTGTTGCTCGTCAGCGGCGTGTACTACTCGGTCGCCATCCTGCCCGACTGGATGCAGGTGCTGTCGCGCCTGTCGCCGGCCACCTACGTCCTCGAGGGCGTCCGGGCCGGTCTTGTGCACGGGATCCCGCTGTCCGAGCTGACCCACCTGGTGTGGCCGCTCATCGTCGGTGGGATCGTGCTGATCCCGTTCGGCCTGTGGGCCTTCGGTCGCGCGGAGCTCTACGCGAAGCGCACCGGCAAGCTCAAGCGGGTCGGGTAGTGACAGCACCGGAGCCGGCCCCGGCTCGCGTCATCGCCGTCCACAAGGAGACGTCGATCGTGCGCGGGCCGGACGGCCGGGACCGCTCGGCCGTCGTGTCCGGCCGGTTCCGGTTCGAGGTGCTCGCATCATCCGACTACCCTGCCGTCGGCGACTGGGTGACCGTCGCCGACGGGCAGGAACCGGCAGTCATCACCGCCGTCCTCCCCCGCCGGTCCGCGTTCGTCCGCAGTGCGGCTGATGCGAGCCGGCGGTCGGCGGGTCACCTCGCCGACGAGCAGGTCCTCGCGGCCAACGTCGACGTGGCGTTCCTCGTCGCCGGTCTCGACCGCGACTTCAACCTGCGCCGGCTGGAGCGCTACCTCGCGGTGGCCTGGTCGAGCGGCGTCCGGCCGGTCATCGTCCTCAACAAGGCCGACATCGCGGCCGACCTCGACGGCCGCCTCCTCGAGGTCGAGGCGATCGCCCCGGCCGTGCCCATCGTGATCCTGTCCGCGCTGACAGGCGATGGCCTCGAGGCGCTCGCACCGTACCTGAACCCGGGCGACACCGCGGTCGTGCTGGGTTCGTCGGGCGTCGGCAAGTCGACGCTGCTCAACGCGCTCCTCGGCGAGGAACGGCAGGCCACTGCCGCCGTCCGCGAGGACGATTCGCGAGGCCGGCATACCACCACCCATCGCGAGCTGTTCGACCTGCCCGGTGGCGCGATGCTCATCGACACGCCCGGGATCCGCTCGCTCGAGATCGCCGGCGCCGACGAGGGCGTGCGAGACGGCCTTCGAGGACATCGCTGCGCTGGCCGCCGGCTGCCGCTTCAGCGATTGCCGCCACCGCGGCGAGCCCGGCTGCGCGGTCGACGCCGCCATCGACGACGGGCGGCTGACCGAGGCGCGCCTGGAGAGCCACCGCAAGCTCGAGCGCGAGCTGGCCCACGCCGAGCGCAAGGGCGACCCGCGGGCCGAGGCCGCGGAGCGCAAGCGCTGGAAGTCGATCCACAAGTCGGTGTCCCGCCACATGCAGGACAAGTACCGGGAGGCGCTCTGATGGCCACCGCGACCGACACCTGGCTCGAGCTGGCGGGCGCACCCCCGATCGACGGGCTCCGGGCGCGCCGGCCTCGCGGCGACGAAGCCGAGTACGACGCGATCGCCGAGCTCATCGGTGCTGCGAGCCGGGCCGATGACATCCCGTGGCACCCGTCCGGCGCGATGATCCGATCCGAATGGGAGGAGGACGACAAGGACGAGTTCGACCCGCCGCACGATGCGGTCATCGTCGAGGTCGATGGACGGATGGTGGCGGTAGCGGGGTCGTATCGGATCCTCCGCGCCGGACTGATCCGCTACCAGGTGTGGGGCCACGTCGATCCGGCCTGGCGGCGGCGCGGGCTCGGGGCGGCGCTGCTGCGCGAGAACTTCCGGCGCGCCGACGAGCGCGCACGCGCGCTGGTCGATCCGCGCCCGAACGGACGGCCGGAGATCCGCAGTCTGGTCAGCGCGTCCGAGCCGGGCGCAGCCGCGCTCCTGCGCGGGGCCGGCCTGGTGCCGATCCGCTGGTCATTCCTGATGCGCCGCCCGACGCTCGACGACCTGCCCGACCCACCGATCCCCGGCGGCATCGAGTTCCGGCCGATCCAGCCCGACCAGCATCGGGCCATCCTGGAGGCCGACCACGAGGCGTTCCAGGATCACTGGGAGCCGCGCGACCTTACGGAGTCGTCGTTCAAGGCGCTGTTCGAGCGGGCGGAGCTCGACACCGGCCTGTGGGTCGTCGCCTGGGACGGCGGCGAGATCGCGGGCTCGGTCGAGGGCTGGATCTGGCCGGATGAGAACGAGCGACTCGGCGTCAAGCGCGGGTGGCTGGAGGCGATCAGCGTGCGCCGACCGTGGCGCCGTCGCGGCCTTGCCAGGGCGATGACGGTCGAGGCGATGCGACGGCTGCGGGCAGCCGGGATGGACGACGCGATGCTCGGCGTCGATGCCGACAACCCGAGCGGCGCCCTCGGGCTATACGAGGGTCTCGGGTTCGAGGTCGACAACCGGATGGAGACCTTCGGCTGGCCGTCGACCGGCTGAGTCCGGTCGGTTCACGACCCGTGGCATGATGGGGTCGTCTCGGAGGACACGTCCCATGCGCACCTACCTGATCGTGGCCAACCAGACGCTCACGAGTCGTTCGCTCACCGAGGCCATCAGCACCCGACTCGCCGATGGCCCGATCCGGACCCATGTCGTGGTCCCCCTGAGCCCGGTCGGCGGGCGGCTCACCTGGGACGAGAAGACCTCGCGGGACGTCGCCCAGCAGCGCCTCGACGAGGTGCTCGCGCGCCTCCGCTCGATGGGCGTCGACGCCGACGGCGAGATCGGCGATCGGGACCCGGTGCTGGCGGTCAAGGATGCGCTCCGCGGGCGGGAGGTCGACGAAGTCATCGTGTCGACCCTGCCGAAGGGCCTCTCGCGCTGGCTCGGCGAGGACGTCCCGAGCCGGCTGCGTGACTCGGTCCGAGTGCCGGTGACCGTCGTGACCCAGAGCGAGTCGAGCGCCTAGGACACCTCAGGCGAACAGCCGGCCCTCGTCGCGGACCAGCTCCAACCACGATCGTTCGCGACCGATCGTCGTCTCGGCGCCGTGCCCCGGGAACACCCGGACCCTGTCCTCGAGCGTCAGCAGGCGGCTCAACGACTCGACCATCTGGTCCGGGTCGCCGCCGGGCAGGTCGACCCGGCCCCAACCGCCCTGGAACAAGGTGTCGCCGCTGAACAGCAGGCCGGCGTCGGCATCGAACAGGCAGACCGAACCCTCGGTGTGACCGGGCGTGTGGAGCACCTGCAGTCGGATCTCGCCGAAGCGGACCTCGCCGCCCTCGGCGAGGTCGACCGCGGGCACCGACGGCGGGATGTCGAACGGTGCCCAGACCGGCTGCGGGTCGGTCAGGCGCTCCCGATCGAGCGGGTGGACCGCGATGTCGGCGCCGGTGTGCTCGGCCACCGCCGCGTTGTCGCCGATGTGGTCCCAGTGCCCGTGCGTGGACACGATCAGCTTGAGCGTCCAGTCGCGCGCGGCCAGCTCGTCGGCGATCCAGGCGAGGCACGGCGTCGCGGTGTCGATGGCGATCGCCTCGCGCGAGCGCTCGTCGGCGAGGACGTGGACGTTCGTGGCGATCGGGCCGACGACCCGGTGGAGGTGCTCCATCGCCGGAGAACGGCTCTCGGTCAGCCCGTCGCTTCGAGCTTCGACTTCATGCAGTCGAAGGTCTGGCCGATCATCTTCTTGGCCGTCCCCTCGATCATCCGTGCACCGACGCTTGCGAGCGTGCCCGACAGGTTGACGTCGGCCTGACCAGTCCATCGTCGTGCCGCCGCTGCCGTTGTCGGCGAGCTCCATCGCGGGCCGTCGCGTCGACCGCGCTGCCGGGCGCCTGGCCGTGCGCCTTGATCGTCGACGGCCTCCGGCGGCTGCATGTCGACGAACTCCATGTTCACGACGAAGCGGGCGCTGATGAACCCGATCCCGACCTTGGCCGACGCCTTGAAGTGCGTGTCGTCGATCGTCCTCGATCGACTCGACGCCGGGGCCGCACTGGCCGACCTGGTCGGGGTCGATGACGAACGCCCAGACGCGCTCGCGGGGTGCGTCGATGTCGACGGATCCTTCGAAGTGCATGGGGTCCTCGTCACTCCTGCATGGGTGAGTACTCGGTCGCCGACAGGTACGTCGCCGGCTCGCGGATGAACCGGGTGCGACAGCCGATCGAGCAGAACGCGTAGACGATACCGTCGTGCTCGGCGAGATGCCGGGCGTGTGCCTTGTCGACGGTCATCCCGCAGACCGGGTCGAGGAGCACGATGTCGTCGACGACCGGCTCGAGCGTGATCGAGTCGGGCAGACCGGCCACCGTCGCGGGACCGGGCGAGGCGACGAAGTCGGCCCGGCCGCGGCGGACCTGGACCAGCTCGGCGAGGATCGACAGGGCGACCTCCTCGGCCGTCTCGGCGCCGATGTCGAGACCGGCCGGCGCCCGCAGCGCGGCGATGCGTTCGTCGCCGATCGGTCGTCTCCTCGCGCAGCCAGTCGCGGACCACCCCGGCGCGGGTCGGCGACGCGACGAGGCCGACGTACGACGCCTCGCGGGTGAGCGCCAGCCCGACCGCCTCCTCGTCCCAGATGCCCTGGCTGGCGACCACGACGTACGGCGACGTCTCCGGGTCCAGGCCGCGGATGTCGGCGGACGCGTGGACGCGGACGCCCGGGAAAGGCGTCGGCCTCGGCGATCGGGTCGATGAGCGTGACCGCCCAGCCGGCCGCCGCCCCGAGGCTCGCCAGCGCGCCGGCGATGGGTGTCGTCCCGACGATCCAGAGGTGCGCGGCGGGCAGATGCGGTTCCACGTAGATCTCCAGCGTGCCACCGGAGTGGCAGGTCATGACCAGCTCGATGACGCCGTCGGCGCGGCGACCCTCGGCCGGACCGTCGCGCGACAGCCGCAGCAACCGCGGCTGGCCGTCGGCCAGCGAGCGGAGCGCCTCACGGACGACGACCGGCTGGGCGCAGCTGCCGCCGACCCAGCCCTCGATCGTGCCGTCCGGGTGGACGATGCCGCTCGCCCCGGGGCGGGCGGAGGTCGGTCGGCGGACCGCCACGACCGTGGCGACCGCGAACGGCTTGCCCGACCGTTCGAGCTCGGCGGCCCGGGCGAAGGTGCCCGCTGTCAGCTCACGCCCTTCTCATGAAGGATCGCCCACACCTTCTGGGGCGTGATCGGGATGTCGATGTTGCGGACGCCGAGGTGCCACAGCGCGTCGACGACCGCGTTGGCGATGGCCGGCGGCGCGCCGACCGTGGCCGACTCGCCGACGCCCTTGGCGCCGATCGGGTGATGCGGCGATGGCGTCACGGTCTTCTCGAGCTCCCAGGCCGGCGTCTCGACCGCGGTCGGGAGGAGGTAGTCCATGAACGTGCCGGCCAGGTTGTTGCCCAGCTCGTCGTACGTGATCTCCTCGTACAGCGCCGGCGCGAGACCCATGGTCAGACCGCCGTGGATCTGCCCGTCGACGATCATCGGGTTGATGATGTTGCCGCAGTCGTCGACCGCCACGAAGCGGCGGATGTTGACCTGCCCGGTGCCCTTGTCGATGTCGACGACGCAGATGTAGCTGCCGAACGGGAACGTCAGGTTCGGCGGGTCGTAGTAGTCGACCGCCTCGAGCCCCGCCTCCATCCCGGCGGGATGGTTGGTGTACGCCGCGAAGGCGATCTCCTGGATGGTCTTGAACCGGTCGGGGCTGCCCTTGACGCTGAACTTGCCGGGCTCCCACTCGAGGTCGTCCTCGGACGCCTCGAGCAGGTGGGCGGCGAGCTTGCGCGCCTTGGCCTGGATCTTCCGTGCGGCCACCGCGGTCGCGGCGCCGGCGACCGGCGTGGAGCGTGACGCGTAGGTGCCCAGGCCGTAGGGCGCGGTGTCGGTGTCGCCGTACTCGATCTTGATGTCGGCGACCGGGAAGCCGAGCTCCTCCGCGATGATCTGGGCGAACGTCGTCTCGTGG
Source organism: uncultured Chloroflexia bacterium (assembly GCA_963810285.1). GTDB lineage: Bacteria > Chloroflexota > Limnocylindria > Limnocylindrales > CSP1-4 > SPCO01. Next base: position 2,357,300 of record CAWEMV010000002.1, on the reverse strand, counting down.
CCCTGTCCCTGGGTCTGGACGCCGATGCGGGCGAGGACCTTTCCGGTCGGGTGGACGCGGATCTCGCACGAATCGAACATCTTCAGCCCGAGGATGTCGAAGTCGTGCGACGGCCCGGCGCCGACGATCTCGGTGAAGCTGCTGATGCCGATGCCCATCAGCTCGCCGCGCTCGCGCTTCTCGGCCTGCTCCTTGCGGAGCTCGTCGTAGCCGATCAGGTCGAGCGCCTTCTGGAGGGCGCGCGGGTAGTCGCCCGAGTCGTACTCCCAGCCGGTCGGGGTCTTGTACGGGAACTGCTCGGGCTGGATGAAGTTCTCCATCCGGAGCGTGGCTGGGTCCTTGCCGATCTCGTGGGCGAGGATGTCGACCATCCGCTCGACGGCATGGACAGCCTCGGTCACCCGGAACGAGCAGCGATAGGCGACGCCGCCGGGCGGCTTGTTCGTGTACACGCCATCGACCTCGACGAACGCGTTGTCGAAGTCGTACGAGCCGGTGATGACGTTGAACAGCCCGGCCGGGAACTTGCTCGGGTCGGCGGCCGCATCGCTGTAGCCGTGGTCGGCGATGGTCTTGACCTTCATGCCGGTGATGCGGCCGTCCTTCGTCGCGCCGAGCTCGGCGTGGATGTGGTAGTCGCGGGCGAACGAGTCGGCCTGCAGGTTCTCCGAGCGGTCCTCGATCCACTTGACCGGCTTGCCGACCGTCAGGCTCGCGACGACCGCCAGCACGTAGCCCGGGTAGACCGGCACCTTGCCGCCGAACCCGCCGCCGATGTCGTGGGTCTTGACCCGGATGTTCTGCTCGGGCAGGCCGCTGACCAGCGCGAGCACGGTGCGGATGGCATGCGGCGCCTGGCTGGTCATGTGCAGCGTGAGCTGGCCACGGATGGCGTCCCAATCGGCGACGCAGCCGCACGTCTCGATCGACGCCACGTGGATGCGCGGGATGTAGATGTCCTCTTCGACGCGGACGTCGGCGGCGGCCAGCGCGGCATCGGCCTTGGCGGCGTCGCCCGATTCCCAGTGCCAGATGTGGTTGTTCTGCTTGTCCTCGCCGCGGTCCGGGCGGAGGACCGGCGCGTCGCTCTCGAGCGCCTTCTTCGGGTCGACCACGACCGGCAGCGGCTCGTAGTCGACCATCACCGCGGCGACGCCGTCGGCGGCGGTGTAGCGGTTGGTCGCGACGACCGCCGCGACCTCCTGGCTCTGGTACATGACGGTGTGGGTCGGCAGCACCATCTGCTTGTCGCCGGCGAGGGTCGGCATCCAGTGGAGACCGGCCTTCTCGAGATCCTCGCCGGTGATGACGGCGAGGACGCCCGGGACCTTGAGCGCCTCGCTGGCGTCGATGCCCTTGATCGTCGCGTGGGCATACGGGCTGCGGACGATGTCCAGCCACAGCTGGCCGGGCAGGTTGACGTCGTCGATGTACTCGCCAGCCCCGCGGATGAAGCGGGCGTCCTCCTTGCGCTTGACCGAGTGGCCCATGCCGCCGATCTCGGGGCTGGTGCGGAGCTCGCGAGGAGCCTCTTCCGTCGTCATGTCGCTGCCCTCTCCCCGCTCAGCCGGCCGCGGCCGGTTCGGCCGAGACTTCCTGGCCCTCGGTGGTCTCGGCGGCCACCACCGGCGCCGCCTCCTCGGTCTCCAGCTGGCCGGACGCCTGCTGGATCGCCTTCACGATGTTCACGTAGCCGGTGCAGCGGCACAGGTTGCCGCTGATGCCCTCGCGGATCTCCGCCTCGTCGGGCTTGGGGTTCTGATCGAGCAGCCAGGCGGCCTGCATGATCATGCCCGGCGTACAGAAGCCGCACTGCAGGCCGTGCTGGTCCCAGAACGCCTGCTGGAGCGGATGGAGGTCGGCGCCGCTGGCCATGCCCTCGATGGTCTTGAGGTCCCGGCCATCGGCCTGGACCGCGAGCATCGTGCACGACTTTGCGCTCTCGCCGTCGACGTGGATCGTGCACGCGCCGCAGTTGCTGGTGTCGCAGCCGACGTGCGTGCCGGTCAGCCCGAACGTATCGCGCAGCAAGTGGACGAGCAGCAGGCGAGGCTCGACGTCGGCCTCGTGCGCCTCGCCGTTGACGGTGACCGTGATGTGCTGGGTGGTCATCGGTCTACTCCTACGCGTACGCGAGCGCGCGCTGGACGGCGGATCGGAGCGAGCGGACGGTGAGCTCAGTCACGAGCGCCCGCTTGAAGTCGACGGGTCCCCGGACGTCCGCGGCCGGTCGCGACTGGGCTGCGGCAGCCTCGGCGGCTCGTCGGAACAGCTCCTCCGACGGCTGCTGACCCGTCAGGACGGCTTCGGCGTCAGTCGCGGCAAACGGCGAATCGGCGACGCCGGTCACGCCGATGCCGGCGCCCTCGATCGCGCCGTCTTCCGTGAGTCGGACGCCGGCCGCGACCCCGCAGGTCGCGAAGTCGCCGACCCGCCGCTCGAACTTCGAATAGGCCCCGCCGGCCCGCTTCCATCGACGCGGGAAGCGGATCTCGGTCAGGACCTCGGTCGGCTCGATCGCGGTCTGGAAGGTGTCGATGAAGAAGTCGCGAGCGCCGATCTCGCGCTGACCGGTGGCGCTCCTGCACACCATCGTGGCGTTGACCGCCAGCAGCAGTGCCGGCCAGTCGCTGGCCGGGTCGGCGTGGGCCACGGACCCGCCGATCGTGCCCCAGTTGCGGACCTGGGGATCGCCGATCCCACCCGACAGGTCGACGATGCCCGGGTAGTGGTCTTGCACGATCTCGTTGTCGTGGATCTGGCGGTGTGTCGCACGAGCGCCGAGGACGAGGTGGTCGTCGGTCTCGGCGATGCCGTCCATGCCCGACAGGTCGCGCATGTCGACGAGCAGGCCCGGCTGCGCCAGGCGGAGCTTGATCAACGGGATGAGGCTGTATCCCCCGGACAGGAGCTTCGCCTCGCCCTCTCGGTCCTTGAGGATCGCCAGCGTCTCGTCCAGGTCACCCGGACGCACGTAGTCGAACTGGCCGGGGATCATCGCGCTGCCTGCCTCCTCCCGCTCGCGCGGGACTGGTCGGCCTGTCCGGCCCGGACGGGCCTCGAGCGTGTTCGATGAACGCGGGGTCGCTGACGGTGGCGCGGGCGCCAAGCCGCTTCCTCCGAGGCTCGGCTCGCCCGCGATCGGGATGTTGCGAGCGAGTATCGACCCGGGGTCGTTGGCACGTCAACGTTCGATTCGGCAAGCGCGGCTCGGCGGTTTCGGCCAGGGATGCGGCATCGAGCGCCGCATCCCGACCGTGGCTAGGTGTCGGCGGCCAAGGCCCCGGGGTCAGCTCGGGCAGCCGGCGGTGGCGAGTTGCGTTCGCAGGTCCGTTGCGGCCGTATCGAGGGTGGTGATCGCGGTTCGGATGGCGATGGCCGTGGCGCCGGCACCGATGGAGCCCTCGGGGACCCCCTGGAGGGTCGTCGCGAGACCGGCCAGCGCTGTCTCGAGCGCGCCGACGGTCGGAGCGAGCTCCGATCCAGCGGAGGCCTTCAACGCGGTGGCGGCAGTCCGCACCTCGTCGACGGCGGCATTCACACCGTCGGTCCCGACCGCGACAGGGTCCACTCCCTTGAGTCCGTCCACGGCGGTCCGCAAGGCCGCAGCGTCGTCGCAAACGGCCCCTCCGCCTTCGGGGCTGCCGGCCGGGCTGGTGGCCGGGCTCGACTCCGGGCTGGTCGCGGGCTCGACTCCGGGCTGGAGGCCGGGCTCGTCGCGGGGCTGGCGACCGTGCCCGAGCAGGCCACGAGCACGAGACCGAGCGCGATCGAGGCCGTCGCCTGGATAAGGATGTTCCTGCGGTTCATGGGCGTCCTCCTCGCCGAGGCAGCCGCCTCGGTGTCAGGGACAAGGGTCCCACAGATGCATGACGCCCGGTCAGGCGACGGCCATCGAGGCTCCCGTCTCGATCGCGGTCTTGAGACCCGACACGATGTACACGATGCCGCCGGTGAACTCGCTCTCGGTCTTCGAGCCCGGGGCGAGGGCGGAGGTGACCGTCAACCGGGTCGGACCGCCGTCCTCGCCCGGCTCGATCGCCCAGGTCATGGTGATCGGGCCGTCGGCCTCGATGTCGGGATCCCAGCGCGGATGGAACGCCATCACGACGCGCCGCCCGGGATCGATCTCGAGGACCGATCCGTCCGCGGCGATGCTGCCGTCGGGGTACGCGTACGAGATCGGCGCGCCGACCTGCCAGGTCGACGACACGCGGGTGCCGAAGTAGTAGCGGACGGTCTCGTCGCCGTCGGTGATCGCCTGCCAGATCCGGTCGGCCGGCGCCTTGATGTACACGGAGTAGACGTGATCGACCTTGTCCATGGGAGCCTCCAGGTGGCGCTTGAGCGCAGTCATGGGGCCCACGATCGACTCGGCGAACTTGCCGGTCCATCGATCGTGGACGAAACGGATCGGCACCGGGTCGAGGTAGTGGCGCTTCTCCCGGCCCACGCGTCGGGTCGAGATCAGGGCGGCTCCCTCGAGGATGCCGAGGTGCTTCATGACCCCGAACCGCGTCATCCCGGGCAGCGCCTCGCAGAGCTCACCGAGCGTCTGGCCATCGCGCTCGAAGAGCCGGTCGAGGAGGATCCGCCGATTGGCGTCGGCGAGTGCCCGGAAGACGGGGGCCATGTCGTCCGTCATGCGCTCGAATATATGTGACCATTCGGTCACATGTCAAGTCTCAGGATGGCGTTCTAGCGCACCACGCGGTAGCGGAGGTAGACGACCTTCGAGCTGAAGGTGCGGGTCTCGACGAGCTCGAGTTCCACCCGTCGCTCGCGATGCGAAAAGTACGGGATGCCACCGCCGACCAGCACCGGGTAGACGATGATCCGGTACTCGTCGATCAGACCCAGCGCGGCCGCTTCGTCGGCAAGCGTCGCGCCGCCGATCGCGATCTCGTCGTCCCCCGGTTCGGCACGCAGACGCCCGATCTCCTCCGCGACGCCGCCGGAGGCCAGCCGGGCATGGCCCTGGACCGCCGACAGCGTGGTCGAGAACACGACCTTGGGCAATGGCTTCCAGAGCGCGGCCCACTCGAGCTCGGCGTCGCCGAGCGAGGGATCCTCGTCGGCGGTCTCCCAGTACAGCATCGTCTCGTACAGCCGTCGTCCCATGAGGTGGACGCCGACCTCTCGGATCTCGTCGATCCAGAAGCGGAAGACCTCGGGCTCGAGCGTCCCGAAGTCGAAGCCGCCATCCGGCCCGACGATGTAGCCGTCGAGTGACATGCTCATCGAATAGGTCACGCTGCGCATCAGAGGTCCTCCTCGTAATCAGTTCGACGATACGACTGCCATCATCCGGGACGTGGATGCGATCCCGCCCGAGGCGCTGCTCGACGACTTCCCTCCCCCGATGCGGGCCATCACCGAGCGGCTCCGGGCGATCGTCCAGGCCGCCCTCCCCGACGCCATCGAACGGGTACGACCCGGCTGGCGCCTGATCGGCTACGACGTCCCGGTCGGCCGGCGGTCGGCCTACGTCGGCTACATCGCCCCCGAGGTCGAGCACGTCCATCTCGGCTTCGAGTGGGGCGTGCTGATGGACGACCCACGCGGTCTCCTCCAGGGCGCCGGCATCACCCGCCAGGTGCGCTGGCTCACGTTCCGCGAGGGCGACCCCATCGACGAGGCGGCCTGCACCGACCTCCTCCACGAAGCCGTCCGGGTGGCGACCATGTCCCGCCACGAGCGCCTGCTCCGCGCCGAAGACCGGCGTCCCTAGACAGCACCATCCCCGGGCGACCACGTCACGATCCCGATCGGCAGCGGGCGCTGGTCACGAAGGGCGAACCCCGTCGCCGCATCGCCCACGATGATCCCGTCGAGGGCGGCGAGGAACCGGCGGTCGGCCTCGGATCCCGGCTCGGTCCACAGCTGTCGCCGCAGGAAGCCCGTCAGCTCGTCCCGCGTGGCGAACCGCCGCGGCTCCCGGGCCAGCATCTCCACCGACGGTGTCCGGCCCCGCGCCCGGAGCAGCTCGACGAACTCGGGCAGGGCCGGCAGCGACACTCGCGCCTCGCCGTGGACCGGCGGCCAGCACACGTCGGCGATCGACGACGGCTGGCGCTCCATCAGGACGGCCACGCACAGCCGTCTGGCGACCGACTCCATCGCCCGCACGAACGGCCCGATCCACTCGATGTCGTAGCCGACGTGCGCGATCAGCGCGACGTCGGCCGCGAAGCGCTCGAGCGACGTCCCGACACGAGGCGGCCAGCGCGTCTCGACCACCTCGATATCGGTCACACCGTGCTCGCTCTGCAGCTCGAGCAGCGCATCGAGCATGCCCGGCGACGCATCGAGCGCGATCACCCGCCCACCGGACGGCGCCAGTGCCAGCCCGATCGGCAGCGCATAGCGCCCCGCCCCGGCGCCGATGTCGATCCACGTCTCGCCCGGCTCGACCAGCCGCAGCAGCGCGTCGAGCACCGGCTCGTCCGTCCGCCGGGGATCGGCCCGGAACAACCCCGTGACCGGCGCGTAGAAGTCGCTGCCGTCGGGCACCTCCCGCACGCGGTCGACCTGCTCGGCGTTCGCGACGACGCGCGCCGACCACCCCGCCTCGAGGAGCCCGACTAGGTCGGCCCTGGTGTCGACGTCGGGGTTGCCGCCCTCGACCCGGATCGGGATCTCGCGTACGAGCTCGGGGTGGGCCTCGATGAGCGGCCCGAGACCGCGGTCGCCGGTCGCCTCGGCGACGAGCGCGAAGGCCGCCCGCCCGACGAGGACCGGGTTGCGCCCGAGGTCCCCGTCGTACACCGGGACGACGATCGGTCGCTCATCGGTGACGCCGGCGTCGAGCAAGGCACGCACGGCACGAGCCGGTAGCCGGGGCTGGTCGCCCAGCACGATCAGCGCCCCCTCCACCGCGTCGTCCAATTCGCCGATGCCGACCTGGAGCGAGCTCGAGAGACCGCGTGCAGGCTCCGGGTTGCGCACGAGGCGGGCGCTGCCCGCGTCGATCGCCCGGGCGACCGCGTCCGCATCGTCGCCGACCACGACGACCACGTCGGAAAGCCCTGCCGCCGTCACGCGGTCGAGCACGTGCTGGAGGATCGGCCTGCCCTCGAGCGGTGCAAGCAGCTTGCCGCCACCGAACCGCGAGCCGGCCCCGGCGGCGAGCACCACGGCGGCCACGCCAGAAGCGCCAGCATCGCGAAGTCGCATCGTCCGATGCTCGCGCACGCGTCAACCGACCGTGGGGCGCGCCGGGTCTTCGCGTGCGCCGTCGCCGGGGAGTACCGTGCGAGGGCACGCCCGGACACTGCCCCCAGTCCGTGTCCCCGTGCGGAGCGAGGGACCCCTGCGATGTCGGATGCCGTCGACCCTGCCGCGCCCGCGCCTGCTCCCGAGACCTCGCCGCCGACGGCCGCGCCGTCGGGCGCGTCGGTCCCATCGTGGTCGTCGTTCGACGCCGACGCTCGAGTGGTCATCGGGTCGGCGCTCGCGGCGGTGGCCATCATCGTCGTCGGCGGCATCGTCGGCGCGTGGCCGTCGACCGAGTACGTCCTGATCGCGCTCGTCGCTGCGATCGTCGCGGCCGTCGCCACGTGGATGGCCGCCGCGACGCCGCCGTCGCTCGAGCGCGTCCTTCCCGCACCGATCCTCGCGTCGCTCGCGGCGTCGGTGGTCGCCGTGCTCGGGATCTGGCGGCTGATCGAGCTGCTGTTCGACCTCGACCAGCTCGACGAGGTGGGCGGGGCCGTCGGCGCCGTGATGATCGTCCTGCTCGCGCTGGCCGGCGGGACGCTGCTTGGCGCAGCGCAGCGCCGGGATCGGGCCACGTTCGCCGCCGTCCGCATGAACGATTCAAGCGCGCAACTTGCGCTGTTCGGCCTGATGCTGGTCCTGCTCGGCTGGGGCATCAACGTCGCGAGCTACTGGACGATGCGCCAGGCGACCGTGACGCTGACCATGTTGACGCTGGCGGCCCTGCTCATCGTGCTGGCCGGTCGCGGCCTGCCCGCCGCGGCGAGCTGGGTCGGCCTCGTGCTGGTAGGGATCGGCGCGCTCCTGGCGGCCGACCAGTGGGGTCAGCTGTCGCGGCTCGGCGAGACCCGGCTCGAGCTGGGCTTCATGGACTATTTCCCGTTCCTCGTGTACGTGATCGGGCTGGTGCTCATCGCAGCGGCCGGGGTGCGGTCGATCGTGGTCGCGCGGACCGCGTCCTCGCCGCCCGCGTCCTGAGGCGCCGCGCGCCTACCCCTCGACGGGTTCGCCCTCGTCGAACAGGCCGGTGCTCGGCTCGGCCCGGCGGCGTGTCCCCGGTTCCTTCGCCCCGATCCGCCGGCGCGTGACCACCTCGACCGACGTGTCGCTCTCCCGGGCCGGATGCTCGACCAGCGCGATCAGCCGGCTGGCCATGAACCGCCCGGTGCGCACCGGCGTGCCGCCGCGCGTGACCTCGGTCACCTCGACCACGCCCCGCGCCGTGGTGACCTCGATCCGACGGCCGGCGCGGCTCGCGACGATCTCGAATGTCTGCACGGCGCCGCCCGTGTCGACCACGACCTCGACCCGATCGCCCTTCACGGCACGCCCTAGCCCGCCGTGATCGGTGTGCCCTCGACGGCCACCCGCGTTGACGCCGCCGGCAGCGCCGCCTGCTCGCGCATCGGCCGGCCGGAGCCGCCGTAGCGTTCCGCAACCACCTCCGCGAGGATCGCCAGCGCGGTCTCGGCCGGCTGCCGGCCGCCGAGGTCGAGCCCGACCGGCCCGCGCAGCTCGGCGAGCGCGGCATCGCTGACCCCGGCGTCGCGCAGGCGCTGGCGTCGGTCGGCCTGGGTCTTGCGCGACCCGACTGCGCCGACGTATCGGCAGCCGCGCTTGAGCGCCTCGACGATGGCCGGTTCGTCGAACTTCACGTCGTGGGTCAGGACCGCGACCGCATCGTTCGGACCGAGGCCGATCTCGTCGGCGATCTCGTCGGGCCAGCCGACGACGAGCCGGTCGACCTCGGGGAACCGCTCGGGCGTCGCGAACGACGCCCGGCCGTCGATCACGACGGTCTCGAAGCCGAGCTCCTTGGCCAGCCGCACGAGCGTGCGCGCGACCTCCACGGCGCCGACCACGACCAGCCGCGGCCGGACCGGGTACACCTCGATGAACAGCGACCGGCCGCCGACCTCGAGCGTCGTCGACAGCCCGCGCTTGAGCGCCTCCGTCGCGCCATCGACGAGCGCCGCGTCGAGCGCCGGTTCGCCGAGGGTGCCCTCGAGCCGGCCGTCGTCGTGGACCACGAGCTTCGGCTCGGGGGGTGCCCCCTCGCCCGGCTCGTGCGGTCCGCTCGTCGCGGACGGGGAGTCCACCGGCAGCACCGTTACGACGGCCGCGCCGCGACCGCCCGTCCCGAGCGACGCCGTCGCGGCCTCCACCGCGGCCGCTGGCACCGCGGGCTCGACGAGCACGTCGATCGTGCCGCCGCAGGCCAGTCCGACGTCCCACGCCTGCTCGTCGCTGATCCCGTAGCGGATGACCAGGGCGTTCCCGGTGGCGCGGGCGTGCTCGATCTGCTCGGCGGCGGCACCCTCGACGCATCCGCCGCTGACCGAGCCGGCGATCCGTCCATCCTCGGCGTATAGCAGCACCGCCCCCTCCGGGCGCGGGGCGGAGCCGAACGTCCGGACCACGACCGCTCGTCCCGCATCGGTTCCCTCCGCCTGCCAGGCGGTCAACGTGTCGAGCAGCTCCTTCATCGGATCGGCCTCGCGGTAGCGGGATCGGTCGGCGTGCCGCTGACGACGGTCGGTGGCTCGACGGCGCCAAGGTCGTTCACCCCGGGCAGGGCCGCGTGCGCAGCGGCCTCGGCGCCCTGCCGTGTGTCGGCGGAACGCACGCCGCCGAGGATCTCTCCGAGCCGCTCGAGCGACGCGACGGTCCCCGCCGGTAGGAAGTCGTCGATGTACGGATATGCCGCCCGCATCCCGCCCGCCAGCGGCTGGTAGCCGGGCGTGCCGGCAAGCGGGTTGAGCCAGACCAGGCGATGGCAGTTCCGCCGCAGGCGGGCGGTCTCGCTGGCGACCAGGGACGGGTCGCCGCGGTCCCAGCCGTCCGACACGACGATCACGACGCCGCTCGACCGGAGCGACCGGCGTGCCCACTGCTGGTTGAACATCCGGAAGCTCTCGCCGATGCGGGTGCCGCCGGCCCAGTCATTGACCGCCTCGCTGACACGTGAGAGCGCCCGGTCGCGGTCCTTGTCGCGCAGCAGCCGCGTGACCCGCGTCAGTCGCGTCCCGAACACGAACGACTCGGCACGGACCTCGCTGGACGCCGACAGCGCCTGGACGAACCGCAGCAGCAGCCGCGAGTGGCGCTCCATCGAGCCCGAGATGTCGCACAGCACGACGAGCGACCGGGGCTCCTTGACCGGCCGTCGCCAGACCCATGCCATGAGCTGGCCCCCGGTCCCGAGGTTGCGCCGGAACATCGCACGCGGCGCGAGGCGCCGACCGTGCGAGTGCAGTTCGTATCGACGGGTCCGTCGCTGCTCGAGCCTGGGCACCAGCTCGTCGACCAGCCGTTCGGCGTCGCGCAGTTCGGCCGGCGTCATCCGGTCGAACTCGCGGTGGCGGAGCATCTCCCCGCGCGAGTAGGCATCGGGCGCCACGACGACGCCCTCGATGTCGTCGCCGGTCTCGTCGTCGTCACCGGCCGACGGGATGGGCACGCCCCATTCGTCCGGCCGCGTCGCCACGTGCTCGTCACCGGCCATCGGCTTCGACTGGCCGGTCTCGTCGTCGGTCTCCTCGGCGGCGTCTGGACGCTGGAGCGGCGGCGCCTGGAAGTCGGCCTGTCGCTTCCGGCGTGCGCGCCACCAGCGGTCGAAGACGATGTCGTAGGTCTCGCGATCGTCCCGTCGCCGGACGAAGACCGTCTCGCCGGCGGCCCGGACCTGCTCGCGCGAGCCCATGTCGACAAGCGGCAGCGCCCGCGCGTAGTCGACCGCCGCACCGAGATCGATGTGCAGGCCCGCCGCCCGCAACGCCCGCCCGAAGCCGACCGCCTCGTGCAGGAGGCGACGCCCGTCGACCTCCGGGCCCCACGGGGCCGTGACGATGGCCGGATCGTCAGGGGCGTGCATGCGCTGACTCTGCCACGACAGCGCCGCGACTGCCCAGCGGGCCAGGGGCCGCGCCGTGGACGACCTGGTAGCCACTGGTGTTGGTCATGACTGACACGGCGCTGTCGACGAACCGGACGTCGACCGAGCCGGTGCCGAGGCGCAGGTTGCGGATCGTGATCTCGGGCATCCATGCGGGCAGGGCCGGGTTGGCGTACAGCTTCGAGCCGTCGGCGTCGACGGTGGCGTGCAGCCCGCACAGGATGGCGATGAATCGGAACACCGAGCCCGCCGCCCAGGCCTGCGGTACGTTGGCGCCCAGATACGGCACCGGGAAGCTCGCCGCCACCCTCGGGAGGCCCGAGAACAGCTCCGGCAGGCGCATGGCGACGAGCCGCTCAGCGGCGTCGAAGATGCCCTTCGCGACCGCCGCCGCGTCGTCGTCGTAGCCGTACCGACGGAACCCCCCGGCGATCGTCGCGTTGTCGTGCGGCCAGACCGACCCGCCGTGGTACGAGAACGGGTTGTACGCGGGGTGGTCGGTCGACAGCGTCCGGACGCCCCAGCCCGACCACATGTCGTCGGCCATGAGGCGGCGGACGACGCGCCCGGCGCGCTCCGGCGGGACGATGCCCGACTGGAGGAGATGGCCGGCGTTCGAGGCGACGCTGCGGATCGGCTCCTTGCGCCCGTTGAGGCCGAGGTAGTACGTGCCCTCCTCCTCCCACCAGAACGTCTCGTTGAACCGCTCGTACAGCCGCTGCGCCTCGCGGCGGAGCCGGCGGGCGTCCTTCGGACGCTCGAGCACGTCGTACACGTCGGCCATCCGGTTCTTCGCGTCGAACACGTAGCCCTGCAGCTCGCATGTCGCGATCGGCAGCGGCGAGATCGTCCCGTCCGCCTCGACGATGGCGTCCCACGCGTCCTTCCAGCCCTGGTTGTACATCCCGTGCGACGAGCGCGTGGCGTACTCCTGGTAGCCGTCGCCGTCACGGTCGCCGAACCGGTCGATCCAGGCCATCGCCGCCTCGGCGTTGGGCAGGTAGCGGCGCAGCAGCGCCGGGTCGCCGACCCAGTGGTAGAGGTACGAGAGCACGACGACGAACAGGCTCGTCGCGTCGTGCGTGCCGTAGTACGGCTGGTACGGCAGCAGGCCGAGCTGGGCCAGCTCGCCGTGGCGGATCTCGTGCGGGATCTTGCCCGGCTCCATGTCGCGCTCGGGGTCGTCGGTCTTGGCCTGCAGCTCCGACAGGCGCCGCAGCGCCCCCGACGCGAACTCCGGGAAGCCCGAGATGCCCTGCATCGAGACGATCAGCGAGTCCCGCCCGAACAGCGTGACGAACCACGGCACGCCGGCGGCCGGGATGAACACGCCCCGCTCGAAGCTCGGGTCCTCGAGGCGCAGCCCCTCGAGGTCGAGCACGGCCTGCTCCCAGGCGCGGTCGACCGTCGGGTTCGGGGTGTGGACGCTCACGTTGGGCAGCCGCCGCTTGACGACGTTGCGCAGCGGGGCGTCGACCGCGTTGCACGGGAGCACGGCGAGCCGCCGGCTCGACCGGGTGACCGGCAGCCACTTCAGGCACGTGTGCCACACGCCCTTCGGGGGGATCACCGCCACGAACACGAGGCGGCCGTTGGCGAACTGCGGCGTCGAGCCCGCGCGTTCCACCGCCACGATCAGCTCGCGTCGGAAGTCGCGGTTGACGTACGTGGTCCGCAGCTCGCCGCGCGACCGGAACCAGCGCGTGTTGATCTCGCCGCGCCGCACGAGCTCGCCGCGCTTCACGTCGAAGATGTCGGCGAAGTCCGAGAGGAACGCCAGCTCGATGGTCAGCCGCACGGGCCGCGGCGCGTAGTTGACGAGGTCGATGTCCTCGTGGATGGCGTCGAGGACGGTCCGGTCGACGCGCAGCGCCAGCGACTGCCGCGGGATCGGCCCGTCGTCATCGATCATCGCGTCGTTCGTGAACTCGTGGCGCGACGAGAACGACTGGATCGGGGCCGACGCGAGGACGATCGGCCGGCGGCCGTTGATCCACAGGTCGTAGCCCGAGATGAACCGGGTGTCGCGGGTGAAGAACCCGTCGGAGTCGCCGAGGATCCGACCGTCGGGCTGGCAGATCAGAACCCGGTCGTCCCGGTTGATGGTGATGGTGGAAGGCCCGACCTGGACCTGGAAGGTCATCGGGCTCCCGGTGGGTCGCTCGTGGACACCATGTCCGGCGAACCGGCCAGCCGGCCGGTGGCGGGGAGCACGACGCGCGCCGTCACCAATACAGCGTACGCGACGCAGACAGTGAGGATGGCCGCCACGAGCACTGTCCCGACCACGAGGACGATCCCCACCACGACCGCCAGGACGATGAGTCGGGCGGGCGCGACGAGCAGCAGCGCGGCGGCGTCCCGCGCGGCCCCACCGAGCCCTCGATCCGGTCGCTCCGGGTCCGCGAGCAGGACCCAGAACGGCAGCGCGACGAGGACGAGCGCGATGAGCCCCCAGACGGCCAGGACCGCGAGCGCGACCGAGAGGGGGCTGCCGCTCGCCAGCCCGAGCAGGACGTTGGTGAGGAGCACCGTGCCGACGGCCACCATCACCGCCCCGGCACCGATCGCCCGGACGGCCGATCCCCGCATCGCGTCCCAGGCATCGGACAGCACGACCTCGCGGCCGCGGACGACCTCGCCGGCGAGACGGGCCAGCCCGACGAGCGGGATGGCCAGCAGCGGCGAGATGACCAGCGCGACGAGCGGGCCCGCGGCCAGACCAAGGCCCAGGACGAAGATCGCCCCGAGCGCCCACAGGAGGTTCAGCGGGACGAAGCGGATCGAGTGGTGATACAGGTCCGCGAGGGCCGACCGGACCGCCCCGCGCACCCCCGGCACCGGCGGTGCCGACGACATCAGCCCTTGACGCCCGTTGCGGCGACGCCCGCGACGAAGAACCGTTGCGCGTACAGGTACAACACCAGGATCGGCAGCGTCGCCATGACCACGACGGCGGTGAGCGCCGGCCAGTCGACCTCGAAGAAGTTGCGGAACTGGGCGAGCCCGAGCGGCAGCGTCCAGTGGCTCTGCTCCTGGTACAGGATCAGCGGCCAGAAGAAGTTGTTCCAGGCACCCTGGAACTGGAGGATCGCGACCGCGGCGAGGGCCGGCGCGCCGAGGGGCAGGATGACCCGGAAGAACGTCGTGAAGTAGCCGGCTCCGTCGATCTTGGCGGCCTCCTCCAGCTCGCGCGGGATCGACAGGAAGAACTGGCGCAAGAGGAAGACGCTCTCGACCTGCACGGCCAGCACCACGATCACGGAGAGATAGTTGATCGGGCTGCTGTTGACGAGGTCGATCGGTCCGTTATTGAGCATCAGGTACACCGGCACGAGGCGCAGCTGGTCCGGGATCATCAGCGACGCCAGCACGAGCAGGAACAGCACGTCCCGGCCCGGGAATCGCAGCCGCGCGAACGCGTAGCCGGCCATCGCTCCAAGCGTGACGTTGGTGAGCATCACCGACCCGGCGAGGAGGAAGCTGTTGAAGAACAGTCGCGGCAGCGGCGGGTCGAGCTCGGTCCACGCCGTGCGCCAGCCCTCCAGCGTGAACGGCTGGGGGATCAGCGTGAGCTGCACGGAATCGGGAACCGTCTTGAACGAGGTGATGACGGTCCATGCGAACGGGACGAACATCAGCAGCGCGTAGCCGATCAGGAACACGTAGGCGACGCGTCGTCGCACCGCCCCGCGGTCGCCGACCGGGCGGGCCTCGCGGGACGTGATGACCTGCGGCACGACCGGTGCGCCCGCTGGTACGCGCGTCTGCGTCCCGGCCATCGCTCAGACCCAGGTCGGCGTCTGGCCGAACAGACGCCGCTGGACAAGGGTCGCGGTGAAGATGATGACGAACAGGACCACGCCGACGGCCGCGGCGAAACCGAAGTCGAAGTCGGCGATCGCGGCGCGGTAGATGAACAGCACGATCGTCGTGAGCGCGTTGTTCGGGTTCCCGTCGGGACCGCCTCCGATGTAGGCCTGGTCGAACATCTGCAGGCCGCCGATGACGGCCACCGTCGCGACGAAGTAGTGCGCCGGCTGGAGCAGCGGGAACGTGACGTGGCGGAACGTCGCCCAGGCTCCGGCGCCGTCGATCGCGGCCGCCTCGTAGACGTCGTTGCTGATCGTCTGCAGGTTGGCCAGGTAGAACAGCATGAACGTGCCCGACGTCGTCCAGACGTTGAGCGCGATGATCGTGTTCAGGGCTGTGTTGCTGGTGCCGATCCAGTTGTGGTTCGGCCCGATCCCGAACGCCTCGAACAATGGGTCCAGCCCGAGCGCGCCGCGGACGTCGTTGAACAGCCCGTCGGGAGCGAAGATGAACAGCCAGACCACGGTGATGGCCGCCGAGCTCACGATGGCCGGGAAGTAGAACGCCGCCCGGAAGAACGTCTGGCCGCGGATCCTCGCGTTGACGATGACCGCCAGGAACAGCCCGAGGGCCATCGTCAGCGGCACCCACACAGCCGTGTAGTAGATCGTGTTCAGGATCGCCTTGTGGAAGACCGGGTTGGTGAGCAGCTCCTCGTAGTTCTGCGTCGCGAGGAACTCGCGCGGACCCCGCAGGCCCCACTGCCAGAAGCTGATGAAGAACGCGTAGCCGATGGCCCCGATCCGGAGGATCAGGAAGAACGCCATCGGCAACGCGATCAGGGTCAGCGCGGCGATGAGCTCCGCCCGGCGCTCGGACTGCAGCGTGCGCTGCTTGCCCGGCGCCGGGCTGGCGGTGGCCGTCATCCGTCGAAGGCTCTGGGGCGGCTGGTGACCGGTCGCCCGGTCAGTTGCCGAGGGCCTGGTCGATCGCCGACGAGGTGGCTTCGACGACCGGGGCCGGATCGTCGCTCTTGGCTTCGATCTGGGCGGTCATCGCGTTGTTGAACGCGTCGTTGATGGCGCTGAAGCCGGGGATGAAGCTCCACGGTCGGGCGTTCGTTGCGCCCTCGACGAGGACCTCCTTGCCCGCGGCGGCGGGAACGTCCTGGCGGGACGGGTTGGCGACGCCGCCCTCGGTCCACGTGGTCATGCCCTCGGGGCCGGTGAGGTACGTCAGCAGCACCCACGCCTGGTCCTTGTTGGCCGAGTCGACGCCGATCGAGTAGCTGACCGTGAACCCGAGCGTGGCGTCCTCGGCGCCCTTCGGCATCGGTGCCCAGCTGTACTCGGTGTCTGGGTAGGTGTTCGTCATGTACGGGTCGAGCCAGCCGCCCTCGAAGATCGCGGCGACCTTGCCCTCGCCGAGCGACTTGCCGCACCAGTCGTCACCGAGGTCGGCGGCGCGGGCGGCCTGCCCGTTGGCGAACCAGCCCAGGTAGGTCTGGAGCGCCTCACGCGTCTCGGGGGTATCGAACGTGTTCTGGGTCTTGTCCTCGTTCAGCAGGCTGCCGCCGTTCTGGTAGACGAACGCGAGCGCGCGGTCGAGCGAGTTGTTCAGGCAGAACGCCTTCTGGTCACCCGACGTCAGGGCCGTGGCGGCTGCCGAGAGCTGCGTCCAGTCGGCCGGCGGCTCGACGTTTGCGCTGCTGAGCAACGCCGGGTTGTAGGCCATCGCCAGGGTGTTGCCGTCCTTCGGGAAGCCGAAGACACCGCCGTCCGGCCCCTTGAACGCGTCGAGGTACCCGGGGAAGAACGCGGCCGTGTCGAAACCACGCTCCGTGGCGAGCGGCGCGAGATCGACGAGGACGCCCTCGTCGATCCACTCGGGCGCCACGCTCGAGTCGACATAGAAGACGTCCGGCGGCTCGCCGGCGCTGAACTTGGCGGTCATCGCCGCGGGATAGTCGCCCGCGACCGGCTCGTACTTGACAGTGATGTTCGGGTAGGTCGACTTGAACCCGTCGAGCACCTTCTCGAGGGCCGCGCCTTCCTCCTCGGAGGCCTGCCAGCCCGACAGGACGACGTCACCCGAGATCGACGCGGGGTCGAAGGCCGACGACGCGGCCGGTGACTCGCCGCTCGCGGCGGGTGCGGAGGCGGCGGGGCTCTCGGCGCCCGGGCTCGCGCCGCCAGTGGTGCTGCACGCGCTGAACACGAATGCCGCCGCGAATGCAGCAGTGACAAGACTTCGACGCATGGTCGTCTCCTCCGCGAGGACCGGTGCGCGAAGCGCCGCTGGACGCAGGGGAACCGGCCCGATAGAACCGGATCGCGTGCGGGCAGTCTCCGCGCGGTCGGAGGCGTGCGCGGATCAGTAGGGCGCGGCTGGGCGTTGCAGCGGTGTTGCACCGGGGCACCGCCCCGATGCAGAGGGGCCAGGCGCGTCAGCCCTGAGCGGCGACCTCGGCGAGCATCCGGGCGGCCTGCTCGCCGCGCACGTGGCGGATGTCCTCCTCGTACTTGAGGACGACGCCGAGCGTCTCGTCGACAAGGTCGGGCTTGAGCTCGCGCGCGCCGAGCGACAGCAGGGCGGCGGCCCAGTCGAGCGTCTCCGCGATGCCCGGCACCTTGGTAAGGTCCGCCTCACGCAGTCGATGGACGAAGCCGACGACCTCGCGGGCGAGCCGCTCCGGAGACTCCGGTACGCGCGCGAGCACGATCTCGTACTCCTTCTGGGCGGTCGGGTAGTCGATCCAGTGGTACAGGCAGCGGCGCTTGAGCGCGTCGTGGACCTCGCGGGTCCGGTTCGACGTGAGGATCACGCGCGGTGGCTTGTGTGCCCGGATCGTGCCGATCTCCGGGACCGTCACCTGGAAGTCCGACAGGATCTCGAGCAGGTAGGCCTCGAACTCCTCGTCGGCCCGGTCGATCTCGTCGATGAGCAGGACCGGCGCGACGCCGTCGTCGCTCTCGAGTGCCTGGAGGAGCGGTCGCCGGATCAGGAAGTCAGAACCGAAGATGTCGTGGGCGGTGGCGTGGTCGGCTTGGCCACGCGCCTCGAGCAGGCGGATCTCGAGCATCTGGCGAGGGTAGTTCCACTCGTACACCGCGGTGTTGACATCGAGACCCTCGTAGCACTGGAGGCGGATCAGCCGCGCCCCGAGCGACGACGCGAGGACCTTGGCGAGCTCGGTCTTGCCGACACCGGCCTCGCCCTCGAGCAGCAGGGGTCGCTCGAGCTCGAGCGCGAGGAAGACCGCGGTCGCGAGCGAGCGGTCCGTGATGTAGTCGCGCCCCCGGAAGTCCTCGGTCAGCGCATCGATCGAGCGCGTGCCGGCCGGGCGATCATCACGGGGTGTCGCGGCCGGGGCAGGATCGGCGTCGGAGTCCTTGGTCATGGTCCGTGGATGCTACATGACGGCGCCTGTTCACCGGCGAAGGCGACCCCGGGTCCGAGGCTGATCAGCTCGGCGGGCGCAACGCCCGGAGACGTGCATGCAGGCCGTCGACGGTCTCGATCGTGGCTTCGAGCGTGGTCAGCTGCGCCTGGCGGTCGGCCGACTCCTGTCGAGCGGCCCGCTCGAGCGCGTCGACGCTCGCACCCACGGTCCGATGCAGCTCCCCGATCCGTTCCGTGAACCGCGCCCGCATCTGGCGCTGCATCTCGTCGAGCACCCTCGTCAGCCGGCCCTCGACCTGGAACCGGATCTCCTCGACCAGCTCGGTCACGAACGTCCGGGCCTGCTGTCGGCGGTCGGTGAGCCGCCGGCGGCGCTCGTCGAGCACCTCCTTGCCGCCGTAGATCGCGGCCACGCCGAGCACCGCCGGCCCGACGATCGCCGCCCCGAGCAACGTCCCCACGAGCCCGAGCAGGTCGACGCCGGCCTTCGCCCCGGTCACCACCCCGTACCCGGCGCCGAGCCGCGACTTCGTCGCACCCTCGAACTCCGGGTCGCCCGTCCAGAATTCCTCGACGTCGAAGCCCATCTCCGGCAGCGACGTCGCGACCCCGGGCGATTCCTGGTCGGCGAGCACCGCGGCGATGGTCGCCTGCACCTCGGCGGCGCCGGTCGTCGCCCGCCGGAACGCCCCGCGGACCGCAGTCGCGATCTCGTCCTGGATCCGGGTGTTGAGCTCGGACCACGACCCGCCCGGGTCGGTCGTCTCGATCTCGGCATGGACCTCGCGCACGATCCCGCGCATCTCGCGCTGGAACTCGAACGCCACGGTCGTCCGCACCGCGGTGAACTCGTCGTCGAGACGGGTCGACCACGTGGCATCGGCCCGCTGCAGCGTCGCCAATCGGTCGCGCGTCGTCGCGAGCTCGGCCGCGATGCGATCGGCCGTCTCGGGGTGCTCGAGGGCGGCTCGCTCGGCGACCAGCGGCTCGCGCAGCTGGCCGAGCACCCAGCGCACGTCGGCGACCGCGGTCGCGAGGGCCGCCGACCGGGCACGCTCCATCACGTCCCCCAGCAGCGCCTCGGTGAACGCCCCATACCCGCTCTCGTCGTCGCGCTCGTCGGGCCGCGAACGGAGGACCGAGCTGAGCGCGAACGGCCGCTCGGCCAGCCCGATCGCCTGGAGGTGACCGACATCGATGTCGACGATCCGTCGCCATTCCGGGTACATGTCGATCTTCGTCACGGCCACCAGCACGGGCGGACCCGCGCCACGGGCGCTGGCCAGGAACTCGAGCTCCGGACCGGACAGCTCGGCCGAGGCATCGGTCACGAAGACCAGCGCGTCCGCCGACGGCAGGAACGCGAGGGTCGCGGCTGCATGTCCGGCGTTGAGCCCGCCGACACCGGGCGTGTCGACCAGCGTCAACCCGCTCTCGAGGATCGGGCTCGGGAGGCGGACCTCGACGAGGTCGACGTCGGGCCGGCCGTCACGACCGGCACCTTCCAGAGTCCAGTCGGGGACGGCCGTCGGCTCGATCGGCTCCAGGACCGGCTCGCCCTCGACCCGCCGGTGGACGACCGCACTGGGCGTCTCGCCGTAGCGGACGACCGTGACCGCGGTCGTCGCCAGGTCGTCGTCGACCGGGCACGCGGTCGTGCCGAGGAGGGCGTTGATCAGCGCGCTCTTGCCCTTCTTGAACTCGCCGACGACGCACACGATCGTGTCGGTCCGCGCCGCGCGGCGCCGGACCGCGTCGAGCCGCTCGGCGAGGTCGTCGCGCTCGAGTCGAGCCGCGAGCGCGCGCGTCTCGGTCGCGAGCGCGTCCAGCTCCTGGGTCGCGGGTGCGGCCGTCACGACCGCCGACATCGACGTGGCCGATCCTCCCTCGGGGCGGCGAGTGTACCGTCCGTGCCGGCCGCGACGTGCGGGTCATCCGGGCCGTGACCACGCACGGTAGACTCGGTGGCCCTGCCAGCGATCGAGGGGAGTGATGGCGTACTCGCTCGGGATCGATCTCGGGACGACATACTCGGCAGCCGCCACCGCGCGCGACGATCGACTCGAGATCTTCCAGCTCGGCGAGCGTGCTGCGACGATCCCGTCGATCGTGCTGCTGCGGGCCGACGGGGAGGTCCTCACCGGCGAGGCGGCGGAGCGACGCGCCCTGGCCGAGCCGACCCGCACCGGTCGCGAGTTCAAGCGGCGATTGGGAGACCCGACGCCGATCATCCTCGGCGGCACGCCGTACGGCGCCGAGGCGCTGCTCGCCCACCTCCTGCGCTCGATCGTCGCGACCATCACCCGCCAGTCCGGCGAGGCGCCGACCGCAATCGCCCTGTGCCATCCGGCGAGCTACGGCGCCTACAAGCTCGACCTGCTGCAACAGGCGGTCCGCCAGGCCGACATCGGCCCGGTCACGCTGTTGACCGAGCCCGAGGCTGCGGCGCTGTACTACGCGCGCCAGGAGCGCGTGCCGGTCGGCGCGGCGATCGCCGTCTACGACTTCGGCGGCGGGACGTTCGACGCGACGATCCTGCGCAAGACCGAGGAGGGGTTCGAGGCGCTCGGCCAGCCCGAGGGGCTCGAGCGCCTCGGCGGCATCGACTTCGACGAGGCGCTGTTCCGCCGGGCCATGACGCTGGTGAGCGCCCAAGGCGTTGCGGTCGACACCGACGACCCGGCCACGATGGCCGCCATCGCCCGGCTGCGCGACGAGTGCCGGCGTGCGAAGGAGGCGCTCTCGTCCGATACCGACGCCACGGTCGCGATCTTCCTGCCCGGGTTCCAGACGGAGATGCGGGTGACCCGTGCCGAGTTCGAGGACATCATCCGGCCGCGCATCCACGAGACCATCGAGGCGCTCGGACGGGCGACCCGGAGCGCCGGCCTGGGCATGGAGGACCTCGACCGCGTGCTGCTCGTCGGCGGCAGCTCGCGCATCCCGCTGGTCGCGGAGATGGTCCGCGAATCGACCGGACGGCCCGTTGCCGTGGACGCCCACCCGAAGCACACCATGGCGCTTGGCGCGGCGTTCGTGGCCGAGACGCAGCGCCTGGCGGCGGCTGCCGCTGCGGCCGCGGCTACCGACGAAGTCGCCGCCGAGGCAGCACCCGTTGCGGCAGCCGGGGCGATCGCGGCCGGGGCGGCGGCGAGTGGTGAGGCCGCCGACGTCCGCCCGTCGTCAGAGCCGACCCTCGCCCCTGTCACCGGCGCGACCGTTACGTCGGGCGGTGGCACCCGCCGGCTGCTGCCGATCGGGCTCGCGCTCGCCGGCGTCGCGGTCGTGGCCGCCGTGGCGCTCGGGGCGTCCGGGATCCTCGGCGCGGGCGGCGGGGGCGCGACGCCGTCACCGGCACGATCGGTCGCGGTCGTTGCGACGGCATCGCCATCGGTCGCGCCGACGCCGTCGCCCACGCCCGTCCCGACGCCCTCCCCCACCCCGGTCCCGACGCCGACAGCCGCGCCGACCCCGACGCCCACACCGCGAGGGCTCGCCGCCAACATCAAGGGGATCACCGTGAGCGGCGGTCGCTACGTCGTCGACTACGAGGTCTTCAACATCGACGAGGATGGGGATCCACACGACGGCGGCCGACATGTCCACTTCTTCTACGACACGGTGGCCCCGACGCAGGCGGGCACGCCGGGCACGGGACCCTGGGAGCTCTACGACGGCCCGTCACCGTTCCGGGTCTACCGCGTCGCGGACAAGCCGGGCGCGGCGACCCAGATGTGCGTCCTCGTCGCGCGCGGGGATCATTCGGTGATCCAGGACACCGGCAACTGCGTCGACCTGCCGACCTGACACTGGCCGCCCGATGACCGCCGCAACCGGGTCGTCCGCCCCAGACCTCCCGTCGCAGGTCCGGGCCATCGTCGGTCTCGCCCGGGCGGCCGCCGCCGGCACCGACCAGGCTCCTGCGGTCGATGCGATCGAGCGGCGGCTCGACGAGCCGCTCCGGGTCGCGATCGCCGGCCGGGTCAAGGCCGGTAAATCGACGCTGCTCAATGCCCTCGTCGGCGAGCGACTGGCCGCGACCGACGCCGGCGAGTGCACCCGCATCGTGACGTGGTACCGGCACGGACTCGGCTACACGGTGACGGCGGATCTCCGACCCGAGGGGCGGACCGATCTCGTGTTCCGGCGCGAGGACGGCGAGCTGCTCATCGACCTGGGCGACCACGACGTCGACGGCATCGAGCGCATCGAGGTCGGCTGGCCGTCGGCCAAGCTCGAGGCGATGACGCTCATCGACACGCCGGGGCTCGGCTCCGCCGACGAGCGCACGTCCGCACGGACGATCGCGTCGCTGCTCGATGCCGGCGTCGAGGGCCCGGCCGAGGCCGATGCGGTGCTGTACCTGATGCGCCACCTCCACCACGGCGATGCGCGGTTCCTCGAGGCGTTCATGGACCACTCGATCGCACATGCGTCGCCGGTGAATGCGGTCGTCGTGCTGTCGCGGGCCGACGAGATCGGCGCGGCCCGACCGGATGCGCTCGTCTCGGCCCGGTCGATCGCCGACCGCTACGCCGCAGACCCTCGGGTCCGCGAGCTCGCGTCGGGCGTCCTGCCGGTGGCCGGGCTGCTGGCCGAGACCGGCGCGACGCTGCGCCAGGAGCAGTTCGACTGGATCCGGGCGCTGGTCGGTCTCGACGACGCGACGCGGGCCGACCTGCTGACCTCGGTCGAACGGTTCCGCGACACGGAGCGCAACCCGCTCGGCGAGGAGATCCGCGAGGACCTCCTCGGACGGCTCGGCCTGTACGGGTTGCGGCTGGCCACGCGGCTCGTCGCCGACGGCGAGGCGCGGACCGCGACCGAGCTGTCGGGTGCGCTGCTGGAGCACTCGGGGATCCGAGCGCTGCAGCGGGTCCTGGCCGAGGCCTATGGCGCGCGGGCGTCGGTGCTGAAGGCACGATCCGCGCTCGTCGCGTTGCGCGCGGTCGGGCTGGTGCTGCGGCGACGGGGTGGCGCGGCGGCGGAGGCCGCCGGCGAGGTGATCGAGGCGATCGACCGGCTCGAGGCCTCATCCGGGGCCCTCGCGCTGCTCCGGCTGCAGCACCTCGTCCTGGCCGGGTACCTCGAGCTGGGCGAGCCCGAGCGAGCGGAGGTCGCGCGGCTGTGGGCCACGGGCGATGGCGCGACCCGGGTCGGTCTGGCCGGGGATGCCGATGCCGCGGCGGTGCGCGCGGCCGCCCTCGCCGGCGTCGAGCGGTGGCGGGCCCGCGCCGGCAACCCGTTGAGCGACCGGCGCACGATCGAGGCGGCCGAGATCGTGAGCCGCGCGTACGAGGAGATCCACGCCGCGGCCGTGTGAGCGGCTCGAGCCCGCGCTCCGCCCTACCCCTCCGGGGCGTCCAGGTCGCGAGCGTACTTCGGGAACCTGAACCGCTGGCTCCGGGTGAGGATCCCGCCGTGACCCAGCTTGGCGACCGTCGCCTCGGACGCCGGCTCACCCGCGAGCAACCGCGGCAACAGCAGGTCTGCGGCCGTCGCCTTCGAGTACGCCCCACAGGTCGGCAGGCCCAGGATCGACGTGGCGCCCACCCGCGCCAGCCACAACATCGAACCCGGATGCGACGGCACACCCCGCCGGACCACCCGCCCCCCGAGCGCCGCGATCGCGACGAAGAACGCGTCCTCGGGATCCGTCGAGGCGGAACCCGCGGTCAGTACGAGATCAGCCATCTCGCGCCCCCGGGTGAACCGCCCGACCGCCGCCTCGACCGCGTCCGGATCGTCATCGACGTAGACGATGGCGACGACCTCCGAACCGAGGCCCTCG
This sequence comes from uncultured Chloroflexia bacterium, assembly GCA_963810285.1. Lineage (GTDB taxonomy): Bacteria > Chloroflexota > Limnocylindria > Limnocylindrales > CSP1-4 > SPCO01. The sequence continues at coordinate 2,333,181 of CAWEMV010000002.1, read as the reverse complement.
ACCTTGGCCCGGACCGACGCCTCGAACCGCTCCTTCGCCGTGGCCCGCACCGACTCCTTGACCACGACCGCGACGCGCCGGGCCACGAACGGCGACACCCACACGATCGGCTGGCTGCCGAAGCCCGCGATCCGCGCACCGGCGTCGACGACCGCCGCCTCGACCAGGTGCGGCGCTACCTTCACGCTTGCCACGAGCTCGCCGCGCTCCACGACCTGCCCGTCGAACACCGTGAACACCTCGAGCGGGTCGAGCCGGTTGACGCGCTCGAGCTCGCCGATCCGCACGCTGACCACGCCGTCGCTGGCCGCCACGAGGTCGAGCCGGCTCTGGTTCGGGCCGCGGACATCCAGCCCGGGTCCGGCGATGGCCTTGGCCAAGCGGAGTGCGGCCTCGTCCTCGTGCAGCTCGCTGCCATCGGGGACGAGCACCGTGATCGACGGGCCCGGCTCCGCCGCTGCCAGCGCGAGCAGGTCGTCGTCGGTCAGCCGCCGGCCCTTCGACCAGCGGGTCCCGCCGACCGTCAGGTCACGCGTGAGGATCGCGCCGGACAGGTGCCCGCGCGCGCGCCGACCAGGGACGACCCGTTCGACGCGCAACGCGGAACGCTGGCGTACGCGGTGCTAGCGGCCGAGCGCGGCCTCGATCGCGCGGCGGGTGTAGACCACCGCCATCTTCGATCGATAGTCGCGGTCGGCGTAGATGTCGCCGTTGACGGTCTGGCCGTCGGCCGCATGCGCTGCCGCACTCGCGACCGCGTCGGCCGACCCGTCCGAGCCCTGCAGCGCGTCCTCGACCGCGTTGGCCCGGTAGGCGACCTCGCCCACGCCGGTGATGGCCACCCGCGCGTGCGAGATCGAGCCACCCGACGAGGCGATGACGGCGCACACGCCGACGACCGAGTAGCCCGACGCCGGGTGCTGCATCTTCTGGTACGAGCCCTTCGCCCCGTCCGCGAGCGGTCCGCGGACCAGCTTGACGAGGATCTCGTCGGGCGCGATGTCGGTCTCGAACGCACCCTTGAAGAACCCGTCGAGCGGCACGGTCCGCTCGCCACGCGACGATCGCAGGACCGCCGAGTAGTCGAGCGCGAGCAGCAACGCCGGCAGGTCAGACGCCGGGTCGGCGTGGCTGATCGCCCCGCCCACGGTCCCCCGGTTGCGGACCTGGACGTCGCCGATCCCGTTGATGCAGTCGCGGGTGAAGTCGAGATTGGTGGCCTCGAGCGCCTCCGCGTAGGTCGTCAGCGCCCCGACCTCCCAGCCGCCGTCGCCGGTCGCCTTCGAGCCCTTGAGCTCCGAGAGGTGGCCGATGTCGACGAGCCGCGCCGGCTGTGCGAGCCGCAGCTTCATGAGCGGCAGGATGCTCATGCCGCCGGCGATGACCTTCGCATCGCCCCCGGCCAGCGCCCCGAGGGCGTCGTCGATGGACGACGCCCGCTGGTATTCGAACGCGGCCGGGATCATGCCTGGCCTCCCTTCGCCGACTGGATCGTCGCCCACACCTTCTGGGACGTGTACGGCATGTCGAGGTGCCGGACACCGAGCGGAGCGAGCGCATCGATGACGGCGTTCGCGACCGCGGCCGTCGATGCGATCGCACCTGCCTCGCCGACGCCCTTCACACCGAGCGGATTGACCGGCGACGGCGTCACGGTCTTCTCGAGCTCGAAGTTCGGCAGTCGCGCGGCCTTCGGCAGCGCGTAATCGAGCATCGAGCCGGTCAGCAGCTGGCCCTCATCGCTGTACACGGCGCCCTCCCAGAGCGCCTGGCCGACGCCCTGGGCGATGCCGCCATGGAGCTGGCCGGCCACGATGAGCGGGTTGATCTCGTTGCCGACGTCATCGACCGCGACGTAGCGCACGAGGTCGACCTCGCCGGTCTCCTCGTCGATCTCGACGGTCGCGATATGCGTGCCGAACGGCCACGTGCAGTTCGGCGTGTCGTAATAGGCCGTCTCGTCGAGATACGGCTCCATGCCCTCGGGCGTGTCGAACGCAAGGTCGAGCGCGAAGGCGATCTCCTGGAAGGTCTTCTTGCGATCGGGCGAGCCTTTGACCCGATATTCGGCGCCGTCGATCTCGATGTCGTCGAGCGACGCCTCGAGCATGTGGGCGGCGTAGAGCCGGGCCTTCTCGCGGACCTTGTCCGCGGCCTTGATCGCGGCCGTCATCCCGACCGACGACGTCCGGCTGCCGTACGACCCGTAGCCGAACGGCGTGCCCTGCGTGTCGGAGTGCTGGATGATGATGTCCTCCATCGGGATGCCGAGCCGGTCGGCCACCACCTGGGCGTACGTCGTCTCGTGGCCCTGGCCCTGCGGCTGGGTGCCCATCGTGACAACGACCTTGCCGGTCAGGTGGACCTTGATGTTTGAGGACTCCCACATGGCGGCGCCCCAGCCCTCGCCGACTGCGCCGATCCACTTGGAGGGAGCGACGCCGCACACCTCGATGTACGTGCTGAGTCCGACGCCGAGCAGCTTGCCGCGCCGCTTGGCCTCGTCCTTGCGGGCGGCGAGCCCGGGGTAGTCGACCATCGCGAGCGCCTTGTCCATCGCCGGCTCGTAGTTCCCGGAGTCGACATAGATCTTGGCCCCGCCGGAGGCCGTGCCGAGGCCGGACGGGTCCTCGTACGGGAACTGGTCGGGCTGGATGAAGTTCTTCCGCCGGATCTCGGCGCGGTCCATGCCGATCTCCGCCGCGAAGAGGTCCATCGCCCGTTCGATGACGTAGGTCGCCTCGGGGCGACCAGCGCCGCGGTAGGCGTCGACGAACGTCGTGTTCGTGTAGACGCCGGTGACCTCGGCGTAGATGTTCGGGATGCTGTAGCAACCGTGGAGGACGCGCGCGTAGAGCGTGGTGGGGATGCCCGGGCCGATCGTCGAGAGGCGACCACCGAGGTTGGCCAGCGTCTTGACCCGGAGGCCGGTGATCTCGCCGTCGCGCTTGCCCGCGATCTCGAGATACGTGATGTGGTCGCGGCCATGGATGGTCGACTGGTAGTTCTCGCGCCGGCCCTCGACCCACTTGACCGGCCGGCCGCCGATGGCCTTGCTGGTGAACATGCACAGCGCCATGTCGGCGTAGCAGAAGATCTTGGTGCCGAAGGCCCCACCGACGTCCGGGCTGATGCAGCGGACCTTGTGCTCCGGGATACCGGTCACGAAGGCGGTCAGCAGCAGACGCTGGATGTGCGGCGTCTGGCTCGACATCCAGACCGTGTACTCGTCGGTGCCCGGGTTGTACCAGCCGATGTCGCCGCGGGTCTCCATCGGGTTCGGGATGAGGCGCTGGTTGACGATGCGCTGCTTGACGACGACCTCGGCGGCGTCGATGGCCGCGGCGGTCCCGTCCTTGTTCCCGACGTTCCACTCGAACACGACGTTGTTCGGGGCGTTCTCGTGGAGCTGCGGCGCGCCGTCCTTGATCGCCGCTTCCGAGTCGACCACCGCCGGCAGCGGCTCCCAGTCGACGTCGATGACCTCGAGCGCATCGACCGCCTGCTCGGGCGTCTCGGCCACGACGGCGGCCACGCCCTCGCCGGTCCACTTGACGGAGTCCGTGGCGAGCACACGCGGCGTGCTGACGTTGTTCTGGATCCCGGCGCTGCCGCCGGCCGGCCAGGCCATCGGCAGCGGGTTGTACGGGATGTCCGCGCCGACGAAGGTCGCGATCACGCCCGGCATCGTCTTTGCCTTGCTCGTGTCGACCGAGCGGATGTTGGCGTGCGCATACGGGCTGCGCAGGATGGCCATATGGGCCATCGACTGGAGCTTGATGTCGTCGAGGAAGCGGCCCTCGCCGGTGATGAAGCGCGGATCCTCGGTCCGCTTGATCGGCTGGCCGAGGGGGCTGGTCGCGGGGGCTTCGAGGGTGTCGGTCATGACTCGTCTCCCCGGACTAGGCGGTCGCGGGGGCAGCAGCGGCCCCCTCGCGCATCGCCACGGCCGCGGCGCGGACGGCGGCCACGATGTTGTGATAGCCGGTGCAGCGACAGATGTTGCCCTCGATGGCGTGACGGATCTCGTCCTCGGAGGGGTCGCTGTTCCGCTCCAGCAGATCGGCCGCGACCATGATCATGCCGGGCGTACAGAACCCGCACTGCAGGCCGTGCTTCTCCCAGAAGGCGGTCTGCAGCGGGTGGAGCTGCTCGCCGCTGGCCATGCCCTCGATCGTGATGACGTCAGTCCCGTCGGCCTGGACCGCCAGCACCGTGCACGACTTCACGGCCTTGCCGTCGAGGTGCACGGTGCACGCGCCGCACTGGCTCGTGTCGCACCCGACGTGAGTACCGGTCAGGTCGAGGTCCTCGCGGATCGCCTGCACGAGCAGGCGTCGGGGCTCGACGTCGAGCTCCCGTCGTGCTCCGTTGACGGTGAGGGAGATGTGTTCGCCCACGGGCCGGACCTCCTTCGACGACGACCGGTGGCGGGCGGCCTTGCCCACGTGACGGTCACGAATGCCTGCGTCCGCTGGAGCACTTGGACCTCGCGCCGATCGGCTCCTCGTGATCGGTATGAGGGAGTGCGATGGTCCCACCCCCGCGGTGCGGAATCAAGTTGGGATCCTGGCGGGGATCAGGCGGGATCCGGTCACCCTCGCCGCGGGCGGTCCGTCGGCGGCGGATCGACGCGGCCGAGCGCGGCCGAGCGGCTGTCGATCGCACGCGGATCGAGCGCTGCGCGGCGCTCATCGGGAGACGCCGTCACGAGTCGCCCCGCCTCGCCGAGACGTCGGACCTTGGTCGCGGCGACGTCCCATGGGAGCGCCGCCAACGAGCCCGCGGTGGCCAGCCCGACCCGGTCGACGCCGCGGCCTGCGGACGCCGCCGCGTAGCGGGCCGCCCACAGCAGCAGCTCCGGGCCGTCGTCGCTGTCGGGTCGGGTCGACAGGGCGCCGCAGATAACGCCGCGCTCGGTCGGTGTGGCTACCGCGAGACGCCAGTTGTCCGGCCCGTCGATCAGGTCCACCGCGAGGCTCGCATAGGCACCCGCGATGATCGTGTCGATGCCAGCGGCATCGGCGCTGCCGCCCACGATCGCGAGGCTGAGATGGACGCCAGGGGCAAGGTCGGCGGTCAACACCCGGTGCGCATCGGCGAACCGCGCGCGGGCGCCGGTGTCGTCGCCGATCGAGGTGGCGGCCGGCTCATGCACCTCGATCCAGCGGCATCCGGCGTCGGCCAGGTCGACGACCGCGCGGCGGACCGCCTCGACCGGACGACCGCTCGTGAACGGGCCCTCGACGACCGCCTTGACCAGCCCGCCGGCGCGTTCCGTGGCAGCGCGCCAGCCCGCGACGAGGTCCTCGCCGATCGGCCAGCCGCCATCGGTGAGCGGCTCGAGCCCGTGCTCGACCTGGACGGCCAGGGCAGCGTCGAGCACGGCCTCGGGCGCCGCATCGTCGGGGAGCGGCGGGCGAGGCAGCGGGCCGAGGAGCGTCGCGAACATCAGTGCCGACCGGCGATCAGGCCCGTTCCGCCGTTCCGATGACGAGACCCGCCACGAGGACGATCGCGACGACCGCCACGGCCAGGATCGGCGCGATGGCCGGGCTGCGTGCGAGCGCGCCCAGCGGCCCGTCCTTGAAGCGTGCCCAATACTCCGACAGGACCTCCACGCGACCGGGCGGCACGACCGCTCCGATCCACAGCCCCGTCACAAGCCCGCCGATGTGGGCGGCGTTGTCGATGCGTGGGATCGTCAGGCCGAAGAAGATGTTGATGAGCACCAGCATCCCGATCTGGCGCACGAGGCCGCGGCTCGCGTGGTCGACCGGGCGGTGGACCCGGTTGGCCGCGAACAGCACGCCGAACAGGCCGAAGACCGCGCCCGACGCGCCGACCGACGGGATGTCGCCGCCGAACACGAAGCTGGCCACCGACCCGCCCGCGGCGCACAGCAGGTAGAACAGCAGGAAGCGGACGGGCCCGTACCAGCGTTCGACGACCGGCCCGCACAGGTACAGCGCATACATGTTGAAGCCCAGGTGCAGCAGCGAGGCCGGGAAGGCGCCCGGCTCGGGGCTGCCGTGGAGCAGCGTCACCGTCCACAGCCGCCAGTACTCGCCCTCGGCCACGGCCTGCTTGTCGAGCTGGAAGGCGTCGTACAGGAACTGGCCCTCGACCGACAGGATCGCGGTGAGCGACACGATGACGGTCGCCGCGATGATGACCGTGGTCATCGACAGCAGCGACGTGTCGCCCCGGCCACGCGCGAAGTAGCGCCGGGCGGCGTTGGTGTCGCCCATCTCCTTGGTCAGCCAGCCGAGCCGGTTGGCGATCTCGGCCTTGTCGGCAGCCGGGGCTTGCCGCTCCGCCTGGCGGTAGGCGCTGATCGCACTCTGGAGGTCGCCCTCGCGGACGCTGGCGGCCGCGATGTTGCGCCAGGCCGGATACGACGAGGGTGTCTCGCCGACCTGCAGGACGGCCCGCCAGGAGGCGACCGCTGCGTCGTCCTCGCCGAGCCGGAACCGCGCCTCGCCGAGCCCCAGCAAGGCCGCGGCCGTGACCGTGGCGTCGTCGAAGCCCACGACGCGTCCGTAGTGGACCGCTGCCTCGGGATAGTCGCCCGCCGCCAGCAGCTCGTCGCCGCGCGCCAGGAGGGCCGTCGCCTCATCCCGTGTCAGGCGACCCTGCCGCGACGGGTCGGGCGGGGCGGGTGGCGAGGCGTCGTCCATCCGCTCGACGATACTAGACTTGCCGACATGTGCGGACGGTTCACGCAGGAGCGGCCTGCGTCCGAGCTGGCCGAGATCTTCGCCGCCGAACCGCTCTCCGACGAGCTCGGGGCGCGCTTCAACGTCGCTCCGACCGACGAAGCCTTCGTGGTGGTCCAGCGCGAGGACCGCCGGGCGGTGACGGCCTACCGGTGGGGCCTGGTCCCGCACTGGTCGGACGATCTGAAGGGCGGCTCGCGGATGTTCAACGCGCGCGCCGAGACGATCACCGAGAGCCCCGCGTTCCGCGAGGCCTTCCGGCGTCGGCGCTGCATCGTGCCGGTCGACTCGTTCTACGAGTGGAAGCGCGAGGGCTCGGTGCGCCAGCCGTACCGGGTCGTGCGCGAGGATGGGCAGCCACTCGCGCTGGCCGGGCTGTGGGCCGGCTGGCGGGATCCCACCGCCGATGAGGAGCGCGTGGTCCGGACGTTCACGATCGTGACGACGATGCCGAACGCCGCATTGGGCGACCTGCACGACCGGATGCCGGTCGTGTTGGGCGAGGCCGCCTGGGATATGTGGCTGACCGATGGCCGGGCCGGGCCCTCGGTCGATCCCGCCGAGCTGCTCGCGATGTTGGCCCCGACCGACGATGTCGCGCTGCGGATCTACCCGGTCAACCGCTATGTGAACGACGTGCGGCGGGACGGCCCCGAGCTCATCGAGCCGCTGCTGGAGGTCGCCGCCGGCGCGCAGCCGGAGACCACGCTGGGCCTCTAGCCCCACGCGCAGGGTCGATCTAGGTGCTGACCGCGGCCACCAAGTCCGTGTAGGCCTGCTCGCCCGGTTCGCCTCGGTCGAGGGCCGCGGCGTAGCGGCCGATCAGGGCACCTGCACCGGACTCGTCCTCGTCGGCGACCGCGAGCGTCACGGCCCCCTCGGGAAGGCCATCCGGAGCGACCGCATCAGTGGGCACGACGACGATGAGCGAGGTCTCCGCCCAGCCCGTCGCGGCGAACGCCGTCGCGAGCACGTCCCCATCGAGATGTACCGCCACGATGACCGCGAGCTCCGGCAGGTACCGCAGCGCGAGGTCGAGGTCGGCGGCATCCAGCGTTGGCCTCGGCGGATCGAGCGACGGGTGCGCGCCCTCGCCCGGTGCGTCGGGATCCGATGGCTCGTCCTCGTCCGGGACGACCGTCGTCGGCCGCGACGGGTCGCGGAGCATCGCGACATGCCCGACGCCGTGTCGCGCGAGCGCGAGCAGGACGGCATCGCCGGCCGGGTCGTCGCCGAGTCGACCGACCAGCTCCACGCGCTGGCCATCGGCGGCCGCGGCGACGGCGATCGAACCTGCCAGTCCGGCCACGTCGGCGTCCGGTCCGGAGCCACGCAGCCGGAGCGAGCCGATGACGACGATCACATCGTCAGGCTACTCAGGTCGAGAGGCCGCTGCTTGGCTCGTCGTCCGAGCGGCTCCCAGATCGCCCGGAGCCGCTGCCCGAGCTTCCTCCGGAGTCGCCGCTCCCCGAGCCGCCGCCGCCTCCGGGTCCGCTGTTGTCGTCCGTGCCCTCGGGCTCGTCTGTCTGGGTCGCGGTGGGCCGGGCGGTCTGGCTGGGGGTCGCGGTCGGGGATGGACTTGGCGACACGGTCGGCGTCGGTGTCGGGGGCGGGGCCGTGCTGGGCGACGGGAGCGGTGACGGGGTCGGGATGACCGTCGGCGGCGTGGGAGCTGGTCCGGCGAGCAGGCGCCCGGCCCCGACCGCCACCACCGACCCGACCGACCCGATGGCCACGGCGAGGAGCAGCAACAGCGCGAGGCCCTGGGCACGCACCGCCATGGGTCGACCGGCCCCGAACGCCGCGGCCCATGCGTCGCGCACGAAGCCGACGAATCCGCGACGGGCGGACGGACGGGGCATCGGTTCGACAGCGATGGCCGCCATGACCCGATCCTCGAAGTCGGCGCTCGGAGCGACGGTGCCGGTGTTCGCGTACGCCTCGAGATCGCGGGCGGTCGCGAGCAGCTCGGCGCTGTCGGCGTCGAGCGCGATGTCGAGCTCGGAGGGGTGGAACCGACCGCGCTGGTCGCTCATCGCACGTCCCCCTCGAGCCGGCCACGGAGGCGTTCGAGCCCGCGTCGCAGGTGCGTCTTGACCGTGCCGAGCGGTCGCCCGGTCTCGTCGGCGATCTCCTGGAGCGTCGCCTCCCCGAAGAACCGCATCGCGACCACCTCGCGGTACGGCTCGGGCAGCGTGGCGACCGCCGTTCGGATCTCGGTCGCGCGCTCAGCGCGGAGCGACAGCATCGCGGGATCCGTGAGCGGTGCGGCATTCAGTGCGGCGCGGTCGGCGGCACGGTCGGCGGGATCGATTCCTTCGGCGGAGACGTCGGCCCGGGTCGGGTCGCGCCACGGCACGACCTTCCGGCGCGAGGCCTGCCGGAGTGCGATGCGCACGCCGATGCGTGTCAGCCACGCCCCGAACGGACCGTCGCCGCGCCAGCTCGCGAGCGACCGGAACGCGGTCACGAACGCCTCCTGTGCCGCGTCCTCGGCCTCGGCCCGGTCACCGAGGATCCGATGACAGGCGCGGACGAGGCCGGCCGCTTCGCGGTCCACCAGGCGTCGAAAGGCCTCGCGGTCGCCATCGAGCACCGCGGCGACGATGGCGCGTTCGTCGACCACCGCGGCCGGCGGCTCGAGGAACGCGGGATCAGTGGGGATCGTCGCACTCCTGGGGTCATCCGGGCCTCCCACGCCGGACACGCCGGATCGACCCGCCGCCATCATGACGTGGCGCGGGCCGATCCATCGCGGTACGGGTCGCAGGTCCATCGACGACGGCGATGCCGTCAGTCGTCGTCACCACCACCGTGGCTGGAACCGCCACCGTGGTCGTCGTCGTCGGCGCCGTCATCGCCGCCGCCCGGCCCCGACTGGCCGCCATGGTCGTCGTCGGTGTCGTCGGCATCGTCGTTACCGGAGCCCGGCCCGGACTGACCACCGTGGTCGTCGTCGGCGTCATCGGCGTCGTCGGTCGCGGCGGGGCCATCGGTCGCAGCGGGGCCATCGGTCGCATCGGCGGCCGCGGTCGGCTCGGCGGTCGCGGTCGCGTCGGGGCCATCGGTCGCGTCGGCGGTCGCGGTCGGCTCTTCGGTGGCATCGGCCGTCGCGGTCGGCTCGGCGGTCTCTGTGGCTTCGGCGGTCGCGGTCGGCGCGGTCGGCTCGGCCGACGCGGTCGCGCGCGGCTCGATGACTGCGGGATCCGTGGTCGGCGCGGAGTCGGACGTGCCGTCCGCCGCGAAGACGACGCCGCCGATCAGGAACAGCGAGGCGACGGTGATCAGGACGGCACGGATGAGGCGGGCATCGGTTCGCATCGATCGGACGCTCCAGGGTCTCGCCGGTTCACGTCGACCGGCTGCTACTTCCCTGAGACGTCGACCGCACGAAAGGTTTCAGCGCAGCGCGCGTCTGGAGGTCCCGTTTCCGGGTCATGGCGCCGGGCTCGTCGCCGCTCGGTGCGCAGGCGGGACTCGTAGTCCCGTACGCCGCGGGAGGCGGCGACATCGGGACGCTTCACGCCGCGAACGGGACTGACGGACCCGGCCGGTCGACGAGGACCCGTTCTGTCGGGCGTTTCTGATCCCACCAGCAGATCCGGGGCTTCCGAAGCCACAACCCGGCCCGATCGGTGTCTTTCGCTGATCTGACGCGCTGGGAGCGCACGCGACGGCCATGGCCCGAGGCGTTCCGGGACCCGTTGCCCAGATTCGTCTGATGGGGCCAGAACGGCGGCGCTCAAGCGCCCCGGAACGTGGCCCGTGGTGCCTACCCTGCGTCCGAGTCGGACCCGGTCGTGTCGACGGCGCCCGGGTCGTCCGAACCGGGCAGGTCCAGGTCCTCGGCACCGGCCGTCGGACCCGTCTCCTCGCTCTCGTCGGTCGGGCCGACCGCGGCCGCGGGCTCGGCCTCGGCGGCGAGCTGCGCCGCCGCCGGATCGTCGCGGTCGATGACCAGTCGACCGAGACCGGCCGCCTCCAGGTCCGCGCCGAACGCGTCGACGTCGCCGACCAGCACGATCGCCGCGCGATCGACCGCCAGGTGCGTCCGCGCGGCCGCCGAGATCGCGTCGATGTCGACCGCCTCGATACGCTGCCGGTACTCGGTCAGCTCGTCGAGCGGCAGGCCGTGCACCGCCAGCCCCGCCACGGCACCGACCACCGCGCCCGGCGTCTCGAACCGCAGCGGGAAGACGCCGACGAGGAAGTCCCGCGCCGCCGCGAGCTCCGACGCCTCGACCGGGCCGTCGCGCATCCGCTCGAGCTCGGCGAGCGTGTCGAGCACCGCCGGGACCGTGACCTCGGTGTTGACGGCGGCCCGGGCGTTGAACGGCCCGGCGCCGCGGCGCATGTCGAACCCGGCCCCCGCCCCGTACGTGTAGCCCTTCGCCTCGCGCAGCTGCATGTTCAGCCGCGAGTTGAACAGCCCGCCGAGGATCGCGCTCATCACCGACACCGCGTGGTAGTCCGGGATCCGCCGCGGCAGCCCGGGGTGACCGATGCGGATCTCGGTCTGGACGCTGCCCGGCCGGTGGACGACCCGGACCAGCCGGCCGCTGCCCGCGCCGCGGTCGACGACCGGGCCCGGCTCGACGCGCATCGGCGTGGCGCGTCCAGGCCCCGAACAGGTCGCGGGCGATCGCCACGACGTCCTGCCCGCCAAGATCGCCGCCGACGACGAGCGTCGCCCGCGCCGGGTCGAGGATGCGCTGGTAGGCGCGGCGGGCCACCGCGTCGTCGAGCCGTTCGACGGTCTCGCGCGTGCCCGCCGACGGGCCGGTGGTAGGGCGAGGCCGGCGCGTAGATCGTGCCGATGAACGTCTCGTCGGCCCGCCGCCGCGGATCGGCCTGGGCCTGGAGCAGGTCGTTGAGCCGCTCGTCCCGCAGCCGTTCGACATCGCTCGCCGGGAAGGTCGGCCGGAGCAGGACCTCGGCGAGGAGCTCGAGCGCCGGCCCGAGCCGGGTCGCCGGCACGTCGACCCCGACGCTCGTCGCGTCCCAGCCGGCCTCGGCGTGGAGCGACGCCCCGAGCCGCTCGGACGCCTCGGTCAGGTCGATCGCGTCGTAGCGCTCCGTGCCCTCGGTCAGCGCGCGGGCGGCGAGGATCGCCGAGCCGCCCTCCTCCGGGGGCTCGTCGGCCGCGCCGACCGGCACGATGATCGAGGCGCTCACCAGCGGCCGGCCCGGCAGGTCGGCGACGAGGACGGTCAGCCCGTTGTCGAGGCTCGTCCGCGCGACCGACGGGAACTCGTACGGGCGTGGCGTGCCGGGCGTCGGCCGTTGCGCCACGACGACGTCGTCGCGCTCCGGGGACTCGGTCGTCACGCCGCCACCTCCTCGTCGGTCTCGTCGCTCTCGTCGTGCGCCTCGGCGTCGATGGCGTCGCTGTCGGCCGACGGCGCCTCGGGCAGGTAGGTCAGGACCAGCCGGTTGTCGGCTCGGAACGTCGCCGCCGACACCTCGAGGATCGCCTCGGACGTGACCGCCAGGTAGCGCTCGAGCATCTCGTTGACCAGCCCGGGATCGTCGAACAACGTGGCGTACATCGACAGCCGGTCGGCCCGCTCCTCGACCCGCTGCAGGGCGCCGAGCTCGTCGGCCTCGATCAGGGCGAACGCGCGTGCCAGCTCGTCGTCGCTCACCGGTTCGACGGCGAGGCGCTCGAGCTCCTCGTGGAACGCCGCCTCCACGCGGTCGACCGAGATGCCCGGCCGGACCGTGGCCCAGCCGGCGCAGACCGACGCGCCGCCGATGAACCCGAGCGTGAACAGCGCCACGTCCTGGGCGATGCGCTCGTCGCGCACGAGGCGGCGATGCAGGCGACTGCCCTTGCCGCCGGCGAGGATCTGCCCGGCGACCTCGAGCGCGTCGAGGCGATGGTCGCCGTAGACCGGGGCACGGAACCCGACGTAGATCCGGGGCAGCGGCACGCGATCGTGGACGACCTCGCGGATCTCGCGACCGAGCGTCGGCGGCAGCGACAGGTCGGCGAGCGGCGGGATGTCCGGGTTGGCCGGGATGCCGCCGAAGAAGCGCTCGACGCTGGCACGCACGGCAGCCGTGTCGACGTCGCCGACGACCGACAGCACCGCGTTGTTCGGCGCGTAGTACGTCCGGAAGAAGGCCCTCACGTCGTCGAGCGACGCGGCGTCGAGGTCGTCCATCGAGCCGATCGTCGAGTGGTGGTACGGATGCTCGGCGGGGTACAGGTGCGCCTGCAGCTTCTCCTGCCACGAGCCGTACGGCCGGTTGTCGTACGACCAGCGCTTCTCGTTCTTCACGACCTCGCGCTGGTTGTCGAGGTTCTCCTGGCTGAGCGCATCGAGCAGCGTCGCCATGCGGTCCGCCTCGAGCCACAGGCCGAGGTCGAGCTGGTGCGACGGCAGCGTCTCGAAGTAGTTCGTCCGGTCGAGCCAGGTCGTCCCGTTCATCGTGCCGCCGGCCGCCTGGACGAGGGCGATGTGCTCGGCCTTCGAGACGTGCCTGGAGCCCTGGAACATCACGTGCTCGAACAGGTGGGCGAAGCCGGTCTTGCCGGGCTGCTCGTGCTTCGAGCCGACGTCGTACCAGAGGTTGATGGCCACGACCGGGGCGAGGTGGTCCTCGGCGACGATGAGACGCAGGCCGTTCGCGAGGCGGTCGTCGCTGAAGGCCACGGTCGGGACGGGGAGGGTCGGCACGCAGGCCTCCTGATGTCGGGGGCGGTCGGTGGAGTGCGTCGATCGTACCGCGTCGGATCGGTCGGGGCGGCGAGCGATCCCGGCGCCGTTCGCGAGCCTTCCGTATGCTCCGCCCATGACATCACGGCTGCCCGCGCCCCGTCTCGTCGTGCTCCTGGGGGCGCTCACCCTCGCCGCGATCTCCCCCGCGACCGCCCTCGCGCACGCCGAGCTGGTCCGGGCGATCCCGGCCGACGGCGAGACCGTCACAGAGCCCGTCACCGTGCTCAGTGGCCGCTACTCCGAGGACCTCACGGGCAACAGCAACCTGCGGGTGCTCGACGCCGCCGGCGCCACGGTCGCGACCGGCCGGATCGACCCGGAGAACCCGCGCCGGATGATCGCCCGGCCCGATTCGCCCCTGCTCGACGGCACCTACACCGTGCAGTCACTGACGATCTCGGCCGCCGACGGCGATCCCGACCGAACCACCTGGACGTTCACCGTCGAGATCGCCGCGAGTCCGTCGCCGTCGCCCGAGCCGAGCCCGACGGCGTCCGCGCCACCATCCGCCTCGCCGTCCGCGACCCGAGCGCGAGCCGTCCGCGTCGCCGAGCGCGGCGAGCGCGGCGCCGACGCCAACGCCATCGCCCGATCCCATACCGACGACCGGCCCGGGCGACGTCCTCCTGCCGATCCTGGCGGCGCTGGCCATCGTCGCGGTCGGTGCAGGGTTCCTCCTCCGACGCGGTCGCGGACCCACCGCGTGACCTCGCGCCTCCGTGCCGTCGGGGCGGGGCTGGCGCTCGGCGCCCTGGTCACGCTCGGGTGGCCGGCCGCGGTCGCGGCGCACGCGCTCAACCCGACCTACACGAGCCGGCTCCCGCTCGCGGTCTACCTCGCCGGTGCGGCGGCGACGGTCGCCCTGTCGTTCGCATTCGTGCTCGTCCGCGACGTCCGCGCCGAGCGACCCGACACGAGCGCCCCCGGTCACCTGCCACCGGCGCCCCTGCGCATCGCGCTGCGGGTCATCGGCCTCGTCGGCTGGTCGTGGATCGTCGTCCAGGGCATCGCCGGTGGCACCAGCGCCGCCGAGGTCACGACGCTGTTCCTGTGGGTCTACGGCTGGGTCGGCCTGGCCATCGTCTCCGCGCTCATCGGGCCGGTCTGGCACTGGCTCGACCCGTTCTCGACGCTCCACGACATCGGCGCCTGGGTCGTCCGCCGACTGGGCGTCGGCGCCGTGGGAGGTCGGCCGACTGGCCGCCGGCCCTCGGTCGCTGGCTCGCCGTCGTCGCCTTCGCGGTCGTCGTCTGGATCGAGCTCGCCCTCGAGGCGGCGCCCGACGTCCTGTTCGTGATCCTCGTCGGGTACACCGCGCTGACGCTGGCGATGATGGCCCAGTTCGGCCGCGACACGTGGCGGTCGAACGCCGAGGTCTTCACGGTGTGGTTCCGGCTGCTCGGCCGGCTGGCGCCGTACGCGCTCGTCGACGAGGCCGGCCATGTCCGCCGGCGGTCGTTCGCCACCGGCCTGCTCGAACCCGGCTGGACGATGGCCGACGTGGTCATGACGGCGCTCGCCGTCGGGTCGATCCTGTTCGACGGGTTGTCGCAGACGCTCATCTGGTTCGAGACCTTCGGGGTCACCCAGCTGCCGCTGCAGACGATCCTGCTGGCGCGCCTTCCTCGGCCTGATCGTGGCGGCGGCCGTGGTGGTCACGCGGTCGGTGGGGATCGCGGCGACCGGGGCCGGCCTGCTACCGATCGCCGTTCGGTTACCTCATCGCCCACTACCTGACGTACCTGCTGATCGACGGCCAGCGCATCGTCATCGCCATCTCGGACCCGCTGCAGGACGGCTCGGACCTGTTCGGGACCGCGTTCTTCGAGGCGTCCGGGGCGTGGCTCCCGCCGGGTCTCGTGTGGACGATCCAGCTCGCCGCCGTGGTCGGCGGTCACATGCTCGGTGCGTGGGCAGGGCACGTCGTGGCAGCCCTGGACGCTCCGCGAGGGATCGAGCCGAGAACGCTGACCGCCCGGCAGGTCCCGCTCGCGATCGTGATGGTCGCCATGACGACGCTGACGCTGTGGTCGCTGGGTCAGGCCATCGTCGTCACGCCCGACGACTCGCCGGCACCTCAGGCCGTCGCGACCAGCCTCGGCTGACCCGGCTCGGGCACCCACTCACCGAGCGGGCGGACGCTCGACACCGCCGCCACGATCTCCGCATCGAGCGCCTCCGCGGCCGCGACCGCCGTCTCGATCGCGGTCAGGCACAGGATCCCCTCCGCCGTTGCCGCGTGCCGGATCTCCGCCGCGTCGCGGACCGCGCCCGACCGTGGGTGTCGGCGTGTTCACGACGAGCCGGACCTCGCCGCTCGCGATCAGCTCGAGGATCGGCACCTCGCCGATCGACTCGTCGGCCGCCTCGCCCAGCTTGGCCACCGGGCGGGCGTCGTAGCCGGCCTCGGCGAGCGCCGGCGCGTGCCCGGCGTCGCCGCGAGGCGATAGCCCGCCCCGGCCAGGCCCGCCGCCAGCCGCTCGCAGCAGCTCCTTGTCGCGATCGGCGATCGAGAGCAGCGCCAGCGCGCCGGCCTCGCCTGGCCGCGGCGGCACGAGGGCGGCGCCGAGCAGGGCCTTGGCCAGGGCGACCCGCGGGTCCTCGTGCAGCCCGATGACCTCGCCGGTCGACTGCATCCCGGGCCCGACCGACGGGTCCACGCCGCGCAGCTTGGCCGTCGAGAAGGCCGGCGCCTTGACCGCGACGAACGGCGGCGGCGGCAGCAGCCCGCCCTCCCAGCCCAGCTCGTCGAGCGTGGCGCCCAGCGCGATCCGGACCGCCAGCTCGACCATCGGCACGCCGGTCACCTTGGACAGGAACGGGACCGTCCGTGACGCGCGCGGGTTGACCTCGATGAGGTAGACGCCGTCGTCGCGGACGATGAACTGGGCGTTGACGAGGCCCTTGCGCGCCGAGCGCCAGCACGATCCGCTCCATCGTCGCGACGATCAGGTCCTGGTCGCCCTCGCTGACGATCTGGGGCGGGAACACGCCGACGCTGTCGCCGGAGTGGACGCCGGCCCGCTCGACGTGCTCGAGCAGCCCGGGGATCAGCACCTGCTCGCCGTCGCTGACGGCATCGACGTCGACCTCGACGCCCTCGAGGTAGCGGTCGATGCGGACCGGCCGGTCGGGGTCGACGACCGTGGCCAGCGCGAGCTGGCGGGCCAGGTCCTCGGGCGAGTAGCAGAAGTCGATGGCCAGCCCGCCGATGACGAACGAGGGCCGGACGATGACCGGGTAGCCGATCCGCTCGGCCAGCGTCAGCGCCTCCTCGACGCTGTGGGCCATGCCGCCCTCGGGCTGCGGGATGCCGAGCCGGTCGAGCAGGGCCGCGAAGCGGACGCGCTCCTCGGCCTGGTCGATGGCCTCGAGGTCGGAGCCCAGGAGCGGGACGCCGCCGGCGGCGAGCGGCGCGGCGAGGTTGAGCGGGGTCTGGCCACCGAACGCGACGACGGCCGGGATGCCCGCCCTCGGCGTCGATGACGCTGCGCACGCTCTCGGGGTCGAGCGGCTCGAAGTACAGCCGCGACGAGGCGTCGAAGTCGGTCGACACGGTCTCCGGGTTCGAGTTGATCATCACCGCCTGCCAGCCGTTGCGGCGGAGCGTGTCGGCCGCCTGGACCGCGCAGTAGTCGAACTCGATGCCCTGGCCGATGCGGACCGGGCCGCTGCCGATGACGAGCGCCGCGGGACGCTCGACCGGCGGCGCCTCGGGCGTCGAGCCGGCCGCGGCGTACGTCGCGTAGAAGTACGGCGTCTCGGCCGCGAACTCGGCGGCGCACGTGTCGACCATCGCGTAGCCGGGCACGATCCCGAGGGCCAGCCGCGCGTCGCGGAGCGCCTCGGCGGTCGTGCCGGCCAGCCCGGCCAGCTCCTTGTCGCCGAAGCCGGCGCGCTTGGCCGTCGCGAGCAGCTCCGCGGCGGCCTCGTCGCGCGGATCGGCGAGTCGCTCGCCGATCGCGTCGCCACGTCCGCTCCAGCGCGACGTTCCGGCCCATCTCGGCGAGGAACCAGGCCGAGATGCCGGTCGCCTCGCCGACGACCGCCTCGGGCACGCCCCGGCGCAGCAGCCCGAGCAGCCGCCACAGCCGCGAGTCGGATGGCTCGAGGAAGCGGCGCAGCACGATCGGTGCCGCGCTGCGCTGCGCGAAGCGGGTGCTCTCGCAGGCCTCGCCCGCATCGTCGACCCAGCGGATCGGCTCGTCCGCGTCGGGGTCGCCGGCGTACACGCCGGCGAGGTAGTCGAACGTCGGGCGTCCACGACGGGTCCTCGGCGAGCGGCCCGACCCCGGCCTGCTCCAGGCCGCGGAGCGCCTTGTTGAGCGCCGAGCCGAACGTCCGGTCGATGGCCATCACCTCGCCGGTCGCCTTCATCTGGCTGCCGAGCGTGCGGTCGGCGGTCGGGAACTTGTCGAACGGGAAGCGCGGCAGCTTGACGACGACGTAGTCGAGCGCGGGCTCGAACGCGGCGACCGTCGTGCCGGTCACGACGTTGGGGATCTCGGCCAGCCGGCGCCCGACCGCGATCTGGGCCGCGACCCGGGCGATCGGGTAGCCCGTCGCCTTCGATGCGAGCGCGGACGAGCGCGACACGCGCGGGTTGACCTCGATGACCGCGTACTCGGTCGAGTCGGGTGACAGCGCGAACTGGACGTTGCAGCCGCCCTCGACGCCGAGCGCGCGGATGATCGCGAGCGCCGCGCTGCGCAGCCGCTGGTGGACCGCGTCGGTCAGGGTCTGGACCGGGGCGACGACGATCGAGTCGCCGGTGTGGACGCCGAGCGGGTCGACGTTCTCCATCGAGCACACCGCGATGCACGTGTCGTCGGCGTCGCGCATGACCTCGTACTCGATCTCCTGCCAGCCGACGAGGCAGCGCTCGACCATGACCTGGTCGATGGGGCTGGCGCGCAGGCCGGCCCGGATGCGCTCGCGGTACGCTGCCTCGGTCGTCACGATGCCGCCGCCGGTGCCGCCGAGCGTGAAGGCCGGACGGACGATGGCCGGCAGGCCGATCTCGCGCAGCGCCGTCTCGACGTCCTCGGCCGTCTCGACGATCCACGACGGCGCGTACGGCTGGCCGATCCGGTCGAGCAGGTCGCGGAACGCCTCGCGGTCCTCGGCCATGTGGATGGCCTCGAGGGGCGTGCCGAGGAGCCGCACGTCGTGGCGCTCGAAGACGCCGGCCTCGGCGAGGGCCGTGGCGAGGTTCAGCGCCGTCTGGCCGCCCAGCCCGGCCAGGATGCCGTCGGGTCGCTCGCGGGCGATGACCGCCTCGACCGCCTCGACCGTGAGCGGCTCGAGGTAGATCGCGTCGGCGACCTGGGGGTCGGTCATGATCGTGGCCGGGTTGCTAGTTGACGAGGATCGTCCGGACGCCCTCGCCGCGGAGGGCGCGGCAGGCCTGGGTGCCGGCGTAGTCGAACTCGGCGGCCTGGCCGATGACGACCGGGCCGCTGCCGAGGATCAGGACCGAGGCCGGCTTGGGGCCTGGCGCGCTCATCGAGCTCGGGCGCGTGCGGCGGATCGATGTAGTCCCACATTCACCCGGTGCATGCGGGGCATCACGGGGCGGCTCGCCATGCCCGCCCCGTGCATGTGGGACGAAATCCGTGGCGGGGACTCACCCCGGCTCGCCCTCGCCGAGTGCGGCCGCCACGAACCGATCGAACACCGCCAGCGCGTCGAGCGGGCCCGGCGCGCCCTCGGGGTGGTACTGGACGGTCTCGATCGGCTTCTCGCGGTGGCGCAGCCCCTCGACCGAGCGGTCGTTGAGGTTGACCTGGCTGACGTGGAAGCCGGATGCCGCCGGCAGCGAGTCGCCGACGACCTGGACCTCGTGGTTCTGGGCGGTCACCTGGACGAGCCCGAGGTCGACGTCCTGCACCGGGTGGTTCGCGCCGTGGTGGCCGAAGCGCAGCCGCCGGGTGTCGGCACCGGCCGCCCGGCCGACGATCTGGTGGCCGAGGCAGATCCCGAGCAGCGGCCGCCCGTCGTCGATGATCGCCCGCGCCAGCGCGACCTGTGCCGCGAGTCGCGCCGGATCGCCGGGTCCGGGCGACAGGATCACGCCGTCGACGTCGCCGACAGCACGTCCGACGCGATGGCCGTGTGCGGGAAGACCCGGACGCGCGCGCCGCGGTGGCGCATCGCCCGGACGATGTTCGACTTGAGGCCGAGGTCGACGATGCCGACGAGCGGGCCGCCATCCTCGGCCGAGCCGTACTCGGTCACGGCCGGCGGCGAGACCTGCCCCACGAAGTCCTGGTCCTCCCAGCGGGGCACGACTCGGGCCGCGGCGCGTGCCGCCTCCGGGTCGACCTCGCCGGGCGCCGTGACGATCCCGCGCAGGCTGCCGTTGGCGCGGAGGTGACGGGCCAGCGCGCGGGTGTCGACGCCGGCGATGGCCGGGATGCCGTCGTCGCGCAGCAGCGCCGCGAGCTGGCGGGCGTCGTCGAGGACCGCGGCGGTGGCGTTGGCCACGACCAGCGCGCGCAGCCACGGGCGGGTCGACTGGTCGTCGGCGACGAGCCGGCCGTAGTTGCCGATGAGCGGGTAGGTCATGACCACGACCTGGCCGGCGTACGACGGGTCGGTGCAGACCTCCTGGTAGCCGGTCTGGCTGGTGTTGACGACGAGGTCGCCGCCGGCCGCGACCGGGGCCCCGAACGCGACGCCCGGGAACACCGTCCCGTCCTCCAATGCCAGCAACGCCGGTCCGAGGTCGCCGATCCGCGGATCGACGACGGCGCTCGCCCGGGGCGGCGGCGGGGCGATCACCCGATCACCCGACGGCGGCCCGGACAACAAATGACCCACCCGCCGGATCGGCGTGGTGGGCGTGGGCGTGCGCGGACATGTCGCCTCCTTCGCCGGCCTCACGGGACCGGTACGCCGGTCTCACGGGACCGGCCATCCAAGGACGGCGTCAGGGTAGCACCCCACCGAGGTCAGGTGCCGAGGTACACCCGTTCTGTCGTGGTCATCGGCTCGGGGCACCACGGGACGTCACCCTCGACGTTGAAGTCGGCGTCGCCGCCATGGATCAGGACGCTGCCGTCCCGGAGCACCAGGGCGTGGCCGTCCTTGCGCGGCTCGAGCAGGTCGGGGCCGTCGGACCAGCGGTTGGCTACCGGGTCGTAGATCTCGGTCGTGGCCAGCACCTGGGCGGCGGGGTCCATCTCGCCGGAGGTCGAGCCGCCGGCGACGAGCACGCGCCCGTCGGCGAGCCGTACGAGCATCGCCACGTCTCGCGCCGTCGACATCGACGTCGCCTCGCGCCAGGTGCGAGTCGCCGGGTCGAACCGCTCGACGCGGACGGATGGGCTCCGCCCGATCGCGAGGTCCTCGTAGCCGAAGGCGAGCGCGCCGCCGTCGTCGAGGGCGACGATGCGGATCTGACGCAGGACGGCCGGGCTGTCGATCGGCACCCAGGCATCGTCCGCCGGGTCGAGCAGCATCATCTGCGACTCGATCTCGAAGCCGTCGCCGACGGCGAGCAGGCCCTCCGTGAGCGCGGTGAACGACAGGACCGACAGGCCCTCGACGGGCGCTGCGTTCGACCACGCCTTCGCGGCCGCATCGAGCAGCTCGGTCGTGGTCGTGCTGGATGTCTCGCCGACGAACGTCGTGCTGCCGGCGAGGACGCGCCCCTCGGTCAGCGTCGCCGCCACCGGGTCCGCGCGGGCGACCCCAAGGAGCGGACCGTCCGACCATCGGCCGATGGCCGGGTCGAACAGCTTGGTGCTCGAGAAGGGCTGGTCGTCGGCGTTGGTCCCGCCGAGGACGAGCGCCCGGCCGTCGTCCAGCACGACCGTCGCGAACGACTTGCGCGCCTTGTTGAGGCTCTCCGCCGTGGTCCAGGTGTCGGTGGCGGGATCGTAGCGCTCGGCGGACTCGCTACCCGGCTCGGCCGGTCCGGGCAGGCAGGCGACGTCGTCGCCGACCGCGAGCACGGATCCGTCGCCGAGCACGACGGAGTCGAAGCCTGATCGGGCGCGAAGCATCGCCGCCGCGGGCTCGACCCTGATGGCGGGCGAGGCGGACGGCGAGGCGGTGGCGGTCGGCGCTGTCGGCTGGGGTGATGCTGGCGCGGGCGAGGGCGGCGGGCTGGTGGTGGGTGTCGCCGGCGCCGGGCCGGCGCACGCGACGACGATCAGTGCGCCGGCAAGGGTGGTCGCGAAGGAGCGGAGGGAGCGCGCGTGGCGCCTGGGCGTGTCCATGGCAGGCAAGACGGTCGACCGCGAGCGGTGTGGCGCCAGTGTGCGCCGATGTCCGTCAGTTGACAGCCGCGGGCCGCGCGAAGGTCTCGAGCAGCATCGCGACGAACCTGCGCTCGTCGGCGTCGAGCGCGATCTCGACGTTGGGCGGGCGGCGGCTCCGGAAGTTCGTGTCGACCACGGTCTCCCCGACCGTCAGCTCACCCCGGGTCTCGACGTCGACGTGCAAGTGGCGGGTCGAGATCACCGAGCGGTCGACGATCGCGGCGACCGCCAGCGCGTCGTGGACCGGTGCGGCTCCCGGACGCCTCATCGGCTGCGTGTCGTCGTAGCCGTGGATGCGTCGCTCGGTGAAGGTCGCGGCCGCGTCGCCGGCAGGAGTCCCGAGGGCCCGCAGTGCCGCGCAATCCTCCAGCGAGACAAGGGCGGCATGGGTCGCGTCGAGCGGGACCATCGTGATCTTCCGGACGCCGCTGTTGACCACGATCCGGGCAGCTTCCGGGTCGGCCCAGACGTTGAACTCGGCGCGTGGCGTCACGTTCCCGTACCGGTTCGCGCCGCCCATGATCACGAGCTCCGGGATGCGGTCCTTCAGGCGGGGCTCCCGGGTCAGGGCGGTGGCGACGTTCGACAGGGGCCCGACCGGCACGAGGATGATCTCGTCGGTCGCGGCCAGGTAAGTCTCGATGAGGAAGTCGATCGCGTCGGTCACCTGCTTCGTCGACGTCGACGCCGGGATGTCGAGGTACCCGCCGTGGACCGCGTTGCTGCTCTGGATGTCGCCGCGCGGGATCGGGAAGTCGTCCCGCTCGATGGGCGTCCGCACGCCTTCGTAGACCGGCACGGACAGCCCGATATGGTCG
The DNA here is from genome assembly GCA_963810285.1 of uncultured Chloroflexia bacterium. Taxonomy (GTDB): domain Bacteria; phylum Chloroflexota; class Limnocylindria; order Limnocylindrales; family CSP1-4; genus SPCO01. The sequence continues at coordinate 2,310,652 of CAWEMV010000002.1, read as the reverse complement.
AACACGCGCAGCGAGTTCTCGGTGCACATCTCGACCGGGACGTTGCCGTTGACGGTAGTGGCTCCGACCAGCTCGAGCTCGGGGTGGAGCGCCGCGAACATCAGCGCGACGGCGTCGTCGGTGCCGGTATCGACGTCGAGGATGACCTTCTGCGCCACGTGCCGGAGTGTAGGCGGTCGACACCGCGCCCGATCAGATGCCCGGACGGACCACCAGGACGATGAGGATGGCGACCACAACGATCATCACCACGACCGGGAAGCCGGCCACCGCCAGCAATCCGACCGCTTGCCGCACCCGGTACCGCTCGACGGCATCCAACGCGACGCGGCCGTCGCCGATCAGCAGGTCGACGTCGCGGAGCGCGTTCATGTTGCCGAGGACCGACATGTCGTCGGCGCGGAGCATCCCGATGATGGCTGCCCGGGAGATCCGAAGCGCCTCGAGCTCGTCGACCGCTGCCGTCGGATCCGAGAGGATGCGTGCCGCCTCGCCGTCCGGTCGGAACGACTGCAGGTCGACGAATGCCTCGGCCAGCTCGCGTGACGCGGCCTTCAGATCGTCGCGCCCGAGCCCGACCATCCGGGCATCTGCGTCGACCAGCAACGCGTCGGCGACCAGCGCCGGCTCGCCAGGCAGCGCCGACCGGGGCGCGACCAGCTCGCCGCGACGTGACGCGAGCTGTGACCGAACGTCCGCAGCGAGCTCGGCGGCAAGCCGGCCGTCGAGCGGCCGGTCCTCTTCGCTCGGGTAGATCGGATCCGCCCAGGCGATGCGCTCATCGTCGATCGCCCTGACCCGGGCGACCGCCCGGTCGCCGTGCCCGCTGTCGATCCGATCCATCCATGTCCCCTCGGGTGTCTGTCACGCCGCGGTTCGCGGCACCAGACCGACGCGCGAGGGCCCTATCCGTTACGCACCTCGTCGCTGTCCGGTGAGTCGACGAGCCCCAGGCGCTGGGCGATCGCCGCCGCCTCGACGCGGTTGGCGACGCCGAGCTTGCCGAGGATGTTCGACACGTGGACGCTGGCGGTCTTGCGGGTGATGAACAGTGCGTCCGCGATCTGCTGGTTCGAGCGGCCGGCCGCCACGAGCCGGATGACCTCGGCCTCGCGGTCCGTCAGCCCCAGACGATCGCCCGCGTCGCCAGCCTCGGACGGCGCGGCGTCGACGATGTCGATTCGAGCGTGGCGGGCCAGCTGCTCGATCTCCTGGCGAAGCGGGGCGGCGCCGAGGAGCACCGTCACGGCGTGGGCCGTGCGGAGCGCGGCGGCGGCGTGCGCCCGATCGCCATGGCTGGACAGGAGCGCCTCCGCCGAACGGAACCGCGCGTACGCGGCCGGTGCCGGCCGGCCGATCGCCTCCCAGCCCGCGGCAGTCCGATCCCACGTCTCCGCGCTCGAGGTCCCGCGGGCGCGATCGATCTCGCCGCGGCAGAGACCGGCCAGGGCGGCGCGGCGCACGTCGCCGTCGATCCTGCCGTCGTCGCGACCCACCAGGAGCTCGGCGACCCGCGTGACGCGGCGCTCGACCTCGTCCAGGGCGTCTGCGTCATGGCGGGCGCGTGCCGACATCGCGGCGTCGGCCTCCGCGCGAAGGGCGTGCCACGCCAGCCAACCCAGGGGCGGGTCGAGGGGCGCCGTCGTGTCGAGGCTGGCCAGCGCCGCCTCGGCGACCGCCCGTGCCGTGTCGATGTGGCCCTGCCACGTCGCGAGCTCGGCCGTCGCCGCGGCCAGCGCAGCCCCATACCGGCTCGGCCCTGTGTCGGCGGTCGCCAGCGCGTCGGCTCGACGAAGATGCTCGGCGGCGTCCCCGAAGCGGCCCTGGTTGGTGTCGACGCGTGCACGGTTGACGTGGAGCCAGATCGCCGCGGCACCGACCGGGTCCAGCTCGAGGCCCTCGTCGGCGGCCGCGGCAGCCTCGTCCCATCGCCCGAGGTCGAAGAGGGCCTTCGCAACGTGCCCGAGCAGGCCGCCGCCGTACGTCCGGGCCACCCCGAGCCGCCGCGTGATCGCATAGCCCTCGCGCCCGGCCGTCAGCGACTCCTCGGTCCGCCCCACCCGATCGAGCAGCGCCGCCAGGTTCGCGTGACCGAGCGCGATACCCTCGGCACCGCCGAGTCGCTCGGCGATGACCAGCCCCTCGCGGTACTCGGCGATGCCTCGCTCGACGTGCCCGGTCACCGCGTCCGCCCAGCCGAGGATGCCGAGTGCCAGTGCCTCCTCGGAGGAAGCAGGCACGGCACGCGCGATGTCGATCGCCTCCCTGGCCAGGTCACGGGCCGCGACCGCATCCCCGGCGAACAGCCGCAGCCCGGCGGCCTGCGCCAGCGCTCGGGCACGGGCCGCCTGTGGCGGGTCAGACGGGATGAGACGGAGGGCTTCCGCGACCGCAGCGGCGGCGGCCTCGCGGTCGCCGGACTCCCAGAGGAACCACCGCAGTCGGTCGTGGAGGAGCCCGAGGCGGGCCGGGTCGGGTCGGCCTTCGGCGACGTCGTCGAGCTCGGCCGCCATGATGGCCCGTCGTCCCAGCTCGATCGCGCGAGCGTACGACCCCGTGAGCACGGAGCACTCCGCCGCTCGCTGGAGCACCGCTGGACGGTCGAGGATCGTGTCCCGCAGGTCGTCCTCGGCCTCCCACAACGCCAGGGCCCCTTCGTAGTGGCTGCGCGCGTCGGCGAACGCATACACGTTCTCGGCCGCCTGACCGGCCTGGATCAGGGCCGGGATCGCTCGCTCGTGGTCACGGGCGGCGACCCAGTGGTGTGCGAGCTCGGCCGGCGTCACCGGCACGCCGCCGATCTCGCCGCGTCGCTCGAGCTCGAGGCCGAAGCCTGCGTGGAGGCGATCGCGCTCGCCATGGAGCAGCTCGCTGTAGGCGACCTCGGCCAGCAGCGCATGGCGGAAGGCGTATCCGCCGAGCCCGCCTCTCGACGCCTCGGCATCGACGAGCATGCCGTGGGACAGCGCGGGTCGCAGCGCGTCGCCGACCGCTGCGATGGAGAGCTCGAGCACGGACGCCAGCAGCTCTTCGTCGACCCGCCGGCCGGCGGCGGATGCGGCTCGGATGACACGCCGGGTGGGATCGGGGAGCGCAGCGAGCCGGTCGACGAGCACGTCCCGCAGGCCGGGTGGCAGTCGTTCATCGGTCGCGGGACCGGCCACCGCCGCGAGCTGCTCGACGAAGAAGGGGTTGCCGCCGGTTCGTGCCGCGAGGTCCGTGTCCTTCGGCATCGACCCATCGCGGTCGAGGCTGCGCAGCAGGGCGGCCACGTCGGGACGGCTGAGCGGCCCCAGTTCGATGCGCTCGACCCAGGGGTTGCGCTCGAGCTCGGCCAGGAGTCGGACGGTCGGGATGGACGACTCGAGATCGTCCGTTCGGACCGTCACCAGCATCAATGCGGGTCGATCTCGCAGGTTCCGGGAGAGGAACGTGATGAGTCCACGGGTCCCGACGTCGGACCACTGGACGTCCTCGATGACGAGGACCAGCGGGCCGTGGCGCGAACGGCGCTCCAGGACGGTGAGGATCGCCTCGAAGAGTCGTCCCTGGCCGCCACGGTCGGCCTCAGCGACGTCCAGGCGGGGTTGCGCGGCCGGAGCACCGAGCTCTGGCAGCAGCCGGCCGATCTCGCCTCGCGCCGTCCCGAGCGTTCCGGCCAGCAGCGCGGGGTCGATGGACCGTGTCAGGTCGCGAAGGGCCTCCACGAACGGCGCATACGGCACGGACGCGCCGGCGGTCGGCAGGCAGGCACCCATGTGGACCGTGGCACCCTGGGCTTCGGCCGTCCGCGCGAGCTCGCGGACGAGACGGCTCTTGCCGATCCCGGCCTCGCCCCCGACGACGACCGTACGACCGGCAGGTGGCGTCCCCACGCTCGCGGCGAACGCGGCCTCCAGCCGGGCGAGCTCCAGCTCTCGCCCGACGAATACGCCCGGCTCGATCCCCGCGACCAACGCGTCGATGATACCGACGCGCGTCGCGGCAGCGTCATGGCCAGGTGGGTTGCGCGGCGAGCAGTCTGGCGCGGGCGGTGGCCCTCGCCCGGCAGAGCAACGTGCGGGTCGCACCGTGGCTCCGACCGATCGTGCGGGCGATCTCGACACCGCCATAGCCCATCGCCGCGAGCGCGAGTGCTTCTCGCTGGATCGGGTGGAGCTCGCCGACGACCCTGGACACCTCGCGGTTCTGTTCGGCCGCGAGGACGACCAGCTCCGGGGACTCGGGCTGATCCGGGATCGCCAGTTCCGATCGCTTCCGGTCCGCCACCGTCAGGCGCCGCCCTCGACTCATCGCGAGGTTGTGCCCGACGCGATACAGCCACGGACCGATCTCGTCCGGGACACGTCCTGCGGAGACCTCGACGGTCAGGCGAAGGAACGCGTCCTGGACGAGGTCCTCCGCGACCACGACGTCGCGAGTGACACCGGTCAGGTACCGCGTCAACGCGGCTCGGTGCAGCTCATATGCGGATCCCACGATCCCCTCGACCGCTCGTTCGGCGTCCATCGGTCGCCCCTTTGGTCGGGCCGACTGGATGTCGGCCATGGGGCGACGCTCGGTCTAAGTCGACCGTCGGACATCGGGCTCGAGCCCAAAACGTCGCTGGACGACGGCAAAGAGAACGACCCCGGCCGATCGGACCGGGGTCGTTACGACGTTGGGCTGATGGTCAGTCGCGACGGATGTTGCCGCGGATCTCCCCAGGCCCGAACGCCACGCTGTGCACGTTGGCGTAGGTGGCGCCGTTCCGCATCGCGCGGAGCAGCTCGCCGAATTCACCGCTGGTGAGGCCCTGCTCGGGTGGTCCGCCGACGTCGGCTGGATCGATGACACCGGTCACCGTCCCGCCACGGAGCGGGCAGGCCGGCTTGTCACCGCCGCCGCACAGGAAGGCCACGACGGCGCCGTTGACTCCGGGTCGCGCGAAGTGGATGTGGGCGAACCGCGAATCCGTCGAGAGGTCTCGGAACGTCAGTCGGTACCGCAGGGTGTTGCCCTTGACTTCGGCCCGGAACGTGCCACGCGCGGTGGTCGAGATCGACGGGTTCTCGAGATAGCCGTTGAGCGAGGCGACGAACTCCTGGTCGGAGTCGCCGACCACGACCGGTGCGGCGATGACCAGGGCCAGCCCGGCTCCGGCGATGAGCAAAAGCAGTCTTCGCATCCGCCTCCTCCTCGTTCCTCTCGGGCATGGGCGTCCGAGGCTCTACGGGACGATACGAACGACGGATCGGGTCGGTTCTCGCAAGACGTCCCGCGCGTCAAGCCAGCCAGAATGTCTTGGTGGTCTGGCTCTGCGCGACGAATGGCTGCCCCTGACCAGAAGGCCCCCGTACCGCGTCTCGATCCCCGACCGCGGGGATCACCGGACGGAGAGCTAGGGGTCCCACAGCTCACGGGACACACCTCGCCCGCCATCGGCCTGTGTCTCCCCTCGAGATCGCACTAGCCGTGCTGTTCGCGGTTAGCTTCGTACTCAGCCTATTCGTACTCGCTATCGTCGCGCTGATCCTCGAGGCTGCCATGTTCGCGCTTGGAAGGAAATCGATGGAGTAAGGGCATCAGCAGGCCACCTTCGATGCTGATTTGAGGGTCGGCCGCGATTGACTCCCTTATACCGCGCAGGGGATGTCCAGCTCAAGAAACGCATCGTCGGTCGGCCCCGGCCGCCCCTCGAACACCGACGGGTGTGAAGCGAAGATCGAGTCCTCCAGGTTGCCCCTGGTGTCGTCCCGGATCAACTCGGCAAAGCCGTCGATCCAGACCGCTTGCACTTCATCCTCGGAGCTCGATCGCCACGAGGCGAAGAGGTCGTCTGCTGTGTTGAACGTCGCACGGTCGCAAGTGGCCTCCAAGGCGACTCGGGACGTCTCAGGGATCGCGGCGAATCCGTATGGCGCGCTGAAGGCCGTCGGGAAGTTCCCGAACAGCACTTCGTCACCTGAGCCGGGAACGTTGTTGCCGCTGGCCTCGACCAGCGCGCTGATGAAGACGTCGCACCCCTCCGGCTGATAGCCGGCGACGCCGTTCACGTTGGTGTACGCGAGCGCGTAAATGGTTCTGCCCTTGAGTGCCGTATCGGCCACATGGTCACCGTGGCCGAGGTGACCGGCTACGGCGTCCCCTGAGACGCTGATCACCATGTCGCGATGACAGACGCCGACCTTCGGCATCGGGGCGGCGGCCGCGGCGCCCGCGACGATGGGCAGGAGCAGTGCGGCTAGGGCGACGGCGAGTGCGCTCCGACGACGGACTCTTGTATCCACGGAGAACCCCCTCTCAAGACCGGCCGGCCGGCTCTTGTGGAGCGGCCGCGGTCGGTGGAGGGAGCATAGAGCCGGTGCGTCGCGTCGCCGTTCTGACCCGTGTTGGGCGACGACGGCGGACGAGGCGCCGGGGATAACGGCGCTCACTGTCATTCCCGGCCCATGTGATGCGGCCTAGAGGCCGAGGATCTTCACGAACTTGCCGGTCCGGGCGTACAGCTCGGCGTTGAAGCCGAACTCCTCCTCCGCCAGGAAGCCGGTGATTTGACTGTGTGCGAAACCCGGTCGGCCCGGACGAACTGGCCGGCGGGGAGAGCCGGGTGTCGAGACCGTTGCCGGGTCAGTCCTCGCCGCGGCGCGCCTTGCGGATCTGGTCGGCGTGTTCGTGGCAGTGATCGGCGTAGATCTCGAGCCAGCGTTCGACCGAGTACGCACCGCTCTCCGAGTGGACCCCGACACGATCCCACTCGGCCGTCGTGAGGTTGGACAGCAGCTCGTGACTCGCAGAACGGACCGCCCCGACGAGCGCGAGCGATGCCTCGATCGGCCGGTCGTAGTGGAGCCGCTCCGCCCAGACCGGTTCGTCATACCCCTGGATCACCGGGTCGTCATCGGCGACGAGCCGGCGGACCCTGGTCGCGGCCATGGTCTCGCTGTCGGCGAGGTGATGCACCACCTGGCGGGCGGACCAGCCGGTCGGCCCGTGACGATCGAGGTCGGCCTCCGACGCGCCCTCGACGGCCGAGGCGACCTCGTCGAAGCCGGTCGCGTACCGGGCCAGGAGCGTCTCACGTTCCTCGGACGCGTGGGTCACCCTTGTCACCTCCCGATACCCGTGGATCTGCGCCAGCCTGCCGGACCCTAACAGCCTACTCGGGCGTCACGCCGGCGTACGCGCCCGCGTCTACACGCCGCCTCCACTTCGTGGGTGATCTCGTGACCTTCGTGTTTCTCGCCGTCGCGGCGACAGCGCCGGCGGCTGGCACTTAGTCGTCGAACACGCTTTCCGCGTCGCGCGTCGAACGCGCCGTGCCAGAAGGGGTTGATGGCTGGGCAATCGATCGAGTTGATGTTTCGTCAGGGATGGCGAGCTCCGGGGTGATGCACGTCGGCCGCATCGAAAACTGCACTGTCATTGGCGGGACGGGGCGGGGCTAGGGCGACGTTGGCGCAGAGGTCACCGTGACGCGGGGGCGGGTAGCCAGGTGCTCGCGCCCGAATCGGGCCGCCACTATCAGGGCCACGACCCAGGTGACGATCGCATAGAGGAAGGCTGCCGCCCCGGTCGATCCGACGGCGGCCGGGACGAACGCGCCGAGGTTCACGGCCGCGTGGAAGAGGATGACCACAATCAGGCTGCCTCGCGTCTCGTTAAACAGCCAGGTGAACAGGGTTGACAGGCCGATCGTCCAGATGATGAACGCGACGATGGCGAACACCGGCCCGGCCGCGACCGCCGTCTCCTGCTGTCCCGTTCCATGGACGAAGTACAGGGGGATGTGCCACACGCCCCAGACGAAGCCGAGGAGGACGCTCGCACTGAACGCTGACCGTCGCACCTGGAGCCGAGGGAGCGCGTAGCCCCGCCAGCCGAGCTCCTCCTCAAGGGGTCCGCCGAGGAACAGGACCCGTATGAACTCGACCGCAAGCGTGCCGAGCACGGCAATCGAAACGACCGGTATCGGGGCACCGAGGGCGCCGACCGATACCGCGATCGCAGCTCCGATCATGCCGAGGGGTAGGAGCAAGGCGACCAGCACCCACTGCGCGGACACGCGACTGAGCGAGAAGCCCGCAACGAGCCGCTGGAGTTCGTGACGGCCCAGCCCAGACGCGAGGACTAGGGCAGCGATACTTGGGCCGGCGGTCGCGATCACGTTGAGAACAAGTCCCGTCGTCCCCTCGATGCTCATCGAACCGGCAATCATGCCGAGCCAGATCAGCCATGAGATGGCAAACGCGAGCGCGACGAATGCTTCGACCTGCCTGGCCGTCACCGACTGGGCCCTGATCACCGACACAACGTACGCCAATGTCGGGGCGCACGACACCTCGCCATCGACGAGATCCAGCGTGGCACGCCCTCGACAGCGCGGGGATCTCGTCCAGGGGTCGGGTCGACCTGGACCGGGGCACTTTTCGTCCCGCGCCAGCCGCGAGGATCTCTTCTTGCGCCTCCCTGGCCACGGCTGGCGGAACGAGGCTCCGCCGCCCGTTGGGCGTCGATAGCATCGTCGCGTGATCGTGCCGACCGTCGACCGCCGGCTCGCGGCCGGCATCGTCGGCAGCGTGACCCTCCTCGTCATCGGCTGGACGGGCCTCCTCGTCCCGTCGCTGATCCGGGTGATCAAGGAAGCGTTCCACCAGTCCGACGCGGGTATCGGCGTCGCCTACCTCGCGTATGCGCTCGCCTATGCGGGCGGCTCGGTGCTTGGTGGCCAGCTCATGGAGCGAGTCGGCCGCCGGTCGATCCTGGCCGGTGCGGCCGTGCTGCACGGAGTGGGGATCGCCGGTCTCGGCCTCGCGCCGAGCTGGTCACTGTTCGTGGCCGCGATGTTACCGGCAGGGCTCGGGGCGGGCGGTCTTGACGGAGGGTCCAACGGTCTCGTCCTGGACGTCTATCGCGAGGGCCGTGGCAGGGCGATGAACCTCCTGCATGTGTCGTTCGGCGTCGGCGCCTTGCTCGCCCCACTGGTCGTCGGTCGGGCCGTCGAGGCGGGCGTCACCTGGGAGACGATCATGCTTCTCTCATCCGTGCCACTCGCCGGATTGGCCGTCGCGTACGCGATCGTCCCGATGCCGAGCGGGCGGCGACTTGCCGATGTCACGTCCCCGACAGCGCGAGCTCCCGCGGGCCACCTGCTCGCAGGACCCTTGCTCCTTCTCGGGGTCGCCATCGCGAGCTATGTCGCGGCCGAGATCGGTGTTTCGAACTGGCTCGTCCGGTTCCTGGAGCCCGCACCCATCGCGACGGCGACGCTTGCTCTATCCGTGACGTGGGCAGGCGTGACGTTGGGTCGCCTCCTGTCATCCGTGATCGCGGACCGGTTCGACCACCTGCGTTTCACCATCGTGTGCATCGTGTCGATGGGACTCGCAATCGGGGCGGCCGTCGCCGCTCCCATGCTACCGCTATCGATCGCCCTATTCGGCCTGGCCGGCGTGGCGTCGGGCCCCGTGTTCCCGATGATCGTCGCGCTGGGCGGGGAGCGATACCCGGAACGATCGGCAGCGGTCGGGGGCGCCCTGGTCGGGTGCGCCGTCGTGGGATCGACGATCTATCCGCCGGCGATCGGCTTTCTGTCGGTCACGGTCGGACTACCGATCGCGATGGCGGGCAACGCGCTGCTGTGCTTGGTCGGTGCCGCGGCGCTGGTGGCCTTTGGAAGGACGAAGGACCGGGCGATCGACGCGCGCGGTGGACTCGATGCGGCTACGACAGTGCCAGATCGGGAGTAAACAGACGCATTGCGCACAAAGCGCGCCCGAGCTTACCCAAGCCGCTTACGCCAGGTCGAGGAACGACTCGCGGCCGGGGCCGGTGGCACGACGATGATTTCGTCTTCGCCACGCCGACCGGGCAGTCGCTGGACGCGGCGAACGTCACGCATCGTTTCCACGCCGCGCTGACCAAGGCTGGTCTCCCCCCGCCAACGGTTCCATTATCTACGGCATTGTTCCGCCTCGCTCCGCCTGGAGCCGGGCGAGGAGCTGGCGGTCGTGTCGCGGATACTCGGCCGTGCCAGCATCACCAGGACGGCCAATGTCTACGGCCACCTGACCGACGCGATGCTCGGGCGGGCCGCAGACCGGACCGACTTCATCCTCGGCCGGGGTGGGATCGCCAGCGCCTAAAGTGGTACGACGGGGTGATACGCCCCGGATCAGAACGACCCTCGGACCATCGTCCGGGGGTCGATTCGTGCGTGAGGTGGTGGTGAGCCCGGAAGGACTTGAACCTTCAACCCGCTGATTAAGAGTCAGCTGCTCTGCCATTGAGCTACGGGCCCACGGTGCGCTCTCGACCAGAGCCCGGGCAGTCTACAACGACTCCCACCTGCAGGCCAACGCGGCACGAGTCGTCGACGGGAACCCCGCTCGGAGCTCGTCAGATCGGTGCAAGGCCCAGACAGGAGCGGACCGCGTTCTCGAGCTGGTCGGCTCGGTCGTCGGTGCTCATCGAGCCTGTCACGAACCCGATGGCGTAACCACCGACCACGCTCGCCCAACCGACGCTTCCGCCGGTGCCGCCCATGCCGTATCCGTCGTCATCGACGTAGAACCCGAGACCCCACGACCGTTCCGGTCCACCCATGACCAGGTCGATCCCGCTGGCCTGCGCCGCGGTCGATTCGGCGAGCAGGCCCTGGGAGAGCAACCGCCCGCCGAGAAGTGCGGCATAGAGCCCCGCGACGCCACGGGCCGTGCCATGCCAGCCCGATCGCGAACTCCAGGTCGAGCGGGTCACAGATCTCGAGTCGCGCGCATACGGCCGTCCAGTCATAGAAGAGGCTCGTGTCGGCGGGGTCGTCCAGGGCGACGATACCGGCCTGGTGCGACAGGACCTCGCGAACGCTCGCCGGACACTGGAACCCAGGCCAGTATCGATCGACCGGTGCGTCGAGCTCGAGCGACCCACGATCCACCAGCAGGAGCGCACAGACCGCGGCGAAGGGCTTGGTGACCGAGTACGGCATGGCGATGCTGTCCCGTTCCCACGGTTCGTGGCGCTCCGCATCGCGGTACCCGCCCCAGATATCGACGACCCACCGTCCAGCGTGCCAGACAGCCAGGGCCGCACCCGTGCCAGCCTGCGCTCCGACGACATCGGCGAACGTCTCCCGGACGGTCTCGAAGTCGGGCTCGGCATGTCCGTCGATGTGCATAGCGGCAATGATGCGCACCGACCCTCGGGAGACTGCGGCGCCTAGACTTCCAGGCGTGACCGCCGCGCTCGATCCCACGAAGCTCGCTTCGGCGTCATGTTCGGCCGTGGACGCGTCGACCCCGGCCCTCGCCGCCGACGAGGTCGCCCGGCTGGCGGCGGGACTCGACGCCGCCTGGCACGTCGGCACGGACCGCCTGACCCGCGAGTTCCGCTTCGGGACGTTCAACGCCGCGTTCGGGCTGGCCACCCGCATCGCGCTGACCGCCGAGCAGCAGGGGCATCACCCGACGCTGGAGATCGCCTGGGGTCGCCTGGTCGTGATCTGGCAGACCGACGCGATCGGCGCCATCACCGCCAACGACCTGATCATGGCTGCCCGGGTCGATCGCATCGTCGCCCGCGGACTCGGCCTCAAGGACGGCTGAGCGCCTCCAGCAGTCGGTCGATCAGCGGGATCTGGGTGTCCTTGATCTTGCGGCGCGCCTCGTCGGGCACGAACCACTCGACCCGGTCGATCTCGGGGATCGTGATGTAGCGCCCCGACTTTGGCGGCCACTGGAACGGGAACGTGTTGCTGTGCGCGGTGGCGGGATCGAGGTCGCCCTCGAGCGCCCAGCCGGCCACCACCTTGCCGCCCTTCTGGGTGATCTCGCCGAGGTCGATCGACGGCCCGTCGGGCGCGGGATGCCCGGTCTCCTCCTCGAACTCGCGGCGCGCGACGTTCCACGGCTCCTCGCCCTCGTCGATCTCGCCCTTTGGGATCGTCCAGTGGCCCTCGTCACGCGACGCGAAGACGGGACCCCCGGGATGGGCCAGCAGGAGCTCGATCGCGCCGTCCGCCCCGCGTCGATACAGCAGGATCCCGGCGCTTCGACGAGTCATGACGTCTACTGGCAACCTGGACGTGATACTGCGACCCGCGCTCCGAGGTCTGAGGCTGAGCCCCGCGAAGCCATCAGCCCGAGGATTGGTTATCGATCTGCGCGCGCTGGAGCCGGCCGCTGAAGTCCACGTAGATCGACTTCCACTCGGTGTACGTATCGAGCGCGATACGGCCCGCCTCGCGGTGACCGTTGCCGGTCTCCTTCCAGCCGCCGAACGGGAGATGGACCTCGGCGCCGGTCGTGCCGGCGTTGACGTACACGATGCCGGTCTCGAAGTCGCGCATCGCCCGGAACGCGGTGTTCACATCGCGCGTGAAGATGCTCGACGACAGGCCGTAGCGCGTCTGGTTGAGCGCCAGCATCGCCGAGCCGTAGTCGTCGACCGGGATGATCGACAGCACGGGACCGAAGATCTCCTCCTGGCCGATGCGGTCCATCGCGCCGACGCCGGCGAAGATCGTCGGCTCGAAGAAATGGCCGTGCTCGAGCTCGCCATCGCTGGCGCGGTCGCCGCCGATCACGAGGTCGCCCTCGCCCCGGCCGATGTCGATGTACGACGCGACCTTGTCGACCGCGCCGCCGTTGATGAGCGGACCGACGTCCGTCGTGTCGGCGAGGCCGTCACCCAGGCGCAGCGATCGAGCGCGCGACTCCAGCCGCTGCAGCAGCGCGTCGACCACCGGCCGCTCGACGATGACACGCGACGCCGCCGTGCAGCGCTGGCCGGTCGTCCCGAACGCGCTCCACAGGATCCCGTCGGTCGCAAGGTCGAGGTCCGCATCGGCCAGCACGACCACACCGTTCTTCCCGCCCAGCTCCAGTGACAGCCGCTTGAGTCGCCGCCCGGCCTTCGTGGCGATGGCTTTGCCGGTCGCCGACGAGCCGGTGAACGAGATGACGCTGACATCGGGGTCGCCGACGATCGCGTCGCCGACCTCGCCGCCCGTCCCGGTCACGAGGTTCACGACGCCGGGCGGGACGCCGGCCTCGGCCATCAGCTCGACCAGCAGCGTCGCGCAATGGGGCGTGTCGCTGGCCGGCTTGAAGACCACGGTGTTGCCGGTCACGAGCGCGGGCATGATCTTCCAGCACGGGATCGCCATGGGGAAGTTCCAGGGCGTGATGATCCCGGCGATGCCGATGGGCTGGCGGATCGACATCGCCCACTTGTCGGGCAGCTCGGATGGGACGGTGTCGCCGTGCATCCGGCGCCCCTCGCCGGCCATCAGGAAGGCGATATCGATGCCCTCCTGGACGTCGCCGCGGGCTTCGGCGATGACCTTGCCCATCTCGCGGGTCATGGCCCGCGAGAGCCGTTCCTTGTGCTCGGCCATCAGCGCGCCGAAGGCGTACAGGATCTCGCCTCGCTTGGGGGCGGGCGTGCGCTTCCACATCGGCAGCGCGGTCTCGGCGGCCTTGATCGCCATCGCCACGTCGGCCGTGGTGCCCTGCTGGAACCGCCCGACCACATCGCGCCGGTCCGCCGGGTTGCGACTCTCGAACGTCGCGCCACCGACCGACGCCATCCACTCCCCCGCGATGAAGTGGCGGAACGTCGGCGGGTCGCTGGGTCGTGCGTCGGCGGGCGCGACGGCGGTCGTCTCGGTCATGTGGTCGAGTGTACGGCGGCCGTCCCCGGCTCGACCGCCGGCTCGTCGACATCGCCCTCGATGGTGACCTCGGGCAGCCAGCGCAGGAACCCGGGCAGCCACCAGTTCCACTCGCCGAGCAGCCGCATCGTGGCCGGCAGCAGGACGCTCCGGACGATCGTCGCGTCGAGCAGCACCGCGACCGCAAGGCCGAACCCGAGCTGCTTGATGATCACCAGCTCCAGGGTCACGAACACCGCGAAGACCGTGACCATGATCGCCGCCGCGCTGGTGATCGTCCCGGCCGTGATGGCGATGCCCCGCGCGACCGCCTCGTTGGTCGACATCCCGTGATCGCGGGCCTCCTTGATCCGCGTGAGGATGAACACGTGGTAGTCCATGGAGAGCCCGAACAGGATCGTGAAGATGAACACCGGCACGAAGGCCTCGATCGGGCCGGGCTTGAAGCCGAGCAGGTCGGCGCCGTGACCGTCCTGGAAGACGAGCACCAGCAGCCCGAACGCCGCACCCGTCGACAGGAGGTTGAGCAGGATCGCCTTGATCGGGATGACGATCGATCGGAAGGCGACGAGCAACAGCAGGAATGACAAGGCCAGGACGAAGCCGATGACCTGGGGCATGCCGTCGCTGTAGAAATCGACGACGTCGGACGTGAACGCGGCGCGACCGGTGACGAGCGCCTCGACGCCATCCATGCCGCCGAACACGTCGGGCACGATCGTCTCGCGCACCTCGTGCACGATGTCGCGATTGCGCGAGGTCGTTCTGTCCACCGGCCATGACCACCGACAGCAGCGCCACCGTCCCGTCCGCGGAGGGCTGGGTCTCGGCCGGGCCGCTCAGGCCGTCGACCTCCAGCAGCCGCTCCTGCAGCGTCTCGATGGCGGCCTGGGTCGCCGCCTGGTCCGCTCGGGTGACCACGACCTGGAGGGCGAGCGTGGAGCCCTCTGGCCACTTCTCGTCGAGCAGGTTCACGCCCTGGACAGCGTCGATCGAGTCCGGGAACGAGGCGAAGTCGCTCTGGCCCAGGTGCAGCCGGAGCGCGGGGACGGCCATCGCCAGCAGGAGTGACGCCGCTGCGACGAAGGCGATGACCGGTCGTCGCATGACCGCCCGGACGACGACCGCCCACATGCCGCTGCCCTCCGGTCGGTTCCGACCCAGGAACGGCACGCGGAGACGGTCGACGCCGTCGCCGAGGATGGCCAGCGTCGCCGGCAGGAACGTGAGCGAGCCGATGACCGCGATCAGCACCACCGTGATCGTCCCGATCGCCATCGACTGGAAGAGGATGTCGTCGAGCAGGAACAGCCCGGCGATCGAGAACATGACCGCCAGCCCCGAGAAGAACACCGCGCGACCGGCGGTCGCGGACGCCACCCGGATGGCGTCGTGCTTTGGGCGTCCGTGGCGTCGTTCGGTGCGGTAGCGCGTGACCATGAACAACGAGTAGTCGACCGCGACGGCCAGCCCGATCAGCACGATGAGCTGGCTCGCATACGGGCTGACGGGATCGATCGCCTGGCTGTAGATGCCGAGCACGCCGAACGCCGCGAGCAGCGCGGTCACGGCCAGGACCAGCGGGACGAAGGCCGCCACGGCCGCGCCGAACGCGACGAGCAGGATCAGGAACGTCAGCGGGATCGTCAGCCGGAGCGACTCGTCGAGACCGCCGGTGACGAGCTCCTGGATGTCCTCGTTGGCGAGCGATCCGTCGAGCGAGTGGATCCGGAGGTCTGGCTGCGCGGCCCTCGTCTCGTCAAGGAACGGCCGCAGGTTCGCGAGCTTCGCCTCGACCGCGGCCTCGTCGCCGGGCACGGCGGCTGCGATCCTGACGGTCGATCGGTCGGGCGAGACGAGGCCGGCCTCGGCTGGCGCGAGGCGTGGGTCGACGACCTCGGCGAACGTCGGTTCGGCGGTCCCATCGATCGTGGTCGTGTGGGCCGCCATCCGGGCCAGCACGTCGTCGAGCGCCGCTGCCGTCGGCGGGTCGTCGATCGTGCCGTCCGCGGCCCCCACCACGAGCAGCGTCCGATGGGTCGTGTCCTCCGTGCCCGACGCGTCGAACAGGTCGAACGCCCGGGCGGCTTCGTAGGTCGACTCCTCGGAGGCGTCCTCATCGACCGCGTCGGCGGTCCGCGTCCCGCCCATGGCCAGGCTCGCGACGAACAGCCCGATCGTCAGGACGAACCACAGGCCGAAGACCGGCCAGCGGTGGCGCGCGCTCCAGCCAGCGACGCGGACGGTCCAGGGCTGGCGCCGGGTCCCCTCGGTGGTCATGGCGGACGCGCCGGAACCGCTCAGACCCGCTCGAAGGCTGCCGCCACCGACCCGCCGCCCCCGAGGCACAGCGTCGCCAGCCCGTAGCGGCCCTCGCGGCGGCGGAGCTCGTGGAGCAGGGTCGCCACGATCCGCGCGCCGCTGGCGCCGATCGGGTGCCCGAGGGCGATCGCCCCGCCGTTGACGTTGACGCGATCCCAGTCGAAGCCCAGCTCACGGCCGTCGGCCAGCGTCTGCGCGGCGAACGCCTCGTTGATCTCGATGAGATCGAACGCCTCGAGCGGGAGCTCGATGCGGTCGAGCAGGCGCTTCACTCCCTCGACCGGCGCGAGAAAGAGCCACTTCGGCGCGACCTCGGCCTGCGCGTAGCCGACGATCCGGGCGAGCGGCGTCAGCCCGAGCCGTTCGACCGCCCGCTCGCTGGCGACGACGGTGGCAGCGGCGCCATCGGTGATGCCGGGGGCGTTACCGGCCGTGACCGTGCCCTGCGTGGCATCGCCGCGGTCGTCGCCGTCGGGCAGCGCGAAGACCGGCTTCAACTTCGCGAGGACCTCGGCGCTCGTGTCACGGCGTGGGTTCTCGTCCTCGCCGACGACGGTCTCGCGGCCCCTGGCGTCGGTGATCGCGACCGGTGCCAGCTCGGCCTCGAACCGTCCGGATTCGATGGCCGCGACCGCCTTCTGGTGGCTGGCCAGCGCGAACGCGTCCTGGTCGGCGCGGCTGACGCGGTCCTTGATGGCTACCCGCTCGGCGTGGGTGCCCATGTGGCAATCCTCGATCGAGCACCACAGGCCGTCGGCCACCGTCGAGTCGATCAACTTCGCGTCGCCCAGACGCAGGCCGAATTGGGCGCCCGGCAGCAGGTAGGGCGCACCGTTCATGGACTCCATGCCACCGGCGATGACGACGTCGGCGTCACCGGCACGGATCTCGGCGGCGGCCAGCATGATCGCCTTGAGTCCCGACCCGCACACGCGGTTGATCGTGGTGGCGCTGGTGGTGTCGGGGAGACCGGCCTGCAGGGCCGCCTGCCGGGCGGGCGCCTGGCCCGAGCCGGCCTGGAGGACCTGGCCCATCAGCACGTCGTCGACCTGGACGGTCGACGGCTCGAGGCCCGCCCGCTCGACCGCCGCCCTGATCGCGACGGCGCCGAGGGTGGTCGCCGGGACGCCGCTCAACGCCCCGCCGAACTTGCCGATGGGCGTGCGCGCGGCGCTGACGATGAAGGTCTGGCCGTTGGGATCGTGCATGGGCCGAGTCTACGCCGAGGCTCCCGGATGAGCCGCAGGCCTGAGTCCCGGCCGGGTAGGCTGGACCGGATCACACGACACGGAGGACGTCATGCCCGGTGCCCGCATCTCCCACGTCGAATTCCCGGCCGACGACCTGGAACGAGCCAAGCGCTTCTACGCGGCCGTCGCCGGTTGGGAGTTCCAGCCGATGGAGGGGGTTCCCGACTACGAGCTGTTCTCGACCGACGATCGGACCGGCGGCGCGATCGGTGCCCGCGGAACCAGCACCGGGACGTCGGTCCGGATCTTCATCACGGTCCCGGATCTGGAGGCGGCCCGTGACGCCGCCACCGCGAACGGCGGCACGCTCGTCGAGGACATCACCGACGTCGGGGGCCAGGGTCGCTACGTCATCGTCCGCGACCCCGAGGGCAGCGAGATCTCGCTCTGGCAGGACCCTGCCGAGTAGCCTCGGCGCCGGGGACATGAGCCGGATCCTCGTCCTCGGTGGCGCGGGCGAGATGGGATCGGTCGCGGTCGCCGACCTGAGCGCTCACACCGACCACGAGGTGACCGTCGGTGACGTGCGTCCCGCGGCGGCGACCGACCTGCTGCGCCGCCTCGGCGCACCCGAGCGCGTGGTCGCGGTCGACGTCGAGTCACCCGCCTCGCTCGCCGCGGCACTGGACGGCAACGATGTCGTCCTGAACGCCACCTACATGCGGCACAACGTCCGCGTCACCGACGCGGCGATCACCGCGGGCATCCACCTGGTCGACCTCGGCTCGTACCACGTCGAGACGCTCGCGCAACTAGATCGGCACGCGGCCGCCGAACGCGCGGGATGCCGGATCGTCCCCGGTTGTGGCGTCGCCCCGGGCCTGACGAACATCCTGGCGCGCCTCGGGGCGGACCGCCTCGACCGGGTCGACAGCATCCGCATCTACTCCTACATCACGCATCCGCTCTGGACCTCGCCCGGCATCGTCGTCACCCGCTTCGACGCGAGCACCGGCACGTCGCTCGTCCTCGATGACGGGACGCTCGTCGAACGTCCTTCGTTCGCCGACGTGGAGACGATCGCGTTCCCGGAGCCGTATGGCGACCAGGAGGTCCACCTGGTTCCCCACCCGGAACCGGTGACCCTGCCCCGCGTCATCGACGTCCGGAACGTCGTGTTCAAGGTCGGCTACCCGCCGGACGAGACGCGGCGCATCGAGGTCCTGCTCGAGCTCGGGTTCGACCGCGACGAGCCATTCGAGGTCGACGGCGTCAACATCTCGCCGCGCCGGTTCGCCTCCGCCTTCGTCGGCCGGCGAGGGATCGGGTCCGACGACCGCAGCGCGAACGTCAAGCAGGTGCTCGTCGAGGGCTGGCGGGCCGACGAGCGCGTCACGTTCGTCTACGACTTCGCCATCGAGGAGACCGGGCGGTCCGCATCGGCCACGATCACCGGCACCGTCGCTGCGATCGCCGCCGATGCCGTATCGCGCGGAGGCCCGCCCGGCGTCCAGCCACCCGAAGCGGCGTTCGATCCACGAGCCTTCGTCGCCGAGCTGGCCCGGCGCCGACTGGTCATCGACGAGCACGAGCGCATCGTCTGACGGGCGACTCCGGCCTCTCACTCGCGCCCAGCGGCCGACCGTCCGGGCACGGCATCCTGCGGTGATGCGGTCGCTGGCCACGCTGCGCCGGGCGCTCGCGCATCCGCCGATGCGCCGGCTCCAGCTCGCGTCCGCTGCGTGGTCGGCCGGCGAGGCGGCCTACCTGGTCGGCCTGTTCGTGTACACGTATGCCGCGACCGGCGCCGGCGGTGTCGCCCTCATCGCGGCGATCCGGACCCTGCCGTCGGTCGTGCTGGCACCGGCGATGGCCGCGCTCGCGTCGCGGGGCGCCGAGGACCGCGCGCTCCGGGCGACGCTGGTGGCCCGGATCGTCTCGGTGGCGCTGCTCGGGCTGCTCATCGCCACGGGCGGCAGCGCCTTGATCGCCTTCGGTCTCGTCGCGATCGACAGCGTCGCGGCCACGTTCCTCCGCCCGCTCCGGGGCACGCTGCTGCCCGCCGTCGCCCGGTCGCCGGACGAGCTCGTCGCGGGCAACGTCGCGCTGACGACCGGCGACAGCCTGGCGAACCTCGTGGGGCCGGGACTGGCGGCCGTGGCGCTGGCCCTGGCCGGACCCGCGACGACCTTCGCCATCGGGCTGGCGCTGCTGGCGCTGGCGTTCACGGCGGCGTTGGGGATCCGGCTGGATCGTCGGCCGCGATGGCCCCGTGGCAGGCGCCCTATGGCCCATCGCGACGAACGCCTCGATGCCGTCCGATGGCTGGCCGGCCATCCGGTGCGCATGGTCGTCGCGGCGTTCACGGTCCAGCGTCTCGTCCGCGGCGCGATGACGGTCCTCGTCGTGGCGGCCGCGATCGATCTGCTCGGCATGGGCGATCCGGGCGTCGGGCTGCTGACGGCCGCGATGGGGATCGGCGGGCTCGTCGGCGGCGCGGTGTCGGTCTCGCTGGTCGGGCGACGTCGGCTGGCGCCCTGGTTCGGGCTGGGCATCGTCGTCTGGAGCCTCGGGATCGCTGCGGTCGGGGTCGTGCCGCTCGCGGGCGTCGCGCTGGTCGCGCTGGCCACCGGCGGCATCGGCAAGGTCGCCCTCGACGTGGCCGGGTACAGCCTCGTCCAGCGGAGCGTCCCGAACCGGATGCGCACCCGCATCCTCGGCCTGCAGGAGGGTCTCGTGACCGCGGCGTTGGCCGCCGGTGCCCTCCTCGCGTCGTGGCTCGTGTCGACGGTCGGCGTCGCGGGCGCGCTGGTGCTCGCGGGTGCCGTGCCGTTGATCGCGGTCGTCGTCCTCTGGCCCGGGCTCCGCAGCGTCGACGACGCGGCCGTCGTCCCGGACGCGGACCTTCGACTGCTCCACGCGGATCCGCTGTTCGAGCCGCTGCCGATGGCCACGATCGAGGAGCTGGCCGGCGGGCTCGACCGGCGCTCGGTCCCTGCCGGCGCGGCGATCGTCCACCAGGGCCACCCCGGCGATCACTACTTCATCGTCGAGGCCGGCCGGGTGAGGGTCGAGATCGACGGCCGTCGCGTCGGCGACCTCGGACCTGGCGACCGGTTCGGCGAGATCGCGCTGCTCCGGAACGTGCCGCGGACGGCGACGATCACCGCGATGTCCGACGTGCGACTCGCGACGATCGAGCGCAGTCGGTTCCTCGACGCCGTGACCGGCAACCGCCTCAGCTCGGCGGCGGCGGGTCGACTCGTCGCCGATCGCCTCGGTCCCGAGCCGGCCTAGCCGACGCTATCCCGTCCCGGCGCGCCTGAGCACCTCGCCCGCGACGATCTCGCGGTGGATCTGGTTCGTGCCCTCGTAGATCTGGGCCCCCTTGGCGTCGCGCATCAGGCGCTCGATGCCGGTCTCCCGCGAGTACCCGCTGCCACCGAACAGCTGGACCGCATCGGTCGTGACCCGCATCGCGGCATCGGACGCCGTCCACTTGGCCAGCGACGACACCTCGGCCAGCGGCTCGCCGCGGTCCTTGGTCGCCGCCGCCTCGCGCGTCAGCGCCCGGGCCGCCGCCACGTCGCGCGCCATCTCGGCCAGCATGAACCGCAGGCCCTGCTGCTCCGACAGCGGCCCGCCGAACGCCGTGCGCTCCCCGAGGTACCGCGCCGCGGCCTCCAGCCCGGCCCGCGCCAGGCCGACGCACGCCGCGGCGATCGAGATCCGCCCCTCGCCGAGGGCCGACAGCGCGATGCGGTAGCCATCGCCCTCCTCACCCAGGCGGTCGGCGACCGGCACCTCGCAGCCTTCGAACACGAGCTCCGCCGCCGGACACGCCCGGATGCCCATCTTCCGTTCGTGCGCCCCGAAGCGGAACCCCGCCGTCCCCTTCTCGACGAGGAACGCGGTGATGCCCTTCGACCCCGCCTCCGCGTCGACCGTCGCGAACACCAGGTAGCGATCTGCTTCCGGCGCGTTGGAGATCCAGATCTTCGTCCCGGTGAGCCGGTACGTGTCCCCTCCCCCGACTCGCTCGGCGCGCGTCCGGATCGCGGACGCATCCGACCCGGCGTGCGGCTCGGTCAGTGCGAAGGCCCCCAGTGCCTCGCCGGACTGCATCGCCGGCAGCCACCGACCCCGCTGCTCGTCGGTGCCCCACGTCACGACCGGGTACTGCGACAGGATATGGACCGACAACGACACGGCCATCGCCATGTCAGCCGCGCCCAGCTCCTCCATGACCAGCGACCAGGCGAGGTACGAGAAGCCGGCACCACCGACCGACTCGGGGAATGGCGCCGCGGTCAGCCCCAGGGCGCCCATCGCCGTGAACAGCGACCGGTCGTAGCGCTCCGCCTCGTCGCGTTCGATCGCCCCCGGAGCCACCTCGCGCTGTGCGAAGTCGCGGGCGGTCGCCTGGAGCAACCGCTCCTCCTCGCCGAGCGCCGGCGGCGGCGCGACCGGGCCGGTCACGTCCGGTCCCGCGGGTAGGTGTGGAAGCCGCGACCCGTCTTCTGGCCGAGGTGGCCGGCGTCGACCAGCTCGACCAGCACGCGCGGCGGCCGCAGGTGCTCGAGCCCCAGCCCGTCCTCCAGCACTCGCATGATCCCGAGGCAGACGTCGAGACCGATGAAATCGGCCAGCTCGAGCGGGCCCATCGGGTGGTTCAGGCCGATCCGGGCACCCGCATCGATGTCGTCGGCCGTCCCGATCCCCTGCTCGAACGCCCGCATCGCCTCGATGAGGAACGGCATCAGGATCCGGTTCACGATGAAGCCCGGCCGATCGGCCGACTCGATGACCTGCTTGCCCAACTCGGCCGACAGCCCGCGGATCACCTCGACGGTCTCGTCCGTCGTGTCGCCCGAGCGGATCAGCTCGACGAGCGGCATGACCGGCACGGGACTGAAGAAATGCATCCCGACGAACCGCCGGCGCCGGTCGTCGGACACCGCCTCGGCCAGGCGCTTGATGGCGATCGAGCTCGTGTTCGTGGCGAAGATCGCCCCGGGCGGCGCCAGCCCGTCGATGTCCCGCCAGAGGTCGGTCTTCACCCGGAGGTCCTCGAACACCGCCTCGACCACGAGGTCCGACGAGGCGACCGACGCGAGATCCGCCGACGGCACGATCCGTGCGAGCGTCGCTTCCCGCTCCTCGGTCGTCAGCCTGCCCTTCTCGACCGAGCGCTGAAGGTTGCCGGCGATCCGCTCCCTGCCTGCAGCCGCCCGTTCGAGCTGGGGCTCGTACAGCGTCACATCCTTGCCGATCGCCGCATGGACCTGCGCGATGCCGTGGCCCATCAGACCCGCGCCGGCGACGAACACCCGCTTGATCGTCATCGATGGCTAGCGTAGCGCGCCGTCATGCCGGTCAGATCGTCACGCGGGCCGCGGCTCCGGCACGAGCGACCGGCGCCGCAGCGCGAGGACGCCCGCACCCACGGCCGAGATCACCGCCGACACGAGGAATGCCGCCGGGTAGCCGCTCGCGTCGACGACGCTCCCGAGGATCGCCGGCGACAGCCCGAAGCTCAGGTCGAGGAACGCGCTCGACGTCCCGACGACCGACCCCCGCTCCGACTCGTCGACGCGTGCCACCGCGACGGCGATGAGGGCCGGGAACATGAATGCGATCCCGGCCGCGAAGACCGCCGTCCCGGCATACAGCCCCGGCGCGCCGGGCAGGATCCCGATGAGGGCCAGCCCGAGCGCGCCGACCGCGAGCGCGCCGCCGGACACGCGGGCCGCCCCGATCTCGTCGGGCAGCCGCACGAACACGATCCGCAGGGCCACGACGATGATGGCGTACATCGCCAGCGGGACGCCGGCCCCGTCGAGGCCGATCGCCGTCGCGTGCAGCGGCACGAACGCCAGGAACCCGGCCATCCCCCACGCTCCCGTCAGGATGAGGAACCCGGGCAGGACGCCGGCCGGATGGAACAGGCGCCCGCGCGGTGGTCGCTGGCCGGTGGCCGCCGCGGCCAGCACCGCCGGTGCGGTCTCCGGGACGAACAGGGCCAGGCCCGTGCCCAGGCCGGCCAGCGCGGCGGCCACGATCCAGACCGCGGAGAACCCGGTGGCCGCGAGGATCGTCTCGCCGAGGAACGGCCCGATGGCCAGCCCGAGGTAGACCGACAGCGACGCGATGTTGATGGCCTCGCCGCGGCGCTCCTCCGGCGCGAGGTCGCTGACCGCGGCGACCACCGCGACGAAGTACAGCGCCTCGCCGATGCCGTACACGGCCCGCACCACGACGAACGCGGGCAACGACGTGGCGAACAGGTGGGCCACGAACGCACCGACCGTGACGATGCCGCCCGCCAGCAGCAGCGGCCGGCGACCGAAGCGGTCCGACGCCCAGCCGACCACCGGCCGGAACGCGAGCGCCGCGATCGAGAACGCGCCGAGCGCGACCCCGACGCCGATCCCGCTCGCCCCGAGTGGTCCGCTGGCGAACCGCGTCGCGACCGGCAGGACGATCCCGCCGGCGCCGAAGAATGCGAACGCCGAGACGAACAGCGCGACGAAGGTTGGCGTGACCAGTGGCGGCCGGGTCGCGGGCTCGCCTCGGGTCACCGCTCCTCCCGGGCGATCGCCTCGAGCAGCCGGTCGGCCGCGGCGTACGGATCGAGCCGGTGCTCCGCGACATCGTCGACCAGGGACTCGGCCAGCGGCGCCATCGCGGGATCCCGCAGCCGGTCCGCCAGCCGGTCGGCGAGGACCCCGCGGACCTGGGCCAGCGCCCGCGCCCGTCGCGCCTCCGCGGTCAGGCCCTCGCCCCCGCTCGTGCGACGCCGGTCCAGGGCGGCCAGCAGCTCCGGCACGCCCTCCCCGGTCGACGCGGTCGTGATCATGACCTCGGGCCGCTTCGGCGCCGGCCGGGACGGGTCGCGATCGCGACCGACGGTCGGCACCAGCATCGCCCGGAGCTGGGCCGCGGTCCGCAGCGCACCGGGCTTGTCGCCCTTGTTGACCACGACGATGTCGGCCACCTCGAGGAGCCCGGCCTTGATGGCCTGCACCTCGTCGCCCATCTCCGGGGCCTCCAGCACCACGGTCGTGTCGGCCGCTGCCGCGACCTCGACCTCGCTCTGGCCGGTCCCGACGGTCTCGATGAGCACGAGGTCGAATCCCGCGGCGTCGAGCACCGCCGCCGCGGTCGTCGTGGTCGAGGCGAGCCCGCCCGCGTGGCCGCGCGACGCCATCGACCTGATGAACACGTGGCGATCGCCGGCATACGCCTGCATCCGGACGCGGTCCCCGAGCAGGGCGCCACCGGTGATCGGCGACGACGGGTCCACCGCGACGACCGCGACCGCTCGACCGGCCTCGCGCAGCTCAGCGATGAGCGCCGACACGAGCGTCGACTTGCCCGACCCGGGCGGTCCCGTGATCCCGACAAGGTGTGCGCTGCCGGCCTTCGGGTAGAGGCGACGGAGCGCGGCCTCGGCCACGGGTGTGCGGTTCTCGACGGCGGTGAGGACTCGGGCGAGCGCGAGCCGGTCGCCCGCGATGGCGGCGTCGGCCAGCTCCTCGGGGCCGGCGACGGCGGGCACGGCCACCGTCAGTCGCGCGACGGCGCGTTCGAGCGCAGGTAGTCGGCGACCTGGGCGATCGTCGTCCCCGGACCGAAGACCGCGGCGACGCCGGCCTCCTTGAGCGCCGGCACGTCGACGTCCGGGATGATCCCACCGACCGTGACGAGGACCCCGGTCTGGCCCTGGTCATGGAGGAGGCGGGTGATGCGCGGCACGAGCGTCATGTGGGCGCCCGACAGGATCGACAGGCCGACGACGTCGACGTCCTCCTGGAGCGCCGCCGTGGCGACCATCTCCGGTGTCTGGCGAAGACCCGTGTAGACGACCTCGAAGCCCTCGTCGCGCAAGCCGCGGGCGAGCACCTTCGCGCCGCGGTCGTGGCCGTCCAGACCGGGCTTGGCGATCAGGACCTTGATGGGCCGGTCCGGCATGGCGGGATTGTAGTCACCGCCACGCCCGGCCGACCCGTCGAGACCGCGTCAGGCGGTCGTTCGCGCGAATGCTCGGGAGGCGACGACGAGCGAGATGACCGCAAGCGTCCCCATGACGACCCAGCCGACGACGATCTGCGGATCGCTCCAGAGGCCGTTGAACAGGGCACGGGCCGCGTCCACGGCGTGGGTCAGCGGGTTCAGCGTCGAGAGCGTCTGCAGCCAGTCCGGCGCGAGCGCCATCGGCAGCATGATCCCGGACAGCAGGAGCAGTGGCAGGGAGATCGCCTGCGCCAACGGCGCCAGCGCCTCCTCGCTCTTGAAGATCAGCCCGAGCGTGTACGAGAGCAACGAGAAGGTCAGCCCGACCAGCGCGACGATGCCGAGCGTCAGGACTGCCCCGACGGGCTCGATCTCCAGGCCGAACGGGATGGCGACGAGGATCAGCAGCGCCGACTGGGCGAGCAGGATCGTCACGTCCCGGAGCGCCCGACCGGCCAGCATCGCGAAGCGGCTCATCGGTGTCACCCGCATCCGCTCGACGACGCCGTAGCGGATCTCGGCGACCAGGCCGAAGCCCGCGAAGGCGGCGGCGAAGAATGCCGTCAGGATGAGCAGGCCCGGGATGAACCAGTTGAACGCACTGGTCGAGGCACCGGCTGCGGATGTCGCGCCCTCCAGGAGCGGCGCGAACAGGATCAGATAGAGGATGGGCTGGAACAGGCCCATGGCGACCCACACCGGCTGGCGCAGGGTCAGGATGAGCGAGCGGCGGTACATGAGCCAGGTGTCACGCACGGTCTTCATGACGAACGTCCTTTCGTTTCGGTCGATGTCAGGCCGCGGCCGCGTCGTCGTCGCGCAGCGATCGGCCGGTCTGGCGGAGGAACACGTCGTCGAGGCTGGGGCGGGCCAGGGTGAGCGACTGGGCGCGGAGCCCGGCCCCGTCGAGCACGCGGATGAGGCTCGGGACCGCGATGTCGCCCTGGTCGACCAACAGGCGCACGAGCTCCTCGTCGACGCTGGCCTCGCGGACGAACGGCTGGGCGCGGACCGCCTCGAGGACGTGCTCGACGGCGCCGTCCACGCCGATCGTGATGACGTCGCCGGCCACCTCGCGCTTCAGCTCGTCGGCCGTGCCTTCGGCCACGATGCGGCCGTGGTCGATGATCGCCAGCCGGTCGGCAAGGGCATCGGCCTCCTCGAGGTAGTGGGTCGTGAGGAACACCGTGGTCCCAGCCTCGCGCAGGCCGCGGATCTCGTCCCACATCCGAGCTCGCGCCTGGGGGTCGAGACCGGTGGTCGGCTCGTCGAGGAACAAGACCGCCGGTCGGTGGACGATGCCCAGCCCCACGTCGAGCCGGCGCTTCATCCCGCCCGAGTAGGTGGCGATCGGCCGGTCCGCGGCCGTCTCGAGATCGAGCGTCGCCAGGATCTCGGCCGCGCGTCGCACCGCGCTCGTCTTGTCCATGCCGTAAAGACGGCCCTGGATGACGAGCTCACCGCGACCGGTCTCGGCCGGGTCGGTCGAGCCGCCCTGCGGGACGTAGCCGATGCGCTCGCGTACCGCCCCGGGCTCGCGGCGCAGGTCGGCGCCGGCGACCACCGCCTCACCCGAGGTCGGCGGGAGCAGCGTCGTCAGCATCCGGAGGGTCGTGGTCTTGCCGGCCCCATTCGGGCCGAGGAAGCCGAAGATCTCGCCGGTGCCGACCGCCAGGTCGACACCACGGACCGCTTCGACCTCCGTCTTGCGGGAACGGAAGGTCCGGGCCAGATCGTGCGTCTGGATCATCGGCTCGCCGGACGTCGGCGTGGTCATGTCGATCTCCTGTCGCTATGCTGCCGTGGGCGACGTCACTTGCGCCGTTCAGCATCTTCGGGCAATATCTGCACCGTGCAGATAATCACCCAAGCGAGGAGATGTTGTCAACCATGGACAGAGATTCGATCGATTCGGTCCTCCGCTCGCTGCGCCGTGTGAGTCTTCAGGGGTCGCTCTTCGGCCACACGGTCGCCCTCCGGTTCGGCCTGTCCGAGTCCGACATCGAGGCGCTCGAGGTGCTCATCGACAGCGGCTCCGCGACCGCCGGCAAGCTGTCGGACCTGACGGGTCTGACGACCGGCGCGGTCACCCGAGTCATCGACCGCCTGGAGCAGTCGGGCTACGTCCGTCGTGTGCCCGACCCTGCCGACCGGCGGCGGGTCGTCGTCGAGGTCGTGCCCGACCGCATCGCGGCCGTCGAGGCGACGATGGCCCGCGTGGGTGACAAGAGCGCGTCCGAGATCGGCCAGTACTCCGCGGCCGAGCTCGCCGTCATCGACGACTTCCTCACGCGCATGGCCGAGATCAGGCGCGTGGAGGCGACCGCACTTCGGGACAGCCGGGAGCCCGGCGCGGACGGCGGCTCCGAGCACGCCGCGCCGATCGGGGGCCTGGATCGGGCCCGGCTGTTGTTCAAGTCGGGCGCCCACGAGCTCCTGCTGCGTGGCGCGACCGACATCGACGACCTGTACCGGGCGAAGTTCGAAGGTCCCGTCCCGCAGGTCCGGCTGCGCGACGGCGTCGTCACGATCCAGTACCGCGGATGGAGCGGGCGATGGACCGGGGCCGTCTACACGGGCGGCTGGCAGTGGGACCGGAACGAGCGTCGATGCGACGTGACGCTCAACGCCGCCATCCCGTGGGATCTCGAGGTCGTCGGCGGGGCGGGCAAGCTCCAGGGCAAGCTGACCGCGCTTGACGTTCGCTCCTTCCAGCTGACTGGCGGTGTCGATCAGCTGCGGCTGACTCTCGGTCAGCCGGCGGGCGACGTCCCCATCCGGCTGAAGGCCGGGATCAACAACGTCCGGATCGAACGACCGGCCGGCGTCCAGGTCCGGCTGAAGCTCCGCGGCGGCGCCAGCCGCATCGACTTCGACGAGCAGCGGCTCGGCGGCACGGGCGACACGATCCTGGAGACCACGGGTGCCGAACGGGCGGCCGATCGGTACCTGGTCGACATCGAAGGCGGTGCGGGCAAGATCACGATCACCGAGGCCGGCTGACGCGGCCCAGCGCCAGCCGTCAGGCCCGGGGCGCCTCGCGGGCGAGGTGGTCGAGGAACTCGGAGCGGGTCCGGTCACGTGTCCGGAACAGGCCGAGGACCGACGAGGTGGTCATGATCGTGCCGGGCTTGCGCACGCCGCGCATCACCGCGCACAGGTGCGTGGCCTCCATCACGACGCCGACGCCCTGCGGCTCGAGCCGCTCCTGCAGGAACTCCGCGACCTGCTGGGTGAGTCGCTCCTGGACCTGCAGCCGGCGCGCGTACATCTCGACGATGCGCGGGATCTTCGAGAGGCCGATGACCCGGCCGCGCGGGATGTACGCGACCGCCGCCGACCCGAAGAACGGCAGCAGGTGGTGCTCACACAGCGAGTAGAACGGGATGTCCTTGACGATGACCATCTCGCTGTAGTCGACGTCGAAGACCGCGTTGTTGATGAGCCGCTCCGGATCGACGTGGTAGCCGGCGGTCAGCTCGGTGTACATGCGGTGCACCCGCTCGGGAGTGCCGACCAGTCCCTGGCGGTCGGGATCCTCGCCGATCTCCTCGAGGATGCGCCGCACGGCCGCTTCGACCCGCCCGTTGTCGGTCGACGCGTCGCCGTCGTGGTCACGGCCGCGCGCACCGGTGATGTCGTCGATGGCGACGCTCGTCTCGCCGATCTCGGATTCGATCTCGTCGACCAGGCGGCGGACGTTGGGCGGCAGGTCGGTCGATGGAGCCATGGTCGAGGGATGGTACGCCGAGCCGCGCCCGTGTGGATCGTCAGAGGCAGACCGGCGGCAGGATCGGCAGGTCGAGGCACTCGTCCGGCACGGGCGTCGGCTCCGGTTCCGGCGCCGGCGTCGGGTCGGGCGTCGGGCGCGGGGTCGGGTCTGGTGTCGGCCGCGGGGTCGGGTCCGGCGTGGGTCGGGGCCGCGGCGTCGGCGCGACCGTCGGCCGCGGGGTCGGAGCGGCCGGTCGAGGGGTGGGGTCGGCCGTCGGTGCGACCGGCGGGCGTGGCGTGGCGACGCCGGGCCCGGGTGGCGTGGTCGGGTCGAGCGCATCGGGGCCGACCGCCGGGGGCGCGGCTCCGGACTCCAGCGGCGTCCCTGGCGCGGTGACCGGGTCCCCCGCTCCCGACGCGCTCGGTCCTGGAGAGGTGGCCGGCGAGGCGCTCCCGCTGGGGTCGACCGGACCGATCCCCGGCGCGACGGGACCGCCCATCGGCACCAGGACGAGGCCGCCATCGCCCGACCCGCTGGCGCGGGGCACGGACGACACGAAGACGATCGCGATGATGAGCGTGCAGAGCAGTCCCAGGCCGACGCCGACGGCCGTCTGGTGGCTGAACGGATCGATCCGGCGGATCGGTCTCCTCCTCGTGATGTCGGCTCTCGTGATGCCCTGACCACCCTACGCATCGGACCGCGAAACGGACCACCACGCACCCGGAGGATGGATCACAACGGCATGTCGCGCGTGCGTGACGAGCGATCAGTGGTGCGCCGACGCCCCAGGTAGTCGTGCCAGAAGAGACGGGCGGCCACCGACCGCCACGGGCGCCACGCCTCGCCGATCCGCGCCAGCTCGTCGGGGCCCGGCCGGGCGGGCAGACCGGTCGCCTCGCCGACCGCGGTGGCAAGGGCCATGTCCCCGACCGGCCACACGTCGGGACGGCCGAGGACCATCAGCAGGTAGATCGTCGACGACCAGCGCCCGATGCCCGGGATCGCCTCGAGGATCCGTTGGACCGCCTCGTCGTCGAGGGCGGCCAGGGCGTCGAGGTCGAGCGCGCCGTCGACGAGGGCGGTTGCGAGCGCGCGCCCATAGCGGGCCTTCTGACGGCTGAACCCGATGGCCAGCAGCTGCGCATCGGTGAGTCGCAGGAACCGCTCTGGTGTCAGCGGGTCGGTCGCGGCCACCAGTCGGTCGAACGCCGCCCGGGCCGAGGCGAGGGAGACCTGCTGTTCGAGCACGATGTGGACGAGCGTCCCGAACCCCGGCTGGCGGCCCCAAAGGGGCGGGACGCCATAGCGGTCGACGATCGCGGCGAGATCGGCGTCCCGGGCGGCCAGCTCAGCGACCGCGGCCTCCAGCGTCGCCTGGTCGAGCGCGGTCGTCAGGCGACCGTCCCTCGCTCGCCGAAGCCGCCCGATGGCAACGGGTCGAACGGACGGCCCTCGGCACCACGGAGCCAGGCCCGCGCGTTCTCGCCCAGCGACGGCCGGTGGTAGCCGCCCTCCTGCAGGACCACCAGCCGCCGGCCGAGCGCCGCCACCCGCCGGCCGACCTCGTGATACACGTCCGTCGACAGGGCGAAGTCGCCGATCGGGTCGAGGCCGTACGTGTCGAAGCCGAGTGAGACGACCACGATCGAGCCCGGACCGGCCGCGATGGCCTCGACCGCGCGATCGGTCGCGTCCAGGTAGTCGGCGTTCGTCGCGCCCGCCCGCAGCGGGATGTTCAGGTTCTCGCCTGCACCGTCGCCCTCGCCGGTCTCGTCGGCGCGCCCGAGGAAGTACGGGTAGGCGCGCACGGGGTCGGCATGGATCGACACGTAGCGCACGTCGCCGCGTCGCCAGAATATCTGCTGGGTGCCGTTGCCGTGGTGGTAGTCGACGTCGAGGATGGCGACCCGCTCACCGGTCTGCGCCGTGATCGCCTCGGCAACGATCGCGGCGTTGTTGAAGAAGCAGTAGCCGCCGTACATCGAACGCGCAGCGTGGTGGCCGGGCGGCCGGCACAGGCCATACGCGACGGTCTCGCCGCCGAGCACGAGGTCCATCGTCGTGAGCCCGACATCGACGGCGGCCAGCGCGGCATCGTACGTGCCGGCGACCAGCGGCGCGGCCGAATCGAGACCCCAGAAGCCGGCCCGGCCGCCGACATGACCGGGCTCGCGGACGAGTCGCTCCACGGCATCGGGCGACATGCCCTCGAACATCGCGATGTTCGGGTACGTGTCGGCCGACAGGAACGCCCGCGGGATGGCCTGGACACGGACCTCCGACCACGCCGTCTCGAGGAACCGGACGAGTGCCTCGTCGTGGACGGCCTTGATGGGGGCTGTGCCGTGCTCGGTCGGATCGCGGAACTCGAACCCGCCGTCGGCCTCGAGGGCGGACCGGATCCGTTCCGCCCGCTCGGCGACCTCGTTCGCGGCGATCGGCAGGCCCATGAACGTCTCGGTATCGATGTCGTGGGCAAGGTGGCGCGGGCTGTAGACGACCTGCATCGTGTGGTCCCCTGCGTGCGGCGGTCAGGCGGTCGGACGCTGCTGTGTCAGGCCGAGGATCTCCCCGGCCACCCCCGACGGACGGTAGCGCATCAGGTTGTGCCCGACCCCCTCGTACGCGGTGCTGCTGATCGCGCTGCGCCCGGCGCGCTCGCGCCGCGCCGAGACCTCGGCGAGCGCCCGGCCCCGCGCGCCGTTGTCGTCGGTGGCGGCCACCAAGGCACGCACCGGGCAGGGCACCTCGGCGAGGGCGGCCGTGGGCTCGTAGCCGAACATCGCCCGGACGCTCGCCTCGGTGGCGTGCGGCCGGGCGGACGGGACGACGCGGCCCGCATGGGTCTCGACCACGGACGATCGCGCGGCGCGGTCCTGGTCGGCGTCCCACGACGTGGGGTCGAACGCCCGGCGGTCGGCCAGGAAGGCACCGAGGGAACGCATGACCTCGGGCGGCTCATCGAGGCCGCGGAGGAACTCGTCCACGTCGATGCCCGTCGCCGCTTCGAGATCCTCCCAGCCCCCGTCGACGAGGACGAGGCCCACACAACGCTCGCCGAGCGCCGCTGCAGCCCGGACGGCCACGATCGCCCCGAACCCGTGCCCGGCGAGGACGACGCGGTCGGCCGGCGCCGCGAGGAGGCCGGCGCCCTCGGCGACGGCGACGACGTCCTCGGCCTGCACGTCGAGGTCGTACGCGCCGTCATCGGTCGGTGCGTCGGAGAGGCCGTGGCCACGCAGGTCCATCGTCGACGACGTGGCACCGACCCCGCGGACCGCCGATGCGCCTGGCGACCGGTGCCCACGCCCACGCCGTCGCACCGAGACCAGGGACGGCGACGATGCCTGGCGTCGTGCTCGGGTCGACCTCCTCCGGGCCGCCCCAGTCGAGGAAGTGGATCCGGTCGCCGTCCTCGCCGGTGACGATGTAGCCCGCCGGCTCGAGGGACATGTCCGGCTCCGGGACGTCGGCCGGCGGCAGCTCCATCGGGCCTAGGATACGGGCGCCATGCCCAAGCGCCGACGCGGCTCCCGCACCGCGCCCTCCCGCCGCGGGACTGCGGCCGCCCGGCATCGGCGGTTCGAGGACCTCGTGGCGGGGGCGCTGGCGGCCATCCCGATGCCGTTCGCCGCGGCGCTCGAGGAGGTCGCGATCGTCATCGACGACGAGCCGAGCGCGCAGCAGCGCCGCGAGAACCAGCTCGAGGCCGACGACACGCTGTACGGGCTGTACGAGGGCGTCGCCCGCACCGAGTGGGGGTCGGACTGGGTCAGCGAGCCCAACCGGATCACGCTGTTCCGGCTGCCGCTGGAGGCCGACTTCGCCGACCCGGACGACCTCGCCGACGAGGTCCGGATCACGGTCATCCACGAGCTCGCCCACCACCTCGGCATCGACGACGACCGGTTGCACGATCTCGGCGTGGACTAGCCGCGGCGCTCCAGCGTCCCGGCCTGGGCCAGCAGCTCCCCGAGGCGGTCGACCTCCACGTTGCCGCCCGACAGGACGACGGCGACCCGCTCGCCGTCCTCGAGCGGCACACGACCGGCCAGCACGGCGGCCAGGGCGGCCGCGCCGGCTGGCTCGAGGACCTGCTTGAGGCGCTCCAGCCCGAAGCGCAGCCCGGCGAGGATGGTGGGGTCGTCGAGCAGGATGATCCCGTCGAGGAGGCGTCGGGCGATGGCCATCGTCCAGCGCCCCGCGAACGGAGCGCCCAGCCCGTCTGCCACCGAGCGTGGCTGGATCGTGACGATCGCATCGCGTTCGAGGGCGAGCGACATCGCATTGGACGCCTCCGGCTCCACGCCGACGACGCGCGCGGACGGGCGGCGTGATCTTGACGGCGGTCGCGACGCCGCTGATCAGCCCGCCGCCGCCGACACCGACCACGACGACATCGACGTCGGGCACGTCGTCGACCAGCTCGAGGCCGGCCGTGCCGTTGCCGGCGATGACGTTCGGGTCGTCGAACGGGTGGACGAACGTGAGCCCCTCCACGTCGCGGATGCGCTCCATCTCGGCGAACGTGTCGCCGACATGCGTGCCATGCAGGATGACCCGAGCGCCGTAGCCGAGACACGCCTCGACCTTCGATCGGACCGCACCCTCCGGCATGACGACGGTGACCGGCACCCCGGCCGCGGCACCGGCCCACGCGTAGGCCTGGCCGGCGTTGCCGGCCGACAGCGTGATGGCGCCGCGTGCCCGAGCGTCGGCCGACAGCGTGGCGATCCGGTTGGTCATGCCGCGCGCCTTGAACGACCCGGTCTTCTGCATGTGCTCGGCCTTGAGATAGAGCCGGTCTCCGGCCAGGCGGACCCCCGCGCCGCTCCGGACCCAGTCGGCGGCGGTCCGCGAGCTCAGCATCGGCGTCCGGTGGACGACCCCGTGGAGGCGTCCCGCGGCGTCCTCGATCGCCGAGTACGGCACCTCGAGGGCAGCGTCGGGCGCGGACGTCGGGGTTTCGGACATGCGGCCGAGTATCGCACGGGCTAGGCTCCGCCCATGACCATCCGGTATCGGCGGGCGACGCCGGCCGACACGCGGACCTGCTTCGACATCTTCGAGACGACGGTGGATGACCTCAGCCGTCGGGTCGGTGCCGCGGCCAATGCCACGGCCGGGGATCCGGCGGCGTTCGCGACGCGGGCGCCGATGTTCGATCACCTCGCGGCGACGGCCGATCACTGGTACATCGCCGAGGAGGAGGAGACCGGTCGAGCGGTCGGCTATGCGCGGTCGATCCTGCGCGACGGCGTCCGCGAGCTCACCGAGTTCTTCGTCCTGCCGGAGGCACAGTCCGCGGGGATCGGGCGCCAGCTGCTCGGGCTCGCCTTCCCCACCGCCGGCGCCCGGCATCGTGCGATCGTCGCCACGATCGATCCGCGGGCCATCGCCCGCTACCTACGCGCGGGTCTCGATGCGCGTGTCCCGATGCTCGGCCTGGATGGCGTGCCTCGCGCGTTGCCGCTGCCGACCGACCTCGAACGCCAGCGGATCGAGCCGTCGGAGCCGCCACTGGACGCCCTCGCGGAGATCGACCGCCGCACGCTCGGGTTCCGGCGCGACGACGAGCACCGCTGGCTCTCGACGCAGCGGTCGGGCTGGCTGTACCTGCGCAACGGCATCCCCGCCGGCTACGGCTACCACCCGTCCCGACCCGCCTGGGGCGGGCCATACGCGGCGTTGTACGAGACCGACCTGCCGGCCATCCTCGCGGAGGGTGAGGCCGCCGCCGCCATGTATGGCCACGAGACCGTGACCTTCGACGTCCCCATGACCGCCCGTCCCGC
Source organism: uncultured Chloroflexia bacterium (assembly GCA_963810285.1). Classification (GTDB taxonomy): domain Bacteria; phylum Chloroflexota; class Limnocylindria; order Limnocylindrales; family CSP1-4; genus SPCO01. The sequence goes on along the minus strand of CAWEMV010000002.1, from coordinate 2,275,963 downwards.
GCTCGACCACCTGCTGTCGCGCGGTTTTCGCGTCGATCCCTTCGTGATGCTGTTCTTCACCGACGGCCCGGTCGACGGCCTCGACCGCTACGTCCTGACCTCGCCACCGTTCTTCGCGTAAGTCGCCGTTCATACGGCCGACTGACTCGACACCCGGTACTCGTCGCGGTGCTCGCGGCGATCCTTGGCCGCCGTCGCGTCGAAGGTCTGGAGCGTCTCTTCGACGGTCCGGCCGTTCTCCTCCGCGGCGCGCTTGATGTCGTCGTAGGTGATGTTGCCCTCGCCCATCTCTTTGTGGGCATCCATGCAGCCACAGGTCATGCACATGTTCGAGACCTCGATGCAGGCGTCCGCTGGAGACCAGCGTGCGCACGGAGGCCTTGCAGGTGCGCTGTACGCCGGGCCGCGCGGCTGACAACCGCTCGCGTCCTGCGGGCTAATTGCGTACTTGCGCAAGCACTGATAGACTTGAGGCCGTGTTGGACTACCTGCCGGTATCCGAGGACATCGACCGGGAGCGGTACGCCGCGGTCGGACGAGCCCTCGCCGATCCCAAGCGCCTGTGCGTCCTCGAGTCGCTCGCCATCGGCGAGCTCTCGGTCAGCGACCTCAGCGTTCGGGTGGGCTGTCAGGTGCCCAACATGAGCCAGCACCTCGCCGTGCTCCGCCGAGCAGGGCTCGTGACCAGCCGACGCGAGGGCAATGCCATCCTCTATCGCCTCGCGGACCCGCGCGTCCTCGAGGCCTATCGACTCATCCAGGACATCGCCCGCTAGGGCCGGGAAAGGACACGCAACCGATGGTGGAGATCAAGCACGCGACGGACGCCACGTTCGAGGAGCTCGTGCTCAAGTCGGAGCGGCCGGTCGTCGTCGACTTCTGGGCCGCGTGGTGCGGCCCGTGCAAGATGGTCGCCCCCGAGATGGAGAAGCTCGCCGAGAAGTACGAGGGCGCCGTCGACGTGGTCAAGGTCGACGTCGACGCCAACCCGCGCCTCTCGCAGGCGTTCAACATCATGAGCATCCCGACGATCGCCTTCTTCAAGCCCGGTGCGCAACCGCAGGGCGTGGTCGGCTTCCGCCCGCTCGAGCAGCTCGAGGTGCAGTTCAACCTGACCGAGTTCGCGGTCGCCGCGACCGAATAGCCCCGGCTCGTCCCCGCGTCCCCACGACCCCGGCACACGACCGGGGTCGTTCGATTCGAGGGGTCGTGTCCTAGGCGCCCGGGCCGGTCAGGCGGCGATGGCCGGACAGGAACCACGCGTTGGCCCGGTCCGCGGCGTGGCCGTCCACGACCCGTGGCCGCAGCTCGACCCAGCCGGGACCGCGTGGCGAGCGGCGCACGTCGGGCGTGCGCGCGGCGGCGTTGGCGACGATCGGGTCGAGCATGAACGACGCCGACTCCACCATCGGCCGACAGGAGCGCGAATGTCGTCCCGCCCACCGACCAGGCCACGGACCCGTCGGCCTCGGTCGTGACCGAGGCGCCGGGCGTCGCACCGGCGGCCGCGTCGAGCACCTCGCGCAGCGTCACGACCCGGCCGTCGACAGGATCGCCCGCAGGTCGTCCGTGTGCTCCTCGTAGTGCGCGATCGTCTCGTCGTGGAACGACTTGAGATGGGTCGCGTGCTTGAGCCAGCGCGTCTCCGGCACGACCGTGAGGTAGCCGCGCAGCTCACCGGGCTGGGTCCGGAACCGCTCGCGCAGCTCGCCGATCGGGACCGTTCGCCCAGGTCTGGGTGATCTCGTCGTTGACGATCTCGCCGCCACGGGCCGCCCAGTCGGCGTCGACGCGGGCGATCGTCGGGCTCGTCTCGTTGACGGCCAGCTCCTTGGCCGCCTCCAGCGACACGGCCTGCCATGCCAGCATGTGGGCCATCAGGTCGCGGCCGGACCAGCCGTGGGCGGCCTCGATCCCGACGGCCAGCTGCTCGTCGCTGAGGTCGGCCAGCGCCTCGTACGGCGCCCATCCGTCGCGTTCCTCCTCGAGGAACTCCATGGCGTCGAGGTACATGCCCGCATGGTAGTCGGAGCGCCTCGGGCGACGTCGTGGCGCGAAGAAAACGGACGCCGGGCTCATCGTCTGGGCCCGGCGTCCGTCCGGTCTGCGATCAGCGGGTCGACACCTCGATGATCGGGTACATCTGGCGGTAGCGGGCTTCCCACTCCTGGCCGTACTTCTGCCACTTGGCGTGCTCGGCGGCCTCGGCGTCGGCGCGGGCGTCGACGACGGCCGGGACTGCGATGGCGAGTGCGCCGCCGACGATGCCGCCGAGGACGGACGCGGCGAGCGCGAGGCCCACCAGCGGGGTGGTGATGGTCTGGCGTTGCTGGGCGAGCGAGGTCATTTCGTGGTGCTCCTTGATCGTCGTTCGGTCTGCGGCAGGTCGGTCGACCCGCCTGCACCGATCCTCGACCCCGGAAGCCCGTGACGAAATCACGGAAATCCCTACAACTTGGGGACGACCACGTCGCGCAGGCGCGGGTCGGTGCCCTCGACCGCCAGTCTCGCCAGCTCGGTCCGGCTGTGGACACCGAGCTCCCGGAACAGCCGCGTAAGGTGGGCCTCGACCGTATGGACGCTCATGAACAGCGCGTCGGCGATCTCCCGGTTCGTGCGACCCGCGGCGACGAGCTCCACGACCCGTCGTTCGGTCCCGGTCAACGGCGCCCCGGCCGGGCGCTTCTGGGCGACCCGGGCGAGTTCCGCTCGGGCACGAGCGGTCCACAGCCGTGCTCCGAGCTCGCCGAAGGTCTGGATCGCGGCCTCGAAGGCCTCCCGGGCGCGAGCCTTCTGCCGCGCCCGACGTCGGATCTCTCCCGCCGTCAGCAGCGCTCGGCCGTGGACGGACGGCACGCCGGCCCCGGCGGCCAGGGCGATGCTGTCGTCCGAGATCGCGCCAGCCCCATCGATGTCGCCCTCGGCCGCCAGCAGCAGCGCCTCGGCGCGAGACGTCTCGGCATCGATCCAGCGGATACCCGGCCGACGCAGCCGGTCGACGTACGTCTCGAACAGGGCGCGCGCTTCGTCGACTCGGCCCGTAGCGACGCGGGCCTCGACGCCCAGGACGACGAGCGAACAGATCAACCCGGGTGCCAGCGGATCGTCCGCCGCCGTCGCGATGAGCGGGCTGATCCGTCGGTCGGCTGCAGCCGCGTCGCCGAGCGCCAGCTCGAGCTCTGCGCTGTTCAGGGTCGTCGCCCAGCGTTCGCGGGCCAGCGCCGGGTTCAATTCGATCCGTGCACGAAGGCTGTCCTCGATCTCCCGGGCGCCATCGACGTCGCCGCGAAGGACACGGATCGTGTGGGACAGGACCTGTGCGACGCCCAGCCACGCCCCCTCGCCGGTCTGCAGGACGCCGGTCGCCGCCGCCTCGAGCGTCTCTTCCGCGAGGCCGATCGCACCCGTCCGGATCTGGATGCCTGCCCGGGCCAGCAACAGACGTGGAAGGCCATGCCAGTCGCCGGTCTCCCGGGCCCGCTCGATGCGTCGCTCGACCCGTTCGAGTGCACCGTCGAAGTCACCGGCGTCGCGCAACATGCGTGCGAACTGGACGTCGGGATGCTCGACGCCAGGGACGTCGTCCGCCACGGCAGCCAGGCCGTCGGCGCGCTCCATCAACTCGCGCCAGTCACCGTCGAGGACGCTCCGCCACGAAGCGGCGTGTCCGAGTGTCTGGAACAGCACCGTCGGTTCGCCGAGCTCCTCCGCCAATCGGAGCGCCGTGGCGGCGTGCTCGGCTCCCTCCCGCCACTCGCGCCACGTCACGAATCCGAGCCCCGCCAGACCCAGCTCGATCGGGATCCGGCGGCCCGGGTCGTCGTCGACGATCGATGCCGCGTCGTGATAGAGGACCCGCGCCTCGTCCCACTCGGCCTGCACCAGGTGCAGGTGGGCCATGCGCGTGAGAGCCTCGGCCCGCTCCACGGGCCCGACGGCGTCCGCGGTCAGCCGCTGGAGCAGGCTCCGGACGCGCGAGACGTCTCCCGCGACGAGGTACTCCTGTGCGGCGAGCGACATCCGACGGCGTCCGTTGGATCGTTGGCGCTCGGGTGTCAGGTCCGCCGCGCGCTCCGCGAGGCGCGCCGCGGCCTCGGGCGCTCCACGTCGGCTTACCGTCAGAGCCACATCCTCGAGGACCGCGGCGACGACCTCCTCGCGTCGCTCGGTCGCAAGCGCCAGGTGCATGGCGCGCTCCTCGGGCTCGGTGGCGACCTCGGCGAGGCGCGTGTGCGCCGCCCGACGACGGTCGGCCGACGTCCGCCCATAGGCCGCGGCAGCGAGGAGCGGATGGACGAACCGGACCTCCTCGCCCTCGGCGAGGAGCACCCCTGCACCGACTGCCTCGGCCAGTCCGGCGCGGGTCGCGTCCGGGCCGATCGCCGCAGCGATCGAGTCGGTCGACGGCTGGGCCGAGGCGGCCGCATACAGGGCCACCGTCCCACCATCCGGCCCCAGGCCGTCGAGGCGCTGACCGACGAGCCCGTCGAGGCTCGGCGGGACCACGAGCACGTCCTGGCCGTCCGTCGCCCCGCCGGCGGCGATCGCCCGCCCGAGCTCGATCGCGTAGAACGGGTTTCCGCCGGAGACACGGTGGAGCCGGACCAGCGTCGGTCGGGCCAGGTCGAGCCCGAGCCCGGACCGCAGCAGGCGATCGACCTCGTCGACCGTCAGACCGGGCACCTCCAGCCGCGACACGCGGTCCGCGGGCACGTCGCGGAGGGCCGCGACCGGTTCGTCGCCGGCGACCCGCTGACCGGCGATGACGCCGACGGCCTCCGTGTCGAGCCGTCGGAGCACGAATGCGAGGACCCGCGCTGTCGGCTCGTCGAGCCATTGCGTATCGTCGATGGCGATCAGCAGCGGTCGACGAGCGGCCGCCTCCCGGATCACGTGCCCCGCGGCGACCGACACAGCCAGCGGTTGCGGCGGGGTGGTCGCCGGGACGCGCAGGAGCGCAGCCTCGAGCGCCACCCGCTGTGGCTCCGGCAGCTCGGCCATGGCGCCCCGATCGGTCAGCTCGCCCAGGAGGTCGTTGAGGGCCGCGAATGCCAGCCCTGTCTCGACCTCGGTGGGACGGGCCAGGACCACGCGGTACCCGAGCGCGCGGGCGGAGACGACGGCGTGATCCCACAGGGTCGACTTGCCGATGCCCGCCGCACCGGACATCAGCATGGCCCGGAAGCCGCCGGGGATCGATCCGAGGAAGTCCGAGATCTCGGCGAGCTCGCGCTCGCGCCCGACGACCGACGACGTGGCGGCGATCGTCCTGCCCATCCTCACCTCCCAGCCACCCGCGAGGCTACACGACCGCGTCCCGAGTCGGCGGGGCGACCCAGGGTCAGATCGCCACGGCGCGAAGGCGCTCGGCGGCCTCCTCGGGAAGCAGGTCGCGCTGCGGCTCGGCCAGCAGCTCGTAGCCGACCATGAACTTGCGCACGGTCGCCGAGCGGAGCAGCGGCGGGTAGACGTGGGCATGGAGCTGCCACGCGTCAGTGGCGGCATCCGCCTCGAACGGTGCCCCGTGCCAGCCCATCGAGTACGGGAACGGCACGTCGAACAGCCCGTCGTAGCGCCGCAACAGCCGTCCCAGGAGGGCCGCGAGGTCGTCCCGTCGTCGGTCGTCGAGGTCCGGCAATCGGGCTGCCGGTGCCCGCGGGAGCACCAGCGTCTCGAACGGCCAGACGGCCCAGAAGGGCACGACCGCGATCCAGTGCACCGACGATTCGACCACGCGCGGGCCATCGGCCTCGAGGTCGGCGACGTCGATGAGCAGCGACCGGGCGTGGTCCGTCCGGTACGCCCGCTGGGTGGCGTCCTCGCGGGCCGGCTCCGCTGGCAGCACGGAGCCCGCCCACACCTGGCCATGCGGGTGCGAGTTGGACGCCCCCATCGCCGCCCCGCGGTTCTCGAACACCTGGACCCACCGCCAGCTGCCGCCGAGCGTCGCGGTCTCCTCCGCCCAGACGTCGATGACGCGGCGCACATCGGCAGGATCCATCGCGCCGAGATGGAGATCGTGGCGCGGCGAGAAGCACACGACGCGGCTTGTGCCACGCTCCCCCTCCGCCCGCAGCAGGCCGCCACCTTCGCTCCAGGCGGCGTCGGACGTCGTCGGCCGAAGGGCCGCGAAGTCGTTCGTGAACACGAGCGTGTGCTCGTATGCCGGGTTGCGATCGCCGTTGGCACGGGTGTTGCCGGGGCACAGGTAACAGGCCGGGTCGTACGGAGACCGCGCATCGTCGCTCGGGCGCTCCGCGCTCCCCTGCCATGGCCGGTCGGTCCGGCCGGGCGACACCAGCACCCACTCCCCACGGAGCGGGTCCCAGCGCCGGTGCGGGTCGCCGAACAGGATGTCGGGGGCGGTTTCAGGCATCGAGGGTCCGCGCCCCGTCCGACGGGCTGACCTCGAAGAGCTGCGGCGTCAGGCCGGTCCGCGGCGGATAGCGCTCGGCGACGGCCTCCGCCAATGCGCCGACCGACTCGCGTCGCACGAGCGTGACCGTGCAGCCGCCGAAGCCGGCGCCGGTGAGCCGCGAGCCCAGGACGCCGGGGCTCGCCTCGGCGATCTCGACGAGCGCGTCCAGCTCGGGGCTGCTCACCTCGTACAGGTCGCGCAGCGAGGCGTGGCTTGCGCTGAGGAGCCGGCCCGCTCGATCGACGTCGTCCGACTCGAGGGCAGCCGCGACATCCAGGACGCGCTCGTTCTCCTCGACGACATGGCGGGCGCGGCGCGCCAGGAGCGGGCCGAGGTCACCCTCGGCCTCGCCGAGCACGGCGGGCGTGACGTCGCGCAGGCTCCGAACCTCCGGATGTCGCCCGGCGAGGATCGCGACGGCTGCATCGCACTGCTCCCGGCGTTGGTTGTACGCGGAATGATCGAGCCGCCGCCGCGAACCCGAGTGGATGACGACCAGTGCGGTCTCATGGAGCGGCAGCGGCAGGTATCGGAAGTCGAGTGATCGACAGTCCAGCAACATCGCCGCCCCGTCACCCCCGAGAGCTGCCGCGAACTGGTCCATCAGCCCGCACCGCACCCCGACGTGGTCGTTCTCGCCCCGCTGGGCGATGCGGGCCAGCGTCAGGCGGTCGGTGGGCGGCTCGCCGCCGCCCGACAGCGCGAGCGCGGAGGCAAGCTCGAGGGCGGCCGAGCTCGACAGGCCGGCGTCCCTCGGCAGGTCGGACACGAGCAGGCCCCGGAAGCCGCTGACCGGGAGGTCCGCGTCGGCCATCGCCCACGCGGTCCCGGCGACGTAGTCGATCCAGTGGCCCCGCCGCGACCCGATGGCATCGAGGTCGAAGGTCGCGGTCTCGCCGTCGTCGGCGAGGGTGACCGTCACGCGGCGATCGTCGGTCGGGAGCAGCGCGATCGTGATCGCCCGGTCGATCGCGATCGGGAGCACGTAGCCCTCGTTGTAGTCGGTGTGCTCGCCGATGAGATTCACCCGACCGGGGGCACGCACCACGCGGATCGCCGCGCGGTCGGCCGCCGCCCGTGGCTCGATCTCCGCGAGCCGCTCGACGAGCATCGAAGCGTCGCTCGGATCGAACGAAGACCTGGGCCTCGTCATCCGCCCGATGGTATGCGCGGGCGGGTTTGCGGGTGAGGCGTAGCCTGCACGCGTGGGCGAGGAGTTCGTCGGACGGGAGGACGAGCTGGCGGCGATCGAGGTCGTGCTCGCCGAGACCCGACGCGAGCGCCGAGTCGCCGCGCTGCTGCTGGTCGGCGAGCCAGGGATCGGGAAGTCCCGACTGCTCGACGAAGCGGAACGACGATCGACGGCGGGGCGCGTCCTCCGGTTCGCCGGCTACGAACCCGAGTCGAGCGTCCCGCTCGCGGCCGCGTCGCCACTGCTCCGCAAGCTGGCCGCGGGGAGCGAGGACCGCACGCTCCTGGGCCTGCTCGACCCCGACGCCGATGTCGGCGGGCTCGACGCGATCCGCATCTTCGAATCCGTCCACCGCCAACTGGTACGACAGCGGCACGCGGCTCTGTTCGTCGACGACCTCCAGTGGGTGGATCCGTTGTCGAATGCCCTGTGCCACTTCATCGCACGGGCCGCCGCCGGGTCCGCCCGCGGCTTCGCGCTCGTCGTGGCATCCCGTCCGTCCCCGGCGGTCGAGCGGCTTGCGGCGTCGCTCGGGGCGGCGGTCGACGATGGCTCCCCGCCGTCGACCATCCATCTGGGGCCGCTCGACCGCGACGACGGCGTCCGGCTCGTCAACAGCCGGAGCGATGGGATCGGGGCCGACGACGCGGTCGCACTGTGGGAGCGGGCCGGCGGATCGCCGTTCTGGCTGGACCTGCTGGTCGGGGCGCACGGGGACGAGCGCGAGCTGGAGGCGGTCGTGTCGCGTCGGATCGGCGCGCTAGGGCCCGATGCCGACGCGCTGCTCCGGATCCTCGCGATCGTCGGACGCCCGATCGACGCGGTGGAGCTCGAGAGCGTGCTCGGATGGGATCCGGCCCGGGCAGCCGAGGCAGCGGCCCAGCTGGTGCGACGCGGGCTCGCTGTCGATTCGGGCGGTGTCATCGGGCTCGCGCATGACCTGATCCGTGCCGTCGCCACCGGCCTCATCCCGGATGCGACCCGGCGGCGGCTCCACGCGCGCATCGCGCGGACACTCGAGGAACAGTCAGCGGGTGAGGTCCCGGCCATGCTGTCGGCCCTCGAACACCGAACGGCCGCCGGCCGGTTCGACGCCGACCTGGCGGTGCGCATCCTGACGTCGCCACAGCGCAGGCTCATCGGGTCCGATGGCGTCGGGAGGATCGCGACGCTGGCGCGTGGGATCGATGACCCGGCGGCCGGAATCCGTGTCGACGAGGCGGCCGCCACCCTCGCGGCCGAGCTGGGCGACCCGGCACTCGCGCTCGAGCTCTGGTCCGCGGTCGCGACGACGACGCCCGATCGGCCCGTGATGGCGCTCGCGGAGTCCGGCGCCGCGACCGCGGCCTACCACCTGGGACGCGGCGAGGAGGCGCGCGATCACATCGACCGTAGCCGGACCGTCGCTGAGCCGTCACCGGAGCTCGAGATCGCCGCTGATGCGCTCGAGGCGCGGATCCTCCTGTGGCTAGAACACCGTGCGGACGCCGGCCGGGCGATCGCCATGCGCGGCGTCGAGCGCGGTCGGCGCGCGATCGGCGATCCGACCGTCGACGAGGCCCGGTCGGCCCAGATCCGGGCGGCCTACGTCGATGCCCTGGCCGCCGCGTGGGAGGCGGCCATCCAGGCCGAGGACGTCGAGGCAGTCCTCGGCCTCGCCGACGAGTCGCTCGAGGCGTCCAGGGGGATGGGGCTCCGAGAGGTTTTGAACGCGAGAGCGATGGTCGGGATGGCACTCGAGTACGGCGCACACCAGGAGGAGGCCGCCGACATGTACCGCGGCGTCTGGGACGCCGCCTGGCGTGCGGTGCTCCCGATGGAGACGGTCGACACCGGTTTTCGGCTCGCCGCGGTCCTGTTCGACGGGCTCCACCTCGAGGAGGCAGGTCGCATCGCGTCGGAGAGCGAGCGACTCGCGGATCGGACGGGTGACCAGGGTCGCGTCCGCGATCGATCCCGGCTCGTGAAATACCAGTTGACCATGGCGATGGGCGACTGGCGCGAGGCGATCACGGCGATCCTCGCCGCGGCCGACGACGAGCCCGACCCGCACTATCGGATGATCCATCACGAGCTCGCCGCGCTGTGGCTGGCCAGGATCGGCGTCGGCGAGGACGATGCGCTCGTCCAGATCGCCGAAGCGCGGGCGCTGGGCGCCCTCGCGGGCTGCCCGGGGTGCAGTCGTGACGCCGAGGTGGCAGCCGCGGAGGTCTTCGCACGGTTCGGTCGCGGCGCGGAGGCGGTCGAGGCGATGGCGAACTGGGATGCCGCCCGACGTCGCTCGTACGTCGAGGCCGAATGGCTTCGCCGGCGGGCCGGGACCCTCCTGTCGATCGCCACGGGATCGAGCGACGACGTCGAGACGGCGCTGGCCGGTCTTCGCGACGAAGCCGACGGCGTGGGCCTCGGGTTCAACGCGTTGTGGACAGAGCTGGATCTCGGGCGCAGCCTCGCGGCGCGGGATCGCGTGATGGCGGCTGCCGCCTACCGGCGGGCGGCGGACCGGGCCGACACCGCCGGAGCTCGGACCATCCGGCGGCTGGCCGACCAGGGCCTGCGCGCCCTCGGTGAGCGACCGTGGCGGCGTGGTCCCACCGCATCGCAGGCGGCCGGCCTTGCGCGCCTATCCGCGCGCGAGCTCGAGGTCGCCGAGCTCGTCGCATCGGGCGCGACCAATCCCGAGATCGCCACGCGGCTATTCCTGTCCCGCAAGACCGTCGAGCATCACGTGTCGAATGCCCTCGCCAAGCTGGGGCTCCATTCACGGGCCGAGCTGGCCGCGCGCGTCGGGCGGACGGATCTCCCCGCAGCCGACACGAATGGGGCACCTCCCCCATGAACCGCTGACCTCGTCGCACGACCGTGTCCTGCATCGGTTCGATGCACGGGCAAGGAGAGGACGATGGACACGAAGCGGATCACCACGTTCCTGGTGGGAACGGTCGTCGGCGCGGCCGTCGGCGGTACCGCTGCCCTGGCGGCGCCGGCCCAATCGCCGGTCGCGACCGCGCCGGCGCCGGCACGGATCGCCGCTGCCACGGCAACGGCGCGACCCATCCACGCCCCGGCACGCAAGTCGCTCGTGGTCGTGATGCCGGACGACCGCGACTACCTCGCCTCGTCGACCATCCCGGTGGCCGGCATGGCCTTCGGGCGGCCCCACGGACCTCGCGTCGGATCCGTCCGCGTCGAGCTGCTCGTGGACGGTCGCCTGATCGATCAGGTCGATCTCGATGTGCACTCGTCGCGGTTCGCCGGCATCCTCGAGCTCCCGGCACAGAGCGGGCGGACGACTGCCGAGCTGCGGGTCAGCGTCCCGGCCCGCCCGACCAGCCCCTCGGTCGTCAGACGGGTGACCATCGGTGCGGCCGCGCGGACGCACCGCTGAGACCGACGCCTGCCGCGAGCCCGTCAGACCGCGACGGGCTCGCGGTATTCGCCGAAGACGCCGCGCAGGACGCCGCACATCTCGCCGAGGGTGGCATACGCCTCGGCGCCACGGATGAAGTGCGGCATGAGGTTCGTCTCGGTCGTTCCCGGGCGTGACGCCGCCTCGCGCAGACCGGCCAAAGCTGAGGCGACCGCTTCCGCGTCGCGATCGCGGCGCGTCCGCTCGAGGCGCGCGAGCTGGCGCTCCAGCGAGCCCGGAGGCACGGCGAGGACCGGCACGGTCGTCTCCTCGGTCTCGTCGATGTAGGCGTTGACCCCGACGATGCGCCGCTCGCCGGCGTCGAACTCGCGCTGATAGCGATACGCGGCGTCGGCGATCTCGCGTTGCGGGTAGCCCTCGGCGATCGCGGCGACCATGCCGCCCCGGCGATCGATCTCGTCGAGGTAGCGCCGCGCCTGGCGCTCGGTCTCGTCGGTCAGCGCCTCCACGAACCACGACCCGCCGAGCGGGTCGACCGTCGCGTCGACGCCGGACTCCTCGGCGATGACCTGCTGCTGGCGGAGCGCCAGGAGGGCGGCTTCGGCGGTCGGCACCGCGAGCGCCTCGTCGTAGGCGTCCGTGTGCAGCGACTGCGTCCCGCCGAGCACGCCGGCGAGCGCCTGCAGCGCGACCCGGGTGAGGTTGTTGAGCGGCTGCTGCGGGGTCAGCGACACGCCTGCCGTCTGGGTGTGGAAGCGCATCCAGGCCGACCGCTCGTTCTCGGCGTGATAGCGCGCCGTCATCAGGTCGTGCCAGATCCGCCGGCTCGCCCGGAACTTGGCGATCTCCTCGAAGAAGTCCGAGTGCGAGTTGAAGAAGAACGACAGCCGCGGGGCGAAGTCGTCGACGCGCAGGCCGCGCGACATCCCGTCCTCGACGTAGGCCATCCCGTCGGCGATCGTGAACGCCAGCTCCTGGACCGCGGTCGAGCCCGCCTCGCGGATGTGGTAGCCGCTGATCGAGATCGTGTTCCAACGCGGCATCTCGCGCGTGCCGAACTCGATCGTGTCGGTCACCAACCGCATCGAGGGCTCGGGCGGAAAGAGGAACTCCTTCTGTGCGATGAACTCCTTGAGGATGTCGTTCTGGAGCGTGCCCTCCAGCCGGTCGCGCGGGACGCCGGCCTTCTCGGCGGCGACGATGTACATCGCCCAGATCGGCGCGGCGGGCGAGTTGATCGTCATCGAGGTCGAGACGCGCTCGAGCGGGAGCCCGTCGAGCAGGACCTCCATGTCGGCGAGGCTACTGACGCCGACGCCGCACGTCCCGAACTCGCCCTCCGCCTCGGGGTCGTCGGTGTCGTAGCCGTACAAGGTCGGCATGTCGTAGGCGATCGAGAGGCCGGTCTGGCCGGCACCGAGCAGCTGGTGGAACCGCTGGTTGGTGTCCTCGGCCGAGCCGAAGCCGGCGAACATGCGCATCGTCCACAGCCGGCTGCGGTAGCCGGTCGGGTGGATGCCGCGGGTGAACGGCGGCTCACCCGGGAAGCCGATCCGCTCCTCGGCATCGTCCGGCAGCGACCACCGACCGTACAGGCGCTCGATCGGCATGTCGCTGAGCGTCGAGAACGACCGCTTCCGCTCCGGGGCGCGCCCAAGCGCCGATTCGAGGCGATCGCGTTCCCACGCGGCGCGGCGCTCTTCGGGACGGTCGGTCATGGCCGCGACTCTAGCACCGAGGGCGCCGAGGTCAGCGTTCCCCGAAGGCCGCGACGGCGGCGTCGATCTTGGGGTCGGGCAGGTCGTTGGTGATCACGACGTTGACCACGCCCGGGTCCGCGGCCGGCCACGTGACGACGGTCTGGGTGCGGTCGCCGGTCATCGTGTCGAGGCGATGACCGGCGCGCCCGGCCAGCGTCGGCGTCGACTCGCCGGTGACCTGGGTCCGGTTCGCGGACCGGGCGCTCGCCTCGTAAAACTCGGCGATCTGGTCGGCCGTCAGGCCGCGCCCCTCGAAGACGACGAGCGCGGCCGCCCGGTTGCCCCCGAAATCCCACGCGCCACCGGCGAAGCGAACCTCCTCGACGCCGGCCGCGGCCAGTGTCCCGAGGTTGGCCGCGCTGCAGTGACGGCCGGAATCGAGCTGGTCCGGGCCGCGGCCCTCGTACGTCGTCGGGACGCGCGTCTCGAGATCCGGGTACGCCCCGGCGGAGCGGCCCTCGGTGCTGCCGGTGTCGCCGCAGGAGCCGGTCGGGTCGAACGACGGGGGCGGCTCGTTCGCGCAGGCCGCGAGCAACGCGACGAGCGCGACGAGGGCGGCCGCAAACGCGCCGCCCGGGCGACGAAGCGGTCGGAGGATCACCCGTGAAGGGTAGCGGCGAGGGGCCGTGGTGCGCCCGAACACCTGGTACCCCCGTCCCATGGATGGTGCGCGCACGCGCCCGACCATCGAGCCCGCCATTGCGGGACCAAACCGCCATTGCTCCGCCGTCAGGGCGGGGCGTACGGTTCATCACAAGCCGACCCGCGATCGAACCGGGACCAGCACCTGGGGCGTCGGTCACGGAACGGGGAACGGACGCTCACCTCGAGGAGGTTCGAGGGAGGGATCCCGGTCTCCGATCACGAGCCGAGTAACGGATCTTTCGGCCATCAGGCCCGTAACTCGTTGGGACGGCAGCACTGATCGAACGGCGCGACTTCATCGCTCCGATCGCCCTCCGGATATCGGAGGGCGATCATCGTGTCCGGGCCGCTCAGGCCGAGCGCGACGCTCTGGCCGGACCCGCGTGCGACCGTCGCGGGACACCCCTCGCATCGAGATCGGACTGGACCACGCGCGCCGCGGCGACCAGGTCCGGGTCGCGCGTCACGGTGGCCGCCACCCAGTCGATGTAGGACGGCTCGAACGCCGCGATCTGGCCCAGCGTGTGGCCGTGGAACTTGCCGAACTCCATGACGTGCTCGCGCGCGCGGTCGAGCCGCGGCGGCTTCGGCCGCCGGAAGTTGCGCAGCCGGCCGCGCTCGAGCGGTCCTGTCGGCGTCGACGCGCGGGGAGCCTCCCCCCGCACCCGTTCACCGCGGAGTGGCGGCTGGTCCCGGACCCGGTGCGAGCGTGCCTCGTCGTACTCGCCGCCGGGATGGCGCGACGAGGTCTGGTTGCGCGGCCGGAACGTCGCGGTCGTGTCGACGTGGCCGGTGACCGGTCGGCTCGGCTTCGGTCGGGGTGGGCCGCCGCGGTGGCGCGTGCCGCCGGCGCCCATGTCGGCCGGCGTGGCGTCGCCCAGCCGGTCATGTTCCACCTCCCGGGTGAGCGCGGCGTACGCGTCGTTGATCTCCGCCATCTGCCGCGTCGCGATCCGGGACGCCTCCGGGTCATCACCGGTCAGATCTGGATGGTGGGCACGCGCCAGCCGCCGCCAGGCGGCCTTGATGCGGGACGGGTCGGCGCCGCGCGCGACGCCGAGCACGTCATGCGGATCGCGTTTCGCCACGCGTCGCAGTGTAGCCGCGGCCCCCGCGCCGTCGACGCTTGACAGGGCGACCGATCGTGCCGTCCCCTAGGACGGTGGGAACCGCGACTCGAGCCGGTGTGGCCGCCGCGATCGCCGCCGCGCAGGTCGGGCTGGCGTACCGGTTCGCGCTCGCCTATCGCGCCCGCGCCGGCTACCCCCGCCAGTTCCCGCCGACGATCACGCCGTCAGACGTGGGTCTGCCGTTCGAGTCGCTGCTCGTCCGCTCGGGGGATCTCGACCTGCCGGCCTGGTTCATCCCGGCGCGGGACGGCGCGCCCGGTCCTGGGATCGTCCTCGTCCACGGCTGGGAATCGGCCCGGGACCGGACGCTCCCCAACGCGGTCTTCCTGCACGCGGCTGGCTACCACGTCCTGACGATCGACGTGCGCGGCCACGGCGAGAACCCGCCCGAGACGCTGCCCGTGAGCGCCGGCGAATTCGGGTTCGATGCCCTCGCCGCGTTCCGCGCGTTGCTGCGGCGGCCCGAGGTGACCAGCGGCGCCGTGGTCGGCCACTCGATGGGGGCGATCGGCGCGATCCTGGCGGGCGCGGCCGACGAGCGCGTCGCGGCGGTCGTCGCGACCTCGACGCCGGCCGATCCATACCGGCTTACGCGCCAGACGTTCCGACTCGCCCGCCTGCCCATCCCCGACCCGATCGCGTATCCGCTCGCGTGGCTGACCACGCGGGTCTACCTGCGGCCGCGCGGCCACATCGTCAGCGAGGTCAGCGCCACGACCGCCATCGGCGACTACCACGGACCGATCCTCCTCGCCCACGGCGACACCGACGACGTCGTGCCGACCAGCCACATGACGCGCCTTGCCGCCGCCGCGCGTCGCGCGCGGGCCGACGACACCGACGCCCGACCGGTCGAGACCCTGATCGTGTCGGACGGTCGCCACTCGTGGCTGTACGAGGATCAGGGCTACCGCGCCGAGGTCGCCCGCTTCCTTGCCGCGTCGCTCGGGGGGCCGCTGGCGCCCGATGATGCCGCGGCGGTCGCGGCCGCGACTCCCGCCGTCAGGGTGCCGGCGCTGGAGGACCGCTTCTCGGCAGTCGACGCCAATCCGAGCGGCCTGCGGGCCCTGATGCAGGTCGCGTTGCCCGGCGCGACGCGGGTCCCCGCACGGGAGTCGCTGGCGGGCGCCGACGAGCCGGGTCTGGGCTGATGGGGCTGATGCCTGAGCGCGGATCCGTCTGGGATGCGATCTCGTCGCGCCGAGCCGTCCGCCGGTTCGCCGACCGGCCGCTGGATGACGCCCATGTCGAGCGGATCCTCAACGCCGGGCGTCGCGCCAACAGCTCCAAGAACCAGCAGCGCTGGGCGTTCATCGTCTGCCGCGACCGAGCCCACCTGGGCGAGCTGGCCGCGGTCGGACCATGGGCGGGGCACCTTGCGGGAGCCGCGGTCGGGATCGCCCTGGTGACGCCCGATCCGACCCGCACCGACTCGCCCCTGTCGGTGATGTTCGACCTTGGGATGGCGGCGGACTCGATGATCCTCGCGGCGTGGGAGCTCGGGATCGGGAGCGTGCCGGCGACCGTGTACGAACACGACCTGGCTCGCCGACTCCTGGGCTACCCCGAGGACCACCACTGCGAGTTCCTGCTGTCGTTCGGCTACCCGGCGGACCCGGCCGACCTCACCCGGCCGCTGGCGGCCGGCGGCCGGCGCCCGCTGGACGACCTGGTCCACGAGGAACGCTGGCGCGAGTAGCCCGGGGCGCGCCCGCCGCTAGGTCCAGCGGAACTTCCGGGCGGCGATCCCGAAGCAGACCACGAGCCAGCCCAACAGCACAGCGGCGCAGACCCACAGCGGTGCGAATGCCGCGCCACCGACCATCAGCTGGCGGAGCGCGTCGGCCAGGTACGTCAGCGGGATCAGTCGGGCGATGGCCTGCAGGAAGTCGGGCATGGCCTGGATCGGGAAGAAGATGCCGGAGAGGAACATCATCGGGAACTGGATGACGCTGGTCAGCCCATTGGCGGCTTCCTCGGTCTTGGTGAACGAGGCCAGTACGTAGCCCAGCGACAGGAACGACACCGCACCCAGGAGCACGAAGAGGAGGGCCAGACCGCCCGAACTGCTGACCTGCACGCCGAACAGCAGCGCCCCGACCCCCACGATGATCACCGCCTGGACGAGGGCGATGACGACGCGCATCAGCACGTTCGACCCGACCAGCTGCCAGCGCCGCAGTGGCGTGGCCGCCAGGCGCTTGAGGATGAGCTTCTCGCGGTCGGCCACCAGCGGGATCGCTGCGAAGATGCCGATCTGCATGATCGACATGCCGAGCACGCTCGGCACGAAATAGCTGATGAAGTTGAGATTCTCGGTCTGGAGCGTCGCCGGCTGGGGCACCACCAGCGGCGGCCGCCCGCCGAGGTTGACGACGCCCAGCACCGCCTGGACCGACTGGTAGACCGAGGCCACGAGTTCCCCGCGCGACGGATCGGTCGTGACGACGATCGGAGTCGGCGGGCCGGGTGACCCGTCGGCCCGGGCGGCGACCGCTGCGCCGTAGCCGGCCGGCACGACGATCACCGCGTCGACCTCCCCCTGTCGCATCTGCTGGAGGACGTCGTCCTTGTCGGCCTGGACGAGCTCGGTGCCCTCCTGCGTGTCGAACGCCTCACGCAGCGCCGTCGCCTCCGATGAACGGTCCTCGTCGACCCAGCCCAGGGTCAATCGGCTGTCGCCGCCACCCTGGAAGATGAAGCCGAACAGGAGGATGAAGATGAGCGGGAAGGCGAGCGTCCAGAACAGCGCCGCTCGGTCGCGCACGAAGCTGCGCATGTTGGCGAGGGTCAGCGCCCGCAGGGCTCGCATCCGTCCGCCCTAGTCCCGCAGCGCCCGGCCGGTCAGCTCGAGGAACACGTCCTCGAGCGTCGCCCGGCGGATCCCGAGGTTGCGCAGCTCGATGCCGCGACCGTCGGCCAGCGGAAGCAGTGCCCCGATCGTCGCGGCGACGTCGTTCGTGTACACCAGCGTCTCGTGCGAGTCCTCTTTCGATGCCGAAACGGCCGGCAGCGCCGCGAGCTCATCATGGCCGAGGCCGTCGACCCGATCGAAGCGCACGGCCCGCTCCTGGAAGTGGCGCGTGACGAGCTCCTCGACCGTGCCCATCTCGAGGATGCGCCCGTGGTCCATGATCGCCAGCCGGTCACACAGGATCTCGGCCTCCTCCATGTAGTGCGTCGTCAGCAGCACCGTCCTGCCCTGGCCCTTGAAGCCGCGGACGAGATCCCACAGCGACCGGCGGGCGGCTGGGTCCAACCCCGTGGTTGGCTCGTCGAGGAAGATCAACTCGGGGTCGTTGACCAGCGACAGGGCCACGCCGAGGCGCTGTCGCTGCCCGCCCGACAGGACCTGGCTCTGCGCGTTGCGCCGCTCCCCGAGCTCGAACGCGTCGATCAGCTCGTCGGTCGGCCGGCTGGTGGGATAGAAGCTGCGGAACAGGTCGATCAGCTCCGCGACGGTCAGCTTCGGATACATCGCGGCCGTCTGGAGGCTCACGCCGATGCGCGGCTTGAGGGCGTCCGGGTCGCGCAGCACGTCGACGCCCAGGACGCTGACCTGGCCCCCGTCCGCCGTGCGCAGGCCCTCGAGGATCTCGACGGACGTGGTCTTGCCCGCGCCGTTCGGGCCGAGCAGGCCGAAGATCTCGCCCTTGGCGACGTCGAAATCGATCCCGGCGACGGCCTGGACGTCGCCGTAGCGCTTGGTCAGCCCGCGGACGCGGATGACCGGTTCGACACCGACGATGGTGGTCATGGCCACGATGGTGCCACACGGGCGCGGTGCGTCGCTCGGGTCGTTTCGTCGGACTGCCGCTCATCCCGGCTCGTCGTCGGGCACTGCCTCCCACGCGCCGGTCCAGTCGATGTCGAGCGCCAGCGACTCGTCGCCGGTCAGGCCGTCGCCCTCCGGCGCCGGCGCGCCGAGCCGCAGGTAGGCGGCCATCGCCGCGGCCAGTCCGACGTCCTTGCCCGCCGTCTCCGACAGGATCCACTTCTCCTCGAGCACATCGCAGTAGGCCTGCAGCGGGTCCCGGCCACGGCCGATCGCCGGCATCAGCTGACGGAGGCTCGGCTCGAGGACGTCGTCGACCCAGCGGTCGGCCACCTCGCCCTCGTCGACCGAGCGTCGCTCCTGGTGCTCGAGCCACGCCTCGTACTCGTGCAGGTCGTTGAGGAGGAGGCGGGCCTGTCCCTCGAGCGCCTTGATCCCGGTCAGCCGTTCGAGCTCCCGGGCGTGGAACCGGCGGTTCGCGACGGCCACCTTGAGACGTACGACGTCGCGCCGGCCGCGGCTCGGCTCGAGGGTGATCTCGTCGACCGCGAAGCCGAGGTCGTTGAGCCGCCGGATACGGGCGCGGACGGCATGGCGGTCGTCCGACGACAGCTCCGGCTCGAGGTGCAGCTCGTCCCACATCGCGGCGTACCGTGCACGGACGGTCTCCGCCGCTTCGACGGCGTCCTCGGCCGCGCCCTCGCGGCCCTGCATCGCGCCGAGGTCGGCCAGCCCGAACGCCACGTTCTCGACGAGGATGTCGAGGTCGTAGGAGCGCTGGCCGTCGGACAGCGAGGGATGGACCTCGCTGGTCTCCGCATCGACGAGGAACGCCTGGATCTTGTCGCCATCGCGCCGGAACAGCGTGTTGGCCAGGGAGCAGTCGCCCCAGAACACGCCGGCCCGATGCAGGTCGACGAGCAGCCATGCCATCGCGTCGAGTAGGCGGTCCCGATACGGGCCGGGACCGAGCGGGAAGCGCATCAGCAGGCGCCGATACTGGATCGAGTAGGCCAGGTATTCCGTCACGAGGATGGCCGTGTCCCGTTCGATCGCCTCGGTCAGCCCGAGCGGTCGCACCGCCGGCAGGTCCAGCACACGCAGGTGGCGCAGGATCGCGAACTCCGAGCGAGCGACGTCGAGCGGCTCCTCCTTGAGCGCGTACGTCCGCTCGGGCGCGACGAGGAATCGCACCAGGTGCCGCGACGGACCGATCGGCAGCTCCCGGAAGCGCATCCCCCCGATCGTGCCGTCGGTCTCGACCGGCCAGTCGGCCAGCGGCAGCTCCCACGGCAGGTCGAGCAGCTCGGCGGCACCGCCTCGAAGCCGCAGGCGCGGGAAGACGGCGGGCACCCTCGATTCGGTCGGTGGCGCGCCCGTCAGAGCTTCTTCCGCAGGTAGGCCGCGACCGACGCGTCGTAGCCCATCGATTCGTACAGGCGCCGCGCCTCCGGCCGATGATGGCCCGAGGTGACCTCGACGAAGGCCGCACCGAGCTCCACGGCGATGCGCTCCGCCTCGACCATCAGCTGGTGACCGACACCACGCTCGCGCGCCCCGGCGTCGACCACGAGCGCCAGGACCCGCAGGATGCGGTCGTCGTGCTCGAAGCGGGGCAGCGCGTGGAGGGCGATGAACCCGAGCAGCGCGCCCTCGTACTCGGCGATCACGACGCGCGAGTGGGGTGACGCGAAGCGGGACATCCGCCCGACGATGTCGCTCGGCCCGGCCGGATAGCCCTCGTCGGTGAACAGCGATGCGATCGCCTCGGCGTCGCTCGCCTCGGCCGGACGGATCGTCGCGCTCGTGTCGGTCATCGCTCGATGGTAGCCGCCGACAGCAGCAACCGGAACGGGCCGGTCGCCGGTGTCCCACCGACCAGCCGTTCGCGACCGAGCGGGCCGACCTCGCCCCCGCCCCGGCCGTCGTCGTCGTCCGTCTCCCAGACGGCAGCCCAGCCCTCCCCGTTGCGGGCCAGCAACGCCGCCAGCCGGCCCTCCGTGTCGGGCTCGAGCAGCACGATCAGGCCGGTATCCGCCCCGCCGGCACCGCCCCGCCCGACCCGACACGCGGCCCCCAGGATCGCCGAGCGTGGGGCGTCGACGAACGAGCCACCCGGCTCGAGGCGGTCCGCCAGCGCCTCGGCGGCGCGGTCGAGCTCGACGGTCGCCCAGCCGCGACCGACCACCTGCTTCATCCGACGTAGATCATGTCTGGGCCCGGGTCGCCGCTCATCAGGAACCCGAGGCCCTCGTACAGCCGGCGCGCCGGCAGGTTGTCCGCGAAGACCCCGAGGTGGATCCAGTCGCTGCCGGCGTCGACCGCGTCGACCATCGCCGTCGCCGTGACGAACCGGCCGAGCCCCATGCCTCGGGCGGAGTCCACGGTGCCGATCGACGACAGGTACGACACGCCGTCGAAGGTCGCCCGACGCGCGACCGCCAGCGGCGTCCCGTCGCGCCGGACGAGGTAGTGGGTGAAGCGCGGGTCGGCCAGCGACGTGCGGGTCTCGCCGGCGACGCCCGGCCGACGGTCCTCGCCGACGCCGAACGCGATCAGGAGCACCGAGACGATCGCCTCGCCGGCCAGGTCCGCCGCGGCACCCGTGATGCCCGAGAGCCGCTCGAGCGTCAGGCCCGGGCGGAGCGGTCGGTCAAGGAGCGCTGCGCGCGCCGGGCCGGCATCGCGCGCCACCAGCAGCAGGCCGTCGCCGACGTCCTCGAACCCGTTCGCCGCCAGTCGTGCCACGAGGTCGGCCGGCTCGTCGTGCGGCGGCGACGTCCATACATGTGGCTGCCGGCCGAGCGACGCGAACACGATCGAGACCTCGGTCAGCCGGCGGTCGAACGCCGTCGGGTCGGCCGGCCAGCGGATCGCCTCGACGCGGTTCCAGAACGGCTCCGGCTCGACCGGATCGTGGAGCAGCAGCGAATCGCCCATGTCACGCAGGTCGCGTCCCGGGATGGCATGGACCTCCGCCTCGTGGCGGAGTAGCCTGCGGACCGTCGCTGCGTCGATCCGGGGATCGATCGCGTCGGGGCTCACGAAACCACCCCGCCGTCGCCGACGTACCCATCGGCGGATCCCCCAGACGACGCACGAGCCTGGAGCCAGGAGGTTGCCCACATGTCCAGGAGGATGTCACTTTGCGCGGTGCCGGCGGTGCTGCTGCTCGTCGCCGCCTGCAGCGGCGGCGGCGCGGCGAGCGCACCCGCCGCGAGCTTGCCGGCGGCCAGCGTACCTGCGGCCTCGGGGAGTGCCGGCGGCGAGGCCGCCTGCGCGCCGTCGACGGAGACCGGCACGGTCACCGCGGCCATGGCCAACACGGCCTTCGATCCGGCCGCGATCACGGCCAGCGTAGGCGACACGGTCACGTGGACCAACAACGACACCCTGCCCCACACCGCGACGGTCGAATCGGACCAGACGTGCACGACCGAGCAGCTCGCAGGCGGGGCGTCGGGCGGGATCGTCTTCAATGTCGCGGGCACGTACGCGTTCTTTTGCAAGGTCCACCCGGCCATGAAGGGGACCGTCGAGGTCAGCTAGCCCGACCTCAGGTCGGCCGCTCGGCGACGAACGCCGACGCGCCGGAAGGCAGGTCGATGCGGGCCGGTCCCGGGAGGCCGGCCGCATCGAACCACGCCAGGAACTGGTCGCGCGTCGCGAGCGCCGTACCCTGGTACAGCTCGTCGAGCTGGACGCCCGCGATGATCTCACCGTGCCGCGTCCGGAACTCGTCCGGGTCGGACGGTAGCGGCCAGTCGAGGACGATGATCCGGCCGCCGGGTCGGAGCGCCGCCCACGCCGCCGCGAGGACCGTCGGCGCGTCGTGGAGCTGGTGCAGCGCGTACTGGAAGTAGGCGAGGTCGTACTCGCCGACGTGTCCGGGGTCGGTCGCCTTGCCATGGCGGATCTCGATCCGGCCGCTCAACCCCTCGGCCTCGACGGCGGAGCGGGCCCGGGTGACCGAGTCCTCCTCGAACTCGACCCCGACCAGCTCGAGCAGCGGGAAGCGGCGCGCCATCGCCACGAGCCAGCGACCGCCGCCGCAGTGGACGTCCACGACGCGGCCACCGCGTGACAGGTCGGCCACGAGCTGGGGCATCGCCGCCAGCACCTCCTGGAAGAAGACCGCGATGTCCTGCCGCGTCAGCCGCTCGATCGCCGTGCGATAGCGGTCCGGTCGCGAGGTGACGGGCCGGCCGGTCCGGAAGAAGTCCTCCATGCCGCCCCAGTCCATGGAGGCGATGACAGCGTGGACGAACTGTCCGCCGAGGAATTCCGCGTGCTGGTCGTCGAGCAGGATCCGGGCGACGTCCTCGTCGATCGTCAGTCGGCCGTCTTCGTAGTGGGTCAGGTCGTGGGCATCGGTCGCCCACGACCAGGCCGCCACGGCCTCCGGCGTCGTGCCGGTGACGGAGGCGAGCTCGGCCGGAGTGATGCCCGGCTCCCCGGCCTCGCGGACCCGCGCGAACAGCCCGAGCTCGATGCCCAGGTACACGAGCCATGTGCGGTGGAAGCCGCCGAGGCTCGCGATCAGGTCGTCGAATCGGTCGTCGTGACCCATGGCTCGATTGTCGCATGAGGCCACCGGCCGAAGCGGCGCTCGGAGGCGTACCGTGGCCGTGTGCAACGGATCGGGCGGGACAGCGGTTCAGGGAGATGATGGACGCTGACGATCGCCTGACGACCGCCCTCGCCGACGACCTCGATGGCGCATTCGACGCGCTGGTCGTGGCCCACCAGGACCGCCTGTACACGATCGCGCTGCGCATGCTCGGCGACGCCCGCGACGCCGAGGAAGCCGCCCAGGACGCGCTGGTGCGCGCGTATCGCGCCATGGCCTCGTACGACCCGGAGCGGATCCGTGAGCTGCGGCTGCGCGGCTGGCTGACGACGATCGTCCTCAACCGCTGTCGTTCGGTCGGCGCGCGGCGAAACGCTCGCGGGCCGCGGCCGGTGTCGATCGAGGGCGACCCCGCGCGACCCGGCGCGGAGCTCGAGGCTCCCGCAGCGGGCAGCCCACCGGAGGTCGCCGAACGACACAGCGAGCGGGACCTGTGGGTCGCCCGACTGGCGGCCCTGCCGGCGCCGTACCGGGCCGCGCTGGTCCTGCGCCACGTCGACGGGATGTCCTACCCCGAGGTCGCAGTCGCTCTCGGTAGGCCCGAGGGGACCGTCAAGGCCCAGGTCCACCGGGCGATCGCCCTGCTGCGCACGATGCTCGAGGCGGACACCCGCCACGAGCCCGAGGAGATGACCGCATGACCCAGCCGCTCGACGCCACCGCCACCGAGACCGTCGCGCTCGCCGATCTCGCCACGACCGCACCGCGCACGCTGCGCGAGTCGGTGCTGGTCGAGGTCGGTCTCGTCGACCGCTACGACCGGGTCGAGTCGCCGCTCGGCCCGCTCGTCGTGGCCTGGAACGGCCGGGGCGTGACGGCCGTCGACATCGCCGGCGACGACGGCGCGTTCGAAGCGCGCCACCTGGCCGGGACCGGCCGTCGGGCGATCCCAGGCGAGCTGCCCGGGCGGCTGGCGAGCGCCATCGCTCGGCGGCTGGACGGCGACCGCCGTGTGCGCATCCCGCTTGACCTCCGGGGTCACAGTCCGTTCGAGCAGGACGTCTGGCGCAAGGCGCTCGAGATCCCGCGAGGCGAGGTCCGGCCGTACGGCTGGATCGCCGCCGAGATCGGCCGGCCGAGGGCGGTACGCGCCGTCGGTACGGCCCTGGGTCACAACCCCGTGCCGCTCATCGTCCCGTGCCATCGGGTCGTCCGCTCCGACGGCACCATCGGCCAGTACTCGCTGGGCGGGCCGGCGAACAAGCGGACGATCCTGTCGACCGAGGGGCTCGACCCGGACGCCATGGAGGACGCCGCCAGGCGGGGCGAGCGCCTCGTCGGCTGCGCCTCGACGCACATCGTGTGCTGGCCGACGTGCCGCACCGGTCGCCACATGCTCGAGCGCAATCGCCGGCCGTTCCGGTCGCTGGCCGAGGCGGGCGCGGCCGGCTACCGGCCATGCAAGGTCTGCCGACCGGTCACCGCCGCCGCCTGAGACCCGGCACGGCGTCGGCCGACGTCGTATGCTGTGCGCTTGGACCAGCAGACTATGCCAACGACCACCGCAGGCTCGCCGGATCGAGCCGCGATCTGGGTCGGGCTCGCGATCCTCTACGGCGTCTGGGGCTCGACCTACCTCGCCATCGCGGTAGCGGTCCAGACCATCCCGCCGTTCCTCATGGCGTCGTTCCGCTTCGGGCTGGCGGGGCTGCTCCTGCTCGGCTGGATGGCGTGGCGCCACCGCGACCAGCTCCTCCGACCCACCCGTCGGGAGCTGATCGACACCACGATCGTCGGCGCGCTGTTGCTGGGCGGCGGCATGGGCCTGGTGGCGTGGGGCGAGCAGACCATCCCGTCCGGGATCACGGCGCTCGTCGTCGCGACCATGCCGGTGTGGGTGGCTGTGCTGGCCCGGATCGTCCTCGGCGAACGCCTGCCGCGGCTGGCCGGCCTGGGCATCGTGGTCGGGTTCATGGGCGTCGCGATCCTGGTCGGCCCGACCGCGCTCGGCGAAAGCGGCGCGCTCGACGCGGCGGGGCTGGCCGCCGTCCTGGTGGCGCCCATCGCGTGGTCGACCGGTTCGCTGTACGCCGCGCATCGAGCGACGCTGCCACGTCACCCGCTGGTGTCGACCGGCGGCCAGATGCTCGCGGGCGCCGGGGTGCTCGCCCTCATGTCGATCGCCACGAGCGAGCCCGGCCGGTTCGAGCCGGCGGCCATCTCTACCGAGTCGCTGGCCGCGTTCTTCTACCTCGCGATCGTCGGCAGCGTCATCGCGTTCACGACGTTCGGCTGGATGATCCGGGTCGCGCCGCTCCCGCTCGTCACGACGTACGCCTATGTCAACCCGGTCGTGGCAGTCATCCTCGGTGCGCTGGTCCTAGGCGAAGCGATCGAGCCGCGCACGGTCGTGGCCGGCGCGGTCATCGTCGCCGCGGTGGCGCTCATCGTGACCGCCCGCGGCCGGATGGCGAAGCCACGCGCGGAGGTCACGACTCTGCCAGGACCGCCCGCGCGACCCGGCGTGCCAGCGCCATCACGGTCAACATCGGGTTGACCCCGAGCGCGGTCGGGAACAGCGAGGCATCGGCCACGTAGAGGCCGGCGATGATCCGCCCGCGCCGCCCCCGGGAGCGCACGCGACCGTGGGGATCGCATGGGTGGTCACGCGGCGCCGCCCCCATCCGGACGGTGCCCATCTGGTGGGCCGAGAAGACCGAGCCGCGGTTGGAGCCGAAGTGCATCGCGCGGACCCGGTCCTCGAACCGCCCGAATGCCGCATCGTCGGCCTGGGCCGACCCGTGGACCGGGTGGAAGCGGACCGCCGGCGTCGCGGCGACGACGACCTCGCCGGCCCCGGCGGCACGGACGAGCCGCGCCATCCGGAGCGCGGCATGGCGGAGCGTCCGGGCCCCGGCGTTGTCCAGCCGGTAGTCGACGCGCACCCGCCCGGCCTTGGTCAGTGAAACCCTGCCCTCGCCCCCATCGCGCGTGACCGCGACGAGCGGCGCGAGATAGCGGAGCTCATGCATCGTCGCGGCGTGCGCCTCGGTCCCGTCCCACGGCATGGCGAGCGCGATGAGGCCCGGATGGCCCGGCGCGGACTCGATGGCGTAGCCGTTGTGGTCCTTGGCGCCGTCGATGAACTGGAGCGATCGGGCTGCCTGCATCGGGCCATGCCACATGTCGATCGGCATCGCCATCTTGCCGGCGACGACGGGGGCGGGATGGAGGCGCAGGTGCTCGCCGATCGCATGGTGGCGGACCGCCGACGCCTGCAGGATCGCCGGCGAGCGGAGCGCACCGGCGGCCAGGACGACCTGCGGCGCGCGGACGACGAGCCGACGGATGACCGGCTCGGACTCGCTGCCCGGCAACCGCGCCCTGCCCTCGACGCCGAGCGCCCGGCCGCGCTCGATGAGCACGCGGGTGACCCGGACCTGGGGGACGATGCGCGCGCCCGCCACGAACGCTCGCGCGAGATGGGCGCGGATGCCCGACTGCTTCGCGCCACGCGGGCAGCCGAACGGGCAGCTGCCGCAGTCATCACAGCCGGTCGAGTTGCGGCTGACGGGGCCAGCCTCCCAGCCCAGCCGTTCCGCGCCGTTGACGATGACGAGGTCCTTCGGCGGCAGGCGGGGCGCCGGCGCGATCGACAGTTCGGCCTCGAGCGTCGCGATGTCGTCGCTCCATGCCTCGCCGTCGGCGATCTGGTCGATGCCGTGATCGGCCGCCCATTCGTCTCGGACCGAAACCGGCGCCTCGATCGAGGTCATCCAGTTGACGAGCGTGCCGCCGCCGACACCGGAACCCGCGAGCATCATCAATGACGCGTCCCACGTGGCGAGGAGGCCGTGGTTGAGGTACAGCCGCGAGAACGCATCGAGCTCGTCGCGCGGCATCGACGCCTCGTCGACGAACGGGCCGGCCTCGAGCACGACGACCGACCGACCAGCCTCGGCCAGCTCGGCCGCCACGACGCCCCCTCCCGCACCCGAGCCGACGACCACCACATCGGCCTCGAGCAAGATCGCCTCATCGCCCACGACGCCACCGAACGGGAGCGGGTACGGTCGGATCGGCGTCCGCTCGCTGGTGACGGGCGGCCGTTCCGGCTCGTACCCGATCACCGCGTGCCGGGGATTGCCGGACGCGTCGGCACCCGGGTCGGCGTAGGCCAGGAACGTCATCAGCCGGCGGAGCGTGTTGAACGCGGTCCTGCGCGAGGCGATCGGCGAGGTCGACCACGACAGCAGGTAGCGCTCGCGGGAGTGCGGCGACATCGACGTGAATGGCGTCGGGCGACGCGCGAGCAGCAGGTTCGCCCGGCGCGACTCCATGAGTCCGAGCAGGCGATGGAACTGGCGGACCTGCGCCGGATCTGCGGCGCGCTCGATGGCCTCGGCGACGAGCCGGGCGCGACGGCGGGCGTCGCCGCGCACGAACGTCTCAGCCAGCTCGGCGAGGGTCGCCAACTCACGCTCGGTCCAGTCGCTCACCTCACGACGGACGCTCCCACCCCTGAGCCGGCCAGGGCTCGCAGCGCAGCGGCCGATCCTCGCGGTAGCCGAGCGCGTAGTCAGCCTGGATCAGGGTGTGGAGTTGGCTCGTCCCCTCGTAGATGACCGCAGCCTTCGAGTTGCGAAGATAGCGCTCGACCGGGAACTCGTTGGAGTACCCGTTGGCGCCGTGGACCTGGATGGCGTCGAGCGCGCTCTGGACCGAGTGCTCGGTCGCGTGCCACTTGGCGAGCGACGTCTCGCGCGTGTTGCGGGCGCCCTGGTTCTTGAGCCAGCCGGCGCGCCAGACCAGCAGCCGGCCCATCTCGGTGCCGGCCACCATCTTGGCGATGAGCTGCTTGACGAGCTGGTGCTCGCCGATCTCCTGGCCGAACGTCTTGCGCTCATGTGCATAGCGGACGCTCGCGTCGATGCACGCCTGGGCAAGACCGACGGCCCCTGCCGCGACCGTGTAGCGGCCCTGGTCGATGGCGCTCATCGCGATGAGGAACCCTTCGCCTTCTTCGCCGATGCGGTGCTCCTCGGGGACGACGACGTCGTCGAAGTTGATGAGCCCGGTGTTGCCGGCCCGGATCCCGAGCTTGCCGTGCAGCGTGCCTGTGCTGAGGCCCGCCATGCCGCGCTCGACGAGGAACGCGGTCACGCCCTTGTGCTTCTTCGACCGGTCGACGCTGGCAAAGACCAGGAAGTGGTCGGCGATGTCGGCAAGGCTGATCCAGATCTTCTGGCCGTTGAGCCGGTAGGCCGACCCGTCGCGACGGGCGGTCGTCGTGAGGTTGCCGGCGTCGGTGCCGACACCCGGCTCGGTCAGGCCGAATGTCGCCAGCTTCTCGCCCTTCGCCTGGGGCACGAGCCAGCGCTGGCGCTGCTCCTCGGTGCCCCACTGCAGGAGGGCCAGCGAGTTGAGCGCGACGTGGACGCTCTGGACGACGCGGAACGCGGTGTCGGCACGCTCCAGCTCCTCGCACAGGATCGCGAAGCTGATGTAGTCCATGCCCGCGCCGCCGTATGCCTCGGGGACGGGTGCGCCGAGAAAGCCCTGCTCCGCCATCGCGTGGAACACCTCGCGGTGCACCTCGCCCTTCTCGTCCCACTCGCGGATATGGGGCAGGATCTCGGCCTCCGCGAAGGCCCGGGCAGCCCCCTGCACGAGCCTGTTCTCGTCGGTCAGGGCGAAGTCGACCATGGCGCGCATCGTACGCGGCGCGAGTCGCGCAGGGTGTCCGTTCCACGTCGCCCGGCCGGTACACTCCGGCGATGGACGCCGCCGTCAGCCCCGCGCCCCATCTGACACCGATCCTCGGCCGCTACTACCAGCGCCAGTGGAGCCATGGCGAAGGCCATCGCCTGTTCGACACCGACGGGAACGGCTACCTCGATTTCGCCAACGGCATCGCGGTCACGGCCCTCGGCCATGCCCATCCGCGGGTCAACGCGGCGATCCACGCCCAGGTGGACCGCCTCGTCGGGCCGGTCAACGCGCTCGGCTTCACCGAGCCGATCTCGCGGCTCGCGGACGCGCTGGTCGAGACGTTCCCCGAGCCGCTCGACTCGGTGATGTTCATGAACTCCGGGTCGGAGGCGATCGACGCTTCGCTGAAGCTCGCCCGCCGCGTGACGGGCCGCCCCGGGATCGTCGCGTTCCGCGGCGCCTTCCACGGCCGGACCTTCGGCGCGATGTCGGTGACGAGCTCGGCGCTCAACTACCGGGTCGGGTACGAGCCGCTGCTGCCGAGCGTCCACCTGACGACGTTCCCGGCGGTGTATCGCGGGTACGGCGGCGACGAGGATGCGGCCGTGGCCGGGGCGATGGTCGGCCTGCGCACGCTGACCTCGACCGAGATGCCGCCGTCGGCGATCGGGTCGATCCTGATCGAGCCCGTCCAGGGCGAGGGCGGCTTCACGCCGGCACCGCTGGCATTCATGCGCGAGCTGCGGGCGTTCTGCGACGAGCACGGCATCCTGCTCATCGCCGACGAGGTCCAGTGCGGCTACGGGCGGACCGGCAGGATGTGGGCGTTCGAGCACGCCGGGATCGTGCCGGACGTCGTCGTGCTCGCGAAGACCATCGCCAACGGGCTGCCGCTGTCGGCCATCGTGTCGTCGCGTGCGCTCCAGGAGCGCTGGGGTCGCGGAGCGCATGGCTCGACGTTCGGCGGCAATCCTGTCGCCTGCGCGGCAGGGATCGCCGTCCTCGAGACGATCCGCGACGAGCGGCTCGTCGAGAACGCCGTCGCGCGCGGCGCGGAGCTGCGCGCGGGCCTGGAACGGATCGCCGCCGAGGACGACCGGATCGGCGACATCCGCGGTCCCGGGCTGATGATCGGCGTGGAGTTCGTCAAGGACCGTGCGACCCGCGAGCCGGATGGTGGGCTGCCGGACCGGCTCAGCGCGTCGTGTGCCGACAACGGGCTGCTGGTCCTGACCTGCGGGTCGCAGCACGAGGTCATCCGCTGGATCCCGCCGCTCGACGTGTCCGCGGCCGAGATCAGCGAGGCGGTCGAGATCTTCGGCGAATCGCTGGGGTCGATCCCCCGGGACTGACGCGCGACGGGTCAGATCCGCGCGAGGATCTCGGTGCGCTTGGCCTGGAACTCCTCGTCGGTCACCAGCCCCTGCTTGTGCAGGTCGGTGAGGCGGGCCAGCGCCGTGACGGCCTCGTCCGCGGCACTCACCGGCGCCCGGACCGGCTCGGGGCTCGCCGGCCCTGGTGACGGCATCGCCGCTACGACCGCCGCGGCTGTCGCATCGGTCCGTCGTCCGACCGCCCTGGCCATCCCCTCCTGGATCGCCGTCCGAAACCGGGCGGCGTCCGCCACGGTCTTGAATTCATCCGCCCCGGCCTTCCCCGATGAGGTCAGGATCTGGAGGTCGCCATAGCCGAGCATCCGGCCGATGAACGGCTCCGTCAGCTTCACGTCGGTGACCGTCGTGAGCAGGGTCTCGGACGAGCGGCGCTGGAGGATCCCTTCGTAGCGCAGCACGCGCACGTTGGTCACCCCGAAATGTGCCGACAACAGGACCGCGACGTTGTACAGGATCAGCGCGATCGCCACGATGAGGATCCCGGTGGCGACCAGGTCGATGAGCGAGCCTACCGAGCCGAGGAACCCGTCACCGGTCGGCGCCAGCCAGCGAAGGACCAGCGCGACCACCACCAGCAGCAGCGCACCCAGCGAGCCACGGACGAGTGCGAACCAGTGCTTCTTCGTCTCGAAGTCGATGGCCTCGTCGGTCAGCAGGTTCGTCTCGAGCTCGTTCACGGCCTCCCTCGTCCCGCAGCCCCCCGACGCGAGGATATACCGCCGGACGACGCGGACCGCGTTGCAAGCGGCCCGGCGAACCGCCATCATCGGTCCTGCCCAGAGGATCCGCCGCAATGGCTACCGCGGCCCTCCTCTTGCGCAGCAAGCGCCGACGACGGACCTCTCGCGCCCCCAGTAACCCACGCACGCCACCCGTGGAGGAGAGCAACGGTGCCGCGCACACGGCTGTCCCGAGGCCTGTCATCACTCGTCGTCGCCCTGTCGCTGACGATGCCCGCGGTCGCGCCCGCCCTCGCGGCGGAGGCCGATGCGCGGCCGTATGTCGTCGTGATGGCCCAGGAGCCGATCGCCGCGTACGACGGCGGCGTCAGCGGCCTCGCAGCGACGAAGGTGACACCGGGTCGCAAGGTCGATCCGGGGAGTGCGGCCGTGGGCAGGTATCGCGCGTACCTGCGCCGCGAGCACAACGCCTCGCTTCGCCAGGGCGGCGCCCGCATGACGTCGAAGCTCCATGACTACTCGTACGCCCTGAACGGCTATGCCGCGCTGCTCACGCCGGCGCAGGCCGAGGCGATCGGCGCCCAGAAGGGCGTCGTCCGCGTCATGCGCGACCAGATGCGCCACGCGCACACCGACAGCAGCCCGGCCTTCCTGCGGCTGGACGCCGACGGCGGTCCGTACGACCAAGGGATCGACGGCGAGGGCGTCGTGGTCGGCGTCATCGACTCGGGCATCTGGCCGGAGCACCCGTCGTTCGCCGACGACGGCACCTACCCGGAGCCCGCGGCGCCGAGCGATGCCGTCTCGTGCGAGTTCGGGAACACCGCCCACAACGCGAACGACGCTGCCTTCACCTGCAACAACAAGCTCATCGGCGCCCGCCAGATGCTGGAGACGTACCGCGCGGTCGTGGGCGCCGAGGACGGCGAGTTCGACTCGGCCCGCGACGACTCCGGGCACGGTACGCACACGGCTTCGACCGCCGCGGGCAACGCGGGCGTCGAGGCGACGATGTACGGCCTGCCGGTGGCGACCGTCGCCGGCATCGCCCCGCGCGCCCACGTCATCGCCTACAAGGGCCTCGGCGAGGAGGGCGGCTTCACCTCCGACCTGGCCGCCGCCATCGACCAGGCCGTGGCCGACGGCGTCGATGTCATCAACTACTCGGTCGGTGGCGGCGCCGGGCTGCCCGCCGCAGACGAGATCGCGTTCCTGTTCGCTGCCGAGGCCGGCGTCTTCGTCGCGACCTCGTCCGGCAACGACGGACCCGACGCCGAGACCCTCGGGAGCCCGGCGACCATGCCATGGGTCACGAGCGTCGGAGCCAGCACCCAGCGCCGCTTCTACGAGGGCTGGGTCATGCTCGGCAACGACAGGCGCTACCGGGGCGCGTCGTTGACCCCCGAGATCGGTCGGACTCCGCTCGTGGACGGCGCGTCCGCCGGCAGCGAGGGCTGCGAGCCCGGCAAGCTCGACCCGGCGATCGTCACCGGCAAGATCGTGCTCTGTGTCCGCGGCGTGGTGGGCCGGATCGAGAAGAGCCAGGCCGTGTTCGAGGCCGGTGGCGTCGGCATGATCCACTACAACACGAACGACGAGGACGACCTCTCCACCGACAGCCACTGGGTGCCGTCGGTCCATATCGACAACACCCCGGGCCTGGCGATCAAGGCATACATCGCCTCCGCCACGAGACCGACGGCCCGGTTCGAGACGCGCACCAACGCCGGCAAGGCGCGCATCCGCAGCTGGCGCAACGCGCCGACGATGACCGCGTTCTCGTCGCGCGGGCCCAACCCGATCGTGCCGGACCTGATCAAGCCCGACGTCACGGCGCCGGGGCTCCAGATCCTGGCCGGCCAGTCCCCCTTCCCCGATGCGGGTGAGGTGCCGGGCGAGCTGTTCCAGGCGATCGGCGGCACGTCGATGGCGAGCCCGCACGTGGCCGGCATCTTCGCACTCCTCAAGCAGGCCCACCCGGAGTGGTCCGCAGCGATGGCGAAGTCGGCGCTCATGACGACCGCCTCGCAACGCGTCCGTGACAACGATCGGCGCCACCGGGCCGACCCATTCGACATGGGCGCCGGGCACGTCCGACCGGGCGGGCGCTGGGGCAAGGGCTCGATCACCCGGCCGGGTCTCGTCTACGACGCCGGCCTGTACGAGTACGCATCGTTCACCTGCGGCATGGACTGGGGGATCTTCACCCCCGACAGCTGCGACTTCCTCGAGACCAACGAGGTCCCCAGCGCGGCGATCGACCTCAATGTGCCGTCGATCGGGATCTCCGAGGTGGCCGGCCGCGAGACCGTGACGCGCACCGTGACCAGCGTCACCGGCGGCAGCGGCCGGGTCACATTCCGCGCCAGGGTCCAGGCGCCACCCGGGTTCCGGGTCACGGTGTCGCCCTCGGTCCTGCGGCTGCGCGACGGCGAGACGGGGTCGTTCACGGTCACCGTGACGAACGCCCGGGCGCCGATCGGCACGTGGCGCTTCGGGTCGCTGACGTGGCACGCCGACGGCTACGACGTCCGCAGTCCGATCGCGGTGCGCGGCGCGCAGTTCGACACGCCCGAGGAGGTCATCGGGACCGGTGTCACGGGCAGCGTCAGCATCCCGGTGGAGTTCGGGTACACCGGTTCGTACACGGCGGCCGCCCATGGGCTGGTCGGCGCGACGGTGATCCACGACAACGTCCTGCAGGACCCGGGCCAGGAGTTCTCCGAGACCGACGTAGCGGCCGGTGGCGCGAACCTCCACGAATTCACCCTGAGCGACGCCGCCCACTTCCGCATCGCCATGCCGCCGGAGGCCACCGAGGCCGACGCCGACCTCGACGTCTACGTGTTCGGACCGAACGGTGAGGAGTCAAGCGGTATCGCCATCGGGACCGACGAGCTCATCGATATCGCGGACCCGGCCGATGGCACGTGGAAGGTCTATATCCACGGCTTCGCGACGCCGGGTGGCGACTCGGACTACGACCTGTGGACGTGGGTCGTGCCCCAGGCGAGCGACGGCGGCAGCCTGTCGATCACCTCGGCACCGACCTCGGCGACGATCGGGACGGTCGGCACCGTCGAGGCCGCTTGGACCGGGCTCGGGACGGGCTCGGTCGGCGACTGGTATCTCGGCGGCGTGTCGCACACCGGGCCCGACGGCCTGATGGGCCTGACCCTGGTCGAGGTCGACAACCGACGCTGAGGCGTTCCGCCTCGCGCGCGTCGGGCAGGGAACGAGCGCCCGGGGAGGGATCCGGGCGCTCGTGGTAGGCAGCGAGAGCGAAGCTCGACGGGCAGCGACCGCCGCCGTCGAGCGCGGGGGTTAGTTAGCGGTTCTGGGCCAGGAACTTCATCACGTCGTCGAGGCGGAAGCGGCGATCGCCCCGCTTGCAGACGCGATAGAACGGCAGCTCACCCCGGTCTCCCAGGCGCTTCACCGTGTTGACGTGCAGGTGAAGCATCTCGGCGACCTCGGTCGCGGTGAGCATCGGTCCCAGTTCGTTGACGGCCATCGATGCCATGGGTCAGGTTGCCTCGTTCTGCGCTGTTCTCGGCGGCTCCGGTCACCTGAGGTACTCAGGGGTAGGGTCGGGACCGCTGCGTGCCAGACAGTAGGGGTGAGTGGCGGCACGCTCCAAGCCGTACTTTGGGATGGCCGCCAGTACCAGCCGCCGGGTCGGCCTACCATCACGTCCGTGCGAACGCCGGTGACGCTCCGGGCTGCGGTGGCGGGCAAACGCGTCGCCCCGACCTGGCCGGGCAGTGCCCTCGTGCTCGCCCTGATCGTCGGCGTGATCGCCATCACGACCGCGGCCATCGCGATCCTCGAGGGCGACGCCATCGGGGTCGACGACGCCTCGCCCGTCTACCTCGTCGCGGTCGTCGTCGTCGGTGCGCTGGCCGGCACGATCCCGGCCGTCGTCACCGCCGTCGCCGCGTTCGTGGCGTACGACCTCCTGTTCACCGAACCGCGGTTCTCGCTCGTGATCGCGGATCCGCGCGAGGTGCTCGACCTCGTCCTGTTCCTGTTCGTGGCCCTGGCCGTGGGTCGTCTCGTGGCGACGCAGCGCGAACGCGCCGACGAAGCCGCGCGGCGGGCGGCCGAGGCGAGCACGCTGTTCGCCCTCAGTCGATCGCTGGCGACTGCCCCGTCGACCGCGGAGGCCGCGACCGAGGTCGCGGCGCGGGTGCGCGAAGCGGCCGGCCTCGAGCGCGTCTGGATCGTGGCCGGGCCGACCGGCGCCGAGCGGTTGCTCGCCGACACCGGCGATGGTGCGCCGCCGCCGCACGCCAGCATCACGTCGAACCTGGTCCGGACGCCCGGTGACGAGCCGGCGCACTGGGTTCGGACCCACCTGACGGAGCGTCGGGGCGGGGCTTCGGCGAGCGGCGTCCCGCAGTACCGCGCCCGGATCGAGGTCGACGAGCAGCACCTTGGCACGCTCGTAGGGCTGCGCGACCGATCGCGCGGCGACCCGACGCGTGTCGAGACGCGGGTCATGGCCCTCGCCGCCGACCAGGTGGCCCTGTCTATGCGGCGCGATCAGCTCCGCCAGACCGCCACGGAGCTCGAGATCGCGCGCGAGACCGACCACCTCAAGACCGCCCTCATCGACTCGGTCTCGCACGACCTTCGGACGCCGCTTGCGAGCATCCGGGCGACGGCCGGCGGGCTGGCCGACCCGGAGGTCGAATGGACCGACGAGTCCAGGCGTCGGGCGGCCATCATCATCGATTCGGAGGCCGCCCGCCTCGACCGGCTCGTCAGCGGCCTGCTCGACCTCAGCCGGATCGCATCGGGTGCCGTTCATCCCGACCTCGAGCCCCACGAGCTGTGGGCGATCGTCGATCCCATCGTCGACCGGCTCCGTCCGGCGCTCGGGGACCGACCGATCCGCATCGACATCCCGGACGACCTGCCGCCGGTCCTCGCCGACGCCGTCCTGCTCGACGTTGTCGTCACCAACCTCCTCGACAACGTCGCCTCGCACACGCCGGCCGATGCGACGCTGTCGATCGCTGCCACGGCCGACGCAGGGACCGTTCGTCTCGTCGTGGAGGACGCCGGGCCGGGGGTCCCACCCGAGATCCTTGGCACGCTGTTCGAGCGTTTCCGCCGCGTGCCCCCACGGACGGAGGGCTCGCGTCGCGGGCTGGGCATCGGGCTGAGCGTCGTGCGCGGTCTGGTCGAGGCGATGGCCGGCCAGGTCTCGGCGACCGCCAGCTCGCTCGGCGGCCTCGCGGTGACCGTGCGACTCCGGGCGGCGCCTCGCGGGCCGGAGCGGTGACCTCGGCGGCCCGGATCCTCCTGGTCGAGGACGACACGGCGACCCGCGACGCCGTGGCGCGCAACCTCGAGGCCCACGGCTTCCGCGTGACGCAGAGCGGCGACGTCGCGGACGCGCTGCGCCGCTGGGACGCGGAGCGGCCCGACCTCATCCTTTTGGATCTCGGGCTGCCCGACCTCGACGGCAGCGCCGTCGTGCGCCACGTCCGGCGGGACGCCACGACCCCCATCCTCATCCTGTCGGCCCGGACCGACGAGCGGGTCAAGGTGGCATCGCTCGAGGCCGGTGCCGACGACTACGTCACGAAGCCGTTCGGCATGGACGAGCTCCGGGCACGGATCGGGGCGGTCCTCCGCCGGGCCGCCGGGCCCGCGGCGGACACGCAGGGCGTCGTCCGGCTCGGCCCGATCGCCATGGACGTCGCGGCGCACCGGGTCACGGTCGACGGGACACCGGTCGACCTGACGCCGCGGGAGTACGAGCTCCTCAAGGTCATGGTCGCCCGACCGGGACGCCTGCTCACGAAGGGACGCCTGCTGCGCGCCGTGTGGGGCACGGCGTACGCGGACGAGGCCCACTATCTCCACGTGTACGTGTCCCGCCTCCGACGCAAGCTGGGCGCGGCGGATCCCAGCGGGGCCGCGGCGGCCCTCATCACGGCCGAGCCGGGCATCGGCTACCGCATCGGGGACCCGTCGGCCGGGCGTTGAGCGAGGTTTGAGGGTCCGCGCGGGTCGCGACGCCAGTTCCTTCTTGGCGCACGGCGTACGTTGGATCCGTGGATCGTCCCGACCTCTCCGTGCTGCCTTCCGCCGAGGACCTGGTGGACGTCGACCTCCGCGAGGTCGACACCGCCATCGCTATGATCTCGCGGGGCGCCGCCGTGCGCGTGCGGCTCGTCGGTCTGCATGCTCCCGACGAGGTCGCCCCGGTCGCGCTGGCCCGCGCGCAGGCCGCCGGCATCGGTTTCCGGGTCGAGCGGCTGGGGTCGATCGGACTCACGTTCGACCGCAGGGATAGCCACACGCCAGACGTCATCCACGAGCGGGTCCGATCCACCGCTCCGGCCGGCTAGGATGGTCACGAGGTCCACTCCGTCGGCCGCCCCGACGAACGAGCGAGGCGGCTCTAGCTCGATCGCGGTACGAGCGATCGAGCAGAGCGATCTTTGAGCGGGCGGCGCGGGCCGCGTCGACATCGCCGGACATGTGACGTGGCAGCGTAGGCGCGTGCCATCACCGACCGCGTATTCAACTCGATCCGCACCATCGAGCGCCCGAGTGGCCCTTCCGTGATCGGCGGACGACGCCCGCTCACCGGCCGCAAGGCCGGTGATCGGCGCATCCGGGTCGAGCGTCCACATGCGCCGTACTTCCGCTACGCGGGTCCCGGGCAGCTCGTCGCGCGCGAGGCCGCGTCGCTGCCACGTACCCCCCTCGGCCGGGCGATGGCGAGGGCTCGCGCGGTCGTCTTCGGACGCCCGCTCGCCAGCGAGGCCGAGCTCGAGGAGCGGCTGAGCAAGAAGAAGGCCCTGGCCATCTTCAGCTCGGACGCCATCTCATCGTCGGCGTACGCGACCGAGGAGATCCTGCGGGTGCTCATCGTCGGTGGCGCCGCGGCGATGCTCCTCTCGGTCGAGGTCGCGATCGCAATCGCGATCCTGTTGGCGGTGGTGTCGCTGTCGTATCGACAGGTGTGCCGGGCATACCCCAACGGCGGTGGCGCCTATGTCGTGGCACGGACCAACCTCGCTCCGATCTTCGGCCTGATCGCGGCGGCGTCGCTGCTCATCGACTACGTCATGACGGTGGCGGTGTCGACGGCGTCCGCCATCGCCCAGATCCAGTCCATCGTGCCGGCCGCCTATGACCTGCGCATCTGGATCGCGTTCGTCTCGATCGGGCTGATCACGATCGCGAACCTGCGTGGCCTGCGCGAGAGCGGCAACATCTTCGCCGTCCCGACCTACCTGTTCGTCGGCCTCGCCCTGGCCATCGTGGCGATCGGCGGCTGGCGGATCGTGACCGGGACGGCCGAGCCCCTGCCGCCGCAGCCGGACGCGGTCCCGTTCGGCACCGAGGCGCTCGGGGTCCTGCTCCTGCTCAAGGCGTTCGCCGGCGGGTCGGTGGCACTGACCGGCGTGGAGGCGATCGCCAATGGCGTGCCCGCATTCAAGCCGCCCGAGTCGAGGAACGCCGCGAACACGATGACGGTCATGGCGGTGCTGCTGGCGATCCTCTTCGTCGGCCTGACGATCGTGGCCGTCGCATATGGCCTCCAGCCGACGGAGGCAGGTGGCCCGTCGATCGTCGCGATGGCGTCGTGGGCGGCGTTCGGCGAGGGTTCCGCGCTGTCGGTCGTCTTTGCGGTCTCGACCGCGCTCATCCTGTTCCTCGCCGCGAACACCAGCTTCAACGCCTTCCCGCGCCTCGCGGCGATCCTCGCCGAGGACGGCTACATGCCGCGCCAGTTCGCGTTCCGCGGCGACCGGCTCGCCTTCTCGTGGGGCATCGTGCTGCTGGCGGCCATCGCGTTCGGGCTGCTGTGGGCGTTCGATGGCGACACGCATGCGCTGATCCCGCTCTACTCGGTCGGCGTGTTCCTGTGCTTCACGCTCAGCCAGGCGGGCATGGTCCGCCACTGGGTGCGCGTCCGGGAGGCGGGCTGGCGTTGGCGGTTGCTGATCAATGCCGGGGGTGGCGTGCTGACCGCGGTCGTGCTCGGCATCGTCGTGTTCGAGAAGTTCGCCGACGGCGCCTACCTCGTGGTCATCCTCGTTCCCTTGCTGGTCGCGATGATGCTGTTCATCGCCCGCCAGTACACGCAATCCAGGCGGGCGCTCGCAGTGCGATCCGACACGGTCGTCCCGCCGCCGATCCGTGAGGAACGCGTGGTCGTGCCGATCCCCGGTCTCGACCGAGCCACTGTCCAGGCGATCAACGTGGCGCGCTCGATCGACGACGACGTTCGGGCGGTCTTCATCTCTGACGATCCCGAGGACGCCGCACGCGTGCGCGAGGATTTCGAGCGGCAGGTCCCGGGCGTGCCGCTCGTGGTCGTCGAGTCGCCGTATCGCGCGCTGGCCGGGCCCCTGCTGGCCTACCTCGATGTGCTCGACCTGGCCTGGCCGCCCGACAAGCCCGAGCCGATCACGTTCGTCGTCATCCCGGAATACGTGGCCAAGAGCTGGTGGGAGCGGATGCTGTACAACCAGTCGGCGAAGCGGCTCCGCTCGATGCTCCTTGGGCGACCGCACACGGTGATCGTGAATGTCCCGTATCGGCGCGAGGATCCCGAGACCGCGCCGCGCTAGTCGCCGCGGGCGATCCGGCGTGCCTTGCGCGTCACCCGCAGGAACTCGGTGAGATGCGCCCACGGCCGGATGTGGCTGGGCTCGCCGGCATAGATCGTGCGGATCGGCACCCATTCGATCGGCAGGCCGAGCGCGATGCACCGCGCGATCATCTCGACCTCGAACTCGAAGCCGGACTCGTCGCTGTCGAGCATCGCCTTCATGAGCTGTCGCCCGATGAGCCGGTAGCCCGACTGGTTGTCCGGCACGCCTCGCCCGAGCGCGACCGACAGCGTCGCCCCGCCAAGCGTGTTGGCAAGCCGGCGGACCACGGGCATCTCCGAGAAGTCACGCTGGCCGACGATGAGCTCGGGGCGCCGGGCCCCGAATACCTCGACGAACGATGGGATCTCGGACGGGTCGTGCTGGCCGTCGGCGTCGAGTGTCACGACCGCGGCGGCGCCCTCGGCGAGCGCATGCGCGAAGCCGGCCCGGAGTGCGGCGCCCTTGCCGGCGTTGGGGAGCTGGCGCAGCACGGTGGCGCCGGCCGACTCGGCTCGCGCCGCGGTGTCGTCGGTGGATCCGTCGTCGACGACGAGCACCGGCAGGTGGGCGCGGGCGGCCTCGACGACCGCCGCGATGCGCGGCCCCTCCAGGTAGGCCGGGATCAGCGCGAGCAACTTGTCGGTGCCATCCGTCACCGCTGCAGTATCGCAACGCTGGATTCTCAGAACCGACTCAGGAACGATATCGACCATCGCGAGCGTCGACGCACTCCGGCTGGAGCGCGCATGCCGCAGGAGACATCGATGACAACGGATCCGACCACACCGCCGGTCACGGGGCCCGCCTTCTCGGCGTCGACCGGCGCACCGAATCGCCTACGCGTCGTGCTCGTCCTGGGAGCGGCGCTCCTCCTGATCGTCGCCGCAGCGGCGACGTCGTTCGCCGCCTCGTCCGCACCATCCGGCCCGAGCGGGCCGGCGGCCGCGGCGGTCGGCGTCGTCCCCGACGACGGCGCGAACGCCGATCCGGGTGCCGGCCGCTTCGGACGGAGCGGCTTCGGCGAGATCACCATCGCCGCGGTCAGCGGCAACGACATCACGCTCCAGACCGCCGACGGCTGGCGCCGGACCATCACGATCACCAGCTCGGTCGAGCTGACCAAGGGCGGCCAGCCGGTCGAGGTCTCGGCGCTCAACGTCGGGGACCAGGTTCGCTTCCGCCAGACCCGCAACGATGACGGCACCTACACGGTCACCGCCGTCGCGGTCGTCGTCCCGTCGATCCGCGGCGAGGCCAGCGCGATCACGTCGAGCAGCTTCAAGGTCACGACCCGCGACGGCTCGGTCTGGACGGTCACGGTCAACGGCTCGACCGCCTACCAGTACGGCCAGGGCACGGGCTCGCTCGCCGACGTGAAGGAGGGCGGGACGGTCCGCGTGTCCGGCACGGTGACGGGCGACAACCAGATCACCGCGATCACCGTGCGCGTGGCGGGCGACCGAGCCGTCGGGACCGTGACGGCGAAGACGGCCGACACGATCACGATCAAGCGGCGCGACGGCACCAGCATGACGATCCATGTCGATGCCGACACGACCTACCGCGTGCGTGGCGTCGAGGACGCGACCCTCGCTGACGTCGCGGTCGACATGGTGATCGGCGTCACCGGGCGGGCGCGAGCCGACGGCTCGATCGACGCCGACGTCGTGGGGGCCGGCAAGCTGCGCGGCTTCGGCCGAGGCGGCAACGGCGACGAGGCCCCGGCGGCCTCGCCGGGCACCGGCTCGTCCGGGTTCTTCGCGCCGGACGACCTCGACCTCGAACTCGACCTCGACGGGCTCGGGATCCCCACCGCCTAGGACCCTCGCCTGCATCCGCTCCGGCCGGGACCCTCGCCATGGGCAGGCGAGGGTCCCGCCGCATCTCCCATGGCAGGGAGTACGAACAGCCCGCTCGCTTCCGGCGGATCCGGGCGTAGCGTGACGACATGGAACTCGTGATCGCATTCATGTCGGCGCTGATCGGGCTGAGCGCCGCCTTCTTCCTGTCGATCTCGTTCTACGACCTGCGCCTGGAGGACCTGCCGCTCCTGACCCGGTCGTCCCGTGCGGGCGGCCCCGATGCGGCAGGGATGGAGCGCCAGCCGCTCCTGCCGCGGACGATCCAGCACACGCTCCTCGACTGACGCGCGGGCGCGGTGGCGTCCCCGGCAGGATTCGAACCTGCGACCTTGCGCTTAGAAGGCGCCTGCTCTGTCCACTGAGCTACGGGGACGTGGTTTCGGATGCATTGCGCACACTACCCGACACTCGTCGCACCTCGATAAATTCGGTAGCGACATCCGCAATGACCTGCCGTACCATCCGCACACGCGTCGCCCCGATGGATCTCGACCATGACGCTGCCGGGGGGCTGCGGGGGCCATCGGGACACGCGATGAGGGGGAAGACTGTGTCGGGTCGGAGCCGGTGGGCGTTGTCCGCCGTCCTGGTGTTGGTGTCTGCCGCCTGTGGCCAACCCGCCGCGGCCGAGCGTCGAACGGTCGTGTCGAGCGAGCCACCGTTACAGACCGCGATCCCGCCCTCGGCGACCAGCGTCCCGTCTCCCGACGCGACCACCTCCGCAGATGCAGGACCGGATCCGGTCCTCCTCGCCGCGGGGGATATCGCCGCCTGCAGCCACGAGGGCGATACAGCGACTGCGGCGATCCTCGCCAAGCACCCGGACGCCACGGTGCAGACGCTCGGGGACAACGCCTACGACAAGGGGACACCGCGCCAGTTCGGCTGCTACCACGACACGTGGGGCGTCGCGCTCGAGCGCACTCACCCGGCCCTCGGTGGACACGACTACATGACCGAGGGAGCGGCCGGCTACTTCGGGTACTTCGGCGAGGTCCTCGCGCCATACGCGCCCACCGCGACCGACCCGACGATGGGCTGGTATGCCTACGACCTCGGCCAGTGGCGGGTCATCGTCCTCAACTCGATCTGCGACCGGATCGGGGGCTGCGACGGAGGCTCACCGCAGGTCGCCTGGCTCCGGGCGGAGCTCCTGGCGCACCCGGCGACGTGCTCACTGGCAGTCATCCACAACCCGCGATTCAGCTCGGGCCGCAAGGAGAACGAACCCCGGGTCGGCCCGCTCTGGGAGGAGCTCGACGCGGCCGGTGTCGAGATGGTCCTGAGCGGGGACAACCACGCATACGAGCGGCTCGCGCCGATGCGGCCCAGCGGCGATGTCGACCTGGCGACTGGCATCCGCCAGTTCGTGGTCGGAACGGGCGGCCGGAGCCATTACAGGTTCTCGGAGGGCGCGACCCACCCGAACACCGAGACGGGCGACGATGACACGTTCGGGGTCCTGAAGCTGACGCTCCAACCGGACGCCTACTCGTGGGAGTTCCTGCCGGAGGCCGGGAAGACCTATAGCGACTCGGGCGACCAGGACTGCCACTGAGCCCGATAGGTACTCCGCCGTATCCCCGTCGGGGCGCCGCTTCCCTATCCTCCCGCAAGACCCGGCTCGCCGTCCCCCTGGCGGTCCGGGTCTGCTCGTGCCCGCGGGATCGCGAGCGGCACGAGAAAGGTCCGAGGTGGCCCCTTCGCCGGCGATGGCCGGACGGTGGGGACGAGACCGAGCGCCGACCGGATGCCACGGAGTCGACCGAGACCGTCTCCCTGGCGTCCGGGACCATCGCCCGATTCCGCGTGTTCCTCGGACCCATCGGTAGGGTACGCCACGAGACCAGCGCGTGCCGACCCAACGACCGCCCGGAACGGCGAAAGCGGCGTGCTACACTCCGCCACCCGCGCCGGCCGGGACCGGTGCGACCGAGAGAGGACCGTTCTGCCCATGACGGTCGGACCCACCCGCGCGCGAATGCGCACCCCCGCGCAGCAGCTCGCCCTCGACCTCCCGGTCTCGCTGCCGGCCATCGCGATCGAACCCGAGTGGAAGGCCCAGCAGCGCCTCTGGGGTCACTCGTTCCATCCGATGTGCTCGTACCTCGCGAGCTTCCCGGCGACGCTGGCCCACGCGTTCATCGCGCGCTACTCGCGGCCGGGTGACGTCGTCCTCGATCCGTTCTCCGGTCGCGGCACGACGCCCCTGCAGGCGTGCGCGGAGGGGCGGATCGGTGTCGGCAACGACCTCAACCCGTTCGCCCACCTGCTGACCGCCTCGAAGGTCGAGGCGGCGACACGTCCCGCGGCGATGACGCGGCTGACACAGCTGCGCCTCGCGTGGATCGCCGACGCCGAGCCGTGGACGGGGTTGGCCCGGCGCGTCGCGGCCGATCCGCTCGCGACGCTCGTGCCGACCGCCGGCTCCGGCACGTTGCCATCGGTCGGGGCCGAGACCGTGCCGGTCGAGGTCGCGCTCGCGTTCCACCCGGACACCCTCGGCCAACTCCTGCTCGTCCGGACCATCCTCCGGCTCGACGATCGCACCGACCGGTTCCTCGCCGCAGCCATCACCGGGATCCTCCACGGCAAGAGCGCGAGCTATCTCTCGGAGCTGATGCCCAACACGTTCAGCATGGCGCCACGCTACGTCCGCGACTTCGCCGCGCGCACGGAGTTCGCCTCGCCGCGACGGGATGTCTTCGACGGCCTCGGCCTGAAGATCGACCGCCTGTTCCGCCAGGCCGGCCCCGCCACTGAGGGGATCGCCCTGCTCGGAGACGCCCGCGACGTCGCGGGGCGTGCGAGCGCCGCGCTGCGCGCCCGTGGCCGACCGGATCGAGCCCGCCTGGTCGTCACGTCGCCGCCCTACCTGCGGGTCGTGAAGTACGGCTATTACAACTGGCTGCGCACGTGGTTCCTGGGCTTCGATGCCAAGGCCATCGACGCCACGCTCGACGACGCCCACCACCGCGAGCCATACCTCGCGTTCCTGCGCGATGTGCTCGCCGACATGCGTGAGGTCCTGACCGACGACGCGGTCGTCGTCCTCGTCATCGGCGACGTCGAGACCGACCGTGGCCGGCGGATCCGCGGTGGCATCGGCCTCGCCGAGCGGGCATGGGAGCAGGCCGCCGAACCCGAGGGCTACCGGCTGGCCGGCGTCGCGCTCGACGACGTGGCCGCGGTCCGCAAGATGACCAAGCTGTGGGGCGATGAGGCCGGCCGGGCGACGAAGACCGACCGGATCCTGATCCTCGGGGCGACCGAGACGGGCCGGCGCCGGGCGCTCTCCGGCGCGACCCTCGATGTCGACTGGACCTGGCCACCGAGGACGCTTCGGGCCATCTGACGCCGCCCACCCG
The DNA here is from genome assembly GCA_963810285.1 of uncultured Chloroflexia bacterium. GTDB lineage: Bacteria > Chloroflexota > Limnocylindria > Limnocylindrales > CSP1-4 > SPCO01. Next base: position 2,231,460 of record CAWEMV010000002.1, on the reverse strand, counting down.
TGAGCGCGGCTCCCCGTACGATTGGGGCGTGACTCGACCTCGCCCGTTCGTCCGCCTGCCGCTCGCCCTGTCCGCGCTGGCGATGGCCTTCGCGCTGGTCCTCCCGGCCACCGCGCTCGCCGAGGACGTCATGCGCCTGGGGGGCCCGGTCACCGACACGGCCGGCGTCCTTACCGACCGCGTCGATGACATCGAAGCCGTCATCGAGAGGACGCTCGACGATCACGGGGTCCAGGTCTTCGTCCTGTTCGTCGAGACGACCGGCGAGCTGTCGGCCGGTGACTATGCCCAGCAGACCGCGGCGCTCAACTCGCTCGGCGTCGACGACGCCCTCCTGCTCGTCGCGATGGACGACCGGACCGACTACATCTGGGTGTCCGACTCGCTCGACGAGATCAGCGACGACGAGCTGGATGCGATCCTGACCGGCACGCTCGAGCCTGCCCTGCGCGATGGGAATGAGGCCGACGGGACGATCGCGGCGATCGAGGCGCTCGGGCTCGCCGCCGAGTCCGCTGCACCGACCGAGCCGCCGGCCGTCCCCGGGCCGGTCGAGCCGACCACGCCGCCGAGCGGTGGCGATGGCGGCAGTGCCCTGGGGACGATCGCCGCGCTGATCCTCCTGGCCATCGGCGGCTGGCTGCTGTACCGATGGTGGCGGGGTCGCCGCCCGGCGGCGCCCGCGGCCGGCAGCGCCGTCGCGGAGCCTGCCCAGCTGTCCGGGCCCGAGCTGCGCCAGCGCGCCAACGCGCTGCTCATCGCGACCGACGAGCGCATCCGCGACGCGCGCCAGGAGATCGACTTCGCCGAGGCCCAGTACGGTCCCGACGCCGTCGGGGAGCTGCGCCGCGCTGTGACCGATGCCCAGGGCGAGCTGGCGGCCTCGTTCACGCTCCGCCAGAAGCTCGACGACGATGTGCCGGAGGACGAGGCCGCCCGCGATGCGATGCTGCGCGAGATCGTCGAGCGCACGACCCGGGCGCTCGGCACGCTCGATGCGGAGACGGCCGATATCCGCGGGCTGCGCGACCTCGAACGCGACGCACCCGCGACGCTCGTCGAGCTGCCTGGTCGGATCGAGGACGTCGAGGACCGGCTGCCGACGGCGCGCGAGGCGCTGGCCGGCCTGGACCGCTACGCCGAGTCCGCGTGGCGCCCGGTGGCTGGCAACATCGAGGAGGTCGAGAAGGGGCTGGACGGGGCACGGACGGCGGTCACGGTCGCGAGTGCCGCGATGGCGCGCGACGACCGTCCGGCCGTCGCAGTCGCGACGCGCGAGGGACTCGAGGGCATCACCGGTTCGACCGAGCTGCTCGACGCGATCGACCGGGTCGCGGCAAGTGTTGTCGACGCCGAACGCCGGCTGCCGGCCGAGCTTGCCGAGGCGGAACGGGATCTCCGCGAGACCCGGACCGTCCGCCCGGACGCGGGTGCCGCCGACGCCGGGATCGACGCGCGGATCGGCGAGGTCGAACGCGCCCTCGACGCCGCCCATGCCGCGGCGTCGGCCAGCCGGCGGACCCGGTCGAGGCGCTCCGGCTCGCGACCGAGGCGCACCGGCTCGCCGACGAGGCGCTGCTCGCCACGCGCGACGCGGCGGCCGCCCGTGACCGGCTCGAATCGACCGCCGACTCGACGATCCGCACTGCCACCATCGAGTACGACCGGGCCGCCACGTTCATCGCCTCACGCCGGCCCGGGGTCGGCGACGCCGCACGCACCCGGCTGGCCGAGGCGCAGCGCAACCTCGAGGGGGCCACGGCCGTGGCCGCACAGGAACCGGCGGCGGCCATCGAGCGCGCCCGCCGGGCGCAACAGCTGGCCGGCGAGGCGTACCAGCTCGCAGCGTCGGACTTCTCGGGCTGGGACAGCGGCGGGCCCGGCTGGGGTCAGCCCCGGGGCGGCGACGCGACGGCCGAGCTGCTCGGCCAGATCCTCGGCGGGGTCATCGGCGGGGTCATCCGCTCCGGCGCCGGGGGCGGCTGGGGTGGCTCCCCGTGGGGATCCCCGGGCCGGCGGGGAGGCGGCGGCTTTCCGGATCTCAGCGGCGGCTGGGGACGCGGTGGCGGGTTCGGCACCGGCACGTTCGGCGGCGGAGGCGGCGGGCGCGGGCGCGGCGGGCGCTGGTGACGACGTCCGCTTTGCGCGGCGACGCACGCGCGCCGTACCGTATCCATCCAAACCACGACCGATCGATGGAGACCAGACCCATGGCACAGAGCTCGATCCTCGGCCGCGTCAGCCAGCTGATCCGCGCGAACATCAACGCGATCCTCGACAGTGCCGAGGACCCCGAGAAGATGCTCGATCAGCTCGTGCGCGACTTCACCGACAACATCGCCGAAGCCGAGGAGGCCGTCGCCCAGACGATCGGCAACCTGCGGCTGCTCGAGGAGGACGCGAAGGAAGCCCGCGCGGCGGCGGTGGAGTGGGGCGACAAGGCGAAGGCCGCCTCGCGCCGCGCCGACGAGCTGCGCTCGGCCGGCAACACCGCCGAGGCGGACCGGTTCGACGAGCTGGCCAGGATCGCCATCCGACGCCAGGTCAGCTACGAGAGCCAGACCAGCACGCTCGACACCCAGGTCGCGGGCCAGACCGAGCTCGCCGACAAGCTCAAGGACGGCCTCAACAAGCTTCGCACCAAGCGCGAGGAGCTGGTCCAGAAGCGCGACGAGCTCGTGTCGCGGGCCAAGATGGCCCAAGCCCAGTCACAGGTCCAGGAGTCGCTCCAGAGCGTCAACGTCATGGACCCGACCTCGGAGATCGCCCGCTACGAAGAGCGCGTCCGGCGCCAGGAAGCGATGGTCCGCGGCCGCGAGGAGGTCGCGGCGGCCTCGCTCGACGAGCAGTTCGCGGCGCTCGACGACGACGAGGACGAGCTCGAGATCGACGCACGGCTGGCCGAGCTCAAGAGCGGAGGCTGACGCTCGTGGAGCTGATGTACCACCCGTCGGACCTGGCTTCGATGGACCCCCTGGTCCTGATGAAGAACCTCGATCACGTCCGCATGACCAGCCGGCGGCTGTCGTACATCCTCCAGCAGCAGGTCCACCTCTACACGCCCGAGGCGAACGAGCTGCGCGAACAGATCGACCGCTACGTCGAAGCCGAGCGCCAGATCGAGGGCGAGATGGCGAGGCGCCGCATCCGGTCGTGACGCGGTGCCCTTGCGCGCCCCTCCGCGGCGTCTTCGCGGCTCGGGCCGATCGCCGAGAGCGATCGTTTTCGGGCTGAACACCTGCTCAGCCCGCGGATGATCGCGGGCGGTGATCGTATCGGGCGGGACGGGCCCACCTCGACGCGAGATTGATCGCTGGGAGCGATCATCGATGCGCGAAGGCCATTACGTGGTCGGCTTGGGCCGGAAATCGATCGCTGGGAGCGATCACGCCAGCGACGCCCGTCCGGCGAGGAATAGCAAGGACCCCGCCGAGATCGACGGGGTCCTTCCCGGATGAGTGCGGTCCCGTTATGCCCCGGCGGGCACCGCAGCCAGACGGACGGGTCGTTCGCCTCGCTGGCTGGGCTCCACGGCGTCCACGGCCTCCACGGCCGTTCCCGGTTCGGTGTCGTCGATGACCGGTTCCAGCGGCGTGATCATCACGGCCACCGGTCGGCGGAGCGCCAGCTCCTCGGCGACGATCCCTGACGACATCGCGGCGAGCGCCGGCATGTCGAAGAGCGAGAACCCGATCCCATGGGCGGCGAGATCGTCGGTCCCGAGTCCCCGAAACAGCCCGCGTGCGGCGACGGCGCACATCTCGTCATACAGATCCGGCCAGCCCACGCGTCGGCGCCGGTAGCAGAAGCGGATGAAGTCGGCCGCGTCCGGGTCGGGGACTCGCGTGGCGGCGCTAGGTGCTTCCATCGATGGCCATCCCTCCTTCTGCCGCGCACGCGGCGGCCCTGGAGGGGACGCGACGCACGCACGGCCAGTAGCGGCAACACCTGACCATGCCCAGCCTCGACGGTGTGTCGGTCCCGGCGGCCGGAGGGTGGTTCGAGGTGTCCGGTCCCGCCATCTCGACGCTGCGGCGACCGGTGTCGGGTCATGGTAGGCGTCCTCGGGACGGGCCGGAAGGGGGCTTGTCCACGACTTCATCCACCAACTTTTCCACACCGCCGCCAACGGCTGGAACACCCGTGCGAAACGTGCGGGGACGGACTCAGGTCGCTTTGCGGGTCAGCCCGAGACCGGGTCGGTCAGCGAGCCGCCAACGCTTGTCGGGGCCGAGCTCGAGACCCTCGAAGGGGTCGTCGGCGAGGAGCAGGTTGCCGTCGAGGTCGACCCAGTCGGCGAGCGACGCGAGCACCGCCGACGCGCCGATCCCGACCGACGTCTCCTCCATGCAACCGAGGAAGGTCTCGAAGCCCATGTCGCGCGCGGTGACAAGCATCCGGTGCGCCGGACCGATGCCGCCGCACTTGGCGAGCTTCACGTTGACACCGGCGACGAGACCATCGAGGGCGGCGAGGTCCTCCGGCAGGACGCACGACTCGTCCGCCACGATCGGCAGCGGTGAGCGCTCCTGGAGCCAGGCGAGGTCGCGGTAGGCGCGGGCCGGGAAGGGCTGCTCGATGAGCTCGACGCCGAGGTCGACCAGCTCGGGCAACAGCGTCTCGGCGTCGGAGCGCGTCCAGCCGGTGTTGGCGTCGATGCGGATCGGGCCCGCGTACACGTCACGGACCGCACGCAGCGTGGCGAGGTCGGCCGGCCCACCGACCTTGATCTTGAGCGCCGGGAAGTCGGCCGCGCGCCGGGCGCGCTCGGCCACGACGCCCGGCTCGTCGATGCCGATCGTGAAGTCGGTCGGTGGAAGATCGGACGACAGCCCGAGCAACGCGTGGACGGGCACGCCGAGGACCTTGCCGGCGAGGTCGTGGAGGGCGATGTCGAGCGCGCACTTCGCCGCCCCGTGACCGCGGATGGCCCGGTCCATCGCCTCGTCGGCCGCGCGGAGGCCAGCAACATCGGACGCTGGCTCGCCGATCGCCTCCAGCAGCATCGGCATGACGGCCGCCATCGTGGCCGGGGTCTCGCCATACAGCCGGTCCGGGTAGCCCTCCCCTACCCCGACGAGGTCCGGGAACCGGTCATCACGCAGCTCCACGATGACCGTCGTGACGCTGGTGCCTGCCCCATGCTCGGATCGGGCGATGCGGAACGGGTCGCGCAGGGCGAGCGAGAGGACCTCGTGGCGGAGGCTCAGACCCACGGCAGCGCGTCCACGGCATCGCGCACCGCAGGCCACAGCCGGTCGGCGCCGAAGCGGACCGGGTCGTCGGCCGGCAGGCCCGTCTCCTCGGCGATCCGGGCGATCAACCGCCGGGCCTCGTCGTCGTCCGGATAGAGGGACGTGTTCAGCGCGATCGCCACGACCTTCGACGGAGCGACCACCCCGGCGATCCGCTCATGCAGATCGATGAACGGGCCCAGCTTCGCGATCGGGAACGACGCGTCGGGCAGGTGGTCGAAGTCGTGCTCGGTCGTGCCCGGCTTGTGCACCATCACCATCGCGTGCGGCGTCGCCCCGTGGATGAGCCCGAGCGTGACCGCGCTGTACGCAGGGTGGTCGATCGAGCCCTGGCCCTCGACGATGACCCAGTCGCCACGCTCCTCGCCCTGCTCGACCAGCCACTCGACCGTGCCGTTGGCGAAGTCGCTGATGACCCGATCGACCGCCACGCCCCAGCCCTCGATCATCATCCCGGTCTGGCCGGTCGGGACCATGACCGCGTCGGCACCGTCGCGGCGGGCCGACGCGACGAGCTCCAGCGCGACCGACATCTTGCCGATGGCGCAGTCGGTGCCGACGGTCAGGATCACGCGCTTGCCGGGCAGGTGCTTCCGGCCGACGGTCGTCTCCATGCGGTCCGGCGGCCGCCGGTAGTCGATGAGGCTGGCGCCGTGCGCGGCGGCAGCCGCCGAGAACTCCGCGTCGTCGCCGAGGAACTGATGGAGCCCCGAGTGGATGTCGAGACCGGCGTCGATCGCTTCGAGAATCGTCGTGCGCCACGCGGGTGGCAGCTTGCCGCCGGTCGGGGCGATTCCGATCAGCAGACCGTCCGGTCGGACGGGGCCGTCGAGCGCGCCGGCGAGGCTGCCCACGAACGGGATGTCGAACGCCGGGAGGAACTCCCGCAGGTTGCGGCCGGCCATGGTCGAGTCGAGGATGGCGACGATCTCGTCGCGTCCGTAGCGGATGACGCCCATCGCCGTCTTGGCGTCGTGGATCCCGAACTGACCCTCGGTGAGGATGACCAGTCGGCGCGGTTCGGTCGGCGGCATCCCGGCAGTCTATTCGGCGCACGGACCCCGGCGACGGCGTCCGTTCGACTCGTCCGCTAGCCCTTCGGCTTCTCCACCACCACGTCGAAGAAGTCCTTGGTCAGGTCCCAGCGCGGATACCGCCCGAGGATGTGCGAGAAGCGTTGGTAGAACGCCTCGTCGATCGGCGTCTCGCGGAAGCGCAGCGACCGGATCTCGAAGCCGACCTCGCGGAAGTAGTCCTCGTACTGGGCCCAGCTTAGGCGGTTGACCCACGACGCGCCCGCGTCGATCCGGTGGTGCTTCATCCGGAACTCGCGGATGACGTCGTCGCTGAAGAGCAGGTGCGGGAACGGGAAGTACAGCTCGCGGTAGATGTGCGACGCCTTCGGACCGCGGTGGAGGTTCGCGTTGATGTGCGCCAGACCGCCCGGCTTCATGATCCGGAAGAGCTCCGTGAGCAGCGCCCAAGGGTGGACGACGTGCTCGAACACCGCAAACGAGTACACGCGATCGAAGAAATCGGCCTCGAACGAGCGGTCGGTCGCGAGGTCGGCCAGGACGTAGTGGGTGCGCTCGTCGGCGAGCTCCGACCACGCCCGTCGTTCGCATACGTCGACGCCCCACGCGTCCGCCCCGAGGTGATGGCTCACGTACCACACCTCCACACCGACCCCACAGCCGAGCTCGAGCGTCCGCTTGTCGGCGAGGTCGATCTCGCGGTGCACGCCGAGGATCCGTTGGCGCGCGCGCTCCTCGCGGCTGTCCTGGTCGTTGGCCGGCGGCTCGGGCACGAGCGGCTTCGAGCGGTACTCCTCGTTGAGCGACTCGAGCAGCGCGAGGTCCATGACCGGCGGGCGCTCACCGGTGTCGTAGATCGACTTCACCACCGATCCGGCTCGATCGATGTCCGGCGGCTCCGGCCAGTCGGCATCGATGGCACGCGGCCGTGGCTTCACCGCGAACCGGTCGGGCACGGAGCCCCACGACGGACTCGATCCGCCGTCGGTGGACGGTTCAGGACGGGGTCGCGCGCCGTGGAGGGCGTCGTTGGCGCGACGGATGAGGGGTGCCGCTGGCGACGCAGCGACCCGCTTCCTGACGCGCCGCATGGTGCCGCCGGGTCCGGCGCTCATCAATGGCTCCCTCCTGCCGAACGACTCTGACATGGGGACGCCCCCGGGGCGCGGACCGGGGGCGCCGGAATATGCGGGCGATGCCCCGTCGAGCTGCCTCTGGGATCCGTTCCACGGGGTCAGGCGAGTCTAGCAAAGGCAGCAAGCGACGCAGGCGGTCAGGTGGTCGACGTACCGGCCTCCCGGGGGCTCTCGGTCTCGACCACGACCGCCGGACGCGGCGAGGTATCGACGTGGAGACGGAACACGTCGGGCCGGTTGTAGTGGCCGACCGGGTCCAGCAGACGGCGTGCCGAGGCGACGGCTCCGAGGTCGAGGTCGGCGACGAGGATCTCCTCCTTCTCCCGCACCGGACCGGCGACGATCTGCCCGTCGGGCGCCACGATCACGCTGTTGCCCTTCTCCAGCCACGGACCGTTGTCGGCGAGGAAGGGCTCCGGCACGAGCCGTTCCCGGTCGGGGAAGTCGGACGGGATGCGGTCCATATGGAGCACCGGATTGACCCCGACCACGTACATCCGGTTCTCGCGGGCGAGGTGCTGCATCGATGCGATCCAGGCATCGCCCGGCGCGAGCGTCGGCGCCAGCCACACGTCCACGCCCTGGGCGTACATGTGGAACCGCGCCAGGGGCATGTAGTTCTCCCAGCAGATGAGCCCGCCGATGCGCCCGAAGCCCGTGTCGACGACGCGCAGGGTCGAGCCGTCGCCCATCCCCCACACCGTGCGCTCCGACCCCGTCGGAACGAGCTTGCGATGCTTCTCGACGAGCTCGCCGGCCGGCGACAGGTAGAGGACGGCGTTGTAGATCGTGCCGCCGTGCTGCTCTCGCTCTTCGACTCCGACCACGAGCCAGACCCCGTTGTCGCGGGCGATCGCACCGAGCCTCTCGGTCGCCGGGCCGGGGACGACGACGGCGTTCTCGGCCAGCAGCCGGAACCAGGCATCGTCGCCGTCCCAGATCGGCTGGGTGTCGATCCAGATCGGTGTGCCCGGCACGAACACCTCGGGGAACACCACGACCTGGGCACCCTGCTTCGCCGCATCGGCCGTCAGCTCCGCAACGCGATCGATCGTGGCCTCGCGGTCCATCAGCTCGTAGGTGGCCTGGACCGCTGCGACGCGCATCGTGGTCATCCCATCCTCCGGTGTCCCTGGACGCGAGGTAGCTCACGAACCATGACGCATGACGCCCGCCGTCGGTGCCCATGACATCCTGCCCCGCACGCGCGATACAGCATCGGTTCGGGATCGAACAGTTTGGGGGCCCCGATCCATCTATCCACTGATCGGTCCACCCTGGGCCCCGTCGACCAGATCGCAGCGGGGATGGACGGGCGGGTGCGCTCGAGCTCGGAGACGCCACCATGGCTGCTCGACCAGCTGCTGACCGCCGAGCAGGGGCTGCGGACCGTGACCCTCGACGCAGCCTCGGCCCTGGGCGACGAGACCCGGCGAGGTCACCTCGAGGGGACGCTCGGCGACGTGACGGTCCTGACCGGTGATGTGACGGACGCCACCGCCGACGAGATCCGTGCACGAAGGTCATCGCCACCATCGTCGGCGGGATCCCGGCCTACTGCGCCGACTCCAGATCTGCGAACCGCTCACCCGCTGCGCCTTCGGACACACGTAGCGGCCTGGTCACGTGGACGGGCTGGCGCGAGGTGTAATGACCGGCGGCTGCACCGCATCCCTAGTTCAGGACCGTGGGGGATTGCATGGCTAGGGAGGGTTCCAGACATGAACAAGTTCGCCGCTACCGCCCTCGGCGTGGCAGCCGTGGTCGTGATCGCCATCGTCGGCGTCCAGGTCCTCCGCCCGCAAATGCCGGACGCGGGTGATCCGACCGGCGCGCCGTCCCTAGCCCCATCGGGCACGATAGCGCCCAGTGTCGCCCCGTCGATCGCGGCGGAGATCGGCCTTCCGCGGGGCCACTTGGCGCTCGATACGCCGCAGGTGCCCATCACCGTCACCATCCCGGCCTCCGGCTGGGAGCACGTACCCGAGTTCAACGGCGTTTCGAAGGGCGTGGAAGTCTCGAACCTGCCGGAGGCATTCGTGATGGCATGGACCTACCCGGCGGGCACTGGGTTCTACGTGTACGGTGACCCATGCCAGTGGCAGTCGACCACGCCTGACACGCCCGCGACGACGGTCGACGACTTCGTCACCAGGCTGGCCGCCCAGGGGTCACGAGATGCCTCCGAGCCGGTGGACGTGACCGTCGGCGGGTACAGCGGCAAGCGGATCATCCTGCATGTGCCGGACGACGCCGTGTTCGCCGACTGCGACGAGGACGCGTTCGCCAGCTACGGGACCGACCCGACCCTCGGCCTGGACGGCGTGTCTCGCCATCACCAGGGTCCTGGCCAGGTCGATGAACTGTGGATCCTGGACATGGGTGGGGCCATGCTGGTCATCGATGCCATGTCCCGGCCCGACACGTCGGCGGCACTCATCGATGAGATGCGGGCTATCGCCCAGTCAGCCACATTCGAATAGGTGCGATCATCGGGGATGCGCGGTCGGGCGCGAGCGAACCGTTGCGACTTCGGACCACCGACGGCCCGGTCCGCCGAACAGGACCGGGCCGGTGTAATGACTGGCCGCCGCACCGCATCCCTAATGTATGACGCAGGATCCTGACGTCGAGGCCAGGAGGATCGAATCGGTGGCTTTCCGAGCCGAACTGTCCGATTTCGGCGCCTTCTACGAGCGGACCTACGACACCGCCTATCGAACGGCGCTGGGCATCGTCCGGGACCCCGCCCTCGCCGCGGATGTCACGCAAGAGGCCTACGTCGCCGCCTACCGGCACCGAGACCGATTTCGAGGCGAGGCGCCTTCGACGGCGTGGCTTCACCGCATCCTCGTCAACGAGGCGCTGTCAGCCCTGCGCCGGCGTCGAGCGATCCATCCGGTCCGCGATCTCTCGCCGTGGATGGCGCCGGATCTCGCGGGCGGGAGCGTCGCACGGCTGGCCCTGCTCCAGGCGCTCGAGGTCCTGCCGGCCCGTCAGCGCGCCGCGGTCATCCTCCGCTACTACCACGACTATGACTACGCGACCATCGCGCGGATCCTCGACACCACCTCGACCAACGTCGGCGCGATGCTCTCTCGTGCCCTCGACCGACTGAAGGACGCCCTGGAACCGCAGTCGGGCGTCGTCGCAGCAGCAACGGGACGCTGAGCCATGACGACCGACGAATTCGAACGCCACCTCAGGAGCGCACTCCGCGAGACGCTCGACGCCGAGCGGGGCCCGGACCGAATGTGGGCCGAATCGCCCGCTTCTCGACGCGTGGCAGAGCTCGATCGCAACCGCCGGCGGTGGCCCCTCCGGGCCCTGGCGGTGGCCGCGCTGATCGGCGCCGGCGGCGCAGCGATGTTGATCGCCGGAGCGCCAGACCAGTCTCCTGGAGCCGCCAACGGCTGGATCGCCTACACCGTTGGGCACATAGAACCCGCCCGGGCGGGTGAAGACTTTGATGTTTGGTTCGTCGCCCTCGACCAGGCGCCGCGCCGCGCCGTCGGCACCGACTCGGACGGCGTCGATCAGGTGTGCCCCGCATTCGCCCCGGATGGCCAAAGCCTCGCCTACGGAAGCGTCGAAGGCGGCGATGTCGGTGCGAATCGAAACGCCGCGCTCGTCATCGCCGATGTGGCCGACGACGGAACCACCTCCGATCGACTCACCGTCGACGTCGGCGACGGGCTCCCGCCGCCATGTCCCGTCTGGTCGCCGGGCGGCGATCGGGTCGCGTTCGGGGTCCCACGCACATCCCCGATCAACCCGACCGGGTCCGGCGAGGGTAGCGAGGTCCGGGTGATCCGCCTGGCGGATCGAGTGGTCAGCGTCGTCCCTGATCTGTTGGCGACGGACCTGGACTGGTCGCCCGATGGCTCTCTCCTGGCCATCGTCGGAGGCGTCGAAGCTGCACCCGACGGGAACGGGCTGCAGGACGCGCGGATCCATCTGTTTGAGCCATCCTCTGGCACCGTCCGTTCGCTCGACGACACGCTCGGCGCCCTTACGCTGACGTGGTCGCCCGACAGTGGGCGGATCGCATACGCGGTCCGCGACGGGGCCGGAAACGACGTTCGTCAAGTCCTCCGGATCCTCGACGTGGCCACCGGCCAGCAGGAGGCCATCACCCCCAGGTATGGGGCTGTCCACGGTGTCGGACCGGTGTGGTCGCCGGACGGCGCGAGGATCGTCTACCAGAGGATGGTCAGTCTTGGGACCGAGCGGCACGAGGTTGTCATCGTGACGCCGGGTGCGCGATCTCAGGATACGGGGCTCTCACGAGAGGTCGTGATCACGCCAGAAGACACCGGGCTCGGGCTGTACCCGCGGCGCGTCACGTGGTCGCCTGACGGCAAGTACCTCCTCTATCAGGCGTGGAGTCACCCGAACGGCTACCCGAGCACGAGCGTTTGCTGCGGCAAGGAGTTTGTCGAATTGAAGTCCTTGGTCGCGGTTCCGGCGGATCGAGTCGGATCACCCGCGTCCGTGGTCCTGGCCGAGAATAGCGGGAGCGTCGGGATGGTCGGCTATGACTCCGACGTGCGCGTGCCGATCCAGTCATGGGGACACGCTCCGATGGACCGCTGACGGTCGACCACGGTGCTCAGATCGAGGCCATCGCCGGCCTGCACGCAAAGAAGCAGCCCAGTCCAGCGAGCGGACCGGGCCGACAAGGGTTCGTGGCCCCTTCCAGGCGGCGGACCCACCATTCCCCGGCTCGCGGGTCGGATCGACGTCCGCAGGGACGACGACCCAACCGACGATGCACCGAGGCTCGCGTAACGCTTTCCGGGATCTTGATATGTCGCCGATACGTCGCTGCGATTGTCACGGTCGCGCTTGAGGGCCAGACTCGAAGGACTACGAAGCCCATGGCGCGGGGGGCTCCCTCGGGTCTGGGCAGATGCCCGCGCGCCCGCGCGCACGGAACACGGTGACGTCGCTCACCGACGTCCAAGGAGGAGTCATGCGCCCGACTCGCCACGCCACGGTCGCTGCCGTGGCGGTGCTCACGTTGCTGCTGCCCCTGTCAGTTGCGGCCGCCCCGCTCACCCCAGGTGGCTCCACGGAGGTCACCGTCGGCAGTAACGACAATCTCTTCTCCCAGAACAAGCAGAACGAACCCGGTCTCGCCGTCAACCCGGTCGACACCGACATCCTGGCGGCAGGAGCCAACGACAACATCGATCTCGAGGCCTGCAACGCGGGCGACGATCGAACCTGCCCGTTCACTCCGGGCGTTGGCCTCTCGGGCGTCCAGTTCTCGACCGACAGCGGCAGGACCTGGTCGCAGCCGACATACACGGGCAATTCAGCGCGCGTCGCACCGAGCTGCCTCGGCCAGCCTGACCCGGCGCCAGGGCAGCCACCGGCCACCGACACCGGCTGCGTGCCCGACCCGGCCGGGCCGATAGGCACATTGCCCAATTACTTCGAGAACGGTCTCGTCTCGAACGGCGACCCGGAACTGGCCTTCGGCCCCGTCCCGGACGAGAACGGCGATTTCGCTTGGGACAACGGCCAACGGCTGTACTACGCGAACATCGCGACCAAGGTCCCGGGCCAGGAGCCCTTCAACGGACCCGCTGCGATCGCGGTTTCGCGGACCGATGACATCGCCGGCGCCATCGCTGGCGACAACGACGCCTGGATGGATCCGGTGATCGTGACCCGCCAGAACTCGGCCCTGTTCAGCGACAAGGAGCAGCTGTGGGCCGACAACGCCGAATCGAGCCCACATTTCGGGAACGCCTACGTCTGCAATGTCGGCTTCCGCGGCACCGCCGGTTCAGAGCCTGTGCTGTTCGCCCGATCCACCGACGGCGGCGACACGTGGCGGCAGCGCCAGCTCACCGCCGCTACCAACAACAGCCAGACCGGTGGCCGCCAGGGCTGCGCGATCCGCACCGACAGCGAAGGTGTGGTCTACGTGGTCTGGATCGGCACCGACATCAAGACCCGCCAGGGCGTCTTCTTCCAGGCGCGCTCTTTCGATGGTGGCAATAACTTCGAGAAGCCGCGGGCCATCGTCCAGCCCGTAGCCGGGATCGGTCAGTTCGACCCCGCCCAGGGCCGGTTCACCATCGATGGCATCGCCGGGGCCCGTACGAACACGTTCCCTAGTATCGACATCGCCAACGGGGCACCCTCGGGCACAGATGCGACCGACCAGATCCTTATCACCTGGTCGGACGACCGGGCCGGCACCAACAACGAGCGGGCATTCGTGGTCAGCTCCACCGACGGTGGCGACTCGTACACCGCGCCGATCAACGCCAACGACGGCTCCGATCGGGCCAATTTCCCGGCCATCGCCATCTCCCCTGACGGGACCGACGCGTGGCTTGTCTACAACGCCTGGCTCGATCCGTGGCGGAGCAACACCACCTCGCCTCGACGGGTACTAGGTGTGGTCCGCCACGCTGAGGTCAATGCCACGACCGGAGCGATCGGGTCGTGGACCACGCTGCTGCGCGGACCAGATGGAGACGGACGTGCCTCGAGCGCGAATGGCCTCACCTCGGAGTTCCTGGGCGACTACAACTACGCAGTCGCCACTCGTGACTACGGGTCGGCGGTCTGGAACGACATGCGCAACGGCGCCACCTGCCCGGCGATAGACGCCTATCGGCAGGCTTTCGTCGAGGACGTCGTCGGAGGCGGTGCCACACCGATCGTGGGCGATCGCCCGCGTGAGCGCTCCGCAGCAGCCGAGCTGCCAGCGGCGCACTCGACGGCGCTGCGACCGGGCCCTAACAACCAGTGCCCGCCGACGTTCGGCAACTCGGACATCTTCGGAAGCACGTTCAGCGACGACAGCTAGCGCGATAGCCCTCGACTGCTGCCCCGCCCATCTTGCGGTGGCGGGGCAGCGCCACATTTTCGGGCGCGCTGTACCACCAAGAGACGCATGAGACAGATAATCCGACGTCAGCTGCTCTGATCGCTTGGCTACGGGCGCGTCGCGCCAGCGGGCCGCATGCGCTCAGCTGGACGTCCTGAAGAGAGCAGGTTTGGTACCGCACAGCGGGCTCGCCGTCGTGCGGTTCGATGAGGGCGGGATCTGGTACCGCATACCGGATTCGAACCGGTGATCTCCGCCTTGAGAGGGCGGTGTCCTAGGCCTCTAGACGAATGCGGCCCCGGCCTCCGCGACGATCGCCGCGGGCGGCCGACAGGATACCAGACGATGCGGGCCCGGTCGCCCGGGCCCGCTTGCTGTCAGTCCGGTCGAAGGACGTATAGACCGTCGACCGCGACCGTGGGACGACGGCTCGTCCCGACGGTCTGGATCCGCAACGTGTGCCGCCCATCTCCGACGTTGCGAGCGAAGACGATGACTTTCGCCTTGAACGTGCGGCTGTACTGGTCGATCGTCGCGACGTAGCGCCCGTCGAGGTAGACGCGCGCCTTGCCGCGGGTCGGCCCTGTCGGGGCGGCCCATGCCACGGCCTGACCCTCGAACACGAGCGTCGCCGAGCCGTAGCGGACCTTCGTCCAGTGGACGCGCTTGCCGAGGTAGGCGGTGTGGGACGCGAACGCCCACTTGCCGGCCCACCGGATCGACCTCGACGCGTCCGACAGCGCCGTCGCGACGAACCACTCGGACGACCGCCAGTCGCCGACATGGCCGGTGCGGTCGACCGCCCGGACGCGGAACCGGACCTCGTGGCCGCTCGGCAGCGTCCGCCGCGCGGAGCTTGCCGTCGCGGAGGCCAGGCCGAGGGCGACCCAGTCGCCGTTGTCGACGCGCATCTGGAGCTGGTAGCCCCGGAGACCGGCCTCGGTGGAAGCCAGTGCCCAGTCCACGATCACCGGTACGCCCGAGCTCGGGACGACGGAGGTCGTGGAGAGCAGGACCACCGGCCGCGTGACCCTCGGGGCCTCGTCCGACCGCTCATTCGCGGGTGGAGGGGTCGGCTCCGGCCTTGGCGTCGGCGCGCTGGTCGGTCGCGGCGTCGGGGTCGCGGCCGGCCGCGCCGTGCGGGTCGGTGTCGGCGTCGGCTGGGATGCCGTCGTTGCCGTCGGCGTCGGGACCGCTGCGCCGGTCGGCGTCGCGGCCGACGTCGGCGTGGCCGCCGATGTCGGTGTGCGCCGCCGATGTCGGTGTGGCCGCCGATGTCGGTGTCGGCAGGGCCGTCGGCGTCGCCGCCGGGCCGCGCGTGGCCGTCGGACTCGGCGATGCCGTGGGCGACGGACTCGGGCTCGGTGTCGGACTGGGCGTCGGGCTCGGTGTCGGGCTCGGCGAGCGTGTCGGCGTCGGTGCTGCGGTCGGCGCTGCGGTGGGGGTCGGCGGTGGAGTCGCCGGGACCGGGGTGCCGCCGGCTGGCGCCGAGCCCGGGCCGTACAGCCAGTCAGTGAACCCGAAGTTCTTGCCGGTCCGCGCCGGCGCCGAGCCGTGGAACGACGTGCCATAGCGCTTGTCGATCAACCACGTCTGCCACTCGTCGTCGCCCTCGGCCGGCCAATGCGCCCGGTTGTAGAGGAACTGTGCCGCTCGCAGCAGGGCTCTCGAGGACCACGACCACGCGTCATAGCCCTGGACCCGGAGCAGCTCCGCCTGGAGGACCGCCCCCTGCAGGCCCTCCCATGGATAGCCCGTCGCCGCCGGCGGCCACTGGAGGCCACCGCCGCGGCGCATGTCGTCGGGGATCGCCCCGTCCAGCGCGATGCCGGACCGCGAGCAGCCTGCCGGGTTGATACCGACCGGCGCTGCGGGGTTGCATTGCCAGTCGAGCTCGCCGTACGAGAACCCGGCGTATGCAGAGCGGTCGCCGAGGTATCCGCGAAACACGAGGGCGGTGCGAGCCAGCTCGGCGTCGTCGCGGAGATAGGCGGCGACCGCGGCCCGGGCAGCACCGGCGTGGGTGCCCCAGTTGTTGGGCCGGTCCTCGTGGGTGCTGCGGAGCGTCCGGCCGTCGAGCGTCTTCGTCAACAGCGATCGCAGCCACGGACGGAACGTGTTGCTGTCGAATGAGGCATCGGCCGAGCTGAGCTCGATCAGGTCGGCGGCGATGACGTAGCCGGGCAGGTTCCGCCCGAGCGCCAGCGTCCGGCCGCCGGACTCCGTGCCGACGGCGCGCTTCAGGGACGCGACGACGTCGGAGCGGTAGGCGGCCCCTCCGATGCGCGCGTACACAAGGGCCTTGGCAAGGGTGGTGAGGTCCGCGGACTCATCCTGGTTGGAGATGTCCGGGGTGCCGATCGACGAATCGGCTCGGGCCTTGAGCGCAGTCCACGCAGCGCCGCTGATGGGTCGCGAGAGGATCTCGGATCGCGACATCAGGATGTCATCGGTCGCAGCGGACGTGGGGCTGAGGCGGGCGATGGCGAGGATCGCGCCGAACGCGATCAGGAACGCGCAGGCATGAACGACCAGAGCTGGGATGGTCCGACGAGACGCCCACTGGGCGCCGGTGCCTACCGCCCGCATGTTGCTCCTTCCTACCTGGACGCCGCTGGGGGCGGCGAACGAAGGCTGTCCGGACGTGCCTCGGCGCAGCCCGGGAGGCGTTCAGGGAGCTGGGGGCCCGCAGTGAAGGGCGGGCGTTCCATTGGGGGGTGGCGACCGCGGCGATTGGGCGATCCGAGAGGGCGGGCGGTCACCGGGAACGTGCTCCCTGCGGCCGCCATTGTTTCAGACACGGTCAAGCCCGTGCACGCCGGTCCGCACGGAGAGCCGGTTTCGGGACGGGCGAGGCCCGCCCGGCGAGGTCAGAGCCGGTGCGTCTCGAGGAAGGTCCGGACGGCCTCGGCGACCTGCTGGAAGCTCTGCTCGCCGTGCACCAGCCCGTAGTGCGAGTGCGCTCCGAAGGGCTCGTACTCGGCGTCCAGCCACTCGGCCAACCGCTCGGCGTCATCGAGCGACGTGCCCCGGTCGAGGCCACCGCTGATGACGAGGCGCGGGATGTCGGAGACGACGCGCCGGTCGACCGGCACGCCGGCCAGCACCTGCCGCCGGGCCGCTCCCGATTCGTGCGGCTTCTGGCCGAGCAGGTGCTGGATGCGCAGAACGTCGGCGAGGGTCAGGTCGCGCTGGTCGCGCAGCAGCTTCTCGGGCAGGGTCTCCCAGCCGATCACGTTCCGGCCGTAGACCTCAGGGATCTCCCGCAGCTGGTACGGGCGGGCGGGCGGACGCAGGTCGCGCGGCAGCTCGGGAGCGATGAGCACGAGACCCGAGATCGCCACCCGCTCGGCGGCCTTGAGGACGAGCAGCCCGCCCATCCCGTGCCCGACGGCCACCGTGGTCGGCCCGAGCCGGTCGAGCGCCGCGACCACGTCCTCGACGTACGTGTCGAAGGACAGCGTCGTCGGGTCCTCGGTCCGCGACCAATAGTGGTTCTGGAGGTTGATCGCGTGGCCTTCCCAGCCTCGTCCGGCGAAGTAGCCGAGGTACCGCTCCCAGACCCATGACCCGGCGAGCTCACCGTGGACGAACGCGAGCGGCTTGCGCCGGGAGCGACGCTCGGGCAGCCACGACTCGATGTAGACGCCGCGGTCGTGCAGCTCGATCTCGTCCTTGCGCACCGGCCGGCCGCTCGATGGCGGGACCTGGGCGGCACGCGACAGGATGGGCTCCGGGATCGGGTCGGGCATGCGGTTCACCATTCGTGCGGATTGATGACGAGGCCGGTCAGGGCCTTCGGGTAGAAGTACGTGGATTTCTGGGGCATCACGTCGCGTTCTCGGGCGACCGCCTCGATCGACGCCACCGGGGTCGGCTCCAGCAGGAACGCGGCATCGACACCGTCCCAGCCCTCGACCGCCTTGATCGCCTCCGGGGCCGACTTCGTGTAGCGGATCGCGCCGCCCTCGACCGCCGCGGCGTCGAGCCCGGCCAGCCGCTCCAGGACGACGCCGAGCAGCGTCACATCCAGCGAGCGAAGCGCCTCGCCGCTCTCGGGCAGATGCGGCGCGAACGCATCGCGCCGGGCCGTCAGGATCGCGCCGCCACCGCGCGTCCACAGCCCGAACCGACCGCGGCCGCCGGCGGCCTCGTCGGGTCCGAATGCGCGGACGAGCGCCGCCGACGAGTCGATCGGCTCGACCGTGAACAGCTCGTTCGTCCGCTCGAGGAGCGTCGCCGCGCCACCGGCGCCGATGCCGCACACCAAACGATGGGTCGGCAGCACCGTCAGCGGCTGGCCGGTCGCCTCGAGCAGCAGCGCGAGCAGGTAGTCGAAGGGCGGATCCTCCTCGCACGAACGGGTCATCCGCCGCTCGTCCCGGTAGCGCAAGGCGGTCTCGTAACGGTGGTGGCCGTCGGCGATGGTGATCGGCCCGCGCTCGCCCGCCGCCAGCAGCTCGCCGGCCACGACGCTCGCGGGGCCGTCGCCCGACGCGGGCAGCGCCCACATCCGATGGCGCACGCCGTCATCGTCGACGACGTCGGCGTCCGGCGGACCGGCGGCCACGGCCGCGAGCCTCTCCCCCGTCCTGCCGCCCGCGTCGTCGAACAGGCCGACGACGGGACTCGTGTTCACGCCGGTCGCACGGAGCAGCTTGTAGCGGTCCTCCTTGGGGGCGGTCAGGGTGCGCTCGTGCGGCAGGACGCCGCCATCCGGCTCGAAGGCCTCGAGCTTGAGCCGGGCGAAGAAGCCGCGCTGCGCCCGCTCGATGTCGGTGCCGGGCACCCGGTAGGTCTGCTCGTAGACATAGATCGACGGGTGCGGGTCCTTGCGTAGCGTCCCATCCGAGCGCCACGCGGCGAGCGTCTTGGCGGCTCGTCGATAGCGGTCGTCAGGTTCGTCGCCGACCGCCTCCACCGGGAAGTCGAGCCGGACGACGTTGGCGGGGTGGCGCTCGACCAGACGCGAACGCGTCGCATCGTCGATGACGTCGTAGGGCGGCGCGACGACGGCAGCGACATCCCCGACGCTGGACGCGTCGAAGCGCAGGGCGCGGAAGGGTCGGAGATCGGGCACGGATCCCTCAGGGGTGATGGCCAGCGGCCGGCGGCTCGTGGGACCGCCTCATCGTACGATAGGTCCCGTCCGGACCGCGACCGGGGCGTCGGCCGGCCGACATGTCGCGTCCTGACGCAACTTTCGCCGGGGGTCAGGCGTCCATGCTCCGACTCATCCCGCCTACCGGCAGCATCGGAGTCTGCGTGCGTCAACGAGGGTTCAAGGGGGTTTCGAGGTTCGCGCGCGCCGGCGCGGCCATCGCGCTGCTGACGGGCATCGTCGCGGCTCCGGCGGCCGCCGGCCGGCCCGTGCATGCGGTCGCGCCGCCACCCGGTCTCACGATGGAGGCCCGGGTCCTGTTGAACGGCCACGCCCGGGTCGGGTCGTGGATGGCCATCGACGTGCATCTCGCGAACGACGGGCCGCCGATCTCCGGCGAGCTGCGGATGCCGGGCGGCGTCCAGGGTCGCACGGTATTCGGCACGGTGGTCGACGTCCCCACCCAGTCCGACAAGACGTACCGCCTGTACGCGCAGCCGCCGGGCTTCGGTCGCGAGCTCGAGATCAGCCTGGTCGACGGCCCCTCGACCATCGCGACCGCCGCGGCGGAGTTCTCGGTCCACGACATCGGGCAGCTGACCGTCGGCATCGTGGCCGAGGATCCGGGCGAGATCATCGGCGACCTCGACCTCCTGCCGAACGCGAACAACGTCAAGCCGCTCACCGTCGGCCTGGCACCGGCCGACCTGCCCACCAGGGTCGAGGCGTGGGGCGCGATCGACCGGCTGATCTGGCAGGACACCGACTACGACGGCCCTCGACGCCGACCAGCTGGCGGCGATGCGCGGCTGGGTCGCCGGCGGCGGTCGCCTGATCATCGCCGGCGGGACGGCTGGGCCGGCGAGCCTGTCGGCGTTCCCCGACGACCTCCTCCCCTACCGTCCCACCACGACAACGGACGTCGCGGCGTCGTCGCTCGAAGCGCTGCTCGGCCGGATCCCGGCCGACGCGACCGACGTGCCGGCGCTCTCCGGCGAGCTGACGGCCGGTCGAGCCCTCGCCAGCGTCGGTGAGCAGGCGGTGGCCGCGGAGCGGGCGTACGGCGCGGGCTCCGTCACGATCCTCGGGTTCGACCCGACGGCCGAGTGGCTGGCGGGCACCGCCCAGGCGGAGGGCCTCTGGCGGCGGTTCATCCCGACCCGCACACCGGGCGCGGCGCTGGGCGGCGACGACAGCCAGATCGTCCAGGCGGCCTCGCAGCTGCCCACCCTCGCGCTGCCGCCGATCGAGGGCCTCATCGCGCTGCTCGGCGGCTACATCCTCCTGATCGGCCCGATCAACTACCTGGTCCTGCGCCACTTCGACAAGCGCGAGTGGGCGTGGGTCACGATGCCGGCGCTGATCGTCGCGTTCGCCGTGGGTGCGTACGGCTTCGGATCGCTCCTCCGCGGCAGCGACGTCATCGTCAACGAGGTCGCCATCGTGCGCGGCGCCCCCGGCGCCACTGAAGGCATCGCCCAGGCGTATTACGGGATCTTCTCGCCGACCCGTCGCACCTACCAGATCCGCGTGCCCGGTGGTGCGCTGCTGTCGACCCCGGTCAGCGGCGACTTCGGCGGCGCGCAGGCGGGCGGGACCGGCCTGGACGTGCTCCAGGGCGACCCGTCGCGGATCCGCGATCTGGGCGTCGGCTTCGGGTCGCTGCGGACGATCAAGGCCGAGAGCGCCGTCGACGTGCCGCTCGTCCGGACCGACCTGCGGCTCGAGGACGGGCGGCTCAAGGGGACGATCACCAATGCCTCCGAGGAGACCATCCAGGAGCCGGCCATCGTCCTCGGCGGCAGCGTCGCCCGCCTCGACGACCTCGCGCCGGGGGCGTCGGCGACGGTCGACACCGCCATCGAGCCCGCCCAGCTCAACCAGCAGCTGTCCGACAAGGTGGTCGGCTCGATGTTCTTCGGCGAGCCGGAGCGGGTCGGCGAAGACGGGGCTCGCCAGAACACGCGCCACCTGATCATCGATCAGCTGACCTTCGACCCGCAGTTCGGGTCGAGCGTCCAGCTGGCGCTCGACGGCCCGGTCGTGCTCGGCTGGTCGGAGCGCGAGCTGCTGCCGATCCAGATCGAGGGCCAGGCGGCCCGCCACACGGGCAGCATCCTGTGGTTCCTGCCGGCGGACATCGCGATCAGCGGCTCGACCTCGTTCCACCGGGACCTGATCCAGAGCACGGTCCTCGCCAGCGACGCCGCGATGTTCAACAAGGACCAGGTCAACATCAACTTCGGCCGGGGCAGCGCGGAGGTGGCGTATCGCCCGTTGTCGTTCGACGGGACGATGCATGCGACCGAGCTCGTCATCGGCTTCAACTTCGGCGACATCGTCGCCGGCGACCCGCAGCCGATCGAGCCGATCACCGACATCCCGGTGATCTGCGAGCCTGGCGAGATCGTCGACGGCTGCGTCGAACGCGACTTCGACGGCCTGCCGGAGGTCGAGCTGTACGACCGGACCAGTGCCACGTGGCGCCGGCTGCCGCACATGACCGGAGGCTGGACCTACCGGGTCGGGGACCCTGCACGGTACGTCGACCCCGCGACTGGCACGGTCCTCGTCCGCTACGTCAACGAATCCAACGACGGTGTCGGCTTCAACTTCGACCTGACGATCACCGGTGACGTGTCGTGACCGAGATCGTGCGGACCGAGGGCCTCGTCAAGCGCTACGACGGCACGCTCGCCGTGGCGGGCGTCGACCTGAGCGTCCAGTCGGGCGAGATCTTCGGGCTGGTCGGCCCGAATGGCGCCGGCAAGACGACCACGCTACGCATCCTGGCCACGCTGCTCCAGCCGTCGGCCGGCTCGGCCGAGATCGCCGGCATGTCGGTGACCCGGAACCCGGACCACGTCCGACGCGTCCTCGGGTTCATGCCGGACGCGTTCGGGGTGTACGACGACATGAAGGTCTGGGAGTACCTGGACTTCTTCGCCCGCTGCTACGGTCTCGCCCCGGCCGCGCGGCGACGGGTCATCGCCGACCTGCTCGAGCTCGTCGACCTCGGCGACAAGCGGGACGCCTACGTCCAGACGCTGTCGCGCGGCATGCAGCAGCGGCTGTGCCTCGCGCACGCGCTCGTCCACGACCCGCAGGTGCTGCTGCTCGACGAGCCGGCGTCGGGCCTCGACCCGCGTGCCCGGGTCGAGCTCCGCGAGCTGCTGCGCGAGCTGCGGGCGATGGGCAAGACGATCCTCATCAGCAGCCACATCCTTCCCGAGCTCGAGGAACTGTGCACGAGCGTCGCGATCATCGACCGCGGTCTGGTGCTCGCCCAGGGCCGGGTGGCCGACATCGAGCGACGGCTGCGCTTCGGGGCCGTGCTCCGGGTCCGGTTGCTGCTCGAGGGTGAGGCGCTCGACGCCGCGCGCGACCGGTTCGCCGCCGATCCCGACGTCGCCTCCGCCGTCGTGCTCGAGGACGGGACCATCGAGCTCGGGTTCCGCGGCGACGACGAGGCGACGGCGCGTCTCCTCGCGTCATCGATCGCGGCCGGACTGCCGATCCTGAGCTTCGCCCGCGCTGCGAGCGACCTCGAGGAGCTGTTCCTCCAGGTGACGTCGCCGGACCGCGAACCCGTGGCCGTGGCATGAGGCACCGGCGATGACCGAGCTGACCGCGACGACCACGCCGGTCCCGCCGCATGCGCCTCGCTGGTCATCGTTCGCGCGCACCGTCGGCGGCGTGACGGCGATCGGGGTCAAGGAGCTGCGCGGCCGGATGCGCGGCCGTCGGGCCTTCGTGATCCTGACCATCTACCTCGTGCTGCTCGGCCTGTTCGCCCTGATGGTCGAGCGGGTCATGGAGGCGGACTACGCCGAGCGCCTGATCGGGACGCCGGCATCGGCGGGTCCGGCCATCGGCCAGGGGATCTTCGCCGCCCTGCTGATGCTGATGACGCTCCAGGTGGTGTTCCTCGCCCCGTCGTCGACCGCGGGCGCGATCTCGCTCGAGCGTGAGAAGCAGACCCTCGATCTGCTGGTCACGACGCCGATCAGCTCGCTTGCGATCGTCATCGGGAAGCTGCTCTCGGCGCTGGTCTACGTCTTCCTGCTCATCGCGGCGTCGATCCCGTTGATGGCCGTGGTGTTCGTGTTCGGCGGCGTCGGCCCGGATGACGTGATCCGCGGCTACCTCGTGCTGATCGTCGCGGCGATCGGCTTCGGGGCCTTCGGGTTGTTCTGCTCGAGCCTCGTGAAGCGGACGACCGCGTCGACCGCGATCACGATCTTCGGCGTGCTGGCGATCACCATCGGGACGGTGTTCGTGCTCGTGTTCTGGCAGGCACTTTCGGACGTGGACGACAACGGCAACCAGCGCCCGGGCGTGCTGGGGATCCGAACGCCGGCCGTGCTCGCCTGGATGAACCCGTTCGTTGCCCAGGCCGACGTGCTGTGCGGCACCGAGTCGACGTTCAGCGGCGGCTGGTGCCAGTTCGTCAACGGCCTGGTCCCGAACGACAACGGCGTCGTGATCCGCGACGGCGGAGTGATCCCGGTGCCGCCACCGCCCGGCTTCGGCGGCGAGCGGGCACCGGTAGCGATCGGCGGCGTCGCCGTGGGTGGCGGCCAGACCGAGCCCGGGATCGGGGTGAACGCCGTCCAGGCCTTCGGCCCCGAGCGCGATCGGTTGTGGACGAAGAGCGTCGTGACATGGCTCGTCCTGTCGGTGGTCTTCATCGCCCTGTCGGTCCAGGCGGTATCGCCGACCCGCCGCTGGCGGGTCAGGCGTGGGCCTCGCACGCCTGCGCCGCCCGCGGACGGTGCGGGGCCGGTGGCATGAGCCTGACGCTTCGCGTCCCCGCCGCGCTGCGACCGGCCCGGGCGGCGCACGGTGGCGCGCTGGTCCCACCCGATCCGCGCGAGGCCCTCGACGGCCCGCTCGACCCGGCCTTGGACGCGATCCGCTCATCGCTCGCCCCGCACCGGCGGCGTCTCTGGCTGCGGCGGATCGTCCGCCGCGGATGGATGGCGCTCGCGGCGATCGCCGTCGGCGAGGTCGCGGTCTGGACGATCGCACGGTTCATGCCGCTCGAGGCGGCTCCCCTGGTCGCGGCGACGATCCCGGCGGTGGTGCTGCTCGCCTGGCTCGCGGCGTGCATCCTGGCTCGTCCGTCGCTCGGCGAGACGGCGCTGGCCGTCGACGTCGAGGGCGGGCTCGGAGACCGCGTGTCGTCGGCCCTCGAGCTGGCCGTCGCGTTCCCCGGCTCGGCAACGCCGCCCGCCGATGGCGTCGACCTCGACGCCCCGGTCGCCGCGGTCGACGAAGCCGCCGAGACCGACCGGTTCGTCCGACGCCAGCGACGAGATGCGCTGCAGTCGCTGCGCACGGTGCCGGCGTTGTTCAAGCCACGCTTCTCGCGGAACCCTGCGATCGCCGCGATGGCGGCCGTCGCGCTCCTCGTTCCGGTGGTCGCCCTGCCCAACCCGCAGAACGCCGTGATCGCCGAGCGACAGGAGGTCCGCGAGGCGGCGGACCGCCAGGCCGATCGACTCGAGGAGATCGCCCGCGATCTCGAGACCAGGGGTCGCGACGCGGAGGACCCGCGGACCCGGCTCGCCGAGGAGCTGCGCGAGCTCGCTCGCCAGCTCCGGGACCGTCCCGGCGAGCTCGCCGCGAACCTGCGCCAGCTCGGTGCGGTCGAAAGCGACGTCCGCGCGCGCATCGACCCCGCGACCGAGCAACGTGCATCCGCCATGACCTCGCTCGCACGCTCGCTGTCGCGGGCGGCGACCGGCGACCCCGACGCGAACCGCGATGGCGAACCGGAGAGGACCAGGGACGACCTGAAGGAGCTCGGCGACAAGCTCGACGGCATGACCGAGGCCGAGCGCCGGGCGCTTGCACAGCAGCTTGCGGAGATGCAGTCGACGGCATCGAGTGCCGATGGTGGCGCCGCGACCGCGTTGCGCGATGCCGCGCAGAGCCTCGCCCAGGGCGACCCCGCAGGAGCACGGTCCGCGCTCGACCGGCTCGGCGAGTCGATGGCAGGGGCGCAGGCGAACATCGACACCAACCGTGATCTGGCAGAGGCGGCGTCGCGGCTCCAGGACGCCCGGCGCGACCTGGCCGATGCCGGCCAGCCGGGAGATCAGCAGGGCCAGGGTCAAGGAGGGCCAAGGGCAAGGGCAGGGGCAGGGCAGCCCGCAGCCCAGCGGTCAGGGTCAGGGTCAAGGCCAAGGTCAAGGTCAAGGTCAAGGCCAAGGGCAGGGGCAAGGTCAGGGTCAAGGCCAAGGGCAGGGCCAAGGGCAAGGGCAAGGGCAAGGTCAGGGTCAAGGCCAAGGGCAGGGCCAAGGGCAAGGGCAAGGTCAGGGTCAGGGCCAAGGCCAAGGGCAAGGTCAGGGCGCCATCGGCGGCGGCGGGTCGAACGCCCGCTCGCTCGGCCAGGGCACTGGCGGCAACGGCCGCCCTGCCGGGCCGACCAACCCGAACCGGCCTTCCGAGCTCGGTGAGGACCTGTCGTCGGTGTTCGCGCCGTTCGACCGCGTCGGTCGGCCGGGTGACCCGTCGTACGTCGCCGGTACCGGCGGCGACGGCCAGACGCAGGGCGGCCAGGGGACGGGCACCGGCACCGACAACGGCGCGCTGACCCCGTACCAGCAGGTCTACGCCGATTTCTTCGACTACGCGCAGACGTCGCTCGACCGGGGCTACGTGCCGCTCTCGATCAAGGACTACGTGCGCGACTACTTCAGCTCCCTCGACCCGTCGAACTAGGGGCGTCGACCACCAAGTCGACGCCGCAACCGGAGGCCGCATGGAATCGCCAGCCACGATCGATCCGACCGAGCGACTCGCGCCCGAGGCGTTCGCCGAACGCGCCGGGGCGATCGAGCGCGAGGTCGGCCGCGTCATCGTCGGCCAGCGGGATCTCGTCCGCCAGACGATGACCGGGCTGCTCGCGAACAGCCATGTGCTGCTGGAGGGCGTGCCCGGGTTGGGCAAGACGATGCTCGTGCGGACCATCGCCGACGTCATCGACTGCACGTTCAACCGGATCCAGTTCACGCCCGACCTGATGCCGGCCGACATCACCGGCACGAACATCCTCGTCGAGGAGGATGGCCAGCGGGTCTTCAGATTCCAGCCGGGCCCGATCTTCGCGAACCTGGTCCTCGCGGACGAGATCAACCGGGCGACGCCCAAGACCCAATCGAGCCTCCTCGAGGCCATGCAGGAGCACCAAGTCACGGTCGCCCGGCAGCGCTACAAGCTCGACCCGCCCTTCTTCGTCCTCGCGACCCAGAACCCGCTCGAGATGGAGGGCACCTATCCCCTGCCCGAGGCGCAACTCGACCGGTTCCTGTTCAAGGTCATGGTCCCCTTCCCGTCGGAGGAGGACCTGGTCGCGATCATGGACCGGACGACCGGCTCCGAGAGCGTGTCGGCGGGCAAGGTCTGCACGGCGGCGGAGATCGTCGAGATGCAGCGTCTGGCCCGGGCGGTCCCGATCGCGCCGCACGTGACGGCCTACGCGGTCAGCCTCCTCGCCGCGACCCATCCAGACAACGGCCGGGCGCCCGGTCTCGTCCGTGAGTACGTCCGCTACGGTGGCTCGCCGCGCGGCGCCCAGGCGCTCGTCACCGCGGGCAAGATCTATGCGCTGCTCGACGGTCGTTTCAACGTCTCGACCGACGACATCCGGGCGGTGGCGCTCCCGTCACTGCGCCATCGGATCATCCTCAACTTCGAGGGTGAGGCCGAGGGCATCACCAGCGAGTCGGCCATCCGCGCGATCCTCGACGCCGTCGCCGTCCCGACCGTCGAATAGTCGGGCGACATGACCGAGCGGACGAGCCTCGACGTCGGGGCCTCGCAGCCCACGGGCACGAGCCAGCCGCCGGCGGCCGGGACGCGACAGGCGTTCCTGCCGAGCGAGGTCGACCCGACCGTCTTCGACGAGGCGTTCCTGCGCCAGCTCGAGCGGCTGCTGCTGCTGATGCGGTCGCCGGTCCGCGGTGGGCTCAAGGGCGGGCGGCGCAGCGTCAAGCGCGGCCAGTCGGTCGAGTTCGCGGACTACCGCGAGTACACGATGGGCGACGACCTGCGCCAGCTCGACTGGAACGTCTACGCCCGACTCGAGCGGCTGTTCGTGAAGCTCTTCGTCGAGGAGGAGGACGTCACAGTCACGCTGCTCGTCGATGCGTCGGCGTCGATGGCGACCGGCCGGCCGTCCAAGCTCGTCTTCGCCAAGCGGGCCGCGGCAGCCCTGGGCTACATCGGGCTCGCCAGCGAGGACCGGGTCGCGGTCAGCGCGCTGGCCGGGCGGGCGGCCCGCCGGCGCGCGTCGCTGCGCGGCTCGGGGCGGGTGTTCCGGCTGCTGGCCGACCTGTCGGCGATCGAACCGGCGGACGGGCCGACCGACCTCGTCGCCGCCGCCAGGCACGCGGCCGCACAGCTCCATGGACGAGGCGTCATGGTGCTGCTGAGCGATCTGCTCGACCCGAACGCCGATCGGATCATCCGCGAGCTGGCGGCGACGGGCTCCGAGCTGATCGTCCTGCACGTCCTCTCGCCGGACGAGCTCGAGCCGCCGCTCGAGGGCGACCTTCGGCTGGTCGACACCGAGACCGGTGACCGGGTCGACATCACGGCCGACCTCGCGACGATCGACGCGTACAAGGAGCGTCTCGTCGCGTGGAAGGCCACGTTCGCCGACCTCGCGGCGCGCCGAGGGGCGAGCTACGTCGACCTCGCATCGGACGTGAACCTCGCCGAGCTGATGTTCGCCGAGCTGCGTCGCCGTCGAGTGCTGGGCTAGAGACGGCGATGCCCTTCACGACGCCGCTGGCGCTGCTCGGCCTGCTGTTCATCCCGGCGGTCATCGCGATGTACCTGCTGAAGCTGCGTCGCGACGAGATGGTCGTGCCATCGACGCTGCTGTGGTCGCGCCTGGTCGCCGACGTCGAGGCCAACGCGCCGTGGCAGAAGCTCCGCCGGAGCCTGCTGCTGCTGCTCCAGCTGCTGCTCGTCGCGGCACTCGCCCTGCTCGC
The DNA here is from genome assembly GCA_963810285.1 of uncultured Chloroflexia bacterium. Lineage (GTDB taxonomy): Bacteria > Chloroflexota > Limnocylindria > Limnocylindrales > CSP1-4 > SPCO01. The sequence goes on along the minus strand of CAWEMV010000002.1, from coordinate 2,203,076 downwards.
GGCCCGGCCGTTCCTCGAGCGACCCGCCGGCCTGGCCCGCGACATCGTCCTGGTCATGGACACCTCGGCGAGCATGGCCGCCACCGACGTCGTACCGGACCGGCTGACGGCCGCCAAGCAGGTCGCCATCGACGCGCTCAAGGAGCTGCCGACCGGCGGCAAGGTCAGCGTCATCGCGGCCGACCGGAGCGCCCGGATCGTCGTCAACGAATCGACCGACCTGGCCCGCGTCCGCCAGGCCATCGAGGGCATCGCGGCCACCCGGGCGCGGGGCGACCTCGGCGACGCGCTGGAGCTCGCGTCGAAGCTCGCGGCGCGCTCAGGGCAGGCCCAGGTCCTCGTCGCGACCGACGCCGCGCTGGCCTCGAGGCCCGCCGGCCGCGTTTCCGCGCCGGTCAAGGTGCTGTCGGTCGGTCGGGAGCGCAAGAACCAGGCGATCGTCGCCCTCGCGGTCCGGACCGCGCCATCGGCCGTGACCCGATCGGTGTTCGTCAGCGTCGCCAACCTCGACCTCGAGGCGGCCGGCCGGCGGCTCGAGGTGTGGGGCGACGACCGCCTGATCGAGGTGCGCGACGTCCAGCTCGACCCACAGGCCCGCTCCGACGTCATCATCGACGACCTGCCGCGCGACGTGCGGACGGTCGAGGTGCGCCTGACCGGCTCGGATCCCGCCGTGACCGCGGCGCCCGACCAGCTGGCGGTCGACGACCGGGCGTGGGCCGTCGTGCCGCCCGACCGGACCCGGCTCGTGCTCGTGGTCGGCGAGGGCGATCCGTATCTCGAGACAGCGCTGTCGTACCTGCCCGACGTCGAGCTGTTCGGCGTGACCCCAGCCCAGTACGGCCCGGCCACCGAGCGCACGGATGGCCGTCCATGGGACCTCGTGATCTTCGAGGGCTACCTGCCGGCATCGCTGCCGCGGAGCCCGATCCTCGCGATCGCGCCGCCGCGGACCAGCGCCCTCGGCGAGGTCACCGGCACGCTGACGAACCCGGGCATCGGCTCGCTCGACACCGATGAGCCCGTGCTGCGCTTCGTCGACCTCTCGACCACGCACATCTCCGAGGCGGTCAAGCTCACGACCCCGACCTGGGCGCGGACGATCGTGCCCGGGCCGCGCGGCGCGCCGTTGCTGTATGCGGGCACGCGCGACGGGCTGAACAGCGCGGTCCTGGCCTTCGAGCCGCGACGTTCCGACCTGCCGCTCCAGGTCGCCTTCCCGATCCTGCTGGCCAACCTGACCGGGGAGCTGCTGGGTTCGTCGACCGCACCGACCGAGGCCGTCGAGCCGGGCACACCGGTCGAGCTGCACATCCCGTCGGGCGCCGTGGGCCTGACCGTGACCGGTCCGGACGGGACGACGACCGAGCTTGTCCCCAGCTCGACCGATCTCGGGACGACGGCTGTCACGTTCGCCGCGACCGACCTGCCCGGCGTCTATACCGTCACGCCGAAGGTCGATCCGAACGGGTCACCGGCACCGTCCTCGAGCGGGGCGGCGTCGCCCCCACCATCCGTCGCTCCATCGGGCTCGCCGGTCGCCGACGACCCCCTGGGCCCGGTGCGCTTCGTGGTCGACCTGTTCGACGTCGACGAATCGACCATCGCCCCCGGGTCGGTCGCGGCGATCGAGGCGCTCGGGACGGCACCCGATGGCGGAGCCGCGCCGGGCGGGGCCCCGGTCGAGCGTCCGACCACCCGGGACGAGCTGTGGGTCCCGATCGTCCTGGCGATCCTCGCCTTCCTGTGCGTCGAATGGGCGCTGTACCACCGTGACGGGCTCGTCCGGGTCCGCCGCTCGCTGTCGGCTCGCTTCGGGCGCGACGCGGGGAGCGCGGCCTGATGGGCATCAGCTTCGACGCGCCGCTCGCGCTGCTGCTGCTCGTCCCGGTCATGGCGCTGACCGTCGGGCTGTACCTGAGCGCGCGTCGGCGCGTGGGCGTGGGTCGTCGGCGGGTCGCCCTGGTCGTCCGGACGCTGCTCCTGTCCGCGCTCGTCCTCGCCCTCGCGGGCTTCCGCATCGTGCTGCCGGTCGATCGCCTGGCGACGGTGTTCGTCGTCGACCTGTCCGACTCGGTCGGCACCGATGGTCGCGAGGACGCGCTCGCGTTCCTGCGCGAGACCCTCGCCGCGATCCCGGACGGCGACGTCGCCGGCATCGTCGCGTTCGGCAAGGAGGCGCTCGTCGAGCGGCTCCCGTCCGACCTCGCCGAGATCGACCGCCTCGCGTCGACGCCGGTCACGACGGCGACCGACATCGGCGCCGCGCTGCGCCTGGCGACCGCCCTGTTCCCCGACGACACCCAGAAGCGGATCGTCCTGATGTCGGACGGCAACGACACGACCGGCGGCGGCCAGGCCGAGGCGGCGCTGGCCGCGACCCGCGACATCCGCATCGAGACCCGCACCATCGGGCTCGGGGCGACCGACGAGGTGCTCGTCGAGCGGGTGACGACGCCGACGACGGCGAACCTCGGCGAGACGATCGAGATCGCCGCCGACATCCGCTCGTCGGTCGAGCAGCCGGCGACCGTGCGCCTGTTCATGAACGGCGACCCGGCGGGTGCGCCGCAGCGCCTGACGCTCGAGGCCGGCACCAACCGCGTCGTGTTCGATGTCGAGCCCGGCGAAGCAGGACTGCACACGTTCCGGGTCGTCGTCGAAGCGGGCCGCGACACCTTCACCCAGAACGACCGGGGCGACTCGATCACGATCGTCAAGGGCGAGCCGCGGACCCTCATCCTCGCGGGCGACGAGGTCGTGGCGCGGGAGCTCGTCGAGGCGCTGACGACACAGCGCCAGCAGGTCGACACGATCGCCCCCGAGGCGCTCCCGACCGACTTCGGGCAGCTCGCGGCGTACGACAGCGTCGTGCTGGTCGACGTCCACCGATCGCGCCTGTCCGACCGGCAGCTGACCGCGCTCCAGGTCTACGTGCGCGACGTCGGCAAGGGCCTGGTCATGATCGGTGGTCCGGACTCGTACGGCGCCGGCGGCTACCAGAAGACGCCGCTCGAGGAGACGCTGCCGGTCGACATGGGCGTGCGCGACCGACAGAAGCAGCCGGACGTGGCCCTGGTCGTCGTCATCGACCAGTCGGGCTCGATGGACGCCTGCCACTGCAACACGTTCGACGGCGGACAGGGCGGCGGGACAGGCATCGGCGGCGTCCGCAAGGTCGACATCGGCAAGGAGGCGATCCTCCGGGCCGCAGCGGCGCTGACCGAGCGTGACGAGCTCGGCGTCGTGTCGTTCAACGAGCAGGCGCACTGGGTCGTGCGCACCCAGCCGCTGGGAAGCGTCGACGACCTGCAGGGCAGCATCGCGGGCATCCAGCCGGTCGGCCAGACCAACATCTTCGCGGGCCTCGAACAGGCGGTCGACTCGCTCGAGGGCGCGACCGCCACGCGCCGGCACATCATCCTGCTTACCGACGGCTGGTCGAGCTCGGGCCAGTACGACGCGATCATCGAGCGCATGAAGGCGGCCGGCATCACGCTGTCGACGGTCGGCGCCGGCGGCGGCTCGAACCCGTTCCTGCAGGGTCTCGCCGACCAGGGCGGCGGGCGCTTCTACGACGCGGCCAACCCCGGGAGCATCCCCGACATCTTCCTCAAGGAGACCCAGCAGGTCTCCGGCCAGCAGATCATCGAGGAGCCGTTCTTCCCGATCCTGACCTCGTCGTCGCCGATCCTGCGCGGGCTCGACGATGGGCTGCCCCGGCTGCGCGGCTACAACGGCACGACGGCCAAGGCGGCCGCGCAGACCGTGCTCGTGACGTCGCGCGACGACCCGCTGCTCGCACAGTGGCAGTACGGCCTTGGTCGGTCCGTGGCGTGGACCTCGGACTCGACCGGACGCTGGGCGCGCGACTGGCTCGCCTGGGGCGGGTTCGCGCAGTTCTTCAGCCAGCTCGTGTCGTGGACGTTCCCGGGCGAGGAGACCGGCGGCATCGAGGCCGGGTTCGACGTCCGCGCCGGCCAGACGACGCTCCACGTCGAGAGCGTGGAGTCGGATGGCTCGCCGCGCGATTTCTACTCGACGGCGGCCGTCGTCGTCGCGCCCGACTTCAGCTCGAGCGAGGTCAAGCTCGTCCAGATCGCGCCGGGCGTGTACGAGGCACCGCTGGGCGAGATCGACCCGGGGGCGTATGGCGTGCGGGTCACCCAGACGCGACCCGGCTCGACGCCGCTCGGACGGACCGTGGGGCTCGTCGCGCCGACCGCCGCCGAATACCGGCTGCTCGGCACCAACGAACCGTTCCTGACCGCGCTGCGGACGGCGACCGGCGGTGCCGAGGTCGTGACACCGCTCGACCCGTGGGTCCACGATCTGCGGACGACGTCGCGCTCCACCGACCTGTGGCCGCTGCTGCTGGTCCTGGCACTGCTGCTCTGGCCGCTCGACATCGCGCTGCGACGCGTGTCGATCGGACGGCGCGAGCTCGCTGCGGCCGGTGCTCGGGTGCGGGCGCTGCCGCGACGGCGCACGGTCACGGCCGCCCGGACCGCGACCGGCGAGTCGATGCTCGCCACGCGGGCCCGGGCGACCTCGGCCGAGACGCGCGCCGCCCTGCTCCGACCCTCCGACGCCTCGACGACCGGGGCTGCCCCGGCGGCGCCCCAGCCGACCGCGACCACCGCTCCCGCGCCGGGGGTTGCCGCGCCGCCCGCGCCGCCGGCGCCCGCTTCACCCGTGGCCGAACCTGCGGCGCCCGCCGACACCATTGCTCGCCTTCGCGACGCGAAGCGCCGAGCCCGCGACCGCTAGCTAACGCCGCGTCTGGAGGCCGGCCCCCGGCGGAAGGTCCTCGATCTCGGGCCGAGCGGCGTCGTCGAGCAGGCCGATCGACCACGCCGTCGCCTCGACGCCGTCGGCGCGCCTGCCGGCCGCTCGCAACCCGCGGGCGGCCACCGCGCCCAACAGGACCAGGGCGATGATGAGTGCCCACGGAAAGCGCCGGTAGTCGACCCCCCCGATGACCGAGAACTCTGTCGTCGAGGCGTTGCCGGATGCGTCGGTCGCCGTTAGTCGCAGCGTCTGTGGCCACGGAGCAAGGCGCGTCTCGACGCGGAACCGGCCGCGGTCGTCGATCGGCATCTCGCCGACGCCGTCGAGGCGGATCGTCGAACCCGGCTCGGTCCGCCCCGACAGGCTGGTCAGCACCGGCCAGACGGGCGTCGTGAACGGGACCTCCATCGCGAGCGTCGGGCCGGTCACGTCGCGGGCGACGGTCCCGACGACCGGGAACCCGACCTCGCCCCAGTCGTTGATCGGGATGACCCGGATCGACCAGCGCTTCGGTCGCTCGTCGTCGCGCAATCGGATATCGCCGATCGGCAGGGATGCGAACGACCCGTCCCGCCCCGACTCGTTGCCGGGCGGGACCGGCACCCGCACGGTCCGGAGGATGCCATCGCGACCCGCTCCCTCGCGGAACCCGTCCAATCTCGTCGGCGGCAGATCGGGCACGGCCTGGCCCTCGGCAAGGGGCATCACGCTGGCGAACATGCGGGTGCCCGTGAAGCCCGGCAGCAGCGTGGACCCGTCGCCGCCGACGACGGTGTCGATCGTCGCCTTCGGCACCGGGAACTCCGCGAAGTACGCGATGTCCGTCGCCCGGATCTCGGACAGGGCGAACGGCGTGGACGGGCCATGCCGCCATCGGCCCTCCGGACCCGCGGCCCATGGTGACGGGGCGGCCGGCAGCAGTCCGGCCGCCGCATCCCAGCCCAGGCCGGCTGCCACGAGGACGCCGCGGCGACCCTCGATCGGCATCGCTGCCACCGGACGGGTCGCCAGCCAGGCCGCGCCGGGGCGAAGCTCGGTGGCACCGCACGGCATGATCGCACCGGGCAGGATCAGATCGGGGCAGCCCGGGTCCGACACGCTCCCGAGCCAGGCGCTGGACAGACCATGGCGGGAGAGGTCTTCCGCGGTGGCCCGGTACAGCAGCTCCCAGCGATCGGGATCGGGTCCGGCGATCGCGATATCCGTCCGGTCCGTCGCCTCGATCCCGCCCGCCTCGCGCCGCAGCCGCTGGGCGTGGAGCCCGTCCGCGTCGATCCACGCCATCCGCACAGCGCCTCCGCCGGTCGCGGCGTCGGGGCCGGCGACGAGCGGCATCGATGACCCTTCGGCGACCGTCACGGGCGGCCGGTCGATGCCATCCACGAGCCCGAGCCCGGCTGCCGTCCAGACCACGGCCTGATCGATGTCGCCATCGTCGAGACGGACCCGCAGTGGCGCCGGATAGCTGGCGACATCCAGCTCCGTCATCGCGATCGTCGACGCGATGCCGTCGCGGAGCCGCAGCGAGATCAGGCGAGCGCCACCCGAACCCCCAGGCGGGCATTCGGGCGATGCGAACGCGAGGAGATCGTCGCCGGGGACACCGTCCCAACGCCCGATCGCCCCGACGCCGAGCCGGCCCGGGACCTCGAAGCGGCGCCGCGGTCCGAGGGTCGCTCCGTCGTGCACGACGATCGGACTCACGCCGCAGGAGCCGCTCGCGTCGAGGACCGGCCGGAGGCCCAGCGCGAGCTCCGCCATCCCGGCCCCGTCGACGTCGGCCGGCGCGGCGTACTCGACGGCTCGCCCGAGCCGCTCACGGGCGACCTCGACGAGGCCCGGCGTGCCACCGTCATCGCGCACCTCCAGGCCGACGATCACGGTGCTGCCGGTCCCGGGCATGGCGGTGGAGCTTGTCGCGATCAACGCGAACCGACGGTCCGTGAGCCCGACGAGCCACCGGGCGGGGAGTGCGTCGTGCTCGAGTTCCACGGTAGTTCTCGCGACCGGGTCCCAGCGGTTCGTCCGCCGCAGGATCGACAGACGCGCCGAGTCGCTTCGAGCCTGGGCGGCGTCGAGGACGAGCAGGTCCGGCGTCGACCCCTCGGCGGCGGGCTGGATGACAGCCACGTCGGCCATCGGCGATTCGAGACGGTTGTCCGACGGCGGATCGGCGGCCACTGCCGGCGGGACGAGGCCGACCACGAGGGTCATGCCCAGCACGGCACCCCACTTGAAGCTTCGTCGCGCTCGGATCGCAGCGGTCACGGCGGCCTCTCTCGAGCCGCATCGTACCCCGGGCCGGGGCGAACCGACCCCCGCGGTGATAGCCTTCCGGCCCGTGCCCCCCCTTCGAACGTTCGCGGCGAGCCTCGCGCTCATGCTCGCGACGTCGGCCTGCGGGACGATCTCGCTGACGCCGCCGGCCCCCACGCCGGCCGACTTCCCGGGCATCGAGACGCAGCTCGCCAACCACTCGATCATCGCGAGCCGGATGGTGTCCGGCGACGCCGGCTGCGACGACCCGACGCTGATCCCGACCGCGATCGCGTTCGACGCACGTGGCCTCGACCAGGCCGACCCGGTCCGCATGTACGTGTACATCTTCCGCAACCGCGCGGCCTTCGAGCGACTGCGCGCCAGCGTCGACCTGTGCGCCCGCTCGTTCGTCACCGATCCCGAAACCTTCGAGTCGATCGAGCAGTCGCCGTATGTCCTGGCGGGCCAGGGCCCGTGGGCGCCGGGGTTCGAGGCGGCGGTCCGCGACGCGTTGATGGTCGCCGCAGGTACCGGGAACTAAGTCAGGGGCTCGTCCTTCCCATCGTCGATGGGACGACAGGGTGAGGTCCGCGACCCCCCGCGGTCGCGATGCTCCGCCAATGCCCACCACATCGCGCCTCCCGCGGTCGGTCCTCGCCATCGCGGTCGTCGTCAGCCTCCTGTCGGGTGCGCCGACGGTCGTGCTCGCCGCGTCCCGGCCCGATGACGGCGGGGCATCCGCCCCGACGCTGGTGCGGCCGGCCGGTGCGCGTGAGCACCGACTCGAGCCCGATCTGCCAGCCCCGACGCGATGGACCGGTCGTGCGCGGCCGGCCGTCCCACGGGCCCGTGTCACGACCGTCTCGGCCGCGCCGACGTCGCAGCCGCGCGCGACGACCTCGACCTCGTCCTCGTACCGAGGTCGCAACCACGTCTGGATCCCGAGCCTCGGGATCGACCGGTCGGTGAGCGGCTACAGCTGCGCGTCGTCGTACTACCCGGGCAACCGGGTCTACCGCTGGGGCTGCGGCGGCACCAACAACGTGTACCTGTTCGGGCACGCCCATAGCGTGTTCAGGCCGCTCCACGACGCGTACGTCCGAGGCCGGCTGCGCAAGGGCATGAAGGTCATCTACGCCGACAGCGGCGGACGGCTCGGCACCTATTCCGTGGTGTGGTGGAAGGTCACGACCCCGACCAAGGGCTACTGGGCCTACGCCCGGCTGGCCAAGCCGGGCATGACGCTCCAGACGTGCGTCGGGGCGAACAGCAGGTACCGGTTGATCGTCCGGCTGTACAAGGTCGCGTAGCGGTCCCTAGACCACCCGCAGCCCGAGGATCCTGCGGGCGATCACCAGGCGCTGGACCTGGCTCGTGCCCTCGCCGATCTCGGTCAGCTTCGCGTCGCGCAGGAAGCGCTCGACCGGATAGTCGGTCGTGTAGCCGTAGCCACCGTGGATCTGGATCGCGGCGTTGGTCGCCCGCGAGCTCACCTCGGACGCGAACAGCTTGGCCTCCGCCGCCACGAGGCCGTAGTCGCGACCCTGGTCCTTGAGCCAGGCCGACTTCCAGACGAGCGAGCGGGCCGCCTCGATCTCGGTCGCCATGTCGGCGACCATGAACGCCACGCCCTGGAACGTGCCGATCGGCCGTCCGAACTGCTCGCGGGTCTGGGCGTACGGGATGCTGGCATCGAGCGCGGCCTGGGCCAGCCCGACCGCGAGCGCCCCGATCGAGATGCGCCCGCCGTCGAGGATCTTGAGGAACGTCCGGAAGCCCTCGCCCTCGGCCCCGAGCAGGTTGTCGGCCGGGATGCGCGCGCCGTCGAAGCGCAGCTCGCCGGTGGCCGAGGCGTGCAGGCCGAGCTTGTCCTCGAGCCGTCCCACGCTGAACCCGGGCGTGTCGGACGGCACGATGAACGCGCTGATCGCGGCATCGCCCCGGTCGGTCGTGCCGGTCCGGGCGGTCACCACGTACGTGCCGGCGTGACCGGCGTTGGTGATGAACCGCTTGGCCCCGTCGATCACCCACTCGTCGCCGTCGCGGCGCGCGGTCGTGCGGGTGCCGCCGGCGTCCGAGCCCGCGCCAGGCTCGGTCAGCCCATAGGCACCCAGCACCCTGCCGCTCGCCATCGGGACGAGGTAGCGCTGCTTCTGCTCCTCGGTCCCGGCCAGGTGGAGCGGCCCGCAGCCGAGGCTGGTGTGGGCGGCCACGATGAGGCCGAGCGAGCCCCACACCCGGCCGATCTCCTCGACCGCGATCGCGTAGGCCAGCGTGTCGAGGCCGGCCCCGCCCTCGTCCTCCGGGATCGGGATGCCGAGCCAGCCGAGCTCGCCGATGCGGCGGACGATGTCGGTCGGAAAGCGGCGGTCGCGCTCGTGCTCGTCGACCACCGGGGCGACCTCGGTCGTCATGAAGTCCCGGACCGTGTCGCGCAGAAGCGCGTGCTCCGGGCCCAGATCGAGGTCCATCGGCCGAGCCTACCATCGCCCGGACAGCGTGACCGCGGCCCCGGTGCTAGCCTTCCCGGACCATGCCCGAGCCGCATGCCGACCCGAGCGCGCCCGACGCCCCGCGGCCACCGAGCCCGGTCCAGGAACGTGGCACGGTACGGCACAATCTGCTCCTGCAGCTCCGCCACGACGGGCCATCGGCCCCCGAGGAGCTGGCCGCCAGCCTCGGTGCGAGCCGGACGGGAGTCCTGCAGCAGCTCCACGCGCTGGAATCGGCCGGCCTGGTCAGCCGGAAGGCGGTTCGCCACGGGGTCGGGCGGCCGCGGCACGTGTACGACGTGACCGACGCGGCCCAGGACCTCTTCCCGACCAACTACGACGGTCTCGCCGATGGCCTGCTCAGCGCGATCCGGGCGATCGGCGGCGAGACGCTGGTCGATGACGTGTTCGAGGAACGGCGGCGCCTGACCACCGCGAAGGTCCGCCAGCAGCTCGCGGACCGGCTGCCGACCGACGCGCCGCTGGTCGATCGCGCGCGTGAGCTGGCGGTCCTTCAGGATGAGCAGGGCTACCTGGCGGAGGTGGCGATCGGCGCGGACGGGGTGATCCGGCTGGTCGAGCGCAACTGCGCGATCCACCACATCGCCGCCGGGAACGCCGCGGCCTGCCAGGCGGAGCTGGACCTGTTCCGCGACGTGCTCGGCGCCGACGTCGAGCGCGAGACGCACATCGTGGCCGGCGACCGCTGCTGCACGTATCGCATCGGGGGCTAGGAGCGGCCGCGGTAACCACCCGGTGTTGACACCGCGCACCGCCTCGATAGGACCGTTGCTCGGAGGACGGACTGCCACGCATCACCAGGCTGCTGGTGCGGAGCGCTGTGCGGCCCATCCGTGAGACGCTGCACGACGCCGGAATCGTGCGGGCCCGCCGAACGGTCCCGAAGACCTAGGCTTCCTCGCGCTCCACGGCACCACGCGACGCGGGCTCCAGGCGCGGCGCCGGCACGTCGGACACGTTCGGCACGAATGACGCGGCGAGCGACGTCGCGGCCGCCTGCTCCTGGTCGTCGGCCGACAGGATCCCGAGACGCCCGAGCGTCGCCATCTCGTCGCGGATGTACGTCTTGAGCATCTCCGGTCCGTCGGTGTTGATCGTGTATCGGATGCCGTTGCGCCGGAACGTGTCGAAGATCCAGCGGAACTCGTCCCAGCCCGACACGACCCGGGTGTTGAGGTTCGAGGTCGGGCAGATCTCGAGGACGATGCCGCGCTCGCGGATCATCGCCATCGCCCGCGGGTCGTACGCCGACTTGACGCCGTGCCCGATCCGGTCGGGCTCGAGCAGCTCGACGACCCGGGCGATCTCATCGACCGGGCCGGCCTCGCCCGTGTGGACGGTGATCCCCAGCCCGAACTGCCGTGCGCGCCGGAAGAGCCGCCGGTAGTCGGCGACCCGGAAGGTCGATGCCTCGGGGCCGGCGATGTCGATGCCGACCACGCCCCGGTCGCGCCAGCCGATCGCCTTCTCCGCGATGATCTCGTTGAGCTCGTACGGGAACGCCCGGTCGAGGCAGAAGATCAGCCCGGGCTTCACCGGGTACTCGAGCGTCGCCTTGTCCATGCCCCGCACGGCGGCGGCGATGATGTGGTCGAGGTCCTGCTCACCGCCGCGGTTCCGCTTCATCGGGTTGAAACGAAGCTCCATCGTCGTGATGTTGTTCTTGCGGTAGGCGCCGCCGACGACCTCGTACACGGCCCGTTCGACCGCGATCGGGGAGCTCTGGATCAGCTCCGTCCAGTGGAAGAGCTGGAGATAGCCGTCGAAGCTCCGTGAGCGCTTCGAGACCGTGATCATCGACCGAAACTCCCAGTAGTCCTTGGTCGGGAGCTTGATGCCCTGGGCGTGGGCGATGCCCCACATGATCGCCGGGGTCACGGCGCCACCGAGATGGCAGTGCAGCTCCGCGAGCGGGATCTTGCGGGCGAGCTGGCGGGCCATCACCCGGAGGATACCGTCGGCGGTGCTGTCAGTCGCACATCGGCAGGTACTTCTCGCCGTCGCGCCGGAGCAGCCTGCACGGTCAGCCCGCCGTTCGACGTGAAGATCGCGTGGTCCGGGTCGACGATCGCCATCGTCCCGTCCGCGGCATTGATCGCGTCGGGATGGTCGCCGTCGACCTGGCCGACCGGGTCCCACCACGAGCCACCGACATCGATACCGCTCCACAGCCCGCAGTGACCCAGCGAGAACGGTCGCGGGCCGAGCCCCGCGGGCGGCGTCGAGCTCGGGCCAAGGGACACGCCGAACGCATCCTGGCGGTCGATCGTGAGGCCGGCCTCCGGGCCGGTCGAGGTGACGTGGTACGACAGCGCACCGGCGCCGGCCTCGAGCGTGACGTCACCCTGCGGTCGGGCCGCGAGCGAGGCGGGGCAGTCGCCGCCGGCCGCGCAGCCGAACGGTCCGACCTGGACATACCGAACCACGGTCCCGGCGGGTACGACGCTCGCGGTCTCGGCCAGCACGCGGCTGCAGTCCTGCGGGGCGAGGCCGATGCACGCGGTCGGGACGTCGGTGAGGTCGACGCCGACCGGGGCGGCGGACGCCGTGGCCGACGCGGTCGTTGAAGCCGTCGGGGCCGCGACGGTCGGCGCCTGGGCGGTCGTCGATGGCGATGGGAGCGGTATCGAGCAGGCCGCGACCATGAAGACGGCGAGCGCGAACCGGACGAGCGGCGAACGGGTCATCTGTCCGGGACGCCGCGTCGGTCTGGGTGGTTCCTCGGCCGGGTCAGCCGGCGAGCGGGACGATGCGGCCCTCGGCGTCGACCGTGGCCTGACGGCGTCGTGCGGCGCGGAGCTCTGCGCCCGGCACCTGGTCGCGGGCGTGGTAGCTGGAGCGCACCAGCGGCGCCGCCTCGACGTGTCTGAAACCGAGCGTCAACGCAGCCGACTTCATCTCGGCGAACTCGTCGGGGTGGTAGTAGCGCTCGAGCGGCAGGTGCTGCATCGACGGCCGGAGGTACTGGCCGACCGTAAGGATGTCGACGTCATTCGCGCGCAGGGCCTCGAACGCCTCCTGCAGCTCGTCGCGGGTCTCGCCCAACCCGACCATCAGGCTCGACTTGGTGTGGACGGCGTAGCCGACGTCGACCGCCATCTCCTTCGCCCGTCGCAGGACGTACAGCGATCGATCCCAGCGCGCCCGCTTTCGGACCGGCTTCTGCAGGCGGCGGACGGTCTCGAGATTGTGGTTGAGGATGTCGGGGCGGGCGTCCATCACGATCCGCAGACGGTCGTCCGAGCCGTCGAAGTCGGGGATCAGCACCTCGATGCCCATGCCGGGGCTGGTCGATCGCATCTGCGTGATGGTCTCCGCGAAGACCTTCGAGCCGCCGTCAGGCAGGTCGTCGCGCGCCACGCTCGTGACCACGACGTGCTCGAGCCCCATGGCGGCGACCGCGGCCGCGACCCGCCGCGGCTCGTCGTCGTCGAACCAGGTCGGGCGGCCGGTCTTGACGGCGCAGAACCCGCACGCCCGGGTGCACGTGTCGCCGAGGATCATGATCGTCGCCGTGCGCTGGTCCCAGCACTCGCCGATGTTCGGGCAGTGCGCTTCCTCGCAGACCGTGTTGAGCTCGAGCCCGCGCAGCAGCCGCTTCAGGTCGTGGTAGTTGTCGCCCGACGGCATGCGCGCGCGGATCCAGTCCGGGTGACGACGGAGGGGCTGTGCCGAGCCGCCCATCGCGATCGTCTCGGGGACGGGTGGCGGATGATGCCCGCCGGTCGTCGGCGGCTCGAACATCGGCAGCTCACGGGCCATCGTCGGAGTGTAATCGCGTTCCGGTCCGGCGGCGGTCAGGACGGGACGCCGCCGGCGGGGGCGTGGAACTGGCTCCGGACGGCGCTCCCCACCCGGGTCCCGTCCAGGTCGAGGATCAGCAGGTACCAGTCGGGCGCAGCGTCGAATGCCGGCGCGCGGTCCGCATCGAGCGCGTTGAGCGGGAGGCTCGTCTTGAGCCCGTCCGCCGTCGGGAACGTCCCGAAGTCCTGGCAACTGTCGCCCGGCGTCCAGCCGTCCCGCTCCCTGGCACCGTCCGGCAGCCGCGGGGGATCCTTCGGACACAGGTAGACGCGCGAGACATCGGCGAACCAGCCGGGAGCGTCGACCTCGACCGACGTCGGAGTCGTCCACACATGCAGGTTGATCGGCGTCCCGATGTCGAGCGGCTGACCGCCGACGCAGCCCCCGACCAGGAACGACACCGCCAGGGCCCCGGCGACGAGCGCCCGCCGCTCAGCGCCCATCGAACGTCGCGCGCAGACCGCTCGCCAGGTCCCGAGGCTGGTAGCCGAGCTCGGTCGCCGCCTTTGCCGACGACCCCCAGAACGTGACACCGAGGCTCGTCCGCAGCACCTCGCCCAGGTCGTCGGGCAGGCCGATGGCTCTTGCGAGCGCCGCCGGAGCCCGCGATCCGAGCTTCACGAATGCGGTCGGGATCTCGAGCCGTGGCAGCGAGCGGCCGCCGAGGCGGGCGGCCATCTCCATGGCGTCGCGCAGTCGCATGTTCGGGCCGCCGAGGAAGTACGACTCACCGATCCGGCCACGGTCGAGCGCCGCGACGATCCCGGCCGCCACGTCGTCGACGTAGGCCGGCGAGATCCCGATGTCGGCCAGCGCGATGTAGCGCAGCGTCCCGTCGTGGGCGGCCTTGAGCTGTTGGCCGATGGCCGAATGGTCGTTCGGACCGTAGGTCGTGCCGGGCATCGCGATCACGATCCGTGCCCCGGACCCGATCCGTTCGAGCACCGACCGGTGCGACAGGAACTTGGTCTCGTCGTAGTAGCTGAGGAAGCCCTCGGTCAGGTCGCGCCGGTAGCGCTCGTCGACGATCCGACCGTGCGTGTTGCCGGCCACGTTGATCGTCGAGATCGCGACCATCCGATCGATACCGGCGGTGGCGAATGCCTCGAGCACCCGGTGGGTGGCGCCCACGTTCGCGTCGTGCATGGCCGGTCGCTCGCTCGCCGGGATGCCGACGCGGTACATGCCCGCGAGGTGGATGGCCGCCTCGGTGCCGCGCATCGCGTCGACGATCGATGCGGTCCGCGAGAGGTCGCTCGCCCGGACGTCGACGCCGAGCTCGGACAGCTCCTCGGCCCGGTCGGGGTCGCGAACGGCGGCGGTGACGGCGTCGCCGCGGGCGATGAGCCTGCGGACCACGGCCGCACCGATGAATCCGGCGCCGCCGGTCACGAAGACGCGCATCAGCGCACCGGCGCCCGCCCCGGAGGCGGGGCGATGCTCAGTAGATCGGTGTCTCGGGCCCGACGGCCTCGAGCCATGCCTTGATGTCGCGCAGGAGCGCCGCGCCACCGGCGCCGTCGTTCGCGCGATGGTCGACGCCGAGGACCATGTTCATGACGGGCCGGATGGCGATGACATCGCCGTCCGGGGTCGACTGGACCACCGGGCGCTTGGTGATCGCTTCCATCGTCACGATGCCGACCTCGGGCACGTTGAGGATCGGCATCACGAGGTTGGTCCCCAGGTAGCCGGTGTTGTCGACGGTGAACGTGCCGCCGCCGAAGTCCTCGAGACGTAGCTTGTTCGCGCGAGCCCGGTTCGCAACCTCGGTGATGGCGACGTTGAGGCCGTGGATCGACAGCGTGTCAGCATCGCGGATGACCGGGACGAGCAGGCCGTCGTCGACCGCGACCGCGACGCCGATGTTGACCCGTCGCTTCGCAAGCAGGCCCCCCTCGGTCCAGTGCGCGTTGAACGTCGGGTTGCGCTTCAGGGCCTCGGCCGACGCCTTGACGACGAACGGCACGAAGCTCAGCGAGATGCCCTCCTTGCTCTGATATGCCTTCTTGGCACGGTCCCGGAGCGCGACCAATCGGGTCGCATCGACCTCCATCTGGACGTACGCATGCGGTGCCTGGAGCGCGCGCGTCATCTGTGCGGCGATGCCCTTGCGCATCTGGGTCATCGGCACGAGGACTTCGTCGGTGCCCTCGGGGAAGTCGACGGTCGCGGCGCTCGGGAGGCCGGACCGTGACGGCGCCGGTGCGGTCGCCGCGGCTGTGGCGCCGTCGGGCTGGGCCTGCGCGGCCGCAGCGGGTTGCGCGGCCGGTGCGGGTGCCTCGCCACCGGTCCGGATCCGTTCGACGACCGCCAGGACGTCGTCGCGGGTGATGCGGCCGCCGCCACCGGTCCCGACGATCTGCTCCGGGCCCAGGCCGTGCTCGCGCAGGAGCCGGCGGACGGCGGGCGTCATCCGCGCATCGGGGTCGCCCTGGGCGGTGGGCGGGGCGGCCGTCGCGGCCGGTGCAGTGGCCGTGGCGGTCGTGGCGGCGGCGGAGTCCGGGGCAGCGGCGGCCGGTTCCGCCGGCTTGGCTTCGGCTGCTGGTTCTTCGACGGGTGCACCCTTGTCGTCGGGCGCGACCTCGGCCTCGGACGCCTTGGCTTCGGCTGGCTTCGCCTCGGTCGACTTCGACTCGGTCGACTTCGACTCGGTCGGAGCGGAGGCCCCGTTCGATGAGCCTTCGTCGGCCGTCTCGATCACAGCGATCTCGGCGTTGTTCGGGACGGTGGCGCCCTCCTCCGCCAGGATCTCCTTCAGGACGCCCTCGAACGGCGACGGCACTTCTGCATTGACCTTGTCGGTGATGACCTCGAGGAGCGGCTCGTACTTGTCGACATGGTCGCCGGGCTGCTTGAGCCACTTGCCGATCGTCCCCTCGGCGACGCTCTCGCCGAGCTGGGGCATCGTCACCTTCGCCACGTTCGCTGTTCCTCCGAGGGTCGGGGCTCGCGTCGGCGACTAGTGTCGCCCATCCGGGCGAGGTCGGTCGAGTGGCAGCGGTGGCGCTGGTGATCACTGCGAGCGATCATTTTCCCACCAACGGGTCCGGGGGGCCCTCGATCCGCCGATCGACGGCAGATCGATGGCCGCGCGCGATCGATCCGTGACCGAAGCGGCCTAAGGGGCAGCCAAGCTGGGGCTTGGGCGCGAAAACGATCGCCGGCCGTTATCGCCGAGGGGCGAGGCGGCCGCGTCGCGGCGCCTGGGGCCGAGATCGATCCCTCACAGCGATCGTTGCGGGCGGAGCGGCCACCCGCCGGCGACTGGGGCAGAAACTGATTGCCGGCAGCGATCGACGCGCGCCGCGGCTACACCTCGCGGGTACGGTACGGAGCGATGAACGCCCTCATGCGCATCCTCGGCATCCGGCCCGGCGAGGGGCGGATCGTGGCCGGCGTCGCGGCGCTGTTCGCGCTCCTCGAGGCGGCGCGCGGGTTCGGCGAGGTTGGGGCCGACTCGCTGGTCCTGGCCACGTATGGTCCGGACGCGCTCCCGACCACCCTGCCCTACCTGTTCATCGCGCTCGGGCTCGTCAGCCTCGCGGTCTCGCTCGCGTACTCCGTCGCCCTCGGGCGCCTGCCCCGGATCCCGCTCTTCCTGGGCGTGCTGCTCGGGATCGCGGCGCTGCTGATCCTGCTCCGGATCGGCCTGGCGTCGGGTATCGGCGCGCTCGTACCGGTCGTGTGGCTCATCGTGTTCGCCTCGAGCGCCATCAACCTGACGATCGCCTGGACCGTGAGCGGCGCCACGTTCGACGCCCGGCAGGCCAAGCGCCTCTTCCCGATGCTGACCGCCGCGGCGATCGGCGGCAGCTTCGTCGGCACGCTGGCCGCCGGTCCGGTCGCGCGGCTGATCGGGGTCGAGTCGCTGGTCGTGGTGCAGGCGCTGCTGCTCGCGGCCGCTGCCGTTCTGCTGGCACGCCTGCCCCGGCGACCACGACGGTCTTCCGGGGCCGTCGAGCCGACCTCCGTCATCGACGACCTGCGCGCCGGCTTCGACACCGTGGTCCGTTCGCCGCTCATGCGTCTCGTGGCGCTGGCGTACGTCCTGCTGGCGGTGCTGATGTTCTCGCTGAACTACCCGTTCATGATCGCCGCCGCGCGTCAGTTCCCGAACGACGTCGAGCTCGCGACGGCGCTCGGGCTCCTGTCGGCCGCGATCACCGCGACCTCGTTCGTGATCTCGCTGGCCCTCGCCAACCGCATCTACGCGCGGTTCGGCATCTCGGCCGGGGCACTGGCGCTGCCGCTCGTGTACGCGGTCGGCTTCGCTGGCTGGCTGGTCCAGTTCTCGTTCGCGTCCGCCGCGGCGTTCCGGTATGCCCAACAGGCCACGCAGCGAGGCGTCTCGAACGCAGCGTGGAGCGCGTTCTACAACGTCGTCCCCGCGTCGCGTCGGGCGCAAGCGCTGGCGTTCAATGACGGGGTCCCCGGCCAGGTCGGGACCATCCTGTCCGGGCTCCTGCTGCTGGTGGTGGCGAGGCTCAGCGGGCTGGATCCGGTCTTCTGGCTGGGGCTGGCGACGGCCGTCGTCGCCTCGGTCATCGTGCTCGCCATCCGGCGGCGCTACGCCGACAGCCTCCTCGCCGCGCTCCGATCCGGCCTGGCCGAGCAGGTCCTCGAGGGCGGGCCTGGGCTGCCGTCCGCCATCGACCGGCCGGAGGAGCGCGCAGCAGTCGTCGCGATGCTGGATGCGGGCGAGCCGGCCACGCGCCGCCTCGCCGCGTCGATCCTGGGCCGGACGGGGAACCTGCGTCCCGAGGACCGCACGCGGCTGGTCGGTCTGCTCGACGACCCCGATCCCGCCGTCCGAGCGGAGGCCGCGGTCGCCGCCCTGACGGAGGACCCGGACGATGAGCGCTCGAACGCGGCGCTCGAGGCCTTGCTCGTGAGCACCGACGACGACGCGCGCATCGCCGGTCTGGATGCCGCCACACGGATCCCCGACTGCGTTTCCCCCGCGCTCCTCGCGCCGCTCCTGTCCGCGGAGCGACCGGCCGTCCGCGCGGCCGCGATCGCGGCGGCAGCGGCCCGTCCGGACGCGACGCATGTCGCCCCGACACCGGCGCTCATCGCCGCGCTCGACGATCCCGCGCGTGTCGTCAGGTCCGCATCGGCCGGCGCGCTGGCGATCCGGCCCGCTGCTGGACCCGATCTGATCGAAGTTCTCCGCCAGGGCACGCCGGACGCGATCGACGCCGCCCTCGCCGCGGTGGGCGGACACGCGTCCGCCGTCGAGGACGACCTGCTCGCCTGGGCACGCGGGCGGATCGAGCGAGCCGAGGACCTCCATCGCGCGCACACGTCGGTCGTGACGCTGGCCGGTCGGACCGAGACGCTCGACTTCCTCGACGCGGTCCTGGACCAGCGCGCCCGATCTGCGGAGGACCGCGCGATCGCGGCCGTCGTGGCGGTCGGGGCCCCGTCCGCGGGTGGCCTGATGCGACGATCGCTGCGCTCGACGGACCAGGACGCCCGGGCGCAAGCCATCGAGGCGCTCGACTCGTTGGGAGGGCGCGACCTCGGCCGCGCGTTGACCGCGTGCCTCGAGGCGGTCACCGACCGGCACGGCAGCGATCCACTGGCGACGCTCGTGGACCTGACGCAAGATGACGATCCGTGGATCGCGTCGCTGAGTCGGAGCGTCCGCGAGGAGATGAGCGACAAGGCAGCGGGTGAGAGGTCGATGTCGGGTCAGGACGGTTCCGGGAGCGAGCTCGAGACGATGCTGCTGTTGCGCCGCGTGCCGCTGTTCGCCGGCCTCGAGCCGGAGGACCTCCAGCGCGTCGCCGCCGTCTCCATCGAACGCGAGTACCCGTCGGGCGTTGCGCTCATGCGCGAGGGTGACCTCGGCGACGAGCTGATCGTCCTCGTCGACGGCTCGGTGCGGGTCGTCCAGGCCGGACCGAACGGCGAGGAACGGTTCATCCGGCGATACGAGGCGGGTGAACACATCGGCGAGCTCGCGGTGCTGCGCGACCGGCCTCGGATCGCGACGGTGATCGCGGAGGGCGAGGTCCGCGGCCTCGTGCTCGGTGGTGACGGTCTCCGGGCGATCCTGCGCGAGCGTCCCGAGGCGGCCATGGCCATGCTCGCCACGCTCGCGGAGCGCATCTCCAGCCAGTAGAGTCGGGTCGTGGTCGAGAGCGACATCACCGACCGGACGTTGCCGACCGGCACCGTCACGTTCCTCCGGACCGATGTCGAGGGCTCGATGGCCCTCAGCCGAGCCCTCGGGTCGCGCTGGGACGCGCTGAACGACCGGCACCTCGGGCTCATCCGCTCGGCGGTCGACGCGGCCGGCGGCGTGGTCGTCCGGACCGAGGGTGACGCCGTCTTCGCGGCATTCCAGGAAGCCGGCGCCGGTGTCCGGGCGGCCATCGACGCGCAACGGGCCATCGCCGACGCCGACTGGCCGGCGGACGCCCAGATCCGCGTCCGGATGGGCATCCACAGCGGCGAGGCGCACCTGGCCGGCGACGACTACGGCGGCTTCGACGTCAATCGGGCGGCGCGCGTCGCTGCCACCGGGCATGGCGGCCAGATCCTGCTGTCGGGCGCATCGCAGGCGCTCGTCGCCGACGCACTGCCCGACGGCGTCACGCTGCGCGACCTCGGCACGTACGTGCTGCGCGACGTGCCGCGGCCGGAGCGGCTGTTCCAGGTCGACGTGCCAGGTCTTCGAACGGCATTCCCGGCACTGCGCGCCGCCACGCCGACCATCGGTGATCTGCCATCGCGGATGACCAGCTTCATCGGTCGCGGGGCCGAGCTCGATGAGCTTCGCGCGCTGCTGGGCGAGCAACGGCTGGTGACCCTCACCGGTCCCGGCGGGATCGGCAAGACAAGCCTTGCCGTGGAAACGGCACGCTCCGTGGCTGACCGCTTCGCCGACGGGGCGTGGTTCGTGCCGCTTGCCCAGGTCGACGATCCGTCGATCGTAGCCTCGGTCATCGCCCGCACGATCGGCCTGTTCGACGGACCCGGTCGGCCCGGCAGGGATGCCCTCGGCCCATACCTCTCCGGGCGCTCGGTCCTGCTCGTGCTCGACAACTTCGAGCGCCTGCTTGACGCGTCGAGCGATGTCGCCGACATCCTCCGCGCGTCGCCGGCGTCCAGGTATCCTGTTGACCAGCCGGGCGCCACTGCGGATCCCAGGCGAGCAGGAGTACCCGGTCGCGCCGCTGGTCGAAGCCTGCCCGACGCTGTTCGTGGAGCGCGCACGAGCGGTCAAACCTGGCTGGAAGCCCGGGGCCGAAGCAGCAGTCCTCGATGACGTGTGCTCGCTGCTCGACGGGCTGCCGCTCGGGGTCGAGCTGGCAGCAGCCCGGGTCGCGCACCTGCCGGTGACCGCCATCCGGGACCGCCTGGCCGCGCGCTTGCCGCTCCCCGGTGCGGGCCCGCGCGATGTGCCGGACCGGCAGCGCACCCTGGCGGCTGCATTCGCGTGGAGCCACGACATGCTCTCGACCGGATCGCAGCACGTCCTGCACGATCTGGCCGTGTTCGAAGGAGGGTTCGACCTTGACCAGGCCACGCAGGTGGTTCAGCCGACCGATGACGGCGTCGACGTGCTCGATCACCTCGTGGCGCTCGTCGACCAGAGCCTCGTCAAGCGCGATGCGGAGGACACGGCCGGATACGGGATCCGCTTCCGGCTGCTCGCGACGATCCGTGGCTTCGCGCTCGAGCGACTGGACGGCGAGGGCCGATCGGAGGAAGCCCGGCGGTGGCACGCCGTCGCGTACCTCGCGCTGGCTGAACAGGCGGCGCCGACCCTGACGGGACCAGACCAGCCGCGGTGGCTCGCGCGCCTGACCAACGACTACGACAACATTCGCGCCGCGATCCGATGGACCATCGACGCCGGTGAGGTCGAGCTCGCGTTGCGGTACGTCGCCGCGATGTGGCGCTACTGGCAGCAGGATGGCCATCTCGTCGAAGGCGCGGACCTGGCAGAGGCGGCGCTTGCGATGCCCGGTGCCGATGCCACCACGGAGCATCGGCTTGCTGCCGTCACGGCGGCGGGTGGGATCGCGTACTGGCAGAACCGGCGAGCGGACGCGCTCCGCTGGTATGAGGAGGAGCTCGCGGTCGCACGCCGGCTCGGGCACGTGGCAGGCGAGGCGGACGCCCTCTGGAACCTGGCCTACGGACGATATGTCGCCGAGGATCCGTCGGGTGCGGAGGAGCTCCTGCGACGGTCTCGTCGGCTGTTCGAGCAAGTCGGTGACGAGCGAGCGATCGCGCGTGTCGATTGGTCGATAGCGACGCTGCTTGGCGCGATCGCGATGAGTCGGGAACAACTGCCGGTGTTCGAGTCTCTGCTGGACAGATTCGAGCGCCTCAGCGACCCGTGGTACGCCTCTCAAGCGATGTCCAGCATCGCCTGGGTGCTGTTCATGACCGGCGACCTGCCCGGCGCCAGTCGCTGGTACATCCGCGGGCTGACGACGGCGCTTGGCCTTCGAGACCTTTCCGGGGCGACCATCTCGCTCGAGGTCGCGGCTGTCGTGGCCGCGGAAGCCGGGCGGCCCGAGGAGGGTGCGGCGATGATGGGGGCGTCCGAGCACCTTCGCGAGCTGTACGGGGTGGAGCCACCACAGGGTTTGCAGGAGCTCATCGGACAGGAGTCGCCGCGCGAGCGTCTCGTGGCGCTGCTCCTTCCGGACCGATTCGCGGCCTCGTTCGACCGCGGCCGGCAGATGACGATCGATGAGGCCGTCGCCTTGATCATCCGGGTCCAGGACGAGACCTGGGGTGGCGCTTGACACACGCAGAGCGACGATCAGCTCGGATCGAGCGTCCCGAGGCGGCCATGGCGATGCTCGCCACGCTCGCGGAGCGCATCTCCAGCCAGTAGAGTCGGGTCGTGGTCGAGAGCGACATCACCGACCGGACGTTGCCGACCGGCACCGTCACGTTCCTCCGGACCGATGTCGAGGGCTCGATGGCCCTCAGCCGAGCCCTCGGGTCGCGCTGGGACGCGCTGAACGACCGGCACCTCGGGCTCATCCGCTCGGCGGTCGACGCGGCCGGCGGCGTGGTCGTCCGGACCGAGGGTGACGCCGTCTTCGCGGCATTCCAGGAAGCCGGCGCCGGTGTCCGGGCGGCCATCGACGCGCAACGGGCCATCGCCGACGCCGACTGGCCGGCGGACGCCCAGATCCGCGTCCGGATGGGCATCCACAGCGGCGAGGCGCACCTGGCCGGCGACGACTACGGCGGCTTCGACGTCAATCGGGCGGCGCGCGTCGCTGCCACCGGGCATGGCGGCCAGATCCTGCTGTCGGGCGCATCGCAGGCGCTCGTCGCCGACGCACTGCCCGACGGCGTCACGCTGCGCGATCTTGGCACGTACGTGCTGCGCGACGTGCCGCGGCCGGAGCGGCTGTTCCAGGTCGACAGCTCCGGCCTGCCGACAGCGTTCCCACCGCCGCGCGCCGGTCGGGTCGAGATCGGCAACCTCGACGATCGGCTTACGACGTTCGTCGGTCGGGACGAGCCCGTCCGCGAGTTGCAGGAGCTCCTCGCGACGTCACGGCTGGTGACGCTCACCGGGGCGGGCGGCATCGGCAAGTCAAGTCTCGCGTTGGAGACAGCTCGGGCAGCGCAGGAGGGGTTCGCCGATGGGGCGTGGTTCGTCCCGCTTGCGACGATCGAAGGGACGCAGGAGGTGTTGCCACTCGTCGCCCGGACGCTCGGGCTCTACGACGGTTCTTCGAGCTCGGCTGCCGACACGCTTCCGCGTTTCGTGGCCGATCGCTCGCTGCTACTCGTCCTCGACAACTTCGAGCACGTCGTCGACGCTGCGCCGGTCGTGGCGAACCTCGTCCGGTGGTCGTCTCGATCGCGAGTCCTGGTGACGAGTCGGACGCCACTGCGGCTCGCCGCCGAGCAGGAATATCCGGTCGTCCCGCTCACGGTCGAGGCAGGTGTAGGCGTCGATTCGACCAACCGCGACACTCCCGCTCGACGGTTGTTCGTGGATCGGGCTCGGGCCGTCCGTCCGGGCTGGGATCCCGGGGCCGAGATCTCGATCGTGGACGAGATCTGCCGGCTCGTCGATGGCCTGCCGCTCGGCATCGAGCTCGCCGCAGCCCGAGTGGCGCTGCTGCCACTCGGCGCGATCCGCGATCGCCTGGCCGCTTCGCTACCGCTGCCCGGCGCCGGGTCCCGCGACGCTCCGGCGCGCCAGCGGACGCTGGAGGCCACCGTCGAGTGGAGCCACGGCCTGCTGAGCCCCGACCTCCAACGCGCGCTGCACCGGTTCTCGGTATTCGAGGGCGGCGCGGATGTCGACCAGGCCCAGGAAGTCTTGGTGGATCACGCGGCCGCCGACGACGTCCTCGACCGACTCGTCGCGCTCGCCGAACGCAGCCTGCTCGAGCGCGACCCCTCGCCGCACGGCATCAGGTTCCGGATGCTCCGCACGATCCAGACCTTCGCCGAGGTGAGACTCGAGCACGACGATGACGAAACGACGGTCCGCCGCCGGCACGCCCAGACCTTTCTGGATCTTGCCCGGCAAGCGCAACGAGACGAGGGCACGGCTGCACAGGTCCCCTGGATCGAGCGCCTGTCGGTCGACGATGCCAACCTCCGGGCCGCCATCCGCTGGGCGATCGACCACGATGCCCGTCTTGCGCTTCAGCTCGTGGCGGCTGTATGGAGGTTCTGGCAGGCCGACGGCCACCTTACCGAGGGCCGCACCCTCGCCGACCGCGCCCTCGAGTTGCCCGACGCCGCCGCCCCGACCGTCGAGCGGATGTGGGCGGTGGGAGCAGCCGGGAGCATCGCGTACTGGCAGGCCGACTCGGAGACCGCACAACATCGCTACGAGGAGCAAGTCGCCCTTGCCAAGACGCTCGACGACGAGCGGGGCATCGCCGACGCCCTCTTCAACCTCGCCCACACGGAGTACCTCAACGTGGCCGACGCGGAATCGGCACGTGGCATCCTCGAGGATGTGATCTCGCGGTATCGGGACCTGGGCGACGAGCGCGGCGTCGTCCGCGCACAGTGGGCGGTCGGCAACATGCTCCTCGACCAGCACCGCACCCAGGAGGCGACTGTCCTGATGCAGCGGCTGCTCCCCGAATTCGAGCGACTCGGCGACACGCAGTATCACGCGATGGTCCTCGGGAGCCTGTCGTGGGCGTCGTTCATCGCTGGTGACACCCCGGGATCGATCGGCTACGCCGCCGGTGCCCTGCGCGAGTCGTACGAGATGCGCGACCTCGGGACGACGACGGTCTCGATGCACGTCGGCGTCCTCATCGCGCTGATCAGCGGACGACCGGAGGTCGCAGCGCGGCTGACCGGTGTCTTCGACGCCGCGAGTGAGCGCTACGGCGTCAAGCCGCCGGCCGCTCTCGAGCGCTTCCTGGGCGTCCAGGACCCGTTCCAGGCGGCCCGGGAAGCGCTCACGCCCGAGCGATGGGAGATCGAATACGCGGTGGGCCGCCGGATGAGCCTGGGTGAGGCCGTGGACATCGTGGAGTCCATGGCCCCGACCGACTGACCGCCGAGATCCTTATGCGGTCAGTCGGGTCGGCCGCCCTCAGCTCGGGTCGATCCCCCAGTCGACGAAGTACTCGTTTTCGTTCGGCGTGTTCGTAACCTGGACGATGTCCGATCCGTCGATCGCCATCGTGTAGATATCGGCGTTATCGGACGTACCGACGGCCATGTTGAACACGAGCCGGGTACCGTCGGGCGAGAACGTCGGTGCGTTCCCCCAATTGTGGTTCCGGGGAAGGTCGATCATCCGTAGGTCGGACCCGTCGGGTCGCACGAGGATGAACCGGGTCTCCGTGAAGGGCACCAGGGCACGACCGGCGACCAGCCACTGGCCGTCGGGCGACCAGCTCACCTCGTTGCCGACCGGGTCGGGGATGACCTGGTGTGCCGCACCGGTGTCCACGTCGGCGACCCAGATCGTACCGGTGTCCTCACCCGCATCGCCACGTACGAAGGCGAGCTGCCGTCCGTTCGGCGAGAAGTCACCGGGGATGTCGTTGCCGCCTTGGCCGTTCGTCGTCAGCCGGGTCGGCCCCGAACCGTCGGCGGCGTTGACGAGGAAGATCCCGTTGCGGGACGTGTCCTGATCGTTCCAGCCTTCGGACGCGAGCCGACGCCCGTCGGGTGACCACTTCGAGCAGCCGAGCGTCACGCCGTCGACGTTGTTCGGGAATGCGGTCCATCCCGATCCGTCGACGTTGACGGTCCCGAAGCCCACCAACAGACGCCTCCCGTCCGGCGAGAACTGCGGGCATTCGTTCGGGCCGGGGATCACGACGTGGGCGTCCGACCCATCCGGGCGAGCAATGTGGACCACGGTGT
Organism: uncultured Chloroflexia bacterium; assembly: GCA_963810285.1. Lineage (GTDB taxonomy): Bacteria > Chloroflexota > Limnocylindria > Limnocylindrales > CSP1-4 > SPCO01. The sequence goes on along the minus strand of CAWEMV010000002.1, from coordinate 2,177,361 downwards.
CATCGACGGCTGCAGAGAAGCGGCCGAAGACGATCGGGCCGTTCTGGACCGGGATCGGTGTCAGTCGCCATCCGCCGACCGTCAGCCCGGCGGCAACGATGGCGATCAGCAACGCGAGGACGAGGAAAAGCGCCCAGCCCGGTGCGATGTGCATCCGGCCGAACGAGCGGGCAGTGGTAGTCATCGGATGGCTCCTGAGGGACGCCAGCCAGACCGGCTCCTGCCGGCGACCGGCAGTCGTATCGAGGATCCGTGCGACCTGACCGTCCACGACGGTCCGGTCGGCGGTGATCTCGAGATGGGCGCGGAGCATCAGCTCGACGTCGCGCTGTGCGTTCATGTCGGGCGCTCCGCTGGACGTGCGATGGGCCGATCAGCCGCGTCGACACTGGCCCGCAGGGCCGCGAGGGCGCGGTGGATCCGGGACTTCATGGTGCCGGTCGGGATCCCGAGGACCGATGCCGCCTCGGCGACCGGGAGATCGAGGTAGTAGACCAATACCAGCACCGTCCGCTGATCGAGCGTGAGGCCCTGGAGGCCGCGCTCGATCTGGTCGGTGACCGCGAAGGTCGATTGGAGGTCGGCGCCATCCGGATGGTCGCTCGACTGAAGGGGCAGCTCGACGACGCGCCGGCGGGCCCGCCGGCGCGAGTCCTGACAGGACCTGACCAGGAGACGAGTCAGCCAGGCTTGGAACTTGTCGGGCTCACGCAGCCCGGGAAGACTCCGCCACGCGTCGACGAAGGCGTCCTGGACCGCGTCCTCGGCAAGGCCATAGTCGCGAAGGATCAGCCGCGCGATCGCGTTGAGCCGGCCGATCGAACCCGCGACGAGGCGCGCGAAGGCGTCATGATCGCCTTTCCTCGCCAGGATCACGAGCTCTCGATCCATCCTTGCCGCCTGACCTGACGCGGATATCTTCCGCGCTCGACGTGTATGTCCGTCGCGGTCCCGGGTTTGGTTCCATATTCGTCGCGGCCAAGCTTGATCGTCAGCCGGGTCGACCGGCCATCAGCTCGCGCAGCGCGGCCAGCTCGGATCGGATCTGCGCCAGCTCGTCCTCCATGCGCGAGGTCGCTGCCGCGGCCGCCGCTGTCTCGTCGTCGTCGTTCGGCACCAGCACGCTGGCCAGGATGCTTGCGAGCGACCCGATGATCCCGACGCCGGCGAACATCACGAACACTGCGGTCACGCGACCGAGCGTGGTCACCGGGAAGGCATCCCCGTAGCCGACCGTCGTGATCGTCACGAGTCCCCACCACAGCGCGTCGCCGCCGGTGGTGATGTTCGCGTCGGGTGAGCGTCCCTCGAACTGGATCATGAGCACGGACGACGCGGACAGCACGATGAACGCCGAGAGGAAGGTGATGAACAGGGCGTACTGACCCCGGTTCTCCACGACGTCACGCATGATCGAGCGCTGATCCTTCGCCCGCATCAGGCGCAGGATCCGCGCGACGCGTCCGAGGCGGGCCAGTCGGAACAGCACGGTCAACCGGAAGATCCCCAGGCTGGGGATCGAGCCGAGCAAGTCCAGCCAGCCGCCACCGCTGACGAAGTACTCGCGCCTCGAACGGGACCGCGCGAGGTTCATCGCGAAGTCAACCAGGAAGATCCCGCAGATCACGTTGTCGAAGGCCGACAGCGCCGTGATGGTCGCGTCATCGAGCGGAAGCAGCAGCAGCGCCATGATGACGAGCGACTGGACCGTCAGGACCAGGATGAAGATGTTGTACGCGTTGCTGTGCTGCGGCACGGCGCGAGTGTCGGCGGTCACCCAGAGCCTCCCTTCCGCGGCGGATGTAGTCCGCCGATCCCTCTGGCGCCCGGCCGTCCTGGATGGACCGATCCCGGATCGCGGGCCCGGAGGATCGTAGCGGCGGGGAGCGCGTCCGATCCGTCCTCGTCGTCAGGCCGTTGCGGGGCCGGATACCTCAGCGGGCGATGCGCGAGGACGTCCGTGCCGCTCAGGCGACCGCGAGCGATGCTCCTCCTGTTCGGGGTGTTGCTCCCGATCTTGGCCGGCTTCCTGTGGCTCGCAGCTCCCGGCGGATTCCGGCCGATGATCTACGAACCGCCCTGGTATGAGACCGCCCTGCCGTGGGTCGGCGCCGGTGGCTACCTGTTCGGGCTCGGCTGGATGATCCTGAGACTTACGGTGCTCGGGGCGCACATTTGGCAGGAAACCCCGGGCCCTCCTGGCCGGGCGAGTCCACCCCGCCTTACCCAGCCCCGGCTCTCACCCGCATGCCGCGCTCGCGCCGTCGCGCGGCACCCCAGCCCGGATCGCCGGCGGTGACCGCGTAGCCCCGGTTGGTGAGATCCTCGAGCTCCGACAGCAGCGCCTCGTCGACCTTCGCGAAGTTGAAGCATGACTTGCCCTGCATGCGCTTCCGGAGCGCGGGTGACACGTCGTCGAGCAGGTCCGGCTTCACGTAGACAGGCATCAGGTAGTAGCTAACGTAGCGCTTGCCGACCCGTGTCGCTCCGAACCACGTCGACGGGTCGCGCTCGGCTTCGGGCGCCATGTCGACGCCGAACCACTGCGACGTATCCGCGGAGACGTACATCTCCTTGGCGTATGGGGCGAGCATCCCCTTGAACCGCTCGAACAGCAGCGCGAACGCGGCCTCCGACATGCGGGACCCCTTCTCAGTAGGCGGCCAGCTTGCGGATCGCGTCGGCGATCTTGTCGGGGCTGACCATGAACCAGTCCTCGAGGACGTGGTTGTACGGCACGCCGGGCACCTCGGGGCCGGCGATCCGCGTGACCGGGCCGTCGAGGTAGTCGAAGGCCTCCTCCGCGACCAGCGCCGCGACCTCCGCGCCGTAGCCGCCGAAGCGGTTGTCCTCGTACACCACGAGGCACTTGCCGGTCTTGCGCACCGACTCGAGGACGGTCTCGGTGTCGAGCGGGCGGAGCGTACGCAGGTCGACCACCTCGACGCTGATGCCCTCCTCAGCGACCCGGTCGGCTGCCTCCAGCGCGTAGTGCGCCATCAGCCCGTAGGCGAACACCGAGATCTGCGTCCCGGGATGGGTGATCGCCGCCTTGCCGAGCGGGATCGTGTAGTCGGTGTCAGGCACGTCGCCGCGCACGGAGCGGTACATCTTCTTGTGCTCGAAGAACAGCACCGGGTCGTCGTCGCGGATCGACGAGCGGAGCAGACCGCGCGCGTCGTACGGCGTCGACGGGACCACGACCTTGAGCCCGGGCACGTGGGTGAAGAAGCCCTCGACGCTCTGCGAGTGGTACAGCGCGCCATGGACGCCGCCGCCATACGGCGCCCGAACGACCATCGGCACACCGTAGCCGTTGTTCGAGCGGTAGCGCATCCGGGCCGCCTCGGAAACGAGCTGGTTGAACGCCGGGAAGATGAAGTCGGCGAACTGGATCTCGGCGACCGGCCGCAGCCCATTGACCGCCGCGCCGATCGACGCACCCACGATCATCGACTCGGACAGCGGTGTGTCGATGACGCGGTCGTCGCCGAACTCCGCCCACAGCCCGTCGGTCGCCAGGAACACACCGCCCTTCTTGCCGACGTCCTCACCGAGCACGATGACCGACTCGTCCTGCCGCATCTCGTCGGCGAGCGTCTCTCGGATGGCGTCGATGAACGTCCGCGCGGGCATCAGTCGACGTCCTCGGCGTAGACGTACCGGGTGGCAGTGGCCGGGTCGGGGTCGGGCTGCGCCTCGGCGTAATCGGTGGCCTCGTCGACGGTCTCCTTGATCTCCCGCCCGACACGCTCCTCGATCTCGTCGGTCAGGACGCCGCCGTCGCGAAGTTGGGCCCGGAACACCGGCACCGGGTCGAGCTCGCGCTCGGCCGCCAGCTCCTCCTCGGAGCGGTACTTCGTCTGCTGGTCGTCGGACGAGTGCGCGGTCAGGCGGTGGACCTTGGCCTCGATGAGCGTCGGGCCGTCACCGGCGCGGGCCCTGGCGATCGCGTCGCGCGAGGCGACGTAGCACGCCAGCACGTCGTTGCCGTCGACCACGACGCCCGGGATGCCGTAGCCCGGGGCGCGGTCGGCGACGTTGGGCACCGATACCTGGCGCGCGGCCGGGACGCTGATGGCGTAGCCGTTGTTCTCGACCACGAACACGAACGGCAGCTTGTGGATGGCCGCGAAGTTCAGGCCCTCGTGGACGTCGCCCTGGTTGCTGCTCCCCTCGCCCATGGTCGTCATCGCGACCTGACCGGTCTGGCGGATCTTGGCCGCCAGCGCGATCCCGACGGCGTGGAGCAGCTGGGTGGCGACCGGCGACGACACCGACACGAGGTTGTGCTCGTGCGACCCGTAGTGGCCCGGCATCTGGCGACCGCCGGAGGACGGGTCGTTGGCGGTCGCGTACTGGGCGGTCAGGATGTCGCGCGGGCTCATCCCGAACGTCAGGCACGTGGCGATCGACCGGTAGAACGGGGCGATCCAGTCGTGGCCCTTCTGGAGCGGCCAGGCGATGCCGACCTGGGCGCCCTCGTGGCCCTGGCCCGAGATCACGAACGGGATGCGGCCCGCCCGGTTGAGGATCCACATCCGCTCGTCGAGCGCGCGCGCCAGGGCGACGTAGCGATACATCTCGACGAGGTCGCCGTCCTCCAGGCCGACGCTGGCCGCGAGCCCCGTCTCGCGTTCCTTCGCCACGGCCATCGGTCGATCAGAAGTTGATCGAGCGCCCGTCGACGGCCATCGCCGCCTCGCCGATGACCTCCGATAGCGTCGGGTGGGCGTGGGTCGCGCCGCCGATCTCCCACGCGGTCGCGTCGAGCTCGAAGGCGAGCGACGCCTCCGCGATGAGGTCGGTGGCATGTGGACCCACGATGTGGATGCCGAGCGTGTCGTCGTTGGCGGTGCTCGAGATGACCTTGGCGAAGCCTTCGTACTCGCCCCCGATGATCGCCTTGGCGATGGCCTGGAACGGCACTTTGCCGACCTTGTACGGCGTGCCGGCGGCCTTGACCTGCTCCTCGGTCAGGCCGATCGAGGCGATCTCGGGACGGCAGTACGTCGCACGCGGCTGGCTGGCGTAGTCGATCTCGTGGACGTCGCTCTCCCCGGCGATGACATGGGCGGCGGTGATGCCCTCGTGAGCGGCCGTGTGGGCCAGCCACAGCCCGCCGACGATGTCGCCGATCGCGTAGACGTGCGGCTCTTTGGTCCGCATCCGCCCGTTCACCTTGATGATGCCCTTGTCCGTCTCGACCTTCGTCGTCTCGAGGCCGATGTCCTCGATGTTCGCCGCGCGACCGGTGGCGACGAGCATGATCTCGGCGCGGACCTCGCCCTGGTCCTTGCCCTCCGGCCCGACCATCAGGCAGATGCCGTCCTTCTCGACGCTGACCTTGGCCGGGTCGAAGCGCGCGTTGGTCATCACCGTCATCCCACGCTTCTCGAAGCTGCGCTGGACGACGCGGCTCACCTCGGCGTCCTCGAGCGGGACGATCTGGGGCAGGTACTCCAGCAGCGTCACCGCGACACCCATGTCCGCGTAGAAGCTGGCGAACTCGGCTCCCACCGCACCCGCCCCGACGATCACCACGTCCTTCGGCAGCACCTCGGCCTTCAGGACATCGTCGCTGGTCACGATGCGCTTGCCGTCGGGCGTCAGGCCGGGCAGCGACTTGACCCGCGAGCCGGTCGCGAGGATCACGTCCGTCGCCTGAAGGACCCGCTCGCCGCCCTTGCCCGCCGCGCCATCCTCGCCGGGCTGGCTGACACGGATCTTGTTCGGGCCGTCGAGCCGGCCGCGTCCCACGACCCACGTCACCTTGTTCTTGGTGACGAGCGACTTCACGCCCGTCCACATCCGCTTGACGACCGCGTCACGGCGGGCGGCGATGGCCGGGTAGTCGATCTCGGGCTCACCCGGCAGGATCAGGCCGTAGTCCTTCGCGTGGCGGACCTTCTCGGCGAAGGCCGCCGACTCGAGCAGAGCCTTGGTCGGGATGCAGCCCCGGTGAAGGCACGTCCCGCCGATCTTGTCGTCGTCGACGAGCGCCACCTTGAGCCCGAGCTGGGCGGCGCGGAAAGCTGCCGTGTAGCCGCCGGTGCCGGCACCGAGGACGACGACGTCGAAGTCGTTGGACGAGCCGACGGCCATCGCTCAGGGAGCCTCGGATCGCCTCGGCGCGGAGGCCGTCGAACAGGTGTCGAAGGTCTGCGCGGGCGGGTGGATCATCGCGTTCGATGGTACGCGTGCCCTCGCGGCGGACGCAACCGACCGGGCTCCCGGCGGGTGTCGGGACCGGTGCTATGCTCGCGAGACCCCAAGGGCAAGATCGAACCTGGAGCATCGATGGGACCCGACATCCTGCGCACGGTCGGCCTCATGCTCGTCGCCTACCTCGCCGGCTCGATCCCCGTCGGTGCCATCGTCGCCCGGCGGGTCGGCGGACCGGACCTGCGGTCGATCGGGTCGGGACGGACCGGTGGCACCAACGCGCTGCGGGCGCTCGGACGGAAGTGGGCGGTCGTCGTCGTCGGCGGCGACCTGCTCAAGGGGGCGCTGCCGGTGCTCCTGGCACGGGCGGTCACGGACGACCCGCTCGTCGAGGTCCTGTGTGGCGTGGCAGCGGTCGCGGGCGCGATCTGGAGCGTGTTCGCCGGCTTCCGCAGCGGTAGAGGCGTCGGGACGGGCGTCGGGACCATGCTCGTGATCCAGCCGGTCGCGGTGTTGCTCGCGGCCCCGGTCTTCGTTGTGGTGATCCTGCTGACGCGGTATGTGTCGCTCGGGTCGCTGCTGGGGTCAGCCGCCATGATCCCCGCGATGCTCCTTATGATGCTGGTCGTGCCGGAGACGCCGCTGCCGTACGTCATCTACACGGCGGTCGGCGTGGCGCTCATCTGGCTCGCCCACGCCGACAATATCGAGCGGCTGTTGCACGGCACCGAGCGGAAGTTCGACCTGGGCCTGCTGGCAGGGAAGCCCCCGAGCGGCGGTTAGCGGGGGTTCGCGGCGGCGACCCGCGTTCGCGCCACCTCAGCAGCCTGACCCAGCAGCTCGACTGCCTCGGGGGTCCGCGGCCAGACATGCACGATCAGGTGGGAGATCCCAAGGTCCGCATACCCGCCGAGCGCGGCGCCGATCTCGTCGACGCTGCCGCGGATCGCCTCCTCGGGGCGGTCGTCGTCGCCGGGCGCGACCGCGACGAACACGCCGACGGTCCGTTCGATCGAGTCACGCGGTCGGCCGGCCGCGTCGAGCGCCTCGTCCAGACGTCCCAAGCGCTCACGCAGCTCGTCGGCCTCGTCGGGATGTCCGTACCACGCGGCGTTCCAGGCATCCGCGTAGCGGGCCACCAGCTCGAACATGCGCGGCCCCTTGCCGGCGATGAGGATGGGCATGCCGTCGGGCCGCGGCCCGGGCGGCGCCAGTCGCGCATCGGCCGCATGCTGCCAGCGGCCGTCGAACGTGGCCGTGCCGGTCCGCAGCATCGGCGCGATGATCTCGAGCGCCTCGGCGAACTGGCTGACGCGGTGGTCGAACTCGTAGCCGAACGCGTCGAACTCGGGTTCATGCCAGCCGCAACCGAGACCCAGCACCAGGCGGCCGCCGCTGATCTCGTCCAGGGTCGTCGCCATCTTCGCGGTCAGCGCCGGGTTCCGGAACGGCACGCACAGCACGAGTGGGCCGACCTCGACTCGTGACGTGATGGCGGCCACGGCTGCGAGCACGGTCCACGCCTCGTGGATCCCGTCAGTCCGGCCACCGTCCTCGTCGTGGCGGAACAGCAGGTGGTCGGCGCACCACACCGAATCGAGCCCGCTCGCCTCGGCGGCAAGGACCATGTGCCGGAGTGGAACCCACCTGTCGGATTCGACCAGCAGCTCTTGCTGGCCTATTGGCAGCATCAGACCGATCTTCATGGCGAGGATCGTACCGGCGGAGCTCGCCACGAATCATTCGACCCGGGTCGGCTGACGACCCGGGTCGGGGATCACGCTGGTTCGGCGGGCCGTGGGTCGGCCCGCGCCGAGAGGATGGGGCTAGGCGCCGCGCATGCTCCGGAAGCAATCGCTGCAGTAGACGGGCTTGCCGCTCGTCGGGCGGAATGGGACCTGGGCCTCGCGACCGCAATTCGAGCAGGTGGCTGCGAACATCTCGCGCGGACCGCGGTCGCGGTACCCACCGCCACCACCGTACCCGCCGCCACCGCCACCGCCGCCACCACCGGCGGAATAGCCGCCGCTGGCACCGTAGCTGCCGTACGAGCCACCGCCGCCACCGCCGGTGTCCGCGTTGCGCGCCGCCTTGCGGCTGGCGCGGCACGAAGCGCAGCGGCGCGGCTCGGTGAAGCCACGCTGTGCGTAGAAGTCCTGCTCGGACGCCGTGAACACGAACTCTTGTCCACAATCCGCGCAGGTCAGGTTCTTGTCGCTGTACAAGGAACAGACTCCTCTCGGTAGCCGGCGCGAACCCGTCGGGTTTCTCGCGTCAGCCGTGAGAGGAGTCCGAGTGCGTCGAGCTACGTCTCTGGCCACGGACGCTTCCGTGGCGTTTGCAGCGCGATGCTACGCGGTCAGAACGTCGATGTACAGCCCTGACTTTCGTGAAGATCGCGCCCCGCCGGCGGTCCCAGCCACGCTCAGAATGGCGCGACCGCGAACAGGTGGCTGAACTGCTTGCACCAGATGATCGCACTCCGGAATCGGTCCGGATCCGTGCCTTCCGGCAGGTCGTAGCCGAACGAGCCGTCGGTCGCCTTGAGCAGCCCGACTTCGAGCGCGTCGTCAGTGTAGTCATCGGCGGCCGTCGACAGATATACGTAGAGGTCGGGGCCGTTTCGGACGCTGAAATCCTCGAGTCGGAGGTGGAAACGCCCAGGCTCGACCTCGACGATCGATGCGGTCCCGCGGCCGAAGTGGAACTCGTCGGTGCCGGCGAACTCGCCCGACGCTAACGTCACCGGCTCGAACGGTGTCGGCGAGGGTGCTCGGGTGGCCTCGGGCGACCGGGTCGGAGCTGCGGACGGAGGCGCCGTCGGCGCCGCGCTGGCGACCGACGGCGCCGGGTCGGACGCGATCGAGGGTGCCGCCGTCGGGCCGGCCTCGACCAGTGACGTCCGGATCCAGATGGGCGAGGCGAGATACCAGACCAGCGGTGCCCCGATCGCGATCGCGAGCGCCGCGACCGCGGTGGACCGACCGGGGTTGCGCCGTGCCGCCGCGAACCAGCCGCGCCGCCACGCAACGGCGACCAGCAGGACGACCGCCAGCACCGTCGCGATCGCGATCGGGAAGCGGAAGTCGTACAGCGATCCGAAGAACGTCCGTCCGATGTCGGCCGCGTCATCCATCGCCCCGAACGGTGACCCGCTCCGATGACGACCTGATGACCGACCCGCGACGAGCTCAGCCTGCCGGCGGCGGCACCCCGTACTCGCGGCTGGCACTGGCGAGGTACGCGTCGCGCTCCCGTTCGCAGCCGTCGTCGTCCCAGCCGAGCTCGCGGGCCATGATCGCCGCCACCCTCGGCGCGACGGCCTGACCGCGGTCGGCGAGCTCGGGGCTCAACCGGAAGCGACGCGACAGGACATCGTCGACCGACATGGCCAGCTCGTGACGCACCGCCCACGCCACCTCGGCCTCGAGGAACGGCCGCTCCGGCACGAGCGGCCGGATGAGATCCAGCTCCTCCCCGAGGGCCACGACGGCGGACGCCTGGGACCCGTGCCGCGCGACCAGGCGTCCCGCGGCCTCGGGGTGCGCCGCGGCAACGACCGGGTGTGCCGCGATCTCGGCCACGATCCCAGGCAGTGCATCGGCATCGGCCGCCCCGACCAGCCGGTGCTCGGCCGTGCCGCTTGGCCGCCGCCGCGATTCGTCGGGCCCGAGAGCGGCATCGATCACGTCCGCCGCCATGACCCGGTAGGTCGTGTACTTGCCGCCACCGATCCGGACGACACCGTTCGACTCCACCGTGACCCGATGCTCGCGCGAGGCCTTGACGGTCGAGCCGCCCGAGGGCGCGATCAGCGGCCGCAACCCGGCATAGGTGCCGACCACGTCGGACCGTTCGAGGTCGACGTCGAGCATGCCGTTGACGGTCGCCAGCAGCTCGTCCACCTCCCAGCCGTCGGCCACCGGTCGCTCGAACGGCCCCGTGTACGGCGCGTCGGTCGTCCCGATGACCCAGTGATCCGGCCATGGGACGAGGAACACGACCTTGCCCGGGACGCGGATCGTCAGGCCGGCCGACATCGGGATCCGCTCGCGCCTGACGACCACGTGTGCGCCCCGGCTCGGCTGGATGCGCAGCGACTCGCTCGAGAACGGGTGATCGGCCTCGGCCGCCCACGCCCCCGTCGCGTCGACGACGGCGCGTGTCCGGACCTCATGCTCGTCGCCGGTCGCTCGGTCGACGACGAACAGCGTCCGCAGCCCGCCCGGCGCGGCGTCACCGAGGCCGGTCGCCCGGGCTCGCGTCAGGACGACCGGCGCGACATCCGTCGCGAGCGCGGTCCTGGCCACCGCGAGCGCGAGGCGAGCGTCGTCCTCGACACCGTCGTGGTAGAGGAGCGCCCCGCGCAGTCGGTCCCGGCGGAGCGCGGGTGCGACCTCGAGGGTGGCAGCGACGCCGAGTCGCCGGTGCCAGCCACCGTCGTGACGGGCCCCGAGCAGGTCGTACAACGTGAGGCCGGTGTCGTAGAACGCCTTGTGGACGACCGGCAGGCCGTAGATCGGGAAGAGCTGCGGCTCGAGCGTCACGAGGTGCGGGGCGTTGCGCAGGAGCCGGCCGCGTTCCCGCAGCCCCTCGCGGACCAGCGGGAAGTGGAGCTGCTCGAGGTAGCGCAGCCCGCCGTGGATGAGCCGCGACGATCGCGACGACGTCCCCGACGCGATGTCGTCCTGTTCTACGAGTGCGGCGTGCAGACCGCGCGTCGCGGCGTCGAGCAGGGAACCCGTCCCGACGATGCCGCCACCGACGATCACCACGTCCCAGGTCTCGTCCACCAGGCGGGCGAGGTCGGCAGACCGGCGCTGGAGCGGAGCCGTTCCGTCCGCGGGCTTCGCTCCCGGCCCCGTCACCGCTCGCCGTCGACCGGACGGCCGCGCGAGATGCGCCACAGCAGCCAGCCCGTGCCGACGATCAGGACCACGATCAGGACCGGCCCCTGGAAGATCGCCTGCTGGATCGGTGTCGGCAGGAAGCCGGTGAGCGCCGCCGCGCCGAGCACGACCACGACGACGCCGATGGCCACCAGGACGACCTGCGGCCAGCCGGGCTCGCGACCGGGCGCCTCGGGCTCGCGACCGGGCGTCTCGGGCTCAGCCACGGTCCGCGTCGGCCGGGATGCCGATCGGGGCGACCAGCACCTTGCCCGCGTGCGCCGCGCCGCGTCGCGTCGCGAGGCCGGTCTTCGGGCGGTGGAACGTGACCGTCAGGTCGGCGAGCACGGCCGGATCGGAGGGTTCGCCACTGGACAGGTCGACGGCGGTGGGCGTGTCGACGGCCACCACCGGGATGCCTGCACGGTGCGCCCGATCGATGACCTCGACCGCGCTGCGGATGGGCTCGCGCAGCGGTCCACGAACGCCCGTTCCGAGGAGCGCGTCGACGATCACGGCGGCCTTCTCGATGCCCTGGCCGAAGACGGCCACGTCGCGGCCGACCGGAGCGTGGACCTTCGCGATCCCCGTGTCGCGCGCGATGCGATCCCAGTTCCGGGACGACGTCGCGCCCGCGGGACGCGCCTCGGTGGCGATCACCGCCACGATGACCCGGCCGCCGTGCAGGGCGAGCCGGCGGGCGGCCACATAGCCGTCGCCGCCGTTGTTGCCTGGTCCGCACAGGATCACGATCGGCCCGTTGTCCCAGCGGTCCGTGTCGACGGCGAGCGCCCGGACCGCCGCGGCGACCGCGGTACCGGCGTGCTCCATCAGCCGATCCTCGCTGACGCCGAGCGCCTGGGCGCGCCGGTCGGCGCCGCGCATCGCCTCCGCGCCGATCGGAGGCAGGTCCGCGCGGTCGGCCCACCGATGTCGGAGCCCACGCAGGTCGAGCTCGAATATCAGGGGGTCGTCGGCGGGCAGGGGCGAGGTGGCGGACCCGCTGGCCGCCGTGCTGGACGACATGGTCCGCCAAGGGTATCCGACCGTGGTCGACGGGTCAGGCCGTGGCCAGCCGTGCCCGCAGGCTGCCGGTCGACGTCATCTCCTCGAGCTCCAACAGGCCGTCGCCAGCCATCGCCAGCGCTGCCGTCCGGACCCGCCCGAGATCGTGTGCGCCGATCGGCTCGTCGAGGGCGACCCAGCTGTCGCCCGGGGCTGCCCGCAACCGGTCGAGGATGCGGCCGCGAAGCCAGCGGGTCGTGGCCGGGAACGGCTGCGGCGGTCGACGACGTGGCGGCCGACATGCGTCCCCCGACTCCCGGCCGTCAGTCGCCGCGAAGCGGCACCAGGGACGCACCGGGCACTCGTCGCATCGCGGCCCGCGTGCCCGGCAGATCGTGGCGCCGAGATCCATGACAGCGTGGGTCCAGGCGGCCGGCCGGTCGCATGGGACGGCGCGGTCGGCGACGACCTGCAGGGCTCGCGTCGACAGCGCTCCCGGGTCGCCGGCGACCATGCGGCCGAGGACGCGGCGGACGTTGACGTCGACGGCTCCGACGGGCCGGTCGAACGCGATCGCCGCGACCGCCCGGGCCGTGTACGGGCCGACGCCGGGCAGCGCCTCGAGCGCCTGGATCGAGTCCGGGACGCGACCACCGTGCTCATCGCGGATCTTGATCGCGGCCAAACGGAGGGCGAGCGCGCGACGGTCGTACCCGAGCCCCCGCCACGCCCTCAGGACCTCCGCCGGTGACGCAGACGCGAGGATCTCGACCGTCGGGAAGCGCGCCATGAAGCGCTCCCAGCTGGCGGCGGCGCGCGCGGCCTGGGTCTGTTGGGCCATCGCCTCCGACACGAGGACCGCATAGGGATCGGCGGTCCGACGGAACGCGAGCGGACGTCCGCGTTCCGCGTACCAGTCGAGAAGGGCGTCTCTCGCCGCGGGCTCGATGCCGGCCGGGTGCTCCACGCCGCGAGGATAGCCTCGGTGCAGCGACCGGAGAGCGACGGTTGACCGAGCGATGACCGAGGACGCGTACGATGCTCGTGCATCCGCCCGGGAGGTTCGTTCCATGGCCGTCGCGACGCTGCGCTTCACGGGATTCCGCCCCGAGGCGATCGACTTCCTCGCGGACCTCGCCCAGAACAACGACCGCTCCTGGTTCCAGCCGCGCAAGGCCGACTACGAGCGGCTCCTCAAGGAGCCGATGGAGGCATTCGTCGAGGGCCTGGCAGCGGCATTCGAACGTCGGGGCCTGCCGCTCCAGGCCGATCCGAAGCGGTCGATCTTCCGGATCTACCGCGACACCCGCTTCGCCAGGGACAAGTCGCCCTACAAGACCCACCTGGGCGCGAGCTTCCCTTGGGTGGAGGGCATGGATCCGGATACGGCGATGTCCCACGGCGAGCACCGCAACGGCGCGTACTTCCACCTCCAGCCGGGCAACAACTACGCCGGTGGCGGGATGTGGCGCGCCTCGAAGGCCGTCCTCGACGCCTTCCGCCAGGCCATCCTCGACGACGAGGCGCGGGTCCGCGCGGCGCTCGACGACCCCGGGTTCATCGCCGAGTTCGGGCCGGTCGAGAGCCATGACACCCTGAAGCGCGTGCCGTCGGGCTACCCGCCCGACCACCCGATGGCCGAGCTGTTCCGGTACAAGGACGTGGTCTTCGGGCGACGCCTGTCCGACGACGAGGTGTACTCCGCCGAGCTGCCCGACATCCTGGCCACGGCGTTCGCGTCGGCGACACCGGTGTTCCGGTTCCTGTCCTCGCTCGACTGACGACGGAGGATGCGGTTCGGCGCTGCGTTCTGGATCCAGCGGTCCGGCTGGCCGGACCTGCGCGACGCGTGTCTCGCCGTCGAGGACGCGGGCTGGGACTCGATCTGGCTCGATGACCACCTGTTGTCGGACGAGGGGGACTGGAGCGACCCGAAGCTGGAGGGCTGGGCGTCGCTCGCCGCCGTCGCCACCCTGACGACGCGCGTCCGCCTCGGGCTGCTGGTGTCGTCGACGACATTCCGGAAGCCGGGTCTCATCGCCAAGATGGCGACGACACTGGACCACGTGTCGGGCGGGCGGAGCGTGCTCGGGCTCGGCGGCGGCTGGTTCGGCCGCGAGCACGACGCCTTCGGCATCGATTTCGGGACGGGGTTCGGGGAACGGCTCGACCGCCTCGATGAGGCGGCCATGATCGTGCGGCGGCTGCTCGACGGCGAGCGGTTCTCCCATGCCGGCCGCTTCTTCCGGGTCGACGACGCGGTGTGCGAACCGCGCCCCGTGCAGGAGCGATTGCCGATCCTGATCGGTGGCTCCGGGCCGACCAAGACGCTCCGCACGACTGCCCGGTACGCCGACCTGTGGAACGGCTATGGCGACCCGGACCGCATCGCCGAGGTGTCCGAGGTCCTGCGCACGCGCTGCGGCGAGGAGGACCGACCGTTCGAATCGATCGAGCGGACCGTGACGATCCACGCCGTCGTGCGCGACACGGCGGCGCTCGCGGTCGAGGCGTGGACGCCGATAGCCGAGCGGCACGGCCTGATCGACCGCGTGGCCGCCGACGGCACCGATCGGGGGCTCACCATCGGTGGTTCGCCGCAAGAGGTAGCCGCGTACCTCGACGGCTATCGCCGCACCGGGGTCGGCGAGGTGGTGTTCGTGTTCCGCCACCCCTTCGACCTGGAGACCGTCGGACGGCTCGACGAGGTCCGGGCCGCGCTCGGCGGCTAGGTCCCTGACCCCTCCTCGGCGGTCGTGCGCCGCCACAGCTCGGCCGCGAGCAGCTCGGCCACCACCGAGGCGACGATCGCTCGCTCGAAGCGATCCGCCGCCGCACGCGTCGGGACCGGGATCGTCAGGGCGGCGCCATCGACAGGCTCGCCGACGACGACCGTCTCCCCTCCCCTGCGAGCGATCGTGCGGACGACCTCCGCGTCGGCTTGCGCACCCCCGAAGAGCAACGCCCGGAGTCGGGGCAGCGCCAGGTAGACCGCGGTGTGCAGCCAATCGCCGGTGTCCTGTCCGGTAGCCGGCAGGCGGGGCGCCTCGCGCAGCATGAGCGCCGCCTGCTGGACCAGTGCCGAGTCGGCCGCGTCGCCGATGACGTCGATCGCCGTGGCGCCATCGAGGAGATCTGCCGCGTCTGAGAGCCACGCTTCGCCGCCCTCGATCGCGGCCTCGAGTCCCTCGACCGCCGGTCGGAACCCGTCGGCGGTCGGGCTGGCGCCGAGCCAGCGACCGACGAGCATCCCGACAACCGCGATCGTGGCCCGGAACGTTCGCGTGGCGATGCCGGACGCCTCCGGACCCGCGAGGAGCGGCAGCACGTGATCGGCGGCCTCGGCCAGCGGCGACTCGACCCTGTCGGTCACCGCCACGACCCGGCTGTGGCCGCGATGGCGTCTGGCCGCATCGACGACCTCCGCCGTGGCTCCGGACGCCGACACGACGACCACGACCAGGTCCCCGGATGGCGCGGTCGGCGCGCCGCTCGACGCGTACTCGGACCAGGCCGCGACCCCGTGGCTCCGGAGCGCGGCAGTCGCGGTCAGCGCCGCGTACCGCGAGCTGCCGAGCCCGACGAACGCCACCCGGCCGGGCGCCGCGCCGACACCAGACAGGGGTCCGAGCGGGTCGCCGTACGCCTCGAGCAGCTCGGCCAGGGCGGACGGCCCGGCAAGGATGTCGTCGAGCAGCGCGTCGACCCGGTCCGCGCTCACGCTTCTGCCTCGGCGTCCTCGAACAGGGCCCGCATCCCCTCGGTCGGCGCGTACAGCCATGTTGGCAGGTAGGTCGTGGCGTAGGCGAACTCGTACAGCTCCTTGTCGACCTCGAAGGCGTGGAGGAGATCCGGGTCGACGTCGACCCAGACCCGGCGCTCGGCCAGCTCCGCTCGGTACGCCTCGAGGAATCGCTCGCGTGCCCTCCGGATCCAGGCCTCGGGGTCGAGCCCGGTGTGGTCCAGCGGGCCGCCGTGACGCATCTCGGCGCGTCGCCGGGCGCTCCGTGCGACGTGGTCCAGCGACCGGAGCATCGACGCCACGTCGCGGAGCGCCGGCCGATGAGCGCGGCGCTGCTCGGACGACGCGAGCGGCTCGCCCTCGAAGTCGATGATCCGGAAGCCGTCGGGTGCGATGAGCACCTGGCCCAGGTGGTAGTCGCCGTGGGCACGGATCACCTCCGGCGCGGTGGCCAGCGCGTCGATCACGGTGATCGCATCGGCGATGCGCGGCGCGAGGTCGCGTACGACCCGCCCGGCGTCGCCGGATGTTGCCTCCAGCGCGGTCGCGAGATGCTCGTGCGCGGCCGTCGCCCAGCCCCGGATCTCGTCACGGGTCGCGGTCCGGGGTCCCATGTCGGGCAGCCCGTGGCCGTCCGCGACAGCGGCGTGAAGCCCGGCCGTCAGCGTGCCCAGGTCGGCCGCGAACTCGGTCGCGAGCTCGAGGCTGACCTCGCCGGGCGCGCGGATCCACTCCGCGAGGGCATCGGCCAGCGACTCGAACGCGTCGGCGCCGTCGGCCACGAACTCCTGGAGCATCGCGACCGTGGTCGAGCCGTCGCGCTGGGTGATCACCTCGGCGAAGCCCGCGAGGCGCGGGATCGCCGGGAAGCCGGCGTCCTCGCTCAGGAACGCCGTCATCTCAAGATCCGGGTTGAGGCCGGGCTGGAGCCGCCGGAACGCCTTGAGCAGGAGCGTCTCGCCCAGCACGACCGACGTGTGCGACTGGTCCGCACCGAGGTCGCGTTCCGGGCCCGGCCCGTCGGGGGCCAGGTCGCGAAGGGCGCCGGCCGGGCGGGCCACAAGGGCGGCCGTCGGACCCGCACCCGGGTCGTCGTCCCGCGCGAGCGCGGCGATGGTCCGGCCCTCGGCCATCGTCACGGCCAGCGTTCGCCATGTCCCGTGGCCGGGCGCCGCGACCCGCAGGGGTCGGCCCGTCAGGGCGAGGCTGTACCGCTCACGGGCACCGTCATCGAGTCGGACGACGATCGTGGCGAGCACGTGCGGACCGGCCTCATCGAGGACGAACGCCTCCTCGAGCAACGCCTCGCCGATGGTCCGGCCCTTGGCGCCGAACCAGCGCGCCGCGGCGACCGCGTCGAGGTCGAGCGCCGAGATCGCCGTGGCGACCTCGGCTCGGGTGGGACCGCCGACGTCAGCCGCCCGTGTTGATCATCACGTGCTTGACGAACGTGTAGTCCTCGAGCGCGTACTTCGAGCCGTCCTTGCCGTACCCGGACTGCTTCACGCCGCCGTGCGGCGTCTCCGACGCCAGCGTGAAGTGCTCGTTGATCCAGACGTGGCCGAAATCGAGCGCCTTGGCGACGCGCATCGCCTTGCCGATGTCGCTCGTGAATATCGACGATGCGAGGCCATAGGGCGTGTCGTTCGCCCACTCGATCGCCGTGTCCTCGTCGCTGAAGCGCTGGACCGTGACGACCGGCCCGAATACCTCGTCCTGGATGATCTCGGACTGCTGGTCGGGGCCGGCGATGATCGTCGGCTCGTAGTAGGCGCCCGGCCGATCGGGCCGCTTGCCGCCGACGACGACCTCGGCGCCGCCGCGCGCGCGGTCGACCATGCCCTCGACCTTGTCGGCCTGGGCCTTGGCGATCAGCGAGCCCATCTCGATGTCGTCGCCCTCGGCCGGGTCACCCCACTTGATCGTGCGGACCTGGTCGGCGAGCGTCGAGACGAAGTTGTCGTATACCTTCGGCCCGGCGATGACGCGGGTCGCGGCCGTGCAGTCCTGACCGGAGTTCCAGTAGCCGGCCGAGCGGAGCGTCTCAGCCGCGAGGTCGATGTCGGCGTCGTCGAACACGATGATCGGCGCCTTGCCGCCGAGCTCGAGGTGCAGCCGCTTGACGGTGTCGGCGGCGATCTTGGCGATGCGCTTGCCGGTCGCCGTGTCGCCGGTGATCGAGATCATCCGGACCTTCGGATGGCCGACCAGCGCGTCGCCGATGTCGGCGCCCGAGCCGGACAGGACGTTGACCACGCCCGGCGGCAGGATGTCGGCGAGGATCTGGGCGAACGCCAGCGCGGTCAGCGGGGTGCGGGCCGAGGGCTTCAGCACGACCGTGTTGCCGGTCGCGAGCGCGGGGCAGAGCTTCCACGTCGCCATGTAAAGCGGGTAGTTCCACGGAGCGATCGAGGCGACGACGCCGATCGGGTCGCGCCGGATGATCGACGTGTGGCCGGCCAGGAACTCGTTGGCGGCCAGGCCGTCCATCACCCGGGCGGCGCCGGCGAAGAAGCGGAACAGGTCGGCGCAGGTCGCGATCTCGTCGATCGCCGCGCCCACCGGCTTGCCGGCATTGGCGCTCTCGAGGCGGCCGAGCTCGTCGGCCTTGGCATCGAGCGCGTCGGCGATCTTGAGCATCAGCAGGGAACGGTCCTGCGGGGTCGTCTGCTTCCACGTCTGGAAGGCCCTATCGGCGGCCTGGACGGCCCGATCGACGTCCTCCTGCGAGCTCGCCGGCACGTTGGCGATGACCTCGTCGTTGGCCGGGTTGACGACCTCGGCCGTCTTCCCGTCCGCGGCGTCGACGAAGTCGCCGCCGATGAGCTGCTGGTAGGTCTTGGCTCGTTCGAGGGTCTCGGTCACGGGTGGCTCCTCCGGGCGTGACGGATCGGGTGGGAAAGTGTCGCCATCCTAGTCCCGGACCGGTAGCGGCGTCCCGCAGCGTGGGCGCCGGTCGCGTGGGGCCGCCTGCCGGCGATGGCCGAACGGATCAGGCCGGGCGCAGCACCATCAGCACGACGATCACCGCCACCAATGCCAGCTCGATCCAGCCGAGCAGCCGCGCTCGCGGCTCGGTGAGCAGCTCGACCACGCCCGCGTCGTCGCCGGCATCGGCGGCAGTGGCGCCCCTTGCACTCCACGACGCTAACGAAGGTTGAACGCATCGCGGTCGGGCCTCGCTCGCCGCATGGGTCACCCGGTGACAGAGCCGAGCATGTAGGCCCCGAAAACAGCTGACGGGAGGCCGACGTCGGCCTCCCGTTCGCGGTAAGCGCCAGCCGGTGCAAGGGCCGTCGGCGCCGCTGGACTTCAGTCCGTCTTGCGACCGCCTCGCGGCCCGCGCTTGGTCGACGCTGCGCGGAGCGACTTGGTCGGCTTCGCGATCGTCGAGTCCTCGTCGACCTCGATGTCGAACCGCTTCGCGGCGCTCAACACCTTCTTGCGGGCGCGCTCCTTGGCGGCCTTGCTCTCGAACCCGGTCTGGTTGAACCGGGCGATCGCGTTGCGAACGTGCGATGCGTCGTTGATCGGCAGATGCTCGCCGCCGTCCGAATCGACGTAGGCGAACTGGGTCGACCGAAGCTTGTCTCGGTCGTTGGTGTCGAGCTGGGTCATGGTCGTACCTCCACGTGGGAACACCCTCCCACGCGACGCGTCACCAAGGCACCGAACGAACCGACCGGCCTGCTTGCAGGCTCCTTGCGGAGCCGACCCGGGTCCGGGATCCGTCGCTGCGCGTGAACGACTGACTGGGCCGTCACGGCCGGATATGCTCGTCGCGATCATGTCCAGGACCGACATCCTCGCGGGACTTCCGATCTTTGCGAACCTCCACCCGCGCAGCCTCCAGGCGGTCGGGGCGCTGGCGGTCGAGGCGTCCGCTCCCGCCGGCACCGAGCTCATGCGCGAGGGTGAACCAGCCGATGCCTTCTACGTCATCGTGTCGGGCACCGTCCACATCGAACGCGGCGGTCGCTTCGTGCGGTCGATGTCGGACGGCGCGTTCCTTGGCGAGATCGGCCTCGTCGATGATGCGGAGCGCACTGCGACGGCCACGTGTGCGACCGATTGCGAGCTCATCCGTCTCGGCAGCCACGAGTTCGGCCGAGTGGTCGAGACCTTCCCGGATGTCCGGGCTCGGATCACGGCCGCCATCGCGCGCCGACCGCACGCGGGATCCTGAGCAGTTCGGCGCATCGCCGTCATGACACCGGCGAGCCCGTCGTCGCGACCCGCTCGACGAGGTCGGCCGCCCTGATGGTCCCCGACGAAGCCTTGATCCGGTCGGACATGGTCGCAAGTCGGTCCGCAAGCGGCCGATCGGCGAGCAACCGGTCGATGGCGCCGGTCAGCTCGTCGTCGTCGAATCCGTAGGTCGAGAGACGCCTGCCGAACCCGGTCTCATCGATCCGCTGGGCGTTGTCGACCTGGTCCCAGAACAGCGGCAGCACGATCATCGGCTTGCCGTGGTGGAACGCCTCGGTGACGGTGTTGTTGCCGCCGTGGGTGATGACCAGGTCGACCTGCGGCAGGATCGCCGGCTGGGGCAGGAAGCCCTCGCCGGTCTGGTTGTCGTGCAGCCGGATCTGGTCGGCGAGCGGCCCCTTCGACACGACCACCCGGTGGGGCGTCCCGGCCAGCACGTCGACCAGTCGCTGCATCAGCTCGACATCGGCCGAGCCGAGCGAACCCAGGGAGAGATAGATCAGCGCCCCATCCCGCTCGGCCAGGTCCTCGGGCAGCGACCACGTCGCCTCCGCCGCGCGGACCGTCGAGTCGAGCCGGTGCCAGATCGGGCCGAGCGGCACCGACCGCTCGTAGTCCGCCTCGGCCGGGTACGAGTACAGGTTGAGGTACGGCGACTCGGCGATGAACTCGGGGCCGAGATCGCCGTACGTCAGGCCGCTCTCCCCGTGCGACCTGCAGAACGCGTCGAAGTCCGCCCACATGTCGCCGTGGGTCCGACGGACCTCGTCAAGGAAGGCCGGCCAGCCGCTCGGGTCGGCGACCGGATAGCCGCTGCTGAACGGCGCGATCCGCGGGTCCTTCAACTCCATCGGGTTGCACGACACGATCCGCGCCCACGGGCGCCCACTCGCGGCGATGGCCGGGAAGGCGACCACGTTGTCCTCGACGATGACGTCGGGCCGGACCTCGTCGAAGATCTCGGCGAGGCGCGGGTCCACGTACTTGGCACCGTCGATGAGCGCCTGCCAGGTCGGGGCGATGAAGTCGCCCAGCTGCTCGAGCGTGGTCTTGCGGAAGACCGGCGCGGTGTCGCGGATGAAGTCGATCCAGAACTGGCCCGGGACCTCGGGCTCGGCCGGCGGCGGCCCGAGGCGCATGAGCCGCTCCTCGAACCCCTTGGCCTCGAGCGTCCCCGCGAACGACTCCTCGACGATGAACACGACCCGGTGCCCGCGGGAACGCAGGACCTGCCCGATGCCGACGCAGTTGTTCGTGGGACCGTAGGCGCCCTCGGGGAAGAAGACGATCGTGCGCGCGTCGGTCACGTGCCCCTCCAGTGCAGCGATGTCGGGCGAATCTACCGTCCCAGGATCAGCGCGATCGCGAGGATCGCGACGGCCGCGACCACGACTGCCGGGTCGAGCCACGACCAGCGCATCGTCCGGTAGTAGGTGCGCGGCCCGGACCCGAACGCGCGCGCGTCCATCGACACCGCCATCCGATCGGCGTGGCGGATCGCGAGCACCAGCAGGCCGACGAACAGGCGCGGGTGCCAGCCGCCGCGCAACCCGCGGATCCGCCGGGCCTCCCGGAGCGACTGGAGGTCATCGGAGAAGCGCGGGATCGACTGGTACGCGGCGAGCGCCCCGAACGCGAACCGCGCCGGCACACGCCCCTGCTGCACGAGCGAGTCGGTCAACCGGGTCGAGTCGGTGGTCAGCGCGAAGACCGCCCCGACGCACGCGATGGCCGTGATGCGCATCGCGATCGCGAACCCATGCGCGACCGCCTCGTCGGCGATGCGGATCGGCCCGACCGTCAGGAACGTGGCCGTCGTCGGGTCGCCGTTGGCAGCCGAGAAGAGCATGTTCGACACGCCGATCGCCAGCGCCGCCAACCACAGCGGGGTCAGGGTCCGTAGCAGGATCGCGGGCGTGATGCCGCCGAGCACGAGGCCGGCGACCAGCACGACCACGGCCAGCACGACCGGCGGCACCGGGTGCAGCGTGACCGCCAGCCCGATCAGCCACAGCAACGCGATCGCCAGCTTCACGATCGGGCTCGTCCGGCCGAGGACGCTGTCGAGCTGGGCGTCCGCGACCTCGAACCGTTCGGCGATCACGCGACGGCCTCGTCGCGCACGATCCAGCCCTCGTCGAGCTGCACGACACGGAGGGCGACGTCCCGGATGAAGCGCTCGTCGTGGGTCGCGGCGATGAGGCACGCCCCGTCGTCGAGGTGATCGCCCAGGATGCCGAGCAGGCCCTCGTAGCCGAGCCGGTCCTGTCCGAACGTCGGTTCGTCCAGGACCAACACCTCCGGGCGGCGGATCAGAACGCACGCCAGGGAGAGCCGCCGCTGCTCACCGCCGGACAGCCGGTACGGGCTGCGCGGCCCGAACTCGCCGAGCGGCAGCCCGAGCCGGCTGGTCAGGTCATCGAGCCGGGCCTGCTCGTCACCGGTCAACCCGAGCGACACCTCCTCGGCGACGGTCTGGGCGAGGAACTGGCGCTCCGGCTCCTGGAAGACGTAGCCGGCGTGCCGGGCGAGCGTCGCGGGCGGCAGGTCGGCCGGGTCGCTGCCGTCGATCGAGACGCTGCCCTGGTCGGGACGCAGCAACCCGACCAGGAGTCGACCGAGCGTCGACTTGCCGCTGCCGTTCTCGCCGACGAGCGCGATGCGCTCGCCGATCGCCGCCTCGAAGCTGACATCGCGAAGGACCGGGTCGCCTCGGTCGTACCCGAACCGCACGGCGTCGGCGCGCACGGCGACCGCGCCCGCGATGGCGCGCTTCGAGAGCCGGCTCGTGCGCACCTCGCCGGGCAGCCAGATGCCGGCCGCGCGCATCGCGTCGGCGGAACGGGACAGGACGTCGGCCGGGTCGCCCACGTCGATCGGGCGGCCGCCGGGGCCGAGCGCCAGCACCATGTCGGCGAGGGGCCACGCGCGGTCGACCTGGTGCTCGATGAGCACGACGGTCTCGGAGCGGCGCTCGCGCAGCGACGCGAGGGCGATCATCAGCTCCTCGGCCCCGTGCGCGTCGAGGTTCGCGGTCGGCTCGTCGAGCACGAGCAACCCCGGTCGCGGGGCGAGCGCGCCGGCCAGTGCGAGCCGCTGTTGCTGACCGCCCGACAGGCGGCGCGACCGCCGCCGGCCCATCTCGCCCAGGCCCACCGACGCCAGCGCCTCGGGCACTCGAGCCTGCATGTCGCTCACCGGCCAGGCCCGGTTCTCGAGCCCGAACGCCACATCGTCCTCGGCTCGCTCCATCACGAGCTGGACGGACGGATCCTGGAGCACGAGGCCGACGCGGGCGCCGACGTCGACCGGGCCGAGCGTCCGGACGTCCTCGCCATCGAGCTCGAGCGACCCCGTCATCGTCGCCGGGAGCTGGGCGGGCACCAGGCCCGCGACGGTCAGCGCGAGCGTGCTCTTGCCCGAGCCCGACGGCCCGACGACGAGCAGCACCGCGCCCGGCTCGAGGTCGAGGTCGACCGCCTCGAGCGCCGGCCGCTCGGCACCGGCGTAGGTGACACCGAGGTCACGGGCCCGGAGCGCGACGGGACTCAGTCCGGGAATCCTTCCAGCACGCCAGCCTGCTTGAGGGCGCGGTGGAGCGCCACCGACCCACCCGCCACGATCACCACCGCCGAGAGCGCCATCGCGATGCCTCGGACGATCTGGACGACCGGGTCGAACGCCCCGTAGTAGACGACCCAGTCGTGGATCCAGGCGGCGAGCGCGCTGGCGACTGCGGCAACGGCGAGGACCGGGAAGGTCCAGATCCGGTACAGCGTGAAGGCGAACACGAGCTCCGCGGCCGCACCCTGGACGAAGCCCGACAGCAGCGTGTCGACACCCCACAGGCTGCCCAGCAGCGCGGACACGCCCGCCGCCACCATCTCGGCGAACAACGCGGCGCCAGGCTTGCGGATGATGAGCGGGGCGAGCACGGCGGGAATGAGCCAGACCGCGTAGAACAGGTCGCGCAGCGGCGGGGCGATCGCGTTGATGGCCGCGAAGGGGCCCTCCCAGACGATGCCCCACACCCAGAACACGACTCCGAACGCGACGCCGATGACCGCGGCCACCACGATGTCGCGCGTCCGCCAGCGCGTATCCGGGTAGGCGGTCGCCGCCGGGGCGTCGATGGTCTCGGTCATGATGTCCGAACCTCCTCGGTCGATCTCGAGCGAGCCGTCACCGACTCCGGTCGGGCGTCATGGATCGATGTGGCCTGCTTCCTTCGCCGGTACGAGCCGGATCAGGTTCGGCGGGTCTGTGGCGTCGCCACACTCTCAGCGCGCAGGGCGCTCCCCGGAGGCGGTGTTCGGTTGTGCCGGAAGCGTAGCACGCGGGCGGAGCCAGCCGATGACGTCGTCGAAAACCGCCGGCCACTCCGGTTCGTTGTGCAGCTCGTGGCGGAGGCCCGGGTACGTCCGCCGCTCGACGCCGGGCGCGCCCTCGAACACCTCGGTCGCCGCTGGCGGCACGAGCCTGTCGTCGAGACCGTGCAGGACCAGGGTCGGCCCGCCGATCGACCGCGCCCCGGCGCGGACACGGGCCTGCTCGGCGATCCCCTCTGCGCCGAACCGGGTTGTGCTGGTCCGGACGTTCAGCGGGTCGGCGGCCGAGCGCCGGCCGACCTCGGGGTCGCGCGCGAGCATCTCGGGCCGGATGTCGTTCGCCATCGACAGGGTAGGGACCAGCCTGCCGACGATCGGCGCCAGGCGCCGCTTCCACCAGGCCAGTGTCGAGTCGAGGCCCGGCGCCAGAGAGCACCGTCAGGTCCGGCCGCGGTCGGTCGCTCAACAGGTAGCCCGCGCCGACGAGCCCGCCCATCGAATGGGCGTACAGCACGACCGACCGGCCGTCGGCGCCGGCGCGCGCGGCCGCCAGGCGCTCCCCGAGGTCGTCGTGGTAGCGGCTCCAGCGGTCGATGTCACCGCGCGGACCATCGCTGCCGCCGGTCCCGCGATGGTCGTACGCGTGCGCGTCGAGGCCTGCGGCAGCGAAGTCCTCGCCGACGCGCTCGTACCGGCCCGACTGCTCGCCCAGCCCGTGCACGATCAGGACGGTCGCCCACGGATCGGTCACGGGCCAGTGGCGGGTACGCAGGCCGATGCCGTCGGCGGTGACGACACGCCCGATCTCGGATGGCATCGGGCCGTAGGATGCACCAGCGATGGGTGTGTCCGATGGATGGGTCGAGATCGGTGACCGCGTCTTCGTCCGCCGCTACGAGTTCTACGACCAGAACATCGGCGTCGTACTCGGGCGGGCGGAGGCGCTCGTCATCGATACGCGCTCGTCCTACGCGCAGGCGCGCGAGATCCAGGCCGACCTGCGTGAGCTGACCGATGACCCGGTCGGCGTCGTCGTCGACACACACGGCCACTTCGACCACGTCTTTGGCAACGGCATCTTCCGTCCGGCGACGATCTGGGGCCACGAGCGCTGCGTCACGTTCATGGTGCGCAACGGCGAGGCGCGCAAGAAGACCATCGCGGCCGAGGAGCCGCTCCTCGCCGACGAGCTTGCCGAGATCGTCATCGACCCGCCCGACCGTGTGTTCGCGACGAAGACGCGGATCGAGGTCGGCGGTCGCGAGGTCGTGCTACGCCACTTGGGTCGCGGCCACACCGACCACGACATCGTCATCGAGGTGCCGGGCACGGACGTGCTGTTCGCCGGCGACCTCATCGAGAACGGCAACGTGCCGTTCTTCGGCGACGCCTACCCGCTCGAGTGGCCCGCCACGGCGGCCGCGGTGGCGGTCCGCGTCCAACCCGACCGCGGCGTCGTCGTGCCCGGACACGGCGACCATGCGGGTCGAGCCATGGTCGATGCACAGGTCGGTTCGCTCGAGACCCTGGCGGCCCTCGCACGGCGGGTCGAGGCGGGGGAGGTCTCGATCGACGAGGCCATCGCCGCGCACCCGTTCCCGGAGCACCCGGCCGAGGATGCCCGCCGCGGCTTCGAGCGCGCGCTGCGCCAGGTCCGCGGCGAGCTCGACTGACGTCGGGTCAGTCGTCGAGGATGAACGTGATCAGCAGGTTGACCCGGTAGCCGACGATCCGGCCGTCCTCGACGTCGACCGCCTGCTCCTTGATCCAGCCGCCCTTGACGTTGCGGAGCGTCTTGTTGGCGCGTTCGATCCCCTGGTTGATGGCGTCCTCGAAGCTGGCCTCCGAGCGCGAGCTGATCTCCGTCACACGTGCGACCGACATGTCGGCACCTCCTGGATCGTTCGGGGGACGAGGGACTACCTTACCCTTCGCCCACCCTGACGACCCAGCGGCCCCGCGCACCGCCCGCGATGATCCCGTCGAGGGCGCCATCGAGCGTGTCGAGGGTCACCTCGGTCAGCCCGTCGCCGAGCGTCCGCGGTCGCAGGTCGGTCGCGAGCCGCGCCCAGATCGCCCGGCGTCGGTCGATCGGCATCTGCGCCGAGTCCATTCCCAGCAACGCGACGCCGCGCAGGATGAACGGGAACACCGTCGTGTCGAGCTTGGGGCCGCTGGCGTTCCCACTCGACGCCACCGCGGCGCCGGTGCGCAGTGTGCGTAGCACGTACGGAAGCGTCGCCGCACCCACCGGGTCGACCGCCCCGGCCCACCGCTCCGACTCGAGCGGCCGGCCCTCGCCGGTCACCTCGTCGCGTCCGAGGACGCCGGCGGCACCCAGCGCGCGCAGCCGGTCTGCCTCGTCGGCCTTGCCCGTCGCCGCCCAGACCTCGTGGCCGCGCTGGGCGAGGATCGCGACGGCGGTGCTGCCGACGCCGCCGCTCGCACCCGTGACGAGGACCGGTCCATCACCGGGGGTGAGGCCGCGCTCCTCAAGTGCCACCACCGACATCGCCGCGGTGAACCCGGCGGTCCCGATGGCCATGGCATCGCGCGCCGACAACCCCCGGTCGAGCGGCACGATCCAGTCCGTCGGCACCCGCTGGTACTCGGTGTAGCCGCCGTGGCGCGACACGCCCAGCTCGTAGCCGTGGGCAAGCACCGGCGAGCCGACCGCGATCGACGGATCCTCGCTTTCGACGACCTCGCCGGCCAGGTCGATGCCGGGGATGATCGGGTTGATCCGGGCGACCTTGCCATCGACCCGGGTCGCGAGGCCGTCCTTGTAGTTGACGCTCGACCAGCCGACCCGCACGGCGACCTCGCCCGGCGGCAGGTCGGCCGCGTCGAACTCGCGCGCGCCGCGTTCGACCCGCGGCTCCGCGCCGGTCTCGACCCGCTCTGCGACGTACGCTCGGAATGTGGCGGGGATCGCGCCCATGCCCCAAGCGTAGCGCCGAGCCGACCGCCGGGCGGGCGGGCGGCGACGTCAGCGCTTGAAGAACTCGTGATAGCGGGCGCGGAACGACTCGATGTCGCGGTTCACCGCCCGCCACTCGGCGGATCCCTCCGGGACATCGGCGAGCTTCCGCTCGGCGGCACGCCACTCGGCGAGGACCTGGCCGGCCGTGTACAGGCTCGGCGGCGCATCGACCGTGGTCGCGACCGGCTCCATCACGGCCACGAAGCGACCCTCCTCGATCGGCGAGATCCCGAACTTCACCCTGACCTGCGAGCCGTCGAGTCGCTGGATCGTCGCCTCACCGCCGATGTCCGGGGTGCCCACTCGCTCCCACTCAGAACGGAATGCTGCCTGCGCCTCGGGATCCGGGGCCTCCGGGGAGAAGGCGCCAGGCGGCAGCCGGCGCAGCTGCTCGAGCGTGACGCCCAGCAGGTCGAGGGCAGCCGGATTGGCATCCTCGGTGGTGCCATCGGGGTTGAGGATCATGGTGGGCAGGGTCACGGATCCACGCGTCCTGTCTTCGGGATGGCGACGGTCAGTCGGGGTGACGGCCCCGCTGAGCGGATGATATGGGCGTCCACGGTCGTGACACCAGCCCGTCATCTAGTCGTCGGGCGTCGGCGTCGGCTCGGGCGTGGGTGTCGGCTCGGCGGTCGGCGTGGGCGTGGGTGTCGGCGGCGGCGTCGCTGGCGTCGGGTTCTGCTCGCGCCACAGGTACTGGCGCATCGTCAGGCCGCTCGTGCGCATCGTGCGGGCCCGCGTCCGCCCGACATAGCGGTAGTGCCACGGCTCGTACTGGTAGCAGGTGACGCTCGTCTTGCCCTTCGGGTACGTCATGACGAAGCCGTACTTCCAGGCATTCGTCCGGAGCCAGGCGCCGGCCTTTGTCGTCGCCCAGTCGCTGTAGTCCCACGGTGCACGGCCGCCGTACGCCCGGAAGTCGATGGTCGTGCCCAGCTGGTGCTCGCTGTGGCCGGCTCGGGCGCTCTCCTTGAGGGCCCTCGCCATCCCATGGACACGCACCCAGTACGCGAACGTCGACTTCTGCGTGGTGTAGCTGCGGAACGCCGACTGGACCGCGAGGCGTGCTCCGGCCCGACGGGCGGCCGACGCCATCGCCTTGAGGTCGGCGGTCACGTGGCGGCGCACGTAGTACCCGCCGTTGAGCCCGGCGTACACCGTCGACCGCAGGTCGGCCGGCCTGTAGGTGCTCGCGAGGCGGTACCGCGTGTCGAGCAGCGAGCGGTGCCAGTGCGAGTAGCTGCGGTACTTGGTCAGCGTGTCCGCGATCGAGCAGGACGGCAGTGCCGGGGCCGCCGAGACGGTCGCGGCAAGACCGGTGAGCAGCGTCGCGACGAGGAGGAGCGCGACCAGGCGTGGCCGTCTGTCCGGCGTTCGCACCATGCCCATAGGGTGCCAGCCGGGCGCGCGATATGCCACTCCCCCGAACGTACCGGCGTGCAGTCGTGCCTCTGGCCGGAGGCGGCGGCTACTGGATGGAGGCCGGGGCCGGCGTCGGTTCCGGTGTCGGTTCGGGCGTGGGCTCCGGTGTCGGCTTGGGCGTCGCGGTCGGCTTGGCGGTGGGCTTCGGCGTCGGCTTCTTGGTTGGCTTCGGGGTCGGCCGCGGTGTCGCCCGCGGCCTCGACGGCGCGCTGCCGCAGCCACCGACCCCGCCACGTGTCGGTGTGCCGCCGGCACCCTCGCCGACGCGATACTTCTTCTCGGGCAACGCCCCGGATGCAGGGAAGATCGATCTCGAGAGCGCGGTGATCCGCCGCTGGTTTGGCACCTGGATCGAGCCGCGCGAATCGAAGTCCGAATGCACAAGCGGCGAGCGGATGACCGTGCGATACGTGTCCTTGCGCCCGATGCGCGTCACCGCTTCGGCCAGGTCCGGGAGCAGCTTGCGTGGCACGTTCGTGGTGATGGTCTTCGACAGGTCCTGCATCAGGCCGATGGGATCGTTGATGAAGCTGCCGTGGACGATCTGCTCGCGGATGCCCGACAGCACCTCCTGCTGGCGAGCGGCGCGGGTGAAGTCGCTCTCGCCGGCGGCCTTGCGGACTCGTGCGTAGGCCAGCGCCTGCTGGCCGTTGAGGTGATGGCGTCCCTTGGTGATCGAGAAGCCGCGCGTGAAGCCGTACTCGTCGTAGGTCGGGTCGCAGAACGACCGGGCCACGTAGACGTTGATGCCGCCGAGCCGGTTGATGACGTTGACGAAGCCCTGGAGGTTGACGACCGCGTGGTACTTGATGTCGAGCCCGAGCAGCTTGCCGAGGCGCGCCCCGGAGCACGTCGAAGCCCGTCCCGTCCGAGCCCGGGAACTGGTCGGGATGGTGGCGGGCGTACGAGACGAGGCCGTTGATCTTGCCCTTGAACTTCCGACCGTCTGCGAGCGGGACGTCGACCATGTCGCGCGGGACCGACACCATCGACACCGTCTCGGAGGCCGGGTCCATCGATGCCACGATCATCGTGTCGGTCAGGTACGTGTTGCGGCCCACGCCCGAGTCGACGCCGAGCAGCAGCAGGTTCACGCGGGGTGCGGCGGGTGTCGCGGTCGGCGTCGGAGACGCGCTCGCGCTGGCCGATGGACTGGCCGGGATCAGGAAGCTTGGGTCGGGCTCGGCACTCTCGAGGGGCCCGGCAAAGGCGGTCGGGGAGGCCTCTGTGAAGATCTGGTCGGCCGTCTCGCGGGCGACCTCGGTGGCCAAGCCGGCATAGGCCTGCGGCGCGAGGACCGCTACCAGCAGGATGGCCGCGATCGGTAACGCCTCGCGCCGGCCGGGCGGGCTGAAGCGCGGGTTCCAGAGGCTGGACCCGACCGCCAGGAGCCGCCACACGAGCAAGAGGCCCTGGATGGCCAGCAGACCCACCAGGACGGCCGGGTCGAGCAGCGTGGCCGCAAGGCGGGCCGCGTTCGTGGTCAGCAGGACGATCAGCAGCAGGCCCGCGATCACCAGGATCGGCAAGCCGAAGAGCAGCGCGAGACCGCGACGACCCGCGACCAGGTGGCCCAGCCCCGGGATGATCGCATCAAGCGTCGCGTGCAGGAATCGCCCGCCGCCCTGCTTCACCGGCGTGCTGCCGCCGGTCCCCTCGTCTGACACGCGCGGCAGGGTAGCAGACGTCGCCCGAACGACCTCGTGAATCGCGGGAGAGCACGCCAACGATTGGGGGCGGATCGCACCCTGCGGTATCATCTCGGCCGTCACTGGCGAGTGGCCAAGCGGTAAGGCGCCTGACTCTGGATCAGGAGACCGAAGGTTCGAATCCTTCCTCGCCAGCCAACCCTTCTGAACAAGAAACGGCCCCGACGGGCTATCCGCCGGGGGTCTCTCTGTGGGCTGTACTTGAGCTTGGGTCGAGTCGCAGCCGGCCGGACACGACCAAAGGCAGAAGTGTCACCCGGGCGCCGGACACCATCTTCATCGGCCGCATCGTCTGCCTCGCGCGGCGGGGCCTACGCGACCGCCCGGCCTCGACGAATACGCCGGCGCCGCGCACGATGTCGACCGGCATGGCCCGATGGGTCCTGCCGCTCGTCTGGGGTAGGAAAAATGCCCGAAGCAACTACGTCGGCTGTTACACCGGGGCTGCTTCGAGCACGTAGACCGTACGTGACCCAGTGTCACGACCGCATCAAGGGCGAACTGAGAAGCGATACAAGGACGGGCCTCGCGTAGGCGTTCCCCCAGTGTCCGTCAGTAGCACTTCCGAACCGCGACGCCCGCCCCGCGGGCACGCTCGGCGTGATCGCCCTTGGTGCCGGGGGTACTAGGTAACCCCCGGCCGAGGCGCTGCGCTGGCAGTCACAGCCTCGGTCGACGCGTGAATGCCCCTGAACCCACCTAGTGCGACGACGAGGATCGCGATGACCGGGAACACGATCCCCCGGACGTCCCACGCCACAAAGGGGTCGATCCCGTTCGTCAGCGGCGTCAGGCCGTTGAGCAGCGTGTGAAACAGCCCGGTCATTAGCACGCTTCCGCCGGTCCCGACATAGATCCAAGTCAAGATCACCGAATACGCGATGAGCTGGGTCACCATCGACCACAACGAGCTTCCGCTGTTCATCTGGCCGGGCAGGTACAGCGGCACGTGGATCATCGCCCACGGGATGCCCAGCACGATCGCGGCGCGGAGCGGCGACAACCCCGTGAGCGTGCGCGGCAAGGCGTAGCCGCGCCAACCGATCTCCTCGGCGAAGGCTGGCACTACGACGACGAGCGGCACGATCAGGACGGCGGGGAAGATGGCGTCGAACATGCCCGTCGGAGACTCGCCGAGCGCGATCGCTACAACGTCCACGGCCAGGAAGCCCGCCAGCGGGATCAGCAGCACGAGATACCACATCGCGTTCGCAGGCCGCACCGTCAGTTGGCGGAACAACCGTCCGACCGCACCGTTGCCCTCGCGCCACGCGAGCCCAGTCGCGATCAGGGCCGGAGGGAGCGCCAACGCGAATGCCAGGAGTGTCGGCTGACCACCCGTGCCGATGACGATGGCCGCAGCCATCGCTGCGACAGCGAGTACGAGACCAACGTACCAAGCGGCACCGGTTATCGTTTCAAGACTCGATTGGTGCGGTTCAGCGGCAGGCATCGTGACCATGTGTGGAGCCAACTGTCCCCGGGTCGGCAAGCCGACGGGCACAGTCTGGTGAACAGCAGACATCGGGTCATGACGAGACGGTCATGTTCCCTAACCATGCGGCGGCTCGTCAGGGCGCGCTGCGGACGATCGGAACCGGTGGGCCAGCGGGTCGGGCCAACCGGGGACTTGTACGACTTCTCTACCTCCTAGTTCGTCGCTGGCATAGCAAGTCCTCCGATGCGTGCCCCCATCCCTCCAACGTCGGTCGTGTCGGGCGCTACGCCAAGCGAGTCGGCGATCCTTCCGCGGGCCTCACCGATGTGCTCACCGGGGTCGGTCGACGCCTGAGGTAGGATTGGCCGGAACGGCGCCTCCCGCGCCCGACCTCCTGACCGGATGCCCGCGCCATCCGGCAGAGCGGAGGTAAAGGGGACCACCAGATCCTCGGGACGACCCGGTCGACCATCCGACCGGCGACGGCGAATCGGTGCGGGCGGTCGTCGTTGCCGCGACGGAGATCGACCGATGACCACCCACAAGGGCTTCAAGCGGCTCGTCCGCGAGCGCATGGCGCGAACCGGTGAGCGCTACTCCGCGGCCCGCCGCGCGCTCATCCCCTCCGAATCGACTGCTGGCTTGACCGGGAAGTCAGGTCCTGACGGCGCATCCCCGGGCATCCACCCGGATACTGCCGCGCTGGCCAGTGTCCTCGCCGGTCGGCTCGACTCGCCGCTCACCGGAGCGCCGCTCAGCGAGGCGATGATCCTCGGTATCGGCGGGGGCCTCGGGGCCGGCTACATCCTCTGGGAGTTCAAGGCCCATGGCAGCCCGACGATCACCCTCGGCTTCCGCAACCAGTGGCAGTATCCGGCGATCCCGGGCTGGCTCGGCAAGACCCTCGATCGTCTCGCCATCCCGGCCGAGCTCCATGAGACCAGCGGCGCCGTTGGCGCCGCTGAGACGCTCGAACGACTCCTCGCAGGCGGCGACTCGGCGATCGCCTTCATCGATCAGCAATCGATCGGGACATGGGGCCAGCCGGACTCGCACGCTGGGAGGAGCGGCTACCCGGTCGTCGTAACGGGGCGGACCGCCGACGGTGCGTATCTTGTCGACGATCGGAGCCGCCAGCCGCTGGTGGTGCCGGCCACGGTCCTGGCAGCGGCCCGGGGCCGCATCGGCTCGTTCAAGCATCGTCTGATCGTGCCCCGCCCGGCCGCGGGAGGGATCGATGGCGATGCGCTCCGGGCGGCGATCCAGGAGGGGCTCACCGATCAGGTCGAACACCTCCGCTCGCCCTCCGACTCGTTCTCGCTCCCGGCCTGGCGCAAGTGGTCGCGATTGATGACCGACACCCGCAATGGGAAGGCCTGGCCGCGGGTATTTGCAGACGGGCGGGGCCTCCTCGGAGCCCTGGTGTCGATCGTCGAAGCCGTCGATGGCGATATCGGCTCTGATGGCGGGAACCTCCGCGATCTCTACGCCGACTTCCTCGACGAGGCCGCGACCGCCCTCGACAGGCCGGCACTGGCCGAAGCCGGGACCCGCTGGCGAGCGATCGCCGATCTCTGGGAGGACCTCGCCGACGCGGCGATCCCGGCCTGGTTGCCAGGCGCCAGCGACGCGGTCGAGGCCGCCGAGGAGCTTCGTGCGGCGGTTTCCGCCGGTGAACCCGGTCGCGGCCGGGCCGGTGCCGCGGCCCGGGCGCTGTGGGCGATCCGTGAACGGCCCGATGACGGTGCCCTGAGTGCCGACTCCCAGGCCGAGCTGTTCGCCGAGCTTAGCCAGCGGATCGGCGAGATCTACGCGGCCGAGAAGGACGCGCTCGAGGCGACCGCCACGGCCAGCGGTCGCTGACAGGCCTCGGCGTCGATCGAGCCCGGCGCGACCCGGGCTCGTCATCCATCCATGGGAGACCTGGCCGGCCCGCGTCACGGGCCGGCCAGGCGCCTATTCGATCGTCAGCAGCACGGGCCGTTCGGGCCGCCGCAGCAGCCGCCGTCGCAAGTGCAGTCGAGCATGGTGTTCTCCTTTCGCTCCGATGCGGTGAGATGGTCCGACTGGCCAGCCGTGGTGAGCGATCCCTGGAGCGCCGCCAGTCGAGCGTCCAGGTCCTGCAGTTCGGCGATGCGAGCGCCGATGGCCTCCCGGTGCGTGGCCAGCAGCCCGCCGAGCTCGGCCCATGTCGCATCGCAATCGCCGGAGGCGCATTGGTCGGCGAGGCGCCCCGCTTCCCGCGGGTCGATGTCGAGTGCGCGGAGCCGAGCGAATGTCGTCGCCCGGTCGAGATCGGCCGCTGAGTAGTGCCTGTATCCGTTGGTCTGACGGCCAGGACCGGGCAGCACGCCGCTTCGCTCGTAGAAGCGGATCGTCGCCGTCGTCAGACCGGAACGTGCAGCCACTTCGCCGATACGCATGCCCGTAGGCTAGACCTTGTAGTCGCTGCAAGGTCAAGAGCCGACGCTGATCCAGATGGGCGCGGGCGACGCTCGTCGTGTCAGGCAGTTGACTGCGTGGTCGGTAGCGATAGGTACTCTGGCTTGCGGCCCCGGCTCCGCTCTGCGCGGTCGATCCCGTCACGTCCCCCCATGACGGCTGGTACCTGCGCGCGCGGCCGGGGCCACGATGTTCGCCACATGCACCGCCATTGACGAGCGCGGCCCGTGCCAGCGACAGTCGGCAGATGGCACGCGACCCCAACATCCCGGACGCCTTCGACGTCTTCACCATGGTGCTCCTGCGCCGCCCGCCGGACGCGCCGCAGATGTCCGATGAGGCGCTCGATTCGCTCCAGGCTCGCCACCTCGCCTATCGCGCCGAGCTGCACCGCGAGGGCGTCCTCGTCGTCAACGGTCCGCTCGGTGAGCAGTCCGACATCGCGATGCGCGGCCTCTCCATCTTCGCCTGCGACCTCGATGAGGCACGGCGACTGTCGGACGCCGATCCATCGGTGCAGGCCGGCCGGTTGACCTACGACGTCTTCGAGTGGTGGGTCGGGGCCGGCACGCTCGCATTCCCCGACGCCGCCGGCCGCGTCGGCAAGCAACGCTCGATGGACGACGACTGACCGAGGCGGCGGCTACCCGGGGGCCGCGTCCCGACGGGCTCGCTGCACGATCGCGCACGCTTCCAAGGTCAGCGTCCTGACCCCAGCGAGGTCGTCGGCGTCCAGCAGCCGCCGGTGCACCATCCAGCTCCCTCCGCAGGCGAGGACATTCGGGAGTGCGAGGTAGCGCTCCAGGTTCGCGGCATCGATCCCGCCGGTCGGCACGAACATGACAGACGGATACGGCCCCGCCATCGCCGCCAGGTACGCCGGCCCTCCGGTGGCCTCCGCCGGGAAGAACTTGAACGTGGCGACGCCGTCGTCCATCCCCATCTGGATCTCCGTGGGCGTGCTCGCGCCGGGCAGGATGGGCACACCGTGCCCGGTCGCCCACATGACCACGGGCGCTGAGTAGCCCGGCGCCACCAGGAGCTGCGCACCGTGGTCGACCGCCTCCGCCGCCTGGTCGATGGTGAGCACCGTCCCGGCCGCAACCAGCACATCCCGGCCGCTGCCTCGGATCGCCTCGATCGCTCCCACCGCGCCAGCCGTCCGGAGCGTGATCTCGATGCAGTCGACGCCGCCGGCCAGCAGGGCGTCGACCAGGGCGATCGGGTCCGCGCCGTCGGGCAGCTGGACGACCGGCAGGACGCCGGCGGCCCCGACCCGGGCGATCCAGTCCGACATGCCGGCGGCTCCTCCGATGCCTTTGCTGCTCTGATCCGGGCGATCGTACGGCGCCGGATCCACGACGCGCCGCTGCGCCCGGCCGTGGGACCAAGGTACGGGCGGGAGTGGTCCGGTGGTCGCGTAGTCACCTCCCCTCACCGGACCGTTAATCCCTAGAGCAGACGTCACCTGTCCGGGTCTCGCGAGACCCCATGCCCGGATCGGCCCCCAGAACGCCTGTGAGGCGCGATGACCCGGCGAAGAGCCGGGGCGCGGCACATCAAACGGAAGGGGACCTATTCGCCATGGAAGATCAAGTCATCGACTACCAGGTCGAGCGTCGGCGTCGGCGCCGGCGCGGCATCGTCGCCCTGCTGGGTGCGCTCTCGCTCATGACGCTCGGCGCCGGGTCGATCACGCTGGCCCAGTTCACCGACACCGCGTCGTCGACGTGGGCGTTCAGCACCGGGACGATCGACATCAGCACGAACCCGACGGTCTTCACCGCGGTGACGAACATGATGCCGGGCGACAACCGGACGCAGGCCCTGACCGTGACCAACGGCGGTACCGGCGATCTGCGCTACTCGATGGCGACGACCGCGACCAACGCGCTGGGCGATCAGCTCCAGCTGCAGGTCCGTCAGCAGGACGCCGGCGGCGGCTGTGCCGCATTCACCGGAGCCTCCGTCGTGGCTGCGACCGGGCTCGATGGCGCGGCCTTCGGCAGCTTGACGCAGGGCGCCCAGGCGGGTGACCGGAACCTGCTTGCCGGTGCGAGCGAGGTCCTGTGCTTCCGCGTGAGCCTCGCCCTGGCGACCGACAACACGTTCCAGAACACGAGCTCCGACGCGACGTTCGCGTTCGCGGCCGAGCAGACCGCCAACAACCCGTAACACCCGGCTCGGGCAGCACCAGAGCTTCGGTCCGCCGACGGTGGGCCGAAGCTCGGTCCGTCCCGGGTCACCTACACACCCGCCTCACGCAGTTCGTGGAGGGATGGCGATGAGGATCCTCGCTGGAACCACGACGTGGCTCCGACGGATCGTCGACATCGCGTTGATCACCCTGATCCTGGTCGTCCTCGTGGCGGTCGGGCTGGGCCGGCTGGTGCCGCTCACCGGTCGCCAGTCGATCGTCATCGGTGGCGCATCGATGGAGCCCGCGATCCCGCTGGGCTCGGCCGTCGTAGTCACCCCGGTCGACAGCTCGGTGCTCCTGGTCGGCGATGTGGTGTCGATGAAGGTCGACGAATCCGCGACGACGTATACCCACCGCATCGTCGACGTCGTCGACCGCCCGGACGGCCGCTGGGTTCGCACGAAAGGCGATGCGAACGACACGCTCGACCCGACGCTGATCCCGCCGACGGCCATCGTCGGCCGGGTCGATCTGATGCTCCCCTTGATCGGCTACCTCGTCGCACTGATGTCGCTGCCGGTCGGGATCCTGTTCGTGCTCGGTCTTGCCGCGACATTGCTGGCGATCGCCTGGCTGCTGGAGTCACTGGAGCCGCCCAAGGTCGTGGCGGTGCGCCGACCGGAGACGTGGCCGGCGTCGGATCGAGCACCGGTCCGCCCCCGACCCGTCACCGCGCGCGAGCTCGTGGCCAGGTCGCTCGCCGCGATCCGCGACCCCGCCCCGATGCTGCTGCCCACCGATGGGCCCGCGACGCTCCGCCGCGTCGCCGCGAACACGAGAGCGGTCCTCACCCAAGACCCTGAGCCGGCAGCCGACCGCGCAGCGAAGCCGCGGGTCCCGCGGCGCCGCGCCGATGCGGCCCGCGACCAACAGGTGCGCACCAACGAGGTCCGTCGCAAGTACCTGCGTCGCGGCGGCAAGCCGCGCGCGGATCGTCCGCCGACCCGCTGACATGCGTCTGGCCGGCACCACCCTCGCCGTCCTCGCGGTGATCCTCTCGCCGCTCCTCGGCGGAGCGGTCGGCTGGAGCGAGGTATCGCTGGCACGACTCAGCGATGTCGCGTCGCCCACCCAGTCGCTGGCCACCGACACGCTGGCGCCGCCCACGTCGGTCGGAGCGACCGGCGGGACCGCGTCGCGCTGGCGTGGACGGCGACGGTCGACACCTACGCGGCCGGCTATGACGTCCTGCGTGGGACGGCCAGCGGCGGGCCGTACAGCGTCGTGTCGTCAGTGGCACCTCGGACGATCGTCGCGACGACCGACAGCCCTGGCACCAGCGGGACCTTCTACTACGTCCTGCGCAGCACCTTCCAGAACTGGCGGAGCGTCAACAGCAACCAGGCGTCGGCGACCGTGACGCTCGCCCCGGTCGCGACCGGCTACAAGGCCTGCACCGGCACCTCGAACGCCGCCGACACCGGTGGCGACGGCGACGGCTACCAGACCGGCCCCGCCAACGCATGTGTGGCTGGAGGCACTGTGGCGTCCGACACGGACACCGGCACCAACACGACCGTCAGCTGCACCAACGCCGGCAAGGACCGGCACCGCTACTGGGACTTCAGCCTCGGCGTGCCGGGCTCCGTGGCAGCCGTGGCCGGCATCCAGGTCCGGGCCGACGTCGGTCTGAACAACAACGCCGGGGCCAACCTGCTGTGTGTCGAGCTGTCGTGGAACGGCGGTGCGAGCTGGACCGTGGCGCAATGGACGACCGTGACCGGCGTCGCGGTGTCGACGTATAGCCTCGGCGCGGCCAACGACACCTGGGGCCGGACGTGGGCCGGCACGGACTTCTCGAACGCGAACTTCCGTGTCCGTCTGACCGACGTCTCCGACCGAACCAACAAGACCTTCCGGCTCGACTACCTGTCGGCCCAGGTGACGTATACACCCTAGCCCGGATCAGCGGTCGAGGCGATCAGTCGATGCTCCGCGCGTCGAGGACACGACGCCAGTGGAGGATGCGGACCGCGAGCAGGACGCCGAACGCGGCCAGGACCAGCATCGCGGCCGCCGCGATGCTTGCGTCGAGGTCCCCAGCCTGGAACTCCGTGTATACGACGAGGGGCAGCGTCTGCGTTCGCCCCTCGAAATTGCCCGCGACCATGATCGTCGCCCCGAACTCGCCGAGCGCTCGCGCCCAGCTCATCACCATGCCGGCTGCGAGTGCAGCGCCAGCGATCGGCACGGTGATCGTCCGGAACAGATGGCGTTCCGATGCGCCGTCGACCCGGGCGGCGTCCTCGAGCTCGCGCTCGACGCCGGCGATCCCGGTGCGGGCCGAACGCACGAAGAACGGTGCCGAGACGAACGTCTGCGCGAGGATGACCGCGACCGTCGTGAACGCGATCTCGAGGCCGGCGGTCTGGAGCGGGCCGCCAAGGAGACCGCGACGGCCGAACACCAGCAGCAGGGCAAGACCAGCCACCGATGGCGGGAGGACGATCGGCAGGTCGACGATCCCTTCGACCAGCCACTTGAAGCGGAACGAACGACGAGCGAGCACGAACGCCAGTGGAAGGCCGATGGCGACGGTCAGCACGAGGCTGATCGCCGTGGTCGTGAGGCTCAGCCCGAGCGCGGTGAGGACGCTTGGTGTATTGAAGGCATCGACCAGCGATCCATCGAGCGCCGACCGCGCCACCAGGGTCGCGACGGGCAGACCAAGGAAGAGCGCGAACAGTCCGGCGATCGCGATGAGCGCCCGGTCGCCCCACCCCCCGTGCCGGCGGATGGTTGGCGGCGCCGGACCGTCGACGGCCGCGGCCCGTCCGATCGCGGTCATTCGTTGGGCGCGAGGAACCCGAAGCCGGCGAGGATCGCCTGGCCGTCGGGGCCCGCGAACCAGTCCAGGAACGCCGTCGCGGCCTCCTGGTTCGGCGACGCCTTGACGACGACCCCGGCGTAGCTAGCCGGCACGTTGGCGTCGTCCGGAACCTCGACCGTGCCGACCTTGTCGGACGCGGTGGCATCGGTCACGTAGACGATCCCGGCATCGCCCTCACCGACCTCGATCTTGGCGACGATGCCTTTGACGTTGTCCTCTTTCGACACGATGTTGGCGGCATATGCGGCCTCGAAGCCGTCCGGGTAGCCCAGCTCCCTGGCAAGGTTGGCCACGAGCTGCGTCGCGTACTTCGTGATCGGGACCTCGTCGCCGGCGGCGACCACCTTGAGCCCGGTCTTGGCGAGGTCCATCGGCGATGTCAGGGCGCCCGGGTTGTCGGTCGGCACGATCACGGTCAGCTCGTTGCCAGCGAACACCACGGGGTCGCCCGACGCGAAGCCGCCATCGACGAGCTTCTGCGGGTTCGTGGTCTCGGCGGACAGGAAGACGTCGGCCGGCGCCCCTTCCTGGATCTGTGTCGCGAGCGCGGCCGACGAATCGGGGGAGACCGTGACCGTCGTGCCCGGGTTCGCCGTTTCGTAGGCGGTCTTCGCCTTCTCCATCGCGGCGGTCAGGGATGCCGCGGCGAAGACCGTCAGCTCG
This sequence comes from uncultured Chloroflexia bacterium, assembly GCA_963810285.1. Classification (GTDB taxonomy): domain Bacteria; phylum Chloroflexota; class Limnocylindria; order Limnocylindrales; family CSP1-4; genus SPCO01. The sequence continues at coordinate 2,137,336 of CAWEMV010000002.1, read as the reverse complement.
ACGGCTTCGACGCTCGCGGCCGCTGACGCCGAAGCGGCGGCCGATGGAGCAGCGACCGATCCGGGGGCGGTCGACGGCGACGCGCCGCCACTCGAGCAGGCCGCGACCAGGATCGCAGATACGAACGCGAGGACGGTTCTCGACTTCATGGACGGGGCTCCTTGCGTGCGGGGACCTCGACGATGACGTTGGTGGCCTTCACGACGCCCACGGCTTCGTCACCGACCTGCAGCCCGAGCTCCTCCACGGCTTCCGCCGTCATCAGGCTCACCAGCCGGTGTGGGCCGGCGATCACCTCGACGACCGCGGCGACCCGGTCCTTCTCGATGCGGGTGACGATGCCGGGGAAGCGGTTGCGGGCCGACCCGGCGACGATCGGCCGCTCGACCGACTGCGTCCGACGCTCGGCCAGGAGGCGCGTGACCTCCTTGATCGGCACCATGCGCTGGCCGCCCGTCGTACGAACGACCCGCAACCGGCCCTCCGCCTCCCATCGGCGCAGCGTGTCGATGGACACCTGGAGCATGGCGGCCGCCTGGCCGACCCGAAGGGTGCTGTCGGTGGCGGTGCCGTTCGTCATAGCCGCGGAAGTATGCCAGAACGCTGCGCCATTGCGCAGGTATCTACACCTTGAAGCATAGGTATGGGATCTCGTCAGCCGGTGCCGATGTCAACGGTGCCGACGCGGCCGTGCCGTGTGGACGACAATGCTCATGAAACGGAACGGGAGGTTGTCATGGGCATCATCGGGCGGCTACTGGCTCTGCTGTTCGCGGGGTTCGTCCTGTCATCGATCGTGGCGGCGATCGCCGCACGGATCGCGAAGCAACGCATCGTGCCGCTCGACGCCCCCGATGCCGACGAGGTCCGGCTGGTCGCGATCCTCGAGCCGCTGGACTTCCACAGCACCGCGTCCAACTTCCGCGGCGGGACGCTGGACTGCTGGTACGGCGGCGGGGTGGTCGACCTCCGTGACGCGACGCTCGACTCGGCCGGCGCACGGCTCGAGGTCCGCGGGATCTTCGGAGGCGGGCAGTTCATCATCCCCGAGGACTGGCGGGTCACGACGAAGGTGCGCGGTGTGGGCGGCATCGGCGACGCCCGCAAGCAGGCCGAACGGCCGGTGACCGCGCCGCACCTCATCGTCGAGGGGACGGTCTTCATGGGCGGCTTCGGCATCACGTCGGAGTACTCGCAGCAGCAGGCCGACGCAATGGCCTCTGCCGTCGCCCGTCGCGGTCACCACAACGGCACCGTCGAGGCGCACGAGGCGACGCCCGTCGCCTGAGCACCAGGGACGCGATCGTCGACTAGCGGCGGTCGCCCCGCACGCGGAATGCGCGCCGGTACTCGGCGCGCAGCCGCTCGACGTCGGCGCGAGCCGCCTCCCAGCCGGGGGTGCCCGGGGTCTGCTGCTCCATCGCGCGCTCGGCCGCTCGCCAGTCGGCGAGGATCGTGTGCGACTCGCGCGGCGCCGCCTGCTGGTCCGTCGCCGCATCGGCCATCTCGGAGATCGTCTCGACGAGCTCCGTCTGGTCACCGGCGGTGCGCAGGACCTTCTTCGCGAGTGACTCGACCTGGCGGCTCAGTCGCAGCTGTGCCTGCGAGCCGTCCGGCAGGTCGCGCTTCGTCCGCTCGAGCTCCTCGAGCTCCGCGAGCTGCCCCAGCAGGACGTCCGACGTATGTTCGAGCTCCCTCTCGGTCATTCGCTCAATCTAGCCGGTCCGTCGATAGTGGCAAGGCGAACCCGAACTCCGACCCGCCGCCGTCCCGGCCCGACGCCCAGATCCGGCCGCCGAGGATCGTCACGACGTGCTTGGCTGCGCTCAGGCCGATCCCGAGCCCGCCGGTCATCCGACGTGCCGACTCGGACCGATAGAAGGCCGTGAATAACGAGTCGACCTCGTCGGCGGCGACGCCGATGCCGCGATCCAAGACCACGACGCGCGCCTCATCGCCGACGCGGCTGACGACGACCTCGATCGGCTCGTCAGGCGGGCTGTACTTCGCGGCGTTGCTGAGCAGGTTGTCGAGGAGCAGCTCGAGGTAGCCGCGATCGGCCTCGACGATCAGGTCCGGCGGCTCGATGTCGAACCGGAACTCGCGGTCGGGTTGGCGCCGCTGGAACGAGCTGACGATGTGCCTGACCACATGGGAGAGGACCTGTGGTTCGAGCTCGATCCGCTGCTCGCTGCCCGCCCTGGTCAGGAGCAACAGGTTCTCGACGAGCGCGAGCAGGCGCTCCGCGTCGGCCGCGATGTCGCCGACCATGGCCACCTGCCGATCCGGCAGCCCGTCCACGCCCTGCAGCAGGCGAGCGTTCCCGAAGATCGTCGTGACGGGAGTGCGGAGCTCGTGCGACACGAGCCCGAGGAACTCGTCCTTGACCGTGCTCGCGGCGCGCAGGGCGTCCTCCACCCGGCGACGCTCGGTCACATCGACGAGCACGTTGATGGCGCCGGCGAGGTTCCCTTCGGCGTCGAAGACCACGGTCGGATACGGCACGAACGCGGCTCGCGTCCCATCCGGTCGTTCGGCGACGCCCTCGTACCCGCGGACCGACCGTGCCTCCTTCAACGCGATGGCCATCGGGCACTCGTCGTGGGGCATCGGCCGGCCGTCCGGCCAGTACAGCTTCCACGAGCCGCACCACTCCTCGCCGATCTCGGGTCGGCGCCCCCAGAACGCAGCGGCAGCCTCGTTGTAGAAGGTGATCCTGCCGGCCGCATCGGTGGTGTAGACGGCGACGCCGAGCGCCTCCAGGAACTGGCGCGAGCTCGGATCGTCGGTCGATCCGGGGTCGAACAGCGGGCGGATGTGTCGTTCGATGTCGTCGGGCCGGATCGCGACGGGAGCCTGCTCGGGCGTCATCGGTGGTGCATACCACACCCCGGGCGTGGAGGAAAGGCGCGGCGGCGGGTTATCGAGGTCCTGCAAGACCCGTTCCCGGGAGTTCCGCCCCAACGCGCTTGCGTTGCTTGTCGGATCTGGCTGGCATCACCGCGCTCCATCCCGGCGACCGACCGGGATCGCCCGGAGCATCGTGAGCGCCGGGACGCTTCAAGCAGCGGTTCGGTGCGGGGTGGCGCGTTGCAGCATCCTGCCGTCGGTGCTGCGGCTACCCAGTCAGTACGTGGACCAGACGATCCGACAACGAAGGCCAGGCGTCCAGGGCCCAGGGCCCGTATTCGCGGTCGGTCAGGCAGACGAGGGCCCGATCGAATGCCGGGTCGACCCAGATGAATGTGCCCGACGCGCCGAAGTGACCGTACGTCCCAGGCGAGTTTCGCCTCCCCGTCCAGTGGGGATCCTTGTCGTCACGCAGCTCGAACCCGAGACCCCAGTCGAGGGGATCGAACGTGCCCACCCCCGGCAGCCGGCCCTTCAGGCCCGGGTAGGCGACGGTCACCGCGGTCGCCAACGTCCCCGGTGCGATGAGCGTCGGCCGCAGCATCTCGTGCGTGAGGGTGGCTGCGTCCCGCAACGTCCCGTACAGGCCCTGCGACGGGCGCTCGACCAGCTCGGTGTCGGCCATCCCGAGCGGCGCGAGCAGCCGATCGACGAGCGCCACCGCGAACTCGCGTCCGCTGCGCTCGCCGACCAGTCCACCCAGGAGGTCGAAGCCCGTGTTCGAGTAGATCCGCCGGCTACCCGGCGGCGCGAGCAGGGAGTCGCCGTCGAAGGCCAGCCCGGACGCGTGGGCCAGCAGGTGGCGGACGGTCGAGCCGGGTGGTCCGGCCGACTCGTCCAGGTCGATGGAGCCGTCGTCGATCGCGGTGAGGACCGCCATCGCGGTAGCGAGCTTGGTGATCGACGCCCAACGGAACCGGTGATCGGGATCGCCGTGCAGGGCGATCGGACCGTCCGGGCCGACGACGGCAGCGGCGGTGTGATTCGCGTCCCAGCCATCGATGGCCGCGAGGATGGTCTCGATGTCGGCCGAGGTGGTCACGTCGCGCGGATGCTAGCCGCGGCGCCGGCCGGCGTCACGGAAGCGACGCACGCGAGGCATACACTTCCGGCCATGCGGTTCCTGTTCTCGAACCCCAAGCCCGTCCCCACGGCCGATGAAGCCCTGCCGGGTCGCCCCGACCCCATCGTCGAGCCGGGCATCCACACGATCCTCGGAACGCCGCTCGCGGGCCCCTGGCCGGACGGCACACGGACCGCGATCTTCGGTCTGGGCTGCTTCTGGGGTGACGAGAAGGACTTCTGGCAGCTATCCGGCGTCGTGACCACGGCAGTCGGCTATGCCGGCGGCTCGACACCGAACCCGACCTATCGCGAGACGTGCACAGGGCAGACAGGGCACGCGGAAGTCGTCCTCGTCGCGTACGACCCGTCACGGATCTCGTACGAACAGCTGCTCAAGTCCTTCTGGGAGCATCACGATCCGACGCAGGTCATGCGCCAGGGCAACGACATCGGCTCCCAATACCGTTCGATCCTCATCGTCGATGGTCCAGAGCAGCGCGCCGTTGCCGAGGCGTCGAGGGCGGCGTACCAGGAGCGGCTGACCGCGGCGGGCTATGGGCGGATCACCACCGAGATCGTCGACGCGGCCGACAACCCGTTCTACTACGCCGAGGACTACCACCAGCAATACCTCGACAAGAACCCCAACGGCTATTGCCCGAACCACGCGACCGGCGTAAAGCTGCCGGACGACTTCGTGGTCACGCCGCTCCAGTACGTGGACTGACGTCGTCCGTCAGGTCCCGGTCCTGCATCTCCCAAGTGTGGTCGAGCACGTGGTATGCCGTGTGGCGGAGCAGGTACGGGATCGTCCAGTTGCCGAGCGGCTTGCCTTCCGCGTACCAAACGCGCATCACTTCGACGTACTGGTCGCGGTGATGGGTGAGCCCGCCCGGCGTCAGCAGGTCCTCCAGCTCGGACTTCGCCTTCACGCGCTTCGAGAAGTTGCCACCCTCGTTCGCCAGGACATGCCGGACGATCTCGTCGCGGGAGCGGCCGCCGCCCCGGACCCCGGGCCGGAGCTCGGCTGAGACGCGGCCAGCCGTCTCGTCGAACTCGGCCCACGCTGCGCGCAGGAGCCGCACCTGGCGGTCGAACGTCGGCGCGTCGAAGGGCTCGCGGTCCAGCGGCGAGGGCGCGAACGAGATGCCCCAGAAGTCGGTCGAGCCGACTCCCCGGTACCGGCCGATGATGTCGAGGTCGGTCTGGGTCGCAAGCTCCGAGCCCAGCCGGACGCGCTTCGCGACCGGGATGTATCGCGGTACGTAACGGGCGAGCTTCTCGACCGCCTCGTCCTCCGTCTTGCCGCCCCGTTCGAGGCCCGGCCAGTCCGCCGCGACGGCCACCCAGCGCTTGCCCCTCGTGGGCAGTTCGACGAGCACGCGAAGCGGCGACGTCATCGGCACATCGTAGAACCCCAACGGCTATTGCCCGAACGACGCGACCGGCGTGATCCTGCCGGATGGGTTCGTTGTGACGCCACTCCAGTACGTGGAGCAACGCACGCGCGACGCCCAGGTGGCATCCTCACGATCGATGGAACCAGCTTGATGGGCTGAGGGCTGGCGATGGATCGATCCGATCCGGCGTATCGAGGGCAGGCCGACTACAGCCCGCTATTGCTCAAGCTCTACGATCCGATCGTCATCGGTGTCCTCTCCCGGCTCCTATGGAGATTCCCGGCGAATCGGCTGCCGGATGAGTACCGGGCCAGGATCCGGGATCGCCACCTCGACGTCGGTCCCGGCACGGGGTACCTGATCGACCACTCGGGGATCCCCGACGGCCGCCACGTCACCATCGTCGACCCGAACCGGAACGTTCTCCGGCACGCGTCGAGGCGCCTTCGCCGGCTGAACGTCACAGCCGTCCAGGCGGACGTCCTGAAACCACTCCCCGTGGGCGGCCCCTTCGACTCGGCGGCCTTATGCCTCGTCATCCACTGCCTGCCCGGCCCGCTGACCCGGAAGGCCACCGCGGTCGCCAATATCGCGGCGGTCCTCGCACCGGACGGCGTACTCTTCGGTGCTTCCGTGCTCGGGCGGTCCGGGCGGCACACATGGCTCGCTCGTCGAGTCCTCACCGCGTTCAACCGGCGCGGCGCATTCGACAATCTCGATGACAGCGAGGAAGGTCTCCGCGAGATCCTCGCGGCCTCCTTCGAGAGCGTGGAGATGGAGACGTTCAGGTCGGTCGTGGTCTTCTCCGCGTCGAAACCGCGGGCCCGGTAGCCACGAGGCGTGACCCTGCCGGAGGGCTTCATGGTCACCCCGCTGCAGTACGCGGACTAGGCCCGGATCTACCGGCCGAGGATCTCGACGAGCATCTCAACGAACCTCGGCCCGTCGGCGTCGAAGGCGAACTCGACGTTCGGGATCCCCTCGGGCGTCGGGCGGACATCGCAGATCGTGCGTCCCGCAGCCTGCGTCGATGTCGTCTCTACATCCACCCGGATATGCCGGGTCGAGAGCAATGCAGGTTCGATGACGGCGCAGACCGCCAGGGCGTCGTGCACGGGCGCGGTGGACGCGCCGGCCATCGGCTGGGTCGCGTTGTACCCGTGGATCCGCTGCTCGACGATCGCCGCCGACGCGTTCGCGGCCGCGGTTCCGAGTGCTCGAAGGCGCGCGCAGTCGTCGAGAGACACTGGGGCTCGATGTGTCGCATCGAGAGGGACCATGCGGATGGGGCGGCCACACTCGACGACGATCCGGGCGGCCTCGGGATCCACCCAGAAGTTGTACTCGGCGGAGGCCGTCCGGTTCCCGCTCTCGTGGGCGCCACCCATGATGACGATCTCCGGGATCCGCTCGGCCATCCTCGGTTCCTTCAGCAATGCCATCGCCACATTCGTCAGAGGCCCGACCGCGACCAGCGTGATGTCGCCTTCGGAGGCCATGTACGTATCGCGCAGCCAATCCACCGCATGCTCTGCGCGAGCCTGCGTCCGGGCGGCCGGCAGATCCAACAGGTTGCGATGGATGACCGCGGCCATCCCCCGGTCGCCCTGTGGCCGCAGCAACGGCGTCGCCATCCCGCGAAAGACAGGGATGTCCGGCCGCCCGATGAGGTCGAACACACGAAGCGTGTTCTCGGTCGTGTCGTCGACACCGGTGTTGCCGTTGACCGCGGTCGCCCCGACCAGCTCGATGTCAGGCGACAGCGCGGCCACCATCAGCGCGACGGCATCGTCCGTGCCGGTGTCGACGTCCAGGATGATCCTGGTGGGCATGGCGGTAGTCTATGGAGACGGAACCGACGGCACCCTCATCGCACTGGCCGAGCCGCTCAGCGTGGAGGTTTCCCCGATGACGACACGAGACGCACTGGATGCGGCGATGCAGCGGGAGAGCGTCGACGAGGCGATGAAGGTCCTCATCGAGCGCGAGGTGTGGATGGCCGACGCCGACACGCTGACGCAGGCGATCCACAGCGTGTACTGCGGCATCATGGCCGACCACGAGCAACCCAACGACAAGGACCGCGAGCAGGCCCGACAGCTGATCGCGGCCATCGGACAGTCGATCGGGAGCGCGGCGGGGACGGGGCCTCAGTAGTCGGAATGTCGGACCTGCCGAGTCAGATCGCGTCGAGGATCGCGATGATCACCAGCATGCCGATGGTCCCGAACAGGAGCACACCGAACAGATAGGCCCACTGGAGCGTCTCGTGCACCTCGGTGAGGTGCTCCTCCCTGATCTGGTCGGCGTCGATCATCCGCTCGTCGACCGTCTTGTCGCTCATGCCTTGCCGGCCTCCCGCTCGAGCGCGTCGAGCTTCGCCTCGATGCGGCGGAGCGACGCCTCGGTCTCGTGGTCGGTGTCGGGCGACTCGTGGCTGTGCTTGTGGACGAGGAACGTGGTCAGGACGATGAACGTGAAGACCTGGAGGAACTCCGACTGCCAGTTCTCGAACGTCGCCTGCGCCCATGACCAGATGTAGCCGTCGGAGCCGAACGCCTGAGCGACCGATCCTTCGGCCGCCTTTTCGGCGACGAACTCCATCCAGCCGGTCCACGTCTGGAGCGCCCAGGCGATGAGGAACATCGTGACGAGCGTGATGCTCAGGCCGTAGTCGTGCCACAGGCGCATCAAGCCTCGCTCGCTCGACGACGAGCGGTCCGATCCAGCGGCCATGCAGGTCCCGTCCTCCTTGCGTCAGTGCCGGGAGGCTAGGGAGCCGCGCAATTCCGCCGGTCGTGCGGGGACAGGTCGAGGATGACGGCCGCGTTGCAGTCCCGCTCCGGCGCATACTCCGTGCATGGACGAGCGCAGCGCGGAGCCCGACGGCACGACCACGGCAGCGGCCAGGACCGATGCGGATTGGCGGGCCTCCCTCACCCCGATCCAGTACCACGTCCTCCGCGAGCAAGGCACCGAACGGGCGTTCACCGGCGAGCTGTGGGACGAGCATCGGCAGGGCACGTACCGGTGTGCGGGCTGCGGGACCGAGCTGTTCCGGTCCGAGACCAAGTACGAGTCGGGGACGGGCTGGCCGAGCTTCTACGCCCCGGTCGCCCCCGACGCGGTCGCGACCAAGTCCGACCGGTCATTGTTCATGACCCGGACCGAGGCCCTGTGCGCGACCTGTGGCGGGCACCTCGGGCACGTCTTCGACGACGGCCCGGACCCGACGGGTCTTCGCTATTGCATGAACTCGGCAGCTCTCGCGCTCGACCCGGACGAGGAGCCCCCGGAGCCGGTGTGAACAGCGGGGCTTCGGCCCGATGAGCTCGATCGGCCTGGTCATGATCATCGCCTGGATGGTGATCGTGGCCGGCGTGCGCGGTGCGGTCCAGTACCGGCGGACAGGGACGATGCCCCTGCGCGTATCGGATCCACTCGGGTCGGCCCAATGGTGGTCGCGGGCGGTCTCGAGCCTCGGCTTCGTCCTCGCCATCGTCGGCGCCGTCGCGCGCGCCGCGGGCTGGCCTGCGATCGAGGTCCTCGATCAGCCCCCGGTCGTGGTGCTGGGTCTGGTCCTCTTCGGGGCGGGCATCGCGGTGACGCTCGTCGCACAGTCGGCGATGGGCGATGCGTGGCGCGGCGACGTCGATGCGGAGGCGCGCTCGGAGCTGGTGACGACCGGTCCGTTCCGCGTCGTCCGGAACCCGATCTTCACCGGGACCGCGATCACCGCGGTCGGCGTCGTCCTCGTCATCGCGAACGCGCTCGCGCTGGTCGCGCTGGCCTGTTTCGTGGTGTCGATGCAGATACAGGTCCGGGGCGTCGAGGAGCCATACCTGATGCGGGTCCACGGCGACGACTACCGCCGATACGCGGCACGGACCGGCCGGTTCCTGCCCGGGATCGGCCGACTGCAGTCCGGGCCGTGAGGCGGCCGGCCCGCGAAGGGCGTACGGTGTGCGGATGAGCGACCGAGATGGCGATCAGCCATACGACGAGTCGGCTGGGTTCGATGCCGGCGGTACGCTTCGGCAGCTCGGGTTGGCCGAGTCCGGCAACGGCATCCAGAACGGGCTCGCGGCGCTGGTCGTCGGGCTGGTCGCAGCGCTGATCCTCTATCCGATCGCCCGCCTGCGACGGAGTCGACCGAAGCGGTGACGACCGGGCACGGACGGACCCTTGGCCCGAAGATCGCGGCTGACTTCCGGCTCCTCAACCACCTGCGCGGCCGATCGACCGAGACGGTCGAGGCGATCCCGCAGGACAGCACCCGGATCGACGTCGACGGCGGTGTCATCGCCAGCGCGTGCGAGGACGACCACGACGAAGTCCTGACCTGCTGGGTGTTCTACCGGGAGCGACCGCTGCCCAGCTGAGCCGCCGTCACGAACGGCTGGCCCGCCTCGTCCCCGTATACGCGCGTCTTGCGCCATCCTTGACGCGATCATCCATCCCCGACCGCCCCTCGAGACCCGGAGATACGCTTGTCAGCCAGCTACCGATCACATGCCAGCCCCGCGCGTCGCGCCGCCCCGCCGCGGCGATCGACGGCGAGCTGGCTCGCCATGATCCTGTTCGCGTTCCTGGCCGGCATCGGCATCATCGCCGCTGCGTCGGCGGTCACCGTCTACGCAGCCCTCGCGAACGGACTTCCACCGGTGTCCGATCTCACGAACGTGCCCATCGCCGAGGAAACGGTGTTCTACGACCGGACCGGCGAGACCGAGCTCGCGCGGTTCGGCGAGTTCAAGCGCGAGGTGGTCGGCCTCGACGAGATCCCGCCGATCCTGTTGGACGCGACCACGGCGGTCGAGGACAAGACGTTCTGGGACAACGCGGGCTTCGACCCCACCGCCATCGTCGCGGCCGGCATCGATTCGCTGCGCGGCGAGGGTCGAGGCGCGTCGACGATCACCCAGCAGCTGGTGCGCGCCCGCCTGCTCAACGAGGACCTCGTGGGCGACCCGGGGCGGACCGTCGAGCGCAAGCTCAAGGAGATCATCCAGTCGATCCGCCTGACGCAGGCGTACCCCGGCGAGGCTGGCAAGCGCGAGATCCTCGCCGCGTACCTCAACTTCAACTACTACGGCAACCAGAGCTACGGAGTGAAGGCCGCCGCGCGGTCGTACTTCGGCAAGGAGCTCGCGGAGCTGACACCCGGCGAGGCGGCGCTGCTCGCGGCGCTGCCGCAGTCCCCTTCCAACTACGACCTCGTGCGCAACGCGGTCGTGCGCTGCGACGAGACGCCGGCCGAGGGCGAGGAATGCCCGGCTGCGGCCAGCCATCTCGTGCTCGAGTCGGACGCGCGGATCGCCCAGCGTCGCGACACGGTCCTCGACCTGATGGCCGACGACCGGATGCCGATGTCGAACGGGGCCGTCAGCATCGCGGACCTCGAGGCCGCCAAGGGCCAGGAGGTCCCTCTCGCCCGTCAGGCGGCGCCCCGCTGGCGAGCGCCCCACTTCGTGTGGGCGGTCCAGCAGGAGCTCGCGCGCAAGATCTGCGGGCCGGACACCCCGACCTGCGACGAGCTCACCCAGGGTGGCTTCCGCGTCATCACCACGCTCGACCTGCGGCTCCAGCAGCTGGCCGAGAAGTGGGTCCGCGTCGCGACCCTGGCGCCGCACCACCCGCGACCGGCCGAGTTCGCCAAGCGGCTCGGCTTCGACGACTATCAGCCATGGATGCGCAACCTCGAGGACAAGAACGTCCGCAACGGAGCGCTCGTCGCCCTCGACTACCAGACGGGCGAGGTCGTGGCGCATGTGGGCTCTTCGAGCTACTACGCGTCGTCGACGCGACCCCAGTTCCAGCCGCAGTACGACGTCGTCACCCAGGGCTACCGCCAGCCGGGCTCGGCGTTCAAGCCGTTCAACTACGTCGTCGGCATCGACGACGGGGTCTTCACGGCCGGCGACATGCTGATGGACAGCGCCACCGACTTCGGCGGCGGCTACTCGCCGACGGACGCCGACAACCTCGAGCGTGGCCCCGTCCGCGTCCGCAATGCGCTCCAGTTCTCGCTCAACATCCCGGCCGTCAAGGCGGCCGCACTCAACCAGCCCGAGCATCTCTTCGCGCGGGCGAAGGACTTCGGGATGACGTTCCAGAGCCCGACCACCGACGCGGGTCTGGCGCTCGCACTCGGCGTCGCCGAGACGCGACCGATCGACCTCGTCAGCGCGTACGGGACGCTCGGCAACGGCGGCGCGCGCGTCGAGCGGACCTCGATCATCCGGGTCGAGGACAGCACCGGCGCGGAGGTCCAGCTGCCGGCCCCTGCCGCCCCGGTCCAGGTCGTCAGCCCCCAGTCCGCGTTCATCGTGACCGACATCCTGAACGGCAACACGGCACCGCGGATCAACCCGTACTGGGGCGAGTTCTGGATCCGTGGACCCGAGGGCGCCCGCCGACCGGCGACGCTCAAGACCGGCACCAACAACGACGCCAAGGACCTCAACGCCTATGGGTACATCGCGCCGCCTTCAGAGGGCGGCCGGGCCGACGGTGCGTACGCCCTGACCGTCGGCGTGTGGAACGGCAACAGCGACAACACGCCGGTCTCGACGCCGGCTCGGCCGGTGTTCTCGATCGATGTCTCGACGTTCGTGTGGCAGGGCTTCATGCGCGAGGCCACCGAGGACTGGCAGATCACCCGCTTCCCGCGCCCGGCCGAGGGCCTGACCCAGGTCGCCATCGACCCGTTCACCGGCATGCTCCCGGCATCCGGCGTCGAGGGCGTAGACGAATGGTTCCTCAGCGGCAGCGAGCCGACGTCGCGCCTGCCGGCCGATACGTGCGGTCTGGCCGCGTTGCAGGCGGCGCCCCACGAGAGCAAGTTCCCGGCTTGGATGGAGGCCGACCAGGATTGGATGCGTCGGGCACAGCGCGGTCCGGGCGTTGCGGGCGGGCCCGACCGGACGCGGACCGCGTACTTCTACAACAACCGGTTCACCCCATACGGGCGGACCTGGGGTCCATACGTGGACCGGGGCGGCTGCGGCGCATCGCCGAGCCCGTCACCGAGCTGCATCCCGCTCCCGACACCCGACGCGGGCGGCGTGATCCCGTCGGTCGAGATCCCGTCGCCGTCGGGCTCGGAAGTCGCGGCCGTGCCGTGCTCCCCACCCCCATCGGTCGAGCCGACGGCGACGCCCGAGGCGACGCCGACGCCCGAGGCGACACCGACACCGGAACCCACGCCGGAGCCGACGCCCGAGCCGACTCCGGAACCGACGCCCGAGCCGACTCCCACGCCGGAGCCGACCGCCGCGCCATCCTGATCGGGGACGTCCGGCCGTCACGCGGTCGTCATCGCCGGGCGACATAGTCAGCTCATGAGCGGATCGACGTCGCGACCCCTCGCAGCGCTCGCGGGCGCGGCCGCGGCCGCGCTCGGGATGGGCGTGTCCGAGGCGATCGGCGGGCTGTTCGCGGGGGCGACGTCCCTGGTCGACGCCGTCGGCCAGGTCGTGATCGACCTCCAGCCGGCGGGCGCCAAGGATGTCGTCGTCGGGTGGTTCGGGACCAACGACAAGCTCGCCCTGGAGATCGTCGTCACGCTCGCCGCGCTGGCGCTCGGCGCCGTCTTCGGGCTCCTCGCCGCGCGCCGGTTCGCGTGGGGTGCGCTCGGGTTCGCGGCCTTCGGCGTCGTCGGCTTCGTGGCGGCGCTCGGCGAGCCGCTGGCGAGCCCGGCGATCGTGGCGGTCCAGGCGGCGGCCGGGACGGGCGTCGCGATCCAGACCCTGTCGTGGCTGCTCGGGTGGCTCGGCCGGAGCCGCGGCGACGGGGTGCCCGACCCGGCCCGGCGATCCTTCCTCTTGCGCACGAGCGCGGTGGGCATCGGCGCGCTCGCGGCGGGGGCCTTCGGGCGGGCGGCGCTGGCGTCCGGCCAGACCGCGCCGGCGCCGACGGCTCCCCTGCCCCGCCCACAGGACACCGTCCCGCCGCTGGCCGCCGGGGCCGACCTCGCGCCGGCGACGCCGGGCCTCACCTCGCTCGTCATCCCGAACGACGAGTTCTACCGGATCGACACAGCGCTCCTGGTCCCGTCCCTCGACACCGCGACCTGGCGGCTGCGCATCCACGGGCTGGTCGAACGCGAGACGACGCTCACCTGGGAGCAGCTCATCGCGCTCCCGCAGTTCGAGCAGTACTGCACGATCGCATGCGTCAGCAACGAGGTCGGCGGTCACCTCGTCGGCAACGCCAAGTGGACCGGCGTCCGGCTGCGGGACGTCCTCGATCTTGCCGTGCCCACGGCGCAAGCGACGCAGCTGGTCGGACGGTCGGTCGACAGCTGGACGGCGGGCATGCCGATGTCGTGGGTGATGGACCCCGAGCGCGAGCCGATGATCGCGATCCAGATGAACGACGAGCCGCTGCCGCGCCAGCACGGCTACCCGGCCCGGCTGATCGTGCCCGGCCTGTTCGGCTACGTCTCCGCGACCAAGTGGCTGTGGGACCTCGAGCTCACGACCTGGGAGTCGTACGACGGCTACTGGGTGCCGCTCGGCTGGTCCAAGGAGGGTCCGATCCTGACCCAGTCGCGGATCGACACACCGCGCAGCTCGGTCGCGGCCGGGCAGGTGGCGGTCGCCGGGGTCGCATGGGCGCCCGACCGGGGCATCTCGAAGGTCGAAGTCGGCATCGACGGGGAGTGGCAGGACGCCCGAGTGTCGTCGCCGATCTCGGACGCGACCTGGGTCCAGTGGGTCTACACATGGGACGCGGTGCCGGGCGACCATCGCGTCTCGGTGCGCGCGACGGACGGTGCCGGGGCCCTCCAGGAGGAGATCCCGTCGCGACCCGCGCCGGACGGCGCACGCGGCTGGCACACGGTCTCCGTCCACGTCGATTAGCCCGGACCGACCGACCGTCCATGAGCGCGATTGGGTATAGAGTCAGTGGCATGCCCCGACGCCGGTACATCTTCGATCCGCCGGACCGATTCGTCGCCGGCACGATCGGTGAACCGGGCGATCGGACCTTCTTCCTCCAGGCCCGCGAGGGCGGCCGGGTCGTATCGGTCGCGCTCGAGAAGGTGCAGGTGGCCGTGCTCGCGGAGCGCCTCGGTGCGCTGCTCGACGAGCTGGACCTGCGTGGCATCGTCGAGGCCTCGGAGACCGAGCCGCCCATCGCGGACGCCGGCGAGGGGCCGCCAGAGGGCGTCGTCCTCGATGAGCCGCTCAACGAGGCCTTTCGGGCCGGGTCGCTGACGCTAGGCTGGGATGGTGGGGCCGAGCGGGTCCTCGTCGAAGCGCGTGCCCAGGACGAGGACGGCGAGGCGATCGACCCCGATGAGGACGACGACGAGGACGAGGAGGGGCCCGACCTGCTGCGCGTCCGGATGACCGCCGCCGCCGCCCGGTCGTTCGTGGCCCGCGCCGCGCATGTCGTGGCAGCGGGCCGGCCGCCGTGCCCGCTGTGCGGCGCACCGCTCGATCCGCTGGGCCACATCTGCCCGCGGCGCAACGGCCACTTCGTCAACTAGCGGCGCCGACATGCTCGACCGCGTCTCGGCACTGGAAGTGCTGCGCGACGGGGAGATCGACATCGTCGGGCGCATCGTCGGCTCGAGCAACAATGCGCTGTTCGTCACGGTCACCCTGCCCTGCCCCGACCCGCTCGAGCCGCCACGCGTGCTCGATGCGATCCACAAGCCGACCGCCGGCGAGCGTCCCCTCGACGACTTCCCGGACGGCACCCTGACGCGCCGTGAGCTCGCCGCCTATCTCGTCTCGGAGGCGAGCGGGTGGGATATCGTGCCCCCGACGGTCATGCGCGACGGCCCGTTCGGCGAGGGGATGCTGCAGGCATACATCGCGCCCGACACCACGGTCGACGTGATCGGCTGGATCAACGATGACGATCCTCGTCTCCGCCGGATGGCGGCCTTCGACGCTGCGGTCAACAACACCGATCGGAAGGGCGGGCACATCCTGCCGGTCGAGGGCGGCTCGCACGTGTACGGCGTCGACCACGGCGTGTGCTTCTCGGTGACGCCGAAGCTACGCACCGTGCTGTGGGGCTGGCGCGGCGGGCGCCTGCTCGACGACGAGCTGGCTGGGCTGCGCCGGGTTCGCGACGCCCTCGATGGCGACCTCGGGAGCGACCTGGGCGACCTGCTCAGCCGGGCGGAGGTTCGAGCGACCGTCCGGCGGGTCGGCCACCTGCTGGAGCGCGGGGTGTTCCCGCAGCCGTCGCCGACGTGGCCGGCCATCCCGTGGCCGCCGATCTAGGGAGGATCGAACGGCGCCGGCCGAGGGCCGGCGCCGCGTTCACGAGCGGATCGAGATCAGACCGACTGGGCAGCCTTGACGACCTGTGTGTTGGCGAAGACGTCGTGCCAGCCCTGCTTGGTGGGGCTCTGCGCCATCGTGTAGATCAGCCAGATGTACCACACGAGGCCGGCGAGCCCGATCACGATACCGATGAGCGGGACGCCGGAGAACACCTGGGCGATGATCGCGGGCGCCGACAGCGCGAGCCAGCGGCGGATGCCCTGCTCGGTCGTCATCGTCCGTCCATCGCCGGCATTGCCGATCTGCATCCCGAGCAAGCGCATGCCGACGGTCGCGCGCATCCGCGTCCACGTGTAGATGAAGTACGCCGCTCCGATCGCCAGGCCGACGAGGCCCTGGACGATCGCCGCGATGTAGTTGACCGAGACCGTGAGATCGTCGTTGACGGTCACCGATTGCATCCCCAGCCCGTTGAGGACGATGCCGACGATCAGGTTCAGGATCCCGATCAGGATGGCATCGATGATGTAGGCGATGATGCGGTTGGGCACATCCGCATAGACGAGTCCTGACGGTGGTGCGCTGGACATCGGTGCACCAGGGGTCGGTGCACTCGGTGGCGGTGCGCTCGGCATCTCTCCGGTCATGAGCTGGCTGCCTCCCTCATCGACGGCCGCCCATCACCGCGGCCTTGAGCATGGTAGACCCCCACGGTCCTGTTACAAGGGCCGATCCGTCAGTCGATGAGTTCCTCGGCGAGCAGCTCCATGAGGAGCGCGTCGACCCACGAGCCGTCGCGCATGCGCTGGTAGCGGCGCATCCGGCCGACCGGCCGGAACCCGACCTTCTCGTACGCCCGGATGGCGCTCGAGTTGTCGGCGGCCGGGTCGATCGTGAGGCGGTGATGACCCTCGTCCTCGATCAGGCGTCGGGCGAGCTGCCGGATCGCGGCCGGCCCGACGCCGTGGCCGTGCTCGTCGGCATCGATGAACAGGTCGATGCCCGCATGACGGAACTCCGGGTCGGTCTCCTCGTGACTCTGGATCGCCCCGACCAATCGGCCGTCGATCTCGATCGCGAAGACGCGCAGGTCGGGTTCGCCGACGATCAGATCCTGTTCGACACGCTCCTGGTCGAAGTCGCCCCACCAGCGGGCGACGTTCGGCTGGGCAAGGATCGCCGCCAGGATCGGGGCGTCCTCGGGGAGCACGGGGCGGATGGTGATGGCGGGTGAAGCGACACTCATGGCGACGCAGGGTACCCGTTCTGGCAAGGATCGGTCCGACCCGCTATAGTGGACGACGATACCGGTCCGCAGCGACGGCCCCGGTCGAGCGCCTCGTCAACGGACGCTCCCGGTTCGCCGCCCGGATCACCAACCGCTCCACCCCCATACCGGGTGATGTGCAGCGGAGCACACAGTGGCATCAGCGGGCCCGAAACGCCCGCGGTGCAGGAAAGAAGAAGACGAAAAACTCGATGATGTCCCGTACTGCGACCGCGACGTACGCCGGTCGCGCCACATCCATGCGTCGGTTGCGCCGCCGCTCCACAGCCGCCAACGCGGCCCACGATCGACCGTTCTGCCGAACGAACGGCTGCCCCAGCTTCCTCGAGGTCGATACCGCTCGCGGCATCGCGACCTGTCCGGTCTGTGGCGCGACCCAGCGGCCTCGCCGCGCCGCGTCGCACTGACCACGGCGGGTTGACGCGGCCGACGGCGGCCGCCAGCATCAACGCATCGGTGGCACGCCCCACACCGAATGCTCGTAGGAGCGAGGTGCCCGATGACCGACCCGATGCATGACCCGGTCGGAGCCGCGGAGGAGGCCGTCGACGCCGCCGCCGACGGGCTGGGTGACGCCGCCGGCAAGACCGGCCAGCTGACAGGCGACGTCCTGGATGACGTCGGCCACACGAGCGGCGATACGGCCGCGGAGGCGAGCGCCGAGGCCAAGGAGGCCGCCGGCGGCTTCACCGGCTGGCTCAAGCGGCTGTTCGGCGGCAGCTAGCCGTCTCCTACCTGCGTCAGGGCGGCGGTTCCTGACAGGCGAGCTGTCGCGACACGCCGGTAAGGTGAGCGGGTGCAGTCGATCGACGGTCGACCCGTCTACGCCGCCACGGACCTGGTCGCCTACCTCGCCTGCGAGCACCTGACGCAACTCGAGCGGGCATCCCTCGCGGGCCTCGTCAAACGGCCGATGCGCGACGACCCGGAGCTCGACATCATCCGCAAGCGCGGCTTCGAGCACGAGAAGCGCTACCTCGCCGACCTCACTGCAGACGGCCGGATCGTGGTCACCATCGAACCCGACGGTTCGATCGACGACTACGGCGCACGTGTCCGGGCCGCGGCCGCCGCGACGATCGACGCCATGGCCTCCGGCGCGGACGTCATCTACCAGGCGACGTTCTTCGACGGCACGTGGCGTGGCCACGCCGACTTCCTGCTGCGGCGCGACGACCGCGATCGCCCATCGGCCTGGGGGCCGTACCACTACGAGGTCGCGGATACGAAGCTCGCCCGCCACGTCAAGGCCAGCGCGGTGCTGCAGATCTGTTCGTACGTCGACCAGCTGGAGGCGATCCAGGGCGTGCGGCCGGAATGGCTCTACGTGGCCCTCGGCGGGAGCGCCCGGACGGTGGAGCGCCTCCGTGTCGACGACTACATGGCCTACTACCGCAGCGTCCGCGATCGATTCATGGCGACGATGGCCGACGAGACGCCGGCGGCCTATCCGCCGGCCACGACCTATCCCGAACCCGTGGAGCACTGCGACGTCTGCCGCTGGGCCGCCGAGTGCGTCCAGCGCCGCCGCGCCGACGACCACCTCAGCCTTGTCGCCGGGATCAGCGCCCGTCAGCGTCGGGCGTTGGAGGAGCGCGACGTCGCGACGCTCGAGGCGCTCGGCGATGCGCCACTGCCGATGGCTCCGCCTCTCGAGGGCACGAGCGCGCAGGCCTACGAGCGGGTCCGGGAGCAGGCGCGTCTCCAGCTGGAGGGTCGCCGGACGAAGACCGACCGCTACGAGCTGTTGCTCCCCGAGGAGGGCACCGAGCCCGAACCGGAACGAGGTCTCGCCTCGCTCCCGGTGCCGTCGCCGGGCGATCTCTTCTTCGACATCGAGGGCGACCCGTACGCGCTCGACGACGGCCTCGACTACCTGTTCGGCGTGCTCGAGGTCGACGGAACGTTCCACGCCTTCTGGTCGCGTGACGAGGACGGCGAGTTCACGCTCGAGGCCGAGCGTCACGCCTTCGAGCGCCTGATGGAGTTCTTCGCCGAGCGTCGCACCGCCGACCCGAACCTGCACATCTATCACTACGCGCCGTACGAACCGACCGCGCTCAAGCGATTGATGGGCCGCTACGGGACGAGGGAGGACGAGGTCGACGACATGCTCCGCAAGGGCGTGCTGGTCGACCTCCTTCGCGCCGTGCGTCAGGGCCTGCGCGCATCGGTCGAGAGCTATTCGATCAAACGGATGGAGCCCTTCTACGGCTTCGAGCGGACCATCGACCTCCGCGACGCAGGCAGCAGCATCGTCGCGTTCGAGCAGTGGCTCGAGCTCGGCGAGGGCGAGCGCCCGGCCGCCGACCACCTCGAGCGCATCGAGCGGTACAACGAGGACGACGTCGTCAGCAACCTCCGGCTGCGCGACTGGCTCGAGACCCTCAGGGTCGAGCTGGCAGGGCTCGTGGGCACCGATGTTCCGCGACCAGGGCCCAGGGATGTCGAGGCGATCGTCGAGTTGAGCGAGGCGCAGCAGCGGGTCCAGGTCCTCGTCGATCGGCTGGCCGATCCGGACACCATCCCGGTCGACCCGGTCGACCGCAGTCCCCAGCAGCAGGCGACCTGGCTCCTGGCCCAGCTCCTGGGCTGGCATCGCCGCGAGGAGAAGGCCATGTGGTGGGAGTTCCACCGGCTCATGGACCTGACACCCGACCAGCTGGTCGACGAGGACGGTGCCATCGGGCTGCTCGAGCCGGTCGAGATGCTCGTGGAGACGAGGCGTGGCGCACGGACCTGGCGGTACCGCTACCCGGACCAGGAGATCGACATCAAGGGCGGGACGTTGCACGACCCCGATCTGAAGGCCGCCGATCCCGGCGCCAAGCCCGGCGCGTGGGCGATCGGGGATCGTGTCGCGCTCGATCCGGTCAGCCAGACGATCGACATCAAGCTGCGGGCTGGAGCGGGCCATCCGAGGTCAGTCGTGCCGCTCGAGCCATACCGGACCGACGAGCATCGGGCGCGGCTATACGAGCTGGGCGAATGGGTCGCGGCGCGCGGCATCGACGCCTCTGGGCCGCACCGCGCGGCCCGCGACCTGCTGCTCGGGCGACGCCCGCGGGTCGGGCAGGCGGACGCAGCGCCGCTCGTCCGGGACGGCGAGCCGACGCTCGACGCTGCGCGTCGCCTCGCCCTCGCGCTCGACCGGACCGTGCTCGCGATCCAGGGACCGCCTGGATCGGGCAAGACCTACAACGGGGCCCGGATGATCTGCGCCCTGCTCGACGTGGGCAAGCGGGTGGGCATCACGGGCACCAGCCACAAGGTCATCGCCAACCTCCTCAAGGCGATCCTCAAGGCCGCGGACGGGTACGGCACCACCGTCATCGCCCTCCAGCGAACAGACGCCGAGACGCTCATCCATGACCCGCGGGTCCGTCAGGTCGAGACCAACCAGATCCCGGACGGCCTCGCCGAGGGGGCCAACCTCGTCGCCGGTACGGGTTGGGTATTCGCGAACGAGAAGATCCACGACGCGGTGGACGCGCTGTTCGTCGATGAGGCAGGCCAGATCTCGCTCGCGAACGTCGTCGCGATGTCCGCCTCGACGTCGAGCATCGTCCTGCTCGGGGATCCCCAGCAGCTCGATCAGCCGCTCCAGGGCACGCACCCCCCGGGCGCGGAACGCTCGGCGCTCGCCCATGTCCTGGGCGACCTGGCCACGATGCCTGCCGACCGCGGCCTGTTCCTGCCGACGACCTGGCGACTGCATCCCGACCTGTGCGATTACACGTCGGAGGTGTTCTACGACGATCGCCTGAGGCCCGAGAGCCACCTCGCGGTCCAGGCCGTCGGTGGGGCGGATGCCCTGGTCGGAAGCGCAGGGCCGCGGGTCGTGCAGCTGCCGACGAGCGGGGCGGACAACGAGAACGTCGATGAAGCTGCCGCTGTGGCGTCGCTCGTCCTCGGCCTGATCGAGGGCGGCACGACCTGGACGGACGAGCATGGCATGACCCGTCCGATGACCCTCGACGACGTCCTCGTGGTCGCGCCGTACAACGCCCAGGTGGCAGCCATCAAGCGCCTGCTCCCGCCCGAGGCGCGGGTCGGAACGGTCGACAAGTTCCAGGGCCAGGAGGCCCCGATCGCCATCTACTCGCTGACCACCTCGTCACCCGAGCTGGCGCCACGCGGGATGGACTTCCTGTACAGCCGCCATCGACTCAACGTCGCGACATCCCGAGCCCGCGGCGTGGCGATCGTCGTCGCCTCGCCGGACCTGTTCCGGGTCCGCGCCCGGACGCCGGAGCAGATGCGCCTCGCCAACGCCTTCTGCCGCTTCATCGAGATGGCATCCGCGGATGAGGGCGATCCCGACGAGGCGCGATCCACGCCCACCGGCCGGGACGGGGTCGAGATCCTGACGCTCGACCTCGTCTAAGAGGCCACCCCGCCGCGTGAGCTCGGTTCTCGTACCATCGGCCGTCATGGCCGAAGGACGATCGATCCACCCCGCGGAGCTCGAGCGCCTCCGCCGGCGGACCGTCTGGACGCTGGTCGCCGGCGTGGCCCTCGGCAGCACCGGCCATATCGCGGCCGTGACCGTCGCCACGATCGTCGCTGCCCACATCGCCGGTGGGGTCACGGCCTGGAGCGGTGCCCCCGCCGCAACCGTCGTGATGGGCGCCGCCGCTGGGTCGATCGTGCTGTCCTGGGTGATGGTCCGCCGGGGGCGGCGCTTCGGCCTCGCCGCGGGCTACGTCGTCAGCGTCCTCGGCGCGCTTGTGGCAACGGCGGCGATCGTGATCTCGTCGCTCCCGGTGCTGCTCGTCGGGACCGTGCTGATCGGCTTCGGCAACGCCTCGAACCAGCTGTCGCGCTACACGGCTGCCGACCTCGTCGCACCCGCCCGGCGAGCGTCGGCGATCGGCCTCGTGGTGTGGGGCGCGACGGTCGGCGCGGTCGTCGGGCCGAACCTCGTGGCGCCCGCCGGACAGGTCGCGCTGTCGCTCGGGCTGCCCGAGCTGGCCGGCGCGTACCTCGTGCCGATCCTGTTCGTCGGGGCGGCGGCCATCCTCAGCTTCACGCTCCTTCGCCCGGAACCGTACGAGCTGGCGCATGCATCGGCCCGCCACGACGGCGACGGCGATGCGCCGGTCGCGGTCTCGCTGGCCAGCGTGCTCGCCCGGCCGCGGGTGCCGGTGGCCATCGTCGCGCTGGTCGCCGGCCAGTTCGTGATGGTCCTGATCATGACGATGACACCGCTGCACATGGCCGACCACGGCCACAGCCTTGCCGCAGTCGGCGTGGTCATCAGCGGCCACACGTTCGGGATGTTCGGGCTATCGCCGATCTCGGGCCGGCTGACCGACCGCTACGGCTCCGTGCCGGTCATCCTGGCCGGGCTGGCGACGGTGGCCGGGGCGTCGATCCTGGCGGCCGCGGCGCCTCCCGAGGGTGGCGTGATCCTGTTCGTCGCCCTCTTCCTGCTCGGGTACGGCTGGAACCTCGGATATGTCGCCGGGTCGGCGCTGCTGACCCACGGCCTGTCGCTGCCCGAGCGGACCCGTCTCCAGGGCTTGACCGACAGCCTCATCTGGAGCTCGGCCGCCGTGGCGAGCATCGGCTCCGGGTTCGTGCTGGCCTACGCGGGCTTCGCGATCCTCGGTCTGCTCGGCGCGGCGCTGATCGTCGGGCCGATGCTGCTGGTCGTAGCCCGCCGCTCGGCGGTCGCCGGCTAGGTCACCAGCTCCCGGCGGACCCACGCGACCAGGACCCGAGCGCACGTCTCGACCTCGTCGAGCGGCACGTGCTCGTCGGCGGCGTGCGCCACCCGGACGTCGCCCGGCCCGAAGATCACGCATGGCGTCCCGCCGTGGTTGACGAACATCTGCATGTCGGCGCCGTACGGCTCCCCGAGCAAGGCCGGCCGCCGACCCATGATCGGCTCCGCCACGTCGGCCAGCCCGACCGGCAGCGGGTGGTCGGACGGCACCCGCGCAGACCCGAACCGCCCGCCGGTGATCTCGACGGTCGCGGGGTGGTCGCGCAGGAACGGGTCGTCGGCGCAGGCCGCCTCGATCGCCACTCGCAGGTCGGCTTCCGCTTCGGCCGGCGTCTGCCCGAGCCGAACCCCGTAGCGGCCATAGGCGACGACGCGATCGAGCACGGTCGACGCCCACTCGCCGCCCTCGACGATGCCGATGATCGTCGGATAGGGCAGGCCGAGCACCGTCATGAGCGGGTCGCGCTCGGACGCGTTCCGCCGCGCCTCGTCCGCCTCGAGCGCGCGGGTCAGCACGAACAGGTTGTCGAGCGCCGAGACGCCCTCGCGTCGCTGCGACGCGTGCGCCGCGCGGCCCGGGACGGTCAGCCGAAAGGTGATGGCACCCGCATGCGCGACGACGACATCGAGCCGCGATGGCTCGGTGATGATCGCCATGTCGGCGGATGCACCGGCGCGGATCGCGGCGAGCGTGCCCTGCCCGCCGTCCTCCTCCGACGGCACGAGCACGACGAGCAACTCCCCGTCGAGCCGCTGGAGGTCGCCTCCCGCACGAAGCGACCGTACGGCGGCGAGGATCGCCGCGACGCCGCCCTTCATGTCGCAGGCGCCGCGACCGTAGAGGACCCCGTCGCGCACCTCCCCCGCCCACGGGTCGACCGTCCAGGTCGCAGGGTCGCCGGGCGGGACGACATCGAGATGGCCGGACAGGATGAGCCTCCGGGCGGGCGCGTCGTCCCGTCCCTCGCCTCCGGCGCGCCCGATCACGACCGGCAGGGATCCGCGCGGCATCTCCTCGCCCGGCCACGCGGCGTCCGCGCGGTGCGCATCCAGGTCCGGGCGGACCACTTCGACCGCGAGGCCCAGCTCGCGCAGCGCGGTCGCGGCCCATTCGGCGGCGGTCTCCTCTGACCCCGTGATGCTCTCGACGCGGACGAGCGCCCGGAGGTCGTCGACCAGGCGCTCGCGGTCGATGGCGTCAGGCACGCAGGATGGGACGGGTCATGCAGGTGGGGCCACCCGAGCCGTTGACGCCGACCTGTGTGGCGGGGTACGTGTGCACTTCGCAGCCGGCGGCCGATAGCGCCGCCGAGGTGCCCGGGTTGCCCTCGGCCACGATCACCACTCCCGGGCGGACCGCGAGGACGTTGCAGCCGAGCGTCGGGAACTCGTCGTCAGGCACCTCGATCAGCCGGATCTCGAGGTCGCGCAGGAGCTCCCACAGCCCGACCGGGAGCAGCGGCAGGTAGACGACGGCGAGATCGTCCGCCACCGGCGAGATGACGCTGAGCAGGTGGATGAGCTCGGCTGGGCCCTTCCAGTAGGGCACGTCGAATACTCGGACGTCGCCGCCGACGATGTCCGCCAGCTGGGCCACGCCGGAGCCATTCGTCCGCAGCGTGCGCCCGATGCAGAACAGGTCGGGCCGGAGCCAGAACGTGTCCCCGCCCTCGACCGTCCCCGGCGCCTCGATCCGGCCGGCGGTCGGGATGCCGGCCGCCTGCGTCCAGCGCTCGAGGACGGCGGGTTCGCCCAGTCGGTTGGGCTTGCCGGGTCGCAGCGGGATCGCCCCGGCGTCGGTGACGAGCAGCGGGTCGAACGTGTAGATCAGGTCGGGGTCGTCGAGCTCGTCCTCGAGGACGTGGACGGTCGGACCAAGGCGCGTGAGCACGTCGACGAACGCGTCGTGCTCCCGCCGCGCGACATCGAGGTCGGACGGGTACAGGAATCCGTGCGCGGGGTCGTCGAACGCCCGGCCGAACGCGGCACCGGGTCGCTTGACGAGGACGTCGAGAAGCGCCGCGGTCATGCTCTGGGCGCCGTAGCGCCGGGCCGTCATGGTCATCGCGGAAGGATAGCCGCGAGGCCTTGCCAGGAGTAGGCTGGTCGGACCATGGCCGCCTACGCCGTGATCGCCCGCATCGGACGCGTCGACCCGCATCTGTCCGTCCACGACCTGGACCGCGACCTCGACGATGACGAGCGCACGGGCCGCGGCCATCGATCCGATGTCGAGGCGGAAGCCATCGAGATCCGGTCCGAGCCCAGCCCGATCGAGGAGCGCGTGATGCGCTGGCGCGAGCTGTGGACCCAGACCACGTTCTTCCTGTTCGACGCGGAGAGCTGGCGGACCTAGGGCGCCCCACCTGTAGCCTCTCGGGCCGCGCTGCTTCACGTGACCGCTCGCCGCGATCGTTTTCGCCTCCAACGGCCGGCTGCGCTCGTATCGATGGCTCTCCGCGATCGATCGGCGCTCGGATCGTCCACCCGCAGCATGACTGATCGCTCGGAGCGATCGCAGCGGCAGCTGCCGCTGCCTTCGGCCCGAACGCGATCGCTCATGGCGATCACCGGCCAGCATCTGATCGGTGTCGCGATCGCGCGGGGGAGCGAGGGTCAGGCAGGGGCCCCGAAACGGGCAGGATCCAGCGGGCTCGGCGACGCCGAGAGCCGGCCCGCGACCAGGTCGGAGATCAGCCGGCTGGATGCCGGCCCGGTCGAGATGCCCCACGGCCCATGGCCCGCCGCGACCCACAGTCCCGCGAGACCGGGCACGGCGCCGACCAGCGGCCTCCCGTCGAGGCTCTGCGGTCGCGCGCACAGACGCGGCGGCCCGATCGACGCGTCCGCGATGGCCGGCACGAAGCGTGCTCCCCGCCGGACGAGCGCGGGCACCAGTGTTACCGGCTCCGGCTCGTCGGCCAGGAACGTCGAGCCGAGCGAGCTCGAACCAGCGGCCGTGACGAGGCTGAACGAGTGGCCCGCCTCCTCGGTCGTCCGCCGATCCAGGCTCGATCGAGATCTCGGCCTCCTCCAGGACGTGCCTCGGCGGGGCGTCGAGGGCCACCGGGACGACCACGCCCCAACGCGGCACGATCGGTCGCCACGTGCCACTCGGGTCGACGATCGCCGGCGTCCACGGCCCGGCCGCCACGACCACGTCGTCCGCGGCGACGGTCACGCCGTCGTCGAGCATCGCGCCGCGCACCCGGTCGCCCTTCCGCCAGACGCCGGCGGCGACACCGACCCGGATGTCCACGCCGGCGCGCTCCGCCCGCTCGGCGTAGGCACGCGTCGCCGACGCTGGCGCGACCGGAAAGCCGATCTCGAGCCGGCAGGCGGCAACATCGTACGCGACTGCCGGCTCGATCCGGCGCAGCTCCTCGGGCGACACGAACATCGGCTGCATCGACGGATGTGTGGCCGCCAGCTCGACGGCGATCCGTCGCACGACGTCGATATCGCGGCTGACGCTCAGCAGGCCGGCCGGCACGCGCCCGATCCCGAAGCCGTCCAGCGCGCGGTACAGGTCGACCGTCTCGAGGTGCAGCTCGACCAGGACCGGATCGAACGGATGCTGGACGACCCCGGAGTTCCGGCCCGAGGCCCCGGCGGCGATCTCGGTCCGTTCCAACAGGAGGACGCGTCGGCCATCCTCCGCGAGATGGGTCGCGGCCGCGACGCCCACGATGCCGCCACCGATGACGATCACATCCGGCGCCGGCCGGCCTCGGTCGAGCATCCCGGATGATGCCAGCCTGTCCGGCCCCGACTGCCGCCCGGCTGATATAGTTGCATGGTCAAGTATTCGGAGAAGTCGACCGGGCCGTGTACCATCCCTTCGTCCAGCCATGACCGTGACCGAGCTCGCTGACGCGCGTCCCCTGTCCTCGCACGACCCGCGGCTGCAGCCGTGGCGCGCGTTCCTGACGGCACACGCCCGGATCACGCGCCGGCTCGACGAGGAGCTCCGCGCCGAGCACGACATCTCACTCGCCGAGTACGACGCGTTGCTGACCATCGCCGACGCGCCCGAGCGGACGATCCGCATGCGCCAGCTGGCCGACCGGGTGCTGCTCAGCAAGTCCGGCGTGACACGGCTCATCGACCGGCTCGTGCTCGACGGCCTGGTCGAGCGGCGCGCCTGCGCGAGTGACGCCCGCGGGGCCGAGGCGGTGCTGACGACCGCCGGGCTCGATCGCTTGCGTCGCGCCTCACGAACGCACCTGCGCGGCATCGACGAGCATTTCCTCGCGGCCGTCGGCCCGGACGACCTGGCATCGATCCAGCGCTCGATGCAGTCGGTGGCCGACCACGCCGGCCCGGGCGCCGGTGTCGCCACCGACTGATCCGCCGCCGGCGGCGCACGGCCGGCTGTACGTCGGGACCAGCGGCTTCGCCTACCCGGACTGGAGCCCGCGCTTCTACCCGCCCGGTCTCAAGGCCGATGCGCTGCTCCCCCACTACGCCTCGCGCCTGCCGGCGGTCGAGCTGAACAACACGTTCTACCAGTCGCCATCAGAGTCGAAGGTCGCGACCTGGCTCGCTGCCACGCCGCCCGACTTCCGGTTCAGCGTCAAGGCCCAGCGGGGTGGCTCGTGGCGCGCGATGAACGGGGCGCCCGATCTCGGCCTGCCCTGGCTGACCGAGCCCTACCGACGGTTCGGCGACCGGCTCGGCACCGTCCTCTTCCGGGTCCCCGACAACGTCCGGCGCGACGACGACCGGCTCCGCGCGATGCTCGCAGCCTGGCCGCGCGACCTGCCGTTGGCCGTCGAGTTCGGCGATCCGAGCTGGGCGGCGGACGAGACCGTCGCGTCCCTGCTCGACGCCGGCGCGGCGCACTGCGCCACCGAAGGTCCGGACGACGAATCACCGCCCACGCTCCGCCGGACCGGCTCGTTCCTGTACGTCCGGCTGCGCCGCCACGACTACACGCCGGACGAGCTTGCCGCCTGGCGCGACCGCCTCGAGCCGTTCCTCGCCGCCGGCGACGACGTCTACGCGTTCTTCCGCCACGACGAGACCGGCCACGGCGCCGAGCTGGCGCTCCGGCTCCAGGAGCTCGCGTCGAGCGACGCCTAGGTGGCCTGGCGCGAGTACTCCGCCGGGCCGAACATCACCATCAACACGAGCCGTTCCTCGATGTCGAGGAACTTGTGCTCGACGTTCGCCGCCACGAAGATCACCGATCCCGCCGCGACCGGGCGGACCTCACCGCCGATGCGAACCTTCGCGCTGCCCGACATCACGACGTAGAGCTCATCCTCGGCGTGCGGCGACTGCGGATCGGTCGCGCCCGCCTCGAGGACGTACAGGCCGCCCGACAGGTCGGGCACCGAGATGAACTCGTGGTAGAGCCGGCCACTGACCGTCCGCGCGGCCTCCAGCTCGTCGAGATCCCACACATCCATGGGAGGAGCGTACCCGACGGGCCGCGCGGTCTTCCGGTGGAACCCAGTCGCCGATGACGGTGTATCTCGCCCGATGGGCTTAGCATTCCGCGCCATGCACCGATCGACCGCCCTGCTGCTCGTCCTCGCCGTGGCCGGGCTGGCAGCTTGCAACCCCGCACCGTCATCGGCGCCGTCGGCGCCGTCGTCGCCGAGCGCGAGCGCGACGGCATCCCCGACCGTGTCCGCGTCGGCCCCGCCGACCACCGCTCCCTCCGCCGGGACTGCGTCGGGCGAGCCGCCGCGGCTCGAGCTCGAGCCGGTCCTCGAGGGCCTGAGCGATCCAGTCGACGTCGCCTGGCGCCCCGACGACCCCGAAACGCTGTTCGTCGTCGAGCAGGTGGGGCGCGTCCGGATCGTGCGCGACGGCCAGCTCGTCGAGCGACCGTTCCTGGACATCACCGAGCTGGTCCGCGCCGGAGGCGAGTCGGGCCTCCTGGGGCTGGCGTTCCTGCCGAGCGGCGAGGATGGCCGGTTCTTCGTCTACTACACGGACGTCGACGGTCAGCAGGTCGTCGCCTCGTACGACGCGAACCCCGACGACCGCGACGTCGCCGCGCCCGGGACCGCGACGATCTGGCTGCGGATGGACGATCCGTTCGGCAACCACAACGGCGGCTCCACGGTGTTCGGGCCGGACGGCTACCTGTACATCGGGACAGGCGACGGCGGTGGTGGTGGCGACCCCCTGGACTCGGGTCGCAGCCTCGACACCCTGCTCGCGAAGGTCCTGCGCATCGACGTCGGGCAGGACCTGCCCGATGACGCCGAGCCGCGCTACGCGGTCCCGCCCGACAACCCGTTCGCCGCCACCGCCGACGCCCGGCCGGAGATCTGGCTGACCGGGTTGCGCAATCCGTGGCGCATCCGCTTCGACCGCACGACGGGCGACCTGTGGATCGGCGATGTCGGCCAGGGGAGCATCGAGGAGATCGACGTGGCCCGAGCTGGCGTCGGCGGGCTGGACTTCGGCTGGAACACGATGGAGGGCTCGACCTGCTTCCGGGACGCCGGCGACGACTGCGCGACGCCGGACCTGACGCTGCCGGTGACCGAGTACGACCATGACTTCGGATGCTCGGTGACCGGCGGGACCGTCTATCGCGGCAGCGCACTCCCCGCGCTGCAGGGCTGGTACGTCTTCTCCGACTACTGCTCCGGGATCTTCTGGGCGATCGATGCGTCGCAGGACCGGGTCGACTCGCCGACGATCGTGGCCGAGTCCGACGCGTCGATCAGCGCGATCGCCGAGGATGCCGCGGGCGAGCTGTACGCGACCGACCTGTCCGGCGGCCGTCTGCTGCGGATCGGGCTCGCCGGGAGCTGAGCGGGGCTAGCGCGCCCGATAGGTCACGGTGACCTCGACCTCGACCTCGAGGGCACCGGCCTCGACCGGGGTCGCGACATCGGCGGCCGCCATCATCATCCGCTCGCCCTTGGGGAACGGCGTCGGCGGCCGGACCGGCCCGCCCTCGACGATGTCCGCTACGCCGACGATCGCCAGGCCGGCCGCCTCGGCAAGCACGTCGGCCCGAGCCCGAGCTGCACCCATCGCCTGGACGCGCGCCTCGCGTTCGGCGGGCGCCGGATCGGCGACGCGGAACGACAGGCTGTCCATGCTCGTCGCGCCCGCCGCGAGGGTCCCGTCGATCGTCGCGCCGAGCGTCGCCAGGTCGCGCACTGTCACCTCGACGATGTTCGACAGCTCGTAGCCGGTGAGCGTCGGTGCCTTGCCGTCGCGGTAGTCGTAGCGCGGCTGGACCGACAACAGGGACGTCCGGACATCCCGGCGCGGTACGCCGGCCGTCTCGACCGCGCCGAGGATGGCCTCCATGGTGGCGGCCGCCTCGCTCCGGGCGGCGTCGACGGTCGGGCGGTTGATCGAGACGCCGAGCCGGAGCTCGGCGACATCGGGCTGGACGGCCACCCGGCCGATGCCGCTGACGACGATCGTGCCGGCCGCGACGGGGGGTGTCCCCGGGTCGGTCATGGGGGCGGGCCTCCTTTCGTGCGCTGACGGCGCACGCATAAGATGGTATCGGTAGAGCGAGGCGGGATGGAATCGTGATGTGGCGCGTCCGCGCGCCACGACGTGAGGCCGTGACATGGCCATGCAACCCGCCCGATACGCCGCACATCCGCATCCGACTCACGGGCCGGTGGACGGCGGCCGCGCGCGCGGCGCCAGGCGACGTCGCAGCGCATCAGGTGGCCCGCGGTGACCCGTACGACGCGGGTCGTCAGCCATCGCCGCAGCGTGTGGACCCGCCGCGCACGCGCCCGTGCCGCGCAGGGCTCCGGGGGCTGGCGCTGGCCGGTGCTCGCCGGCGTGGGCATCACGGCCGTCATCGCCGTCGGGCTTTCCGCGATCGTCGCCACGTCGACGCTCAACGTCTTCTCTGCCGGCCTGCCCGATCCGGCCGCCCTCCACGACCTGTCGTTCGACCAGCCGACGATCGTGTACGACCGCGCCGGGAAGGTGGAGCTCGGTCGCTTCGAGGATGAGCGACGCCGGGTGCTGGCATTCGAGGACCTGCCGCGCAGCGTCCTCGACGCCACGACCGCCGCGGAGGACCGCACGTTCTGGGCCAACCCGGGTGTCGATGTCGCGGCGCTTCTCTCGGCCGCCGCCGAGAACGCCTCGGGAACCGGCGAGCGCGGAGCCTCGACGATCACCCAGCAACTGGTCCGCGCGCGGCTCCTGCCGCAGGACGTCGTCGCCGCGGGCTCCGATCGCTATGTCCGCAAGGTCAAGGAGATCATCCAGTCGCTCCGCCTGGGCGGCGAGTTCCCGGGCGAGCAAGGCAAGGAGCGCGTCATCGGCGCCTACCTCAACGAGATCTTCTACGGCCACGGCGCGTACGGGATCGCCGCCGCCGCCGAGATCTACTTCGGGGTCAGGGATCTCTCGAAGCTGACGATCGGCCAGGCGGCGTTGCTGGCCGGCCTGCCCAAGGCACCGAGCGCGCTCGACCCATACGCCTTCGCCACGAAGGACAAGAAGGGCCGACTCGTCGTGCCCCCCGGATCGCCGCCGGTCGTGCGTCGGGACTGGGTCCTGCAGGGCATCGCCACGACCGGGCGCTGGATCCGGCTCGACCAGTCCCAGCTCGCGAAAGCGATGGACGAGCCGATCGTCCTGATCGGCGAGCGGCCGGTGCGCATCCCGGGCGGCCACTTCACGTGGCAGGTCCGTCGCCAGCTGCAGGAGATCCTCGGCCCGGAGGCCGACCTCGAGCGGGACGGCTTCCGGGTCCGGACCACGCTCGATTGGCGCGCCCAGAAGCTGGCGGAGAAATACGTGGCCGCGGTGGCGGTCGCGCCGAACGTGACGCGCCGTGGCATGGAGCGCATCCTGACGCGCTCGCGCGTGCCGGCCCGGGAGCGGGGTTGGATCCGGGCGCTCCGCGGCAAGGACCTCCACAACGGCGCCCTCGTCGCGCTCGACTATCGGACCGGCGACGTGCTGGCCTACGTGGGCAGCGCCGGGTATGCCCGCGATTCGATGGCGAGCCGCAAGTTCGAGCCCAAGTTCGACGCGGCCGGCGACGGGGCGCGGCAACCCGGTTCCGCGTGGAAGCCGGTCCTGTACGCGGCGGCCTTCGACGCGAAGCGCCTGACGCCGGGCAGCGTCCTGCTCGACATCACCACCGAGTTCAACCGGCGCGAGGAATGGGCCCCGACCGACGCCGACCAGCGCGAGCGAGGTCCGGTCCTCGTGCGCCGAGCCCTCCAGTACTCCCTCAACATCCCGGCCATCCGGGCCCTGGAACGGGTCGGCAACAGCCGCGTCGCGAAGACCGCGGAGGCGATGGGCGTCCGGTTCATGGGTGGTCGAGAGGCGTTCATGCAGGCCGGGCTCGCCGGGGCCCTGGGAACCGTCGAGGTCCGCCCGCTCGACCTCACCGCGGCGTACGCCACGATCGCCAACGGCGGGGTCCATGTCCCGCCCCGGATGGTGCTCGAGGTCCGCGGTCCCGACGGCCGGCTCGTCTGGCAGGCGGGCAAGCCCGCCGGCGAGCGCGCGATCTCCGCCGCGGCCGCCTACCTCGTGACCGACATCCTGGCCGGCAACACCGACCCCGCCCAGAACGACATCTGGGCCGAGAAGCTGATGCTCCGCGGGCCGGGCGGCGCCAGGCGCCGGCCGGCCGCGGCCAAGACCGGCACCACGAACGACGCACGAGATCTCGGGACGTACGGGTTCCTGCCGCCGACCAAGAACGGTCTGGGGCTCACCGTCGGGGTGTGGCTGGGCAACAGCGATCACTCCTTCCCGCGGTCGCGCAAGCCGGCCACCTCGCTGACGGCCGCGGCGCCGATGTGGCGGGCCTTCATGCGCGAGTACACCGCCCGCTGGGCGGTCACCTCGTTCAAGCGCCCCAAGGACGTGGTCCGGACCCGCATCGACGCCTGGTCGGGCGGCCGGCCCGGTGCATGGACCAGGGATACGACCCAGGAATGGTTCATCCGCGGCACGCAACCCGGCACCCGTCGGGCGATCGACCGGGACGGCCTCCTGTATCGCGGTGGGTGTGGCGGCTGGCGCGTCGACCCGCTTCGGGCGGAGTTCGGGCCGGCGTCCTGGCGCGACGACGTCCTGAACTGGATGGGTCGAGCGCGGCGAGGGGTCGGCGTGACCGGCCGGTACGGCTCCTCGACGGCGTACTTCTGGGGCGAGGGTTCGTGGGGCGGCCCGATCGCCGCGTCATGCGTGCAGCGCCGATCGAACGACGGCGGTGGCCGCAACGATCGAGACGATGATGACCGGCGCGACAGGGATGAACGGCCGGATAGGCCCAAGCCGCGACCGACGGACGACCCCGACTGAGCCCGGGCCTACCGGACGGGACCGACACGTTGTCATGTGGCTGCAAGCCGTCGTAGCGCGGCGCGCCACGGTCCTGCAATCCCTCCCGTAGTGGACTCGGGTCGCCGAACGCGCGGCGGAGCCGGGCGCGCGTCCCGCAGCCGATCCTGCCGGCCACGCTGATCGTCGAGGCGCCGTGACAGCCCTACCCCCGATCGCCGGGCCGCCGAGCGATGCCGGCCGGCGCTGGGCTCCCGACGTCTCGGGGACCGAACCCATCCTCGACCCGGACGGTGTCACGCTGGCGTCGTTCCTCGCCGAGGCTGGCCGGATCCTCGGCTCGTCGCTCGACAGCGCCGCCACCCTTCGCCAGGTCGCCGAGCTGATCGTCCCGGGCATCGCCGATTGGTGCGCCATCGATCTGCTGGATGCTGATGGCACGCTGGTGTCGGTCGCGGTCGCCCATCGCGACCCGTCGCGCGTCGCGCTCGTGGGCGAGCTGCGCCGCCGCTTCCCGGCCGATCCGGAGGCACCGATCGGTGCCTACGCGGTGGCGCGGTCGGGTCGACCGATGCTGCTGACCGATATCGACGACGCCCTCGTCGCGTCGACTGCGCGCGACGAGGATCACCTGGCCCTGCTCAGGATGCTGGGGCTCGGGTCATGGATGTGCGCGCCGATGTCTGCCGCGGGGCGGATCCTCGGGACCATCGCCTTCGTCGGTGCGGAGAGCGACCGCCGGTTCGGACCACGGCACCTGGCGTTCGCGGTGGACCTCGCGACGCGGGCAGGCGCCGCCATCGAGAACGCGCGCACCTTCCACGCCGCGGATCGGTTCCGTCAGATCCTCGACGCCGTGGCCGAGGCCGTGTTCGTCCTCGAACCGACCAGCGACGTCGTCCAGGGCATCAACCAGGGCGCCAACGAGCTGCTCGGTCGCGCAGTGGAGGAGCTGGTCGGGCAGCGGCTCGCCGACCTCATCGAGGACCGCGACGCCGACATCATCGATCGCGTGATCCGCGCGGTCCGCGACGGGCGCTCCGAGGCGAGGACGGTCTCGCTCCGGTTCCGGCGCGACGCGGCTCCATCCGTGCCGGCCGAGGTGCTGATCCAGCGGGTGGAGCTGCCCGGCGAGCCGCCGACGGTCGTGGCGATCGCCCGCGACGTTCGTGAGCGTCTCGAGGTCCAGGGCCGACTCAAGCGCCTCGCGGAGGCCGAGCATGCCCGGGCCGCAGAGCTCAACGCCGTGATCCGGGCGATGGGCGACGGCGTCATCGTGTGCGGGCCGGATGGGCACACGATGCTCGCCAACCCGGCCGGTCGCGCGATGTTCCCGACCGTCGTCGACGCCGGGTACGACGGGATCCTCGCCGAGCTGCACGACCCGGATCGGAGCGCGCCGCGGCTCGGGATGCACGCCGGCCCGGTCGTGCTGCGAACGCGAGCCGACCCGGAGCGCTGGATCGAGCTCGCGACCTACCCGGTCGCCGACGGGACGGCCGACCGCGAGCCGGGCGGCGAGACGATCCTGGTCCTGCGCGACGTGACCGAGCAGCGCCAGCGTGAAGCCGTCCGCGAGACCTTCATCGGCATCCTGTCGCACGAGCTGCGGACGCCGGTCACGACGATCTTCGGCGGGGCGCGTGTGCTGTCGCGTGACGACAACGGCCTCGACGAGGCCACGCGCCGCGAGATCCTCACCGATGTCGCCGACGAGGCCGAACGCCTCAAGCGATTGGTCGAGGACGTCGTGGCGATGAGCCGATTCGGTGAGAGCGATACCGACCTGGGCCGGGAGCCCGTGCTCCTCCAGCGGGTCGTGCCGGCGGTCGTCGCGTCCGAGGAGGAGCGCTGGCCCGGCGTCAGGTTCTCGGTCGAGGTCCCACCGGGGCTGCCGACGGTCGTCGCCGACCCGACCTACCTCGAGCAGGTCATCCGCAACCTGCTCGCGAACGCCGCCAAGTACGGTGGGCAGGGGGCGTCGGTCGAGGTCGTCCTCGACGTCGGGCCGGGCGACGACGAGGTGTCCGTGTGCGTCCGCGACGACGGTCCAGGCATCGAGCCGGACGAGGCGGAGCGGTTGTTCGACCTCTTCTACCGGTCACCGACGACCGCCGCGACGACGGCCGGTGCCGGCATCGGCCTGTTCGTGTGCGCGCGGCTCGTGCGCGCGATGGGCGGTCGGGTCTGGGCGCGCGCCCTGCCGGCCGGCGGCGCCGAGTTCGCCGTCGCGCTCCGCGTGATGCACGAGGAGTAGCGAACCGGTCTGCCCTAGAGCCAGCGGCGCCAACGGGCGACGATCAGGATCAGCGTCGCCATCACGCCCATCCCGAGCAGTACGTACCAGAAGTTCATGGGGTCGTCGAAGAAGGCGACCTTGAAGTTCATCCCCATGATGCCGCCCAGGACCACCGCGGGCAGCAGGATGGCCGACAGCAGCGTGAGCACGCGCATCACGTCGTTGGCACGCTGCGAGACCCGGCCCATGTGGATGTCGAACGTCCCGAGCAGGCTGTCGCGCAACCCCTCGGTCGCCGCCATCGCGCCCTCCAGGCGATCCACGAGGCCGGGCCATGGCTGGCCGAACGTGTCCTCGAGGCCGAGCCTGGGCAGCCCGAGCGTCGACAGCGCGTCGCGATGCGGGGCGAGCGTCCGACGGATCAGCGCGACCCGCCGCCGCAGGGCCACGATCGCCGCAAGGACGTCGTCGCCGTGGCGTCCTTCGAACGCGCGCTGATCAAGGGCGTCGATATCGCGCTCGATCAGCTCGGCCAGCAGGAAGTAGCCGACCATGACCTCGTCGACGAGCGAGGACAGCAGATCCGCCGCGGTCAGCGCGCCGAGCCGGGTCTCGCCCTCCATCGCCTCACCGAACCGCTCCAGTGCTGCGACCGGTCCCGTGTGGACGGTCATGACGACGTTCGGGGCGGCGATCAGGTCGATCTCGCGGCGGACGAGTCGATCGTCGGGGTCGTCGGTCTCCAGCGACTCGAGGGTGATGTGGATCCGGTCAGCGGTACGGGTCAGCCGTGCGCGGCCGTCGCCATCGGCGAGGCGTTCCAGGTCGACCTCGCCCAGGCCCAGCATGCGGACGACACCGGTGATCTCGTCCTCGTCGCGTCCGTCGATGTCGACCCAGAGCAGCCGCTTCGGACCGAGCGACCGGACGACGTCGTCGGTCAGCTCGACGGCCTTGTCCTCTCCGTCGGCATCGAACAGCCGGGTCGTGAGCATCGCTAGACCACCTCGTCGATCGGGGAATCCCTGCGCCGCGCATGGTGCGCCCTCCGAGATGTGTCGGGATCGCCCGCGCCCTCGGAGCGTATCGCGTCCACATCACAGATGACGGCCCACCGACTGCGAGCCGCTTGCAACGTCAGCGCCGGGACGGGACGCACGACCGTCGCGTTCGCCCTCGTAGCGTCCGAGAGGCCCAGATCACCCGGCGTCGCCTGCCTGATGACGCCGCCACCCCAGGAGGTGACCCGATGTTGAAGCGAATCGTCCTGCTGCTTGCTCTCGGAGCCGCACTGGTCGGCTGCGCGTCCGGTACGTCGTCGCCCGCCACGTCGGTCGCGCCCGTGGACTCGGCCCCGGCGCTCGAGAGCGTGATGCCGAGCGAGTCGGCATCGCCGTCCTGATCCGACGGCACAGCCACGTCGAACGACGCCGGGCCCCGCGGCCCGGCGTTTTCGTTTGTGCGGATTCATGCCGTTGTTACGCGGCGGGCCCAGTCCGTAGTCCGGCTTCCCGCTGTCGACCGTGACAGTGGCGCGCGTACCCGGGACGGGCGTGGACCAGTGATCGGAACCCGCCCGCGGGAAGGAGGTTTGGATGAGCATCATCGCGTGGATCGTCCTCGGCGCCATCGCCGGCTACCTGGCCGGCTTCCTTGTCCGCGGTGACGAGGGGCTCGGGATCATCGGGCACATCGTGCTCGGCATCGTCGGCGCCCTGGTCGGCGGTTTCCTGGCGGGCGCGCTGTTCAACAGCGACCCGATCAACGGTGCCCTTGACGTCAGCTCGATCGTCGTCGCGACCATCGGTGCGGTGATCACGGTCGTGATCGTCAATGCCGTGATGGGTCGCAGCCGCGTCGGACGCGGTCCGGTCTGAGAAGCCTCCGGGCAGCGCCCGGGCAACTCACGGAGCCCACCTTTCGAGGTGGGCTTCGTCGTGTCGGCGAGCGATCGCGCGACCAGAGCCGCGAGGCTCGTGCAAGGGTGCACGGTCCCGCAGTCGAGCGACCGTGACGTCGTCCGCGCAACGCTAGTGGTGTGGCTCCTGTACCACTGGGGGTCCGGGAGCCACACCTTCTCTGCGCACCTCGGAACGACGGAGGTGGGATGTCGAAATACCGAGTTGATATGCATATGTAATGTCCAGCACGCGCAGGATGGCGAGTCCGGGACATCTACTGGCCTACGGTCGACCCAACAGAACACGACCACAAGGTGGGCGCTTGTGACGGGGCGCACCTCCTTTCGCAACGGACGGTTCGGGTCCCCTCCCCGGGCCGTCCGTCGCTTTTCCGGCACCACACCGTCAACCCAACTTGATCTTGATCCGGAGGACATGTCATGACGACGGCGAGCAGCACCACGAACAGCCCCAGCGAGGGCGCGACGGAGCGGCTGTCCAGCGCCGCCCAGCAAGCCTCAGAATCCGCACAGCGCGCCGCCGACACGGTGGCGGGCGTCGCCGGCGAGGTGTCGGCGCGCTTCCCGGAGGCCGCGAATTCGACCAAGGAGGCGTTCCAGGAAGCGAACCGGATGGTTCAGTCGGGGTCTGACGAGACGCTCAAGGTCGTCGGAGCCCTGTCGCTCGGGTTCGCGGCCGGCTTGTTGATCGGCGGCGCGAACCGGCTGCTGGTGATCGCGGCCGCTGTCCCGGCAGCGTTCATCGGCTCTGCGCTGCTCGAGCGAATGAACGCGGCGACCGGCAAAGGCTCCTCGTCGAAGTAGTGCAACGGGGCTGATAGCAGCCTCGTCGAGCGGGTGGACGGCTCGCAAGCAGCCGCACCGTAGCGTCGTGCCGACCCCACGGAACTGATGGGTCAAAGGAGGTACCGACGCCATGGACGACGCAAAGCAGGCCTATCGCGAGGCCGAGAACAAGACCAAGGAAGCCATCCGCAAGTCGGACGGCGACGAGAGCCTCGCCGACAAGGCGGCGAACGTCGGCGACGACATCAAGACCGGCCTCGGGAATGCCGGTGACGAGGTCGACAAGCAGGTCGACCAGGCGAAGTTCAAGCAGGAGCATGGCGAGGATCCCGTCTGAGCCACTGTCCCCGCCCAGCCGAATACGGAGCCCCGGCCACCGGCCGGGGCTCCGTCGCGTTCAGCGTTCTTTCGAGGCTCGGCCGGTCGCGCGCCGTGTGGAGCGCGCAGCCTGTCGCTCGTGCTGACGCAGCAACCGCACGACGGCAAGCTCCTCGGACCGATCAGCGCCGAGCGGCGGCTCGTGCTGCTCCTCCGCGGCATCGACCAACGCGCCGCGCAGACTGCCGTCGAGGTATGCGTCCAGCACTGCTGGATGGACGTAGCTCCCGCGGGCGACCGCCGGCGTGTTGCCGAGGTGGGCAGCGGTCGTCCGCATCGCCTCGACGACGTTCCGTTTCGCGGCCGGCCCGTTGTCCTCGGGTTGGAGCGCTCGCAGCGCACGGTAGGCGAGCAGCGTCCCGGCCCAGGTCCGGAAGTCCTTCGCCGTGAAGTCGCCACCGGACGCCTCACGGATGTAGTCGTTGACGTCGTCGGAGGAGATGTCGCGGACCTCGCCGTCATCGTCGACGTAGGCGAACAGCTCCTGGCCCGGCAGCTCCTGGCACCGGCGAACGATCGAGGCGAGGCGACGGTCGCGCAAGCCGACCTCGTGCATCGCCCCCGACTTGCCGCGGAACCGGAACCGGATGTGGGTACCCTCGACCCTGGCGTGTCGACCGCGCATCGTCGTCAGCCCGAACGAGCGGTTGAGCCGCGCGTACTCATCGTTGCCGACCCGGATGAGCGTGAGCTCGAGCATCCGGACGACCGCCGCCAGGACCTTGTCCCGGCTCATGCCCCGGCGCGCGAGATCCCGGTCGCAGCGACGGCGGATGCGTGGCAGCACGTGGGCGAAGACCACCATCCGGCCGAAGTTGTCGATACCGCGGTCCTGCCGCCAGCGCGGGTGATAGCGGTACTGCTTGCGGCCGCGCGCGTCCCGGCCGGTGGCCTGCAGATGGCCGTTCGGCCAGGGGCAGATCCACACGTCGGTCCAGGCCGGTGGGATCGCGATCGCGCGGATCCGCTCGCGGGTCTCCGCGTCGCGGATCGCGACGCCGTCGGTGTCGAGGTACGTGAACCCAGCGCCGGAGCGTCGCCTGGTGAATCCGGGCCGCCGGTCGGTCGTGTAGCGGAGGCCGCTGGCTCGGGCGGCCTCGCGCGCTGGGTCGTTGGGGTCGGACATGGAACGAACGGTACGGTGACTCGCGTCACGCACGGGCGTCGCCGTGGCTTCGCCACGTGGCTGCAATCTCGCATCGGGCCGCTCGTGACCCGCCGATACCGGCCGGTTCGGATACTCGTCCCGTCCCGTCGCGACGATGGTCTGGGGGACGGTCGCGATGGGACCCCCTATTCCGGCGATCGCCGCGCATGGAGCGACTCCCGCCCGTGGACGCAGTCACCCTCGAAGGAGCCTCGAAGCACTTCGGCGACGACGTCGCCGTGGACGGCATCTCGCTGTCCGTCGCCGAGGGCACGATCGTCGGGATCATCGGACCGTCGGGAGCCGGCAAGACCACGCTCGTCCGGCTGATGACCGGCGCGCTCGCCCCGACCGACGGATCGATCCGGGTCATGGGCGAGGACCCGCTGCACTTCCGCCGGGCTACACGCGAGCGGATCGGCTACATGCCCCAGTCGTTCGCGCTCTATCCCGACCTCACGGCACGCGAGAACGTCGACTTCGTCGGCTCGTTGTTCGGGCTGCTGTGGTGGCGCCGTCGACGCCGGACGCGCGAGGTGCTGGAGCTGGTCGACCTCTGGTCGGTCCGCGGACGCCGCGCCGGCAACCTGTCGGGTGGCATGCAGCGCCGGCTCGAGCTGGCATCGGCGCTGGTCCACGACCCGCAGATCGCCTTCCTCGACGAGCCGACAGCCGGCATCGATCCGCTGCTACGCGCGACGATCTGGGGCGAGCTCGGCCGCCTGCGCGACGACGGACGCACGCTCCTGGTGACGACGCAATACGTCAACGAGGCGGAGGAATGCGACGCGGTCCTGCTCATCTCCGACGCGCGGGTAGTCGCGACCGGTACGCCTGACGAGCTACGGCGTGCGGCGATGGGTGGCGACGTCATCAACATCGAGACCCGCGAGCCGGTCGATGCCGCGGTCCTGCGCGGGCTGCCCGACGTCCGCCGCCTCGAGCAGCGCGGGCCGGCCGAGATCCGGGCGACCGTCGCCGATGCATCGGCGACCCTGCCCAGCCTGGTCGACGCGATCACCTCACACGGCGGCGAGGTCGCCACCGCCGCCGAGGCACGGCCGTCGTTCGACGAGGTCTTCGCGCTGCTCGTCGAACGGACACGGGCGGACGCGGCCGACGACGGACCCGATCGGGCGGCCTGACGGTGCACGCCGCGCTCACCGTGGTCTGGCGGCTGCTCGCCTTCGTCGGCAAGGAGCTGATCGAGACCGTCCGACGCCCCGGGGCGGTCATCAGCCTCGTCCTCGGGCCGTTCCTGATCATGGCCATCTTCGGCGTCGGGTTCAGCGGTGTCCGGCGGCCCCTGGAGACGTTGATCGTCGTGCCCGAGAGCAGCCAGCTGCCGGCCGACGCCAGCGAGTACCAGGAGCTGGCCGGAGCGCCGCTCCACATCGCCGACGTGGTCGACGACCGCGCAGCTGCCGAGGCCCGTCTGCGATCCGGCGACGTCGATGTCGTGGTCGTCGTTCCGGAGGATCCGGAAGGGACGTTCCGGGCCGGCGAGCAGTCGACGATCGAGGTGCTCGTCGACGAGGTCGATCCGGTCGCGGAGAACTACGCCTCCGTGCTGGCCAGCCGGCTCGCCGATGCGGTCAATCAGCGCATCGTCGAGGGCGTCGTGGAGGCGGGTCAGGGTCTCGTGCTCGAGGATGGCGAAGAGCTCGCCGCGATCCCGGCGTCGGTCGTGGCCGCCCCGACCGAGGCTGAGATGACCAACCTGGCACCGTCGATGCCCGGCGTGACGTCGTACTTCGGGCCGGCCGTCCTGGCACTGATCCTCCAGCACCTGGCGGTGACGCTCGTCTCGATGTCATTGGTGCGTGAGCGGATGTCCGGGACGATGGAGCTCTTCCGCATCTCGCCGGTGACGGCCGCCGAGGTCCTCGCGGGCAAGGTCCTCGCGTTCGGCGTCCTCGGCTTCGCGGTAGCGGGCCTGACGTTGGCGCTCCTGGTCGCCGGGCTGCACGTACCACTGCTCGGCGGGGCCGTCGCGCTGGGGATCGCGATCGGGTTGCTGCTGCTGGCGTCCCTCGGGCTCGGGCTGCTGATCGCGGTCGTCTCCGACTCCGAGCGACAGGCGGTCCAGCTGTCGCTGCTCGTCCTCCTCGCGTCGGTCTTCTTCAGCGGCTTCGTCCTCTCCATCGACCAGTTCAGCCCGCCGGTGCGGGCGCTGGCCTATGCACTGCCCGTCACGCACGGCATCCAGCTGCTGCAGGACCTGATGTTGCGCGGCACGACCGCCGCACAGTGGCAGGCGGCCGCGCTCGGCGTCATCGCGCTGGTGACGCTGGTCGCGGCGTGGCTCGGGCTTCGGCGGGGCATGCAGCGCGCCTGATCCGTTCTCCTGTCGGACATCGGTGGCACGCCGCTGCAATGCCGCACGCCGACCGGCGCGTCGGTCCGTTGTG
Organism: uncultured Chloroflexia bacterium; assembly: GCA_963810285.1. Lineage (GTDB taxonomy): Bacteria > Chloroflexota > Limnocylindria > Limnocylindrales > CSP1-4 > SPCO01. The sequence goes on along the minus strand of CAWEMV010000002.1, from coordinate 2,095,547 downwards.
GCCTTCCTGCGATGGTCGGCCCAGCCACCCACGCACGGAGCACACGACGATGACCGACCAGCGACCCCCGTCCGAGCCGTCGACCGACGACGAGATCGTGCGACCCGACGACCGTCCGCCGACCGAGTCGCCGGATGCCCGACCGGGCGACGAGGCCAAGCCGCCGGAGCCGAACCCGCTGGTGCGCGAGGGCGCCGATGCGCCCGACGCCGCGGACATCGAGGATCCCGACGAGCAGCTGTGAGCGACATCCAGTCCGAGTCGATGAGCCGCTCACGCCCGCGTGATGGGCGTGTTCCCCGCGACACGGGCGCCGCGCGGCCTGGCCCGCGGCCGAGAATGCGCCCGCTCGATGACGCGGCGACGGAGCAGATCACGCTGATCGAGTTCGTCTGGCGCGCCGGATCGCGGGTCCAGCCGGTCCTGTGGCTGGACCGCGTACTGCTCCACTGACGATCTAGACCAGGGCGACGTCGGCCTTCTTCGCGCCGACCTCCGGCAGGATCTCGCGCCGCGCCCAGTCGATGAAGCCCTCCTGGTCGGGGCCGACCTGATGGATGTACACGTGGTCGAACCCGGCTGCCACGTACTTCTCGATGTCCTCGAGGTGCCGGTTCGCGTCCGGACCGCAGACGATCGCCTCGGCGACCTGGTCCTCGGTCACGCCTTCGGCGAGCTGCGTGAACTGGCTCGGGTTTGGCAGCTCCTGACTGACCTCGCCGTGCAGCGCAGCGGTCGGCCACCACTCGTGGGCGGTCCGCCGTGCCTTCTTCTCGGTCGACGCCCAGCAGACGGTGAGCTGGCCGATCTTCGGTCCCTCCCCGCCCGCTTTCTCGTATGCGGCGATGAGATCGCGATCGGGTGCCGTGGAGATCAGCCCGTCCCCGAAGCGCGCGGCCATCTCCGCCATGCGAGCGCCGCCAGCCGCAACACGGATCGGCGGGCTGGCCTCCGGCAGGGTGAATAGACGCGCGTTCTGGACGCGGTAGTGCCGCCCACGATGGCTCATCGTCTCGCCGCGCCACAGCTTCCGGATCACCTCGACCGACTCCTCGAGCATCTCGGCCCGAACGTCCCACTCCGGCCACGCCTGGCCGAGGATGTGCTCATTGAGGTTCTCGCCGGTCCCGATGCCGAGGAAGAAGCGCCCAGGCATGAGGTCGGCGGCGGTCGCTGCCGCGTGGGCGATGATCGCGGGGTGGATGCGCATCGTCGGACACGTCACCCCGGTCCCGACGACCAGGCGGTCGGTGGCCTCGGCGATCGCGCCGAGCACGCCCCAGACGAAGGGGCTGTGCGGATGGCGGTCGATCCACGGATGGAAGTGGTCGGAGATGAGCGCGAACGTGAAGCCCGCTTCCTCCGCGCGACGGGCATTGGCCACGAGGTCGCGGGGGCCGTGCTCCTCGCTCGACAAGGCGTAACCGAGGGCGGTCATCACGAACGCTTCTGGCTCTTGATCTCGCCGGCCTCGCGGCGTTCCTTGTTCACGGTCCGTGCGGCGCGCTCCTCGGCCTCGTCCTCGCTGACGCCGCGGTCCTCGTACGACTCCTTGATGTGCTCGTACTGTCGCTCGCGCTTGTCGGTCCAAGCCTTCCGTGGCATCAGGCGATCCTCCGGTGGGGCTCGGCGTCATCGGCGCCGAGGCACGTTCACGGTCGGACAGGGCCCCTCACCGGCGCCACCGCGTGACGACGGGATCTCGTCGCAAATGCGTCAAACGAGCTCGGGGGCAGCCGCCTCGGTCTCGCTCGGTGCGTCATCCGGGCGCTCGATCTCTTCGGGGGTCGTCTTCCCGGCCAGCATCGACCGGTAGATCGCCTCGTAGCCGTCGGTCATCCGCTCCACGGAGAACCGCTCGATCACCGACTCGCGGATGGCGCGCCGGTCGAGGTCGTCGACCCTGCTGACCTTGAACGCCATCGCCACGACGTCGTCGCCGAAGAAGCCGTCCACGCCATCGCGGACGATCTCCGGCAGCGCGCCGGTACGGCGAGCGATGACCGGCGTCCCGCACGCGAGCGCCTCGATGGCGACGAGGCCGAAGGGCTCCGGCCACGAGCCGGGCATGAGCGCCGCATAGCTCTCGGCGAAGAGCTGGTCGCGCTCCTCCTGCGAGATCTCGCCGATGTACTCGACGGACGGGCCGGCAGCCCGCAGGGCCGGCTGGAAGACCTCGTCGAAATACTCGCGCTCGACACCGCCGGCCGCGACCTTCGCCGCGATCTTCAGCGGCCGCTCGGCGGCCTTGGCGACCTCGATCGCCTCCACGATGCCCTTCTCGGGCACCACCCGCCCGACGAAGCACAGCGCGTCCGAGCGGTGCTCACCGAACGGGGCGTCGACGAGATGGAGCCCGTTGTAGACGACCCCGGCCCACGGCACGTCCGGATGAGTCGAGGCCTGGTCGTCGCTGATCGCCACCAGCCCACGCGGAGGGTCCACGAGCAGCGCGTCGGCCCACGGCTGGTCGAGGCGACCGTGGAACGTCGACACCACCGGCACCGGCGAGATCCGCGCCAGCAACAGGTTCGCCCACTCGAGGTGGCTGTGGATGAGATCGAAGTCGGCAAGCTTGGCGAGCAGCAGCTGTAGCGTGAGCTGCATGTACGGGAGCGAATCGCCGGTGTAGCCGATGGGACGCAGGGCCTTGGGCACCGTCTCGATGTGCCTCCCCGGGACGTCCGAGTCGCCGCTTGCGAAGGTCGTCACCTCGTGGCCCCGGCGGACGAGCTCGCCGACAAGGCCGTGCACGATCCGTTCGGTCCCCCCGTAGGCCTGCGGCGGCACGCGCTCGAAGGGCGGGGCGACCTGGGCGATCCGGAGGGGACGAGACATCGGGTTCCTCGAGACAAGCGACCGCGAACCCCGCAACGCAGGGTCCGCGGTCAGTGTGCACTTCCTTCTCACGAACCGTATCGGTGGCCCGACCGGGCCGACCTCAATCGGCCGTCATGCCGTCTATCACGCGGCTTTCAGCCAGGGATCGACGGCTGCTGGTCCATACTTGTCGGACGGGGGTCGGACGAGCTGCGCACGGAGGGATCGGGTGCCTGACGACGTCCAGCAGGGGTTGGCCGGTCGCGCGTCGGGGCGGGCCAGGGGCGAGATCGCGCGGGCGCGTGATGTCCGCTTCGGCACGGGCCAGTCGATCCTTGTCGGGCTGTTCATCGGCTGGTTGGGGATCGCCATCAAGGCGGCCATCAACGAGGCGGTGGACGACAACACCGGCTACATCGTCCTCATGGCGGCCGCCGTGCTGGCTGCGTGGTTCGCCGGGCTCGCGGGCGGGGTCACCGCGGTCATCACGACCGTGGTGCTCAACGCCATCGTCTTCCAGGGCAGCGGACCCGGCGGGACGACCAACGTCGACCAGTTCCTCCAGGTCCTGTATCTCGTCATCGGCACGGCGACCGCACTCCTGGTCGCCTCGCGGCGGGCGGCACGCGACGGGCTCGTCGACGCGCTGGCCGATGTCTCCGCGCTCGCCGAGGAGGTCGAAGCGCGCGACGCCCGGCTCGAGCTGATGCTGGCCGCCTCGGGCACCGGCTTCTGGGAGTGGGACGTCGAGACCGGCGAGCTCACGTGGTCCGAGGCGATCTTCCGCCAGCACGGGCTGGAGCCGGCCGACCACGCGCCCGAGTACGGCGTCTATCTCGAGACCATCCACCCCGACGACCGCGCGGCCTTCGAGAGCGCGATCGCGACGGCGTTCGAGAGCTCCGGCACGTTCGACCTCGACTTCCGCATCGTGTGGCGAGACGGATCCGTGCACTGGACGCACGGCGCGGGCCGCGTCTTCCGCGACGAGACCGGCCGCCCCCTCAGGATGCTCGGCACGGGCCAGGACATCACCGAGCGCCGGCGCCTCATCGAGGATCGCGACCGACTCCTGACCGAGGAGCGTCGAGCGGGAGAGTTCCGGGAGGCCTTCGTCGACGTGATCAGTCACGAGCTGCGCACTCCGATCACGACGATCCTCGGGCTGACCCAGATCCTGGCCCGGCCTGGCCGCTCCGACGACGACGCCTCGCGTGCAGCCCTGCTGGAGGACGTCCGATCGGAGTCCGAGCGCCTGCACCGCCTCGTCGAGGACCTGCTCGTCCTGAGCCGTGTCGAGCGCGGTCGCCTGGAGGTCGAGGCTGAGCCCCTCGAGCCTCGCAGGCTGCTCGAGCGTCTCGTCGCCCACGAGGCGACGGAGCTGCCGTCGATCTCGGTGACGACCGAGCTCGAGCGGGACCTGCCGATCGTCGCCGGCGAGGCGACGTACGTCGAACAGATCGTGCGCAACCTCCTCAACAACGCTGCCAAGTACACGCCACCCGGCAGCCACGTGGTGGTCTCTGCCCGCACGCTCGACGGATCGGTCGAGGTCCGCGTCACCGACGACGGACCGGGCATCCCGCCCGCGTCGCTGGAGCGGGTCTTCGAGCTGTTCTACCGCGACCCGCACAGCTCGCGCGCGGTCGCCGGCTCGGGTATCGGGCTCTTCGTCTGCGCCAGCCTCGTCGAGGCGATGGGCGGCCGGATCTGGGCATCCCGACCGCCGATCGGCGGGTCCGAGGTGGGCTTCACGTTGCGTGCCATCGAACCCGACCCGGCCGATGCCGATGCCGATGCCCCGACGGCCCGCGTCCGCGACTCGGTCGAGGCGGCGCCGCCGGCAACGACGTCGCCCGCACTCACGGAAGGGTCAGCGCCGGGCGGCTGATCGCGACCTCAGAGCGCGGCGGGGTCGATCTTGTCCGGGTCGACGTCGAGCGCGCGCACCGCCTTGGCGGCCTTGGCCGCCGGGAGCGCGCCACAGCGGGCGAGCGCGACCATCGTCGCGGCCGCGATGTGGGTCGGGTCGATCTCGAACAGCGCGCGCAGGTCCTCTCGCGTCCCGCTCCGCCCGAAGCCGTCGGTACCGAGCGCCAGGTAGTGATCGGGCAGCCAGCGGGCGACCATGTCTGGGAGCGCCTTGACCCAGTCGGTGGCGGCCACGATCGGCCCGCCCTCGAACGGCAGGACCTCCGACACGACCGGGACGCGCGGCGTCTCGGGCATCAGGATGGAACCGGTTCCAGCGCTCGACGGCGAGCGCGTCGCGGCGCAGCAGCGGGAACGACGGCGCGCTGTACACCTCCGCCGCGACCCCGAATCGGTCGGCGAGCAGATCCCGTGCCGCGACGACCTGCTCGAGGATCGCACCCGACCCCACCAGCCGCGCAGGGTGGGCGTCCTTGCCGACGTCCGGCGCCTCGGCGAACCGGTAGATGCCGCGCAGGATCCCCTCGTCGCTCAGCCCATCCGGTCGGGTCGGCTGCGCATAGTTCTCGTTGTGGAGCGTGACGTAGTAGAAGACGTCCTCGGGCGCTGACCCGTACATCCGCTCGATGCCATCGCGGACGATCGCTGCAAGCTCGTATGCGTAGGCCGGGTCGTAGCCGCGGACGTTGGGGATCGTCGAGGCGACCAGGTGCGAGTGGCCGTCGTCATGCTGGAGGCCTTCCCCCGCCAGCGTCGTCCGGCCGGCCGTGGCGCCCATCAGGAACCCGCGTCCGCGCGCGTCACCGAACGCCCACATCTGGTCGCCGGTCCGCTGGAACCCGAACATCGAATAGAAGATGTAGAACGGGATCATCGCCAGGCCGTGGCTGGCGTACGAGGTGCCGGCAGCCTGGAACGAGGCCATCGAGCCGGCCTCGGTGATGCCCTCCTCGAGCACCTGGCCATCGGTGGCCTCGCGATAGGACAGCACGAGATCGGAGTCGACCGGCTCGTAGCGCTGACCGAGGGCGGCGTAGATGCCGACCTCCTTGAACAGCGGGTCCATGCCGAACGTCCGCGCCTCGTCCGGGATGATCGGCACGATCCGCGGCCCGAGCTCCTTGTCGCGGATGAGGTTCCGCAGGATGCGGGTGAAGACCATCGTGGTCGACACCGGCGTCTGGCTGCCGCCGGCGAACTCGGCGTCCACCTCGGGTGGCGGGGCCGGCAGCGCCTTCGAGCGGACGACCCGCTTGGGGATCTGGCCGCCGAGGAGTCGGCGTCGCTCGCGCAGGTACTGGACCTCCTCCGAGTCGGGGCCGGGGTGGTAGTACGGCGCGTCCTTCAGCTCCGCATCGGGGATCGGCAGCTGGAGCCGGTCGCGGAAGACCACCAGCTCCTTCTCGGACAGCTTCTTTGCCTGGTGCGTGATGTTGCGCGCCTCGACGCCCGGGCCCAGCGTCCAGCCCTTGACGGTCTTGGCGAGGATGACCGTCGGGGCGCCCTTGAACTCGGTCGCGGCCTTGTACGCGGCGTACAGCTTCCGGTAGTCGTGGCCACCGCGACGGAGCTTGGCGAGATCGTCGTCCGACAGGTGCTCGACGAGCTTGCGCAGCCGCTGATCGGGACCGAAGAAGTGCTCGCGGATGTACGCGCCGCCGGCGACGCTGAACTTCTGGAACTCGCCGTCGAGCGTGTCGTTCATCTGCTGGACGAGCACGCCGTCGACGTCGCGCGCGAGCAGCTCATCCCATTCCCGCGCCCAGATGACCTTGATGACGTTCCAGCCCGATCCGCGGAACACGGCCTCGAGCTCCTGGATGATCTTGCCGTTGCCGCGGACGGGGCCGTCCAGCCGCTGCAGGTTGCAGTTGACGACAAAGGTCAGGTTGTCGAGGCCCTCGCGGGCGGCGACGTGCAGGGCGCCGAGCGACTCGGGCTCGTCGGTCTCGCCGTCGCCGACGAACGCCCAGACACGCGACGCCGACGTGTCGAGCAGGCCGCGGTTCTGGAGGTAGCGGTTGAACCGGGCCTGGTAGATCGCGCTGATCGGCCCGAGCCCCATCGAGACCGTCGGGTACTCCCAGAAGTCCGGCATGAGCCGGGGATGCGGGTACGAGCTGAGCCCCACACCGGGTGCTCCCTCGCGACGGAAATGATCGAGCTGGTCCCCCGACAGACGTCCTTCGAGGAAGGCGCGGGCATAGATGCCCGGGGCCGCGTGGCCCTGGTAGAAGACCTGATCGCCGGCCGCGCCTTCGTCCTTGCCGCGGAAGAAGTGGTTGAAGCCGACCTCGTACAGGCTCGCCGAGCTGGCGTACGTCGAGAGGTGGCCGCCGATCCCCGGGAACTTGTTGTTCGCCCGCAGGACCATCGCGACCGCGTTCCACCGGACGATGCGCCGGATGCGCAGCTCCATCGCCTCGTCGCCGGGGAACGCCGGCTCCTGCTCGGGGCTGATCGTGTTGATGTAGCGGGTCTGGGTGAGCGGCGGCAGCCCGATCTGGAGCTGGCGAGCACGCTTGAGCAGCTTGTAGACCAGAAACCGCGCGCGCGTTTCGCCGGCCTGCTCCACCACCTGGTCGAGCGACGCCATCCAGTCCTCGGTCTCGGCCGGGTCGATGTCGGGCAGCTGGTGCTTGAACTCGTCGAAATACATCGTGTCGTGCGTATCGTAGGCCGGTCGGGCGAGGGGCGACGGTTGCGGGTCGGCGCTACTCGATCCGTGGCTCCAGGCGGAGCGTGGTGTCAAGGATCTCGGCGCGGACCATGTCTGCCGTCGCGGGGTTGCCGGGGTACTTGCGCTCGAAGCCGGTCGACGTCCTGGCGACCGAGTCGGGGTCGACGGCGGGCACGGCCGTCGCCGGCAAGCGACGCCTGGCCACGACGAGGGCCACCGCTGGGTCGGCGAGCGCCTCGCGATACCAGCGGGCGGTGGCGCCACGCCACGACCGGATGAAGACCGCTTGGCCGTCGACGACGGCCCAGATGATCGTGCTGTGCGCTGGACCGCCCTGGCGCGCGGTCTCGATCCTGACGGTCTTCGCCCGGTCGATCAGGCCAAGCTCCTCCTCGCTGAACGTCATCGCCGAAGCGTACGACGCCGCACGTGGCCATGACACGCACGAGCGACCCGCCTGTAATGCCGATGCAACGGTTCTGCAATGTCGCTGGGCACTGCCCTTCAGGGACGGGCCGGGATGCTGGCGCCCGGAAGGAGTCTTCACCACATGTCCGATCAACGAGAGACCATCGTCGTCAAGGACGGCAATTCCAGCGCCGGCGTCATCCTTGGGCTCGTCACCCTCGTCATCGTGCTCGCCCTGGGGTGGTACTTCCTCATGGGGCCGGGCGCGTCCACGAGCACCCAGAGCAACGACACGAACATCACCGTCGAGCTGCCGAGCGTCGCGCCGAACCCGTCTTGACCGTCATCGGCGTGACTCGCGGGCGCCGGTCCCGCACCATTGACACCCACCCAGGAGGTGCCGAATGAGTACCCAGCCGCTCGTCCTCGTCGCCGACGACGAACCGCGCATCACCAAGCTCGTGTCGATCGCGCTCGGGGAGGAGGGCTTTCGCGTCGTGACCGCCAACGGCGGTGAGGACGCGCTCCAGAAGGCCGAAGAGGTCCGACCCGACATCGTCCTGCTCGACATCGTCATGCCGGACCTCGACGGCATCGAGGTCATGCGGCAGCTGCGTGAGCGCCGGCCCGTCGCGGTCATCCTGCTGACCGCAAAGGGCTCGACCGCCGACAAGGCCAAGGGCCTCGACCTCGGCGCCGATGACTACATCGCCAAGCCGTTCCACCCGGACGAGCTGGCCGCACGCGTCCGCGCCGTCCTGCGCCGCTCGTCGGGCGCCAGCCCCGGTTCGGGCGTCCTCGCGTTCGACGATATCGAGATCGACCTCGAGCGGCGGATGGTCACCCGCAACGGAGAGCTGGTACAGCTGTCCCGCACCGAGTGGCTTCTCCTCCAGCACCTGGCCGCCAACGCGGGCAAGGTCGTGCTCCACACCGAGCTGCTGACCAAGGTCTGGGGCCCGGAGTACCGCGACGACCTCCAGTACCTGCGCGTCTGGGTCTCGCGGGTGCGGCGCAAGCTTGGCGCGGAGCCGGGCGAGCCGGGTCGGATCAAGACGTTCCAGGGCATCGGCTACCTGCTCGATGTCGAGCCGCCGTCGCAGCCGGATTCGATCCAGCCGGAGGTCCGGAAGGACGAGGAGTCGGCGCTCATCGGCTGAGCCCCGTCGGCCGGGTCGGCCTTTGCTAGGCTCAGGCCATGCAGCGATATCACGCGTCCACGGCGCTCATCGTCGTCGACGTCCAGAACGATTTCGCCGACCCGAAGGGCAGCCTGTCGGTCAAGGGCGGTGAGGCGCTCATCCCGCTGATCAACCTCGAGGTCCGGCGCGCGAAGTCGTCGGGCTCCGTGGTGGTCGCGACCCAGGACTGGCACCCTGGATCGACGCCGCACTTCGAGAAGGATGGCGGCATCTGGCCCGTCCACTGCGTCGGTGGCACGTGGGGCGCCGAGCTCCATCCCGACCTCCTCCTCCCCGATGACGCCCACATGGTCCACAAGGGCTCCAACGGCGAGGACGGCTACTCGGGCTTCACGATGCGCGATCCGACGACCGGCGAGGAGCTCCCCACCGTCCTCGACGGCCTGCTCCGCGAGCGCGACACGAAGCGGGTCGTCGTCGCCGGCCTCGCGACGGATTACTGCGTCCAGGCCACCGCGCTCGACGCCGCGAGACTGGGATATGAGTCGGCCGTGCTGGTCGATGCATGCGCAGCCGTCGACCTCCAGTCGGGCGACGGCGACCGCGCCCTCGAGACGATGCGTGAGGCCGGCGTCGCGATCTGGTCGACCCGGATGCGCTGACCGAGCGCGTGCAACTCCACCTCGTCGACGCGACGTACGAGCTGTTCCGGGCGCATTACGCCCCGAGGCCGCCGGTCCTCGGCCGGGATGGGGTCGTGCTGTCGGGGGTGTCCGGCCTGTGCGACCAGCTCCTCTACCTGCTTCGGGAGGAGGGTGCGACCCATGTGGGCTGTGCCACCGACCGCGTCATCGAGTCGTTCCGCAACGACCTCTTCGCTGGCTACAAGTCGTCGGCCGGCATGCCCCGCGAGCTGCTCGCCCAGTTTCCCATCGCTGAGGCCGCGGTCGAGGCGCTCGGCATCGTCCTGTGGCCGATGGTCGAGTACGAGGCGGACGACGCCATCGCCGCCGCGGCCGTTCGCTTCGGGGACGATCCTCGTGTCGAGAGGATCCTCATCTGCACACCCGACAAGGACATGGCCCAGCTCGTCCGGGACGAGCGCATCGTGTTGTGGGATCGCCGGCGAGGCCTGACCTACGACGACGCCGGCGTCCGCGCAAAGTGGGGTGTGCCGCCGGTCTCGATCCCCGACTACCTGGCCGTCGTCGGCGACTCGTCCGACGGCTACCCGGGGATCCCCGGCTGGGGCGCGAAGGGCGCCGCCGCGATCCTGGCCACGTACGGCCACCTCGAGGGCGTGCCGGCCAAGGCGTCGACCTGGGAGGTGCCGGGCGTGAGCGGCGGTCGGGCCATGACGCTGGCGGCCTCGCTGCGCGACCACATGGACGAGGCGCTCCTGTACCGCGACCTGGCCCGGCTGCGTACCGCCGAGGACGGTGTCCGGATCCGCCAGCGTGACCCGGACGAGCTGCGCTGGGATGGTGCCCCGCGCGCGACATGGGAGGCCTTCTGCGACGAATGGGGCCTCGACCGGCTGCGATCGCGACCGCACCGGTGGTTCGACTGACCGGACCTCGGCCCGGTCCCGCGATCAGCCGACGAGCGCGAGCAGGTTCGCGTGGTGGGCCTTCGGCGCCGCGAGGATCCCGATCGATGCCGGCGCGTGGGCGAGGTCGAACCATGGGCTTCCGTCCATCGCCGTCACCTTCGCGCCACCCCGCTCGGCGATCAGCCCCGCGGCCGCGATGTCCCAGGCCGACAGGCCGCCCTGCTGGATGAACGCGTCGAACCGACCGTTGGCCACGTACGCAAGGGCCAGCGCAGCGGAGCCCATCGTCCGCGGGATGCGGATCGCCTTGCGGACGTTGCGGGCACGGGTGGCGACGGCGCGACCGCTCAGCGACATCGAGATGACGAAATCGGTCAGCTTGTCCTTGTCGGACGCGGTCACCGGGTGGCTCGACGAGCCGACGGTCGACGTCAGCGTCGCGCGTCCTCTCGCGGTCGCCGCGAACGTCTCGGACCGGGTCGGGTCGTGGATGACACCGACCGTGGGCCGGCCGTCGACGACGAGCGCGATCGATACGCAGAAGAACGGGATGCCGTTCGCATAGTTCACCGTGCCGTCGAGCGGGTCGACGATCCACACCCGGCCGCGGCCCGAGGTCGGCGCCTCGCCGGCGACGGCATGATGCTCCCCGCTCTCCTCGGCAAGGATCGCGTCGGTGGGATCCCGGCTGCGGATGGCATCGAGGATCAGGTCCTCGGACAGGTGATCGGCCTCGGTCACCACGTCGCGCGCGCTCTTGTGGTGGATGCGCTCGAGCCGTTCGTACCGGTCCATGAGGATCACGCCGGCCCGACCCGCGATCGCGACGGCGAAGGCGAGGTCGTTCGCGGACGGATCGCCCGTCACGGGGTCTGGCACGCGACGACGAGCTCCGATGGCACCCCACCGAGCTCGGTCACGACCGTCGAGAACGTGCGGGTCTCGCTCGGACCGACCTCCGGGCTGGTCACGAACGCGGCCGAACCCGTGCCGTTGTCGCTCGCCCGCCCGATCCGGCACGTGGTGCGGCCGGCCGCCTCGCCCTGGTTCGTGACCGTGACCGTCACGGCCAGCGCGTCACCCTGGGTCGTGACCGCGTCGACGGTGGCCGGGAAGGGGCCGATGCCCGAGATCGACAGGCGCGCGAGCAGGGCCAGGATGGCGATCGCCGCGGTGACGGCGATGAACACCGAGCCGTGGACCTGGCCGGACGCCACGTCGCGCAGACCGAGTGGGTTGCATCGCTCACAGAGCCCCACTCCCGCCGCCACCGGCTCGCCGCAGCGCGCGCACGGATGGGTCGGTCCGACCGGCACGGGCGCGGGAGTGGAGGTCGTCGGGGTCACGCGCCGATGGTGCCACGAAACGGGCGGCCCGCTACCAGCGCTCGACAGAGTCGATCAACGCGTCGACGTCGTCGGTCGTGTTGGCGAGCACGATCGCGCCATCGGCCCCGGCCGAGCTCCAGCGCTCCCACGTCTCGCGTGGCGCGGTCACCCACGGTGTGCCTCGGACCGGGTCCTCTCCCTGGAACCCGATGAGCACGGTCTGGTCCGCCCTGTCGCGACCGGCCTCCTCGAGCCCCTCGAGGTATGCGGGCAGGTTCTTCTCGAAGTTGTCGTCGAAGGCCGTCCAGCCGTCGCCGATCCGCGCGGCCAGCCGCGCGCCCGAGCGGGTCTCGCCGCCGACCACGATGCGCGGCGGCGGCTCGGGCACCGGCTGGGCATGCGCGTCGCGCAACGGGTAGAACGGGGAGGATCGCGTCACGGGCCCGCCGGTCCACAGCGCTCGGATCACGGCGACGGCCTCCTCGAGCCGGGCGACGCGCTCCGGAGCCGCCGGGAAGTCCATCCCGTAGGCCTCGTGCTCCTTCGGCGCGCCACCGATGCCGATCCCCAGCATCAGCCGCCCGCCGCTGGCGATGTGGAGGGTCGAGGCCATGCGGGCCACCAGCGCCGGGTGGCGGTTCATCACGTTCATCACGAACGTACCGACGGTCAGCCGGGACGTCTGGGCCGCGGCCATCGCCAGGATCGACCACGACTCGACCACGGGGACCGTCCGATCGCCCTTGCCGATGAAGTGATCCCAGCACCAGACACCGGAGAACCCGGCCTCGTCGAGGCGGCGGGCGCTGGTCAGCCACCAGTCCGGCGTCGCCCGGATCGAGCGGAGGTTGACGCCGAGCGGCAGGCGGTCGGGCTCGGTTGGCACGCTCCTCAGAGGCCCGTCTCGAACAGCCGGATGTCGTCCGACGACATCGCGTGACCGTCGCCTCGGGTCGGTCCGAGCGCGTCGCGCGCACCGAGCGAATCGAGGTCGGCCGGGAACCGGCCGATCAGGTCGAGCACGACCTTCTGGATGCGCTCGGCGTTCGCCTGGAACACCTCCAGGACGCTCCGGGCGTCGACCGCCTCGGTGCCCTCGTGGACGCCCGCGTCGTAGTCGGTGATCAGGCTGATGTTCACCACCGCGATGCCGATCTCGCGGCACAGCCAGGCCTCCGGGTACTGGGTCATGTTGATGACCTCCCATCCGGCGTCGCTGAACCACTTCGACTCGGACTTGGTCGAGAAGCGCGGGCCCTGGATGACCACGACGGTGCCACGCTCGTGGACCTCGATGCCGTGGTCGCGGATGGTGTCGATCGCGAGCTGGCGGAGGACCGGGTCGTAGGTGTCTGCCGACGAGAGGTGGGTCACGATCGGGCCGTCGTAGAAGGAGTCGGCGCGACCTGACGTCCGGTCCACGAACTGATCGCAGACGACGAAGTCACCGGGCTTGACGGGCAGCGCCAGCGAGCCGGCAGCGCACGGCGAGATGGCGGCCTTGACGCCGAGCGACTTCATCGCCCAGACGTTGGCCCGGTAGTTGATCCGGTGCGGCGGGATCGTGTGGCGACGGCCGTGGCGCGGCAGGAACGCGACCTTCCGGCCGGCTACCTCGGCCAGGAACAGCGAGTCGGACGGCGCGCCGTATGGCGTGTCGACCTTGACCTCGCGAACGTCGTCGAGCAGCGAGTAGAACCCCGAGCCGCCGAAGACGCCGATGTCCGCCGTATCCGCCACGCGTGACCTCCCTGTCGCTCTCGGCGGCCGTCCGGCGCCGGTGCCAAGTATGCCGGGCTACGATGGGGATGCCGCGCCTACGTGCGCGATGGAAACGGAGCCCCCGATGACCGACCCCACACCAACTCCGGACGAAGCGAACCCGACGACGCGCTACGACCCGCCCGCCCCACCATCGCCGACCCCGCCCGCCTCGCCATCATCCGCCCCGCCCGCGCCGCCCGCGCCGCCTGCGTCGCCGGCGACCTGGCGACCGACCGGCGGGGATCCTGGCCGGGTCGGGTCGATCGTGATGGGAGGCATCCTCCTGGCGGTCGGGCTGTGGTTCTTCGCCGACCAGACGCTCGGGCTCGAGATGCCGCGGCTGGACTGGGGCGATCTCTGGCCGCTGATCATCATCGCCATCGGCGGCTGGATCGTGCTGACCTCGCTGAACCGCCGGGGATGACGACCTGGACCCCGGGCGACGGCTCGCTCGAGGACCGCATCTCGCTCGCCGACTGGCGCCGCCGCATCGCGGCCCTGTACGCGGAGACCCGCGCGATGGCGGCCGACGACCCGGCGATCGCGCTCGCCCACTGGCGAGCCGCTCGCGAGTGGCTCTTCCGCGAGCACCCGCAGTCGCCGGTGCCGGCCGCCGACCGGGCGGCGTTCGGGGCCCGATACTTCGAGCACGACCCGCGGCTCCGCTTCGTGGTGCCCGTCGAGCCTGCCGCCGCGTCGTCCGGCCCTTCGCCGTCCGGGCTCGCGATCGGTGGCGCCGATGCGATGTCGTTCGGCCGCATCGGCACCGTCCGCCTGCCCGTTCCCGGCGGCGAGCAACGGCTCTCCGTCTTCTGGATGGCCGGCTACGCGGGCGGGCTGTTCATCCCGTTCCGGGACGCGACGAACGGTCGCGAGACATACGCGGCCGGGCGCTACCTGCTCGATACCGCCAAGTCGCAGGACCTGGGCGCCGACGAGGTGACCGGCGCGCTGATCCTCGACTTCAACTTCGCCACGCATCCGTCGTGCGCGTTCGATCCGCGATGGACGTGCCCGCTCGCCCCACCGGAGAACCGCCTCGACATCGAGATCCGCGCCGGCGAGCGTCTGACCTGAGAAGCTCCCGGTCGAACCAAGGTACCGAGGCGCCCCGGACTCCCGACTCCCGTCGTCCGCGACGCGCCACGTCGATGATGCGATCGCTCGGCGTCGCCGGTGGCGGCGCCGACGCCAACCCCTCCGCGGCGCGTACCATCGGTCGATGACGGAGACGACGGCCGACCCGGTCCTGTCGACCCGCGTGCGCGAGTTCGTCGCGGCGACACGATTCACCAGCGTCGCCACGCTCGACGCGGACGGCGCCCCCCGTCAGGCCGTGGTCTGGTATCGCCTCGACGGTGACGAGATCGTCCTCAACAGCGCGGTCGGCCGTCGCTGGCCGGCCAACCTGATCCGGGACGGGCGCGTCAGCCTCGCTGTGCTGGGCGACCAGGGCTACGCCTGGATCGGGCTGACGGGGCACGCGACGCCCATCACCGATCAGGCCGTCGCCCAGGCAGATATCGCCGAGATGGCCCGTCGCTACCACGCCGACGACCCGGACAAGGCCGAGCGGTTGATCGCGAACCGATTCTCCAAGCAGGAACGCATCTCGTTCCGCGTCCGCATCGATGGCGTGCACGAGCACCTGGACGACTGACCATGGCCGACCCCATGCCCGTGAGGTTCGGGCTGCAGCTCTGGTCACAGCAGACCGACTGGCCGTCGTTCCGGGACGCCGCGCTCGCCGCGGAGACCGAGGGCTGGGACTCCGTCTGGACGTGGGATCACCTGCTGGCCATCTTCGGGCCGTGGGAACAGCCGATCTTCGAGGGCTGGACCGCGCTTGCCGCCCTCGGTCCGATCACGCAGCGCGTCAGGCTCGGCCTGATGGTCGGCGCCAACACGTTCCGCAACCCGGGTGTCACCGCCAAGCTCGCCACCACGCTCGATCACGTCTCGGCCGGCCGGGCGGTGCTCGGCATCGGCGGCGCCTGGTTCGAGCGCGAGCACGACGCCTTCGGCATCGACTTCGGCGCGAGCCCGGGTGAGCGGCTCGGCTGGCTGGACGAATCCGTCGCGCTGTTGCGACGACTGCTCGACGGCGAGCGCGTGACCCACGAGGGACCGCGCTACACGATGCACGACGCGCTGTGCGAACCGCGTCCGATCCAGGCCAACCTGCCGATCCTCATCGGCGGCAGCGGCCGCCAGAAGACCCTGCGGACCGTCGCCCAGCGTGCCGACGCCTGGAACACCTCGGGCTCGATGGACCAGGTCACCGATGCGCTGCAGACGCTGGAGCGCCATTGCGTCGAGGTGGGACGCGACGTCCGGACGATCGAGAAGACGCTGAGTTTCCACATCATCCTGCGCGACGACGCCGCGGCAGCCGACGCGCGGACACGCGAGCTGCTAAGCGCCAACGGGGTGGCCGTCGAGGACTTCGATGGCTATGTCGCCGGCACACCCGACGACGTGGCCGAGACGCTTCGCCCGTACCTGGCGATGGGATTCGAGACGTTCATCGTGCGCATGCCGGCCCCCTACGACCACGAGACGATCCGGCGGATGCCCGAGGTCGCCGAGCGTCTCGTCGGATGAAGGCCGTCCTGCTGGCGGGCGGCGTCGGCGGGGCCAAGATGGCCGAAGGTCTGGCCGCCCACGTCGGTCCGGACCTGACCGTCGTCGTCAACACCGGCGACGACCTCGAGCTGTACGGGCTCGAGATCTGGCCTGACCACGACACGGTCGCCTACACGCTCGCCGGGCTCGACGACGAGGAGCGCGGGTGGGGCCTCCGTGACGAGACGTGGACGGTCATGGAGCGTCTCGAGACGATCGGCGAAGAACCCTGGTTCCGTCTCGGCGACCGCGACCTCGCGACGCACATGTATCGCACCGAACGCCTGCTGATCGGCACGCGACCGACCGACGTCGCGATCGAGCTGGGACGGGCGCTGGGCTTCGAGCCCCGCATCCTGCCGATGGCCGACGTGCCGGTGCGCACCGAGGTCCGCACCGACGACGGCTGGCTCGAGTTCCAGGAGTACTTCGTCCACCGCCACCAGGAGCCGACCGTGCACGAGGTCCGCTTCCACGGCATCGAGGACGCCGAGGCGACGCCGGAGGTCATCGGCGCGATCGAGTCCGCCGAGGTCATCGTCATCGCGCCGTCCAACCCGGTCGTCTCGATCGACCCGATCCTCGCCCTCCCCGGTGTCAGGACCGCGCTCATGGGGGCGCACGATCGCCACGTGCCGATCGTCGCGGTCAGCGGGATCATCGGCGGGAAGGCGCTCAAGGGCCCGGCAGACCGGATGCTCGCGTCACTCGGCGGCGTGTCCAGCGCAGCCGCGGTCGCGGCGCGCTACACGCCGCTGGTCAGCCACTTCGTGATGGACACGGTCGATGCCGAGCTCCGACCGGAGGTCGAGGCCCTGCGCGTCCGGGTGCTCGTGACCGATACGATCATGACCGACGACGCCGCCCGCGCCAGGCTGGGCGGCGAGGTCCTGCGGTTCGCGAAGCCGGACTTCGCCGCGTGACCGCGGTCGTCGCGATCGTCCCGATCGGCTCGATCGACGGTGCCAAGTCGCGACTCGGGGCGGTCCTCGACGCCGAGGAGCGGCGCGACCTGGCCCTCCGCCTGGCAGAGAGGACGATCCGCGCCGCAGTCGCCACGCCCGGCGTGGACGAGGTCCTCGTCATCACGCCGGACGACGAAGTCCGCGACCTCGCGCTCCGCGCCGGCGCCCGGCCGATGCGGCAACGCAGCCGCGGACTGAACGACGGCCTTCGCGAGGCCCGCGACGAGGCGATCGCGGCCGGTGCCGATGCCGTCCTCGTGCTGCCTATCGACATCCCCGCCATCGACCCGGTCCTGCTGACGCCGTTGGTCGCGATGGCGCAGGACGTGTCGGGTCCGCTGGTCGCCATCGTCCCCGACCGCCACGATCGCGGCACCAATGCGCTCCTCCTGCGACCGCCTGACGTCATCGACTTCCGGTTCGGCGGCGACAGCATGGACGCCCACCTCGAGGCCGGTCGGACGGCCGAGGCTCGCGTCGAGCTGCTCGACGGTCCGCTGACGCTCGACATCGATACGCCCGAGGACCTGTTGCTCGCCCAGACCGAGGCGCCCGAGACGGTCGGTGGCTGACCGGGTCGAGGTCGTCCCGATCGAGGGGATCGGCGAGATCGTCCCGGGCGACGACCTCCCGACGCTCATCGCCGAGGCACTCGCCGCGACCGGTCATCTGCCGCTCCGCGACGATGATGTGCTCGTCGTCACCCAGAAGATCATCTCGAAGGCCGAGGGCGCCATCGTCGACCTGACGACCGTCGAGCCGGGGCCGGTCGCGATCGAATGGGCGCGCCGCCATGACCGCGACGCGCGCCAGGTCGAGGTCGTGCTGCGCGAGGCGAAGCGCGTCGTCCGGATGGGTAACGGCGTGATCATCACCGAGACTGCGCATGGGTTCGTGTGCGCCAACGGAGGCATCGATGCGTCGAACGTCGGGCCGCGCTCGGGCGACGTCGTCACGCTGCTGCCGCGTGACCCGGACGCATCGGCGGACGCGATCCGCGGCGCGATACGCGGGCGCCTCGATCACGACCTCCCGGTGATCGTATCGGACAGCTTCGGGCGCCCGTGGCGGTTCGGCATCGTCGACGTCGCGATCGGCGTGTCCGGCCTGCAGCCGCTCGAGGACCTGCGCGGCACGCCCGACGCCGACGGCCGCACCATGCACGCCACGGTCCGCGCCGTCGCCGACGAGCTCGCCTCGGCCGCGGAGCTGGTCCTTGGCAAGACGGCGCGGAAGCCGATCGCGCTCGTCCGAGGTGCGTCCTTCCGTCGCGGCGAGGGCCACATCGCGGACCTGATCATCCCCGCGGAGATGGACCTGTTCCGCTAACGTCCGCAGGATGAAGGTCGGCCTGCAGATCAGTTCGTTCACCTGGCCAGGTGGACCCGAGGCGATCGGGCCGACCCTCGCGCGCATCGTGCGCGACGCGGACGAGGCGGGCTTCGACTCGATCTGGGTCATGGACCACTTCTTCCAGATCCGCGGGGTCGGCCGGCCCGAGGAGCCGATGCTGGAGGGCATGACCGCGCTCGGGTTCATGGCCGCCCACTCGTCGCGCGCGCGGCTCGGTCTGATGGTGGGCGGCATCCACTACCGGCACCCCGGCCTGTGGATCAAGGCGACGACGGCGCTCGACGTCCTGTCCGGCGGTCGCGCGTGGTTCGGCATCGGCGCGGCGTGGAACCAGGAGGAGTCGCGTGCGCTCGGGTTCCCGTTCCCGCCGCTAGGCGAGCGCTTCGAGATGCTCGAGGAGACGCTCCGGATGGCCCATGAGATGTGGGGAAGCGAGCGAGGATCGGAGGCGTCGTTCGAGGGCCGTCATTATCGCGCCGAGCGGCTCCTGAACTCGCCACAGGCGATCTCGCGGCCGCGCATCCCGATCATGGTCGGCGGCGGGGGCGAGAAGAAGACGCTCCGGCTGGTCGCCCAGTACGCCGACGCGTGCAACGTATTCGGATCACCCGAGGCGATCGCCCGCAAGTACGCGATCCTCGACGAGCACTGCGCGGCGGTCGGGCGGGATCCGACCGAGATCGAGCGCTCGACGCTCCAGAACGTCCGGCTCGGCCCGCCGAGCTCGGCGCGGGCGGAGTCGCCACAAGAGGTCGTCGACCGGTTCGGCGAGCTGTCCGACGCCGGCGCCGACCACGTCATCGTCGAGCTCAAGGACGTCCACGTTCCCGAGTACATCGAGGGCGTCGGCCGGCACATCATCCCCGCGCTCCATGGCCTTCCGTGACATCATCTGTGACTGTCCTGCGGCGCGCTGGGTATGGTGTGCTGGTCGATACCCCCCAGGGGTATCAGCGACGAAGGTGTAGCATTGTCCGATGACTGACGACCCCAGCCCATTCGGCGGGCTCTCGATCGCGATCGACGACTCGCCCGGCGCCAGCGCCCCCGTGGCGCAGCCCGGCGGCCCGTCCACGGTCGCGGGCGGCGAGGGTCGGGTCGAATCGAAGCTGATCATCATCGGCTCGGGCCCCGCCGGGCTGACCGCCGCGATCTACGCGGCCCGTGCCAACCTCGAGCCCATCGTCCTCGCAGGTTCGGCACCCGGCGGCCAGCTGATGCTGACCAGCGACGTCGAGAACTATCCCGGCTTCCCGGACGGGATCCAGGGTCCCGACCTGATGGCCGCCTTCCGCGGCCAGGCCGAGCGCTTCGGCACCCACCTCGTCGACGTCGACATCGACAGGGTCGACTTCTCAGAGCGCCCGTTCCGCCTGTGGGCCCGTGGCACGGAGTACCGCGGCCAGTCGGTGATCGTGGCCACCGGCGCGTCGGCGCTGTGGCTCGGGCTCGACAGCGAGACCCGGCTCCGCGGTCGCGGCGTGTCCGCCTGCGCGACGTGCGACGGGTTCTTCTTCAAGGATCGCGAGATCGCCGTCGTCGGCGGTGGGGACACGGCGTTCGAGGAGGCGATCTACCTCACCCGCTTCGCCACGAAGGTCCACATGCTCCACCGGCGCGACACGTTCCGGGCGAGCAAGATCATGGTCGACCGCGCGGTCGACCACCCGAAGATCGACATCCACCCGAACGTCGCCGTCGACGAGGTCATGGGCGACGAGAAGGTCCACGGCCTGAAGCTGCGCGACACGAAGACCGGTGATCGCTCGGAGATGGCGGTCGAGGGGCTCTTCATCGCCATCGGCTACGAGCCCAACACCGCCGCGCTGCGCGACTGGCTCGAGGTCGACGAGAAGGGCTACCTCGTCGTCCACGACGAGACGCGCTCGAAGGTCGACGGCGTGTTCATCGCCGGTGACGTCCACGACCATCGCTACCGCCAGGCCGTCACGGCCGCCGGCGACGGCTGCAAGGCCGCGATCGATGCCGAGCGCTGGCTCGAGGCGCAGGGGATCACCGAAGTCGCGACCGCCACGGCCTGGTAGCGCGGGTGCCGTCCACGCGCCGCGAGGCGATCATCGAGCGCCTCGGTGTCGTGCCGCCCGTCGCGAGCCTGGTCCGGACTGCGCTCGACGAGGCCATCGCCGATGCCGAGGTCCAGGCGGACGAGTCGGGCCGGGCGGTCATGGCCCTCGACGCCGGCTGCGGCCGGATCTCGCTGCTGCGCCCGTTCCGGCCGCGCATCGGGCGGCTCGTCGGGGTCGACGTCCACGGGCCGGCCGAACCCCTCCCCCACCTCGACGAGTTCGTGCTGGCCGACCTGTGCGGCCCGCCCGACGCGTTCGCGCCGGGGACGTTCGACGTGGTGCTGTCGAGCTTCACCATCGAGCACCTGGCCGCGCCGGAGGTCGCGTTCGCGAACGTGCGCTCGTGGCTCAGGCCGGGCGGGTCGCTCGTGGCGACGACCGTCAACCGCCGCCATCCCTTCGTGGCCGCATACCTGGGTCTGCCGGCACGGCTGCGCCATGCCCTGCAGCCGATGGTCAAGTCGTCGGCCGCCGATGCGCATCCCCTCGTGGGCGCCTGCAATGACCCGACCGCGATGGGCGACGCGCTCGAGGCGGCCGGGTTCCGCGAGGTCCGGATGACGACGGTCGGGCACCTGGCCCGGGCCTGGGGCCGGCACTGGCCGACGTTCGCGGTCGGTCTGGCCGGCGACGTCCTGACCCGCGACGCGCCGACACGCCGCTCGACGATCGTCGCCGTGGCGAGGGCGTAGTGGGGTTCCCGCGAGGCGGCGTGCGCGCCGCGACGAGTGGTGTCGGCCGCGGCGGGCGTGGCACGGGCGGCGGCCGCGGCGGCATGTTCGGCGGCGGGCCGGCCGATGACTTCGTGCCCGTGCCCCCGGAGCGCCGGGGCCAGACGATCCGCCGGATCCTCGTCTTCTTCAAGCCGTACCAACCCCAGATCGTGGTCGTCCTCGCGGCGATCCTGCTGACGAGCTTCATCGGGCTGATCAACCCGTATCTGCTCAAGCTGCTGATCGACGTCGCGATCCCCCAGCGCGACCTCGGCCTGCTGACGCTCTACGTCGGACTGATGATCATCCTGCCGATCGTCTCGGGGCTGATCGGGGTCGGCCAGTCGTACCTCAACAACATCATCGGCCAGAGCGTCATGCAGGATCTGCGAGGCGCCCTGTACTCGCACCTCCAGTCGATGCCGATGCGCTTCTTCACCGAGACGCGCACCGGCGAGATCCAGAGCCGCCTTGCGAACGATGTCGGCGGCGTGCAGGCGGTCGTGACCGACACCGCGAGCTCGGTCACCTCGAACCTGGCGATCGCCGGCAGCACGATCGTCGCGATGTGGTTCATCGACTGGCGGCTGACGGTCCTCTCGCTCGGTCTGCTGCCCTTCTTCATGTACCTCACCTTCCGCGTCGGCAAGGTCCGCCGCGAGGTTTCGACCGAGACGCAGAAGTCGCTCGCCGAGATGACGGCACTGACCGAGGAGACGCTCAGCGTCAGCGGCATCCTGCTCTCGAAGACGTTCGGCCAGCAGGCCAACTCGGAGAAGAAGTTTCGCGCCCTCAACGCCAAGCTCGCCGCCCTGCAGATCCGGCAGGCGATGGTCGGCCGCTGGTTCTTCATGGTCATCGGCACGATCTTCAGCATCACCCCCGCGTTCGTGTACTGGCTGGCCGGCTGGCTGACGATCCAGAACGACCCGACCGCCCCGACCATCGGCGACATCGTCGCGTTCACGACGCTCCAGAGCCGGCTGTTCTTCCCGATGGGGCAGCTGCTCAACGTCCAGGTCGAGATCCAGGGGGCGCTGGCCCTCTTCGACCGGATCTTCGAGTACCTGGAGATGGATCCCGAGATCGTCGACGCGCCCGACGCGGTCGCGCTCACGCCCGATACCGTCCGGGGCCAGATCCGTTTCCGGGAAGTCGGCTTCCACTACCCGACCGAGGCGGTCCCGTCCGAGCGGGCGCATCTCGCGACGGCCGGACCGGACGAGTCGCTGCCCGCGGATGAGGTCGGTCTCGCAGTGGCGGCCGCGTCAGTCGACGCGGATGCGGTCGAAGCATTGGTCGAGGCGAGCAGCCCGAGTGGCGATATGCCGGCGATCGAGATGCTGCCCGCCTTCACACTCGAGGGCATCGACTTCGAGGCCCGACCGGGCGAGCTGGTCGCGTTGGTCGGGCCCTCGGGCTCCGGCAAGACCACGACGACGTACCTCATCCCCCGCCTGTACGACGTCGACACCGGCGCGGTCGAGATCGACGGCATCGACGTCCGGCGCATCAAGCTGACGTCGCTCGGGCGGATCATCGGGGTCGTGACGCAGGAGACGTACCTGTTCCACGCGTCGGTGCGCGAGAACCTGCTGTACGCCCGGCCCGAGGCGACCGAGGAGGAGCTGCACGCCGCTGCCCGGGCCGCGGCGATGCACGACCGGGTCATGGAGTTGCCCGACGGCTACGACACGATCGTCGGCGAGCGAGGCTACAAGCTGTCCGGCGGCGAGAAGCAGCGCGTCGCGATCGCCCGGGTCCTGCTCAAGGACCCGCGCATCCTCATCCTCGACGAGGCCACGTCGGCGCTCGATACGGTGTCGGAGCGGCTCATCCAGGCGGCGTTCGAGCGGGTGATGGAGGGCCGCACGACCGTCGCGATCGCGCACCGACTGTCGACGATCCACCGTGCCGACCGGATCCTCGTCTACGAGCGCGGTCGGATCGTGGAGCGCGGCACGCATGCCGAGCTGCTCCGGCTCGATGGCCTGTACGCCCGCCTCTATCGCGAGCAGTTCCTGTCGGAGGCCGATCCCGAGCGAGTCGGCGTGGCCGGCTGACCGATGCCCACGCACAAGAAGGTCCGGCTCGACCACGTCGATGGCAACCACTTCCATGCCGTCCCGAGCTCGGGCCACGAGTACGACTTCGACGACCGGTCGTCGAACCAGGGCGCCTCGCCGGTGGAGACCGTGCTGGCGGCACTCGCCGCGTGCTCTGCGATGGACGTCATCTCGATCGCCCTGAAGAAGCGCCAGCGGATGACGCGCTATACGGTCCACGTCGAGGGCTGGCAACGGGACGAGTACCCGCAGATCTTCCCGGAGATCACGGTGACGCATGAGGTCGTCGGCGACGACCTCGACGCCGGCGCGCTCCGGAAATGCGTCGAGCTGTCGGCGACCAAGTACTGCCCGGTGAGCGCGATGCTCGCGGCCGGGGCGACCGTGGTCCGCCACCGGATCCACGCCGTCGACACGGGCGCGACGCCGTTCGAGCTCGACGAGGAGGTCGTCTCGACCGGCCCGTTCCAGCGGCCCGACGTCATCGAGTAGCGTCCGGTGCCGTCACCTGCTTGCATGACTATGCAAGAGGCCTGTATAGTCATGCGCCCATGGCAACGGTCGCCTTCACCCCCCGCTCAGAACGAGGCGCCGCCGACGGCGACGGTCCGCGTCGCCTGCGCGTCGGCATCGTCGGGGCGACCGGGTACGTCGGCGCGGAGTTGATCCGCCTCCTGTCCCGCCATCCCAACGTCGACATCGTCGGGCTCGCCGGTCGCGATCGCCACGACGATCCCATCGGCGGCCACCACGCCCATCTCGCGTCGACCGACCTCACGGTCGGCACGACGCTCCCCGAGGTCGACGCCGCGTTCCTTGCCCTCCCGCATGGCGCGGCGGCCGACCTCGTTCCCGACATCGTCGCGGACGGCACCGCGGTCATCGACCTCGGGCCGGACTTCCGCCTGCGCGACCCCGATGACTACCCGCGCTGGTACGGCTTCGAGCACCCACGGCCCGACCTCCTCGACGTCGCGGTCTACGGGCTCCCCGAGCTCCACCGCACGGAGCTCCAGGCGCTCGTCGATGCGCCCGTCGCGATCGTCGGCTCGCCAGGCTGCTATCCGACCGCGACGCTCCTCGCGCTCGCCCCGCTCGCGCGGGCCGGGCTGATCGAGGACCTCGTCGTCGACGCCAAGAGCGGCGTGTCGGGCGCGGGCCGTGACGCGAAGCCCGAGATGATGTTCGGCGAGGTCAACGAGAGCGTGAAGGCGTACGGGCTCGGCGGCCACCGGCACGTCGCCGAGATCGAGCAGGAGCTTGCCGTCGCCGCCGTCCAGGAGGGTCTCGACCCCAGCGCCAACCCGGGCGCGATGACGGTCGACTTCCTCCCCCACCTCATCCCGATGACCCGCGGGATCCTGTCGACCAGCCACGTCCGACCCACCCGCCAGATCGACCAGGCCGAGCTCGACGCGTTGTACGCCACCGCCTACGCGAACGAGCCGTTCGTCCGGGTGGTCGCGACGCCGCCCGCGACGAAGCACACGACCGGCAGCAACCACGCGCTGATCCACATCCGGCTCGACGAGCGGACGGGGCGCATCGTCGTGATCGGGGTCGAGGACAACCTCGTGAAGGGCGCCGCCGGCCAGGCCGTCCAGGCCTTCAACCTCGTCCACGGGCTGCCCGAGACGGCGGGCCTGCAGCAGCTGCCGCTGGCGCCGTAGATGGCGGTCACGTTGTCGTCCGGATCGAGCCAGCGGGTCGCCCCGGACCCGGGCGTCGAGCGCCGCGCCGTCCTGCCGGCCGGCTTCCGTGCCGGCGGCGCGACGGCCGGGATCAAGGCGTCGGGACGGCCTGACCTCGCCCTCATCCTGGCGACCGGCGGGGCGGCATCGGCGGCCGCGGTCTTCACGCCGAACGCGTTCGCCGCGGCACCCGTCCGGCGTTCCCGCGAGAACCTGGCGACGACATCGGACGACGTGCGCGGCGGGTTCGGCTTCGCGTCGGCGGTCGTCTCGACCAGCGGCAGTGCGAACGCGGCCACCGGTGCGGCAGGCGACGCCGATCAGGCGCGGGTCGGTGAGATCGTGGCGGCGGCATTCGGCATCGACCCGAGCCGTGTGCTCCACCTCTCGACCGGGATCATCGGGACGCGGCTGCCGCTCGATCGGGTCGAGACCGGCGTCGCGACCCTGGCGCCCGCGCTGCGCGACGATGACGATGGTCTGCACGCCGCGGCCGAGGCGCTTCGCACCACCGACTCCGTCGCGAAGATCGCGACGACCGCGCTGATCCTGCCGGCCGCCGACGGCGAGCCGGTCAGCGTCACGATCACCGGCATCGCCAAGGGCGTGGGGATGATCCACCCGACCATGGCGACGATGCTGTCGGTCGTGCTGACCGACGCGGCGATCGCGCCCGAGGTCCTGTGGGGGATCCTGCGGCCGGCCGCCGCCCGCACGTGGGACCAGCTGTCGGTCGACGGCGACACGAGCACGAACGACACGGTGTTCGTCCTTGCGTCCGGGGCCGCCGGCACGGCTCCGATCACCGCCGGCAGCAACGCCGCGGTGGCGTTCGGCGCGGCGCTCGAGGCCGTCGCTCGCGACCTCGCCCGGCAGCAGGCCGCCGACGGCGAGGGCGCCACGATCCTCATCACGACCGCCGTCCGCGGCGCGGCCGACGACGTGGACGCCCGCGCGATCGCCCGGGCCGTGGTCTCGAGCAGCCTTGTCAAGGCGGCCGCCCACGGCAAGGATCCCAACTGGGGCCGGATCGCCGGGGCAGCCGGCAACGCGGCCGCGGCGTCGGCGGCGGTGCTGGAGGCGGCCGGCCTGGCACCGGACGCCGCCTCGGCCCGCACCGGGCGACCGGCGACCCTCGACCCCGAGCGGCTGCGGATCTCGATCGCCGGGCACCTCGTGTTCGACGGCGGCCAGGGTGGACCGCTCGAGTTCGATCGCGCCGCCGCACGCGCGGCCATGGACGCGCCCGAGCTGCGGATCGAGCTCGACCTCGGTCTGGGCGCCGGGACCGGTGAGGCGTTCGGCTGCGATCTGACGCAGGAGTACGTCATCGAGAATTCGGAGTACACGACCTGATGTCCGAGATCCTCGTCGTCAAGCTCGGCGGCACCACGATCGCGGAGCAGTCGGGCGTCCTTGCGGACGTGGCGGCGGTCGCACGCCGACGGCCGGTCGTGCTGGTCCACGGCGGCGGCAAGCGCATCACCGAGTGGCTCGAGCGGCTCGGCGTCCCGTCGACGTTCGAGGGCGGCCTGCGCGTGACCGACGCACAGTCGCTCGAGGTGGCCGCGGCGGTCCTGCGCGGCGTCGTCAACAGCGAGCTGGTAGCCGGGTTGCGCGACCTGGGCGTGGACGCGGTCGGCCTGTCCGGGGTCGACGGCGGTCTGCTGATCGCCGAGCGGATCCCGGAGCTCGGGCTGGTCGCCAGCGTGACCGGGCTGCGCCGCGACCTGCTCGACGCAGTCCTCGTGTCCGACCAGGTGCCGGTGGTCGCGCCGCTGGCCCGAGACGAGGACGGCATCGTCTGCAACGTCAACGCCGACGATGCGGCCGCGGGCATCGCGGCCGGACTGGGTGCACGGCAGCTGGTCCTGCTGACCGATGTCGACGGCGTCCGTGACGCGGACGGGGAGAAGCTCGACACGCTGACCGTCGCCGAGGCGGAGCACCTCATCGAGGCCGGCGTGATCGCGGGCGGGATGGTGCCCAAGATCCGTGCCGCGCTCTCGGCGCTCGGCTGGGAGGGGTCAGAGGCGATCATCGCGGACTCCGGCGCCGACAACGCCCTCGAACGCGCCCTCGCCGACCCGACGTTCGGCACCCGCATCACGGCCTCGCGGCAGGCCGTCGGGGCGGCATGAGCGGGGATGTGCCGTGGGCGGCCTGACGCCCGGCCAGGAGCTCAAGCGACTGCGCCAGCGCGCGATCCGCCAGCTGGTCACGTCGCAGCGGGTGCGCAGCCAGCGTGAGCTGGTCGACGCGCTGACCGACCAGGGCTTCGACGTGACCCAGGCGACGGTCAGCCGCGACATCACCGAGCTCGGTCTCCTCAAGGTGCCGCGCTCGGACGGCCACGTCTACGTGGCGCCGGAGGACGTCGCGGTCCCGGGTGGCAACGGGCTGCCGGCGCCGTCCGACGAGCGGCTCCGGCGCATCCTGGCCGACGTGCCGGTGACGGTCGGCCGGAGCGGGCTGATCGTCGTGCTGACCGGCACGCCCGGCACCGCCAGCGTCGTGGCCCAGGCCATCGACGAGTCCAGCCTGCGGGAGCAGGAGGGCACGCTGGCGGGCGACAATACGCTCCTCGTCCTGTTCGCCGATGAGGCCCGACTCGAGCGCTGGCTGGCCCGGTTCGAGGCCATCGCGCAGCCCGTCCCGGAGGTCACCGTCCCGTGAAGAAAGTCGTCCTCGCCTACTCCGGCGGCCTCGATACCTCGGTCGCCGTCGCCTGGCTCAAGGAGCAGTTCGACGCAGAGGTCGTGACGCTCACCGTGGACCTCGGCGGCGGCTCGCTGCGGGAGGGCGTCGAACGCCGGGCGATGTCGGCCGGCGCCTCGCGCGCCTACGTCATCGATGCCCGCGAGCGGTTCATCACCGACTACGTCTGGCCGCACCTCCAGGCCAACGCGCTGTACCAGGGCGCCTACCCGCTGGCGACCGCCCTCGCCCGGCCGCTCATCGCGCAGCTGCTCGTCGAGGTCGCCCGGCGCGAGGCGGCCGACGCGGTCGCCCACGGCTGCACCGGCAAGGGCAACGACCAGGTCCGGTTCGACGTCGCGACCCATGCGCTGGATCCAGGGCTCGAGGTCGTCGCCCCGATGCGGGTCGGCATGGGCCTGACCCGCGACCAGGAGATCGACTTCGCCGACGAGCGGGGCATCGAGATCCCGGTCACGAAGGCATCGCCCTACTCGATCGACGTCAACCTGTGGGGTCGATCGTGCGAGACGGGCATCCTCGAGGATCCCTGGGTCACGCCGCCGCCCGACGCGTACGAGTGGACGGTCGCACCGTCGGACGCGCCGGATCCGGTCGAGATCGTCATCGACTTCGAGGGCGGCATCCCGGTCGCGCTCGACGGCGAGCGACTCGCGCCGGTCGACCTCGTGGAACGGCTGCACGACCTCGGTGGCGAGCACGGCGTCGGTCGCATCGACCACATCGAGGACCGCCTGGTGGGCATCAAGAGCCGCGAGATCTACGAGACACCGGCGGCGACCATCCTCCACGCGGCCCATCACGCCCTCGAGGGGCTGACGCTGACCCGCGACACGCTCCGGTTCAACCGGTTCGTCGCCGACGAGCTGGCGCGGCTGATCTACGACGGCCTGTGGTTCAGCGCGCTGTCGCGCGACCTGCGCGGCTACGTCGCCTCGTCGCAGCGCGTCGTGTCGGGCGTGGTCAGGATGCGCCTCGACCACGGCCAGGCCATCGTGACCGGCCGGACTTCGCCGCTGTCGCTGTACGACAAGAGCCTGGCCACGTACGACGAGGGCGATGCCTTCGACCACGCGAGCGCGGTCGGCTTCATCGAGATCTTCGGGCTGCCGCTCCGGGTCGAGGCGGCCCGCCACGGGGCGGTCGGGGCACGCTACGGCGCGGCCTGGAGCTGGACGGATCCGCTCCTCGAGTCGCTGCCGACGACGGTCACCGACCCGGAGCCCGCCGCGGTCTGAGGACGTCCGCGTCTACGCGATGATCCGCGCGTGACGATCGACCGCCCGACCGGCATCGAGGACCGGACCCGTGTCCGCGAGCTGGCGTTCCTCCACGAGATCGCCCAGCTCGCGACCCAGGCACGCGACTGGGACGAGCTCATGCGCTCGATCGTGGACGGCACGACCGCCGCGATGGGCGTCGAGGTCTGCTCGTTCTATCTCGCCGACCACGAACGGACCCGGCTCACGCTGGCCGCGACCAACGGCCTCGACCGCTCACAGGTCGGGCGGGTGAGCCTGGCCTGGGGCGAGGGCATCACGGGCCGCGTGGCGGCGGGACGCCGGCCGATCGCGGTCGAGGACGTCACCCGTGACGGGCGCTTCGCGTGGGTCCGCGGGTTCGACATCGAAGGGCTTGCCGGCATGCTGTCGGTCCCGCTGATCTGGCACGACGACGTCGTGGGCGCCCTCAACGTCCAGACCCGGGCGGTCCGGCGGTTCGAGGCGGACGAGGTCGACCTGCTCCAGACGATCGGCGCGCTGCTGGCGGGGATCGTCGAGAAGGGCAGGCTCACGGCCGAGGTCGAGGCGCGCCTCGCCCAGCTGACCGCGCTCGATGCGGCCCGGGCCGAGCTGTTGAGCGTCGTGACCCACGAGCTGCGGACGCCGCTGTCGATCGTGCGCGTCTATGTCGACCTGCTCGCCGAGGCGGCCGCCACGACCGCCGATTCACCGAGCTGGCGGGCTGCGGCCAACGACCAGCTGTCGCGCCTCGACCGGCTCGTCGACTCGATCCTCGCGTCGGTCCGCGGCGAGGGCCTGACCGGCCTGTCGCGGGCGCAGTTCGATGCAGTCGGGGCCGTCGACGAGGTGGTCGAGACATTGCGGCTGCTGTTGCGACCGCATCCCATCCGCTGGGAGCGGCCGACGACACCGATGACCGCCATCGGTGACGAGACCCGCTTCCGCCAGGTCCTCGAGCAGCTGCTCGAGAACGAGTCGAAGTACGCGCCCACCGAGAAGGGTGTGAGCATCGGCATCTGGCGCCTCGGCGACGAGGTGCAGGTGTACGTCACCGACGACGGGCCGGGCGTCCCGGTCGAGGACTGGGAGAGCGTCTTCGAGCCGTTCGTCCGCGTCGAAGGGCGGGGGCGGTCGCGCGGCTCGGGGATCGGGCTGTTCGCGGCGCGCCGGCTGATGACCGCGATGGGCGGCCGTGTGTTCCTCGAGCCGAACGGCTACGCGGGATCGCGCTTCGTCGTCGCCCTGCCCGCGGGTTGACCTTGACATCGAACCGACGGCGCTCGACGCTGCGCCCGATGCCCAGCTCGTTCGACGGTGCCGGTGACCCATACCGCGGTTCGTCCTACCGTGGCTGGATCCTGGTGGCGATCGTCTGCGTGGTCGTGATCGCCCTGCTCTGGCTGGCCTACGGCGAGGCGCTCGACATGGTCCCGCCGGGCGTGCCGGCCGGTGGCGACCCTCCGGCGAACTAGCCGGATGCCCGGGCGGCCGCGACCGGCACGCCCTGCTCGCCCGCGTCGAGGCGACCCTCGGCGGCGAGGCGACGGTAGATGTCCGCGGTCTCCGCGATCGCGTCCCGGTACGGCGTGACCGGCACGTCGCCGAGCTCGGCGAGGCGGTCGTGGGCGATGTCGGCCGGGAACGGCAGCTCGGTCTGCGCCAGCGTGATGCGGCCGGCCGCGTCGGGAACGGCGTCCTCGATGGCCGCGACCCAATCGGTGAGGTGGACCGCGTCACCGCCGAGGTTGTAGACCGGCGAGCCCGTGCCCGGGCTGCGGCTGGCGAGGATCAGCGTGCGGGCCACGTCCGCGGCGTACTGGAAGAGCGTGCGCCCGCCGAACGAGATCTCGTACGGGATGCCCAGCACCGCGGCGGCGATCGCCACGGTCGGCGTGCTGGTCATGCCCTGATCGCGGCCCGCCCCGTACACGGTCATCGGCCGGAGCCCGACGCTGGGCACGCCCGAGTCTGTCCAGTACAGCCTCGCGGTGCCCTCGTTCGCGCGCTTGTACACGCCGTAGTGGTTGCCCGGGTGCGCCTCGGCGTCCTCCTCGAGCCGACCCGTGACCGGGTCGACGTCCGACGGCGAGTACATTCCGATCGACCCGGTGTAGACGACCGGTGCCATGCCCGCGCCGCGCCGCCGGACGGCCTCGAAGACGTTGACGGTGCCGGTCACGTTGACCTGCGCGCCCAGCGGGGGGTCGGCCCGGCAGAACGGGACCTGCAGCGCGGCAAGGTGGATCACGTTGGTGATGGCCCCCTCGTCGAGCGCCCGTTCGAGCGCAGCGAGGTCGGTGATGTCGCCGGTCACGAAGGTCACCTGGTCCAGCTCGTCGGGCTCCACGACCTGGGCGATCCGCCGCGGGTCCCGTCCGAGGTCGAAGGCGACGACCGGCACGCCCTCGCGGATGAGCGTCCGCACGGTCCAGGCACCGATGCACCCGAGGGCGCCGGTGACGAGGAAGCGCTCGTTGCTCGCGGCCGGATCGGTCATACGGCGGCTCCGACGCGCTCGAACCGGCACGTGTTCTCGAGGACGCCGATCCCGTCGATCTCGACCACGACCCGCGCACCGTCGCCGAGGAAGTGGGGCGGGTCTGCGAACACGCCCACCCCGGATGGCGTCCCCGTCGAGATGACGTCGCCGGGCTCGAGCGTGAACGACCGCGAGCAGTAGCTGATGATCTCCGCGACCGAGAAGTACATCTGCGCGGTGGTCGAGTCCTGCATCACTTCGCCGTCGACGGTGCAGCGGATCGCCAGGCGCTGCGGGTCGCCGATCTCGTCCGCCGTGACGAGCACGGGCCCCATCGGGCAGAACGTCTCGAGCGACTTGCCGCGCGTCCACTGCCCGTCGCCGAACTGGAGGTCGCGCGCCGAGACGTCGTTGAGGCACGTGTATCCGAAGGCGTGGTCCAGGGCAGCCTCGGCCGTCACGTGCCGCGCCGTCCGACCGATGACGACCGCCAGCTCGGCCTCGTAGTCGACCTGGCCCGTCAGAGCGGGATCCCAGCGGATGTCCTCACCGGGTCCGATGACGCAGCTCGGCCACTTCGAGAAGATGAGCGGGGCCGCGGGCGGGTCGACGCCTTCCTCGGCGGCGTGCTCCCGGTAGTTCCGGCCGATGGCGATGATCTTGCCGGGCCGCGGCAGCGGGGCCATGAGCGGCGCCTCGGCGAGCGGTCGGCCGGTGACGGTGAGGTCGGCGTCGGCCACCGCGTCGGCCAATGCGCGGTGCACGTCCGGTCCGCCGGCGAGCAGCTCGAGCATCGTCGACGGACCGTCAGGGAGCATCTCGGACACCGGCTGCCACCGCTCGCCGACCGCGACGCCGAGGGTCTCGCCGTCGGTGGTTCGGCAGGTCAGCAGGCGCATGGCAGCTCCGACTCGTTCAGCATTCTGGCCGATGGACCGAGGACTGGACGATACGCTAGCCTCTGCGCTCGCGTCAATCACGGGGCGCATCCCGTGGATATGGTGGACCAATGGCCCTGGATCCGAAGGAATCCGTCGCGCTCGGTCGAACGGGCTTGCGAGTGACCCGCCTTGCCCTCGGTGGGGCGTCGATCGGCGGGTTGTTCTCGGCGGTCGACGACGAGACCGCGATCGCCACGGTCCGCCATGCGTGGGATCTCGGCGTTCGCACGTTCGACACCGCTCCGCTATACGGGTACGGGGCGTCGGAGCGTCGGATGGGGCGGGCCCTCAAGGACCGGCCGCGGGACGCATTCGTGCTGTCCACCAAGGTCGGACGCCTGGTGCACGACGAATCGGCGATCGAGGCCGGTGCCGACGTCGATACGCAGCGTCTCGGGGCCGAGCACGATGCGTACTACGCGCGGGCCGAGCCTCTTCGCATCGTGTTCGACTACAGCGCCGACGGCGTTCGCCGGTCGCTCGAGGCGAGCCTCGAGCGCCTCGGCCTCGACCGCGTCGACATCGCGCTGATCCATGATCCCGACGATCACTGGCGGGAGGCGATCGACGGCGCGTGGCCGGCCCTTGCCCGGCTTCGCTCCGAGGGCGTCGTCCGGGCGGTCGGCGCCGGCATGAACCGATCGGAGATGCTGACCCGCTTCGCTCGCGAGACCGACATGGACGTCTTCCTGCTCGCCAACCGATACACGCTGCTGGATCAGGGCGCGCTGGCGACGCTCCTGCCGGCGTGCGTCGAGCGGGGGGTCGCGATCCTGCTCGGCGGCGTGATGAACACGGGGATCCTCGCGGATCCTCGGCCCGGCAGCCGGTTCGACTATGGGCCGGCTCGCGCCGACCTCGTGGCCAGGGCCCAGCGACTTGCAGGGGTCTGTGCGCGGTACGACGTGCCGCTTCGCGCGGCCGCGATCCAATTCCCTCTCGCGCATCCTGCGGTGGCCTCGCTGGTCGCAGGCGTGCGGAGCATCGCCCATCTCGACGACTATCCGGCGATGATGGCGCTGCCCATCCCGGCCGACCTGTGGGCCGAGCTGCGAGCTGAAGACCTGATCGCGACCGAGGCGCCGGTTCCCGCATGACACCGTCCCGGATCATCGACGCCCACCAGCACTTCTGGGACCCGGCGACGGCCGACTATCCATGGCTGTCCGATGACCTCGCCGTCATCCGCCGCCCATTCGCTCCAGATGACCTCCTGCCCGAACTCGAGGCCGCGCAGGTGGAGGGGACGATCCTCGTCCAGACGCGGTCGAGCCTCGACGAGACGCGCGACTTCCTGCGGCTGGCCGACGCGACACCATTCATCCGTGGCGTGATCGGATGGGTGGATCTCACCGCGCCCTCCGTAGACGAGGCGATCGCAGCCATGCGCTCCGCCCCGGGTGGCGACCAGCTGGTCGGCATCCGCCACCAGGTCCATGACGAACCGGACCCCGAGTGGCTCCTGCAAGACGAGGTCCTGGACGGGATCCGCGCCGTCGGCGCCGCCGGTCTTGTCTATGACCTCCTGATCCGGCCGCGCGAGCTCCCGGCTGCCCTCCAGGCAGCGCGGCGACTGCCGGATGTCCGATTCGTCATCGACCACCTCGCCAAGCCGCAGATCGCGAGCGGTGGTGGGCGTGCGTGGCGGGACGGGATCGCCGCGTTCTCCGATCTCGACCATGTCGCGTGCAAGGTCTCCGGTCTCGTGACCGAAGCGTCGTGGTCGTCGTGGACGACATCGGACCTGCAGCCGTACATCGACCACGCGCTGACGGTCTTCGGACCGACCCGACTGATCTTCGGCTCGGATTGGCCGGTCTGCCTGCTCGCCGCCACGTACGTTCAGGTGGTCGAGGTCGCGCGCACGACGCTCGGCGGCCTGACGTCGTCCGAGCTGGGCGCGGTGCTCGGCACGAACGCTGTTCGCATCTACCGGCTCTGACCGTCGGTGCGGATGCGTGCTGCGCCGCTGGCCGGGGCCGAGCGCAATGGATCCGATAGCCGGTCGGCGAGCCGGTGCAGATCGGCGATCAGCGCCGGCACGCGATCGTACGTGGCACGCGCCTTGAGCAGGGTGATGCTCGCGGCATACGGGCCGTCGCCCGGTCCGCGACCCGGGATCGCGATGCCGAAGCAGACGACCCCCTCGACGGTCTCCTCGTCGTCCATCGAGTAGCCGCGCTGCCGGACGACCGCGAGATCGGCGAGGAGCGCCTCGAGGGTTCGGAGCGAGCGGCGCGTCAGGCTCGGGAGCTCGACGTCGCGCAGCCGGTCCTCGACCTCGACCGGATCGAGCGCCGCCAGGGCGGCCTTGCCCGTCGCGGTGACGCTCACCGGGAGTCGTCGACCGATCTGTGACGTGAGGCGGACCGGCTGTCGCCCGTCATGACGAGCGAGATAGGTCATCTCTCTGCCATCGAGGACCGCGAGTTGGATGGTCTCGTCCGACCCTGCCTCGAGCCCGATGCACGCGTCATAGAACTCTCGAACGAGGTCGATCGTCGCCAGGTACGCGCCGCCGAGCTCTGCCAACCGGCGGCCGAGGGCGAACCCCGTGCCGACGCGTCGGACGAGGCCGGCTTCGGCGAGCGCACCGCAGACGTTGGCGATCGACGACTTCGGCAATCCGAGCCGGCGAGCCAGCTCGCTCGGCCCGGCCGCCACCCCGCCGTTCTCCGCCAGCAGGTCGAGGATCGCGGCTGCGCGCGTGACCGCCGGAGCGAGCGACTCGCTCTCGGTGACCACGTCGTCCACCGCTCGAATCATGTCCGTCATCGTCGTTCACCCCTCATCAGGCCGGATCGTCGTCTTTGGAGCTGCTGGTCAACCTGCTGAACCGCGTGCGGTATCTTGACTTTGGTCGCTCGGTCGGCATACTGGCCAGCATACCGCCGTCCGTTCAGTATGCTGGACGATGCGCGGAGGATGTCAAGAGGAGGGCCTCACGCCGTGTCGCGGTATCGACTGGTCGCGGCAGCGATCATCCCGATCCTGGTCCTGACGGCCTGCCAGCCCGCTGCCAGTCCGTCGCCATCGTCCCCGGCCGCGTCTGCCTCGGCCGAGGCGTCACCGTCCGCGTCGGCCGAGGCGTCGCCCGCCGGCTCGCCGGGCACCAAGTTCGCGGGTATCAGCGTCAACATCCTGACCTTCAACGGCCCGCAGGTCGCGGAACCGCTTCAGCGGCGCGCTCCCGACTGGGAACAGCTGACCGGCGGTCACGTCAACGTCGTCGCAGTCGGCTTCCAGACGATCTACGACAAGGCGCTCCTCGACGCGTCGACCGGGACGAACTCGTTCGATGGCTACGTCTTCGACCCGCAATGGCTGGGCGACTTCGTCGGACCCGGCTACCTGCTCGACCTCACGGATCGCGTGTCCGCCGACAGCCAGCTCGACTGGCAGGACATCGGCCCGTTCTTCCGGGACTTCAACGCCACATACAACGGCAAGGTCTACACGATCCCGCTCGATGGCGACTTCCACATGGTCTACTACCGGTCCGACCTGCTCGAGCGGGATGGCGTGAAGCCGCCGGCCACCTGGGATGAGTACATGACCGTCGCCCAGAAGTATCACGGTCAGGACCTCAACGAGGACGGCGAGCCGGACTATGGCTCGTGCATCGCCAAGAAGAAGGGCGCGCAAAGCTACTGGTGGATCATCTCGATCGCCGCGGGGCTCCTGCAGGGAAAGGGCACAACTGAAGGCGCATTCTTCGACACGGCCAGTCTCAACCCACTGTTCGGCCCGAACGCGGCCATGACCAAGGCCCTCGACATGTACTCGAAGACGGCGACGGTCGGTCCGCCCGACGAGCTGAACATGGACGTCGGCGGCACGCGCGGCCTGTTCACCACCGGCCGGTGCGCGCTGTCGATGGATTGGGGAGATATCGGGACCCTGACTCCGGGCACCTATGCCCAGGACAAGACCGGCGCCACGATCACCCCAGGTTGGAAGGAAGTCCTCGACCGCCCGAGTGGCAATCTCGTGGCATGTGACGGGACGACCTGCCCCAATGCCGTCGAGGGCGTGAACTACGCACCGTTCGCCTCGTTCGGTGGCTGGTCCGGTGCGATCAATGCGGCGTCACCGAAGGAGAACCAGGACGCCGCGTACGACTTCCTGTCGTACATGAGCGCTCCTGCCCAATCCGGCGAGGATGTCACGCTGGGCAAGACGGGCTACAACCCGTACCGGACTTCGCACTTCTCGAACATCCAGCCGTGGATCGACGCCGGCCTCAGTCAGGCGGCCGCCGAGAACTACCTCGGGGCCATCCAGGCCAGCCTCGAGAACTCGAACATGGTCCTTGACATGCGGATCCCGTTGACCAAGCGCTACCAGCAGGACGTGCTCGACACGGCGGTGTCGCAGTATCTCGCCGGTGAGCTCGATGCGACCGCCACCGGACAGGCCATCGCCGACGGTTGGAACGCGATCAGCGACGAGGCCGGAAAGGACGCCCAGCTCGCCGCGTATGTCGCCAGCCTTGGCGTCCAGCGGTAACTCTGTCCCAGCTGACCCGGAGAGCCTGACCGTCGACGGCCAGGCTCCCGAGACTCGCGAACCGCGCCGAGCGATGACATCGCTCGGCGCGTGGCGTTCGGACTCGGCCGCCCGCTGGCTGTTCATCTGGCCGACGGTGCTGTTCATCCTGTTCCTGTCCCTGTTCCCGCTCGTCGCTTCGCTCGCCCTCTCGCTCTCCAGGCTGGCCTTCCACCAGGGCGGCGTCGACCTCAAGTTCATCGGCTTCACGAACTACCAGCAGCTCCTGTTCGGTCTCGAGAGGAGCCACTTCCTTGGCGTGCTCAAGACGCCGTCGCCATTGGGCTGGGCGATCCTCGTCGCGACCATCGGGCTGACCGCCTACGCCTGGGCGCGCTCGGTCCGCAGCGGCCAGATCGGGCCATTCGGACTCGTGCTCCGGTTGTTTGGCGGCGTGGTGCTCGTCGGCTTCGTGTGGCTTCTGGTGCAAGCCATGACCAGCGAGGGCGGCCGACCCGGCTCGTTGATCGTCACGCTGATCTTCGTGTTCGTCGGGATCGCCCTGCAGTACCTGTTGGGACTCGGGCTGGCGCTGCTTGCCGTCCAACAGGTCCCATGGCGGCGGTTCTTCCGGATCGTGTTCCTGATCCCACTGACGATCACCCCGGTCGGCGTCGGCTACATGTTCCTGATGCTGACCGATACCTCGAAGGGGCCGCTCGAGCCCATCTGGGTGGCGCTCGGGCTGCGCGACTTCACCTGGGTGACCGACCCATGGCTGGCACGGGCGGCCGTCATCATCGGCGACACGTGGCAGTGGACGCCGTTCGTGTTCATCGTGCTATTGGCCGCACTCGAGAGCCTCGATCAAGAGGTTCGAGAGGCGGCCCTCGCTGACGGCGCGAGCCGCTGGCAGGCCTTCCGCCATATCACCTTCCCCGCCCTCCTGCCCGTGACGACCACGATCATCCTGATCCGGCTCATCGAGGGCTTCAAGATCATCGACATGCCGAACATCCTGCTCGGCGGCGGGCCGGGGACGGCCACCCAGTCGATGACGCTCCAGGCGTACATCGACTGGAACACGCTCAATCTTGGTCGTTCGGCGGCCATCGCCTACCTGTTGCTGATCCTGGTGACGGTGGTAGCCACCGTGTACGTCAGCATGGTCCGTCAGCGCGTGACCGAGACCGTATGAGCAACCCGTTCCGACGTCGATCAGCCGCCGACCTGTCCGTCAGGCAGAAGGTCGTCGCGTTCCTGCTGCTCCTCGCCTGGTCCCTGGTCGTGCTGTTCCCCATCTACTGGCTGATCGTGACGTCGTTCAAGACCCCGTTCGACGTCGACCGGGGGCCGTTCTACATCCCGTTCGTCGATTTCCAGCCGACGCTCGACGCCTGGCGATACATCCTCGTCGAGCTCGGCAACGACACGCTCCGCCCGTACGTCAATACCGTGATCGTGGGCCTGGTCAGCTCGGTCATCGCGCTGGTGATGGGCTCATTCACGGCCTACGCGTTGGTCCGCTTCACGTACCGGCCCAAGCTCGGGCTGATCGGCGTCGGCATCGGATGCATCGCATTCGCGTTCATCACTGCCGCCATCGGGGCGCCCGTGCCGCTCGCCATCGCTGCGGCGGTCGGGATCTTCCTGTTGCTCGTCCAGACCATCGGACGCCGCTTCCGCCGCACGCTTGGCAACAGCGACATCGCGTTCTGGCTCATCTCGCAGCGGATCCTGCCGCCGATCGCCATCGCGATCCCGCTGTATGTGCTCTTCCAGCAGGTCGGACTCCTCGACAGCCTGGCGGCCCTGATCATCACGTACGTCGCGGCCAACCTGCCCATCGTCGTCTGGCTCATGCGCGAATACTTCGCGTCGCTCCCGCGCGAGCTCGAGGAGTCGGCGTCCGTCGACGGCGCTTCGGTCTACCAGATCGTGCGCTCGATCGTCCTGCCGATCTCGGTGCCTGGCCTGGTGGCGACGTTCCTGATCGTCCTGATCTTCGCCTGGAACGAGTTCCTCATCGCGCTCGTCCTGACCAGCGCGAACGCTCAGACGATGCCGCTCCAGGTCGCGGCACAGAACGCTACCCGCGGGCCGCAGTGGTGGGCGATGTCGGTCCTGATCATCATCATGATCGCCCCCGTGGTCGTGATGGCGATCGCCCTCGAGCGGTTCATCACTCGGGGCATCCTCGTCGGCGCATTGAAGGGCTGAGGCGTGGCCAGGATCACCGAGCTCGACGTCCTCGACGTGCGCTTCCCTACGTCACGCAGCCTCGACGGCTCGGATGCGATGAACCCCGACCCGGACTACTCCGCGGCGTACGTCATCGTCCGCGACGACGCGGCGGACGGGCTCGAGGGGCACGGTCTGACGTTCACGATCGGGCGTGGCACGGAGGTCGTGGTGCGCGCCGTCGAGGCGCTCCGACCGCTCGTCGTCGGCCGCCCGAGCGAGGAGCTGTTCGCCGACATGGGCGCGTTCTGGCGCTCGCTCGTCGGCGACAGCCAGCTGCGCTGGATCGGGCCGGAGAAGGGCGTCATCCACCTCGCCACGGCGGCCGTGGTGAACGCGGTCTGGGACCTCGCCGCCAAGCGGGCCGGCAAGCCGCTCTGGCAGCTCGTCTCGGACATGACGCCGGCCGAGCAGGTGGCGCTCATCGACTTCCGCTACATCAGCGACTTCCTGACGCCCGAGGCCGCCCTCGCCCGGCTCGAGCGGTTGGCCCCGACCCGCGACGACCGCCTGTCCGAGCTCCGGCGGGACGGCTATCCCGCCTACACCACGTCGGTCGGCTGGCTGGGCTATCCCGACGACAAGGTCCGCCGCCTGTGCCGCGAGGCCCTCGCGGACGGCTGGACCCGGTTCAAGATGAAGGTCGGCGCGGACGTGACCGACGACATCCGGCGCGGCGGCATCATCCGCGACGAGATCGGTCCCGACCGGATGCTCGCGGTCGACGCCAACCAGCGCTGGGACGTCGGCCAGGCGATCGACTGGATGCGCGAGCTCGAGCCGCTCGACGCGTACTGGATCGAGGAGCCCACCAGCCCCGACGACATCCTCGGCCACGCAGCGATCGCGCGGGCGGTGGCGCCGGTCCGCGTCGCCACGGGCGAGCACGTGCACAACCGGGTGATGTTCAAGCAGCTGCTGCAGGCCGACGCGATCGGCGTCTGCCAGATCGACGCCTGCCGGCTGGGCGGCGTCAACGAGGTCCTGGCGGTGCTGCTCATGGCGGCCGAGGCCGGCGTGCCGGTCTGCCCGCACGCCGGCGGCGTGGGCCTGTGCGAGCTGGTGCAGCACCTGTCGATCATCGACTACGCCTGCATCTCGGGGTCGCTCGAGGGGCGGATGATCGAGTACGTCGACCACCTGCACGAGCACTTCGTCGACCCGGTCGTCATCCGCGCCGGGGCGTACCAGGTGCCGACACGCGCGGGCTACAGCGCGCAGATCCGGCCGGAGTCGCTCGAGCGGTACCGCTACCCCGACGGCGCGGAGTGGCTGTCGACGTGAGGCGCTACGGCCAGCGGATCCGCGTCCGACCGGACCGGATCGACGAGTACGAGCGCCTCCACGCGGAGCCGTGGCCGGGCGTGCTCGACCAGATCCGCCGCTCGAACATCCGCGACTACACGATCTTCCGGGACGGGACCGACCTGTTCGCGTACTTCGAGTACGTCGGCGACGACTTCGAGGCCGACATGGCGGCGATGGCCGCTGACGAGACGACCCAGCGCTGGTGGGCGTTGACCGACGCGATGCAGGAGCCGTTGCCCGACCGCGCGCCGGGTGCCTGGTGGAAGACGCTCGACGAGGTCTTCCACACCGACTGACGCGCGCAGCCCTCAGACCGGGCCGGCGACCACCCGCGACTCCTCCGCGCGCAGCCGCGCGTAGCCCGGCTTCACGACCTCGTTGATGAGCCGCAGCCGCTCGTCGAACGGCGCGAACGCCGACTTGAGCGCGTTGATCGTCAGCCACTCCATCTCCCCGAGCCCGATGCCGAACGCCTCGTCGAGTGCTGCGAACTCGCTCGACATCGAGACGCCGCTCATCAGCCGGTTGTCGGTGTTGACGGTCACGCGGAAGCGCAGGCGCCGGAGGAGGTCGATCGGGTGCTCGGCGATCGACGGTGCCGCCGCGGTGTGGACGTTCGATGTCGGACACATCTCGAGCGGCACCCGCCGGTCGCGGACGAAGGCCGCCAGCCGTCCGAGCTCGACCGAGCCATCGTCGCGGACCGTGATGTCGTCGACGATCCGCACTCCGTGACCCAGCCGCTCGGCGCCGCAGTACTGGAGCGCCTCCCAGATCGACGGCAGCCCGAACGACTCGCCGGCGTGGATCGTGATGTGGAAGTTCTCGCGGCGGACGTACTCGAACGCGTCGAGGTGACGGGTCGGCCGGTAGCCCGCCTCGGGTCCGGCGATGTCGAAGCCGACCACGCCCGCATCGCGCCAGCGCACGGCGCACTCGGCGACCTCGACCGAGCGGGCCGCCTGGCGCATCGCGGTCACCAGCATCTTGATGACGATCGGGTCGCCGGCCGCCTCGGCGCTACGGGTGCCGAGCAGGAAGCCTTCGAGGTTCGCGTCGACGACCTCGTCGAGGCTGAGGCCGCGTTCGGTCGACAGCTCCGGTGCGAACCGGACCTCCGCGTAGACGACGCCGTCGGCGGCGAGGTCCTGGGCACATTCGGCCGCGACCCGGATGATCGCGTCGCGCTCCTGCATGACCCCGACCGTGTGGGCGAACGTCTCGAGGTACAGCTCGAGCGACTTGCGGTCGGCACCGCGCCGGATGTGCGCGGCGAGCTCCTCCGGGTCGGTCGTCGGCAGCCCGTCGTAGCCGAACTCCGCAGCGAGGTCGACGATCGTGGCCGGTCGGATGCCCCCGTCGAGATGGTCGTGGAGCAACGCCTTGGGTGCCTGGCGGATCGTCTCCGGGCGCAGCATGGTGGCGGGATGGTACAGGGCGGCGGCTGGCGTGGTCGCAGTTGGCCATTGACGCGGGTCGCGCCGACTCGCACCATCGACCGTACCCGGTCCGGTGGGGATCGGCGTGGATTAGGGGGATCACGACGTGACCCATCGGACGGTCGGTTCAACGAGGTCGCGCCGGGCATGGGCCCTGACGCTCGCCACCGCGCTGCTCGCAGCCGCGACGCTCGGCGCTCCCGCTGCGGTCGGGGCCGCGGGCTCGGCGGAGTACCGCGACTGCTCGACGCTCCAGCCCGCGCCTGGAGCGAGGCTGCATCGGTGCTCATTGCCTGGGCTCGTGATCATCGGGCAGGACCTGCACGGGATCGACTTCAGCAAGTCCGACCTCACCGGCGCCAACGCCGGATGCGATCCCGACCTCCCGCGCACCAACCTCGCCGGTGCACGTATCGCGCGGGCGATCCTCGTTGACGCGCTTCTGTGCGACGCGATCCTGACCGGGGCGGACCTGCACGGCAGCGACCTCACCGACGCCTCATTCGAGGACGCGACGCTCGACGGTGCGAACCTGTCGTGGGCGACGCTCGATGGCGCCGGCGCGCAGTTCGCCCCGTTCCGGGCGGCCAACCTGTCGAACGCCAGCTGGCAGAACGCCAGGGTCAACGGCGCGACGTTCGATGACGCCGACATGCATCGCATCGACCTGCGTGGCGCGGACGCCCGCTCAGCGAGCTTCGTCGACAGCGACCTCCGCTACGCGCGGCTCCACGGCGTCGACTTCAGTGGCGCCGACCTGACCGGTGCAGACTGGCGGCGGGCGACCGGGCTGGCGAGCGCAACCTTCGCGAACACCACCTGTCCGGACGGGACGAACAGCGACGCCAACAGCGGGACCTGCCTCGGCCATTGACCGGGCGCGACACCGTCAACCCTGGTCAAGGCGTCGTCTCGCTGCGGCCAGGGCCTCGGCGACGCGCGTCGGCGCCGTCCCGCCGATGACGTCGCACGACGCCAGCGCGCCGTCGACCGACGCTGCGCCGCGCAGGCTGTCGCCGATGGTCTCGTCCGCCGCCAGGTCCTGGGCGCCCGGGTCGCCGCTCGCGCCGAGCGCCAGGCCGATCATCGAGTCGGGCACCTCGTCGAGTCGGACGCCGGCTTCCTCGGCCTGCGCGACGATCGAACCCACGACGTGGTGGGCGACCCGGAACGGGATGCCCCGGCGGACCAGCGCATCGGCCACGGCCGTGGCGGTGGTATAGCCCTCGTCGGCGGCGACGCGCATCCGCTCGCGGTCGACGGTGAGCGTGTCGAGCAGCCCGGACAGCACGCCGAGCGACGCCTCATAGACCGCGACCGCGTCGAACAGCGGGGCCACCCCTTCCTGGAGGTCGCGCTGGTAGGCGAGCGGCAGACCCTTGAGCAGCGTCAGCAGCCCCGCCTGCGCGCCGATCACCCGGGCGGCCCGCCCACGCACCAGCTCGGCCGGGTCGGGGTTCTTCTTGTTGGGCATGATCGAGGAGCCTGTCGAGAACGCGTCGCTGACCCGGATGAACCCGAAGCGGGGGTTCGACCACCAGGTGATCTCCTCGGCCAGCCGGCTGAGGTGGACCATCCCGAGCGCGATCGCCCCCACCGTCTCGACCGCGAAGTCGCGATCGCTCACCGCGTCCAGCGAGTTGGCCGTCACGCCCTCGAAGCCGAGCTCCTCCGCGGTGGCCGCGCGATCGAGCGGATACCCGGCACCGGCCAGCGCGCCGGCCCCGAGTGGCGACACGTTGGCCCGGCGCCGGGCGTCGGCGAGCCGGTCGCGGTCGCGCTCGGCCATCTCGACGTAGGCCAGCAGGTGGTGGGCGAACAGCACCGGCTGGGCCGGCTGGATGTGGGTCGTCCCGGGCAGGATGGCCGTGCCCTCGCGCTCGGCGAGGGCGACCAGCGAGCGCTCGAAGTCCAGCAGCGCGGCGTCGAGCCGCTCGATGGCGCGTCGCAGCCACAGCCGGAGGTCGGTCGCGACCTGGTCGTTGCGCGAGCGACCGGTCTGGAGCTTCCCGGCGACCGGGCCGATGCGCTCCGCGAGGGCGGCCTCGAGATTGAGGTGGACGTCCTCGAGGTCCGGGTCCCAGGCCATCGAACCGTCGGCGACCGACACGGCCAGACCCTGCAGGCCTCCGACCAGGTCACTGACCTCGTCATCGGTCAGCAAGCCCGCGCGTCCGAGGCCGCGGACATGGGCGATCGACCCCGCGATGTCGTCGGCGGCCAGCTCGCGATCGAGGTCGACCGAGCGCGTAAAGTCGGCGACCCGACCGTCGTTCTCCTCGGCGAACCGCCCGCCCCACAGCCGCATGCACCCCGTCCTTTCGGTTCGTGTCCCGTCATGCTACCGGCATGACCGACCCGTCTCCGTGGTGGCGCGACGCCGTCGTCTACCAGCTCTACATCCGCAGCTTCGCCGACGGCGATGGCGACGGCATCGGCGACATCGCCGGGATGCGCTCGAAGCTGCCCTACCTGCGCGACCTCGGGGTCGATGCCGTCTGGGTCAACCCGTGGTTCGTCTCACCGATGGTCGACGGCGGCTACGACGTCGCTGACTACCGCGACATCGACCCGATGTTCGGCACGCTCGCCGACGCCGAGGCGTTCATCGCCGACGCCCACGAGCTCGACATCAAGGTGGTGCTCGACATCGTCCCGAACCACACGTCCGACCGGCACCCGTGGTTCCAGGCGGCGCTGGCCGCGGGGCCGGGCAGCCGGGAGCGGGATCGCTACATCTTCCGCGACGGCCGGGGCCGTGGCGGCACCCGGCCGCCGACCGATTGGCCGAGCGTCTTCGGTGGCCCCGCCTGGACGCGGGTGACCGACCCCGACGGGCGACCGGGCCAGTGGTACCTGCACCTGTTCGCGCCCGAGCAGCCCGACCTCGACTGGACGGCGCC
This sequence comes from uncultured Chloroflexia bacterium, assembly GCA_963810285.1. Lineage (GTDB taxonomy): Bacteria > Chloroflexota > Limnocylindria > Limnocylindrales > CSP1-4 > SPCO01. The sequence goes on along the minus strand of CAWEMV010000002.1, from coordinate 2,050,660 downwards.
CGAGGTCGCCCGCGAGTTCGAGTCGATCCTGCGCTTCTGGTACGAGCGCGGCGCCGATGGGTTCCGCATCGACGTCGCGCACGGGCTGGTCAAGGACCCGGGCTTCCCCGACCTCCGGGCTCGATCGGCGAAGTCGGTCGCCGGACCCAACCCGTACTGGGACCAGGACGGCGTCCACGACATCTACCGAAGCTGGCGGTCCATCGCGGACGAGTACGGCGATCGGCCATTCGTCGCCGAGGTGTTCGTCTCGAGCGCCGATCGGTTGGCCCGTTACGTCCGGCCCGACGAGCTCCACACGGCATTCGACTTCCGGTTCCTCCAGGCCGGTTGGTCGGCGCCGGCGCTGCGACGGGCGATCGACGAGAGCGTCGGGGTCCTCGCCTCGGTCGGCGCGCCGGCGACCTGGGTGCTCTCCAACCACGACCAGGTGCGGCACGTGACCAGGCTCGGGCGCGTGGCATCGGGCGTGACCGACCTCGAGCTCGGCCAGCGGCGAGCCCGTGCCGCGCTGCTGCTGCTGCTCGCGCTCCCCGGCTGCGTGTACCTGTACCAGGGCGAGGAGCTCGGCCTCGAGGAGGTCGAGGACCTGCCGGAGGCACTGCTGCAGGATCCGACTTGGCTGCGGTCCGGGCACACCATCCGCGGCCGCGATGGCTGCCGCGTGCCGCTGCCGTGGTCCGACACCGCGTCCCCGTTCGGGTTCGGGCCACCGGGCACGGTGCCGTGGCTGCCCCAGCCGGCCGGCTGGCGCGAGCGCACGGCGGCTGCCCAGACCGGCGACCCGGACTCGTTCCTCGAGCTGTACCGGTCCGCTCTGCGGATCCGGAGCGAGCACCTCCGATCGCGTGGGACGGGCATGATGTGGCTGCCGTCGCCGGAGATGGTGTTGCGGTTCGAGTGCGGGGGCGGCGTCGAGACGATCGTCAACCTCGGTCCCGACCCGGTCGCCCTGACGGGCGGTCGCCCGGTCCTGCTCGCGAGCGAGCCACTCCAGGACCGGGAGTTGCCCGGCGACGCGGCCGTCTGGCTCGAGTGATACCGCCCACTGCAGCGATCAGGGCGACAGCGGCGCGAGTCGCGGATCACCGCTTCCAGGCACGGACAGCGATGGCACGCGCGACATGAGCGCCGTCCGCAGGCGCTCGGCGGCATCCTCCGGCGTGATGTCGCGCTGGGTCTCGGCGAGCAGCTCGTAACCGACCATGAACTTACGCACGCCGGCTCGCAGCAAGGGCGGGAAGAAATGAGCATGGAGCTGCCAAGCTTCCTCGAGCCCGGCGTCCTCGGGTCCGAACGGCGTCTGATGCCAACCCATCGAATACGGGAAGGGCCGGCGGAGGAGCCCGTCGTACGCGCCGAGGACGTGCTGCAGGGCGACCACGAGATCGTCCCTCCCGATCGGGTCGAGGTCGGCGAGGCGGACAGCCGGGCGCTTCGGGATCACGAGGACCTCGAACGGCCAGGTCGCCCAGAACGGGACGACCGACAGCCAGTCCCGCGATTCGTGGACGATCCGTGGCCCGCCGGATTCCTGGGCCACGTAGTCGAGCAGGAGTCGGCGCTGGGTGGAGTCGCAGTAGGCCTTCTGGGTCGCGCCCTCGCGGGCCGCCATCACCGGGAGCGCAGCGCCGGCCCAGATCTGCCCGTGCGGATGCGGGTTCGACGCACCCATCGCCGAGCCACGGTTCTCGAAGACCTGGACCCATCGATATCGTTCCGCCAGCTCCTCGGTCTGCTCAGCCCAGAGGTCCACGACACGGCGGACGTTCGAGGCCGGCATGGCCGCCAGGGTGAGGTCGTGCCGGGGTGAGAAGCAGACGACCCGGCATTCGCCGCGCTCACCCTCGGCACGCAGGAGACCATCAGCGAACATCACCGTGGAGGTCTCGCCGCGCAAGGCGCTAAAGTCGTTGACGAACACGAACGTCGTTTCATATGGCGGGTTCACGTCGCCGTTCGCGCGCGTATTGCCCGGGCACAGGTAGCACGCCGGCTCGTATGCGTGGCGCTCGACCGCCGAATCCGACTCCTCGGCGCCCAGCCACGGCCGCCGCGTTCGACCCGATGACACCAGGACCCACTCATCGAGGAGCGGGTTGTATCGACGGTGCGGGTCCTGGGCAAGGTTGTCCGGGAATCGCCCGTCGATGGGCCGATCGTCAGCTGGCCGCATCGATGGTCGCGTCTTTGGAGTCCCGGTCCACGATGACAAGTCGGTGCACCTCGCGCTGGAGGATCGCACGCGCCTCGGGCATCAGGCCCCCGTCCGTGACGAGGACGTCCGCCTGGTCGAGGCGCGCGATCGAGCTGATCCCGATGACACCCCACTTGGTGTGATCGGCGACGACCACGAGACGACGAGCGGATTCGATCAGGGCGCGATCGGTATCGGCCTCGGAGAGATTCGGGCAGGTGAACCCGGAGTGCGGGTCCATGCCATGGACGCCGACGAAGACGAGGTCCACGTGCACGGTCCGCAGGGCGGCGACGGCGAAGGGCCCGACCAACGCCTCCGACCGGGTCCGCACGCCGCCGGTCAGGATGATGGTCTGGTCTCCACGACCGCTATGGTGGAGGACGTCCGTCACTCGGATCGAATTCGTCACGACCGTGATCCGGGGGATGTCGACGAGCCGCTGAGCCAACGCGTAGGTCGTCGTCCCGGCGGATATCGCGATCGCCATCCCCGGCTCCACCAGGCTGGCTGCGGAGATGGCGATGGCATCCTTCTCGGCCTGCTGAAGGCTGGATTTGGTGGCAAACGTCGGTTCGAACAACGAATTGCCCTCGACCGCCGTCGCGCCGCCGTGCACCTTCTCGACGAGACCCCGGTCGTCGAGGATCTCGAGGTCGCGGCGCACCGTCATGTCCGAGACACCGAGCTCGCGCACGAGATCCGCGACCCGGACGGCCCCGTCCTCGCGTACGCGCTCGAGGATCCTGGCCTGGCGCTGTCTCGCCAGCATCACACGGTTATCGTCGGAACCCACAGGTGTGTCGTGCCTCCCTCGTCGCCTGGGCGCCTGGCGCGCTCGGGCACCAGATTGCCGTGCAGGCTAACGAAAGTCAACGTGAACCAAAGTCATGCGTCTAGAAATAGCGTGCGAGAACCTTGACACCGGTGGCTTCAGGGACCCACAATCCGGCGAAACCTGTTGGAATCTGTCGCAGGTCAAGTGGAGGAGCATCCATGGCAGACCCAGTCGACCCGCGCCACCGATCGATCAGGTCGCTCGTCGGACTCTCGACGTTCGCCATCCTGGTGTTCGCTTGCACGTCGTCAGGCGGCGCCTCGACGGCCCCCAGCGTGGCACCGTCCAGCGGAGCACCGAGTGCGGCCAGTGAGGCGCCGAGTGCCGCGGCGCTGGGCGAAACGACGCTCGGATCGAACGAGAGCGACGAGTCACCCAAGAACGCTGTCCAGGCCATCGTCGACTACTGCGAGGGGTCGACCGGTGCCACCGTCAACGTCAACGTCAACGATCACAACACGTTCCAGAATCAGATCAGCTCGTACCTGCAGGGCACGCCGGACGACGTCGTCAAGTGGTTCGCCGGGAACCGCGTCCGCTTCTTCGCCGCGCAGGGTCTCCTGTCACCGATCGACGATGTCTGGGCGGAGATCGAGCAGTACATGACACCGGGTTTGAAAGCCGCGTCGCTCGGCACCGACGGAAAGGCGTACTTCGTCCCGGTCTACAACTATCCGTGGGTCGTGATGTATCGGAAGAGTGTCTTCGAGGAGAAGGGCTACACGGTCCCGAAGACGATCGATGAGTTCAAGACGCTCGGCGACAAGATGAAGGCCGACGGCCTCGTGCCGCTCGCGTTCGGCGACCAGGACGGCTGGCCGGCCATGGGCACGTTCGACATCCTCAATATGCGCCTCAACGGCTACGAATTCCACGTCGGGCTGATGGAGGGGACCGAGAAGTGGAGCGACCCGAAGGTCAAGGCGGTGTTCGAGTACTGGCGGGACCTCCTGCCGTACTTCCAGGAAGGCGCACCCGGCCGAACCTGGCAGGACGCGGCCAAGGCGGCGTTCGTCGACGGGACGGCTGGGATGTACTTCCTCGGCACGTTCGCGCTCGAGCAAGCTGGTGAGAATGGCGGCGATGTCGGCTTCTTCCCGTTCCCGCTGCTCGGCACCGAGTTCGACGGCGAGAACGCGATCGACGCGCCGATCGATGGCTTCATGCTCAGTGCTAACCCCAAGAACCCGGAAGCGGCGAAGGCCTTCCTGAAGTGCGTCGCCACACCTGAGGCACAGGTCGCCTACGTCACGAGCCCGGATATCGGCAGTGTGGCGGTCTCGCCGCAGGCCGATACGAGTGGGTACACCGACGTCCAGAAGGCCTCTGCCGAGGTCCTCCAGTCAGCCGGCAACATCGCTCAGTTCCTCGATCGCGACGCTCGGGCCGACTTCGCCGGCCCGTCCGGGATGCAGGGCTTCCTGCTCAGCTTCCTGAATGATCCGAATCAGGACCTCGACAAGTTCCTCGGCGAGATCCAGGCTTACTACGACACGCTGCCGCCGCAGCAGTAGCCATCTCTTAGGCAACGCGAACGTGCAAGAACCGATCTCCAGATCGGCTACCGTCATCCCGCCGGCCACAGCCGGCGGGATGACCGCATCACGCCAACGGCGGTACAACCCACTGTCCCGCGGCGACCGGCTGACACTCGCGGCGATGGTGGCCATCCCAACCCTGCTGGTCGTGTCGTTCGTCCTCATCCCGACGGCCGCCTCGATCGTCCTCTCGTTCACGAGCTGGAACGGGATCGGTGGCCTTGACGCCATCGAGTTCATCGGACTGAAGAACTACACGGACCTCGTCAACGTCTACAAGCCCTTCTGGCCGGCCATATCGCACAACGTGATCTGGCTCCTCTTCTTCCTGCTCATTGCCACGCCAGTCGGCATGTTCCTGGCCGTCCTCCTCGACAAGAACATCCGGGGCACTCGCTTCTACCAGGGCGCCATCTACATGCCGGTCGTGCTGTCCCTGGCGATCGTCGGCTTCATCTGGCAGCTCATCTATGCGCCCGAGCAGGGCCTGCTGAACAACCTGCTCGGTCGGACCGCACAGGGAGACCAGATCTCGTGGCTGGGCGATCCTGACATCAACCTGTGGGCGGTCCTGGTCGCGGCCAGCTGGCGCCAGGTCGGCTACGTGATGATCCTCTACCTGGCCGGCCTCAAGGCGGTCGACCCCTCGCTTCGCGAGGCGGCTGCCATCGACGGCGCCAGCGAGCGTCAATCGTTCTTCCGCGTCATCTTCCCCGTGATGCGCCCGATCAACATCGTCATCCTCGTGATCACGGTCATCGAGGCGCTGCGAGCGTTCGACCTGGCATTCATCGTCAACAAGGGCCTCAACGGGCTCGAACTGCTCTCGACGCTGGTGACCAACAACATCATCGGGGAGACCAGCCGGATCGGCTTCGGATCGGCCATCGCCGTCGTGTTGCTCATCGTCTCGGTGGGGCCGATCATCGTGTTCCTGGTCCGAGCTCTTCGTGAGGACACGGCGTGACCGGACTTGCGGCCACCGCGCGTGTCGAGACGTATGACGGCACGGCCGCCCGCCGTCGTAAGCGGCTGCGCCGAGCGGGCCTGCACGCCTTCCTCATCGCCGTCGCCCTGATCTGGCTGGCGCCACTGGCGTGGGCCGTCTACACGTCGCTTCGCCCATACGAGGAGACGACCCGCCTGGGCTATGTGTCCTTCGGTGGCGAGTACAACTTCGACAACTACATCGACTCGTGGACCAAGGGCGAGATCGCCAAGTACTTCATCAACACGGCGATCATCCTGGTCCCCGCGGTCGTGCTGGTGCTACTGCTCGCCTCGATGATGGCGTTCGCGGTGTCGCGCTACAGCTGGCGGTTCAACCTCTTCCTGCTGATGGTGTTCACCGCCGCGAACCTGCTGCCGCCCCAGGTCATCATCACGCCGCTGTTCCGGATGTTCCTCGTGCTGCCGCTGCCCCCGTTCCTGAGCGACAACGACGTCTTCTACGACCAGTACTTCGGGATCATGGTGATCCACATCGCGTTCCAGCTCGGCTTCTGCACGTTCGTCCTCAGCAACTACATGAAGACGCTGCCCCGCGAGCTCAACGAGGCTGCGATCGTCGACGGAGCAGGCGTCTGGCGGACGTACTGGAGCGTGATCCTGCCGCTCACCCGCCCGGCTGTCGCCGCCCTCGCGACGCTCCAGGTGACGTGGATCTACAACGACTTCTTCTGGGCCCTCATCCTGATGTTCACCGGCGACAAGCGGCCTATCACCTCGGCCCTGAACCAGCTGAAGGGCCAGTTCTTCACCGACAACAATCTGGTCGCGGCGGGTGCGCTGTTGGTCGCCCTGCCGACGCTCATCGTGTTCTTCGTGCTCCAGAAGCAATTCGTCCGCGGACTCACCCTCGGCTCGACCAAGGGCTGACCGGGGCGAGGCTCAGCTGGCCTCGAGGACGAACACCCGCGACCAGAAATCCCCGAGGCGGGCCGCGAGATGACGCTCCACGTGGAGGTCAAGGCCCACGGCCATCAGCTCCGCGCCGGTCCGGATCCCCTCGTTCGGTCGGGCGAGCGGATCGTCCGACCGGTCGGGCCATGCCGTCAGCCGATACTCGCGATCGGCATCCAGCCCACGCAACCGCAGCCGGGATGCCTCCGGCGCCGGCCGGTTGAGCGACGCATACACGCCCACGAGCGCGTTGGAGCCATCCCTGGCGACCGACATCCACGCCACCTGACCGTGACGATCGTGGCCGAACGGGCTCCGGAGCCGGTAGAGGCGACCGTACTGCAGAGTCGCCCGGTGTGCCCGGTAGAAGTCGATCTGATCGCGCACCTGCTCTCGCTCGGCCGCCGGAAGGGCCGTCGGGTCCAACTCGTAACCGAACACGCCGAATAAGGCGACCGCCGCGCGCGTTTCGAGGGGTGTGACGCGCCCGGTCTGGTGGTTGGGGACAGTCGACACGTGGGCGCTCATCGAGCTCGGCGGATAGACGAGCGACGTCCCCCACTGGATGGCGAGCCGCTCGACGGCGTCCGTGTCGTCGCTCGTCCATGCCTGCGGTGCGAAGGCAAGCATCCCGGCGTCAAAGCGGCCTCCGCCGCTGGCGCACGACTCGAAGAGGATCTCGGGGAACTGCGTCGTGAGTCGCTCGTACAGTTCGTAGACGCCAAGGATGTAGCGGTGGAAGAACTCGCCCTGGCGGTCCGCCGCGAGCGCCGATCCGAAAGGTTCGGTGATGTTCCGGTTCATGTCCCACTTGACGTAGCTCACCGGGGCGCCGGCCAACAGGGTGCCGAGCGTCTCAGCCAGGTGGTCGACGACCTCCGGCCGGCTCATGTCGAGGACGAGCTGCTGCCGGCTCTCCGTCCGCGGCCGGCCGGGGATCCCGATCGCCCAATCCTGATGCGCGCGGTACAGGTCGCTGTCCACGCTGACCATCTCAGGTTCGATCCAGATGCCGAACCGGAGGCCGAGCTCCGTGATCCGCCGTCCCAGCCCCTCCAGGCCATCAGGAAGCTTGCGCCGATCGGTGACCCAGTCGCCGAGCGAGCTGTCATCGGCATCGCGGTGCCCGAACCAGCCATCGTCGAGGACGAACAGCTCGATGCCCATGTCGCGGCCGGCTCGCGCGATGTCGACAAGACGGTCCGCGTCGAAGTCGTAGTACGTGCCCTCCCAGTTGTTGAGCACGACGGGACGCGGTCGATCGCGCCACGTCCCACGTGCCAGCCTCGCCTGATACAGGTCATGGAAGGCGTGGCTCATCCCGGTCAGGCCCTCGTCGGTCCAGACGACGACGGCCTCGGGGGTGGTGAACGCGTCGCCCGGCCCGAGCTGCCAGGCGAACGTCTCGGGCTCGATGCCGACGCGGATCCTTGTCGTACCGAACGGCTCGACCTCAGCCTCGGCCAGGAAGTTTCCCGAGTACACGAGGCTGCAGCCGATCACCTCGCCGCTCGCCTCATCGGCCGACGGCCGCCTGAGGACGATGAACGGGTTGTGCTCGGCGCCGGATGCCCCGCGCTGGCTGGAGAGCGAGAAATGACCCGGTAGAAGTGGTCGCTCCACGAGATGCGCCTCGCGGGCCCACGCGCCGCTCGCCGTCACCGCGATCCAATCGTGATCGGGCAGGTCGAGCGACAGGCTCATCGCCGTGCGCAGAAGCACCGAACTGCTGGTCGCACGCACCGTCGCGCTCCGGGCGATGACCGGGCGATCGGCAAACAACGTGAAACGGAGATCGACCGCGAGCCCGGTATGGTCGTCCGATAGCTCGACCGTCAACGTGTCCGCCTCCGGATCAGACTCGACGTAGGTGGACGGCAGCGGAGCGATCGATGGCTTCCCGGGCGCGATCGCGTGGCTTACGTAGCGGAGCACCACGGTCCCCGAGCCATCCGTGCCATTCGCCACGATCGCCGGGACGCGGAAGTCGCCGACACCGCTCGTGGGGTAGGCGAACGGTACCGGCTCTCCGACCCGATTTCCGAACCCGTCGAACCTGTAGGGGCCGAGGTGGCGGTAGGAACGCCCGGGCGCGAGCGGCGCACCGAGATGGAGGCCGCCCAACGAGCCATCCTCGAACACGCAGAGGATCAGGCTGACGCGTTCGTTGTGCAGGTGAAACTGGCGGTCGTCGGGCCGCCACTCGACCGTCATGCGCTCACCGTCCAGGACCACCGGTACATACCAGGCCCGACGAGGTAGACGGGCAGGGTATCCGGCCCGCATGACGCCGTGCCCAGCCCCCGGTGGGCGGCGTCGAGGTGGACGATCGTCGTCTCGGCGTCGACCAGGTCGTCATGGTGCGTCGCTGCCGCGAGCTCATTCGCTCGGTGGTGTGTCGCCGAGACCTGCAGCGGGCGGTCGAATTCCAGCCTGACGACGCGGCCCGTGTCATCCTCGAGCTGCAGCCAGCGCACGTCCGCATGCCCCCCGTTCTCCTGCGGGCGGATGTACGGAACGGTTTGGTCGCACACGGTGGAGCGCCAGCGACCAACCAGCGCGCCGCGTTTACGATCCGGATAGGACTCGTGCGGCCCACGACCGAACCACTCCACGGTCTCGAGTCCCGGCACGATCTCCAGCTCGATGCCAACCCGGGCGAGGTCGACGAGCTCGGCCGGCACGGTGACCGCCTCGTCGATGCGAGCCGAGCCCATCGCTGGAGCGTTCACCGTACGCACGTGGCGGATGATGGCTCCACTGCCGGTCGTCACCGCGTCGACCGTGGTGACGCGGCCATCCGGACCGCGATCGAGCGACAGTAGCCTGCGCTCGAGATGGTCGATGCCCAGCGCGGACCAGAGCGCGGCTATGCCGCCGAAGCGGTCGTTGTCCGTCGGTGATCGCCAGAGGGATAGCCGGGGCGACGTGGCGAAGAGCGGATGGCGCAGGTCGCCGCCGTCATCGACGATTAGCGCGGACGACGTCGTCCCCGACGTGCGCCAGGCACCCGGACCGACCGCGGCCGGTTCGGGCGGTGACGTCGCCACTCGCACCTGAAGGGCGCAAACCTCGAAGCCTGGCGGCGCCCAGGGCGCCGGCCGGTCGAGCGACCAGCGCGTGGTCAGCCATGCCTCTCGGCCCGACGGTATCGGATCAGGGAATCCCGTCAGCGCGAGATGACCGGTGGCACCGGGCGCGATCTTGGGGACATCCACCTCGCCACTGGCGGCGACTTCACCGTCGACCGCCACGTCCCAGGCGAGTCGCAGGTCGCTGAGATCCGTGACATCGCGACGGTTCGTGACTGCGAGGTCGGTCCCGGCCCAGTCGATCGCCAGCGGTGCCGCAAGGGCACGGTGTTCCCAGAGCGCCGGCTTCGGTGTCCCGTCCGGCCAGGTCAGACCGTCGACGCAGAAATTCCCGTCATTGGGCGCGTCACCGAAATCGCCCCCGTAGGCCCATCGCACGGCGCCGTCGGGCATCGACTGGACGAGGCCGTGGTCACGCCATTCCCAGATGAAGCCGCCCTGCAGGCCGGCGGTGGACTCGATGGCATCCCAGTGGTCGGCGAGGGTGCCGTTCGAGTTGCCCATCGCGTGCGAGTACTCGCACATGATCAATGGATGGCGCTGCAGACCCGAGCGTGCGTGCACGACGATCGCGTCGAGATCGGGATACATCGGGCAGGTCACGTCCGAGATCGTCTGGTCACTCGTCCAATCCCACCTGATTGCGCCTTCGTAGTGCACCGGTCTCGATGGATCGAAGCGGCGAAGCCACGCGGCGGACGCCTCGTGATTCGCACCGTGACCCGACTCGTTGCCCAGCGACCAGGCGATGACCGACGGATGGTTGCGGTCGCGGATGGCCATCCGTGCCACTCGGCTGACCCACTGCGCGAGATAGCGCGGGTCGTCGCACAGCGTGCTCTGGAAAGCGTGCGATTCGATGTCGGCCTCGTCGATCACGTACAACCCGAGCTCATCGCACAGGTCCAGGAAGACCGGGTCGTTCGGGTAGTGGGACGTGCGGACTGCGTTGAAGCCGAACCGCTTCATCGCGACGACGTCGTCGCGCATCGACTCCACGGAGACGACACGTCCGCTGTGTTGGTCGAAGTCGTGCCGATTGACGCCGCGGATCATCACCCGGCGTCCATTGATCAGCAGGTCGACACCTGAGACCTCGACGCGGCGGAAACCGATCGGGACGGTGGCTTGCTCCCCGATCGTGCCGTCCGGGCGCAGGAGCGCGATCTCGACACCATGCCGCGTGGGGACTTCCGCGGACCATTGCTCGACCTCGGGGAACGTAAAGTCGAACGCGACCCGCCCGCCGCGGCGCGGTACCAACCGACGATCGAGCTCGTCCCAGTCGGCGGCCCGCTTGGCGATGGCCGCGGGTCCGCCGACCGCGTGTCGTCGCATCAGGTCCTGCGCGTCGGGAGATCGGGGATGGTCCGGTGGCACATCGAGCGGCGCCGGACCGCGGACGGGCGCCAGTAGACCCGGGATCGACACCTCTACGGACCAGCCGGGCTCGAGGCCGATCCCGGCGGACGCTACATCGGCGGTCAGGCGGAGCGTCCCGGTCCGAAGGTCAGGCTCGAGGCCGGCGATGGCGCCGACGTCGGCAAGATATGTGTGGTCGGTGGCGTACAAGTAGACGGAGCGTGTGATCCCGCCATGCCACCACTGGTCCTGGTCCTCGATGTACGTCGCATCGGACCACTTGACCACCGTGATTCGGATCTCGTTCGGGCCTGGTCGGACGAACGCGGTGATGTCGAACTCGGCGGCCAAGTGCGAATCCTTGCTGATCCCGACATCCTCGCCGTTGACCCGCACGAGCAGGACGCTCTCGGCGGCACCGATGTGCAGCACGATCCGGCGCGTTCCCCACTCGGCCGGGAGGTCCAAGCCCCGCTCGTACACACCGGTCGGGTTCACGGGCGGGATCTCCGGTGGGATACCGGGAAACGGCATCTGGACGTTCGTGTACTGGGGCACGTCCCAGGTGTCCTGGCGGGTCCAGCACCCCGGGACGTCGATCTCGCGCCACCCGTCCGCAGCGGGTTCGTCCGTCGGCGCCTCGAGGAGCTGGAACTGCCACGCGCCGTCGAGCGACAGCCCCGGCGGGTGCCTGATCGCGTGCATCGGGAGTCGACCGAGCGACACGAGCTCGGGACTCGTCCAAGGGTGGCTCACGCTGGCATTGTCACATCCGGTCGAGGCGTCGAGCTCGGGCGCTCGCGCGGGAAGACGAACCAGCCGAGAGTCGCCGCCAGCACCGCGAGCGACGCGCCCAACCCGAACACCGCGCCATGCCCGATCGTCTCGTACAGCACGCCGCCGACGATGTTGGCGACGATCGCCCCGACCCCGAACGCGATGGTCTGATAGAGCGACTGCCCGGTCGCCTGCAGCTCCGCGGGCAGCAGCCGGGCGATCGTCAGGACGACCCCGACGATGACCCACGCGAAGGCGGTGCCGGTGAACGCCCGCGTGGCGATGATCAGCAGCGGCGATTCGAGCACGATCCACGACGCGATCGCCGCGGCGTAGATCAGCGCGCTGCCGACGAACATCCCGCGCAATCCCACCCGGCGTGCCACCGTCGCCGCCACGAGCATGGCCGGGATCTCCGACAGCCCGGACACCCCGGCCGACAGCGCGATGTCGGACGGCGGACTGCCGAGCTCGCCCAGCCGGAGCGGCAGGAACGTGAAGCCGCTGATGATCCCGACGTGGAGGAGCATCACCGCGATCAGCACGGCGACCAGCCGCGGCGCGACACGGATCGCGACCCCGGCCGAACCGAGCAGCCCGCCGTGGGCGGGTCCGCTGCCGGCGGCCGCCGCACGGGTGAGGTCGACCCTGCCGACGTCGCGGACGCCCGTCGAGGCGATGGCCATCACGATGGCGAAGACGACCACCAGCGGGAACGCGGCCGCGAAGCCGGTCACGTCGTAGAGGAAGCCGGCCGCGATCGTCGTCGTGCCGAACGCGAGGCTCGTCAGCAGCCGCACCCGGCCGTATTCGCGGCCCGGTACGGCGTTGACGGTGAGGGCGTCGGCCAGTGGCTGCCACGACGACTCGAACACCGAGAACGCCATGAACAGCAGGGCGATGACGACGGGCGACCAGCTGCCGAGCAGCAGCCCGACCGCGATGGCCCCGCCGATGGCACAGACCTGGAGCGTCCGTGGCCGGCCCAGGCGGACGTCGGCGAGGTGACCCCACACGGGCACGGCAAGGGTGAATCCGAGCGCACCGAGCGACGTGATGAGGCCGATCTCCGCGGGTCCGAACCCGAAGCTCTGGAGGATCACCGGGATGAACGGGTAGAAGACCCCGAGCGCCGCACCGAGGGCGAGCACGACGAGGCGCAGCGCGACCATCCGGCCGATGGTATCGCCTTGGCATACACCGGTAGGCCAAGACGGCGCGGCGGATCATCCGCGACACTCTCCTCGTGACGTCCGCCTCGCCGGCCCCCGAGTCGACAGCCCCGGCGCTCAGCGCCACGGGGCTCGGTCGACGGTTCGGCGAACGCTGGGCGGTCCGTGGCGTCGACCTTGCGGTGCGACGCGGCGAGGTGCTGGGGCTCCTCGGACCCAACGGCGCTGGCAAGACGACCACCGTGCGCCTGTTGACCGCGCTGATCGAGCCGTCCGAGGGCACGGCCGCCGTCGACGGGTTCGACGTCCGCGACCAGCCCGACGAGGTTCGGACTCGCGTCGGCATCCTGACCGAGACACCGGGGCTGTACGAACGGCTGCCAGCGACGGCCAACCTCGAGTTCTTCGCGCGGCTGTACGGCGTTGATCCCGTGACGCGCGCCGAGCGGATCGAGCACTACCTGCGGCTGTTCGGGCTGTGGGACCGCCGCGACGACGTGGCCGGCACGTTCAGCAAGGGCATGAAGCAGAAGCTGGCCATCGCCCGCGCGCTGCTCCACGACCCGTCGGTCGTATTCCTCGACGAGCCGACGGCGGCGCTCGATCCGGAGGCCGCCTTCATCGTGCGCGAGGCGATCGAAGCGCTCCGCGACGCGGGTCGGACGATCGTGCTCGCGACCCACAACCTCGACGAGGCCGACCGCCTGTGCGACCGCATCGCGTTCGTGCGCGGCGGCCTGGTGCGGATCGACACGCCGGCCGCGCTGCGGGGTGCGACGGGGACGGACGCGCTGACGATCCGACTCGCCGTCCCGGCATCGGGCGACCAGGTCGCCGCCGTCGAGGCCGTGGCGGGCGTGACCGCCACGGCCGCTCACGACGGCGTCATGCGGGTCAGTGGGGACGATCCGGAGACGCTCGCGCCGGCGGTCGTCCGGGCCCTCGTCGCCACCGGCGCGGACATCGTCGAGCTGCGGCCCGAGCGGCCGACCCTCGAACGCGTCTACTTCGACGTCATGGGCGTCCGGCCGGGCGCCGACGGCATCGAGGACGTCGTCTGATGCGCGCGGCGATCGTATGGACGGTGCTCCGGCGGGAGTGGTACGAGATGGTCCGCAATCGGCTGCTGATGTCGACGATCCTGCTGCCGCCGATCGCGCTCACCGTGGCGCCGATCATCCTCGCCGGCGCCGTCGGCGAGCGGGCCCTCCCCCCGGGGCTGGCCGCCCAGGTCCTCGAGCAACGACCCGAGTGGGCGGCATTCACCGCCGGCGAGCTGGCGGGTGCCTTCGCGGTCCAGCAGTTCCTGGTGTTCTTCCTGTTGATGCCCGCCTACATCCCGCTGTCGATCGCGACGTTCTCGATCATCGGCGAGAAGCAGGCGCGCTCGCTCGAACCCGTGCTGGCGGCGCCGATCCGGACCTCGGAGCTCCTGGCTGGCAAGTCGGTCGCCGCCCTCGTGCCGGGCGTGCTCGCCGGCTGGGCGACGTATGTGGTATTCGTCCTGCTGGCGTCGCTGGTGTACGGGCCCGCGCTGTTCGGCGTCGTGACCGATCCGTCGTGGCTGGCCGGCGTGTTCCTGCTCGGCCCGGCCGTCGGGCTCTCGTCGGTCGTGGCGGGCGTCATCGTGAGCGCCCGGGTCAACGATGCGCGTGTCGCCCAACAGATCGGTGGCGTCGTGATCGTGCCGATCGTCGTGCTCGTGCTCATCCAGGCGACCGGCACACTGCTGGTGGGACCGGTCGGCTATGCGCTCCTGGCGCTCATCGTCCTGATCATCTCGATCATCGGGCTGCGGGTCGGTGTCCGATTGTTCGATCGCGAATCGATCCTCACCCGCTGGCGCTGACGTGCCAACGGGCCGCGCAACGGATCGGCGACGAACGGGGTTCAGTAGGGCATGGGATCGCTGTCTCGACCTCGGTTGACCTACAGGATTAGGCCAAGCGTCGGTATCATGCTTCGATGACGCACCCAGCCACCCGGGCCGAGTGGCTCATCTTCGTGGCCCTCGGGTTCATGTGGGGCTCGTCCTACCTCTTCATCAAGCTGGCGGTGGACTCGTTCGGCGTGTTCACGCTGGTGGCGCTGCGGCTGCTCATCGGCGCCGCGTTCCTGTGGGCCGTGCTCCGCCTGACCCGGACGCCCGTCCCGCGCGACCGTCGGGCCTACGGCCACCTGCTCGTCATGAGCGTGATCAACATCGCGATCCCGTTCGGACTCATCACCTGGGCCGAGCAGTCGGTCGATAGCGCGCTGGCCGCGATCCTCAACTCGACCGTGCCGTTGTTGGTGATCGTCATCGCCCCGCTGTTCCTGCCCGACGAGCCGATCCGGGTCAACGGCGTGCTCGGCCTGGTGATCGGGTTCATCGGCGTCGTGCTGATCGTGTCGCCGGGGCTGGCCGGCGCCGCCGGCACGGTTCCCGGCCAGGTGGCGCTGCTCGGCTCGTCGTTCTCGTACGCGATCGGCAACGTCTACGCACGGCGCAACGTGCGTGGCCTGCCGCCGCTCATCCCGGCCGTGTTCCAGGTGTCGTTCGCGCTGCTCATCGTCGGCGCGCTGGCGCTCGTCCTCGAACGGCCGTGGGAGACCGCGCAGCCCGATGCCCAGGCGTGGTTCTCGGTGGTGTGGCTCGGCATCCTCGGGTCGGGCATGGCCTATCTCGCGTACTTCCGGCTCCTTGCCGCCTGGGGCGCGACCCGGACGTCGCTCGTCGCCTACCTGCTGCCGGTCGTCGGGATCGTGCTCGGTTACCTCGTGCTCCAGGAGCCCATCGACGCCACGCTGATCACGGGGACCGCGTTGGTCATCGCCGGCGTGGCGCTGGTCAACGGTCGGTGGGGTCGTCGCCGGCTGTTCGCGCCGGCCGCCCCGGTCGAGCCGGTCTAGGCGCCCAACGCCAGCAACAGCGCTCCGCCGAGGATCAGGAAGGACGCCCCGATCCGGCGGACGGCGTCGCCTCGGTCGACGGCCTCGCCGAGGCGGAACGATCCCCATGCCGCGGCGAAGACCGCGGCCGATTCGCGCAGAGGTGCGACCCCGGACAACGGTGCGACACTCAGCGCCCAGAGGATCAGCAGGTAGGCCGCGAGCGTCAGCCACCCGCCGATCGCGGCGTGCCGAAATTGCTCGCGACCACCCGAGAACAAGCCACCGCCTGCCACGAACCGGATCCACAGGACGAGGAGCACGGCCCCGGTCACCCAGAGGATCGCCGCGTAGGTCAGCGGATCGATGAGCCGGGTCCCGACGCGATCGATGGCGGTGTATGTCGCGATCGTGACGCCGGTCGCGAGCGCGAACGCGATCGACGGGTCGAAGCCGCGATGGCCGCGCAGCGCCTGCCACGGCCGCTGGAGGAGCAGGAACCCGGCGAGCAGCCCTGCCACCCCGATCGATCCGGCCACGCCGAGGTGCTCCCCGAGCACGACGACACCGACCACGACCGCCAGCAGCGGCGCCGTGCCCCGGGCGATGGGATAGACGACCGACAGGTCGCCCCGACGGTACGCCGCCGACAGCAGGATGAAGTAGACGGCCTCGAAGATCCCGGAGACGAGAGCGAGGGCGATCCCCTCGATCGACAGGACCGGCCCGCCGGCCAGCCACCAGGCCGCGATCCCTGCCGGCACGATGCCGATGGACGCCACGAGGAGCCCGATGGTCGCTGCGCGCAGCGGGTCGCCGGCCGTCTTGAGGCGGACGTTCCACGCGACGTGCAGCAGTGCGCTGAGCGCGACCACCGCGATGACGATCGGGTCCACGCGGCGACGTTACCCGGCCGGACCCTCTCGACGCTCGTCCCGGGCGACGCCCTACGACTGGAGGTCGCGCCGCCGGAAGCCCGACGCGCCGACGGCCACGCCGCCGACGGCCAGGGCCAGCGACGCGATCACGCCGGCGAGGTCCCAGCTGCCGAGCATCGGCTGCCCGTAGTGCGCCGTCAGGGCCAGCTCGTGCACGAAGTCCGGCAGGCTGAGCGCCGGCGCCAGGATGTCGAGGAACCAGGTGACGATCACGATCACCGCCACGGCCGGCCCCGCGAACCGGGACCCGAGCACGCCGCCGATCGCGACGCCGACACCGGCCATCGCCATCGCGAACAGCCCGAGCACCAGCGTGCCGGCGATCGGCAGCCCGAGCGAGCCGCCCGCCATGGCGGCCCCGATCGCGATCCCGATGACCGACATGACCACGATGACCACGATCGCACCGAGGATGCCGATCCCGCCGCCCGTCACCCAGCGTTGTCGCGAGAGGGGCGTCGCGAGCAGGAACTCGAGACGCCCGGAGGTCTCGTCGCCGGCCCAGCCTCCGACCAGCGTCGCAGCCGCGAGCCCGGCGAGCACGAGCCCGAACTCGACGAACAGCAGCTGCAGGAAGCCACCGACCGTCGCGAAGTCGACGTTCGGGAAGACCGAACGGAGCATCTCCATGAACTGGGGCGCCTCGCTCAGCTGCTCGACGAACGACCGACCCGACCCGGCGATCATCAGCCCGAAGATCCCGATGCCGAGACCCCATGCCAGGGCCGTCGGAAGCAGCCCGCCGAAGGTCCGGTCGGCCGGACCGTGCAGCCCGACGAGCGCACGCGGGAGGCTCGGGGTCGGGATGGCGCTCGTCTGGCCGATGTCGCGGCGGACGAACGCCTCGACCCCGAGGACGATCAGGACCACGGCCACCATCGCCACGATGGCCACCGACGCCCAGTCGAACTGGCCGGCCAGCGGCACGTGGCTCGCGGTCCACCCCCACCACGTCAGGTCGGCCAACGGCGCCAGCTCGGGGATGGCGTTGCGGTAGCCGTTGAGGATGAAGCCCGCGAACATCACGGTCCCGGCGATGCCGACCGCCGAGCCGCGGCCGACGAACTGGGCCAGGGCGAAGGCGAAGCCGCCCGCGATGAGCGCGAGCGCCCCGAGCCACAGCGCATAGCCGGCCGCCGAGCCCACCGGGATCTCGTCGCCGGGCAACGTCCCTGCGCGTCCGGCGATGACCAGGCCGACGAACACGAGCAGCGTCGCGATGACGAGCGCCGTGACGTGCCCGAACAGCTTCTCCACGGCGATCCGCCGGCGCGAGATCGGCGCAGCGGCGACGAACTCGAGGCTGCCACGACGCGCTTCGCCGGCGAGCGTCCCGGACAGCGCCAGGATCGACCACAGGCTGGCGATCAGCGGGAAGAACGTGCCGTACTTGTAGGACAGGTAACCGCCGAGCGTGCCGACGTTGACGACGGGGCCGGCCAACCCCTGGAGGATCGGCGGGACGGCCGCCACGACGGCCTCGAGCTCAAGGCGCGAGGCGGGCGTGGAGAACTCGGTGACGATGGCCTGGCTGACCCCGATCACGAG
This sequence comes from uncultured Chloroflexia bacterium, assembly GCA_963810285.1. Lineage (GTDB taxonomy): Bacteria > Chloroflexota > Limnocylindria > Limnocylindrales > CSP1-4 > SPCO01. The sequence goes on along the minus strand of CAWEMV010000002.1, from coordinate 2,032,425 downwards.
GAGGGCCAGGATGCCGCCGACCAGCAGGATCGCCCGACGCGAGTCGCGCAGCGTCTTGCCGAAGACGCTGCCGAACCCATAGATGCGCCGCCCGGCCGATGCCGGCTGTGGCGCGGAGCCGACCGCGGCGCTCATCGCGCGACCGCCTCGGCCTCATGGCCGTACTGGGCGAGGAACGTCTCCTCGAGCGAGGGCTCGCGGCTGACGAAGTCGATCAGCTCGTACTTCGACGCCTCGCGCACCAGCGGCGCGATCGAGCCGGCCACTCGCAGGCGCAACAGGTGGTCCTCGGTCGAAAGGTCGCTGACGCCCTCGAGGGACGAGAACGCCGCCACCGGCACCTCGCCGGCGAAGCGCAGCTCGATCTGGTGGTGGGCGAGATCGCGCAGGGCCTCGACGCGGTCGACCTTCACCAGCCGGCCCTCGCGGATGATCGCGACCCGGTCGCAGGTCTTCTCGACCTCGCTGAGGATGTGGCTCGAGAGGAAGATCGTGCGCCCGTCGGCCTTGGTCTCGCGGATGACCTCGTAGAAGGTCTGCTGGACGAGCGGGTCGAGGCCGGAGGTCGGCTCGTCGAGGATCAGCAGGTCAGGCCGATGCTGGAGGGCGACGACCAGCCCGATCTTCTGCTTGTTGCCCTTCGAGTACTCCTTGAACTTGCGGCTCGGATCGACATCGAGCCGGCCCATCAGGTCGCGCTGGTACTCGGGGTCGACCCCGCCGCGCAGGTTCGCGAAATACTCGATGGTCTGGCCGCCGGTCAGCTTGTCGTACAGCGCGAACTCGCCGGGCAGGTAGCCGACGCGACGGTGGATCGCCACGGGGTCGACGGTGGTCTCGATGCCGAACACGAACGCCCGCCCGGACGTCGGCCGGATGTGGTCGAGGATCGTGCGGATCGTGGTCGTCTTGCCTGCGCCGTTGGGTCCGAGGAAGCCGAACGCCTCGCCCGGCTCGATCGCGAGGTCCACGTCGACGATGCCGCGGTGCTCTCCGTAGGTCTTGGTGAGCTGCTCCGTCCGGATGACGGGATCCATGTCAGTCCTTCCTGCCGGTACTGCCGGCACGTTCGCTGAGGAAGCGGTCGACGACGACCGGGACCTCCTGTTCGACGAAGGCGAAGACGTCGCGCAGCTCCTCGAGCCGGCGCCGGGATTCGGGCGGCCGATCGGCCATGGCGGTCAGGCCGCGCTCGGCCATCTCGCGGAACCGCCGGTAGATCCGGCCGGCGCTCTCGAGGAACGAATCGAACGTCTCGGGTGGCGCGCTGAAGTACTCGCGGCGATCACCGCGGCGGGTCGTGCGCCTGATCATCCCGGCGCTGGCCAGGATGCGGGCGGTGCCGCTGATGGCACCCCGGCTCGCCTGCAGGGCCTCGGCGATGTCGGCCGCGGTCTGTTCCGGCGGCTCGCAGATGAGCAGCCAGCCCCACATCCGACCGGCCATCGGCGTCATGCCGTAGCCGGCGAGGGTCTGGCCCATCTCCTCGACGAACGCGCTCTCGCCTTCCGTCATGGGCCGGATGCTACGCCGTTCCCAAGTTTCAGTCAATACTGAACGTTGTGATTTGAGCGATCGTCGAGGGGAGCTACGCGGCCGGCGGCGAGTGCTCCACGTGTTCGGCCCGCTCCTTGAGCGCCCGCAGATGCGCCTCGACCCGTGCCTCGAGCGAGCGCCGTCCGAGCCGGACGAGGATCTCGGTCCAGCGGTCGATCGGCTCGAAGGTCGCCGCGTGGATGACCCGCGTCCCGCCGGCGATCGGCTCGAGGCGCCAGGACCACTCGCTCTCGAAGCCCGACCCGGTCACCCGCAGCCGGAACGTCGATTCGGGCCGCGCCTCGAGGCTCTCGACGCGCGCTGTCTCGCGCAGCAGGCCCAGCCGCGTCCGCGCGGTGCGGGTGGTGGCGGCCGCCGGCCAGGACGGAGCAGCGGGACCCAGGCGCAGCTCGGGGAAGAGCGATGTCGACGCGGACGGGTCATGGAGCGACGCCCAGACCATCCGCGGCGTGGCCTGCACGAACACCCGCCGCTCGACCAGCCGGTCGCCGCGCAGGTGGTCGCCGGCACGCCGGTAGCCGACCTCGGGGTCAGGACGGACGGCCATCGACGTCAGACGCCGATCGGGTGCCAGACCGTCTTCATCTCGAGGAAGACGGCGATCCACTCGGGACGCTCGGTGGCCCGGTCGTCGAGCCAGTCGAAGCGCGCCTCGTTGACGGTCGACGGCCGGCGCGACAGGCGCTTGACGTCATCGGCGGCGAGCTGCTCGGTCTCGAGCCGGAGCGTGTCGGGCACGCCCCACGTGTCGAGCGCGTCGACGTCGACGTGCCCGGCCAGCACCGGGACCAGCTCTGCCTTGCGGCCGGTCAGGATGTTCACGACGCCGCCCGGCACGTCGGAGGTCGCGAGCACCTCGCTCAGGGTGATGGCCGGCAACGGGCGGGTCTCGGAGGTGATCAGGACGACCGTGTTGCCCGACACCAGCGGCGGCGCGAGACGGCTGACGAGACCGAGCAATGACGACGTCTCGGGCGCGACGATGCCGACCACCCCGGTCGGCTCCGGGATCGTGAAGTTGAAGTACGGCGCCGCGACCGGGTTCGCCGAGCCGAGGATCTGGGTGATCTTGTCGGCCCAGCCGGCGTACCAGACCCAGCGGTCGATGGCCCGGTCGACCATCTCGCCGGCGCGGGCGTCGCGCAGCCCCTCGGCGGCGGCGACCTCCGCGACGAACTGATCGCGCCGGCCCTCCATGAGCTCGGCCACCCGGTACAGGACCTGGCCGCGGTTCATCGCGGTCTTGCCGGCCCAGCCCGGCACGGCCGAGCGAGCCGCACGGACCGCGTCGCGGAGGTCCTTGCGCGAGGAGCGGACAGCGTTGGCCAGGGCCGTGCCGTCGGCCGCCGACACCAGGTACGACCTGCCGCTCTCGCTGCGCGGGAAGGCACCGCCGATGTACAGCTTGTACGTCTTGCGCACGCCGATGCGCGGGCCGGCCCCGTTCCGCGACGCCCCGTTCGGCGAGGTCGCCATCAGCGGTCCTCCAGCCGGACGTACGCGTGCAGCCCGTGCATCCCGCCCTCGCGCCCGAAGCCCGACTCCTTGTACCCGCCGAACGGGGATGTCGGGTCGAACTTGTTGAACGTATTGGCCCATACGACGCCTGCCTGCATCCGGGACACGATGTCGAGGATCCGCGAGCCCTTGTCGGTCCAGACGCCGGCGGACAGGCCGTAGGCCGTGTTGTTGGCCTTCTCGACCGCCTCGTCGGGCGTTCGGAACGTCAGCACCGAGAGGACGGGGCCGAAGATCTCCTCGCGCGCGATGCGATGGCTCTGGGCGACGTTGGTGAACAGCGTCGGGCGGAAGAAGTAGCCGCGGTCCGGCAGGTCACAGGCCGGCTGGTAGAGCTCGGCGCCCTCGGCGACGCCGGATGCCACGAGATCGGTGATCTTCTCCAGCTGGGCCTTCGAGTTGATGGCTCCGACGTCGGTGTTCTTGTCGAGCGGGTCGCCGACCCGGATGGTCGACAGCCGGTCCTTGAGCTTGTCGATGAGCGTACCGGCGATCGACTCCTGGACGAGCAGGCGCGACCCGGCACAGCAGACCTCGCCCTGGTTGAAGTAGATGCCGTTGACGATGCCCTCGACGGCCTGGTCGAGGGGCGCATCGTCGAACACGATGTTCGCGGCCTTGCCGCCGAGCTCGAGCGTCAGCGCCTTGTCGGACCCGGCGACGCCCCGGCCGATCTTCTTGCCGATCTCCGTCGAGCCGGTGAACGCGACCTTGTCGACGTCGGGATGGGTCGCCATGTGCATGCCGATCTCGCCTGGCCCGGTGACGATGTTGACGGTGCCCGGCGGCAGGTCGGCCTGGAGACACACGTCGGCGAACAGCAGCGCCGACAGCGGCGTCGTCGAGGCCGGCTTGAGGACGACGGTGTTGCCGGCGGCCAGCGCCGGGGCGATCTTCCACGCCAGCATCAGCAGCGGGAAGTTCCACGGGATGATCTGGGCCGCGACACCGAGCGGTCTGGCGACCCTCCCGGGGAAGGCGTAGTCGAGCTTGTCGGCCCAGCCGGCGTAGTACCAGAAGTGGTTCGCGGCGAGCGGCACGTCGACGTCGCGGCTCTCCTTGATCGGCTTGCCCGAGTCCATCGACTCGAGGACCGCGAACTCGCGCGAGCGCTCCTGGAGGATCCGCGAGATGCGGAACAGGTACTTGGCGCGCTCGCGGCCGGAGAGCTGACCCCACGCGCGTCGCTGCGACCGGCGCGCCGCTCGGACGGCCTTGTCGACGTCGGCCTCGACGGCACGGGCGACGACCGCCAGCGGCTGCTCGGTCGACGGATCGATCGACGCGAACGTGGCGCCGCCGGTGGCCGGCAGGAAGCGCCCGCCGATGAACAGGCCGTACCGCTCCTTGAGCGTGACGATGTCGCGGGCCTCGGGCGCCGGCGCGTACTCCCAGGGGATCGCCTGACCGTCGCCGAAGCCCCAGCTGTTGGGGCGCGCGTCGGCCGCCGGGATGACACTCGTGCTGCTGCGCTGGGCCATGGTCGGCATTATGTCACCGGCCGTGTCGGAGTCCCTTGGCCCGTGGGTTGACACGCAGGCCATACAACCATATGGTTGTACCATGCAGACGGCTCCACCCGACTTCGATCGCATGTTCGGTGCCCTCGCGGACGCTACGCGGCGTGACATCGTGCGCCGTGCGATCGACGGATCGGAGGGTGTCGCCGAGCTGGCCGGTCACTACCCGATGAGCTTCGCGGCAGTGCAGAAGCATGTCGCGATCCTCGAGCGGGCGGGGCTGGTCTCCAAGCAGCGGGTCGGACGTCGGAAGGTGGTCAAGGTCAGCCTGGCCGGACTCCTCTCGGCTCGACGCCTGCTCGACCAGTACGAGGAATCGTGGCGCGGTCGGATCGACCGCATGGCCGCGCTCGTGACGGACGAAGCCGAGGAGGATCACCGATGACCGTGACCGCAGTCCGCAAGGATCCCCAAGCCCTGACGATGCGCCTCGACGCCGAGTTCGACGCCACCCCCGAGCGCATCTGGCTGCTGTGGTCCGATCCACGACAGCTCGAGCGCTGGTGGGGCCCCCCGACCTACCCGGCCACGTTCACGAAGCACGACCTCTCGACCGGCAGCCGGGTCGAGTACCACATGACCGGCCCGGAGGGCGACCAGCCGCGTGGCTACTGGGATATCCTCGAGGTCGACCCGCCTCGCTCGCTGGTCTTCCGCGACGGGTTCGCCAACGAGGACGGCAGCCCGAACGATGACCTGCCGCGCAACGAGGCGCGGATCACGATCGAGCAGATCGACGGGGGCCGGACCCGGATGTCGATCGAGAGCACGTTCCCCAGCACCGAGGCGATGGAGCAGGTCCTGGCCATGGGCATGGAGCAGGGGCTGCGCGAGGCCGTCGGCCAGATCGACGCGATCCTCGCCGAAGACACCGTCGTCCGCAGCTGACAACGCGCCGCGACCGCGACCGCACGACCCGACAGGAGGACCATGTGACGACCACGACGACCGAGCCTGTGACCACCACGCTCGAGGTGCCCGGCGCGACCCTCACCTACGACGTCCGGCGCAACGGCCAGGCCGGTGATCTGCCGCTGTTCATGATCGGCCAGCCGATGGGCGCCGGCGGCTTTCCGAGCCTCGCCTCCCACTTCACCGACCGCGTGGTGATCACCTACGACCCGCGTGGATCCGAGCGGAGCGTCAAGACCGATCCTGCGAGCACGGTGACGCCGGAGATCCAGGCCGACGACGTGCACCGGGTCATCGGGGAGGTCGGCGGTCCGGTCGACCTGTTCGGGAGCAGCGGCGGTGCGATCACCGCTCTCGTCGTCGCGGCGATGTATCCGGATGACGTCCGGACGATCGTCGCCCACGAGCCACCGCTCGCGTCGCTCGTGCCCGACAGCGAGTACGCCAAGGCCGCGTGCCAGGCCATCCACGAGACGTACCAGGAGAAGGGCTGGGGCGCCGGGATGGCCCATTTCATCGCCGTGGTGAGCCATCGCGGTCCGTTCACCCCCGAGGTCGTCGCGCAGCCGGCACCCGACCCGGCGATGTTCGGCATGCCGGCCGAGGACGACGGCAACCGCACCGACCCGATGCTCGGGCAGGGGCTGCTGCACTTCCCGCCATACGAGCCCGACTTCGATGCCCTGCGTCGCACCACGACGAGGGTCGTGCTGGCGGCCGGCGAGGAGTCCGAGGGCGAGATGGCGCAGCGGGGCGCGTTCGCGGTCGCCGAGCGGCTGGGCACCGAGGTGGTCATGTTCCCCAGCGACCACGGCGGGTTCTTGGGCGGCGAGTACGGCCAGACCGGCAAGCCCGCGGAGTTCGCGGCGAAGCTGCGCGAGGTCCTTGCCGCGAGCTAGGCGCCGGCGAGGACACCTCGCCGGATCTCAGCAGTCGTAGGCCGGGACCGGGTACACGCGCTCGCAGTAGCGGACGTGGACGTGATCGTCGTGGCCCGTGTACCAGCGGGTCAGGCCCTCGCGGATGAGGACCGGGTCGTTGAAGTAGATGACCTTGATGTGGCCCGGCGCGGCAGCGCGCAGGGCGCGGACCAGGTCACGCGTCGCGGCCCGGTCGTACGCCGCCAGGCGGTAGCTGCCGCCCCACCGGCACTGCCGTTGGTCGTGGCGCATCGGCCGCATGTCGACGTCGAATCCGAGCTCGTGGCTCTCGTGGCCGCGGATGTCGCCGCCGTGCTCGTGGCCGATGTCGCCGATCGCGATCGGGCCGTGCCCGCGACCGACGACCGTGACGGCCGCCGCCCGGACCTGGCCGATGGCGGCGCCGGTGCCCCAGTCGGCCGGTCCGTTGCCGACCTGGTAGTCGCACACGAAGCGGTTGAACGTCGGGCGCTGGAAGTGGCTGATGAGATGGCGCCACGTGGTCGGGTCGACCGTGCCCGTGACCGGCAGCCGGGCATGCCGCTGGAACGTTCGGAGGGCGGCGTAGGTCCTACCGCCGAAGACCCCGTCGACCACGAGGCCCGCCCGTCGCTTGTCGTTGAGCTGGCGCTGGACGACCTTGACGGCCTCGCCGGTCGATCCGCTGGCGAGCCGGACCAGCATGCGTGTCCACGTCACCCCGTCCGCCATGCCGGTGACCGGCAGGCCGCGGCCCGCCTGGAACGCCCGGACCGCGGCCACGGTCGGTGCGTCGAAGATGCCCGAGATGCGCAGCACCGCCCCGTGCTGGCGCAACAAGCCCTGGAGCGCCATCACGTTCGATCCGCGGTTGCCGATGCTCTGGTGCGGGTAGATCGGCATCCCGGCGCTGGCGCTGCCCGTGCCAGCCCACAGCAGGACCGCGACGGACAGCATGATGAACGGCAGGCGGATCCGATGGGGCATGGCCAAAGGCTACCCGCCGAGGGCGAGCGGGCGCCACCCACCCGAACGGCCTACTCGCTAGGCTGCGCCGTGATGGACCGCTTGTCGGGCGTCGACGAGTTGCTCGACGGCCCACTCGACGATCGAGGAGCCCTCGTCGGGAACCTGCGCGACCTCGCCCGGATCAACCGGCGTTTCGGTGGCGTCCGGCTCACGACCTCCGCCGTCGAGTCGCTTGCGCCCGGCCGGGCGCCGGTCACGATCCTCGACATCGGCACCGGCGGCGCCGACATCCCGCTCGCGCTCATCGACCATGGCCGCGCGACGGGGCGCCTGCTCACGGTCACCGGCATCGACAGCCGGCCCGAGGTGCTCGAAGCCGCGGCCATCGCGCAGCCCCGGATCACGGCGACCGGGGAGCTGGCGCTCCATGTCGGCGATGGCCGATCGCTCCCCTACCCCGATGGCGCGTTCGATGTCGCCCACGCCTCGCTGGTCGTGCACCACCTAGAACCCGACGCGGCGCGGACGCTGCTGGGCGAGATGGCGCGCGTCGCCCGGCTCGGCGTGGTCGTCAACGACGTCGTGCGCAACCGGCCCGGGCTGATCGGCGCGTGGCTCGTGAGTCACGTGCTGACGCGGAACCGGTTCACCCGCAACGACGCACCGACGTCGGTCCGCCGGGCGTACACCGTGGCCGAGCTGACGGCGTTGCTCGCCGCGGCAGGGTTGCGGGTCGATCGGCGCTTCGATGGGCTCGGCAACCATCGGGTGGCGCTGACCGCGCGCCGCACCGAGGGCTCGTGAGCGTCCCCGTCGACGTCGCGATCGTCGGGGCGGGTCCGGCCGGGACGACGCTCGGCGCCGCGTTGGCCCGACGCGGCGCGGAGGTGCTCATCCTCGAGCGGGCACCGGCGTGGCACTGGCGTGCCGGTGGCGTCTTCGCGTCGCCCGCCGCCGTCGCCGCGCTTGCGCGGGCAGGTCTCGGCGAGGATGCGATCGACGCCGTGACGGCACCGGTCGCCGCGATGCGGCTCGAGACCCGCGGGGGCACCACGGTCCGGCTGACGTACGGCGCCGACCGGGGTGGCCCGCCGGCCGTCGGCTTCGATCGATCGTCGCTGGACCCGGCCCTCGAGGAGCTGGCCCGGGCCGCTGGTGCGACGGTCCGGCGTGGCGCCGCGGTCACCGACGTGGACCTCGACCCGAGCGGGCGGGTCACGCTGCGGCTGGGTGCCGAGCGGATCCGCGCACGGGTCGTGGTCGGCGCTGACGGCGCCCATTCGCTCGTCGCCCGCGCAGCCGATGTCGCCCGGTCCGCCCGCCTCCCGCCCCGGGTCGGACTGACCTGGCATGTCGCCGACCCCCGGCCCGCGCCGGCCGAGGACGGCCGCCGCGACGCCCGGCTCGTCGTGATCCGCGACGGGTATGTCGGGCTCGCCCCGGTCCCGGGCGGCCGCGTCAACGTCGGGATCGTGCTGGGCATGTCATGGCGCGACGCGCTGGCGCGCGACGGCGCGGCTGCGACGGCCGGCCGTGCCCTCCGGCTGATCCCCCCGGCCCACGACGATCCGGTCGACTGGGCGGCGGCGACCGCGTGCGATCGCATCGCCGGAGCGTCGCCGCTCGGCTCGCGCGTGACGCGCCGGGCCGGGCCGGGCTGGTTCCTGGTCGGGGACGCGGCCGGCTTCCTCGACCCGTTCACGGGCGAGGGCATCCATCGGACGCTGGTATCGACCGAGCTGGCGGCGGCCGCGATCCACGCCACGCTTCGCGGCGGGGATCCGACACGGCGCCTCCGTGTGGCCGACGCCTACGACCGCTCGATGCGCCGCAGGTTCGCGACGAAGGACGCCGTCTCATGGCTCGTCCAGTCGTTCCTCGCCCGGCCCCGGCTCTTCGAATACGCGGCGCGACGACTCGCCGCGCGACCCGACGTCCGTGCGACGATGGGCCTCGTGATGGGCGACCTCGTCCCGGCGTCCCGCGGGCTCGATCCGCGGTTCCTCGGCGCCCTGCTCGCTCCGTGACGGAGGACCGCGTCCGTGTCGCCGCCTACGCGATCGTGCGTGACGACCGGCGCCGTCTGCTGCTGTGCCACATCCGGCCGACGATGGGCGTCGGTGACGTCTGGACGCTGCCGGGTGGCGGCCTCGACTTCGGCGAGGCGCCGGCGGACGCAGCACTCCGGGAGCTCGAGGAGGAGACCGGCTACGTCGGCGAGATCGACCACCTCGTCGAGGTCGACGACCGCCTGTACACGGGACACGACGGCGGGGACCGGATGCACGCCATCCGGATCGTCTACGCCGTCCGGCTCGTCGGGGGGAGCCGGCGCGACGAGCCGGAGGGATCGACCGATGCGTGCCGCTGGATGACGCCCGAGGAAGCGGCCCGGTTTCGCCTCGGCGGGGTGGCCCGTCGCGCGATCGAACGCGCCGTCACCGTCGATGCATAGCGACATCGCCATCGACATCGACGCCCCGGCGGGCCTGGTCTTCGCCCTCGCCCACGACGTCGAGCGCTGGGCGACGCTGCTTCCCCACTACGCCCGATCGAGGGCGATCGACCACGACGCCCGGGGCCGACCCTTTGTGGACTTCGTGGCGCGTCGACCGCTCGTCCCGTTCCTCGGGCTCGGGCTGCCGGTGGCCTGGCGATCGCGTACCTGGAACGAACCCGAAACCCGGCGGCTCCGCTTCGTCCATGTCGCCGGGGCGACCCGCGGCATGGACGTCACGTGGCGGATCGAGGCGTCGCGCGACGGCCTCGCCTGCCGGGTGACGATCGGCCACGACTTCTCCCCCCGCATGCCCGGCTTCGCCCTGTTCGTCGATCGGTTCTTCACCCGCCCGATCGCGGGTCGCACGTTGGCCACGTTCAAGGCGCTCGCCGAGGCACTCGCGTCCGGGTCGCCCCCGCCGACGAAGACAACGACATGAGCGATCGACGGCGGATCTGGATCACCGGCCTGGGGATCGTCACGGCCATCGGGACCGGCGTCGACGACTTCCGGGCAGGGCTGCGCCGCGCGACCTCGCCGGTGAAGCGCATCGACCGGTTCGACCCGTCGCCGTTCCGAAGCCAGGTCGCCGCCCAGGTCGACGACTTCGACCCGCTCGCCTGGCTGCCCCCCAAGACCGCCCGCCAGCTCGATCGCTTCAGCCAGTTCGGGATGGTGACGGGGCGACTGGCGCTCGACGACGCGGGGCTCGTGCCCGGCGCGCCCGGGCAACCCGACCCCGGCCGGGTCGGCATCTACCTCGGATCGGCGCTGGGCGGCATCGCGTTCGCCGAGGAGCAGCACGAGCGCTACCTCGAGAAGGGCATCCGCCAGGTCGCACCGACCCTCGCGCTGGCGGTCTTCGGCGGTGCGGCACCGGCCAACCTCGGCATCGCGCTCGACGTCCGCGGGCCGATCCTGTCGACCGCCAACTCGTGCGCGTCGGGCGGGGTCGCCCTCGGCGAGGCGCTGGGCGACCTGCGCGAGGGCCGGGTCGACGCCGCCATCGCGGGCGGGTGCGAAGTCCCGCTCTCGCCGCTGGCCTTCGGCGCCTTCGACATCATCCGGGCGCTGTCGGCCGGCCGCAACGACGAGGCGGGTCAGGCCTGCCGGCCGTTCGACGCGGGGCGGGACGGCTTCGTCATGGGCGAGGGCGCGGCGCTCCTGGTGCTGGAGGACGCGGCGGCGGCCGAGCGCCGCGGCGCGACCCCGTACGCCGAGCTGCTCGGGTACGGGGCGACATCCGACGCCCACCACATGGTCCAGCCGCGGGCCGACGGCCGCGAGGCGGCCCGCGCCGCGACGATCGCGCTCGACGACGCCGGCGTCGAACCGGCCGAGATCGACTACGTCAACGCCCATGCCTCGTCGACGCCGATCGGCGACGTGGCGGAAGCGCGCGCGCTGGCCATGGCCCTGGGCGAGCGGGCCGCGACGGTGCCGGTCAGCGGCACGAAGGCGCTGTACGGCCACCCCCTCGGCGCATCCGGGGCGATCGAGGCGGCGATCTGCGCGTTGGCCGTCCGCGACGGCTGGGCGCCGGCGTCGGTCAACCTCGAGACGCCCGAGCCGGAGCTCGACGAGCTGCTGCCCGGCCTGCTCCGCGGGGGCCGCCAGGGTGGCTACCGGCGGGTGCTGAGCACCTCGTTCGGGTTCGGTGGGCTGAATGCCGCGGTGGTGCTCGGCTCCGTCGACTGAGGGGTCGCCGGGGCGACCGAACGGCCGCGGAGCCGGCGATACCAGACGAGCGCGCCGACGCCGCACAGCAGCGACAACGCGCCGCCGATGGCGATCGCCTGCAAGATCCCGAGCGACGAGGCGAGGGCGCCCATCAGCAGGCCGCCGACCGGCATCGACGCCGAGAAGACCGTCGTGTACACGCTCATCACTCGGCCACGCAGCCCGTCCGGCACCGCGAGCTGGATCGTGGCGTTGGCGGTGGCCGCCATCGCGATGCCGCCCGCCCCGACCGGGACCATCAGCAGCAGCGACAGCGGGTACGACGTCGACAGGGCAAGCGCCAGCGAGGCGACGCCGAGCACGATCGCACCGAGCGCGATCCGGATCGGCCGAGGGCGGCCGTTGATGACGAGGAACACCGCCGCCGACAGCGCGCCGAGCCCGGACGCCGCCATCAGGAATCCGAAACCCGAGGCGTCGCTGCCGAGCGCGTCCTGGGCGAGCGGCGGGATAACGACCTGGAAGTTCATGCCGAACGTGGCGACCAACCCGACGGTCGTCACGGCCAGAAGCACGATCGGCGTGTGGCGCACGAAGGACAAGCCCTCGCGAAGGTTCTCGAACACCGCGCCGACCGACCGCGGGCGCGGGATGAGGGCCGGCCGTCGGAGCTCGTCGTCCCGCATCAGCACCAGCGCGACGATCACCGCCAGGAAGCTGATGGCGTTGATCGCGAAGGCCGGTGCGATCCCGAACGCCCCGATCGTCAGGCCGGCCAGTGCCGGACCGACCACGCGGGCGCCGTTGAACATCGCCGAGTTGATGGCCACGGCGTTGCCGACGTCACGTGATCCGACCATCTCGATCGCGAACGACTGGCGGACCGGCATGTCGACCGCGTTGGCGCAGCCGAGGGCCAGGGCGAGCACGACGATCATCCAGACCTCGACCACGCCGGTCGCGGTGAGCACGGTCAGGATGACCGCGAGGACCATCATCACCGCCTGGACCGCCATGAGCGTCTGGCGCTTGGGCAGGACGTCGGCGAGGATCCCCGCGAACAGGCCGAAGACCATCACCGGCAGGAACTGGGCGGCCGCGACCGCACCCAGCCAGAACGGGTCGCCGGTGAGGGTCAGGACGAGCCAGCCCTGCGCGACCTGCTGCATCCACGTGCCCACGAGCGATACGGCCTGGCCGGCGAAGAACAGCCGGTAGTTGCGGTGTCCGAAGGCGGACGCCGCCTTCGACCGGGCGATGCGGCGGGGACGAAGCGCGGAGGCGCCGGTCATCGACGGCTCGCCCGCTCAGGGTGCGGATCCGGGCCGCCGTCGATCTCGGCCAGGTGCCGGTCGAGGTGCTTCCGGCGGTCGCGGGCGGCCTCGATCATCGCCGCAAGGCGGCCGGCCTTGGCCTCGAGCGTGTCGATCTGGCGGTCGACCCGCGAGCGTGCGTCTTCGAGGATCGCGCGCCGCTCCTTCGGGTCATGGGAGGCACGGAAGCGTTCGCGATTGCGCTCACGGACGGCATCGTCCTCGAGCAGCTGGCCGATCTGGGCGAGCGAGAAACCGGCCTCGTCGCGGAGCTCCTTGATGGCCCGTAGCCGTTCGAGGTCTGACTCGTCGTACAGGCGGTAGGCACCCTCGGACCGGGCGGCCGGCTCGAGGAGGCCGACCTCCTCGTAGTACCGGATCGAGCGGGGCGTCAGGCCGGTCTCGCCGGCCACCTCCTGGATCCTGAGGAGTGCGACGTCAGGGGCGGGATGGATGGGCATCCCCCCGATGATACCACAACCTTGACGTTGACGTGAAGGTCATGGTCTGCCGAATCCGGAACGATTTGGGACCGCGACCCGCCAATACACTCCAGACACGACCAGACCGGCCGTGCGAAGACGAGGGCGACGTGGAGCGAGACCTCGTGGTGCGAGCAGGGAAGGGCGATCATGACGCCTTCGCGCTGCTGGCAGGCGCCACGATCGGTCGGCTGGACGCCGCGGCTCGACTCATCCTGCGGGACCCGTACCGCGCCGAGGACGCCGTCCAGGAGACGCTCGTCCGCTGCTGGCGGGACCTGCCCACCCTGCGCGATCCCGACCGCTTCGATGCCTGGCTTCACCGGATCTTCCTCAACGCCTGCCGCGATCAGCTCCGGGTCGCCAAGCGCAGGAGCATCGAGGTCGAGCTTCCCGAGATCCATCCGCTCTCGGTGCCTGACTCCCAATCGGCCACCGCCGACCGTGACCTCATCGAGCGTGGCGTCCGTCACCTCGATGCCGACCAGCGCACCGTGATCGTCCTGCACTACTACCTTGGCCTGCCGCTGCCCGATGCCGCCTCAGCGATGGGGATCCCGCTCGGGACCGCGAAGTCACGTCTCCATCGGGCGACCCAGGCGCTCCGAGCCGCACTCGACTCGGACGCCCGGGCCGCCCAGCCGATGGCGGAGGGTCGGTCCTGATGACGCAGCGCGACGATCTCGACCGACTCCTCTCCGCGTGGCTCGACGACCCGTTCACGCCGCCCGCTCCGCGCTACCTCGGACGTGTCCTGGAGCGGACCCGGCAGACACGACAGCGACCGGCCTGGGCCAGCCTCGAAAGGTGGATTCCCATGGCTGACAAGGTCCTTCAACCCGCCACGACACCGCCATTGCGAATGGCCAGGCTCCTGCTCATCGCCCTGCTCGTGCTGGCACTGGCTGGCGCCATCGCGTTCGTGGGGTCGCGACTTCTCGCGCCGACACCTGTCATCCCCCAGGGTGGCTCTGCCGTCTTCGCCTACAGCACGATCACCGGTGATCAGTCCGGTCAGACCGGCGGCGATATCTTTCTCGCGCGAGCAGACGGCACCGACGTGCGCCAGATCACGAGCGGACCTGCGACCGAAAGCTTCCCGACGTGGTCGCCGGATGGCACGCGCATCGCTTACCGCGCCTTTCAGGACGGCAGCGATTCCCTCGTCGTCGTGGATGCGAGCGGCGGCGATGCGATCACACTGGCCACGGTCGACGCGCTCCGGGCGGATTGCACGCGAGGCGGCCCGAGCTGGTCGCCGGACGGGACGATCCTCATCTTCCCTGCTGCCAGCCTGTTGTGCGACGGTCCCTCTGAGCTCTTTTTCGTGCCGTCGGATGGGTCATCGCCAGCGACGAGGTTGCTGACGCCGGATCTGGAGGGCCAATTTGCCGATTGGTCGCCCGACGGGAAGCAGATCGCGTTCCTGGGCAGGGACGCGACCGGCAGCGTCGGCTTCTACGTTGTCGATGCGGGTCAGGGCGATGCCCTGAGGGGCGAGCTCCCGGCCCGTCGGATCCTTGCGGCTCCCGGCATCGATTTCGGCAACGCCGGCGGGGACTCATGGTGGTCGCCCGACGGGACCAAGCTCGCGCTCGCGACAGGCGAGGGGGACATCGTCGTGGTGAAACCCGATGGCTCGGAGCCGCGGGTGGTTGCCGAAGCGGCGTTCAATCCTGCATGGTCGCCCGACGGCGAACGGCTCGCCTTCCACCGCACCGTCGACCCCTCGGAGTACTTCCAGGATCGGCCGTGCACAGCCCGGACTTGGGTCGTCGATGCGGACGGCACGGACGAACGTCGGCTCGATCCGCTGGTGGAGGGTTGTGCCCCGCCGATGCAGTGGTCGCCCGACGGGACCCGTCTTGCCGGTCTGCTGATCGTGCCGACACCGGATGATCCGAACCTCGGGTTCCACTACGGGGTGATGACGGTCGACGGTGACGACCCGCAGGTCGCCTTGCAGGATGGTGGTGCCGGATCCTGGCAGCCCGTCGTCGCGCCGATCCCGCCGGCGCCCTCGTTCGAGGCGCCCGCACCGAGCTCCTGATCCCGCCCGCTGGATCCGGTGACCTCGGCACGGCCGGGGTCACCGGCGTGTTGCCGCGCTGCTGCCGCCCTGCTGCCGGTGCCACCGACGCTGCCCCTCGTCGGAAGTACCGACGAGCTCGAAGGAGGCAGACATGTTCAAGGTCGCAACCCGGCGCCTCACCGCACTCGTGTGCGCTGTCGCGCTGGTCGCCATCGCCAGCGGCAGCGTGGCCGCAGCCCCATTGGACCGGGACAACCGGTCCGACGCCCCGCAATGGATCGGGATCAGCCCATGGCTCGAGGCCAAGCTGGGCACGAAGGCGGGGTACGAGGTCCTCGCGTTCGGGTGAGCGCCCGCCATCGGGCAGGCGCCCTGGACGGCTGACGCGGTGGGACGCGTCAGCCGTTCTCCCCGACCGTGCCGTCGAGGAACGCGCCGATGATCCGCAGCGCCGCCTGGTCCTGCTTCGCGGCGGCGATCCGCTGCGCCTCCCCCGCGGCGTCTCGAGCGCCGGCATCATCGCCGCCGGCGCGCAGCGCGCCCGCGAGCGCGAGTTGCGCATCCCCGAGCAGCACCACCATCTCCCGTTCGCTGACGAGCGCGATGGCCTCGCGCGCCAGGACGGTCGCCTCGTCATGCCGGCCCTGTGCGGTCCGCAGGCCGGCGATCGCGAGGCGCCAGCCCGCATGGGCCTCCACGTCATCGGCATCGGCGATGTCCCGGCCCCAGAAGGCATAGCGCTCGACCTCGTCGGGCTGGTCGGCCGCGAGCAGCACGCGGGCAGTGAGGGGCGCCATCGAGGCCAGACCGCCGACGAAGTCGCCGAGCCGGTCGAGCGTCGCGCAGCTCTCCGTGAGCATCCCGACCGCCCGCGCCGGCTCGCCCGCATGCAGCTCGGTGTCGCCGAGGAACAGCGGATACCCGAAGGCACCCATCGGGATCACCAGACCGAGGTCGTCGATGATCTCCTTCGCCGCATCGAAGTGGCGTCGCCACGCGGCGGGGTCGTCGCTCCGCGCCTCGAGCTGCCCCAGCGCCATCAGCACGAGTGCCCGGGACTGACGATTGCCGCCCTCCGCGTCGAGCTGCCGACGCAGTCTGGCCATCCCATCCGGGACCGGGATCGGGCCATAGGCGAACACGAACGCCGATCGCCCGAACAGCGTCGCGGATCGGTCCGGCTGCCCCGTTCGATCGGCGAGCTCGATCGCCTGGTCGAGCAGTTCGATCGCCAGCGTGAACCGGCCGTCACCGGCGTGGGCGTTGCTGCCGGCGTGCAGGGCCCGGATCATGCCCACGTCGTCGCCGGACCGCTCGTAGTAGCGGTAGGCGGCCTGCGCCTCGGATGGCGTGTACGGGTCGCCGAACTGCGCGTCGTCCAGTCGACGGCGATGCTCGAGCCCTTCGTCGGGTTGCTCGGCCAGCCACGCACCCACCTCAGCGTCGACGGCATCGGACGCCTCACGCCGGCCCGCCGTGCGCAGGGCGGCGCGAAGGGCGATCTGCAGCTCGATCCGGTCGCGCCCCGGGAGCGCGAGGTCGACGGCGCGGCCGAGCAGCGAAACGGCGGCATGGGCATCGCCGCGATCCTGGGCGGCCAGCCCGGCCGGGCCGAGGATCGCCAGCGCCCGATCTGCCAGCAGCCGGGCGTCGCTGCTCTCGTCGCCGAGCTCCACGCGGTAGCGATACGCCTGCTCGAGGTGATAGCCGAGGATGAGCTCGATCGAACCTGCGTGGTCGACGCTGCGGAGCCGGAGCCAGTCCGCGAACCGCTCGTGCAGGGCGCCCCGCTCCCGCTTGGGCAAGCTGGCGTACGCGGCGTCGCGGATCAGGAGATGACGGAACCGGTAGGCATCGTCGTCGGCGAAGTCCGATCGCTCGGGACGGATCAGGTCGCGTCGCGAGAGGCGGGCCAGACGTCGAGCCACATCCCTGCGTTCGTCGTCGGCCAGGAGGTCCGTCAGCGAACGGGTCCAGAAGGTCCGCCCGATGACCGCTGCGCGCTCGAGCAGACGGCGCTCGGCGTCGGGCAGGCGATCGAGACGGGCAGCGAGCAGCGCCCCGATGGTGGGCGGGATCGGGAGGTCCGCCGCGGTCCGCTCGTCCAGGATGCCCGTGCCGGCGATCGCCTCGTCGGCGGCGTAGGCGACGAACTGCTCCACGAACAGCGGGTTGCCCTCGGCGATCGCCAGGATCCGCGAGCGCAACGGGCCGTGGGGCAGCTCCGGCGCGAGGTGGTCGAGCATCGACGCGGCGTCGGCGTCGCCCAGCGCGTCGAGCCGGATCAGCGCGAGGCTCGACCGCGCCAGCCAGTCCGCTCGGATCTCCTCGAGCTCCGGGCGGGCGATCGTGACGAGCAGGATCGGCCCGCGGCCGAGGTCGACGACGTGGTCGAGCAGCTCGGCCAGCACCGGCTCTGCCCATTGGAGGTCGTCGACGACCAGCACGAGCGGGCGCTCCGTGGCCAGCGCCTCCATGAAGCGACGGACCGCCCACGGGATCTCCTCGCCAGGGACCGGGTCGTCGGCCCGACCCAGGATCGACCCGACACCGCGGCGGATGAGATCGCCCCGGTCCAGTCGGGCGACGATCCCGTCGATCTTCGCGAGGGCGTCGGCGGCGGGTTCGTCGTGGTCGATCCCTGCGGCCGCCTGGATCAGCTCGCGGACCGGCCAGTAGGTGATCCCCTCGCCGTACGGCAGGCAGCGCGAGCGGAGGATCGTCGCCCCGTCGCCGATGCGTGCGAGCGCCTCGTGGACAAGGCGGCTCTTGCCGACGCCCGGTGGGCCGATGACCGTCACGACGCCGGGGGTCCCAGCGGCCACGACTCGCTCGAAGGCGACGGCGAGGGCGTCCAGCTCGGCGGTCCTGCCCACGAACGGCGTGGTCGTCCGCCGCTCGATCGCATCGCCCTCCGTGACCGCGATGAGACGCACGACGCCCACCGCGGTCTCGGCATCGGGATCGTCGGGTACCGGTTCGGTCGAGGTCGCGCCCCGCACCAGGCGCTCCGTATCGCTGGACAGCAGGATGCCGTGAGCACCGGCCTGCGCGGCGAGCCGAGTCGCGAGCTGGAGCGGCGCGCCCGTGACCAGCATCCCCTCGTCCGCCGTCACGCCCGCCAGGACCTCGCCGGTGGCCACGCCCACGCCGAGGACGCCGCCGTCGCCCACGTCGATCGAACGCGGGTCTGCGGACAGCTCCGTCGCGGCCCGGACGGCCCGCAGGGCGTCGTCCTCGCGTGCGATGGCCAGGCCGAACACGGCCGTCACACCGACCTGATCGGCACGCTCGATGATGCCGCCGTGGCGTTCGACCGCTCGTCGGACGATCTCCTGCGACCGTCGTTCGTGCGTCTCGAGGATCTCGGGGTCGAGGTCGCCGTCGACCATCGACCTGAGGATGGCGGCACGCAGGACCGTGACCACGCGCCGGGTCCGGCGCGGGCCGGGCTCTGCCTCGCTCGTCGCGGGCGCCACGACGCTTCCCGTGTCGTCGTCGCGAGCGATCGCCGCGGGCGTGGGCGGCGCCGCCCGGCTCGGGCGCGGCGCCTCCTGGGTCAGGATCGCCCGCTCGAGCTCCTGCAGCTCTGGGCTCGGGTCGAGGCCGAGCTCGTCGGCCAGGTACCGGCGGGCGTCCTGATAGGCCTCGAGCGCCTCGCTCTGGCGGCCGTCGGCGTACAGCGCGAGCATCAGCAGGCGCCAGAGCCGCTCCCGGCCCGGCTCCTCCGCGACGAGACGGCGCAGCTCGGCGATGGTCTCCCGGCCGGCGCCCTCGCCGATCCGCATCTCGAACAGCTCCTCGATCGCCTGGAGCCGCAGCTCCTCGAGACGGTCGGCCTCGCGGCGGGCGAACGGCTCGGTGGCGACATCGCCCAGGGCGGAGCCCGACCAGTTCGCCAGGGCCGCCTCGAGCGTGGCACGCGCGTCATCCCTCGAACCCGACGCGGATGCCTCGCGCGCCTGGCGCAGACCACGCTCGAAGCGCGCGACATCGAACTCGTCATCGGCGACCGACAACCGGTAACCCGACGCGGTGGAGGTGAGTCGGCCCGCCTCGGAGCCGAGTGCATGGCGGAGCCTGGAGACGTAGACCTGCACGGTCTTGATGGCGCTGAGCGGCTGCTCATCGGACCACAGGCGGTCGGCCAACAGGTCGGTCGAGATCGCCCGATCGCGCTGGAGCAGCAGCAGCGCGAGCACGCTCCGCTGGCGGATGCCGCCGAGGTCGAGCGGCTGCCCGTCGGCGAGGACCGCGATCTCCCCCAGAAGACGGAATTCGAGCTGCACGTGGGCTCCCGAGCCAGGCCCCCGTCGCGTGGACCGCATGTGTCGCGCCGCAGTCTATCGCCCTGCCGTCGCTCCGACGACGCCGCGCGGCGCCTGACCGAGCGCGGTCGCCCGGATCGGCAGAACCTTCACCCGGGGATCGTCATGACAGCTCGACCGGCGTCGAGAGCCCAGACCGTCGTCGATCCGCACCCTGATGCGTCTGCCCATGAGAATCCTGCCGCCGCGTGGGCCACGACCCGCCATAACGTTTCCCCGGGTGCAACTTCTACCGTTGTACGCGCCTGAGGCCGGGCGATGGGCGGGAGCGGTCCGCGCGGAGCGAGCGCTAGCGCAGCCGCAGGCAAGCGGAGCGAGCGGAGCGCGGAACCCGAGCGCCCACACGCGACCGCCCGACACGGACCCAAGTCGGCCCTCAGTCGATCGTGAAGTGGTCCGGATCCTGGTAGCGGCCCGTGCGCTGGAACTCGATCTGCATCAGCACGTCGTTGAGCAGCGACGACGCGCCGAACCGGAACCAGTCGGGGCTCATCCAGCGCGGCCCGAGCGTCTCGTACAGGATCACCAGGTACTGGATCGCTTCCTTCGCGGTCCGGATCCCGCCGGCCGGCTTCATGCCGACCTGCCGGCCGGTCGCCCGTTCGAAGTCGCGGATCGCCTCGAGCATCACCAGCGTCACCGGCATCGTCGCGGCGGGCACGACCTTGCCGGTCGAGGTCTTGATGAAGTCGGCGCCCGCAGCCATGGCGAGGATCGACGCCCGACGGACGTTGTCGTAGGTCTCGAGCTCGCCGGTCTCGAGGATGACCTTGAGATGCGCCTCGCCGGCCGCCTCCTTGACCTCGACGATCTCCTCGAACACCGCGGCGAAGTCGCCGGAGAGGAACGCGCCGCGGTCGATGACCATGTCGACCTCGTCGGCCCCGGCCTCGACGGCGGCGCGCGTCTCGGCGAGCTTGATGTCGCGGAACGTCTGGCCGCTGGGGAAGCCGGTCGCGACGCTGGCTACCTTGACGCCACTCCCCTTGAGTGCATCCCTGGCCTCGGCGACCATCGCCGGGTAGACGCAGATCGCGGCGACCGACGGGATCGTCGGGTCGCCGGGCTTCGGGTGCATGCCCTTGACGCACAGGGCCCGGACCTTGCCGGGGGTGTCCTTCCCCTCGAGGGTGGTGAGGTCCATCATCCGGATCGCCAGGTCGAGCGCCCACAGCTTCGAGGCCTTCTTGATCGACCGGCGCTTGAGCGCGTCGACACGCGCCTCGACGCCGACCTGGTCGACCGTCGAGACCCGTCCGAGCAGGCTGCCCAGCGGATCGCCGATCGAGCGCGACCGGCCGTCCCACGCGCGGATGAGCTCGTTGGCCCGCTGGCGGGCAAGCGTGTCGGGTCCCTTTGTCGCGGTCATGGGACCGAGAGGATACGCCCCTCGTCGCGCACGGCGGCAGCCCGCTAGCGTCCGCCGCGCACCCTGGGCAGGGGCGGCAGTCCGTTCCGACCCTCGACGAGGAAGTGCTTGAACCAGCCGAGCACGATGCCGAGGTTCTCGACGCGCCGGAACGGGGCACCCGAGCGGGTCAGCTCGTGGGTCTCCTCGGGTACCCGCAACAACCGGACCGGTCGCCGGAGCGTGCGAAGCACCGTGAACAATGCCTCGGCCTGGCCGACGGTCGTCCGGAGGTCGTGCTCGGCGTGCTGGATCAGCAGCGGCGTTCGGATGTGCTCGGCGTACGAGATCGGTGAGATCTCCCGGAAGTAGGCCGGGTCGCTCCACGGCGTGGCGTCGAACTCAAGCACGGACCAGTCGCCACCGCTGATGTCACCCGTCAGGAAGAGCATCGACATGTCGCTGACGCTGCGACAGGTCATCGCGGCACGGAACCGATCGTCGTGACCGATGATCCAGTTGGTGAGGTAGCCACCATACGAGCCGCCGGTGACGCCGAGTCGGTCGGGGTCTGCCAGACCATCGGCGACGAGGGCGTCGATCCCGGCGAGCACGTCGCGCATCGGCCCCGGACCCCAGTCGCGGTGGTTGGCGTCGTTGAAGTCCTGGCCGTAGCCCTGCGACCCCCGCGGGTTCGCGTAGTACACCCCGATCCCGTTCGCCGCGAGGATCTGGAACTCCCAGAACGGTGCCCAGCCATACAGGGTGTGCGGGCCGCCGTGGATCTCGGTGACCAAGGGCGTCGACCGGCCGCCGGCCGCCATGAACCACCCCTGGATCGACCGTCCGTCGACCGCCGATCGCCGCTCCACCGGTTCGACCAGGGTGATCTCGCGCATGACATCGTCGTTGAACGCGGTCAGCCGGCGCGGCTCGCCGTCGCCGTCCTGCAGCCACAGATCGGGCAGCTCCGTCGGTGCCGAGCGCAGGTAGAGGTGGCGGACGCCCCGCCGCCGGGGGACGGCGTCGAACGACGAGAGGTAGTGGCGTCCGCGGGTGATCCGACGGAGATCCCCGTCGTCGGTGGCGATCCGCCACAGCTCGTAGCTGCCGTCGATCGGCGCGGCGAAGCGGATGCTTCCGCCATCGGGGGACGGCAGCAGGCGGGCCGGCTCGCTGCGGGTGAGGTCGCTGTTCATCCCTGACCCTGGCATCAGGTCGTGTCGTCCGGACAGGTTGCGACCACCGTCGGCCCGCGCCTCCGAGCCATCGGCCGGGAACAGCCAGACATCGTCACGGCTGCCGCCCCGTCCCTCGAGCTTCGAGCCCAGCGCCGCGATCGTCCGCCCATCCGGCAGCCAGGCAGGGGCCGCGAACATCGACCTCGGACCGCCGGTCACGGCGTGGACCGTGCGCGTGCGGACATCGACCACGTGGATGGCTGGGCGGAGCGCGAGGTCGTGATCCCGGTGCCGCTCGGACACGAACGCTACGCGGGACCCGTCGGGCGACCATGCCGGCTGTAGGTCCGAGACCGGGCCGTCGGTCAGGCGGCTCGCCTCGCCAGTCGTCGCGTCGACCAGCCACAGGTGGCGGATCCGGTCGTACTGGAACCCTGGGCCGTTGAGCATGTAGTTGAGCCGATCGATGAAGCGGTAGTCGGAGTCGGGCGGCTCGTCCGGCTTGGGCTTGCGCTTCGTGCCGCGCACCCGGGCGTCCTCGTCGAACGTCCCCGCGTGCGAGGTCGAGACCGCGACGAGCCGTCGACCGTCGGGCGACCACTCGAACGCCTCCACGCCACGCGGCAGGTCGGTCAGGCGGCGAGCCTCGCCCGGGCCGTCGAGCGGCAGCAGGTGGATCTGGTCCTTGTCCTCGCGGTCCTTCGTCCCGCCCGGTCGGTCGGGTTCCTGCTCCGCCTGGATCCGCCGGTCCGACAGGAACGCGAGGGTCCGTCCGTCCGGCGAGACCCGTGGGTGACGGTCGTTGCGGGTCCCCAGGGTCAGCTGGCGCGGCCCGCCGTCGGCGTCCGGGTCGGTCGGCACCAGCCAGAGCCCCTGCACGTATGCGTCGAATGTCGGGGCGACCGTCTGCAGCGTCACGACCGCCCAGCGTCCGTCGGGCGAGAGGCGCGGTTCCGTCGCGACGCGCAGCCGATACAGGTCGTCGGGTCGAGGGGGACGGGGCACGGTCGCAGTCTACCGAGCCCGCATGCCCCGATGGCTGGGTCTACCATCGGCCCGACCATGACCGACCAGCTCGCGCTGCCGCTCGACGGGACTGCGGATCGTCTGCCCGACCTGCCCGAGCTGCTTCCGATGCTGGCGCGCCCCCTGCCCGACGCCTTCGATTCCGAGCAGCACCTGTTCGAGCCGTGGTGGGGCGGGACGCGGGCGCTCGTCTCGATCGGACCGGGCGAGAAGCCGGGCGACGGCGACGTGCGCATCGTGGACGTCGACGCGATCGACCGGACCGCGGCCCTCCCCGAGCTCGCGGGCACCGCCGTTCGGGTCGCCGCCCGCTCGGCGATCCTCGATGGCGAGCTCGTCGTGGTCGACGCCGACGGGCGCGCCGACGCGCCCGCACTCGAGGAGCGACTGTACGGCAAGTCGGGGCGACCGGTCGCGTTCCTTGCCTTCGACCTGCTCCACCTCGACGGCGTGTCGCTGCTCGGCCAGCCGCTCGTCCGCCGGCGCGAGGCACTCCGGCGGATCCTCCGCCCGGGCGACGAGGTCGTCGCGGTCCCGGCGATCGCCACGGAAGGGCGTGCGCTGTTCGACGCGATCGTGGCGCAGGGCCTGGCCGGGATGATGGCGCGCCAGCGCCAGGGCCCCTACCTGCCGGGCATCCGCAGCCGGCTGTGGCGCTTCGTCCCGGCCGTGGCGGGGTCGGTGCCCGCATCGGAGCTCGCCGATGCCCCCGAGGAGTCGACCTCCGCGACCGCGCCGGTCCTCGCGATGCTCAGCCGTCTCCCGCTCGAGGACGAGACGTAGGGCCGGTCGTCGAGCGACGCGTCAGCCAGCGCGACGCGCGGCGGCGATGAACGCCCGCAGACCCGGGCGCTGGCCGTAGAGCAGCACGCCGGTCGCGTAGATGCGCACGGTGGCGACCCCGACCACCCCGATCGTGACGACGAGGATGGCGACCGACAGCGCGACCTCCCACGGCTGGACGTTGCTCACCATCAACCGCGCGAGCATGGCGAACGGGCTCAGCGGCGGCACGAACGAGGTGATCCGGGCGAACGTCCCGCCGCTGCCCAGCAGCACGATCAACGCGCACAGGTACCCGGCCATCGCGACCAGGCTGAGCGGCAGCGACAGCGTCTGCAGGTCGTCCGGACGGCTGACGAACGAGCCGACCGCCGCGTAGATCAGCGCGAAGAGCGCGAAGCCGAGCAGGAAGAACAGGCCATATGCGCCGAGCAGCCCGATCGTCAGGCCGCCGGTCGGCAGGCCGACCCCGCCGGACCCGAGCACGGCCCGCGCGATGCCGTCCTGGAAGACCAGCACCAGCACGGCCGGCAGCGCGACGAGAAGGTACTGCGTCAGCCCGGCTCCCCCGATCCCGAGCACCTTCCCGACCACGAGCTGACGCGGCGACGCGGCGCTGATCATCAGCTCCATCACCCGACTGCTCTTCTCGGTCGCCACGCCGGTCGCGACCCACATCCCGTAGATGAGGATCGTGATGAACATCAGGATGATGAACACGGTCCCGAGGAAGCCCCGGCTGGCGACCACGACCGCGTCGACCTGGCGGCCGCCCTCGATCGGGGCCGTCAGCGACTCGGTCCGGAAGCTCGGCGTTCGGAACGACCCGAGGTCGGAGTCCTCCGGCAGCGAGCTCGTCCAGTCGATGATCCCGAGCGACAGCGCAGCGAAGCCGGCGAGCTGACTTCGGACGCCATCTGCCGGGCCGTTCGTGCGGTAGGCGACATCGAGCTGGCCGTCGGGCAGTCGGACGACTTCGATCATCGCGTCGGTGCGACCGGCCGCGAGGTCGGCGATGGCGAGATCGCGGTTCGTCGCGCGCGCGATCTGGTATGGCGGATCGAAGCCGGCCGCATCGACGCCGGGCGGTGGGAGGTTCATGATCCCGTTCGCCGTCGCGATGATGCCGGCCGCGAGCTGGTCGTCCTCGGCGTACACGGAGATCCGGTCGATGGACACCCGGTCCAGGTAGCGGATCACGATCGGCGTGATCGCCACGCCCACCGCGAGCGCCATGAGGATGATGGTCGAGATCCGATAGAGCTTGCTTCGAACGCGATCGAGGTACTCGCGGCGGGCGACGATCGCCGCGTTCGGGATCAGCGGGTCGTGGCGGGCCATCAGGCCGCGTCCTCCTCGGGGAGGTCCAGGTCATCCTCTTCGTCCGGGGACCGGCCGACGAGCTCGATGAAGATCGCCTCGAGCGACGGCTCGGCCACTTCGAACCGGCTGACGAGCGAACCCCTGGCGAGCGCCGCGGCCAGGACGTCGCGCGGCTCGGTGCCACCGACGAGCTCGAGCTCGGCGAACCCGGCTCCCGGTCGGATCGCCGCGACCCCGTCGACCGCGGCCAGCCAGGCCGGCATGATCTCGCCCTCGATCCCGAGGCGGACGGTCCTGGCGCGCGATGTGCGCTTGAGCTCGGCCAGCGTGCCGCCGGCGACGAGCCGACCGTGGTCGACGATGACCAGCGACTCGCACAGGGCCTCGGCAGCTTCCATCTGGTGGGTCGAGAAGATGATCGTGCGACCCTCGTCGCGCAGCTCGACGAACGCGTCGCGCAGGAGCGACAGGTTCACCGGGTCGAGGCCGGTGAACGGCTCGTCCATGAGCAGCACGTCCGGGCCGTGCATGATCGCCGCGATGAACTGGATCTTCTGCTGGTTGCCCTTGCTGAGCTCCTCCGCCCTGCGGTCGGCGTACTCGGGGATCCGGAACCGGTCGAGCCACAGGTGGGCGTTGGCCCGGGCGGCCGCTTCGGGCTCGCCATACAGGCGGGCGAAGTAGACGAGCTGGTCGATGACGGTCATCCGCGGATACAGCCCGCGCTCCTCCGGGAGGTACCCGAACGTTCGTCGCTCGAGGTCGTCGGTCAGTGATCCGTCCCAGCGGACCGTGCCCGTGTCCGCACGCAGGATCCCGAGGCAGATCCGCATGGTCGTGGTCTTGCCCGCCCCGTTGGCACCGAGGAAGCCGAAGATGCCGCCGCGGGGCACGCTGAACGAGAGGTCGTCGAGCGCGACGGTCTGTCCGAACCGCTTCGTGACGCGGTCGATGTGGAGGGTCATCGCGCCGGAGGATAGCCGTGATGGGCATCCCGCGCCGCTGGGTCGATGGTCAGGGGCGCTCCTACAGTGTCCGGCAGTGCGACAATCGGCGCCGTGACCACCGAGACCGCCCCTGGCCCCGCGACGACGCCGACCCGCATCCACGCGGATCGCGCGGCCGCGACCCTCACGATCGAGTGGGCCGACGGGCACACCACGACGTACGGGTTCGAGCCGTTGCGCTGGTTGTGCCCGTGCGCGTATTGCCGCGGTGAGGCCGGGATGCCGGGCTGGCTCGACAGCGCGCCGACCCTGACCATCGAGCAGACCCGCCTGACCGACCTGCACCTGGTCGGCAACTACGCCGTGTCGCCTCATTGGGCGGACGGCCACAAGACGGGCTACTACCCGTTCCGGCTCCTGCGCGAGCGCTGCCCGTGTCCGGATTGCGCGGCGCGCCGCGCGAGCGGGGACGCCGCCGGCTCGCCCGCTGCAGCCCCCGCCGGCACGCACGAGGAGCATCGATGATCATCGTCACCACGCCGTACCTCGCGGGTCATCGGATCGTCGAGAGCAAGGGCATGGTCTTCGGCCTGGTGGTTCGCAGCCGAGGGATCGGCGGCAACATCATGGCCGGCCTGCGCTCGCTCGGCGGCGGCGAGATCCACGAGTACACGAGCCTGCTCGAGGACACCCGGCGACAGGCGATCGACCGACTCGTCCGCAACGCGACGGTCCTTGGCGCGAACGCGATCGTCTCGATGCGCTTCGACTCGTCCGAGCTGTCCGGCACGATGTCGGAGATCGTCGCCTACGGGACGGCCGTCGTCGTCGAGCTCGACGCCAGCGCTCCGCCCACGCCGGTCGAGTGATGGGCGCCGACCTTGCCCGCCTGTTGGTGCTGGGCCTCGGCCTCGTGCTCACGGTCGTCGGGATCTCGATGGTCGGATCCGGCGCCGCGGAAGGCCTGCTCTCGCTCGTCATCGGCATGGCTCTGATCATCGCGGCCGTGCTCGAGCGTGTCCGCTACCGCTCGGCGGCAGCGGAGGTGACCGCGGATGGACCCGGCCCGGGCGGCGGCGAGCCCGCCGGCACGAGGCTGGAGCCGCGCTTCCAGGCGACGGGTGAGCGCTTCGAGGACCCGACCACCGGGGTCCGGATGCGAGTGTGGCTCGATCCGGCCTCCGGCGAACGACGGTACGTCGCCGAGGAATGACCTATCCGGCCCGGCCGGCCAGACGGAGGGCCGTGCTATCCTCGCCGGCCAGCCCCCGAACGCAGGAGCCCGCTCCTTCGAGATGGCCGTCGTCGATCCAGGACCGCCAGCATCCACGGCGGCACCGGCACGCCCTCGACGGGTCGCGAAGCGGGAGCCCACCCATCCGTTCCTGAACCGCGAGCTGTCATGGCTCGAGTTCAACGCACGCGTGCTCAACGAGGCCGGGGACGCCCGGAACCCGCTCCTCGAGCGGGTCAAGTTCGCGGCCATCTTCGCCGGCAACCTCGACGAGTTCTTCCAGGTCCGCATCGCCGGCTTGCGCCAGCAGGTCGAGGCGGGTGCCGTCGCACGGGCGCCCGACGGTCACACGCCCGCCGAGCAGCTCGCCGCCGCCCGCGAGCGGGTCCTCGAGCTCGTCGCCGAGCATTCCGCGATCTTCCTCGAGCTGCGCCAGTCGCTCGCGGCGGAGGGCGTCGCGATCCTCGACTACACGGCCATCCCGGAGCACCATGCGGCCCTCCGGCAACGGTTCCTCGACGAGATCTTCCCGGTCCTCACGCCGCTGGCGGTCGATCCGGGCCATCCGTTCCCGTACATCTCGACGCTCAGCCTGTCGATCGCGGTCGGCCTGCGCGACCCGGACTCGAACGAGCGGGTGTTCGCCCGCGTCAAGGTCCCGCAGATCCTGCCGCGCATGATCGAGGTCGAGCCGAATCGGTTCGTCTCCATCGACCAGGTCATCGAGGCCAACCTCGAGAACCTGTTCACCGGCATGGAGGTCGTCGAGTCGCACCTGTTCCGCGTCACCCGCAACGCCG
This sequence comes from uncultured Chloroflexia bacterium, assembly GCA_963810285.1. Classification (GTDB taxonomy): domain Bacteria; phylum Chloroflexota; class Limnocylindria; order Limnocylindrales; family CSP1-4; genus SPCO01. The sequence continues at coordinate 2,004,073 of CAWEMV010000002.1, read as the reverse complement.
ACTTCACCGTCGAGGAGGACGAGGCCGACGACCTCCTCATGGCGATCGAGGAGGAGCTCCGGCGTCGCCGGTTCGGCGAGGCGGTGCGGCTCGAGGTCGAGCGGACGATGCCGGCCGCGACCCGCAACCTGCTGTTGCGCGGGCTCGGGCTCGAGGCCGACGACTGCTACGAGATCACCGGCATGCTCGACCTGACCGCGTTGTACCGGATCGCCGAGCTCGACATCCCCGAGCTGCGGGCGGCGCCTTGGACGCCGGTCACGCCGCCGCGCCTCATCCCGCCCGACGAGGACGAATCGGCGGACGTCTTCGCGGCGATCCGCGCGGGCGACATCCTCGTCCACCACCCGTACGAGTCGTTCGCCGCATCGGTCGAGAAGTTCATCCAGCAGGCGGCGGACGACCCCGACGTCCTGACGATCAAGCAGACGCTGTATCGAACGTCGGGCGACTCGCCGATCGTCCAGTCGCTCATCCGCGCCGCCGAGCGCGGCAAGCAGGTCGTCGTGCTGGTCGAGATCAAGGCCCGCTTCGACGAGGAGGCCAACATCATCTGGGCGCGCAAGCTGGAGCGCGCCGGAGCCCACGTCGTGTACGGGCTGGTCGGGCTCAAGACCCACTCGAAGACCGCGCTCGTCGTGCGACGCGAGGGCTCCGGGCTGCGACGCTACGTCCACATCGGGACGGGCAACTACAACCCGAAGACCGCCCGCCTGTACGTCGACATCGGCCTGCTCACGGCGCGACCGGAGATCGGCGCCGACGTCACCGACCTCTTCAATGTGCTGACCGGGCTGTCGCGCCAGCGGTCGTTCCGGCGTCTGCTCGTCGCGCCGCACAGCCTGCGAGCTGGCTTCCTCGCACTCGTGGACCGCGAGATGGCCCACGCCGCCGCCGGACGACCGGCACACATCACGGTCAAGACCAACGCGATCGTCGACATCCCGGTCATCGAGGCCCTGTACCGGGCATCGAGCGCCGGCGTCGACATCGACCTCATCGTCCGGGGCGCCTGCTCGCTGCAGCCCGGGATCCCCGGTGTCTCCGAGCGGATCCGGGTCCGCTCGATCGTCGGCGAATTCCTCGAGCACTCGCGCATCTGGGGCTTCGAGAACGGCGGCGACCATGAGTGGTACATCGGCTCGGCCGACCTGATGGACCGCAACCTCGACCGGCGCGTCGAAGCGGTCGTGCCGGTCGAAGACACCGCGGCGAAGGCCCGCCTGGCCGAGATCATCGAGGTGATGCTCGCCGACGATCGCCGATCGTGGCAGCTCCAGCCGGACGCGAGCTGGGTGCGGACCGAGACCCTCGACGGCCGCGATGGCACCATCGACACCTTCGAGACGCTCAAGGAACGCGCCCTGGAGATGGCGTCGGCGGCGGCGGTCCCGCGGCGTCCCGGTTCCGGGTCGGGATCGATGGATCCGCGCGCGTGAACGAGGTCGAGCTCAAGTACCGCGCGGCCGATCTGGCAACGGCCGAACGGGTGCTGACGGCCGACCGGCTGGGTCCGTTCAGCGGCGGGGCCGGTCGCACCCGGGCGACCCAGCTCGAGGACCGGTACGTCGACACCGCCGACGGAGCGCTGGCGCGGGCGGGCTTCGCGGTCCGTCTCCGGCTGGCCGGCGGTGAGACGCTCCTTACGGTCAAGTCCCGATCGCACACCGACGGGCCGGGTGGCGCGTTCCATCGCGAGGAGCTGGAGGGGCCGGCCGATCGCGTCGCGCCGCCGGTCGACTGGCCGGCGTCGGATGCGCGGGCGCTCGTTCTCGAGCATGCCGGCGACGCGCCGCTGGTCGAGCAGGTCACGATCCGGCAGTTGCGTCGGGTCCGCCAGCTGAAGTCGACGACGACGCGGGTCGAGCTGAGCGTCGACGAGGTCGATGTCGTATCGCGCGGGCGCGTCGTCGAGCGGTTCGTCGAGCTCGAGGCGGAGCTCAAGAAGGGCGAGGGCGACGAGCTCGCCGCGCTGGGCGCGGCGATCGAGTCGGAAGCCGGGCTCGAACGGGCGCGCATCAGCAAGCTCGAGGCCGCGATGGCGGCGCTCGACGGCGCTGGAGGACCGGACGACGAGCCCGAGACTCGCCAGGTTCCGGCCGCGGCGCCTGGCGTCGATGCCGACGCGCCGAGGCTCGTCGTCGGCAAGTCGCCCGGTGTCACCGCGGACGATCATGTCGCCGAGGCAGGTCGCAAGGTCATGCGCTTCCACCTCGCGCGGATGATCGAGCGCGAGCCTGGCGTGCGAAGCGGCGTCGACGCCGAGGATGTCCACAAGATGCGGGTCGCGACCCGGCGGCAACGCGCCGCGTGGCGCGTGTTCGGCGAGGCCTACCGGCGCAAGCGGACGCGGGACTACCGCGACGGGCTGCGCGGCGTCGCCCGCCGGCTGGGCGCGGTCCGCGACCTCGACGTGCAGCTCGAGGCGACCGATGCCTACCGGGCGGACCTGCCGGTCGCCGAGCAGCGCGCGCTCGAGCCGCTGCTCGGAGCATGGCGTCAGCACCGCGAGGACGCTCGGCTGCTGCTCATCCGGGAGCTCGACTCGGCCGCGTACGGCCGGTTCCTCGACGACTACGTCGACTTCGTCCGGACCGAGGGCGCTGCCGTCGCGCCGGTCGGGGTCACCGAGCCGCACCGCGTTCGCGATACGGCGCCGTCACGCATCTGGTCGGCGTACGAGCAGGTCCGCACCTATGAGCCGGTCCTGCGCTGGGCCGACGTCCCGACCCTGCATGAGCTCCGGATCACCGCGAAGTGGTTGCGCTATTCACTGGAGTTCGTGGAAGAGGCGCTCGGTCCCGAAGCGCGGCCGCTGATCGAGAAGGTCACCGGGCTCCAGGACCACCTCGGGCTCATGAACGATGCCGACGTGTCGGCCAGCATGGCCCGAACGTTCCTCGTCGAGCATGCCAGCGACCTGAGCCAGCTCGAGAGCGCGGCCATCGGCCGCTACCTGGTCGATCGCGAGCGCGAGGTCGCGCGTCTCCGGCGGTCGATCGGGCCGCCATGGCGCCGGATCGCCGGGCCCGGGTTCCGGCGGTCGCTGGGCCGGGTGGTCGCCGGCCTCTGACGCTCGGGGCTCACCGCCGCCAGCCGTGGGCGAGCGTCGCGAGGCGATCGCGCCAGGCGTCGCCGGCGTGGTCGGCGACAAGGATGGCACCCTCGCGGAGGCTGGCGCTGGACACGCGAACGCGATCCACGTCGTAGCGGCGCATCAGCGCCTCCACGATCACGGCGCCTGCCGGGAGCAGCGGCGCGCGCTTGGGATTGAGCAGGAAGCGGGCGACCAGCTCGGACGCAGGCAGAGCCGTCAGCGTCGCGAGCGCCTCCTCGAGGCGTGCCTTCGTCAGGATCGGGTCGGCAGGACCGGCGACGGTCACCTTGAGCAGGTTGGTCGCGGTGCCGCCCACGACGACCAGGTCGGCCGGCTCGGCGGGGAGCGCTCCGTGCAGGATGTGGTCGGCAGCGAGCTGCATCGCGGCGATCGCATCCGCGTCGACGGGGTCGCTGGTGACGTAGCGCGATGACAGGCGCCGCGACCCGAGTCGCAGCCCCGCCGCGCGGGCAGTGCCGCCCTCCGCGACCGCGCAGAACTCGGAGCTGCCGCCACCGATGTCGACCACGAGGGTCTCGTCTCGGACGGGTCGGCCGGCGGTCACGCCGACGAGCGTGAGGTACGCCTCTTCCTCGTGCGACAGGACATGGAGCGGGACGCCGATCGCCCGCTCGATCTCGGCGACGATCCGGGCGGCGTCGCCGGCGCGACGGATCGGCTCGGTGCCCAGGAACGTCATGCGCGATGCGTCGAGGGCGTGCGCTGTGTCGGCATACCGCGCGAGAGCGGCCACGAGCTCTGTGCGAGCCGGACCTCCGAGGTGGCCCCGCGTATCGACCGCCTCGCCGAGCCCCAGGAACACGGACTCGTCGGCGCGCGCCCGCAGCACGTGTCCGGTGGCGATCTCCGCGATGAGCAGGTGGACGGAGTTGGAGCCGAGATCGACCGACGCCCCGACCGTCGGCCGATCCGTCACGCTCCGGGGTTGCGCGTTCGGGTGGTGCGCGGCTTAGCCGGGCTGGTCCGGCGCGTGGTCGTGGTGGTCGATCGGGCTCGCCTCGTGCGCTTGCGGGTCCTGGTCGCGGGCTTGCGGGTGGTGGCCGGCTCCGTCGTCGGCGTGGCAGGTGCGCTGTCGGCCGCGGTCGTCGCCGAAGCGGCAGCGGGCTTGGTGGCGGTCGCGGCCTTGCGCGCGGTCGGCTTCCTGGTCGCGGTCGCGGCCTTGCGCGCGGTCGGCTTCCTGGTCGCGGTCGCGGCCTTGCGCGCGGTCGGCTTCCTGGTCGCGGTCGCGGCCTTGCGCGCGGTCGGCTTCCTGGTCGCGGTCGCGGCCTTCCGCGCGGTCGGCTTCGGTGTCGACCTGGCACGCGCGGACGCCGTCCTCGCCGACGACGCGGCGCGCGTCGACCTCGCGCGGGTGGCCGGCTTCGCGGGTGCGGCCGGCTTCGCGGGTGCGGCCGAGGCCGCGACACCGCCGACGGCCGCGCGCGCCTCGTCGCGGAGCCTGACGACGAGCGCCGCGGTGGTGGCGGCCGCGTCGGCCGCCTTGCGGTCGAGCTTGGTCACTGCCTGCTCGGCATCGGCCTTCCGACGCTGGATCTTCGCCTCGGAAGTGCGGGCCTTGGCGAGGTCGCGACCAAGCTTGTCGATCCGGCGGCGCGCCTTCTTGCCCAGGGACGCGGAGTTCGACTTCACGGAGGCAAGCAGCTCATCGGCGGCGGCGAGGACGTCGTCGGGGACCCCCGACGCAGTCGATGATCCTGCCGTCTTCGATGCGGACTTGCGTTGCTTGGCCATGGTTCGATGCCTCCCGGTCGCACCCTCAACCCCCGTTGTCGGCTCGGACGGTACCACCCGAGGATCGATGCGCGCCGGTCGACGGGATCGTGCGCTCCGAGCAAAAGAGAACGGGACGTTAACGACCTGTCGACGGGTGGTTAGCGTCCGGCGACCACCGTGCGTGCATGTCGTCGCAGACGCATGCCGGCGTGGATCGCGCTCGCGCAGGGCGGTCCGATCATGGACCTCGAGCACGTGGTCGGACCGCGGACGATCCACGCGACCGCGGACCCACGCACGTTCGCCGACCTGCTGCGCGCGACGCGCCCGCGGGTGGCCATCCTGGGCACGCCGCCGGCCGGGCCCGGCGAGCTGGACGTGGCGCTGGCCGAGCGACGCCGGCGACCGTCGCTGCGGGTCGTGATCGTCTGCCCGTCGGATGCCATCGCAGAGCGGCTCCAGGCGCTGCGCGCCGGAGTCGACGAGGCGCTTGCCGACACGATCGACCCGTCCGAGCTCGGGGCCCGGCTCGCGATCCTCGAGGAGCGCTCCCGCTCGCGGCACGAGACGGTGCTCATGGTCGCCGACGACACGGAGCTCGACCTCGTGGCGCACCAGGTGCGTCGGAACGGCTCGCTCATCCACCTGCGACCGAAGGAGTTCCAGCTGTTGGCGATGCTCGCCGGTCACCCCGGCCGCGCGTACACCCGCAGGCAGCTGCTCGACCGCGTATGGGGCCCGCACCATGACGGGGATCCGCGCACCGTCGATGTCCACGTCCGCTGGCTGCGCAGCAAGATCGAGCCCCGCCCCGACGCCCCGGTCCACCTGGTGACGGTTCGCGGCGTGGGCTATCGACTCGACCCGGGCGACGGGCGCCTGCGCTAGCTGGCGGCCGCCAGCCGGCGACCGAGGACGACCAATGCCTCGGCGACACCTTCGTACTCGTGCGGCTGCACGGCGAGGACCTGGGGCTCGTCCTGGGGGCGCTGCGGGACGATGACGAGGGTCGCGGGCCGATCTCGTTCGATGTCGAACTGGATACGCCGCAGGTTGCCGATCGGCACGTCCAGGGCGAGGCGATCACTCGAGCCGATCGCCAGTCTCCGATCTGTGACGATGAGGACATTCTCACCGGCAGCCGCCTGGACGTGGATCTCCTCGTCCGAAGCGAGCGCACCAAGGATCGGATGGGTGTCCATGGCGCTACCCCCTCGTCCCGCGTGGGTCGCGGCGACCGATCGTGCGCTGATCGCGCACCTTGCCATCGCGTCCCTTGACGACGAGCTCGCCGCCGCCTGTGCCGACGAGCTGTCGACGTGCCACCGCGAGGGCTTCGGACTGCGTACCGTACGAGCCGGGCTCGCCGGTCACCTGCCACCCTCCGCTTGAGATCGGGCCGACCGTCACTCGCGGCATCGCGCACCTCCTGGCATGACTGGGGGTCGCCGCGAGGATATGCCCGCTGGCCCTCAGCGCTCCTGCACGCGGACGGCCGGAACCGTGCGTGTGCATTACGACTTTCACCGGTCGCGGCCCTGCGTTAACGCACTCTTAACCCGTCGAAAGCCGGCCGTTGACCGTGGCCGACGAGGGTCGTGACGTCACAACCGGAAAGATCCGAAGGAGGAGATCGCGTGACGATCACGACGCCCAAGCGCATCGGCGTGCTCGCCGTCATGGCCGCGCTCGCCATCGGCGCCTGCAGCGGCGGCAGCGGCCAGTCGACCGCGCCGAGCGCCGCCCCAGGTAGCGAAGCTCCAGCCGGCGAAAGCCCAGCCGCGCAACTCTCCGGCACCGTCACCATCGACGGCTCGAGCACCGTCTACCCCATCACCGAAGCCGTCGCCGAAGAGTTCCAGAACGCCAACAACGGCGTGCAGGTCCCGACCGCGTTCTCCGGCACCGGCGGCGGGTTCAAGAAGTTCTGCGCCGGCGAGACCGACATCAACGATGCCTCGCGCCCGATCAAGGCGGACGACGAAGGCGAGGGCCAGGCCTGCACCACGAACGGCATCGAATTCGTGGAGCTGCAGGTGGCGATCGACGGGTTGACCGTCGTGGTCAATCCGGCGAACACGTTCGCGACATGCCTCACGGTCGAAGAGCTGTCAAAGATCTACGGACCCGACTCGCCACAGAACCTGATGTGGAGCGACGTCCGGGCCGACTTCCCGGTCCAGCCGGTGAACCGGTTCATGCCGGGTGCCGACTCGGGCACCTTCGACTACTTCACCGAGGAGATCAACGGTGAGGTCGACGCGGCCACCCAGCACGCGACCCAGTCAGAGGACGACAACACGCTCGTGACCGGCGTCGCGGGCGACGCGAACGCGATCAGCTTCTTCGGCTACGCGTATTTCATCGAGAACCAGGACAAGCTCAAGTCGATCGAGATCGACGGCGGCAGTGGCTGCGTCGCGCCGACCGAGGCGACCATCAACGACGGCACCTATACCCCGCTCAGCCGCCCGCTGTTCATCTACCCCGATGTCAACAAGGCGAAGGATCGCCCTGAGCTCAAGGCCTTCGTGGACTTCTACCTCGCCAACACGAGCGCGCTGTCCGCAGAAGTCGGCTACATCGCGATGCCCGAGGACCAGCTGGCCGCCGAGACGTCGGAGTGGGAAGCCGCCGTCGGCGACTGACCGAACCCGGAACACCCTCCTCCCGCGGATGCCGGTCCGGCTCGGAAGGACCGGCATCCGCGTTCCCTCGTCACCGATCCCTGCCGTAGGCTAGGCACCCTCCAACGACCATGGAGTCCCTCATCGCATGACCGAGCAGGCCGCCCCGATGGCGCTCACCCGCCGACGCACGGCGTCCGAGCGGGTGATCGAGCCGCTCCTGTTCCTGGCCGCTGCGCTGAGCGTGGTCACGACGGCCGGGATCATCCTCGTCCTGGCCTACGAGACCTTCGAGTTCTTCCTCGAGGTCAGCCCGATCGAGTTCTTCACCGGCACGTTCTGGTCGGCGTCGATCAAGCCACAGGCATGGGGCGTGCTCGCCCTCGTGTCGGGCACGCTGCTGGTGGCCGGGATCGCGATGTTCGTCGCGGTCCCGCTTGGGCTGCTCTCGGCCGTGCTGCTCGCCGAGTACGCCTCGAACCGGGTCAGGAACGTGATCAAGCCGGTGCTCGAGACGATCGCGGGCATCCCGACCATCGTGCTCGGGTTCTTTGCGATCAACTTCCTGGCGCCGCGCATCCTGCAGCCGATCTTCGGTGTCGGTACCTTCTCGGCGCTGTCGGCCGGGCTCGTCGTCGGACTGCTGATCACGCCGCTCATCGCGTCGATCTCGGAGGACGCGATGCGGGCGGTGCCGCGCGGCATGCGCGAGGGCGCGTACGCGATGGGCGCCACCCGCTTCGAGACCGTGCGCAAGGTGGTCGTGCCGGCCGCCCTGTCCGGGATCATGGCGGCGGTGATCCTGGCCCTGAGCCGCGCGATCGGCGAGACGATGGCGGTGCTCATCGCCGGCGGCACCAAGCCGCAGTTCACGTTGGATCCGACCGAGAGCGTCCAGACGATGACGGGGTTCATCGCCCAGATCAGCATCGGCGAGACCGCCCAGGGGTCGATCGAGTTCAAGTCGCTGTTCGCCGTCGGCGCGACGCTCTTCGCGATGACCCTCGTCCTCAACCTCCTGAGCGCCTGGGTCGTCCACCGCTTCAGGACGAGGTACTGAGATGACGGCGGCCTCGGTCCCCGCGTCGACGGCATCGTTCGAGCCGGCCCTCACCCGACGACGCCTGACCGGCACGCTCTTCTACGGGGCGTGCATCGCGGCGATCGGCATCCTGCTGCTCGCGCTGCTGATGCTGCTGTACGACATCCTCGTGCGCGGGCTGCCGTGGCTCGACATCGACTTCCTGACCGGCGTCCCGTCGCGCCGACCCGAGCGCGCCGGGATCATGCCGGCGATCATCGGCTCGCTCGAGATCGCGCTGGTGGTCGCGCTGACCGCCTTCCCCGTCGGCATCGCGGCGGCGATCTACCTTGCGGAGTACACGCGCAGTGGCTTCCTCAACCGCATCCTCGAGACGAACATCAGCAACCTGGCAGGGGTCCCGTCGATCATCTACGGCATCCTCGGTCTGGCCGTCTTCGTGCGGATCCTCGGCCTCGGGCCGACCATCCTCGCCGGTGGGCTGACACTTGCGCTCCTGATCCTGCCGGTGGTCATCATCGCGTCCATGGAGGCGATCAAAGCGGTGCCGCAGGCCCAGCGCGAGGGTGCGTACGCGCTCGGCGCGACGCGCTGGCAGATGGTTCGTGGGGCGGTCCTGCCGGCGGCCGCGCCCGGGATCATGACGGGGATCATCCTGGCCATGGCGAGGGCGATCGGCGAAGCGGCACCACTCCTCCTGATCGGCGCGTTCACCTTCGTGACCTTCGCCCCCAACCCCCTGTCGGGCGGCTACACGGTCCTGCCGCTCCAGGTCTTCGGCTGGATCTCGCGGCCGCAGGCCGATTTCCAGGGGATCGCCGCGGCGACGATCATCGTCATCCTCGGCCTGATGCTGCTGCTCAATGGGCTTGCGCTCGTCATCCGGGCCCGCCTCTCGAGAAACATCCAGTGGTAGAGGAGGACCCGTTGTCCACCACGACCCCGAATGCCCCGGTGACCGAACCGCCCATTGCCGCACCGCCGACCGACGGCGTCGGACCGAGCGGACCGGCCATCCGCATCTCGACGGACGACGCGCCGACCTCCGCGGCCTCGGGACCGGAGACCTCGATCGTCGTCGAGCTGCAGGATCTGTCCTGCTTCTATGGGTCCTTCCGTGCCGTGCGCAACATCGATCTCACGGTCCGCAAGCAGCGGATCACGGCGCTCATCGGCCCATCCGGATGCGGCAAATCGACGCTCCTACGCACGGTCAACCGCATGAACGACCTCGTGCCGTCGTTCCACATCGACGGGCGGATCCTGCTCGATGGGCAGGACCTGTTCGGCCAGGGTGTCGACCCCGTCGCCGTCCGACGGCGCGTCGGGATGGTGTTCCAGAAGCCCAACCCGTTCCCGAAGTCGATCTGGGAGAACGTCGCATTCGGCGCCAGGATCAATGGCTACAAGGGCAACCTCGACGAGCTCGTCGAGCGCAGCCTGCGCCGCGCAGCGCTGTGGGACGACGTGAAGGACAAGCTCAAGCAGTCCGGCATGGCGCTCTCGGGCGGCCAGCAGCAGCGGCTGTGCATCGCGAGGACGATCGCCATCGAGCCGGAGGTCATCCTGATGGACGAGCCGTGCTCGGCCCTCGATCCGCGGAGCACACTCCAGATCGAGGAGCTGATGGCGCAGCTCAAGCTGGACTACACGATCGTCATCGTGACCCACAACATGCAGCAGGCCGCCCGGGCGTCCGACACGACCGTCTTCATGACCATGGGCGAGGATCGCGCCGGCTTCATCGTCGAGGAGGCGCCGACGGTCGAGCTGTTCACGAATCCGAAGAACCGGCTGACCGAGGACTACGTGTCCGGTCGGTTCGGATGAACGGAGGCCCGGCGTGACCGAACGACCGACCAACGACCTGCCGTCCGTCGACGAGCTCGTCGACCAGCTCCTCCAGGATTCATCCACCGGTGTCCAGACAGGGGAGCAGGCGCGCCGCGACCCGCTCGACATCCAGGAGCAGGAGATCAAGGACGCGGTCCTGCGGATGGGTGCCCTCGTCGAGGAGGCGATCCGGCGCGCGTCGAAGTCGCTGGTCGAGCACGACGCCGTCCTCGCCCTCGACATCGTCAAGGCGGACGCACGGATCAACGACGCGCAGCGCGAGGTCTCCCGGCTCATCAGCGTCACCATCGCGACCCAGAACCCGGTCGCCAGGGATCTGCGCTACCTGCTCACGCTCGACCACGTCACCTACGAGCTCGAGCGCATCGGCGACCACGCCTCGTCCCTCGCGAAGCAGGTCATCAAGCTCGCTCCCGAACCGCCGCTGCAGGAGTACGTCAAGCTGCCCGAGATGGCCGAGCTCGCGGCCACACTGGTGCACGGCGTGCTTCGGGCGCTCGTCGACGTGGACGCGGTCGCAGCTCGGCAGGTGGCCGCCATGGACGACGACATCGATCTCCTGTACCACGCGACCTTCGACGAGGTCGTGGACCTCATGCGCCAGGATCCGGCGAACGTCGAGCGCGGCACACGGATCATCATCGCGTCGCACTACGTCGAACGGATCGGCGACCGCTCGACCAACATCGCCGAGGACATCGTGTATCTCGTGACCGGCGACGTCGAGGATCTCAACCCGTGAGGATCGCCGATGACCGCGGCGACCGACCGATCCGGGTCCTGTTCGTGTGCACCGGCAACTCGGCTCGCAGCATCATGGCCGAGGCCCTGCTCCGGCGGCACGGTGGCGACCGGTTCGAGGTCTTCAGCGCCGGGACCGAGCCGCGTGGCGTCGACCCGCTGACGCTGCGGATCCTCGGCGAAGCCGGGATCGACGCATCGTGGGCACGCTCGAAATCCGTGTCCGAGTTCCTCGGCAAGTCGTTCGACCACGTCGTGACCGTGTGCGACGAGGCCCGCCAGGTCTGCCCGGTATTCCCCGGCGTCCACGCGTCGTCCCACTGGGGCTACGAAGACCCGGCCGAAGCGACCGGCACCGACGAGGAGCGCCTGGCGGTCTTCCGGCGCGTGTTCATCGCCCTCGGCGAGCGAGTCGCACAGTTTGCGGCGGTCACGACCCGCGCCCACCAGCCCGCCTGAATGCTGCTCGATCTGCTGCGCCACGCGGACGCCGGCGACCCCATGGCGTGGGACGGCCCGGACGCGACCCGGCCCTTGAGCGACAAGGGCCGCAAGCAGAGCAAGCGGCTCGGCGAGCACCTCGCGACCCTCGGCTACAAGCCCGACGCCGTCATCACCTCACCCAAGCTGCGCGCCGAGCAGACCGCCGAGATCCTGGCCAAGCTCGTCGGCGCGAAGGTCACGGTCGACGATCGGCTGGCTGACAGCCTCGACCTCAAGAAGGTCGACGGGATCCTCGACGACGCAGGTCATGCCGCCCACGTCGTGCTCGTCGGTCACGACCCCGACTTCAGCGAGCTCTTGTCGGTGCTGTGTCGCGCCGCCGGCGTCACGATGCGCAAGGGCGCGCTGGCGCGCATCGAGATCGAACGACCGCTCGCGGCCGGCGCCGGCACGCTCCGCTGGCTGGTCCCGCCGGACGCCCTCAAGCCCGCGCGCTGAGGTGACCGAGGCGCGGGCCTAGTCGCCGGTCACCGTCGGGTACGGCAGCGAGACCGGGTCGGTCGCGAGCCGGCTCCGCCCCTCGGCGTCGAACCGGTCCAGACCCAGGTCGGTGACGTCGATCAGGTCGGTCGTCCCGCGCACGGCGAGGTCGGCGGCCACCCGCGCGACGCCGGGGCCCCACATCATCCCGTGCCCGGCCGCGGCCGCCACCGTGACCCCGCCGATCACGCTCCCATCCGGTCGCATCGCGGGCCCGATGATCGGGAGGTGGTCGGGCGTGTAGTCGATCGTGGCGGCCCAGATGCGCCGCAAACCGAGGTCCCGGGTGACCGGCACGAACCCGGCGAGCCGGGCGCGGTACCGCTCGTAGGCCGCCCAGTCGATGTCGCGCGCCTCGCCCGGCTGCTCGTCGGGGTCGCTCCAGCCGAACAGGAGGCCGCCCTCCTCGAGACGCCAGTACAGGCCCGCGCCGATGTCGAACACCATCGGCGCGCGGTCGACCCCGAAGGCGTCATGGGGCTCGAGCACGGCCACCGTGTGCCGGGCGGCCCCGGCCGGGATGCGCAGGCCGGCCAGCGCCCCGACCGAGCGCAATGCCGGACCGCCGGTCAGCAGCACGCGGTCCGTGTCGATCGGCCCGTGGTCGGTCTCGACCCCGATGACGCACCCCTCGCCGTCGAGGCGCAACCCGGTGAACGCCGTGCGCTCACGCAGCTCGATGCCGGCGCGCTGCATCGCGAGCGAATACGCCCGGACGTTCCGCGGCGGGTCGATGTGCCCATCGCCGTCCCGGTAGCTGCCCCCGCGGTGGCCATCGGCCGCCAGCGTCCCGGTGAGCTCGACCGCCTCGGCCGCGGACAGCCAGCGGACGTCGGTCAACCCGACATCCCGCTGCATCGCGACGCGCTGGCGTCCCTCCCGCTCGTCCTCGTCGGTGACCGCCAGGATCAGGTAGCCGAGCTCACGGAAGCCCGAGTCGGTGCCGTATGCGGCCGACTGGCCACGATAGAAGTCGATGGTCCAGCGACCGAGCGCCACCGTGGCCGGCGTGCCGCCCTGCGCCCGGACGATGCCGGCCGCCCGGGACGAGGCGCCCATGCCGGCCAGCCCGCGCTCGAGCACGATCACCCGATCGACCCCGTCGGCCGCCGCGAAGACCGACGCCCAGCCGCCGATCGTGCCGGCACCGACGACCACGAGGTCCGCGCGATCGGTCATGCCTCTTCCTCCTTCGATCCCGAGGTCAGCCGTCGAGCGCGGCTGCCTCGACGCAGGCGGCCACCACGCCGAGGCGCTGGAGACGACCGTACGTCGAGCGGCGCCGGACGGTCCAGCCCGCGACCTCGAGCCCGGCCGCCCGCACGGCCGAGACGGACGCTCGGTCGATGACATGGAAATCGGCCGAGATCGCCCGGCATCCCAGGTCGACAGCGCGACGGATCGTGTCCCGCGAGAGATCCCATGCGTTGAGCCAGCGTGGCCAGGCCGGGGCAAGTCCCGCGACGCGTTCCAGCGTTTCCGGCTCGAAGGACGAGACGACGCCGTTGACCAGTCCCGGACCTCGGCCCGCGGCGATGATCTCGACGACGGTCCGATCGTGCAGTCCCTTGAGGTCGACGTTGATCGCCGCGCGGTGCGGGATCGCCAGCAGGGCATCCGCGAGCGTCGGGACTCCGAGGTCCTCGAGGTGGGAGGAACTGACCTCGTCGACCCGGGTCGGTGGTCCCTGGATGCGCCCGAGCGTCTCGTCGTGAAGGAGCACGGGTACGCCGTCCGACGAGAGGCGGACGTCGAACTCGACGCCGTCGCAGGCGGGCACTGCGAGCGCCGCCTCGAGGGCCTCGATGCTGTTCTCGGGCGCCCTCCGCCAGTCCCCGCGATGCGCGATCCTGAGCATGTCTAGCCGACCTCGAGGCGGGCGGCGACCCCCAGGTGGTCGCTGGGGTAGAGCGTCGGGTCGTCGGGGTCCGGTCGGTCGAAGGCGAACCGTGCCTCGGTCACCCGGATCGCGCCGCGGATCCAGATGAAGTCGATGCAGCGCGCGTCGCCTTCCAGGTCCATCGCCGGCGCCTTGAGCCCGGACGGCCACGTCACGTCGGGCTCGGCACCGTTCGCCTCGACCGACGCCGATCGGAAGCCGGCGTCGACCATCCGCCCATAGGTCGGCTCCGTCGGGTCGGCGTTGAAGTCGCCCATCACGACGACGCCGTCGGTCGGCGGCGCGGCCTCGATCCACTCGACCAGGGTCGCTGTCTGGCCGTCGCGCTCGGCGGCGTCCGCCGGCAGGTGGTGGAGGTGCGTGACCGCGACGAGCACCGACCGGCCACCCGGGAGATCGATCACGACGCGATGGGCCGCGCGCTGGAGCCCGAGCTCGACGCGCTCCGGCTCGCGACCGATCAGCGGCTCGCGAACGAGCAGGCTGTTGCCGTACTCGGGACGTCCCGCCCAGCCGCGGATCGCCGCGTACTGGCCCTCCCCCGCCGCCGCGATCAGGCGATCCTGCTGCATGACGTACACGACCTCCTGGAGACCCAGCACATCGGGCTGGAGCGCCGCCATGTCGGCCAGGATCAGCGGCAGACGCTCGACCCAGCGGTCGGCGAGGTTGAGGATGTTGAACGTCGCGACATGGAGTCGGTCCATCGGTCCTCCGTCAGGTGGCTCTCGTCGGCTCGCTGCCGTCGGAGATCGGCAGCGCGAAGGAGAAGGTCGATCCGACGCCTTCCTCGGATTCGACCCAGATCCGGCCATCGTGCTGCTCGACGACGTGTCGGGCGATCGCGAGACCCAGCCCCGTGCCGCCACCGCCCGCCTCCGCGCGCAGGCGCGCCCGGTCGACCTTGTAGAACCGCTCGAAGACGCGGTCGCGGGTCGCCTTCGGGATGCCGATGCCATGGTCCTCGACCGAGGTCACGACCGAGTCCCCGGCGACGGACGTCCGGACCGTGATCTCACCGCCTTCCAGGCTGAACCTGACGGCATTGTGGACGATGTTCACCACCACCTGGCCGAGCCTCGCCGCGTCGCCCCGGACCCGAGGCAGGCCCGGCGGCGTCTCGATCCGCAGCGTCACGCCCTGCCGCTCGGCGAACAGTCGAAGCCGTTCGGCGGAGTCGGCGACCAGGCGGCTCATGTCGATGCCGTCGACGAGCTGGAGGGATCCGCCGCTCTCGATCCGACTCAGGTCGAGCAGCTCGTTGACCATCTGGGCCAGGTGGCCGGTCTCGAGGCCGATCTTGGCGATGCGTTCCCGCATGCGCTGGGGGATCGCATCGCCGACGCCATCGGCCTCGCGCTCGAGGGTCTCCGCGAGGAGGCTGACCGTGGTGATCGGCGTGCGCAGCTCGTGCGACAGATTGTCGACGAACTCGGTCCGGATGCGTTGGAGGCGCCGGAGCTCGGACACGTCGTCGAGCACGAGCCAGACGCCGCTGCCGGCTCGATGGGCGCGGATCACCAGCACCGGCCCATCGGCGCCCGCCGGTCGGATCTCGCCGATCGCCGAGCCGCTCCTGATGGCGTCGCCGGCCATCTTCTCGACGGTCGGGTCGAGGAAGGCCTCCATGATCGATCGACCGACGAGCGCGCCTGGTTCGTGCCCGAGCATGGCGTGCGCGCGCGCGTTGGCTTCGCGGACGCGCAACGTCCCCTCGAGCCGGAGCAGACCGGCGTCGAGCGCCTCGTGGAGGGCGGCCTCGTCGGCAGCCCGCTCATCCGCCGCCCGGTCTCGACTGATCCGCTCTTCGCGCACGTGTCGGATCGAGGCGTTCGCGCGGTCGAGCGCCTGCCCCCGACGGACCGCCACGATCGTGGCGACGAGCGTGACCGCGGCCAGGGCCACGCTGACGAGGACTGCCGGTTCCACGCCGCGAGCATCGCACACCGGCGGGTCCGGGAGGCGCCGCTCAGTGCCCCCGGATGCGGGTGCCCCACGGCGACGCCCGCTCGATCAGGTCGCCCAGCCAGGGCGCCGCGTTGCGTTCGAATGCTGCCGCGCGGAACGCGTGCCGCAGGACGACGAGATGGGCGATCCGCGCGGCGGCGCGGCGAGCAGCGGCCGTGATCCGCACGCCATCGATCCCCGCTGCGGCGGCCGCCGCATCGACCGCGTCGACCGCGTCCGCGGCGGCGAGCTCGCTCGATACGCGGAGGATGTCGTCCTCGTCGGGTGACGTCCCGGCGGGCCACGGCGTGTCGCCGAGGCGTTCGACGGTGCCCGTCGATGCCAGCCGCCGGACATCGTCCGCGTCGAGCCGGCGAAGCCGGCCGAGCAGCACCGTGACCGCGGTCGTTGCCGGGCCGTAGCGAGGCTGGCCCACGGCCGACTCCCAGCCGCGGGTCAGCCGCTCGCGGGCCCACAGGCCTGACGGGTCCCCGAGGATCTCCTCGAGGACGTCGCCGAGGATGATGTCGGCGAGCCGCCCGACGACCGCGTCCCGGATCGGGAGGCTCCGCCGTGCGGCCGGCGGCAGCGCCGCGAGCGCCGATCGCTCGGCGGCCTCGAGCGTCCGGTCGAGCTCGGGGGACACGAACTGGCGGAGCGTGGCGAGGAACGCGATCGGCGCCGGCTCGGCCAGGGCGAGCCGATCGAGCTCGTCGCCGCTCAGCCTGCCGACCCGCTCCACGACCGCTGCGATCCGTTCCGCGGCGGTCGGCGGGCGGCGCGCGGTCCGGCTCGGCGCCGGCCGGTCCCAGCCTGCCCGTGGCGGCCGACCGCTCCGGATGCCGCTCGCCCGCTCGCGGTCGTAGCGCTGGCGCAGCTCCGGGTCGCTGAGCCAGTCATGGGCCACGTTGATGCGCTTGGCCAGCTCCAGCCCGTCGGGTCCGGCGACGTCCGGGTGGTGCCTCCGGAGCAGGGCCCGCCAGGCGAGCTCGATCGCCTCGGGGCTCGCGTCCCGGGGTACGCCCAGCCGGATGTACAGGTCGTCCGCGGGGAGAGGCGGTCTGGGCGGCATGGTCGTGCGAAATCGTACGGCCTCGAACCTCGTGGCCGGTATGCTCCTGAGTCCTACGGGCAGCGGCCCGGCCCACGAGGGGGCGATGATCGATGAGCTTCATCAAGAAGGCCCAGGAAGCGGCCTCGCAGGCGGCCGAGGCGGCCCGGATCACCGCGGCGCAGGCGAACCAGAAGGCCAACGATCCGGCCACCCAGGAGGCGGTCTCCCGCAGCGCCCGCGAGGCGGTGGGCATGGCCCGTCGCGGCGTCACGACGGTCATCGAGAAGATCGACCCGGGCACGCTCGCGGAGCTCATCATCAAGGCGACCTACCTCCAGGAGCTGACGAACCGGGCGCTCCGCCAGAAGGGGTCGCCGTACCGCATCGGCGAGATCTCGATCTCGGCGTCGATCCCGCCGGCGGTCAGCTTCGCGATCGGCCGGATCGGTGATGACGACGAGGAGCTCGTCGGCCAGGTCGTGTCGTCGACCGATCTCGTCGCCAATGAGACCGACGAGCTGGTCCTCGCCCTCGACGGGACGTTCGTCGACGAGGACACGATCCCGGTCGCCGGGCTGACTGCCGATCCACCGGCCGGGTCACCGTCCGACGATGCGCCACCCGACGACACGCCACCACCCGACGACGACGCACCGTCGGGCTGGGTGATCCCGCGCTAGGCCGCCTCGAACCCGCCCACCAGCATCGCCTCGACGTCCTCGATCGAGCGGGTCGACCGCTCGCCGGTCGCGCGCGCGGTGACCTCGATCCCGCCGGCCGCGAGCGAGCGTGGTGACACGGTCAGGATCCACGGCATGCCCAGCAGCTCGGCATCGGTGAACTTGACGCCGGGCGATTCATCACGGTCATCCCAGAGGATCTCCCGGCGGTCGCCGGCTTCGGCGGCGAGGGCGTGGAGCCGCTCTGCGATCTCGGTGACTCGCGGCTCCTTGGCCGCGCCGATCGACACGAGGTGCGCGGCGTACGGCGCGACCTCGGCCGGCCACGCGATGCCTTTGTCGTCGTGGTGCTCCTCGACGACGCACGCCACATTCCGTCCTACCCCGATGCCGTAGGAGCCCATGACGATCGGGTGCTGCTGCCCGTCCTCGCCGAGGTAGGTGGCCCCGAACGCATCCGTGTACTTCGTACCGAGCTTGAAGATGTTGCCGACCTCGATGCCGTTGCGCAGGATGACCGGCTTGCCGCAGGTCGGGCACGGATCGCCCTCCTGCGCGTTCGTGATGTCGGCCACGACATCGGGTGTGAAGTCGCGCCCGACGTTGACGTTCCGATAGTGGAACCCTTCCCGGTTCGCGCCGGCGACCAGGTTGGGTGAGCGCGCCGCCAGGTCGTCGACCACGACGACCGTATCGTGGGCGCCGATCGGCGACCCGTAGCCGGGCTCCATCCCCGCGGCCTTGATCTCCTCGACGGTCGCGGGCCGGATGCCGCCGGTCGCCGCCACCGCGTTGACGAGCTTGGTCTCGTTGACCTCGTGGTCGCCGCGGACGATCGCCGTGATGAGCCGGCCATCGCCGGTCACGAAGAACGCGGCCTTGGCGGTGCGATCCTCGCCGACGCCCAGGAACGCCGCGAGCGTCGCGATGGTGGTCGTGCCGGGCGTCGCGACCTCCTCGAGCGTCCCCGGCTCCTCGGGTGCTGGATCGGGCTTGGGGACGATCGCGATCTGGCGGTTGGCGGCAAAGTCGCAGCTCTCGCACAACACGAGGACGTCCTCGCCGGCGGGGTTGAGGACCATGAACTCATGGGCCAGACTGCCGCCCATCATCCCCACGTCCGAGCTGACCGCGATGGTGGCGAGCCCGAGTCGCTCGAACGTGCGGACGTAGGCACCGTGCTGAGCCCAGTAGCTCGTGTCGAGTCCGGCCTCGTCGCGATCGCAGCTGTAGGCGTCCTTCATGACGAACTCGCGCACGCGGATGAGCCCGCCCCGCGAGCGTGGCTCGTCGCGCCACTTGGTCTGGAAGTGGTAGACCTGCATCGGCAGCTGGCGATACGAGCGGACGATGTCGGCCAGCAGCAGCCCGACCACCTCCTCGTGGGTCATCGCCAGGACCATGTCGCGCCCGTTGCGGTCCTTGAACCGGGCGAGCTCCGGGCCGATCGCCTGATAGCGGCCGCTGGCCCTCCAGATGTCGGCCGGATGGACGACCGGCATCTCCATCTCCTGCGCCCCGATGCGGTCCTGCTCCTCCCGGATGATCTGTTCGACGCGGTCGTTGACGCGCTTGCCGAGCGGCAGCAGCGAGTAGATCCCCGAGCCGAGCTGGCGGACGTAGCCCGCGCGCTGGAGCAGCCGGTGCGACGCCATCTCCGCATCCGCGGGGTCGTCGCGGAGCGTGGTGAAGAAGAGGTTGGACAGTCGCATGGCCGCGTAAGGATAGTCGGCGGCTTGCCGCTGAGAGCGTGCCGGGCGCGTCGGCTCCCGGTCGGGACGTGCGCGCCATTAACATCAGTTGAACGCCCAGGTCGCAGGAGGGGAATGATCGCGTGGTCGATGGGGCCGTCTTCTCGCTGCTCCTCGTCATCGTGCTGGCCGTCGTCTTCGACTACATCAACGGCTTCCACGACACCGCGAACGCCATCGCGACCTCCGTGGCGACGCGCGCGCTCAGCCCGCGGACGGCCGTCCTCATGGCCGCCGCGTTCAACTTCATCGGCGCGTTCGCCGGGACGGCAGTGGCCAAGACGATCGGCGCCGGTCTGGTCAACGAGGAGACGACGACTCAGGCCATCGTCATGGCCGCGCTCCTCGGAGCCATCGCCTGGGATCTGATCACGTGGTGGTACGCCGTCCCGAGCTCGAGCTCGCAGGCGCTCGTCGGTGGGCTGTTGGGGGCGACCATCGTCGCCGCGGGCGTGGGCGCGTTGAACCTCGACGGGATCGTCAACAAGGTGCTCATCCCGAGCCTGACGTCGCCCCTCATCGGCTTCGTCGGCGCGTTCCTGCTGATGCTGACGTTGTACTGGATCTTCCGGAACTCCAAGCGCAAGCCGATGGCTCGGATCTTCCGGCGCCTCCAGGTGATCTCGGCCGGGTACATGGCCTTCGCCCACGGCTCGAACGACGCCCAGAAGACGATGGGCATCATCACCCTGGCCCTGTTCTCGGCGGGGGTCATCCCGACCATCGAGGTCCCGACGTGGGTGATCATCGTGTCCGCTACCGCGCTGTCGCTTGGGACGGCGGTCGGCGGCTGGCGGATCATGCACACGATGGGGCATCGGGTCGTCGAGCTCGAGCCTGTCCACGGGTTCGCTGCCGAGACGACCGCCGCGACCGTCCTCATCGGGACGGCCCAGCTGGGCATGCCCGTTTCGACCACGCATGTGATCTCGAGCGCGATCATGGGCGTCGGGTCGGCACGTGGCCCGAAGGGCGTTCGCTGGGGCGTCGCCCGCCGCATCCTGCTCGCATGGGTCATCACGATCCCGGCCGCCGGTATCGTCGCGGCCGCCGCCTGGTTCATCCTGCATACCATCGGGTTCGCCTGATCCAAGGAGGGTCCCATGTCGTTCCGCCTGCTCCCGAAGGACGTGAAGTTCTTCGATCTCTTCGTCGCGGACGGCGAAAACCTCCAGGCCGCCGCGACGAAGCTGCGCGACATGGTCGAGACGTTCGATGAGCTCGACCGGCGTGTGTCCGAGATCCAGGCGCTCGAGAAGCGCGGCGACGAGATCGACCGCGAGATCAACCAGCGCCTCGAGGACGCGTTCGTCACGCCCTTCGACCGCGAGGACATCCACGACCTGACGATCCAGCTCGATGACGTCGTCGACGGCATCCAGGCGATCGCCGAGACGTTCGTGATCTATGACATCGACCAACCGACCGAGGAGGCGCGGGCGCTCGCGCGGATCCTGGCCAATCAGTCCGATTCGCTCCTGGCGGCGCTGCGCAAGCTCGATGGGCTCAAGGACATCGAGCCGGACCTCGAACACGTGCACGACCTCGAGCACCAGGCCGACACGCTGTCACGGGCGGCCGTCGCGCGGCTGTTCCGGGACGGGTCGGATCCGCTCGACGTCATCAAGTGGCGCGACCTCTACCGCGAGCTCGAGAACTCGATCGACGCCGCGGAGGACGCCGCGGAAGCCATCGAGCGGATGTTCCACAAGGCGACCTGAGGACGACCGCCGGCCGTCCCCGAGCGTCAGCCCAGGAGCGACGGCCAGGACGGGCCGGTAGCACCGTCGCGTAGCTCCATCCAGCGCAGCGCGTAGGCAAGGCGGATCGGGCTCGGCTCGTTCGTTTCGCGGTCTTCCACGGCGACGTGGAACGCCTCGCGGCCATAGGAGGCGGCGAGGGTCTGGCGGCTGCGGACCGGGGCCAGGTGGCGCCGGATGAGCTCCACCTCGGCACCGAACGCCGGCTGGAGCCAGTGCGCAGGCCGGCGGGACGGATCGCGAAGCGCGCGGGAGAGACGGAGCGCATCCAGCGCCAGCGCCCGGTCGGGCGCCGGCACCGGTGCGGGGAGGACTCGGATGCCCAGGGAGAGGAGGTCCCCGGACCCGAGCGGAGGCATGCCATCCGGATCCTCGCCGCGACGCTCGGGCGCGACGGGATGGGTCGTCAGGTGGCCGTCGGTCTCGGGCTGGCGGATCTTGGTCGGCATGGCCACACGTTCTCGGGCCGGTGTGAACGCGTCATCAGCGCGTGGTCAACGTTCAGGACGGGCGACGGAACACGTACCCCACGCCACGGACCGTGTGGATGAACGCCGGCTGCCCCGGGTCGGCCTCGATCTGGCTGCGCAGCCAGTGGACATGGACGTCGACGGTACGTGTCTCGCCGGCGTAGTCGTAGCCCCACACCTTCTCGAGCAGCTGGTCGCGCGTGAAGACCTGGCCCGGGTTCCTGATGAGGAATGCGAGGAGCTCGAACGCCTTCGGCTTGATCGGCAGGACCTCGCCGTCCCGTAGCAGCCGGTGGCCACCGAGGTCCGCCTGCACTCGCCCGAGGTCGACGATCGTCGGCGGGGCGCCGGTCGCGACCGCGGCCTCGGATCGACGGAACAGCGCGCGGATGCGGGCCGTCAGCTCGCGCAGCGAGAAGGGCTTGGTGACGTAATCGTCGGCGCCCAGCTCGAGCCCGACGACCTTGTCGAGCTCCGAGTCCTTGGCGGTCAGCATCACGATCGGTACGCCGGACTCGGCGCGGATGATGCGGGTGACCTCGATCCCCGACAGCTCGGGAAGCATCAGGTCGAGCAGGACGAGGTCCGGACGCTCCCCCCGGAACTGGGTCAGGGCCTCGCGCCCGTCGGCGGCGGCGACGACCCGGAATCCCTCCGACTCGAGCGCGTCGACGATCGTCTCGCGCAGGGTCGGTTCGTCTTCGACGACGAGGATCGTGCGTGCCATCCACGCTGGAGGATAGTCGCCCGTGTTAACGACTCGTTAGAGGCCCGTCAACGTCCAGCGACCGCTCCGGGGAGAACGGCCTACTGCTCGATGACGCCGAGGACCTTGCGCACGTCGGCGATCCACTCGGCGTAGGAGACGACCGGGTCGCCGTCGTACATGATCGTGCCGACGCCCGACCGAAGCTCGTCCGAGAACGCGCCCTCGCCGCCGGCAAGGACCGCGTCGGCCATGCACGGTGGCGACAACTTCAACGTCTCCAGGTGCCGGTCCATGTCGACCGTGGCGATCACGATCGCCTGACGCAGCCGGCTCGAGCGCGCCTGGTCGTCGACGCTCGCCGGACCGTGCATGACGTCGAGGACCGCGCGGTCCATGACGCCACCCCATTCGGTCGCGACGGCGTCGCACGTCGCGCCGGCGTACGCATGGCGGTCGGCGGTGCAGCCGCCGACCTCGCTCGACACGTCGTCGCAGACGGTGGGTGCCGGGCTTGCGCCCGACGCATCGCTGCAGGAGGCGGTCACGGCCGCGATGGCCAGGAGCCCGGTCAGCAGCACCGTCCGAGTCACGGTCCTCATGGCGTGCGCCTCCTGCAGGATGGTCGGTCAGTGTAGGTTCGGGTCCGTCAGCAGGTGATCAGGTTTCGGCCGCCCGACGACGCCGCCCTGACGGGCGGGCTGTAGTCGGTGCGGGCCGTGACCGTCTCGACGGTCGTGCCACCGCTGAAGCCGGCGCCGGCGTTCACGTTGAACAGCGCCTCGGCGATCAGCCGGTACACGAAGCCGCCGGTGATGTCCCAGACGAGCTCGACCTCGCCCTTCCAGCGGTTGGTCGTGGTCTGCACCGACGTGTAGCCGGTGCGGTAGTTGATGTACCACTCGTTCTCTTCGTTCCCGGAGCCCAGGCAGTTGCCCTTGGCAAGGCCGCTTCCCGGGATCCGGAAGAAGGACTGGGACTTCCATCCGCACCACACCTCCGGGCAGCGCGAGACGAACTGGACCTCGACCCAGCAGTCGATGATCAGCCCGGTGTTCGGACAGTCGCGGACGTAGTCGACGTCCACGGCCGGGCGACCCCCGGAGACGAAGACGTCGGTGATGGAATCGGTGTCGCCCATGTCGCCGACCTCGCCGTCGGCGGCGAAGGCGGCCGACGGCAGTGTCAGGGCCGCGACCATCGCGGCGACGACGAGGCCCATCCGGGCCACTCGTCTGATGCCTCGCATATCTGGATCCTCCTGTCCCTGGCGGTTGGACACGTCGCGCGACAGGAGGAGTCTCTTTGCGGGCGCTTACCTGTGACGTATCGCGGACTTACCCCGCGCTTATCAGCGAGTGCGCGTCAGCGTCCCTCGCGCTGGTCCTCGGGCAGCTCGCGCCAGTACTCGACGAACTCGGAGCAGCGGCCCTCGCCATCGAAGCGCAGCAGCCAGACGTTGTAGAAGAGCGTCAGCAGTGAGCCATCCTCCTTGAGGTAGCGCGACTCGCCGACCGCCACGGCCCGTTCGCCGTCCACCGCGTACGGCTCGTAGTGCGCCTCCCACGATCCGGCCGCGTCGGGATCCTCCGTCCAGTCGGCGACCACCGCGTCGCGGCCCACGACCGGGTCTCGGTAGGGCTGGTAGCGATACGACACGTCGACCGAGAACAGGTCGCCGATAGCGGCCGGGTCGTAGGTCCGCCACGCGTCGACATATGCATCGAGCCAGCGTTGGACATCGTCTCTGGTCATCGGAACCTCCGGTCTGCGGGCACCGGCCAAGCCTTGCGCCGATACCCGTCAGCGGGTGTCATGAACCGAGCGCCGCGAGGGCCCGATCCATGCGGTCGAGCACGCGCGTGCGACCGAGGGCGACCAGCGTGTCGAACAACGGTGGCGTGGCGGTCCGGCCGGTGACCGCGACGCGGATCGCCATGAACAGGTCGCCCGCCTTCCAGCCGCGCTCCTCGGCCAAGGCCCGGAGCGGTGGCTCGAGCTCATCGGCTTCGAACGACACGTCGCCGACGGCCTCGATCGTCGCGCGCGCCGAGGCGAGTCCTTCCCGGGTCGTCGCGGCGTCCCAGCGCTTCGGGACGAGCGTGTCCGCATCCACCGAGAGGTCGTCGATCCACAGGAAGCCGGCCAGCTCGCCGATCGCGCCGAGCGTCGGCAGGCGATCCTGGACGACCGGCAGGAGCGCCCGCAGCTCGTCGTCGCCCGGCATCCGGTCGATCCGGCCCGCCGCCAGGTCGGCCTCGATGAACGGCCGCAGGCGATCGATCAGGTCGTCGGGCTCCAGTCGACGGATCCACTGGCCGTTCATCCATTCGAGCCGCTCGCGGTCGAAGACCGCACCACCCTTGTGCACTGCGCTGATCTCGAATCGCGCGATGAGCTCGTCGAGCGCGAGGATCTCCTCCTCGGTCCCGGTCGCCCAGCCGAGCAGCGCGAGGTAGTTGACCAGCGCCTCCTTGATGAAGCCCTGGGCGATGTAGTCGTCGATCGCCGTCTGGCTCTTGCGCTTGCTCATCTTCGTGCGGTCGGGGTTGAGGATGAGCGGCAGGTGGGCGAACCGCGGGACGTCGTAGCCGAGCGCCCGGAACAGCAGGATGTGCTTGGGCGTGTTCGAGAGGTGGTCCTCGCCGCGGATGACGTCGGAGACCTCCATCGCGGCGTCGTCGACGACCACCGTGAAGTGGTACAGCGGCGTCCCGTCGGCACGGACGATGACGAAGTCGCCACCGAGGTTGGCGACATCGATCTCGACTCGTCCGCGGACGATGTCGTCGAACGCGACGACCCCTTCACCGACCCGGAAGCGGAGGGCTCCGGCACGGCCTTCGGCCTCGCGCGCGCGGCGCTCGTCGGGCGTCAGCTTCGCGCACCGGCCGACGTAGCGCGGCGGCTGTTTGGCCGCCTCCTGCGTGCGGCGGTCGGCCTCCAGCTCGTCGGGCGTGCAGAAGCACGGATAGGCGAGGTCGTCGGCCAGCAGCCGCTGCGAGGCCGCCGCATAGGCCGGCAGCCGCTCCATCTGGCGGTACGGCGCGTGCGGGCCGCGGGCGGGCTCGCCGGCCACCTCGGGGCCTTCGTCCCAGTCCAGCCCCAGCCAGTGCAGCCCGTCGAGGATGTCCTTCTCGAACTCGATCGTGCTGCGCGCACGGTCGGTGTCCTCGAGCCGCAGGATGAAGGTGCCGGTGACGTGCCTGGCGTGGAGGTAGTTGAACAGGGCCGTCCGGGCGGTGCCGATGTGCAGCGGTCCGGTCGGGCTCGGCGCGATGCGAACCCGCGTCGTCACGCCTCCGGCACCCGGTGGAACAGGCCCGGGTCGGCTTCGCCCGGCAGGACCCGGATGAGCGCCGCCGGTCGGAGACCCAGCGTCGCGCGGCCACCCGGCCCGTCGAGCGTCATCGAGTCCAGGGATTCCGATCGCGCCAGGATCGAGATCTTCGCCCCGGGCTTGAGTCCGCGCGCCTCGAGGTACGACAGCAGACCCGCGTCCTCTTCCGCCTCCTCGGTGATGCGATAGACCGTCGCGTTCACACCGGCTTCCATGTCCGAGAGGCGCGTGCCGGCCGGCCGCCGCTTGGCCGTCGCCGCGTCGATGGGGTTGCCATGGGGGCAGATCTCGGGGTGGCCGAGCATCTCGTCGAGGCGCGCCTCCACCCGCGGGGAGATGGCGCCCTGCAGGCGCATCGCTTCCTCGTCCGATTCGGCCCAGCCGAGTCCGACCACGCTCGTGAGCAGCCACTCGATGAGCGCGTGACGGCGGAAGATCGTGTCGGCGGCGGCCCGACCGGCCGTCGTGAGCCGCAACTCTCGTCCGCCGTCGTGCTCGACCAGGCCGTCCGCGCCGAGCCGCCGGAACATCTCGCTTGCCGCCTGGGTCGTGACGCCGAGATGCCGCGCGATCAGGGCGGCGGTGGCGCGCGTGCCGTCACCGGCCCCGGCAGTCACGCGAAGCGCGAGCAGATACTCCTGGGCAGCCGTGGACAGGTCGCGCGGATCCTTCCTCCTGGGCATGCCGTCAGGATACCGGTCGCGCCCCCCGGCCAACCTCCCGGACCGCGCCGTAGACGAGCCCGGCTGCCCACGCGATCACGATCAGCGCACCGAGGATCGACCGCCCGGTCGCCATCCCCGCGGGATCGCCCGTCGCGAACAGCAGGACCGACGCCGGGAACACGGTGGCCAGCGTGGCGATCGTCGCCACCGTGGCGACCCGCGCGAGGCGCGGGAGCAGGACCAGCAGCGCGAGCAGCGCGATCTGGGCACCCAGCGTGGCCGGCGCGACGGACGGCGGACACGTCGCGACGAACCGGCTGCAGCCGCTGATCTCGCCGGCGCCCCAGCCGATGCCGAGCGCGATCGGCGCCCACCCGACCACGGCACGCCCGATCCGGCCGCCGATCGGTGGATGATCGTCATCGAGCCAGTCCCTGAGCGAGGCCAACACGGCATCGGTCGACACCTCGGGCTCGACCGCGCCCGACGGCGACGTGACGAACGGGCGCGGGTCGACCGGCGGCCGTGGTGGGGTCGGGGGCGCAGCTGCAGCCCGCTCTCGCGGCTCGGTCCTCGACGGTTCGCCGGCCGCCGTCGCCTCCCACCAGGACGAGGTCGTGTGGGTCGGATGCGGAGCCGCCGGTGGCGCCTGTGTGTCGTCCGCCGCATCCACGCCGATCGGCTCGGGGGTCGGTTCTGACGCCGGCGTCGGCTGCCCCGGTCCAGTCCGCCGGGCGCGCGCCTGATATTCCGGGCCGTGCTTGCGCGGGTCGGCGTACTCCTTCGGGTTGAGAGTCCAGTACGTCCCTGACGTCGTGCCGTACCACGACGCGCCGCCCCAGTCGGGATCGAACGTCTCGGGATCGACGCCGTCGTACGAGGTCGAACCGAGGGTGGCCTTCTTGGGGCGATCGGTCGACCCTTGGCGGTCGGGCCGCGGCGCCGATCGCGGGCGGGGCCCGGGGCGCGGACCCGGGCGCGGTCGCGGGCGACCGCCGTACGCGCGATTGGTGGCGCCGGCGCGGTCGGGCTCGGCTTCCCACGGCCGTCGGGCGGGGGCGCCGGGACGGCCACCGACGACGCGGCGGGTGCCCGCATCGGGACCGGCGATCTGGTCGTATGCCGCCTGGATGGCCAGGAATCTCGGCAGGGCGGCCTCGCCGGCCGCGTCCGGGTGGTTCGCCTTCGCGAGACGCCGATAGGCCTTCTTGACGTCGTCGAGGGAGGCGCTCCGCTCGAGCCCGAGCACGCGATAGGGATCGGTCTCCATGGCCATCGTCGGCCGTCGGCGTCAGCCGATCAGTTCGCCGACGGGCGCGAGCTCGAACTCCGGGATCGACTCGGCGCCGACACGACCATGCGGGTCGAGGATGGTCGGTCGATGGTAACGGGCCAGCATCCGGAGGGCCTGCGCATCGAGCAGGCCCACCTGGCGGAGCGCCTCGACCGATGCGGCCCAGGTGCCACGGTCGTAGCCGTCGCCGTCCTCGATCTTGACGGCCAGACCCGACGCGCCATCGAGATTCGTGCCGGTGCGCGGGCCGGCCAGGATCGCGATCGCCCGCAGCGCTTCCATCCCGGCCTTGCTGACGATCCGTCCCTCGGCCGCCTTCATCAGCGAGGTATCGAGCCGGTCGTGTCGGCCTGCGACCATCTCGGGGTTGGCCAGCATCGCGTCGCGGACGACCGTGAGCGGCTCGGCGATCGAGCGACGGGTGTCGCGCGGTCCGACGGCCGACGGATCGGCAAGGAACGCATACGCCTGGGCGACCTCGCGGAGTCGGAAGGCGTAGGTCTCGACCCCGCAGCCATCGATGGCGGTCGTGAGCCGCGCCGGGGTGGTGCCGTAGGCCCGCGCGACGGCCGAGCGGTAGAGCGCCTGCGCAGGGTGCTCGGGGTGCCAGTAGGTCTCGATGTCCCAGCCCTTCAGCCGGGCCAGCAGCAGGCCGACCGCATGCTGCCCCGAGCACATGTGCCGGATCGCGCCGGCCTTCTCGCCGTCGCGGGCGAGGCGCGCGGCCGTGAGCGGATCGAGCGGCATGCCCTCGTTGCCGCAGGCGAGCGCCGCCTGGCTGACGCCGGCTCGCCGGAACAAGCCTTGCAGGGTCCGGACGTGGGCATCCTCGCCCGAGTGCGAGCTGCCCATGATCGCGATCTCGGCGGGGTCGAGGTCGAACGTCTCGATGCCGCCGGCCTCGATGAGCGCGACCACGCCGAACGGCTTGACGGTCGAGCGGAGCGTGACGATGCGCTCGGCGTCGCCGAGCGTGCGGATGAGCCGGCCGTCGACGTCCGCCTCGACGATGTCGCCCCGATGCACGCTCTCCTCGATCCCGTTGCGAACCTGGCGGACGAGGATCGGAGTATCGGCGTGCGAGCGGGCGCGGCCGCGTGTCCGACCGTTCCGGGGGGTCGCGCGCTCAGCCGTAAGGGTCACCCCCCGAGGATACCGCGGAGGGGCGGTGTCGGGTGCCATCGTCGTGGCCGGATCGCCTGCCCGGACGAAAATCGCGCGCCCTGCTATCGTCCCGCGGTGCCCCAGCTCCTGAACCGCTCAGCGGCCCTGGTGGCGGTCGCCCTGAGCGCCGTCATCGCGTCCGCCTGCCTGCCACCCCCGACCGCCTCTACGTCGTCTGTCGAGCCCACGGCGTCGACCAGTCTCGGGGCGGTCGATGCGCCGCCGGTGACGCGGCCGTCGGCCAGTCCAAAGCCCCACGTCGCGGCGATCGCGGCGTTCGCGAGGCACGCCGGCAGCGGCACCTGGACGTACCGGATGGCCTTCAAGGGCCGGTTCCGCGCGGCCGTCAACACCATCCCCATCAAGGGGACGCTCCAGGTCGCCGGCGCCGACTATGCGGCCTCGATGACGTACGACTTCCGACACGACTACCCCGAGATGGGCAGGATCCCGGTGCAGGTCCGTGCCGTGCGGGGCCGCGGCTACGTGAAGCGCGGCTCGGCGGCGTGGCGGTCGGTCGCGAGCTATGCGAAGGGCCAGTCGCTCGTCCCGTTCCGAGTCGTGCATGGGCCGGGCGACGTGCGCTACATGGGCGACGTGCGGGTCGGCGGGGCGACGCTGCACCGGATCGGTATCCCAGGCGCAGTCGTGTTGCATCCGACGACCGTCCCGGGGTTGCTGCAGAAGGAGCGGATCCGGGTCACCGACCTGCAGGTGCTGATCGACGACACCGGCCGGCCAAGATCCGGGACCTGGAAGATGTGGGGCACCGGTCGCGTCGGCATCAGCCAGGGACAGCTGCAGGAGACCGTCTACGAGCTCGAGCTGTCGTTCGCGCGCGTCGGACGGAGGATGTCGATCTCGCGACCGTAGGCGAGGGGGGCTCGACCGCCGTTCGTGCCGTCGGCCAGGAGCGAGCGATCCACCGGCAGCTCCTCGGCGATGGCCTCGCGCGGCCCGCAGCGCCGGTAGCAGTGCGTCGTGTGCGGCGTGTTCACCGACCGGCAGACCGCGCACACCCAGCTGTCGATCGGGAGGCCACGGGCGTCGAGGACGGCCCGGCCGGCCGCGTTACCGATGCCGGGCAGCATGCTGCCGATCTCCGTGGTGGTCGCCATCAGGAAGCGCAGGAGGACCATCGCGACGAGGACGATGACGGCCGCGACGCCGACACCGGCGAGCCAGTCGATCGAGACGAGGTATTCCCCGACGCTCATCGCCCGAATGATGCGCCAGTCGCCGCGGACGGTGCGCGGCCTTCGATCACCGTGGTGCCTCGCGGCACCGCTTTCTGCGGATGGCGGCGGCCCGACCGTCAGCCGTGGTCGCCGGTCCCGAACTGGCGATCGCCGGCGTCGCCCAGCCCCGGCATGATGTAGCCCTTCTCGTTGAGCCCTCGGTCGATCGCGGCGCAGTGGATCTCGACGTCGGGATGGGCCGCCTGGACTGCCTCGACACCCTCGGGAGCGGCGATCAAGTTGACGAGCTTGATGCGGACAGGCGTGACCGCGCCCCAGCGCTTGAGGACGTCGATGGCCGCGGTGGCGCTGCCGCCGGTGGCGAGCATCGGGTCGAGGATGAGACACAGGTCGACAGCCGCCGAGTCGGGCAGCTTGTTGTAGTACTCGACCGGTCGGAGCGTGCGCTCGTCGCGGAACAGGCCGAGGTGCCAGACCTGGGCAGTGGGCATCAGCTCGAGCATCGCGTCGACCATGCCGAGGCCGGCGCGCAGGATCGGGACCAGGCCGATGCGCTCGCCGAGCTCGCTCGCGTCCATCTCCTCCATCGGTGTCGTGATGCGGAGCGGTCGTGTCTTGGCGTCGCGGAGCGCCTCGTAGCCGAGCAGCCACGACAGCTCGCGGACGACCTCGCGGAACTTCTTCGGCTCGGTGCCCTCGTCGCGCAGGACGCCCAACTTGTGGAGGACCGCAGGGTGGGTCGAGACGTGCAGCGTGTCGGGGTTGGTCACGGCCCGATGGTAGCGCGGCGCCGCTCCATCAGACGGCCCTTGGCGGCGCGCCGCCGGGGACCGCCCTACTGACCGCCCGGCGTCACCTCGACGGTGCCCTTCACGAACGCCGCTCCGGTCGTGTCGAGGTCGGCCAGCTCGGCCAGCGCGTCCTCCGCGAGATCCGTGCGGTACGCATCGCCGGGTGGAGCGGCCGCGATCGCGCCGGCCCGCGTGAGCACGTCGACCGTGCGCTGCCACGCCTCCGGGTCCACGACGCCGATCCCCGCCGGCGACGGCCAGACCAAGGGATTGAACTCGTTGAGCATCCACGCCTGATGCCCGGCGCCGAGCGCCGGCGGCGAGCGACGCGCTCGCAGACGCGCCGGCTCCCGGGCTCGAGCGGGGCCCGCCGGCCGCGGAAGCGTAGTCGAGCGTCGCCTGGACGCAGTCGGTCGGATCGTCACGACAGCGCATCCAGCCCTGGAACGACGCCCGCAGGAAGCGGCGTGCGATGTCCTCGTTGCCCTCGCCGGACAGCCACCACGCCGGCGCGAAGATCGCGTCCTGGAGCATCGCCGTCCCGAGGTCGTTGTAGTTGATGACGTCGAGGTCGATCGGCCGGTACTGTGCATCGGTCCGTGGGTCGGTCGACTCCAGGACCTGCGCGTACTGGTCGTAGATCAGCGCCTGCGCCGCGTCGACGTCGCCGCGCAGGAATGCCTCGGCCGTGGCCGCCGTGTCGGCCGTGGTGAAGTCGCTGCCCGGACGCAGCCCCGCCTCGATCGCCGCGGCCGTGACCTCGGTCTCGCGACCTCCGCCGAAGACGCCCACCTCGTGATCGCGGAAGTCGGCCGGCGACGTGATCTCGGCGTCCTTCCAGGCCATCGACAATGTCCCGGATCGCTGGGCGATCTGGCCGATGTCGACCAGGTCGGACGCGCCATTGTCGCGCGCGCGCAGGACCTGCGGTACCCACGCCACGACGAACACCGGCTCGGAACCGCCCGGAGCGCCACTGCCGCCGACCGACGCGATGGCCGCCGGCTCCACGCGGCTCAGCGTCACCTCGAGCCCGATCGACTCGTAATAGCCCTGCTCGATCGCGGCGATGAAGCCCGCCGAACGGGCATCAGGCCCGTCCTGGATCAGCAGCCGGACCGGGATCAGCGCGGCGGAGGGCTCCGGCGTCGGCGACGGCGTGGCGCCGGCCGACGCGGATGGCGAGGGACGCGTGGGAGTCACCGACGTCGCGCTCCGACCGCATGCGCCGACGAGCGCGAGCGATGCGGCGAGGAGGATGACGAGGCCCGGACGCGACGAAGCCGGCCGCCGATGGCGGCCGGCCTCGTGTTCCCGCATGAGCCGGGCGGACGACCCTACTGGCCGCCCTCCGTGAGGGTGACCGTCGCGGGCTGCCACGACTCACCCTTGGTGTCCTCGGCCGACAGCTCGGCAAGCGCCTTCTCGGCGAGGTCGTTGCGCCACGCCTGGCCCTCGACCGGCTTGGTCAGGATCTTGCCGACCGTGGCGACCTCGACCGTCCGGTCGAATGCTGCCTCGTCGGTGATGCCGATGCCGTTCGGCGCCGGCCAGATGATCCCGTTGACCTCGTTGAGCTGCCAGGTCTGGTGACCCTTGGGCAGCGCCGCGTCCGACTTGAGGACGATGTCGACACACTCCTCGGGGTTGTCACGGCAGAAGATCCAGCCTCGGAACGACGCCTTCAGGAACTTGACGGCGTCGTCGGCGTTGCCCTCCTCGGCGAGCCACGCCTCGGACGCGAAGATCGCGTCCTGCAGCATCGAGGTGCCGTATTCCTCCCACGAGATGACGTTGAGATCCTCCGGCTTGTACAGCTCGCCGGTGGCCGGGTTCTTCATCTCGAGGACCTGCGCGTACTCGTTGTAGATCATCGCCTGGGCGGCGTCGATCTCACCGGCCGCAAAGGCGACCATGTCGAACTGCTGCTGGACGATCGCGACGTCGTCCGGGTTGGCCGGGTCGAGACCCGCCTTGCGAAGACCGGCGTAGAGCTCGGATTCATTGCCGAACCCCCATGCCCCGACCTTCTTGCCCTTGAGATCCTCGGGCTTGGTGATGTTCTTGTCCTTGAACGAGACCTGCAGGGTCGGCGAGCGCTGGAAGATCTGGCCGATGACGACCGGATCGGCGCCGCTCTCGCGCGGAGCGAGCATGCGCGGCACCCAGCTGATGCCGAACTCGGCCTGGCCGCCGGCGACGACCGTCGCCGGGACGATCTCGACCGCGCCGGGCAGGATCGTGACGTCGAAGCCCTCCTCGGCGTAGTAGCCCTTGTCCTTGGCCGCGTAGTAGCCCGCGAACTGCGCCTGCGGGAACCACTGCAGCTGCAGCCGGATGGGCTTCAGCTCGGCCGGAGCGCTCGCGCTCGCGGACTCACTCGCGGCGGCAGAGGCGCTCGGTGCCTCGCTCGCCGTTGTCGGGGCCGACGATGCAGCCCCGCCGCTCGAACATGCAGCCAACGCCAGGCTGGCAACCGCGAACAGCGCGTACGTGCGCCGAAGTCGCATGGGGACACCTCTCTGTTGCCGGACCGCGGCCGCGGTCCGCCTCCTCACCCGCAGTCTAGCGAACGGACCCCGGGGAGGCGACTCCGACCCGACGACTCAGGACCACGCGGCCTGGCGCCCGTACCACGGCATGACGATCCGTTCCAGGACCGCCACGACGATGTAGAGACCGATGCCGATCGCGCAGGCGAACACGATCGCCGCCCACGAGCGCTCGAAGTTGAGGAAGGCCGAGTACGTGGCGATGTACTGGCCGAGGCTGCTGCGGGGAGCCGCGAAGTACTCGCCGACCACCGCGCCGATGGTCGCCAGCGTCACCGCCAGGCGCAGCGACGTGAAGATGTAGGGCAGCGCGTTGGGCACGCGCAGCTTGCGGAACACCGCCGACTCGGGGGTCGCATAGGACCGCAGCAGCTCGAGCGCACGCGGGTCGACCGTCGTGAGGCCACGGACCGTGTTGATCAGCACCGGGAAGAAGCACAGCACCGCCGCGACCATCGCCTTCGACAGCTGCTGGTCCAGGCCGAACCAGTTGTTGAAGAGCGGGGCGAACGCGAGGATCGGCACGGAGCTCGCGGCGACGGCGAACGGGACGAGCGATTGCTGCATCCGCCGGTATCGGGCGGTGATCGTCCCGACGGTGATGCCGGCGACCACCCCGATCACGAGCCCGGCCACGATCTCGAGGAACGTGTAGCGCGCCGCCGCGAAGAGCTCGGGCAGATATGTCTGCCACGCCGTCGCGATCGCCAGCGGGCTGGGCAGGATGAACTGCTTGATGCCGAACACGCGGATGACCAGCTCCCACGCGACCAGCAGTCCGATGAGGAGCAGGGCGGGTGGCCCCCAGTCGCGCAGGCGACGCCCGAGCCCGGCGCCACGACGCGGGGTGACGGGCGCGACGAGCTCCGCGCCGCTCATCCCAGACCGTCGGCCGCGACGCGCCGGGCGGCAAGCTCGTCCTCGACCTCGCCTTCCGCGGCCTCGGCACCCTGCCGTTCGTCGCCCCGCAGCGCCTCGCGAACCTCGGTGACGAGGCGGAAGTAGCGGTCCATCTCGCGCGTGTCGGTGTTCCGTTCCCGCGGCAGGTCGATGTCGATCACCGCGCTGATCCGGCCAGGGCGCGGCGACATCACCACGACCCGGGTCGACAGGAACACGGCCTCGGCGATCGAGTGGGTGACGAACACGATGGTCGTCCCGGTCCGGTCCCAGATCTTGAGCAGCTCGAGGTTCATCCGCTCGCGGGTCATCTCGTCGAGGGCGCCG
Source organism: uncultured Chloroflexia bacterium (assembly GCA_963810285.1). Taxonomy (GTDB): domain Bacteria; phylum Chloroflexota; class Limnocylindria; order Limnocylindrales; family CSP1-4; genus SPCO01. Next base: position 1,969,494 of record CAWEMV010000002.1, on the reverse strand, counting down.
AACGGCTCGTCCATCAGCAGGATCGCAGGATCGACGGCGAGGGCCCGGGCGATCGCGACGCGCTGCTGCATCCCGCCGGACAGCTGCCACGGGTAGTGGCCGGCGAAGTCCGACAGCTCGACCAGTCGCAGGTAGTCCTGAGCGCGCCGGGTCCGTTCCGCCCTTGGCGTCCCGCTGACCTCGAGCGGCAGCTCGACGTTGCCCTGGACGGTCCGCCAGTCGAACAGGACCGGTGCCTGGAAGACCATCCCGTAGTCCCGGTCGAGGCGGGCGCGGGGAGCCGGCTTGCCGTTGACCGTCACGCTGCCGGACGTCGGCGAGGTCAGGTCCCCGATGATCCTGAGCAGCGTCGACTTGCCGCAGCCCGACGGGCCGATCAGCGACACGAACTCGCCGGCCGCCACCGACAGGTCGATGCCCACCAGCGCCTCGACCCGGCCCGCGGCCTGACCGCGCGGCGCGAAGACCTTCGATACGCCGGCGATGTCGACGACGGGTCGGGCGGACGGCGCCGCGGTGTCGGGAGCCTGGGTCACCGACTCGGTCATGCGGCGCCCGCGGCCTCGGCCGGTCGCTCGTGGCGCAGCACCCAGTGCTCGACGGCGGTGACCAGCAGGTACACCGCGATCCCGAGGATGGACGACACGACGATGGCGGCCCACAGGTATTCGGCGTTGAGCGAGTAGTACTGCATCCCGGTGATGATCTGGCGCGCCAGGCCGTCCTGGATGAGCGACGGCAGCTCCCCGACGATCGATCCGACCACGGCCGCCGGCGCGGCGATCCGGAAGCCCGTGAACAGGTACGGCCGCGCAGCCGGCAGGCGCAGCTTGCGCAGCACCGCGTAGCGCGATGCCGCGTACGAGCGCATCAGCTCGAGCGCCCGCGGGTCGTAGGCGCGCAGCCCGCGGAGCGCCGCGATCGTCACCGGGAAGAAGGTCAGGTACGTCGACACGATGGCCACCCCGAACCAGTCGGCCTTGAGGCCGATGACGATGAGGGGCGCGATCGCGATGATCGGGATCGTCTGGCTGGCCACGATGAGCGGGACCAGCGCGCGCTCGAGCACGCGCACGTGGACGAGGATGATCGCGAGCAGCATCCCGAGGGTCGATCCGAGCACGAACCCGATGGCCGCGTTGCGCAATGTGAAGACCGCGGCCCTGACGAGCCGGGTCGCCGTCGAGTCGCCCGCCGCGTCCTCGCGAGTGAACTCGGATGCGATGTCCCAAGTGTGCGGCAGCTTGACGTCGGTGGCGAACGGGAACGTCAGCGGCGGGTCGTGGTCGATCGCGATGCCGGTCCCGAGGAACGACTCGTAGCGCCAGCGATCACCACCGATGAACTTGGCCGCCTCCCACGCGATGACGATCACGACGAGCACCGTCAGGAACCCGAACAGCGGGCCGAGCCGCCGCCGGATCGACACGGCCGTCGGCATCGGCTAGCCGGTGACCGCCTGGTCGGCGATGTCGAGCGCCGCGTCGATGATGTCGAAGCCGTGCGCCAGCTCGTCCTCGGTGATGCACAGCGGCGGGTTCGTGTGGATCGAGTTGTTGGCGACGAGCGTGTAGAGCCCGTGCTCACGGAAGTACTTGCCGATCGCCTTCATCTCGTCAGAGGTGCCGTTGAACGGGGTGAGCGGCGTCCACGGATCGCGGCTGCGCACGAGATCCAGGATGCCGAACAGCCCGAGGTTGCGGGTCGCCCCGACCGACGGGTGCCGGGCAGCCAGCCGCTCGTGGTGCTCGCGCATGCGCATGCCCATCCGGGCGGCGTTCTCGATCAGGCCGTCCTCCTCGTATACGCCGATCGTGGCCAGCGCCGCGGCCAGCGAGACCGGGTGCGACGAGTACGTCAGCCCGCCGTAGAACATTCGGTCCTCGAATGCCTCGGCGATGCCGTGGCGCATCGCCACGGCACCCAGCGGCAGGTAGGACGAGGTCAGGCCCTTGGCCATCGTCATCAGGTCGGGCACCACGTCCCAGTGGTCGACCGCGAACCAGCGCCCGGTCCGGCCGAACCCGGCCATGACCTCGTCGGACACCATGAGGATGCCGTGGCGGTCGCAGATCTCGCGGACACCCTGGAGGTAGCCATCGGGCGGGATGAGGATGCCGTTGGTCCCGACGATCGTCTCGAGGAACACCGCGGCGATGGTCTGCGGCCCCTCGTAGCGGATGACGTCCTCGAGACCCTGCAGGCTCTCCTCGACCGGTCGCGGCTCAGGCTCGCCCCAGCGGTGCGTGTCGGGATAGCGGACCACGCCGACGAGACCCGGCTCGTTCGCCCACCGGCGCGGGTCGCCGGTCAGCGTCATCGCGCCCATCGTCGCGCCGTGGTAGGCCCGGTAGCGCGCCAGCACCTTGGTACGACCGGTGTGATGGCGCGCGAGCTTGATCGCGTTCTCGATGGCCTCGGCGCCACCCAGCGTGAAGAAGACCTTGTCGAGGTCGCCGGGCATGATCTCGGCGAGCTTCTGGCCGAGGCGGCCGCGGATCTCGGTCGCGAAGGCCGGCTGGACGTACTGGAGCTTCGTCGCCTGCTCGGTGATCGCATCGATGACACGCCGATCGCCGTGGCCGATGTTCACCGACATCAGCTGGCTATTGAAGTCGAGGATCCGGTCGCCGTCGGGCGGGTAGAGCCAGACGCCCTCGGCGCGGTCGACGACGATCGGATCGACGGCGCCCTGGACCGACCAGGAGAAGAAGGTGTGCGCGCGGTTGAGGGCGACGATCTGCTCGGTCGTCATCGCCCCCTGAGCGGTGCCGATGCCCATGGGTCCTCCTCTGGCGCCCGGGGGCGCGAGACCGGATTACAGCACATCTGCCGGCCGACGACGGGCGCGTTCGCCAGTCTGGTCCGTCAGGTGGGCTGACGCTCCGGGTCGACGAGCAGGGTCACCGCGGCCGGCACGATGCGGGCGGCGAGCCAGCCCGGGGCATGGACGTCGCCATCGGTCTCCACCGGCTGGGGCGGCTCGCTCTCGATCCGGACCTCGCGGACCTTGCGCCGGACGGCGGTGCCGTTGAGGTCGCCCGTCCGCAGGAGCAGCTCGGCAGCGCTTCGAAGCCCGCTCGCCATGCCCCCGCCGCCGACGACCAGCAGGTCGAGCCGGCCGTCGCCCGGGTCGATCGGCTCGCGTGGGCCGAGCCGGCCCGGGATGATCTGCCCGGCGTTGGCGACCAGCACCAGGTGCCCGTGCCGTTCGAACCGGTCGCCGTCCGCCATGATCGTGAAGTCGGCCGGCGCCAGCCGGGTGACCTCGCGGAGCATCGCGCCGACGTACGCCCCGAACCGCATCCGTTGCTTCCATTCCTCGTGGGCGGCATCCATGATCCGCGCGTCGAGCCCCAGGCCTGCGGCCACGACGAACACGCTCGCGCCGTCCGGTCGAGTCTCGCCCGGCCGGCCCCACTCGGCCATCCCGAGGTCGATGGTCCGGGGCACGCCCTCCCGGATGGCCGCGAGCGCGGACCGGAGACCGCGAATCCCAAGACAGGCGGCGAGGACATTCCCGGTCCCGCCCGGGACGATCGCCATCGGGACCGACCGACCCGTCAGGATGCCGGCCGTGTGACGGACCGTCCCGTCGCCACCGATCGCCACGACCAGCGGTGCCTCGGTCAGCGCTTCGAGGGCCGCCGCCGCGACGTCCTGCGTGTCGTCGACGACGTGTGGCTCGCGCCCGGTGCGCACGCGGACGGCTCGCGTGACCACCTCGACGATGGCAGCCCGGCTGGCCGGATCGCGCAGGCGCGAGGCGCGCGGGTTGAGGACGAGGAGCGGGGCGGTAGGGTCGCCCTGGGCGGTGGTCATGGGCCGCCGATCGTACGACGCCGGACGCGCCGCCAGCACGGATCCGGGATCGCGGCTACACTGCGCGACGCCGACCACCCCAGGCCGATCTCAGGGACACGACAACTCGAAGAGCCCCCGCCCACGGCAACCGAGTCGTCCTGTTCGCCATCATCGCGTCATTCCGCGTCGGTCCCAGGAGCCAGCCGGCCCCTGACGTCTCCCGTCTCGTCCCGTCCTGCCGTGTGCACGTGGCTCGCAGCCATCGTCCGTCGCGCTCACCGCGACGTCCCGGTAGGAAGGAGCACCTTTGCGCACGCTACCCATGGGCGCACGAGCGTTCATCCCGTTGGTCATCGCCGGCGCTTTCATCTTCGCGCTCGCGCCGACCACCCCAGCCTCCGCCGCGAGCCCGCGCTCGACCGAGGCACAGCAGATCATCGGTATCGCCCGAAAGCAGGTCGGTGACCGCTATCGGCACGGTGCCTCGGGTCCGTCATCATTCGACTGTTCCGGTCTCGTCATCTACGCCTACAAGAAGGCGGGCGACTCCCGCATCATCGGCCGCGGCAAGTACCGCTCGGCTCGGGCGCTGTACCACTACTTCCAGCGCCGCGGTCTCGCGAGCCGCTCCAACCCCCGGCCCGGCGACATCGTCGTCTGGGGTCGCGGCACCCATGTCGGCATCTACATCGGCGGGGGCAAGGCCATCAGCGCGTTGACCAACGGCGTGCGCGTCCATCGCGTCCACGCCGTCCGCGCGCCGTTCACGGCGTACCTGCACACCGGCATGTCCGGCACCCGTGCCAAGGGCACGACGACGCGGCACCACGTCGCATCGAAGGCGACGGCGTCGAAGGTCCGCTACACGCGTGGCTCCGTCAACCTGCGCCGTGGTCCGAGCGTCAACCGTGCCCGGATGCGCACGCTGCCGAACCACGCCCGACTCACGGTGCTCGGCCGCTCCCACGACGGGCGCGGACGGGTGTGGCTCAAGGTGCGCGCCGCCGGCCGCACCGGGTTCGTGCTCCGGTCGCTGACGCGCTAGCCGAGGCGTCACCTCGCAACCACGACGGCCCGCGCGACGCGCGGGCCGTCCGCATGTCTGCACGGGATGCACCTGCTACCGTTGCCCCATGGATCGCACGGGTTTCCGGGCCTGGCTCCAGCGCTACATCGACGCGTGGCGGCTCAACGACCCGGTCGCCATCGGTGACCTGTTCAGCACCGACGTCCGGTACGCGTTCGACCCGTTCGACGAGGCGATCGCCGGGCGCAACGCGGTCATCGAGGCATGGCTCGACGACCCCGACGAGCCCGGCTCGTGGCAGGCCGACTATGACGTCCTCGCGATCGACGGCGACGTCTTCGTGGCCCACGGCCGAACGCGCTACCTGACCGACGACCGCACCGAGACCGAGCGCGAGTTCGCGAACGTCTTCGTGTGTCGTTTCGACGAGGACGGCCGGTGCCGCGAGTTCACGGAGTACTACATGCGCCGCCGCCCCGAGGCCGAAGCGGACGAGCCGCCGCCGGCGGGGTAGCCCGGTGTACCCTCTCCCCTCTGTCACAACCGTGGGAACGTGAGGTAGCCAGTCGATGGCGCGAATCGTCCGTGGCGCGCTCGTCCAGGCGAGCTGGACCGGCGACAAGGAATCGATGATCCAGAAGCACGAGGAGCGGGCGGTCGAGGCGTCCAGGCAGGGCGCCCAGGTCATCCTGTTCCAGGAGCTCTTCTACGGCCCGTACTTCTGCCAGGTGCAGGACGCCCAGTACTACAGCTACACGGAGCTCATCCCCGACGGCCCCACGACCAAGCGGATGCAGGACCTCGCCAAGGCGACCGGCATGGTCGTCGTCGCGCCGATGTACGAAGAGGACCAGCAGGCGTCGGGGATCTACTACAACACCGCGGCCGTGATCGACGCGGACGGGACCTACCTCGGCAAGTACCGCAAGACCCACATCCCGCACGTCAAGGGCTTCTGGGAGAAGTTCTACTTCCGCCCTGGGAACCTCGGCTACCCGGTGTTCGAGACGGCCGTGGGCAAGGTCGGCGTGTACATCTGCTACGACCGCCACTTCCCGGAGGGCGCGCGGGCCCTCGGTCTCAACGGCGCCGAGATGGTGTTCATCCCGTCGGCCACGTCACGCGGCCTGTCCGAGTACCTGTGGCGCATCGAGCAGCCGAGCCACGCGGTCGCAAACGGCTACTACGTCGGGACCATCAATCGCGTCGGGATCGAGCAGGAGTTCGGCGACGACGACTTCTACGGCCAGAGCTACTTCGTCGACCCGCGCGGGCAGTTCGTCGGGGACGTCGGTGACGCCCACGACGAGGAGCTGATCGTGCGCGACCTCGATCTCGACAAGATCGCCGAGGTCCGCAACACGTGGCAGTTCTACCGCGATCGCCGGCCCGACGCGTACGACGACTTGATCCGCCCGTAAGCGGTATCATCCGCGCGGCTCGGCTGTCAGGAGGAGGACAGCCGAGCCCTCTTCTTTCCCGGGAGGGGCGGCCATGCAGTTCGGTTTCACGCTCAAGGCCGACCACACGATCGAGCGCACGCTCGACCTGACGCGCGCTGCGGAGGCCGCGGGCTTCGAATACGGGTGGCTGTTCGACAGCCACGTCCTGTGGCGCGACCCGTATCCGCTGCTCACGCTGATGGCCGGCGCGACGTCGAGGCTGCGGCTTGGCACGTGCGTGACCAACCCGGGGACGCGTGAGCCGTCGGTCACCGCCTCGCTCCTCGCCACGCTCGACGAGATCAGCGACGGCCGCATGGACCTCGGCATCGGACGCGGCGACAGCGCCCGGAGGGTGCTCGGCAAGCCGCCGATCACGCTTGCCCACACTGAGGAAGCGATCCGAGTCATCCGAACGCTCGTCGCAGGCGACTCGATCGAATACGAGGGCACCGAGCTGGTCTTCCCCTGGACGCGTGGCTGGACGCTCCCGGTATGGGTCGCGGGCTACGGCCCGATGGCCATCGCGATGACCGGCCGGGTCGCTGACGGGCTCATCCTGCAGCTGGCCGATCCGGACCTCATCCGCTGGTTCGTGGGGCAGCTCCGCGAGGCCGCCACGGCCGCCGGGCGTGACCCTGCCTCGCTGAAGGTCCAGGCCGCGGCGCCGGCGCATGTCGGTCCGCGCGACCTCGGGCGAGAACGGACGCGCTGGTTCCCGGCGCTGGTGTCGAATCACGTGGTCGACCTCGTCAACAAGTACCCGCGCGAGCAGCTGCCCGAGGCATTGACCGGCTACGTCACCGACCGGGCCGGGTATGACTACCGCCACCACGCCGAGGTCGGCTCGTCGAACGCGGCGTTCGTGGGCGACGAGGTGACCGACCGGTTCTGCATCCTGGGAAGCGCAGACGAGCATGTCGCCAAGCTGCGTGAGCTCGCGGACGCCGGCGTCGATCAGTTCAACATGTACCTGATGAACGGCGACGAGGAGGAGCAGGTCGAGGCATACGGGACGAACGTCATCCCGGTCCTGCGCTGAGGCCAGTCGTCCCGCGATCGACTTGCATCCAACGCAAGCACAGCGGGTCTGCGACCCTGTCCAGCACCGGTGGATGTCGTGGACGTGGCATCAGATGGCGGCCCCTCGGCGTCGTCGACCGGTCGATCATTCGGGCCGCTCGGGATCGAGCATCAGGTGGCGGGTCGAGATGGGTTCCGTCTCCCGCCCGGCCGAGTGCTTGCATCGAATGCAAGCCGCGCCGGCGGACCCGGCATCCGATGCGCTGTCGGCGGCAGGACACGCGACCGGCACGGCGCCGGGTACTGGCCGGGATGTCAGGGTGGAAACCGGTACCCGCGATGCGCGACGATCATCCTCCCCACGGAAATCGCTCGGAGGACAGCATGATCGCCAGATTCGGCCGTCGTGATCCGTTCTGGGACGACGGGACGGGCGCCCGTCGACGCAACGTCCGGCTCCGGATCGAGACCTACCTCGCGCTCGCGCTGGCCGTCGTCGCCTGCGGGCTGACCGCCGCGATGTGGCTGCGCCGGATCCTCCCCTTGATGGGCATCGAGGTCTGAGCGACCGGGACCCGCCCCCGGCGGCGCCCATCCCCTACCATCAGCCTCCTGACCGACAGGACCCTGTCGCTGCCAGGAGGGACCGCCGCGATGCGCACGCTCATCGCCAACGGGACGATCGTCACCGCCGAGGGATCGCAGGCCGCCGACGTGCTCATCGATGGCGAGGCGATCGCCGCGATCGGTGCCGGTCTCGCCGGGGCGGGCATGACCGCCGACGAGACCATCGACGCGTCGGGCAAGTACGTCATCCCGGGCGCGATCGACGTCCACACGCACATGGAGCTGCCGTTCGGCGGGACGTTCGCGAAGGACACCTTCGAGACCGGCACGCGCGCGGCGGCGTTCGGCGGAACGACGACGATCGTCGACTTCGCCGTGCAATCGCGCGGCCAGAGCCTGCGCGAGGGCCTCGACGCGTGGCACGCCAAGGCTGAGGGCAACGCGGTCGCCGACTACGGGTTCCACATGATCATGAGCGACGTGAACGACGACACGCTCAAGGAGATGGACGCGCTCGTCGCCGAGGGCGTGCCCGACTTCAAGCTGTTCACGGCGTATCCGGGCGTGTTCTACAGCGACGACGGAGCGATCTTCCGGGCGATGCAGCAGACCGCCAGCAACGGCGGGCTGATCATGATGCACGCCGAGAACGGGATGGCCATCGACGTCGTGGCCGCCCAGACGTTCGATGAGGGCACGACCGATCCGATCGGTCACGGCCTGGCCCGCAAGGCGGTGTTCGAGGGCGAGGCGACCAACCGCGTGATCCGGCTGGCCGAGGCGGCCGGCGTTCCCGTCTACATCGTCCACCTCTCGGCGACCGAAGCGCTGGCCGAGGTCCGGGCCGCCCGCGACCGCGGCTCCATGACCTTCGCCGAGACCTGCCCGCAGTACCTGTTCCTGTCGCTCGACGACCTCGGCAACGGGTTCGACGGCGCCAAGTTCATCTGCTCGCCGCCACTCCGCCCGAAGAGCCACTGGGACGACCTGTGGCGTGGTCTCGTCAAGGACGACCTCCAGATCGTGTCGACCGACCACTGCCCGTTCGACTTCCATGGCCAGAAGGAGCTCGGGCGGGGCGACTTCCGCAAGGTCCCCAACGGCCTGCCGGGCGTCGAGGACCGGGTCGACCTGATGCACGACGGCGGCGTGGTCGGCGGACGGATCACCAGGGAGCGCTGGGTCGAGATCCTGTCGACGGCACCGGCCAAGATGTTCGGGATGTACCCGCGCAAGGGGTCGATCAGCGTCGGCGCCGACGCCGACCTCGTCGTCTACGACCCGAACCGGAGGCGCACGATCTCGGCGAAGAGCCACCACATGGACGTCGACTACTCGTGCTACGAGGGCCGCCAGGTCCAGGGCGCCAGCGACGTCGTCCTGTCGCGCGGCTCGGTCATCGTCCGTGACGGGGAGTTCACCGGCCGCAAGGGCGCCGGCCGGTTCATCAAGCGCTCGACCGCAGTCCACGCGCGCCTGTCCTAGGTCCGATGGTCGTCGTCCGCCGGCATCTGCGCGTCCCGGCGGAGCTCGAGCGGCTGGCCGAGATCCGGGCCGTCGTCCGCGAGATGTGCGGCGACTGCGACGCGCCCGGTGACTGCATGGGCGATCTGGTCCAGGCGGTCGACGAGGCCGCGACCAACATCATCCGATACGGATATCGCGGTGATCCCGGGCCGATCGAGCTGACCGCGGAGCTCGTCGGCGACGACATCGTCGTCACGCTCGCCGATGCGGCCCCGGACTTCGACCCGACGTCCGTCCCCGAGCCCGACCTCTCGGTCCACCCGGGCCAGCGCCGCCCGGGCGGGATGGGGATCCACCTGATCCGCCACGCGGTCGACCGCTTCGAGCATCGACCGCGACCCGGCGGTGGCAACATACTCACCCTCACGCGCTCGAGGGTGCCGCGCTCGAAGGAGGGATGACTCGATGGCGATGCAGACCACGGTGGAGCGCGTCGAGGGACGCGTGCCGGTCACGGTCATGTCCCTCGCCGGCGAGCTCGACGCGGCCAACTACCTGCGGCTGGTCGACGACGTCCGCCCGCTGTACGTGTCGGGCGTCAGGCACCTGCTGCTCGACCTCGGCGAGCTGACGTTCATCTCGAGTTCGGGACTCGTGTCGCTATACATGATCGAGAAGGTGATGCAGGGCGAGGAGCCGCCCGATCCCGAGTACGGCTGGGGCGCGATGCACGAGATCGGGCGTGCCGTCGAGGACGGCGGCGTCCAGCGGGCGGTCCAGCTGTGCAGCCTCCAGCCCGCGGTCCACGAGGTCATCGAGCGGACCGGGCTCGATCGCCTCTTCCCGATCCACCCCGATCGAGCGACCGCCATCGCCGCCTTCTGATCGGACCGGGCGACACCGTGTGACCACCATCGACCACGGTCCGCGCCTCGACGAGCACGCGGTCGAGCGCATCCTAGCGCCCTTCGGGCGGATCGACGGCCTCGGCGTCTCGCTCCAGGACGTCGATGGACGGACGCTGGTCGGGCCGCCGGCCGATGCGGGACACGGCGCCCCGCGGATGACGCGCGACCTGCGAGCGTCCGGCACGACCGTCGGACGGCTGGTCGCCGAGGGTCCCGCGGTGACCGACCGGGTGGTGGCGGCCGCCTTCGAGGCCCTCGCAGTAGCACTCGAGGACCTCGCGGGCTCCGTGGCCGAGGATCCCTCGGCGGCACCGTCGGTGGCGGCCGGCGATCGACGATCGGGGATCGCCGCGGAGCTGTCGCTGAGCCGGCTCCAGCAACGGAGCATCGTGTCGCTGGTCGCGCCGGAGGTGCCGGGCTACGACATCGCCAGCCACTACGAGGCGGCGCGCGAGATCGGCGGTGACTTCTTCGAGCTGTTCCGCCTCCGGCGGCGCGGGCACCCGCTCGGCATCGTCATCGCCGACGTCGCCGGCAAGGGCATCGCCGCGGCCTTGCTGATGGCGTTCGCCCGGCCGATCATCCACACCGCGTTGGGCGCCGCGAGCGGGCCCGCAGACGCGTTGGAGCGGACCAACCGCATCCTCGTCGACGAGATCCACACGGCCCTGTTCATCACCGCGCTCGTGGGCCGCCTCGAGCCGGCGAGCGGCCGGGTCCGGATGGCCAACGCAGGCCACGAGCCGGCGCTCGTCGTGCCCGGCGACGGGGGACCTATCCAGGAGATCGAGGTCGGCGGGCCGCTGCTCGGCGCGTTCTCGCCGCTGGCAGTGATGGAGACCGAGATCGAGCTCGCCCCCGGCGACCGGCTGATCCTGTACACCGATGGCGTGACCGACTCCCAGGCCCCGTCCATGGAGCGGTTCGGCCGACCGCGACTTCTGGAGACGATCGAGGGGAACCGCGGTGGGTCGGCGCATGACCTGGTCCACGCCATCCGCGATGCGGAGACGTCGTTCCGGGCGACAGCGGCATGTGCCGACGACGTGACCATCGTGGCGATCGGCCGACACGCCCGCGGCTGACCGGCGATGGATCGGGCTACGGTGACGGTGCTCGATGGCGGTCTTGCGACCGAGCTCGAGGCGCGCGGTCACGACCTGTCGGACCGCCTTTGGTCGGCGCGGCTGCTCGTCGAGGATCCCGATGCCATCGAGGCGGTCCACGTCGCGTACTTCCGGGCGGGCGCCGGGGTCGCGACGACCGCCAGCTACCAGGCGACGATCCCGGGCTTCGCCGCGGCCGGCCTGGACCGCGCGGCGGCGCTCGACGCCATCCGCCGTTCCGTCGAGCTGGCGCGACGCGCCCGCGACCGCGCGGCCGACGACACCGGCCGACCGACCGGCGACATGCTGGTGGCCGGGTCGGTCGGCCCGTACGGGGCGATGCTCGCCGACGGTTCCGAGTACACCGGCGCCTACGACCCGGGTGATGACGCCCTCCGCGACCTCCACGCGCCGCGGATGGAGGCGCTGCTCGACGCCGGGGCCCACCTGCTCGCCATCGAGACCATCCCGACCGTCCGCGAGGCCCGCGTGCTGGTCGACCTGGTCGACGAGCTCGGGGCGACCGCGTGGCTGTCGTACCAGTGCCGCGATGGGGCGACCACAGCTGCCGGTGAGCCCATCGGTGATGCCGTCGCCATCGCATCGAGCGCGACCGGCGTCGCGGCGGTCGGCGTGAACTGCACCGCCCCGCGCCATGTGCCGGCGCTCCTGGCGGCGGCCCGGGCGGCGACATCCCTCCCGCTCGTCGCCTATCCGAACGACGGCGACCGCTGGGATGCGCAGAACCGCCGCTGGATCGCCGCCGACGCTATGGGCCGGTTCGATCCAACGGCGGTCGCTTCATGGGCTGGTCTCGGGGCCGCCTGGCTCGGCGGCTGCTGCGGCACCGGCCCGGCCGACATCGCGGCCCTGGCGGCCGCGGTCAGGTCGTCCTGATCAAGCCTCCGATACGGTCCGCCGGTCGAAGACCCGGATCAGGGCGAGGACCAGCATCTCCACGAGCGTCCAGCCGATCAACGCGACGATCGCCGCGATGTCGAGCGTGGAGCCCTGGTCGGCCGTCACGCGGTCGAGCTGAAACATGCCGCGGAACGGCTCGACGAACGGGTCCGTCACGGTGAGGATCAGCTGGACGACGTCGTTGCCGGTGTTGGCGACGAGCAGGAGCAGGATGATCCGGAGGATCAGCGCGACCTGCAGGACGCCGAACAGGAATGTCACCAGGCGCGCGACGAGCGCAGCGCCGCTCGGGCCGGCGGGAGTGTACGACCGCTCGGTCGTCCGGACCGCGGTCGAGCGGGGTTCCGGCATCGTGCTGTCGCTCGCGGTCGACTGGTGGGTGGTCGTGCGTTCGTAGTCGGTCATGTTGTGGCCTCCTCGGCTACCGAGCCGCAGGATGCCGTCCGCTTCCCTGCGCCGGGGCATCACGACACGAAGCGCGTGGTTGCAGCCGTGTGTCAGTGCACGGAGGTGCCGAGTGAGATCAGGGTGCCGGCCGAAGGGCGATCAGCTGCCCGATGCTGGTCTGGGCGGTCGATGCGGTCGCGACCCGGTTGCCGGTCGCACCGGTCGCGCCGAGAGCCTGGTCGGCGCCCTCGATGACGGTCGTCCGGCTGGGTGCCGAGCCCGTCTGCTCGCCCCGCTCTGTCATGCCCGCCGACGGGGTAACAGAGGCGTTGGTGGTCATGCTGTAGAAGGCCACCAGCAGGTCGTTGGGGGCCGTCGTCGTGACGCCGACCGCGGTCACGTTCGTCGAGCTCGCGTTGACGCTGCCCGAGGAGACGTCGATGGGACTCGTCTGGTGCACGCCGCCGTACGCGTGGATGGCGCCCACGGCGAGGCGGCCCGCCGAGAACGTGAACGTGTACGTCGCCGGCTCCGTTGCGGTGGCCAGCTTCCACCACGTGGCGTGGCGCAGGTTGGTGCCATTGAGGTCGTTGCGGATGAGGGTCCAGCCCGCCGGCGGCGTGATCGTCGAGCTGCCGCGGATGACGATCGAGGCGAGCAGGACGTCGTTCGCCGCCAGCGTCGCCGGGCGCGGCACCACGAGCGTCGTGGCGATCGCGTTGTTGGTGGCGTAGGACGCCGAGCGGAACAGCGGCCCGGCCGGTGGCGTGGCGTCGGTCACCGTCCAGATGAACGTGTCGGTGGCGTCGACAGCCGGCCCGTCGCGCACCGTGATGCTGACGCTGTACGGGCTGCCGGCGGCAGCGGTGAAGGCGATGCTGCCGGTGATCAGACCGGTGGTGGTGTTGATCGAGAGCCCGGTCGGCAGACCGGTCGCTGCGTACGTCAACGCATCGTTGTCGGGATCGGTCGCGCCGGCGTCGAGGCTGATGGCTGTCCCTTCTGGATCCGTCCGGTTGCCGAGGTTCTGGTCGAACGTCGGCGGCCCGTTCGGTCCGGGCACGTCGGTGACGGTCCAGGTGAATGTGTCGGTGGCATCTGCCGGGCCGGTCGGCGTGTCGCGGACCGTGATGCTCACGGCATACGGGCTGCCCGCCGCGGCGGTCGAGTTGATCGTGCCGGTGATCAGGCCGGTCGCGGTGTCGATGGCCAGGCCCGGTGGCAGGTTGGTCGCGCCGTACACCAGGGTGTCGCCGTCGGGGTCGGTCGCTCCGGCGTCGAGGTTGACGAGCGTGCCCTCGGGATCGGTCCGGTTGGCCAGGTTCTGATCGAAGGTTGGTTCGTTGTTGACAGGCGGTGGCCCACCGGCCGGCCGCAGGGCGATCGCCTGCGCGACGTTGCCCGATGACGCGGACGACGTCGCGGCGAGCGGCCCGGTCGCGCCCGCCGTCGCCCGAGGCGCGTCGGCGGTCATAAGCGACGTGAACTGCGACGCGGACGTCCCGACCAGGTCGGTGCGCTCGGTGAACCCGCTCGGCGCCGTCCAGGTCGCGTTTGCCATGTTGGCGAAGAAGGCGACCAACCGTGTGTTGGCAACGGTCGTGGTGATCGACGGCGCCGTCGCCGTCGGCGAGGCAGCGCTCGCCGCCTGGCCGCCCGCTGCGTCGATCGGCGTCGTCGGGTTGACGCCGCTGTATGCGTGGATCGAGCCGGCGGCAAGCCGGGAACCCGAGAACGTGAAGGTCCATGTCGCCGGATCGCCGGCGGTCGCGAGCCGCCAGTAGGCGTGCATCCGCAGGCTGGACGTGAAGGTGTCGTTGCGGATCAGCGTCCAGCCGGCGGGTGCCGTGACCGTCGAGGTGCCGCGGACGTCGAGCGCCAGCAGGAGCACGTCGCCGGCCTGGGTCCCGGTCGGCCGCGGCAGCACGATGCTCGTCGACGATGTGTTGTTCGACGCGGAGCTGACTGCGCGGAACGCGATGTTGCCGCCCGCCGGCACGTCGGTGACGGTCCAGGTGAAGGTGTCGGTGGCATCTGCCGGGCCGGTCGGCGTGTCGCGGACCGTGATGCTCACGGCATACGGGCTGCCCGCCGCGGCGGTCGAGTTGATCGTGCCGGTGATCAGGCCGGTCGCGGTGTCGATGGCCAGGCCCGGTGGCAGGTTGGTCGCGCCGTACACCAGGGTGTCGCCGTCGGGGTCGGTCGCTCCGGCGTCGAGGTTGACGAGCGTGCCCTCGGGATCGGTCCGGTTGGCCAGGTTCTGATCGAAGGTTGGTGGCTGGTTGGGTGGCGGCACCTCGGTCACCGTCCAGGTGAAGTTGTCGGTCGCATCGACCGTCGCGCCGTCGCGCACGGTCACGCTGACGCTGTATGGGCTGTTGTCGGTGCCGGTCGCGCCGATCGTGCCGGTGATCAGACCGGTCGACGTATTGATCGACAGGCCCGGCGGCAGGTTGGTGGCGGCATAGGTCAACGGATCGCCGTCGAGGTCCGTGGCGCTGGCGTCGAGGTTGATTACCGCGCCTTCGGCATGGTTCTGGTCCGGGACGTTCTGATCGAACGTCGGTTCGCGGTTCACGTTGGTGACGGTCCAGGTGAAGGTGTCGGTGGCGTCAACGGTCGCGCCGTC
Source organism: uncultured Chloroflexia bacterium (assembly GCA_963810285.1). GTDB lineage: Bacteria > Chloroflexota > Limnocylindria > Limnocylindrales > CSP1-4 > SPCO01. The sequence goes on along the minus strand of CAWEMV010000002.1, from coordinate 1,954,213 downwards.
GCGCACGGTGACACTCACGCTGTACGGGCTTCCAGCGGCCGCGGTGAAGGCGATCGTCCCGGTGATCAGGCCGGTCGACGTGTTGATCGACAGGCCCGCCGGCAGGTTCGTCGCGGCGTAGGTCAGCGGATCGTTGTCGAGGTCGGTCGCCCCGGCATCCAGGGTGATGACGCGCCCTCGGCATGGCTCTGGTCGGGGACGTTCTGGTCGAAGGTCGGTTCGTTGTTGACAGGCGGGGGCCCGCCGGCCGCAGGCCGCAGCGCGATCGCTTGCGCCACGTTGCCCGACGAGGCCGTCGCCGTGGCCGAGACCGCACCGGTCGCGCCTGCCGTCGGACGCGAGATGTCGGTCGACTCCAGCGAGGTGAACTGCGATGGCGACGTCCCGACCAGGTCCGCGCGTTCGACGAAGCCCGCCGGAGGCGTCCAGGTCGAGTTGGACATGTTGGCGAAGAACGCCACCAGCCGCGTGTTGTTCACGGTCGTCGTGATCGACGGTGCCGTGGCGGTCGCCGAGGTGGTGCCCGCGGCCTGACCGCCGGAGGCGTCGATGGGCGTCGTCGGTGTTGACCCCGCTGTACGCGTGGATCGCGCCGGCCGCCAGCCGCGAACCCGAGAAGGTCCACGTCCACGTGGCGGGATCGGAGCGCGGTCGCCAGCCGCCAGTATGAGTGCATCCGCAGGCTGGATGTGTAGGTGTCGGTCCGGATGAGCGTCCAGCCGGCCGGTGCAGTGACGGTCGACGTGCCGCGCACGCTCAGCGAGGTCAGCATGACGTCGCCGGCCACGGTGCCCGCCGGACGGCTCAGGGTGATGCTCGTGGTCGACGCGTTGTTGGAGCCCGAGCTGAACCCGCGCAGGGTCGGGACAGCGCCTTCAACCACATCGCTGACCACCCAGCTGAAGGTGTCGGTGGCATCGACCGTGGCGCCGTCGCGCACGGTGACCGACACGGCATACGGGCTGCCCGCGGCGGCGGTGAACGAGATGGTGCCGGTGATGAGCCCGGTCGTGGTGCTGATCGACAGACCCGGCGGCAGGTTCGTGGCGGCATAGGTCAGGGTGTCGCCGTCGAGATCGGTGGCGCCCGCGTCGAGGTTGATGACGGCGCCCTCGGCATGGCTCTGGTCGAGCACGTCCTGGTCGAACGTCGGCTCGCGGTTGACGTTGGTCACGGTCCACGTGAAGGTGTCGGTCGCGTCGACGGTGGCCCCGTCGCGGACGGTCACCGACACGTTGTACGGGGTGGCCGAGGCGGTGAACGCGATGGTCCCCGTGATGAGCCCGGTGGTGGTGCCGATCGAGAGGCCCGGCGGCAGGTTGGTCGCGGCGTAGGTCAGCGCGTCGCCGTCGAGGTCGGTGGCGCCCGCGTCGAGGTTGACCAGGGTGCCCTCGGGGTCCGTCCGGTTGAGCACGTCCTGGTCGAACGTCGGCTCGCGGTTGACGTTGGTCACGGTCCACGTGAACGTGTCGGTCGCGTCGGCCGTCGGCGGGCTGTCGCTGACCGTGATGCTCACGGCATACGGGCTGCCGGCGGCCGCGGTGAAGGCGATGGTGCCGGTGATGAGCCCGGTCGTCGTGCTGATCGACAGGCCCGGCGGCAGGTTGGTGGCGGCATAGGTCAGGGTGTCGCCGTCGGGGTCGGTGCCACCGGCGTCGAGGCTGATGACCGCGTTCTCGGCATCGGTCCGGTTGCCCAGGTTCTGGTCGAACGTCGGGTTGCCGTTGACGTTGCTGACCACCCAGCTGAAGGTGTCGGTGGCATCGACCGTGGCGCCGTCGCGCACGGTGACCGACACGGCATACGGGCTGCCCGCGGCGGCGGTGAACGAGATGGTGCCGGTGATGAGCCCGGTCGTGGTGCTGATCGACAGACCCGGCGGCAGGTTCGTGGCGGCATAGGTCAGGGTGTCGCCGTCGAGATCGGTGGCGCCCGCGTCGAGGTTGATGACGGCGCCCTCGGCATGGCTCTGGTCGAGCACGTCCTGGTCGAACGTCGGCTCGCGGTTGACGTTGGTCACGGTCCACGTGAAGGTGTCGGTCGCGTCGACGGTGGCCCCGTCGCGGACGGTCACCGACACGTTGTACGGGGTGGCCGAGGCGGTGAACGCGATGGTCCCCGTGATGAGCCCGGTGGTGGTGCCGATCGAGAGGCCCGGCGGCAGGTTGGTCGCGGCGTAGGTCAGCGCGTCGCCGTCGAGGTCGGTGGCGCCCGCGTCGAGGTTGACCAGGGTGCCCTCGGGGTCCGTCCGGTTGAGCACGTCCTGGTCGAACGTCGGCTCGCGGTTGACGTTGGTCACGGTCCACGTGAACGTGTCGGTCGCGTCGGCCGTCGGCGGGCTGTCGCTGACCGTGATGCTCACGGCATACGGGCTGCCGGCGGCCGCGGTGAAGGCGATGGTGCCGGTGATGAGCCCGGTCGTCGTGCTGATCGACGAGGCCCGGCGGCAGGTTGGTGGCGGCATAGGTCAGGGTGTCGCCGTCGGGGTCGGTGCCACCGGCGTCGAGGCTGATGACCGCGTTCTCGGCATCGGTCCGGTTGCCCAGGTTCTGGTCGAACGTCGGGTTGCCGTTGACGTTGCTGACCACCCAGCTGAAGGTGTCGGTGGCATCGACCGTGGCGCCGTCGCGCACGGTGACCGACACGGCATACGGGCTGCCCGCGGCGGCGGTGAACGAGATGGTGCCGGTGATGAGCCCGGTCGTGGTGCTGATCGACAGACCCGGCGGCAGGTTCGTGGCGGCATAGGTCAGGGTGTCGCCGTCGAGATCGGTGGCGCCCGCGTCGAGGTTGATGACGGCGCCCTCGGCATGGCTCTGGTCGAGCACGTCCTGGTCGAACGTCGGCTCGCGGTTGACGTTGGTCACGGTCCACGTGAAGGTCGACGGGACCGGCGGGTTGAACGGATCGTCCGCGGTGACCGTGACGTTGTACGGGCTGCCCGCGGCCGCGGTGAACGCGATCGTGCCGGTGATGTGACCGGTGGTCGGGTGCATGCTGAGCCCGGCGGGAAGGCCTGTCGCAGCGAACGTGATCGGATCGGAGTCAGCATCGTTCGCCGTGACCGTCAGGTCGATGACGGCGCCTTCTGCGTTGGTCTGGTTCGGCACCGCGGTGACGACCGGCGGGCTGTTGCTGGGGCCACTGGTCGTCGTGAACGTCCAGGTCGGGCTGGTGCGGTCCGCGATGCCGTCGCTCGTCACGGCGTACCACTCGTAGCTCGTGCCTGGCGCGCGACCCAACCACGGGATCGAGGCCGTCCCGCCAGAAGTGGTCTCGACAGTCCCGATCAGGTCGAAGCCGGCCAGCGCGGTCATGTCGTACGCCAGGTCGAACTGGCTGGTCGCATCGGTCTCGAACGTGCCGAACTTGGGCGAGTACGTCCGGGCTTCGATGGTGTTCTCGCTCGGCCGGAACGTGTAGTACCGCAGCCAGCCGTCGCCCCCGTTCGGCGCGGCTCTGGTAGTCAGTCAGGACCTGGTGGACGGGCTCACCGCATGAGTTCGTCGACGTCAGCCGACCCTCGCCGGGGTAATGGCCGTTGACGAACATGAAGACGTTGCAGTTCGGGGCGACCAGCTGCGTCCAGACCTGCGCGGCGGACAGGCCGTCAGCACGGGTCGTCACCCGGGATGTCGGGCGCGCATTCGACGTGTTCAGGAACGCGTGGGTGCTCAGGATCACCTGGCGATCCGGATAGCGATCGATGATCTCGTCGGCCCACTGGACGGCGAAGGTCGGCATGTCGATCTCGAGGTGGATGATCAGGAAGTCGATCCCACCCGCCGTGAACAGTTCGTAGTTGTCCTTGTTGAGTCGCTGGACCTGGCCGGCCTCCTCGCCGAGCCAGCCGCCGTACCAGGGATTGACCGGGAGGTTGTAGCGCTCGGGCGGGAAGTACTCATCCCACAGGTCCGAGGTGACGGCGCCCGGGTTGCTCATGTCGTGGTTGCCCGGGGCCAGGTTGTTCGGGATGCCGGCGTTGTCGAGGGTGTCCATCGCCGCATCGGCGCGGTCGAACTCCTGCCTGACGGTGTCGAAGTTCTCGGTGATGTCGCCCAACTGGCTGACGAAGACGATGTTGAGGTCGTCTTCGTTGTCGACGATCCACTGCGTCTGCTGGTTGAACGTCAGGAAGTTCGAGCTATCGACGTAGTGCTGGGTATCCGGGATCACGACGAAGGTGAAATCCTCGGCCGCCGAGGAGCCGGCAGTCCGCCCATAGAAGGACGTCGTCACCGTTCCACCGTTCGGGTCGCTCACACCGACCTGCAGCGTGGGGTTGACGGAGACCCCGGTCGCGCCGTTGGTGGGCGCGATGTTGGTCGGGATATTCGGTGGGTTGTTGGCGGTCGAGACGAACGGGGTGCCGGTCACGAACAGGGGTCCGTTCAGCGCGCCGTTGACCGTGGTGCCCGCAGAGCTGGCGATCGTCCCGCCTGTGCCCTCGTCCATGCTCCAGCGGGCGACCATCCCGGGAGAGGTAGCGAGCGGTCCGGTCATCGCGGCCTGGATCTGTGCCTCGGACCGGATCGTGTTCCAGATGCGGGCCTCATCCATGATGCCGTTGAAGGCGCCGACCGGCGTGCCACCCGAGTTCATGGCCGTCCCCAGACCGGCGTCCTGCGTGCTGTCGGCGCGAACCGGCTGGTTCACGGCGACGGGTGTCATGTCGAGCACGCCGTTGAGGTAGATGCGCCACGTGCCGTTGTAGGTCACGGCGGCGTGGTACCAGACCCCTGTCTGGATCACGGTGTCTCCCGAAACCGGGTGATTCAGGCCCGGCGTCGTACCCGCGGCGCCTTCCTCGAAGTCAGCGACGAGCCTGCCGGTCGAGGCGTCGATGCCGAGGAAGTAGTTCATGTCGACGACAGAGCCGTCGGCCTCGTTGCGCCCCTTCGTGATCAGCGGGATGGCGGCCGTGATGCCACCCGAGCCGGTTCCCGTCGACACGCCGGTGCCATCGCGGCGGAACCACGTCTCCAGGGTGAACTGCGACAGGCCAAGCGTCGCGTTGTCCCCGAACGTGACGTAGTCGTTGGTCCCGTCGAAGTCGAGTCCGAAGTTCGGCGCAGGACCCGGGTCGATCACCGTGACGGTGATCTCGTCGAACACCGTGTTGGTGCCATCGGCGGCCGTCAACCGGAAGACGTAGTCGCCCGGCCCGCTGCCGGTGAACGAGACGGACGTCGACTGCGAGTTCGGGTTGGAGATGGCCGCCGAGTCTGGCCCCGTGGTCTGCGTCCAGGTCGTGGTCAGTGGCGACGGCAGGCCGTCGTCGAGCGCCAGACCGTCGAGCAGCGCGCTCGAGGGCAGCGTCACGTTCTGGTTCGGACCGGCACTGACGGTCGGGATGTCGAACGGCGCGCCGGCCGGCCAGGTCGTACCCGCACCAGTGATCGTGCCGTCGGCGTCGGGTGCGATGCCATCGTCGAGGTTGGTGCCGGTCCCCTCGCCCATCGACCATCGGGCGACGAGCCCGGTCGTCGACGCGGGGAGCTGGTGGACCCCGGACTGGACCTGCGAGAGGTTGCGCGCACCCGTCCAGACCCGTGTCTCGTCGATCACGCCCTGGAACCGTGCCGTATTGCCGGGAGCACCGGTCGTGGTGAGCATCACGCCGAGGCCGGCGTGCTGCGCGGTGTCCGAGCGCGGCGTGGCGCTTTCGAGCTCGGTCGCCTCGAGCCGGCCGTTGAGGTAGAGGCGCCATGTCGACCCGTCATAGGTCGCTGCGGCGTGGTACCAGACCCCGTTCACGAGCGGCGTGGTGCCGGAGATCGGATGATTCAGCCCGGTCGCCGTGTCTTCGAAGTCGGCCGCGAGCACGTCGGTCGCGTCGTTGATCCCGAGGAGCCAGTTGGCATCCACGGTGCCACCCTCGGTCTGGGGGCCGCCGTGCGTGACGAGCGGGAGGAACTGGGCGATCCCGCTGGCGCCCGTCTCGTTGGCGACCCCGGCACCGGTCCGCTTGAACCAGGTCTCGATCGTGAACGTCGAGAGGTCGAGCTTTGCCGGGTCGCCGAACGTGACGTATGCGCCGCTGGACCCGAGGTCGAGCCCGGTCGGCTGTTGGGCCGCACCTGCCGGCGTCGCGCTGGCCTGGTTCGAAGCGGTCGATTGGTTGGTGGAGTCGTCGACGGCCGTGACGACGTAGAAGTATTCCGTGCCATTGGTGACGCTGTTGTCGGTGTACGCCGGGGATGCCACGAGCGTCGCGCCGTTGATCGGCGACGTCAGGGCGACCGGGCTTGTCGTGCTGCGATACACGTTGTAACCGGCCAGGTCCGGCTCGCCGTTCGCGGTCCACGTCAGGCCTACGGTCCCGTCACCCGGCGTCGCGATGAGCCCAGTCGGCGCCGCCGGCGGCGTGCTGTCGAACGACGAGTCGAATGGAGCGCCGACGACGCGCGCTGACCCGCTTCCGATGATCGTGCCGTTGGCGAGCGGGGCGATCGAATCGCCGACCGTCGTGCCAGCGGCTTCGCTCATCCCCCACCTCGCCACGAGGTTCGTGCCGCTCGTGGGCTCGGCATTGATCGTCGAGCGGATCTGGGCGAGGCTTCGAGCACCGGTCCAGACGCGTGCCTCGTCGAGGACGCCCTGGAACCGGGCCGGCGATGCGTTCGCCGGGCCGCCGGTGGTGTCGAGCATCACGCCGAGCCCGGCGTGCTGCGTCGTGTCCGACCGAGGCGTAAAGGCACCCTCGACCTCCGTCGCGTCGAGTTGGCCGTCGAGGTACAGCCGCCAGGTCGTGCCGTCGTAGGTGGCGGCGGCGTGGTGCCAGACATCGTTGGCGTGATCGGCGTGGAACCCGAGATCGGATGGTTGGCGCCCGTCGCCGTGTCCTCGAAGTCAGCGGCCAGCACATCGGTCGCGTCGTCGATGCCGAGCAACCAGTTCGCGTCGATGTTCGAGCCGTCGTTCTGCGGGCCGCCATGGGTCACGAGCGGGATGAATTGAGCGACGCCGTTGGTCCCCGTGGAGTCGGACACCCCGTTGCCGGTCCGCTTGAACCAGGTCTCGATCGTGAAGGTCGACAGGTCGAGCTTGGCCGGGTCGCCGAACGTCACGTAGGAACCACCAGCCCCGAGGTCCAGGCCGTTCGCACCCGGTGTGGGCGCCCCGTGGGTGGTCCCGGTGCCGGAGTCGGTGAACGTCGCTCCGGCGACCGGGAAGAACCTCCACTCGTAGCTCGTCGGGTGGAGGACCAGCCGCGTCACGCCGTAGGTGTCGTCGTTGAGAGCGATGCTCGTCGGCCTCTGCGTCCCGGCGGCGTGGTGTTCGGCGCCACCGGTCCCGACGGTCATGTGACGGATGCCGAAGGCAGGGTCCAGGTTGCCGGCGGGATCGAGCGGCTGGAAGACCTCGTAGATGTGGTCGTGACCGACCAGCCCGATGTCCACGCCGGCCGCGTAGAGGCTGGTCACCAGGTCGGACATCGCCACGAGGTTGGTCGCGCCCGAGCTGAAGCGCGGCTTGTGCCACACGGCGATGACGTTCTTGGTCGCGTTTGCGGCCAGGTCGGCGACCAGCCAGTCGTGCTGATCGGATCCGGCGACGCACCCGCCGCCCGGGACGTTGGCACACTCGGAGTCGAGATTCACGACATGCCAGTTCGCGTCAAGGTCGTAGCTGTAGTAGCTCGTGCCGCCGGCGTTCGCGTTCGCGCCGAAGTAGGTGAAGTAGTCGGTCAGGCTCGCCGGAGTCCGGACCCCGTTGCCCCAGTCGTGGTTGCCCGGGACGGGCCGCGTGCGTGCCTTGAAGGGGCCCCATGTGGGCTCATAGCAGGCGTTGAATTCCGCCAGCGTCCCGGTCTCATAGACGTTGTCGCCGGTCGTGATGATCGGCCCGTCGATGCCGGCCATGATCGCGGCGGTCTCCGTGTCGCCGGTTTCCGTGCACGACGACAGATCACCGATCGCCGCGACGACCGTTCCGCTGGTTTCGGCAGCGGTGTGGAAGGTCCAGGTCGGACCGGTCGTCGTCGTGGTGCCGTCGTTGACCGTCGCGAACCACTGGTACGTCTGACCGCCCCCGAGGCCCGTCCAAGCGAGCGTCGCGTGTGCGCCGGATGCGATCGCCTGCGGCGCTCCGAGGCTGGCGTAGTTGCCACTCGCCAGCGGGCGTCCGAAGAACTGGACGTTTACCGTTCCGCCGTTCGGGTCGGAAGCGATGACATCGAGAGTGGGCGGCCGCGCCACGCCAGTGGCCGCGTTGGCCGGCGCGACCAGCGCCGGTGCGTTCGGCGGCTCCGGGAAGGCGAGGTTGAACGGAGCCCCAGCAACCCTCGCGACCGGGGATCCAACGATCGTGCCGTTGGATGCCGCAGCAGTGGCCGTGTCGGGCACGCTCGTCCCCGCGATCTCCGTCATCGGCCATCGCGCAACTAGTCCAGCGGGGGCTGAAGTCAGCTGGTTGTTTACCTCCGCACGGATCTGGGCCAACGACCGCGCCGCATTCCACACGCGGACCTCGTCGAGAGTCCCGTGGAACCGAGCAAGATTGCCTGTGTTGATGGCGCCAGTGGAAGTGAGCGACACACCCAGGGCGGCGTGCTGGATAGTGTCAGACCGCGGAGGAGGCGCTGATTGCGTAGCCTCCAACTGGCCGTTCAGGTACAGCCGCCAGTTCGTTCCGTCGTACGTGGCGGCCGCGTGATTCCAGGTGTTCATCGCGATGACGGAGGTGCCGCGCACCGGTTGATTCGTACCGTCCGCCATGGTCTCGAAGTCGGCCGCGATCACGTCGGTGGCGTCGTCGATGCCAAGCATCCAGTTGGCGTCGACGTTCGAACCCTCGGCTTGAGGTCCGCCATGGGTCACGAGGGGCAGGAAGCTCGCGATGCCGCCCGTGCCCGTGCTTCCGGCCGTGCCAGCGCCGGTTCGCCGGAACCACGTCTCGATCGTGAACTGCGCGAGATCCAGCTCGGCCGGATCACCGAAGGCTACGTACGTCGCGTTCGTGATCGTTGCCGGCGTCGCTAGTTGACGGATCTCCAATGCGTTATCCGTCGGGAGGGCAGGAGCCGTGAAGCCTTCGACCCATGCGGGGGTGCCCTGAAGTGTCCCGGTCGCTCCTGTCGCCGAGCTGTCGGCCGCAGTCGTGCCGGCGCCTTCATTCAAGTGCCACAACCCGATCAGGCCCGCCTGGGCTGCGAGCTCCGTGTCCTTCGTGGCTTGGATCTGGCCCTGGGTACGTACGACATTCCACACCCGCGCCTCATCGATGTCGCCCGCGAAATGCCCTTCGGCGGCGCCTGTCGACGTCATGGCTGTGCCCAAGGCCGCGTGCTGGATGCTTGTCGCCTCAGGGACCGCCGTACCCTCGGTCTCCGACTTGTCGAGGACACCGTCGAGATAGAGGTTCCATGTGCCGGTAGCGCCGGTGGCGTAGCTCACGGCTGCGTGATGCCAGACGTCGGTGGTCACGAATGTCGTGCCAGAGATCGGGTGGTTCCCGCCGCCCGAGTTGTTCTCGAAATCGGCGACGAGCGTCCCGGTCACCGAGTCGATGCCCAAGAAGTAGTTCATGTTGAGGTTCGCGGGCGTTTCCGCCTGGCCGCGCCCCTTCGTGATCAATGGAACGGCTGGATTCGGTAGCCCGCCGGTACCGGTCGTCGTCGTGGTACCGGCCCCCGTCCGCTTGAACCAGATCTCAAGGGTGAAATTGGTTGCCCCGAGTCCTGGGGCCGCACCAAATGTCACGCGCTGCGTGGATCCGTTGAGTTGCAGCCCCGTGCCCGCCGCCGCCGCGACCTCTTCGATCGGGAGCGGCACGACGCCGAGTGCCGGGCCCATCAGGGACGTCGCGAGCAGGACGACCTGAAGGACGGCGAGCTTGGCGGCGATATCGCGCGCGCTCGGTACCCTCAAAACCCTCGGGCCCTCCCCCGACCCCCCCGGGTCAGATGCGATCCCCTCGGTAGCGGGCCAGTGCCGATGTCTGGGCGGATCGGCACGAGTCCTGTGACGAGTTGGGCGGACGCTACTAGTCCGGTAGGGTCCAGCGCAAGCAACAAATGCGCCGATGGTGCGTCCGTGCACCAACCGTTTTCAGACGGACGTCACCGAGGTCGCCGCTTCATCGGGGTCTCGGACCATCGACCGTGACCGGACCGACGAATTGAGCGATGTACTCGAGCAAGCAGCACGATGAAGATCAGCACTCCGACCATCTCGAGCACCTCCTCGATCGCCAGGACGACGAGGTACGCGAAGGTCGGCTCGCCCGATCGCGGTGATGAGGTAGTCACCGACGGCATCGGACGCGAAGACGCCGAGGAGGTAGATCACCAGACCGATCGTGAACCAGCGTCGCCACCGTGACGGCAGGTCGATGTAGAAGCGCCCGAACAGGACCGCCAGGATGCCCAGGCCGACCAGACCGATGGCGAGCATGGCCAGCACGTAGCCCGGCCCCTCCGTGATGCTCACGACCGAACGCAGGACCTTGGTCGCCTGCGAATGGACGCCGAGGATCTCCTCCAACGACAGCAGGGCGAACCCGATCGACAGCAGCGTCCACTGGAGGGGATATGGTCGGGCACGGGCCCTCGTCGCCACGGCGATCACGGCGAACATGACGCTGCACGCCATGAGCGTGATCGTCGCGTACCACGTCGGGATGCTGCCCTCGTGGTTGACGTCGACCCACGAGGCGATCTTGTCGACGTAGTCGTTCTCGGTGACGACGTACTCGGATACGACCTGCCCGATGAAGCTGACGACGCTGATCGTCACGATGATGATCGCCAGCGTCTGCGCGATCCGCCGGACCGACCCCGAGATGCGAAGTGGCGCGTCGTGATGTGCTGCGGTCTCTCCCAACGGTCAGCGGGTCCGCGGGAAGCCGAGGTCGACCTTGCTCGTGCCGGGATCCGGCCAGCGAGAGGTGACGATCTTGGCCTGGGTGTAGAACTGGATGCCCTCGGGCCCGTACATGTGCAGGTCGCCGAACAGGCTCGACTTCCAGCCACCGAAGCTGTAGTACGCGACCGGCACCGGGATCGGCACGTTGATCCCGACCATCCCGGCATTCACCTCGAACTGGAACTGGCGGGCCGCCCCGCCGTCGCGCGTGAAGATCGCGGTGCCGTTGCCGTACGGGTTGTCGTTGATGAGCTTGACGGCCTCGTCGTACGTCCCGACGCGCACGACCGTCAGCACCGGGCCGAAGATCTCGTCCCGGTAGGCGTCCATCTCCGCCGTCACGTTGTCGATGAGCGACACGCCGAGGAAGAAGCCCTCGCCGTCGTACAGCGGGTGCTCGCGCCCGTCGGCGACGACCGTGGCGCCCTGCTCCGCGGACGAGTCGAGATAGCCCGCGACCTTGTCGCGGTGCTGGCGGGTGACGAGCGGACCCATCTCGGCCGCCGGGTCGCTGCCCGGCCCGACCTTGACGTTCGGCAGCCGCTTCGAGATCGCGTCGACCAGCGGGTCGGCCACGTCCCCGACGGCGACCACCGTCGCGACGGCCATGCACCGCTCGCCGGCGGACCCGTAGCCCGCCGACACGGCCGCGTCGGCGGCCATGTCGATGTCGGCATCGGGCAGCACGATCATGTGGTTCTTCGCGCCGCCGAGCGCCTGGACCCGCTTGCCATGCGAGGTGCCCGTCTCGTAGATGTAGCGCGCGATCGGCGTCGACCCGACGAAGCTGACGGCTGCGATGTCGGGGTGCTCGAGGATCGCGTCGACCGCGACCTTGTCGCCATGGATCACGTTGAAGACGCCGTCGGGGACGCCGGCCTCGTGGAGCAGCTCGGCCATGAAGATCGACGCGGAGGGGTCCTTCTCCGATGGCTTGAGGATGAACGTGTTGCCGGTCGCGATGGCCGTCCCGAACATCCACATCGGGACCATCGCCGGGAAGTTGAACGGCGTGATGCCCGCGACGACGCCGAGCGGCTGGCGGATCTGGTAGACGTCGACGCCGGTGCTCGCCTGCTCGGTGTAGCCGCCCTTGAGCAGCGACGGGATCCCGCAGGCGAACTCGAGGTTCTCGAGGCCCCGGGCGATCTCCCCGAGGGCGTCCGACGGGACCTTGCCGTGCTCGGCCGTCAGCAGCGCGGCGAGCTCGTGACGACGCTGCTCGACGAGGTTGCGGATCTTGAACAGGATGTCGGTGCGCTTGCTCAGGGACGTTGCGCGCCAGGCGGGGAACGCCGTCGTCGCGGCAGCGACGGCCGCGCCGACCTCCTCGACCGAGGCGAAGTCGACGTGCTTGGTCAGCTGACCGGTCGCGGGATCGTAGACGTCGCCCTCGCGACCGGACGCACCTGCCACGATGCGGCCCCCGATCCAGTGGCTGACACGCCCCGGGGCGGCGCGGCTCGAGATCTCGGGTTCGGCGACCTGGGTCATCGCAGGGGTCCTCGTTCGTGCATCGTCGTCCCCCTCACCATACCCCGCGGCTACCCGGCCCGTCAGAACCTCGGGGGCGTCTCCGGATCGGGCCATGCCGGCTGCCCGGTCCCCGTGGCGGTCGCCTGGTCCCGCGGCCGGCGGACCGTCAGGATCACCAGACCGGTGACCGCGGCGACCGTGATCCCGAGCGCGACCAGCCCGCCCATCGGGAGGGATCCGACGACCGCGGGGTCCCGCCACGTCAGCGATGCGACCGCGCGCGCGACCCCCCAGCCGGCCAGCGCGACCAGCAGTCGGCGACCGTCGGCTGCCCGGAACAGGTCGAGCGAGCTGGCCATGAGCACGAGCAACGCCACGATGGCGGCGCCGATCGCCTCGTAGACCTGGGACGGGTGCGACGGGATCGCGGGCGCCAGCGAGACCCATGGTCCGGGTGGCAGGAACGCGGTCGCCCAATCACCATCGAACGGCCGGCCCTGGCCACTGCCGCCGAGCACCATCGTGAGCTTCCCGGCGCCGAGCACGGCCAGCAGCGGGACCGCGGCGAGGTGTGCCCAGCGACCCACCGACGCACCGAGCATAAGCGCCACGATCGACGCCGTGATGACGCCGCCGACCACCGCGAGCCCGAGCTCCAGCCCGCCGACGGCCGGGTCAAGGACGGTCATCGGTCCGGCGACGAATGCCTCGGGGACCGTCAGCAGGTAGCCGATCCGCCCGCCGATCAGCGCGCCCGGAGCGGCGCCGACCGCGATGAACAGGAGGTCGTCCGCGCGAAGTCCGGATCGTCGCGCCAGCACACCCGCGGCTGCCAGGCTGACCGCCAGCACCAGCGCGAGCGCGAGCGTCTGCCAGCGCACGGTGAGCACGTCGCCGAGGTGGAGCAGGGGGTCGAAGTCGAACGCGATGACGGCGATCGGCACGGTCGCCGAAGTGTACCCGCGCGGCAGGTGTCGGCTGGCCGACACCAGGCCTGTCGCCTACCCGTTCTCGCCGGGGTGCCGGGCGCGACAGCATGACGACGATCCGACCGACGGCGCGGGGGCGCGCCGGTCAGATGAGGGGGGATACATCGGCGGGGTCTGGGGGCCCACCGATGAGGTCCTGGCGTCCGGCCCCCCGGGGGGGCGGGCCGGACGTCGCGACAAGGTTGAGGGGTGCTGTGTCCTCGTCTGCGACCTCCGTCTCGGTCCTCGACGTGACGCTGCTCGGACGCTTCGCCATCCGAACGCCGGATGGGCGGGACGTTCGTTTGGTGAGCCGTCACGCGCAGGCACTGTTCACGCTCCTGGCGCTCACCTGCCGCCCACGGACGCGCGAGGCGATCGCCACCGATCTGTGGCCAGAGTCGTTCGTGGCCGCGACCGGTCCGCTTCGCCAGGCCCTCTATCAGCTGCGCACCGCGCTGGTGGCCGCCGGCATCGACATCGAGGCGGTGCTCGAGGCCGACAGCGAGACCATCGGCCTCCGGTCCGATGCCATCGGGTCGCTCGACGTCGCAGCCTTCGAGGTCTGCACCGACGATCCGTTCTGTGGTGCCGAGGCAGCGGTCGTCCTGTACGCCGGCGACCTCGCCGAGGGACTCGGCCACGAGTGCTTCGCGGCCGAGCGGGAACGGCTGGCCGACCGCTACGAGGACGCCCTGGCGATGATCGCCAAGCAGCGGCTCGACGACGGCGACGACGACGGGGCGCGGCATGCCGCGGAGCGGCTGCTGGCCCGCGACCCCCTGCGCGAGGAGGCCCATGAGGTCCTCATCGCCGTCCACGGGCAGACCGGCACCCGCTCGCAGGTCGTGCGGCAATACCGCCGGCTGTGCGAGGTCCTCGCCCGCGAGCTGGCGGAGGTCCCGCTGCCCGAGACCGACGCGACATACCGTACGGCGCTGGCACACACGGTCGCCCGCTCGCGCCAGCGGGCCGCGGAGCTCGAGCCACCGATCGCGACGAACCTGGCGGTCGTCGGCTAGTTGATCGGTGGCGGGACCTCGATGGTCGGGGACGGCCCCGTGAGCTTCGTGGGGATCGGCGTCGGGAGCGTCGGCTCCGTCGATCCACCGGGCAGGACCAACTCCGGCTGACACGACGCCAGCCCGAGGAGCAGCGCGGCGATCGCCAGCAGACGGGACATCACGTCGACCCTAGCGCAGATGGAGAGGGCCCGCCGGCGTCGCCGGCGGGCCCTCGTTCGTCATGTCACGGAGTGACTCGACTCGTCAGTTGACGCGGACTCGCATGGTCTTGCCGTCGCGCGAGACGCTGAGCACGCGGATCGTCGTCCCGGTGCGCGGCACCTTCACGCTGTTCCACTCGGACTGGCCATGGATGCCGTCCTGCGCCATGTCTCCCGGGTGACCGCTCACCCAGTAGCTCCGCCGGTCGTCGAACTTCGACACCGCCGGCTTCGGACGCATGTGCAGCCGCAGGCCGTTGACGTTGCCCAGCCTGACCCGATCGGTCCGCTGGAGTCCGAAGGTCGCGTCGTACGACTGGAGCCTGGGGCGAGCGACCTTGCCGTCGCTCCAGAGCTCGACCTTCGGGTGGGCGTCGATCGGCAGGATCAGCCCGCCGCCCGGGTGGTCGCCGACGTTGTTGTCGGGGAACGAGGTGTCCCAATACGTGATCAGGAGACCGTCCTGATATGGGAAGTGCTGGACGTAGTCGCCGTCGACGGGGTCGACGAAGTTGTACGGGCCGAGCTTGAGTGCGCGGTCGTA
Organism: uncultured Chloroflexia bacterium; assembly: GCA_963810285.1. Taxonomy (GTDB): domain Bacteria; phylum Chloroflexota; class Limnocylindria; order Limnocylindrales; family CSP1-4; genus SPCO01. The sequence continues at coordinate 1,939,132 of CAWEMV010000002.1, read as the reverse complement.
CCCGCGGTACTGGCGGTACTCGGCGATGTACGCGTTGAAGTGCGCGGTCGTGATCTGGCCGGTGGTCCGGACGAACCCGTCGTAGGTCCAGCCCGGTTCGGTCTCGCCGCCGTCGAGCGGCTGACCGGTGATCGCGATGTTGTCGACGTTGAATCCGTCGCCGACGACCGCCCCGTCGGTCCAGTAGCGGAACCTGATCTGGACCGCCATCCCGGCGTAGGCGCTGAGGTCGGCCGTCACCGGCACCCAGGTCGGGGTCGGCGTCAGGTCGTCATCGCACGCCAACGGCGTGCCCGAGATCCCGGTGATGCCTTCCCCGAAGTTCTGGCCGTTGGTGTTGTCGGCGGTCGATACGGACGTGTGGACGTTCGTGAACGTCGCCCCGCCGTCGGTCGAGACCTGCAGGTACGCGTAGTCCCAGCACGGCTCGATGTGATACCTGGCCTGGAACGTCATGCTGACGCTCCCGGTGGGCAGCGTGACCGACCTCGTCATCGTGTTGTCGAGGTCGTTGCCGGCGCCCGAGTAGTAGAAGTTGGCGCCTTCGAACGGGGCTCCGACGTCGACGGTGACCTGCTTGTCGGGCAGGACCGCGACGATCGCCTGGGGGTTGCTGGTCTTGGTCTCGGCCGGACCGACGCGGATCGTCCGGCGCTGGCCGGGTGCGACCGTCCTGTGGTCGAGCCAGCCGAGCTGGAGCTTCTCCCATGCACCGAAGTGCGTCGGGTTGGACCCGATGTCCTTCCCGTTCACGGTGCCGTAGGAGCCCTGCGACATCACGGTCCACCACGCGGTGCCGTTCTCGGCGCCGCCGGTGTTGCCGCTGGTGTCGTACAGGTCTGGGATGCCCAGGTCGTGGGCGTACTCGTGGGCGAAGACGCCGACGCCGCCGTTCTCCGGCTCGACGGTGTAGTCGCCGATCCAGTAGCTGCTGTTGCCGATGCGGGCTCCGCCGAAGGGTGGGCCACCTGGAGGTCCGTCGGTGCCGATCGGGACGCTGTTGACGTACGAGCGGTGGCTCCAGATGGCGTCGGTGCCCTGGGCGCCGCCGCCGGTCTCCTCGCCCTCGCCGGCATGGACCGACTGGAAGTGGTCGATGTAGCCGTCCGGCTCGTCGAAGTCGGAGTCGCCGTCGTAGTCGTAGCGATCCCAGAGGTCGAACTGGGATAGGTACGCGTCGATCTCGGCGGCGCTCATCGAAGCGAGGCTGTTCGTGTACCACACGTCAGCCTGGTCCTCGATGAACCGGCCGACATCCCGCGTGCAGACGTTGGCGCCGCAGTAGTTGCTGCCGTATGCCGCCGCGTTGAACGGGACCTGGACCCAGCTCGTCACGTCGCCGTACACGCTGTAGCGGCCGGACGACTGCTCGAGATACCAGTTGGCCATGGAGGGCCGGGTCTTCTTGTCGAACAGCAGCTTCTCGTAGTAGCGCTCGCTGAAGTCGGCCGTCCAGATCGTCGTGTTGTCGACCCGACGATTCGGCCGCTCGATCTCGTTGTGCGACGGGCCGGCGGCGCCGTTGTGGGCCGGGTGACCCGGATGCGCGTTGGCCGGCTGGTCGCCGAACTCGCCCAGGAGCGTCCAGATCACGTCCTGGTCCAGCGTGGCCAGCTCGACGAACTGGCCCTCCGAGACCTCGACGACCTTGTTGCTGCCGTGGGCCTGCACTTCGCCCTTGATGAGCTTCTCGAGGCCCGCCTGCTTGAGGGCATCCTGCTTCGCCGACATGGGCGACGGGATGTTGTCGAGCCGGGGCCCGCGTGCCAGCGGTTTGTTCTCAGGCGGCGCCGCGATGACGGTGCCGGTCAGGGACAGCGTGAGGGTCGTGGCCCCCACCAGGGCCAGGAATCGCTTGATCTTCAACCGTCGATGCCTCCGTTGTGGGGACGTGGGCGTGAGCATCGAACCGCGCGCGGGTGGGGCGCAGCGGCGGCGGGGGGAACCGGCCCTGATCCTCCAAGCAGGGCGGCATCGCTTGATGTCGGGGCCGAGAGTGAAGGCCCCCGAGCCCCTCTGGTCAGTGGGCTTGACCCTACGCTGCGCCGCCGCGCCGGGTCAACTGCGGGACATTACAACTTCGTTGCGACAGTCCGCGGTCCTGTCCGGCGGGAGGGTGGGTCACCCGCCGAGGACGCCGACGAGCTCCTTCACGGCGTCGGCCGAGCGCCGGAATGCCGCCTGCTCATCGGAGGTCAATCCGATCTCGAAGATGCGCTCCATCCCGGCCCGGCCGAGGACGACGGGGACGCCGACGAAGAGGCCGTCGACGCCGAATTCGCCGCGCAGGAGCACCGCGCAGGGCAGCACTCGCTTCCGGTCCAGCAGGATGGCCTCGACCATCTCGAACGCTCCCGACGCCGGGGCGTAGAACGCCGACCCGGTCTTGAGCAGCCCCACGATCTCCGCGCCGCCGTTGGCCGTCCGCTCCTCGAGCGCCGTGACCCGCTCGGCGGGCAGCAGCTCGGTGATCGGCACGCCGGCGACCGTCGAGTAGCGCGACAGCGGGACCATCGTGTCGCCGTGGCCGCCGAGGACGAAGGCGTGGGTGTCCTCGACGCTGACGCCGAGCTCCTGGGCGATGAACGTCCGGAACCGGGCGCTGTCGAGCACGCCGGCCATGCCGATGACGCGCTCGCGCGGGAAGCCCGACGCCTCCATCGCCACGTGGCACATCGCGTCGAGCGGGTTGGTGACGACGACGAGGATCGCGTCCGGCGAGGCCGCGGCCGCCTGCTCCACGACGGACCGCACGATGCCGGCGTTCTTGGTCAGCAGGTCGTCGCGGCTCATGCCCGGTTGCCGGGCGAGACCCGATGTCACGACGATGACGTCCGAGCTGGCGGTATCGGCGTAGTCGTTCGAGCCGATGACCCGCGCGTCGTGACCGACGACGGGCGCCGCCTCGGCAAGGTCGAGGCCCTTGCCCTGTGGCAGCCCCTCGACGATGTCGATCAGGACGACATCGGCGAGGCCGGCCTCGGCGATGCGCTGGGCGGTGGTCGCGCCGACGTTGCCGGCGCCGATGACGGTGACCTTGTTGCGGGCCATGCGGTCAGGCTCCTCCCTATGGATCGTGGCGAATCGTACGTCGTCGTTCGTGGGTGCGGTGGCATGGACGGGTGTCGATGGCGGCGGCGGCCGGGGCGCCCGACGATCGTGGCCATCGATCGCTCGCTTGGAGACCACCCACCAGATGAACGCCTACCTCGCGCTCCTCGGCATCCTGCTCATCATCGTCGCGATCCCCTTCGGGCTGATGCTGGCGCCACTCGCCATCGGCGTCCTCCTGGTCTGGTACGGCCTGCGTCGCCTCGACGGCGCGGTCGAGCGCCCGACCGCGGGACCGGCGTGACCGTCGAGCTCGCCGCCATCGCGGCGATCGTCCTCCTCCCGGCCGGACTCGTCCTCGCCTGGCTCGCGCTGATGGGCGCGCTCCTGGCCGCGCTCGCCGTCCCGACCGAAACGGACGCGCGCTGACCGACCCGCCTCAACCCTCGCCCGGCTCCGACGTGACGTCGGGCACGGGTGTCGACGCGGCGATGGTGGGACCGGCCGCCCGGATCTCGTCGCCGACGCCGTCGGCAAACGCAGCGAAGTTCGCCGCGAACATCGCCGCCAGTCGCTGGGCCTGGTGGTCATACCCGTCGCGATCCGCCCACGTCGTGCGCGGATCCAGGAAGCTCGCCGGGACGTCCGGGCACTCCAGCGGCACCTCGACACCGAAGTTGGGGTCGACCCGCATCGGGACCGTGTCGAGCCGCCCGTCGAGGGCGGCCCGGACCATCGCCCGGGTGTGGGCGATGTCCATCCGTTCGCCCGTGCCGTATGGCCCGCCCGTCCAGCCGGTGTTGACGAGCCAGACGCGGGCGTCATGCCGCGCCAGCCGCTCGGTCAGCATCCGCGCGTACTCGCCGGGGTGGCGAGGCATGAACGGTGCCCCGAAGCAGGCCGAGAACGTCGCCTTCGGTTCCTTCACCCCGACCTCGGTACCGGCCAGCTTGGCCGTGTAGCCGCTGATGAAGTGGTAGGCCGCCTGGGCGTGCGTGAGCCGCGCGATGGGCGGCAGCACGCCGAACGCATCGGCCGTCAGCAGCACCACGGTCTTCGGATGGCCGGTCATGCCGGTGGGATCGGCGTTGCCGATGAAATGGAGCGGGTACGCGCCGCGGGTGTTCTCGGTGAACCGCTCCGAGTCGAGGTCGAGCTCGCGGGTGGTCGGGTCGAGGTCGACGTTCTCGAGCACGGTCCCGAACCGGCGCGTGGTCTGGAAGATGTCGGGCTCGTACATCGGCGACAGGCGGATGGTCTTCGCGTAACAGCCGCCCTCGAAGTTGAACAGCCCCTCGCCGCCCCAGCCGTGCTCGTCGTCGCCGATCAGCCGTCGCTCGGGGTCCGCGGACAGCGTCGTCTTGCCGGTCCCCGACAGGCCGAAGAAGACCGCGCTGTCGCCGCCGGCGCCGACGTTGACCGAGGAGTGCATCGGCAGGACGCCCTCGTTCGGCATGAGGTAGTTCATGACCGTGAAGGCCGACTTCTTGATCTCGCCGGCGTACTCGGTGCCGACGATGAGGATCTCCATCCGCTCGAGGTGGAGCAGGATCGCCGTGCCGGTGCGCGTGCCCTCGGTGGCCGGGTCGGCCTGGAACGAGGGCACGCAGATGATCGTGAAGTTGGGCTCGAACCCGACCAACGCCGCCTGGATCCGGGCGGCGGAACAGGTTGCGGGCGAAGACGCTCGCCCACGCGGTCTCCGTGTAGACGCGCAGCCGCCGTTGGTGGTCGGGATCGGCGCCGATCAGCAGGTCCTGGCTGTACAGGTCCCGCTCGGCGCAGTACGCCACCAGTCGCCTCCGCAGGCGGTCGTAGTCGGCCTCGCTGATCGGCCGGTTGACCTGGCCCCACCAGATCCGGTCACGGCTCGATGGCTCGTCGACGATGAACTTGTCCTGCGGCGAGCGACCGGTGTGCTTGCCGGTCCGGACGACGAGCGGACCCTCCGCCGCGAGCAGCCCCTCGCCGGCACGGATGGCGTCCTCCACCAGCTCTGCCGTGGGCAGGTTCGCCGATACGCGACGGCCGAGCGGCGGGCGCGGACGGGCGGCGGGTCGGGTCAAGGGGTGGGTTCGATGGAGCGGCTCGGTCGTGGCCATGCTCGTGGTGGACTCCTTGGCACAGGGCACGGGCGATCACGTCAGATCGACCGGCCGCGCGTGATGCGATGCCCGAAGGGCACCGCAGGAGTCGGCTTCCACAGTCGCGTTGACCTCCAGCCTACCACGTTGCGGTTCGGTTGCGGCTGGGTATCGGTGACCCGGGCGCCGTACCATGGCGCTCCACCGTCACGGGCCGTTCGAGTGCGAGGAACCACGGATGACCGACACCCTCATCCCCGACCGCGAGCAGGCCACGACCGAGCTCGCGGACCTGCGCCTCAGGACCGACCTGTTCATCGATGGCGACTTCCGGCCGGCCCGCGAGGGGGGCCGGTTCGTGACGGAGAACCCGGCGACGGGCCAGCCGATCACCGAGGTCGCCGAGGGCGGCTCGGCCGACGTCGACGCGGCCGTCGCCGCCGCTCGCAGCGCGGCGGACCGGGGCGTGTGGGCGCGGATCGACCCCGGGGCTCGCAAGCGGATCCTCCTCGACTGGGCCGATTCGATCGACGCCAACGCCCGCGAGCTCGGGCTCATCGAGACCATCGATGCGGGCAAGCCGATCGCCGACACGGTCGGGCTCGACATGCCGGAGACGGCGGCCTGCATCCGCTGGCACGCGGAGGCCATCGACAAGCTCTACGGACAGGTCGCGCCCTCCCCCGAGGGCACGGTGGCGACCATCACCCGCGAGCCGGTCGGCGTCGTCGGGGCGGTCGTGCCCTGGAACTACCCGGCCCAGATGGCTGCCTGGAAGCTCGGTCCTGCCCTGGCGACCGGCAACAGCGTGGTGATCAAGCCCGCGTCGACGACGTCGTTGAGCCTCCTGCGCATCGCCGAGCTGGGCGCCGAGGCGGGCATCCCGGACGGCGTGCTCAACGTCGTGACGGGGCCTGGCGATACGGTCGGCGCGGCGATCGGCCGGCACCCGGACATCGACTGCGTCGCCTTCACCGGCTCGACCGAGGTCGGCCGGCGGTTCCTCGCCTGGTCGGCCGAGTCGAACCTCAAGCGGGTCCTTCTCGAGCTCGGCGGCAAGAGCCCGCAGATCGTGTTCGGGGACGTGACCGACATGGCCGACGTCGCGGCCAACGCAGCGACCGCGATCTTCTGGAACATGGGCGAGAACTGCAGCGCGGGGTCGCGTCTCATCGTCCATCGATCGCGCAAGGACGACCTGCTCGATGCGCTGCAGGCCGAGCTCGCGTCGTGGCCGGTCGGCGATCCGCTCGACCCGGCCACGAAGATCGGCGCGCTGATCTCGCGGTCCCACCTCGACCGGGTGCTCGGCTACGTGCAGGTGGGCCGTGACGAGGGTGCCCGCCTGGTGACCGGCGGCCAGCGCATCCTCGAGGAGACCGGCGGCTACTTCGTCCCGCCCACGATCTTCGACGGCGTCCGCAACGACATGCGCATCGCCCGGGAGGAGATCTTCGGCCCGATCCTGTCGGTCATCGAGTTCGACACCGAGGCGGAGGCGATCGAGATCGCCAACGACACGGCGTACGGCCTGGCCGCCTCGATCTACACCGACGACCTCAACGTCGCGCATCGGGTCGCGCGCGAGATCCGCGCCGGCACGATCGGCGTCAACGCCTACGCGGAGGGCGACATGACGACGCCATTCGGGGGCTACAAGCAATCGGGCTTCGGCGGGCACGACAAGTCGGTCCATGCGCACGACCAGTACACCGAGATGAAGACGACCTGGATCGTGCTCAAGTCGCGCGATTGACTCCCAGGGTGGTGCGCTCCGCCTTGACCGCGTCCGCCCTCGGCCCGTAGCATCCCCGGTACAACCGAAGAGCACGTATCAAGAGATGGCTGAGGGACCGGCCCGTTGAAGCCACGACAACCTACCGACGCGAGGTCGGCAAGGTGCCAAGTCCGGGCAGGTCCTCCTGCGAGATACGGGTCTCTCCGGACCCCGTCAGACGATCAGGGCCTTGTTCCCGACCACGACCGGTCCGTCGCCGCCATGCGACCTGGAGACCGATCGTGACCACACCGACCCTGCCGCCGCCGACCCTGACAACCACCCGGCCCGCCGATGGACGGATCACCGGGATGGCGTGTCGCAACTGCGGGCTGGCACAGCCGCTGGCGGTGTCGTACGTCTGTCCGGCCTGTTTCGGGCCGCTCGAGGTGACGTACGACTACGGTGTCGTCGCCCGGACGCTGACCCGTGACGCGATCGCATCACGACCCCCCGGCATCTGGCGCTATCTCGAGCTGCTGCCGGTCGAGGCGGCCCCGGCCCGGTCGCTCCCGGTCGGGTCGACGCCGCTGGTGACGGCCGATCGACTCGGCCCGACCCTCGGGCTCGACCGCCTGCTGATCAAGGACGACACGCGCAACCCGTCGCTGTCGTTCAAGGACCGACCCGCGGCGATCGCCGCCGCCCGTGCGGTCGATTTCGGCGTCCCGGCGCTCGCCTGCGCGTCCACCGGCAACCTCGCTGGCGCGACGGCGGCGGCCGCGGCGGCCGTCGGTCTGCCGGCCTACGTGTTCATCCCGGCCGACCTCGAGACGGCCAAGGTCGACCATGCGCTCTCCTACGGAGCGACGGTCGTGCCGATCGACGGCACCTACGACGACGTGAACCGGCTGTGCCTGGAGATCGCCGACGAGACCGGCTGGGGGTTCATCAACATCAATCTGCGCCCGTTCTATGCGGAGGGATCGAAGACCCTCGCCTACGAGATCGCCGAGTCGCTCGGCTGGCGGAGCCCCGATGTGGTCGTCGCCCCGGTCGCATCGGGCGCGATGTTCACGCGCGTCGCGCGCGGCTTCGAGGAGCTCGCCGAGGTCGGGCTCATCGAACGCCGGCCGATCCGGTTCGTCGGAGGTCAGGCCGCCGGGTGTGCGCCGGTCGCGACCGCGTTCGAGGCGGGCACGGACGTCATCGAGCCGGTCCGCGAACCCGACACGATCGTCCGCTCGCTGGCCATCGGCAACCCGGCCGACGGTCGTTACGTGGTCGAGGTCGCGCGGGCGACCGGCGGGTCGGTCGAGTCGATCCCCGACGAGGTGACGGCGGCTGCGATCCGCGACGTCGCGCGGCTGGAGGGGATCTTCCCCGAGACCGCCGGCGGGGTCACCCTCGCGGCGGCCGCGGCGGCGCGCCGGCGCGGCGTCATCCGGGAGGGTGACGAGGTCGTGGCGCTGTTGACCGGCAACGGCCTCAAGACGCCGGACGCCCGGACGCTCGGGCTGGACGAGGGCGTCGGTCTGGCGCCGGTGATCCGGCCGAGCCTCTCGGCGTTCGAGGCGTGGCTGGAAGGGGCATCGTGAGCACGGTCCGCATCCCGCCGACGCTGCGCACCGCGACCGGCGGCGAGAAGCTCGTCTCCGTCCCGGGTGGCACCGTGCGCGAGGTGATCGCCGGGCTGGTTGCCGCGCATCCTGGCCTGGAGTCCCAGCTGGTCACCCAGGACGGCGAGCTGAACCGGTTCGTCAACGCGTTCCTCAACGACACCGACGTCCGCCACCTCCAGGCGCTCGACACGCCCGTCGGCGAGAACGACACACTGGTGCTTCTTCCCGCGATGGCTGGGGGCTGACGTCACCGCTCGACCTCGGGAGTAGGCTGGTCGTCCGATGACTTCGGGCGACCGACCGACCAGCGGCGATGAGGCGTTCTGGTACGAGTTCCTGACCCGCGGCGATGCCATGGAAATGCGCGCCCGCCGCGTCCTGCGCCACCTGCCCCATGGCCCGAGGTGCAAGCTCTGCGCTGCCCCATTTGCCGGGGCCGCCGCGCCGCTCATGCGCGCGATCGGCAAGCGGCCGGCGCTCAAGAACCCGACCGTCTGCAACTCCTGCTTCGACTTCATCGAGAAGCATCACGGCGGTGCGGAGATCGATGGCAGTTACCTCTTCGCGGACATCCGCGGCTCGACAACGTTGGCGGAGCATTTGCCGATCGACGAGTTCCGCGCCCTGATCGACCGCTTCTTCGCGACCGCTGCGCAGGCAGTGTTCGATAACGACGGTGGCGTCGACAAGTTCGTCGGCGACGAGATCGTGGCGTTCTTCTTCCCGTTGATGTCGGGACCGCGGCACGCGTCGGCCGCCGTCAACACCGCCACGGCCATCCTGCGCGCGACCGGCCACGAGGACGCTGGCGGTCCGTGGGTCCCGGTCGGCGTCGGCGTCGCGACGGGGCTGGCGTGGGTCGGGGCGGTCGGCGACGAGCAACGCACCGACCTCACGGCCCTCGGCGACAACGTCAACATCGCCGCCCGACTCGGCGGTGTCGCGCGCGCCGGCGAGGTACTGATGACGGTGGAGACCGCCGAGGCCGCGGGTCTCGACCCGGGACTCGAGCGACGCAGCCTCGGCCTGAAGGGCAAGCAGTCGTCGACGCTTGTCGTGAGCCTGACGGTGGGCCATGTCGCTGCGGGCCTCTGGCAGAAATGAGGAGGCGACGGCCGCCCGCATAAGGCATCCCCCGATGACGCCGGCCCGCTCCCGGCGCATGGTCGATCCCTCGAAGGGGAGATCGATGATGCATGGACTCGGACGAGCCTTTCCTTTCCTGGTGAACGATGTGCTGCAGGCCGACGACCGCCACGCCGCGGACGAGTGGCGGCGCCTGCATCGGATGCCCGATGCACTGCCCCTGCCACCGGAACCGGCCCGCACGTCCGTCCGTGCCCGGATCCGGACGTTCGTCGCGACCTGGCCGCTGATCGGGCCTCGCATCGCCGCCGAGCCCTGATCCACCGAGCACCCCGGCGAGGGTCGCCGCCCACCGGGACGGTGGGATGATGGCGGTCATGCCGCTGCGCGTGACCAGCCCGGTGATGATCGGCCGAGCCGAGGAATTGGCTCGGCTGTCCGCCGCATTCGGGCGGGCGCGAGCCGGCCAGTCGTGCTGCGTGGTGATGGGCGGGGAGGCCGGCGTCGGCAAGTCGAGGCTGATCGCGGCCTTCCGCGATCGAGTCGAGGCCGACGGCGGCCGCGTCCTCGTCGGCGGGTGCGTCGAGCTCGGCGACGACGGAGCACCGCTCGCCCCGTTCATCGACGCGATGCGAGACGTGGTGGACGAGACCGCCCTCGGCCCCGATGACCTCGGCGTCGGTCGGCTCTTCGGCGGCGGGTCCCCCGCGGACGGGTCGACGCCAGCCGAGCCGGCGGCCCAGGGACGCCTGTTCGAGGGCATCCTCCGCGTCATCCGCCGCCTGGCCGCCGATCGACCGACCGCGCTGGTGATCGAGGACATGCACTGGTCCGACCGATCGACCCGCGACCTGGTGCGCTACCTCGCCCGCTACCAGCGCGACGACCGGGTGCTGCTGGTCCTCACGTATCGAAGCGATGAGATCCACCGTCGCCATCCCGTCCTCCCGCTCGTGACCGAGCTCGGCCGCCTCGCGACGGTGGAGCGCATCCAGCTCGCGCCGCTGGACCGGTCCGAGACGGCGTCGCTGCTCTCGCAACTGGTCGGATCGGATGTGGACCCACCCACGATCGCGCGCCTCCACGAGCGCTCCGACGGCAACCCGTTCTTCGTCGAGGAGCTCGTTGCAGGTGGCGCGCTCACGGACAGGGACCTGCCCGACACGTTCCGCGACATCCTCGCGGTCCGACTGATGACACTGCCCGACGACACGCGATCGCTCCTCCAGGTCGCGGCGGCGATCGGTCGTCGATTCGATCACGAGCTGCTGGTGGAGCTCGCCGAGATCGAGGACCAGGAGGCGGTCCGGCGGGTCCGGCCCGCGGTCGAGGCCCAGGTGCTGCTCGCGCTGGACGACCGGAGCGGCGCGGTCTACGCGTTCCGCCATGCCCTCGTGGCCGAGGCCCTGTACGACGAGACGCTGGCGGCGGAGCGGACCGTCCTCCACGGCCGGCTCGCGCGCCGACTCCAGGACCGCGTCGAGTCCGGTCATCCCCGCCGGCCGAGCCAGGCGGAGATCGCCTACCACTGGTATCGGGCCCACGAGCCGGCAGCTGCGCTCGCCGCATCCATCCTGGCCGCCGACGAAGCCGCCGGGATGACGGCGTTCGCCGAGGTGTGCACCCATCTCGATCGAGCGCTCGAGCTGTGGCCGGCCGTCTCCGACGCGGCACGGATCGCGGGCGCCGATCGGCCCGCCATCGTCCAGCGGGCTGCCGACGCTGCCGCCGCCATCGGCGACCATTCGCGGGCGATCGCCCTCGGCAAGGACGCCCTCGACGAGCTGTGGTCGCTCGGCGAGGTCGATCGCTGGCTCTGGGCGTCCCATCGCCTCGCCTGGTACCAATTCGATTGCGGGGATCTCGTCGACGCCGAGACGTCGGTGACGAAGGCCGCGGAGGTCGCGCGCGGCGCGGACCCGGCGGCACAGGCACGCTCACTGGTCGACCTGGCGCAGGTCCATTGGTCGATGAACCGCTTCAAGGAGCAGCTTTCCGCGGCGACGGAGGCCCTGGCCCTGGCGGAGCGTGGTGGCGATCGGACGGCGATGAAGCAGGCCCGCATGATGATCGGCACCGCACAGGTCTCGAGTGGCGACATCGAGCAGGGGGTCGCCGGTCTCGAGAGCCTGCTTGCCGACCTCTCGGCCTCGCCGGCGGACCTGCTCGCGCTCACCGCCGTCGAGCTGACCTACGGCCTGAACATCGGCGGCTGGTACGAGCGATCCGTGGCGGTCGGCTACGCCGAGCTGGAGCGGCTGCGCGCGAGCGGCCTCTACCCGCGGTTCGCGGCGTACATCACGACCGACCTCATCGATGCCCTCAACGTGCTCGGACGCTGGTCGGAGGCGTGGGCGCTGATCGACGCCCCGGACTGGCCGCGCGACGGCAGTCGCGCATCCGCCTGGATGTTCGAGGACGAGGCCGAGCTGGCGGCATTCCAGGGCGACACGGCCCGTGCCCAGCGGGCGCTCGATGAGGCGCGTGACCGCGTATCGCCACGCGATGCCCCGATCGACCATGCCTGGTTGCATCGGTCGGAGGCCCTCGTCGCGATGTACGACGACCGGCTCGACGAGGCGAGCGCGGCATTCGAGGCGTGTCTCGCCAGATCACCGCAGCCCGCGGAGGATCACCCGCTCGTCTACTGGGTCCTCGGTCCGGCCCTCACCTGCGAGGCGTCGAGAGCCCAGGTCGCGCGCGCCAACCGGGACCGGGCCGCCGAGCGCGCCGCGGTCGACGGGGGCCGAGGCATCCTGGACATCGTCGAGCGGTCGAGGACGCTCGGGCGTCCCCGCGACACTCCCGCCGACCGCTTCCTCGTCGCATTGATCCGGGCGGAGGCGACACGGTTGACGGGCGACGACGACCCGACGGCGTGGGCTGCCGCTGCGGAACAAGCGGCGCGCAACGGCTGGCCGCACGACGAAGGCTGGGCACGGTACCGAGGGGCCGAGGCGCGGCTCATCGTCGGCGACGACCGTCGGGCGGCCGAGGACTCCCTGCGTCAGGCAAAGACGCTCGCCGCCACGCTCGGCGCCGAACCGCTCACGCGGCGGGCGCAGGACCTGGCGACCCGAGCCCGGATCGACCTCGCACCGGGGCCCACTCGACCGGTCGCGGCCAAGCCCGACGTCCCGCAGCCGTACGGGCTCACCCGGCGCGAGCGCGAGGTCCTCGCGCTGCTGTCGGCGGGTCGGACCAACCGGGAGATCGGCGAGGCGCTGTTCATCAGCGAGAAGACCGCCTCGGTCCACGTCACGCACATCCTCGACAAGCTCGGTGTCTCGAGCCGGGTCGAGGCCGCTCTGCTCGCGTCGCGCGCGGATCCGTCCGGCTAGGCGGCGTCGAGGGCCTGGCGCAGGTCGGCGATGAGGTCGTCGACGCCCTCGATCCCGACCGACAGCCGGATGAGCGCCGGGTCGACGGCGAGCGCGGTCTCGGCCACCGACATGTGGGTCATCGCCGCCGGCACCTCGATGAGCGACTCGACCCCGCCGAGCGACTCGGCCAGCGTGAACAGTGCGGTCGACTCGGCGATCGCCACGGCCCGGTCGGCCGCGGACGTCCCCCCTGCCGGTGCCGGGCTGAACGAGACCATCCCGCCGAACCCCGGGTAGCGGACATCGGCGACGTCCGACCGTGACCGCAGGAACTCCGTGACGGCAAGCGCGTTGGCCTGGTGGCGCTCGACCCGGAGATGCAGCGTGCGCAGGCCACGGAGGACGAGGAAGCAATCGAGCGGTCCCGGCACCGCGCCCATCGCGTTCTGCAGGAAGCGCAGGCGCTCGGCGATCTCGTCGTCGGACGTGACCGCCAGCCCGAGGACCACGTCCGAGTGGCCGGCGAGGTACTTGGTCGCCGAGTGGAACACGATGTCGGCACCCATCGTCAGCGGGCGCTGGATGGCCGGCGACGCGAACGTGTTGTCGACGACGATGGCCGGCCGCCGGCCACCCTCGGACCGTCGCCGATCGACGGTCGCGCACGACCTCGGCGATGTCGACCGTCTTGAGCAGCGGGTTGGTCGGCGACTCGAACCACACGAGTCGGGTCCGCTCGGAGAGGGCCTCCCACAGCTCGTCCATACCCGCCGACAGGTCGATGAACGTCGGGATGACGCCGCCGCCCGGCTTGCGGACGCGATCGAGGTAGCGATACGTGCCGCCGTACACGTCGTCGCCGACCACGACCTCCTCGCCCGGGTCGGCCAGCTGCGCGATCGCGGCGGTCGCCGCCGAGCCCGATGCGAACGCGAAGCCGTGCCGGCCGCCCTCGAGCTCGGCGATGGCGCGTTCGAGCCGATCGCGCGTCGGGTTCTGCGACCGGGCGTACTCGTAGCCTCGGCGCGGTCTGCCGACCGCGTCCTGCTGGTACGTCGAGGTCTGGTAGATCGGTGGAGCGACCGCCCCGGTCAGCTCGTCGGGCTCGGCGCCGGCGTGGACGGCAAGCGTCTCGAACGACAGGGCGCGGTGGTCATGATCTCGCGGCATGACCGGATGATGGCACCGCGGCCATCAGGCCGTAGTGGGCCAGCCGTCGCGCTCGAAGACGAGCTCCGGGCCGTCGTACTCGTCCATCTGGACGCCGACCTCGCGGAAGCCGAACCGGGCGAGGACGCCCTGCGACGCCACGTTGTCGGGCGCGGTGGCGGCCCGGAACCTTGTGACACCGTGCTCCCGGTAGGCCCAGTCGAACAGCGCCCCGACCACCTCGGTGGCGACGCCCTGCCGACGGTGCTCTGGCTCGATCCGGTAGCCGATCTCGACCCGTCCGTCGGCGTCGGGGGGCGAGTGGAACCCGACCGAGCCGATGATCCGGCGGCCGGCAGGGTCGTCGAGGACGATCGCCCGACCGAGCCATGGCTGGATGGTCGGATCGGCGCTCAGGTCGGCGATGCGGTACTCGAGGAAGTGCTGCAGGTCGTCGGGCATGTCGTCGGGGATCACCGCGCCGATCTCGGCGGACGCGGTCTCCAGGTCGCGCGCATGGAGCGCACGCATGAACGGGAGCGTCATCGAGACGAGCTCGAAACGCTCCGTGCGGATCGGCGGGATGCTCGGCATGCGACGAATCTTCGCACCGGCGCGTCCCGGAGAACGTGATACGCTCAGCGCGCAAGTTTTCGCGCCCGCTCGAGGACCCGATGGACCGCACCGCCGCCCCCTCCCCGACCACCACGTCGATCCCGATCCGCGAACGGCTCCTCGCCTGGAAGGAGATCCTCGAGACCGCCAATCCGCCCGTGAGCCGCCCGCTCGACGTGGTCGGCAAGTGGCTGGTCATCACCCGGGCCGCGGTCTTCCCGATGACGATCTGGTCTGGGCTGATCGGCGGGCTGCTGGCCGTCGAGGCCAACCGGGTCAGCGGCGGGGCGCCGGTCGACTGGACCCTGTTCCTGCTCTCCGTCGTCGGGCTCGTCCTGGCGCACGCCGCCAACAACATGATCAACGACTACTTCGACACGACCGGCGGCATCGACACCGACGACTACGTCCGCGCCCTCTATGCGCCGCACCCGATCCTGGCCGGCTGGGTGACCAAGCGCCAGCTCGAGGTCGCGATCCTCATCGTCAATGCGATCGGCGCCGCGATCATGCTCTACCTGGCGCTGGTCCGCGGGCCGCTCGTCATCGCCTTCGCGCTGGCCGGCCTGTTCGTGTCGGTGTTCTACGTGGCCCCGCCGATCCGGCTCAAGTACCACGGCCTGGGCGAGCCCGGCGTGTTCGTGGTGTGGGGCCCGCTGATGATCGGTGGCACCTTCCTCGCCGCGACCGGCACGATCCCGGGCTGGGTGCTGCTGGTCTCCGTGCCGTACGCGCTGATCGTCACCGCCGTGCTGTTCGGCAAGCACATCGACAAGATCGAGGCCGATTCGAAGCTCGGTGTCCACACGCTGCCCGTCATCCTCGGCGAGGCGCGGGCCCGGGTCGTCGGGCAGTGGCTGATGATCCTCTTCTACCCGCTCACGATCGCGGCGGTGCTGGCCGGCCTGATCGGACCGTGGGTGCTGCTGGTCCTGCTCGCCGTGCCGCGTCTGCTGACCGTGCTGGCGGTGTTCCGCGAGCCCAAGCCGGCCGGCCCGCCGCCCGGCCGCGAGCGGGGCTGGCCGCTGTGGTTCGTCGGGTACGCGTTCGTCCATACGCGCCGCGCCGGCGGGCTGCTCACGCTCGGCCTGCTGCTGAACGCGATCCTGCCGATCCGCCTGCCGCTGCCCTGGCTGTAGGGGCCCTTCGCAGCTGTGCAGCTATGCCGCGGCGGTCGGGTGATGGGCGAGGTACTCGAGCAGGTCGAGCTTGGTCACGATGCCCACCGGGCGATCGGCGCTGACCACGACGAGCGCCGTCGACGCGCCGCTCAATAGGGAGAACGCCTCGTCCAGGCTCGCGGTCGCCTCGACCAGGGGCAACGGCGGATCCATGACCTCGCCGACGGTGCGGTCGACGACCGATGGGTCCCGATACGCCCGGTCGAGCAGGCCCTTCTCGTTGATCGAGCCGACCAGCCCGGCGACCTCGTCACCCTCGGGCCGCTCCGAGACGGGCAGCTGGCTGATCCCGAACGCCTGGAGCGTCGAGATCGCACCGCCCACTCGCTCGGTGGTCCGCGCGACGATGACCGGAGGCCGCTCGGTGTCGTGGTGGCGGTCGGTGAGCAGCGTGGCGATGCGGGTCGCCGAGCCGATCGTCGGCAGCAGCCCGTTGATCCGCATCCACTCGTCGTTGTAGAGCTTCGAGAGGTAGTTCCGTCCGCCGTCGGGCAGCAGCACGACGACGACCGCCTCGTGCCCGCCGTCGGTGGCGACGAGACCGCGGATCACCTCCCGCGCCGCGATCATCGCGGTGCCGCATGAGCCGCCCGACAGGATGCCCTCCTCGCGCGTGATCCGGCGGGCCATGGCGAACGCGTCCCGATCGCTCACGCGAACCCAGCGGTCGATGACCGACGCGTCGTACGTTCCCGGGAGGAAGTCCTCGCCCACGCCCTCGGTCAGGTACGGCCTCGCGGTGTCGCCCGACAGCACCGAGCCCTCCGGGTCCGCCCCGATGACCTCGATGTCCGGGTTCCGCTCCTTGAGGACGCGGGCGGCGCCGGAGATCGTGCCGCCAGTGCCGACACTGGCCACGAAGTGGGTGATCCGCCCGTCGGTCTGGTTCCACAGCTCCGGACCGGTCGTCCGCTCGTGCGCGGCCGGGTTCTCCATGTTCCAGTACTGGTCCGGCTTGAACGCACCCGGGATGTCACGGGCAAGGCGGGCGGCGACGCTGTAGTACGACTCCGGCGACTCCGGCGCGACGTTGGTCGGGCACAGCACGACCTCGGCGCCGTACGCACGGAGCAGCGCCTGCTTCTCGGCCGACTGCTTGTCGGCCATCACGAAGATGCAGCGATAGCCCTTGAGGGCCGCGGCGATCGCGAGGCCGTGCCCGGTGTTGCCGCTCGTCGGTTCGATGATCGTGCCGCCCGGCTTGAGCAGACCGGCCTCCTCGGCCGCCTCGATCATCGGCAGGCCGATGCGGTCTTTGACCGAGCCGCCCGGGTTGAGCATCTCCATCTTGGCGAGGAGGAGCGGCTGGCGATCGGCCGGGCCGAGGTCCCGTGTGATCCGGCTGATGCGGACCAGAGGCGTGTCGCCGACCAGATCGAGCACGGATTCGACGTACTGCATCGGCGGGGAGTATAGGTGCGGGCACGTCCGGGGAACGACTCGCCGCGCAGGCGGACGCCCGAGCTCCTGTCGGCTCGGGCGCCCCTGAGGATGCTGGATCAGTAGTGCCGACGGTTCGCGCGGGTGTCCTCGAGCGCGTCGTACGAGCGGTCGCCGGCGGGGACCGACAGCCCGCGGTTCGCGCGGGTGTCCTCGAGCGCGTCGTACGAGCGGTCGCCGGCGGGGACCGACAGCCCGCGGTTCGCGCGGGTCTCCTCGAGCGCGTCGTACGAGCGGTCGCCGGCGGGGACCGACACGACCTGGCTCCCGATCGTGGGGGCCTGCGCGCCGATCACCATCCCCAGGACGGTACCGGCTGCGAAGACGACTGCCAGGATCGGCACCGCGAAGGCGGTCCGAGGGGCGCTGAACGTCGGCTGCTGCGTCGCGTGCATGGTGGTCTCCCTTCCTCGATCACCCGGGCATCTGTCCGGTGGATGCACGCTATGGGCAGCGACCCTACGGCTTCATCCGGTACCTCCCTCATTCGTGGGCGCGAATCGGGCTGCGAGCTCGGCCCGGTTCCGGACGTTCATCTTGGCCAGCACGTTCGATACGTGGCGTTCGACGGTCTTGCGCGACAGGAACAACGTGTCGGCGATCTCGGGGTTCGTCGCACCCTGGGCGATGAGCGTCGCCACTTCCATCTCGCGGCCCGTGAGGGCCCGGCTGCCGCCACCGACGTCGGTCTGGCCGCGCCGCCACGTCCGGACGCCGAGCTGACGCAGACCGCGCTCGGCGAGGCGCGCGATCGCTGGAGCGCCCATCTCCGTCGCGGTGGCCGCGACCTCGCGGTACGCCGTGGCCGCAGCGCCGCGGTCGACGGCGGCCAGCATTCGCGCGCGATCGAGGCGGATGAGCTCACCCTCGAGCCGTGCCGCCATCGCGTCCGCACCTGCCGCGGCATCGTTCAACCGTGTGATCCCGTCCGCCTCATGGTCTGTCGCATGGATCAGGCCATCGACCCAGGCACGTCGAACGCGGTCGATGTCGATCGGGTCCGGCAGCTCGCGGACCAAGTCGTCGAAGCGCCGCCGAGCGCCTTCGACATCGCCGATCCGGACCTGCGACTCTGCCGCCGCCAGGTCCAGCGCGTGCCGACATCGCGGGCAATTCGCCTCGGCAGCGTCCGCGAGTCCGGCCTCGATATGCCTCCGGACCTCGGTCGCCGCACGTGGCCCATCCAGTCGCGCGAGCCAGGACGCGATGGTCTGGTGGAACGTGATCCGGTGGTGGGGATCGGGCTGCGCGGCAAGACCCGCCAGGAGGCCGTCCATCGCCTGCTGTCGCGCGCCGCGCAGGAGCGCGATCTCCCACGGCGTCATCCGGCTCCGCCCGCGGAACCGTCCGAGATCCCCGATCCGCTGCGCCAGCCCACTGACGTCGGCAAGGACGCGCGCAGCCTCGTCGATGTCTCCGAGCTGGATCCGCTTCTCGACGAGGAAGAACCCGGCATCGACCGCGATCGACGGCAGGAGTCGAGCGTTCGCCTCAGCGAGGACGTGGGCGTAGCGGTCCGCCGCTGCGCGGATGTCACCATCCAGGTCCACCGCGAGACCAGCGTGATAGAGCGCCCGCAGGTACGCGAAATCGCCGGCGCCACGGGACACCGCAACGAGCTCATCCGCCAGTGGCAACAGATCGCCCGCCACCTCGGCCTGGACCTTGGCCTCGAACGCGATCTCGAGCGCGCCGATGTACGCCCGTCGCTGACGATCGTCGAGCCCGCCGTTGCCGTCGGCGGCGATGCGGCGAGCTCCATCGACCGCCCTGCTGGCGATCGCCCAGCCTTCGGTCCCACGATGCTCGAGCCAGATCGCGACCCTGGCATCGAGCGCATCGAGCTCGACGGTCTGCACGTCGGTCGGGTCGCCCCGGCGCCCCCGCTCGACGCACTTGCGCGCGTCCCGCATCCGTCGGAGCTCGGCGGCCGCCTGGCCCGCGGCGATGATCGCGTCGATCCGCGCGACGCCGTCCTGGAGCTCGTCGGTGAGGCTCGACCATTCGTCGAAGGCCGTCTGCGGATCGCCGGTCTCGGCAGCAAGCACCGCCAGGGACCTGAGGAGGTGGACCCGAAGCGGATGCTCGGTCGACGTCCCTGCCACGACAGCCTGTAGCATCGCGACACCGTCGCTGCCGAGCCATCGGCGATGGGGCGAGCCTGCGACCCGGACTGCCAGCGGAACGGGGTCCACGCCGGCGGCGATGCGGTGTTCGAGCGCAGCCCGCAGGAACATGACGTCGTCCGCGTCACCGGCAGCGTCTTCCAAGAGCCTGGCCCACCCGGCGTGCAGCTCGCGCATCCGGTCGGGAGCCACATCGGCCTGGGCGGCAGCCCGCACGAGATCGTGGCTGAACGCCACGGTCCCGGCTCGCGTGACGACGATCCCGTCGTCTACGAGGTGATCGATGGCTCGAGCCGTCCGGGGGCCGTCCCAACCCGTGAACCCTCCGAGACGAGCAGGCGATTCCGGGCGACCAGCGGCCGCCAGGATGTCCACGACGTCGCTCGCATCCGCATCACGCGGCCGCACAAGCGACGGGACATCCCGTGGGGCATCGACGTCCCGATCGCGCGCGAGGACCTCGATCCAGTACGGCGATCCGGCAGCCGTTCGCCATACCCGGGACGCTGGCGCGTCTGCGTCCCCCCGGATGGAGCGCACCATCTCGACGCCGGCCTCCTCGTCGAGCGGCTCGAGGTCGATCGATTCGACGCGTCCGACGATCCCCATGACGTGGCTGATCGCGGTCGCGAACACGCTCGTGGCCGGACCCTCCCGACCAGCCGCGAGGACGCCGACTGCCCGGTCGGAAGCGGCCGAGGCGCGGATCAGGTAGTGGCACAGCGCCCGAGTGCGCTCGTCCACCCATTGGATGTCGTCGATCACGAGGAGCGCGCGCCCCGATGCAGCGAGCTTCCGATACGCCCCCTCGAACACCTGGATGAGTTCGGCCGGCGCGTCGGACGACGTCGACGTGGGGAACGCTTCCAGCGCCTGCAGCAGGTCCCGAGCCGCGGCGAGCGGGACCTCGCGTTCGGGCTCGTATCCGATGACCTCGAGCATCACCTGCCCGGACAGACGGGAACGGGCCTCGGCAAGCAGCCGCGTCTTGCCGATCCCCGGCGGGCCGGTGACGACGACCAACAGGACCCGCTCTGGGTCGCGTTGCGCTCGCCCGAGGTCGGCGATCGTCGCCAGCTCGCGTTCGCGTCCAACGAACGCCGATCGCATGCGCAGAGCCTACTCCTGACCGGCCGGCGTCCCGTTCATTCGCGGTCGAGCCGGCCGGGACGGAGGAGCAGCCAGGTCAGGCGCTTGCGCAGCCGGCGCGGGTGGTCGGGCGGGTCGATCGTCGCGGGATGCAACGCCTCGACGGCGGGGCCGAGGATCGTCGCCAGCCGATCGGTCATGACCCTCGCCAGGTCCAGCTCCTCGCGCGTGCCCTCGGCGGGCAACGGCGCGTCGGGCGCGACGCCTGCCAGGTCGCGGACCGTGGTCGGCGGGAGGACCCGCGACCCCATCCGCCGCCCGATATACAGCTCCTCGGTGCCGGCCACCGCCAGCGGCAGGATCGTGGCGCCGGTGCGCATCGCGATGATCGCCCAGCCGGTCCGCATCGGGCCCAGCCGACCGGGTGGCCCGCTCACCGTGCCCTCCGGCATCTGGACGAACACCGCCCCGTTGTCGAGCACGGCCCTGGCGGAGGCGACGTGCGGGCCGATCCCGACCCCGCCGCGCCAGACCGGCAGCAGCCCCCCGATCCGACGGGCGAACCACTCCCGCCAGCGCGACGTCAGGGCGGACGGACCGCTCCCGAGGATCCAGCAGCGCGGCTGGACCGGCAGCGCGTGCATGACGACGAACGGGTCCATCCAGCCGCGGTGCGCGCCGGCGACCAGCAGGTAGCCGCCCGGCGGGACGTGGTCCTGGCCCGAGGTGGCGATCTTGAACCTGAACACGCCGAAGCACAGGAACCGCACGAGCAGTCGGACGGCGCGGTACAGCAGCGACGCCTTCGCCTCGGGCGGCCGTCCGAGCCACGCCAGACCCTCGGTGACGCCGCCACGGGCGGCGGCCATCGCCTCGGGTGCCACCCGGCCGGGTGGCGGACGCCGCCGTCCCGTGGCCGGGGTGGCGGGATCCGGGATGGTCTCGTCGGCCCCGTCAGCCGGATGGACGGGCTCGGTCATCCGTGTCGGGCCCCTCATCGTGGTCGGCATCCTCGCCGACGTCGGCATCGTCTTCGCCCGGCGCGCCATCGTCGTCGTCCGCGTCGATGATCGCGTCCCAGTCGGTCGCGCCGGCCACCCCTGCCCCGGCGGCTGCCGGCCGCATGTCGGGGACGTTCGCCCACGGCTCGTCGATCGGCCGGCTCATCCACTCCGCGCCGAGCGCGCCCCACCGGGCCACCTGCGGGTTCGTGGCGGGGCGATCGGACGCGTGCCTCCGGCGGTGCCGATAGGCGAGGCCCAGCACCCCGGCCAGGATCGCGCCGACCGAGAAGATCTGGGCGACCGGGATCCCGTAGAACGTCCAGTTCTCGACGCGGAAGGTCTCGAGGACGAAGCGGGTCGTGCCGTACCAGATCAGGAAGACCAGGAAGAGGTCGCCCGGCCGAAGGCGCGAGCGCATGGCGAACCCGAGCCAGACGAGGAACGCCGCCCCGATCAGGCCCGAGATCGACTCGTACAGGAACAGCGGCTGGAATCGCGTCGTGGCCTCCGGGTAGAGCGCGCACGGGTATTCCGCCAGTCGATGGGCGCAGTCGATCGGGATGCCCCACGGCAGCGAGGTCAGCGGCCCATACAGCTCCTGGTTGAAGTAGTTGCCCCACCGCCCGATCGCCTGCATCACGAACAGGGCCGGCGCGATGATGTCGATCCAGCGGGCGAAGGGGACCCGCCGGCGGCGGGCATACCACCATGCCGCGAGGAAGCCGGTGACGATGCCGCCGTACACGCCGAGCCCCGAGTACGGCGGCAACACGATCGAGATCGGATCGTCGGCGTACAGCTCCCACTGGTCGATCACGTGGTACAGCCGGCCACCGATCAGCGCCGCGACGGCCACGATGATGATCCCGTTGCCGACCACATCCGGGTCCTCGCCGGCGAGGCGCGCGAGGCGGACGAGCACGAGGTACGCGACGGCCAGGCCGACCGCGTACATCAACCCGTACCAGCCGATGCTGAGCGGGCCGAGCTGGAACGCGATCGGGTCGGGGGGGACGGTGAACATCGGTAGCGGCAGTGTATGGGCGCGCCCGCTCGTCCGGTGGCCCGTCCCTATACTTCGCGGCGGTGAACGCCGAGTTCAATTGGTGGCTGCTGATCGTCGGGCTCGTCGTGGGAGCCGGGCTGGTCTGGTTCGTGCTGATGGATACCCGACGTCGGGACGTCGACGTCGACGAGACCGAGCGACCGCGCGAGGCGTTGTGGCTGTCGCGGATGCTGGCCGACGAGGGCCACGAGGTCAGCCCCGAGGCCGCGGAGCGGCTGTTGCTCCTCCACCGCTCGTATCTCGAAGCGCCCCCGCCCGACGATCCGACGCCCGTCCCGGTCGCGCCGGCGCCGGACGAGCAAGGTCCGAAGGACGAGCCCTCAGAGCTCCCCGCTGAGGATCGGGTCGGCGTCCAGGGATCCGCCCCCGACATCGGTCAGTGACACCCCGAACGTCGTGCCCTCGGGCAGGCCGCTGACCGCCGGCGTCTCGCCGACCCAGAACGAGAGGTCGTCCGCGTAGAACATCCGCCCGACGCTCTGACGCTGCCCGTCGACCTCGACCCAGCATCGCCATTCCTTGCCGTCCGGCGGCTCCTCGAGGTCGGTCGCGACGACCGTCAGCTCGGTCGTCGACGGCGAGAACAGGAGCGTCCCCGCGGTGGTCGCGCCCGTCGTCGAGGCCAGGTCGACCCTCGCCGACCCGGGGTCACCGGTGATCTCGAGGGTCGCGGTGTTGAGGCGCTCCATGCCCCTGATGACCGCCGCCTGGCGCTCGAGCTCCGCCCGTCCGGTGACGTACGTGAGCCCCGCCACCGTCAGCGCGAGCACCGCTGCGGCGGTGGCGATCCACGGCAGGACCCGCTCGAGCCTGCTTCGACGCGGCTCGGCCACTGCGGCGGCGAGCGGTATCGGCGTCGGCTCGGTGGAGCCGCGCGGCCGCCCGTGATCGCGGACGAAGGCGAGCGTACGCTCGCGCAGGTCCTCGGGCGGAGTCGTCCTGACGAGGTCGCGCAGGAGCGGCTCGGCACGTGTCAGCCGACGGAACTCCTCGGCGCAGCCGTCGCAGCCCGCCAGGTGGCCGACGACCGCGGCCGCCATCGCGGTGTCGCCCGCCATCAGCCGGTCCAGCCCGCCGGGTTCGACGGCTGCCAGCTCGAGCTGCTCGAGAACGTCTTCGTGGTCCATGGGTCTCCGCGTGACGGTCAGCGCTCCGGCCCGGCCATCTCGGCCGGCGCCAGGTAGCGCGTGAATTCGGGGCCGACGCCGCTGCCCAGCACCTCGCGGAGGTGCCGGAGCGCGCGTCGCGTTCGAGTCTTGACGGTGCCGAGCGGCCAGCCAAGCCGCGCGGCGATCTCCGATTGCGACAACTCCTCGGCGTAGGCCATGACGATGACGATCCGTTCCGGCTCCGGCATCCGGGCGAGGGCCGCCTGCAGCGCGAGCCGAAGCTCGTGCAGGGCGAGCTCGCGCTCGGGCGACGGCGGCGGCACGGCCCCGGCGACCAGCTGACCACGTGCCAAGATCCGTTCCAGCGAGTCGGCATCGGCCTCCTCGGAGGTGCCGAACGCCGACCCACCGGATGCCGCCGATGAGAGCGGCACGAGGTTCGGTCGCCGGCCCGCCGCCCGCAGACGGTCGACGGTCCGATTTCGAGCGATCGTGTGCAGCCACGCCGGAAGCGACCCGATGGACGGGTCGAACATCTCAGCGCGGTCCCACAGTGCCAGGAACGTCTCCTGGACGACTTCCTCGGCCATCCCTCGATCCGACGTCAGTCGGCTCGCCGATGCGAAGACCGCATCGCCGTGCCGGTCGTAGAGCGCCGCCAGGGCATCGTGCGAACCCGACGCGACCGCCCGGACAAGGGCCGCGTCGGAGCCCGACCCCGAGTCGGCGCCCGTCATGGGATACGCCAGGGTGGTGTCATGCGGTTTCGCCGGACCATCACCACGTTCCGGTCGCACGATGGGCGATCGCCGGCAGCGACCCCGCCGGCATGTGCGCCTCGAGGCAGGTGACCCCGCTCGAACCGACGTCGGCGTCGTGCTCGGTGCCGGCCGGCAGGTCGAGCCGATCGCCGGTCGCGAGGTCGATCGAGCGGTCGGCGAGCCCGAAGCTGACCGATCCTGCGGCGACCACGATCACCTTGTCGTACCCGTGCTGATGCCGGGCATACGTGTCGCCGGGCCCGTTCGACCACGCCCCGGGGTCGAGCCCTTCGTCGAGGAGGCGCGCCCGGAGGGCGCTCGAATCGGACATGGCCGACGCATGGTACCCGCGGACGCGCTCGGGCGGTGGCGACGGCCCACCGGGGCGGCGCGCTGGACCTAGACTCGACCGCGATGACCGGGTCGATCCTGTACCTCACGGCTGACGACGTGCTGTCCGCGATGCCACCGGTGGCCGGGCGGCTGGCGCTCGCCGAACGGACGATGACGGCGCTCGTCGCCGACGCCGAGCTGCCGCCCAAGATCGGCGTCCACCCGCGGCCGGAGGGATCGTTCGCCCACGCGATGCCGGCGGCGCTGCGATCCTCCGCCGTCGGTGCTGACACCGGCGCCGACCTGCTCGGCATCAAGTGGGTCGCGGGCTTCCCCGACAATCGCGCTCGGGACCTGCCGGCGATCCATGCGGTCGTCGTGCTGAGCGACCCGGCGACCGGCGAGCCCTTGGCGATCCTCGACGGCGGGCCGATCACGGCGCAGCGGACCGCCGCCGTGTCCGGCGTGGCGATCGCGCGGTTCGGCCCGCCGGCGACCGATCGCCCGCCCCGCGCGGCCATCGTCGGGGCCGGGGTGCAGGGGCACAGCCACCTCGAGGTGCTCGGGTACACGCTGCCCGGCGTGCAGCTGACGATCGTCGACCGCCACGAGGAGCGGGCCGAGGCCCTGGCCGAGGCCGCGCGGTCCACGTCCGGGATCGGGTCCGCGGCGGTCGCCACCGACGGACCGGCCGCGACGCGCGAGGCCGATGTCGTCGTGACGGCGGTCTCGTTCACCGATCCCGCGCACCGCCAGGTGATGGACGGCTCCTGGCTGGCGCCGGACGCGCTGGTCGTGCCCGTCGACTACGCCACGATGTGCGCCGCGTCGGTCGCCCGCGACGCGGCCTTGTTCATCGTCGACGATCGCGGCCAGTTCCTGTCGAACCGCGACGTCGGCCAGTTCGACGGCTATCCCGACCCGGCGCTCACCCTCGGCGAGGCCATCCTGGCCGACACCGCGCGGCCGCCGCGCGGACGCGTGGTCGTGACGCATCTCGGCGTCGGCCTGGCGGATGTCGTGTTCGCCGATGCGCTCGTCCGACGCTCGGTGGCGGCGGGCCTGGGGACGATGCTGCCGCGCTGAGCGGCGCTATTCCCCGTCGATCGCGTCGGGCAGGATCAGCGAGGTCACCGGCCGGGCATCGACGACCGGGTCGGGCAGCAGCCGCGTGTAGCGGCCGTGGCGGTACATCAGCGGCTGCGGATCGGCCGGGTCGAGCCAGATCGAGCTGATACGCGCGACGACGACCGTGTGGGTGAACGCGTCGAGTGCCGACTCGATCGTGCACACCATGTGGCCGACGGCGCCGGCGATGCGGGGCGGATCACCGGGCGGGACATCCTTCGCCAGCCAGGCGCCGTGGAGGCGCTTGTCGGCACCACGGCGAGCGCAGTGGACGCTGATGCGGCGCTGGTTCGCGGCGAGCATGTCGATCGCGAACGTCCGGTGGCGCATGACCTCCTCGTGCGTCCGGGTCGCCCTGTCGATGCACACGATGAGCGACGGCGGATCGACCGACAACGCGCACATCGCCGTCGCGGTCATGCCGCGCGGCGCACCGGTGCTGTCGATATAGGTCACCACGACGACCGACGCCGCGTGGCGGCGGAAGGCCTGGCGGAACAGCTCGCGGTCGGCACTCATCTCGTCGTCGGCGGGCAGCGGCTGCGTCGGCTCCGGCAGCACCATCACGCGCTCCTCGCAGGCGGCGCCGATGCGATCCGATCGAGCTCGCGACCGAGCTCACGGTCGAGCAGGGCGTTCGCCGCTCGCTGGGCGGCCATCGGCCGGAGGGTGTGGTCGCGGCCGGGCAGTCGCTCGATCCGCAGGGCGGGCCAGCCGTGGGCGCGGGCGAGGAAGCCGTCGTGCTCGAGCTCGAGGTACAGCGGCTCGTCGGCCGAGAAGGCCATCACGACCGTCGTGCCCGCGGCGCCCAGCCGATCGAGGACGGCCGACGTCGACGTCGACACCTCGCCTCCCGGTGACGGCCGACGGCGGATCGCGCGCGCCGGCACGGCGGCCATCGACCGGCCGGTCTGGCGAAGGGCCGCGGCGGCGGTCATCCGCATGCGGGCCAGCGGCACACCGCCACGGAGGATCTTCTGCCATGCGTGGACCTGGCGAAGCCGATGCAGTCGGGCGGCCTCGCGGGCCTCGACCAGCTGCGGATGCCATTCGAGGGCGCCCGGGTTCAGCAGCAGCGCGGCGGTCACGCGTTCGTCGGCGTCGGCGCCGCGGAATGCCCAGAACCCGCCAGCGCACAGACCCGCCAGCACGATGCGGGGCCCATGGCCGCGGTTGACGAGCGCGTCGATGGCACCGCGGATCTGGTCGCGGACCTCGTCACGGACATAGAACTGGGCGACGTCCCGATAGCGCTCCTCGTCACCGTCGGAATCGCCGATGCCCTCCAGGTCGAGACGCAGTGTCGCCACGCCGCGCGCCGCCCAGCGCCGAGCGGTGTCGACCCAGATGCGGTTGGGCCCGATGCGGCGCACGGCGCCGGCGTTGAGGAACAACCCGCCGATCGGGGCGGCGGGTGCGGTGGCCGGGCGGGTCAGGATGCCGAACAGGCGACCGGCGGGACCGTCGACGAACAGCGGGGTCTCGCGGACGACGACCCCGTCGACCGTGTGGTCGAGGTCGGGCCCGGCAGTCGCGACGGTCGCGCGCGGCCGCATCGCGACCACCTGGGTCTCCGCGTCGGCAAGCCAGCCTCGGACCGTCGCGAACACCCCGGTCGGCACGGACGGCCGCTCCGGGTGGAAGGTCATGGCGCCCCATCCGGGACCCGGCCGCTGCGTGACCTCGACGCCGGCCTCGGCCAGTGCGGTCGCCACCGTGCCGTCGGTCGGGATGCCGTCCTGGTCGAGCAGCAGTGCCCGTCGCAGGCCGTGCGTCGCGAGGTCGGGCAGGGCGATCGACTCGATCGCGGCGATCGTCTGGGCCGACAGCACGAACCCGTTGACCTCGAGCCAGCCGTCCGGCAGGACTGCCGGCGCGGGCTCGCCGGCGAGGCTGTAGCGCGAGCCCTGCAGGCCGGCGAAGGCGCGGAACTGGCGGACCAGACCCCGGCCCTTCGACGGGACCGCCCACAGGACGAGGTCGTCGATGGATGCTCCGGCATCGACCGCCTTGGCGGCCACGAGCCCGCCGAGCCCGAGCCCGACGACCGCGACCCGGTCGCAGCCCGATGTCGCGCGCAGCCACGTGACCGCGGCCGCGACCGCGCGGACGGCGGCCTCGATGCGTCCGGGATCGGCCGCGCTGCCGCCGCTGTCGCCGGTGCCCGGCAGGTCGATGCGAAGGGTCGGGTGACCGGCCGCGGCGAGGTCGTCGGCCCACGTCCGGCGCGTCCGATACGAGCTCACGTCGTCCCAGCCCCACGGTGGGGTGATGAGCACGGCCGTCGCGCCCCGCGCTCCCTCGGCCGCGTCGTGGAACATGCCGAAGGCGGCCTCGGAGCCCGTGCCGAGATAGATCGGAGTCGCGGCCGGACGCTGCTGGTCGGTCATGCGACCGTCACCTCGACGTCGCCCGACAGGTTGGCCGCGGTCAGCCGGCCGTTTCGTAGCTCGATGCCAGGTGCCATCGACCGGAGGTCGATCCGGCGGGCGTGGCTGGGTTCGAGGTCGAACGCGTCGTCGCTCGCGGTGAACCCGGGCACGTCGATGCGGAGACCGTGGACGAGCCGCCCCGAGCTGAGCTCCAGCGTCGCGTGGTCGCCATCGGCGTCGACGATCGCCGCATCGAGCCCCAGCTCGCCGGCCGTCAGCGCCGTCGCCGGCCGCCCGATCGGGAAGTGCGTCGCCTGGCCAAGCGGCCGGGTCGTGTCGCCGTCGATCGTCTCGAGCGTCGCCACGATGAGGTCCTGCGCGGGCGGGCCGAAGCGGTACGCCCAGGATGCGTCGACGAAGCGACCGAGCACACCCTCGACGTCGAGATCGACGACGCCGTGGGCCGGCACCTCTATGGACGTCGTCCCATCGCCGACTGCGAGCTGCAGGTCGCGGTACAGCGCGATGCGCAGCCGTGCCACGAGCGGCTCCGGGCCGTCGTTGGCGACATGGACGGCAACGCCGCCAAGGCCCTCGTCGGTCAGCCAGATGGCGGTCGGGGCGAGCGCCCGTCGCAGATGGTGGTATGCGGTCTTCGGAGCGCCGTCGCGGTCGACGATCCCCCAGCCGGCGCCGGGAACGACGTCGCGCCACCACAGCACGAGCCCGCCGGCGCAGCGCGAGCCAGCCCGGCGCCATTCGCCGAAGACCGACGCCATGACCTCGCCGGTCACCGCACGGGACAGCGCGAGGTAGCGATCGGGCTGGCCGGTCCGCAATGCGACCGGATCCACGCCGTAGAGCAGCGCCAGGTAGTGGTCGCGGACGTCCTCGAAGTCCCACTCGGCGCCACGGTCGCGTGGCACACCCGTCTTCCAGGCGGGATCGTCGAGGTCGACCGTGGTCGTGTCGGGCACGTTCGAGAACGCGAGGCACTCGGCGGCGAAGCGCACGCCGGACGTCCGCGCATCCGACAGCGGGCGGCGGTAGCCACCGACGCCGTAGTAGTTGGCGACGCCGCGGTCGGCACGGAACGGCAGCACGCCGCCGAACGGCGACGAGGGCACGACGACGGCGTCGGAGCCGGCTGCGGCGGCCATGGCCGGAAGCCTCTCGGTGTAGAAGGGATCGCGTCCGAGCGCGGGCTCGAGACCCAGCATCGCGACCTGCTGCTCGACCTCGCTGTTGCCGCACACGACGGCGGTGCTCGGCCGACCGGCGAGGCCGTCGAGCAACTCCGTCGCCTCGGCCTCGACGAGCGAGCGGAACGCGTCGTCGACGAACGGGTAGTCGAGGTTCGCGAACATCAGGTCCTGCCAGACCAGGATGCCGAGCTCGTCGCACAGGTCATGGAAGACGGCGGTCTCGTACAGGCCGGTCCCGGCGATGCGCAGCATGTTCATGCCCGCGTCGCGGGCCAGCTGCAGCGATGCCCGCAGCTCGTCGCGCGCGGTCGCGATGCCGATCGGGTCGGCCGGCGTCCAGACGGCACCGCGGGCGAACAGGCGGATCCCGTTCACGTGCAGGGCGAGCCCATCGCGCTCGATGTCGTGGTCGGGGCTCGGCCCGGCGGCGAGCGTCCGGAATCCGACCCGCCCCGCGTCGACCGCCAACGAGCCGCCGTCGGTGCGGACGACCAGGCGGACGTCGTGAAGCGCGGGAGTGCCATGCGTGTGCGGCCACCAGCGCGCGACGCCCGGGATGCGCAGCTCCCCGGTGAAGGCCGCGCCGTCATCGACCGCCGGCTCCAGCGCGACACCGTGTCGTCCGGATGGCCCGTCCAGCTCGACGTCGACGCTCGCGACGACTCCGTCGAGACCATTGACATGGACCGCGACCGACAGCACGCCGGCGTCGCCGTCGAGTCGCGTCCGGACACGGAGGCCGTCGACCTCGACGACCTGCCGCCGTTCGAGGATCACCGGGCGCCACGGGCCGACGACCACCGGCCCGGCCGAGAACCCGGGCGCGCGGCCCAGGAGCGAGGTCCGGAACCAGCGCAGGTTCCCATCGGTCACGAGGCCGGTGCGCCAGCGGGCGCGGGGCTTGCGCGGCTCGGCCAGCCGCGGTGCGAGCGCCAGGCAACGGATGGCCAGCTCGTGCGTCCCGCCGATCCGTTCCGTGACGTCGAGCTCGAGCGACGTGAACATCGACTCGCTCGTCGCGACGATCGCGCCGTCGAGCCATACCTCGGCGAGGGTCGCGATGCCCTCGAACCGGAGGACGACCCGCTCGCCGTCGACGGCCGGGGCCGCGTCGAACCGAGTCCGGAACCACCAGTCGCCTCCGTCGAGGTCCGCCGGCACGGGCATGCCGGCGTCGCGATACGCGCCGGCGACCGTGCCCGGCACCGTGGCAGGGATCCAGTCGAGGTCGGGGGCGTGCGGCGTGACGGGATCTGCGGGTCCGCTCGAGGCGACCTCCCATCCAGCCACGAGCGACGACGCATCGAGGGACGGGCGGACGGCGGGCAGTGGGGCGGCCATGACGGTCACGATGGCTAGCCGATGGCCTGTCGGAGCTCGGTCATCGCCTCGCTCCAGGCATCGGCCATGGCGACGATCGACGGCTCCGGGTCGAACGGCCGCTGGCGGGCCAGCTTGAAGCCGAGGACCTTGGTCCCGTCGACGATGCGGCCGAGCGCCTCGGTCGTCGGCCGGCCGGGATCGCCGAGCAGCCAGTCGACATGCGACGCGAGCAGCTCGAACCCGGCACCGACCATCCGGACCGTGGCGAACGCATAGGCGTGGTAGGTCGCGGGGTCACCCTCGAGGAGGATCGGCAGCTGCTCGGCGAGGTGGTCGCCGAACCGCCCGAACGGGTCCGTCGAGGGTACGTGCGCGAGGTGATGCCGCAGGGCGTCGAGCGAGACCATCCGCAGCCGGTCCCCGGTGAGACGCGGGCCGGCGTCGAAGCGGACGAGCTCGGTGTAGGGCGGCAGGACCGCGGCATCGGCCGAGTCGAGACGGAAGATCGCCCGATAGTCGTCGCCCTCGAGCTCGAACAGCGAGCCGTTGTGGAAGTAGCGCATGCGGTCGGCACCGAGGTCGATCGCCTCGGGGATCACGGTCGTCTTGACGTGCTCGGTCCGGTAGCTGGTCGCGGCCGTATCGGGCAGCCACCATGCGTCGAGCTCGACGGTCATCGTGCGACCGGCCGCGATCAGCTCGCCGATCTGCGTGGGCAACGACCGGTAGGGCTGCATCTCGTGGATGTCGACGCCGAACATCCGCTCGATGTCGCCCGGGTCGGGCTTGAAGAACGTCCACTGGTCGCCCTCGAAGTCGAGGCGGACGATCGAGCCCATGATCGCAAGCGGCTCGTCACCGCGGCCGTGGAGCAGCTCGACGATGACGTCCATGTAGCAGTTGGTCTCGAGGTAGGTCCGGTCCGCCCCGACGTGCACGACGTGGGGCCGGTACGTGGCCGGGTCGAGCCCGAACAGGCTCGCGGACGGGGCGATCGAGACGCTCATGCGAGGCCGAGCTCCGAGCGGACCGCCGCGGGCCACCGGTCCGTGTCGAACCCGTGCGTGCAGAAGAGCGCGAGCGTGATCCGCTCGAGCCCGAAGCCGAGGCAGGCGGTGTTCGCCATCCCGCCGTCGGCCAGCGTGACGCCGTACGTCGACGCGAAGTGATCGTGGTGGTAGTTGAACGAGGCGACCGCCGTCGGCTCGTCGCCCGCGATCTGGACGAGGACCTCGAACTTGAGCGCCTGCTCGCGCTGGCTGGCGGCCAGCATCCGGCCCTGGCGCCCGAAGAACGGGTCGGCGGCGACGTCCGCGACCGGCGCGAGGCCGATCGTGCGCAGGATCTCGACGGCACGATCACGCCACGCGTCGCGCCACGCCACGACGTCGTCCGGGCTGCCGAGCCGGACGATCTCGCGCTGGTGGAACATCTGGAGCCGCGCCGGGTCGCCGGACGGTTCCTGCCGGAACACGTAGGCGGCGCCGGCGTCGACGGTCACGCCACCCTCGGGCAGCGGCCCGCGCGCGCCGATCGCCGGATAGACCGGATAGCACGCGGCAGGCAGCAGCACCAGCTCGCTCATCGACTGGTAGCCGCTCCAGTCCTCGTGCCGGGAGGCAGTCGAGAACTGGTCGGCCGCTTCAGCCTCGGTCCCGTCGAACCCGAAGATCGTGCCCGCGAGGTGCGGAAAGTTCTGCAGGTAGCCGAGGTCCTCGAGCTGACGCCGCGGCAGCAGCGGCGGGAAGCGGAGGATCTCCGCATCGTCCGGTGCCGCGGCGCGATCGATCACGCGGTCGACGCCGAGGCGCACCGCCTCGAGTCGGGCACCGCGCCCGTAGACACCAGGGACGCCGCTCGGGATCAGCAGGCCATGTGCGAACAGGGAATCACGGAACGCCTCCTGGTCGGCGGTCCCCCCTCGGTAGGTCGCCACGTCAGACGTCCTTGGCGATCAATAGCAGGGTGGCGTTCGTCTGGTGGATGCGCTCGTTCGCGATCATCAACCGCGCCGACATGGAGTCGCGGATGTGGCGACCCATCGAGAACGGGGTGTCGTTCTTGAAGCCGACGATGCCGGCAACCTCCAGCGCGCCCTGGCAGATGCGCGGCGCCTGCTCGGACGACGCGAGCTTCAGGTTGTTGAAGCGAAGGATCGTGGCCATCGTCGTGAGCCGTTCACGGTCCTCGGCGGCGTCGAGGTAGTCGCGCATCCCCGATGCGACCTCGGCCCGCAGCAGCGCCAGCTCGCTCATGAGGTGGGACAGTCGGAGCGCCATCGGCTGTGCGGCCTCGGGCCGGCCCTTGGCCGTCGCGCGGACGAAGGCGCGCGCCCGATCGAACGCGTCGGTCGCGATGCCCAGCCACAGATGCGACCACAGCACGTGGGTGATCGGCACCATGGACTCCGGGGCGATCGTCGAGAACGGCGTGGGCAGGATCTGGTCCTCGGGGAACTCGGCTTTGACCGTGAAGCCCGGCGAGCACGTGCCGCGCATGCCCAGCGGGTCCCACGTGCCGACCTGCTCGAGCGTGGTCTGGTCCCGGCGGGTCAGCGCGAGGACCTGGTCGCCGGGCTCGGCATCGGGGCTCCGTCGGAGCGTCGTGAGGAGGTCGTCGGCGTACGCGCCGTAGGAGACGGTCGGCGCCTGCTTCTCGAACGAGACGAAGCCGTTCTCGCCCGGGGTCACCGCCGCGATCGAGCGCCCCAGGTCACCGCCGGTGCCGATCTCGGACGTGACCGACGCGACCAGCCGCTCCTCGCGGGCGAGGTCGCGCAGATAGCCCTGCAGCCACGGCGCGTCGTCCGCATGACGGATGAGCGTCGCAACCTGGATCTGGTGCATGGCGAAGACCATCCCGCTCGCCCCGCACCGGCGGCCGAGCTCGAATGCCGCCGTGGCGATGGTCTCGAGTCGGAGACCGCGACCGCCGAGGGACTCGGGGACGAGCGCCCCGAGCGCGCCTTCGGCGCGGAGGGCGTCGAGCGTCTCGACCGGGAAGCGCGCCTCCCGGTCGACGGCGTCGGCGTTCGGTGCCGCGATCTCGTCGGCGATGCGTCGGATGGCGTCGAGGAACGCCTGGTCGCGATCGACCACGACGGCCATCACGCCGCGACCCCGAGGGTCTGCAACGCATCGCTGATCGAGCGGACGCTCTGGAAGACGGTCCGCTTGAGCATGGCGTCCGGGAACTCGACGTCGAACGCGGCTTCGAGTGCGAGCATGAGATTGACGCTGGCGTGCGATGTCATGCCGGCCTGATACAGGTCGGCTTCGTCGTCCAGTGCGTCGAGGTCGGCGGGAAGCCGACCGTGCTCACGGACGATCTGTCGAACACGTTCGACCACGGGTCCCCCTGATGAAATTGTTGATGATGTGACGGTGCGCGAGATGCGCTGGGATGATGACTGGCGGACTATACGATGTCCGTCGCCGGACCGCTATCGAAAGTCCCACCTGAATCTCCCCCTTTCGGCGTGCTCGTGGTGCGTCCTGTCAACTCCCTGACTGCCGCGCACCACACCGCACTGGTACGGAACCATCCGGACATGAACAGCACATCAACGCCATGAACGTTCGCTTCGGACTCGACCTCACGTCGGTGTCGTCGGTCCAGGACGGCCTGGCGGCGCACGGCGACCGATACCTGGCGCGGATCTACACGCCGGGCGAGATCGAGACCAGCCGCAGTGCGGGCCGGCTCGAGCCCCGCCGACTGGCGGAGAAGTTCGCGGCCAAGGAGGCGACGCTCAAGGTCCTGCCGGCCGCCGACGAAGGGCTCGACTTCCGGTCGATCGAGCTGGTGGATGACCGGTCGACCGGTCGGCTCGAGCTCGTGATGCACGGGCGCGCGGCCGAGCTCGCCGCCGAGTCCGGCGTCACCCGGCTCGCGGTCAGCGTCGCCAGCGACGACCGGCTCGCCGCAGCGGCGGTCGTGGCCGAGATCGCCGGGCCGGAACCCGACATCGGGCTCAGCCCTCGCTGATCTCCAGCGGTCCGTCCGGGACCTCGATCAGGACGCGCCCATCCTCGATCACGACCGGGTACACCGCGAGCGGCTCCTCGGCGGGTGGGTCGAGCGGCTCCCCGTTGGTCAGGTCGAACCGCGACAGGTGCAGCGCGCACGTCAGGGTGCCGTTGGTCAGGAAGCCCTTGTCGAGCTCGAAGTACTCGTGCGAGCACACGCCCTGCACCGCGGTGAACTCGTCGGCCTGGTTGATGACGAGCACCTGGTCGGTGCCGTCGACGAACGCCATCTTCATCTCGCCGTCGGCCACCTCGTCGACGCCGAGCAGGTCGATCCGTCTCATCGTGGCGACCCGCTCGCGCGGGGCCGGCGCGACGGAGGTTGTGGAGGCATCAGGCGGCCGCCTCGCCGTCCCCGACGGTCCCCGCCGTCCACTTGGCCTCGAGCAGCTCGCGGAGCCGGTCCTGTGCCGAGGTGAGCGGCACGCGCGCCACCACGGGCTCCAGGAACCCGAGGACGATGAACTTGCGCGCCTCGTCGGGCGGGATGCCGCGAGACTCGAGGTAGAACAGCTGCGTCTCGTCGACCGGACCCACCGAGCTCGCGTGCGCCACGCGCCGGCAGTCGGGCTGATCGATCTCGAGCGACGGGATGGCGACCGAGCGGGCCGACTTGGACAGGTTCATGCCGAACTCGCCGAGGAAGCTGTCGGTGCCGTTGGCCGACCGCTCGATCGTGATGAGGCCCTTGAGGTACGTCCGGGCCGATTCGAGCAGCGCCGCCTTGGACAGCAGGTCGCCGGTCGTGTCCTTGCCGACATGGGTCGTGTACGAGGTCAGGTCGAAGACCTGCTCGTCGCTGCCGAACACGATCTCGACCTGTTCGACCGAGCTGCGATCGCCCACGAGCCGATTGTCGATCCGGCTCCGGACGAGCCGGCCGCCGAGCTGGGCGAGCGCCCACTGCAGCGACGTCGCCTCGCCGACCACCGCGGCTCGATGCTGGATCGCGACGACGTTCGACGGCAGCTCCTGCAGGCCGGAGACCCGCAGCGATGCCCTCGAGCCGAGGGTGACCTCCATCGTGCCCGCGAAGAACGACTGGGCCGCGCTCTCGTCGGTGGCGGCGGACGGCACGAGCTCCTCGACGATCGCGATATCCGCCTCGTCGCCGATTCGCACGAGGCTGCGCGTGACGAGGGCCCGGTCGGGCCGGCCGATCGCCCAGCGGATGATGATGGGCCGGTCGAGGCGGACGCCCGCCGGGACGTCGACGACCGCGCCCTGCACCCACGTCGCGCGGGTCAGCTGGCCGAACTTGTCGTCGGCCGGCACGCCCGGTCCGCCGAGCAGCATCTCGCGAGTCCGGTCGGGCTCGCGCGCCAGCAGCCCAGCCAGGTCGGTCAGCGTCACGCCCGCCGCGACGGCGTCATCGGAGAGCACCGCGGCGGTGACCGCACCGTCGGTGATCTCGAGCAGGGCGGCGGCATCGTCGGGCAGCGTTCCCGCGGCGTCACCGACCGGCGCCTCGAGGACCAGCTCGGCCGCGTCGAGGCGGGCAGCGCGCAGGTCGATGTACGGCGTATACAGCAGGTTCGACTCGGCCGGCAGCGCCGACCATGCGTCGAATGCCGACTGTCGATCTGCGGACAGCCAGGCCGGCTCCACTGCGGCGTGCGCCTCGAGAGTCGAGGCCTCGACGGCCAGGGACAACTCGTCGACGGCCCGCCGCGCGGGCCGTGGTCGGGACACCGTCATGCGACGGGCGTGACGCGCTCGTCGGCGATGAGTCGCTTCGAGAACACCCGCAGGGCGCGCTTGGTCTTCGTCTCCTGGCCCGCGGTCGAGCGGATGCCCTTGGCCGCGAGGAACGCCCGGGCCTCCGCGGCCGCCTGGAAGGCCTGGGCGGGCAGCGCCTTCGTCGAGAGCTCGAAGGTCATCGAGGCGTCCGGGAACAGCCAGGCCTCGGCAACCATCGGACGGGCGAAATCCTCGGCCACCCACTTCATCTTCAGGACGAAGATCGGGCCCAGGATCGAGAGGTCGTCGAGTGCGATGCCGGCGGGGGCGTGCGCCTCGTAGAAGGCACGCTGATCCTTCGAGAACAGCTTGCGGATCGGGCGCTCGCCGCGGAGGGCGTCCCACACGGACCCCGTCTTCAGACCGGCGCTCAACGCGCCCGAGCAGACGAACGCGCCCGGGATGGCATCGACCTCGACGACGAACCCGGGCGTCTTGCGCAGTTGGCGCGAGAGGTCGTCCGGGGTGACCGGTCGGAGCTTGACCGTGGAGTCGTCGCCCTTGCCCTGGACGCGTCGCGCGCGGACGACCACGCCCGCCTTGTTCAACCGCAGATCGGGTGTGTCGAAGAACACGACCTGGCGGATCTGGGCGTTCAGTGGATCGATCTCGAGTGCCCGCGTGGCGGCTCGTCGCTGGTCGTCCGCGACGGTCAGCTTCAGCTCGACCGAGTCCGACTTGCCGATGAGCTTCATCAGCTCCTGGAGCTGGTCGTCGGTCAACCTCGGCCGTGATGCGGTCGGTGCTGCACTCACCCGAGCGACCCCTCCATCTCCATCTTCACGAGCCGGTTGAACTCGATCGCGTACTCCATCGGCAGCTCCTTCGTGAAGACCTCCAGGAACCCCTGCACGATCATGTTCTGGGCCTCGTTCTCGGTGAGGCCCCGGCTCATCAGATAGAAGACCTGGTCGGCGCTGATCTTCCCGACAGTGGCCTCGTGGGTCATCGTCGTGTCGTCTTCCTGGATGTCGATGTACGGGTACGTGTCGCTGCGGCTCTCGTCGTCGAGCATCAGCGCGTCGCAACGCACGCTGGCCACCACATTGGTGGCGCCCGGCGCGACCTTGAGCTGGCCACGATACGTCGCCCGGCCGCCGTCCTTGGACACGGACTTCGAGACGATCCGCGACCGCGTGTTCGGTGCGAGGTGGATCGCCTTGGCGCCGGTGTCCTGGTGCTGGCCCTTGCCGGCGACCGCGACGCTGATGATGTCCGCCATCGCACCCTCGCCGCGCAGGTAGATGGCGGGGAACTTCACGGTCTTGCGCGAGCCGGTGTTCGCGTCGATCCACTCGACCGTGCTGTTCTCGTAGGCGTGCGCTCGCTTCGTGACGAGGTTGTAGACGTCATTCGACCAGTTCTGGATGGTCGTGTAGCGGACCTTGGAGCCGGGCAGAGCGACGACCTCGACGACCGCGGCGTGGAGGCTGTCGGTCGCGTAGATGGGCGCCGTACACCCCTCGATGTAGTGGACCTTCGCCCCTTCGTCGACGACGATCAGCGTCCGCTCGAACTGGCCGGTGTTCTCGCCGTTGATGCGGAAGTAGGCCTGCAGCGGCAGCGGGACCTCGACGCCCTTGGGCACGTAGACGAACGAGCCGCCGGACCAGACAGCGCTGTTGAGCGCCGCGAACTTGTTGTCCTCGGGCGGGACGATCGTGCCGAAGTGCTGCTTGAAGATGTCGGGGTATTCCTTGAGCGCCTGGTCAGTGCCCATGAACACGACGCCGATCTTGCTGAGCTCCTCACGGACGCTGTGGTAGACGACCTCAGAGTCGTACTGCGCGCCGACGCCGGCCAGGAACTTG
Source organism: uncultured Chloroflexia bacterium (assembly GCA_963810285.1). Classification (GTDB taxonomy): domain Bacteria; phylum Chloroflexota; class Limnocylindria; order Limnocylindrales; family CSP1-4; genus SPCO01. The sequence continues at coordinate 1,900,769 of CAWEMV010000002.1, read as the reverse complement.
CGCTCCGCCTCGGGGATGCCGAGCCGCTCGAACGTGGCCTTGATCTGCTCGGGGACGTCGTCCCAGGACTTCTCCTCCCGCTCGGAGGGCTTCCGGTAGTAGACGATCTTGTCGAAGTCGATCCGGTCGAGGCCGTCCGTCCAGGCGGGCATCGCCCGCTTCTGGAAGTGGTCGAAGGCGCGCAGGCGGAACTGGAGCATCCAGTCCGGCTCGTCCTTGAAGCCGCTGATCTCCTCGACCGTGGCGCGCGTGAGCCCGCGCTTGGTCTCGCGCAGGTACGCGATGTCGTCGTGGAAGGCGAACTGTTCGCGCTTGTCGGTGACGATCTCGCGGGTGGCGGTCATTCGATCTCAGTCCTCGGGTGCGGGTGGAACGCCAGCGACCGTGCACCGCGACGGGCGGTCGGCCGTCTTAATTCCTAGTCCGATTATCGGGATTGCCCGGCGAAGCGTCAACGAGCGACGCGGTCATGCCCGGATGGACCGGCGATCGGGGCCGTCAGAGCATGCGCAGCGCGACCTGCCGTTCCGCCGCGGCGAACGCGTCGGGATGACCGGTGATGGCGGCCAGGAACGGCGCTCGCTCGATGGTCAGCAGCGTTGAATCGACGGTCGTCGCGACGGTGGCCGTCCGTGGTACGTCGCGCAGCAGCGCGATCTCGCCCACCCCGTCGCCGGGCACCTCGACGTCGCGCAGGTGGGTGCCGTGGCGATCGACCGTCAGCGCCCCGGACGCCAGGACGTAGAAGCAGTCGCCTGTGTCGCCCTCGCGGATGATCTCGTAGCCGGCCGGAGCGGTGAGCCACGTTGTCCGCCGCGCCACCGCCTCGAGCTGCGGTCCGGGCAGCGGGCGGAAGATCCTGTTGCGACGGAGGAGGGCGAGCTCGCGGACGGGCACGAGCGTTCGGGTGTCGAGCTCGCGCAACGGGCGCCACCACAGGGCGACCACCACGGGCAGGATCGCCGCGATGACGAGGACCGCACCGACCAGCCCGGCAACACCGATGAGGATGGGCACGAGGATCGAACCCGCCGCCAACGCCGCCATCGCCAGGCCCTCCTGCAGCCCGAACACCCGCGTCAGGACCTCGTCACGGATCGATCGCTGGAGCATCGTCCGGCCGGCGATGTCCACGATGGCGAGCCCGGCGCCGCCGACAACCACCAGCCACGGCGCGAGCGCCGCGATGGCGGTCACGCCGATGACCGCCAGCGAGAGGCCCCAGGCCGCAGCCCCGACCGCGAAGACCGCCGCCAGGCGTGCCCGCCCGACGATCGCGAACGTCATCGCCCCGCCGACCATCGCGCCCGCGCCGAGCGCACCGGCCAGGATGCCGGCGCCTGGCTCGCCCATCTCGAGGAGGTCGAGGGCCAGGAGCACGAACAGGACATCGGCCGCGCCGATCAGCAGCATGCGCACCGTCAGCAGGCCGACGACCAGCCGGGCGTCGCGGTCGCCGGCGATCACCCGCAGACCGGCCAGCGCGCTCACGTCCCCGGCATCGCTCCCTGCAGCCGGCACCGCGTCGAGCTCGCTCGACCACGAGACTGCGGGCAGCCGCACGGTCAGCAGCGACGCCACCAGCAGCGCGCCGACCGCGGCGAGGAACACGGTCGCCGGGGTGCCGCTCACGAGGAGCACCGCCGCGATCAGTGGCCCGGCCAGGACGCCGGCACCTTCCGCGATCCCGTTCGCCGCGTTGGCCGCCGTCAGCTCCTCCGGCGACACGGCCAGCGACGGCAGCAGCGCCGACTGGGTCGGGCGGGTCACCACCAGCGACGACGCGGCAACGGCCGCGATCGCGTAGATGACGACCGGCGATGCTGCCAGGATCATGGCCGAGGCGGTCGCGAGCATCGCAGCCGCCTGCGTGACGTAGCCCGCCGCGAGCACCCGTTCGCGAGGGAACCGGTCGCCGAGTGACGCCGCGGCGGGCGCGAGCAGCGCCGCCGGGACGAGCTGGATCAACGCCACGACGCCGACCGATACGGGGCCGCTCCGCTCGTAGGCGTACAGCAGGATCGCCACCCACGTGCCGAACTCCGCGGCGTTGAACAGGAAGAACGCGGGCAGCACCCGGCGAAGCCCGCCGTTGCCGAGCAGACGCCGGAGCACCGATGCGATCCCGTCGACCGGTGGCATGGGCTACCGATAGTGGCAGCCCCGGACCGATCATGATGTCAAGGGGCGGACACACCGACGCCGCCCCGCGCGGGGGGCGGCGTGGTTCGTACGTCGTGTGGTTCGGGGATCAGGCGCGCGCCGGCGCGTCCTCCTCGATGCGGTGCGTGCCGCCGTCCGCGCCGAAGCCCTCGGGCAGTTCCGTGGGGGGCTCGGCGTACGGGCTGTCGGCGGTGTCCAACGACTCGCTGTATGTGGAGGGTTGGACGGCAGCGGACCGCGCCGCGTCGAACGCGGTCGCCTCGTCGTCGACACCCCACGAGGACTGTTGAGCGGCGGCGATGCGCTCCCGCGCACGCTGTACGCCGTCGCGAAGGCGGGTCTTCACGGCCGGCGAGTTGAGCAGCGCGAGCCAGGCGATCGCGAGCGTCGCGATGCCCGCGATTCCAGCGATGACGAAGGGTCGGCGCGACCGTCCGATCGCCGGCGCCGTCACGAGACCGGCCGCCTCGGCCGCCTGCATGATCCCCTGCTTCGCTGTGTCGGCCATCTGCTTGGCGCCGTCCGCGACCTGCTTCGCGCCGTCGGTCACCTTGCCGGCGTCGACGCGCCCGACGTCGGCCGTCGGCACGTCGACCTTCGGCAGCTCGAAGTCCCGCCGGAAGTCATCGAAGTCCTTGCGGACCTCGCGCATCTCCTTGCGCGCCTCTCCCAGGGCCTTGGCGATGTCGTCGCGCGACATCTCCGGCAGCCGCAGTTCCGGGAGACGCAGATCCCTGCGGATGTTCCTCAGATTCAGCTCAGGCATCGATCGCCTCCTTCACCGGGTGAAGCGCAAGGATACGCCCCTGTCGGGGGCAGCCCTCCGCACGGGGGCCACCGCGAGTGTTGCAGTCGCGTGGCATGCGGACCGGCAGGCGGTCGGCGTCTCGGCCAGGCTCAGGGTCGGAACGAGCGGGTCGTCCAGGCTCCCCAGTTGCCCCGCAGATCACGCTCGCGCACGCGAATCTCGTATAGCCAGCCGCGTCGCCACCACTTCGTCAGGGACGTCGCCCGCGTCGTGCCGAGGCTCTGCCACGGTCCACCCACGTGGCGCCAGATGACGTGGAAATACCGGTGGCCGGCGGTCAGGACCTGGAGGCGGATGTCGTTGCCGGACCAGCGTTGGGTACCGCGCACCCAGATGGCATTGATCGGCGCCGCCCGGAACGACTCGAACCGGACGTAGCCACCCGTCCGATCGGGTCCCCGCAGGTAGACGCCGGCCCAGAAGCGCCTCCCGTCGTCGGCGATCGCGAGGCCGAAGCCGACGTAGTTGTAGGACCGCGACAGGACGATCGCCCGGTGGCGCGGCGAGCCCATCCAGCCCTGGACCGCGAACGACGCGGAGGAGTCGAGTCGTCCGGCCGTGTTCCAGGCGATGATCTCGCCGGCCGCATACCAGTTGATGCGCGCGACATCGATGAGGTCGAACACGCTGGTGCCGCCGGTCTGGGTGTGGCTGAACCGGCCCGTCGCAGCCATGTACTGCGCCCGCTCGCGCGCGAGCCGTGCCAGCCGTACGTCATGACGCAGCCCGACGAGGCCGCCGTCGGTCCGGCGCTTGTTGGTGAGCGTGAGTGCGGCCGCCTCGGCTGTGCCGATCGAGACGGTCGCTGCCGACACGGTCGTCGTCAGGGCGAACAGGCCGACCAGCAGGATGGCGGCCAGCGGGAGGGCGGCCATGGGACGCGGGGGGAATGCCATGGGACGCGATGGTCGGGAAGCGCTGCCGCTCCTCGGCATCGCTCACCGATGGCACCGTACGCTCGGTAACGCAACGAGTCGACCGTGCAGGCACCCCCCAGAACCCCACACGAACCACACGTGTCCGCACGCATCGCCGCCTCGGCCTACGATGACCCTCCGACGACCACGGATCGGAACAGCAACGAGGAGGCCGCCATGTCCGCGATCCGACGAGCCGAAGCCGACTGGTCCGGCGATCTCGCCAGCGGCCAGGGAACCGTGCGGGCCGCCACCAGCAACGCCTTCGGCGACCTGCCGGTCACGTGGGCGGCCCGGACCGAGGCGCCGGACGGGATGACCAGCCCCGAGGAGCTCGTTGCGGCGGCGCATGCCGCGTGCTTCTCGATGGCGATGTCGGGTCGATTGGGTCGCGCGGGCACGGCGCCCGAGCGGCTGGCGGTCTCGGCCGACGTCACGTTCGACAAGCTCGAGGCCGGCTGGCGGCTCGTGTCAAGCCACTTGACGGTGCGCGGGGTGGTGCCGGGCATCTCGACCGAGGACTTCGTGGCCGCTGCCGAGGCCACCCGGGACGAGTGCCCGGTCAGCCAGGCGCTCAAGGGCAACGTCGAGCTCAGCGTCGACGCGGCACTCGAGGCCTGAGGATCAGCCGATCGACAGCAGTCGACGCGGATTTGCCACCGTCATCGCCTCGATCTCGGCATCGGTGACGCCGGCCGCCCGGAGACGCGGGAGGAAGGTCGTCGCCAGGTACGTGTAGCCGTTGCCGCCGTACCGCAGCAGCTGCGAGTCGTGGCACACGTCCTGTGACAGCAGGATCCGGTCCTCGTGCCCGCGCGCCAGGAGCTCGCAGAGCAGGTCGACGACCCGGCTCTCGCCGTGCCGCTCGACCGCCGTGAACGACATGCCGAGGAAGTCGAACTCGACGCTGGCACCGCGGTCCACGATCGCCAGGTGGTGGTCGAGCTGCGGGTACGAATCGGCGTGACCGATGACCACCCGGGCCGGATCGACGCCCTCGTCCTCGAAGATCCGCAGCTGGTCGAGACCGACCGCCGACAGGACGCCGTGCGTGGTGATCGATAGGCCCGTCCGCCTGGCCGCTCGCGCGGCCGCCCGATGGACCCGCTCCTCGCGCGCCGAGACCCATGGCTTGTCGGTGCCGATCTCGCCGATGATCCCCGGCTTGATGGCCGTGTCGCCGACACCGTCGGTCGCCTCGCGCACGAGCTCGTCGGCAAGGTCGTCGACCGACCGCCGGTCGACGAGGAGGTCGGTCGGGTAATACGCCTCTCGGTACCAGCCGCAACCCATCACGACGTTGAGCCCGGACGACCTGGCGAGACCCGCCAGCCAGGTCGGATCGCGTCCGACGCCCGCCCCGGTCAGGTCGACCAGGCTCCGGCCGCCGGCGTCCCGAAACGCGGCCAGCTCCTCCAGGATGGCCGGCTCGTCGCGGGTGAGCTGCCAGTAATCCCAGCGGTCGCGGACGTGCCACAACGCGATCTGCGTGTGCTCGTGCGGGAGGGTGAACCCGAGATCGCTCGGATCGATCCGACCCAGGACGGTCTGGACGTGGGCCATGGCGGGCCGATGCTACGCCGTGGCGACGCCCGGTCGCTCGGCCTTCGCTGCGGCGAGCAGGACATCGAGGATCGCGGTCGCCCGCCGGACCGACTCGTCGGCGCGGTAGGAATCGCCGGCCTCGATCCGCTGGAGCAGCAGCCCGTCGAGCAAGGCCATGAAGCCGCGTGACAGCCCGTCGACGTCGACCCACGACGGGAGCTCGCCCCGGGTGATGCCCTCGCGGATCAGCAACTGCCCGGCGCCGACCAGGCGCTCGCGGCGCCGAACGAGCATCTCGCGAACACCGGGCTCCTCGCCGGCCTCGGCCCAGGCGCGGACCAGGCCGACCTGGCCTGGTGCGCCGTCGAACTCGTCGATCGACTCGACGTAGTACTCGATGGCGGCGCGCAGACGTTCCGACGTTGACGTCAGCGGCGCGAGTCGGACGGCCAGCGCGTCGAGGCCCTGACCGGAGATGAGGTCGCAGCTCTCGAGGAACAGCTGCTCCTTGCCCGTGAAATGGGTGTAGATCGCACCCACCGACAGGCCCGATCTGGCGACCACATCGGCGATCGTCGCCCGGTGGTAGCCCTTCTCGGAGAAGACCTCGACGGCCGCCCGGATGATCCGTTGACGGACCTGATGCTCCTGGGCTGCGGACAGGCGTGGCACGCGGTGATCGACCCCGATAGCGAACGATTGCTCCCTCAACGGTAGCCGAGCCGCGTGTTCGGTGCAACCGTCAGGCGTTGACAAAGGGAATAGTCATTCTCTATCGTGAACGCGCACCATAGCAGCCACAGTCCAGGGGTACCCGTCCGATGTTCAGTGCCTGGGGAGCGTTCGTCTACCGCTTCCGCCGTCCCATCGCCGTCCTTGCGGTCGTCATCGCCCTCGCCTCGACCGTGCTCGCCGCACAGGCGACCAGCGCGCTCAGCGCCGGAGGCTGGACGGACCCCGATTCGGAGTCGGCTGCGGTCCACGATCGGCTCGCGGAGGAGTTCGGCGCGGGGGGCGGCACGATCATCGCCCTGTTCCGTGGCGAAGCCGGCGACGACGCGCGGTCGGACGGCTTCCAGGACCGGATCACGGAGTCTATCGACCGCCTCGTGGCGGATGAGCGCGTCGACGACGCGATCGGCTGGGCCGAGACGCAGGACGACCGATTCGTCAGCACCGACGGGACTGCGGCATACGTCGTCGTCCGACTCGACATGACCGACGAGGCGGCGGTCGACGAGATGGAGGAGCTGCGCGCGCTCATCGACGAGCCGACGGGCCTGACCCTCCAGCTGACCGGCGTCGCGCCGGCGACGCAGGACCAGGCCGAGCAGTCGGAGAAGGAGCTGATCCAGGCCGAGACGGTGTCGTTCCCGTTCGCGGCACTCATCCTCGTCCTCGTCTTCGCGTCGCTCGTGGCGGCAGGCATGCCGCTTGTCGTCGCGGCGCTGGCCATCCCGACGACCCTCGCCGGCGTCTACATCGCCGCGCAGGTCACGGAGCTGTCGATCTACGTCCAGAACGTGGCGACCATGCTCGGCCTGGCCCTCGCGATCGACTACTCGCTGTTCATGGTCAGCCGCTTCCGCGAGGAGCTCCGCCGTGGCCGCGATGTCGGGACGGCGGTCACGATCACGGTCGCGACCAGCGGCAAGGCGGTCACGTTCTCGGGACTCGCGGTCGCCGTCGGACTGTCCGGTCTGCTGCTGTTCCAGCCGGCCGCGCTGCGCTCGTTCGGCATCGGCGGGGCGCTCACCGTGGCCGCGTCGGTGTTCTTCGCGCTGACGTTCCTGCCGGCGGTCCTCGGCATGCTCGGCCCGCGCGTCAACTCGCTCGGCATGGCCGGTCTGCGCGACGGCATCCGACGGAGGCTCGGCCGGCCGGTCGGCGTCGCAGCCGACATCGAGCGCGAGTCGCGTTGGGAGCGGATGGCGCACTGGGTCATGGCCCGGCCGATCGCGGTCCTCATCCCGACCCTCGTGTTCCTGCTGGTCCTCGGCACGCCGTTCCTGCGACTCAGCCAGGGCATCCCCGACGCCAGCGTCCTGCCACCGGGGATCGAGAGCCGCGAGGCGTCGGTCGCCCTGTCGACCGAGTTCCAGGCCGGCGAGACCTCGCCGATCGTGGTGCTCGCCAGCGTGGACGGCTCGCCGACCGACGAGGCCAACATCCAACGCATCCTCGACTTGGGCACTGCCATCGGGGAGGTCGACGACGTCGACCGTGTCGAGGGTCCGTTCACCGGCCTCCGGGACCCGGTCTCGGGTGAGGACCTCTCCGCGGCCGGCATCGCCGCGCTCTACGCGACACCGCGCGATCAGCTGCCGCCCGAGCTCGCCGCCGGGCTGGACCGCCTGGAGGATGCCTACATCCGCGGCTCGACGGTCCGCCTCGACGCGGTCAGCCCGCTCGCGCCGCTGTCGCCCGACGGCACCGCGGTCGTGCCGGCGGTCCGGGCCGTGGCGGTCGACGGGGTCGACACGCAGGTCGGCGGACTCGCCGCCGATGGCCACGACTTCATGACCAGCCAGTCGGACACGATCCCCTATGCCATCGCGCTGACGCTGGGCGCAAGCGCGCTGATCCTGTTCCTGCTCTTCGGGTCGGTCGTCATCCCGATCAAGGCGGTGATCATGACGCTGCTGTCGATCACGGCCTCATTCGGGGCGCTCGTGTTCATCTTCCAGGACGGCAACTTCGGCGACGTCCTGGGGTTCACCACCCCTGGGTTCACCATGGCCGGCAACCCGATCATCATGTTCAGCGTGCTGTTCGGCCTCTCGATGGACTACGAGGTGCTGCTGCTCTCGCGCATGCAGGAGGCCTACCGGCGGACCGGCGACAACACGGCGTCGGTCGCGGAGGGGCTGGCCAAGACGGCCGGCGTCATCACGGGCGCCGCGCTGATCATGGTCACGGTGTTCTCGGCCTTCGCGCTGGCCGAGTCGATCACGATCAAGAGCATCGGGGTCGGCATGGCGATCGCGGTGCTCATCGACGCGACGATCGTCCGGGTCCTGCTGGTCCCGGCCACGATGCGGCTGATGGGCAAGTGGAACTGGTGGGCCCCGGGGCCGCTCGGCCGCTTCGCCGATCGGCTCGGGTTCAACCACGTGGAGGACGAGCCGGAGGCCGCGGCCGCCCCGGCTTCCACGCCAGCGGGGTACGCTGGCGTCTGACGTGGACGATCGTTCCGACTCCGACTCCGACTCCGGCTCGGTGACGCGGCTCGGCCCCGACAGCGGGGGCCGGCCGCCAGGCGACCCGGACGTGAGGGTCTACAGCTGGGAATGGGGCACCGGTCGCGGGGATTCCGGCCAGGAGCGACGACCGAGCCTGCCGTGGATCGGGATCTTCCTGCTGGTGTTCGGCGGGCTGCTGCTGATCCAGGAGCTGTACCCGCAGGCGCAGCAGATCGGCTCGGTGCTGATGCTCGCCATCGGGCTGGCATTCCTGATCAACTGGGCCATCAAGCGCGGTTCCGGCTCCCTCTATGCCGGGGCGATCATCACCGCCCTCGCGGTGCCCAACGCGCTGGAGAACGTCGGCATCAGCCAGGATGGCATCGGCCAGCTCTGTCTCGGGATCGCCTTCCTGTTCGTCGCGGCGGTGCGGCTCTCGGGGGGCGGCGGGGTCGGCTGGCAGGCGTGGATCGGCGGTCTGCTCGCATTGCTCGGGATCGTCAACCTCGTGCAGCCCGAGATCGGCGGGCTGATCGTGCCCCTGACGCTCGTGCTGCTCGGGGCGGCCCTGGTCTTCGGCGGCATGTTCCGGAGCGAGACCCGCATGCCGGGTGGGCCGCGCTAGCCGGATCCGCGCGAAACCCTGTTCTCATCGACCGACGCACGGCGTACGCTAGTGGCGTGCCGTGGGCACGCGCCACAAGGAGGATGGGATGCGAACACCGCCGATCGGGGTAGCGGTCCTGGGGTTCTTCGCGCTCGTGAACGGCATCGCCGCGCTGATCATCGGGCTCCAGCTGATGGGAGTCGTCGCCTTCGGACCGGCGTCCACGGGATCCGGCGTGTTCCTATGGGGCCTCCTCGCCTTCGTGCTCGGCCTGCTCTACGTCGCCGTCGCGTACGGCGCCTGGACGGTCCGCATCTGGGCGTGGACGTTCGGGATGCTCATCGCGGTCCTCGGCATCTTCACCGCCGTGATGATCCTCTTCGCGACCGCCGACCTGTCCAAGGGCCTCGCGGCCGCACTGCTGCCGGGCCTCATCCTCTGGTACCTGAACACCGAGGGCGTCAAGAACGCGTTCGTCGAGGGTGAGGAGGAGGCGGGCCGCTACGCGAGCGCGTACGACCGCGAGCAGGCCGAGCGGATGATCGCCGAACGTCAGGACGACACGCTGACCCGCTAGAGGTCAGCGCGCGGCGGCCACGTCGGCCGTCGCCTCCTCGATCGCCTCGGCAAGGACGGCCGCCACTCGCTGCAGCTCGTCGTCGCCGATGACGAACGGCGGCCCGAGCAGGATCGTGTCGCCGTCGACGCCGTCCGCGTTGCCGGTCCCCATGTAGACGAGGACGCCGCGCTCCCGGGCCGCGCCGAGCACGGCCTCCGCGACCCGGGCGGTCCGCGGGAACGGTCGTCCGGTCGCCCGGTCGGCGACGAACTCGACGCCGACCATCAGGCCACGACCACGGATCTCCCCGACGGCGGGCTGCTCCTCCAGGGCGCCCTTGAGCAACGTCATCAGTCGGACGCCCTTCTCGGCGCTCGCCTCGACCAGGTGTTCTTCGTGGAGGAGCCGCAGCACCTCCGTCGCGACCGTCGCCCCGACCCCGGAGTGCGAGTACGTGAAGCCGTGGACGAAGCCCTTCCCGGGCGCCGTCACGGTCTCGTACAGGCGCCCGCTCGCAGCAGCGAATCCGAACGGCCAGTAGCCCCCGGTGGCGCCCTTGGCCGCGACGAGGATGTCGGGCCGGACGCCCCAGTGGTCGAGCGCGAACCAGCGACCCGTCCGCCCGAAGCCGGTCATCACTTCGTCGGCGATCAGCAGCACCCCGTGCCTCGCACAGACATCCGCGATCGCCGGCCAGTAGTCGTCGGGTGGGACCACGGCACCGAGGGTCGCCCCGACGATCGGCTCGGCGAGGAAGGCCGCCACGCGACCCGGACCCGCCTCGCGGATGGCGGCGTCCAGCTCGGCGGCGAGTGCCTCTCCGTCGCCGAGGGCGTGGGCGCCGGGCTGGCCGGCCCGGTACGGGTATGCCGCCGAGACGTGCCGGAAGCGGCCGAGCCACGGCTCGTACGGCGCGCGAAGCGCCGGGCGACCGCCGGCATCGAGCGCGCCGAGCGTGTTGCCGTGATAGCTGCCGTACCGCGAGATGAGCAGCTCCCGGTCGGGCTCGCCTCGGGCGAGGTGATAGATGCGGGCCAGCTTCAGGGCCGTCTCGATCGCCTCGGACCCGCCCGACACGGGGTAGATCGCCGGATCGTCGACCGGCAGCACGTCGGCGACGGCCGCCGCGTACGCCTCGAGCGGCTCGGTGGTGAACGCGGAGCCGTGGGCATACGCCAGACGGCGGACCTGGTCGGCCATCGCATCGGCGATCGACGACCGTCCGTGCCCGACGTTGACGACGATGGCCCCGCCGGCGGCATCGATGTACGTCCGTCCCTCTGAATCCCGGATCGTCGCGCCGCTCGATTCGACGGCGACCGGCGGGTCGGCCAGCAGCGATCGACGGAAGACCCGGCCACGGTTTCGGGGATGGTCGGTCACGTCGCCGATCGTAGCAGCGCGGTCGCGGCGGCTCCCTGGGGAACCGCCCGCCATCGAGCGGTGTACGGGGTACGGTTGTCGTGGAGGGCCGTCCACATCGAAGACGCCGAACTGATCGCGCGTGCCCGAACCGGCGACGTCGCGGCGTACGAGGAGATCGTGCGTCGCTATCAGGACGTCGCTCTTCGGACCGCGCACCTCATCTGCCCGGAGACCGATGCCGACGATGCGGTCCAGGAAGCGTTCATCAAGGCGTTCGATGCCCTGCCCCGGTTTCGGGAGGGTGCGCCGCTGCGGCCGTGGCTGTTGCGGATCGTCGCCAACGAGGCGCGCAACCGACGTCGCTCGGCGGGGCGCCGGCATGGGCTTGCGCTTCGGGTCGCCGACGCCGCGGAGCCGGGTCGCGCGGTCCCCGGCCCGGAGCAGGTCGTGATGGCCGCCGAGCAGCGCAGCGAGCTGCTCGCCGCCCTCGGCACGCTGCGCGACGATGACCGCGAGGTGCTCGGGGCGCGCTTCCTGCTCGACCTGTCCGAGGCGGAGACGGCCGAGACGCTCGGCATCCCGCGCGGCACGGTCAAGTCCCGGACGTCGCGCGCGCTCGGTCGCCTGCGCACCGCGCTCGAACCGACCCGTGACGCGCCGGCCGCGATGGGCCGCGAGGCCGAACGATGAACGGCGGATCGATGGCCACGTTCGACGACGCGACCCTCGAGGGTGCCCTGCGGTCGCTCGCGGGCTCGATCGACTGGCCTGTCGCCGCACCGGTGACGCCGTCCGGGACGACGGCCGGGCCCGACATCGCCATGCGCGTCCGTGTCCGACTGGCCGAGGGCGAGCGACCTAGGACGACGACAGCGTGGCGGCGGCCGACCGTGCGCTCGTGGCGACGAGCCCTCGTGTTCGCGATCATCGCGCTGCTGGGCCTGGCGATCGTCGCCGGCGCCGCCGGCCTGGGGCTGCCCGGCCTGCGCTTCGTCTTCGGCCAGCCACCCGCGTCGGCGCCCCCCTCGCCGAGTCCATCGTCCGCGACCGGAGCCAGCCCGACGCTCCCGGCGATCCCGGGGATGCGCCTGAACCTCGGTCGCCGGATCGCGTTGGACGAGGTCGAGACGCTGACGGGCGCGCCCGTCCGGCTGCCGACCGATGCGCGTCTTGGACCGCCGGACTCGGTGTGGGTCGACCCCAACAAGGGCGGTCAGATCGCCTACGTCTGGGCTGCGAGCGACGAGCTGCCCGCGACGTCCGAACCGGGCGTCGGATTGGTGCTCATGCGCTTCCCCGGCCTGGCCGACAGGGAGTACTACGAGAAGGTCATCGGCAGCGGGACGAAGCTGTCGATCGTCGATGTCGACGGCGACGACGGCTGGTGGATCTCGGGCGACATGCACTTCTTCTTCTACGAGCGCCCGGTCAGCGGCTACGTCGACGACGGCCGTCGGTGGGTCGGCGACGCGCTGGTCTGGAACGATGGCCAGGCCACCTACCGCATCGAGAGCGCCCTCGGGCGGGACGCGACGATCGCGCTCGCCGAATCGCTCCGGTAGCCGCCGGCGCCTCAGGATCCTCTCAGCAGGTTCTCAGCCGTTCCTGACAATCTTCGGGTGACGGTGCCAGACGGCGCCGCCCCCCGGAGGCCAGGCTCGTGACTCGATCCCGCACCATCGCCCTTTCCCTCATCGTCATCGCGGCCATCGCGGTCGGTGGCTACATCGCCTACGACCAGATCCTGCGCGGCGACGACGTCGCGAGCCTCGCGCTTCCCTCGTCGAGCCCGGCGGCCAGCGCCGATCCGACCGAACCGGCCACGAGCGCCGAGCCGAGCGAGACCGCCGCTGCGGCCTCGGCCAGCGCGGATGCCGGCTCGGACGGGGAGCTGGCCGGCGACTGGCAGGTCGCCGAGGGCAGCCTCGCCGGCTACCGCGTGCGCGAGCAGCTCGCCAACCTGCCCGCCGAATCGGACGCAGTCGGCCGCACGTCCGACGTGACGGGCTCGATCACGGTCGAGGGCAACGATGATGCGGCACGCCTGACCGGTGGGACGCTGGAGGTCGACACGACGACGATCGAGTCCGACGAGGGGCGGCGCGACAACCGGCTGCGCAGCGAGGGCCTCCAGACAGACCAGTTCCCGACCGCGACCTTCACGGTGACGCAACCGGTCGACGTGCCGGCCGCGGCGCTGCAGGGGACGCCGACCGACATCACGCTGGTGGGTGACCTCACGCTCCACGGAGTGACGAAGTCGGTCGAGATCCCGGCGCAGGCACAGCTGGCCGACGGCCAGATCCAGGTCGCCGGTGCGCTGACCTTCGCGCTCGCCGACTTCGACATCACGGCCCCGAACATCGGCGGGTTCATCGTCTCGATCGCCGACGAGGGCACGCTCGAGTTCCTCGTCAACTTCGAGCAGGCCTGAGGCGCGGTCGACCGTCTACTTGGTGTAGACGCCCTCCGGGTCGAGCTCCTCGCGGACGAGACGGAGCTCGGTGTCGGTCGGCGGCGGGGTCGCCGCGAGGTCGTCGGCGACCCTGAGCTCCCAGCCGACCGTGGCTCGTGCCTCCTCGACGGTGGCGCCCGGGTGCAGCGCCTCGAGCCGCATCTCGCCGCTGTCGTCGAATCGGTAGACGCCGATGTCGGTCACGACGACCGTCGGGCCACGCCCCAGCCAGCCGCCCTCGCGCCGGATGCGCTCGGCCTGCTCGGCGCCTCCGAGGTTGCCGGGCGAGGTCCGGAAGTCGATGCGCTCGACGAACGAGCGGGTCGACTGGCGCATGATCACGAAGACCTGGCGGGCGTTGATGGCGATCTCGCATGCGCCGCCGCTGCCGGGCAGGCGGGTCTTCGGGTGGGCGTAGTCGCCGATCACGGTCGTGTTGATGTTGCCGAACCGGTCGATCTGGGCCGCGCCAAGGAAGCCGACGTCGACGAGACCACCCTGGAGGTAGTAGCCGAACAGCTCGAGCATGCTGACGACGGCCGTCGAGCCCGTGACGATCGTCGGGTCGCCGATGCTCAGCGGCAGCCGCTGCGGCCGCGCGCCGAACACGCCCGCCTCGTACACGAGCTCGAGGTCCGGCGCCACGGTCCGCTGGGCGAGGTTCACGGCGATGTTCGGCAGGCCGACGCCGACGAAGCACACGTGCTGGCCCTCGAGGGCTCGCGCGGCGGCCACGATCATCATCTCCGACTTGCTGAAGGCCGCGTCGGTCACGGGACGTCCTCGATCGACGTGTAGACGGTCTTGCCGAGACGCCGCGCGACATCGACCATCCGGTCGGCACCCTCCGACGGGCCCCCGATCCGGAGGCATCCGTCGCAGCGCGCCAGCACCCGTTCGGCGACGGGGTGGAACATCTCGGCGAACGGATCGCCGCCCGCGTCGTCGCGTTCGGCCTGCTCGATGAGCGGCAGCGCGAACCACTCGCCCAGCACCGGGAGGTGGCCGCGTCGGTAGAGGTCCAGCGCGACGCGGGTCATCGCCTCGACGTTGGCCGCGATCCGGTCCGGGTCGCCATCGGTGCCCGACCGGTACGGGCCGGCGACGAGGATCATCTGCGGGTCGCTCACCGGTACGTCCCGTAGTCGACCGAACCCGATGGTGCGGGCTCGCTCGGGCGCAGCGAGGCGATGCGGTCCGCGCCGAGCTTCTCGATGTAGGCGGCCCGTCCATCGAGGTCGTAGACCCACTCGCGCAACCACGCCTGGACGGCATCCTCGTCGCGGGTGATCGGGTCCCAGTCCAGGTAGAAGCGGTTGTCGCGGTCGTATGCGCCCTGCACGTACGAGGGATGCGCGCCCCACGGCTCGACGACGACGGCATCGACGATGAGACCCGGGATGATCGTCCGGTTCGGGTCCGCCCGGATGACGTCCTCGGCCACCAGTTCCTCGACCACGACGATGACCCGATCTGCCGCGAAGGCGGCTTCCTTCTGGCAGCCGAGCAGGCCCCACACCTGCGTGTCGCCGGCGGCCGACGACCGCTGGGCGTGGACGATCGCGACATCGGGCTTGAGCGGGGGCACCGCGTAGACCATGCCGTCGCCGTAGGGCGACGGCACCGGCCGGATCAGCGGGTTGGCGGCGGGCATGTCGGTCTCGAAGTACGAGCGGAGCGGGAAGAACGGCAGGTTCATGGCTCCGGCGGTGTACCGCCCGACCATCCCGAAGTGGCTGTACTCCTCGATCTCGAGCGGCTGGTCGGCCAGCTCGCCCTCGATACGGCGCCGGATGGCGCCGAGGCCGCCGACGCCCGGGTTGCCGAGCCAGCTGAACACGAGCTTGGTGGCCACGCCGCCGGCGATCATCTGGTCGTAGATGACGTCGGGGGTAAGGCGGGCCAAGGTCAGGTCGCGCTTGCGCTGGCGGACGATCTCGTGCCCGGCCGCGAAGCCGATGAGGTGGGTGAAGCCCTCGATCGCGACGGTGTCGCCGTCGCGGACCAGGTCGGCAACCGCGTCGCGCATCGACGCGACCTTGGAGGTCATCCGGCGGCTTCGACCTCGTGCATCGCGCCGGCGTCGACGGCCTCCTGGCGGACGCCGTCCTCGTGACCGGCGACCTGGGCGACGGCGTCGGTGAAGATCCGCAGGGCCACGTTCATCTCCGCCTCGCTGACCGTCAGCGCCGGCGACATCCTGACGCTCGAGACGCCGCACTCCAGGACCAGCAGGCCTCGCTCGAAGCACGCCCACTGGACCTCCTCGGCGTGCTCGACGGTGTCGAACTCGACGCCCAGCATCAGGCCCTTCCCACGGACGTCGCGGACGAGGCCGTCGAAGCGGCCGATCAACGGCCCGAGCCAGGCGAGCGCCTGCTCGCCACGCGCAGCGGCGTTGTCGACCAGGCCACCTTCGAGCAGATCGATCGTCACGAGGCCGGCGGCGCAGGCGACCGGGTTGCCGCCGTAGGTGGAGCCGTGCGCGCCGGGACCCCACGTCTCCATGAGATCAGCCCGCGCGATCATCGCGGCCAGGGGCATACCGCTGGCGATGCCCTTGGCGGTCAGCACGATGTCGGGCTTGACGTCCCAGTGCTCGACCGCCCACATCTTCCCGGTCCGACCCGCGCCCGACTGGATCTCGTCGGCGATGAGCAGGATCCCGTGGCGGTCGCACAGCTCGCGGAGACCCTGGAGGAAGCCGTCCTCGGGGACGATGTAGCCGCCCTCGCCCTGGATCGGCTCGACGATGATGGCCGCCACCTCCTCGGCCGGCGCGAGCTTGTCGAACAGCACCTCGTCGAACCAGCGCAGGTCCTCGACCCGCCCGAACGGCGCGTGGAACACGCCCGGCAGCAGCGGGCCGAAGCCGGCGTGGTACTTCGCCTTCGAGGCGGTCAGCGAGACGGCACCGTACGTGCGCCCATGGAACGCGCCGAGGAACGCCACGATGTACGGCCGCTTCGTGGCGAAGCGGGCGAGCTTGATCGCGGCTTCGACCGCTTCGGCACCGGAATTGCCCAGGTAGGCGCGGGCGGGTCCGTCGATCGGCGCGATCCCGGCGAGCCGCCGGCAGACCTCGGGATAGATGGGCAGGTAGAAGTCGGCCGCGGAGAAGTGGATGAGCTCCGCCGCCTGCTCCTTGATCGCGGCGACCACCTGCGGGTGGGCGTGCCCGGTCGAGTTGACGGCGATGCCGGCCGCGAAATCGAGGAACAGGTTGCCGTCGATGTCCTCGACGGTCAGCCCCTCGCCGCGGACGGGGACGATCGGATAGGCGCGCGGCAGGCTCGGTGATGTCCAGGTCTCGTCGAAGGCGACATGCGCCCGGGCCTTGGGACCGGGCAGCTCCGTGACGATGTGCGGGACGGGGCGATCACCGGCGATCCGGGAGCCGTGCGCGGCCGTGGACAAGCTTCACCTCGGGACGGTCGAAGGGACGCGACTGCATAGACTCTATGCAGGCTGGATACTCGCCGCGGAGTATAGCCGAGGGCCTCGAGCCTCCGGAGGCGTCAGGCTCGGTTCGTGGTGCGAGCGCGCATCCGCGTCATCACGGCGCCGAGCCCGAGGCCGATGGCGACGCCCGCGAGAGCGGCGAGTACGAGGGGGATCGGGTCCGGAGCTGCCGGCGGCGGTTCGGTCGGCTGGATCGCGGTGGTGAGGTCCGCCTGGTCCGCGGGCCCATCCGTGACCACGATGGCGCCGACCATCCCCGGATGGAGGGAACACGCGTACGGGTACGTGCCGACGGCGTCGAAGCGGGCCGAGAACTCGTCACCGGCGGAGAGGACGTGGCTCGCCCACGTCCCTGACCGGCCGATGACGGAGTGATCGTTCGTCGCGGTGTTGAGGAAGCGGACGGTCGTCCCGACCGGCACGGTAGATACGGTCGGCGCGAAGCTGCACACGTCCATCCGGATGACCGTGGTCCCGGTGGCCTCCATGTGGACGCTGCCATCCGCAGCATGGCAACCGCCGCCGGCCTGGACGGCGACAGGCACGACCACGAACGCAAGCAGGACCGCGGCGGCGGCGAGGGCGATGGCGAGGCGGGTTCGGCGTGACATTCGGGTCGGCCTCCGGTGTCGGTGTTCGCTCTCGATACACCGGACGCCGCGAAGTGGTTCCGCTCGGTGACGCCTCTAGTCGACGACAGTGTGCGACTGCTCCCGCATGAACTGCGCCACGTAGTACATCGACAGCCCGGCCTTGCCCGTCGAGCCGCTCCCCTTCCAGCCACCGAACGCCTGGATGCCCGGCCACGCCCCGGTCGTGGCACCGGCCCGCCGGTTCACGTACAGGACGCCCGCCTGGATCCGGTCGAGGAACGTCTGGACCTCGGCCTGGTCCTCGCTGTAGACGCCGGCGGTCAACCCGTACACGGAGTCGTTGGCGAGCGTCAGCGCCTCGTCGAGCGAGTCGACCGCATGGACCGCGGTCAGGGGTGCGAAGAACTCGTCGCGGAACGCGCGATGGTCGGCAGGCAGCCCGCCCACGACCGTCGGCTCGACATAGAAGCCGCGTGCCAGGTCACCATCGGAGAGCCGCTCCCCGCCGATCAGCACCTGGCCGTCGCGACGTGCCTCGCTGACCGCCTGCTGATGCCGGTCGACGGCACGCTGGTCGACGATCGGTCCCAGCCAGTTCTCGCGAACGACCGGGTCGCCAAGGACGATCTTCTCGGTCTTCTCGACGAGCAGCCGCACGAGCTCGTCGTGGACCGGCCGCTCGACGTACACGCGCGAGTTGGCCGAGCACTTCTGGCCGCCGAACCCGAACGCGGATCGCATGATCCCTTCGGCCGCCTCGTCGAGGTCGGCCGAGCGCGTGACGATGGCCGGGTTCTTGCCGCCCATCTCGACGATGCACGGCCGCGGCCACGTCTTGCTGAAGGAGTGGAACAGCTGCATGCCCACGGCATACGACCCGGTGAAGACGATGCCGTCGACGCCCGGGTGGTCCTGGAGGGCCTGCCCCACGGTCTCGCCCGGTCCCATGACGAGGTTGACCACGCCCTGCGGGACGCCCGCATCGATGTAGGCCTGGAGCATGTTCTGGGCCGACAGCGGCGCAGCCGAGGACGGCTTGATGACCACGGTGTTGCCGGCCATCAGCGCCGCGCTCGACGGACCGGTCGCCAGCGCCATCGGGAAGTTGAACGGGCTGACGATCGCGAACACGCCATGCGGCCGGAGCACCGAGCGCGTGTGGACCGCCGTGTCGCCGAGGTTGCCCATCGGGCGGTCGTACCCGTCGTTGTCTTCCATGGTCTGGGCGTAATAGCGGATCAGGTCGGCCGACTCCTCGACCTCGCCGAGCGCCTCGATCCGGTTCTTGCCGACCTCGTAGCTCTGCGTCGCCGAGTACTCGAACAGCCGGTCGCTGACGAGCTCGGCCGCCCGACGGAGGATCTCGAGCCGCTCGCGCCACGGCGTCGCCGCCCACGCGGGCTGAGCCCGTCGGGCCGCCGCGACCGCGTCATCGATGTCGGCCGGCGAGCCGCTCGCGAACGTGCCGAGCAGGATGTCGGTGTCGATCGGCGAACGCGCCTCGAACGTGCCGACGCCATCCCGCCTGGCGCCGTCGACATAGTTCTGGTGGTAGCCGCCGAGCTGCCCGCGGACCGTGGTCGCGGCGTCTTCGAAGGCGCTGTGCAGCTCCTCGTTGTCGGCGCGCAGCGTCGCATACGTGACCTTGATGCGGGGCTTGGCCTCGGATGTCATGTCGGATCCTCGTGAAGCGGTCGGGCACGGAGTCCGCCAAGTCTAGAGCCGGTCGGCGGGCCCGGCGCGAAGAGTGAGTCAGCCCGTCGTCGACGGTGCCCATACCCTGTGAATGCCCGACGTGGTCGGGCAGCCATACGGCGGAAGACGTGGATACCGATCTCATCGGACGGGCGCAACGCGGTGACGAGGAGGCCTTCGCGAGCCTCGCCGTCGCGGCCGGCGACCGGCTCCACGCGGTGGCGCACAGGATCCTGCGCGACACCGACCTGGCCGAGGACGCGACGCAGCAGGCGCTGCTGAGCATCTGGCGGGACCTTCCGCAACTGCGCGACCCGGCGCGCTTCGACGCCTGGTCGTACCGGCTCCTCGTGCGCGCCTGCTACGCCGAGGGAAGCCGGGCACGCCGTTCGGTGCCGAACGTCCGTCTCCTGCCGGCCGATCAGTCGGCAGAGGCGGAGGGCTTTGGCTCGGTCGTCGATCGCGACCAGCTCGAGCGCGGCTTCCGGCGGCTCTCCATCGACCATCGTGCGGTGGTGGTGTTGCACCACTACCTCGACCTTCCGCTCGACGAGGTCGCCGACGTGCTCGGCGTGCCCGCCGGGACGGTCCGATCCCGATTGCATCACGCGATGCGCGGTCTGCGCGCGGCCCTCGAGGCCGACGCCAGACCGGCGACGCAGGAGGTTGCCCGATGAGCACCGATCGCGACGTCACCCGCATCGTTCGGTCGTGGTTGGAGGATGGCGCGATCGCGCTGCCGGACCGCGTCCTGGACAACGTGCTCGACCAGCTCCCCGCGACCTCACAACGCCGTGCCCGGTGGCCGGCGTGGAGGTTGAGAGAGATGAACAGCGCCTTGAAACTGGCCATCGCCGCGGCGGCCGTCGTGGTCGTCGCGATCGTAGGGATCAACCTGCTGCCGAGGAGCGGAGGTGTTGGTGTGCCTGCGCCAAGCCCGACATCGGGACCGACGCAGAGTCCGTCGCCGACGACCGATCCGAACTTGAACTTCACCGGTAGCTACGCTGCCGGGACGACCTATGTGATCGACAACATCTGCCAGCCTCCGATGAATGTCTCGGCACACTGCGTTGCTGGGCGGATGACCTTCACGATCCCTGCCGCGGGCTGGTACGCCCCGCTCGAAGCGTGGCGCATCGGCAAGGACATCACCGGGCGGTTCGGACCTCTTTGACCTGTTCGTCACCCCGTTCATCGTGGGGAACATCTACACGGGTGGCTGTCAGTGGCGTGGGACCGAGCTCGATCCACCCGTCGGACCGACGGTCGATGACCTCGCGACCGCGCTCTCTGCGCTGGACGGTGCTACTCCGCCAACCTCCGTGACAGTGGGGGGCCACGCTGGGATGAAGGTCGAGCTGTCGACACCGGCGGATCTCGACGTGGTCAACACGTGCGATCGCGATGGCGGTGGCAGTGATGGGATCTTCGGACGGTTCGTCTTCGAGCGCGGATTTGCCGCCCACCCGTATACGCACGGCATGGGACAGCACCAGACGATCTACATCCTCGACGTCGACGGCACGCGACAGGTGATCGACGCGATGTACCTGCCGGGGGCGTCGGCCGAGGACCGCGCCGAACAGGACCAGATCGTCGCGTCGATCAGGTTCGAAACACCCGCATCGAGTCCATCGCCGTCACCCTGACGGCCGGCCGGCATCGAGCGCCGCCACCACGTCTGCGAGTGATCGGCGCCACGGCATCGGGCAGCCGCCCGCCGCGTTCTCCGGCGGCCTGCTCGATGTCGGCCGGCCCGTGCTTGC
Organism: uncultured Chloroflexia bacterium; assembly: GCA_963810285.1. Classification (GTDB taxonomy): domain Bacteria; phylum Chloroflexota; class Limnocylindria; order Limnocylindrales; family CSP1-4; genus SPCO01. The sequence goes on along the minus strand of CAWEMV010000002.1, from coordinate 1,879,649 downwards.
CCGAGAGCACCAGGATGCCGCGCAGCCCGGCCCGCTGGGCCGCCCGCACGTCGGTCCGCACGTCGTCCCCGACCATCGCGATGTCAGCCCGCGCCAGGTCCCGACCCGCCTCGCGTCGGAGGTCGCGGACAGCCTGGGAGAAGAACGCCGTCGACGGCTTCCCGACGACTGTCGCCCGCGTCTCCGCTGCGAACTCCAACCCGACCACGAACGACCCGGAGTCGAGCGTGGGTCCCTCCGGCGTAAGCCACCACGGGTTTCGATGCATGCCCACGAGCGTGGCCCCGCCCTTGATCAGCCGGAACGCGCGGTTGAGGTTGTCGAACGTCGCCTCCTCGGGCGAGTCCCCGATGACCACAGCCGCAACGGAGGCGCCCGTCGCCGCGGCCTGCTCGTGCGTCAGGAGGTGCTGGCCCGCGAACTCGGTGCGCGCGTCCTCGGATGCCAGGACGTAGAGTGGCTGACCGGGAAACGCCCGCGCCGTCCACGCCGCCGACGCCGACAGCGCCGACTCGAACCGCTCCGCGGCGATCGGCGCTCCCAGCTTCGCCGACCAGCGCGAGAGCGTCGCGCGACTGACGGCGGAGGTGTTGGTCACGATCCTGTACGGCACCCCACGCTGTTCGAGCGCCGCGATCGCATCGGTCGCACCGGGGAGAGCTTTGCCCGCCAGCACGATCACCCCATCGAGATCGAGCAACAGCGCTCGGACGCCGCGCAGCGCATCGCGCAGGTCGGTCGGGACCGGGGACCCGTGGGGCATGATGGAAGCCTATCGGAACGGAGGTGCGGGATGGGTCTGCTCGAGGGCAGGAACGCGCTCGTCTTCGGCGTGGCCAACGACCACTCGATCGCGTGGGGCATCGCGCAGGCGCTCCACGCCGAGGGCGCGACGATCGGCTTCTCGTCGATCGATAGCCTCATCGACAAGCGCGTCCGACCGCTCGCCGAGTCGATCGGGTCGACGTTCGTGGAGCCGGCCGACGTCCAGTCGGACGCCGATATCGCCCGGGTCTTCGACCGGTGGGGTGAGACGACCGACCGCCTCGACGTCCTCGTCCACGCCCTCGCATTCGCGAAGCGCGATGACCTGTCAGGCGCGTTCGTCGACACCTCGCGCGACGGCTTCGCGCTGGCGATGGACGTGTCGGCCTTCTCGCTGGTCGCGCTCGCCCACGCCGCCCGGCGCTACCTCCACGCCGGCTCCTCGATCATGACGCTGACCTATTACGGCTCCGACAAGGTCGTGGCGAACTACAACGTGATGGGCGTCGCCAAGGCGGCACTCGAGGCGTCGGTCCGGTACCTCGCCGCGGATCTCGGCCCGGACGGGATCCGAGTCAACGCCATCAGCGCGGGGCCGATCCGGACACTCGCCGCCAGCGGCATCGCCGGTTTCAAACGGATGTACGGCGCGTTCGACGAGGTCGCGCCGCTGCGTCGGAACATCTCGATCGAGGACGTCGGGAAGACCGCGGTCTACCTCGCCTCGGACCTCTCGAGCGCCGTGACCGGCGAGGTCGTGTACGTCGATGGCGGGTTCAGCATCATGGGCGTCCCGACCGGTGGCGACGGCTAGCGAGAGCTGCCCACCTCGGCGGTCGTGGCCATGCCCCGGATGGCGGCCTCGACATCCGCCGGCGCCAGCTCACCGGTCATCCTCGCACGCACGGTCCCGTCCGGCCCGATGAAGACCCAGAACGGGAAGGCCGTCAGGCCGTAGGCGTTCATCACGCTGTTGGTCGGATCGACCATGACCGGGAACGTCCAGCCCTCGCGCTCGAGCCATTCGTCGGGCGGGTAGTTCGGCGCGGTCGGGTCGATCAGGCTCGCGACCGAGATCACGTCGACGCCCTCGGGCACGCCCCCGGCGTCCGCCCAGGCCTGCATGACCGGCACCTCCGCCTGGCAGTGCGGGCACGCGTGGGAGAGGAACAGGACCACCGTCGGCCGGCCGGGCTCGATGGCCACCGGCTCGCCCTCGAAGTCGGCGCCCTCGACCGTCGGGGCGGTCATGCCCATGGCCGGGTCGGTGGCCGCGCCCTCGTACGCCGGCAATGACGTGCCGGTGATGACCGGGGTCTTCGCGCTCGGCACACCTGAGCCGCCGGCGGCCGCACTGGCGCTCGGCGGCAGCGTCGAGCTGCCGCCGCCGGGCGAACCGCCGAGACCCGGCAGGGCGAGCGCGATCGCCGCCGCGACGAGCAGCGCGCCGCCGATGAGCGCCGGCAGCAGCCAGCGCGGGACCGACGAACGCTCCACCTCGCCTCGGCGTGCCTCCGCTCTGCGGGCGGCGCGACGGGCCCGGCGGTCATCGTTCGGGGTGGTCATCGGGGACTCCAGGGTTTCATGGCATCCGGATCACGGACGCGTAGCAGGACGACGATGAGCAGGAACGCGATCAGGGCGAGCGTCGGCAGGCTGATGAAGCCGAAGACCCTGAACCAGACGTAGGTGCAGGGCGTCGAGATCGCACACGCACCCGTGTCGAGCGAGGGGACCCACTCGAGGGCGACATGGTACCCGGCGATGAGCGCACCGATCAGCGCGAGGGCCACGACCCCGATCGGCGACCGTCGTTGGCGCTTGATGACCGCCAGCCCGAGGATCACGACCAGCGGGTACATCGCGATGCGCTGGTACCAGCACAGCGTGCACGGCACGAACCCGGCGACCTCGGAGAAGTACAGGCTGCCGGCGGTGGCCAGGGTGGCGACCACCCAGGCCGCGGCCACGGCGCGCGCTTCGATGCCACGGGCGATCGAGGCGTAGATGTCCAGGGCCGAGTCCGAGGCGAGGGCGGACACGCGCACCACGCCGAGCAGGAACATCCCGACGACCGCGGCGATCGCGAGGATCGCGTAGAACCGCTCGACGGTATCGACGGACATGGCCCCTCGTTCGTGCGTCGGCGCCCGACCGGGTCGTGCGTGGATGCTAGTACGACGCGTGGCGCCCGTGAAATGTAGGAGCGTTCCGGCGCGTCAGGCCTGCGCATCCCTGGCCCGGCAGTCGGCGCAGCGGCCGATGAGCGTCAGGTGCGAGACGTCGATCTCGAAGCCGCGTCCATCCCGCACGGCACCCATCGCGACGACCACGTCCGGATCGTGACTGTCGAGCTCCCACTGGCTGCCGCAGCGACGGCAGTACAGGTGGCCGTGCTCGCTGGCGGGCAGGACGTGGAACTCCTCGCGCCCGTCCGCACCGTGGCTGTGGCTGAGGACGCCGATCTCCTCGAGCACGTCGAGCGTTCGGTACACCGTCGAGGGGATGGTGTCGGGGTCGACGGCGCGACAGCGCTCCACGAGCTCGCTACCGGTCACGTGGCCGTCGGTCCGCGAGAGGACCTCGACGAGGATCCGGCGCTGGGGCGTCCAGCGCAGGCCGCGGGCTCGCAGCCGGTCGGGGATCGACTCCCACGCCGGGCCGAGCGTCGATGATCCGGATGCGGCCATGCCGCGAAGTATAGGTCGACAGATGCCAGCCGCCGCAGATGCAACGCGTTGCGATACTGGTCCGAGCGCGATAGGCTACACCTGCACCTGAGAGGACCGTTCCTTGCTCGATATCCTGACCGCCGTCGCCGCCTCCCCTGCTGGTATCGGCGTGCTGGTCACCGGCCTCGCCTTGGGGATCCGCCACGGGATCGACTGGGATCACATCGCTGCGATCACCGACATCACCAGCACGACCGCTGCCGCCGGCGTCGCGGAGTCCGCGCATGCCGAGCAGCACCGGTCGGTCACTGGCGACCACCACGGCCACGGTGGACCACTCGAGAGATACGCGCACGATGCCGGTCCGGGCGCAGCCACGCTGGCGCCGGCGACTCGCGGTGGCACGACGGGCGTCGCCCGCCTCGGGCGGGAACAGGGCGAGGCCGTCAAGCTCGGCACGTTGTATGCCCTCGGGCACGGGGCAGTCGTGGTCGCGCTCGGCGTCGCGGCCATCGCGTTCGGCGCGCTCCTCCCCGAGTGGCTCGACCCGATCATGGGCCGCATCGTCGGCCTGACGCTCGTCGTGCTCGGGCTATGGGTCCTCTATTCGGTCTACCGCTACGCCCGGGGCGGCGAGTCGTTCCGGTTGCGCAGCCGCTGGATGCTCCTGTTCGACGGGCTCCGCTATTCGTGGCGCCGGATCACCGCCCGTCTCCACGGCCATGAACACGTGGAGCCGCTCGAGATGAGCTCGTACGGCCCCAAGACGGCATTCGGCGTGGGGATGATCCACGGGGTCGGCGCTGAGACAGGCACCCAGGTGTTGCTCATCGCCGCGGTAGGTGGCGCAGCGAGCGCCGGGCTCGGCATCCCGATGTTGCTCGCGTTCGTGCTCGGCCTCCTGATCTCCAACTTCGCCATCGTGATCATGACGTCGGTCGGGTTCGTAGCGAGCCAGACGCGCGAGCGGATCTACGTCGTCGTCGGCCTCATCGCCGGCGTCTTCAGCTTGGTCCTCGGGACGGTCTACGTCATCGGCATGGATGCGATCGTCCCCGAGATGGACTCACTGCTTCCGTTCTAGTCGGCGGAGCGCACCTGGAAGCGGCGGAGGGCGAAGGCCGTCACCGCGATCCCGCCGGCGATCACCACACCGATGATCAGCGACGAGGTGGTCGTCGGCAGCGGATCGACGCCGACGTCCCGCCCGGTCAGCTCGGCCGCCAGCCCGAGCGTCGCCTGGCGGATCGACAGGAACCGGGTGCCCTCGAGCAGACCGGCCAGGACCCCCTCCCAGATCAGCGTGTACCCCAGCCCGACGATGAGTGCGCGCGAGGTCACCGCGCCGAGCGCCGTGAACCCGACCGCGTAGGCCGTCCCGCCGGCCAGCGTCGCCACGGCGAACCCGAGCGTGGTCGCGATCGAATCCCCGCCGAGACCGCCGAGCAGGAGACCCGTGACGAGGATCGGCGGGACGAGCAGCACTGCCGTGAGGAACGCTGCGACTGCCGTCTTCGCGACGGCGGTCAGCCACCTCGGGACCGGTTTGAGCAGCTGGAAGATCAGCGTGCCGTCCTCGATCTCCGAGCCGATCGCCCCAGTGCCGATGACCAACGCGACCAGCGGACAGACGGTCCGTATCACCAGCGTGTCGAGGATCTCGGGCGCATCCGGCCGGCCCCCGCCGACCCGGATCAGCAGTCCGATCAGCACCGGCAGCGCGGCGATCAGCGCGATCGTGATGGTCCGCCGCCGGCCGACCAGCGCGTGGAGGGTCAGGTCGACGATCGCCCGGAACGCCCTCATCGACGGACCAGGTAGCTGAACACGCTTTCGAGCGTGTCATCGGTCGGCGTCAGCTCGTGCAGGCGGATGCCGGCCGCGCGCGCCACGGGCGCGACGATCCGCGCGAAGGTCTCGAGATCGCTCGCCTGGATGGCCAAGCGTCCGTCCAGCAGGTCGACCCCGAACACCGCCGGGTTGGCCAGCAAGGCCGCGCCCAGCGTCCGGTCGTCGGACGAGCGGATCGTGAACCGGTGTGGCCGGTCGGTCATGAGCCGGCGGATCGATCGAAAGTCGCCGGACGCAGCGAGCCGGCCCGCATACACGACGAGCACCGCCTCCGCCAGCCGCTCGACTTCCTCGAGGATGTGCGACGAGAACAGGATGGCCCGGCCCTCGCCGGCCATCCGCCGGAGCAGGTCCATCATGTGCAGCCGCTGGCGCGGGTCGAGGCCGTTGAACGGCTCGTCGAGCAGGAGGATCCGCGGGTCGTGGACCAGCGCGGCCGCCAGCTTGATGCGCTGTCGCATGCCCTTCGAATACGTCCGGATCGCCCGGTCCGCGTCGTCGGTCAGCTCGACCGTGGCGATGGCCCGCTCGGTCGCCGCGTCCGCGTCGTCCACGCCCTGGAGCTCGGCGTTCGAGTGGACGAACCGGCGCCCGGTGACGTAGCCAGGCACAGCCTCGCGCTCGGGCACGAGCCCGACCAGCGCGTAGATCGACGGATCGCCGAACGCGGGGTGGCCGGCCACGCGCACGGCCCCGGCCGATGGTGCGAGGAGGCCGGCGAGCAGGTGCAAGAGCGTGGTCTTGCCCGCCCCGTTGGGACCGAGCAGGCCGGTCACCCCCGGCCCCAGCGCGAACGACACGTCGTTGACCGCGACGACGTTGCCGTACCAGCGCGAGACGTGGTCGACCTCGAGCGCCGGGACGGTCGGCGGGGTCGCGGGGTCGCTCACACGGTCACCGTCAGGTAGCGGCGCACCACGAGCGCGAGGGACAGGATGATAAAGATCGTCGTCGTCGCGATGTACACCCAGCCCGGCAGACCGGCGGCGACCACGGCCTGACTGCCCTCGGCGATCACGCCGAAGATCGCCGCGTTGAGTCCCTCGATGACGTCGCCCGGGCTGGCGAGGTGGATGATCCGGGCCGCGTCGCCCACTGCCAGCTCCGAGATGATCGCGACGATGACCGGCGGCAGGATGAAGACGCCGATGATCGTCGCGGTGGCGTACGCCCGACGCGGGGTCCACGCAGCGATCACCGCCGACACCCCGGCGAGAAGCCCCGACGACAGGATCGCAACCGCGAGGTACCGGGGGACATCGGGCAGGTCCTCGCGGAGGCCGGTGATCGGATCGCTTGCGGCAAGGATCGCGCCGACCGACAGGATGACCTGTGGGACGACGGAGATGATGAGGATGGCGAGGAACAGGCCCCCGGTGCGCGCGAGCGCATAGTCGATCCGCGTGAGGATCCGCGAGAAGAACAGCGGCAGCACGCCGTAGCGCTGGTCCCGCCCGAACAGCTCCGGCGCCTGGGCGGCGCAGAACAGCATCACCAGCGTCGAGGTCAGGTTCTGGTACGTGTCGTGCCGGATCGGGACGCCGTCCTCGAGCCCCTCGGCGGCTCCCGCCTGGCTGAGCAGCGCCGTGAGGCCGACCGCCAGGATCGCGGGCAGTGTGTTGAGGGCCAGCAGCAGGAACGGCGCGATCTTGGCCCGGCCGCCGCGACCGATGCCGTACGCCTCGCGCAGCGTCTGGCGGAGCAGGCCGAACGCGACACTGACCCGCCCGAGGCGAGGGCCGTCGTAGCCGCGGTAGCCAAGGTCGTAGATGTTGCCGGGGGCCGTCACTGGAACAGCTCCTCGAGGCCGCGGCGGCGTTGCTCGATCCGCACGAGCGGCAGGGCCGAGGTCGGCGACCGCGTCGCGCACGAGATCCCACGGCCGGTCGTCGACGAGCTCGATCAAGACCGTCCGTCCGTCGGCGACCGCCTGGAGGCCGGCGGCCTGGAGCGCGGCCGCCAGCTCGGCAGCCCCCTCCTCGACGTCGACCGCCAGCGTGCCCGTTCGCTCGGTGAACGTGGTGAGCGGCGCCGAGCGGATGAGCCGTCCGGCGTCGACCGCGACGAGGTGGTCGCACACGCGCTCGATCTCGCCGAGCAGGTGACTCGCGACCACCACCGCGATCCCGAACTCGGTACCGGTCCGCTTGACGAGCGCCAGCATCTCGTCCCGACCCGCCGGGTCGAGCCCGTTCGTGGGCTCGTCGAGGAGGAGCAGGCGCGGGTCGTGCACGAGCGCCTGGGCCAGCTTCACGCGTTGCTTCATGCCGGTCGAGTAGCCGGCCATCGGCCGGTAGCGCTCCTCGTACAGGCCGACATGGCGGAGGACCTCGGCCGCGCGCTCGCGGGCGACGGACCGCGGCAGCCCCGAGAGCCTTGCCATGCCGCCCACGAAATCGGCGGCGGTCGCGTCCGGCGGCAGGCAATCCGACTCGGGCATGTAGCCGACGAACCGTCGGAGGGTCGTGCCCTCGGTCCGGACGTCGTGGCCGAGCACCGTCGCCCGGCCGGATGTCGGCTCGAGCAGACCCAACAGGATCCGCAACAGCGTGCTCTTGCCGGCGCCGTTGGCGCCGACGAGCCCGATGATCCCGGGCTCGAGCTCCACGCTCAGGTCATCGAGCGCGGTGACGCCGCCCGGGTAGCGCTTGGTCAGGGCCTCGGTCGCGATGAGGGGCATCGCTCGCGAAGCCTAGCCGACGCCGGTGCGCGAGGTCAGCGCCAGCGGATCGTGCCGGCCGCCGGGTCCGCGGTGTCGAGGATGTCGCGCAGGTCGTGATCGCCGCGCGATTCGATGGCGATGAGGATCGTCCGCCCTCCTCGCAGGTCCATGACGACGATCCGCGTGGTCCGGTCGGGCTCGAGGCGGTACGTGCTGCTCTCGGTCGAGAACAGCGTGACGCGTTGGTCGTCGGATGGAGCGATGTCGGTCGAGAGTCCCCTCCGCCCGCCGATGCGAACGGTCGCCGGGCTGGTCGCCCCGACCCCCTCGGTCGCGATGAACGCGCGGACCAGGTCCCGTGCCCGGCTGCGCACCTCGTCGGCCTCGCCGTCCGGGTAGACCTCGCGGATCGGCCCGACGAAGGTCACCGAGCCCTCCTCGCGGGCCAGCGAGACGATGTCCTCGCGATGGGTGACGTTCGACCAGCCGTCCCCAAGCTCGATGTCGAACGACGGCTGGAAGCGCGAGGGCGCGTAGCGCCCGGGGCCCAACCCACACGGGATGTCGAAGAACACCTCGCACAGGTCAGCGACCCGGCCGGGCGGCACGGTCGGCGCCTCCGGGCTGGGCTCTGGCGTCGGTTCCGGCGAGGCCTCGGGGGTCGGCTCCGGCGTGGGCTCGGGACTGGGCTCCGGCGTGGGCGTGCGGAGCAGCGCCTGACTCGCCTCGCTCGGCGCGACCGGGCGCTCCGTGCCAGGCAGGGCGGCCACGAGCATCGCGCCGCCAGCGATCCCGAGCAGCGCCACCAGCGCGACCGCGACCCCGGAGCGCGAGCTCCCCCGACCCGCGCCGGCGCCGGACGCGCGGCGCGCGGACGTGGCATCGCGCGGCCGCGGTCGCGACCGGGACGCCGCGACGGAGCCCGGGGAGGTCGCGGCCGGCGCCGGCTCGCCAGCGACGGTGGGCGTGGCGACGGTGGTCGTGATGCTCGCGTCCGACAGGTGCTGGACGACGGGCTCGAGCGCCGCCGCCATGGCCCCGCCGTTCGGGTAGCGATCGTCCGGGTGCGACGCGAGTGCCCGCCGCACGACGGCGTCGAGCTCGGAGGGGACCTCAGGCCGGATCGCCTTGGGCGACGGCGGCTCGGCATCGATGCGGGCCAGGGCGATCGCGTCGGTCGATTCGCCACCGAACGCCCGGCTGCCGGTCAGCGCCTCGTACAGCACGAGCCCGAGGCCGTAGATGTCGGATGCCGGGCTCGTCGGCGCGCCGCGCGCCTGCTCCGGGCTGAAGTAGTGGACGGAGCCGAGGGTCGTACCCTGCTTCGCAGCCTCCGCGTCGGCGGCCAACCGGGCGATCCCGAAGTCGGTGATCATCGCGCGCCCGTCGGGGGCCAGCAGGATGTTCCCGGGCTTGACGTCGCGATGCACGATGCCGCGGATGTGGGCGACGCCGAGTGCCCGCGCCACATCGAGGCCGATGCGAGCCGCCGGCGCCGCGGCCAGTCGACCGCCACGCTTCAGGCGGGCGGCGAGGTCCTCGCCCTCGATCAGATCCATGACGAGGTACGGCTGACCGTCGGCGGTCCCGGTGTCGAGACAGGCCACGATGTTCGGGTGGCGCAGCACCGTTGCGGCGAGCGCCTCACGCCGGAATCGGCCGGCCAGATCGGCATCCCGAACGACCTCGGGCTTGAGGAGCTTGACCGCGACCGGTCGCTCGAGCCGCAGGTCGAGCGCCTGGTGGATCGTGGCCATGCCACCGCGCCCGATGACCGGGCCGAGCTGGTAGCGGCCGTCGATGACCCGTGCCGAGGGTTTCGTCGCCACGGCTGGACGATAGCCGAGACTGCGCGAACAGGTGTTCGACCCGTATGCTGCCCGGCCTATGCCCGAACCCTCCCGGACCGCTCGCCGATGATCGCGATCGTCGGCGGCCTGCTTGCCGCGGGATGCTTCTCGGCGGCCATCCTGTCGTCCGCGAGGGCGTCCAGGATGATCGGAGCGCTGCCGACGCTCGGCGGCATCCTGGCGGTGAGCCTCATCGTCGCCATCCCCGTTTTGCTGCTCACCTCCGATGGCACGCTGCCGCCGATCGAGGCGCTGCCGGTCCTCGCCATCGCCGGCGTCGGCAACGTCGTCGGTCTGCTCTTCGTGTACATCGCGCTGCGGTCCGGGAAGATCGGGCTCGTCGCGGCACTCGCGGCAGCCGAGGGGGCCGTCTCGGCAGTCCTGGCGATGCTGTTCGGCGAGGTCCTCGCCCCACTCGAGATGATCGGCGTCGCGGTCGTGGCGATCGGGGTGATGTTCGCGGCGTTCGCGCCCGACCCGCCCGGGCAGGCCCCCGTTGGATCCACCAGGCGGGCCGTCCTGTTCGGTGGTCTGGCCGGACTGTCGTTCGGTGCCAGCCTGTATGCGACCGGTCGGCTCGGAACCGAGCTGGCGCTCGGCTGGGCGGTCATGCCGCCGCGGATCGTGGGCCTCTTCCTCATCGTCATCCCCCTCATCGCGACCAACCGGTTGCGCATCACCCGCCCGGCGCTGCCATTCGTGGTGGTGTCGGGGGTGGCCGAGGTCGGCGGTTTCCTCGCCTACGCGTGGGGCGCCCGCGTGAGCATCGCGGTCAGCTCGGCACTCTCGGCCCAGTTCGCGTCGGTCGCCGCATTGGTCGCCTGGCTCGTCCTCGGAGAGCGGCTCGGCCGGCTCCAATGGGCGGGCGTGGCGGCAGTCGCGATCGGGGTCGCGCTGCTGGCATTCGGCTCCGCGTGAGACGCACTACCGGAATGGGCTTGCGCACTTGCGCAGGCGGAGTAGCATCGCGGTCCGAGGTTTGGAGGGGTGAGCCTCAATGACTGCAGAAGCACTGCCGCCGAACGACCTGTTCGCGGAGCTATCCGACGCCATCAATCGACTGCACGGGTTCTTCGACGCGAGGAACGATACCGCGCTGACATCGACCGAGACCAAGATGCTCGAGCGGCTCGTCGACCGCTATCAGCGAGCCGACGCGGCGGTCAGCCAGTACGTCGACGGCCTCATCAGGCGATCGGCCCCGCGACCGCGGCGCTAAGGGTGCCGCGCCGCGACGGCGGGACCGACGTCGTCCTGCGCGCGCTGCGCCGCACGCGACAGGTGCGTCGCTTCACCGAGGAACTCGTCGACGAGGATGACCTGCGGGCCATCCTCGAGGTCGCGCGCTGGACCGGCTCGTCCGAGAACGGGCAGCTCTGGCAGTTCATCGTCATCCGCGACGGGGCCGTGCGTCGCCGGATCGGTGAGCTGTCGCGCTACGCGCGGTACGTCGGCACGGCACCGCTCGCCATCGCCATCGCGATGCCCGGCGAGGATCTCGAGACCGATGCGTACGACGAGGGCCGCGCGGCCGAACGCCTCCTGGTCGCCGCCGGAGCGATGGACCTCGGGGCCGGCATCGGCTGGACCGAGACGCCGGAGCGGGCTGAGGTCGGCGCGCTGCTCGGGGTGACGCCGCCGGCATTCGTGAGGACGATCGTGGCGATCGGTCACCCCACCGAGGACGCGCGCCAGGCACGCGCTGGTCCGGGCACGGGGCGGCGTCCACTGGCCGAGATCGTCCGGGAGCGCTGAGCCGCACGTCGCGCTACGTCGGACATGGGATGGCCCTGTCGCTGGCGAGCGGGGGAAACTACCAAGACAGGGCCTTGACCCAAATGTAGGGGCGCCGACAAGGGCGCACGCCCCACCCAAAGTAGAGGGATGGAGCGGGAGACGGGGCTCGAACCCGCGACATGCAGCTTGGAAGGCTGCCGCTCTACCAGCTGAGCTACTCCCGCGTCGGTGCGCCGCCGCGGAAGGTGCGCATCCGATGGCAGTTCGCGCACACGATATCGCAGTTCGCGGCCTCCTCCAAGGTCGGGCGATCGGGCCCAAGGTCGGCGCCAGGTGGCTTAGCGCTTGAGCCGGGGGATCCAGCGCGGGGTGGCAGCGCAGTAGGCCGCGTACTCCTCGCCATAGGCCCCGCGCAGCGTCGGTTCCTCATAGAGGCGCACGAAGGTGTCGAAGGCGGCGACGATGACCACCCCGTACAGGGCCACGCCCCAGCTGGCGAAGAGGACGGCCTGGCCGAAGATCAGGGCGGCGACCGCGACGTACATCGGGTTGCGCACGAAGCGGTAGAAGCCGCTGACCACCAGGGTGCGGGTAGGCGCGACCGGGGCCGGGGTGCCAAGCCCCTCCCAGGCGAAGCGGGCGAAGCCTTCAAGGACGACCACGAGGCCCGCGGCGATCAGGATGAGGCCCGTCCAGCGGAGGACGCCAAGGCCATCGCCCGGTGGCAATGGCTGCCATCGGGTGATCAGCCACGGCACGAGGCCGGCGACCACGCCGGGGGCGAGGAGCAGGAAGGCGAGACTGCCAAGCGCCGCCTTGACTCGGTCCGCTATTTGCCCCTTTCCCCCGATGGTCGCCTACCTGGGTCCGTGCGGCGTGGTTCGCGCTCCGTGTCGTCCATCAGCCGGCCGATGCCATGAGGCGGACGCGCACAAGGTGGCCGTGGCTCGCGAAGTGCCCGTCGCCGGGGAGGACACCGGTCACGACCTCAAGCACCACCTCCCCGGCGTCGCCCCGGCGCTCGCGGACGTGCGTCGACGTTTCGGCGAACGCGCCGATCAACCCATGTGCGGCGATACGGATCCGACGAGCGTCGTCGGCGGCGATCGTCCGGACGTCGACCTCGAGCACGTGATCGACCACCTCCATGCGCACGACGACCAGGTCGAGCTCCTTGGCTGCGGCGAGGCACCACGGACCGAGATGGGTCGCCGCATCCTCCGTGATCCAGCCCGCTTCCCGGGTCATCGCGAGGAGGCGCTCCACGTCCTCGGTCGCGGTTCCGGCGTCGGTCACGCCGACGAACCGCTCGTCGGTATCCCAGCGGCGTCGCTCAGCCACCGCGCCTCCGGGCTTAGCCCTTGCGTTCGAGGATCGGGCGCGCCACGTCGGGCTTGTCGACCACGAACGCGAACATCGCCCGGTCGCCCCACCGACCGAGGAACAGGTGGCCGTGGATATTGACCCCGGCATCGGCCAGGGCACGCGACAGGCGGGCCATGCCACCGGGCTTGTCGTCGACCTCGGTGACGAGCGACTCGCCCTCGATGTAGACGTAGGCCATCTCGTCGAGGACAGCCTTGGTGGTGGCGTCGTCGGCGGTCGTCATGATCACGTGCCCGGCGTCGCCGATGCTGCCGCCGCCGATCGCGCGAAGGTCGACCCCGCGTGCCGCCAGCGCCTCGGCCAGGGACGCCATCGCGCCGGGCTCGTTCTTGAGCTGGACCACGAACTGGTTGGCCATGTCGGTGACGGACCTCCGGCGGCGACTGGGAGGGCGATTCTACCTGTGCGACCGGCGCCGGCCGTCGCCCCGTTCGTGTCATGGCAGGTCAAACCGGCACGTTAGGACGGTCTCCGCCATGAACCTGCACCGTGGATCGCGGTTTCGTGCGTGGGTCCGCCCTAGATCGCGGACGGTCCTGCAGGCTCGTCGGGGTTTCCGACCTGACGGGCCGCTTTGACCTGTCAGGTCGACCGGCGATGGACTTGATACCGTCCGCGGATGGCAACGGACGCCCTGCCGGACCGGGTCGCGGCCGCACTGGCCGACCCGGATCCAGGCGAGCGGATCACGGTCGAGGCTGCCGGCATCCCGTGGTCCGCCCTGGTGTGGGGAGACCCGACAGCGCGGCCGCTGTTGCTGATCCACGGGGTGACGGCGTCGGCCGAGGTGTGGTGGCGGGTCGGCCCGGCCCTCGCCGCGAGCGGTCGCCGCGTCATAGCCGTCGACCAGGCCGGCCACGGGCGGACCGGCCACTGGCAGGGCCACCAACGTCACCGGGACAACGCCGCGGACATCGCGGCGTTCGCCCGAGCGGCCGGACTCGTCCGGGACGAGCTGCAGCTCGTCGGCCACAGCTGGGGCGGGGTCACGGCCGCGGCGCTACCTGTCGCCGGACTACGACCCGCGACGCTGGTGCTCCTGGACCCACCGGTCCTGACACTGGCGCAGATCTCCGTCGAAGCCTCCGCCCCGGGACAGCGACCCGCCGCCACGTTGGATGATGCGATCGCCGCGATCCGTTCGGCCGAACCGGATTGGGACGAGCGCGACGTGCTCGCAAAGGCCGAGGCCATCATGGTGCTCGACTTCGATGCCGTTCGCGCCGTGCTCCTCGACAACGGCGACTGGGACGGCGGCCTCACCGATCTGCGGGAGCCCGCCGCTGCCGGCATCGACACGTGGCTGATCCGGGGCGAGCCGGCGACCGGCGGCTACGTCGACGACGAAGGGGCCCGTCGGTTCGCGACGGTCATCGGTGCGGACCGGGTCATCACGATCCCGGGCGCCCCGCACTCGCCACAGCGGACCCACCCGGTCGAGACGGTCGCCGCGATGCTGCGGGCGCTGGGGCCCGCCTAGGCGCTGCCCCGGATCGCCGCCGCCCGCGCGTACGCCTCGACGTACGTCGGCGCGGAGCCCGTCGTCCAGTCGAAATCCATCGTCATCGCCCGGTCGATGAGCCGATCCCACGGTGCCCGACCGCGTTCCCGGAGCGCGAAGGCCGCGTCGCACGACGCGAGCAGCGCCGCCTCGGTCGGCTGGTCGAACACGAACCCGGTCCCCTTTCCCGGCTGGCTCGTCTCGTCGATGACGGTGTCGGCGAGACCACCCGTCCGGTGCACGATCGGCGGGGTGCCGTAGCGCATCGCGATCATCTGGCCCTGGCCGCACGGCTCGAAGCGCGACGGCATCGCGAAGAAGTCGACCCCGGCGTAGATCCGCCGTGCCATGTCACGGTCGAAGCGCTCGATCAGCGCCACCCTCCCGGCGGAGCTCTCGGCGAGCGCGCGGAACTGGTCCGCCAGCGACGGGTGCCCGGCGCCCTGGACGATGAGCCGCGCGCCGCGCTCGAGCAGCGCCGGGGCGGCACCCGCCAAGAGGTCGAAACCCTTCTGCGGATCGAGCCGACCGATCATCCCGATCACCGGTCCCGTGTCGCCCGGATCCATCCCGTTGCGCGGAGCAGGACGTCGGCCCGGCAGGCCGCCCGGCCATCCAGATCTCCCCGCGAGAATCGCGCGGCGATCACCCCATCCGTGGCCGGATCCCAGACCGCGGTGTCGAGGCCATTGAGGATGCCGATGAACCGGTCGCCGCGCGAGCGCAGGAGCCCGTCGAGACCCATCCCGAACTCGGGCGTCAGGGCCTCGCGAGCGTAGCCCGGCGACACGGTGTTGACGATCTCGGCCGCCTCGATACCGGCCGCCAGCAGGTCGATCCCGTCGGCGTTCTGGCCGGGTGCCCCGTCGCCGGCTCGCAGACCGAGCTGCGGCAGCGCCGCGTCGTCCGTCCAGCCGTGGTAGGCGAGGTTGTGGAGCGTCATCACGATCGCCGCCCGGCCGATGATCGGGTCGTCCGCGTAGCGCAGGTCGCGGAAGACCGCTGCCGGGCCGGCCTGCCAGTCGTGCAGGTGGAGCACGTCGACCGGCCGTCCCTCCGCCCGCAGCGTCTCCAGCGCGGCCCGCCCGTACAGCCCGAACCGCCACGCGTTGTCGGTGAAGTCGCCCGCCGCGTCGCCGTAGAACGCCGCCCGGTCGAAGGCCGGCGGGTGATCCACCAGCCGGAGGCGGTAGCCGTCGGCGGCGATGTCGACGATGGTCACGTCGGTCGATCCCGTCCGCGCCCGGGGATCCGGCACGGCCACGACCGTCTCGCCCACGATCGCGTCGGGTCGTGGCTCCGGCACGCCACGGTAGCGCGGCAGGAAGACGTCGACCGGCGCGTCGACCGCATCGCCCGGCAGCTCTCCGATGGCCCGCGCGAGGGCGTCGACGACGTCGGCCAGGCCGCCCGTCTTGGCCCAGGGCTCGCACTCGGCGGCGAGGAACACGACACGCAGGCCCACGTCCGCATGGTAGTGGGACGCCCCGCGTCCGACCCGGCGGGACGGAACGACTAAACCGGTTCACAGACGGGGTGAACCGTTATCATGCGCGGCGCATGGAGCCCGTCACCATCCCGTCCATCCCGGCTGCCTCGTTCCCACTCCCACCGAGGCTCGAGGGTCTCCGGCGCCTCGCCTACAACCTGCACTGGGCCTGGAACCCCAAGACCCGAAACCTCTGGAGCCTCATCGATCGGACGGCCTGGAACCGGTACCGCAATCCCGTGCCGGTCATCAGCGGCCCGACCGAGTGGTCGCGGCTCCTCGACGACGAGAAGTTCCTCGCCGAGTACCAGGACGTCCTCACCGAGTTCGACCACTACATGGCGAACGGCTCGGGGCACTGGTTCCAGCGCCGCCACGGCGATCAGCTCGACGGGCCCATCGCCTATTTCTGCGCCGAGTACGGGGTCCACGAGTCGCTCGGCATCTACTCCGGCGGCCTCGGCGTGCTCGCCGGCGATCACATGAAGTCGGCCTCGGACATGGCGCTGCCGTTCGTCGGCGTCGGACTGCTGTACCGGAAGGGCTACTTCCGCCAGTCGATCGACGCGGACGGCCACCAGGAGCACAACTACCCCGACTACGACCTCAGCCGACTGCCGCTGGCCCGCGTCCAGGACAAGAACGGCGTGCCGCTCAACGTGACCATCGAGCTCCCAGGTCGGGACCTGTCGATCGCCGTGTGGCTTGCCCAGGTCGGCCGGGTGCCGGTGCTGCTGCTCGACACCGACAACGTCGAGAACGCGGTCGAGGACCGGCCGATCACCCACATCCTGTACGTCCGCGGTCGGGAGATGCGGCTGCACCAGGAGCTGGTCCTCGGGATCGGCGGGGTGCGCGCCATCCGGGCGCTCGGTCTCGCCCCCGCCGTGTGGCACCTCAACGAGGGGCACTCGGCGTTCCTGCTCGCGGAGCGGGCCCGCGAGCTGGTGGCGGAGGGCGCGACGCTCGACGAGGCCTGGCCGCAGGTCAGGCGGAACTCGGTCTTCACGATCCACACGCCGGTGTCGGCCGGCAACGAGCGCTTCGAGGCCGACCTCGTGCGCCGGGTCGCCGGCCGCATCCTCGACACCGGCAAGGTGCCGGTCGAGCAGGTGCTCGAGCTCGGGCTCGGCACCGACGGCGACCGCGGCCAGTTCGACATGACCGCGTTCAGCCTGCGGCTGACGAACGGGGCGAACGCCGTCAGCAAGCTCCACGCGGTCACCGCCAACGCCACGTGGCGGAGCGTGATCGATACCGAGATCCTCGCGGTCACCAACGGGGTCCACGGGCCGAGCTGGGTCGGATCGCCGGTCGATGAGCTGCTCGCGCGATACCTGGACGCCGACCTCCACACCCTCGACGCAGGATCGCGCCAGGACCGGTTCTGGGATCGTCTCGGCCGCATCCCGACCGGCGAGCTATGGGAAGCGCACCTCCGCCAGAAGCGCGAGCTGGCGCTCTTCGTCCACGGCCGGCTGCGCAGCCAGCTCGCCCGCCACGGCGAGTCGCCGTCGGTGCTGGCCGAGGTCGAGAGCGTGCTCGACCCGGGCGTCCTGACCATCGGCTTCGCCCGCCGGTTCGCGACCTACAAGCGGGCCGGGCTGCTGTTCAGCGACATGGACCGTCTCGCCGACCTGCTGTGGCACGAGGAGCGACCCGTCCAGGTCATCTTCGCGGGCAAGGCCCACCCGGCGGACCGACCCGGACAGAAGGTCATCCAGGAGATCTTCCAGCACAGCCGCTCGCCGAAGCTGCGCGGCCGGGTCTTCATCCTCGAGGACTACGACATGCGGGTCGGGCGGTTCCTCGTACAGGGCGTCGACACGTGGCTGAACAACCCGCGCCGGCCGCTGGAGGCGTCCGGGACGTCGGGCATGAAGGCCGCCCAGAACGGCGTGCCCAACATCAGCGTGCTCGACGGCTGGTGGGACGAGGGCTACGAGCGCGACAACGGCTGGGCGATCGGCGGCCGCGACGCCGATGCGGACGAATCGGCCCAGGACTGGTCGGACGCGCAGGATCTCTACCGACTGCTCGAGGACGAGCTTGTCCCGGCGTACTACGAGCGCGACAAGGCCGGCATCCCGGTCCGCTGGGTCGAGACGATGCGCCGGGCGATGGCGACGTCCCTGTGGGCGTTCTCGACGACGCGGATGCTCCAGGAGTACACGGAGTCCCTCTACCTGCCGGCGGCGGGGGTCGAGATCCCGGCAGCGGTCGCGGAGCCGGTCGTCACCGAGGCCGGCTGAGCCGTGCCGCCCCGGATCTCGCTGGCGCTCGCGCTCCACAACCACCAGCCGGTCGGCAACTTCGGGTGGGTCTTCGCCGAGGTCTTCGAGCAGGCCTACGCGCCGATGATCGACGCCCTCGAACGCCATCCGGGCGTCCGGCTGTCGCTGCACTACACCGGGCCGCTGCTCACCTGGCTGTCCGCCGAGCGACCGGACACCGTCGAGCGGCTGCGCGCGCTGGTGGCGCGCGGCCAGATCGAGATCCTCGGGGGCGGGTTCTACGAGCCCGTCCTGGCGTCGCTGCCGGAGCGGGACCGGATCGGCCAGCTCGTGCGGATGGCGGACGAGCTCGAGGCACGGTTCGGCCGCCGCCCGCAGGGGGCATGGCTGGCGGAGCGCGTCTGGGAGCCCGACCTGCCGACCTCGCTCGTCTCGGCCGGCTACGCGTGGACGATCCTCGACGACGCCCACTTCCGGGCGGCGGCGATCCCCGAGGAGGACCTCTGGGGGCCGTACACCACCGAGGACCAGGGCCACCTCCTGCGAGTGTTCGGCACCGAGCAGGGGCTGCGCTATCGGATCCCGTTCCGGGAGGTGGACGAGGTCATCGACTATCTCCGTGGCCAGGCCACCGACGCCGGTGACCGCGTCGGGATGATGGGCGACGACGGCGAGAAGTTCGGCGCCTGGCCGACCACCTGGGAGCACTGCTGGGGCGAGCGCCGCTGGGTCGAGCGGTTCTTCACGGCCCTCGAGGCGAACGCCGACTGGCTGACGACGACGACCCCATCCGCGTGGCTGGCCGACCATCCGCCGATCGGGCGCGTCTACGTCCCGACCGGGTCGTACGCCGAGATGGGCGAGTGGGCGCTGCCCGCCGACGAGGCCCTCGTGTTCTCCGACGTGCTCCATCGAGCGCAGGCCGAAGGCCGGCCGGAGACTCGCTGGCTGCGCGGCGCGTTCTGGCGCAACTTCCAGGTCAAGTACCGAGAGATCAACGACCTCCACAAGCGGATGCTGCGCGTCTCCTCGGCGGTGGCCGCGATGCCCGACGGCCCGGAACGCGACCGGGCGCTCGACCACCTCTACCAGGGGCAGTCGAACGACTGCTACTGGCACGGGCTGTTCGGCGGCATCTACATCAGCCACATGCGGCTGGCCACCTACGAGCACCTGATCGCGGCCGAGGACCTCGCCGAGTCATCGGCCGGCTCCCTGGTCGCCGCCGAGCAGGCCGATCTCGACATGGACGGCGTCGACGAGGTCCGACTTACGGACGAGGGACAGGTCGTGACCGTCGACCTCGACGGCGGGGCGGGCATCGGCGGCTGGGATATCCGCCCGGTGCGACATGCCCTCGCCGCAGTGATGCGCCGCCGGCCCGAGGCGTACCACGCCACGCTGAAGGCGTTCGAATCGAAAGCGGCGGTCGCGGCGGGAGCGGTGGACGGTGAAGCACCCGCGTCGATCCACGACGCCGTGCGCGTGAAGGAGCCGGGGCTGGCGGCGCGGCTCGTGTACGACGCGTATGAGCGACGATCCGGCCTGGTCCGCGCCCTGCCCCTCGACGCGACGCCGGAGGACTGGGCGGCGGCTCGGGCCCGGGAGCTCGGCGACGCGGTCGATGGGTCGTTCGAGCTCGTCGCGCTCGGCGATGGTCGGCTCGTGACGCGGCGCGACGCGACGATCGCGGGCGCCTCGGTGCGTGTGACCAAGACGTTGACGCTCGGCGGCGACCGGCGCGCCCCGACGCTCACCCTGCAGGTCGATCTCGAGCATATGGACGGGCCCGAGGTACATGCCCGGGTCGGCCTCGAGTGGGCGCTCACGATGCTCGGCGGCGGTGGCAACCCGGCGGCGTGGTGGGACGTCGGCGGCGTGCGCTCGGCGCACGACACGAGCGGCGCCGCCGAGTGGATCTCGACGATCGCCCAGGGCAACGACTACATCGGGGTGTCGGTCACGACGACGGCGGCCGAGGCTGATGCGTGGTGGGCCCCGATCGAGACCGTGTCGAACTCCGAGAACGGGTTCGAGCGCATGTACCAGGGCAGCGCGCTGCTCCTGTCGTGGCCGCTCCGCCTCGCGCCGCGCGACCGCTGGACGCGGACCGTGACGAACGTCGTCGCCACGACGCGCGACCGGGGATCCGAGGGAACCTGACCGACGGCCGTGAACGGGCCCGAGAATCCGTCAGCCCGCGGCCTGCGCGCCACGGGCTGACGTGGGAGGAGGAGTCGAGTCGCTCGTATGATTGCTACAGTCGATTAGGCCAATCGGATGATATTTGGACTAGCATGCTATGTCAATCGATGACGCCCTGATCGCATCCTCCGCCTCGTCTCCTGGCGGCAGCCTCGACGTCGAGCGCGATTCCGACGTCCCGATCTCGACGCAGATCTTCTGGCAGCTCGCGTACCAGATCGACTCCGGCCGCCTCCTGCCGGGCTCCAGGCTGCCGCCGGTCCGCGAGCTTGGTGCCGCCCTGCGGGTCAACCCGAACACGATCCGCGCGGTCTACCGCCGGCTCGCCGACGCCGGCTACGTCATCAGCCGCCACGGCGCCGGCACGCACGTCGCCGATCGGCCGCCCCAGCGTCGCGGCGCGGAGGCGCTGGCGGGCATCGTCGCGGAGCTGCTGCGGCGCGCGGCCCACGCCGGGTTCACCGCCGACGAGGTCGCGGCCGCGACGTTCGCCGCCGCCAGCGAGCGCAAGCGCCCCGGCCCGCTCGTGCGCGTGCTCTTCGCCGAATGCACGAATGCCGACGCGGGCTACGACGCGGAACGCCTGGTCGACGCCTTCCCGGGCATGATCGAGGCCGAGGGGTCGCTCATCGACGATCTGCCCGACCGTCTCGACCGGTTCCACTACGACATCGTCGCGACCACGACGTTCCATGCCGACGAGGCCCAGGTGCTGGCCGCCGGGCGCGTGCCGGTCGTGGCGATGCTCGTCGGCCCCGGCTACCTGGAGCTGGTCCACGAGATCGCCGGGCTCGAGCCCGGTTCGCGCGTCGGACTCGTGTGCGCCAACGAGCGCGGGGTCGAGAACATCCTCGAAACGCTGCAGCTGTCCGGGACGAAGGGCGTCGAGATCGTGCCGGCGCTCATCGGGGAGACCGAGCAGCTGACGGTCGTCGACGAGACGGCCGACATCATCCTCATGTCGCGCGAAGCCCTCGCCGCGGGTCTCGACCGGCAGATGCGGGACGCGGACCGCATCCGGCCGTGGTCGTACGAGTTCGATCCATCGGGCCTCGAGCTGCTGCGACGAGCCATCGAGCACGTGGCCGACGGCCGCCCGGCCGAGGTGACGACCGCCTGACGGTGCCTTCGGGCGCGTGCCATCCTTCGGCGATGGACGGCGCGGCGGCACCGGACGCAGGAGCGCGGGACGTGCCCCGCCGGCGCGATTTCCACGTCCGCCGTTCGGCGCGCGAGCGGTACGCCATCGACGACGTCCTCCTGGGCGTTCGCGGCGATCTCGCGGTCGCCGACGTCGCGGCCATCCGGACCCTCGCCCAGCGCATGAACGACGATCGCGCGCCCGGCGCACCCGGCGTGGCGGCGGGCGAGATCGCCGCCCTGGGGTTGCTGCACGAGATCGGTCACCTGCTGATCGTCCGTCAGGTGACCGCCGGCGGTCCCACGATGGCCACCGCGATGCGCGACGTGCGTCGCCTCCTGCGCGACGACCTCGACCGGCTGCTGGATCGCTTCGCGGCGGCCTTCCCCGGTGCCGGACCACAGCCCGAGCCGCCCGTCGTGCGGCTCGAGGAGCTGTTGCTGACGCGCGTCAGCAACGAGAACCCGGCGATCGGCCCGCTGCGTGAGCTCGTCGACGACACGGTCCTCGCCGACGGGACCCGCTACCGGGACGCGATCACCGGACTCGAGGGCGTCTTCGGGACCGACCCGGTGCTCGACGCAGGCGATGGCGCGCGGGCCTCGCTCGTCGACCTGTTGCGAGCGCCGGCCCGCAACGCGCCGACGTCGCTGGCCGGGCAGCTGCGCTACATCCGGGAGCACTGGGCGTCGCTGCTCGGCGCCGACCTCGACGCCCTCATCGGCCGGCTCGACATCGCCCTCGGGATCATCGCCGAGGAGGAGCGCTCCCTCCACCAGCGGTTCGGCGGCGACCGACGATGTCGCGGTCCATCCGCCGTCGTTCCGGGGGCTCGCCGACGAGCCGGAGCGCTTCTCGGTCGACTCGGCGTGGATGCCGCGCCTCGTGCTGATGGCCAAGAGCACGTACGTCTGGCTCGACCAGCTGACACGGACGTATGGGCGCGACATCCGGACGCTCGACGCCGTGCCCGACGAGGCGCTCGACCGGCTCGCCGCGTGGGGCGTCACGGGCTTGTGGCTCATCGGCCTGTGGCAGCGATCGGCGGCGTCGGAGCGGATCAAGCGGATGCGCGGCAACCCCGACGCCGCCGCGTCGGCCTACTCGCTCGACGACTACCGCATCGCGGACGACCTCGGCGGCGAGGGTGCCTACGCCGACCTGCGCGACCGCGCCTGGACGCGCGGCATCCGGCTCGCCAGCGACATGGTGCCCAACCACATGGGCATCGACTCGAGCTGGGTCGTCGAGCATCCCGAGTGGTTCCTGTCGCTGTCGCAGCCACCGTATCCCGCCTACACCTTCGACGGGCCCGACCTGTCGTCGGATGAGCGGGCGGGCATCGTCCTCGAGGACCACTACTGGGACGACAGCGACGCGGCGGTCGTGTTCAAGCGGTTCGATCGCGCGACGGGCGGCGAGCGCTACATCTACCACGGCAACGACGGGACGAGCTTCCCGTGGAACGACACAGCGCAGCTCGACTTCGTGCGGCCCGACGTCCGCGAGCAGGTGATCCGGACGATCCTCGACGTCGCCCGCCGGTTCTCGGTCATCCGGTTCGACGCCGCGATGGTCCTGGCCAAGCGCCATGTCCGGCGGCTGTGGTGGCCCGAGCCGGGGTCGGGCGACAACATCCCGTCGCGCGCGCAGTACGCGCTGAGCCAGGCCGAGTTCGACCAGCGGATGCCGGCCGAGTTCTGGCGCGAGGTGGTCGACCGCGTCGCGGCGGAGGTGCCCGACACGCTACTGCTGGCCGAGGCGTTCTGGATGCTCGAGGGCTACTTCGTGCGGACGCTCGGCATGCACCGCGTCTACAACAGCGCGTTCATGCACATGCTCCGCGACGAGAACGGCGCCGGCTTCCGGAAGCTCGTCCGCGAGACCCTCGAGTTCGATCCCGAGATCCTCAAACGGTATGTCAACTTCATGAGCAACCCCGACGAGAAGACCGCGGTCGAGCAGTTCGGCAAGGGCGACAAGTACTTCGGCGTCGCGACCGTCATGGCGACACTGCCCGGGCTGCCGATGCTGGGGCATGGCCAGGTCGAGGGGTTCGGCGAGAAATACGGGATGGAGTTCCGTCGGGCGACGCTGGACGAGCAACCGGACCGCTGGCTGGTCGAGCGGCATGAGCGCGAGATCTTCCCGTTGTTCCACCGGCGAGCGTGGTTCGCCGAGGCGCACGAGTTCCTGTTCTACGACTTCCACACCGACGGGGGCGCGGTCGACGACCAGGTCCTCGCCTACTCGAACGGCACCGGTCCGACACGATCGCTCGTGATCTTCCACGACCGGTTCGCGTCCACGGCCGGCACGATCCGCGAGTCCGTCCCCTACGCGCGCAAGTCCGCCGGCGGCGCGAAGCGGATGGTCCGCCGCTCCCTGGCCGAGGGTCTCGCGCTACCGGACGACCCGGCGATGTTCGTGACGTTTCGCGATGCCCGGACCGGGCTGGCCTACCTGCGCTCGTGCCGGAGCATCCACGAGCGTGGGCTGTGGCTGACCCTCGACGCCTACCAGGGGCACGTGTTCTGGGAGTTCCGCGAGCTCGCCGACGGGCCCGCCGGCCAATGGAAGCGGCTCGCCGACCGGCTCGGCGGTCGCGGCGTGTCGTCGCTCGACGACGCGCTCCACGAGCTGTTGCTGGAACCCGTCCATGCGCCGTTGCGGGCCCTGTTCGAGGACGGGCATGTCGCGGCGGTGCTGGACGGCTCGGCGTCCGCCGGCGATCTCGACGTCCTGGAGGACCGCCTGGCGACGCTGCTGGCCGCGGTCTCGCGCGCGACCGGGGTGACCGGCGATCCCGTCACGACGGCGACGAGCATCCGCGAGGAAGCGTCGGCGGCCTATGCGGACGGGGCGAGCGACCTGTCGCGGGACGATCGGGCGGCGCTCCTCGGCTGGGTCGTGCTGTCGCGGATGGGCGAGCTCGCGCCACGGTCCGACGTTGCGGCCACCAGCCTCGCCTGGTACGACGAGCTGCGGCTGGCACCGGTCGTGGCGGGCGGCTTCCGCACCGCCGGCCTCGACGAGGCCTCGGCCTGGGCCGTGGCCGATCTCGTCCGCGTGCTGCTGGCGCTGCCGCGGCCGTCGACGATCCGCGGCCGTGGCCGGCAGCGGGACGTCCGCCTCATCGAGAGCTGGCTTGCCCGCGACGCGGTCCGGGCGGCGATGGGCGTGAACACGTGGGAGGGCGTCCAGTGGCTCGACCGGGATCGGTTCACGAACCTGCTCGGGTGGGCCGTGCGGCTCGATGCGCTCGAGACCGGGCGCGACGAAGACACGGCCCTCGTCGCTCGGCTCGCGAGTGCGGCCGAGGCTGCCGGCTACCGGGCTGACGCGCTGTCGTCGGCGCTCCTCGCCCCGGCTCGCACCCGCCGCCGATCCTCGTGATCCGAATTCGACATCACTCGTACAGCAGCCGCCGCAGGAGCGAGGTCGGCGGAGCGCCGTGACCGATGACCGCCTCGAGGTGCTCGCGGTAGCCGAAGCCTGGCGTATCACCGAGACCGCCAGGCAGCAGGCCGGGCTGGATCGCTGACGGGTCGGCGCCGACCGCCGACGCGGCCCGCCGCCGCGCCTCGAGCTCGATGTCCCACATCTCCAGCGACCCGGCGAAGTACGTAGACAGCTGCGTCGACGACAGCCGCGCCCGCCGGTACTTGTTGCGGGCCTCGGCCTCCTCCTGGAACCCGCCGTCGACCATCAGCGCGACCGCCTCGTCCTCGGTCATCGCGTCGCAGTGGATCCGGGCGTCGATCATCGCGTTGGTCACCGAGCGCAGGTAGAACTTCCAGTGGACGAGCAGCAGCGCCGGATCGTCGGCGCCGTACCCGGCGTCCATCATCACCTGCGTCACGTACACCGCCCAGCCCTCGGCGAACAGGCCGCTCTGGAACACGCTCCGTGCCAGCGACGTCGACCGGTTCGCGTAGACGCCCTGGAGGTAGTGACCGGGCACGGCCTCATGGATCGCCAGCAGCCGGAGCATCCGGTCGTTGTCCTCGCGCAGGTACGACTCACGCTGCTCCGGCGTCCAGTCGTCGGGGATCGGCGTGATCGCGAAGAACGTGGTCAGGCCCTTGTCGAGCGGCCCGGGCGAGATCAGCATCGCGCCGCCGAAGGCTCGCAGGAAGACCGGGGTCCAGCGGATGTCGAGCGGCTCGTCGGCGAGGCCGATCAGGTCGCGCTCCGCACAGAACGCCTCGATGCGGGCCTGTTCCTCATGGCAGAAGTCGATAAGGTCGTCGGCGTCGCGATGTTCGTCGGCGATCGCATCGAGGACGCCGCGGACGAGGACGCCGTCGTCGTCGGGCGGCGGCTGGTCGGGACGCCACGCCGGCCAGAGCTGCTTCGCCAACCTGACCATCTCGCCGCGGACCGCCGCGTATTCCCGGTCAGCGGCATCGAGGATCCGCTCGGGAGTGAGCGTCTCCGAACGCATCGTGTGGCGCATCTTGCGAGCGAACAGATCGGCGCCGAGGCGACCGTCGCCCTCGCTGGCGGGCAGGACGACGTCGGTGAGGTGCCGACGAAAGCCGTCGAGGACGGGCTTCGCCGTCTCGGCGGCCGCCTGGAGGCGCGGTCGGCACGCCGGGAGCCTCCTCGGCGGCGGCGAGGGCTTCGTCGATCAGGTCGACGACGCCGGGCAACTGCTCGATCGCGGTCTCCGTCTGGAGGCGGCCCACCGGCCGGTCCGGGCCAGCGCCGACCAGGGTGGCACGCGCCGCATCGATGACGGCCCCCACCGACTCGAGGCGCGCCGCGACGCTCTCCAATCGGTCGGCCAGCGGCGCGAACTCCCGAGCGAGCAGCGGGAAGAGGCCGTCGCCGAGCAGGTACACCCACGCGAGCGGGTCCCACGCGTCCTCGCGGAGGTCGGTCTCGTGGAAGTGCATCGCGTCGAGCTCCTGCAGGAGCAGGTCCCGGTCGACCCGGTCGCCGGGCTCGAGGTCCGTGTCGGCCATGTCGCCGAGCGTGGCTCGCCACCGCTCGATGAAGTCGAGTCGAGCGTGCCTCCCGTCCTCCGACAGGTCCGGCCAGCGGCCGTCATGGCGGTGGTCGCCGATCGACGTGGCGGCCACCGGCTCGAGCGCGACGAACTCGTCGAGGAAGGCCGCGAAGGTCGTCGGCGAAGGCTGGCATGACGGCAGTCTACGGGGGCTACCATCGCCGCCATGGGACAGACGTGGGTCACCCCGGTCACGCTGACCGGCCGGCGCGTCCGCATGGAGCCACTCGACGAGCGGCACCTCGAGGATCTCGCGCGCGTCGCGTTCGACGATGCGATCTGGCGCTGGACGATCACGCAGCCGATCACCCACGCCCGCCTGCGCGCATGGGTCGAAGCGGCACTGGCGAACGCCAGGACCGGCAACGAAGTCCCGTTCGCGACGATCGACCTCGCCTCCGACCGGGCGATCGGGAGCAGCCGCTACATGACGATCGTTCCAGAGAATCGCCGACTCGAGATCGGCTGGACATGGATCGGGACAGGGTTCCAGCGGACGGGTGCCAACCGCGAGGCGAAGCTCCTCCAGCTCAGCCACGCATTCGAGACGCTCGACGCAGAGCGGGTCGAGTTCAAGGCGCATGCCCGGAACGTCCAGTCGCGAACGGCCCTGCTCGGGATCGGCGCCACGTTCGAGGGGGTCCACCGCCGCCACACGATCATGCCGGACGGGTCGATCCGCGATTCCGCGTACTACAGCGTCATCGCGCCCGAATGGCCGGCGGTCAAGGCTCGGCTCGAGGAGCTGCTCGACGCGATGACCGACGAGCGCCACGTCGCTCGAGCGCCCGATCCGGACCGTCGACTACCACACGGCCGGCGAGCCGTTCCGGATCGTGACCGGCGGCGTCCCCGACCTCGAGGGCCGGACCGTCCTCGAGCGACGGCGCTGGGCGATGGACCACCTCGATCATGTCCGCCGGCTGCTGGTCAACGAGCCCCGCGGTCACGCCGACATGTACGGGGCGTTCGTGACGCCGCCGAACGACGACTGGGCGGACCTCGGCGTCGTGTTCTTCCACAACGAGGGCTACTCGACCGCGTGCGGCCACGGCACGATCGCGCTGGTCACGTGGGCGATCGACACCGGCCGGCTGGCGGCCGTGCCGACGGACGGTGTCGTCAGTGTCACGGTCGACGTGCCGAGCGGGCGGCTGGTCTGCACGGCGCGCCTCGACGAGGATGGCCGGGTCGAGGCGGTCCGGTTCCGGAACGTCCCGTCGTTCGTACTCGCGCGGGACGTCACCGTCCGGACGGCGCACGGCCTCGTCACGCTCGACGTGGCGTTCGGTGGCGCCTTCTACGGCAGCGTCGAAGCGGCCTCGCTCGGGCATGGCCTCACGGCCGGTGACATCCCCGACCTGATCCGGCTCCAGCGCGAGCTGCGGCCGGCGCTCGAGCGGTCGCTCAGCGTCGTCCACCCCGACCAGCCCGACCTTTCCGGCATCTACGGCGTGATCTTCTGGGAGCGTCTCGGTCCCGGCGAGCAGCGCAACGTGGCGGTGTTCGCCGACGGCGAGATCGACCGCTCTCCGTGCGGGTCGGGCACCTCGGCGCGGCTGGCGATCCTGCACGATCGAGGCGAGCTCGCGGTGGGCGAGCCGTTCCGTCACCGGTCGATCGTGGACTCGGTCTTCGAGGCGATGATCGTCGACGCCGGTCCGCCGGTCGACGGCCGGCCCTCGGTCGTCACGGAGGTCGAGGGGTCGGCGTACCGGACCGGCGAGGCGGTGTTCTCGCTCGACCCGCGCGACCCGCTGGGAACGGGGTTCCTGCTCCGCTGACCGGCTATGCTCGCGCCAGCGCCGCCGACGGCGGAGCTGATCGGAGGGCGAGGGATGCGGGGCTTCATCATCGGGACGCTCGCGACGGCGGCGACGTTCGCCATCGTGGCGTACCTGCTGCCGCAGATCGAGTACGGGGACAACCTCCCCGGGCTCATCGTGGTGGCGCTGATCGCCGGTGCCGTCAACGGCGTGATCAAGCCGGTCATCAAGCTGTTCTCGCTGCCGCTGACGATGATGACCTTCGGGCTGTTCGGCCTCGTCATCAACGCCGGGCTGCTGTTGCTGATCGCCTGGCTGTCGGATCTCGTCGGCATCACCTTCACGGTCGGCGGCTTCCCGCCGAACTTCTCGATCGACACGATCGTCGCGGCGATCATCGGGGGCATCGCCATCTCGGTCGTGGGCGCCATCGTCGGGATGGCGGTACCGGACTGACGCCGGACACCGATCTCGCGGCGGCGCTCCGGACGGCCGCCCGCCGGTTCGGTACGCCGGTCTTCGTCACGGACCTCGCGGCCCTCGACGCGGCATGCGCCGAGGTGACCGCCGCGTTCCCGGATCCGATCGTCCGCCAGTACTCGGTGAAGGCCAACGACGTGTCGGCGGTGGTCGCCGCGATCACGGCGCGCGGGTTCGGTGCGAACGTGGTGTCGCGCGGCGAGTGGGCCATCGCCCGGCGCGCGGCCGTCCCGAACGAGCGGATCACGCTCGAGGGCGTCGGCAAGACCGCGGCGGACCTGCGCGCCGCGGCCCGGGCATCGGCGGCGGGCGAGCCGCTGCGCTGGGTCGCGATCGAGTCGCCGGAGGAGGCGGCGGCCCTCGCCGTGGAGGTCACAAGGGTGGGCGCGCCGCGGGTCGACGTGCTGTATCGCCTCAACCCGGACGTCGCACCCGAGACGCTGACCGGTCTGGCCGTGGGCGCCGGCGGCACCAAGTTCGGGATGACCGAGACCGAGATCTCGGCAGCCATCGAGGCCGGCGGCGGGACGACCGGTCCGCTGCGGCCGCGCGGCATCCACCTGCACGTCGGCTCGCAGCTCGGCGCGGTCGATGCCTGGCGTGACGCCGTCCGCAAGGCGCTCTCGCTGGCCGCCCTGTGGCAAGGCTCGATCGAGACGTTCGACACGGTCGACCTCGGCGGCGGTTTCCCGGTCCAGCCCGATGGACCGAGTCCGACGCCCGAGCGGTTCGCCCGCGAGCTCGGCCCGCTGCTGGATACGGTACCTGCCGAACGCCGCCCGACGCGGCTCGCGATCGAGCCCGGTCGAGCGCTGGTCGCCCGGTCGGGCTGGCTCGTCGCGCGGGTGCTCCACGTCCGGGACCGTGCGGGTCGCCAGGTCATCCTCGACGCCGGCATGACCGAGCTCATCCGGCCGGCGCTGTACGGCGCGCGCCACCCGATCCACGCGTTGACCTCTGCCCGGCGCGTCGTCCCGCCGACGCCCCTGTCGGACACCGTGACCGCCACGCGCGTCGAGGGGCCGATCTGCGAGTCGACGGACTCGCTCGGGACCCACGACCTGCCGCCGCTCGAGCGGGACGACCTGGTGGCGATCGCCGACGCGGGCGCCTACGGAGCGTCGTTCGGATCGACCTACAACGGCCGGCCCCGGCCGCCGCAGGTGCTTCTCGCGGCAGACGGCAGCCTGTCGCTCGGTCGTCGACGCGGCTCGCTCGCGGCCCTCGGCTGAGCGCGGATATGCTCCGGTCCATGGAGCCCCGCGTCCGCCGCATGTCGCGCCTGCCCTGGCTGGTGGCCGTCGCCGCCGTGGCGCTGGCCCTGCCGATGGCGGTCGGGGCGGCCGGTCCGCCGTTCCCGGATCCAGTCGACGGCCAGGCCGTCTACGACACGGGCGAGCTGTTCAGCCCGGCGGCGCGCGACCGCGCGGAGCTGATCATCGACGCGATCGAGGCCCAGTCGAAGGCCGAGGTCGTGGTGTACACGCAGGACCTCGACCACGACGACATCACCACCGAGGAGGCCGAGGCGCACGCCCAGGCACTGATGGACCAATGGGGCGTAGGCCGCGAGGGCATCGACGACGGCCTCGTGATCCTGTTCGACCTCGATACGTCCGGGCAGCACGGGCAGGTCCAGCTGTACGGGGGTCCGGGCTTCGCGACCGCCTACCTGTCCAACGAAGAGCGGCA
Organism: uncultured Chloroflexia bacterium; assembly: GCA_963810285.1. Classification (GTDB taxonomy): domain Bacteria; phylum Chloroflexota; class Limnocylindria; order Limnocylindrales; family CSP1-4; genus SPCO01. The sequence goes on along the minus strand of CAWEMV010000002.1, from coordinate 1,849,204 downwards.
GGCCATCTACGACGACACGATGCTGCCGCTGCTGTCCGAGGGTCGGTTCGACGACGCGCTCACGGCGACGCTGGCGCAGGTCGTCCAGGCGACGCTCGAGGGGACGCCGCCGGGCACGGCCGAGGAGCCGCGGACCCCGGTCATCGAGCCCGGCCCTCCGTTCCCGGCGCCCGAGGTCGGCCGCGCGGTGTACGACCAGGCGGAGATCCTCTCGCCGGACGCCATCGTCCGGGCCGAGGCGACCATCGACGCCATCGAGCAGCGCACCGGCGCCGAGGTCGTCGTCTACACGCAGCCGGTCGACTACGGCGTGACGACCTCCGAGACCGAGGCGCGGGCGCGCGCGCTGATCGACCAGTGGGGCGTCGGTCGGGAGGGCTTCGACGATGGGCTCGCGATCTTCTTCGACATCGACCCGTCGGGCGAGCACGGCCAGGTCCAGCTGTACGGCGCGCCCGGCTTCGAGGCGACCTACCTGTCCAACAGCGATCGCCAGCGCATCTTCGAGGAGGAGATGGTCCCGCACCTGCGCGAGGCCGATTTCGACGCCGCGCTCGACGCCGCGCTGGCGAAGATCGATGCGGCGGCGACGCCGGAGAACGCGGCGCGGCTGCAGGCCGGCCGGCAGGTCAACGCGGTGCTCGGTCTCGTCGTCGCGCCGATCGTGTTCCTCGGTCTGTCGGGCTGGGCGTTCTTCTCGTGGCGCCGGTACGGCAAGGACCCCGTCTACCTCGACGACCCGTCGATCCTGATGCCCGGCCCGCCACCAGACCTGACTGCCGCCTCCGGCGCGTTCGTGATGGACGGCAAGGCGTCGCGCCGAGCGCTGACGACCGCGATGCTCGACCTCGCGTCCCGCGGCCTGATCACGTTCCGCGAGGACAAGGGCATGCTCGGGCTGTCGCACAAGGTCGGCGTGGACACCGCACCCGACACCGGCGACGACGTCGAGGAGGCGCAGCGGGCCCGCAACGCGCGCCGGCCGATCGGCCCGGCCGAGGAGTACGCACTCGACGAAGCTGCGCGGGCTGGCGGAGTCCGAGGGCTACATCGAGCCCGACGAGCTGCCCAAGTTCGGGTCGTCGGTGTCGGAGTTCGATTCCCGGCTCGAGGACCACGTCGTCAAGGGCGGCTGGCTGGTCGAGAAGCCGAGCAAGGTCATCGCGCGCTGGGCGGCCAAGGGCGTTCGTGGCGATCGTCGCCGGCATCGTCGCGATCATCATCGGCGTCGAACGTCCCGATCTCGGGCCTGGTCCTCATCGGCGGCGCGGCCATCGTGGGCGGCGTCGTGATCCTGCTGTTCGTCGCGGTTCATGCCCGACGGTGACGATGCCCGGGGCGATGATCCGGGCGATGCTGCACGCGTACCGACGGACGCTCCAGAAGACCATGGCGCAGGCACGATCGATGCAGCAGGTGGTCGACGGGGCGGGGCTGGCATGGCTGGAGACGCCCGACCAGGCCGTGGTCTGGGGCACGGCGCTCGGGCTGCAGGGCGAGATCGAGGAGGTGCTCCAGCGCTCCCTTGAGGATGTCCGCGAGGAGCCCCAGCTCGCGTCGTCGACGTACTTCCCGGCGTGGTACCAGACCTCGATCCGGGTCGTCGGTCGCGAGCGGCATCGCGGGCAGCGGCGGCTCGATCTTCTCGGGCTCGGCGGTGCCCGACCTCGGCGGCATGATGTCGGCGCTGGGCACGATCGGGAACTCGCCGGCGTCGTCGGGGCAGCGGCGGGGGCGGGTTCAGCGGCGGCTCGTCGGGCGGTGGCGGCGGAGGCGCCGGCGGCGGGTTCTAGACGGTCCCTTGCCGACCCCCGTCTGGCTCAGATCCCGAACATCTCCCGGCAGGCGTCGAAGCCCTCGATCGTCACCGGCGGGCGCGGCCTCGACCGCCACCTCTCGGCCGTCATCCGGAACCGCTGTGTCTCGCGCGACTCGCCGCGCGGGGCGAGGACGCCGCGGCCGTCCTCTTCGTAGCCGAGCGAGCGCGACACGGCGTTCGACGGCGCGTTGTCGAGGAACGCGGCGGACGTCGCGGCGCTCGCGCCCAGTGCATCGAACGCGAACGACAGCACCGCGGACCGCATCTCCCTGCCGTAGCCCTGGCCCTGGAACGCCAGCCCGAGCCACGAGCCGGTGTCGACGATGCGATGGATCGCGAAGTCGTCGCCCGAGATCGTCTGCGGCGCCGATCGGGCGGCCGTCCTGCTCGACCATGAGGTTGAGCCACCACTCCTCGCGCCGCCAGGTACCGCGCCACTTCCAGTGATGCTGGAGGTAGCTTCGATCGAACGCCGCGCCCGTCTCGTCGGTCCAGGCGACGCCGAAGGGCATCTCGTCGGGCGGGTGGATGCCCGCGCGAGCCAGGTCGAGCAGCGCCGGGAGATCGTCGTCGGTCGGCAGCCGGAGCACGAGGTGCTCGGATCGGATGCGCAGGCCGAACAGCGGCCAGACCTCGGCGAGCGACGTCCCTGGCTGGTCGGCGGCGTGCATGGGCGGCCGACGCTACACTCCGGCCATGGGTGCTGTCGAGACGATGGAAGACTTCTTCGAGAAGCTGAACTCGGGCGACCGCGAGGGTGCGGTGGCGCTGATGGACGAGAAGGCCGAGATGCGCGTCCACGTCGGCGACAACGTCCAGACGCTGCGTGGCGTGGAGCGCGTCGGGGGCTGGTTCCTGCGCTCCGACACCGGCCTGCGGATGATCCCCGGCGAGATCCGCGACACCGGCACCACCTACGAGGCCGACCTGCTCGTCGTCCGACCCGGGGCGCCGACCCAGCACATCGATGCGACGTTCCGCGTCGAGGCCGGCCGCATCACCGCGATCAACATCGCCCCGCGCTAGCGCTGCCGCTCCGGGGTGGTGACTGCCAGTCAGCACGGACGAGTCGAACGACCCCTCGGCACGGTCCAGCCCGGTCCTTGGTGACTCAGGCTCACGGCATTGGCTCTAGCAACCGCCAGCAGGACCTTCAGGCCCTTGGTGCTGACTCCGAGTCACGGATCACGGATTCACCGTCGTCGACGTGCCTCCTGGACTGCAGATCGGGACCGAAGGGGACATCGGCAGCTTGCTCGGGCGTGATCCGTGCTTCCTGGGCACATTCCGGGCGACAACGATGCCGTTCGGTCCGAATCGAGTCGATACCGCAGTCTGAGAAGCACGCAGACAGCGCGGCCGCGGGCTAGGACGCGGACGGCTCCGCGGATGGCTCGGCCGGGGCCTCCGTGGTCTCCGGCAGCGGGATGATGATCTCGTCGCCGACCTTGATCCTGTTCGGGTTCGTGATGGTCTCCTTGTTCGCCGCGAGGAGCGCGTCGAGCGTCACGTTGTTTTCACGCGCGATCCTCGACAGCGTGTCGCCGGCCTTGATGACGTAGACCTGCGCCGTCGGCTCGGGGATCGGCGTGGGCGCCGGGGTCGGTGTCGACGCCGCGACCGACGGGCTCGGGCTCGCCCCGGTCGGCGTGTCTCGACCCCCCACGCCGAGGATCGCCGGCAGGAAGAACAGCGCGAGCGCCGCGATCAGCACGCCGCCGAACACGACCGCGACCGTGGGCACGGCCGGGAAGCCGGACAGGCCGGTCCGGGTCTTGATCGACGGATACGCCTCGTTGCGCCGCTTCTCCTCCCACGATGGGCCGTCCGGCTCGCGCGACTTCGTCCGCGTCGAGCTGACGGTCGGGCGCTTCACGGGTCGGGACGGCGGGACCGGGCTGGCCGGCGACGACGAGGCACGGCCCGCTGCCGCTCCCCCGACGAGCCCGGCGAGCTCGGGGTCGGCCGGGGCCGCCGGACTGTCGGGCGCGGGGAGCGGATCGAACGAGGGGGACGAGACCCATTCGTCGATGTCGCCGCCCTGGGCGAGCCGGTCGGCGGGGCTCCCGGCGAGGCCCTGGCTCGCGGGCGCAGTTGGTCGGGCGCGGCGGTGGGTCCGGTGGTCACGCCACGGCCGGCGGCCGACGCACCGGCTCCGGCACCGGCGGCCCACGGCGGTGGCGCGGCCCAGTCGCGCGGCGGATTGCGCTTCGGCGGCACTTCGACCGGTTCCTCGGGTGGCTGCCCCCAGAGGTCGCCGCGATCCTCGTCGTCGCCGCCGTCGGCGCTCATCGCGGCCGCGGCCGCGGCGCCGGTAGCGACCGGGGCCTCATCAGCATCCGCTCCATCCGCTGCATCCGCGCCGGTTGCAGCGGCCACCGCGTGGGCGGCCTCGCGCCGCGCCCATTCCTGGAACGTCGGACAGACCGGGAACGCGGACGACAGGCAGTACGCCTCCTGGTGGGCCAGCGCGCGCGGGGCCGGCTCGGCCTCGGCGAAGCAGCGATGGCGATGGTCCGGACGATCAGCCCGCTCATCTCGGTCATCCTCGAATGCGACGAACGGGCAGGCCGGTGAGCCGTCCGCGAAGGGCGTGCCTCGGTCCGTCATCGCGGCGATGATACCCGCGCACACGAGCCTCGTTGATCGTGACGATCGGGCGTCTGCCGATCCCTGCAGACGTTTGACACGCTCGGGGCGCGCTCGGACACTTCGAGGCGGTTCCCGAGACGGTAGGGTGGATGACCCCGTGCCCCAGTGAGAAGGAGTCCCATGTCTCGCCTGACCCGTTGGCTTGCGCCGACCACGACCGTGCGCGCCCACTGCGACCTGCCGTGCGGCGTCTACGACCCCGAGCAGGCCCGCATCGAAGCGGAGTCCTGCCACAAGATCCTCGAGAAGTACGCGGCCAACGAGGATCCGACGTTCCGCGGCCGCGCCGTCCACATCAAGGAAGAGCGTGCGGACCTCGTCAAGCAGCACCTCGACGTCCTGTGGCACGACTACTTCAAGCCCGAGCACCTCGAGAAGGTCCCGAACCTGCACGAGCTGTTCTGGAATGCCACCAAGCAGGCGTCCAAGGTCAAGGCCTCGACCGACACCGCCGACACCAAGGCGCTGCTCGACATGATCGACGAGATCGACGCCGCCTGGAAGACGACCGGCGGCCCGGACAAGACGCGCGTCGCCGGTCGACCCGGCTGAACCGTCCCCGGATGCGCATCCCGAGGCCCCGCCGAGCGGCGGGGCCTCGTCGCACCGAGTCGCTGCGGCACCGCCTCCGTGGCCCGTGGCGGGTCGCCGTCCAGCAGGCCAGCATGGAACCGACGATCCGCGAGGGCGACTGGCTGCTCGTCGACCCGACGACCGCCCGCTGGCCGCGCCGCGGCACGGTCGTCGTGTTCCACGAGCCCGACACCGGCGCGCTGGCGATCAAGCGCGTGGCGGGAACCCCCGGCGATCGCGTGCCGTTCCGCGACGGCTACCTCGAGCTGGCCGAGGACGAGGCCTGGCTCGTCGCCGACGCTGACGCCGCGCTGACCGCCGAGGCCGGTCACGGTGAGCCGATCGACTCGAACCGCTACGGCCCCGTGCCGGTGGCGCTGCTCGTGGGTCGAGTGTGGTTCCGGTACGCCCCGCTCCGGCGCATCGGGCGCCCATGACCACCGGGTCGTGGCTGACGGTACCCCGCGCCACGTAGCGTCCCTACCCTGTCCAGTCCCATCTCCGAGGCGATACCTGCATGACGACACCCCGCGCCCGCCGTCCAGCCACCATCGTCGCGACGGCGCTCCTTGCCTTCGCCGTCGCCGCGTGCGGCGGCAGCGCCGCGTCGACCGCGCCCTCGGCAGCGCCATCAGCGGCCCAGTCGGCGACGCCCGCGACGCCCGAACCCTCCCTCGCGTCCGCTTCGCCGTCGTCCGACGCCGCCGCGGCCACGCCGGGCGCCAGCATCGCGACGTCCGGCCGCATCGAGCTCGCCGACAAGGGCTTCGCGGTCACGCTGCCCGACGGCTGGACGCGGATCGACCTCGAAGCCGACGACCTCGAGCAGATCATGGAGGCCGCCGGGTCGGTCAACCCGGAGCTCGCCGGCGTCTACTCGGCGCAGATCAAGGCGATGCTCGCGACCGGGCTGGTCCTGTTCGCCTTCGGCCCGGATCCGCTCGTCGGCTCGAACGTCAACATCCTGTCCGTGCCGAACTTCGGCATGACCCTGGACCTCCTCGAGGCCGCCAACGTCGCCCAGATCAAGGCGATGGCACAGGGCGACGTCACGTCCGAGCGGGTGACGCTGCCGGCCGGCGAGGCGCTCCATCTCACCTATCAGATCGCCGCCGCCGGCGCGCCGACCTCGCCGACGATCGACCAGTACCTGCTCCTCACGCCCGAGAGTCAGCTGATGGTCAGCGTCACCAACGCGTCGACGGACGCAGCGAAGGAGATCGTCGAGTCGATCGAGGTGATCGACTAGGCGCGGGCTACCACCTGCGCGCCGCTGTCCTCCGAGAGACTGATCCCCGCCGCCCGGCAATCTTCCGCGAACGCCGCCTGCGCCTCGAGCGTCGGCGACCAGCGGGTCGGGAAGGCCACGAGCCGGTCGAGCCCGGTCTCGGCCATGCGCGCCAGGCGGTCGACCCGTCGCTGACCGGCGTCGCGCATCAGCTCGTCGCGCTCGTAGAGCGAGAACCGTAGCGTGGCCGGATCGCGACCGGCCTCCTCGCAGCGACCACGGACGTCCTGCATCCGGGCGACGATGTCGTCGGGCTCGAGGAACACGAAGTTGAGCTCGTCCGCGAATCGGATGGCGTAGCCGGCCGTCTTCTGGCGCCCGTTGCCGCCGACGATGATCGGGATGCGCGGTCCCTGGAGGCCCTGGGGCTCGTTGATGGCGCCGCGGACATGCGCGTGGCGACCCTCGTACGACGAGCGACCGGGCGCGAGCATCCGGCTGATGACCTCGAGGTGGTCGCCGAGCGCCGCGAGACGGTCGGCCAGCGACGGGAAGCCGTAGCCGTAGGCGAGCCACTCGTCTTCCTTCCAGCCGGCGCCGATGCCCAGCTCGAACCGGCCGCCGCTGATCACATCGAGGGTCGATGACAGCTTGGCCGTGAGCGCGGGGTTGCGGAAGCCGGTGCAGACGACCATGTGCCCCAGCCGCACGCGCGTCGTCACCATCGCCAGCGCGGCGAGCACGGAGAACGACTCGAAGGTGATCTCGTCGGTCGGCTCCGGGACCGTGTGGAAGTGGTCGAAGACCCACAGCGACTCGAAGCCGAGCTCCTCGGCCTGCCGTGCCAGCTCGACCGTGCGTGCCCATGCGTCGGCCGGCGGCCAGCCGTCGTAGTCGCCCTTCCAACCCTGCGGTGCCATCAGCCCGATCTGCATCCGAACCTCCGTTGCGCGCGACGTCACCGACCATTGTCGGTCCTCGGCGCGCCCTATGCTCCGGGCATGGAGACGACCGCGTTCGACCCGACTGCTCCCCTGCCCGGCCCGCCCGACCCCTGGGCGTCGACCTCGCGCCCATCGCAGCGCTCGGGACCGCCGTATCACATGACCGAGATGATCGAAGCCGAGCCCGCCCTCGCTGACCGGATCCTCGAGCGGCAGTCGACCGTCGGCAGCGGGGCGGCCGAGCTGGCCCGTACGATCCGTCGGACGATCCGCTCGGGTCAGCCGGTCGTCCTGACCGGCTGCGGCACCTCGGAGCACGCGGCGTACGGCGCCGCAGCGATCCTGCGGGACGCGGTGCGAACGGCCGGCATCCGCCCGCCCGGACACTCGGCGCGGTTCGAGCCGTACGCGACCCAGGCGTTCGAGCTGGGCCTGGACCCGCCGGGCGAGGGCCTGGTCATCGGGATCTCGCACGAGGGCGGCACGGCGGCCACGAACACGGCGCTCGAGGCGGCGCGCGCAGCGGGCGCGAAGATCGCCATCATCACGGTGTCCGACCGGTCCCCGGGCGCCGAGCTGGCCGACATCGTGGTCGAGACCGGCGAGCTCGACCAGAGCTGGTGCCACACCGTCGGGTACCTCAGCCCGCTCGTCGCCGCGACAGCGGTCGGTGCCCACGTCGAGGGGCGCGCGGTCGACGACGCCTACCGTGCCGCGGCGCGGGAGCTGCTGCAGGCCGGCGTCGACCGGGCCGGCATCGCCGAGGCCACGGCGGCGCGGCTCGCCGAGGCGCCATCCATCGTCGTGATCGCCTCGGGTGCCGACCGGACCGCCGGTCGGGAGCTCGTGCTCAAGATCGAGGAGGGGACGTGGGTCCCCGCCGCGTACCGGGACCTCGAGACGTTCCTGCACGGCCACCTCGCCGCGACCGGCGAGGCGATGGGCCTGGTCCTCGTGCTGGCCGATCGCGACGAGCGGGACGCGCGACTGGCCCGCTCGATCGGGGCCCTGCGAGCGGCACGCGGCGTCGGCATGGAGGCTGCGGCGATCGTCGCTGCCGACGCGGCGGTGGACCTGCCGACCGACCTCACGCCGGCCGGGCGGGTCGTGTCACCCGAGGCACCGGCGCTGCCGGCGCCGGTCGCCGCGCTGCTCGGGACCGCGACCCCGCTCCAGCTCCTGACCGAGCGACTGGCGCGTGCTCGTGGGGTCGACCCGGACCCGATCCATCGCGACGTGGACCGCTACCGCGAGGCCGCCGAAGCCGCCGACTGACCTCAGATCCGGCCGACGAGCTCCTCGCCCATGACGTCGACCATGTCCAGGTCCCACGGGATGAAGTCCTGGAACATGATCCGCTCGATGCCGGCCGCGTGCGAATCGCTCCACCTGGGCGCGGGCGTCGTCCGGCGTCCCGTAGACCCAGCGCAGTCGGCGCTCCTCGAGCCAGGCCTCGCCGGTCTCGGCATCCGCCCCGAACGTCGCGAGCATCTGCCGTTCGCGCTCGAGCACCTCGTCCTGCGAGCGGCCCACGAGGATGCCGGCCATCGTCGATCGTGCCAGCGTGGACGGATCGCGGCCGACCGCCCGGCACGCGTCGTCGAGCTTCTCGCGCACCTCCGCCGCGCGATCGGGCGACGACGAGCTGAGGTTGTACTCGTCGGCGTACTTGGCGGCGAGCCGGTAGGACCGCGCAGACCCCGAGCTGCCGACGATGATGCGCGGTCGCTTGCCGCCTTCCGGTGTCGTCGGACGGCCGGCCACGTCGACCGGTCGCGGCCGGAACAACGCGTCTCGCACCTTGATGCCGGTCAGCCCGTCGTACGACCAGCCGTCGGGCTCGCCCCACAGGCCCTGCAGGATCGCCAGCTGGTCCTCGAGCAGGTCGGCGCGCCGCTCGATCGGTGGGAAGTCGAGCCCCAGCTGGTGATGCTCGAGGTCGTTCCAGCCCGCGCCGACAGCCGACCTCGATGCGGCCGCCGCTCATCTCGTCGACCGTGGTGATGACCTTGGCCAACGCGCCCGGATGGCGGAAGGTGACCGGCGACACGAGGACCCCGAGCGTGATCCGCTCGGTCTCGCGCGCGAGACCGGCCAGCACGGTCCAGGCGTCGGTCGTCGGCTGGCCCCCTTCGCCGGGGAAGCTCGCGTAGTGATCGGAGCGGAAGAACGCGTCGAAGCCGTTCGCCTCGGCCCGCTTGGCTGACGCGAGCTGGTCGGCGTAGCTCATCCCCTGCTGGGGCTCGAGCATCAGGGCGTAGCGCATCCGGCACTCCTGCAGTCGGCGTCAATCATCCTGCTTGACGCGATATTCCATTTCTGTAGAATAGTTCACGTGACACGAACCATTAGCGGCGGCCGAACGCCGTCCGCACGATCGACTCCCGCCACCGGGAGCGATCCGTACGCGCCAATCATCGCCGACTTCCGGTCGACGATCATGACGCTCAAGGCCATCTCCAGCGAGCGCGTCCGGCGGCTGGGCCTGAGCATGGCCCAGCTCAACATCCTGTACACGCTCCAGCGCTGCGGCGAGATGCCGATGAGCCGTCTCGCCGAGATGCTCAACGTCTCGCTGTCCAACGCGACGGGCCTCATCGACCGGATCGAGGAGCGCGGGCTCATCGAGCGGACGCGCGTCCCCGAGGACCGCCGGATCGTGCTGATCCGGGTCACTGCCGCGGGCGAACGGATGCTCGGCGACATCGATGCGCTGAGCGACGACCTCATCCGAACGGTCCTCGGCCGCCTCGACGTGGCCGAGCTCGCTGCGGTCGCGCTAGCGTTCGGTTCGCTGCGCGAGGCGCTCGCGACGACGGCCGGCGGTCCGCCGGATCGCCATCCCACCTCCATCCCAGCTCCACGATCCTCGTCGACCCTCCGGGGTGCCGAGCGTCGCGACCCCTCGCACCCCGCACAGAAGGACTGACCATGGAAGCATTCCCCACCACCGACGAGCGCACACCGACGCTCGCCGAGGATCCGGCCCTCGGCCTGAGCCACCGCGCGAAGATGGAGATCCTCTTCGCGGTCATGCTCGGGCTGTTCCTCGGGGCCCTGGACCAGACGATCGTCGGTCCGGCGCTGCCCACGATCGTGACCCAGCTGTCGGGCAACGACTACTACGTCTGGGCCGTGACGATCTACCTGCTGACCAGCACGATCTCCGTGCCGTTCTGGGGCAAGCTCTCGGACATCTACGGCCGCAAGCCGATCTTCATGATCGGCATCGTCATCTTCCTCATCGGCTCGGCGCTGTCGGGCCTGAGCCAGAACATGCCGATGCTGATCCTCTTCCGCGGCATCCAGGGCATCGGCGCCGGATCGCTGTTCCCGGTCGCGCTGGCCGTGATCGGCGACCTGTTCACCCCAGCCGAGCGTGGCAAGTACCAGGGTCTCTTCGGGGCGGTCTTCGGCGTCGCGTTCGTCGCGGGTCCACTCGTCGGCGGGTTCCTGACCGAGAACGTCGGCTGGCACTGGATCTTCTACGTCAACATCCCGATCGGCATCATCGCGCTGATCGTGATCCAGCGACTCCTGCCGGTCGTGCGCACGCCGTCGGCGACACGCAACTTCGACCTCCTCGGCGGCGCGATCTTCACGGTCGCGATCTCGTTCCTGCTCGTCGGCCTGACCAACAAGCAGTTCGGCGATTGGACCGACCCGACCGTCGGCGGGTTCATCCTCATCGGCATCATCGGCAGCGTGCTGTTCGTCCTGGCCGAGGCCCGCGCGAAGGAGCCGATCGTCCCGCTCGACCTGTGGAAGAGCCGGGCGTACTCCGCGTCGATGATCTCGGTGTTCTTCGCCGCCTTCGCCTTCTTCGGCGCGATCGTGTTCCTGCCTCGCTGGTTCCAGGTCGTCGAAGGCTTCAGCCCGACGTATTCGGGTCTGGCGGCGCTGCCGCTCGTCATCGGCCTGATCTTCAGCTCGATCGTGTCCGGGATCCTCGTCGCCCGGACCGGCCGCTACAAGTGGCTGATCGTGGGCTCGATCGTGCTGATCGGGATCGCGACGCTGATGATGACCCAGCTCACCAAGGACACCCCGTTGCCGATCGTCTGGGCGTGGATGTTCCTCGCCGGTCTGGGCGTCGGTCCCACGTTCTCGGTGTTCACGATCGTCATCCAGAACGCGGTGCCGTTCCGCCAGCTCGGCGTGGCGACGTCGAACCTCACGTTCTTCCGCCAGATCGGCGGGACGATCGCGCTCGCGTTCGTGGGCACGATCTTCGCGACCACCTTCCAGGAGGACCTCGTCCCGCAGATGACGGCGGCGGGCGTCCCGCCCCAGGTCCTCGCCGGGTTCAGCCAGGGCGCCGGCTCGTTCGACACGAACCAGCTGACCGGCGTCGGCGACATCGGTGCCTCGATCCTGGCGTCGGTCCCGGCCCAGTTCCAGGAGGCGGTGGCGCCCGCGATCCCGGCGATGGTCGAGGGCATCCACGGCGCGTTCAGCCTCGCCGTCGGCCAGACGTTCTGGCTCGGCGTGCTGGGCTCGATCGTGGCAGCCCTCGCGGCCATCGCGATCAGGGAACTGCCGCTCCGCACCTCGAACATGGCTGCGGTCCCGGGCGAGGCCGCGCGACCGTCGAAGGTCGGCCAGGGGACCGATCCCGTGCCGGGTACGGTCACGACCCAGCCGTCGCTCGACTGATCCGACCCGTCGCTCCTCCTGTGCGCCCCCGGTGGCTCCGCCGCCGGGGGCGTCATCCGTCATCGCGGCTACGATGCGCCCCATGGGCTCGATGACCGCCGTCCCCGCCGCCTTCCCACCGCGCCTCCAGGCGATCGGCACGACCGACGCGCCGTACCGGCCGATGCTCGAGCTGGCGGCCCTCCCGGAGGGCTCGATGCGGCGGGTCACGGTCGGCGAGCTCGACCTCCTGCTGGCGCACACCGAGCGCGGCATCTTCGCGACCGACGACCGCTGCCCGCACATGTCCGCACCGCTGTCGATCGGCGACCTCGACGGATGCATCGTGACGTGCCCGCTCCACGAGGGCCGATTCGACCTCGTCAGCGGCGACACGGCGCAGATGCCCACCACCGGCGGCCTCGATGCCGACGGCGTCTCCCATCCCACCTGGTCGCCAGCCGGCAGGGACCCGAAGGTCGACCCGCCCGGCAAGAAGGCCGAGGCGCGCCGACTCACCCGCGTCCGCCGCCTGCGCTACTACCCCCTCCGGGTGGTCGACGGCGTCATCGAGGTGGCGCTGCCCGGGTAGCTATGACTCGGCGTGCTCCGGCTTCGACGTCGGCTTGCGGACGTCCGACGCGTCGATCGGCTGGGTCTGCGGCTCGATGGCGACGGCCGCCTCGCGGTGCGATCGCTGGTACGCCTTGATGATCTTCACCGCCTCATGCGGGTCGTCGGTCAGGCGCAGCAGGTCGACGTCCTCGGGGTTGATGGCGGCCTCGGCCAGCAGCGATCCCTTGATCCACTCGACCATGCCGGACCAGTAGTCGGTGCCCATGAGCACGACCGGGAAATCCTGGACCTTCTCGGTCTGGATGAGGGTCAGCGCCTCGAACAGCTCGTCGAGCGTGCCGAAGCCACCCGGGAAGATGACGAAGCCGTCGGCGTACTTCACGAACATGACCTTGCGGGCGAAGAAGTAGCGGAACTCGACCCCCAGGTCGACGTACGGGTTGAGCCCCTGCTCGTGGGGCAGCTCGATGTTGCAGCCGATCGAGAGGCCGCCGCCCTCCTGGCAGCCGCGGTTGGCGGCCGCCATGATCCCGGGTCCGCCGCCGGTGATCACGCCATAGCCGTCCTCCGCCAGCAGCCGCCCCAGCTCGCGGGCCTGCTGGTAGTAGCGGTTGTCCTCCTTGATCCGCGCCGAGCCGAAGACGCTCACCGCTGGTCCGACCTCGGCCAGCGCATCGAACCCCTCCACGAACTCCGAGAGGATCCGCAGGGACCGCCACGGATCGGAATCGAGGAAGTCGGGGCGCTCCGGTCGTTGAAGGAGCGCCTCGTCCTCGGTGCGGGTCATGCGACTGCCCGCCAGGTGGGACGCCTCGGGGCGGATCGTGAGGCGGCCGCTGCGGCGGCGCTTGGGCTTCTCTGTCACGACGGCTAGGATGCCATCGAGCGCGGTAACAGAAAGGCCCCGATGCGCGGACCGTTCATCGCAGGTGTGCTGCTCGCCCTCGTCGGGCTGGTCTGGATGGCCCAGGGACTGGGGGTGCTCGGCGGCTCCAGCTTCATGGTCGGCGACCTGCGCTGGGCCGTCATCGGGACGGCGCTGGTCGCTGCCGGCGTGATCCTGCTGCTCGTGGCGCGTCGCCGGATGCGACAGCCGGGCGGGAAGGAATAGCCTCAGTCAGGCGCCAGCCAGGTCCTCCACGTCGGCTCGGCTCGGCCGGCGGTGACCTCGTTGCCGTTGCGGACCAGCGGCAGCACCAGCAACGAGGGGTCCGCGAGCAGCCGCTCGACGATCTCGGCGTCGTCCATGCGCAGGTAGCCGAGCCCACCGTCGCGATAGGCTCGCGACGTCTCGTCGAGCAGTGCCCGCGCACCGAGCCGGTCCACGAAGCGTCGCAGCTCGGCGACCGCGATCGGCCGCTTGCGCAGGTCGACGAACGAGATCTCCACGCGTCGCTCCTTGAAGAAGCGCTGCGCGGCGCGGGTCGCCTGGTCCTTCTCGAAGCCGAAGACCTGGACGACCGGCCCGGGCCGCGGCGGCGTACTCATGCCGGTTCGAGCACGAACAGCGGGATCGCCCGCTCGGTGCGGTCCTGGTAGTCGGCGTAACCGGGGTATGCCGCGGTCACGACGGGCCACAGCCGGGCGAACTCTTCGCCGACAGCCTCGTGCGCGCGGAACGGGTTCGCCTGTCCACCGGTCTCGACCGTCACCGATCGATCGGCGCGCAGGTTGAGCGCCCACGCTGGCGCACGGTCGTGTCCGGCATTGGAGGCGATCACGATCCAGGCATCGCCGTCGCGGACCGCTGCGAGCGGCACCGTCCGGAGCTCGCCGCTGCGCCGGCCACGGGTCGTCAGGAGGATGACGTCCAACCCGAGCGCACCGCTCCCGGCACGACCGCGGGACCGCCTGATGAGCCACCTGTTGAACCGCGTGAACGGCCGGCTGACGAGGATCTCGCCGATCGCGATATAGACGGGGCGCGGCAGCCGGCGAGCCATGCGGCGAGCGTATCGCACCGGTCGGACCGGGTACCATCGACGGACCACAGGAGGTGTTCGCGTGACGGTCTGGTTCACGGTCCAGCTGGCCGACACACCCGGCTCGCTCGCGCGCGTCGCCACCGCGCTCGCGGAACGGAGCGTGAACATCACGGGCATCGTGGGCGTCGCGGAGGACACCGACGGCGCGCTGATGCTGACGACCTCGGACCCGTCGGCGACCCGGGCGGCCTTCGAGAGCCTGGGCCTCGCCTTCGAGGAGCACGATCCGACCGCCGACGTCCAGCCCGAATCGATGACCGTGGGCGACCTGCGACCCGGTGCGGCCGGGCGCGGCTCGCTCGGCTGACCGGCACCCCGCGCGGGATGCCCGGGCGCCAGGCGGCAGCTCGCCGCTGCCATCCGGTTCGAGATCGTCGACGGGCCGGACGTCACGACCACGGTCGGTGCCGCGACCGCCGCGATCGGCGGCGCCATCCGGACGCTGTCGACCGTCCGCCAGATCGCCGGCGACCCGACCCTCGTCGAGGTCGAGCTCGAGGTCGAGGGCGTGACCGAGGACCAGCTTGTCGGGGCGCTCGAGGGTGTCGCGGACGTCCAGGCGATCCATCGCACACGCGCCCTCGGGACCGTGTTCGGCAAGCGCATCATCGTCGTCGGCGGCGGCGCCCAGGTCGCCCAGGTGGCGCTCGGCGCGGTCAGCGAGGCGGACCGCCACAACCTCCGCGGCGAGCGCATCTCGGTCGACACGATCCCGCTCGTCGGCGAGGCCGACATCGCCGCCGCGGTGCGGGCCGTGGCCGACCTGCCACGCGCCAGGCTGCTGGTCCTCGCCGGGTCGATCATGGGCGGCGACATCAGCGCCGCCGCCGACGAGCTGCGCACGGTCGGCATCCCGATCATCGCGCTGAACATGGTCGGCTCGATCACCGACCACGTCGACCTCGTCGTCTCGGACCCCGTCCAGGCCGGCACGATGGCGGTGATGGCGGTCGCCGACACCGCGACGTTCGACCTCGAACGCCAGCGCGGCCGGCGGTACTGAGGGGACCGGGCGATGCGCATCGCGACGTGGAACGTCAACTCGCTCAAGGCACGCCAGGAGGCCATCGACAAGTGGCTCGAGCGCGCCGAGCCGGACGTCCTGCTCATGCAGGAGACCAAGCTGTCCGACGAGGACGCGCCGGTGATGCAGTTCGAGATGGCCGGCTACCAACTCGTCCATCACGGTGAGGGTCGCTGGAACGGGGTCGCCATCGCGGCCCGGGAAGGGCTCGGCGTCGAGGACATCGTCACCAACTTCGGCGACGGCCCGGTCCGCGACAGCGGCGCTGGAGCGAGCGGGCTCGAGGAGGAGGACTTCAACCCGTTGGATGAGGCCCGCATGCTCTCGGCCGTGATCGACGGCGTCCGGTACGTGGCGCTCTATGCGCCGAACGGGCGCGTCGTCGGCAGCCCGTTCTACGAGGGCAAGCTGCGCTGGTTCGAGCGGGTCCGCCGCTGGCTGGACGAGACGCGATCGGCCGACGAGCCACTGGTGCTCGCCGGTGACTACAACGTCACGCCGGCTGACGAGGACGTCTGGGACCCGGTCAAGGCGCACGGCGGCACGCACGTGTCGGAGCCCGAGCGTGATGCCCTGGCCGCCTTGCGCGACTGGGGCCTGACCGACGCCTATCGGACGCAGGAGGATGGCGCCGGGCGCTTCAGCTGGTGGGACTACCGGGCCGGGATGTTCCACCGCAACGAGGGGATGCGCATCGACCTGCTGTATGTGACGAAGCCGGTCGCGACGAGGATCGTCTGGGCGGAGATCGACCGCGAGGCCCGCAAGGGGCCGCCGGTCCCGTCGGACCACGCGCCGGTCGTGGTGGACCTCGACGAGGCGGGCAAGCCGTTCGATGCCGGCTGGGATGCGGCGCTGGCACGGATCCGGGCCCGGACGAAGCCCGGAGCGCGCAAGAGTCCGGCGCAGGTCCGCTACGAGAAGGAGCGGCGGCCCGGCTGAGGTCGCACTGCCCGGTCCCTAGGCGACCCCCTCCACCAGCCCGAGCCGGACCGCGACGCCGGCGGCCTCCGTCCGGGTCGCGACCCCGAGCTTGCCCAGGATGTTCGACACGTGGACACCGGCCGTGCTCTCGCTGATGAACAGCTCCTCGGCGATCTGGCGGTTGGTCCGCCCGACCGAGACCCGCGCAAGCACCTCCCGCTCCCGCGGGGTCAGCCCGAACGGGTCGGCTGTGGCCTCGGCCGGTGGCGTCTCCGCGGCGACTTCGGCCTCCAGCGAGATGCGCGCCCGGGCCGCCAGGCTCTCCAGCGCTGACTGCATCGGCTCGGCGCCGAGTTCGAGCGTCGCCCGATGGGCGGCCGTCAGCTCGGCCGTCGCCGCGGACCGGTCCCCTTCCCCCAGCAGCGCTTCGGCAAGCCGCCACCGCCCGTAGGCGAGGTGGTATGGACGGCCGTCGACGACCAGACGCTCGACCGCGGCACGCCAGGCGTCGATCTGCGGCACGTCCTCGAGCCGGCACCGTTCCGCCTCGATCGTCGCCAGCTCGGCCTGCACCTGCACATCGGCCGCGCGGTCCAGTCGATCGAACGATCCCGCGTCGCGCCCCGCCGCCACGTAACCGGTGATCTCGTCCCACCCCGCGCGTGCCATCTCGCCCAACGCCGGATCACGCCGCGCGCGGGCAGCTCCGTGTAGCTCCGCCGCCGCCCGCGCGCCGATGCGGACCAGCCGCAGCGGGTACCAGCTCAGCGTCGTCGCGTCCACGCCCTGGAGCCCGCGACGGCTCGCTGCCACGGCCTCCTCGGGCCGCCCTTGCCACAGATGATGCTCGGCCCGGGCACCGTGGTACGGGACCGAGAACTGGCCCTCGGCGGGCATGCCATCGAGCAGCCGCCCGAGTTGGTCGAGCCGCTCGATGGCGAGCGGGTCCCCGGCCGACACCAGCAGCGGCACGAACCGCGCCAGCCCGTATCGGTCCAGCGTGCGGCTCGAGGTGCTGGAACGCGAACGTCGAGGTCGCCAGCTCCATCGCCTCGCCCCAGCGGCCGAGGTCGTTGAGGACCTGGACGCCGGTGTGGGCGAGATAGCAGCCGTACGAGCTGGCGATCCCCAGACGCTGCGCCTCGGCGAGGCCCTCGCGGACGACGACCGAGGCGCGCTCCGCCTGCCCGATGTAGAGCAGCGCGTTGGCGAGGTTGACGTTCGCCCGGCCGACATCGTCGAAGTTGTCGATCTCCACCGCGATCCGGTGGGCGTCCTCGAGTGCGGCGACCCCCTCCGCCGATCGACCGAGGGCCGCGTAGTCGAGGCCGAGCGTGCACAGCGCGTGCCCCTCGACCTGCCGGTCCCCTTCCTCCCGGGCCAGCGCGAGCGCTTCCTCGCAAAGCTGGACGCGACTCGTCCCAGCGATCGAGCAGCATCAGCAACTGGCCGTAGCCCGACATCACGCGGGCGCGCGCCGGGCTCGGCGGCGCGGCCATCGCGATCGCCTGGTCGTAGGCGCGCAGTGCCCCGGCGGTATCGGTGGCGAGCCAGCGTTGCCGGCCGAGTCGTTCGTGCCACAGCGCCGCGGTGCACCGGGTCGGCGTCCGCGTCGAGCTCGGCGATCGCGGCCTCGCGAAGCGCCGCCCCTCGTCGGGTCTGGCCATCGAGCGACGCGATCGTCGCGGCCGGTCGAGCAGCGAGGCGTGGTCGACGCCCGGCGACGCTCCGGGGTCGTCGACGCTCGACCAGAGGTCGAGCGCGGTCTCGAAGTGTCGGAGCGCGTCCGAGAACGCATACGCGTCGATCGCGGTCGTCGCCGCCCGGATCGACGCGTCGAGCGCGCGGGCGTCGTCGCGTGTCGCCGACCAGTGGTAGGTGAGCTCCGCCCAATAGCCGGCGGCATCGGCTCCCGTGCCGACCACGCTGCGGCGACGGCCTCAGCGAACGCCCGGTGCAGTCGACGTCGCTCGCCCGGCAGCAGGTCCTCGTAGGCGGCCTCCTGCATCAGCGCGTGACGGAAGGCGTACCCGTCCGATCCCCCGACGCTGTCGGCGACGAGGACCTGCTGGCCGACGGCGTCGCGAAGCGCGGCGAGAGTGGTCGACTCGTCCTGACCGGCCACCGTGGCGAGGAGGTCGTGATCGACCCGGCGACCGGCGACGGCCGCCACGCCCACGACCGATTGGGCGGCCTCCGGCAGGGCACTGATCCGGGCCAGCAGGATGCCGCGCAGGGTCGGCGGCATGCCGCGATCCGACGACGCCCCTTCGGCCATCAGGAGCTCCTCGATGAAGAACGGGTTGCCGTCGGACCGCTCGAGGACGCGATCGACGAGGTCGCGGTCCGGGTCGCCGCCGAGGATCGCGGCGAGCAGCTCCTTCGTGCTCGCCGGTTCGAGCCGCGTGAGCTCGACCCGCTCCACTCGCCCGGTCCGCTCCAGCTCCGCGAGCCAGGGCAGCAGCGGGTGGCGCCGGTGGAGCTCGTCGGATCGATAGGTCAGCAGCAGCACGGCCGCGTCGGCACGCAGATTGCGGACCAGGTATGTCAGCGTCTCGCGCGTTCCCGGATCGGCCCAGTGGAGGTCCTCGACCACGAGCAGCAGCGGCTTGCGGTCGGCGAGCCGTTGGACGAGCCCGAGCAGGGCCTCGAGCAACCGGGCCTGGAGCCACTGGCTCTGCGTCGACGGCTCGGGCAGGTCGGCGTCCGCGACGAGGGCCGGCAGCAGCCGGGCGAGATCGGTGCCGGAGGGACCGACGAGGTCAGCCATGTCCTCTGGCGGCAGCTCGCGATGGAGCTCCCGGAGCACCTCGACGATGGGTCCATACGGGACGCCGGCCGCGCCGATGTTCACGCAGGCCCCACGCAGCACCTGCATGCCCCGCTCCCCGGCGACGCGAACGGCTTCCGAGACGAGCCGGCTCTTGCCGACACCGGCTTCGCCCGCCACGAGCAGGTGCGAGGCATTCCCCGCGAGTGCGTCGTCGAGCACTCTCGAGATCGTGGCGATCTCGCGCTCGCGCCCGACGACGACCGGACTGACGAGGCGGCCGCTCATGCCCTCGATGATACGGGCCGTCCCGATCATGCCGTGACGCGGCGGACGAAGACCAGCAGGCGCCCCAGGCGCCTCGGGGCCCCCGGATCGCGGCTCGGTCGCCGGCGCACGCTGGTCCGCCGCGCCAAATTCGCGAGCCGCTCGGCCTCAGCCTCGTGCAGGAGCTCGCTGCGGCGCGCCCTCTCGTAGTATTCCGGATGCAACAGGTTCATGACCCGCTCCTTCCGGACGTCCCTCGACGTCCGTGACGAGCGTCGCCTCGTCGGGCCCGGTTGCCATGGAGCACACGCGCTAGCCGGAGGCCCCTGCCACGCTCGTTTTTCCCGACGGGCCCTTTAGTGGCCTCGAACGACGCTTTAGCCGTTCGTTGCGGAGGCCGAAACGCCGTGCGCCGCGTGCCGAAACGCGAACGTAGGCTCGCCGTCCGATGACCGTCCCCGGCGCCGCTCCCGCGGAGATCCGACTCATCGGCCTCGAGAAGCGCTTCGGCGAGGTCCGTGCGGTCGACGGCGTGTCGCTCGAGATCGGCGCCGGGGAGTTCTTCTCCCTCCTCGGACCGTCCGGCTGCGGCAAGACGACCACGCTGCGGATGATCGGCGGCTTCGAGCTGCCGACCGCCGGTCGGATCCTGCTGCGGGACCGCGACGTGACGACCGACCCGCCCGACAAGCGGCCGGTGAACATGGTCTTCCAGAACTACGCACTGTTCCCTCACCTCGACGTCGGCGACAACATCGGGTTCGGGCTCCGGCGGAAGAAGGTCGACAAGGCCGACATCCGTCGTCGCGTGGGCGAGGTGCTCGACCTCGTCGGCCTCGGCGGCTACGAGAAGCGCCGCCCGAACCAGCTGTCGGGTGGCCAGCAGCAGCGGGTGGCACTCGCCCGGGCCCTCGTGAACCGGCCGAATGTCCTGCTCCTCGACGAGCCACTCGGCGCGCTCGACCTCAAGCTGCGCAAGCGCCTCCAGCTCGAGCTCAAGCGCATCCAGGGCGAGGTCGGCATCACGTTCGTGTACGTGACCCACGACCAGGAGGAGGCGCTCACGATGAGCGACCGGATCGCGGTCATGCATGCCGGCAAGGTCGAGCAGCTCGGGACCCCCGAGGAGCTCTACGACCGGCCGACGACCAGGTTCGTGGCGGACTTCATCGGCACGACCAACCTGTTGATGGGAGCGGTCGAATCGGTCGACCCGTCGGGTGCCCACGTACGGCTCGCGGGTGGCGACACCTGTCTCGTCGCGGCACCCGGTCTCGACGTCGGGCAGGCGATCGAGCTATCGATTCGCCCGGAATCGATCCGCCTGACACCGTCCAACGGGGCATCACCCACGAGGACCGAACCACTCCGTGGCGCCGTCGAGCAAGTGGCCTACCTCGGAAGCAATGTCCAATACCAGGTCCGCACGCGCGGCGGCCTGGCGATCAGCGCACTCGTACCAAAGACCGGCGAGCGGTTGCCCGTCGGAAGCGACGTCGATGTCGTCTGGTCGAGCGGTGAGGCTCTCGTCCTCGCCGATCGTCCCGGTGATGAGGAGGAGACAACGTCATGAAGCATCCGCACGACGGCTCGTCGATCGACCTCGAGCGCGAGCTCGTCCGCTACATGGCCGAGCGGAAGGTCAGCCGCCGCCAACTGCTCGAACGGATGGCGGCCGTCGGCGTGACGGCAGCCCTGGCACCCGTCGTCGCCGCCTGCACCGGCAGTGGCGCATCGGCCAGCCCGGCCGCATCGGCCAGCCCGCCCGCTGCCGGCGGCAGTCCCTCCGCGTCGGCCAGCGTAGAGGCGACGCCCGTCCCGTCGCCCGAGGGCGAGTTGCTCATCTACAACTACGCGGAGTACATGGACCCGGAGATCATCAAGCAGTTCGAGGACCAGTACGGGGTCAAGGTCACCGAGACGTACTTCGAGTCGTACGACGTCATGTACCCACGGATCCTGGCCGGCAACTCCGGTTTCGACCTGACCTTCCCGACCGATACCGACGTCCCCGGGCTCGTGTCCGAGGGGCTCGTGGTTCCCCTCGACCTGTCGCTGATCCCCAACGTCAAGAACCTCGCGGCCGAGTGGGCCGACCCTGAGTACGACCCGGGCCACAAGCACTCGATGCCCTACATGTGGTGGACGACGGGCTTCGCCTACGACTCCGAGCAGGTCGATGAGGAGTTGACCAGCCTGGCGGCCCTCTGGGACCCGCGCTTCGACAAGCACCTGATGATGCTCGACGATCAGCGCGAGTCGTTCGCGGCGGCCCTCATCCGGCAGGGAAAGAGCGTCAACACCGTCGATGATGCCGAGCTGGACGCCGCTCTGGCCCTGCTGAAGGAGCAGAAACCACTACTGCGGCTCTACAGCGGCGACCCGATCGGGTCGTTCAAGTCGGGCGACATCTGGGTCGGCCAGGACTGGAGCGGCGACATCTGGACGGTGCAGGAGACCCGCCCGTCGGTCACCTTCGTGCTGCCCGAGGAGGGCGGTGTTCGTGGATCGGACGCGGCCGTCATCCCGCAGGGCGCGCCGCACCCGATCGCCGCGAACCTCTTCATCAACCACCTCCTCGATGCGGAGGTCAGCGCCAAGAACACGAACACCGTCTACTACATGGGCCCGAACGCCGCGGCCAAGGAGTACATCCTCCCCGAGCTGCTGGAGGACCCCGCCGTCAACCCCGACCAGGCGACCATCGAGAAGCTCCAGGAGCTGCTCGACCCGGGCGCAGACCTCGAGAAGTACGCCACGCGCTGGACCGAGCTGCGGGCCGGCGGCTAGCCGGGCAACGATGCGCGCTCGCCTGAGCGCCGGCTCGCTGGTCCTGCCCGGCGTCGCCTGGCTCGCGCTGTTCTTCCTCGTCCCGCTCGGGATCATCCTGATCGTCAGCCTGGGCGACAACGACCGATTCGGTCGGATCCTGCTCGATTCGCCAAGCCTCGACAACTACGCCGCGGCCCTCGACCCCGTGTTGCTGCCGACCGTGTGGAACGGCGTTCGCTATGCCGCGGCGACGACGATCCTCTGCCTGCTCATCGGCTATCCCATCGCCTACTGGATCTCCCGCTACGGCGGCCGGCACAAAACGTTGCTGCTCGTGCTCGTGATGCTGCCGTTCTGGACGAGCTACCTCATCCGGACGTACGCCTGGATCACGATCCTCGGCGACAACGGGGTGATCAACTCGCTGCTCCGGGCGGTCGGCGTGACGGAAGAGCCCGTCATCCTGATGAACACCGACCTGGCGGTCATCCTCGGCATGACGTACGGCTTCCTGCCGTTCGCGATCCTTCCGCTGTTCGTGTCGATCGATCGGCTCGACGATTCGCTCGTGGCCGCTGCGCGCGATCTCTACGCGAGCGGCCGATCCGCCTTCCGCCACGTGACGTTGCCCCTCACGATGCCCGGCATCGTGGCCGCGGCGATCCTGACGTTCATCCCGGCCATCGGCGACTTTGTGACGCCGGACCTGCTTGGCGGCGCCCAGACGACGACCATCGCCAAGATCATCCAGACCCAGTTCCTGGGCGCGCGCGACTGGCCGGCCGGGGCGGCGCTCGGCTTCCTGCTGATGGCGGCCACGATCGTCGCGTCGCTGGCGGTCATCCGCACGCTCCGCCGCGAGGTCCTCGGCTGACCATGCATCGCGAGCGGAACCCCCTGCTCTCCGGATACGCGCTGATCGTCTACGCGTTCCTGTTCCTGCCGATCGTCATCCTCATCGTGTTCAGCTTCAACGATTCGGAAGACAACTTTGCCTGGACCGGCTTCACGCTCGATTGGTACCCGATTCTGTTCGCCAACGAGGACATGCTCGATGCGCTGCTGAACACGATGCGGGTCGCGCTGGTCGCCGTGCTCGTGGCGACAGTGCTGGGCACGCTCCTCGGGCTCGGGCTGGCCCGTTTGCGCAACCGCAGCGTCGGCGGCCTCGCCGAGACGCTGATCATCCTGCCGATGGTCGCCCCCGAGATCATCCTCGGCATCAGCCTGCTGCTGTTCTTCGCCCAGGTCTTCTCGGCCCGCGGCTCGCTCGCCCAGATCTCGATCGCCCACATCACGTTCTGCGCGTCGTACGTGGCGGTCGTCGTTCGCGCGCGGGCCGTCAGCCTCGACCCGCACATCGAGGAGGCGGCGCGCGACCTCGGGGCGTCGGCGTTCGGGGCCTTCCGCTACGTCACCTTGCCGCTCCTGGCCCCGGCCATCGCCGCCGGGGCGATGCTCGCGTTCGCGCTGTCGTTCGACGATCTGATCATCACGACGTTCAACGCGGGGCCCGGGTCGTCCACCCTGCCGCTGTACCTGTACTCGCGGATCCGCTTCGGGGTGACCCCCGAGATCAACGCGATCTCGACGATCATCGTCGCGGTCACGGCCGTCGCGATCCTGCTCTTCTGGCAGCTCGGGCGGGTCCGCGACCAGGCGCGGGTCGAGGACGATGCCGCGGACGCCGCGGACGCGACCGGCGGAGCGCCTCGACCGGCGACGAGCTAGCGGTTCGCTCCGGCTTTCGTCCGGGCCGCGGTGCGCGCCGTGGCCGCCGGCGACGCCGTGCGCGGCAGCCGGACCCCGGCGATGTCGCCCTCGAACATCTCGGCGTCGCCGTCCTTCTCCGGCGGCACGTCGTAGCGCAGCCGGACCGTCCGCTGGGAGTTGACGCCGTCGTTCACGTACCGGTCGACGGCCATCAGGTCGAACGCGTGGACGCTCGGCTCCTGGTTGGAGAAGCGGCCGGCCGACCAGCTCTGCGACTTCGTGCCCCGGTGCTGCAGCTCGCAGACGTGCCAGTCCTGGCGGTTCGTGAGGTCCCAGAAGGCGATCGCGTCGGACGGGTCGAAGCCGGGCGCGGCGATCGTCTCGGGCTCGAACAGCCACTCGCAGACGATCCGGGTGTGGCCCGGACCGGCAGGCTCCAGCCGGTGGACGAGCAGGTAATCCGGGTGGATCGACAGGAATGTCATGGGCCACACGAGGTAGTAGTAGATGCGCCGCTCGTCGAGCTCCGTCATGCCGGTCATCGCGGGGCGTCCGTTGCGATGACCGCCGTCGACGGCCATGGTCTCGGCGCTGTCGACGAGCTCCATCCAGCCGCCTTGCCACGGGCCGGTCGGCGCGAAGTCGCCGCCCAGGTCGTAGGGCGTCAGCTTGTTGAGCTGCGGATGGATGCCCGGGCAGTGGTAGCACTCGCTGTAGTTCTCGGCGATGAACTTCCAGTTCGAGTCGACCTCGTAGGTGACCGTGTGGGCGACACGGAGCCCGGCGAAGTCGAACCGGGCGAGGTGGGGCGGCAGGTCGGCGAGCCACTCGACCAGCGGCGGCGTCTCGGCCGAGAGGCAGACGAACACGAAGCCCTGCCAGATCTCCATCCGGACCCCGACCAGGCCGAAGTCGGCCATGTCGAAGTCGTCGAGGTCCTCGGTGTGCTTCGCGCGGACGAGCTGGCCCTCGAGGTCGTAGATCCATGCGTGGTAGGGACACTGGAAGCGGACGGCCGTGCCGCACGGCTCCTCGACCACCGCCGTGCCGCGGTGCCGGCAGACGTTGAAGAACGCCCGGAGCTCGCCATCGCGGCCTCGAGCGACGAGCAGCGGCTCGTCGTCGACCGTGGCCAGGAAGTAGGTGCCGGCCTCCGGCGCGTCCTCCTCGCGGCCGACGAGCATCCAGTCCCGGCGGAACCACTCGCGTCGCTCGAAGTCGTGGATCTCCGGCTCGTGGTAGGCGCGGCCGGGCAGCAGCGAGGCCGCGCGATATGGCTTGCGGACGGCTGCGATCTCGTCGGGCGTGAGCGGAGCCTGCGTCATGACTTCGGCACGTCCTTCCGCGGGTCGAGGAACGGGATCGCCGCGGTGCGGGCCGGCCAGCGGCCACCGTCGGGTGCCTCGATCTCGAGCGGCGTGCCGGCCCCGGCGAGACCGATCGGCACCCACACGTATCCGATGTTGCGCTCGAGCCGCGGCGACCAGATCAGGTCGGTCACGGTGCCGACGTGGTCGCCGTCGTGGAACGCGCGGCACTTGCGCGACAGCTCGAACGGCAGCGCCTCGCCGTCCACCTCGATGCCGACGAGCTTGCGGTCGACGCCCTTGGCACGGACCTCCTCGAGCGCTGCCTTGCCGATGTAGTCGGCCGCCTGCGGCTCGACCAGGCGCTCGAGACCCATCACGTGGAAGGGCGTGTCAGCGATCGTCATGTCCGAGCCGTAGTTGAAGATGCCGGCCTCGATGCGGCGAGCCTCGCACGGCGCGATCGGACGGATGTCGTGGGGTCGGCCGGCATCCATGATCCGGTCCCAGAGCTCCGCGCCGCGAGATGGGTCGCGCAGGTAGACCTCGTAGCCGATCTCGCCGGTCCAGCCGGTCCGGCTGATGACCACCGGGATACCGTCGAGCTCGGTCGTGAGCGTCCAGTAGTACTTGATGTCGAGGACCTGCGGGCCGAAGAGGGCCGTCATCACATCCTTCGACTTGGGCCCCTGGACCTGGACCGGATGCACCTCGGGCTCGCGGACGGTGACGTCCATGCCCGAGTTGATCGCGACGCCTCGGGCCCACAGTCCGGCGTCGCTGTCCGCCAGCGCCAGCCACCAGCGATCCGCCTCGACCCGGAGGAGGACCGGGTCGTTGACGATGCCACCGTCCTCGGCCGTGATCAGCACGTACTTGCCCTGGCCGACCGCGCAGTTCGTGAGATCACGGCAGGTCAACATGTTGGTGAACGCCGACGCGTCCGGGCCGGTGATCTCGACGATGCGCTCGACCGAGACGTCCCACAGCGTCACGCCGTTCAGCAGCGCCCAGTACTCCTCGACCGGGTCCGCGTAGTAGCCCGGCAGGTACATGTGGTTGTAGATGTCGTAGGCGCTGCAACCGGCCTCGAGGGTCTTCTCGAAGAACGGGGAACGCCGGTACCACGGCCCGAAATAGAGGGTGGACGACTCGGTCGTCGCCGGCGTCGCGAGCGGCGTGGCCATGGAGATCGGACCTCGTGGTGCAGGCGTGGGGATGCCCCCGATCGTGCGCCCTGGGGATCCTATTGCCTCTCGTGTTCCGCCTGATGGCCCGCCCGGTGCGGCCCGTGGGAGCGGCGGTCCAGCCACCCGAATGCCCTCGCCGCCGGGGCTCCGCCAGACGTGGCGATGCCCGGCTGCGGTGATCGCAACCGGGCATCTGTTCGGCCGATCTCCCCCCAGGATAAGGCCAAGACGAACA
The DNA here is from genome assembly GCA_963810285.1 of uncultured Chloroflexia bacterium. Taxonomy (GTDB): domain Bacteria; phylum Chloroflexota; class Limnocylindria; order Limnocylindrales; family CSP1-4; genus SPCO01. The sequence continues at coordinate 1,822,590 of CAWEMV010000002.1, read as the reverse complement.
GTACCCGGTACGTCTGTCCTATTCAAGACCCCGGACCTTACAACTGGTGCGATTTCGCACCGATTCGCGAGGATCCCGGCCGCGCCGGGCCGGTCAGTCGAGCGCCACCTTCTCGTACCAGTGCGGGACGTGGGCATCGAACCCCAGCGCGCGCACCTTCGGCTCGAGTGCAACCTGCGCATCGGGGTCGCCGTGGACGAGGAAGACCCGCCGTGGGAAGCCCGCGTCGCCCGGCTGCTTGCCATCCGCAAAACGGCCGATCCACGCCAGCAGCTCGCCCTCGTCGGCGTGGGCCGAGAAGCCGCTGATCGAGCGGACCTGGCAGCGGACCTGCCGCGGCTGGCCGTCGAGCCGGACGGTCCGCGCCCCGGCCTGGAGGTGCGCCCCGAGCGTCCCCTCCCCCTGGTAACCGACGAACAGGATCGTCGCGTCCGGATCGTCGATGAGGTTGCGCAGGTGACCGACCACGCGACCGCCGGTCAGCATCCCGTTCGAGGCCACGATCATGTACGGCCGCTGCGCGCGGGCGATCGCCTGCGACTCGCGCACGTGGTTCGTGACGATCTGAGAGGGGTAGTCGAGTGGCGTCTCGCCCTCCCGCAGCAGCCGGGCGGTCTCGTCGTCGAAGTAGTCGGCGTGATGCCGGTACACGTCGGAGGCCTTCGACGCCATCGGCGAGTCGAGATAGAGCGGGAGCAACGGGATCTCGCCGGCATCGATCAGGCGGTCGAGTTCCCACACGACCTCCTGGGTCCGACCGATGGCGAACGACGGGATGAGCAGCACGCCGCCCGCATCGCTGACGAGGCGAACGGTCTCGGCGAGGATGCGGATGGCCTCGTCCTGCGGCTCGTGTTCGCGGCCGCCGTACGTCGACTCGACCAGGACGTAGTCCGCGGCCGTGAGGTAGGTCGGGTCGCGGATGATCGGCGTCCCCGGGCGGCCCAGGTCGCCGGAGCACACGATGAGCCGCTCCCGGTCGCCCTCCTGCACCCGCAGCCGGATGATCGCAGACCCGAGGATGTGGCCGGCATCGAGGAACGTCGCCCACACGCCCGGCGCGACCTCGCGCTCCTCGTCGTACTCGATCGGGCGGAGATGCTCCAGCGTCCGCTCGGCGTCCTTGACCGTGTAGAGCGGCAGGTCGAGGTCGATGTCGATGGCCGGCGGCTGGCTGCGCAACGCGACCTCGGGGTCGGGCGGCGGCCAGGTGGGAGGCGGCTCGGGCTCGACCGACGTCTCGACGTGGTCGAGCGCGGTCAGGTCGATGGCGGCCTGGTACGCCTCGGCCTCGGCCCGGTCGTCGGCCTCGACGAGCTCGGGATGACGCTTCTCCCAGCGGGCCTCGCGCTTTGCGAACTGCTCGTGGAGATGGCCCGAATCGAGGAGCACGAGGGTCGCCAGCTCGACCGTGCCGGCCGTCGCATGGATGGTGCCGGCGTAGCCCTCCCGGACGAGGAGCGGCAGCCGGCCGCAGTGGTCGAGATGGGCGTGGGTCAGCACGACGGCATCGAGCTCGGACGGGTCGAAGCCGAATGGGATCCGGTTCCGGACGGACTCGTTGGGGCTGCCCTGGAACATGCCGCAATCGACCAGCACCCGCGCCCGATCGGTCGTGATCAGGAACTGCGAGCCCGTGACAGTCGTGGCGCCACCGAGGAACTGGATGTCCATCACCGCGCATGGTGACAGGCCGCGCGCGTCACCGGCCGTCGCGCCGGCCGCTCTGCGCGTCGCGCGATCGTTACGGCAACAGGATCAGCGCGTCGATCGCGATCGCCGCGAACAGCAGCGACAGGTAGCTGATCGAATAGCGATACAGCTTGATGGCGCCCTGCGTGGAGGCCTCCTCGGACGACCCGCGGCGCCAGAGTGCGTACGCCTGCCAGATGAATACGACGCCGAGCCCGACAGCAGCACCGAGGTAGATCACGCCCATCCGCGCCACCGGCCACAGCAGCAGCGAGATCGCGACCATGAGCAGCGTGTACAGCGCGATCTGGCGGGTCGTCTCGGGGATGCCGCGGACCACCGGCAGCATCGGGACGCCAGCGGCCGCGTAGTCCTTGCGGATCCGGAGCGACAGCGCCCAGAAGTGGGGCGGCGTCCAGTAGAAGACGATCGCGAACAGGACGAGCGCGGGGATCCCCACGTCGCCGGTGACGGCCGCCCAGCCGATGACCGGTGGCAGCGCCCCGGCCGCGCCGCCGATCACGATGTTCTGCGGGGTCGACCGCTTCAGGAGCATCGTGTAGACGACGACGTAGAAGGCGATCGCGAGCAGCGTCAGGAACGCCGCCAGCAGGTTGATGGTCCAGGCCATCAGCACGAACGAGATGACCCCGAGCGCGAGCCCGAAGACCACCGCGTGCTCTGGCTCGACCTGGTGGGCGGGCAGCGGGCGACGTCGGGTCCGGGTCATGAGCGAGTCGATGTCGCGGTCGAGGTAGCAGTTGATCGCGTTGGCGCTTCCGGCCGCCAGCGTCCCGCCGATGAGGGTCCAGACGACGCGCCAGCCCCACTCGCCCCAATCGAGACCGGGCACCCAGCGGGTGGCAAGCACCATCGCCGGCACCGTGGTCACGAGCAGCAGCTCGATGATGCGCGGCTTGGTCAGCGCGACGTAGGCGCGGATCCGGTCCCGCGTCGTGGGCGGGGCCGTCGGATCGGGCCGCCCGGTCAGCCCGGCGCCGCGGTCGCGGTCGGATCCGGCGGCGGCCAGCCGCGCGGCGTAGTAGCTCGTGACGGTCGCGCCGACGAGCATCGCGAAGATGATCGCGCCGAGGGCGAGGTGCAGGGTCTGGCTCCAGGCCGACAGTCGGGTCATGACCTGCAGCCCGCCGACCACGACCTGGATGGCGTACACAGCGGCCGCCCCGACCGCGAGCCGGACGAGCGTGGGGTCGTCCCGTTGCGTCCGCCACGCCATCAGCGCGAAAAGCCCGACGATCACCCCGACGATCGCGGCCACCCAGCGGTGGAGCGCGTGCGCCGACGTCAGCTCGTCGAGGGCCGGGACGAGCGACCCGTTCATCAGCGGCCAGTCCGGGAAGACCAGCGCCGAATCGGTCGCGGTGACCTGGGACCCGAACAGCAGCAGGGCGAAGGTGGCAAGCGTGGTGAACGCCGCGAGGAGCGTGAACCGCTGGCTCGCGCCCCAGCCGGGCAGGTGCGCGGGGAAACCGGCCCGGACCGTGACGTAGACGAGGAGGGCGACCAGCAGCATCGCGGCTGCCAGGTGCGCGGTGACGGACTCGCCGCTGTTCCCCAGGCGCACGGTCTCGCGCCCGAGCCACGCCTGGAACCCGACCAGCGCGACCGCTCCGATCGATGGCCACAGGAGCGAGCGGCGATCGCGATGGTCGATCCAGGCGAGGATCGCCAGACCGATGATCTCGAACCCGATGATCGCCGCGACCGTCCGGTGCACCCACTCGATCCACGCCTTCGCGTCGTCGAGCGGCGGGAGCAGCTGGCCGTGGCAGAGCGGCCAATCCGGGCAGCCCAGGCCGGAGTCGGTGGCGCGGACGATCACCCCGATCGTGACGAGCAGGATCGCCGTCCCGAGCGTCCACGCGGCGAGCTTCTGGAAGCGGGTCACGGCGTCTCCTGGGGTGGCCCCGCGGGCCGGATGCATCGGGCATTCTACCCGCCGACGGCCTCGCACCTCGGCCTCGGGTACGCTTCGGGCATGACCCATCCGGTGCGACTGGCGACGCTCTGCGCCGTGCTGCTCGCCGTCACCGCCTGCAGCCAGCCGACCGGCGCCGGTCCGTCGCCAAGCGCCTCGTCGGCGGCGAGCCCGAGCGGCAGTGGTGCCGCCGCATGCCCGACGACGCCGACACCGCAGGGGACGCCCGACGGATGGGACCTCGCGGCCCAGGACCCGTCGGTGTTCCCGCAGATCATCAATCCGGCCGGGACGATCGCCTGCGGCCAGACGCGGCTGATGTTCTCGTTCCTCGACGACCAGAACGTGCCGGTCGCCGGACCGGACCGGACGGTGAGCGTCAAGGTGTTCGACCTCGGTACGGATCCGTCGACGCCGGTCGACGACGTGCCGGCCACGTTCATCTGGGCGATCGAGCCGAGGGTCGGGGTGTACGTCGCCGACATCGAGCTGCCGACGGCCGGCGCGTACGGGGCCGAGTTCACGACCGTCGTCGCCGGCTCGGCGCCCGAGGTGATCCGGGCCGGCTTCGACGTCCAGCCCGCGTCGTCGGTCGTGGCGGTCGGCGACGAGGCGCCGGCGTCCGACACGCCGACCCTCGCAGACGTGGGCGGCGACGTGTCGAAGATCTCGACCGATCCGGAGCCGGTGCCGGCGTTCTACGAGACGTCGATCGCCGATGCGGTGGCCGCCGGCAAGCCGTTCGTGGTGGCGTTCGCCACGCCGAAGTTCTGTGTTACCCAGCAGTGCGGCCCGACCCTCGACCGTTTGAAGCCGATCGCGGCCGACCACCCCGACGTCACGGTCATCAACGTCGAGCCCTACGAGCTCGAGTCCACCGACAGCGGGTTGCAGCCCGTCACGACCGGCGACCCGCCTCAGCTCACGCCGGCCCAGGCCGCGCGGGATTGGCGCCTGCCGACCGAGCCGTGGGTCTTCGTGGTCGACCGGGACGGCATCGTGACCGACTCGTTCATGCTGATCTTCAGCGACGAAGAGCTCGAGGCGGCGCTCACGAACGTCGAATGAGGGGGTCGACCCTCAGGTCGGCGCGTCCTCGAGCCGGATCGCCAGGCGATCGGGACCCTCGGTCCGATACCAGACGCGAACCGGTTCGGCGGTGGCCTGGTGCTCGGCCAGGTGGCCCGGCGGGAACTGGGTCCCGTTCTCGAGGTCGCGCAGGCTGAACTCGACGAGCTCGCCGCCCGGCCGGCGAAGCGTGAACCCCGCGACGTCGCCGAGACCTGCGCTGTCGACGGCGACGACCACGCCGGTCACGTCGGTCGTGCCGGGCGGGACGTTCGGGTCGACGCGGCCGGTCCCGCTCAGGAGAAGCGCCGCCAGCGCGGTCGCGACGACGAGCCCGCCCAACAACACCGCGAAGAGCCGTCTGGTCCGGCGGTCCACGCGTCAGCCGGCGGTGGCCGCGCTGGTCAGGGCCCCGGTGCTGCCCGGTGCATACAGCGGATCGCCCGACGCGCAGCGCGGACAGGTCGCGGTGCCGGGCTCGTAGGTCGGCAGGTCGAGCTGCCAGAGGGAACGGACCGGGTAGGCGCGCCCGGTGGTGGGCGACGTCAGCGTGGCACGACCACCGCTGCGGTCGACCAGCACGGCGCACTCGACGATGTCGCCGCCGAGCGCCTCGACCGCCGGGATCATCGCGAGCAGCGAGCCGCCGGTGGTGAGGATGTCGTCGACCAGCAGGACCCGCTCACCGGGCAGGATCGCGAAGCCGCGCCGGAACTCGCGGCGCGTGGATCCGTCATCGCCGGCGACCTCCTCGGCGAAGATCGAGCGCAGGCCCAGCTGGCGGGCGGTCTCGAACGCCAGGATGATGCCGCCGGTCGTCGGGCCGACCACCAGCTCGATGAGCGGTCGGTCGTCGGACCCGGCCGACGCGTTGAGCCCGCGGATGCGGGCCGCCCAGAAGCCGCACAGCTCGCTGGTCGCCGCGGGATCGGACAGCACCGCGAACTTCTCGACATAGGCATCGCCGTGGCGGCCGCTCTTGAGCAGGAAATGGCCCTCGCGGAACGCGCCCAAGGCCCGGAACAGCTCCTCGGTCCGCGCGGCCACGGCGGCGCGGAGGGCGATGTCGACAGCGGGCTTGATGGTCGTCATCGGGCCGAATCCTAGCGGTTCGCGATGGACGCGCTCGTCAGCGCCAGCCGAGCTCCGGCGCCACGTACCGTAGGACGCTCTCGATGACGTGGGCGTTGTACTCGACGCCGAGCTGGTTGGGGATCGTCAGCAGCAGCGTGTCGGCCGCGGCGATCGCCGAATCCTCGGCGAGCTGGCGGACGAGCACGTCGGGTTCCGCGGCGTACGTGCGGCCGAACGTCGCCCGGGTCTGGGCATCGAGGTAGCCGACGTGATCCTCATCGCCCTCGCTCCCCCCGAAGTACAGCCGGTCGCGGTCGTCGACGATCGGGAAGATGCTGCGGCTCACCGATACCCGAGGCTCGCGCGCATGCCCGGCCGCGGCCCAGGCGTCGCGGAAGCGCTGGAGCTGTTCCGCCTGGAGGACATGGAAGGGGACCCCGGTGTCCTCGGTCAGCAGGGTCGAGGACATCAGGTTCATGCCCTCCGTCGCCGCCCATTCCGCGGTGGCTCGTGTCCCGGCGCCCCACCAGATGCGGTCGCGCAGCCCCCCGGCGTGCGGCTCGAGGCGCAGCAGCCCGGGTGGGTTCGGGAACATCGGCGACGGGTTCGGTTCGGCGAACCCCTCCCCGGCCAGCAGCCGCAGGAAGACGTCGGCGTGGCGACGGGCCATGTCGGCGTCGGTCTCCCCCTCGGCCGGCGCGTAGCCGAAGTAGCGGAACCCGTCGATGACCTGCTCCGGTGAACCGCGGCTGATGCCCAGCTGGAGCCGGCCGCCGGCGATGCTGTCCGCGGCGCCCGCATCCTCGGCCATGTACAGCGGGTTCTCGTAGCGCATGTCGATGACGGCGGTCCCGATCTCGATGCGGCTCGTCCGGGCACCGATGGCGGCCAGCAGCGGGAAGGGCGAGGCGAGCTGGCGGGCGAAGTGGTGGACACGGACGTACGCGCCGTCCCCGCCGAGCGCCTCGACCGCCTCGGCGAGCTCGATGGTCTGGACGAGCGCGTCGGATGCCGAGCGCACCTGCGAGTACGGGGCGTCCGACCAATGGCCGAAGGACAGGAACCCGATGCGCTTCACGGGCGGTACTCGACGCCCTTGGCGGAGGGTGCGGCCGCTCGCTTCGGGAGCGCCGAGCCCACGAGCTCGCGATGCGACGCGGCGCCGGCGTCCCGGCACGCCGCGGCCAGCTCGTCGACCAACCGGACCGGCAGCGTCGGATCCGCGAAGATCGCGGTCCCGACCTGGACGGCGACGGCCCCGACCGCGAGGAAGTCGAGCACGTCGGCAAGCTCGGTCACCCCGCCGATCGCGACGACCGGGATGCGCACGACCTGGGCCGCCTCGTACACGATCCGCAGTGCGACGGGCTTGACCGCGGGGCCGCTCAACCCGCCGTAGATGTTGCCGAGCAGCGGCCGTTCGCGTCCGGGCGCGACGGCGATGCCCGATAGCGTGTTGATCGCGGTGAGGGCGTCGGCGCCGGCGTCGGCGATGGCCCGCGCGATCGGCCGGATGTCGGCGACGTTCGGGGAGAGCTTGACGAGCAGCGGCAGGTCGGTGACGCGCCGGACCGCGGCGGTGACCTCGCCCGCGGCGTCCGGGTCGATCGCGAACTGGAGCCCGCCCCGACCGACGTTCGGGCACGAGATGTTGAGCTCGATCCCCGCGATCCCGGGTACGCCCTCGAGCCGGCGGGTCACCTCGACGTAGTCGCCCACGGACTCGCCCGCCACGTTGACGATGACTGGCACCTTCCAGCCGGCCCACGTCGCCGCGTACTTCTCCACGACCGCGTCGACGCCCGGGTTCTGGAGGCCGATCGAGTTGAGCATCCCGCCCGGGGTCTCGGTCACGCGGGGGGTCGGATTGCCGATGCGCGGCTTGAGCGTCGTGCCCTTGCAGCAGATGGCGCCGAGGCGGTCGACCTCGACCACGTCGCCGTACTCGACGCCGTAGCCGAACGTGCCCGACGCCACGAGGATCGGGTTGGGCAGGACCAGCCCGCGCCCGAGGTCGACGGTCAGGTCGACGTCGGCCGGCGGCGGCGGCGGTGGCGTCGACGCTCGCGCGGTCGCCTCGGACGGGAGGCGCGACATGGCCGGCACGATCGCCGACCGGACCCGACGGACCGTGGGTGTCCGCCGACTGCCGGCCGGCCGGCCCGTCGAGGTGACGACCCGTCGCTTGGCCTTCACGACCAGGCGCCGTCCCACGTCAGCTCATCGCTGGCGAAGACCGGTCCCTCGCGACAGACCCGCTGCGGCGTGCCGGTCACGCTCATCACCACGCAGCCGAGACAGGCCCCGACCGCGCAGCCCATGTTCTGCTCCATCGACACCTGCAGGAACGCCTTCCGCCGCGCTCCCGTCGACCCGAGCGGGTCGGTCCGGCCGGCCCCGCGCTTGCGCCCGAGCCGCGCGACGCCGAGGCGCGCGCGCCGCCCCTCTGCCTGGCGGGCGAGGGCGCGCAGCATGCCGGTCGGGCCGCAGGCGAACGACTGGTCGGCCCAGCTCTCGTACTCCTGGACGAGATCGGTCACGAAGCCGTGGTACCCGAGCGAACCGTCGTCGGTCGCCACGACGTACTCGACCTCGTCGGGCAGCAGGTTCGATGGATACACCTCGCGCGCGCTGGACGCCCCGAACAGCAGCGTCACCTGGCGACCGTCGCGGATCGCCTCGTCGGCGAGCATCCGGACGCCGGCCATGCCCAGGCCCCCGGCCACGAGCAGCAGGTGGCGGCTGCGCGGATCGACCTCGAATGGCCGGCCGAGCGGGCCGAGCAGGTCGATGGCGTCACCTTGACGCAGCCGGGTGAACCACTCGGTCCCCCGGCCGATGACGCGGTAGTGGATCGTGACGATGCCGGTGACCGCGTCGGCGGTGTTGATCGAGAACGGCCGGCGCAGCACCATCCCGGAGTAATCCCCCGTCCGGACGTGGACGAACTGGCCGGCCCGCGACCCGTTCGCGAGGTCGGGCGCATGGAACGACTGCAGCCACTGCCCCGGCAGGATCTCGCGGCTCTCGACGAGCTCGGCCGCGGCGAGCCGCATCGTCACGCGGTCGGTCGGCCCTCCGCGCCCTCGTCGGCGTCCTCCGCGTCGGCGTCGGCGGCGTCGGGTTCGGCCTCGGCGGCCGGCTCGTCGTCGACCTCGATGTCGGCGACCGCCTCCTCTGGCTCCTCTGCGGTCTCCGCGTCGATGTCGGTTCCCGCGGCGAGCTCTGGGGCCACCGCCGGGTAGGCCTCGGCCAGCGCGTCGGCGAGGTCGCCGAAGACATCGGTCGGGTCGTAGAACTCGACGAGCTGGTCCGGACCGGTGAGCGTCCGCCATTCGCCCTCGGCCTCCTCGGGCACCACCTCGGCGCGGAACTCGCCGGTCGAGGTGAGGACCAATCGCTCGTCGTCGTCGTCGACGATGACGAGGTCGCCGACCAGGTTCGCCGCACTCGCTGCGGCCCCCTCGAATTCGTCGAGCAGGCGCGACTCGCTGCGCTGGCTCCGCTCCTGGTACTCGAGCGCGAGGTCGTACAGTCGACGCGCGGCGGCTTCGTCGTCCTCGAGGTCGACGTCCGCGGGCTGACCGGCAGCCCACGAGTCGGCGGCCGCGGCATACGGGTCCTCGCCGAGGCTGACGGTCTCCTCCGGGGCGATCCCCGCCACCTCGAGCAGGTCGTCGGTCGCGGTCGGCGATTCGGCCAGCCCGGCGGCCTCCTTGGCCGCCTCGCTGAACGCGGAGAAGATGTCCGCCGGGTTGTACAGCTCGACCAGCTCGGCGGCCGATTCGATGACTTCGGTCTCGCTGACCCAGTCCCCCGACAGGTCGTCGAGGAAGCGGGTCCGGCTGCGGAACGTGCTGTCGGGGGCGATCGACAGGTAGTCGGGCTCCTCGTCGATCAGCGTCAGCCCGCCATAGGCGGCGATGCGCTCCTTGTGGCGGTCGAGGAAGCGGCGCAGCTGGTCGGTCGCCTGGACGAGGAAGTCCGAGCGCTCCAGGGTGGCGTCCGCGGCGATCTCGCCGAGCAGGTCGTTGCGGCCCGTATCCATGGTTCGACTCCTGTCCGGTTCATCGCCTGGTGGCAGGACTTCGCGTCGGATCCCCATCAGTGCTCCTCGGTCAGGTCAGGGATGGTATTCGAGGTCGGGTCCCATGCGCTCACGCAGGAACATCGAATGGTGGCGTTCGAAGATCCACTCGCCGGCTCGATGGCCGAGGGCGCGCGTCGCCTCATCGGCTTCCAGCTTGTCGAGCGTGGCGTAGTCCGGCAGGTCCAGCAGGATGACGTTGTCGAAGTCCCAGCCATGCGCGACGTTGAACCAGCCGACGAACTTGATCCCGAACCGCTCCTCGTACTCCTTCACCTGGCGCGGGAAGATCGTCTTCATGAAGAACTTGAAGAATGGGTCGCGGCCACGTCGGACGGAGAAGTAGGTCGCGAGCACTGGCATGCGGCCATTGTGTCATGGGGTCGGGTCGTCGGATGACCGGTCCGCCGATCGCTCCGGACCATCCGTCGCCTCCGTCCCCGCGTGCGCCGCCGCCTCGTCCTCGAGCTCGCCGACCGTCCTGGTCGCGCTGCCCATCGGTCGGCGTCGGCTGCGCCGGTCGGCGGCCACGAGCCGGAGCAGGAAGATGACAGTCTGGCCGGTCGTCAGCAGCAGCCCGATGACCGCGAACAGCAGGATCGTGCTGACCGCCTCCGGCCAGTGCCAGGCGACGCTGAGCGGCGTCAGGACCACGAAGAACACGAGGACGGCGACCTGGAACCAGAAGCAGCCGAGACCCGGGCCACGCTCGGGCTCGAGGTCGGCGCCCTTGTACTGGACCGGACCGCTGGGCCGTGGCGGACGGGGCGGCGTCGGGTCGGCGTCGGGGTCGGGCTGGGTCACGAGCGCGAACGATACGGGAGGCGCAGTCAGGCCGCAGGCGGCTCCGTGGCAAGGCCGTCGACGACCTCGACGCCGGGCAGCGCCTGCAGGATCGAGGGTGGGGCAAGGACCTTCCATGACCGCGACCCGCCGCCGAGGACGATCCGCTCCCGCCGCATGACACGGGCGTCGACCCAGATCGGCAGCCCCGCGGGCAGCCCGAACACGGTCACGCCACCGATCTCCATCCCGGTGAGGTCGCGAGTCGCATCGGCCGGGGCGAATGACGCCTTGCGGGTGCCCAGCCGGTCGCGCACGGCCCGGTTGACGTCGAGCCGGTACGGGGCGAGGACGACGCACGCCGCGTAGCGCGGCGGGTCGCTCTTGCCGACGACGAGGATCGTGTTGGCCGAATCCTCGGGCGCGAATCCGTAGGCCGCGCAGAACGCGGCGGTGTCGGCCAGCGCAGGATCGCACGCGAACAGCTCGTACTCGACGCCGAGCCGCTCGAGGGCGGTCTCCAGCCGGGCTCGGCCCTCCGGGTCGTGCGTGGCGGTGTCGATCGCGGTCATGGCACCAAGCGTAGTCGGTACCATCGCCATCGATGGCAGAACCCTCGACGCTCCGGACGCCCACGATCGCCCCCGACCTCGACGCGTACCTCGAGCGCTTCGCGTGGCATCCCGAGCCGGAGCTGATCGGGTACCGCGACGAGGCGGCGTCGCGTGCCGCGCTCGAGAACCTTGGGGCGGCCACGTGGCACGAGGCGCTCGAGTTCCTGTACGGGATCGCGGTCGAACGCGCGATGGGCGACGCGTCGCCATACGAGGAGGCGCGTCGGCGGTACTACGCCTCGGACCCGACCGGCCCACGCGACGGTCCCGGCCCCGCACCGGTCGAGCCGATGCGCGCCGCGGACGTGCTGGGGGAGTTCTCGGCCCGGCTCGCCGGCGGGCTGATGAACGCCCAGCATCCGCGCCAGTTCGGGTACTTCACGCCACCGCCGCTGCCGATGTCGATCATGGGCGAGCTCCTGACGCAGGTCGCCAACCAGGGCGTCGACGTCTGGCACGCCGGTCCGTTCGCCGCGTTCGCCGAGGAGGAGGTCGTCCGGTGGCTGTGCGACCTCGTCGACTACGGCGAGGGATCATTCGGGTTGCTGACCAGCGGCGGGGTCATGGCCAACTTCATGGCGATGGCGCTCGCCCGCGACCTGCACCTCGGGCGGATCCGGGGTCTCGGCGGCCCGCCGCGCGGTGGGCAGCTCGACGGCGCCCGGGTCTACACCAGCGACCAGACCCATTTCTCGATCGCGCGCGCCCTTGACGAGCTCGGGTTCCCGCCGGAGACGCTGGTCGTCCTGCCGTCGGATGACGACTTCCGCCTGCGTGGCGGACCGGTCGCCGCGGCCGTAGCGCGCGATCGCGCAGATGACCTGGCCCCGTTCGCCATCGCGGCGGTCGCGGGCTCGACCAACACCGGCTCGGTGGACGCGATCGGCGAGCTCGCCGACGTCGCCGGAGCGGAGGGGCTGTGGCTCCACGTCGACGCGGCCTACGGCGGCGGCGCCCGGTTGTCGGTCCGGGATCGCGACCGCGTGCAGGACCTCGAGCGGGCCGACAGCGTCACGGTCGACCCGCACAAGTGGTTCTTCCAGGCCTACGACATCGGCGGGCTCCTCGTGCGCGACGGCCGGGCGCTCGGTGCGGTCTTCGGCGGTCGAGCGCCCGAGTACTACCGCGGAGGCGAGACCCCGGCGAGTGACACGCCTGACTACCTGCGCGATGGCGAGGCGGACGACCACGCCGACCAGCTCAACTTCTACAAGCTGTCGTTCGAGGGCACCCGTCGGTGGCGAGCGCTGAAGCTGTGGATGACCTGGAAGCACCTCGGGACGGCGGGGTTCGGCCGGCTGATCGAGGCGAACGTCGACCTCGCCGCGTATCTCGCCGCCCGGTGTGTCGAGGCCGACGACCTCGAGGTGCTGCCCGAGCGGCCCGAGCTGTCGGTGGTGTGTTTCCGGCATGTGCCGGCGGATCTGGCTGGCGACGAGGCGGCGATCGACGGCCACCAGGATCGACTCCAGGCGGCGCTCGAGGTGTCGGGCGACGGCTGGCTGACCACGACCCGGCTGCGCGGTCGGACGTGGCTCCGCGCCGGGATCGTCAACTACCTCTCGACCGAGGCGGACATCGATCGGCTGCTGGACACGCTCCGCCGGTTGGCCGCCTAGCGGCAACCCGGGCTGACATCATCGCGACGAGCGGGGCCTACTCCTGTGGCAGCGGCGCCGGCCGGTCGACCCGCGATGCGATCCGCTCGACTCGACCCGATCGGGTCGCCTCCTCCATCGCGAGCAGCACGTCGAGGACATGGAAGGCGAGTTCGCCGCTGGCCCGGTGCGGGCGCCCGGACCGGATCGCGTCGATGAAGTCGGCCAGCCCGATCCCGCGACCGACGCTCCCGTCGAACCGCAACTGGATGTCCTCCCAATCGTCAGCGTCGAGGGCGCGGTAGCGGACTTCGCCGTCGAACCCGTTCGGATCGCCCAGGCTGAGGCTCCCGGCCGTGCCGTGGATCTCGAGCTGTGGGGCGCGACTCGCGACGATATCGAACGAGGCGAGGATCCCACCGACGACACCCGACTCGAACGTGACGCTGCCGGCGACGGTCGTCGGCACCTCCGCGGTCAACGTAGAGCCGGCGAGTGGTCCCGCGGCGATCGTGCGCACAGAACCCATCCCGCGCCCGACGGCCGACACCGAGGCGATCGGTCCAAGCAGGCTGACGAGTGCGGAGACGGTGTACGGCCCGACGTCGAGCAATGGGCCGCCGCCGACGACGTAGAAGATGCCGGGGTTGAGGTGCCACCGCTCCGGGCCACCATGCGCCATCGAGCCGCTGGCGGCGAGGACCTGACCGATCGCCCCCTCGTCGATCAGCGCGCGGGCGGTCTGGAGCCCCCCGCCCAGGAACGTGTCCGGTGCCGCACCGACCCGAAGGCCGGCGGCGGCGGCCTCGGCCAGGATCGTCTCGGCATCCTCGCGCGTCGTGGCCAGCGGTTTCTCGCTATAGACGTGCTTCCCGGCGGCGATCGCCGCACGCGATACCGCGGCATGAACGACCGGCGGCGTAAGGACGAGGACGATCTCGATCGTGGGGTCGGCGAGGAGCTCGTCCATGGTCACGGCCGGGAAACCCCCGCGGTCCGACAGGTCCGCCGCACGCGCGGGGTCGAGATCGGTGCACGCTGCCAGCTCGATCGACGCGTACGGAGCGACGCCGGGCAGGTACAGGTTGGTGACGTCGCCGCAGCCCACGATCCCGACGCGCGCGGGTCGCACGGTGGTCGTCACGCGTCGCGGCCGCGGGCCAGGCCTCGCGCGATCAGGTTCGTGGCGCTCTCCCGGACGGCATCGATCGCCGACCCTTCGACGTGATCGAACTCGACGATGAGCCACTCGGCCGACGGCAGCGCCGCCAACGCCGCGACGGCCGGCGCAGGATCGACCACCCCATTGCCGACCGGCACATTGACGAACGGCTCGTCGGCGTATGCGGAGCTCGGCAGGTCGACGCCGTCCTTCAGGTGGAGCGACACGACCCGCTCGCCCAATCGCCCGATGACCTCCGCCGGATCGGCGCCGCCGACGACGACCCAGAAGATGTCGACCTGGAAGTCGAGGGCGTCGCCGACGCGGGTCGCCATGCGGTCGATGACCCGGACGCCGTCGACCGAGCGCAGCTCGTTGTCGTGGTTGTGGTAGCCGAATCGCACGCCGCTGCGGCTCGCCACCTCCGCCGCCGCGACCAGCTGATCGCAATATGCGTCGACCGCGTCGGCCGAGTCGATGGGCGGGCGCGGTGTAAGGATCATCCGGGGCGATCCCAGCTCGGCGAACGCGTCGGCGGCCGCCGCGATCGTGTCGAGATCGGCGGGCTCAGCCCACGCGTGGGAGCTCGCGACGCGCAGGCCGAGGTCGTCCAGCACTCGTCTGGCCTCGACCGGGTCGTCACCCGGGACACCCACCGTCTCGACGCCGAGGAAGCCGGAATCCGCGATCGCCGTCAGCGTCGACACGTCGAGACCCAGCCCTGTCCCACCGAAGCGGGCCGGGTCGTGGAACGTGTACAGCTGGACCGCGAGGGGCAGGCGGTCCGACGGCGCCTCAGCCACGACCGTGCAACAGCCCGCCGACGTGCTCCAGCAGCTTCCAGGCGACCTCGGCATCGCCCCGCACGAACGCCCGGAAATCCCAGAACGTCATGACCAGCGTGCGCAGGTCGGTCGTGGCGGTCACCGTCGCGGTCCGTACGCGGTCGCTGATCAGGGCCACCTCGCCGAAATAGCTGCCGGGGCCCACCGTGTCGACCTCCTTGCCGCCCACGGTGACGACGCCCTCGCCCTCGGCGACGATGAAGAAGCCCATCCCGTGGCTGTCGCCCTCGCGTACGACGACACTCCCGGCCGGGAACGTCCGCTCGCTGAAATCGCGGGCGAGGCGCTCCAGGTCCTTGATGTCGAGGCTGGCGAGCAACGGCACCTTGGCCAGCAGGTCGGTGGTCTCGGACATGTGACGGACTCCGATGCGGTCGATGTCAGTGCTGACTATCCATGGTTCGGGTGCGCGCGGCGAGCCGGTCCTGCAGGCGGTACCACTCGCCTGCGATGGGCATGAACCACGGATGGCCCTCGTACGGCGCCGGCACGAGCGGGAAGCGCAGTCGCGCCAGGCTCGGCGCCTCGTCCCCCGCCAGCCACGCGCCGACCTTCGTGCCGAGGTTGGTCATGAGCGCCACGCCCGAGCCGCAACAGCCCATCGCGTACGCGACCCCGTCCTTCGTCCGCCCGACATGCGGCATGCGGTCGAAGGTGAAGCCGACGTTGCCGCCCCAGGCGTACTCGATGCGGTGGTCTGCCAGCTGCGGGTGCACCTCGAGCAGCCCGCGCCACAGGATCCCGGCGGTGTGGTCGATGGATGTCGGCATGAACGACGCACGGCCGCCGAACACCATCCGGCGGTCAGCCGACACGTGCCAGTAGTACAGGAAGTTCTTCGTGTCGAAGAAGGCCCGGCCCTTCGGCGACAGCTCGTGTGCCAGGTCGGCCGGGAGCGGCTCCGAGGCGATGATGTACGACCCGATCGGGATGACCCGTCGTCGCAGCCATGGCATGACACCGTCGGTGTAGCCGTTGGTCGCCACGAAGACGTCCCGAGCGCGCACGGTGCCTCGGGTCGTCTCGACAAGGAACGTCCCATCGCGCTCGCGCCGGATGCGGCGCGCCCGGACGCCTTCGTGGAGATCCGCTCCCGCGCGGTCGGCGGCGGCGGCGAGCCCTGCGAAGTAGCGCCCAGGATGGAGGAGCCCGCTGCCCTCGACCGCCAGGGCCCCGAAGTACGCGTCGCTGCCGATCTCCTCGCGGATGCGCTCGCGCGGCACGACCGTCGAGGGCACGCCGACCGACGCCAGGCTCTCTCGCGCGTCGTGAAGCTCGGGTGCGTGGATCGGCGCATACGCCAGCTCGAGGTGACCGACCTCCCGGAAGTCGCAGTCGATCCCCTCATCGTCGATCAGCCGCCGGACGAGGTCGTACGACTCGAGCGTCTCCTGGTAGAGCGCCGTGCCGGTCTCGGCGCCGTAGCGCTTGATGAGCTGGCCCGCGCTCCACTTGTAGCCGGCATGGACGATGCCGCCGTTGCGCGTCGACGCACCCCAGCCGAGGGTATGGGCCTCGAGCACCGTGACGGCCACGCCGCGCCGCGCGAGCTCGCGCGCGGCCGTGATGCCCGCGTAGCCGCCGCCGACCACGACCACGCCGGTCTCGGCCGGAAGCTCGCGACCGGACCGATCCGGCAGCGCCGGCATCGATGCATGCCAGAATGGCCGGCGCTCATAGTCAGTGTTGAGGGGCGGGGTCGTCGCCATGCCCCGAGCGTACCCGAGCCGCCGTTCCCGGCGGGCGCCGGGCGCGACGATCTAGGTCATGCGGGGCGAGGCAGTTGCCAGCCCGGATCCGGCGGGATCACGCGCTGCGCCGTCTCGCCGGTCACGACCGCCAGATGCGCGTAGAACCTGGCTCGACGGTGGGAGACGATGCGGGCGTCCCGGCACGGACACCCTTCGACCAGGCAGCCCGATCGAGGCTCGTGTTCTGAACTGGAGCTAGCGGTCGTCTCGTTGGTGTCCATCTCATCTGTCTCCGCACCTGTAGGGGCGCTTTGGCGTCGGGTTTCGTTCGATGTTCGTCCCGACATGTGTACGTGGATGACGCCGGAACGGACCTATCCGTTGCATCGGCGACCCACGACGCAATGTCGTGGGACCGGACTGCACCTCGGCAGCAACCCGGCAAACGATGCGTCAGACGGAGACGAGTGCGGGCGCCTCGTATGCCACCCGGCCGGCAGCCATCGTCAGGAGCACGCGGCCGGGCAGCTCGAGCCCGGCCAGCGGCGTGTTCCGACCCTTCGACAGCAACGCGTCGGGGTCGACCGTCCAGCGCTCGGAGCGGTCGAACACGACGAGGTCGGCCCGTTCGCCCTCGACCAGGCCGCGCGCCCGGCCGGCGATCGCGGCCGGTCCGACCGTCAGCGTGGCGATCGCGCGGGCGAGCGACAGCTGTCCGGCATCGACCGCGGCGAGCACCAGCCCGAGCGCGGTCTCGATGCCGCTGATCCCGTTCGCCGCCAGACCGAACTCGACCGCCTTGTCGACCTCGGTGTGCGGTGCGTGGTCGGTGGCGATCGCATCGGCAGTGCCGTCGGCGACGGCCGCCAGACAGGCAAGCACGTCGGCCGGCGTCCGCAACGGCGGGTTGACCCGCAGTGACGACGCGTATGGCGTGGCGACGATCGCCCCGTCGCGCCACGGATCGCCGTTCGGCCCCGCCTCCCAACCGAACCGGCGCGCGCCCGCGACCCATTCGTCGGAGAGGGCGAGATGGTGGGGCGTCACGTCGCAGGTGACCGGCAGACCCTCCGCCTTGGCACGCCGGACGAGCTCCAGGGCACCCGCGGTCGAGACGTGGGTGAGGTGGAGTCGGGCGCCCGGGACGTCCCGACGCACGTCGACGAGGATCGCCAGGTCGCGCGCCACGGCCGTCTCCTCGGCCGACGCGGGCCAGCCGCGCAGTCCGAGCACGGTGGCGACGAGACCGTCGTTGGCCTCGGCGCCCTCGGTCTGGGTAGCGTCCTCGGGATGGTCGACGATCGGCAGTCCGAGGGCGCCGGCATAGGTCAGCGCGTGCCGAAGGATGGCGGCGGCGCGCACCGGCGCGCCGTCGTCGGAGAACCCGACGACACCCGAGTCGGCGAGCTCGCCGAGGGCCGCCAGCGTCTCGCCGGCGCGACCCGCGGTCACGGCCCCGTACGCGAGCAGCTCGACCGGTGAGCCCGACGCCGCAGCGGCAGCCCGGATCGCGGCCAGGACCCCGGGCTCGTCCAGCGCCGGCGTCGTGTTCGGCATCGCGCAGACCGTCGTGAACCCGCCATGGGCCGCCGCTGCGAGACCGGTGGCGACGGTCTCGGCGTCCTCGTTGCCAGGCTCGCGCAGGTGGGCATGCAGGTCGACGAAGCCCGGCGCCACGATGACGCCGTCGGCGGTGACGCCGTCGGACCCTGCCCCGTCCCGCCACGTGACCGCCTCGAGGATCCCGTCCCGGACCACGATCTCGCCCGGACCCTCACGCCCGACTGCCGGATCGACCAGCCAGACGCCGCTCAGGTCCACGTCCGTCACGGCCGCGACACGCCCGCGAGGAGGTACAGCAGCGCCATCCGGACGGCGACGCCGTTCGTGACCTGGTCGGTGATGACCGACTGGGCTCCCGCGGCAACGTCCGGGGCGATCTCGACACCCTCGTTCATCGGGCCGGGGTGCATCACCAGCGCGCCGGGCCTGGCGGCGGCCAGGCGCGCCGCGGTCAGCCCGTAGCGGGCGGCGTACTCGCGCAGCGACGGCAGCAGCCCGGAGGCCATCCGCTCGCGCTGGATGCGCAGCGCCATGACGACGTCGGCGTCGCGCAGCGCGTCGTCGACCGAGCTGGTGACGGTGAACCGCCGGCCGGATGCGGCGCCGCGGGCGGCCCACGCCTCGAACCCGCGGAGGAGCGTGGCCGGCCCGCACAGCCACAGGTCGGCGCCGGACGCGGTGAGCGTCCAGATGTTCGAGCGGGCCACCCGCGAGTGCAGGACATCGCCGAGGATCACGACCTTGCGCCCGGCCACCGATCCACCGGGCAGGTGACCGCGCATGGTGTACAGGTCGAGGAGGGCCTGGGTCGGGTGGGCATGCCAGCCGTCACCGCCGTTGAGCACCGAGCCGCTGAACACCTCGGCCGCGAGATACGGGGCGCCGCTGACACCGTGGCGCATCACCAGCATCTGGGCGCCGAGCGCCTCGACGGTCCTGACGGTGTCGACAAGCGACTCGCCCTTCGTCACCGACGAGGTCGAAGCGGCGATGTTCACGACGTCGGCCGACAGGTTCTTGGCCGCGACCTCGAACGACACCCGCGTCCGGGTCGATGCCTCGTAGAACAGGATCGTCACGTTGCGGCCGCGCAGGGCGGGCACCTTGGCGATCGGACGGGCCAGCACCTCGCGCATCGCGTCGGCCGTGCGCATGACCAGGTCGAGGTCGTCGGCGGACAGGCCGTCGACATCGAGGAGATGGCGATGGTGCCAGCCGACCGCGGCGCTCTCGGGCTCGATATCGACCGACGGGACGACCGGCTCGGTCGATGCGGCCGGTGTCCGCTCGTCGATCACCCCGGTCACGCGACGGGCTCGACCGCCAGTGCGCCGTCCACGACCCGCTCGATCTCGACGCCGTCCTCGCCGTCGGTCTCCTCGAGGTGGACCTTGACGATCTCCTCCCGCGAGGTCGGGACGTTCTTGCCGACGTGGTCGGCCCGGATCGGCAGCTCGCGATGACCCCGGTCGACGAGCACCGCGAGTCGGATGGCCTGCGGTCGGCCGAAGTCGACGAGGGCATCCATCGCGGCCCGGATCGTCCGGCCCGTGTACAGGACGTCGTCGACGAGCACGACCGTGCGACCGTCGATACCCGACGGCAGCTCGGTGCCCTTCACGACCGGCTGCTGGGCGATCAGCGACAGGTCGTCGCGGTAGAAGGTGATGTCGAGTGCCCCGACCGGCACCTCGACACCCTCGTTGTCGGCGATCGACGCCGCGATCCGGCTGGCGAGCGGGACGCCGCGACGCTGGATGCCGATCAGCAGCAGGCCGTCAGTACCCGCCTGCTTCTCGACGATCTCGTGCGACAGGCGGACCGTCGCACGACGGATCTCGTCGGCGGTCATGATCCGGCGTCCGGTCATCGCTCCTTCCCGGCCTCACAGGGCCACATCCGCGGCCTCACGGGGCCGCCGCCGAAGGGTCAGCGAGAAGGATACCGCGGCCCGCTCCCGGTCAGCGCCGGGCGTTCACCGGAGCTCAGTAGACGTGGACCGTGACGTCGGTCACCCCGCTCCACGACGGGCAGCCGCAGATCTCGAAGAAGTCCGGCCGGTACAGGTCGACGACCCGGTCCTGGGCGGTCGGCCCGTAGTCGCTGACGACCCGTTCGATGCACCCTCCGCCGCCGCAGATGATCACGACCGTTCCGGCGGGCAGGCGCATCGCGGTCGTGCCGTGGTCATAGAACGTCGCGTCGCCGCTCAGCGTGTACCTCGGGGGCTTCCGCGCGGAGTCGAAGGCGACCTCCGGCTGGTCGACCGACGTCCGCCGGGTCGGGCCCTTGTCGGGCTCCGCGCCCGGCTCGAAGAACGTGGTCGACCCGTCGACCATCCCGTCCGAACGATGGGCACCGTCGAGCCCCGCGATCGTGAGGGCCGATCGCAGGTCCTGCGCGGATACCGAGTACGGCTGGAACGCTCCGGCGGGGACGGGCTCCACGGCGCTGGGGACGCGGGAGCCGGCCAGACCCGGCAGCGAGACCAGGGCGAGGGCGGTGCTGATCACCGACCCTGCGACCAACCATCTTGGTCGAAACACGATAGGGCGGGAACGATACGCCGCCCGGACGGTGCGTGCATGGCCGGTGCCGGCCTGCGCGCCCGCGGCTCAGCGGATGACGACGATGTCCTCGCCGGGCGAGCTTTCGACGATCCCGACGCCGGTCGGCGACCAGGCCGCGATCTGGATGCGGCTCCCCTCACCGCCCTGGCCGCGCGGTGTCGCCCACGCGAGCCGGCCGTCGCCGATCGAGATGCCGGGCAGGGCCGCGACGTCGGACGGCGCGCCATCGACGACTTCGAGGCGCCCGGCGTCGGTGTCGACGTGATACAGGGTCAGGCGACCGACGGCCGGGTCGCGCGGATCGGCGACCCACACCGCGACCCACTCGCCCGTCTCGTCCCAGCGGACGTCGTAGTCGGCGCCGGCGTCATCGCTCACGACGCGATCGCCGTCCGGACCGGTCGCGTCGGCGGGTCCGTCGTCGGTCCACGGCCGGAGCTCGAGGGTACCGGTGCCCGGGGCCCACGAGCTGGCGTCGTCGATGCGCTCGAGGGTGCCATCCCAGGCGATCGCGAACCGGCCCGTCGGATCGACGGCCGGTCGCCACAGGTCCCCGACGTCGGACTCGTCGCCCGTGGCCGGATCGATGCGCACGCTGCGCGGCGTCGGGTCGGTCGCGGCGGGGTCGTTCGGCCGGCTGGCGATGACGTCGTCACCGGACCACGAAGCGAAGTACGAGGCGCCATCGTCGGTCAACGGCTCCGCACTGGCGTCACCGACGTGCCACGCGTAGACATCGGGGCCGCCGGACCCGTCGCCGGGGCGGGCCGTGAACGCGAACCACGCTCCATCGGGCGAGAAGGCGGCCGACTCCCCGACGACCTCGATCCCGCTGGCGATCGCCAGCTCGGCCGCCGCCGTCGCCTCGGGGCTCTGGGTCGGAACGACCGACGGCTCCGCGGACGGCTCGGTGGTGGGCTCGACGGACGGGTCGGCGCTGGCGTCCGGCGACGGCTCGGCCGAGGACGTGGACGACGCCGAGGCGGCCGGACTGGCGCTGGCGTCCGTCGGTGTCGGGCTCGATGGCTCGGCGGACGCGGTCGCCGATGGCGTCGGGGCGGCGGTCGCCTCGGGCAGCGCCACGACGGTGATCGAATCGCCCGTCTCCTCGGAGTTCGCGATCGCGACGACCTGCTGCCGGCTCGGCGAGCTGATGATCGTCCGCGGCGTGCCCTTCATCGCCAGGGCGGTCTCATGCGTGTCGCGGAGGGCCGGGCAGCCGGCCGCACCCCTGACCGGGCAGACCGACTTGACGCCGGCGGTGGTATAGACGCGGCCGTTCGGCCCGGCGTCCACCCACGACACGTCACCCGCGCCGACCGCGAACGGCGTCGGATCGACCGCGACCGGCCGCTCGCTGGGCGCGGCACTCGATCCGCCTCCACCGGCGATGCCGGGTGTCACGGCAGGCGACGAGGCGGGCGGCTGGATCGTGAGGCTGCCGGACAGCAGGCTCGCCCCGACGACGACGGCCACGACCATGACGCCGGACAAGGCGCCGATCGGGAGCCGCCGCGCATCGCGACCGCTCGACGGTCGATTCGGCGCCACCGTCTCGATCCCCGCGGACGTCCGTGCCCACAGGTCGCGCGGTGGTTCGGGTGCATGGTCGCGCAGGCCGCGCAGGGCCAGCCGGTCGTCCTCGTAGGCATTCGCGACCGCCGTGCACGACGGGCAACCGGCGAGATGCTCGTCGAGCCACGTCGATTCGGCGAGCCCCAACGGGCCGTCCATGCGCTCGGCCAACCGGCTCGTCGCCCGCTCGTGGGCGTTCGACCAGTGGTCGGGTCGGCGACGCAGGCGTGAGAAGCGGCTCATCGATCGATCCCCGCCGTTCGGCCCGCGTCCCGGGCGCTCTCGCGTGCGGCCTCGGCGGCGACGTCGGCCTCGCGTTCGGCGGCGAGTGCCTGGCGCAACGACTCACGAGCACGCGTTAACAGCGCCCGAGCGGCGACGTGGCTCACGCCGAGCGCCTCGGCCAGCTCCAGCCCGGTCAGGTCGTGCAGCTCGGCGAGCAGCAGCGCGGCGCGCTGTCGCTCGGGGATCCGGGCCAGCGCACGCTGGAGGTCGCCCGACAGGCGCGCGTCCATCACGAGGTGCTCCGCGGACGGCGCCGACCCCTTCGACTCGCCGGTCCACGGCAGGAACCGGACGATCTTGCGACGACGGATCTCGTCGAGCGCGACGCGGTGGGCGATCTGGTACAGCCACGCCCGGGCGTTCTCCGGCTTCTCGAGCGTCTCGTAGTTCTTGTATGCCTTGATGAACGCGTCCTGGGTCATGTCCGCCGCGATCTCCGGGTCGCGCATCATCCGGAACAGGTACGCGTAGATCTCGCCGTGGTGCTTGGCGAACAGCTCCTCGATGAAGCGCCCCGCCTCGTCGCGATCCCAGGCGCCGCTCATCGGGCGGCCCCGATGGGCAGCGACGGGCAGCGGCCGGCCGTATGGATCGCGCAGGTCGGTTGCGGATGGATCGAGGACCACGACGGCTCCGAGCGGACAGGACGGGAGAGCATGCAACGGGGGCTACGCACGCTCGACGTGGCAAAGACGAGGCGCCTCCCCCACGTGTGACGCCCGTCCCGATCGGGCCGCGCCAACCTCAACCCGTCCCACCTCCCTCCGCGTCGGCACGGCCGAGCAGCTCCTCGACCGCATCCTCGGGTGAGACGGGGTTCACCGGAAGGCCGGTTCCCAGCTCGAGACCGGCGATCTCGCGCAACCGGGGATGGATCTCCCAGTGCCAGTGGTAGGTGCCGTCGACCTGCTCGCGCAGCGGCGCGGTGTGGAGGACAAGGTTGTAGGGCGGACCGTCGAGGGCGCCTGCCAGCGCCCCGAGGACCTGGCGGAGCGCCTCCGCCGTGGCCGTGATCACGCCACTGTCGGCCCGTCCGAAGTCGGCGTCGTGCCGGCGCGGGACGATCCAGATCTCGAACGCCGACCGCGACGCATACGGGGCGAATGCGACGCTGTCGCCGTCCTCCCAGACCAGCCGCTCCGGTCGTCGCGATTCCTCTCGCACGAGCCGGCAGAACGGACACTCGCCCTCGCGGATCACGAACCGCGCGGCGCCCCCGAGCTCCTCGGCGATGCGGTGCGGGATCTGGGGCAGGTCGTACAGGTCGAGGCACAGGTGATTGGTCCGCGCCCCGGCCTGGGCGCCCCAGTTCTGGACCACCGTCAGGTACTCGGTCTGCGGGTCGTCGCGGGCAGCCGCCAGCGCGTCTCGGGCGCCGGCGACGAGCGCCTCGATGAGGTCGGTGCCGACGGCGTGCAGCGGCCGGTGCTCGCCCGACGGAGCGATGACCGTCCGCCATGAGCCGGTCGCGCGCGCCTGTGCCAGCGACACCTGAGCGAGCCCGTGGTCGTGCTCGAGCTCGCGGGCCTCGGTGTCCGTACCCACCACGTGGAACGCGTACTCCTTCAGGACCCTGGTGCGCACGCCGTCGCCCGGGACGGCGCAGTTGGCGCAGCCGAACAGCCGGTCGTCGACGGCCTCGGCAGCGCGCGCGAAGCGGTCACGATGGAACGCCCGGTCCACGACCGTGGCGACCCACCAGCTGGTGATCGGGTCCTTCCGGAGCTCGAACAGCCCGCTCGCCATGGTCGGCTCAGCCGGCGAACGCCAGCGGTGCGTCGATCGCGGCGGCGAACGCCGCGGCGAAGATCGACGCGGCCCGCTCGACCGACTCCGTGGTCGGGAGCTCGGTCGGTCGCCCCAGCTCGGTGGCGATCGATGTCGACACGACCCCCGGCATCCCGCACGGGTCGATGAGGTCGAAGTCGCCGAGGTCGACCGTGACGTTCAGCGCGATGCCGTGGTAGCTGACCCCGCGCTCCACCCGCAGGCCGAGGGCGCCGATCTTGCGTGGCGCTGGCCCTGTGGGATCGCACCAGCACCCGGGATGACCGTCGCGCCGTTCGGCGGCGACACCGAGTGACGCGCAGGTGTCGATCAGCGCCGCCTCGAGCGCGCGGACGAACGGCCGCAGGAGCAGACCCCGCTCGTGCAGACGCACGATCGGATAGGCGACCAGCTGCCCCGGCCCGTGGTACGTGACCTCGCCGCCACGCTCGACGCGCTCGACGGCGACCCCGCTCGCGCGCAGATCCTCGGCCGTCGCGAGGATGTGTGTCGGGTCGGAGTGCTTCCCGAGCGTGAGGACGGCCGGGTGCTCGAGGAGGAGCAGCTGGTCGCCGATCCGACCGGTCGCCCGCTCGTCGACGAGCCGCTTCTGGAGGACATATGCGTCGCGATATGCGATGCGCCCGAGCCAGCGCGCCTCGAGCGACGTGCTGCCGAGGGGCGCCGTCGGAGAGGGATCGGTGAGGGTGGCCTCCACGGACCGCACGATAGCAGGGGTGTCCGCTACGGCCCGGTCCGGGGTCGCGGGTGACCCATCGGTACTGGTCGGACCCCGCCCGACCGGGTCGCTGCGCGGTGCGCGCCGGCGCGATACGGTAGCGACGCTCACCGTCACGCCTCCCAGATCGGGTACCTCACATCGCATGTCGGCTTATCGCGTTCGCCCCCGTTCCTGCATCGCCGACCCGGAGCTCGCCCGCATGGCGACCGTGGACCTTCCGGTCGGCTTCTCCTACCACCGGCCTGAGACGCCCCAGGCGCTCGTCCAGCTCGCGGTCCGCGCGGTCGCTGCCATTCCCACGATCCGCCGGCCGATCGAGCCGGAGCGCACGATCGTGATGACGCTCGTGCCGGTCCCCGCCCGGAGCCAGCGCTAGTCCGTAGCTCCCCGCCGCCGCTGGCGGCGGTACCCTGTGCCCGAGATCATGGGCAAGGTCGTCGCGTTCGAGAATGTCACGCTCGATGGCGTCATGCAGGCGCCGGGCCGACCCGACGAGGATCGCCGCGGCGGCTTCGAGCACGGCGGCTGGGCGGCTCGCTACGCCGACGAGGAGAGCGGCAAGTTCGCCGCCGAGGGGATGGCGACCACCGGTGGCCTGCTGTTCGGACGCCGCACCTACGAGGACTTCCACGGGTTCTGGCCGAACCAGCCCGACAACCCGTTCACGGCGATCCTCGACGCCACGCAGAAATACGTCGTGTCACGCAGCCTGCGCGAGCCGCTGCCGTGGCAGCACTCGACGTTGCTCGGTGGCGACGCCGTCGATGCCGTCGCCGCCCTCAAGCAGGAGCTCGATCGCGACCTCGTGATCCTTGGCAGCGGTGAGCTCGTCCGGTCGCTGGCCGGTCCCGGCCTCATCGACGAGTACATCCTGCTGATCCACCCGCTCGTCCTCGGCACGGGTCGTCGCCTGTTCGACGACGGCGGTCCGCCGGTCGAGCTCGAGCTGTCCGAGACCCGGACGACCACAACCGGCGTCGTCCTGGCGAGATATCGGCGGCCCTAGCGACCGATCGATCGCCTCCGCTTCGCGACGGCACCGCCACCGACGATCGCCGCGATCGAGAGCAGGACGACGACGAGGGCCGGCAGGACGCCGCGCGAGATCTCGTCGAAGGGCGACTCCGTGTCGGTCTCCGGCGCATCGCCGGCGGCGACCACGGTGATCGTCAGGGTCCCGTCATCGCACAGGGCCGGATCGTTCGGACTGCAGATCCGGTAGACGACCTGGTCGGTGCCGTCGTAGCCGGCATCCGGCGTGTAGATGATCGACCCGACCCGCGCACTGCCGTGGGCCGGCCCCGCGACGATCGTGACGTCGCCGGCATCGCCGATGTCGTTGGCCTGGACATCCACCTCGACGGTCCCGCCGTCGGTGGCGATGCGGGCGTCGTCGTCCACGGCGACCGGGTAGACCGCGACGGTCACGGTCCCGGTGTCGCAGGCGGATGGAGCGTGGTCGTCGCAGCCTTCGATCGTGAACGCGTCCTGGCCGGTGTACGTGCCGGCCGGCCTGTAGGTGAATGTGCCGTCGGCGGCGACCGTGGCGGTCCCATGGCCGGGCGGGCTGGAGATCGACAGGGTCACGATCTGGCCCGTGTCCGGATCGACCACGGTGACCGCGCCGCTGACGGGCGCCGTGGCGCCGGTCGTGACGTCGGCGTCGCCCACGCTCGGCGCGGTGTTGCCGACCGTCAGCGTCCCGTCCACGTACGCGATGGTGTAGTTCGCGAGCCCGCTGCCGACGGCCGCCGACACGTCGATCGGATAGGTGCCGGGGGCCGCCGCGGCCGGAGCGCCGGGGCTCGAAAGCGTGGCCGAGTCGACCGTGTCGGCGTTGGCGAGACCGGTGACGGAGAACTCGGTGCCGGCGAAGACGAAGTCCACGCCGAACGGCTTGGCCTGGTCGTCGGCGGTGATCGTCAGCGCCGCCGGGTCGACCGTCAGCGAGCCGTCCACATACGTGATCGAGTAGTTGGCGAGGCCGCTGCCGACCGCCGTTCGACGCGACGATCGCGTACGGGCTGCCGCCGACCGTGGCCGTCGCTGGGGCGCCCGCGCTCGCGAGCGTCACCGAGGCGACGTTGTCCGTGCCCCGGAGGCCGGCGACCCCGAACTCGGTGCCGGCGAACGTCACGGTCTGGCCGTAGGTCTTGGTCCGGTCGTCGGCGGTGATGGTCAGCGGCGCGGGCGTGATCTCGTTGGCGACGGTGCCGGCCGCGTCGAGGTAGTTGCCGGTCGAGTCCGTGAACGTCCACGGGTCGACGTAGGAGCCGGCCAGCGTATGCGTCGTCGCCGACAGGTCGAGGTCGGCCGACAGGTCCTCGCCGAACGCGCCCGTCGCCGTGCCGGTGGCCGTGTGCGGGAGCGCGTCGTAAACGACCGAGTAGCCGGTCACCACGATCGTCGGGGCAGCGCGCACGACCGTGAGGCTCCCCGGGACGTAGCTGATGGTGTAGTTGCCGAGGCCGCTGCCGACCGCCGCCGAGGCCGTGATCGGGTACGGGCTGCCGGCCACCGTGGCGGTCGCGGCCGCGCCCGGGCTGGCCAGCGTGACCGAGTCCACGGTGTCGGCATTGAGCAGCCCGACGACCGAGAACTCGGTGCCCGCGAAGACGACCGTCTGGCCGTACGTCTTGGTCCGGTCGTCGGCGGTGATGGTCAGCGGTGCCGGGGTGACCGTGAGGCTCCCCGGGACGTAGCTGATGGTGTAGTTGCCGAGGCCGCTGCCGACCGCCGCCGAGGCCGTGATCGGGTACGGGCTGCCGGCCACCGTGGCGGTCGCGGCCGCGCCCGGGCTGGCCAGCGTGACCGAGTCCACGGTGTCGGCATTGAGCAGCCCGACGACCGAGAACTCGGTGCCCGCGAAGACGACCGTCTGGCCGTACGTCTTGGTCCGGTCGTCGGCGGTGATGGTCAGCGGTGCCGGGGTGACCGTGAGGCTCCCCGGGACGTAGCTGATGGTGTAGTTGCCGAGGCCGCTGCCGACCGCCGCCGAGGCCGTGATCGGGTACGGGCTGCCGGCCACCGTGGCGGTCGCGGCCGCGCCCGGGCTGGCCAGCGTGACCGAGTCCACGGTGTCGGCATTGAGCAGCCCGACGACCGAGAACTCGGTGCCCGCGAAGACGACCGTCTGGCCGTACGTCTTGGTCCGGTCGTCGGCGGTGATGGTCAGCGGTGCCGGGGTGATGTCGAACGCGGCACTCGTCGCGCCGGTCAGTCCGGCACTGGTCGCACCCAGCGTGTAGGTCCCGACCGCATCCACGGTCAGGCCGTTGAACGTGGCCACGCCGTTGACGGCGGCAACGGTGACCGTGCCGCCGAGGGTCGGCCCGGACGGAGCGAGCGTGAGCGTGACGGACGCTCCGCTCTCCGTGACGACCTGGTCGCTCGCGTCCAGGATGGCGACGGTGACGGCCGGCGTGATCGTCGAGCCGTAGACGGTGTCCGTCGGCTGCTGGACGAATGCGACGTGCGTCGCCCGGTCCCAGGTCACCGTGTTGTCGGTCGACGTCGATGCCGTGTTGTTGTTGCCGGCGATGTCGGTCGCGCGGGATGCGGCGATCGTGGCCACGACGGTGCCCGACGTGGTCATCCCGGTGACCGCCACGCTGAACGTGATCGGGCCGCCTGTGACGGTCGCCCGTCTTGGTCCCGCCGGAGGTGCCGCCGACGGTCACGTCACCGGTGATGAAGCCCGCCACGGTCTCGCTGAAGACGACCGTGAAGGCGATCGGACTGACGTTGGTCGGGTCGACCTGGCCGACCGCCTGGTTGACGGTCACGGTCGGGGCGATCCGATCGACCGTCGCGGTCAGGCTGACGTCCGACGCGGGACCCGCGTTCCCGGCCAGGTCGGCGGCGCCGTTGGCGAGGAAGTTGAGGACCACGCTGCCGTTCGAGCAGCCGGTCAGGGTGACCGACCGGGTGGCCCCGGAACCGGTCGGGTTGCCGATGACGCAGCCGGTGGCCGTCGAGCCGGTCGTGGTCAGGTCGGCCGCCGTCACGCCGGTCACCGACTCGCTGAACGTCAGGGTGTACACGAGGTTGGCGGCGTTGGTGATGTTGTCGGCGTTGGACACGCCGCTGTCGGATGCGGCGTTGAGGTCGATCGTCACGGTCGGCGCGACGCTGTCCCAGGTCACGCTGTTGTCGGTCGAGGTCGATGCCGCGTTGGCGTTGCCGGCCGTGTCGATCGCGACGCCGGCGGCGATCGTGGCCACGACGGTCCCGGACGTGGTCATCCCGGTCACCGACACCGAGTAGGTGGTCGGGCCGCCCGACACGGTGCCGGTCTTGGTCCCACCCGAGGTCCCGCCGATGGTGACGTCACCGGTCGCGAAGCCGGTGACGGCCTCGTTGAACACGACGGTGAAGGCGATCGGGCTGGTGCCGGTCGGGTCGACCTGGCCGACCGCCTGGTTGATGGTCACGGCCGGGGCGGTCCGGTCGACGGTGATCGTCGGACCGTTGGTCAGCGCGCTCACGTTCCCGGCGGTGTCGGTCACGGCGCCGGCGGCGAGACGCACGATCACGGTCCCGTTCGAGCAGGTGGTCAGGGTGACCGTGTAGGTCGTGCCCGAGCCGCTCGGCGCGAAGACGCAGCCGGTGGCGGTACCTGGCTCGGAGAAGTCGCCGGCGGTCAGACCTGTGACCGCTTCGCTGAAGGTCAAGTCGAACACCAGGGTCGTCGCGTTCGTGACGTTGTCGGCGTTCGAGCTGCCGCTGTCCGACGCCGCCTGCAGGTCGATCAGGGTCACGGTCGGGGCGATCCGATCGACCGTCGCGGTCAGGCTGACGTCCGACGCGGGACCCGCGTTCCCGGCCAGGTCGGCGGCGCCGTTGGCGAGGAAGTTGAGGACCACGCTGCCGTTCGAGCAGCCGGTCAGGGTGACCGACCGGGTGGCCCCGGAACCGGTCGGGTTGCCGATGACGCAGCCGGTGGCCGTCGAGCCGGTCGTGGTCAGGTCGGCCGCCGTCACGCCGGTCACCGACTCGCTGAACGTCAGGGTGTACACGAGGTTGGCGGCGTTGGTGATGTTGTCGGCATTGGACACGCCGCTGTCGGATGCGGCGTTGAGGTCGATCGTCACGGTCGGCGCGACGCTGTCCCAGGTCACGCTGTTGTCGGTCGAGGTCGATGCCGCGTTGGCGTTGCCGGCCGTGTCGATCGCGACGCCGGCGGCGATCGTGGCCACGACGGTCCCGGACGTGGTCATCCCGGTCACCGACACCGAGTAGGTGGTCGGGCCGCCCGACACGGTGCCGGTCTTGGTCCCACCCGAGGTCCCGCCGATGGTGACGTCACCGGTCGCGAAGCCGGTGACGGCCTCGTTGAACACGACGGTGAAGGCGATCGGGCTGGTGCCGGTCGGGTCGACCTGGCCGACCGCCTGGTTGATGGTCACGGCCGGGGCGGTCCGGTCGACGGTGATCGTCGGACCGTTGGTCAGCGCGCTCACGTTCCCGGCGGTGTCGGTCACGGCGCTGGCGGCGAGACGCACGATCACGGTCCCGTTCGAGCAGGTGGTCAGGGTGACCGTGTAGGTCGTGCCCGAGCCGCTCGGCGCGAAGACGCAGCCGGTGGCGGTACCTGGCTCGGAGAAGTCGCCGGCGGTCAGACCTGTGACCGCTTCGCTGAAGGTCAAGTCGAACACCAGGGTCGTCGCGTTCGTGACGTTGTCGGCGTTCGAGCTGCCGCTGTCCGACGCCGCCTGCAGGTCGATCAGGGTGACGGTCGGGGCGATCCGATCGACGGTGACCGCGGGGCCGTCGCTCTGGGCGTTCGTGTTGCCGCCGCCGTCGGTCACCGCGCTGGCCGCCAGCCGCAGCGTGACGGTCCCGTTCGTGCAGCCGGTCAGCGTGACGGTGTACGACGCCGGTCCGCCGGCGGGCGCCCCCACGACACAGCCCGTCGCGGTGCCCAGGACCGCAAAGTCCGCGGCGGTCAGGCCCATGACCGTCTCGCCGAACGCCACGGCGAAGGTCAGGTTGGCGGCGTTCGTGATGTTGTCGGTGTTCGAGCTGCCGCTGTCCGACGCGGCCTGCAGGTCCGGCGTCGCGCCCGGCGCGAGGTTGTCGAGCGCGAGCGTCCGGGTGAACAACGCACCCTGGCCCGAGGCGCAGGCATCGCCGTTGTAGGCATACAGGTACAGGTTGTAGTTGCCGGCGGTGGCGGGCGCCGTGATCGAGAATGTCTCGGTATAGGGGCCGGCCACGGTGTGGTTGCCGTGGTCCACGCAGGTCATCGAGCCGGGCACCGGGGCCGTCGTCCCGAACGCCCAGCGCGACGAGTTCCAGTCGTCGGCCGTGCCGCTCCCGTTGGTGGTGACGCGCATGGCAAGCGTGATCGAGGCGCCTGGGGCGACGTTGATCGTCCCCGTCGAGCCATCGAGCGTCGTCGTCGCCTGGACGGTGGCCGCGGCGGCCACATACGGGCCGACGAACGGGCCGCCCGCGCCGGGGACGCCCTCCGGCTGGACCGCGCTCGTGCCGCGATCCCGCACGGCCCGAGCGAGATCCAGGCGGCCGTTGCCGGTCTCGGCCCTGGTGCCGGCCGGCGCTGCAGACCGGGCCAGCCGCCCGACGATGGTGCCGTTCGAGGCGTCCGGGTCGATCGCCCGGAGCAAGGCCGCGGCCGCGGAGACCTCGGCCGCGGAGGCCGACGTCCCGGTCACGCTCGTGGTGCCACCGCCCGCCCGGAGGGTCGTGATGTTCGTACCCGGGGCGCCGAGGAAGGCGGCCGCCCCACGGTTCGAGGTGGCGATGCAGTGAATCCGACCGGTCCGTGTTGCTGACGCCGATGACCGCGCGATCACCCGCCGGATAGGTCGCCGCGGCGGAGCCATCGTTGCCGGTAGCGGCGACGACGACGACGTCCCGCCCCCACGCGTAGTCGACGGCGGCCTGCAGGGCGGCGCTGAAGCCGGGGTTCGAGAACGACAGGTTGATGACGTCGGCGCCGTGGTCGACGGCCCAGACGATGCCCTCGATGATGTCGCTGTCCTGGCCGAGTCCATCGGCGTCGAGGACGGTCACGGGCATGACGCGCACGCCATCGAACCCGATGCCGGCAACGCCGGTGCCGTTGTCGGTGGCCGCGGCGATGATTCCGGCCATCGCGGTGCCGTGGCCGTTCGGGTCGTCGGTCGCGTCGGCGCCCGCGACGAAGCTGGTGCCACCGACGAGCTGGCCGGTGAGGTCCGGGTGTCCGGCATCGACGCCGGTATCGAGGACGGCGACAACGGCCGATCCAGAGGGATCGACGGTGCCGTAGACATCGTCCCAGCCGATGTGCGGGAGCGACCACTGGCGGCGGTATTGCTGGTCGTCGGGGCGGGCCTCGGTCGCGCGCACCCGATCGAGCTCGACGCGGCCGACGGCGGGATCGGCGCGCAGCGCGCCGACGACCGATGCATCGTCGGGGACGCGGATGACGGCCATCCGCAGGGGGGCGATCGTGTCGATGACCTCGGCGCCGGCGTCGGCGAGGATCCGGGCCCGCTCGGTCGCGCCGGTGCCGGGCACGAAGGTCACGACGTAGTCGGCGGTGTCGACCGCGGTCGATGGCTCGGGGGTTGCCGACGGCTCGTCGCTCGGCTCGGCGGTCGCCGCAGGAGTGTCGCTCGGCTCGACGATCGGGGCGGCGGTCGCGGGTGCCTCGGTCGCCGGAGCCGCGGTCGGCTCGGGCGTGGAGTCGGGCGTCGGCCCGGGGGTCGGGTCAGGCTCCGGCGTGGCGTCGGGTGTCGGCTCGACGGTGGGCTCGGCCGATGGCTGCTCAGGGACCTCCGTCGCCGGCGGCGTGGTCGGCTCCGTCGTCGGGTCGGCGGCGAGCCCTGGCATCGGCGCCATCAGCGAGGAGACGATCAGCGCCAGCTGGCCGAGCACGAGGAATTGCGAGCGCGTGGGACGAGAGCCGCCTGTCGACGTCAAGGTCGTTTCCTTCTTGCCTTCGCCGACCCTGGGACAAGCGCGTGGAACTAGACGGCGTAGGAGATCGCTGGGTGAACCGTACGGGGTAGTACGGGGCACGCGTGATGCCCCATCCGCCCCATCGGGAGACAACCCGATGGTACTGGTGGGGCATCACAGGACACACCGCGCTCCGTTCGGCGACAGCGTCTGCCACCCGATCAGTGCTGGCGGTGTGCTATTTGGAGACCCTGGAGCGAGGCCCCAGGGTCTCGGCGTCAGACGGGCCCGCTACCGGTCCGGCTGCGCCCCGTGATGGCGTTGAACGCCACGACCGCGATGACCGCACCGATCGTGGCTACGACGATCGTTGTGATGTTGATGCCCGAGACGTAGTCGTTGCCGCCCGTAAGGATCCCGGCGATGAAGCCGCCGACCAACGCTCCGACGATCCCGAGCACGATGTGCCCGATCACGCCGAACCGTTCGTCGCCCTTGACGAGGAGCCCCGCGAGCCATCCTGCGATGGCGCCCACGACGAGCCAGGAAAGAATGCCCACCTAGTCCTCCAGTCTCATTCGCCAGTCGCACTCCGACCTGGCCACCGCCGAATCCTCGGGAGTCGATCCCGCGATCACGTGCCCAGGCGGCACACGAACGGTAGACGACGTGGTCAATGCTTCCATGCGTCCGGGCACCTCCCGGCCTTGCATGCCCATCTCAACCAGACCATGCACGTGTGTGAGGGCGCCGCAATGGCTCTGGTGGGAGCCTCCCCGAATGGCGAAACTCGACGCGAGGGAGCGAGCCAAGCTCCCGACCAAGGACTTCGGGCTCCCGGAGAAAGCGCGTTCTGCGGACGCAAAGAAGGAGCCGGGGAACTACCCGATACCGGACGAGGGACATGCGATCAGCGCAAAGCGGCTCTCGGCGAAACAGCGCAAGGACGGCAATCTGACGAAGGACGAGTTCGATCGCATCAACCGGAAGGCGGACAAGGTCCTGAAGACGACATCAAAGAAGTGAGGACGCGACCGGTGCCGAGCGCGGGTAGGCGACCTCAGTTGACGGCGATCGTGTCGGCGGCTTGAATAGCGTACGCCGAGCGGGAGTAACTCAGTTGGCAGAGTGTCTGCTTCCCAAGCAGGATGTCGCGGGTTCGAACCCCGTCTCCCGCTCCAATCCCCTCTCGCGTTGACGCGATGACTACGTACCTGTGGCGCCTCTTCGAGTCACGACCGTTCGTCACCGCCCGGGTGTACCCGAGGCTGACGGCGATCCTCATCGTCCTCGTCATGGCACTGGTCATGGCGGTCGTACGGGGTCCAGGCGGCTCATAGCCGATCCATTCCGCCTCGAGTTCGCCGGTGAGCTGTGGTTCTGGCGCGGCCCGGCGCCGTACCACTTCGTCACGGTGCCCGAGGATGGTTCCGCTGCTCTCCGGGCGATGTCACGGGACGTCAGCTATGGCTGGGGCATGATCCCGGTCTGGGCCCGGATCGGAGCGACCAGGTTCGAGACGTCGCTCTGGCCGAAGGACGGGCGGTACATCGTCCCCATCCGCGATATCGTCCGGGCCGCCGAGCAGCTCGCCATCGGCGACACGGTCACGGTGGAGCTGGGCATCCGCTCCTGATGACGAAGGGACCATTGCCTGCGTGGCCAAGGACTCCTACCGTGGCCCACGTGCCCACCCCGGACGAGGCCGTCGCGCCCCCGGCTTCCGTGCCGCCGTTCCTCGTCGTCCACCATCGGGCGATCGTCCTCGCGTCGCGAACCATGCTGGTCATGCTCGTCGTCGCGGCGGTGGCGATCCTCGCGCTCGGCATCGTGGCGCTCGTTCGCGACGGTGGGGCCGAGACGGACGGCTGGCTGCGCACGATCTTCGGCCAGGTCTTCGGCGTGGTCGCCGTGGCCATGGCCGCCGTCCTCGGGATCCCCGCCGGCCTCGGACTGTGGGCGATGGCCGGGGCGACCGCCGACGAGGTCGCACCCGCGATGTCCGACATGGTGCGTCGCGCGCTCGCCGCGGTGGCGATCGTCCTCGTGGCAGCGACGGCGTTCGTGGCGTTGACGAACGGCCGCGGTCCGCTCGTCCTGGACCTCGGGCTCATCGCGCTGGTCGCGCTCGCGGCGCTCGGACTCGCCGGAGCCGTCGCCTTCTCACCGCACCGGTGGCGGGCGACCCTGTCGGCTGTGGCCCTCGTCGCCGTGACCGCGGGAACGGGTTGGGTCCTGATCAGGGTGTTGCAAGCGAGCTGACGACAGGCCGGATCCGACGGCACTCAGCCGTGGGCCAGCTCCTCGAGGCGCCGACGGTCCGAGGTCTCGAGCTGGAACGTCGAGTGCTCGATGTCGAAGTCGCCGGCCAGGCAGCTGCACAACTCGTCGAGCACCGCCGGAGGGTCGGCGCCCGGACCGAGCACGACGTGCGCCGAAACGACGTTCATGCCGGACGTGATCGTCCACGCGTGGAGGTCATGGACGTCGGTCACACCCGACACATCGAGGATGTGCCGGCGGATGTGATCGAGGTCGATCCCCTTTGGTGTGGCCTCCAGCAACACGTCGACGGCATCGCGGAGCAGCCTCCAGGTCCGCGGCAGGATCAGCACGGCGATGAGGATCGAGGCCAGCGGGTCGGCCTGCCGCCAACCGGTCACCGCGATCACGACCGCCGCGACCAGGACGGCGAGCGATCCGGCCAGATCGCCCATGACCTCCAAATAGGCCCCGCGCATGTTGAGGCTGGCGTGCTGGGCGTCGCGCAGCATGTACACCGAGACCGCATTGACGATCAGGCCGAACACCGCGATGGCCAGCATCAGGCCCGATGCGATCGGCGGCGGATCCGACCACCGGCGGATCGCCTCGATCAGGACGATCGCCGCGATGCCGAACAGGAAGACGGCGTTCACGACGGCAGCGAGGATCTCGAGCCGCAGGAAGCCGAACGTCCGGCCCCCGGTCGCCGGCCGGCCCCCGAAGTGGATGGCCAGCAATGCGAGGCTCACCCCGGCGACGTCGGTGAAGTTGTGGCCCGCGTCGGCGACGAGGGCGAGGCTGTTCGACACGAGCCCGCCGACGAGCTGGATCACGAAGACGGCGAGCGTCAGACCGAGGACGGCTGTCAGCCGACCCCGATGCGCTGCGGCTGCGGAACCGTGGGCATGCGCCATCAGGGAGACTCTGCCACGCGCGGCCACGGGGCGCCGCAGGCATGATGTAGGCATGCCCACCCTCTACACCGACCGGTTCATCGAGGCGTTGGGGGTCGCCGCCGAGCTGCATGGTTCCCAGACCCGCAAGGGCACCAGCGTCCCGTATGTCAGCCACCTGCTCGGGACGTGCGCGATCGCGCTCGAGTTCGGGGCCGACGAGGACCAGGCGATCGCCGCGTTGCTGCATGACGTGATCGAGGATGTCGAGCCGACGCCTCGCGCCCGCGCGGCGGTCGCCCGTTTCGGGCCCGAGGTGCTGCGCATCGTCGAGGCATGCACCGACTCCGAGGCGGACGACGACCCGAAGCCCCCGTGGCTCGAGCGCAAGCAGCGCTACCTGTCCCACCTCGCCACGGCCGATGCGCCGGTGCTCCTCGTGTCGGCGTCAGACAAGCTCGCCAACGCCCGGGCCATCGTCATCGACCTTCGTCGTCTCGGGAGCCAGACATGGGATCGGTTCGACGGTGGCCGTGATGATCGGCTCTGGTACTACCGGACGCTGGTCGAGACGTTCCGCGCCAACCCGGCCAGCGAGTCGCATCTCGTCGAGGAGCTGGACCTCACCGTGTCGGAGATGGAACGCCTGGCATGAAGAACGACCCGACCTCGCGGTCGGGCCCGTTCCTCCGTCCGGACCGGTGGTCCGGGTGTGCCCTCGATGCTCAGGCAGGCATCGGCTGCGGCAGTGGCACCTTGCGGGTCTCGGTCTCGGTCGCGGCGCGGGTCGCCCAGACCAGGCCCAGTCCCGTGACCAGGACCGTGAACCCGATCGCGGCGAACAGGGCCGCCAGGCCGAAGCCCATCTGCAGGGTCGATGCCGTGACCGTGCCGACTCCGAGGTTCGCGATGAGCGCATGGGCCGTGCCGGTCCACGCCATCTCACGAGCCGGGCCCTCGATCGGATGGAGTCGGTCGAAGCCGGTCCAGTAGCGACCGTCGACCGCGAACTCATACTCGCCGGCCGGGAAGGTCTCGCCCTCGTACTCCACCGGCTCGTCGAGGACGACCGTCTGCGTGCCATGGAGCGTGTGATAGGCGACCGTTGCCATCTGGTACATGTACTCGCTCGGCGTGTTCACCAACGGGTCGTTGGGGTTCAAGTCGCCCGCGACGACCGGGTAGCCCCAGTCCTTCTCGAGCAGCGCCAGGATCTCCTGGGCCCCAGCCGGCTCGCCGCGATCGACCAGCACACCCTGCTCGTTGTAGCTGAGCTTGATGTCCTGGGCCGCGCTGAACGCCTGGAGGGAGCGCACGCCCTCCTGGGTGCGGATGAACGCGTAGGCACCGCCGGCCATGAAGGCCAGGCCGAGCACCGCCAGGATGAGGCCGAGGCCTCGCAATCGTCCGGTCATCGTCGTATCCCTTTCCACTGCACTGGCTTGTTTTGCTGATGGGACCACTGTCATCCCTGCCATCGGCCAGCGACCGTTGCCGAACGGACCCTTCGCGGCGACGTTCGGACTGGGGCTCGGGGTCCATAGGTCACACGCCGGTCGGGACTTTGCGACTCGGGTGACGGCGCGAACGACGGCGTCGGTGGGCGCGTGATCCCGCTAGGAAGCGACCACCGCGAGCGCGTGGTCGGCGATGACGATGTCCTCGCGCGCGTGCACCACGACGACCGACGTGCCGGTCGGGCCCCGGGCGAGGATGGTCTCCCAGTCAGCGTCGCTCTCGCCGATCGCCGGCACGCCCAGGATCCCGACTCGCTCGCAGATGCGCGAGCGTACCGAGGCAGCGCCCTCCCCGATGCCCCCCGTGAACACCAGCGCGTCGAGGCCCGCGAGCGCCGTCGCGGCCGCTGCGATGCCGGCCGCGGCCCGCCGGGCGAACAGCTCGATGGCCAGGGCGGCGCGCTCGTCGCCGTCGCCCTCACGCTGGAGCAGCCGGCGCATGTCGGCGCTGCCGCCGACACCGTGGAGACCCGATTCGTGGTCGAGTCGACGCTCGATCCGGTCGGCGTCGACGCCGGCACGCAACAGGCGAAAGACGATGCCGGGATCGATCGACCCCGACGCGGGTCGCCATCATCAGGCCTTCCATGGGCGTCAGCCCCATCGAGGTGTCGACCGAGCGACCGCCGGTCGACGGCGGTGACCGAGCATCCCCCACCGAGATGCGCGACGACGAGGCGGAGCTCTCCGGCCGGCCGTTCGAGCAGCGCGGCCGCACGGGCGACCGACCACTCGACCGAGAGACCGTGGAATCCGAACCGGCGGATGCCATGATCGGCGATCCAATCGTCGGGCACGGGGTAGCGACGGGCCTCCACCGGCAGCGTCGCGTGGAACGCGGTGTCGAAGTCCGCGACGTGCGGGATGCCCGGCAACCGGCGCCGAGCCGCCCGGATCGTGGCGGTCGCGACCGGGTTGTGGAGAGGCGCAAGGTCGGCGATGCCCTCGAGCATCGACCAGCATGTCGTCGTCGATCACGGTCGGCACGCTGAAGGCCTCTCCACCGTGGACGACCCGATGGCCGACGACGTCGATCGAGTCGGTTGCGACGCCGGCGGTCGCGACCGACTCGAGCATCGCATCGAGCGCGGCGTCCGCGTCGGCGCCGGGCGCCACGTCCCAGTCGATCGTGCGATCGGACACGGGCTCGGCGGCGGGTCGGTCGAGGACCGTGCCCTTGAGCGTGGCCGATCCGGCGTTGAGGACGAGGACGCGCCCGGCGGTCACGCCGGCTGCCACCGCCAGTCACGGATCTCGGGCGGGTCCTCGCCGTGTTCGCGTGCGTACGCCCGCGCCCGCAGGCGCTCGTCGACGAGGTCCTGGCGGACGGCCGCCGCGGTGGACGCGAGACCCGGGACCCGGTCGATGACGTCGATGGCCAGGTGGAACCGGTCCAGGTCGTTGCGCATGACCATGTCGAAGGGGGTGGTGACCGTGCCCTCCTCCTTGTAGCCGCGGACGTGCAGGTTCCCGTGGTTCGTGCGTCGGTACGTCAGCCGATGGATGAGCCACGGGTAGCCGTGATACGCGAAGACGATCGGCGCGATCGGTCGTGAAGATCGCGTCGAACTCGCGGTCCGGCAGCCCGTGCGGATGCTCGCCGGGGTCCTGCAGGCGCATCAGGTCGACGACGTTGACGAACCGGATGCGCAGGTCGGGCAGCCGTTCGCGGAGGATCGCCACGGCGGCCAGTGCCTCGAGCGTCGGGATGTCGCCGCACGACCCGACGACGACGTCGGGGTCGCCCTCGTCGTTGCTCGCCCAGTCCCAGATGCCGAGGCCACGCGTCGCGTGGAGGATCGCGTCGTCCATCGAGAGATAGGTCGAGCGCCGGCTGCTTGCCCGCGACGATGACGTTCACGTAGTCGCGGCTGCGCAGGCAGTGGTCGGCGACCGAGAGCAGGGTGTTGGTGTCCGGCGGCAGGTAAACGCGGATGACTTCGGCCTTCTTGTTGACGACGTGGTCGATGAAGCCCGGGTCCTGATGGCTGAACCCGTTGTGGTCCTGGCGCCAGACGTGGCTCGTCAGCAGGTAGTTGAGCGACGCGATCGGCCGGCGCCACGGGATCTCGCCGGTCATCTTCAGCCACTTGGCGTGCTGGTTGAACATCGAGTCGATGACGTGGATGAACGCCTCGTAGCAGCTGAACAGGCCATGGCGCCCGGTGAGCAGATAGCCCTCCAGCCAGCCCTGGCAGAGGTGCTCCGAGAGCACCTCCATGACCCGCCCGTCGGGCGCGAGGTGCTCATCCGTTGGGCGCGTCTCGGCCAGCCACGTGCGATCGGTCGCCTCGAACACCGCATCCAGCCGGTTCGACGCGGTCTCGTCCGGGCCGAACAGTCGGAACGTGCTCGGGTTGGCCGTGATCACGTCGCGCAGGTACGCCCCGAGCACCCGTGTCGCCTCGCTGAGCTCGGTGGCGGGCGCCCGCACCTCGACCGCGTAGTCGCCGAAGTGGGGCAGCCGCAGGTCGTGGAGCAGCAGGCCGCCGTTGGCGTGCGGGTTGGCACTCATCCGTCGGGCGCCGCTCGGGGCCAGCGCGGCGAGCTCGGAGCGCAGGGTGCCCTGCTCGTCGAACAGGTCGTCCGGCTGGTACGAGCGGAGCCAGTCCTCGAGCTGGGACAGGTGACCCGGGTTCGTCCGCACGTCGGCCATCGGCACCTGGTGGGACCGGAACGTGCCCTCCGTCGGCTTGCCGTCGACGCTCTTCGGGCCGGTCCAACCCTTGGGCGTCCGCAGGATGACCATCGGCCAGCGCGGCCTCGCGGTGTCACCCGAGCGGGCCGCCGCCTTGATCCGGTCGAGGTCGTCGACGACGGAATCGAAGGTCTCGGCCATCGCACGGTGCACGAACGAGGGGTCGTCGCCGGCGACGATGTACGGCGCGTAGCCATAGCCCTCGAACAGGCTGATCAGCTCGCTCTCCGGGATCCGGTCGAGCACCGTCGGGTTGGCGATCTTGTAGCCGTTGAGGGCGAGGATCGGCACGACCGAGCCGTCGACGCGCGGGTTCAGGAACTTGTTCGAGTGCCAGCTGGCGGCGAGCGGTCCGGTCTCGGCCTCGCCGTCGCCGACCACGCAGAACACCACGAGGTCCGGGTTGTCGAATGCGGCGCCGAATGCATGGACGAGCGCATAGCCCAACTCCCCTCCCTCGTGGATGGAGCCGGGCGTCTCGGGCGTCACGTGGCTGCCCACGCCGCCCGGGAACGAGAACTGGCGGAACAGCCGGCCCATCCCCGCCTCGTCCATCGTGAGATCGGGGTAGACCTCGCTCGACGTGCCCTCGAGGTAGGCGTTGGCGACCGCCGCGGGCCCGCCGTGACCGGGGCCGACGATCCAGATCGCGTCGAGGTCGCGGGCCTTGATGACGCGGTTGGCGTGGACGTACACGAGGTTCAGCCCGGGCGTCGTCCCCCAGTGGCCGAGGAGCCGCGGCTTGGTGTGCTCGGCCCGCAG
Source organism: uncultured Chloroflexia bacterium (assembly GCA_963810285.1). GTDB lineage: Bacteria > Chloroflexota > Limnocylindria > Limnocylindrales > CSP1-4 > SPCO01. Next base: position 1,781,489 of record CAWEMV010000002.1, on the reverse strand, counting down.
CGGCTCCCGGAGGAGCGGGTTGGCGAGCAGGTAGATCTGGCCGACCGACAGGTAGTTGGCGGCGCGCCAGTACGCGTCGATCAGCCGGAGCTCCTCGTCGTCCGGTCGGCGCGCGCGGTGGGCCGGATGCGATGCGGTCTGGGCCATCGATCCCTCGTCGGGCGAGCCAGGTTGGCCGACTCCAGCCTACCGCCCCGACCCGACCGACGCGCTCGGATCAGGCCGACGTCGCCAGCGTTGCCTCCTGGGCGGGTGCGGCCGCCGCCCCTGACCGGACGATCAGGACCGACGCCTCGGCGTGATGGAGGATCGACCGCGACACGCTGCCGAGCAGCCATCGACGCACCGTTCCGATGTCGCGCGCCCCGAGGACGATGACGTCGGGGCGCCAGGCAGTGGCCTCGTCGAGGATCGCCGCGACGACGTCCCCACCCGTCAGCGCTTCCGCCTCGACCTGCAGGCCGCGCAGCCGCGCCGCTGCCTTCTCGGCGGCCTCGCGGGCGTGCTGCTCCGAAACCTCGACCGCGTCCCGATAGGCCTCGACCGATGCCGCCCCGTCGACCGGCGCGATGCCCGCCCACCACGGCATGCCCGGGTCGACGATGCTCACGACCCGGATCCGGGCGCTCCCGAACAGACCTGTGTCGGCGATGAACCCGGCTGCGTCGAGGGCGCCCGGCGACCCGTCGGTCGCGAGCATGACCCGGTCGATGCCGGCATGGCGAGCGACGAGGACCGGGCACGGGGCGTGATCGACGACCTCGGACGACACCGAACCGAGCAGGAGTCGTCGAACGGCGCTCTGCCCGCGTGCGCCGATCACGATGAGGTCGGCGCCGGACCGGGTGGCCTCGGCGACGATCTCGGTGGCCGGTCGTCCCTCCAGCACCTTCGCCTCGACCGACATGCGGTCGGGACGGAAACGGCTCGCGATCTCCTCGAGCCGGGTGGCGACATCGTCGCGGACGCGATCGCGATCGCTCGGTGGGTCGACCCGGACGACGTTGGGCCAGGGACTCCCGTCCGTGGCGAACGAGTCGGGGATCACGCTGACGACCTCGATCGACGATCTGGCCGGGGTCGCCAGCCTATGAGCGGCGGCGACGGCCGACATCGAGGCATCCGAACCGTCGACTGCAAGCAGGACCTTCATCTGGGTACTCCTTCGAGGCCACGATGCGCCGCCGACGGCCGATCGCGGACGTGCCGGACGGACCCGATCCGGGTGACGCTCGGCCCGACCCGCTCCTGTCCTTGCCGTGGGAGCATCGGGGCATGTCCGAGCCCACCACCGAAGCGGCGGCTCGCCCGGTCGTGCCTGATGCCCACGCCATGTCGTCGTCCGCGGTCGCCTCGTCCCTCGAGGTGGATCCGGCGGTCGGCCTGTCGCCCGACGAGGTCGACCATCGGCGTGCGCGCTCCGGCCGCAACGAAGTCGAGGCCGCCGTCCGTCCGACGCTGGCAGCGATGGTCTGGGATGCGGTCACCGAACCCTTCGTCGTGCTGTTGTTCGTGGCCGGCGTACTCGCGATCGTCCTGGGCGAGGTCCGCGACGGTGCGCTCGTGCTCGTCGGCCTGCTGCCGATCGTCGTCGCGGACGTCGTCACCACGTTCCGTTCGGAGCGCGCCCTCGAATCGCTCCGTGAGGCCGCAGCGCCGACGGCCAGGGTCCGCCGTGACGGACTCGTCGACGACATCCCCGCAGCGGATCTCGTCCCCGGCGACGTCGTCCTGCTGCGCGCCGGCGAGATCGTGCCGGCTGACCTTCGACTCACGATGGCTGACCGGCTACTGGTGGATCGCAGCGCGCTCACCGGTGAATCGGTGCCGGAGCTGGGTTCCGGCGAGGCGGATCCCGGTGGTGCCGCGCTGACCGACCGCCACTCGATAGCGTACGCGGGCACCGCGATCGTGGCCGGACGTGGCGAGGGGCTGGTCATCGCGATCGGATATGCGACGGAGTTCGGCCGCATCGCCCACGGGCTGGCCGACACCGAGCGGCGTCGCTCCCCCCTCCAGCGCGAGCTCGACCGGCTGGTCCGCATCCTCCTCGTCGTCGCGATCGGGCTCATCGCCATCACGATGGGGTTCGGCTTCGCGCGCGGGAACTCGCTGGGCGAGAACGTGTTGGCCGGCATCTCGGCGGCGATCGCCGCCATCCCCGAGGAGCCGCCCATCCTGCTCGCTGTGATCCTCGGGCTGGGTGCCTACCGGCTCCTCCGTCGAGGGGTCCTCGTCCGTCGGCTGTCCGCCGAGGAGACGCTCGGGGCGGTGGACCTCATCATCACCGACAAGACCGGCACGCTGACCGAGAATCGGTTGGCAGTCCGCGACATCCTGGCGCCGGCCGGGCCGGTGGTCGCGGTCGACGAGCGGCAGCGCCTCCTCGGACTCGCCCTACGCGCGGAGGAGGACGCGTGGCACCTCGGTGCGGGAGCGCGCCCCGGGTCGTTCACCCAGGCGCTGCTTGCCGTCGCGGAACGCGAGGGTGTGGCAACGGATCTCGACCGGGCGGAGCTGCGGTCGGCCGAGGGCCCGTCCGACGGTCGGCCGTGGTCGACCACGTGGTCGCGCAGTGACGGCGCCAACGAGGGACTGGCTATCGGGGCGCCGGAGGCCGTGCTCCGGCTCGCCGGTGACGGCATCGGCGAAGTCGGCCCGTGGCACGACCTGGTCGACCGCGAGGCGGCGGCGGGCGGGCGACTGCTCCTGCTCGCGCGTGCGACGACGCCTGCGGCGTGGACCCCGCTCGCCGTGATCGCCTTCGCCGATCCCCTCCGCACGGATGTCATGGACGCGATGCACGTCGCGACGCGGAGTGGCATCCAGACCGTCGTCGTGACGGGCGATCATCCGGCCACCGCGACGACCATCTCCCGCCAGGCAGGGCTCGATACGACCCCCGAACGGGTCGTGCTCGGCAGCGAGCTCGCCGGATGGTCGGACGATGACCTGCGCAGGCACCTGCCCCGGCTGTCGGTCGTAGCGCGCGCCGTCCCGGAGGACAAGCTTCGGCTGGTCGACGTGGCCCGCTCATCGGGCCGCACCGTCGCCGTGACCGGCGACGGCGTCAACGACGCGCCCGCCCTCCAGCACGCCGACGTCGCTGTCGCGATGGGCAGCGGGACGGCCGTCGCCCGCGACGCATCCGACCTGGTCCTGGGCGACGACTCGTTCGCCACGCTCATGTACGGGTTGCGCGAGGGACGGCGGATCGTGGCCAACGTACAGAAGGGCCTCGTCTTCCTCGTGTCGACACACGTAGCGCTCCTCGGCTACATCCTGATCGCCACGATCGCCGGGATCTCGCAGCCCCTGTTGCCGCTCCAGATCCTGTGGCTCGAGCTGTTCATCGACCTGGCGACTTCGGTCGCGTTCGAGCGTGAGGCGGAGGAGCCTGGCGCGATGGATCGACCACCCCGGCCTCGCGGCCGGCCGTTGCTCACGTCGGGCCTCCTGGCCCGGATCTCGGTGGCGGGAGGGTTCAGCGCCGCGGCCGCGTTGGTCGTGACCCTGACCCACCAGGGCACCCCGGACCACGTCCGCTGGGTCGCCTATACGACGCTCGTGATGGCGCAGGTCGTTCGCGCCTATGCCAATCGCAGCCTCACCCGGCCCGTGGTCACGTTGCGGCCCAACGTCCTGCTCGCTGCGGCGTGCGTGCTGGTCGTGGTGGTCCAGGCAGCGATCCCGTACGTCCCGCCGTTCGCGGAGGCATTCCGCGCGACAACCCTCGACCTGTCGGACTGGGCGATCGTCGCGCTGATCGCCCTCTCACCGGCCGTCATCGCGGAGATCATCCGGGCCGTTACCGGTCGCGAGTGGGTGGCTTGAGTGGTCGCATCGTCGTGTCCAGACATGACGTTCGGCCCTGCCCCGGGAGCGGGCGATGGCGCAGGCTTGGAACATGGTCAGCGCGCCCCGCACCCCGACCGGCGTCAAGATCCGGCTCATTCGGCCGGCTGACCTGGAGCGCCTCGAGGCGTTCTATGCCGGGCTCTCAGCCGACTCGCTGAACGCCAGGTTCCATGGCGCCGCGCGGGGCATCGGCGATCGGGCCGCTCGCCAGTTCAGTCGACCGGACCACGCCCACGGTGAGGGCCTGGTCGCCGTCACCGACGAAGGGCACGAACGGATCGTCGGACACCTGTGCCTCGAGCCGCGAGCCCCTGGCGAGGTCGAGATAGCCGTCGCGGTCGCCGATGCGTGGCAGCACCTCGGCATCGGTCGTGCCCTTCTCACGGCCGCGGTCGACTGGGCGGAGCGTCACGATATCGAACGCCTTGTCGCGGAGATCCGGTGGAGCAACCCCGCGATCGTCGGACTGCTGCGCTCGATCCATCGACCACTGCGGATGACGACCACGGAGGACGGAGAGGCCGAGGCCATCCTCTCGGTCGGTGGTCGGCTGCCGGTCGCTGCCTGACCCCCGAGACGAAGTCCTCGACCCGACACGAAGAAGCGCGCGAGCCGGATCGGCTCGCGCGTACGGTTCGAGGCTCAGCGGGCGACGACCACCGTCGCCGCCGCGTGGGTCGCGACGTGTTCGGACACGCTCCCCTGGAGGACGCGGCCGAGCGTCCCGAGGCCGCGCGATCCGATCACGATGGTGTCGAACTTGCCGGCCTCGGCGATCTTCTCGATCTCCTTCGCCGGGTCGCCGGCCGGTTCGATCATCTCGGCCTCGACACCGTTCTGCGCGAGGATCTCTCGCGCCTCGAGCAGCTGCCGGGCATGAACAGCGCCGTCGTCCCACGGGTCGACCGGCGAGCGGCCGGGACGAGTTGGGACGACGCTCACCACCGACAGCTTCGCCTCGAAGCGCTTGGTGAGGTCGATCGCGATGTCCAATGCGCGCTTGGCAGGCGCCTCGCCGTCATAGGCGACCAGGATGTTCTTCATCTCCAGACTCCTCATTCATCACCCGTGGTGGGCATCGATATCGTCCGTCCTGCAGGCGAGGTACCCCAGTGCCGGCCGGCACGTCGTGGGTGGGCGCTCCGGCCCCGTCGGAATGACCGACTCAGATCCGACCGACGTCGGCGAGCAGCGCCGTGCCGGCGACCCAATCGTCGGGATGGTCGCGCCGAAGCCGGGCCGCCTCGCAACGGACCGTCGCCGCGAATGGCCGATCCTCGGAGTTCGCGATGCGCATGTCGCGGTCCCGCTGCTCCGCGTCCTGGATGAACGCGGCGTAACGGGAAAGGGGCGTGGCGGCCGCCAGGCGCTCCTCGAAACCCGGGAGGTAATCGACCGTGACGAGCAGGCGCCCGAAGAACGCACCTACGGCATCCGCTCCCTCGTCCCAGCCCTGCGAGTGGCCGCCCCGTCGGAGGATCGGGGCGGATGACGTGAAGGCGACGACCAGGGCGTCACCGACCACCTCCGCGTCGCATCGGCCGCCGAACGCGAGATAGACGTTCGATTCGCCGAGACGGTCGAGCATACGGATCTCGCCCCACGAGACGCCGACCGAGAGTGGGCGGCGTTGTCGCTCGCGGGTGATCGTCAGATGCGAGCCGCGCCCTCCGCACGTGGACCAGAACTCGACGACCTCGGGATCGTAGTGGCGCATGGTCGGCCGCTCGCGCAGGGCGACGATCAGCGAGGCCGGTCCTGGCCGGTCGGGCAGGTCCGGATCGGCCAAGAAGCCCCAGTGCTCGAGGCGATGGGCGGCCGTCTCGAGGCTGGGAGGGGGCTCGATCGTGGGTGTCGTGTCGGCCGGCGACATTTCATGGCCTCGCACTTCTGGCTTTCGCACCAAGCGTGGCAGCCGGCGCCCTCTCGTCCAAGAGCCGGGCGGCTCCGGGGTTGATGACAGATGGCCCGTGCGGGCGGGCCGCGTCGCGAGCCACGATCGGCACGAAGGAGCAACCATGACCGCAGCTCGATCGCGCCACGCGTCGGACCGACCGGAACGTGCCCTCAGGATCGAGGACGGGCTGGTCGCCTGTCCGCGCCAGGGCCGCGTCGACATCGCCCGATGCTGGCAGTGTCCCGATTACGTCGGTCTCAGTACCGGTCACATCGAGGACCTGGTGTGTGGCGCGTCCTTCGAATCGAGCGACGGCAGGGCGCAGGCGGCGCGCGACCAAGCCGCTGCCGACGCCGAGTGACCCCGATGACGATCGACCCTCGGCCCGGTCCCGATCCGGCCCTGGCGCGACTCGTTCCGGACCTTCAGGGCCGCGGGTTGGACAGCTTGGCCGCGATCGCCCGCTACGTCGATGTGCCGCCGGGCGCGTACCTGCTGCGCGAGGCTGAACCGGCTCGCAACCTCGGTACGGTGATCAGCGGTCGACTGGCCGTCCGTGCATGGGTGCCGGGACAGGCGGAAGCGACGCTCATGACGCTCGACGCGGGAGACGTCTTCGGCTGGTCGGCGGTCCTCGATCGGAACGCCACGGCAACGATCGTGGCCGTGGATGACGCTCGCGTCCTGCTCCTGCCAAGCGATGCGCTTCGGCAGGCGATGGCCGCCGACGTCGAGCTTGCGGCCCGGCTGTATCGGCGGCTGCTCGAGGTCGTCGAGGAACGGCTCGCGGCGACGCGCCTCCAGATGCTCGATCTCTACCGAGCCGGCGGGTCCTCGCGATGACGGAAAGCGCGACCATTCCCGAGGCGACGTTCCTGCCGCGCGACGACCTCGACCGTCTCTTCGCGAGGCTCCGGGCCGAGGGTCGGACCGTCGTCGGTCCGACGATCAGGGAGGGGGCGGTCGTCTACGACCGGATCGACACCGTAGACGACCTGCCGGCGGGCTGGACCGTCGACAGCGAGCCGGGCACGTACCGCCTTCGCCCGACGAACCGGGACCGCGCATTCGACTACGGCGTCGGGGTCACCGCTTGGAAGCGCTTCACGTTCCCGCCGCGCGTGCCCCTGACGACGACCGGGGAGGCGGACGGATCGGTCAAGAGCGCCGAGCCGGCGACCCAGCCCATGGCCTACGTTGGCGTCCGAGCGTGCGAGCTCGCCGCGCTCGACATCCAGGACCGGGTCCTGCGCGCCGGGCCGGCCGGGGACGTTGACCACGCCGCGCGCCGTGATGCCGCGCTTGTCGTCGCCGTCGAGTGCGCGGTCGCCACGTCCACATGCTTCTGCACGTCGATGGGCACGGGGCCGGAGGTGACGTCCGGGGCCGACCTCGTCCTGGCCGAGCTCGACGACGGCTTCACGGTCCGTGCGCTCAGCCCGGCAGGCGAGCGGATCGTCGAGGGCCTCCAGCTGCCCGTCGCAGCGCCCGAGCAGGTCGCGGTGGCCGAGGCCCAGGTCGCCGCCGTCCGGGCGACGATCGGCGACCCGGTGCCGACCGATGGCCTCGCGGAGCGCCTGCGCGCCGCTCCCGAGCACCCGCGCTGGGCCGAAGTCGCCGAGCGCTGCCTCGCGTGCACGAACTGCACGCTCGTCTGCCCGACCTGCTTCTGCACGAGCGTCAGCGTGGCCTCTGACCTCGATGGCGTCGCCGGGTCGACGGAACGGACGTGGGACAGCTGCTTCACGCTGGGCTTCGGCCGCGTCGCGGGCGACGCCAACTTCCGCCCGCGGGTGGAGGACCGCTACCGGCAGTGGCTGACCCACAAGTTCTCGACGTGGTGGGATCAGTTCGGGACGACGGGCTGCGTCGGGTGCGGTCGGTGCATCGCGTGGTGTCCGGTCGGTATCGACGTGCGAGAAGAGCTTCTCGCCATCGCCCCGCCGAACGCGGCGCCGCGCCCCGTCCCCTGGCCGCCGGCCCCGACGTCCGGCCACGCGCCCGTCCCGCTCGCGACGGTCGAGCCGGCGCGCTACGTCGCCGCCGAGGTCGTCGGCAACCGACGCGAGACCGCCGACACCGTGACGCTGACGCTCGCGACCGACGATCCTGCGCTGCTCGGAAGCCGGCCCGGCCAGTTCGTCATGGTGGCCCGCCCGGCGCAGGCCGTCCCCCCGATCTCGATCTCGCGCATCCGGCCGGCCGGACTCGAGCTCACGATCAGGAATGTCGGCCCCGCGACTGCAGCGCTGGTCGCACTCCAGCCGGGCCGGCAGGTGTCGCTCCGTGGTCCACTCGGGCGTCCGTGGCCCATCGACGCCGCGGAGGGCGGCGACGTCGTGCTCGTGGCCGGTGGGATCGGCCTGGCGCCGCTTCGCCCGGTCCTCGACGCGGTCCTCCGCGAGCGGCACCGCTTCGGCGCGGTCCGGGTGTATCTCGGCGCACGCACCCCGCGGGACCGGCTGTTCGTCGCGGAGATGGCCGCGCTCGGCGGCCGCACGGACCTCGAGATCGCCGAGATCGTCGACCGCGCCGGACCCGAATGGCTCGGGCGGGTGGGCGTCGTGACCCAGCTGTTCGAACGGGCGCCGTGGCGCGGCGAGCGGACGACCGCGTTCATCTGCGGCCCGGATCGGATGATGCAGGCCACCGCACGGGGCCTGGCCGGGCTCGGCGTGGCCCCGGACCGCACCTGGCTGACGCTCGAGCGGAACATGGCGTGCGGGGTCGGGCTGTGCGGCCACTGCCAGCTCGGCCCCTACTTCGTGTGCCGCGACGGGCCGGTCTTCTCGGTGACGGAGCTGGGTGACACGTTCACGATGGAGGGCCGCTGATGCTCGTCGAGGCCACCACCCGCACGGCTGTCCGCCACCGCCCCAGGATCGGCGTCATCAAATTCGCCTCCTGTGACGGTTGCCAGCTGACGCTCCTCGATCTCGAGGACGAGCTGCTGGAAATCGCCGAGCGCGTGGACATCGTCGAATTCGCCGAGGCGACCTCGAAGCGATCCTCGGGACCGTTCGACATCCTCTTCGTCGAGGGGTCGATCAGCACGCCGGAACAGGCCGACGAGATCGTGCGGTTGCGGGAGGCGACCGCGACGCTGGTGACGATCGGGGCGTGCGCCACGTCGGGCGGTATCCAGGCCCTGCGCAACTGGGCCGATCACGACGTGGTGCGGGCATACGTGTATCCGGAGCCGGCGTACGTCGAGTCGCTGGCGACCGCCACGCCCGTGGCCGACCACGTCGCGGTCGACGCCGAGCTGCGGGGCTGCCCGATCTCGCCGGACCAGCTGCGCGAGTTCGTCACCGCGGTGCTGGCCGGGCGCCGCCCGAACCTGCCCGACGAGGCCGTCTGCGCCGAGTGCAAGCGCCGCGGCGTGGTATGCGTCGCCGTCGCCGGCGGCGTGACCTGTCTCGGTCCGGTGACACAGAGCGGGTGCGGCGCCCTCTGTCCCGCCTACGGCCGGGGCTGCTACGGCTGCTTCGGGCCGCGCGAGCGGGCCAACGGACCGGGCCTGGTGACGTGGCTGGCGCGCGATGTCGACCGTGAGGACGTCGCTCGGGCCTTCGCTCTGTTCAATGCCTGGTCCCCGCCCTTCCGCCGCGTGATCGACGAGGCAGGCGGACCGCCGGTCATCGATGGGGCCGTCCCGGAGGGCCGTCCGGATGCATGACGCCGTCGTCGCCCCGGGTGGCACCGACCTCACGGTCGACGTCCGCAACCTGACGCGGGTCGAGGGCGAGGGATCGCTCCATCTGCGCGTGCGCGAGGGACGGGTCGAGTCGGCCCGGCTTGAGATCTTCGAGGCACCGCGCTACTTCGAGCGCCTCGTCATCGGCCGCTCGATGGACGAGGTCATCGACATCGTGGCCCGCATCTGCGGCATCTGCCCGGTCGCCTACCAGATGACTGCGGTCCACGCCGCGGAGGCCGCATTCGGCATCGTCGTCGACCCGGCCACCGTGGCGCTGCGCCGGCTCCTCTACTGCGGGGAGTGGATCGAGAGCCACGCCCTCCACGTCTATCTCCTGCATCTGCCAGACCTGCTCGGCTATCCCAGCGCGCTGGATCTCGCGACCGACCATCGGGCGACAGTGGAGGGTGGTCTCCGCCTCAAGCGGGCCGGCAATGACATCGTGGCGCGCATCGGCGGGCGCGCCATCCACCCGGTGTCGGTCCGAGTCGGCGGATTCTCGCGGGTCATCCGCGCCGAGGAGATCGCGGGCCTCCGGGCGGACCTCGACGAAGCGCTCGGTCTCGCCGAGGCGACGGTCGACCTCGTCGCCACGCTCGACCCGCCGACGTTCCGACGGCCGGCCCGGCTGGTCGCCCTCCGGGCCCCGGACGAGTACCCGATGAACCACGGCCGGATCTCGTCGAACGATGGCCTCGACATCGCCGCGGCCGACTGGCCATCGATGTTCACGGAGCGCCAGGTGCCGTGGTCGCACGCCCTCCAGGCGCTCGGTCGGGACGGGCGGCCGTACCTGCTCGGCCCGGCCGCGCGGCTGACGCTCGACGCCGATCGGCTCCATCCCCGCGCCGCCGGCGCGCTGGCGAGGCTGGGCCTCGCCGACCGGATCGCGGAGGAGCCGCACTGGAGCATCGCGGCACGCGCCGTCGAACTGGTCCACGCGGTCGCCGAGGCGATCGACATCATCGACGCCTATCGGCCGCCGGACTCGCCCGTCGTCGAGTGGTCACCGAGGGCTGGCGTCGCCGCCTGGGCCACCGAAGCTCCGCGGGGTCTCCTGTTCCAGCAGTTCCGGCTGGACGCCGAAGGCCGTGTCGCCGAGTGCCGCATCGTGCCGCCGACCAGCCAGAACCAGGCCGCCATCGAGTCCGACCTGGCGGCGTTCGCGCCGGCCATCCTCGACCGGCCGCGCGCCGAGATCACGCACCTGCTCGAACAGCTCATCCGGAGCTACGACCCATGCATCAGCTGCGCCACCCATTTCCTGGATCTGGCGGTGGAGGAAGTGTCATGACTATGTTGCTCGAGACCCGACCCGATCGCCGTTCGCAGGAGACGATCGATGCGCAAGAGGACGTGACCAACGTCCCCGTCATCCATATCGAACTGCTCGCCTGCGGCGCCGCCGAACGCGGCGACGACGCGGCAGCCCTCATCGCCGTGGGCCGCCTGACGGACGTCCTTCCAGATGATGTCCGAAGCCGGGTCGTCGGCCAGCTCGACATCGACGACCTGCTTGCGGTGCCCCGCGGAGCCGGCGCGATCGTGGTCGACACGGCCGTCGGCATCGACGCCGGCTGGATCGTCGAGATCCCGTTCAGCGGCCTGGCCGGCCGCGAGTCCGGCATCCGGCCCCGGTCGTCGCATGCATTGTCGATCCCCGAGACGATCGGCGTCGCCTCGATCATCCGCGGCCGCCCGCTGCAGGGCATGGTGGTCGCCATCGGCGGTATCGACTTCGGCCTTGGCGAACCACTGAGTTGGCCGGTCGCCGCGGCGATGGACGGGTTCGTCCTCGCGATCGCCGATGCCATCCGTCGGGTGCGCGACCTCGTCCTCGCCGAAGCAGCAGGACGCTGACCTCGCCCGAACCGGCCCTGCCGAACGGCCCGTGGCAATGGGCCGGACGCCACGTCCGCCGGGCCGCCTCGTCCAGCACGCTACGGGCATGACCATGTCTGCTTCGAGCGCGATCCCGGTCCGCTTCCCGGGCATCCCAGCCATCGTCGATGGATCTGAGGCGATCGCCCACGTCGAGACACGCCTGTCGGAGACCGCCTGCGCCTACCCGATCACCCCATCGACGACGATGGCGGCGATCTACCAGTCGGCCGTCGCGAACGGCCGCTCGAACCTGTGGGGCACGCCGCTGCGGTTCATCGAACCGGAGTCCGAGCACTCGCTCGGCGTCGGCGGCGGAAGGCGTCGCGCTCGCCGGAGGCCGGGTCACGAACTTCACGGCCGGGCAGGGCCTCGTGCTCATGAAGGAGGTCCTGTACGTCATCAGCGGCAAGCGCCTGCCGGCCGTCTTCCACGTCGGAGCGCGTGCGCTGACCAGCCAGGCCCTCAACATCCACGCCGGCCACGACGACGTGATGGCCGTCGCCGACACGGGCTGGGGGATCCTCTTCGCGCGCAACGCGCAGGAGGCGGCCGACCTGACCGCCATCGCCCGGCGCGTAGCGGAGGCGTCGCGAGACGCCGTTCCTGGTCGTGCCAGGACGGGTTCCTGACGACCCACACGCTCGAGAACGTGCTGCTGCCCGAGGACGAGCTGCTGCGCGAGTTCGTCGGCGATCCGCGCCAGCGGATCCGGGCGATGTTCGAGCCGGCCGAGGCGCTCATGACCGGCGTCGTCCAGAACCAGGACAGCTACATGAAGGGGCGCATCGGCCAGCGTGCGTACTACGAGCGCCTCCGGCCGGCCCTCGACGAGGCCTTCGCGGAGTGGTCGCGGCTGACCGGCCGCACGTATCTCCATGTTCGCGACCATCGCTGCAGACGACGCCGCCGAGATCCTCGTGTCGATGGGCACGCATCGACGACACCGCCGAGGCGGTCGTCGACGCGCTGCGGCGCGCAGGGTCGACCGGTCGGGTGCGTCGGCGGTGACGTCGTTCCGGCCCTTCCCGGCGGCGGATCTCGACCGCGTCCTGCGCCACGCACGGTCGGTCGGCGTGGTCGAGCGCACCGACGAACCGGCAGCCGCCGACAACCCGCTGACCCGCGAGATCGAAGGCTGCGCTGTACGACGCTGCCGCCGAGGGCGTGATGGTGCCGCGGGTGCTGTCGGTGTCGGCCGGGCTTGGATCTCGCGATGTCGGTGCGGACGACCTGGCGGGCGTGTTCGACTGGCTCGCCGACCGCGGCGACCGCGCGTTCACCCACGCCGTCGCTCGGGATCCGCCATCCGCTCGCGCACTCCCGAAGCGTGCGGTCGACGTCAGGCCGGCCGGGGCGTACTCGCTCCGGGGCCACTCGATCGGCGGTTTCGGATCGGTGACGACGAACAAGCTCATCGCCACGCTCGTCGGCGAGGTCTTCGACAAGCACGTCCAGGCCTACCCCCGCTACGGCTCGGAGAAGAAGGGCCTGCCCACGACCTACTACCTGACCATCGCGCGACGAGCCGATCCGCACCCATGCCGAGCTCGACCGCGTCGACATCGTGCCCCTCCACGACGTCGCGGCGTTCGGCCTCGGCGACCCGCTCTCGCGGGCTCGTCGACGGAGGCACGCTGTTCCTCCAGTCGCGAGCTCACCGACCCGGCCGCGATCTGGGCGTCGATCCCCTGCCGAGCCCGGGCCGAGATCGCTGCACCGACGGCATCCGCGTCACCGCACTCGACACGGCGGACATGGCCCGCACGCGCGCGCCCCGCGCCGGACCTCGTCCTGCGCATGCAGGGCATCGCCCTCGTCGGCGTGTTCCTGCGGGTCGCGCCGTTCGCGGCCGAGGCGGGCCTCGATCGCGAGGGGCTCCTGGCGGCCGTCGGCGAGCGGCTGGGACGGTTCTTCGGCAAGCGCGGCCAGGCCGTGATCGACGCCAACCTCGAGCTGGTCGCGGCGGCGTACGACGGCGCTCATCGACGTCACGCGCCACGCTCGGCCTGCCGGCTGGCATCGAGCGACGCCTCACCGTGGTCCCACCTGGGACACGCAGCCTGATCGGAGCGACGTGATGGACACGAGCGAGAGGACTGCGACCCGCCGGTACACCGTCGGCGACCTCATGGCCACGGAGCCGATCGTCGTCACGGCCGATGCGTCCCTGACCGAGGCTGCCCGCATCCTCGACGAATACGACATCAGCGGCCTGCCGGTCGTCGACGAGGGCGGCGAGCTGGTCGGGCGTGATCAGCCAGACCGACCTGGTCCATGCGCGCGCCACGGAGTGGCTGTGGACGAACTGGCCCGGGCTGAAGGTCCGCCATCTCATGTCGAGCCCAGCCCTCACGATCGGACGATCGGCCGACGCTCGAGTCGGTGGCCTCGAAGATGGAGCAGCACCACGTCCATCGCCTGGTCGTGGTCGCCGACGACGATCCAATCCTGCCGATCGGGGTCGATCTCGACCAGCGACGTCGTGCGCGCCCTGGCGAGCGAGCGGTGATGACGATGCGATCCCACGTCCGTCGCTCACCAAGGAGCCAGGTGCCCTCAAGGAGCAGCACGAGGTGGAGCTGGGCATCGCGGCACCGCTGTTCGACGTGCGCTCCTACGTCGAGGAGTTCGGCGCGTCGATCGTGCCGGCGTACCGCCAGGGCATCGCCGACGCGGAGCTGCCGGCCGACGTCGGCTTGGCCCGGAGCGTCGTCCCGCCCGGGACCGCGGCGACCCGCGACTTCAGCCGGCTCGCGCCGCGCATCCCGCGAGCTCATCGCCGAGCGCTGCGTCGGCTGCATGGCGTGCGTCAGCGCGTGTCCCGACAGCGCGATCCTCGCCATCGCGATCCCAGAGTCCGACCTCGACGAGCGGATCGTCGTCGTTCGCCGCGGACGAGGCCGATCCCGCGCTGGCGACGCGACTCGGCGCGCGCGCACTTCGTCCACACGCAGAAGTACGGCGAGGTCCCGGCGCAAGCGCGGCCTCGAGCCGGCGCAGCTTCGGCATCTTCGTCGAGCCCGATCCACTGCAAGGGCTGCGCGGAGTGCGTCGAGGTCTGCACCGCGCTCGGCCACGACGCCCTGCGTCATGATCGACAAGCGGCCGCGCGACGCGCCGGGCGAGACGGCACGCTCGAGCGCTACGCGCGCGACATGCGCTTCTTCCGCTCGCTGCCGCCGACGCCGCCCGTCTACCGCAACGAGAAGGCCCTCGCCGACCTGATGCTGGGCGAGCACGCCCTCGGCTACGTCGGGGGCGCGGGATCGTGCGCCGGCTGCGGCGAGGCGATCGGCGATCCGGATGATGGTCGCGGCGACCCGCCAGGTCCACGGCCCGGACTCGATGGGCATCGTCGCGGCGACCGGCTGCAACACGCGTCTTCGGCAGCACCTATCCGTTCAACCCGTATCTCGTACCGTGGACGAACTCGCTGTTCGAGAACGCCCCCGCGGTCGCGTTCGGCGTGCGCGCACGCTGGGATCAGGCGGGCCACCCCGACCGCAAGGCTGTGGGTCCTCGGCGGCGACGGCGCGATGTACGACATCGGCTTCCAGGCGCTGTCGCGGATGGTCGCGTCCGGCGCCGACATCAAGGTCCTCGTCCTCGACACGCAGGTCTACTCGAACACCGGCGGCCAGGCGTCCACCGCCTCCTTCGGCGGGCAGGTCACGAAGCTCTCCGCGTTCGGCGAGGCTGATGCACGGGCGGCCCGAGCGCGCGCAAGGAGCTGGGCCGGATCCTCATGGCCCACGGCAACGCCTACGTCGCCCAGACCACGCCGGCGCACCTCAACCACTTCTACCGGTCGATCATGGAGGCCAACGAGTTCCCCGGCCCGGCGGTCGTGATCGCCTACACGGCCTGCATGCCGGAGCACGGCATCGCCGACGACGCGGCGACGCGCCAGGCCAGGCTCGCGGTCGACTCGCGGGCTTTCCCGCTGTTCACCTACGACCCGCGCCGTGGCGCGACGTTCGCCGAGCGGCTCTCCCTGCAGGGCAACCCGGCGCTCCGCGAGGACTGGACCAAGGTGCCCTCCGGCGAGCCCGTCGACTTCCTGGCGTTCGCGCGGTCGGAGGGCCGCTTCGGGGCGCCACTTCGCCGGCGGCACGCCCAGCTCCGAGATCCTGGCGACGCAGGCCGACCGGCTGGCGAACTGGCGGACGCTCCAGGAGCTGGCCGGTCTGCTGTCCTCCGGGACCGCGTGATGTGCCTGACCTATCCCGCCGAGGTGGTGGAGCTCGACGGCGCGGAGGCCGTCGTTCGCATCGACGGCCGCCTGCGCCGGGCGACCACGCTGGCGCTTCCCGACGCGGCCGTCGGTGATCGGGTGATCGTGGCCGCGGGATCGATCATCGCGCGATTCGACCCGAGAGAGGCCGATCGCGTCGAACAGCTCGTCCGGCTCGCCCGGCAGGACCCAGGAGCACGATCATGAACACGACCTTCGTCCACCGCGCGCCCGCGCTCAGCATCCCGAGCACACGAACGACCGGCCTCGCCCTGGCCGCCGCTACGGCGACGATCAGCGGCATCTCGATCTTCGTCAACGCTACCGCGGTCAAGGCCGTGCCGGACGCGGTCGTCTTCACGACGCTCAAGAACATCGTGGCCGTGCTGGCCCTCGTCGTGCTGGCGGGGCTCGTCGTCCGGATGGACGAGGTGCGCGCGGTCGACCGCCGCGACCGGGCATGGCTCGGCGTCATCGGGATCATCGGCGGCGGCGTCGCGTTCGTGCTGTTCTTCTCCGGTCTGGCCATGGCCAGCGCTCCGTCGGCGGCGTTCATCCACAAGACGATGTTCATCTGGGTCGCGCTCATGGCCGGCCCGCTCCTCGGAGAGCGTCTCGGCTGGGCCCCGCTGGCGGCGCTGGGCGTGCTGCTGCTGGGGCAGATCCTGATCCTGCCGCCGCTCGGCATCACGTGGGGCACGGGTGAGACGTTTATCGCGGCCGCCACCGCCCTGTGGACGATCGAGGTCGTGCTTGCCAAGCGGGTCCTGGCCCGCGTTCGATCGCCGATCGTCGGCGCCGCCCGGCTCGGGATCGGGCTCATCGTCCTCGTCGGCTACGTGGCGATCACCGGCCGGGCGGGCGCCATCGTGGCGATGGACGCCGCGGCATGGGCATGGGTGGCCCTCACCGGGCTGCTGCTGTCGGGGTACGTCGCGACGTGGTTCGCGGCGCTCCGGCGCGCGCCGGCGACCGAGGTGACCTCGATCCTCGTCGTCGGGGCCGTCATCACCGGGCTGCTGACCGCCGTCTCGCGGGGCGTCGTGCCGGAGGCGACGGCGGTGGGCGGCTACGCATTGATCGCGCTGGCCGCCATCGCCCTGGTCGCGGTCGGGACCCGCCGTCCCGTGAAGCGGGCGATCGCGTGATCGGGCCGACGACGGACGCGACCGTGGCTGCCGATCGGTGGGCGGATGCCCCGGTGGTCCGACGACCGCCCGCGTCCGGTCCCGTCCTGTTCGCCCGCTACGCATACGGCCCGAACCGCCACGGCTACTGCGGCCCCGACGACGCCGACGAGCTGCTCGAGGCCGGGGCGGCAGGACAGGATCGCGTGCTGCGGGACCTCGCCCGCCGGTTCGAGGGCGCGTACCCGTACCTGACGCTCATCGCGGCGTCCAACGGTCTGCCGGATCCGCTCGACCGCCGGGTGGTGGAGGCGTACTGGCTGGGGAACGACCTCCTTGCGGCCGTGCCCGCGAATACGTTCGGCGCCTCGCTCGACGACCGGTTCCGGCCGCGGCTGCGACCGGCCGACTGGCGGTGGCTGGCCACGAAGCCGCTCGATGGTGCCCGGCCGGTCCACGCCTTCCACGTGCTCGACATCTTCCCGCGGGTCGGGCTGATGCGGGGAGGCCAGGTGGACGGGATCCTCGATGTCATCGACTCGTGCCGGATCCGATGGGGTCGGGTGGTCGAGCGGATCGGGGACCAGCTCATCGTGTCGGCCACGCGCCTCGAGCTGATCGACGGCAGGCTCCGCCACACCGGGCCGGTCATCGAGCGCGTCCAGGCCTGGCGCGACACGATCGGGTTCCTCGACGACACCGTCCCCGGCGACATCGTGTCGATCCACTGGTCCTGGGCATGCGATCGCCTCGACGCTCGACAGCTCGGCAACCTCGTCGCCTGGACCGACCGACAGCTGACGATCGCGAACCTGACGCTGTAGATGAAGGGGATGCCATGACTGGTCAAGGTGCGCGGGCGCAGGACGATCCGGGCCTGGTCGTCGCCGACCTCATGACGCTGGACCCTGTCGTCATCGGCGTCGATGCGCCCATCGAGGAGGCCGAAGGCCTCATGCACGACAGCGTGGTGAGCGGGCTGCCGGTGGTCGATGCGAACGGCGATCTTGTCGGGGTCATCAGCCGCACCGACGTGGTCGAGGACGGCAGCATCCCGATGGCGGTCCTCCTCCGGCGACGCCCGAGCGGGCTCCGTGTCGGCGAGCTCATGAGCTCGCCCGCGGTCACCATCTCGCCGATGACCCCGCTGCACGAGGCTGCATCCCTGATGCGTGAGCGCCGCATCCACCGTCTCGTCGCGGTCGATGACGCCGGTCGTCCGGTGGGGGTCCTGTCGGCGAGCGACTTCGTCGCCCTCTACGCGGACGGCTGATCCCCGACTGACCCGTCGCCTGGCGCAGCGGGTCAGTTCGTCGGATCGCCGTCACCGGCCTGGATGATGCCGAGCGCCCCACGACCCACGAAGTTGAAGGCGTGCGTCACGACGGGGTACTGCCCGTCCTCGGCCGTCGTGAACTCGACGATGCCGCCCTGGGCCGGCGAGAGGTCCATCGCCTGCGAGCCGAAGTTCCCGGGGTTGCCCTTCTCGAGCCGGACACCCTCACGGATGACGGTGTTGAAGATCGTCCCGACGATATGGAACGAGCTGTCGATGCTCGGGCCGGTGTCGAGGACGAAGATCCGGTTGGATTCGCCGGTCCCGACCTGGATCGGGTTGTCGACGTACTGGTTGGCGACGCCGTTGAAGACCACGAAGTCCGGGGCCGGCGCGGCCGCCGACGCCTTGGTCAGGTCGCTGGGCTGGCCCTGTGCGCCGAGGTACCACTCGCTCTGTACGAGGGCGAACTCGTTGTCGACCGGGGGCAGGCCCTCCGCCGGCTCGACGATGACCATGCCGTACATGCCGTTGGCGATGTGGTGCAGCGCGGGCGATGTCCCGCAGTGGTACATCCACACGCCGGCGTACTCGGCGGTCCACTCGTAGAGGAGCTCCTCGCCCGGCGCGATCGAGCGCATCTCGTCGTTCCAGGCGACCTGGCTCGCGTGGAAGTCGATGGAGTGCGAGAGCTGGTTCTCGGCCGGGTTCTTGAGATGGACGCGGATCGTGTCACCGACCTTGACCCGGATGACAGGCCCGGGCACGGTCCCACCGAAGGTCCAGACGGCGACGGCATAGCCCTCGGCGACCGTCATCTGCTGTTCGGTCATGACCAGGTCGATGTCGTGGACGTCGCCATCGAGCCGGGCCGGCGCCTTGGGGTCGTAGGGGGTATAGGCAGGTGCGTTGGGATCGGCCGCCACACCGGTCTCGGGAGCCGGGCCGCCGTGGTCGTCCGGATCGTGACTGGCCGCTGCCGCACCGGCGACCGCGACGTCGCCCTTCATGCCGGCGTCGGCGTGCCCGGGGATCGAGCACAGGAACGTGGTGCCGCCGGCCGGGATGTCGACCTCCACGGTCGCCGTCTCGCCCGGCTGGGCCAGCGCGACCTCGCCGGTCGGGAACGTGACATCGTGGGGCGCCGCCCCCGTGTTCACCAGCTCGACTTCGTAGCGACCGGCGGCCGGCACCTCCAGCGTGGCCGGGGTGAAGCCCAGGTCGAAGGCCTCGATGCGGAGCGTTTCGCCGGTCGCCCCGGATGGCGACGGCGCCGGGGCGGCCGCCGGTGAAGACGCTCCGGTGCCGCTACCCGTGGTCGGCGGAAATGTCCAGCTGGGCGCCTGCGCGGACGTGCAGCCGGCCAGCACCAACACAGCTCCAAGGGCGAGGATCGACGGTCGGCGCATAACGCGGCTCCTTCAGACAAAGACATACCGATGCGGTGATGCTTCCGTGGACGCGCGCCCGCCGACAGGGCCGTTCGGCCCGCGATCGCTGGGACCGTCGGGAGTGGTCGCGACTCCGTCCACCTCGTCGCGATCACCCCCCGAGCGTCTGTGGCGACCAGTCACCCAGCCACAGGGCGGCGAGGAGGACGACGTCGATGACGATGCCGAGCACGAGCCAGGGATGGAAGAACAGCACGAGCAGCGCGATCGACGAGGCCGCGCCGATCCCCACCGCGATGGACCAGAGACCGGGCGGGAGGAGACCGAGGACACTAGCTGCCGCGAGCGCGAAGGCCACGATCGTTACGGCTGCGAGTGCCACGCCGAGCGCTCGGCCGAGGTCCGACCCGACACCCAGCGGCGTCAGGATCCAGGAGCTGTCGAGCGAGAACGGCCAGGCGGGGCCGCCGGCCGTTGCAGGCGGACGCGGCGAGACGTAGCTCAGGTGGATCGCCCCGTGGAGGACCAGGAACGCAGCGAACAGGATCTTCAACACGGCAGGATGCCTCCGATGGTTGTCAACGGTGCGAGCGTAGGCAGACCCGGCCGGGCGCCCGCAGGGCCGGATGGCTCGTGACCGGTGGACCACGTGGCCTCGTCCGGAGGACCGGCGCACCCTCAGCGTGCCAGGGCGACCCGATCGAACGCCGGTTGCCAGATGCGTTCCCACAGCGCCCGTTCCGCGGACCGCGGATCGTCCACGACCTCCGACGCCGTCGCGAAGCGCATCGTCGCCCGGCGGTCGTGGTCGTAGCGAGGCCACCCGGCGTCGCCCGTGGTCGCGAAGTGGACCCAGGCTCCGTGCATGGCGTCGGCCAGCACCTGCGGCGGGTCGTCGCCCAGCAATGGACCGACCATCTGGTCCATGCCCTTGTCGAGCGTGTCGAAGACGAAGCCGATCTCGAGCGCGTGACAGGCTCCGACCATGCCTCCGAGCGCCGGTGACCGCCAGGCGAACTCGTACATGAACGTGGCGGCGTTCGGTCCGACATGCGCGTCGGCAAGACGGAGCGCCGGGATGCGGCACCACCAGTCGGTCTGGATCGCCGCGAACAGCTCGCCCGGCGCCGCCCCCGGGTACCACGTCCGGTACGCGGTCAAGGTCTCGGCCGGCGGGAGACCGTAGGCGGCCAGGGCAAGGTAGCCATGGTCGAGGACGTCGCCGGTGAGGATCTCGTCGGTGACGTGCTCGAGCGCTCCGTTCATGGCCACGAACAGCCGCCAGTCGTCGGCGTTGCTGCCGACGATGAGGTCGATGTCGTCCGCCGCGCCGGCAGTGATGCGGTCGATCGGCGGGTCCGGGATGACGACGCCGTCGATCACGGGCTGCCACGGCAGCGAGCTCGCGACGACGTCCTCGCCCCACCGTTCGGGGTCTGGATGCGCGAGCAGGTCCGCCTTGAGCTCCGACTGCGCCTCGACGATGCGATCGATGGGCACCGCGCCCACAGCCTCGCGTGTGGCTGCCACGCCGAGCCGCTCGGCGAATGCCCGCCCGACGCGCTCGGCCGTCTCCGCCGCGACGACGCGGTCGGCGGCGCCGCTCTGGGCGATGGCCCGTCGGAACAGACCGCGAGCCCCCGGCATCGAGAGGAGCGTGCCCACCGACATCGCGCCGGCCGACTCGCCGAAGATCGTGACCGCGTCGGGGTCGCCCCCGAAGGCCGCGATGTTGTCGCGGACCCACTCCAGCGCGGCGATCTGGTCAAGCAAGCCGAGGTTCGGCGTGCTGTCGGGGAGGTACAAAAAGCCCTCGGCACCGACCCGATAGTTGATCGCGACGCAGACGACGCCATCACGCGCGAACCGGCTCCCGTCGTACGAGGCGCTGGATCCGACCTCGAACATCCCGCCGGGGATCCAGACCATGACCGGCAGTCGTGCCGAACCGAGCTCGGGCGTCCAGACGTCGAGGTTCAGGCAGTCCGGTCCGGGAACGGCTGGATCCGGGACCATCGCGGCGAGCGCCGGGTCATCGGGCTTGGCTTGCGCCGGCTCCACACCGTGGGCGACGGCATCACGGACGCCGTTCCAGGCATCGTGCGGCCGGGGCGGAAGGAGTCGTTCGGCGCCGAACGGCGGCGCCGCGTAGGGGATGCCCAGGAACGTGATCGTGCCGTCGACGAGTCGCCCCCGAACGTCTCCGGATCGGGTCGTGACGATGGTGTCCATCGGTCCTCCTTCGGCGTGGAACGATCACGCCTCGGTGCAGCGGAAGAGGGGGTAGATCGCCCGGTAGAGCCTCGGGATCTCACGGACGAGGCTGGAGGGCGAGAGCTTCGTGGGATCGAGGTGTCGGAGCCCGAGCTCCGTGTACCTGGCGCCCGGACGTTCCGCCAGGACGGACCACAGCTGGCGCGATTCGGTGACCGGGATCATGTGGTCGCGACGGTCGTGGAGCAGGACGATCAGCGGCGCTCGGAGGTCGTGGAGATAGGTCATCGGCGACAGCGCGTTGAGCGACGCCTGGATGTCGGGTGGCAACAGCCGCAGCGCCTCGTCGGCCGCCTCGGCGCCATCGGCGGTGAGGAGTCGCAGCACGGCGCGGCCGTCCTCCGACGACCCCGCGGAATCGATCGACACGCCCGGTGTGCGCTCGCTGATGCGCGTCTTCGAGGGATCCCAGGCGAAGCGGTCCTCGAAGGCATCGCGCAGCCGCCGCGCTTCAGCGGTGTCGAGCGGCTCGGTCAGCGCACGAACGAACGTCTTCCACACCAACGGATCGACCTGCCATGGCTCGCGCCGGCCATCGGTCTCGCGTGTCGCGCTCGCGACGTCACGGACGAGCGTCCACATCGACGCATACGGCGCGTACGCGCTGACGAACGCGAGCCGGTCGCGGATCGATGGCCGCGCAGCGGCCATCAGCGCGAACGACCCACCGACGCACGTTCCCATCAGGCCGCTGCGGGTCGGATCGACATAGGGTTGGTCGATGAGCGTGCGGTAGGCGGACGTCAGGTCACCGATGTCGGCCGGGTCGAGACGGAGATCGCGCATCGCGGGCGACCAGTGGAGGAGCGCGGCGAACCCCGCGCGGGCGAGCGCCTCCCCGAAGCGTGCCCGATGCGGGTGTTCGACACCGGCCGGGACGACGCCGAGGCTGACGAGAACGCCCGGATGCCGTCCGGGGGACCTCGGCCGAAAGAGGTCGGCCTCGGCCCACCCCGTGCGGGTCGGGTAGGCGAGCGTCTCGACGATCGGCGCCGGCGTCAGCCGATCGATCGTCCCGGAGGTCCATGGGAGAGCCTTCAGGACGAAGACCATCGACCGGACGACAGCATCGAGAGTCTGTCGCGTGTCGCAAACGGCCGATGCGATCGGCCCGACGTCGTGCCGCACGAGATCCATCGCCTCGAGGGTCGCGCAGCGGCGCCACGCTATCCAGTGCCGTAGGGCAGCGATGCGAGGTGCCACTCCTCCCGACGCTGCGGCCTCGATCAGTGGCGGCGCAGCTCGGAGCGGAGTCCGTCGCGGAAATCCGGGTGGGCGATCGCGATCAGCGCCTCGGCCCGCTCGCGCACGCTCTTGCCGAACAGGTCGGCGACGCCGTACTCGGTGACCACCGTTCGCACGTGCGCCCGGGTCGTGACGACGCCGGCGCCCGGCTGGAGCGTCGCCACGATGCGCGATGTCGTTCCCCGTGCAGCCGTCGAGGGCAGCGCGATGATGGCCCGGCCCTGCTCGGCGAGCGCGGCGCCGCGGATGAAGTCCATCTGGCCGCCGACGCCCGAGTACATCCGATGGCCGATCGAGTCGGCCACGACCTGGCCGGTGAGGTCCACCTCGATCGCCGAGTTGATCGCAACCATCCGGCGGAAGGTCCGGATGATGGCCGAGTCATTGGTGAAGTCGACCGGCCGCATCTCGACCATCGGGTTGTCGTGCATGAAGCGGTACAGGCGCGCGGTCCCGAGCACGAAGGCAGTCACGATCTTCCCGCGGTTGCGCTCCTTGGCATTGCCGGTGATGGCCCCGGCCTCGACGAGGTCGACGACCGAGTCCGTGAACATCTCGGTGTGGATCCCGAGGTCGCGCTTGTCGCGCAGGAATAGAGCGGTCGCCGCCGGGATCGCGCCGATCCCGAGCTGGAGCGTGGCGGCATCCGGGATGAGCTCGGCCACGTGGGCGCCGATTCGCCGCTCCACATCCCCGATCTCCCCGATGGGGTGCTCGTATGGCGGGACGTCGACCTCGACCGCGAGATCGATGTCATCGACGTGGATGAAGCTGTCGCCGAGGGTGCGCGGCATCGCGCGGTTGAACTGGACGATGACGGTCCGCGCGGCGCGCACGGCGGCATGGATCGCCTCGACCGACGTCCCGAGCGAGCAGAACCCGTGCGCATCCGGGGGCGTCGCGTTCACCAGCACAGCGTCGAGATGGAGAGCGCCCGACGTGAACAGGTCCGGGACGTCGGACAGGAAGACCGGGACGTAGTCGGCCCGCCCCTCCTCCACCGCGCGGCGGGCGTTCGGCCCGATGAACAGGGCTCGGTGCCGGATGTGACCGGCCATGTCCGGGGCGAGGTGCGGTCCTGGCCCCTCGATGTGCAGGTGGACGACGCTCACGTCGCGCAAATGGTCCCCGCGGGCGCGAGCCACGAGGGCATCGAGCAGGACCGATGGCGCGGCCGCAGCGCAGTGGACGTAGACCTGGTGGCCGCTGTCGATGACGGCGACCGCGTCTTCCGGGCTGACGATCCGCATGGAGCGACTCTACGGGGTCGGGCGGCGGGCCAGGGCGGGATACGCGACCCTGGCCCGTCCGCGGCTGCTCAGGAAGGTGTCCCGTCCTGGGCAGCCGACGCCAAATCGGCGCCCCACGAGCGGGCTCGCTCGAGCTCGCCCTCCTTCAGCGGACCGTACTTGCCGGTCACGATGAACTTCTTGCCCTTGGCGATCGGCTGGTACCCGGCACGCTCCATCTCGTGGGTGATCGTGCCGATGGCACCGCCAGGCGAGAAGCGGAACCGTGTCTCGAAGGCCGCGGCGAGCGCATGCCCGGTCGGCAGGTCCTCGAGCCAGGACCGCATCGATCGATGGAGCGTGTCGGCCGGCCTGGGCGCCCCCGACTCGTGGTAGAGCTCGTCCCGGATCGCGTCCGTGGCCAGACGGAACCCAAGAACCGGCGCGCCGGCGACGATCACGTCCGCGCCCGAGACCACCTCGGCCGTGGCCTGATCCGTGGTCATAGCGGCGGCGTCGGGCCCCATGCCTTCCGCGATCGCGCGAGCGACGGCGGCGGTATTCCCCCAGAACGATTCGTAGACGACGACAGCATGCATCTGGTCACCTCCGTGACCCCGATCATCGCCCAGCACCGGCGCGGCCGACAGTGCCGAACGGACCGTGAACCGGGGACCCTCGGACAACGGGGACGGCCCGCCGGCGGCGGGCCGTCTGCAGGAAGGAACGACGGTCACACGGACATGGGCTGGTGGGTGTAGGTCCCGTGCGTCACGAACCTGGTCGTGACCTCGACGACGAGGCCCGCGGCCAAGCCACCGATCAGCGCCGGAACGAGCGCAAGCCCATCCCACACCGGTGCGAACGTCTGTAGGGCGACGATGAACTCGCTGGCCACGAGGGCGCCGAGACCGAACCCGATCGCATCGACGAACCACTCGTATCCGGTGCGGGTCTCCCCGATCGCCTGGGCGGCGACGCCGAAGATGACCGCTGCCGCGACCAACAGGATCCACCCGCCGAGACCGATAGTGATGGCGAGCTCCACCTGACTACCTCCTTTCTCGAGGCGCGTTGCCTCTCCTGCAAATCGTCATCGAGGGAGGCGCCACCCGACAGGGCCGTGTGACCCTCCTCGTCGCGCCCTTCCGACCCATCCACCCTCCGGCGACGCCAGGCATGAAGGCCGAATGGCATGGGCGCCGCATCAGCCCTTGGTTGCGGACCCGCTGGACCGGACGGAGCTCGATCGCCGAAGCCAAGCAAGGGCGATGAATCCCTCCACGAAGCCGGTCGCGAACAAGATCGGCTGGAGCGGGTGGAATGGCAGCAGCGCGACCTGGACCGTGATCCAGATCATGAGGCCCACGCCGAGCGCTCCCGTCAACCATGGCGCCATAGGGTGGCGGACCACCGTCAGCCCCGCCGCACTCAGCTGGCCGACACCGTTCATCGTCAGCTGGAAGATCCCCGGGATCAGCCACGAACCGAACGGGGTCGCGTCGATCCAGGCTTGCGGCAACCCGAGGGGGGCTCCATCAGGGTTCGAGATCATCTGCAGTCCCACCGGGATCGCGAGCAGACCGATGATGATCTGGAGGCCCACGGCCAGCCAGGCGTAGCCCGGACGCTCGATGCGGCGCCGTCCGACGATCGCAACCATCTTGGCTCTCCCTTGCTCCGGCTCAGGCCGGCATCGACGACGACGCCCGGCGCGGCGACCGGCCCGCGGCAGGCGCCGCGCTTCGGAGGATCCGGGCCGCGAGCCACACGCCCGCCGTCGTAGCGATGGCGAAGATCGCCATCGGGACGACCTCGGCGACGCCCTCGACGAACCAGGCCGAAACGAGCATCGACGTGATCGCCGCCGACATCGCGACGAAGGTGATGGCGTAGGCGGCGCTCGCGGCCATCGCCGCCTCGCGCCCGCGCCAGGTCATGACCGCGATCGCGATCGACACCGGCACGACGAGTCCGAGGTCGAGCGCCTGCACGGTCATGGTCGTCTCGCCCAGGAGCACCCCATCGATGCCGCTGGTCAGGGCCCCGAGCACTCGGCCGACCCACAGCACCGTCAGCAGCGTGCTCATCGCGACCAGGAGGGACGGCCACGCGCGTCGAGGGAAGCCCGCTCCGAATCGTCCGGCAATGCCGAGGCCCCCGAGGTCCGCGGCCACGAGGCCGAGTCCGACTAGGCTCGCCGCGTGAATGGCGACGAACAACAGGAACAGCGGGCCGAACGCCCAGGTGACCGAATACTCGAGATACTGGTACAGGAAGTACCCGAACAGGCCGCCGACGACGAGCCGGCCCCGGAACGAGCCCCGCGTGACCAGCGTGGCTGCGAGCGCCATCGCGGGCACCGCCGCGAACAGGGTGAAGACGTCCCACCCGACTCCCTCGGCAACGACCCGCTGGGCGTTGTAGGCGTACACGCCGGACGTGGCCATCTCGTACGTCTCGCCCCGGACGCTCGTCACGGTCTCGTACATGCCGCTTCCGCGAGCGAACACCCCGATGGCCGATGCGATGCCTGCGAGACCCGCAGTGACCAGCGCGAACCCGCTGATCGCGGTCTGTGTCGAGACGCGCATCGTCGATCCTCCTTGGGCGCATTCGTTCGGGTTCAGTACGAGTCAATCGCAAGCGCATTCGCCAGGGGAGTGCCGTCGGAACCTCGCCCTCGGGTCGTTCGGCACTGGTGACAGCACGCCGTCACGACTGGAATCCGGACAGGATGTGCGCCGCGCCTATGTGACGGCCACCGCCTGTGAATCGACCGGAGGTGTCGAATGACCGCACTGACCGACCGTCCGAACCGCAACGGGACATTGGCCGTGGGCGGCCTGCTCGTCCTTATCGGACTCGCCGCGCTCGCGATGACCTATGCCGATATCGATCCGAGCCGCTGGCTGGACGGCAGCGGCTGGACGTTGTTCATCCTGGCGCCCGGCGCCATCATGCTCTCGGCGGGGCTGCTGACGGATCGACCGTCCGGTGAGGGGCTGGCCATCGCCGGCTCGATCGTGACGACGATCGGACTCATGCTGCTCGTCATGGATCGAACCGGATCGTGGGAGTCGTGGGCGTACGCCTGGGCACTGATCCCCGCCGGAGCGGGCGTCGGCGTGCTACTGCGCGGGGCGCGAGACGGCGATCGTTCCCGCGTGATCGCGGGCGTGCGAGTCGTGCTCGTCTCGCTCGCTGTGCTCGTCGTCGGCGGGTGGTACTTCCAGACCATCTTCCGGACCGGCGAGCCGCCCTTCGAGTTCGGTGTTGCCTGGCCCGTCGTCCTGATCGTGATCGGGGCCATCGTGGCGCTGGCTGGCCTCCTGCGGGGGCGGCGACACGGAGATCAGACGACCGCCTGACCGAGTCGGCCTGGGTGGGGTCGGCTAGGAGGGATGCTCCGAGCGGTGCTTGGCGACGAACGCCGCCGCCTGGGCGCGCCGTTCGAGGTTGAGTTTCGAGAGGATCGAGCTGACGTAGTTCTTGACGGTCTTGTCGGACAGGAAGACCTCGGCCGCGATCTCCTTGTTGGTCTTTCCCTCGGCCACGAGCGCGAGGATCTTCTGCTCCTGTGCGGTGAGTTGGGACAGCTCGTCCTGATACGCCCCGGAGGCGATGCGCCGAACGCGTTCGAGGACCTTTTCAGTGACGGCCGGGTCGAGCAGCAATTCGCCGCGGCCGACGCTTTCCAGCGCCGCGACCAGGTCGCGAGCCCGGACCTGCTTGAGCAGGTAGCCGGATGCGCCCGCGACGATCGCCGAGAGCACGGCGTCGTCGTCGGGGTACGACGTCAGCATGACCACCCGGGTGTCTGGCAGCTCTGCCCGGATCTCGCGGCAGGCTTCGATACCGGAGCCATCCGGGAGGCGCACATCCATGACGATGATGTCTGGGCGGAACCGGCGCGCGGCCTCGATCGACTCGGCCACCGTGCCCGCCTGGGCGACGACCTGGAAGCCCGGACGTCGGTCCAGCAGCGAAACCAGACCCTGCCGGACGACCTCGTGATCATCCACCACCAGCAGCCGCAGCGGCGGTGCCGTCTTCTCGCCGATCCCCTCGGGAGCTGTCACGCGTCCGTTTCCTCCAGGTCCTTGCCGCGATCCGGATCGGATCCGGCCGATGGCACGCGGACGATGATAGTCGTCCCGTGACCAGCGCTCCGGACCTCCAGGGTCCCACCAAGCGCCTTTGCCCGGTCACGCATGTTCGCCAGACCATGATGCCCACTCGGCGACGTATCGGCTGGATCGAAGCCCACCCCGTCGTCCCCGAGTACGAGCTGCAGGCCACCTTCGTCGCGACGCAGGGCCACTCTGGCAGTCGAGGCATGCGCGTGCCTGGCGATGTTCGAGAGTGCTTCGCGGGCGATCTTGAGCAGCTCGCCACGGGCGTGCGGTGTGAGCTCGATCGACCCGTCGGGCAGGTCGAGCTGGACATCGATGACGTTGTCGTGTCGGACATGGTCGGCCAGAGCCGCGAGGAGGCCAGCGAGATCGGTCGTGTCGACCACCGCGGGGCGGAGGCCGACCACGAACTGTCGGAGGTCGGCGATCGCGCTGTTGAGCGTGTCGATCGCGCGATCAACGCGGTCCGCGGCCTCCGCCCCGTCATCGACCATGAGCTCGGGCACATCCTCGAGCGACAGCGAGATGGCATAGAGGGTTTGGATGATGCCGTCGTGCAGGTCCTTGCCGATCCGGTCCCGCTCGTCGATGACGGCGAGATGCT
This sequence comes from uncultured Chloroflexia bacterium, assembly GCA_963810285.1. Lineage (GTDB taxonomy): Bacteria > Chloroflexota > Limnocylindria > Limnocylindrales > CSP1-4 > SPCO01. The sequence goes on along the minus strand of CAWEMV010000002.1, from coordinate 1,752,634 downwards.
GGACGGCCTCATGGAGGCGAGCATTCTCGATCGCGATCCCAGCGTGGAGCGCGAAGAGTTCGACGAGGCGTTGATCGTCGTCGCTGAAAGTTGGGGCGGCGGTCTTGTCGGTCAAGTAGAGGTTGCCGATGATCCGGTTCTTCAAGCGAACCGGCACACCGAGAAGCGACTTCATCGGCGGGTGGTTCGGAGGAAACCCATAGCTGGCCGGATGCGCGGCGATGTCCGGGATGCGGAGCGAATGACCCTCGGAGATGATCAGTCCGAGTAGACCATGACCCTCCGGCAGGGGACCGAGCAGGCGCCGCTGCTCGGCGGTGATGCCGCTCGTGATGAAGCGCTCGATATGCCGCCGGTCGTCCGCGACGATCCCCAGCGCGGCATATCGTGCCCCGACGAGCGCGCGCACGCGGTCGACGATGAGCTGGAGGACCGCCTCCAGGTCGAGCACGCCGGCTACCACCCCGATGGCGTCGCTCAGGGCCTCGATCGCGGCCCCGCGGTCGGGATCGGCGGTCGGCTGCCCAGTCATCGGGTCACTCGTCACGGGGGTCAGCCTACCAAGCGGCGCGGAGGAGACCCGCCACTCGGACCGGCAGAACGGGCCGAAGGTCACTACAGCCAGGCCAGGCCCGCCGCCGACACTGCTGGCCATGACACCTTTCCCCGATCTCGCGCCGATGGACTGGACCTCACCATCCCCGGAGCCGGCGCTCCGTCGCGTCCTGCTTGCGACGGACCTGTCGCCTACCAGCGAGCTGGCGACGGACTGGGCCTTCACGCTCGCCAGGACGAACGACGCCGCACTCCTGGTCGTCAGCGTCATCGACCCTCAGGAGCTGCGGGTCGGTGGTGGCCGGAACCCGGCACGGGTCGATCAGGTCCGTGATGGCCGGGAGCGCGCCGCCCACCTCCTGGTGGAACGTGGCCGGCGCATCGGCGTGCCCGTGACGTTCCTCGTGTGGACCGGCGACCCGGGTGAGTCGATCGTGGCGGCCGCCGAAGCGGAAGAGGTCGACACGGTCGTCGTTGGCGCGCACGGACGCAGCGCGATCGGCCGGTTCCTGATGGGGAGCGTGTCCCAGCACGTCGCGCGCCACGCCCCGTGCCCGGTCCTGATCGTCCGTACGATCGCCGGCGGGCCCGGCTCGGGCCCCTCCTGAGCGGCGTCGCACCACAAACGAAGACCCTCCGAACGGGCACGGAGGGTCTTCGATCTGTGACCGATCCCTAGCCGGGGCTGCTGCCAGCCGGTGCGGGCGGCTGTTCCTCCTTTCGGAAGGCCGCCCCGGGTCGCCATGGCGCGCCCAGCGCCGGGAGCAGGTAGCGGTCGAGGCCGTAGTAGCCGGCGACCCGCCACGCAAGCATCAGCCCGACGGCGAGGGTGAACAGGATCGGGTTGGTCGATGCCGAGCCAGCGAGCATGAACGACATGTTCATGGTTGCGCCGAAGAACGCGGCGATACCGGTCAAGGCACCGACAAGGAGGCCGATCCCGACGGCCAGCTCACCAAGAGTGATGACCCAGGCGAACCAGCTGTAGGCCCCGTTGTCGAGCAGCATCTGGATGAAGTCGCGATACCACTCGTAGGAGATCGGCGGTCGCCCCTCCTCGGGGATGGCCACGACCCGCTCCCAGTACTCCATCAAGGCGGTGCCACCCTGCGTCCAGCCAGGATCGGTGAGCTTGTGGTAGCCGGCCTCGAGCCATGAGAAGCCCACGAAGAGCCGGATCGGCAGCCAGAACAACCCGGCCCGCGAGTTGAAGAAGAGGAACCGCACGAATCGCGGCCCTTGGATCTCGATCTCGTCGGCCTCGGGCGCGTTGCGATCCTCGAACAGGGCGATCAGCAGGACGATGAACGAGATCCAGAACGCCCACGTCATGACGGTCCGGATGTCGCCCTCGACGGGAAACCAAGGGTTGAACAGGAGGAACAGCAGGACCGCAGCCACCACCCCGATCGGGACTGCCATCCTTCGTAAGGTCGACACCGCATCCCTCCATCGCACGACGGAGATGGGGTCAGACTTGCTGTGCGCCCGGCCGGCCATCTCGATGGCGAAACCGTGGGCGATTCTAATCCTCCTGGAATGGGTCCGATGTCACGAGACACGGGGCCGTTCGACCCGCTGACGACGGACAGCGTCCCGGCGGTTCAGGCCGTCGAGGCGAGGACGCGATCTGCGCTGGGTGCCGGCTGGACGCGTTCGATCACGTTCTCCTCGATCGCGCGCGAACCTGCGCCCGCCTCGGCGCGGTCACGGATCCCGAGCATCTGCTTGCGCATCATCAGGAACACCCCGAAGCCGACGACCGGGAGCGTCACTGCCGTCCACGGCTTGTCTGTGGCCCCGAAGGTGACTCTGAACCGCTCGACGAGTCGCGTGCGCCCGCCTGTCATCGGCTCGAGGACGAACGCCCAGCTCGCAGTGAAATCGGCCGGCTGCGTGGCGCCCATGAAGGCACCCGTGGCCTGGACGTTGGCTGCGGACCCGGTCGCCCCTGCGGTGCGTGCGGCGTCCGCCTGACGGGCGACCGACTCGGTATCCGAGTACAGCACCAGCGCGCGCCCGCGCTCGACTGCGCGGACCTCGAAACCGCCGCCCGGGTGGGTCGGCACGACATCACCGACGCGGAGTGCCTGCCACTCCGGGACGATCCGGCGAGAGCTTGCGCCCGCCATGTCGATCGAGTCGTAGCTATACCAACCGGCCCGGCCGTAGCCCATCTGGAGGAGCCAGGGCCAGACTTCCGATGGCGGTGCGTCGATCTCGAGCGAGCGCGTCTCGACGGCCGATGGCGAAGGAACCTGATCATCGCCCGGCAAGGCACGTCCCACGTCCCGCTCGTCGATCCCCCACGTCCGCCACCACGGGATGAAGACCCGCTGATACGTGGCGACCACACCCCCGACCATGACCGCGGCGATCACAACCCTCTTCATCATTCCACTCCTCGGTTCGAACCCGGTGGCGGGTCGTCCAACTACTTCCCGCGTGACGTTCGGAGCCCAGCGTCATCCGTCGGGCGTCCCACGGGTGCACGGTCAAAACGTAGGCACCCACACCATGCCGGACGAGTGCCGAAGGTCATCTGCTGATCGCGGGGGCGCCCGACCCGGGCCACGCGTCCTGCTGAACGGGTGACCTTCGGCTCGCCCGCATCGCGACCAGCGGCACTCATCAGGATCTGCGCATATGTCGATAGTCGGGTCCGTGGATGAGATCACGAACCTGCAGGCCGAAGTCCTGAAGACGCTCGCGAACCCGCGGCGGCTCGAGATCCTCCACGTACTTGCGCAGGGCCCGACCGAGGTCGGTCGTCTGGCCGCACTGATCGGGGCCACCCAGCCGAACGTCTCGCAACATCTCTCGGTGCTTCGTTCAGCGGGGATCGTCGATGCGGAACGGGACGGTCGCGAGGTGCGCTATCGCCTGAGCGACGCCGACGTGATGGTTGCCTGCGGCGTCATGCGAGCCGTGATCGAGCGGCGGTTGACACGACTTGGCCGAATCGCGGCCGTGTCGGCCCGCGAGTCCGCCGAATCCTTCCTGCCAGCATCGAGGTGACGTCATGGATCAGCCTCTCAACCTCGTGCTCTTCTCGGGCACCGACGACAAGCTGCAGGCCGCCGCGGTCCTCACCGCCGGCGCCGCCGCGCTCGGCAAGCCCGTCAACTTGTTCCTCCAGTACTGGGCGCTCGACGCCTTCCGCGCGGACCGCATCGACCGCGACCACGGGCTCGCCCCCGAGGCCGGCCCGGCAGGGCACGCCGCGGTCGACGACCTCCGAGCGGCTGGACAGGCGAGCTGGGCGGAGACCCTGCGCCAGGCCAAGGAGCTCGGCGGGGTCGACATCGAGGCCTGCTCGCTCTCCATGGATCTGCTCCGTCTCGAACCCGATGACCTCGACCCTCTGGTCGACGGAGTCGAAGGCGTGACCGCCTTCTACCTCAACGCCGGCGAAGGCCAGGTCGTCTTCATCTAGCGGCCGTGAAGGAGGCCAGCCATGACCCTGCAGATCGCCCATCAGCTCGATGCTCGGGGCCTGTCCTGCCCGATGCCGATCGTCAAGACCGCCCAGGCGATCAAGACCATCCCGTCGGGCAGCCTCATCGAAGTCGTCGCGACCGATCCCGGAGTCCGTCAAGGACTTCGCGGCCTGGTCGCGCACGACCGGGAACGAGCTCGTCGAGCAGACCGTCGACGACGGTGTATTCCGCTTCGTCCTGCGCCGGAAGTGAGGTCTCAGCCATGACCACGCCCATCCTCGACCGCCCCGTCACCCCGACGGCCGATCCGGTCGCCTCGGCGATCGCGGACGTCGACGGCTGGCCCGGCCCGACACCCGAGACCGGGGAGCCACAGGTCAAGACCAAGGAGCTCGTCATCGTCAACTGGTCCGGCGACCTCGACAAGGTGTGGCCGGTCCTCATCCTGTCGTCGACGGCCGCGGCCAGCGGGCTTCGCTGCCGGGTCTTCGTGACCTTCTGGGGTCTGCTGCCGTTCGTGAAGGACCAGAAGCGGATCGTCGGCGAGAACTGGATGCAGAAGATGCTGACGCTCATGCAGCGCCCCGGCATCGACCACCTCAAGCTCAGCAAGATGAACTTCATGGGAATGGGTCCCTGGATGATGGGCACCCTCCGCAAGCGCTACGGGGTCGCCAGCCCACGCGAGCTGCTCGAGGCCGCGACCGCCATGGGCGTCGAGTTCATCCCCTGCCAGATGACGATGGACATGTTCGGGCTCAAGCGCGAAGACCTCATCGACGAGATGGGTGAGCCCGCCGGCGCCGCGACAGCCATCGAGATCATGACCGAGGCCGACGCCTCGTTGTTCATCTAGGAAGGACCGACCGCCATGTCCGCCACGCTTGCGTCCTCGACGATCCGAGTCGTCGACGCCCGAGGCAGCTTCTGCCCCGGACCCCTGATGGAGCTCATCCGAGCGATCCGTGAGAGCGAGCCCGGCCAGGTGATCGCGGTGTACAGCACCGATTCGGGCAGTCGCACCGACATCCCGAAATGGGTCGACAAGGCCGGTCACCGACTGGTCGAGGTAGCGACCCGCGACGGATACGACGAGATCATCGTCGAGAAGACGCACTGAGGCCGGACATGGACCGCATCCTCATCCTCGGCGGCGGGGTCGGGGGGACCCTGACCGCCAACCTCCTCGTCAAGAAGCTCCGTCGCCAGGTCAGGACTGGCGAGGTCACCATCACGGTCGTCGACCTGACCGGTCGAGCACACCTACCAGCCGGGCTTCATGTATATCGCCATGGGTGGCGAGCGGGCGGAGAAGCTGGAGCGTCCCGAACGATCGCTCCTCGATCCGCGCGTCACGCTGGTCGTCGGCGAGATCGACAAGGTGGACGAGCCGACCAGGACCGTCCATCTGGCCGATGGCCAACGGCTGGGCTACGACCACCTGGTCATCGCGACCGGCTCACGACTCGTTCCCGAGGCGATCGAGCACTTCGATGCCGAGGCGCAGCACTTCTACACGGCCGACGCGGCGCTCCGTCTCCGCGCGCGCCCTCGACTCGTTCGCTGGCGGCCGGATCGTCATCGGCATCGCCGGTATGCCGTACAAGTGTCCGCCCGCCCCGCTGGAGGTCGCGTTCCTCATCGAGGCCGAACTGCGCGAGCGCGGACTGCGCGAGCGGAGCGAGCTCCACTTCTGCTCGCCGATCGGACGCGCGTTCACGATCGAGTCGGTCTCCGAGATGGCGACGCCGATCCTCGAGGCCAAGGGCATCGAGCTGCACACCTTCTTCAACGTCGAGACGATCGATCCCGCGCGCAAGGTCGTCCAGAGCCTCGAGGGCGAGGAGCTGCCGTACGACCTGCTCGTCCTGGTGCCGCCGCACAAAGGTGCCCAGTTCCTGATCGACTCGGGCCTGGCCCCAGCGCCCGGCGGCTGGCTGCCGACGGACCGCGCGACGCTCCAGGTGGGTGGCCGGCCGAATGTCTACGCGCTCGGGGATGCCACCGATCTACCGCTCTCCAAGGCCGGTTCGACGGCGCATTTCGAAGCACCGGTCGTGACCGAGCGCATCGCCGCCGCCGTGCAGCGTCGGGCGGTCGAACCGCGACGCGGTACGTACCTCGGCAAGGTCATGTGCTTCTTCGAGATCGGCGACGGGAAGGGCACGCTCCTCCAGTTCGACTACGAGCATCCGCCCTCGCCCGCCGAAGCCGAACCAGCTGTGGCACCTGGGCAAGATCGTCTTCAACAAGACGTACTGGCACACCGTCCCGAAGGGTCGTGTCTGACGCCAGAGGGTGACGATGGTCGCCTGTCAGTGATCGACCCGTTCGCGCGCGTCGCACGGCCCGAGGCCGCCATCCTCGGTCGACCACCGGGCGTCGCCGGGCTGCACAACGTCGAGGACTATCCGGATGCCGAGACGATCCCCGGGATCGTCGTCTTCCGCTATGACGCCCCGCTGTGCTTCGCCAACGCGAACGACTTCAAGACCCGCGCCCTCGACGCGGTCGAGCGCCAGTCCGAGCGCGTCGAGTGGCTGCTCCTGAACGCCGAGGCGATCGTCGAGATCGACCTGACCGCCGCCGATGCCCTCGGGGAGCTCCATGATGAGCTCGAACGACGGGGCATCGTGCTCGCGATGGCGCGAGTGAAGCAGGACCTGCGCGATCAGCTGGAGCGGATCGGCCTGATCACGCACATCGGGGCGGATCGGTTGTATTCCGACGCTGCCGGTGGCGGTGGAGGCGTTCGAGCAACGGTCTGACGAACGCGGCGGCGCAGACAGCGGCGATCCGACACGGCCCTGAGGCCGGCCCGAGACAGTCCTGGAGCGGCGACGCCGCGAGCCAGAGATCATGAAAAGGAAGAGGCGGTGCAGCGCGGGGAGGCGCTCGGTCAGCCAGTGACGGTAGGGCAGGCGCTTTCCCGGCAGCCGGCAGCGACCGCCGGCCATCGCCGCGCGCCGGAGCGCTGGCCGTCCCCGACGGCAGGACGAGCTCGCCGCGGTCGACAGCCGGGCAGTCTGCGCTCGACGGTCAGACGGTCCCGACCTGGGCGACGTCGAGGATGGCCGACCCTTCGACGACCACCAGGGTCTCGACGTGCCCAGCGATGGTGTGACCCCGTCGACGACGACGACGACACGCGGCGCGGAAGGACCCTGACGAGGGGGTGTCACCAGCAGCGACATCGCGATGCTGGCCAGGAACGACACTGCGACGAGGCCGACGTTCGGTTCATCACAAGTTCCGTCTTACATGCGGGTGCTCGCGATATGCGGGTGCTCGCGGTGAGCACCCGGATCCGCCGTCGATGGTCTGGTCGCCCGCTCTATCGCGGGCTGTAGGGGAAGTACGCGTCGACCGTCGCCGGTGCCACCTCGCTGTCGTCGACGGACCAGGAGACGTCGGCCTTCACGTCGACGATGCCCGGTACCATGGCGACGGAACTCTCGACCATCTCGGCCGTCGAGCGGCGCTCAACGTGACCCTTGATGGTGACGATCCCGTTCCTGACCTGGACCGCGAAGCTCTCTGGATCGAGCCACAGGGTCCGGTGAAGGACGTCCTCCCGGATGGTGTCCGCGAGCTCCTCGTCCGACCGGACGAAGGCCCGAACGATATCGGCGCGGCTTACGATTCCGGCCGGTTGATCGTGGTCGACGACGATGAGTCGATTGATCCCGTGGGTCGCCATCGCGCGTGCTGCTGCACTGATCGACCGACCAGGATCGATCGTGATGGCCGGCGAGGTCATCGCCTCAGCTGCGGTCCTCGCCCCCAGCTTGGCGCGGTGCTGACGCGACTGCTCCGACGCTCCGAGCAGCCACTCGAGCCGGCGGTGGGGCACGGCATCGGCTCCGGTCTCCTTGAGCAGGAAGTCGGCCTCGGAGACGACCCCCACGACGCGGCCTTCGGCGTCGACCACGGGCACCCCGCTGATGCCGTTGTCGACGAGCAGGCGGGCGACCTCCTTCAGCGGCGTTTCCCTCTTGGCGGAGATCACGGTCGCGCTCATCACGTCTCGGACGGTCATCACGCTTGCACCCTTCCTTCCAATGCTGTTTGCTGCGTGACACCGACGTCGATCGTCGTGTCGGCCTCGAGCAGCGGGATCAGGAAGCGCTCCTCACGCGCCATGTGCGCGCGGAGGATCGCCTCGAGGGCGAACAGCCCGGCACGGACATCGATGTCGCGTTCGTTCGACGGGGCGTCGTGCAACCGGGCACGAGCCGATGCGAGCGTCGTTGCGGCGTCGCGGATCTGCTGATGCTCGAACGACATGAGCTTGGTCGCCCACGGGGTCCCGGCGCGCCGGTCGATCTCCGGGTAGAGCCAGCGCTCCTCCCACTCGGCGTGGGGCTCAAGGACCGTGTCGATCCAATGAAGGACCTCGAGCGCCGCTGCCGACAACTCCGTGCGCGTCCCGCGAAGGACGCCGACGTCGTGGATGCGGTCGAGGCCCCGACCCAGCTCACGGTGCTCGTGCGCCGCGAAGTCCCGCTCCGGGATCGTGTCTCGTCGTGTTTCGGTCACTGCTCGATCCTCCGCGCGTAGCCAGTCATGAACTCTCCGCGCCGGCAGCGTCGTCCAGTAGGGCCGTCGGTCACCTCCGCACACGCGGGATGGCCCGATTTCCGGGCCGGCTTGTCGCGGCGGTCTGCGCCCGTCCCAGGTCGGTCCCGAGGGACCCCGAACGGCCGCTGCGCGTGCCTTCGGCTTCCCTAACCCTCGTGCGAAGCCTCCGCCTCCGCCTTGGTCTGATGGACCGTCCCGGGTGCATGCTCGGGCGGCGCATAGATCGTGATCAGGCGCAACGGTATGTCGCCGGTGTTGACGAAATCGTGTCGTGTACCGGCGCGGACGAACACAAGGTCGTTGGGGCCGACCGGCGAAGAAACGCCGTCGAGGTGCGCCTCGCCATGCCCATCGAGGAAGGCGAGGACCTGATCCGTTTCGTGATGCACCTCCTCACCGATCTCGCCTCCGGGCGGGATCGCCATGACGACCACTTGCTCGTGCTCGCCGGTCAGGATCTCCCTGCGGAAGGCGTCGTTCCTCCATGCCGCCTCGAGGATGTCGACGCGGCTGCTCTGCTCTCTTCCCATGTCCTTGATCCTCCTGATGAACGAAGCCGATTGCAGCCCGATCAATCCGGCACGCCAGCCGGGGTCCAGTGCAACCGGAGCGCGGCGAGGAGCACGACGACATCGACGGCCACGGCCCCGATCACACTCCCCACGAGGAATGCCAGTGGGAAAAGCACGATCGAGACCACCGAGGCACCGACCGCGGGCGGCTCCCACCATGCCGCAGGAAGCCATCCGAGCACGACACCAGCGCGCAGCACGAACCCGACGAACGCAGCTGTCCACAGCCTCACGCCGATCGGCCTGGGGAGCGGTTGCCCCGCCAAGCCGGTCAACCCCCCGGGATCCCCGGTTTCGTCGGGGGGTTGATGGTAGCCACTCTGAAGACCTGCAAGGGGGCCTTTACCGTGGCCGATCCCATGGGCGAGCAGGACGTGGCAATCCCGACGTTGAATATCGGAGTGATCCTTCCCTCGAGCCCCGACTGATGCACGTCCAGCCTCGACCACTGGGCGGGATCGGAAAAGTGCCGTCCGTCATATCGGTATCGGCCGTTCTGGCACTGGCTACGACGTACTCCGCCGCGCGACCATCGACGACGTGGCGATCCCTTTGGCCCGGGTCTCGCGATCCGTTCCCATCGTCGGCCGCGGCGCAGCCGTCGGGGCGTTGCTCGTCACCGCCATCTGCGCGGCTTATGCCGCCGAATCGCTGCATACGGGTCAACGCGTGGTCGACTGGAGCCTCGGACTAGGGCTCCTCGCGATCCCGCTCCTCGCGATCGGTATCGGCTTCCGCGTCGCGACCGGCGTCCTTGCCTGGCTCCTGCTTCGGCTACGTGGCCGCATCGGGGGGCGGATCAACCTGCTCTTCGGACTCGTCGTTTCCGGCCTTCATTCTGTTGCACGACCGTGGGTAGCGATCCTCGTCGGACTGGTCATGATCTGGGCGATCCCCGCCGACAGTCCGCTCACTCTGTACCAAGGCCTGACCTTCTTCGAGCTGGTCATCGGGGCGGGAGCGATCGTCGGGGCACTCATCGGCCTGGGTCTCGCGATCCCCGACGAGGGCTCGGTCGGTGGGGTCGGCCTGGTCGGCCCGGTGGGCCGCCGGCGACGAGTCGCCGGCGCGGTGCTGGTTTCGGCGAGCATCCTCGGTGTGGCGACGACCGGCTGGGCGCTGACCCCGGGGCAGGGCGACCCGATCGTCCGCGAGTCGTCCCGCGCTCTCGAGACGATCCCTGTGCTCGACCTGCCCGCCCCGTCGGCCCCCGGCCCGTATGCCGTCGTCGCCGCCAGTTACGGCTCCGGGCTCGATCGTCGTCGCGAGGAGTACGGCGTGGGCGTCGATTGGGTGACGCCGACAGTCGACGCGTCGGCAGCCCTGGTCGGCCGCGGTGATGTACCACAGATGTACGCCGATTGGTTCTGGGGGTTCGACAACGCCCACCTGCCGCTGAATGCGCTCGCGTGGTACCCCGCCGACGCGCCGGGCCGTCGTCCCGTCGTGCTGATCGCCCACGGGAACCACGAAGCCGGCGACTTCTCGGATCCCGGCTACGCCTATCTCGGGGAACACCTTGCAAGTCGCGGCTATATCGCCGCGTCGGTCGACCAGAACTTCCTCAATGGCGATGCCTTCTTCGACTACGGCGGGGCGGAGATGGGCATGCGCGCCTGGCTCCTGCTGCGCCACCTCGAGCAGTTCCGGACCTGGGATGCCACGCCCGGTCATCCGCTCGCCGGGCGCGTCGACCTCGAGCGGGTCGCCCTGATCGGACATTCGCGAGGCGGGGAATCAGCGGCACTCGCGGCGGCGGTCGAACACGATCCTTCGAGTCGGCTTCCGGGTGTCGCGGAGATCCCGCGCGGTTTCGGGATCAGCGCGGTGATCGCCCTCGCGCCGTCCGACGGGATGTACGTCGGCCCGGGAGCGCGGCCGAGCCTCCGTGACGTCGACTACCTGGTCATGCAGGGCGCCCATGATGGCGACCTGCCCGGGTTCAGCGGTCTCCTGACCTACCACCGGGTGGATCTCGGGACCGATGGCCATCACCTCAAGGTGGCACTCTTCAGCGCACGCGCCAACCATGGTCGCTTCAACAGCGTCTGGGATGACGGCGACGCGGGGCCTCTTGCGTCCTGGATGCTCGACCGCGGGTCCATCCTGTCGCCGGCGGATCAGCAACGCCTCGCGAAAGCCGCCGTGACCGCGTTCCTGGCACGATCGCTCGAGGGGCGGACCGCGTATGACGCCTTCTTCCGCGAGCCGCGCGCCGGGCGCGCATGGCTCCCCGACGACATCGTCGAAACGCACTGGCAGTCGTCCTCGCGCATCGTCGTCGACGACATGGCGACGCGCGTCGGCGATGACGATCTGAGGACCTTCAGCGGATTCGACCGGGCCGTCCGCGCCGATCCGATGCTTCGCGACGGCGTCCCCCAATCCGATCGGGCGGTTGCCCTGACGTGGTCGCGCGAATCGACCTACACCGTGTCCGTCGAGCCGACTGCTGCCGTGGCGATCGATCCGCACGGGACACTCGTTCTGTCCCTACTCATCTCGGCCGACGACCTCACCGCCTCGGATCCGACCATCGAGCTGCGCGCCGCGGACGGAGAGACCGCCGCGATCCGCCTCGGCGCCGTTTCCCCGGAGCGACCGCTGCTGCCCGCCCGCCTGTGGAAGCTCGACGGGCTCGGCGATCGCTACCTCCCGACCGAGCGCCAGGTCATACCTGCGGAACGCTTCCTGCAGACACACGAGATCCCACTGTCGGTGTTCACGACGGGCCCGGCGGCGATGGACATCAGCGAGCTCCGGTCGGTGACCATCCGCTTCGAGGGGACCGGCTCGGTGTTCCTCGATGACGTCGGCTTCGAGCCCGCGGTCCGCACTGACGGCGCCCACTAGCAGCGTCGTTCCAATGGGATGGGCCCCTTTGACCTGGATCGCGTGGACCATTGGCCCTACTCGTCATCCAGATCGACGGCGACGATCGTGGTGGCCGGCAGGCGCCACGAAGGCGCCACTCGCACGGCTGACGTCTTGAGTGGAGCGCCGTTCGATGGCTCGCCTAGCGCCGGTTTCCGTCCCGAGCAGGATCCCGTTCGCCACAATGATCCGACTGGCCGATAGCCGGCTGATCGCGCTCGCCCTGTCGTTGTTCATCGCGGTCGGCGCGGGACTCGTGTCGTCCATCGTGGCACCACGCGGCCCGACGACCGCATCGAATGCGCTGCTCGTGATGGTTCTTGCCCTCCTCGTCGGCGCGTTCGGAGGCCTCATGGTGCGGACTCGCTGGGTCTTGCTCCCGCTCGTCGTCAGCCTGGCGATCGGCATCGAGCTGGGACGCCTTGAAGTCGTGGGCGCCAGCCTGGACATCCGCCTCGACAACACCTACGGCATCATCGCCTTCGCCCTCACGCGCGGCGTCCACACGATGCTCGTGGTCCCGGCTCTCGCACTCGGCGTCCTCGTCGGCATCGCGACTACCCGGCGAATGGGCTGGATCCTGGTCCCTGACGATCGGCGCCGCGCTCCCATCGGGGCCGCGATCCTCGGTCTCGGCGTCATCGCCCTCGCGCTGCTCATCGCATGGCCCGCCTCGACGCCGCCGGTCGTGGGCGAGGACGGCAAGCTGGTTCCCGGCAGCATCGCCGAGCTCACCACCGTCCAGCTGGGCGGCGCCGACCAAGCCGTGATGATCCGCGCCGCCGACCCGTCCGCCCCCGTGATCCTCTACCTCGCGGGCGGACCAGGCCAGTCGGACCTCGCTTTGACGAGGGCCCAGACATCCGAGCTCGAGCGTGACTTCGTGTGGGTCGGGCTCGATCAGCGGGGCAACGGCAAGTCGTACCCGGCGATCGACCCGGTCGCGGCGGTGACCGTCGAGCAGGGTGTCTCGGATGTCATCGAGCTGACCGAATACCTGCGCGATAGATTCGACGAGCGCAAGGTGTACCTGATGGGCGAGTCGTGGGGAACGATCCTCGGCGTGCTCGCCGTCCAGCAGCGACCTGACCTGTACCACGCCTGGATCCCGAGCGGGCAGATGGTCGATGTCGCCGAGACTGATCGCCGGGTCTATGACGACCTCGTCGCGTACGCGCAGCGGACCAACGACGACGCCCTGATGGCGAACCTGCGGGCTGTCGGCGAGCCGCCGTACCGCGACATCCCGTGGGCGAACTCGAACCTGCTCGCCTGGTACGAGTATTTGTATCGCCCGTACGCGCCATCGCAGGGCTACATCGCCCGAGGCGAGGCGGCACGTTTGGATCCGTGGGGCACCCTGGGATCCGAGTACAGCGTCATCGAGAAGGCGGACGTGCTGCGCGGCCTCATCGACACGTTCACCGTGCTGTACCCGCAGCTCTACGACATCGACCTGCGCGAATCCGCGAACCGCCTCGAGGTTCCGGTCTACTTCCTCGACGGTGAGGCCGAGCTGGCCGCTCGGCGCGATCCCGCCCTCGAGTGGTTCCAACAGCTGGATGCGCCGATCAAGGAGCACATCGCATTCAAGGATGCCGCGCACGCGGTCGCGTTCGAACAGCTGGACGAGGTCCATCGACTGCTGAACGAGACGATCGTGCCGGCTACCTACGATCGGCCATAGGAAGGAGATCTGTCATGACCAAGCAGACCATCACCAGGTTCTTCATCGGCGGGATCGTCGCCTTCGTCGCCGGGCTGTTCCTGGCGTTCGTCGGCGTGTGGGCGTCGTTCGCCGCGGGCGAGTTCGTCATGGACGGACCGGACGTCACCGGAGTGCAGTTCACGGCGTTCGGATGGACGATGGCCGGGCTGATGATCGTCGGGGCGTTCTCGATGATCGGCGGCGCCATCGCGGGGCTGGTGTCGTGGATCGGCGCTCTCCTGAACACTGCCCTGCTCGAGGACAAGGCCTGGTTCGTGGTGCTCCTCATCCTCGGACTGTTCAGCTTCGGGTTCATCGCGATGGTGGCCTACGCCATCGCGGGTCCGGACGGGACCCAGCACGCACGACCGACACCGCAGCCCGTCTGACTCCGACCAGCCTCGCGAGCATCATCCGGCCCGCGCGTCGTCGCCGGGCCGGATGATCACTTTGAGACCGTCGCGAGACCCGAGGCGCTCGAATGCGGCGGCGGCCTCCGCCAACGGGAAGCGATCGGTCACGAGGCCGCCGAGGTCGACGCGGCCACCGGCGACCAGCTCGATGGCGCGCGGCAGATCGGAAGCACGCATCCGCCGGCACAGGGCGAGCGTGAGCTCCTTGCGCCGCGCGAGATCCGCGATGAACGACGTGCGCGAGCCGCCCGGGATGCCGACGATCGCGACCGTCCCACCGGGTCGCACGGACCGCATCGAGTCCTCGAGCGAGGCGTCCTCACCGGCCGCCTCGAAGGCGACGTCGACGAGTGGGTCGTCCGGTTCGGCGCGGGTGTCGTCCACCAACCGCGTCGCCTGCGCGCCGGACGCACGCGCGGCGTCCAGGCGATGCTCGCGCCGGTCGGTCGCGATCGAGACGGTCAGGCCCGACGCGGAAAGGAGCCGGATCAGGACGAGACCGATCGGGCCGGATCCGAACACGCCGGCGCGCTGCCCCGGTCGCGCCCCGGCTACGTCAAGCGCATGGAGAGCGATGCCGAGTGGCTCGAGCAGGACGGCCACGTCGTCCCCGAGGGCGTCAGGGATCGGATGCAGCAGCCGGTCGGGCCACGCCATCTCGGTGCGCAGCCCGCCGTCCGTGTCGGAGTGGCCGGCGAACCGCACGGTCGGACAGAGATGACCGTCCCCGCCACGGCAGATCGCGCAGTCGCCGCATGGGATAGCCGGATCGACCGCCACTCGCCGACCGGCATGCAGCCCGTCGAGCGCGACCCCGATGCACTCGTGGCCGAGGACGAGCGGCCGGTCGAGATAGGCCGCGCCGATCGCCGCCTCTTCGAACCAGTGGAGATCGGAGCCGCACAGCCCGACCGCGCTGACCCGGACGCGTGACGAGCCGGTGGCCGGCGGATCGCCGGGCAATGCCTCGACCCGGATGTCGCCGGCACCGTGCAGGCGAGCGGCGAGGAGCGGCGTCGTCGCTACGGCGTGGTCTGCCGCTTCAGCGTCGGGGACCGAGCGGGGCGAGTGGGACGCCGTGACCGGGCGATGATGACGAGCAGCAGCCCGCCGATGGCGGCGAGCGCGGCGGCGACGATCGACGGCAGCGGGACGGTGGCCGGCGCAGGGGTCTCGGCGATGACAGGCGGGAGGACCGCGACGGATGCCTCCGCGTCCGGCTGCGCGGGTACGTCGGTCGCGACCGGCATCGTGGTGATCGGCATCGTCGCGATCGGCGCCGGTAGAGGTACCGCCTTCGGCGCGGGCGGCTTCGCAGGGGTGACCGGGGCTGCCGCGACGGCGGTGGACGTGGTACGCGGGACCGGCTGGATCGACACGTACCGGCCATCCCACACCATCCGCCGCGGCGCGTACCACCACTTCGTGAAGAAGCGCTTGAACTGGGTCACGGTGAGCCTGGTGTTCGGGCGCATGTCGTAGCCGTAGCTCCGGCTCTGGAGGCCCCACAGCGGACCGGTCACGCGCACGCTCGTCACGGTGAAGGCCGATGTCTTCGCCGGGTCGGCGGTCGCGGTGAACCCGTGGAGGACCCAGCCGTGGCCGCCGTGCGAGACCGCGATCGCGACCGGCAGGTTGGTCTTGCGCATGCGCATGACGGCGCCCCGCAGCGCCGCGCTGAACGTCGTGCTCGCGATGAGCCGGTAGCGGTCGTCGACGTAGTGCCGCAGCCCGGCGGTCCAGCCCTGCGGGTCGACCCCGGCCGAGACCGGCAAGGTGTAGCGATTGCGTGCACGCATGTAGGAGAAGTAGCGGCTCTGCGCCGACCGGCTGTGGTCCTGCCGGCCGTACTTGATGTTGCGCATGATCTGGACGTCGGCGGCCGTGCACCACAGCCAGGTCTTCTGGGTCGTGAAGACACCGCTGCGATACAGGTTGATGCCGCCCTTCCACGCGGGCAGCGCGGCGTCGGCCTGCGACGGCACCGCCACCCAGCCGAGCGAGATCCCCAGCGCGACGACCAGCCCGAGGACCGGCCGGAGGCGTCGATGCTGACCGGCCATGGCCCCATCCTGCCCGACATCGCCCGATCGCGCCACCCGCACGGGCGAGTCGCGGGGTTGCAGCCGCCTGTCAGGCGCCGACGGCCAACGCTCCGAGGCGTTCGGTCAGCCGCAGGTTCTCGGCGTAGTCGATCGGCACCTCGACCAGCGACGGCCCGTCGACCTCGAGCGCCCGCATCAAGGTCGGGTAGAGGTCCGCGGCACTCGACGGACGGAACCCGGCCATGCCGAACGACTCGGCGTAGCGCACGAAGTCCGGGTTGCCGAAGTCGACCCCGAACGGCCGTCCGAACTCGTTTCGCTGCTTCCAATCGATGAGCCCGTAGCCGTCGTCCCGCCACACGACGACGCAGATGCCCGCCCCGACCCGCGCGGCGGTCTCCAGCTCCTGGCTGTTCATGAGGAACCCGCCGTCACCGCAGAGCGCGACGACCTTGCGATCGGGGTGGACGAGCTTCGCCGCGATCGCGCCGGGGATCGAGATGCCCATCGCGGCGAACCCGTTGGAGATGATCACGGTGTTGGGCTCGTATGTCTGATAGAGCCGGGCGATCCAGACCTTGTGGGCGCCGACGTCGGACACGACGATGTCGGACGGGCCGAGCGCCCGGCGCAGGTCCACGATGGCCCGCTGCGGAGTGATCGGCCAGCCGTCGTTGTCGGCGTGCGCGGCGAGCTCCTCGAGCAGCTGCATCCGCAGGTCGGCGTGCACGAGGATCTCACGCGACTCGTGGCGCTCGCCCGCGTCGCGCCCACCGACCCCGTGCGGCAGGACGGCGGCAAGCAGACGTCGAAGCGTCCCGTCGATGTCGCCGATCAGCTCGACCTCCGGCCGGTATGCGGCATCGATCTCGGCCGGCTGCGTGTCGATGTGGATGATCCGCTTGTCGCCGTCCGGCGCCCATGAGGACGGGGCGTATTCGACCAGGTCGTAGCCGACGCAGATGACGAGGTCCGAGCGATCGAAGCCCGACAGGACGTGGTCGCGCGCCTGGAGCCCGACCGCCATGAGCGAGAGGTGGGACCGGTCGTCGATCGCGCCCTTGCCCATGAACGTCGCCGCGACCGGCACGTGCAGCCCGCGCGCGAGGGCCCGCAGCTCCGGCGCGGCGCCACGGCGCAGCACGCCGTTGCCGGCGAGGATCAGCGGCCGCTCGGAGCCCGCGATCAGGCGGGCGGCGTGGGCGATCGCCTCGTCGGTCGGCTCGGGGAAGTAGGCGTACCCGGGCGTCAGGGGGACCGGCACCTTGTCGTCGTCGCGCGGCTCGATCGCGGTCGCCGCGAGGTCCTCGGGGATCTCGATGTGCGTCGGCCCGGGCTTCTCGAGGGTCGCCACCCGGAACGCCTTGCGCACGATCTCCGGGATCGCCGCGATCCGCTCGACTCGGGTGTTCCACTTCGTGACCGGCTCGAGCATCCGCACGATGTCGACGACCTGGTGGGCCTCCTTGTGGAGCTTGCCCGACGCGGCCTGGCCCGTGATGGCGACCATCGGCGCCCGGTCGAGGTAGGCGTCGGCGATACCGGTGACGAGGTTGGTGGCACCCGGGCCGAGCGTCGCCATCGCCACGGCCGCCCGGCCGGTCAGGCGGCCGTGTACGTCCGCCATGAACGCGGCGCCCTGCTCGTGTCGCGTCGTGATGTGGCGGACGCCTTCGTGTCGGGACAGCGCGTCGAGGATGTCCATCGTCTCCTCGCCGGGCACCGAGAAGACGTACTCGCAGCCCTCCGCCGCGAGGCAGTCGACGAGCAGGTCGGCGGTGCGGCGGGGACGGTCGGTCACGCCCGTAGCGTAGGGCAATAGACTCTCGCGATGAGTCGCCCCCGTCTCGACCTCCTCGCGCCCGAGCTCATCGACCGCATCGTCGACGAGGCGAAGCGGGTGCTGGCCGAGGTCGGCATGGAGATCCGCGGACCCGAGATGCGCCGGCGACTCGTCGAGGCCGGCTTGCCCACTCGCGCGGATGGCCGCGTCCTGTTCCCCCGCGACATCGTCGAGCGCGCGATCGCCTCGGCGCCCCGGTCGTTCAAGCTGTACGATCGGGACGGCGACCCGCACGCGGATCTCGGCGAGGATCGCGTCCATTTCGTCCCGGGCTCGTCGGGCCTCAAGACGCTCGACCATCGGACCGGCGATGTGCGCCTCGCGGACTCGACCGACTTCGTCGAGTACGTCCGGCTGGCCGACGGCCTCCAGAACATCGCCTACCTCGCGACGGCGTTCTCGACCAACGACGACATCGAGGCGGGCGTGTCCGATGCCTGGCGGTTGTACATGATCTTGGTGAACTCGAAGAAGCCGGTCGTGTCGGGCGCGTTCACCGAGCACGGCGTACCGCGCATGGTCGAGATGATGCAGCTGTTCCGGACGGACCGGGCCGACCTCATGGCCCGCCCGATGTCGATCTTCACGATCACCGCGACCGGCAACTTCCGGTACTCGGAGGACTCGTGCCAGAACCTCATCGACTGCGTCGAGGCGGGCATCGCGGTCGAGATCGTGCCGGTCACGCTGATGGGCCTCATCGCGCCGGTCACGACGGTCGGCGCCACGGTCTTCCACACGGTCGACGTGCTCGCCGGCATCACCATGGCGCAGATCATCCGGCCGGGCGCGCCGGTCCTCTTCGGCGGTGCGCCGGCGACCTTCCACATGAAGATCGCGTCGTCACCGATGTCGGCCATCGAGGCGCTCCAGCTCGACGCCGCGTACGTGGCGGTGGCCAAGTCGCTGGGCCTGCCCTGCCAGTCGTACATGGCCCTCTCCGACGGGCCGATCCTCGACGCGCAGGCCGGGGCGGAGACCTTCGGATCGGCCCTGATCGCGGCGCTCGCGGGCGTGAACTCCGTCAGCGGCCCCGGGATGCTCGACTTCCTGCTCGTGTTCAACCTGCCGAAGCTCGTGTTCGACGACGAGATGTGCGGGCAGGCCCTGCGCTTCGTGCGCGAGGTGAAGGTCGCCGATGACCTGCCGGTCGACCGGCTGATCGAGCGGCTGATGGCCGACCAGCACCTGATCATGGCCGAGCACACGATGGCCCATTGGCCGACCGAGCTGTACCTCCCCTCCCCGATCGTCGACCGCGACAACCGCGAGGCCTGGGTCAGGGCCGGCGGCAAGGACACGTACCAGCGCGCGATCGACGAGGTCGACCGGCGGCTCGCGGCCTACCGGCCGATCGAGACCGATCCCGCCGTCGACGCCGAGCTGCGCCGGATCATCGCGTCCGGGCTCGAGACCCAGACCGAGCTGCCACCCCTGCCGCCTGCGCCGCAGCCGACCGACGAGGCGCTGGCCGCTGCCGCGGCGGGCGATGGCGTGGGCCGGGCGCGCCGCGTCAACGCGCGACGGCGGGCACCGACCGGCTGACCCGGGCACCCGGAATGACGGCGGTCCTGGCGATCGGCGAGCTGCTGTGGGATCTCCTGCCGACCGGGCCGCGGCTCGGCGGGGCGCCGTTCAACGTGGTCGTGCATCTCCAGCGGCTCGGTGTCGACACGGCACTGCTGTCCGGCATCGGCCAGGACGAACTCGGCCGCCGGGCCCTGGCTGAGGCGCGAGCGCTCGGCGTGCGGACCGATCTCGTCGAGGTCGTGCGGGGCGTGCCGACCGGCACGGTCGGCGTGCAGCTCGACGCCGACGGCCACCCGACCTACGCCATCCACACGCCGGCCGCCTACGAACGACTCGGCGGGGATCAGGTCGCGATGGTCAGGGCGGCCGGCATCCGACCCGACGCGATCGTCATCGGGACGCTCGCCCAGCGGTTCACGCCGGTGCGAGCGGCGACGCGCGACGTGATGGCCGCGTTCCCGGATGCGATGCGCGTCTACGACGTCAACCTTCGGGAAGGCTGCTGGACGCCGCCGCTGGTCGACGAGCTGCTGCGCGGCGCGACGATGGTCAAGCTCAATTCCGAGGAAGCCGGTGTCCTGGCTGCCGAGCTCGATCTGCCGGCGGATCCTGCCGAGTTCGCGGCCGCCACGGCGGCCCGCTACGACCTGCGGGTCGTGTGCGTGACCTCGGGAGCGGCCGGCGCGACCGCGTGGCGCGATGGCGCGGCGGTCGCGGTGCCGGGTCACCCGGTCGACGTGGTCGACTCGGTCGGCGCCGGCGACGCCTTCACCGCCGCGTTCCTCGCTGTGCTGCTGGAGGGGCGCGACCTCGCCGACGCGGTGGGGGCCGGCAATGCCCTCGGCGCGATCGTCGCGTCGCGGGCCGGTGGCACGCCGTCCTGGACACCCGCCGATCTCGAGGCGGCGCGCGCGAACGTGTCGTAGACCGGGCGGCTCAGTCCTCGCCCTGCGCCTGCCGCCGGATGGTGGGCGTGGCCACGCTCCCCCACGCATCCCGGACGAGGCCGTCGAGCTCGTCCCAGTCGACCTCGACGTCGAGGTAGACCCCGAGCCAGCCGCGATGGCCGACGTACGGCGGCCGGAAGAACCGTCGAGGGTCGCCTTCGACCAGCGTCTCCTGCGCACCGGGTGGCGCGGCGAGCCAGGCGGCGCGCCGATCGTCGTGATGGCGGTCGGCGGACGTCACGAACTGGCGCGTGCCGACGAACCAACTCGCCTCGCCGTGACTCAGCCGCTCGGACGTCTCCGGGAGCGCGAGGCAGAGCGCTCGGAGCCGCTCGTACGGATCTGCCGTCAGATCGCCTTCATCCGGTTGTTCTTCGCGTCGTGGGTCAGCTCGGCCTTGCCGAGCGCCTCGAGCAGCGGCGGCAGGTACATCCCGAACCGGCCGCGATAGCCCTTCCGCAGGCCGTACCAGCCGCCGACCGGGTTGCCCTGGTCGCGCCCCCATGCCTCGACCGTGTCGGGCTTCGCGTCCTTCTGCTCATCGGCCGCGCCGAGGTCCATCCAGTCACCGTGGGCCTGGAGCATCGCGTGCAGGTCGTCGATGGCGCTGAGGTGGTACTTCAGCTGGGTCGTGCCGACCTGGCAGACGAGGGCCGGCGGATCCGCGGCCTCGTCACGCCACATCTGGTACTCCGACGTGCCGGGCGCCGTCGTCAGCTGCCACGGATCGTCCCTGGTCCCGCTTCCCTTGGCCGTCATGCCGTCTCCTCCTTCCGATCGACCGTCGACACGGCCGTCTGGTAGTGCGGCAGCAGGGTCGCCCAGCCGCCGGCGTTTCGATCGCGCCAGGACTGGCCGTCCGGCACGCGCTCCCAACCTCGATGCTCGATGTCGACACGGGTCGTGCCGACATCGACGGGCCGGAATCGGATCTCGACCTCGGTGGCTTCAGTGCGGTCACGCTTCAGGTGCCACAGGTAGACGAGCCGCGACGGCGGCTCCCACACCGTGACCTCGCCCCAGTCGAACTCCTCTCCCTGCGATGTGCGTTCGAAGATGCGGCCGCCGACCCTGCCCTCCAGCACGACTTCGAGATCCTGCCGTCCGCTGTGGGTGTGGTCGGCCGGCCACCAGCGACCGATGCCATCGGTCCACGTGGAGAAGGCGTGGTCCTGCGGCGCCACCACGTCGAACGACAGGCGAAGCGGTTCGATCATCGGCGCTTGACCCGGCGTCGCGGAGCGGTGTTCTCGGCCACCAGCCGGAAACGCGCGCCGGCTTCGCCCCAGACCATCTCGAGATAGCGCCGAACCTCTTCTGCGCCGAGGTTGTCGAGCGCGTAAAGCCGCCGCGTCCCGACGGCACGCTCCTTGACGAGGCCGGCTTCGCGCAGGAGTCGAAGGTGTCGCGACACGGCCGGCCGACTGATCGGCATTGCTTCGGCGATCCGGCCGACCGATCGCTCGCCATCGCGCAGCAGGCCAAGGATCTGGCGTCGATGCGGGTCGCCGAGGGCGTCGAACGGGTCGTGCGCGTGGGGATCTGCGGGAGTTGTCGGTAACATCCAGGTTACGGTAACACGAGGGTTACGCGGCGAGTCAAGTCGGGATCACCGCCACGATCCGGGTGCCTCCACCGGCCGGGCTGTCGACCGCGAGGTTGCCGCCGAGCGCCGCGACGCGGTCGGCGAGACCGCGCAGGCCGCTGCCCCGCTCCGGGTCGGCACCGCCGATGCCATCGTCCGCGACCTCGACCCGGAGCGTGTCGCCCGGACACTCGGCGGACACCGTTGCCGACGTCGCCGCCGCGTATTTCGCAACGTTGGCTAGCGCCTCGGAGACGACGAAATAAGCAGTCGCCTCGACGGCCGCCGAGAGCCGCCTCTCGGGGAGCTCGGTGACGGTTGCCGGGACGCTCGAACGATCCGCGAGGCTGTCGATCGCCGGCCCGAGGCCGGCCTGCGTCAGGATCGCGGGGTGGATCCCGTGAGCCAGCTCGCGGAGCTCCTCGAGGGCCGTCCTGAGTTCATCCGCCGCGTCGTCGAGCCCATCCACGGCCGCCGGGTCGGCATCTCTGCCGAGCCTCGAGCGGGCCAACCGCAAGGCGAGTGCCAGGGAGACGAGCCGTTGCTGCGCACCGTCGTGGAGGTCGCGCTCGAGGCGGCGACGTGC
This sequence comes from uncultured Chloroflexia bacterium, assembly GCA_963810285.1. Taxonomy (GTDB): domain Bacteria; phylum Chloroflexota; class Limnocylindria; order Limnocylindrales; family CSP1-4; genus SPCO01. The sequence continues at coordinate 1,729,955 of CAWEMV010000002.1, read as the reverse complement.
CGCGTCGGTCGCGTCGAGGATGCGGGCCCGTGACTGTCGAACCTCGGATTGCGCCGCGCGCTGCTCCGTGAAGTCGCGCACGATCGCGGTCACCTCGTCGGCTCCGCTCCGGGTGATGCGGATCTCGAACTCGCGGCGGCCCGCCGTGGTCTCCAAGGAAACGTCGAGGCTCTGGAGCGCGCCAGTGTCGATCGCGACCGACGCCGCCGACACGACCGCATCCGCGGTGGGCGCGGGCAGGATGTCGCTGATCGGCCCGCCGATCAATCGATCGACCGGTCCGTCGAACAGGTCGGTCTGCTCCGGCCGGACATCGAGACAGTGACCGTCTGGCGTCAGCCGGACCATCAGGTCCGGCATCGCGTCGACGAGCGCCCGTTGCCTCCGTTCGCTCTGGCGATAGAAGCCCACGAGCAGCGCCAAGGGGATCGCGGCCGGGGCGAGGATCCTCGCCGCCTCGAGGAACGCCGCCAACTCCTCCGGGACCGCGACGGCCTGGCCGACGAGGGCGATCACCAGTACACCCAGCAGGACGGACCCAGCGACGAGGACGGGCAGGAGCTCCGGACGCCGACGTTGCGGCGCCACGAACCAACGCCGGATCACGACGATCCCGGCGAACACCGCCAGCGCGATCCTCGCGTACTGCCTCCCGAGCTCCATGACGCCGTCCTGCGGCACCGGTAGGAACTGGATCGCGTTGATGGCCGTGAAGCCGATCGCCAGGAGCCAGACGGTGGCTCGATCGAGGCGCGTCTCCAGCCGACCGGTCGGGTAGGCAAGAACCAGGGCGATCAGCGCGACCGCGGCCGCCTCGCTGAGCAGGACAGCGACCTCGGCGAGCCAGTCGACGTCGGATATCCCCACATTGCCCACGAACCACAGGAGTCCGACGAGGGTCATGAGGCGACCGGTCCGGTTCGCCGGCTGACTCGACCAGAGGGCGAGACCCCCATACAGGTAGGTCCATCCGATCGCCAGGTCCAGGAGGACCTGGTAGGGCGGCGTGCCCGCTCGGTAATAGAGGAGCTCGCTCAGCAGGCCCCAGACAAGCCCGACGGCCCCGATGATCACCCGCATAGAGGTGGATCGCATACGCGTGACATTGGCACATCGCTGTGGGATGCGGGTTATCCCTGATGGAACGAGTATCGCCATATGGCACGATCGAGGCGATGGATACGATCCTGATCGTCGATGACCACGCCCAGTTCCGGGTCATCGCGAGGAACCTGCTCGAAGCCGACGGGTTCACCGTGGTCGGCGAGGCCGATACTGGGGCCTCAGGGATCGAGGCCGCCCGCGTACTCAGACCACGGCTCGTCCTCCTGGATATCGGACTGCCCGATGTCGAAGGGTTCGACGTCGCCGATGCCCTGGCCGCGGACGGTCCGCCACCCTTCGTGGTCCTGACGTCGAGCCGCGATGCGAGTGCCTATGGTCCGCGCCTCGCGAACAGCCGGGCGCTTGGCTTCATTCCCAAGGACGAGCTCTCGGGGGCGAGCATCCGGGCCCTTGCGGCCGGCGTGTGATGCTCAGGCTCGTCCTCGCCGACGACTCGCTGCTCCTCAGGGAAGGCGTCGCCCGCCTGCTGGACGAGGCCGGCTTCGCTGTCGTCGCGCAGGCGGGCAGCGGCGATGAGCTCCTGGCCGCCGTCCGCGAGCATCGTCCCGATGTCGCCATCGTCGATATCAGGATGCCCCCGACCCACACGGACGAGGGCTTGCAGGCCGCGGAAGCGATCCGAGCCGAGCACGGCACGGCGGTGGGCATCCTGGTCCTCTCGCAGTACGTGGAGACGACCTTCGCCATGCGGCTCGTCGCGGACGGCGCCGGCGGCGTCGGCTACCTGCTCAAGGACCGGGTCGAGGATCTCGACGACTTCGCCGATGCTGTCCGGCGCATCGCCCGAGGCGGCTCCGTGATCGATCCCGCAGTCGTCGCGCAGCTGGTGGGGCCGCGTCGGGCGAGGGTGCCGCTCGACGACCTGACGGACCGGGAGCGTGAAGTCCTCGCCCTGATGGCGGAAGGACGCTCGAACCAGGCGATCTGCGATCGACTGTTCCTGGCCCCGAAGACGGTCGAGGCGCACATCGCCAGCATCTTCTCCAAGCTCGAGCTTCCCCCAGCGCCGGACGACCATCGCCGAGTCCTGGCCGTGCTTGCGCACCTGCGCGGCGATTCCGCGTCGGCGCAGCCCGAGCGTCAGGGGTAGCCCTGTCCATCTTGTGAGGCCTGCCCCGATGTGGGGCAGGATCGCCTCACCCACGCTCCCTGCAAGGCACGGGCGTCCGCCCGACCCACACGCCGAACGAAGGGAGTTCGATGGGATCCATCACAGCGTTGGTCCGGCGCGATCCGCTGATCAGCTACCTGGTCCTCGCATTCGCCCTCTCCTGGGGCCTTGGGGCCGTCCTCAACGGCAACGGCCTGCTTGCCCCGAACGCGAGCTTCATCCTTGGTGTCCCGATCGCCGCGCTCGTCGTGATCGTCCTGACCGAGGGCCGGGCCGGATTGAAGGACCTCGGTCGCCGCATCGTGCAGGTACGTGCCGCGCCACGCTGGTATGCCGTCGTGTTCGGCATGCCGATCCTCATCCTCGTGGCCGTGCTCGCGCTCCTGCAGGTCTTCGCAGGCAGCCCGCTCGACTGGACCAAGCAGCCTCCATTGACGAGCGTGCTCTTCATGCTGGGGCTCTTCATGGTCTTCCCGTTCGCGACCCCGATCGCCGAGGAGATCGGCTGGCGCGGTCTCGCGCTCCCCCAGCTGCTCAAGCGGCGCTCGGCCCTGACGGCAAGCCTGATCCTGGGCGCGATCTGGGCCCTCTGGCACCTGCCGGTGGTCCTGTCGGCGCCCCTCGTCCGGGTGCCCGTGCCGTTCATGCTGGCCGTGATCCCGCTGTCGGTCCTGACGACCTGGGTCTTCGTCAACACCCGTGGAAGCCTGTTCGTCATGATCCTGCTGCACGCCTGGTTCAACGCTGTCCTGCCATACGGGTTCGCGATGATCGCCCCGACTGACGCGGCCCTGACCTGGTGGCTGCTGGCTGCGGTCCAGGCCGTCGCAGCGGTCATCGTGGTCGTGATCTGGGGTCCCACACTCGTCCGTCGACCAGCCCATCAGGCCGATGCGAGAGCGACGACGGCGGCGGCAGCCGCCTGACGATCGCCCGCACGCTCCCTCGCGAGCCCGACGGCCCCCTGGACGATCCGGGGGGCCGTTCCTGTCGGGTCGACACGACCCCGGTCAGGAGGCCTCTGGGACGTCGTCGCGGAGCGACGTCGGCTTGGTCGCGACGACGGGCTCGGGGCTGAGCTCGCCACCGCGCACGGTCGCGCCGAGCACGATCGCCGCGGAGACGATGACGATGTTCTTGATGATGTACTGGCCCTCGAGCGTCGGGACGAACGGGAACCGCACCCACGTCTCGGCCGGGAACAGGAACAGCGGGGTGATCGTCCCGAGCATCTGGACGAACAGCAGCAGCAGGACCGCGCGCATCCAGCGACCGAGGATGAGACCGACGCCGATCGCCACCTCCCAGACCGCGAGGATCGGCAGAGCGGTGCTCGCAGGGATCGCCCCGGCGGTCAGCGTCTCGATGGTCCGGCCCGCCAGCATCTCGGCGGGGCTGGCGCTCGGGAAGAACTTGAGCGCCCCGAACCACAGGAACACGATGCCGATGGCCAGCCGAAGCAGCGTCAGCCCGTGATCGGCCATCAGCTGGGTGATCCGCCGGTCGAGCCGGTCGAGCCAGTGTGGGGTCGTGGAGGTCACGTTACTTCCGGACGTACGTGAGCGGGAAATCGAGCTCCCATCGGTCGCCGGCGTCGCCCATGCCGCGCTCCCAGCGGCCTTCGATCGCGTCGCCGTCAGCCGACAGCTCGCCGATGAAGCGCTGGTTGAAGCCAGGACCGTCGGGGCCGTTCCAATCCCCGCCGGGTGCCAACCAGATCGTCCAGGTCGAGCCTTCGAGCGTCGTCAGGTAGAGCCGCTTGACGCCACGTGAGTCGAAGTAGTGCATCGGCTGCGGCTCGCCGTCTGGCGCGCCGCCGATGATCGAGATGCCGTCGGGCACGTCTGCGGGCTCGGCCTTCGAGGTGAACACGAGGAACGCGCCGAGGCGCGCGATCTTCGCCTCCGCGGAGATCTTCATCGGCGGCTCGATCGGGATCTCGCCCTCGCCGTGCCACTCCCCGATCAGCGGCTCGAACTCCGTCATCCGAGCGTCGTCGCGCTCCACCGGCTCCTCCTTCCTCACTGCCAAGGCGATGGCAGGTGCGTCAGCGGCTCCCGGTCCGGGAGCACGTCGGTCTGGAGCGACGGGTCGGCCGCGGGGACGTAGCGCTCCTCGAGCCCGAGCTCCTTGAGGACGATGTTGCGCCCCTGGGCGATGCCGGTCGCCTTGTAGAACGCGACCGTCCGGTTGAACCCCTGTCGGCCGAACCCACAATCGCTCGAGAGGATCAGCTTGTCGGCCGGGATCACCTCCAGCGCGCGGCGGATCCGCGTCGCGATGACCGGCGCCATGTCCGCCTGCAGCTGCCGGTGGCTCACCATGCCGACGGCGATCTTCTTCTTCAGGCTGCCGGCAAACGGCTTGAACAGGTCGATCTCGGCGAGCTCGTTCTCGGTCGCCTCGACCGTCCACACGTCGCCCTTGAGGCGCTCGAGGTAGATCTCGATCGAGTTCGCGTACGACTCGCCGGTGTAGACCTTCTGCATGTTGGGGTTGCCCCAACAGGTGTGGATCCACAGCTCGACGTCGTCGAGCCCGTCGACCTCGTGGTTGAACGCGTCGACCATGAAGTCGAGCATCTCCTTGTGCTCGGGGTGGAAGGCCGCGGTGAAGTGGATCGTGGGCTCCTCGATCTGGATCACCTTGGCCCCGGCCGCGGCGAGCTGGCGAAGCTCCGTGTTCATCGCTGTGGCCATGTCCCAGATGAGCTGCTTCTTGTCGTCGAGGTCGTACTGCTCGGTGTGGCTGTCGAGGAAGATCGACAGCACCTGCGACGAGCAACTCCCGAACTTGACGGGCTTGCCCGATGCGGCCCGAGCCTGGGCGATGCGCCAGAGCTTGGCGTACTCGAGCGGGTTCCTCGGATCGTGCTCGACCTTGCCGACCACGCGCGGCCAGCGCCACGTCGTCTCGATCTCGTTCATGAGCGTGCCTGGCGGGAACGCCAGCAGCGAGTCGCGCGAGCGCTCGTACTGGAGCTCCTCGTGCTCGAGGCCGCGCCAGCGCTGCAACGGGTAGTGGTGCCACGAGCGACCGGCGAAGTCCTCGTCGAGGTGGTAGTCGCCGTTGGTGAGGATGTCCAGGCCGGCGCGCTCCTGGTCGGCGATCACCGTGGCGTGCGCGTCGAGGAACTGTTCGCGGAAACGGACGTCGAGCAGCGCGGTGTCGAGCGGCCGGCCCCACAACCCTTGGTCATACCAGCGTGGCCGCGGCCACGAGCCGGTGACGGTGGCCGGGAGCATCAGGTCCTTGGTGGCCGTGAGCATCGAGCAAGCGCCTCCTCGTCGGGATCCGGGTGTGCCTCGATCCTAGATCCATCCAAGGATGCGGGACCGCGTGACGACACCACACGGGCCTCACGCGATGCATACCATCACGCCTACCGCGACATGAAGTAGAGGAGAGGCCATGCCGTTCTATCTGACTCGCTTCAGCTACACACCAGAGACCTGGGCGCGGCTCATCAGCAACCCGGAGGATCGGCGCGCGGCCGCACAGGAGTACATCGAGTCCGTCGGCGGCAAGCTCCATGGGTTCTGGTACGCGTTCGGCGAGCATGACGGCTACAACCTCTTCGAGGCCCCGGATGACGTGTCCATGGCGGCCGTCGTGGTGGCGATCGGCGGAGGCGGGGCGCTGCGCTCGTTCGAGACCACCGTGCTGCTGACGGTCGAGGACACGCTGAAGGCGCTCGAGACCGCGAAGTCGATCAAGTACAGGGCCCCCGGGACCTAGCGGACGACTGGCCAAGCCGGCACTGATCCCCGGCGAACGCTGGAGGCGCGCCCTCCCCGACATGGAAGCGCCGCGACCGGAGACCGGCCGCGGCGCGTTCGCGAGGAGATCTGACCGTCAGCCGGCGCAGATCGCGTAGGCCTCGATCGTCCAGGTCTTGCCATTGCCGACGTTCGCCGCACCCGTGACGGTCCACGTATCGGACGCGCTGGGATAGGAGGACGTCAGCTGGACCTTCTGGAGGTTGTCCGTCGACGTCATGGTTCCACCGCCACCCACGAGGACCTCGTCGGCATCGCAACTCACCGAGGTGGTTTCCGCGTCGGTGTTCTTGTCATGGGTGATCGGCGTCGAGTGGACGATCCTCGTGCCGCCAAGGCCAGGGCCTGTATCGCCCTGGTCGCCCTTGTCGCCCTTGTCGCCCTTGGCGCCGGGGTCGCCCTGATCGCCCTTGGCGCCTGGGTCACCCTGGTCGCCCTTGGCGCCAGGATCGCCCTGGTCACCCTTGTCGCCCTTGGCGCCGGGATCCCCCTGGACACCGTTGACACCCGGCAGGCCGGGATCGCCCTGGTCGCCCTTGGCACCGGGGCCGCCCTGGTCGCCCTGATCACCCTGGTCGCCCTTGGCACCTGGGTCGCCCTGGTCGCCCTTGGCACCTGGGTCGCCCTGGTCGCCCTTGGCACCTGGGTCGCCCTGGTCGCCCTGGTCGCCCTTGGCACCGGGGTTGCCCTGGTCGCCCTTGGCGCCGGGGTTGCCCTGCGCGCCCTGGGCACCAGCCGCGCCGCTCGGCCCGACTGGTCCTGGCATCCCGTTCCGGGTCCACGAGAAGAGTGACTCGGTCCGAGGGCATGGCGTCTGGCCATTCTTCGGGATGACGATCCGGGCGACCTTGGTCGTCTTGTTGACGCACGCGTAGATCCGCGTCGTCGGCGAGTAGCGCAGTGCCGCGCTGGCGGACACGGTCGACCCGATGACCAGCATCAGGGCGAGTAGAACCGTGGCGCTCCGTCGATGTCGAGCGATCCACGCGATGGGTGAGACGGGCATTGACGTAGGGACCTCATAGATGGGAGCCGGTCGACGTCCCGATGATCGGAAGATACGGACGAGCGATCCAGCGATGACCCACGAAGCATCCGGGCGCGAACGTCCCCCGGCTGCCGACCATCGGTCACGAGCACCCCGTACCTTGGACTCATCGCCTGGCCGGTCCCGGACCAGGCTACGGCGCCGAGTCCTTGATCTGCCGAACGAGCGATCCGGTGCTCACCGCCCTCGCCCCGTCGCGACGCGATCGCGGGTCTCTCGGGATTGCGCGCGGCGTGGGAACACGGTTTGGCCCGAGTGATATGTGATCTCACCCGGCTGCAGCGATCTCCCGTTTTCGGCGGTCAACGAACGCGTCGAGCGCGTCGGCGATCGCTGGATCCAGCGGCGGTGGGACCGCTTCCGAGAGCAGCCGCTTCCAGATGGTGTTCGCCCGGTCTGTGGCCGTCCGCGACCCGTCGGCCTGCCAGGTCTCGAAGTTGCGCCAGTCCGACACCAGCGGCGTGTAGAACGCGGTCTCGTACCGCTCCAAGGTGTGGGCTGTCCCGAAGAAGTGGCCGCCCGGCCCGGCCTCGGCGATCGCGTCGAACCCGAGCGACGCCTCGGACACCTCGAGGGGCTGCATCACCTCCGAGATCATCTGGAGGATCTCCGCGTCGATGATCAGCTTCTCGTACGACGCCGTCAGCCCGCCTTCGAGCCAGCCGGCGCCCTGGTAGAGCAGGTTCACGCCGCCCATCACCGCGCCCCATACCGCCATCTCGGCCTCGTACGCCGCCTGGGCATCGACGACCGGTGACGCCGTGGCGTTCGACGACCGCCACGGCAGCCCGTACCGCCGCGCCATCTGCCCCGACGCGAACTGCGACTTGACCGACTCCGGCGTCCCGAACGCCGGCGATCCGGTCCGCATGTCGACGTTCGAGGTGAAGGCGCCGTAGATCATCGGCGCGCCCGGGCGGACGATCTGGGCGAGCGCCACGAGGAACAGCGCCTCGGCGTTCTGCTGGGCGATCGCGCCGGCCAGCGACACCGGGCTCATCGCGCCGGCTAGCGTGAACGGGGTGGCCACTACCGGTTGCCCATGGAGTGCCATCTCGATCAGCCCCTCGCTCATCGGACCGTCGAGCCGGAGCGGCGAATTCGTGTTGATGATCGTGATGAGCGACGGCTCGCGCACCAGGTCGTCGCGCGACACGCCGCGCAGCAGGCACGCGACTTCCAGCGCGTCGTCGACGACGATCCGCCCGGTCCCCAGGCAGTGCCACGTCTTGTCGAGCTCGGTCGCGAACACCCGGTACTGGTCGAGGTGGCGTGTCTCGACCGGCAGGTCGGTCGGTTCGAGCGGGCCGCCGCCCTCCTGATGGATGACGTCGAGCGCGCCGATGAGCCGCACGTAGTCGCTGAAGTCGGCGATGTTGCCCGGTCGCCGGCCGCGGTCCAGGTCGCTCACGAAGGCCGGCCCACCGACCGCGCAGAAGACGAGGTTCGTGCCGCCGAACAGCACATCCCGCTCCGGGTTGCGTGCGTGCAGCCGGAACTCGTGCGGGGCCAGGGCAACGAGGGCCTCGACCTGGTCGGGGTCCAGGCGCACGTTCCGCGACGACCGGTCCACCGTCGCCTCGGCCTGCGCGAAGGCGTCGAGCGCGCGGTCGCCGAGCACCTCCATCCCGATCTCGGCCAGGATCCGCAGCGACGCCCGGTGGATCGTCTCGACCTGGTCCTCCGACAGCAGCTCGACCGGCCGATACGGGTTGACGAGGCGGCGCCACGGGAGCTGGCGGATGCCGCCGGATGTGCGCCTCGGCCGGCGATGGACAGCCTCGTGCTCGGTCACGCCCGGATGCTACGCGCGGACACCACTGGTTCTCAGCGCGGTCTCAGAGACCGACCGCTAGGCTGACCACGATGCATCTGCTTGTGATCGAGGACGATCCCCGGCTGTCCCGGCTCCTCAAGCGCCTGCTCGAGGACGACCGCCACGTGGTCGAGGTCGCGACCGATGGCCGGACAGGCCTCGAGATCGCGGAGGACGCGCCCGGCATCGAGTGCGTGATCCTCGACATCGGCCTGCCCGACATCAGCGGGCTCGAGGTCGCCCGCCGACTGCGGTCCGCCGGCTCCGACACGCCGATCCTCATGCTGACCGCGCGCGACACGGTCGGCGACCGGGTGAACGGCCTCGACGCCGGCGCCGACGACTACCTCGTCAAGCCGTTCGCGTTCGAGGAGCTGTCGGCGCGGTTGCGCGCGCTCGCGCGTCGGGGCACTGCACCAGGCCGCCGCACGACGCCGACGCTCAAGGCCGGACCCATCGCTCTCGACGAGACCGCGCGTCGGGTGACCGTCGACGGGGCGACCGTCGACCTCAGCCCGCGCGAGTTCTCGCTGCTCGAGTGCCTGCTCCGGCACGCCGGTCAGACGCTGTCGCGCGACCAGCTGCTCGACCAGGCGTGGCCGTTCGGCGTCGCCGTGACGCCCAACGCCGTCGATGCGTACATCCATTACCTACGCGACAAGCTCGGCGCCGCGGGCCGCAACATCCAGACGGTCCGTGGCGTCGGCTACCGCCTGGCCGATGCCTGACGGGATCGCCCCACAGACGAGCGACGCCATGACGCCGTCGGAGGCCGGCCTGCTCCGCCGCGTCCGACTGCAGCTCGCGGTGTGGAGCGGCGGCATCACCCTCGCGCTGCTGGTCGCGCTCGGGATCGTCATCTACATCGCGGTCGACCGCTCGCTGTCCGGCGCCGGCACGGCCGAGCTGGTAAGCCAGGCCAACCGACTGACCGGCACGCCGCCAGGCCCCGACGACGACCTGCCGGCGGGCGGCTTCATCTTCGGCGGCCCGGGGTCCGGCACGTTCACGGTCGTGCTCGATGCCTCCGGCACGCCGGTCGGGCCCGGTCGGCGGACCATCCCGACCGGACTGCCGGTCGAGGCATCGCTCGAGGCCGCCCGGTCGACGAATGCGCGTGACATCCGGGAGACCACGATCCCGATCCCGGTCCGGAGCGGGTCCCCGGGCGGCGCGGAACCGGTAACCACGGGACCGGCCGTCACCACGATGCCGGTCCGTGTGCTGACCGACCCCGTGATGTTCCGCGGCCGCCAGCTGTACGTCCAGATCGTCGGCGACCGGACCACCGAGGAGCGCACGCTCAGCGTGCTGATCATCGTGCTCGTGGTCGGCGGGGCGATCGCGCTGCTCGTCGCCTTGGGCGTCGGCGCCGCCTATGCCAGCCGTGCCCTGGTCCCGATCCGCCAGTCGCTGGTCGGCCAGCGCGAGGCGCTCCGACGCCAGCGGGAGTTCGCCGCCGACGCCTCGCACGAGCTGCGCACGCCGCTGACCGTCATCCGGGCGAGCGTCGATGACCTGGAGCGTCACCCGAAGCAGCAGGTCGCGGCCGTCGGCACCGCGCTGACCGACATCCGCGACGAGGTCGACCACCTCACCGGGATGGTCGACGACCTCCTGCTGCTGGCCCGCTCGGATTCGGGCGCGATCGAGCTCGAGCGCGTGCCGCTCGACCTGGGCGACGTCGCGTCGTCGGGCGCCTCCGCGCTCAGCCTGCTCGCCGCCGAGCGATCGGTCCGGCTGCTCGTCGACCCGACGCCGGCCGAGGTGTCGGGCGACCCGGCACGACTCCGCCAGCTCGTCGGCATCCTCGTCGACAACGCGCTGCGGCATGCCCCGGCGGGGAGCGCGGTCGACGTTCGGGTGCGGACCGACGGCCAGGACGCGGTGCTCGTGGTCGAGGACGAGGGCCCGGGCATCCGGCCCGAGGACCTGCCGCGCGTGTTCGACCGGTTCTATCGAGCGGCGGGTTCGCCGGGCGGCGGGACCGGGCTGGGCTTGGCCATCGCGGCCTGGATCGTGGAGCGGCACGGGGGACGGATCGGGGCGGCGAACCGCGATCCGGCCGGGGCGCGGTTCACGGTCCGCATCCCGCTGCAGCAGCGAGCGTCCACGGCCGCTCCGTAGACGTCAGGCGCCGAGGTCGCGGGCGGGCGCTCGGGTTCCGCGCTTCGCTCCCCCCGCTTGCCTGCGGCTGCGCTAGCGGTCGCTGCGCGCGGACCACTCCCGCCCGAACCACGGATCGATTCAGGGCGCTCAGAGCCACGCGACTTGGTCATAGACTCCGAGCCATGCCTCGATCCGTCGCACGTCCCTCGGCGCCCGCAGGAGCCGCCGCGATCCGACCGGGACGACGGCTCGAGCGCGACATCTCGCTGCCGTTCGACGTGTTCGCGCTGTCGACCAGGCTCGGCGCCTATCTCGATCGGGCGCTGGAGGGGACCGGCCTTCGACCGGTCGAGTACGCGGTCTACAGCCTGATGCTCGAGGCGGGGCCGCGGACCCCGTCGGAGCTGGCGGCCGCACTGGGCGTCCCGCCGTCGACGATGTCGGGCTATCTCCGCCCGATGCTCGAACGCGGCGATGCCGAGCGGATCCCGAACCCGGCCGACGGCAGGTCGTTCCGGGTCGCGCTCACCGACCGGGGTCGGGGCGTGCAGCGCCGCGTCAACCCGGCATTCGACCGCGCCAGCGATGCGATCACGGCGGAGCTGGATCGGCCCAGCGACGACGTTCGCGCGGCACTGACAGCGATCGCCGACGCCATCGATCGCGCCAGCGCCCGCCTCGACAACTAGTTCGAGCTCGTAGTATCTTCGCCGGCATGGTGTGGCGCCGGTTCGCATCGTTGGTCGCCGTGGTCGTCGTGGCCGGTTGTGGCGCGGGCGCACCGACCGGGTCGCCTGCCCAGTCCGTTCTCTCGCCGTCGGCCGTGCCGAGCGATCCTGTCGCCGCGGCACGGCGCGCCGATCTCGACCAGCTCCTCGAGGAGCTCGAGAAGCACCATCCGAACCCGTTCCTCGACGAGGGCGAGCCGGCGTTCCGGGCGCGGGTCGACGCGGTGGCCGCGACCGCCAGCGAGCGGACCGATGCCGGCTTCCTCGTCGACGTCATGCGCCTCATGGGCAACCGCGACCGCGATGGCCACAGCGGCGCGTGGGCGATGGCCCAGACCCGGCGGGCGGCTGCACGCCCTGCCGCTCTGGCTGCGCGAGTTCCCCGATGGCCTGCGGGTCGTCGCCGCCCGGGCGCCGTACGAGGACCTGGTCGGGGCGATCGTGACGGCCGTGGGCGGGACACCCATCGACGAGGCGCGCGCGATGGTCGTCCCCCTCGTCCCGGCCGACAACGACTCGAACCGGCGGGCCAACCTGCCGATGTACCTGCTCCTCCCCGAGGTGGTCGAGGACCTCGGGCTGCAGCAGCCGGGCGCGGCGGCGCTGACCGTTCGGCTGCCCGACGGGACGACGTCGGACATCGATCCGGAACCGCTGTCGATCGCGGCGTATCGCGATTGGGTGTTCGGCGTGTACCCGAGCTACCCGACGGCCATGCCGCCCGACGAGGACGGCTCGCGCGAGCGGCAGCGCCGCGACGAGTTCTTCTGGACCGAGGAGCAGCCTGACGGGACCTTGTACATCGCCTACCACGAGGTCCGGCCCCGGTCGGGCGACGTGACGATCGGCAAGCTGGCCAACGCGGTCGATGCGGCCGAGGGCCCGGTCGTGGTCGACCTGCGGGCCAACCCGGGCGGCGACAACACGACCTACGCGCCGTTCCGCGATGCCGTCCGGAGGAAGGCGGCTGCCGGCGCGGGCCTGGTCGCGTTGCTGACCAGCCGGGACACATTCTCTGCGGCCGGCAACTTCGTGACCGAGCTGAAGGCGGGCGAGGGCGGCGACGACATCCTGTTGGTCGGCGAGCCGCCCGGCGGCGGGCTGAACATCTACGGCGACGTCGCCACCGTGACGCTCGAGGGGTCCGGGATCGTCGTGCTCATCTCGCGTCGCTACCACGAGAAGGCGCCCGGCGACGACCGACTGCAGATCGAGCCGGACATCCCGGTCGAGGCGTCGTGGGACGACACCGTCGCCGGTCGCGACCCGGTGCTCGACGCCGCGCTCGAGGCGCTCCAGGACGAGGGCGCGCCGTAGACTCGGGCCGTGAGGTCCGCGGGAGCCGATGACTGGCCGATCTTCGGGCGTGACGCGGACGGCGTCGCCTGGCACCCCGATCCGGCGGCCGCCCGCGATGCACGCCTTGCGCGCTTCCTGACGGCCACCGGCGAGCCGTCGCTCGACGCCCTCCAGGCGCGGGCGACCGCGGACCCGGCGTGGTTCTGGGGCGCCGCCGCCGAGGACATCGGGGTCGCCTGGACGCGGCGACCGCGCGGGATCGCCGACCTGAGCGGCGGTCCGGCCTGGACGCGCTGGTGGATCGGTGGGTCGTTCGACTGGTCATGGGCGGCGGTCGAGCCACGCGCGGCGGGCGACCCGGACGGCAGCGCCGTCACGTGGGAGGGCGAGGATGGCGCCGTCCGGACGCTGACCAACGCCGAGCTGGCGGCGGCGGTCCGAGGGGCCGCGCGGCAGCTCAGCGTTCTGGGCGTCGGTCCGGGCGACCGGGTCGGGATCCTCCTGCCGATGCTGCCCGAGACCGTGGTGGCGGTGCTCGCCGTGAGCCGGCTCGGGGCGATCTTCACGCCGATCTTCTCGGGCTACGGCGCGCCGGCCATCGCCTCGCGACTCGCGGACTGCGACGCCACGCTGCTCATCACCGTCGACGGCTTCCTGCGCCGAGGGTCGTGGGTCGACCTGAAGTCGGTGGCCAACGTCGCGGTCGACGCGGCGCCGTCGGTGGAGCGGGTCGTCGTCGTGCGGCGGGCCGGCGCTGCCCTCGACGTCCCGTGGCACGAGGACCGCGACGTCTGGTGGGAGCCCGACGGCGACGATGCATCAACCCCCGACACATCTGCCGACCGCGACCCAGAGACGCCGTACATGGTCATCTACACGTCGGGCACGACCGGCCGCCCGAAGGGTGCGGTCCACGTCCACGGCGGCTTCCCGATCAAGGCCGCCCAGGACCTCGCCCACACGTTCGACCTGACCGACCGGGACAGCCTGTTCTGGTTCACCGACCTCGGCTGGATGATGGGTCCGTGGGCGATCGCCGGGTCGCTGCTGCTCGGCGCGCGGCTCGTGCTGTACGAGGGCGCTCCCGACTTCCCGGGCCCGGATCGGTTGTGGGAGATCGTTGCTCGGCACAAGGTCACCCACCTTGGCCTGTCGCCGACGGTCATCCGCGCGCTCATGGCCCACGGCGAGGGCCCGGTCCGTGCGCACGACCGGTCGTCGCTCCGCGTCCTCGGTTCGACCGGCGAGCCATGGAACCCGGAGCCATGGTGGTGGTACTTCCGCGAGGTCGGCGAGGGCCGCTGCCCGGTCGTCAACTACTCGGGCGGGACCGAGGTCAGCGGCGGCATCGTCGGGGGCAACGTCGTCGGGCCGATCAAGCCGGCCAGCTTCTCCGGGCCGTGCATCGGGACCGCGGGCGACGTGGTCGATGACGCGGGCGTGCCTGTCCGCGGCCGGGTCGGCGAGCTCGTGATCCGCGCGCCGATGCCGGGCATGACCCGCGGCTTCTGGCGCGACCCGGAGCGCTACGAGGAGACGTATTGGTCGCGCTGGCCCGGCCTGTGGGCCCACGGCGACTGGGCCTCGGTCGACGCCGACGGGTTCTGGTACATCCACGGTCGCTCCGACGACACGCTCAAGGTGGCGGGCAAGCGGGTCGGACCGGCCGAGGTCGAGAGCGCGGCGGTCGGCCACCCGTCGGTGCTCGAGGCGGCGGCGATCGGCGTGCCGCACGAGATCAAGGGCGAGTCGATCGTCGTCCTGTGCGTGCTGCGCCCGGGCGAGACCGACGACGACGGCCTGCGCGCCTCGATCGCCACGGCGGTCGCCGACGACCTCGGCAAGCCGCTCAAGCCGGAGGTCGTCGCGATCGTCCGGTCGCTGCCCAAGACGCGGTCCGGCAAGGTGATGCGACGGGTCATCCGGAGCGCCTGGCTGGGTATCGACCCGGGTGACCTGTCGGCGCTCGACGACCCGGCCGCGGTCGAGTCGATCCGAGCCGTATCCTTGTCGCGATGACCGAGATCGCCGCCCCGGAGCGCGACATCGTCAGCTGGGAGGACCTCGACGGGCTGGTCCGCATCCTGGCCGATCGGCTGGCGGGCGAGCGGTTCGACGTGATGCTGGCGATCACCCGCGGCGGGATGGTGCCGGCCGGGATGCTCGCGTATCGATTGCGCCTGCGCGACATCCTCGTGGCGGCCGTCGAGTACTACGACGACACCGGCCAGCACGGCCCGACCCCGACATTCTTCCAGTTCCCGGCCGACCCGCTGTTGCGCGGCCGGCGCGTGCTGATCGTCGACGAGGTGTGGGACAGCGGCACGACGATCCATGCCGTCATCGAGCGCGTCCGCCAGGCCGGCGGGACGCCGTTCACCGCGGTGCTCCACTACAAGCCCGAGCACTCCGTCGTCCCCATCGAGCCCGACGTCCACGCGGTCGAGACCGATCGCTGGGTGGTCTACCCGTTCAAAGCCGGGCTCTGAGGCCCGCCGCGTCCGGAGGAGGTCCCATTCCCATGGCCGAGGTCCAGCTCCTCGTCGGCACGCCCAAGGGGGCGTTCATCCTCGACAGCGACGACGCGCGCGAGGACTGGTCGATGCGCGGGCCGCTGTGCGAAGGCTGGCCGATCCACGACCTGATCGTCGAGCCCGCGAGCGGCGCGATCCTGGCCGCCGGTGGCAGCCCGTGGTACGGGCCCGCCGTATGGCGGAGCGAGGACGGCGGCGAGACCTGGACGCATTCGAGCGTCGGGCTGACGTACAGCGGCGATGACGACGTCAAGCCTGGCGAGGGCGAGCGATCGATCACGACGATCTGGAGCCTGGCCACCGGGCCGGACGGCACGCTGTACGCGGGCGTCGAGCCGGCCGGGTTGTTCCGTAGCGCCGACGGCGGCCGGACCTGGTCCCACGTCGAGGGCCTGACGAACCATCCGAGCCGCCCGACCTGGGGCCCCGGGGCCGGCGGGTTGATCCTCCACACCATCATCCCCCACCCCACCGACCCCGAGCGCATGTGGGTCGGCATCTCGGCGGTCGGCGTGTTCGAGACGCGCGACGGCGGGGCGTCGTGGGAGGCGCGCAACAAGGGCGTCCGGGCCGACTTCGTCCCGGGCCCGGCGCCGGAGACCGGCCAGTGCGTCCACAAGCTCGCGATGGCCGCCGGCGAGCCCGAGACGCTGTACCAGCAGAACCACTGCGGGCAGTACCGCTCGACCGACGGCGGGGCGACCTGGACCGACCTGTCGGCCAACGGCGTGCCCAGCCAGTTCGGCTTCCCGCTGGTCGTGCACCCGCGCGACCCGAAGACGTTCTGGGTGATCCCGCTGACCGAGCCTGATGAGGGCCGGTTCATGCCCGACGCCCGCGCAGCCGTGTGGCGGACCCACGACCGCGGCGACACGTGGGTCCGTGGCGACGAGGGCCTGCCCCAGGAGGACGCCTATCTCGGGGTGCTCCGCGAGGCGATGGCGCGCGACACGCTCGACCCGGTCGGGGTGACGTTCGGGACCAAGACCGGCCAGCTGTGGCACAGCTCCGACGAAGGCGCCTCGTGGCGGCTCATCACCGGCAACCTGCCCGAGATCTGGGCGGTCGAGGCGGTCGCCACGCCCGGCTGACCGATGGCCACCGTCGTCCTGCCCGGCTCGCTGCTCGCGCTGTTCCCGGGCGTCGAGCGACGACACGACCTCGACGGGGCGACGGTCGACGCCGTGATCCTCGCGCTCGAAGGGAAGGCCCCCGGCATGCGCGACCGGCTCGTCGAGCCCGGCCCGCGGCTGCGCCCCCACATCAACGTGTTCGTCGACGGGCAGCCGGCCGACCTCTCGACCCCCGTCGCGGACCGGGCGACGGTCCACGTCATCCCGGCGGTCTCGGGCGGCTAACGGGCGCTCGGGACCGTCAGTCCGGATCGAACTGGGCGAGCACGTCGTACGGCTCGGTCCGCTCGGCCACGGCGTCGCCACCGATCGCAAACGGCGCGGCCCCCTCGCGACTCCGGCGCATGTCACGCGGCGGGTCGCCCACGACGGCGCGCCAGCCGAGGTCGGCGAGACGCTCGATGGTCGACATCGCGGCCGCGAGCATCGCCGTCGAGTGGTCGCTGGCGATCCCGTGCAGCGCGCGCCGGCTCGACACGCTGGCAACCTCGGACGCGGTGCTCGCGGCCGCCCGCGAGTCCATGACCGCCGTCGCCATGTCGGGATGGCGTCGGCGCATCAGCAGGGCCGACGACCCGGTCCGCGCGAGCGCCGCCGCGACGACGTACGACCAGGCCGAGCCGGGGCCGGCCGCGTGTCCGTCGGCCGGCGGTTCGTCGAACCGGATGACGTGGTCGGCGAACAGGGTCCGGCGCACGTCGACCTCGGCCATGATCCGGGCCACCGCGGACGGTTCGTCGGCGAGCCACGCCGGGTAGGCGCCGACGACGATCCGGTCGGCCGACAGGCCGTCCGCCCGCGCGAGCGCGACGCCGAGCAGCTGCAGGGCCAGCGCCCGGCCGGACCGGGTGGCCGGATCGGACGGGACGCCCGAGTGCATGTCCGGCGCCACGACCAGCGGCCCCGGCCCGATCGAGACGAACGTGTCCGCCCGTCGATGGAGCCGCCGGGCGAAGGCGTGGTCGGCCAGCGATCGATCCGGGTCGACGCCGCCGACGACGATCTCGGCCACCGGGTCGGCGTCGACGAGATCGACCCGCTCGAAGGCGGCCACCACTGCGCCCTCGGGCACGCCGAGCGGCGGGATGGCGGTGCCGAGCCGGACGTAGCCGCGGCGCTGGGCGGCGACGCCATCGGCCGCCCGACGAAGTCTCGCCAGCGCGCGCTGGCTGCCCGACGGGGCCGGATCCGGAGCATCGATGTCGGTCGACCGGCGACCGGGGCCGCCGCGCGTTCCGGGGTGCCACTCGGGCGGCTCGACGCCGGCCGACTGCATGCGGTCCGCGAGCTCGCGACCGATCGGCACCTCGACGCGGAGCAGGTCGAACCCGGCCCCGGCCAGGGCGGCAGCCTCGTCGAGCGCGGCATCGACATCGGGTTCGGCGAGCGTCGTCCCGATCCACGGCCACGGCGCCTCGCCGAGCAGGTCGAGCAGCTCGCGCCGGGCGACCCGGTCGGCGTCGATGCGCTCGACCGCGATACCGACCAGCCGCTCGGCCTCGGCGACCGCGATCTTGCGGCGATCCGGCTCGCGCAGCAGCTCCGCCTCGAGGGCCAGGTCGATCGCCCCGGAGGTGACATCGAGCGCCAGCTGCTGGGGGTCGAGATCGTATTCGGTCAGCGCCATCGCGAAGGACAGGGCGATGCCGCCGCCGAGCCCGTCCCGGGCGCTGGCCAGCCAGCGGTCGACCGCCGCGCCGGCCAGCGGCCGCCCCGACCGATCGAGCCCGCTGACGCCGAACAGTCGCAGCAGCGCTCGCTCCTGGCCGAGCGTGGTCGAGGCTCGAGCGCGTGCGCCCCACGCGCCGGCGAGGGTCTCGGCCCGCTCCGCCAGCCGATCGATCGAGCGGTCAGCCACTGACGGGCTCGACGAGCCGGACGATCGAGAGGAACCCGCGGAACGCCGTCTCCGGGTCGTCTGCCGTGAACCGGACGGTCCGGTCGCCGGCGCGCTCGGCCCCCGGCATGATCGCGGCGTGGTCGGCGATGACGCCGCGGGCGACGTCGATCTCGATGACGACGGGTCGCCCGACCTCGAGCGTCTGCAGCTCGCCGGCGGCGGCCCGCCGAACGGCACGCTCGGCGGCGTCGCGGATGCGCTCGCGGGCGACGCTCGGGTGGACGGATGCCGCGCTGCGACCGCCGTCGGTGACCTTGACCACGACCCGCTCGGTCCACGGCAGCCAGTCGGCGACCTCCTCGGCCAGCGCGTCGTCACCGGCCACCAGGCCGACCGGCACGCCCCATGCCCCGAGGACCATGGCGTTCATCCCGTACTCGCCGGTCGGCCGGCCGCACAGCCGCGTCTCGACCGGCATGCCCGAGTATGTGTGGGCGATCGTCCCGCTCGGATGGCCGGCCCGGGCGTGATACCCGACGAACAGCGCGACGTCGAAGGTCGGCGACCCGTCCGCGGCGGGCTGAGCTCCTGCCACCATCGACCACGCCTTCTGGCCCTGGAGCACGCGCGCGCCTGCGTGCAGGTCGGCAGGCAGCAGGTTGTACATGTTCCAGTGGCTGTCGTTGACGAGGACATCGGTCGCGCCGCCGGCGAGCGCGCCCTCGATGGCGGCGTTCGTCTCGCCCACCATGAGGTCCACCGAGGTCGGGTAGCGCCGGTCGGTCGGGTCGGTCGGGTCCGGGTGGTTGATGCCCGCGATCCCTTCCATGTCCACGCTGATGTAGACCCTCACGCGCTGCCCTCCGGTCCGGTGCGGGCCGGCTGCCCGATCCAGACGTGGCCGTCGGCGAACCGCTCGGCCTTCCAGATCGGCGCACGAGCCTTGGTCTCGTCGATGGCATAGCGTGCGGCATCGAAGGCGGCGTCGCGATGCGCGCTGACCGCCACGATCGCCACTGACGGCTCGCCGAGCGGCACCTCACCGGTCCGATGCACGATCGCGAGGCGCTCGACGCCGAATCGCACGGCCACCTCGTCGGCGATGTCGGCGAGCACGTCGATCGCCATCGAGTCGTGGGCCTCGTACTCGAGCGACTCGACGGCCCGGCCGGCGTGGCGGTCGGCCTCCGCCTCCTGTCCCGGTGCCGGGGTGCCGGGCGTGACCCTGGTGCGACCGATGAACCCGACGGCCGCCCCGTCCTCGGGCGTCGCCAGGCGGTCGGTCAGCTCGGTCAGGATCGCGGCGTCGAACGGCGCGTCACGCAGCTCGAGGATGCGCAATCCATCGGCCCCACCCGAGACCGGCGGGATCATCGCCACCTCGTCGCCATCGGCGAGGACCGTGTCCTCGTCGGCGTAGGCGCCGTTGCGGGCGAAGCGGACGGAGCCACGGCCCGGCGCGAGGGCCGGGAACGTCGCGACCAGCGCGTCCCAGGCGTCGGCGACCGTCGCCCCATCGGGCAGGTCGACCGCGTGCTCGCGCGTCCCTGCCAGCTCGCGCTGGATCGCGAACAGCCGGATCCGGACCCGCACCGCCGTCGCCGTGCTCAGCCGCGCCACGTGGCCGCCAGGAGTCCGTCACCAAGCGGCAGGATCGTGGCGGTGAACCGCGGGTCGGCGAGGACCCGCTCACAGAAGGCGCGCAGGTGCGGGGTGCTGCGGTCGCCGTCGACCGGGCGCGACCCGGACACGCGACCGCTCCACAGGACGTTGTCGGCGAGGACCAGCGCACCGGGTGCGAGCCGCCCGTCGACCAGCGCGTCGAGGTAGGCCGAGTACTCCTCCTTGAGCGCGTCGATGAACGCGAGGTCGAACGGGCCGGCCAGCGACGGCTCCCCGGCCTGGAACGCGGTGAGCGCCTTGTCGTTCACGACCGTGATCCGCTCGTCTGCGATCCCCGCGTCCCGCCACCAACCGCGGGCGAGATCGGTCCGCTCGCGATCGGGGTCGATCGTCACGATCGTCCCGTCGGCGGGCTGGCCGAGCGCCAGCCACAGCGTCGAGAAGCCGTACGCGGTGCCGACCTCGACGATCCGCCGCCGGCCGCCGGCCAGTACCGACAGGACGCGGCCCGCGTCGCGGTCGACGATCGGGATGTCGCTGCCTGCGGCCTCCTCGATCGCCACGAGCGTCGGTGGGAGCGACGCGGCGATCGACTCGATCCAGTCGAGATCCTTCGCGTCGGGGATCCAGTCGCGGTCGTCCTTCATGCCACCTCCGGTGATGTCACACGAGCAGGCCGGCGCCGAAGTACAGGCCGGCGGCGAGGATGGTGCCGGCCGCGATCGTGCCGACGTTGATGTAGAGCAGCCCGGTCGCCGACTCCATCGAACGGGTGCGCACCGTCTGGACGGCCAGCCACGAGACGATCAGCGGGAATACGAGCCCGACGATCAGCCGCAGCCATACGAACAGCGCCCACGGGCCGGTGAGCGCGCTGAACGGGGCGGGGTCGGCCGGGCCCGCGCCGAGCGCGACCCAGGCGACGAACAGGCCGACCTGGATGGCGACCACGGCCAGCAGCACGCGCGCGAGCAGGATGAGCGGCGCCTCGGGCAGCTTCGGCGTCACGAGGTACCAGTGGCCGAGGACCATCGCCGCGAACACCCCGCCGGTGGCCGCGAACAGGACCGCCAGCTGGACCAGCAGCGCGGCCGCGCCGACCGGCCCGTCGCCCCAGCCGACGGCGCCGAACAGCACGGTGAGGGCTCCGGCAGTCAGCGCGAGCAGCTCGGCCCGTCCCGCCCAGGTGTCCGACCGGCGGCGAAGCAGGAAGGCGGCGATGGCGATCAGCACGAAGGCGGCCAGCGCCGCGCGCCGCGGTGCGTCGAACGCGGGGTCCGGGACGACCGGCGACGCACCGAGCGACCCCGGCAGCGCGTCGTCGCTCAGCCACGCCAGCACACCGAACGCGATGGCCGACACCGTCGCGAAGCCGAGGTAGCCGCCGGTCGCGGCGGTCCGCTGGCGCAGCAGCACGACCGCGGCGTACGTGCCCAGCGCAAGACCGGCCAGGACGGTCCAGTTGATGTACGCGAGGTTCTGCGCGATCTGCGTCGCCGACACGTCGCGAGTGTAGCCGCGTCGCTAGCATCGACATCGACGACCGCTTGAGGTGCTCCCATGTCGCTCCCCGAAGGCACGACGATCACGTGGTACGGCCATTCCTGCATCCGGATCGACACGGCCGGCGGCAGGACCGTGATCATCGACCCCTGGTTCGCGAACCCGACCAGCCCGATCGGCGTCGACCAGGTCGACCGCTGCGACCTGCTCCTCGTCACGCATGGGCACTTCGACCACTTCGGCGACGCGCTCAGCCTCGCCAGCCGCCTCCGACCGGCCTGGCCGTGCATGCACGAGCTCAGCCTGTGGCTCCCGAGGCGACTGCCCGGCGGTGCCGACGCGGTGGTCGGCATGAACAAGGGCGGCACGGTCGAGGCGGCCGGGCTGCGCGTGACGATGGTCTCGGCCGACCATTCGGCCGGCGACTGGAACGAGCCCGGCGAGACGACGCTGTACCTCGGCGACCCGGTCGGCTTCGTCATCGAGCTCGAGGACGGCTACCGCATCTACCACGCGGGCGACACGCAGGTCTTCTCCGACATGCGCCTCATCAAGGACCTGTATCGACCCGACCTGGCGATGCTGCCGATCGGCGGGCACTTCACGATGGACCCGATGGCAGCGGCGCTGGCGGTCGAGTTCCTCGGGGTGGACGAGGTCGTGCCGCTCCACTACGGGACGTTCCCGATCCTGACCGGCACACCTGACGCGCTGCGCGAGGCACTGGCGGCCCGCGGGCTCGGCGATGTCCGGGTCCACGCGCCGGCGCCCGGCGGGACCGTCAGCTGAGGTGGTCGCCTAGAAGGCGGGCGCCGGCCGGAGCGACACCGTGTCGATCCAGGTCGTCTCGTCCGTCCGCCCGAGACCGAACTCGAGGATCGCGTTCGGGTCCGTGTCGGGCACCGTGATCTGGAGGGAGACGGGCGTCCAAGCCACGGGCACCGCCACGATCGCGGTGGTGTAGGTCACGCCAGCGCGAGACATCAAGCGCACCCGGATCAAGCGAGGACCCTCGGCTCGAACGGTCATCGTCAGGTTGTAGATCCGTCCCGCCTCGATCGGGATGGCGTCCTGGCGCAAGGCGATACCACCGTAGGCATCGGAGCCTTGGCCGATGTCGACGCGGGCGGATACGCCCCCGGCCGCGGGTCGGACGCTGTCCAGCTGGAAGGTCGCGGTCGCGTCGACGGCCGCGCGGAGACCCCAGGAGGCGTCGGCCGGATCCTCGAATCCGCCGTTTCGGACCATCTCATCCGGGGCTCTCGGCGGCTCGGGGCCACCCGGGGCGAACGGTGACGGGCTGGCCGACGCGTCCCCGGAGGGGGCCGCCGAACCGGATGCTACGGCGGATGCCGGTGGCGGGCTCGCCGACGGCGGCGCGGAGGAGGGCGGCGGACTCGCTGTCGGGACGGCCGACGCCGACGGGCTTGGCGACGGGGCGAGGAGCAGCGCTTCCAGCTCCGCCTGGAGCTTCGCCAGCTGGGCGATGCTCTGGCTCAGGTTGGACGCCGCTGTCCGGTACGCCGCGTCGTTCGTTGATGGAGTTCGTCAGGGCGGTCGCCGCCTCCGCTATCGATGGCGGTGTACAGCGCGCGAGTCGGGCCCCGACCTGCCCGTCGCCCATCGCTCCACCGAGATTGGCCACGTGGGTCGAGCGCGGTCGCGACGTTCCTGAGACCGACCGGACGAGTATCCTGCACCTCTTGCGGCCGAAGTGTCGAGCGAGCCAGCCTCGACCTTGAGATCGGCGCCGGCGTCCGCGAGTTGCCCGTTCACCTGACCGAGCAGGGCGACGACGCGATGGTCGACCGGCGGACGCGGCGTCGCCGGGGCGTCGGACTGCGCCGATCCCGACGGCTGCGAACTGCCGGCGGGCGCGGTCGGCGCGGTGCCACCGGCCATGCCCGCGCTGAGGACGATCGCGACCACGACGATCGCGATGACGCCACCGATGATCTCGGGGGCGGGGAACCTCGGGCGACGTGACTGGGGGGCGGGCGGCGGACCCGTCACGGACCCGTGCCGGCCATCGGACCCGACAGGGCGAGCTCGAGGTCGGCGGCCCGCATCCCGCCGATCGTCCGGAAGACGATGGTCATGGACGACCGTCCCTCGCGACCCGCGATGATCACCCGGTCATCCATCGCGGTCACGTCGAAGTCATTCACGGCCCCCTCGTGGCGGACGGTCAGCTGGCCGGCATCCACGGGTCCGAAGACGCGAAGCCGGTCGCCGTCGCGCGCGATCGCATAGCACGCACCGAACTCGAGGCCGGCATTCCCCGAGATGTACACGCCGGTCGAGAGGACCTCGCCGGAGGTGGCCTCGGGCTCGTGCGTGGCGGCCACGTAGTTCGAGGCCGTGAAGATCGGGCGGGTCCCGAGCGACATCGGCGAGGCCATCGGCTTGTCCGACCAGGAGGTGAGGGCGTCCTTGCGACCGCCGGCGCGGGCGCTGTCGATGGGCGTCGGCGGTGCGAACGGCGTGGCCGTCTCGGACTCGGAGTAGCGCACCGTTCGGGGCGCGACGACCGGGGTCCCGTCCGGGAGCTGGGTGCGGGGGTCGACGGACGCCACCTCCTCGCCGTCCTGGAGTCGGACGCCACATCTGTCGCATACCGTGGGCCAACCGCGGACCGGGGTGTCACACAGCGGACACCTGCCCGGGGGCGCCAACGCGAGGAGTCCGACGGCGATCGGGCCGGTCAGCGCGCCGAGGACGAACCAGACGCCCGGAGAGCGCAGGCGCCTGGTGGCGTACCAGCCGGCGAGCGGCGCCCCGATGCCGGCCAACAGGACCAGCACGATGGGGATGCCATCGAGAACCCCCTGCACCTTTCCTCCGCAATGATCGGTTCGACCCGCGCCATGCTACTCGACGGTGCAGCGAGACCCGGTGCGGCTTCCCGTCCGAGTCGGCTCGGAACCGGGCCGAACGGTGCGGAAATGCACCGGAAGTGCCGCTCCCGACCCGGTCTGAGCAGGGCTGGTGCGATGCCCGGGCCGTATTTAGTGAGTGTAATTGACAGCCGGGGGCCTTACGATACGCTGCCCGGGGCTGGTACTTTGTACCCTCAGGGGAACGACATCATCGGATCCGCTTGGATCCAACGGATCGGCACTCATCCTTGGGGAGGTAGGGCCGTCGCGAGTAGCCGGGGCCACCGAGGGTTTCGGCGACTGAAGGGGGAAGAACGGAAATGCGTGTTTCCGTAGTCGGATTGGGCTACGTCGGGCTCGTCACGGGCGCCTGCCTTGCCGAGTGGGATCATGACGTGACCGGCGTGGACGCCGATCCGCGTCGACTCGGCATGCTGCGCGAGGGGCACATCCCCTTCCACGAGCCGCGCCTGCCGGAGCTGGTCGCCGACGGCGTGCAGCGGGGCACGCTGCGCTTCACAGACGACCTGAAGGCGGCTGCCGCCTCGGCCGACATGGTCATCGTCGCCGTAGGCACGCACGACGGCAACGGCGGCTGGCAGACCGACACCGTCCGTGGCGCGCTGGCCGACATCGTGCCGGCCATGGCCGACGGGGCGACCCTGGTCGTCCGCTCGACACTGCCGCCGGACTTCATCCGCCAGCTGCCGTCGATCGTCGGCAGCCGCCGTGCCGCGAGCGGCAAGCCGCCCGTCCCGGTGATGCTCAACCCTGAGTTCACCCGCGAGGGCCGCGCCGTCCGCGACTACCAGCAGCCCGATCGCATCGTCATCGGCATCGTCGACGACCCGGAGGGTCACGGCGAGGCCGCCCTGCGCGAGCTGTACCACTCGGCCGCGGCACCGGTCGTCGTGATGGGTGCCATCGACGCCGCGATCACCAAGCTCGGCGCCAACCTGTTCCTCGCCACGAAGATCAGCTTCGCCAACGAGCTCGCCGAGATCTGCGACGCGTTCGGCGCCGACGTGGCGACCGTCGTCGACGGGATGTCCTACGACAGCCGCATCGGCGGCGCGTTCCTGCGCGCCGGTGTCGGGTTCGGCGGGTCGTGCCTGCCCAACCAGGTGTCGATGACGATCCGGACCGCCGCCGAGTTCGGGGTCGACACGCCGCTGCTGACCGCGGTCGACGACGTCAACCACCGCCGTCGCACCCAGGTCGTCGAGCGCGCCGCGTCGCTGCTCGACGGGTCGGTGCGCGGCCGCCGGATCGCGCTGCTCGGGCTCACCTTCAAGCCCGACACCGACGACCTGCGCGACGCACCTGCCCTGACCATCGCCAGCGAGCTGATCGAGGCTGGCGCGTCGGTCGTGGCCTACGACCCGATGCCGACCGCGCGCGAGCGCTCGGCCGAGCTCGTGCCAGGGCTCGAGGTCGTCAACGCGACATCCGACGCGCTGCGCGACGCGGATGCCGCGATCCTGGTCACGGAGTGGCCGGAGTTCGTCGACATCGACTGGGCGGCCGCCGGGACCACGATGAAGCGCCGCGTCGTCGTCGACGGCCGGAACGTCCTGACCGGCGAGCAGCTCGCCGCCGCCGGGTTCGCCTACACGTCGTTCGGTCGCGGGACGCTGATGCCGGCCGCGAAGCCGGACCGCTCTCGCGCGACAGCCCCCCGCGTCGCGTCGATGGGCGCCGAACGATGACGCCCGAACGACGACACCATCTCGTCGTCGCGCTGATCGCCGCCCTCGCGGGCGCGGGGATCGGTCTTGAGATCGCCCGTGTCGGGATCGACCTCGCGCCGACCCTGGCGTGGTGGCTCGGTGTCATCGGCGTCATCGCGCTGGTGCTCGTCCTGCTCACCGCCCCGCCCGGCACGTCCGAGTCGACACCGGCCACGCCGGCCCGGGAGGGCTGGGCGGAGTTCCGTCGCGAGCTCCGTCGGTCGCGCCGTGGCGTTCGACCCATGACCATCGTGCGCCTGCCCGGTCCGGCCGATCCGGCCGCCGCCGAGGCAGCCGACCTCTCCGGTCGAGCGCGCCGGCTGCACCGGCACCTGCGCCTCGTCGACCGGACCTGGGTGGACGAGGGCAGCATCTACATCCTGCTTCCCGAGTCGGCGCGCGTCGGCGCGGACACGCTGCTCGGTCGCCTCCGCCGCCTGACCCCCGACCTCGTGCAAGAGGACGTCCGCGTCGCGACGTTCCCGGATGACGGTCTGACCAGCGGCGCCCTCATCTCCGCAGTCCACGGCGCGTCGCTCAGCGCCACGCCGACGCCCATCCGCGCCGCACTCGCGGAGGATGACGCCGAGGCGTTCGAGCTCGAAGAGCGCGCGCGGCGCGAGCCGGCCGCCCGGTGACCGAGCGATCCCCCGGCCAGGTCGCGTCGCCACGCGGCTACGCCGCCACGAAGCGGATCATCGACCTGGCGATCTGCCTCGTCGCCATGCCGCTGTTGCTGCCGCTCGGACTCCTGTGCGCGGTCCTCATCCGGCTGGAGTCGCCCGGGCCGATCCTGTTCGCCCAGCAGCGGACCGGCCAGCACGGGATGCGCTTCCCGATGTTCAAGTTCCGGACGATGGTCCAGAACGCCGAGGAGCTGAAGGCCTCCCTCCAGCACCTCAACATCCTGCCGCCGCCCGACTTCAAGATCCCGAACGACCCGCGGGTCACCCGCGTCGGCCGCTTCCTGCGCAAGACCAGCCTCGACGAGCTGCCGCAGGTCCTGAACGTCGTCCGCGGCGAGATGTCGATCGTCGGGCCGCGCCCGACCTCGTTCGCCGCGAGCACCTACGACCTGTGGCATTCGGAGCGTCTCGAGGTGCTGCCCGGCATCACCGGCCTGTGGCAGGTCAAGGGCCGCGGCACGATGACGTTCGACGAGCGGCTGCGCCTCGACATCGAGTACATGGAGCGACGCTCCACGATGTACGACCTGCGGCTGATGGCCGAGACCG
Source organism: uncultured Chloroflexia bacterium (assembly GCA_963810285.1). Lineage (GTDB taxonomy): Bacteria > Chloroflexota > Limnocylindria > Limnocylindrales > CSP1-4 > SPCO01. The sequence continues at coordinate 1,702,463 of CAWEMV010000002.1, read as the reverse complement.
CCCTGGCGGTCTTCAAGGGGTCCGGCGTCTAGCCCTCGGCCGTCCCGCCGCCCGCATTCCTCCGCGCGACGTGCCACGCGACCTGGCGCCCCAGGCCCTCCTCCGGCTCGACCGCCGGCGCGTAGCCCAGTGCCGCCTTCGCGCGTGAGATGTCGGCGCTCGTATGGCGCTGGTCGCCGGGCCGAGCAGCCTCCCACGCGATCGACGGCTCGACACCGAGATGCCCGGCGATGAGGCCGATCGCGTCGATGAGCGAGATCGTCCGGCCGCCACCGATGTTGTAGATCCCACCGGCCGCGCCGCGCTCGAGCGCGAGCATCGTGCCGCTCACTGCATCGTCGATGAACGTGTTCGAGCGCGTCTGCTCGCCGTCGCCATAGACCGTGATCGTGCGGCCGTCGAGCATCGCCTCGATGAACTTGTGGTAGGCCATGTCCGGTCGCTGGCGCGGACCGTAGATCGAGAAGTAGCGGATGATCGTGGCCGGGAGCCCGTGCAGCGCGACGTGCGCCAGGACCAGCTTCTCCGCCGCGAGCTTGGTGATCCCGTAGGGCGACGACGGCTCCAGGGCGTGGTCCTCGTCACCGACCGCCTCGAGGCCGTAGACCGACGACGTCGAGGCGATGACCAGGCGCCCCACGCCGGTCCGCCCGACGGACTCGATGAGCCGGTTCGTGGCGAGGATGTTGCATGACGTGTAGAGCTCGAGGTCGGTCCAGCTGCGCATGAGCCCGGCCATGGCCGCTTCGTGGATCACCGCATCGGCCCCCTCGAGCCACGGGTCGAGGTCGTCGGTCCGCAGGTCGACCTCGCCGAAGCGGTAGCCCGCCGATCCGACGACCGGGGCGATGTTCGCCTCCTTCATCGGACGCGGGTAGTACGGGATGAAGGCGTCGAGGGCGACCACCTCGTGGCCGGCCGCGAGCAGTGCTTCGGTCAGCGTCGAGCCGATGAAGCCGGCTGCCCCGGTGACGACGATCCTCATGGCGTCACCGTCTGGACGACGCTCACGTCGGCGAAGTCGACGGTCTGTCGCGGCGCCCCGAGCGAGGTCTGGCCGCACACCGAGCCGACGATCTTCACCGCGGGCATCCGCCAGCTCAGCCGCGCGGCGCTGGCGACCCGGGTCCCCCCGTCGGTCGACACCCGCAGATCGTACGTGCGGCGGGCCTGGTCGACGCGGACCGTGATCCGGTACCAGGTGCCGGGGCGGAACCGCGGCGTCGTGCGGATCTTGGTGGCGCCGTCGAACCAGGCCACCTGCCCGAGGTTCGTCACGCGGACGCTGGCCGCCTCGCCGCCGGTGCCGCGCACGGACAGGATCGTCGCATCCTCGAGGCCGAGACGCGAGATGCGGACCCGCGCGCGCAGCGTCTGGACCGCACCCGGGGCTTCCGCGAAGTCCCGGCAGCCGCGCACACCGAGCGCCGATGAGGGCACCCGCAGCGCCTGCCGGCCGCCACCGGCCGCGACGATCGACAGCGACGCCGGCGCGTCCTCGGGCCGGACATACCAGCCGGTCGCGGTGGCGCGCCCGATGGGCCACGGCTCGAACGTGTCCTGGACGAGCGTGGTCGTCGTGCCCTTCGGCGGCGCGGTCGGCGTCGTCGGCCGCTCGGGGTCGGCGGGATCGGCCGCCGGCGGCCCCCCGCCCAGGTCGACCACGCCGTGGAGGTAGCGACCCGACGTCCGGTCGTTCGCCAGCACTAGCAGGCCGCCCTCGGCCGTGAGCGGGGCCTTGCCCGCGGTCACGTTGTCGATCGTGAGGTCGACCGCGCTGGAGACCAGCGGGACGCCGATGCCGGTGTCGAACTGGATCCGATCGAGCGGGGATCGCTTGTAGTAGATCGCTCCGCCGCTGCCGGGCGAGGTCGCCGCGACGGCGATGGTCGACCCCTCGGCATCGACCAGCACGATGGGCCGCGAGTGGCGATCGCGGACGAGACCCACGAGCGTCGTGTCCCACGTCCCGGACGTGTCGCGCGTCGCAAGCAGCGTCAGCGGATCGAGTCCGCGTCCGCTGCCCTCGTCGAGGGTGGTGCCGATGGCGGCCGCCACGCCACCGGGCGCGCCGTCGATCGGGTAGGTCGTCATGCTGAGCTGCTGGTCCGGGCGCTGACCGGTCAACACGCCCTCGGCGGGCGACCATGCGTCGTCGGGACTGCCGTCCTCGTGGCTGCTGAAGTACACGCCCGCCCGCTGGTTGGTCCACAGGACGCCGATCCGGCCGGGCTCGTAGGCGACGATGCTCGACACGTCGGTGAGGTCGACCGTGGCCTCGGTCCCCAGCAGGGAGACCGGCTTCGACCACCGGCTGTCGTTGTCGAGCGTGTGGGTCAGCCACACATGGCTGTCGACCACGTACGTGACCCACACCACGCCGGTCGAGTCGACCGTCATGACGGCCGCGCTGGCGCCCGCCGGGTGGATCGTCACCGGGAAGTCGGGGTCCATGCGGTAGGACCCCGTCTCCGTGTCGTAGCTGAACCGGCGGACCCGGATCGAGTGGTTGTCCGACGGACGCGACCCGCCGGTGACCGCGTACAGCTTCGTCCCGGTCCAGACGACGTCGGCATCGACGAACGGACGCTCGTCGATCAGGGTGCCGGTGTCCGCCCAGACCTGGGACTCGGGGTCCAGCCGGAAGACTCCGAGGCGCTGGGTCGCCGGCCCGAACAGCGCGCCCCACCACGCCCCGTCGGCGAACCACAGTTTCGACTGGGCCGAGCTCGTCGTCGGCGCCCGGACGACCGCCGGATCGACGACGAAGTCGCTGAACGAGATCCCGGGCGGCGGCGGCGGGACGAGTGGCGCCGACGACGGCGGCACCGATCCGCTGGGTCCGGTCGGCGTGGGGGTGGGGGCCTGGTTCACCGAAAGTAGGGCGACGATGCCGCCACCGATGGCGATCACGATCACGCCCAACAGGAGCCAGGGACGCAACGATGCGCTCGTGGTGTCTCCTCCCCCCATCTGTCATCTGCCGTTCGGCCCGGTCGGTGGCGGGAGTGTACGACGGCATCCCGATGGGACGCGCCGTGCGGTGTGCCTCCGCGCACCGGCGGGCGGCTATCCTCCCGCCATGCCACGTGCCATGACGCCTGAGTTCGACCTGCACGGGGCCGTGGGGATCCGGCTCGTCGACGCGGACCCCGGCGACGCCCGGATCATCGAGCGGCAGCTGGGGCCCATCGGGTCGACGCTCGACCGCGAGCCGGACATCGTGATCCGGTTCGTGGACCGGATGCCACTCGAGGGGCGGTTGCGATACCTCGGGCTCGACGAAGCCGCCTTCACCGACGATGCCTACCTGGTCCTGCGGGGGCGCCAGAAGTCGAGCGTGCAGGTCGCCATACCGCTGGACGCCCTCGGCACGGGCCGGCTCGAGATCGTCGCGGAGCGTGGCCTCTCGGCCATTCCGCTGCTCGTGCCGCTGGTGAACCTGACCGCGTTCGCGAACGGCTGGCTGCCGCTCCACGCCGGCGCCTTCGTCCACGACGGGCTCGGCGTGCTCACGATCGGCTGGGCCAAGGGCGGCAAGAGCGAGACGCTCCTCTCCTTCACCGCCCAGGGAGCGGACCTCGTCGGCGACGAATGGGTGCATATCGACCCGGCGGCTCGCCGGATCCGCGCGCTGCCCGAGCCGATGCGGGTCTGGGACTGGCAGATCCGGTCCGCGGGCCTCGAAGACCGGATCCCCGCCCGCGACCGACGGCGGCTCGCCGCGACGCGGGCCGCGTCCTCGGCACTGCTGGGCGTCACCCGGCTCCCGATCATCGGCGGTAGCGCGATCGGCCGCGTCGCGACGCGCGCGCGCCCGGTCGTCGAGCGGCAGCTGTCAGTGCAGGTGCCCCCCGACCGCCTGCTCGGTCGCGCCGCGCTGCCCGACGGTGCGGCGCTGGACCGGGTCGTCCTGGTGATGAGCCATGCATCAGAGGACATGACGGTCGCGCCGGTCGATCCGGCCGACGTCGCGCGACGGGCGACGCAGTCGTTCCTCTTCGAGCTGTCGGACCTGCTCGAGCACTACCGCCGCCACCTGTTCGCGTTCCCCGATCGGCGCAGCGCGCTCCTCGACGAGCTGGAGACGCGGCACGCCGATGCGACCCTGCGCGCGCTGGACGGCGTGTCGGCCATCGCGGTCGGCCACCCATATCCGCTCGAGATCGGGCGCCTGTACGAGGCCATCGCCCCGGCCCTCGCCTGAGTCTCGGTGCACGGCGGCACCGGTCACTCCGGGGACGTCCCCGCCAGCCGTGGCGAATGTCTTTACACTTGCGGCTTCGGCCGCGGCGAGGAGACGCCGTGGCCCGCGGATGGGGGATGAACCGTGTCGACTCCAGATACCTGGTATTCGTTCGCGCCTTGCGGCTCCGCCGATCGACGGGACGTGGTTCGGCAGTGACCACCGTCGCCCTCATCGGCGCGGACGGCGCCGGCAAGTCGAGCATCGTGCGACGGGTCGCGGAACGCGTCCCGGTCCCCTCGCGGACCATCTACATGGGTGTGAACCTGGAGTCGAGCTCGCTGATGCTGCCCACCACGCGGCTGGCCCTCGAGGTGAAGCGACGCCGGGGCGGTCGGCCCGACATGGTCGGTGCCGGCAATGGCGCGACCGCCGGCGGATCGTCCCCCGGCCTCCTCCGCCAGGTTCGATCCGGCCTTCGCCTGGCCAACTGGATCGCCGAGGAGTGGTTCCGCCAGGGGGTCGCGTGGGTCCACCAGCGGCGCGGCCGGCTGGTGATCTTCGACCGGCACTTCTTCTGCGACTACTACGCCGCCGACATCGCCGGCCGGCGACCCGGCCGACCGTGGACGAGCCGCGTCCATGGCGCGATGCTCGACCGTCTCTATCCACGCCCGGACATGGTGATCATGCTCGACGCACCGCCCGAGGTGCTCCACGCCCGCAAGGGCGAAGGCACGCTCGAGTCGCTCGAGCGGATGCGACAGGAGTACCTGGCGCTGGAGCGGGTGGTCGACGTGTTCGTGCGCGTCGACGCGACGCAGGACCCGGACGCGGTCACCGGGGAGGTGGTCACGGCGATCATGGGTCTCCTCAGGGGCCCGGCGAGCGAGACCCCCGTGCTGCGGGCGGGTGACGCATGAGGATCCTCGTCGCGTCCAAGATCGATCCGGACGCCCTGGCGGCGCTCCAGGCCAGCCACGATGTCATCACCGCGGTCGGTGCTGCGCGGGCGGACCTGGAGGCGCAGATGGCCGACCGCGAGGTGCTGATCTTCCGGTCCGGGCTCGACATCGACCGGGCCCTGCTCGACGCCGCCCCGCGGTTGCACACGATCGTGCGCGCCGGGTCCGGGCTGGACAACCTCGATATGGAGTCCGTCCGCTCGCGGGGCATCCATCTGCAACGGATCCCGGGTCCGGGTGCCCGTGCCGTCGCGGAGCTGACATTCGCGATGTTCCTCGGGCTGGCGCGCCAGGTCGTCGAGGTCGATCGCATGTGGCGCAGCGGGCACTGGGCCAAGAACGAGGTCGTCGGCTGGAACCTCGGCGGCAAGACGCTCGGCATCGTCGGTCTCGGCTCGATCGGCACGACCGTCGCCCGACTCGGACGCGCGTGGGGCATGACGACCGTCGGCTGCGTGGCCGAGCCGAGCCCGGAGCGGGCCGCGCGGTTCGCGAGCGAGGGCATCGACCTGCTGCCCCTCGACGAGGTGCTCGAGCGATCCGACTTCCTGAGCATCCACGTCCCACTCGGACCGTCGACCCGCGGGCTCATCGGGCCGGCCGAGCTCGGCCGGATGAAGTCGGGCAGCTTCCTGGTCAATATCGCCCGAGGGGGCGTCGTCGACGAGGCCGCCCTCCGGGAGGCGCTGCTGGGGCCCGGCGGACCGGCCGGCGCCGGGCTGGACGTCCATGTCGCCGAAGGCGAGGGCCGGATCCCGCCGCTCGCCGACCTCCCGAACGTCATCCTCACGCCGCATATCGGCGCGACCACGGTCGACGCCCAGCGCGAGATCGGCGTGGAGATCCTGCGCATCGTCGAGGAGCGGGACGCGTCCACGACGAGGCCCGAGAGCCTGGCCGACGCGCCGGCGGCCGCCCGATGAGCCGCGCGGACACGAAGCGAGCGCAGCTTCGGGCAGGCATGGCCGCCGACCGGGCGGTCGTCGCCATCGGTGCGCACGACGCGCTGACGTCGCGGCTCGCCGCCGACTACGGCTTCGACGCGGTGTGGGTCAGCGGCCTGGCAGTGGCGACCATGACCTACGCGATCCCCGACGTGAATCTGACCACCATGAACGAGACGCTGGAGCAGGCGGTCCGGCTCGACCGGGCGACGGACCTGCCCGTGATCGCCGATTGCGACAACGGCTTCGGGGGGCTCAACAACGTCGTCCGGACGCTCGTCGAGTTCGAGGCCGCGGGGATCTCCGCGATCTCGATCGAGGACAACCTCTTCCCGAAGCGGAACAGCCTGCTCGGTTCCGACACGAAGCGCGAGCTGATCCCGGTCGAGGAGCAGGCTCGCCGGTTCCGGGCGGCCAAGGCAGCCCAGGAAAGCGATGGCTTCGTGCTGATCGCCCGGGTCGAATCCCTCATCGCCGGGCACGGCGTCGAGGACGCGTGTCGTCGCGCCGACGCCTACGTCGAGGCGGGCGTCGACGCCATCCTCATCCATTCGCGCGACAAGACCCTCGGCGAGATCGAGGGGTTCCTGTCGTCGTGGCAGGGGATCGGGCAGGTCCCGCTGGTGGCCGTGCCCACGCTCTTCCCGACCTTCACGGACGACGAGCTCCGGCAGAAGGGCTTCAACCTCATCATCCTCGCCAACCAGCCGATGCGGGCCGCGGTGAAGGCCGTCGAGGAGACGCTCGGCACGCTCCAGCGCGAGCGGCGCGCGTCTGCCGTCGACCCGCACATCGCGACGGTCGACCACCTGTTCGAGCTCGTCGGCACAGCCGAGGCGATCGCGCGAGAAGACGGCCCGAACTGACCGATGACCCCGCCGGATAGCCCACGGCGTCCGACCGCGGTCGTCATCGCGCTCGACTGCATCACGGGGCTCCAGACGACGCGCCTCCTTGCGGCACGAGGCGTGCCGGTCGTCGGCATCGCGGCCGACCGCGGACACTTCTGCGCCCGCACGCGCCTCCCCGAGCGGATCGTGACGTCGCCGACCAGCGGCGAGGAGCTCATCGTGACGCTCGAGCGGCTGGCGGCGAGCGGCGCCCTGGGCGACCAGCCGGCCGTCCTGATCCCCTGCTCCGACGCGGCGGTCCTCGCCATCTCGCGCTGGCGCGATCGCCTGTGCGGGCCGTACCGGTTCGTCCTGCCCGAGCACGACACGGTCGAGCTGCTGATGGACAAGATCCGGTTCGCCGAGCACGCGACGGCGACCGGTCTGCCGATCCCGGAGACGCACGTCCTGCGGTCCCGGTCCGACGCCGAGATGATCGCCCCGACGTTCGGCTACCCGGCCGTGCTCAAGCCGCCGATCAAGACCGCGGCGTGGCTGGCCGCGACGAAGGCCAAGGTCTTCCGGGTCGATACGCCGGACGAGCTGCTGGCGACGTACGACCGCTTCGCCGACACCTCGGACGCGCTGATCGCGCAGGCGTGGATCGACGGCGACGAGTCCCAGCTCGTCTCGGCGAACGCCTATTTCGATCGAGAGGGCGACGCCCGCGCGATGTTCATCGCCCGAAAGATCCGACAGTGGCCGCCCGAGACCGGCACGAGCTGCCTCGGCGTGGAGGTCCGCGACGACGCGACGCGCGACGTCTGCCTGCGGCTGTTCGGCGAGGTCGGCTACAGCGGGCTCGCCTACGTCGAGGTCAAGGTCGACGCGGCGACGGGTCGCCGACTGATCGTCGAGCCCAACGTCGGCCGGCCGACGGGTCGCTCCGCGATCGCCGAACAGGGTGGCGTCGAGCTGCTGATGTCGGCCTACCTCGATGCGCTTGGCGAGGCGCCACCGGTGACCCAGCAGACGTACGGCGGCGCGAAGTGGATCTACTGGCGGCACGACCTGCAGGCGGCCCTGCAGCAGATGGTGGCCGGCCGACTCGGTCCCGTGGCGTGGTGGCGATCGGTGAGCGGACCCAAGTACGAGGCGGTGTTCGATCGCCGCGATCCCGCGCCGTTCGCGGCCGACGTCGTGCGCGCGGCCGGCGCGATGGCCGGCGCGGTCGGCCGGCGTCTCGGTCCGGGCTAGCCGTGCGCCGGCTCCTGCGGCAGACGGCGATGGCCGTCGTGGACACCCCGCCGGTCAGCGGCACGATCCGCCGGCTGGCGGCCAGGGACAAGGGTCGGTCGGACCAGCTCGCGGTGCTGACCTACCACCGGGTCGCCGAGCCCGACGACCAGCTGTACCCGGGGCTGATCAGCGCCACGCCGACCGATCTCGCACGACAGGCGGCATGGCTGGCGAAGCACTACCGTGTGCTGTCGCTCGCCGAGGTGGCCGCTCGGCGCGAGGGCGGCGACCCACTGCCACCGCGATCGGTCCTCCTGACGTTCGACGACGCCTACGGCGACTTCGGGACGAACGCATGGCCGGTCCTCAAGGCGCACGGGCTGCCCGCCGCCCTCTACGTGCCGACGGCGTATGTCGACGATCCCCGACGCGCCTTCTGGTGGGACCGGCTGCATCGCGCGATCACGAACGCGCCGGCGGAGGTCATCCCGAGCGCCGTCGGCGAGCTCGACCTGCGAACGACCGAGTCGAGGTCGGGGACGGCGCGTCGAGTCCGAGCGGCGATCAAGGACCTGCCGCACGACGCGGCCATGGCGCGCATCGATGCCGTCGTCGACGCCCTGGGTGGCGACTCGGGCGACGGCGACGTGCTCTCGTGGGAGGCCCTCCAGGGTCTGGTCGACGACGGCGTCGAGATCGGCGTCCACACCCGCACCCATCCCCTGCTCGATCGACTCCCCGTCGACCGCCTCGACGAGGAGATCGGCGGGGCCCGCGAGGACCTCGAGCGACGCCTCGGGCGACCGGTCGTCTCGATCGCCTACCCGAACGGCAACCACTCGCCGGCCGTCCTCGAGGCGGTCGCCTCCGCGGGCCTGCGGCTGGGGTTCACCACGCATCGCGGGACCAACGACCTGCGACATCCCGACTGGCTGGCGATGCGCCGGATCAACGTCGGTCGGGCGACCAGTCCGTCGCTTCTGGCTGCCCAGCTCCATCGGTGGTTCCGGTTCTGGCCGTGACCGGGAGGGCCGCCACCCGCGTCGGCTGAGCCCGGTGTACGATGCGCCGGACCAAGTGCGCGCCGCGGAGCGGCGACGCGCATAGGGGGAGGCTCGTGTCCATGTCCGATCTGTCGATCCGCGCGTCCGTGCGCCATCCGTTGCGCCTGTGGGGACCAGTCCTCGGGCTGCTCTTCGGCCTTGCCCTCGCGCTCATCGTTCCGGCGGTCGCGTCGGCCGATCCGGGCGACATCGGCTTCGAGGGGCCGCCGGGTCCCGGTGGCGGACCGACCGGGAACAAGCCCGAATCGAAGCTGTGGTTCAACGACGGCCAGTGGTGGGCCGCGATGTACGACGGCACCAGCAGCAGCGCTGATGTGTACATCTGGCGCCTGGATCGCGCGACCCAGACCTGGACACGCACGAACACCGTCATCGACGACCGGGCCAATACGCGTGCCGACGTCCTCTGGGACGGCACGAAGCTGTACGCGGCGACGCACACGTTCCACGAGGACGATGGGTCCGGGACGTCGCGCCTCCTGCGGTTCAGCTACAACACGTCGACCGACACGTATTCGCGCGATCCCGGCTTCCCGGTGACGATCAACTCGGTCCGGAGCGAGACGCTGGTCATCGCCAAGGACTCCACCGGACAGCTGTGGGCGACCTGGGAGCAGGGCGGCGCGATCTGGCTGAACCGCACGACGACCAGCGACACCGCATGGGGTACGCCGTTCGTCCTGCCGGCCTCGCAGTCGGTCAACAGCGACGACATCTCGTCGATCATCGCGTTCGGCGGCAGCAAGGTCGGCGTCCTCTGGAGCGACCAGAGCGCAAGCCCGGACACCGACTTCTTCGCCGTCCACGACGACGCTGCCGGTGACACGACGTGGACCATCGAAACCGCGTACAGCGGGACGAACGTCGCGGACGACCACGTCAACCTCAAGACCGACTCGAGCGGCAGGGTGTACGCGGTCGTCAAGACCAGCCTCGCCGGATCGAACCCGCTCATCGTCCTGCTCGCCCGCGGTCCGGGCGGAGGTTGGACGAACCACCGCGTCTCGGTCGGGTCGCTCGACGAGACGAGAGGCATCCTCGAGCTCGACGAGGTCAACGGCCTGCTCCGGGTCTTCGTCACTTCGGCGGTCAACGGCGGGACGATCAACCAGCGTACGTCGCCGATCGGGACGATCTCGTTCGCCAGTGGCGAGGGCACGGAGGTCCTCAAGGACGCCAGCGCCCTGATGATGAACAACGCGACGAGCACGAAGCAGAACGTCACGGCGGACAGCGGCCTGATCGTGGTCGGCTACAACGACACGACCCGCCGCTACTGGCACGCCGACGTCGTTCCCGGCGCCGGCGGCGACGTCACCGCGCCGCAGCGGGGCGCCACGTCGGTCGACGGGGCGACCCTCTCGATCGCCTACGACGAGCCGCTGGCGACGGGCTCGGTGCCCGACCCCGGGGCGTACGCCGCGACGGTCGGCGGCAGCCCGCGCGCGGTGACCAACGTGGCGGTGGCGGGCTCGGGGGTGACGCTCACCCTGGCCAGCCCGGTCGTCTCGACCGACAGCGTCAGGCTGTCCTATACCGCCGGCGCCAACCCGATCCAGGACGTCGCCGGCAACCTCGCCGCGGACTTCACCGACGCGGTCGTGACCAATGCCACCCCGCCGACCGGCGGTGGCGGCACGCTGACCTTCACGCCGACCGACGACGCCCAGGTCCGCTCGACCTCGGCGGCCACCAACTACGGCAGCGCCACGACCGTCCGGCTGCGCGAGGACGCGGCCGGCGACACCTACCGGACGTACCTCAAGTTCACGGTCAGCGGGCTGACCGGGCCGGTCACCGCGGTCAAGCTGCGCCTGTACGCGACCGACGCCAGCCCCAACATCGTGCGCGTCTTCCCGGTCGCCGCCAGCCCGGCCTGGGCCGAGGGCACCGTCAACTGGAACAACAAGCCCGCGCTGGGCACGCCCGAGCTCGGCTCGGCGGCCGTCCCGACGCTCGACGCCTACAACGAGATCACCCTCAGCCCGTCGGCCGTGAGCGGCAACGGCGCGGTCAGCTTCGGGCTGACCATCAGCAGCACCAACAGCGCCATCTTCAGCAGCTCCGAGGGCGCCAACGCGCCCCAGCTGGTCGTGACGTCGAACGGCGGCGCCGCCGCCCAACACGCCGCCATCGGCGAACGCCACGAGCGCCACGACACCCCAGGACACGGCGGTGTCGGTGGCCCTGTCGGGCGCCGACGCGGGCACCTGCGACCTGGCCTTCTCGATCGTCAGCGGGCCGAGCCACGGCTCGCTCGGCCCGATCAGCGGTGCGGCCTGCACGAGCGGCAGCCCGAACACCGACAACGCGTCGGTGACGTACACCCCGACGACCGGCTACAGCGGGTCGGACTCGTTCACCTACCGGGTCAGTGACGGCGATCTCGACTCCGCCACAGCGACCGCCACGCTGTCGATCACGCCGGTCGGTGGCGGCGACGTCACCGCGCCGCAGCGGGGCGCCACGTCGGTCGACGGGGCGACCCTCTCGATCGCCTACGACGAGCCGCTGGCGACGGGCTCGGTGCCCGACCCCGGGGCGTACGCCGCGACGGTCGGCGGCAGCCCGCGCGCGGTGACCAACGTGGCGGTGGCGGGCTCGGGGGTGACGCTCACCCTGGCCAGCCCGGTCGTCTCGACCGACAGCGTCAGGCTGTCCTATACCGCCGGCGCCAACCCGATCCAGGACGTCGCCGGCAACCTCGCCGCGGACTTCACCGACGCGGTCGTGACCAATGCCACCCCGCCGACCGGCGGTGGCGGCACGCTGACCTTCACGCCGACCGACGACGCCCAGGTCCGCTCGACCTCGGCGGCCACCAACTACGGCAGCGCCACGACCGTCCGGCTGCGCGAGGACGCGGCCGGCGACACCTACCGGACGTACCTCAAGTTCACGGTCAGCGGGCTGACCGGGCCGGTCACCGCGGTCAAGCTGCGCCTGTACGCGACCGACGCCAGCCCCAACATCGTGCGCGTCTTCCCGGTCGCCGCCAGCCCGGCCTGGGCCGAGGGCACCGTCAACTGGAACAACAAGCCCGCGCTGGGCACGCCCGAGCTCGGCTCGGCGGCCGTCCCGACGCTCGACGCCTACAACGAGATCACCCTCAGCCCGTCGGCCGTGAGCGGCAACGGCGCGGTCAGCTTCGGGCTGACCATCAGCAGCACCAACAGCGCCATCTTCAGCAGCTCCGAGGGCGCCAACGCGCCCCAGCTGGTCGTGACCTACAGCTGAGGGCGATCAAGGACGTCGAGATGCTGTCCACGCGCTGTCACGGACCCGCAGGAACGAGCCGCTAGGGATGGGCACCCTGCAGGGCATCGAGCTGCTCATCCTGTCGATCGGCATCCTCGTCGCCGTCGCCTACATCGCGACGATGGTCGTCCGCCGGCCCACCGACCATCCGCTCCTGCGCCTGCTGGTCGCCCTCGTCCCGGCGGTCATCGCGGTCGCATTCGTCGTGTTCAACCGGGTGGATGTCGTGCCCGACGACGTCGAGCAGGGGGCGTGGGGGGCCGGCGTCGTGGTCATCACCGTCATCCTCATCGTGGGCACGACGTGGCGCGTCGCGCGCCGCTGAGGGTCGCGCGTCGCGGATCGGGAACCCCGGTTTGGTGCTTCGGGGCACCGACCTCATAGGCCTTCCGGTCCAGTACATGCGGTGACCGGGTATCCTTTGCCGGATCAGCCCGGAGCGGGCATGGGGGATTTCAAGGGGGTTGCGTGGAACTGACCGGCTATCTTGCCGTCGCGAAGCGATGGTGGTGGACGCTGCTTGTGGCGACATGGGTCGCCGGCGTCGCAGGCTATGTGGTGGCATCGCAGATCCCACCCACATACGAGGCCGAGACCCAGCTGCTGGTCGGTCCCTACAACACGGACCGCGAGACGCTGGCCGCGGCGGGCGACCTCGTCCAGACCTACTCCCAGCTCGTCACGACGACGCCGATCCTGACCCGGGCGATCCAGGAGGCCGGCGCCGACCTGACGCCCGCGGATCTCGCGCTCGCGAGCCGGGTGACCGCCAACGACGTGACCAGGTTCCTGTCGATCCGCGTCCAGCACACCGATCCCGAGATGGCGGCGCTGCTCGCCAACAAGCTGGCCGATGAGATCACCCAGCTGGCCTCGGCGGGCACGAACCGCCCCGAGGGCCAGCTGCTGATCGTCGACACCGCGGTCCCGCCGACCGAGCCGATCGCGCCCCAGAAGTCGCTCATCGTGGCCCTCGCCGCACTTGCCGCCCTCATCGGCGCGATGGTGCTGGTCATGCTGCTCGAGTATCTGAGCGCCGCCGTCCGCTCCGAGGACGAGCTCAACCGGCTCACCGGGATGCCGCTCCTCGGGAGCGTCGACGTCTCGCGCTCGCTGCCGCACAGCGATCGATCGCTCATCGACCAGGCGCCCGAATCGGCTGCGGCCGCGGCGTATCGCCTGGTCCTCGCCAAGGCCGCATTCCAGGAGGGCGGCACCGCGGCACGCTCCATCGTCGTGATCGGCACCGGCCCCGACGGGGCCAGCAGCCAGGTCGCCGCGAACCTCGCTGCCATCACCGCCCGGAGCGGTCGACAGGTCGTGCTCGTCGACCACGAGCAGAGCGCCCTCTCGGCGACGCGCATCTTCGGGCTCGAGGATCGGGGCGGGGTGACCGACCTGATCGACGCCTCGCCCGCCGACGTCTCGGGCCGTCTCGTCCGAGTCTCCGCGACGCTGCGCGTCCTGCCCCGCGGCATCTCGCGCAACCCTGATGCGATCGACGCGGACCGGGCCTCCGCGGTCGTCACGGCGCTGACCGACGACGCCGAGCTGGTGATCGTGAACGCCGGCGTCCTGCACCAGTCCGCCGGTGCCCTCGCCTGGGCGCAGGCGGCCGATGCGGCGGTCCTGGTCGCCGTGCGCGACCAGGCGCGTCGCGACGACGTCGAGTACGCCGCGGACAGCCTGCGGCTCGTCGGCGTCGAGACCGCGGGGACCGTCCTCGCCGAGCGGAAGCGCGGCATCCGCCGTGGCCGGTCGCGCGGTGGACCCGAGCAGCCCGTCCCGACCAGCCCGCCGCCCCGGCCGCCGCGCCCGCTGCGCGACACCGGTCGCGTCACGGAGACCCGGGCGACGTCGGTCGCGTCGCCGGCCGTGCAGTCCGCCGGCGAGTCGGCCTATCGCGGCGGGTCCGAGCCCGTCTACCGCATCGAGCCCGAGTACCTCGTGGAGCCGGACTCGATCATGGAGGTCGACCCGAGCCCGCCGGCGCCGAGCCCCGCCGTGCGCCGCGCGCCGCGACGGCGCCGGTCGAACCCGCGAACGTCCTGACGGCCGCCGTCTGACCGCGCGATGCGCATCCTGGTCACAGGTGGCGCCGGCTACATCGGCTCCCTGACCGCCCAGCACCTCGCCGACGCCGGTCACGGCGTCGTGGTCCTCGACGACCTTCGCAACGGCCACCGCTCCGCGGTCGGGTCGCTGCCGCTCGTCGTGGGAGACGTGCGCGACGTCGACCTCGTGGCGTCGACGATCGACAGCCACGCCATCGACGCGGTCGTCCACTTCGCGGCGCTCAAGTCGGTCGAGGACTCCGTCGCCGACCCCGGGTCGTACTTCGACAACAACGTCGGTGGCACGCTCGGCGTGTTGCGCGCGATGGCGCGCACCGGCGTGCGCCGGCTCGTCTTCTCGTCGTCATGCGCCGTGTACGGCACGCCCGATGCGTCGCCGGTCGACGAGACCGCACCGATCCGGCCGATGAACGCGTACGGCGAGAGCAAGGCGGTGTCCGAGCGGCTGCTGCCGTGGTTCGATTCGACGCACGGGATCCGATCGGCGGCGCTGCGCTACTTCAATGCCGCGGGTGCCGCCGACGACGGATCGCGCGGCGAGGACTGGTCGGCCGCGCCGAACCTGGTCCCGGTCGTCCTCAAGACCGCGGCGGGACGCCGTCCGGACGTGCGCATCTTCGGGACCGACCACCCGACGCCCGACGGCACGGCGATCCGCGACTACATCCACGTCCTCGACCTGGCGGCGGCGCACCGCTGCGCGCTCGAGGCGATCGCCGCCCGTGACACGTCGCTGACCGTCAACGTGGGCACCGGAGTCGGCGCGTCCGTGCTCGAGGTCATCGATGCGGCGCGGCGGATCACGGGTCGCGAGATCCCGGCCGAGGCGGCACCACGGCGTGAGGGCGACCCGTCGGCGATCTGGGCCGATACGTCGCGGGCCGAGGAAGTCCTCGACTGGCGGGCCACGCGCACGCTCGACGACATCGTGCGCTCGGCGTGGGCATGGCACTCGGCCCACCCCGACGGCTACCGCGACGATGCCTCGATCGACGGCGCGGAGCGGGCCGGATGAGCCACGACGGCACCCTGACCGTGGCGTACGTGATGTCGCGGTTCCCCAAGCTGACCGAGACGTTCATCCTCGCCGAGCTCGAGGCGATGGACCGGGCCGGCGTGCGGATCGAGCTCCACCCGCTGCTGCGCCAGACCGGCGAGCCCGTGCAGCCGGCGGCGGTCCGCTGGGTCGAGCGCGCCCACTACCTGCCGTTCCTGTCGCCGGCCATCCTCCGCAGCCAGTGGACGTTCCTGCGCGACCGCCGGCGGCGTCGGCGCTACCTGCAAGCGTTCGCCGACCTCATCGGAGGTACCTGGCGAAGCCCGAACTTCCTGCTCGGCGGCCTGGGCATCTTCCCGAAGGTCGTCCACGCGTCTCTGAAGATGGTCGACGAGGGCGTCGACCATGTGCACTGCCACTTCGCCAACCATCCCGCCCTGGCCGGCTGGCTGATCCACCGCCTGGTGGGCATCCCGTACAGCTTCACCGCGCACGGCTCCGACCTCCACGTCGATCGCACGATGCTGCCGGCCAAGGTCGCCGAGTCCGCGTTCGCGGTGACGATCTCGGCCGACAACCGTGCGCTGATCGAGGCGACCTGCGCACCGGCCGCGGCAGGCAAGGTCGAGGTCATCCACTGCGGCATCGACCCAGCGACCTTCCGGCCCACCGAGGCACACGGGGATGGCCCGCTCCGGATCATCGCGGTCGGCACGCTCCACGAGGTCAAGGGACAGGTCCACCTCATCGGGGCCTGCCGGTCGCTGGCCGACCGCGGGATCGCGTTCAGCTGCACGTTCATCGGCGACGGCCCCGATCGTGCCGCGCTCGAGTCGCGCGTCGCGGAGCTGGGTCTCGCCGGCCGGGTGACGTTCGCCGGGCGGTCGACCAGCGACGGCGTGGCGGCCGCGCTGCGCGGCGCGGATGTCCTCGCGGCACCCAGCGTGCCGACGCGGGGCGGCAAGCGCGAGGGGATCCCGGTCGTGCTGATGGAGGCGATGGCGACCGGTCTGCCGGTCGTGGCCAGCCGGCTGTCGGGCATCCCCGAGCTCGTCACCCACGGCGTCGACGGTCTGCTCGTACCGCCCGGCGACGACATCGCCCTCGCAGATGCCCTGGCGCGCCTCGCCGCCGACCCGGCCCTGCGGGCACGCCTCGGCGCGGCCGGCCGTGAGACCGTGCTGCGCGATTTCGACGTCGACCGCAACGCCGCGCTCCTCGCGGCTCGGATCCGCGAGCACCTCGGCGGCCTCGGCGGCGCTGCCGTCTCGGCGCCCGACGCCCCCGAGGCGGCCGCATGACCGCGCTGCTCTTCTGGCTCGCCGTCGGGCTGGTCGTCTACACGTACGTGGGCTTTCCTGCCCTCGTGCTGCTTCGAGCACGGATCCGGCCCCGCCCGCATCGGACGGCCGACATCAGCCCGACGGTGAGCGTCATCATCGCCGCCCACGACGAGGCGGCCTCGATCGGACCTCGGGTCGACAACCTGCTAGCGCTCGACTATCCGGCCGGCCGGATCGAGGTCGTCATCGCATCCGATGGCTCGACCGACGCGACCGTCGAGGAGGCGCGCCGGCGGGCCGACCCGCGCATCCGGGTGCTCGACCTCCCGCGGACCGGCAAGGCGACCGCGCTGAACACCGCGGTCGAGGCGTCGACCGGCGAGATCCTCGTGTTCTCCGATGCCAACACGGCGTACGCGCCCGACGCGATCCGCCAGCTGGTCCGCTCGTTCGCCGATCCCGAGGTCGGCGGTGTCGCCGGCAACCAGGTCTACCTGCCGGGCGCGACGAGCAGCGACCCGGGCGACCCCGGCGCGGCCACCGCGGCCGGCGCCGGCGAGCGGAGCTACTGGGACTTCGACCGCCTCGTCAAGGACGCCGAGAGCCTGGGCGGCAGCGTGATCTCGGCCACGGGCGCCATCTATGCGCTCCGTCGCGAGCTGTTCGTCGAGGTCCCCGACGGCGTCACCGACGATTTCGTCACGTCCACCCGGGTCATCGCTGCCGGCCGTCGGCTCGTCTTCGAACCGGCCGCGGTCGCGCTCGAGCCCGTCGCCGGGTCGAGCGGCCGGGAGTACCGGCGCAAGGTCCGGATCATGACCCGCGGCCTGCGTGGCGTGGCGGTCGCCCGGGGACTGCTCGATCCCCGGCGCCATGGGTTCTATACGCTGCAGCTGGTCACGCACAAGGTGCTGCGCCGCCTCATGGCCATCCCGCTGCTCGTGGTCGCGGCGACGAGCGTCGCGCTGTGGGATGACGGGCCGATCTACAAGGTCGCGGTCATCGGCCAGGCCGGCGTCTACGGTCTCGGCGCGATCGGCCTGGCGCTCGGTGACCGCCCGTCGGGCCGCCGCCCGTGGTTCGCGATCCCGGCCTTCTTCGTGCTCGTCAACGTCGCCTCGCTCCACGCGCTCTGGAACCTGCTGACGGGGCGGCGGATCGATCGCTGGCAGCCGGCGCGTCGCGTCGAGCCCTCGGCCGACGGCGCGCCACCGTCGCTGGACCCGAGCGCATGAGCGCCCCGGGCAGGGCCGTCGACCGGCCGGCGCAGTCGCGCGGCGAGTCGTCCGACCGGTCCGCGGTCGTCGTCGCGATCTTCGTGATCTTCGGCGCCGTGGCGGCTGGGATCCTGGCCGCGGACGCGCCGATCCTCGTGGTCGCCGGCGCGAGCGGCCTCATGCTCGCGGTCGCGATCGTCCTGCGGCCCGACGTCGCGACGCTGACCACGGTCGCGATCCTGTACAGCAACGCGGCCGTCGTCGCCGTGCGGTTCCACGGCGTCCCGTTCTTCGTCGGCGCGTTCGTGCCGCTGCTGCTGGTCGTCCCGCTCGCTCGCGATCTCGTCGTCCGGCGGCTACCGGTCATCGCCCCGCCGATGATGGGCTGGATGGTGGTACTCCTCGGGATCTACGTCGTGTCGGCGCTGTTCTCGAGCAACACGCAGGTGTCATGGGACGCGGTCGTGATCTTCCTCGTCGAGGGGTTCGGCCTGTACTTCCTGTTGATCAACGTGATCCGGACGCCGGAGATGCTTCGGCTCACCACGTGGGTCCTGCTGGCGTCCGGCGCGCTGGTCAGCGTGCCCGCGATCCACCAGACCCTGACGGAGAACTACGGCAGCAACTACTTCGGGTTCGCGCAGGCCGACTCCGCGATCCGCACGGGCGTCGAGACCCTGACCGGCGAAGTCTTCCAACCACGGATGGCCGGGCCGATCGGCGAGACCAACCGGTTCGCCCAGGTGATGCTGATGCTGGTCCCGCTGGGCCTGTTCCGGGTCATCGGCGAGACGTCCCTGATGCTCCGCGTCCTCGCCGGACTGATGACCATGGCGGTCACGATGGGCGTGGTCCTGTCATTCTCGCGGGGCGGCGCGGTCGGGCTGGTCGTGCTCGTCGTGGCGTTGATGGTCCTGCGCATGGTGCGGCTGCGCTACGTGCTGATCAGCGTGGTCATGCTCGGCGTCATCGTCGTCGCGCTGCCGCAGTACTTCGACCGGGTGACCTCCATCGTGGAGGCGAGCGGTCTCGGCGGGGAGACCACCACATCGGCCGTCGACAACTCCCTGCTGAGCCGGGCGACCGAGACGCTGGCCGCCGCCCTCGTCATGGTCGACCACCCGGTCATCGGCGTGGGCCCGGCGATGTTCCCGGTCTTCTACGAGGAGTACGCCCAGGTGGTGGGCATCCTCATCCGGAACGATGCCGAGCGACAGGCACACAACCTGTACCTCGGGATCGGCGCCGAGATCGGCGTTCCGGGCCTGATCGTGTTCCTGATCATCGCGTTCGTCACGATCCGGATGCTGCTGGCCGCGCGCCGGGCGAGCCTCGTCCGCAGACCGGACCTCGAGCGCTTGGCCACGCCGTATCTCCTGGCGCTCCTCACCTACTACGTGACCGGCATGTTCCTGCACCTGTCGTTCGCGCGGTTCTACTGGTTGATGTTGGCCGTCGCCGGGGCGGCGGCCGTCATCACGCTTGCGCGAGATCGCCGAGGGCGACTCGACCGACGATCAGGAGGCCGTCAGCCAGTCGGTGTAGCCGAAGTTCTTGCCGGGCCGCGCCGGGGCAGCGCCGCGATAGGCCGTCCCATAGCGCCGATCGATCAGCCACGGCTGCCATTCGTCGTCGCCGTCGGCGGCCCAACCGGCCCGCCCGTACAGGAACCGCGTCGCTCGCAAGAGCGCGCGATCCGACCAGTTCCACGAATCGTAGCCGGCGACGCGCAGCAGCTCGGCCTGGAGCACGGCGCCCTGGAGCGCCTCCCAGGGGTAGCCGGTGTAGGTCGGCGGCCATGCGAACACGCCGCCGCGGCGCATCTCCTCGGGCTGGGCCCCGTCGATGTTGACACCGTTCTTCGTGCAGCCCGTCGGGTTGATGCCGACCGGCTTCGCAGGGTCGCACTGCCAGGACAGGTCGCCGAACTGGAAGTCGGCGTAGGCCGACCGGTCGCCGAGCCAGCCCCGGAACACGAGCGCGGTCCGCGCCATCTCGGCGCTGTCGCCGAGGTACGCGGCGATCGCTGCCCTGGTCGCTCCGGCATGCGTGCCCCAATTGTTGGGTCGGTCCTCATGCGTGCTCACCAGCGTCCTGCCGTCGAGCGTCTTCGACAGGAGCGACCGGAGCCACGGCCTGAAGGCGCCGCTGTCGAACGACGGATCGAGCGTCCGCAGCGAGATGAGGTCCGCCGAGATCACATAGGCGGGCAGGTTGCGCCCGGCCGCCAGCGTGCGGCCGCCGGCTTCGGTGCCGAGCGCGGCCTTGAGCGCCCCCAGGACGCTCGTCCGGTACGAGGCCACGCCGGTGCGGGCATACACGAGCGCCTTGGCGAGGACGATCTGATCGGTGTCGTCGTCCTGGTTGGAGATGTTCGGGGCCCCGAGGCTGCTGTCCGCCTTGGCCTTCAGGCCGATCCAGGCGGCACCCGTCGTCGGCAGACGGGCGATGTCGGATGCCGACAGCAGGATGCCGCTGCCCGGCGCCGCCGCGGCCGGTGGCGGGGTGGTCGTCGGCAACGCGACCGGTGGGATGGTCGGGGTCGGTGTGGCGGGACGCGGCGTGGCCGTCGCGGCCGCCGTCGGCGACGGCGTGGCGATCGGAGTCGGGCTCGCGGTCGGGGCAGTGGTCGCGGTCGGTGCGGCGGCCGTGGGCGCCGCGGTCGGAGCGGTGGTCGGCGTCGGGGCCGTGGTCGGCGTCGGCGCGGCCGTCGTGGGCGCCGCTGTCGGCGCGGTGGTCGGCACAGTGGTCGGCGTCGGAGCCGTGGTCGCCGTCGGCGCGGCGGTGGCCGCGACGGTCGGGACCGGCGTGGGCTCTGGCGTCGGGTCAGGTGTGGGATCCGGCGTGGGTCGGGTGTGGGGTCCGGCGTGGGCTTGGGGGTGGGGTCAGGCGTGGGCTCGGGCGTCGGTGTCGACGCCGGGGGAGTCGTCGGCTGTGTGACGTCGGTGCCCTGGCCGACCGGGACCACCTCGATCCTGACGCTGCCGCGCTTGACGCCCTTGGCGTTCACGGCCAGCAGCTCGTGCATGCCGGGTCCGATCTTCCTGGGCAGCCTGAACCGCAGGGTGAACCGTCCGCGGGTCGTCGACTTGAAGCGCGCGACCACGGTCCCGTCCTTCTTCCAGACGAGCCGTCCCTTCTCGCGTCGCTCGAAGCCGGAGCCGGAGATCGTCATCCGCTGACCGACGGCCGGCGCCTCGGGACGCACCTTGAGCTTGGGGCCGCCGGCCGATGTCATCACCATCGGGATGACGAGAGCAGGGATCAGCAGGAGGATCGGGAGGGTCGCCAGCGCATCGCGCAACCGGGACGGACGCCGTGGGGGTGGCGGCGGGGCCGGGTGTTCGAAGACCCAGTCCTTGCGATCGGCGATGGCGATGTTCCGCACGTGGACCTCCTGCACGGCCGGCGGGCAGCAGGAAGCGTGGGACGCCTGCGCGGGGGACGGGGCGTGTCAACGCCTCGACGCGCGTCGTGCGACTTCGGCAACCCGGCTACCTGTATCCAGGCCCGTGGCTTTGCGACCCCGCCTCACGACGGGTGTGCCTGTTCGGTTCTGCGGTCCGGCACGACTGGCGGCCGTGGGGACGGTTGGGGGCGCGCTCGGTGGGGCGGTGCCACCATGCATCGCGGCGGATCAGGCTGGCAATCGGTCGATGGTCCGGTCGATCGCGATCGTGCCCCCATCGGGGACTGCCGGGTGGTGCCCCGAGGCGACACCCGGTCGACCCAACACCGCAACGGACCGGACCGCACGGGACGGCCCGAATGTACCGACTAGTCGCCGTACAGCCAGTCGGTGTAGCCGAAGACGCGCCCGAAGCCGGCCGGCTCGGTCGGCAGGTCCAAGCCGTACCGGGCGTTGAGCAGCCACGGCACGTGGTAGCTGACCTCCGACCGATTCCACGTCAGGCCACCCGCGTCGCCCGACCGCGTCACGAAGTCGGCGACCCGCCGGAGCGCGCTATCCGACCAGGTCCACACATCGCCGTAGCCGTTCACGGTCAGCAGCTCGGCCTGCAGCATCAGCCCCTGCAGCGACTCGAGCGTGTAGCCGATGCCATCGCGGCCGGGAGGCCAGCGCAGGTTCCCGCCGCGGTCTGCGTCGCGGACGATCGCACCGTTGAGATCGATCCCGTCGCGCGAGCAGGGCGGGTTCACCGGCGTGTAGAGGTCCGGCTCGCAGGCCCAGCTGGCGGCGCCTTCGACGTCCTGGAACCGGTCCCACGACGAGCGGTCGCCAAGGAACCCGCGCAGGACCTGCACGGCGCGCTGTACGTCCTCGGTATCGCCCAGGTACAGGCTGGCGGCGATCCTCGACGCGCCCGTGAACGAGCCCCAGTTGTTGGGGGCGTCCTCGTGGGTCTGGACCAGCGAGATCCAGCGACCGTGCCCGCCGAGCTCGCGCGTCCGGATGTCGGAGAGCCACGCCCGGAAGCGCTCGTCCTCGGGACCGGACAGGTCCGCAAAGTCGGCGGTCAGGACATACGACCCGAGCTGGCGTCCGAGCGACAGGATCGAGTTGTCCGAGCCGACCTCCTCGGTGCCGATCGCCGACATCACCATGTCGATGGCTCGCCGGCGGTAGGCCTCGTCGCCGGTCCGGGCGTAGACGAGGGCGGACGCCAGGGCCTGCACGCCGTGGCGCCGGTCCTGGTCACGCAGGTTCGGGCGGCCCGCCGGTTCGTTGGCGATGGCGACGAGGTTGTCCCATGCCGGACCCTCGGTCGGCAGCGCCATGAGCGTCGCCTTGTCCATCAACAGGTAGTCGCCGGCCGGGCGCGGCGACGGGGGCACGGGCGTCGGGCTGGGCGAGATCGTGGGCGTCGCCGCCTGGGTCGGGACCACACTGCCCGACGGTGTGGCGACCACCGCGCCCGAAGGAGCGGGGCTCGGGCTGGCGACCCCGCGGCCGGTCGACGGCAACCAGACCACGGCGGCCAGGACGCCGAGCACGACGACCAGGCCGGCCAGCAGCAGCGGCCAGCGGCCCCGGCGCGGCGGCGGCGAGCCGCCTCCGGTGGCTGGGCCGGGACCGCCGGCAGGCGGCCCATCGGCGGGTGGCGTGGGCGCCTGGACCTTGGTGGTCGGGCTGTCGTCGGTCATGTCGGCGCCAGTCTACGGGCGCGGCGGCAAATGACCCGGCGACGCCCGGCTCCATGGTGTTCTCGGAGCCATGGCCCCTTCGTAGGGGGTGACAGGGGTTGCCGAACGGTGGCAGACTTCGGTGCTCAGACCACGGGTCGCAGGGGCGCCGCCGCCTGGTTCCGGGCCGACGTCACCCGATCCCCACCGTCCATCCGACCGAGCCCCCATCGGTCGGCCACCATGCGTTCGCCGCAAGCCCAGCGGCGTCCAGGTAGGAAGGAGCGTCATGCGGCCGGTCAGTACCGGCGTCCAGTGGACGTCTCGCGTCTCCCCCAGGACCAGGATCACCATCGCCGCCGTCCTCGCCGCCCTCACGTTCGCCATCCCGAGCACCGTCGACCCGACCCCCGCCGCCGCCGCGAACGGCTACATCCTGATGTCGCGGTCGGCACTCATGGCCCGCCCCGTCACCGGCGCCAGGTGGCAGGCCCTCCGCTCCGTCGCCAGCTCGAGCCTCGGCTCGCCGAACCTCTGCGACCAGAACTCCAAGCACCACCTGCGCACGCTCGCGGCCGCCCTCGTCTATGCCCGGACGGGCAGCGCCGCCTACGGCACGAAGGCCCGCAACGGCGTGATGGCCGCGATCCGCACCCAGCGCGTCGGCTGCAACAACGCGGCCCTCGCCCTCGGCCGGCAGCTGATGGGATACGTCCTCGCCGCCGACTTCGCGAACCTCAGCGGCAGCAACGATTCCACGTTCCGGTCGTGGCTCCGGACCATCCGCCGGAAGGTCATCGGTGGGCACGGCGTCTGGAACTCGCTGTTCCGGACGCATTACCTCTCGGCGACCAACTGGGGCGCCTATGCCGGTGCGTCGCGGATCGCAGCGAGCCTGTACCTCGGCGACCGCACGGACGTCCTCGCGGCCTCGCGGGTCACTCGCGGGTTCCTGGGCTATCGGCCGGCACACGCGTTCTCCGACAACATGTCCTCGGCAGCCCTGTCGTGGTCGTGTACGCCGACGCGGTACGTCCCGGTGAACGGCTACTGCCGCCGCGGCGGGATGCTCGTCGACGGGGTCGTGATCGCGGACCTCAGCCGCGGTGGATCGCGCCAGTGGCCACCCGGCGAGACCGGGATCCAGTACCAGCTGGAGTCGATCCAGGGCCTCGGCATGCAGGTCGAGCTGCTCTATCAGAACGGCTACCGCTCGGCATGGACATGGTCCAACCAGGCGCTCCGGCGCATGGCCAACGTCGTGACCCGCTCGCGGCAGGCCGGTGGTACCGGCTGGAACCAGACGCAGGCATCGCGCCAGATGCCGTGGCTGCTCGACCGCCGGCTGCGCATGTCGATCCCGCGGGTCCTGTCCGGTATGGGCCGGGCCATCGGGTTCACCGACTGGCTGTGGGGCTGACGCCTCCACGACCTGCCTCCTCCGCGTCCGCGTGACGTCCCGCTCCGACCCCCCTTAGGGGCGGACGTCACGCCGGGCGCCCCGGCGCTCGGACAGGCGCTCGTCGTAGCGCTTGTCGCGCCAGGCCAGGGCGGCCTTCAGACCGTCGCGCCGGACGATCTCGTCCCATTCCCGCTGCTCCGGCGTGTCCGCCGCGTTGATGATCGCCCCGAGGTCGAGGCCGGCTTCGACCGCCAGGCGGAAGCCGGCGGCATCCATCGCCCGGTTGAGCATGCGCTTGGTCGGGCCCATGACCTCGGGCGGGGTTCGCGCGAGGCGGTCGGCGAGGGCGTCGACCGTGGCAGCCAGTTCGTCTGCCGGCACGACCCGGTTCACCAGCCCCATCCGCTCCGCCTCGACGGCATCGACGAGATCCCCGGTGAGCAGCAGCTCACGGGTCCGCTTCTGGCCGATCAGGTAGGGCATGAGCAGCGTCACCGGCGCCGACCCGTAGCGGATCTCGGGCTCGCCGAGCATCGTGCCCTCCGCCGCGACGACGAGGTCGCATGCCATCGCCAGCTCGAGGCCGCCCGCCAGCGCGTAGCCGTGGACCTGGGCGATGACCGGCTTCGGCGAGTCGAGGAACCGCAAAGTGGCCGCGACGTCGGCGGCCAGCAGCTCGCGCCACACGACGGGGCCCGGGATGTCCGAGCCGGCCTCCTCGGTCAGGTCGTACCCGGAACAGAACGCCCGCCCGGCACCCTCGAGCACGATCACCCGGACGTCGGGGTCGGCCTCGGCGGCGTCGAGCGCCTCGACAAGGGCGTCGACGAGCGGCCCGGAGAGGGCATTGAGCTTGGCCGGCCGGTTGAGCGTCAGCCGGACGCCCCAATCGGTCGGGGTGGTCAGCAGCACGGGCTCGGCGCCGGCATCGCGGTCGTCAGGCATGGCCGGACCTCGGCTGGTCGAGCGGTGGCTCGGCGGCCGGTCCGGCGATCACGACCAGGGCGTCGACCGCGACGGCGCCGTCACTGGCGGCGATGACCGGGTTCAGGTCGATCTCGACGATTTCGGGGCGAGCGCTCGCGAACGACGCCAGCCCGACGATCAGGTCGGCGACCGCCGCCCGGTCGACCGGCGATCGGCCGCGGGCGCCGTCGAGCAGCCGGGCCCCGCGCAGGTCGTCGAGCATCGACAGCGCGGCTGCCCGGTGGAGCGGGGCCAGCCGGATCGACACGTCGTCGAGGACCTCGGTGAACACCCCGCCCAGCCCGACCATGACCAGTGGCCCGAACGACGGGTCGCGCCGGGTACCCACGATCAGCTCGACTCCGGCGTCGGCCATCGGCTCGACGAGCAGGCCGCGCGCATCGACCCCGTGACGGCGAGCCGTCCGGAACAGCTCCTCGGCGGCCGATCGGATCGCGTCGTCGCCGCGCAACCCGACCCGCACGAGCCCGAGGTCGGTCTTGTGGGCGAGGTCGGGGGCATCGATCTTGAGCACGACCGCATGGCCACCGAGCGGCCGAGCCGCCTCGACCGCGGCGTCCGCATCGGGCACGGCGACGGTCGGCGTCACGGCGAGCCCGGCCGCGCGCAGGACGTCGAGGCTCTCGCGCTCCGGCAGCGCACTGACTGCGTGTGGCGGCGCGAGTCGGGCCTCGTCGAGGCCGTAGGCCGTCGGGTCCGCGGCGAGGGCCGGCCACGACGGCCGCCATGGTCCGTCGTCGCCTCGAGCCGCCCGGCGACGCTCCCAGCGGGCGAGCGAGCCGATCGCCCGGAAGCTCTCGCTCGCGCCGCGCAGCAGCGGCGCGCCATGACCCGCATCGTCGAGCAGGGCCTTGGTCTCCGGGGGATGTTCGCCCGACGTGAGCGACACGTAGACGGGCAGCAGCCACGGCCGCTCGCGCGTCGCGTCAAGGAGAGCGGCCGTGACTGCGTTCGCGGTCTCGACCTCGGCGGGCATCGATCGATACGGGAAGTCGTGCACCAGCACGAGGACGTCATAGGCATCCGAGGTCGCCATCGCCTCGAAGACCGCGCCATACGCGAGCGCCGGGTCCGCCGCGCCCCACGGGTCGAGCGGGTTGGCGAGGAAGCCCATCGTCGGCAGCGTCTCCAGGATGCGCGTCCGCGCGGCGTCCGGGAGCGGCGGGAGGTCCAACCCGGCCGACGGGGCGAGGTCCGCGATCAGCGACGCCTCGCCGGTGCTCACGGTCACGACGCCCGTCCGGCCCTGGCCGATTCCCCGCCCCGTGCGCCTGGTGCCCTCGACGAGCTCGGCCGTCTCGAGGAGCTCGTCGAGGTCGGCGCAGCGGATCACTCCCGCGGCGTCGAACGCCGCATCGGTGGCGCGATCCTCGCCGGCAAGCGATCCGGAGTGGGCGATGGCCGCGGCGCGCGCCTGCTCGCTGCGACCGACCTTGACCGCCATGATCGGCTTGCCGAGCTCCAGCGCGCGGTCGGCCAGCGCCAGGAAGCGCTCGGGCCGGCGGAAGCCCTCGAGGAACAGGATGACCGAGGTCGTCTCGGGGTCGTCCAGGCAGTACGCGAGGTAGTCGCAGACGTCGAGGACCACCTCGGAGCCGCAGCTGATGATCCGGCTGAACCCGATCCGCGATCCCGACTGGACGAACGCATCGGTGACCGAGCCGGACTGAGCGATGCCGGCCACCCCGCCGCGCGGGAGATACGGCGAGACGTCGCCGATATAGGTCGCGGCATTGGCGGTGAGATCGATCACGCCCATGCAGTTCGGCCCGACCAGCGCCATCCCGTGCCGGCGGGCGATGTCGGCGACCTCGGCCTGCATCGCGGCAGCGGCCTCTCCGCCCTCCACGACACCGCCACCGGGGATGATGACCGCGGGGATGCCGGCATCGGCAGCCGCCTGCGTCACCATCGCGGCCCGGAGCGGGTTGAGCGCCACGAGCGCGATGTCGGGTCGCTCGGGCAGCGCGTCGAGCGACGGGTAGCAGGGCTGACCCAGCAGCTCCTCGTACTTCGGGTTGACGAAGTGACAGCGCGTGTCGCTCGACATCAGCCGCAGGTTGTCGCGCACGGTCTCGGCGATCCAGCTCCGCGCCGACGCGCCGACCACGGCGATGGACCGCGGCCGGAAGACCGGCGTCAGGTCGATCGAACGAGGCGCCGCGGCCGGTGACGCGGCCGACCCGATGGGTTCGATCATCCGACCACCCGCTCGACGCCGCGCTTCTCCAGGGCCCGTGCGATGATCAGCCGCTGGATCTCGGACGTGCCCTCCCAGATCCGGTCGACCCGCAGCTCTCGGAAGAACCGCTCGGCCGCGGTCTCGCGCATGTACCCGCGGCCGCCGAAGACCTGGACGGCCCGGTCGGCGCAGCGGAACGCGGCCTCGGACGCGAACAGCTTCGCCAGGGACGCCTTTGCGTGCACGACCTTGGCGTCGGCGCCGGCGTCGGCGAGGATCGCCGCCTCGCGGGTCAGCAGCCGCGCCGCCGCGGCATCGGCGGCCGAGTCGGCGAGCGGGAACGACACGCCCTGGAAGTCGTAGATGCGCTCCCCGAATTGGACGCGCTCGGTGGCCCACGCCACGGACTCGGCCAGCAGCCGTTCCATCGCTCCCGAGCAGCGGGCGCCGATGTGGACGCGCTCCTCGACGAACCACTCATTGGTCAGCTCGTCCGCCTGGCCGACCCCGCCGAGGATCGCCGACCCGGGCGCCCGCACGTCCTCGAGCACGAACTGCGGGTGGCGGTCGGCGAAGGTGTGCATATAGGCGGGATCGTGCTGCATGGTCACGCCGGGCGTGTCGTAGTCGACGAGGAACAGCGTCGCCCCCTCTGCGTCACCGACGACGTTGCAGTGGAAGATCATGAAGTCGGTGTCCGGCGGTCCGGTCACGAACCACTTCTCACCGTTGAGCACGTAGTCGCCGGTCGCCTGGTCCCGTTCGGCGGTGGCAGTGATCCCCCGCGCATCCGAACCGGCTCCGGCCTCGGTGATCGCATAGCTGCCGTTGCGCTCGCCGCGCAGGCTCGGCTCCAGGTACCGCCGGCGCTGGTCCGCATCGCAGTGGATCAGGGCGTTGTAGCCGCCCGGGATGAGGCCCCATAGCCCGCCGGTGACCTGGCCGAGCTGCTCGTGGACGAGCACCTGCTCGAGCAGCGTCCAGCCCTGCCCGCCGAGCTCCGTCGGGAAGCTGCCCCCGTGCAGGTCCGCGTCGATCGCCTGCGCCTTGACGTCCGAGGCGACGTCGGGATCGATCCGCCCGCCGGCCGCCTCGAACCCGACCTCGAGCGGCTGGAGCACGTCGCGCGCGAACCGGCGCGCGCGATCGCGCAGCTCGGTCTGGGCGGCGCTGAGCGTCAGGTCCATGCGTCAAGGATGGCGCACGCGTCCCACCGGCCCGGCGTCGCGTCGCAGGCCGCGGGACGCGTCATCGGACCGGTCGTGTATCGTCCTTCGGGCCCCCCGGACGGTCATCGACCGGTCGAGGCTGCCATCGACTCGATCAGGAGGGAACGTGTCCTCGGACCCGGGTGACATCCAGGGAAGCCCATCGGCCCTGGCACCGGATGCCGGCCTCGACGACGATGCGGGGCGCGCCGCCAACATCAAGCAGATCCGCGGCTCGAGCCTGCTGCTCGTCGGCCGCATGATCGGCCTCGCGCTCGACTTCGTGGCCCAGGTCATGATCGTCCGCTACCTCGAGAAGACCGAGTACGGCGCGTTCGCCCTGGCCATGTCGATCGTCGCGATCGGATCGACGATCTGCCTGCTCGGGCTCGAGCGCACGGTCGGCCGATTTGCGCCGATCTACCAGGAACGGGGCGATCTCGGGCGGATGTGGGGGACGATCCTCGTGATCGTCGGCACCGTGGTGACGGTCGGGCTGGCGGTCGTGCTGGCGGTGTACGCGTTCCAGGGCCTGATCGGCGGCGTCGTGAACAACGACCTGGCGTTGGCGATCCTCCTGCTGATGATCGTGCTGTCGCCGCTCCAGGCCCTCGACAGCCTGCTCATCGCGTTGTTCGCGACCTTCGGTTCGGCACGGTCGATCTTCTTCCGGCGCTACGTCGTGGCTCCGCTCCTCCAGCTCAGCGTCGTGATCGCGCTGATCGCGACGGAAAGCGGCGTTCGCCTCCTGGCGCTCGGATACGTCGTGGCGGCGGCGATCGGGATCGCGATCTACTCGGTGGTGCTGGTCCGCATGCTCCAGCGCCAGGGCCTGGTCAGGGAGCTCCGGCGCGACACGCTGCGGCTCCCGGCACGCGAGATCTTCGGGTTCAGCATCCCGCTGCTGGCATCGGACGTCGTGATGGTCCTCCGGAGCTCGCTGACCGTCGTGTTCCTGGAGATCCTGCGCAGCACCGACGAGGTCGCCGACTTCCGGGCGGTGATGCCGATCGCCGTGCAGAACCTGTTCGTCGCCACCAGCTTCCGGTTCATCTTCACGCCCGGTGCATCGCGGCTGTACGCCCGCGGCGACGACCGCGCCCTCAACGAGCTGTACTGGCAGACGGCCGCGTGGATCGCCATCCTGAGCTTCCCGCTGTTCGCGCTGTGCCTCGGCTTCGGCGAGCCGGTCGCCGTCCTGCTGTTCGGGGATGAGTACCGATCGGCCGGCATCGTGCTGAGCGTCCTGTGCGTCGGCTACTACGTGAACGGATCGATGGGCTTCAACTCGCTCCTGCTGCGCGTCTTCGGACGGGTGCGCTACATGGTCACCGCCGACATCGCCACCGGCGTCGTGAGCCTCGTCGCGACGATCCTCCTGATCGACCGGTTCGGCGCCGTCGGGGCGGCCATCGGCACGACCGGGTCGTTCGTGATGCAGAACCTGCTCTACCAGTGGGGCCTGCGGACCAGGACGACCGTCGGTGCGTTCGATCGTCGCTACGTGCGGGCCTACGCGTCGATCGTCATCGGCGCGGTGGTGGTGGTCGCCGCGGGTGTGCTCGCGCCGCCGCTGTTGGTCGGCTTCGTGGTGGTCGGCGCCGTCTCGCTCGTGGTCCTCGGCCTCAACCGCCATTCGCTCAAGGTCGTCGAGACGTATCCCGAGCTCGGCCGTTTCCGCCTGATGCGCCGGATCTTCGGGGATCCGTCGACGACATGACACCCGCGCAGACGTCCAGGTCGCGCGTCCCGCCGGCGTTCGGATCGCTCGCCTACCTGTACGGGCCCGAGGATCCCGGGCCGGGCATGCAGGTCGCCGAGGCCGGCGACCGCTGGACCGTCCCGGCCGATCCGGGGCAGGCCGTCGACGTCGTGATCTGGGGCCGACTTGCGCGCAGCGAGCGGCCATCGCCGGCGTTCGCGGTCTTCGCGGCGCGGCGCGAGCTGGCGGTCGCGCGCGTGCGCACGCGCCCGCCCGGCGGGCTCCGACTGGCGGAGCTGCATCGCCTTCCACCGATCCGGCGTCCCGGTATCCTCCGCCGGCGGATCCGGGCGGTCGCGCTCGGTGGTGTGCTCGCCGAGCTCGTCCGTGGCGACCGGCCACGGCGCGTCATCGACGCGGTCGCCGGCGCCGCAGGCGCTGCATCGATCGGCCGCGGCCTGCGGCCGAGCGGCGACGGCTCGGCGCTCGGACGGCTCGTGCTCGACGACGGCCGGCTGGCCGAGCTTCGGGTCGCCCGTGTCGGCCACACCAAGGATCCCGCACGCGGCCACGCGGCCCTGCTGGCGCTCGAGACGGCCAGTGTCGGGAACGTGCCCCGACCACTCGGTGGCGGGACGACCGCCGGTGCAGTGTGGTCGACCGAATCGGTCATCGACGGGGAGCACGCCCACGCGCTGTCGGCGGAGCTCCTCGACGAGATCACGACGTTCCTGGCGGGCATGCCCGAGGGCCCGGCCGGGGATCGCGCCTCGGACGACCGGTTCGCGGAGATCAAGCAGTTCTTCCCGGAGCACGCCGACGCTCTCGAGCGGGTCGCTGACGCGACGCGGCGCTGGGGTTCGTCACTCCCGCCGGTGCTCGTCCACGGCGACATGTGGCTCAACAACGTGTTCGTCGCGGGTGACCGGCTGAGTGGCGTCTTCGACTGGGATACGTGGCATCCGGCGGGCCTGCCGGGCAGCGACCTGCTGAACCTGCTCGGCGCCGAGGAACGCACCCAGCGACGGCGCGACATCGGGCCGCTGCTGGTCGCCGACTTCTGGCGCTCGCCCGAGGTGGTCGACGCGCTCGGGTCGTACTTCCGGCAGCGCGGCCTCCCCTTCCCCGATGCGGCCGGTCTCGCCGCCATCGCGGTCGACTGGTGGTCGAGCCGCATCTATGGGGCGCTGCATCGTGCGACCCGGCTCATCGACGATCCGGCGTGGGTGACCCGCAACGTCGACGCGGGGCTGGCGAAGGTCGAGCGGCTCGAACGCGAGCTCGGCTGACTAGTCGATGACGAGGTCCGCCGGCACGTCGTCGGCGACCGGCGGGTAGCGCGGCCGCAGATCGGCGATGGTGTCGGCGAGGATCGTCGACACCGCCAGGTTGCGGAACCACTTGCGGTTGGCGGGGATGACGTACCACGGCGCCTCGTCGGTCGAGGTCCTGGTCAGCGCCTCGTCGAACGCGGCCTGGTAGTCGTCCCAGTGCGCCCGCTCCTCGAGGTCGCCCATCGAGAATTTCCAGCGTTTGGACGGGTCGTCGTAGCGGGCCTGGAACCGCTCGCGCTGCTCGTCGCGATCGATGGCCAGGAAGAACTTGACGACGGTCGTGCCGGTCGCGACGAGGTGTCGCTCGAAGTCGTTGATCTGGTCGAAGCGCTTCGACCACACCGCCCGGGGGACGATGTCGTGGACCCGCACCACGAGCACGTCCTCGTAGTGCGACCGGTTGAAGATCCCGATCTCGCCCTTCCGCGGGACTGCCCGGTGGATGCGCCACAGGTAGTCGTGGGCGAGCTCCTCGGCGGTCGGCACCTTGAACGACGTGACCGGGCTGCCCTGCGGGTTGAACGCGTTCATGACCCGCTTGATCGTGCCGTCCTTGCCGGCCGCGTCGATGCCCTGCAGGACCACGAGCACGGCCCGCTTCGCCTCGGCCCAGAACCGATCCTGCAGCTCGGTCAGGCGGTCGAGCTGCTTGTCGGTCTCGGGTTCGGCCGTCTTCTTGTCCCAGCCGAACGTCGCGCCGAGGTCCCGCCTGCTTAGGTGGACCGGGCTGCCCGGCGTCACCCGCAGCTCGGCTCGAAGGTCGGTCACCGGCCTATCGTCGCACGGCCGCTGATCGGGCGGCGCAGTACCATCGCGCTGGACGACCACCCGACCGCACGCGCAGGAGCGCCCCATGACCGTCGCCACCGGCACGAAACCGCATCCGATCTTCCTCGCCGGGCGCTGGGTCGAGTCGCCCGACCGGCTCGAGGTCTCCAACCCGGCCGACCCGGCCAATCCGGCCGGCGCGACCTACACCGCGACCGAGGACCAGTACGAGGAGGCCGTCGTCGCCGCCGTCGAGGCGTTCGAGGTCACCAGGAGGCTGCCCGCGTACGAGCGCGGCCGCATCCTGCGCGACATCTCGGCCGGCATCAGGGAGCGGCGCGAGGAGCTCGGCCGGATCATCGCGCTCGAGGCCGGCAAGCCGATCCGCGACGCGCTGGTCGAGGTCGACCGCGCCACGCTGACGTTCCGCCTCGGCGCCGAGGAGGCGGAGCGGATGACCGGCGAGCTCATCCCGCTCGACCTGCTTCCATCCTCGAAGGACCGCGTCGGCATCACGCGCCGGTTCCCGATCGGGCCGATCGCCGGCATCTCGCCGTTCAACTTCCCGCTCAACCTGGCCGCCCACAAGCTGTCGCCGGCCATCGCCAGCGGCAACCCGATCGTGCTCAAGCCGCCGTCCAAGGACCCGCTCACGATGCTGACCGTGGCCGAGATCATCGACGGGGTCGGGCTGCCGCAGGGCGCGGTCAGCATCCTGCCGATGACCCGCGAGCTCGGCGACCGGATGGTCGAGGACGAGCGGTTCAAGCTGCTGACCTTCACCGGCTCGCCGTCGGTCGGCTGGCGGATGAAGGAACGCGCGGGCAAGAAGAAGGTCGTGCTCGAGCTCGGCGGCAACGCCGGGGTCATCGTCGACCGGTCGGCCGACCTCGACTGGGCCGTGAAGCGGACGCTCGTCGGGGCGTTCGGGTACGCCGGCCAGGTGTGCATCAGCGTCCAGCGCATGTTCGTGCACGAGGCGATCTGGGACGCCTTCATGGAGAAGTTCGTGGCCGGCGTGGCCGGGCTCAAGCTGGGCGATCCGCTCGACCCGGCGACCGACCTCGGTCCGATGGTCGACGAGCACGCCGCCCAGCGCACCCAGCGCTGGGTCGACGAGGCGGTCGCGATGGGTGGCACGGTCCTCGCCGGCGGCACGGCCGACGGCACGTTCTTCCGGCCGACCGTGCTGACCGACGTGCCGGTCGCCGCCCAGGTGTGCAGCAACGAGGCGTTCGCGCCGCTCGTCGTGGCGTTCAAGTTCACGGATCTGGACGAAGCCATCGCGCGCGTCAACGACTCGATGTTCGGACTGCAGACCGGCGTCTTCACGAACGACCTGCAGGGCGCCTGGACCGCGTTCGCCGAGCTCGAGGTCGGGGGCGTCATCGTCAACGACATCCCGACCTACCGGATCGATCACATGCCGTATGGCGGCGTGAAGGACTCGGGACTCGGTCGCGAGGGCCTGCGCTGGGCGATCGAGGACATGACCGAGCTGCGCATCATGGTGATCGCCCAGCCGGGCTGACGGCGCGGCGGCAGCCGCCCGGGCTAGTCGATCTCGTCGCGGGCGAGACCGTTGCGGATCGCGTAGCGGGTCAGCGCGTTCATGCCCCGGATCCCGAGCTTGCCCGACACGTTGGCGAGGTGGCGGCGAACCGTGTGGACGCTGATGTCGAGCGAGCGGGCGATCTGCGCCGGTGACTGGCCCGAGGCGAGGAGGCTCAGGACCTCGCGCTCGCGCGCGCTCATCGTGCCGGCCTCGAACCATCGGATCGAGTCGTCGACCACGGTGCCCGTGACGCTGCTGTGGAGGTACCGGTCACCGCGCGCCACCGCGCGGATGGCCTCGATCAGCTCGCGCGATTGAGCGCCCTTGACGAGGTAGCCCGCGGCGCCGGCGGCGAGCGCCTGGCGGACCGTCTCGGGGTCGCTGTGCATGGTCAGGACGACGATCCGCAGGTCCGGTGCCCGGGTCCGCAAGGTCCGCAGGAGTGGCATCGCATCGCCCTCCGGGAACGTCAGGTCGAGCACGAGCACGTCCGGCCGCTCGGTCATGACGAGGTCGATCGCGGACGCGTGGTCGGCGGCCTCGGCCACGATCTCGAGGCCATCCTCGCCCTCCAGGACCAGGCGAAGCCCCTCGCGGATGAGGTGATGGTCGTCGACGAGCGCGATGCGGATGGTGCCCGGCAGGGTGGCGGGCACCGATGTGCCCGCGAGGGGATCGAGCGGGGCGTCCATCAGCGACCCGAGTGGATCGGCGTCCCGATCCCGATGTCCGGACGAACGCGCGTCTGGTCCGGCACCGGGACGACGATGTCGACGCGGGTTCCGACGCCCGGCTGCGAGCGGACGTCGATCTTGACCCCGTGGATCCTGGCACGCTCGTTCATCCCGTCGAGACCGAGTCCGCGGCCACGGGCGGAGTCGTCGAAGCCCACGCCGTCGTCTCCGACGACGAGGCGGACGGTCCGGTCGACGATATGACCGCCGATCCAGATCCGACTCGCATGGCTGTGGCGGGCCGCGTTGCCGAGCGCCTCCTGGACGATCCGGTAGACATCGATCTCGAGCTCCGGCTCGAGCAGCCCGGGTGGCAGCAGCGCCGGGTCGAACCGCAGGTCCACGGCGACGCCGGCCGAGCGAGCGAGGTTCGCGAGGGCGGCGCCGAGACCGATCTCGTGGACGCGCGTCGGTCGCAGCTTGGCGGCGACGGTCCGGGTCTCGGCCAGCGCGGACGAGGCGAGGTCGCGGGCTCGCAGGACCCCGGCCTGCCCGGACCTGGCGTCGGCCGCATCCGCGTCCTCGAGCGCAGCGCCGGCGGCATCGAGGGTCAGGATCACCGCGGTGAGCGTCTGGCCGACGCCGTCGTGCAGCTCCCTGGCGAGGCTGGCGCGCTCCTCCTCGTGGGCCGTCACCAGTCGCTCGCTGGCCTGGCGGTACATCGTGACGTAGTGGCGGGAGGACGAGGCCACGCGGTCGGCCAGCACGGCGACGATCGCGGCGATCGCCGCCATCAGCGGCCATTCCGTGAATTCGAGCTGCTCCTCGGTGGGCGGCACACCGACCGCTTCCGAGACCGCGAGAAAGCCGACCATCACCACCATGGAGACGACGATCCGCCACAGCGCCGCGACCAGCCCGTAGACGAATGCCCCGATGGCGATCGTCAGCCACAGGCTCTGGAGGAGGAGCTCGGGGTCGCCCAGCCGCAGGAAGATGCCCGCCGCGAACAATCCGCACGACACGTCGACGAGCCGCCGCAACAGGACAGGATCGATGTCCGAGAGACGCGATGAACGATGGTCCCCGATCGGACCGTCGATGGTCATCCGTTGGCCCCCGAATGGCGGATGTTGAGTATAGGCAGGGGTAGTGCGGGGGACAATGATGGGCGGTGCCGGATCGGGGGATCCGGACAGGTTCCGTGTGGTTCCTGTCAACGAACGACGTCGCTGAGGGGCGGCGTCCAGTCGGTTCTGACGTCGACCGGGACTCCGGTAGGGGGAAGACGACATGATGCGTGCTATCGTCAGCACGAGCGTCCGATTCCGAGCTGTTGATGATCGGCCTGGCCGGTGTGCTCTCCTGCTCGGTGCGACGCAACTGCAGAACGCCCGCGTCGACGTGCTGCCTGAGTTCGCGCCGACGTACGTCGAGGTCCAGACCGAGGCCCTGGGCCTGTCGGCCGAGGAGGTCGAGGAGCTCGTCACGGTCCCGCTCGAG
Source organism: uncultured Chloroflexia bacterium (assembly GCA_963810285.1). Classification (GTDB taxonomy): domain Bacteria; phylum Chloroflexota; class Limnocylindria; order Limnocylindrales; family CSP1-4; genus SPCO01. The sequence goes on along the minus strand of CAWEMV010000002.1, from coordinate 1,666,005 downwards.
GCGGACCTGCTCCACGGTGTCGCCTTCCTCGAGAAGATCCGCTCCGAGTCGATCTGCCGGGCCTGTCGTCGATCGTGCTGACTTCGAGCCAGGGACCGAGATCCTGAAGGCGCGCCAGGTCGTCGCCGAGCGGCTGACGCAGGCGCACGCGCTGCCCAACGTCGCCAAGGCGCCGGTGATGCTCCAGCCGCTCTCGTCGCTGAACCGGTTCATGGTCGTCGGGCTGAGCTCGGACGAGAAGTCGCTCATCGACATGTCGGTGCTCGCGCGCTGGAACAGTCCGGCCGCGGCTGATGGGCGTCGACGGGCGTCGCCAACGTCTGCGATCTTCGGAGCAGCGCGAGCGTCAGCTGCAGGTCCTGGTCGACCCGGCGCGACTGCGACTCAGAACGGCGATCTACGCTCGAGCAGGTCGTCGAGACGCGCCGGCAATGCGCTGTGGTTCTCTCCGCTCACCTTCCTCGAGGCCTCCACCCCCGGCACCGGCGGTTTCATCGACACGCCGCAGCAGCGGATCGGCATCCAGCACATCCTGCCCATCCGGACCGCCGAGGACCTCGCGAAGGTCGCGATCGAGCCGAGGACGGGCGCTGCCCCGCTCCGCATCGGCGACGTCGCGACGGTCGTCGAGGACCATCAGCCGCTGATCGGCGACGGCCTCGTCGGCGACGGCACCGGCCTGCTTCTGGTCATCGAGAAGTTCCCCGACGTCAACACGCTCGACGTGACACGCAATGTCGAGGCGGCCATGGCGGCGACTCCAGCCGGGCCTGTCGGGCATCACCGATCGACAGCACGCCTGTATCCGCGAGGCGTCGTTCATCGATGCGTCGATCGGCAACGTCTCGCTGGCCCTGCTCATCGGCTTCCTGCTCATCGCCGTCGTGCTCGGCGCCTTGCTCTTCGACTGGCGTGCCGCGCTCATCAGCCTGATCACGATCCCGTTGCCTCATGGCGGCGGCCGCAGTCGTGCTCCACCTGGCCGGGGCATCGATCAACGCGATGACCCTGGCTGGGCTACTCATCGCTATCGCCGTGATCATCGATGAAGCATCCGGTGTCGTCGACGGACGTGCGTCGAGCGCTGCCAGTGCCCCGGTGGATCGACGATGCCTCGCGAACGACCGCGCAGATCGTCACCTCTGCCGTCGTCGACGGCCGCCGACCGATCGTGTACGGCACGCTGATCATCCTCGTCGCGTTGATCCCGCTGCTGTTCGTGGCAGGCGGCCTGAGCGCATTCCTTCCGTCACTCGCGCGTCGCCTACGGCGTCGCCATCCTGGCGGCGATGATCGTGTCGCTCGACAGTCGCGCCGGCGCTCGCGGTCCTGCTCCTCAGCGCGTGGTCCTGCTCGCCGTGAGTCCCCGGTCCTGCGGCGCATGCGCGGCTGGTACCAGGGCTCGCTCTCGGGCTTCGCCCGTCGGATCCGTCCGACCGCCATCGTGGCTGGGCTCGCCCTGGTCGTCGTGGCGATGGTCGCCGGCGGCGCGGTGCTGCCCACCGGAGACTCGGCCCTGCCGACGTTCCGCCAGCGCGAGCTGCTCATCGATTGGGACGGGCCTCCGGGCACGGGCCGTGAGGAGATGAGCCGGGTGGTCTCTCGGGCGACCGCCGAACTGCGCTCGATCCCGGGTATCGAGAATGTCGGCGCGCATGTCGGGCGGGCGATCCTGTCCGATCGAGCGCGCGAACGTGAACGCCGGTGAGATCTGGGTCACGATGGACCCGTCCGCAGACTACGACGCGACACTCGCGTCCATCGAGGCGATCGTCGCCGGCTATCCCGGACTCGATCGCGCGGTCACCACGTACGCATCCGACCGAATCGAGGAGGTCCTCGGGTCGACCCGGGCGCGACGTCGCCGTTCGGGTCTACGGCCAGGACCTCGATGTCCTCGCGGCCAAGGCCGAGGAGGTCCGGAGCGCGATCGTCGACGTCGCCGGGGTCAACGCTCCGAGCGTCCAGGTCGCAGGTCATGCAGCCGACGGTCGAGATCGAGGTCGACCTCGATAAGGCCGCCGAGTACCAGCTCAAGGCCGGCGACGTCCGCCGCGCGTCGACGTCGCTCCTGTCGGGGATCGAGGTCGGCAACCTGTTCGAGGACCAGAAGGTCTTCCAGGTGATCGTCTGGGGCAGAGCCCGAGCCTGCGCTCGAGCGTGATCGAACGTCCAGAGCCTGCTGATCGAATCGCCGACCAGGGGTCTCGTTCGGCTCGGCGACGTCGCCGATGTCCGAGTCGCTCCATCGCCCGCGGTGATCACCCGCGAAGGCGTCATGCGCTATCTCGACGTGACCGCCGACGTGGTAGGTCGTGACGTGGGTTCCGTCGTCGCCGACGTGACGAATGCTGTCGCGACCGTCCCGTTCGACATCGAGTACCACGCCGAAGTCAACAGCCCGGCGCTCGTCCGCCAGGACGCGCAACTCCGGCTCCTCGCGGTCGTCGGTGCGACCGTCCTGCTCGCGTTCCTGCTGCTCCAGGCGGCGTTCGGCAGCTGGCGCCTCGCGGCCCTGGTCCTGCTCGCCGTTCCGGCAGCAGCGATCGGCGGTGCCATCGGCGACCTTCATCACCGGTGATGTGTTCACCGTCGGTGCGCTGGCGGGCCTGATCACGGTCGTGGCCATCACCATCCGCCACGCTGTGGCCTTGGTCGATCGCTTCCGCGAGCTGGAACGGCAGCCCGATGCCCCGGGTGGGCTCGATCTCGTGATGGCCGGTGCCCAGGCGCGGCTGGGTCCGATCCTCATCACGGCGCTCAGCACGGCGGCCTTCGCCCTGCCCTTCGTGGCGATGGGTGACGTGGCTGGCCTCGAGGTCATGCGGCCGATGGCGGTCTTCGTCCTCGGCGGACTCGTGAGCTCGACGCTGCTCCTGCTCTTCATCCTCCCGAGCATCTATCTCCGAGCGGGGCCCAAGCCCGGCATCGGAGACCGAGACCCTGCTGAGCGAGCCGCCGGCCTTCGAGCCGACGCCGGCATGAGGAGTACGAATGACATGAAGCGAATCGCTCGATCCTCTGGCCGGCCTGGCGCGTCGTCGGGCTCGTTCTCGCGGGTTGCAATGCGTCGACCAGCTCCTCGACGAAGGAGGAGGCCATCCACATCGAGGAGATGGCGTCCGGCCTCAAGGAGCTGACCCTGTCGGCGAAGGCCGCTGAACGGCTCGGCGTCGAGACGGCGACGGTGGCCGGTGTACCGGCTCGGCCATGACCGTCCCGTACGCGGCCGTCATCTACGACGCGCAGGGGCAGACCTGGTCGTACATCACCACCGAGCCGACTCATCTTCATGCGCGAGCAGATCGACGGTCGCAGGAGATCGACGGCGATGTCGCGCACGTCTGTCGGCGGGCCGCCAGCTGGCACCCCGGTCGTGACGACGGGCGCAGCCGAGCTGTACGGCGCCGAGATCGGCGTCGGCGGCGGTCACTGATCCGCGCCGGAGGTTTCTGGGGGGAGTCACCGACACATGATGCGACGGATCATCGCCCGAGTCTTCGTTTCCGGTTCCTCGTGCTCGCCGCCGCGGCCGGGATGATGGTCTTCGGCGCGTCCCAGGTGCGGGCGATGCCCGTCGACGTCTTCCCGGAGTTCGCGCCGCCCAAGGTCGAGATCCAGACGATCTGCGTCGGCCTGTCGGCCGAGGAAGTCGAGAACCTCGTCACCGTCCCGCTCGAGCAGGCACTCGCCGGCATCGACGGGCCTGGACATCATCCGTTCCAAGTCGGTCATCCAGCTGTCGCAGGTCGAACTGATCTTCAAGCCCGGCACCGACCTGCTGCGGGCCCGCCAGCTCGTGGCGGAGCGTCTCGCTGCAGATCACCCCGACCCTCCCGACATGGGCCGCGCCGCCGTTCATGATCCAGCCGCTGTCAGCGACGAGCCGGTTCCTGAAGATCGGCATGACATCCGATGACGTGTCGCTGATCGACATGTCCATGATCTCGTACTGGACGATCCGTCCGCGGCTGCTCAGCGTGCCCGGCGTCGCGAACGTCGCAGATCTGGGGCGAGCGGCTCGACATGCCGCAGGTCCGCGTCGTCCCGGCGAAGATGGCCGAGCACGGCGTCGCCATGACCGATGTCATGGAGGCGGTGTCGGAGGCCCTCGACGAGGGCATCCTGCGCTACAACCAGGCCAACTACACCGGCACCGGCGGCTTCATCGATACGCCCGAACCAGCGACTGACGTCCGGCGCACGTCCCGCCGGTCGTCGACGTGCCGCCGACCTGTGCCCATGTGACGATCCCCGATCGCGATGGCGATGAGGTCCCGGTGAACGGAAGTCGCGGACCTCGTCGAGACCACCAGCCGCTGATCGGCGACGCCGTCATCAACGATGGCCCGGGCATCCTGCTCATCGTCGAGAAGTTCCCGTGGGCCAACACCCTCGATGTCACCCGGGGCGTCGAGCAGGCGCTCAGGAGCTCGACCCGGGCTCGCGGGCATCGACGATCGATCGTGCCATCTTCCGGCCCGGCCAGCTTCATCGACCAGGCCTTCGGCAATCTGTCGAATGCGCTGCTCCTCGGCAGCATCCTCGTCTTCGTCGTCCTCATCGTGTTCCTGTTCGATTGGCGGACGGCGCTCATCAGCCTCGTCGCCATCCCGCTGTCGCTCATGGCCGCGGCGATGGTGCTGTACCTGCGCGACGTGACGATCAACACGATGATCCTGGCCGGGTTCGTCATCTCGGTGGGGGTCGTCGTCGATGACGCCATCATCGACATCGAGAACATCACGCGACGTCTCCGCCAGCACCGCCTGGCTGGAAGCGCACCGGTCCACCGCGTCGATCATCCTCGAGTCGTCGCTCGAAGTCCGCAGCGCGATCGTCTACGCGACCCTCATCGACGTCGTCGCTGTCGCGCCCATCTTCTTCATCGAGGGCCTGTCCGGCGCCTTCTTCCAGCCCCTCGTCATCTCGTACGCGCTGGCCGTCCTTGCCTCGCTGCTCGTCGCCCTGACGGTGACGCCGGCGCATGGCCTTCCTCCTGCTGCGCAATGCCCCCATCGAGCGCAGCGGTCGCCGATCTCGACGATGCTTCAGGACGCCTATGGCCGGCCGATCGGTCGCATCCTTCGGACGAGCCGTCCGGCATTCCTGACCGTCGCGATGGTGAGCATGGTCGGGATCGGCATCTGGCCGCAGCTCGGCCAGTCGCTACTGCCCGACTTCAAGGAGCGTGACTTCCTCATGCACTGGGTCACCGCTCCCGCGACCTCGCTGGAGGAGGAGACCCGGATCTACGTCGCATGCCTGCAAGGAGCTGCGCGAGATCCCCGGCGTGCGCAACTGCGGGTCGCACATCGGCCAGGCGTTCCAGGCCGACGAGCCGTACGGCGTCGAGTTCGGGGAGAACTGGATCAGCGTCGATCCCGAGGTCGACTACGACGACACGCTCGCGGCCGTGCACGGAGGTCGTCAACGGCTATCCCGGTCTGCGGCGCGACGTCCAGACCTATCTCAAGGAGCGCATCCGGGAGGTCCTGACTGGCTCGAGCGACGCCATCGTCATCCGCATCTACGGCGAAGACCTTGGGACGCTGCGCGAGCTGGCGGAGACCATCGAGGGCAAGCTGGACGTGATCGCCGGGATCATCGATCTGCACTCCGAGCAACTCGTCAACATCCCGCAGGTCCAGGTCGAGCTCGACCTCGCTGCGGCAGAGCGCCATGGCGTGAAGCCGGGCGACGTTCGTCGCATCGCGTCGGCCTACATGGCCGGCGAGGAGGTCGGTGACGTCTTCGTCAGCGGGAAGGCCTACGACATCCAGGTGTGGAGCGTGCCGGAGGCGCGATGCCAGCCTCACCGACGTCCAGAACCTGCTGATCGACACCGCAAGCGGCGGCAAGGTGGCCCTCAAGGACATCGCGAGCGTCGCCATCAAGCCCTCACCTGGCCACATCAACCACGAGAAGACCGCCCGACGCATCGACGTCGAAGCGAACGTCGAAGGCCGAGACCTGGGTTCGGTGATCGAGGACGTCAAGGGCGCCCTCGCGAGCACCCAATTCCCGCAGGGCTACCACCCCGAGATGCTCGGCGAATACCAGGAGCGTCAGAGCGGCCCAGGACAAGCTGCTGTTCTTCGCTATCGCGGCATCCATCGGCGTGTTCCTCCTCCTGCAGGCGCGTTCGGCAGCACACGACTCGCGATCCTGTCGTTCCTGACGCTGCCGTCGGCCCTCGTCGGAGGCATCCTGGCCGCCTGGCTCGGGACCGGCGTCATCTCGCTCGGCGCGTTGGTCGGGTTCTTCACGGTGCTCGGCATCGCGGCTCGGAACGGGATCATGATGATCAACCACTTCCAGCACCTCGAGCGCGAGGAGGGCGAGGAGTTCGGTGTGAACCTCGTCATCCGTGGCGCGACGGAGCGGCTCGCACCGATCCTCATGACGGCGCTCGCGACAGGCCTCGCGCTCGTCCCGCTGGCGATCGCCGGCGATCTGCCGGGGCACGAGATCGAGCACCCGATGGCGATCGTGATCCTCGGCGGGCTCGTGACCTCGACGCTGTTGAACCTGTTCGTCGTGCCCGGCTCTCTACCTCCGCTTCGCGAAGCCGAAGCCGAAGGCGACCCGCGGCCGCCGCCCCCGCCTGACCCATCCATAGCGCAGCCCGAGACGCTGCTCGGCCCGCGGCGGCCTCAGCGCCGCTTGCCGCCTCCGAAGAGCGTGCCGAAGATGCCCCGGATCAGGTCCTGGCCGGTCCGCGACGTCAGCAGGTCGCCGCCGGTCCGGATGGCGGTGTCGAGCGTCTTCTGGCGGGCCTTCGCGGCGGCCGCGGCCGCCTTCTCCTCGGCGCGACGCTGGCGCTCGGCCTCCCTGGCGGCCGCCTTCTGCGCCGCCTCGAGTTCCTTCTGCTGGCGCTGCATCTCGCGCTCGAGCTGGGCCGGCGTCATCGAGTTCATCCCGGCGGCGGTCGTCGGGTCGACGCCCGCCCGCACGGCCGCCTCCTGGGTCGCCGCGATCGCCGCCGCACGCGCCGCCGCGATCCTGGCGGTGATGCGCTCGTGGGCGCTGTCCCGGTCGACGGGCGTCCCGTAGGTCGCCGACAGCGGACTCATCGCGATGTGGCCGCGGAACACGACCTCCTCGATGGGCGCCATCAGCGAGTCGGGGGCGACCAGGCGCGTGGCCGCCAACGGCGTCGGGATGCCCTTGGGCGAGAGGACCGTGACGAACGCCTCGCCGGTCCCGAGCGAGGTCAGCGTCTCCTCGACGTCGTAGAACTCGGTCGTCGGGAACGTCCGGGCGGCCTTGCGCAGGTTGTCGGCATCCTCCGGCGTGAACGCCCGGAGGGCGTGCTGGATCCGGTTGCCGAGCTGGGCGAGCACCGACGAGGGGACGTCGGCCGGGACCTGGGTCACGAAGTACACTCCGACGCCCTTCGACCGGATGAGCCGCGCCGTCCGCTCGATCTGCTCCATGAGCGCCTCGGACGCGTCATCGAACAGCAGGTGCGCCTCGTCGAAGAAGAAGCACAGCTTCGGCTTGGGCAGGTCGCCGGCCTCGGGCAGGCCCTCGTACAGCTGGGCGAGCATCCACAGCATGAACGTCGAGAACAGCTTCGGCTGGTCCATCACGTCGGACAGCTCGAGGACGGAGATGATGCCCTTGCCGTCGGCGTCGGTCCGGAGCAGGTCGTCGACGTCGAACTCCGGCTCGCCGAAGAACGTGTCGGCGCCTTCCTGCTCGAGGACGACGATCGAGCGCAACAGCACGCCGACCGACGCGGGGGACATGCCGCCGTACTCCTCGAGGATCGGCTTGCCCTCGTCGCTCGAGAGGAACTTCAGCGTTGTGGCGAGGTCCTTGAGGTCGAGCAGCGGCAGGTCGTTGTCGTCGCAGTACTTGAAGACCAGCGCGAGGATGCTCGTCTGCGTCTCGTTGAGATCGAGGACCTTGCCGAGCAGGAGCGGTCCGAACGAGCTCACCGTGGCGCGGACCTGGGGGCCGAGCTTGCCCGACAGCGACAGGAACTCGACGGGATGGCCGGCGGGCTCGAACGTGAGGCCCATCGACTGAAGGCGTTCGTCGAGCTTGGGGCTGGGCTGGCCGGGCGCGGCGAGGCCGGTCAGGTCGCCCTTGATGTCGGCCACGAAGACCGGCACGCCGGCCTTCGACAGCTGACCCGCCATCAGCTGCAGCGTCTTCGTCTTGCCGGTGCCGGTGGCGCCCGCGATGAGGCCGTGGCGGTTCAGGATCGACAGCGGCACCTGGACCCGGACGTCATTGAACAGCTCCCCGCCGTGCATCGCGCTGCCGATCACCAGGGTCGGTTCGTCGAACGTGTAACCGGCCGAGATGGCGTCTCGGAATGCCTGGTCCATCTGCTCTCCGGAGCGGGTGCACACGGTGGTCGGGCGGGGAGGCCAAGCGTATCATCGGCCCCCGAGCGGCCACCCGGCACGCTCGCGCAGGTCGGGGGCGTCGATGCTCGGCGATCTCCGCGGGTTCCTGCTCACGTGCGAGGCCTGCGCAGCGCGATCTGACCGACCTCGGATCAGGTCCTCAGGCGTCGGGGCTCGGGTAGCTGCCCAGGACGCGTGTCATCGTGGTGACGCCGCGGACCTCGTCGAGCGCAGCGGTCATCGCCGGGTCGGCGAGGTCGCCGTCGAGGTCGATCCAGAACACGTACTCCCACGCTCGTTCGCGGCTCGGCCGCGACTCGAGCTTGCGCATGTTGAGACCGTGGGCGGCGATCACGCGCAGGACGGCGAGCAGGGTCCCCGGCTCGTTGCGGACCGCGACGACGAGCGTCGTCCGGCGACGGTCTGGTGGGTCGAGCAGCGCCGGTAGTTCGCCCTCGGCGGGGGCGAGGACGAGGAAGCGGGTCCGGTTGTCGGGCAGGTCGCCGATCTCGTCGGCGAGCACCTCCAGCCCGAAGAGCGCTGCCGCGCGGGGCGACAGGACGGCGGCGGCTCCCCGTTCCTCGCCCTCAGCGATGGACTTGCCGGCGCCGGCCGTGTTGTAGGTCGACAACAGCTGCCACGGTCGCGAGCGCAGGAAGGTCTCGGCCTGGCCGAGGGCCTGGATGTGGGAGTACACGCGCTCGATGTCGTCGATGCGCTGACCCGCCAGCGCCGCGAGACACAGGCGGACCGGGACCATGACCTCGCCGTGGATCGCCAGGTCGTACTCGATCAGCAGGTCGTAGTTCTCGCGGACCGTGCCGTGGATGACGTTCTCGATCGGGACGACGCCGGCCGCGGCAGACCCGTCGGCGACCGCGTCGAAGACCGCCCGGAAGCTCCCGACCGGGCTGCGCGCCACGTCCCCGAACGCGGCGAGGACGGCATCCTCGGCGAACGCGCCGGGCTCTCCGGCGTAGGCGATGGGGCGTCGAACCATGCGCGCGAGTGTAGTCAGGGCGCAGACAGAAGGGCCAAGGGTACCGGCCGATGGTCCCACCCCGACCCATACCACCGACGTGGTGCGGTCGCGTGGCGTGTTGGGTACAACATCGACGACGACCCCGCGACGTAGGACCGTGCCGCTTGTCGATCAAGAGCAGGGACGCTCGGACCCGACCGACCGGACGTGTCGCCGCTCTGGCCGCGACCATCCGACGCCGGTTCGGCGTGCCTGCCCGGCGACGCCTCCGGCGTCTCGAGCACGTCCCCGCACCGATCCGGGTCTGGAGCCTGACGATCACGCTGGCGGGGCTCGCCACGATCGGGTACGTCGCCCTCCTCGCCGGCAGGCCCGGCCACCCAGCGCCGGTCGCCATCCCGTGGCCGGTCATCGCCGCCGGCTTCATGATCGCCGAGCTCAAGGTCGTCCAGGTCCACTTCCGGCGGGAGACCCACGCGTTCTCGCTGAGCGAGTTCCCGGCCATCCTCGGGCTGTTCTTCCTGTCGCCGCCCGACTACCTGCTCGCGGTCCTGACGGGCTCCGCGGCGGCCATGCTGCTCACCCGCCCCCGCCCGGTCAAGGTCGCCTTCAACCTCGCGAACTACGCGCTGGTCGCGGTGATGTCGATGGTCGTCGTCCTGTCGATCTCGTCGCCGAACGGGCCCCCGGGTCTCGCCGAGTGGGCGGCCGCGTTCACCGCGACGATCCTCGCGACGGTCGTCAGCTCAGTCACGATCGCGCTGGTCATCACGCTCTCGGGCGGTGCGCCGCAATTCCAGAAGCTGCCCGAGATGATCCAGTTCGGGAGCATGGTCGCCCTCGCCAACACGAGCCTGGCCCTGCTCGCGGTGACCGTCCTCTGGCTGGACCCCGTCCTGATGTGGCTGCTGGTGCTGCCGCTGGTGATGATCTTCGTGGCCTACCAGGCGTACATCTCCGAACGCGAGAAGCACGAGCGTCTCGAGCTCCTGTACGAGTCCTCGCGGATCCTCCAGCACTCGCCGGAGATCGACTCGACGCTCGTCGCGCTGCTGAGCCACGCCCGCACGATGTTCCGTGCCGAGCTGGCCGAGGTCGTCCTCTACCCGCGCTCGGCCGATGCCGAGGGCCTGTGGGCACGGTCGTGGCACGACCGTGATCCGATGGTCGAGACGCCGGCCGCCGATGCCCTGCGCCAGCCGATCCACGACCTGGTCCGCACGTCGAGCGGACCGTTCATGCACGAGACCCGCACCGCGTCGGGCCGCGTCGGACGACATATGGTCAGCGCGCTGCGCGGCGAGTCGGATCTCATCGGGGCGATGATCGTGACCAACCGGCTCACCGAGGGCACGTCGTTCGGCGACGACGACCTGCGGCTGCTCGAGACGCTCGCCAACCAGACCGCTGTGGCGCTCGAGAACGGTCACCTCGAGCAGTCGCTGGCCGAGCTGTCCCGTCTCAAGGAGCAGCTCCGCCACCAGGCCTACCACGACCCGCTCACCGGCCTGCCCAACCGGACGCTGTTCCTCGAGTCGGTCGGCGACCGCATCGACCTGGCCGGGCCGCAGATGCCGGTCGTGATGTTCCTCGACCTCGACGACTTCAAGGTCGTCAACGACACGCTCGGTCACGACGCCGGTGATCGGCTGCTGTGTGCGGTGGCCGGTCGGTTGCGCACGACGCTGCGGACCGGCGACATCGCCGCGCGGCTGGGCGGCGACGAGTTCGCGATCCTGCTCGACGACGACCCCGGCCTGGCCCGGGCGGCCGGCGTGGCGGACCGGATCATCGAGGCGATGCGCGCGACCTTCCCGCTCGACGGCCGCGAGATCAACATCGGCATCAGCATCGGCATCGCTGCGGCCCGGACGAGCATCCGCGCCGACGAGCTGCTGCGCAACGCGGACGTCGCGATGTACACGGCCAAGTCGACCGGCAAGAACCGCGTATCGGTGTTCGAGCCGACCATCCATGCGGCGATCGTCGCCCGTCACGAGCTGAGCGCCGAGCTGTCGCGCAGCCTCGGGCGTGGCGAGCTCGCCGTCTTCTACCAGCCGATCGTGGAGCTGGCGACGCGTCGAATCACCGGCGTGGAAGCGCTCATCCGGTGGCAGCACCCGGTGCGTGGCCTCATCGGCCCGAGCGAGTTCGTCCACCTGGCCGAGGAGACCAGGCTGATCCGGCCACTCGGGCGGTGGGTGCTGCTCGAGGCCTGCCGCCAGGCGGTCGAATGGGCCGAGACGATCCCCGGCGGCGAGGACCTCACGATGTCGGTCAATCTGTCGGCCCAACAGGTGCAGGAGCCCGACTTCGTCGCCGAGCTGCGCGAGATCCTCGCCGACACCGGCATGCGACCGCCGCAGCTCGTGCTCGAGATGACCGAGACCGTGATGTTCCAGGACACGCTCACCACGCTGTCCCGGCTCGAGGCCATCCGCGATCTCGGGGTCCGCATCGCGATCGACGACTTCGGGACCGGCTATTCGTCGCTCGGGTACCTGCGCCGCTTCCGCGTCGACATCATCAAGATCGCCCGCGACTTCATCGGCCCCGCCGAGCGCGAGGAGGAGTGGGCGTTCGCCAGCGCCATCGTCGCGATCGGCCGCTCGCTGGGCGTCACGATGGTCGCCGAGGGGATCGAGGAGACCGGCCAGCTCGACCGACTGCAGGCACTCGGCTGCGAGCTCGGGCAGGGCTTCCTGTTCGCCCGACCGGGTCGCTCGGACGACATCGGCGCCCTGCTCGGCGTCCGCCCGTCGTCACGCGGCGCCACCCGCTCGCGCACCCTGCGCGGCGATCGCACGGGTGCGCGGTCCGCGCGGGGACCCATGGCCATCGACCCGACGTAGATGTTCATCCTGTACGCCCTCGCGGCCGGCATCGTCGTCGGGCTGCTGGCCGGCGGGCGGCCGGAGGGGCTCGGGGCGCTGCGCTTCCGCTGGACGGCGCTGATGGTCGTCGGCCTCCTCGTCCAGGTCGTGCTGTTCTCCGGGCCGATCGCCGACCGGGTCGGCGCGCTCGGGCCACCGGTCTACGTGGCCTCGACAGCGCTGGTCCTGGTCGCGGTCCTCGCCAATCGGTCGATCCGCGGGATGCCGATCGTGGCGCTCGGAGCGGCGAGCAACCTCGCCGCGATCATCGCCAACGGCGGCTTCATGCCCGCGTCGCAGGCGGCGATGGATGCGCTCGACAAGACCGACCCGACGACCTACTCCAACAGCGACATCGTCGCGGATCCCGCCCTCGCCCCGCTCACCGACGTCTTCGCCCTGCCCGGCTGGCTGCCGTTCGCCAACGTGTTCAGCGTGGGCGACGTGCTGATCGGCATCGGCGTGATCGTGGTGATCGTGGCCGCGATGCGCTCGGTGCGGCCCGCAGAGTCACGGACCGCAGACGGCCCGGCGCAGGGCGCGAGCTGACTCGGGAGAGGTGCCCGCGGGCAACTCCCCCGTCCGGCCGCGGCGACCGGTACCGTCGGGTCAGGGTCGTCGGGCCGCCGGCTCGGCACCATCGGCATCGGGGACACCCGTCTCCCGCTCGCTTGATCGTCCAGGGCAAACCCGTCGTGAGGCGGGGACGCAAAGCCAGGGATCTCCGACACGAGACCGCCCGGCCGCCGATCCCGCGGGTGCCGGCCCTTCTTCGAGAAGGAGAGACCCGTGAAGGCGAACCTGGCGCGCTTCACCTGGGCACTCATGCTGTTGGCGTCCGTGGCGCTGACGGCGGGTGCCGGGATGCGGTGGTGGTAGTCATGACGACGAACGATCGCATCCGTCCCGAGTCCGGGCACCGCTGGGGCTGACGTCCCGCGGACCGACCTCATCCGAGGGGTGCCGGCACAGCCGGCGCCCCTCGCTGTTCGCTTGGGTCAGCGCGCCTGATCGGCCGTGCTGCCCTCGCCCTCCCGGGGCGCGTCGCACACGCGTCGGAGGACCTCGCTGAAGCGAGCCGTCGCGAGCCCGATCACGCTGTCGGCGGCACCGTAGTAGATGTGCAGGAGGTCGGCCGCCTCATCGTGCGTCCAGCCGCACGGGAACACGACTCGGCCGACGTCGCCACTGACTTCATACGACGCGACGGGTCCGAACACCCATTCCTCGGTCCGATGGAGGATCGTGCCTGGATCGTCGAGGTCCAGGAGCGCCAGACCGACTCGATAGATCGGTCCATCGGCGGTCGCGTGGACGCCGTGGTACAGGACGAGCCAACCCTCTGGCGTCTCGAGCGGAGGCGGACCGAGACCGATCTTGCCCGCGTCCCACCATGCCCCGTCGCGAGCCTCCAGGAGCAGCCTGTGGTCGCCCCAGTGACGAAGATCCGGGGAGTACGAGATCCACATGTGAGCGCCGCCGCGCAGCGGCGATGGGCGGTGGATCATCGCCCACCGTCCATCGAACCGGCGCGGGAACAGGGCCGCGTCCTTGTCCTCGGGTGGCATGGCCGGACCCAGTCGACGGACGGTTCGGAAGTCCGGGGTCATCGCCAGCGACACGAGCGGGCCGCGGCGGCTGTAGGCGGTGTAGGCGATCGCCCACTCGTCCCGTTCCGGGAGCCAGGTGAGCCGGGGGTCTTCGCAGCCCCAGATCTCCTCCGGAGCCTGGGCGACGTCGGAGCGCAGGAGTGGTTCCGGATCGAACCGCCAGTCCGTGACACCGTCGATGCTGCGGGCGACGTGCAGCTGCGAGATCCCCCGGAGATCCTCCACGCGGACGAGGAGGATCGTCTCGTTCCCCACCCGAGCCGCGCCCGGATTGAAGACCGAATTCGCGGGATACGGCACGTCCTCCGCTGTCAGGATCGGGTTCTGCTCGACTCGCTCGAAGAGCTCGTTCGGGCGCGTCATGCGGAGGCGGTCAACGCCGGCACCTCGGTGGCACGGGCAGGCAGGCCCGGCTCGCGGATCGCGCGGATGTGCTCGCTCGCCATCAGCCACATCAACGTGGATTCGGCGCCCTGGTTCAGGTTGACGCCTCGGGCCGTCAGGCCATCGAAGCTGGCTCCCCGCTCCGGGACCGCGACGTCGACACCGACATCGTTCCCGCCGAGGAACCAGGCGTATGCCCGTTCCATCGCCGCTCGATACTTGTCGTCGCCGGTCACCATGTAGGCCGACTCGGCGGCGAGCAGCAGGGCCGTCGCCTCGATCGGTTGCTGGTCGAACCGCGACTTCTCGCCGCCGCGCGCCCACCATCCGTTGCCGATCGGCGAGAAGTGACCGGACCTGGTCTGCTCGAGGATCAGCCAGTCGAGGGTGCGCAGACCGTCATCGAGCATCGCGGTCGCCTCGAGGCGATGCCCCGCGACGATCAGCGCTCGAGCGGGCAGCGCGTTCTCGTACGTCAGGCGCGGTTCGGGCCATGGCCAGGCGGGCGCGGAGTGCGCTCGGAAGGTCGATCCGAGGCTGTCGGCCAGGGCCTCGTACGCCTGAGCGGTCCGCTCGGTCGGTGCGACGCTCATGACAGCGTCGCAGCCCAGCAGCACCGAGGCCCGTGCCCGCAATGCGCGCATGCCCTGCGCCTTCGGCAAGGCCAGGGAGAACAGGGACGAGGCACGGTCGACCATCGCCGCATCCGGCGAGCCGGCGATGGCCGCGCCGAGGGCGAGCAGCGCACGACCTTGACAGTCCTCGGAGCCGACGCCTCCGAGCCACGATCCGTCCACGGCACGGAAGTTCCGGAACGTTCCCGCGTCGCGATCGAATGCGTCGTCCAGGAAGCGGACGCTTCGCCACGCGTCCGCGGCGACGGCGTCCCAGCCAAGCTCTCGCTGATGGAGCAGATCGACCTGTAACGCCCGGGCCACATCGTCGGTGCAGTACCCGTGCGCGGGATCAGGCTGGGAGCCGATGGCATGCTGCATGATCGCGACCTCGTCCGTCAGGTCGCCGAGGTGTTCGCGACGCACCGGGTAGAGCGGAGCGTGGTCAGACACTGACCGCCGCCAACGTCCCGAGGGGCTCGGTTCGCGGGATGTCCGACGCGACCCGCCCGAAGAGGCGTCGATACTCGGCGCCGACCGCCGACCAGACCATGCCCCGACTGTAGGCGTAGGCCCGACGACCGACCGCGGCGCGACGGTCGGGATCGCCGAGCAACCCATTCAGGGCGCTTGCCAGGGCGGATGCCGAACCAGGCTCGACGAGGGTGCCTCGGCCGTCAGCGAGCAGCTCGGTCGCGTAGACATATGGCGTGGAGACGATGGCGCGGCCGGCACCCATCGCATACGACAGGGTGCCGGACACGATCTGGTCGAGCTTCGGATACGGGGTGATGAAGACGTCGGCCGCTTCGAGCCAGCGCGTCAACTCCACCCGGCCCACGAAGCGATCCACGAATCGCACGTGATTTCCCATCCCCAGGCGCTTGATCTGGGCGACCAGCCGTTCGCGATAGGCCTCGCCCTCGGTCCGAACGAGATCGGGGTGGGTCGCCCCGACGATCACGTAGCAGGCACTGGGGTGCTCCGCGACGACGTCGGGGAGCGCGTCCAGGGCGAGGCCGAACCCCTTGCCGGGCCCGAGCAGGCCGAAGCTGAGGATGACGTCTCGCCCAGCCAGTCCGAGCCCGAGCTTGATCGCCTCGGAGTCGACCAGCGGAAGGTCGGGTACGCCGTGCGGGATGATGTCCACCCGTTCGGGATCGACGCCATACGCGCTCGTCAGGAGATCCGCCGCGGAACGCGACATGACGACCGTCGCCTCGACGCTCTCGACCAGCTTCGACAGGACGGCGCGCTGACCGGCTGTCGGGTCCCGCAGGATCGTGTGGAGCGTGGCGACCGCCGGAATGCGAAGGGAGCCGACGAAGTCGAGGACGTACTCCCCGTCCTCACCGCCCCAGATGCCGTATTCGTGCTGGATCGAGACGGTGTCGACGCACGCATCCAACGTTCGGGCCGTGCGCCGGTAGTCATCACGCTCATCCCGCCGGATGCGGTGGTGGACTTCGATCGGGTAGGGCGCTGCCTGCTCGGGCGGATGGAGGGCGACGACCTCGCGGTCGCCCGTCGCCTCGGCCAGGTCGTGGGTGAAGGACGCGATGCCGCACCGGCGAGGCGGATACGTGGAAACGAAGGCAGTCCGGACGATGAGGTGACTCCTCTCGGGCGATCCGCGCGACCGATGTCGATCGGCCGGGATCCCGTGGACGCGGTCGCCCGGATCGGGCGACCGCGGTCGCCGGGCGGGGTCGCTCGAAAAAACGGCGACCCGACCCGGTGCTCGATGTGGCTAGGCGGACCGCACCTGGGTCGCGCGCGGGCCCTTCGGGCTCGCCTCGATCTCGAACTGGACTCGCTCGCCGCCGACCAGGCGGTCGAATTCGATCGAGGTGTCGAGGCTGCCGCGATGGAAGAAGTACTCCTTCGCATCCTCGGCGGCGATGAAGCCGAAGCCGCGATCGGCGACGACCTTCTTGATGGTTCCGGTGGTCATGAGGACCTCCAACACTTCCCGAAGACTGGCTGCAGAGCGCACGGTCCATTCGAGAAGGGGGTCGACCACGCGGAGTGTCGCCACGGGGGGCGGCGAGGCACAACCATAGCACATACGTTCGAGGCGACGGCCGGGACCGGTCAGGCCGTCACTGGTTGAACCAGTCGACGGTGTCGATGCTGCCGGCCTCCTCGTCCAGCTCGGCGCGGCGCTCGCGAGCCGTCCCGGCGGACACCGGCGACTTGCGCCGCGCGCGTGTGCCGGTCGCCGCGGCCGCCTCGGGCGCGCCCTCCCACTGCTCCTCGCCGAGCATCGCGTTGAGCGCCACGAGGTACGCCTCGATCGACGCGGCGATGATGTTCGGACCACGCGCCTCGCCCTCGTACTCGCCCTCGCCGCGCTCCCCGCTGGCCAGCGGCGGCGCGATGCGGACGTTGACGACCCCGATCGTGTCGGTGCCCTCGCCGAGCGCGTGGATGTCGTACGCCAGCAGGCGGGGATGGCCGTCGAGGACCTCGGAGATGGCCTTGTCGACGGCGCGGTACAGCGCGTCGATCGCGCCGATGCCCTCGGCCGACGCCTGCCAGTGGTGCTCGCCCGAGTCGATGATGACCGCGCCGCGGCTGCGGGCGTTCGAGCCCGACGAGACCGTCCAGCGGGCGAGACGGAGTGGCGCGGTGGTGGGGTCGGGCATGCGAGCTACCTCCGTGGGGACGCGGGGTCGGGTTCCGTGACGGCGTCGGCGTGGGCGGCGAGGTCCGCGACGGGGCTCGTCGCCGGCCCGGGCGAGGCCGTCGTGAAGTGTCGCTCGTCGCGGCGCCGCAGCTCGGCGCCGGACTTCCAGATCGCGTACTCGAGCGAGTCGGCGAGGGCCGACGCCGAGGCCGCGATGATGTTGGTGTCGCTGCCCATCGTCGACCACGTCCGGGCGCCGTCCTGGGAGTCGATGATGACCCGGGTCCGGGCTGCCGTCGCCGACACGCCATCGAGGATGCGGACCTTGTAGTCGACGAGGTGGACGTCGTCGATGGCCGGGTAGAACGCCCGCAGCGCCTTGCGCAGGGCCGCGTCGAGCGCGTTCACCGGGCCGTTGCCGTCGGCGGCCGTGTGCAGCGTCTCGCCGGCGACCTCGACCTTGACGGTCGCCTCCGCGAGCAGCTCCCGGCCGCCGCGCTGCTCGACCAGGCAGGTGTAGTCGACGATCCGGAACGGCGCGGCGTAGTCGGCCGCGTGGCGCCGGATCAGCAGCTCGAACGACGCCTCGGCGCCCTCGAACGCGAGCCCCTCCGACTCGAGCTGCTTGATGAGCCTCGACAGCTCGAGCGGGTCGACGACGCCCTCGAGCTCGTGACCCAGCTGGCGTGCCCGGATCGAGGTGTTGGCCCGTCCACCGAGCTCCGACACGACGAGTCGCCCGCTGTTGCCGACCGACCCCGGTTCGATGTGCTGGTACGACCGCTCGACCTTGGCCACCGCCGCGCCGTGGACGCCACCCTTGTGCGCGAACGCCGAGCGCCCGACATAGGGCTGGTAGTCGTTGGGGGTGACGTTGGCGATCTCCGCGACGCTGCGCGACAGCTCGGTGAGGCCGTCGAGGCGGCCGCCGCCAGACGGCTCGAGCTGGTGCTTGGTCTTGAGCGCGAGGTTGGCCAGGATCGACACCATGTTCGCGTTGCCGGCGCGCTCGCCGTAGCCGTTGATCGTGCCCTGGACGTGGCGGATCCCGGCCGCGACGGCCGCCATCGAGTTGGCGACCGCCAGCTCCGCGTCATTATGGGTGTGGATCCCCCAGGTGACGGCCGTGGCGCCGGGGTCGGCGCCGAGCGTCCCGGTCACGTCCTCGACGATCCGGGTGAGGTCGTCGGTCAGCGTCCCGCCGTTGGTGTCGCACAGGACGAGCGATCGGGCGCCGGCCTCGCGAGCTGCGCGCAACGTCGCCAGGGCGTAGTCGCGGTCGGCCCGGTAGCCGTCGAAGAAGTGCTCGGCGTCGTAGACCGCCTCGCGACCACGGTCGGCGACGAAGCCGATCGAGTCGGCGATCATGTCGAGGTTCTGCTGCGGCGTCGCCCCGAGCACCTCGGTGACGTGGAGCAGCCACGACTTGCCGAAGATCGTCACGACCGGCGTCTCCGGCCGCGACCAGCTCGCGCAGGTTCGGGTCGTCGCCGGGCGCGTTCGAGCGATGGCGGGTCGACCCGAAGGCCGCCAGCCTGGCCGTCTGCCAGCGCATCGTCCGCGCAGCCGCGAAGAACTCGATGTCCTTGGGGTTGGAGCCCGGCCAGCCGCCCTCGATGTAGGGCATGCCGTACTCGTCGAGCATCCGGGCGATGCGCAGCTTGTCGGCGAGCGAGAGCGAGATGTTCTCGCCCTGGGTGCCGTCGCGCAGCGTCGTGTCGTACAGGACGACCGGGCGGTCGGCGTCGGTCACGCGGGCACCCCGGCCTCGAGGGCCTCGATCACGGCCGTCGCCATCCCGGTCGTGCCGACCACGACGAGCCCGTCGTCCGGGTCCGCCGCGTCGGCCAGGTCGCCGGTGCGCCAGCCAGCCCGCAGCGTCTCGTCGACGGCCGCCTCGATGGCCGCCGCGACGTCGGGCCGCTTGAACGACGAGGACATCATCATCGCGCCCGAGAGGATCGTGCCGATCGGGTTGGCGCGGTCCTGGCCCGCGATGTCGGGCGCCGAGCCGTGGATCGGCTCGTACAGCCCGAACGTGCCGTGCTCGGTCTGGCGCTCGCCCAGCGATGCCGACGGCAGCATGCCGAGGCTCCCGGCGATCACCGCGGCCTCGTCGGACAGGATGTCGCCGAACAGGTTCTCCGTGACGATCACGTCGAAGTCGGCGGGTCGCGTCACGAGCAGCATCGCGCACGAGTCGACCAGCTGGTGGCCGACCTCGACGTCGGGGAACCGACGCCGCTCCTCGTCGACCACCGTGCGCCAGAGCCGCGACGTCGCGAGGACGTTGGCCTTGTCGACGCTCGTGACCCGGCGCCGCCGCGTGAGCGCGAGCGCGCCCGCGAGCAGCACGACCCGTCGGATCTCGGCCTCCGAGTACGGCATCGTGTCGACCGCCCGGCGGTCGCCCGGCTCGTTGCCCGCCTCCTGGCGATCGCCGAAGTACACGCCACCGGTCAGCTCGCGGACGATGAGCAGGTCGACGCCGTCGAGCAGCTCCGGGCGCAACGGCGACGACCCGACGAGCGCGGGGTGGACCTTGACCGGGCGCAGGTTGGCGAACAGCCCCAGCCCGCCGCGCAGCGCGAACAGCGCCTGCTCCGGACGGACCGGCGCCGACGGGTCGGACCACTTCGGCCCGCCGACCGCGCCGAGCAGGATCGCGTCGGCGCCACGGCAGACCTCGACATCCTCGTCGCGGATCGCGACACCGTAGGCGTCGATCGCGGCGCCACCGGCGAGGACCTCGGTCCAGTCGATGGCGAAGCCGAACCGGCGCCCGGCCGCATCGAGCACCCGTCGCGCGGCGTCGACCACCTCGGGCCCGACGCCGTCGCCCGGGATCGCGACGACACGGTAGCGCTCGAGGTCACTCTCCATCAGGGCAAGCCCCGCTCGGTGCGCTGGTTGGCGAACGCCACCCCCGCCCCGCTGATCTCGGCGCCGTGGAGCTTGTTGATCGCCACGAGATACGCGTCGAGCGAGGCCTCGATGATGTTGGTGCTTAACCCGTGGCCGGACACGACGAGCGCGCCGGGCCCGTCGTCGACCGAGCGTCGGCAGCGGACCAGCACCTGGCCCTGTGCGTCCTCGCCGGCCGACACGGCCTTGATCTCGTACTCGGTCAGCGTCGGGTGCCAGCCGAGCACCGGCTGGAGGGCGTCGTCGACGCCCGCGAACAGCGCGTTGACCGGGCCGTTGCCGGTGGCCTCGGCGCTGCGCTCGACGCCGTCGACCGAGAGCGTCACGGTGCCGGTCGCGTTCCCGCCGTGGGACGACGTCACGCTCCAGCCGATGAGCGCGACGCTCTCGGGCACCTCGGCCGCACGTTGCTCGACGAGGGCGAGCAGGTCGGCGTCGGTGACCTCCTTCTTGGCGTCCGCCAGCTCGATGGCCTGGCGGTAGATCGTGTCGAGCGCGTCGCCCTCGAGGTCGTGGCCGAGCTCGCGCAGCTTGCCCTGCAGCCCGCGCCGGCCGGACAGCTTGCCGATCGTGAGCTGGCTGCCGGCCAATCCGACCGACTGGGGGGTCATGATCTCGTACGTCAGCGGGTGCTTGATGACGCCGTCCTGGTGGATGCCCGACTCGTGCGCGAAGGCGTTGCCGCCGACGATCGCCTTGTTGGGCTGGACGGCGAAGCCGGTGAGGTAGCTCACGAGCCGCGACGCGGCGGTGATGTGCTCGGTCTGGACGCCCGCGCCGACCTGCTCGAACTGGGTCGGCCGCGTGCGCAGCGCCATCACGACCTCCTCGAGCGAGGCGTTGCCGGCGCGCTCGCCGAGACCGTTGATGGTGACCTCGACCTGCCGCGCGCCCGACTGGACGGCCGCGAGCGTGTTCGCGGTCGCGAGGCCGAGGTCGTTGTGGCAGTGGACGCTGACCGTCGCCTGCTCGCCGACGAGCTCGACGACCCGCTCGGTGAGCCGCCCGAACTCGCTCGGGATCGCGTACCCGACGGTGTCCGGGATGTTGACGGTCGAGGCACCGGCCTCGACCACCGCCTCGTAGACCTGCAGCAGGAAGTCGGTATCGGTGCGCGACGCGTCTTCGGCGCTGAACTCGATCTCGGCGTCCCGGCCGAGCTGTTCGCGACCGTAGCGGACCCAGCGGACCGCCTCGGCCAGCGCGGTCTCGCGATCGATCCGCAGCTTGTGCTTGAGGTGGATGTCGCTCGTCGCGATGAACACGTGGAGGTGCGGCTTGTGGGCGACCTTGATCGCCTCGATGGCGCGCTGCGGGTCGCCGTCGCGGCAGCGGGCGAGCGCGGCGACCGCGATGTCCTGCGGGGTCTCCTGGGCGATCCGGCGGACCGCCTCGAAGTCGCCTGGCGACGCCGCCGGGAACCCGGCTTCGATGACGTCGACCTTGAGGCGCGCCAGCTGGCGGGCGACCTCGAGCTTCTCCGCCGCGGTCAGGCCGGCGCCGGGCGCCTGCTCGCCGTCGCGCAGGGTCGTGTCGAAGATGCGGACGGCGCCGGCCGGGACGAACGGCCCGGACGGCCGGGGTACCGCGCTCACGACTTGGTCCCGGCCCTGGCGGGGGTCGGGCGCGTAGTCGCCGCCGCCTGGGCCTGGCCGGCCTGGACCGTGACCGGATCGAGGAACGGCATCTTCGAGCGGAGGTCGGCGCCGACCTGCTCGATCTGGTGGTCGCGGTCCTGCTGGCGATAGCGCTGGAACTGCTCGCCGCCGGACTCGTACTCGCCGATCCAGCGCTCGGCGAACGAGCCCGACTGGATGTCGACGAGGACGTCCTTCATCGCCGCCTTGGCGCCCTCGGTGACGCGCGGCCCGGACACGTAGTCGCCGAACTCGGCGGTATCGGAGACCGAGAAGCGCATGAAGTTGAGCCCGCCGCGATACATCAGGTCGACGATGAGCTTGAGCTCGTGCATCGTCTCGAAATATGCGAGCTCCGGCTGGTAGCCAGCCTCGACGAGCGTCTCGAACGCGGCCTTCACGAGCGCCGACACGCCGCCGCACAGCAGCGCCTGCTCGCCGAACAGGTCGGTCTCGGTCTCCTCCGCGAACGTCGTCTCGAGCACGCCGGCGCGGGTCGAGCCCAGCCCGCGCGCATACGCGAGCACCCGATCGCGCGCGGTCCCCGACGAGTCGCGCTCGACCGCGAACAGGGCCGGCACCCCGCCACCGCCCTTGTACACGCTCCGAAGCAGGTGGCCGGGGCCCTTGGGCGCGACCATCCCGACGTCGATGTCGTCGGGCGGCGCGATGCGGCCGAACCGGATGTTGAACCCGTGCGCGAACATCAGCAGCTGCCCCGGCCGCAGGTTCGGCGCGATCTCGGTGTCGTACACCGACTTCTGCACCGTGTCGGGGACCGCGATCATGATCACGTCGGCCTCGCGCACGGCATCGCCCACGTCGGCGATGCGCAGCCCGGCCTCCTCCACGAGAGCCCGGCTCTTCGAGCCCGGGGCGAGCCCGACGACGACGTCGACCCCGCTCTCGCTGAGGTTCAGCGCGTGGGCATGCCCCTGACTCCCATAGCCGATGACCGCGACCGTCTGCCCGTCGAGGGCGTCGAGATTCGCATCGTCGTCGTAGTACATCCGTGCCGTCATCGTTTCGTGGCCTCCTCGATCGATGCTGATCCCCTCGCCATCACGACCGCGCCGGTCCGGACGAGCTCCTTGATGCCGTATGTCCGCACGAGCGCGACGAACGCGTCGATCTCGCTCTCGGTGCCGGTGACCTCCGCGATGACCGACCCGTCGACGAGATCGACCATCCGGCCCCGCGACAGCTCGACGACCCGCAGGATCTCGTCACGGTTCGCATCGGTCGCGCGGATCTTCACCAGCGCGAGCTCGTGCTCGATGGTCGGCTCGGACGTGACGTCCTGGACCTTGAGCACGTCGATGAGCCGGTACAGCTGCTTGGCCGCCTGTTCGACCGCCACGTCGTCGCCGTGGAGGGTGATCGTCATCCGGCTCACGTCGTCGCGGTCGGTGTGGCTGACCGCCAGCGAGTCGATGTTGAAGTTCCGGGCACGCATGAGGCTGGACACCCGGTTCAGGACGCCCGGCTTGTTGAGGACGACCGCCACCAGCACGTGACGACGGGTCTCGCCGCTGCCCGGCAGCGCCCGGGCGGGCGGAGCCGCGTGGGCCGGTGCGGCAGCGGCCGGCGAGCCAGGCGGGACCTGGCCGTTGGAGCTCGGATCGCCGGTCACTCGTCCGCCCCGCCCCATTTCTCGATGAGATCGGACAGGCCCTTGCCGGCCGGCATCATCGGGAAGACGTTCTGCTCCTCGGCGATCTCGAACCAGACGAGCGCCGGCCCGTCGACGCCCTGGGCGAAGCGGATGGCGTCGTCGACCTCGGCCGGCGTCGACGCCTTGATCGCCGGGATCCCGAACGCCTCGGCGAGCTTGAGGTAGTCGGGACCGAGCAGGTGGGCCGAGTGGTAGTTGCCGGCGTAGATGATCTCCTGCCACTGGCGGATCATCCCGAGCTTCTTGTTGTCGAAGAGCGCGATCTTGACCGGGATCCGGTCCTGCACCAGCGTCATCAGCTCCTGGAACGTCATCTGGAAGCCGCCGTCGCCGGTGATCGCCCAGGTCTCGCGGTCGGGCCGACCCAGCGCCGCGCCCATCGCCGCCGGGACGCTGAAGCCCATCGTGCCGAGACCGCCCGACGAGACGTGCTGGTTCGGTTCGCGGAACCCGGTGTAGCGGGCCAGCCACATCTGGTTCTGTCCGACGTCGGCGACATAGGTCGCGCGGTGGTCGCTCAGCTCTCCGATCCGCTCGACGACGTAGTCGGCCGACAGCAGCCCGTCGCGCCACGCCCCCGAGCCGTGCCAGGACGACGCCTCGGAGTCGTGGCGCCACTCGGCCAGCTGGTCGAGGTACGCCTGTCGCGCGGCGAGCGGCGTCTCCGGGACCATCCGGGTCAGGGCCTGCAGGACGCGCTTGGCGTCGCCGACGATCGGCACCTCGACCGCCACGTTCTTGCCGATCTCGGCGGGGTCGATGTCGACGTGGACGATGCGCGCGTACGGGGCGTACGTCCGGACGTTGCCGGTCACCCGGTCGTCGAAGCGCATGCCGATGGCGATGAGCAGGTCCGCCGCCTGGATGGCGCGGTTGACGTGCTTCCAGCCGTGCATGCCCATGTAGCCGTAGGCCAGCGGGTGGGTTTCGTCGATCGCGCCGATGCCGAGCAGCGTCCAGGCGACCGGAATGGATGTCTTTTCGGCGAACGCGACGAGGTCGTCCCACGCCTCGGCGTGTAGCACGCCGTGACCGGCCAGGATCATCGGCCGCTGGGCCGCCGCGATCTCGTTGACCGCGAGCTTGAGCTGTCGGCCGTGGCCCTCGAGGTTCGGTCGGAAGCCGGGCAGGCCCGCCACGATGTCCTCGTCGGTCGGGTGACCGGCATGCGTCTCCTGCTGGAGCGCGTCCTTCGTGATGTCGATGTGGACGGGGCCCGGTCGCCCCGACCGCGCGATGTGGAACGCCTCGGCGACGACGCGCGGCAGGTCGTTCGCGTCACGCACCAGGTAGTTGTGCTTGGTCATCGGCAACGTGATGCCGTTGATGTCGATCTCCTGGAAGGCGTCCTTCCCGATGAGCGCCGCCGGCACGTTGCCGGTGATGGCCACCATCGGCACCGAATCGAGGAGGGCCGTCCCGATCCCGGTGACGAGGTTGGTGGCGCCCGGGCCGGATGTGCCCATGCACACGCCGACCCGGCCGGTGACCCGCGCATAGCCATCCGCGGCGTGCGCGCCGCCCTGCTCGTGGCGGACGAGGACGTGGCGCAGCTCGGGGTAGTCGCCGAGGACGTCGTAGAGCGGCAGGATCACGCCGCCCGGATAGCTGAAGAAGACGTCGACGCCCTGGTGGAGGAGGGCCTCGCACAGGACGTCGGCACCGATGCGTGTGCGCTTGAGGTCGCGAGCCTCGTGGAGCATGTCCTTCCGGGCGCGCTCGACGGCGGCCGCGTGCACCGACCCGTCGCCGGGCACGTGGCTGCGGCGCGTCCGGGTCGGACTGGGTGGCTTCGCGGGATCGGTCCTGGTCGTCAAGGTCGGGCCCTCAGCTCAAGTGGACAACAAAAGACCCTCGCCTCCCGGCGAGGGTCCCTTCGGTAGTGCGTGGTTCGTGACGGCTAGCGTCCGTCCCTCCGCATCCCTCCGTTCTCCCGCCGGGAGCCGGTAATCAGGCCGAGAAGGCCATCAAGCCCCAGAAGCGAGCGGATAAGGGAGAGGAGCGATACGTCGGCGAGCGGGTTCGAAGCGAGCGGCACGTGGACGCGGCGACCGTCCGTCGTGATGACGACGGCGACAGCCCGGCGATCCTGCCGATCGAAACGGCCCAAACTGGCCTCCAGACGCTTCGATTGCACGGCAGATGCCGTGCGGTGCGCGCAGTCTAGCAGGCTTCGACCACTCGTCAACGTTCCCCCGATGGTCCTGGGCATGTGCCGCTGTCCTCAGCCAGATCCGAAGCCGAAGCCGGAGACGGATCGGGCGCCACCGAACGGCAGGCTGGCCGATCGCACGAGGCTATCCAGGTCGAGGACGTCGGTCGACGGTCGCTCCGACGGCACGCCCAGCAGGTAGCCCTGGCCGGCCCGGATCCCGAGCGAGCGAACGAACTCGAGCTGCTCGACCGTCTCGAGCCCTTCGGCGATGACCAGCGCGCCCCACCGGTCGGCGAGGTCCTTGAGGGTCTGGATGACCTCCTGCGACGCGGACCGGACGACGCCGCCCTGCACGAGCGAGAGGTCGATCTTCACGATGTCGAACCGGAGCTGCGACAGCAGCCGCAGGCCCGCGTTCCCGGCACCGACGTCGTCGGCCGCGATGCGCATGCCCGCGGCGCGGCAGGCGTCGACCGCCCGGATGAGCCGGTCCATGTCTTCGACCGCCTCTCGCTCCGTCAGCTCGAGCACGATCCGCCCGGGGTCTACCCCGTGGCGCTGCAGTAGCTGCACGAGCGCATGGACGCTGAACTGGTCCGATTCGAGCGAGCGCGGCGACAGGTTGAGCGTGAGGCTGCCGGGCAGGCCGAGCCGGGAGAACGCCGCGATCGACGTCGTCAGGCTGGCGAGGTCGAGCTCGACGGTGCGGCCGAACGCCTCGGCGGCAGTGAACAGCTCGGTCGCGTCGGCGAAGCCCGACCCGCTCATGGGACGACTGAGCGCCTCGAAGCCGCGGGGCCGCCCCGAGCGGAGATCGAAGATCGGCTGGAACACCGTGACGAGCGCACCGGCGGCGGCCACGCGTGCGACCTCGCTCGCGTGGCCGGCGGTCCGCGAGCGATCCGCGCCCGGGGAGCCGTGGCGCTCGGCGTCGAAGACCGACACCGTCGTCCGGCCATGGCGCTTGCCGAAGGCGAGCGCGGCGTCGGCCTCGCGGTACAACGACGCGCGGTCGGGTGCGCTGCCCGGCACCGACGAGATGCCGACCGTGAACGACCACGGCTGACCCGCCGGCGCCGATTCCCGCCAGCGCCGGTCGTCGACGCCGCGCTCGAGCGCTGTGGCGAGGACGCGTCGCAGGGCGAGGTAGGCGCCGTCCGCGTCGACGCCCGGCATCAGCACCGCGAACTCGTCGCCCCCGATCCGGAAGACCATGTCGTGCCGGCGCAGTCCGGCGGTCAACAGCCCGGCCACACCGACGAGGACGCGGTCGCCACCGGCGTGCCCCTCGGCGTCGTTGACCTTGCCGAAGTCGTCGAGGTCGACGATGGCCAGCGCCAGCCGGCTGTTGTAGCGGGTCGAGCCGAGCCACTGGCGCTCGAGCTCCTCCTGGAACGCCCGGTGGTTGCCAAGCCCGGTCAGGGCGTCGCGGAGCGACTCGGCGAGGGCGCGCGTGTATGCGTCCTCGAGCACGACCCGTGCCCGTTCGAGCCGCTCGGCCGGCTCCAGGATGCGCCTCGCCATCCAGACCGTGAGCGAGGCGAGGGCGGCGCAGGTCGCGATCATGGCAAGCGTCGGGATCACGATCGATGCCCCCTCGCCGATCAGCAGGACGTAGATCACCGGGGTCGCGAGCCCGATCGGGATCACGAACATGGCGATCAGGGCCAGCACGAGACGCAGGCGAACGACGCGCAGGTCGGTCGCCCCGTCGAAGATGGCCTCGTCGGGCTGGCGAGCGCCGGGGGTCAGGGCGCTGGGTTGGGAGATGTCACGACCTCCGGTTGGGGACCGGCTGGTCCAGGCATTGCCGTTATACGCCCGTGCGCGGGTGTCGCCTACGTGCACCGTCGTACCGCCCCGGATAGGACTCGAGTCCCCTCTGCTACCCTCTCGACCGCACGACCCCACCTCCCGGAGAACCGCGCCGACATGACCTCGCCCCGCACGATCGTCGACAAGATCTGGGCCGACCACGTGGTCGCCGAGGACCCCGGCGCGCCGAGCATCCTGGCCGTCGACCTCCACCTCGTCCACGAGGTGACCTCGCCGCAGGCGTTCACCGGCCTGCGCGAGCGCGGCCTGACCGTGCGCCGTCCGGGCCAGACGGTCGCGACCGCCGATCACTCGATCCCGACCACGCCGCGCTCGCTGCCGATGCTCGACGCGCAGGCCGCGGCGCAGATCAGCCAGCTCGAGCGCAACTGCGCGGACTTCGGGATCCCGCTGCACGGCATCGGGTCGCCGTCGCAGGGCATCGTGCACGTGATCGGGCCGCAGCTCGGGCTGACCCAGCCGGGTATGACGATCGTGTGCGGCGATTCGCACACCTCGACGCACGGTGCCTTCGGGGCCCTGGCGTTCGGCATCGGGACGAGCGAGGTCGAGATGGTCCTCGCCACGCAGGCCCTGCTCCAGCGCCGGCCCAG
The DNA here is from genome assembly GCA_963810285.1 of uncultured Chloroflexia bacterium. Classification (GTDB taxonomy): domain Bacteria; phylum Chloroflexota; class Limnocylindria; order Limnocylindrales; family CSP1-4; genus SPCO01. The sequence goes on along the minus strand of CAWEMV010000002.1, from coordinate 1,637,729 downwards.
GACGTACGAGGTCCGAGTCGACGGACGGCTCGCGCCGGGCGTCTCGGCCAAGGACATCATCCTCGCGCTGATCGCACGGATCGGCGTCGGCGGCGGGACGGGCCACGTGTTCGAGTACCGCGGCGACGCCATCCGGGCGCTGACCATGGAACAGCGGATGACCGTCTGCAACATGAGCATCGAGGGAGGCGCCCGGGCCGGCCTCATCGCGCCGGACGACACGACGTTCGAGTACGTCCACGGCCGGCCGCACGCGCCAGAGGGGGCCGACTGGGAGGCGGCGGTCGAACGCTGGCGTTTGCTCCCGACCGACGACGGCGCGGCCTTCGACCGGTCGATCGCCATCGACGCGGACGCGCTCGAGCCGATGATCACGTTCGGCACCAACCCCGGGATGGGCATCCCGATCACGTCGCGGGTGCCCTCCCCGACCGACGAGACCGACCCGGGCCAGCGCCGCGCGCTCGAGCATGCGCTCGCCTACATGGACCTCCAGCCCGGCCAGCCGATCATCGGGCAGAAGGTCGACGTCGTCTTCGTCGGGTCGTGCACGAACGGTCGGATCAGCGACCTGCGCCTGGCGGCCGCCGCGCTCAAGGACCGCCGCGTCGCCGACGGCGTGCGGCTGATGGTCACGCCGGGCAGTGACGAGGTGAAGCGCGAGGCTGAGCGCGAGGGCCTGGCCGACGTATTCAAGGCGGCCGGCGGCGACTGGCGCGAGTCGGGCTGCTCGATGTGCATCGCCATGAACGGCGACCAGCTGACCCCCGGCCAGTACGCGGTAAGCACCTCGAACCGCAACTTCGAGGGACGCCAGGGCAAGGGCGGCCGGACGTTCCTCGCGTCGCCGCTCACCGCGGCGGCGACCGCGATCACCGGTGTCGTGACCGACCCGCGCACGCTGCCCGGCATCGAGACCCTCGCCGCCGTGGGAGGTCGCTGAGCGGTGGCCGAGCCGTTCCGGATGTTCACGAGCAAGGTCGTGCCGATCGATGCCGAGAACGTCGACACCGACCAGATCGTCCCGGCCCGCTACCTCAAGGTGACCGACAAGGCCGGGCTTGCCGACGCCCTCTTCCGCGACTGGCGGTTCGAGGAGGACGGCTCGCTCAAGGACCCGCCGTTCATCCTCGACCAGCCGGGCATGGCCGGGCGCCAGGTGTTCCTCGTCGGGGACAACTTCGGCGCCGGGTCGTCGCGCGAGCACGCACCGTGGGCGCTGACCTCGTGGGGCGTCCGCGCGATCTTCTCGACGAGCTTCGCCGACATCTTCCGCAGCAACAGCCTCAAGAACGGCGTCCTGCCGATCGTGGTCGCGCCCGAGGTCCACCGTCGGCTATGGGAGCTCGTCGAGCGCGAACCGGACGCCGAGCTGACGGTCGACCTCGCCGAGGAGGGCGTGCTGCTGCCCGACGGGTCGACCATCGACTTCGAGATCGACCCGTTCGCCAAGCGGATGCTGCTCGCGGGCACGGACGAGCTCGGCTATCTCCTGTCGAAGGAGTCCGAGCTCGAGGCGTGGGAGGCGGGCCACCCGCCCCGGGTCGAGACCCGGGTCGGGGGTTGACGGTGGCCGCTCGGGCTAGACGGCGCGCGGGTTGATCCAGCGCGGCTCGAGCCCCGTGAACATCGTCCGGCGAGCGCAGATCGCACAGCCGACGAACGGCGTCGGGCCGTGCTCGCTGTGCGCTTCGACGGCAGCCTTGAGGACGCGGAACGGGCGGACGGACGCGTGGCGGACGGGGCGGGTCATGGCGATCGGTCTCCGGTAGTGGCGGATCGAGGTTGGCCATGAGCATCGACCCCGGCGTATCGCGCGACCCAGTGACGGATGCCGCGAGCCGCACTGGACATGCGTCGATGCCGGCAGTGGATGCCACGCCGGCCGGGAACCGGACATCGCCGGACGCCGTCTCCCTGCGCATGGACACGATCCGCCGCCCTGGACGTATCGGCGTCGCCCTGCTACCGCTCGCCCTCGCCCTCGCCCTCGCAGCCTGCTCCGGCGGGTCGGCCGGTGCATCGACCCCGCCGAGCGCGAGCACGCCGCCATCCGAGGCGCCGGTGAGCGCGCCACCGAGCGACGGTACCGAGCCGAGCATCGATCCCGGGACCGGCGCGAAGCCCGTCGTGCCGCGGCCCGGCCAGCTCGAGGTGCACCAGGTGGCGGCCGACAGCCTTACGGCTCGGGCCGATGGCAACACGGTGACCGTGACCGCGGTGTGGACCAGCGGTGTCGAGCCGTGCAACATCCTCGACCACGTCGAGGTGATCAAGGGCGACGGCACGATGTCGATCGGGCTGTTCGAGGGTCGCGGGCCGGGCGACAACGTGTGCATCGCGATCGCCGAGGAGCACATGACCGAGATCGAGATCCCGGATGTCGCCGCGGGCACGTGGACGATCTTGGACGCCAGCGGCAATGCCGCACCGACCGAGGTGACGGTCGGCTGAGTCGGCGGCCCGCGGCAGGGGGATCGACGCCCCACCGACACCGTCCACGGCGCGCTCATGACCGCTGTGCGACGATCGGCGGGTGAACCCGCTCGACATCGTCGCGATCGTGCTGATCGTGCTGGCCGTCGTCCTTGGCTTCAACTCCGGGGCGCTCCCGCAGGTCGGCGGCCTGCTGGGAGCGGTCGCGGGTGGCGCGCTGGCCATCCTCGCCCTGCCGCTCCTCGCCGAGCCACTGCAGGCGATCCCGGTCGCCATCCGGCCCTACGTCGTGCTGGCCGGGCTACTGATGGCCGTGGGCATCGGCGAGTCGATCGGGTCGGCCATCGGCCGGACGGCGGCGCGGTCGCTCGGCTCCGGGTACCTCGGCGCGGCCGACCGGCTCGCCGGCAGCCTCACCGGGGCCGCCCAGGCGTTGCTGGTCGTGTGGCTGGCCGGCGGGCTGCTCGCCATCGGGCCGCTGCCGCGGCTGACCGAGGCCGCCCAGACCTCGACGACGATCCGGACGCTCAACGCGGTCCTGCCGCCACCGACGGAGATCGCCACCGGGCTCGGCCAGCTGCTCGACGACTCGGGCCTGCCCGACGTGTTCGTCGGATTCGAGCCGCTCCCCCGGCCGCCGGTCGACCGTCCGACCGACGCGACGGCCCGGGCCATCGCCGAGCGGACCGGGGCCAGCACGGTCCGCATCCTCGCCGGGGTGTGCGGTGCGGCCGCCTCGGGCAGCGGCGCGGTCGTCGCCGACGGGTACGTGGTGACCAACGCGCACGTCGTCGCCGGCGTCCGCGAGAACGGCCTGGTGGTGTCGACCCCCGACGGCGAGCGCGTCGGGGCGAAGGTGGTCCTGTTCGACCCGTCGCTCGACGTCGCGCTGCTGTATGCGCCCGACCTGCGCGCCCGTCCGATCCGCTTCGCGACCCGCGACCCCGACCGTGGGACCGTCGGCGCGGCGCTCGGCTACCCGGGCGGTGGCGGGCTGACGGTCGTGCCGGCCGCGGTCACCGGCGCGTACCGGGCGACCGGCCGCGACATCTACGACCAGGGCCGGGTCGACCGGCAGATCCTCGAACTCCGCGCCCAGATCGACCGCGGCGACAGCGGCGGCCCGTTCGTGCTGGCCGACGGGACGATCGGCGGGCTGATCTTCGCCGAGGCGCGGACCGACCCGGAGGTCGGCTACGCGCTGAGCCCGACCGTCGTCGCGGTGCGCATCACGCCGGCGCTCGGCCGGACCGACGCCGTCGACACGGGACCCTGCCTGGTCTGATCAGCAGGAGCGATCGGGCGTCAGCGACGCGACCCACGCCGCGACGGACTTGAGCATCCGGCCCTGGATGGCCGGCTGGTCGGATAGCAGCGTCGTGAACTCGCGGTGTCCCAGCACCAGGAGCTTGGCCGGCGTGACCGCGGTGGCCGTCGCGGTCCGCGGGATGTTGCCGAGCAGCGCCAGCTCGCCGAAGAAGTCGCCGGGACCGAGCTCGCGGAGCCGTGCCCCGCCACGGGCGATCTCGATGGTCCCATCGAGGATGACGAAGAACTCCTCGCCCGTCTTGCCCTCCGTCGCGAGGACCTTGCCATCCGCGACGTCGACCTCGTCCGCGAGACGGCCGACCGACTCGAGGTCCTTCGGCCCGAGGCCGGCCAGGAGCGGCACCTTTGCCAGCAGCGCCAGCTTCTCGTCCATCCCGTTCGGCTCCCTCCGTTTCGTCCCCTCGGTCCGGTCGCGGCAGCATACGCGCTGGACGTGACCCGCGGAAGATGAGCGCGACCCGGACCCGTGGCTATGCTGCCCGGATGCCACCCTGGCTCGCGGGTCGAGTCGCCCCAGCCGTCACGGCGCTGCGCACGGCGCTGGCCGATCGAACCGTCCGACGTCTCATCGTCGCCTGGTTCGCGGTCAACGCCGGGCAGTCCGCGTTGCTCGTCACGACCCTCGTGATCGCCTACGGCGAGGGCGGCGCCGTGGCGGTCGGCTTCTTCGGCCTCGCCCGCTACCTGACCCCGACCGTCCTCGCGCCGTTCGTCGGCCTGCCGGCGGCGCGCTGGCCGACCGAGGCAGTCCTGCGCTGGACCAACGCGATCCGGACGCTGGCGGTCATCGCGATGGTCGCGATCGTCGCCGGCGGCGCTCCGATCGCGCTGCTGGCGCTGGCTGTGGCGGTCGAGGCCGGCGCCGGGGCGTTCACGCGGCCGCTCCACATGGCCCTCCTGCCGGCGGTGGCCCAGACGCCCCAACAGCTGATCGCCGCCAACGTCACCTCCGGCGCGGCGGAAGGGCTCGGCACGTTCGTGGGTCCGGCCCTGACCGGCCTGCTGCTCGTCGTCACCGGGCCGCTCGGCGCGCTGCTCGCGGTCGTGGCGATCTACGCGATCGGGGTCGCCAGCATCGGCCGGCTGCGCATCGCCCACGTCGGCCGGCGCGAGCGCTTCGGGGGGGCCGACGCGGCGCTGGCCGAGCTATCGGCCGGCCTCCGGGCGACGATCAGGATGCCGGACCTCGGGCTCGTCATCGGCTGTCTCGGCCTCCAGACGTTCGTCCGCGGGCTGCTCAACGTGCTCACGGTCGTGGCCGCCATCGAGCTGCTCGGGATGGGCGAGCCGGGCGTCGGCACGCTCAACGCGGCAGTGGGACTCGGCGGGCTGGCCGGCGCGATCGCGGCCATCTCGTTGACCGGTCGCCGGCGACTCGGCTCGCCGTTCGCGGTCGCCCTTGCCGGCTGGGGTGTACCGATCGCGGTGATGGGCATCGTCGTCGACCCGGCGGTCGCCATCGCGTGCATGGCGGCGGTCGGCCTCAGCAACGCCGTGCTCGACGTCGCGGGGTTCACGCTCATCCAGCGCATGGCACCCAATGCCTCGAGGGTCGCGGTCCTCGGCGTGGTGGACAGCGTGGCCAACGCCGGGCCGGCCCTCGGCGGCGTCCTCGCGCCGGTGCTCATCGCGGCGTTGGGCATCCAGGGCGCGCTGGTCGCGACCGGCGCGATCCTGCCGGTCGCGGCGCTCCTCGCGTGGGCCCGTCTCCGTGGCGTCGGGGAAGGGAGCCAGGAATCGGTCCGGCGGGAGGAGCTGCTCCGTGGGCAGCCGCTGTTCGCGCCGCTGTCGCTGGCGACCGTCGAGCACCTGTCCTCGCGGCTCGCGCCGGTCCATGCCGATGTGGGTGAGTGGCTCATGCGCGAGGGCGACCCGGGTGATGCGTACATGCTCATCGAGACGGGCGAGGCGGAGGTGTCCCGCTTCGGGCAGGTCATCGGCCGGCTGGGACCCGGCGACGGCCTCGGCGAGATCGCGCTGCTCCACGACGTCCCACGCACCGCGTCGGTCATCGCCCTGACGCCGATCGACGGGTTCAGCCTCGCCTCCGACTCGTTCCTCGAGGCGGTCACCGGCCACGCGGCGAGCTACGACACCGCCCGGGCGATCGCGAGCGACCGCCTCAGTGCCGACGTGGAGCGCGACGCCTGAGGCGAGCGCCCTACACTGCGGCCATGGCCGATCCCGTCACGACGCTCGCTCCCGCGCACCCCTACGACCGCCCGACCGACCCCGCGAAGCGCCACTCGGCGGCGCTGACCGACGGCCCCGAGCGGGCCGGCGCGCGGGCCATGCTCAAGGCGATCGGGTTCACCGACGACGACCTCGCGCAGCCGCTCGTCGGCGTCGCGACGACGTGGATCGAGACGATGCCGTGCAACTACAACCAGCGCCGGCTCGCCGAGTCGGTCAAGGCCGGCATCCGCGCGGCGGGCGGCACGCCGATGGAGTTCAACACGGTGTCGGTGAGCGACGGCGTGTCGATGGGCACCGAGGGCATGAAGGCGTCGCTCATCAGCCGCGAGGTCATCGCCGACTCCATCGAGCTGGTCGTCCGTGGTCATCTGCTCGACGGCCTGGTGTGCCTCGTCGGCTGCGACAAGACGCTCCCGGGCGCCGCGATGGCGCTCGGCCGGCTCGACGTCCCGGCCCTCGTCCTCTACAACGGGACGATCTACCCGGGCACGTACAAGGGCGAGCGCAACGCGACGGTCGTCTCCGTGTACGAGGCCATCGGCGCGTATCGGGCCGGCAAGCTCACGCTCGACGAGCTGTACGAGATCGAGAACGCGGCATGCCCGGGAGCCGGCGCGTGCGGTGGGCAGTACACGGCCAACACGATGGCCACGGTCCTCGAGTTCATCGGGCTGTCGCCCGCCGGTCTCAACGGCATCCCGGCCGAGGACCCGGCCAAGGACGAGGCGGCCCGCACGGCGGGCGAGATCGTGATGGACCTCGTCCGGCGCGACGCGCGCCCATCAGGGTTCGTGACGCGGACCGCGCTCGACAACGCCATCGCCAGCGTCGCCGCGACCGGCGGGTCGACCAACGGCGTCCTCCACCTGCTGGCCATCGCCCACGAGTTCGGCATCCCGCTCGACATCGACGACTTCGGTGCCGTCGCCGACCGGACGCCGATCGTCGCCGACATGCTGCCCGGTGGTCGCTACACCGCCGCCGACATGTACGACGCGGGCGGCATCGGCCTCGTCATGCGCGAGCTGCTCAAGCGACCGGGCCTGCTCGACGGCGGCGCTCCGACCGTCGACGGCCGGACCCTCGCCGAGATCGCCGCGGAGACGATCGAAGCCGATGGCCAGCGGGTCGTCGTGCCGATCGATACGCCCATCAAGCCGACCGGCGGCCTGGCCATCCTGCGCGGCTCGCTCGCTCCCGACGGCTGCGTCGTCAAGCTGGCCGGCCACGAGCGGCGGCTGCACCGCGGACCGGCCCGCGTGTTCGATTCGGAGGCGGCCTGCTACGAGGCGGTCAAGGATCGCCGCATCGTGGCCGGCGATGTCGTCGTCATCCGCTACGAGGGTCCGGTCGGCGGCCCCGGCATGCAGGAGATGCTCAGCGTGACCGCGGCGCTCGTCGGCGAGGGCCTGGGCGACTCGGTCGCGCTCATCACCGACGGCCGCTTCTCGGGCGGCACCCACGGGCTGATGATCGGCCACATCGCCCCGGAGGCCGCGCTCGGCGGCCCGATCGCGGTCGTCGAGGAGGGCGACGAGATCGTCATCGACGTCGACCGCAAGGCGCTCGATCTCGCCGTGCCCGCGGACGACCTCGCGCGCCGGCTCGCCGCGTGGCGGCCGCGGCCGCCGAACTACGCCGGCGGCGTCCTCGCAAAGTACGCCGCGCTGGTCGGCTCGGCGTCGGCGGGCGCCGTGACCACGGGCCCGCGCATGACGACCAATCTGACGGGGCCGACCGCCGCGCGATGACCCGCCCCGTCACGATCGGGATCAAGACCTCGCCGCAGGGCGTCGACTGGGCGACGCTCGACGCGGTCTGGGCGCGGGTCGGCGAGCACGAGGTCTTCGAGTCGGTGTGGCTCAACGACCACCTGACCGACTTCGTCGAGGACATCGGCGGCGCGAGCGTCGAGGCGCTGACCGGCCTCGCGGCGCTCGTGCATCGCGTGCCCGGCCGGTGGGTCGGCCATGCCGTCCTGTCGAACACGTTCCGCCACCCCGCGGTGCTGGCCAAGGCCGCCACCGTGCTGGACATCGCGACCGGCGGCCGGTTCATCCTCGGCCTCGGCGCCGGCTGGCACGTCGGCGAGCACGAGTCGCTCGGCATCCCGTTGCCGCCGATGCGCGAGCGCTTCGACCGCTACGAATCGGCCGTCCACGTGCTCCGCGCGCTGTGGTCGGACGAGGCGCGCCAGGCGCCTGGGGTCACCCGTCCCGACCCGTTCTACCCGCTGCGCGACGCGACCAACGAGCCGCCGCCGTTCACGCCCGGCGGGCCGCCGCTGTGGCTCGGCGGCAACCGGCCGCGCGGGACCGCGATCACAGCCGCGCTGGCCGATGGCTGGGTGATGCCGACCGTCAGTGTCAGCACCGGCGAGGCGACCACGCTCGACGACTTCAGCGATCGTCGGGCGGCTCTCGAGCGTGCGCTCGAGGTGGCCGGGCGCGATCCGGGTGCGTTCGACTTCGGCGCCCAGGTCCCGACCGGGTCCTCGGCCGACGACCGTCGCGTCGCGCTCGTCCAGGCGCGGGAGGCCGTCGAGCGCGGCGCGACCCACGTGCTGCTCGGCATGCGGCCGTCGCTCGGGCCCGCGACCGTCGACGCGATCGCCGGCGAGGTGGCGATCCCGTTGCGCGAGGCGCTCGGCGCGGGGGTGCCGGCCGCCTAGCGGCGCCCGAGGTCCCTACCCACCTCACGCGAGGCGTTGCGGCCCGGCAGCCCGGTGATGCCGCCGCCCGGGTGGGCGCCGGAGCCGGCGAGGTACAGCCCCTCGAGCGGCATCCGATAGCGCGCCCAGCCGAGGAGCGGCCGCCACAGGAAGAACGAATCGAGCCCGGGCTCGGCGTGGAGCGGATGGCCGCCGGTCAGCCCGTAGTCGCGCTCGAGGTCGGGTGGGGTCAGCACCTGCCGGGCGCGGATCCGCGACGCCAGTCCGGGCAGCGCCGTCTCGAGCGTGCCGACCACGGCGTCGCCGAGCGCCTCGCGCCGGTCGTCCCAGCTGCCGTCCCGGAGCGTGAATGGCACCCACTGGACGTGGGCGGAGAGGACGTGCGTACCGTCCGGCGCCCCGTCGACCAGCGATGGGTCGACCAGTGACGGGATCGTGGCCTCGACGACGAGCCGGTCCGCGACCTCGCCGTACTTCGTGCGGTCGAAGACGCGCTCCATCGCGTCGATGCCGGTCGTGCCGACCAGGATCCGGCCGCGCAGCAGCCTCGGATCGCCGAGCCGCGGCGGGGACATCCGGGAGCCCGTCTAGCACGAGGTTGAGCTTGGCCACCGTGCCGGGGGTCCGGATGTTCGAGGCCCGCCAGCGGAGCGTCGGGCCGATGGCGACGGGGTCCACCAGCGTCGTCAGGAGGCGCTTCGGGTCGACGCCGGCCACGACGACGCGCGCCCCGATCTCCTCCCCCGAGCCGAGCGCGACGCCCGTCGCCCGACCGTCCGACGACGTGACCGCGATCACCTCGGCGCCGGTCCGGATCTCGGCACCGGCCGCGCGGGCAGCCGAAGCGACGGCGTTCGCGAGCGCGCCGGGGCCGCCCCGGGCGTAGACGGTCTCGCCCGACGCCCCGCCATCGCTGCCGGCCGCATCGTCGAGCAGGACCTTGGTCGTGCCACCTGACCATGGCCCCATCGCCGTGTGCCGCACGCCTCGCCAGGCAAGGACCGCCCGCAGCGCATCGGACTCGAACGACTCGGCCACGAAATCGGCGATCGCCATCGCCACGACACGCAGCACCTCGCGCCCGTCATCGCGACCGAGGCCGCGATACGCGCGTCCGAGCCGGAGCCCCGTCAGCGCATCGCCGATGCCCGGCGCACCGACATCCGGCGGGAGCTGCTCGGCGAGGTCCGCGAGGAACCCGGCCAGCGAGCGGACCTTGCGGTCGAAGTCCGGGTAGGCATCGGCGTCAACGGCGGACACCGCGCGAATCGTGTCGACGGTGGAGGCCATGTCTCGCCACAGGACGATCGGCGGGCCGTCGGGCTGCGGCGCGAACGCGCGAACGTCGGGTGCCACGAGCTCGAGCCCGTGCGCGCGCAGCCCGAGGTCGCGGACGACCGACGGCGACAGCCGACCGACGGTGTGGGCGACCGCCGGCACGCGGGCGCCGGGTGCCAGCTCGACGGTGTCGGCCGCTCCGCCCACGCGATCGCGCGCCTCCAGCACCAGCACCGACCGGCCGGCACGGGCGAGATAGGCCCCGGCGGTCAGCCCGTTGTGTCCCGCCCCGATGACGATGGCGTCGTACTGCGCGGCCACGTCAGGCGACCCTCCGGCCGTTCGATCGCAGCACCTCGAGCGCGGCCAGCCGGCCATTGGCGCCCATCAGCCCGCCGCCCGGGTGGGTCGAGGAACCGCTCAGCCACAGGTCGCGGATCGGCGTCCGGAAGCGGGCGTAGCCCGGCACCGGCCGGTTGAAGAACAGCTGCTCGAGGCTGAGCTCGCCCTGGAAGATGTTGCCCTCGGTCAGACCGATGGTCCGCTCGATGTCGAGCGGGGTCAGCACCTGGCGGCCGACGACGATGTCCCGGATGTTCGGGGCGAACTCGGCGATCCGGTCGATGACCGTGTCCCCGAACGCCTCGCGGTTGTCGTCCCAGGTGCCCAGGCTCGGGTCGAGCCGATAGGGCGCGTACTGGACGAAGCAGCTGATGACGTGCTTGCCGGGCGGGGCCATCGCCGGGTCGACGAGCGTCGGGATGATCATGTCGATGTACGGCCGGCGGCTCCAGCGGCCGTACTTCGCGTCGTCGTATGCCCGCTCCATCTCCTCCATCGACGGCGAGAACGAGATCGCACCGCGGAGGTGCTCACCGTCGCCCGGCAGGCTCGTGAAGTCGGGCAGCCGGTCGACCGCCAGGTTGACCTTGCCCGACGAGCCGCGGAACTTGAAGCGGCGGACGTCGGCCTCGAACGATGCGTCGAGGGTGCCCGGCTCGAGCAGGTCGAGGAACGTGACCTTCGCGTCGGCGGAGCTGAGGACGACCGAGGCGTCGATCTCCTCGCCGCTCTCGAGCGTCACGCCGAGCGCCCGTCCGTCGCGCGTCCGGATGCGGGCGACCGGCGCCTCGGTGCGCACCTCGGCGCCCAGCGAGCGCGCCGCGCCGGCGATCGCCAGCGACACGCCACCGGTGCCGCCCTTCGGGATGCCCCACGCCCGGAAGGCGCCATCGATCTCGCCCATGTAGTGGTGGAGCAGGACGTACGCCGTGCCGGGCGAGCGGATCCCCTGGAACGTGCCGATGATCCCCGACGCGGCCATCGTCGCCTTGAGCGGGTCGGTCTCGAACCACTGGTCGAGGAAGTCGGCGGCGCTCATCGTCATGAGCTGGACGAACACCGCCTGCTGCCGCTCGGTCAACCGGCCGAAGCTGCGGGCCAGCCCGGCCAGCGGCAACAGCGGCCGCGGGTCGTTGGCGGTCGGGTCGCCGGGCACGATGCCGAGGATCGGCTTGATGAAGCGGGCCATCTCGACCATGAGCTGGCCGTACTCCTCGTACGCCTCGACGTCGTTGCGCGACCAGCGCCGCAGCTCGCGCACGGTCCGTCCGTGGTCGTTCACGCGCCACAGGTAGTCGGGGCCGCCCGTGTGCGCGCCGCTGCCGGCCGGCAGCGGCGTGAACGTCCCGTCGAGGGGCAGGATGTCGAGCCCGTGCTCGGGCAGCCGCAGGTCGCGGATGATCTCGGGCCTGAGCAGGCTGACGACGTAGCTTGCGACCGAGAACCGGAAGCCCGGCACGATCTCCTCGGTCACGGCCGCGCCGCCGAGCACGTGACGTCGCTCCAGCACGAGGGTCCGGCGCCCGGCGCGCGCGAGGTAGGCAGCCGCGACGAGCCCGTTGTGACCGCCACCGATGATCAGCGCGTCGTACCGATCGCCCACGCCCCAGCCTCCGACCTGCCGACGTCCGACACGCGCAGCATGACGGATTCGCACGCCATACTCCGGGTGATGAGCGTCGGCACCGCCCTCCACTCCCGTACCGCGCCGCTCAACCGCAAGATGCAGTGGCGCGAGTGGTCGGGGTTCTATGCCTCGTCGGTGTACGCCGACGCCCCCGACATCGAGTACAACGCGGTCCGCGAGGCGGCGGCGCTCTTCGACGTCAGCCCGCTCTACAAGTACCGGGTGAGCGGGCCGGGTGCGGCCCGCCTCGTCGACCGGGTCATCACCCGCGACGCGACGAAGCTCGACGTCGGGCGGGTGTTCTACACGCCGTGGTGCGACGAGCACGGCAAGGTCATCGACGACGGCACGATCCACCGTCTGTCCGACGACGTGTTCCGCTGGACCGCCGCCGATCCGCAGTACCGCTGGCTGACGCTGAACAGCGCCGGGCTCGACGTGCGGATCGAGGACGAGACCGAGGCCGTCGCGGCGATCGCGCTCCAGGGCCCGTTCAGCCGCGAGGTGCTCGAGGCCGCCACCGGCGAGTCGTTCGCGGACCTTGGCTACTTCCGGCGCCGGCCGGCGCACATCCGGGTCGGCCGCCGGCGGGTGGCGGTCGACGTGTCGCGGACGGGCTACACCGGCGACCTCGGCTACGAGGTGTGGATCCCGGCTTCCGACGCGGCCGACGCGTGGGACGCGCTGATGACGGTGGGGCGCGACCGGGCGATCCGGCCGGCCGGGATGCTGGCGCTCGACATGGTCCGGATCGAGGCCGGGCTGATCCTGCTCGAGGTCGACTACACGTCGGCGCGCCACGCCATGAACCCCGAGCAGAACTACAGCCCCGACGAGATCGGTCTCGGCCGCCTCGTCGATCTCGACGCGGCCGACTTCGTCGGTCGGCGCGCGCTCGCCGATGAACGTCGGCGCGGCGGCCCGGCGCGGCGGCTGGTCGGGCTGATCCTCGACTGGTACGCGATCGAGGCGTTGTACGACGAGCAGGGCATCCCGCCCGCGATCTCCCCGATCGTCGATCGATCGGCGACGCCGGTGTTCGCCGGCGGACGCCACGTCGGCCGCGTGACGTCGCGCGGCTGGAGCCCGATCCTCAAGCAGGCCATCGCGCTGGCCTCGGTCCCGCCGGGCCTCGCCGCACCGGGCTCCTCGGTCGAGGTCGAGTGGACGGTCGAGGGCCGTCGCGGGCGCGTGCCGGCTGTCGTGTCGCCGCTGCCGTTCCTCGACCTGGAGCGCAAGCGGGCCTGAGCGGGCATCATGACCGCGTGACCGTGACACCGCCGAAGCCGCGGACCGATCTCCCGCCCGACCCCGACCTGTACGACTCGCCGCGGGCGGTGCGGGCCCGCGCGAAGGGCCTCGAGGCGCCGTATATCACCGGCGGCGAGGCGCCGGATGCGCCGGCGGCGTTGGCCGAGGAACGGCGCCTCGGGCGGAGGCTGCTGATGATGGTCGTGGTCATCGTGGCGTCCGGCTTCGTGCTCGGCATCCTGGCCGCGCTGATCGCGCCGGCGACCGGCGCGTGACGACGGGCGCCACCAGGGGCCACGCGAGCGCCGTCCCGACCGCGGACTGGTCCGCCGCAGACGAGTCGGTCGTCGGAACGCTGCGCGACCTGATCCGCATCCCGTCGGTCAACCCGCCCGACCCGGACGCGCCCGACAGCGAGACCCGCGTGGCGCGCTACCTCGCCGACCGGCTGGCGGCCATCGGCCTTGCGCCCGAGGTGGTCGAGCCCGTGCCGGGCCGCGGCTCCGTCCACGTCCGGCTGCGCGGCGACGGCACGGGCGGCGAGCCGTTCCTGCTGATGTCGCACCTCGACGTGGTGCCGGCTCCGCCCGAGCGCTGGACGCACGACCCGTTCGCCGCCGACATCGAGGACGGCTACGTCTACGGGCGCGGCGCGGTCGACATGAAGGGGATGGTCGCGCTCGAGCTCGGCGTCATCGAACGCCTGGTCGCCGAGGCGCGCGCGGCCGGTCGCGATCCGGGCAGCGACCCGATTCCCGGCCTTCGGCGCGATGTGCTGTTCACCTGTGCCGCCGACGAGGAGGCAGGCTCGACCGACGGCGCGCGCTGGTTCGCCGTCCACCGCCCGGACTGGCTGCAGGCTGCCGCCGCGGTCAACGAGTGCGGGGGCGTGTCGATCACGGTCGCCGGCCGACGCCTCTACCCGATCCAGGTCGCCGAGAAGGGCTTCGTCCCGTACCGGATCCACGTCACGGGCAACTGGGGCCATGGCTCGATGCCGCGCGAGGACAACGCCGCGGTCATCGCCGCCGGGATCATCGAACGGCTCGCGGTCCCCGGCCCGATCCGCGTGACACCGGTGATGACGCGGTTCCTCGAGGCGGCGGCCGACGCCCTGCCCCGCGAGCACGGCCGGAGGCTCCGGGCGATCGCCGCCGGCGAGCTCGAGCCGGACGCCATCGACCGGGCCATCGACGAACTGTGCGACCCGATGTACGCCCGCGCGCTCCGGGCCCTCATCCGCGACACGTTCAGCCCGAACGTGGTCAATGCGGGCGTCAAGTACAACGTCATCCCGGGCGACGCGACGATCGACGTCGATTGCCGCCTGCTGCCAGGGACGAGCGAGGCCGACATGCGGGCCGAAGTCGAGGCGCGGATCGGGCCGGACGTCCTGCCCGCGTGTCGGATCCAGCGACTGGCCTGGGGCGAGCCGGTCGAGGCGCCCGCCGAGGGCCCGTTCTGGGACACCCTGGTGGCGACGCTCCGGGACCACGACCCGGACGGCGTCCCGCTGCCGGTCATGGTCCCGTTCGCGACCGATGCCAAGGCCACGGCGCAGGTCGGCACGCCGACGTACGGCTTCTCCCCGTTCCGGCTCGAGCCCGACGAGCGGTTCCTCGAGCGCTTCCACGGCGTCGACGAGCGCATCTCGCTCGACGCGCTGCGGTTCGGACTCCCGGTCCTCTACGACGTCGTCCGCCGGTTCTGCGGCTGAGCTCAGCCGGGCTCGGCGGTCGCCTCGGGCTTGGGTGCGATGATCCGCACGCGCTCCTGGCACTTCTTGCAGATGTAGATGTGGCCGCGCTGCCACTCCTGCTCCGGGTCGAGCTCGGCCGCGTCGTGGGCCTCGGTCGAGCGCTGCAGGGTCGACCACGATCCGTCGTTGTGCTGGTGCTGGACCCGCAGTTCGACCTCTGAGAGCGGACCGTACTGGAACATCCGCGCCACCTCCTCGGCCTAGCCTAGCGCCGGGTCGACCCCGTCACGTACCGGGTTCGCGATTCGCCCGGATCAGCCGGCCGCGACGACTGATCGCGTGGGTCGCGAGCGCGGCGACGCCCATCGCCACGATCGACCGCTCGGCGGTCGGCAGCGGCCGCACCGCCCCGAGGAACTGCTCGGCGCGGGCACGGTCGACGACCCGCAGGATCGCGTGCCCACGGGGCGTCAGGCGCAGCACCTTCTGGCGGCGATCCTCCTCCTCGGCCTGGCGCTCGACGAGCCGGCGCTTGACTAGCCCGTCGATGAGACGACTGGTGGCCGACGGCGAGCGGTTGATGGACTCCGCGAGCTCGCCGATCGTCAGCGTGCTTCCGTCGGCGAGGACGTACAGCGCGGCGAGCTGGGTGAACCCGAGTCGGAGCTCGCCGAGCTGGCTTGCGAACCCGATGACCAGCTCCCGCCACAGGGCGCGGCCCATCGCCACCCGCTCGCTGATCTGGCGGACGTTCGGCAGGCGCGTGCCGGCGGCCAGCACCGGCGCCGACAGGTCGGCCTCGAACCGCTGGGCGATCTCGCGGCGGGGTGCCGGTCTGGTCGTCGATCGGGCGACCCGTGTATCGGTCATGCATGCAAGCATGCACGCGAATCGGCAGGGACGGCAACCCGGCCCCGTAGCCTTGCGTCGATGACCTCGATCGCCTTCGTCTTCCCGGGCCAGGGCTCCCAATCGGTGGGCATGGGACGGGATCTTGCCGTGTCTTCGCCTGCGGCATCGGCCGCCTGGGGGGCGGCCGATGCCGCACTGGGGGAACCGATCGGCCGGCTCGCCTGGGACGGGCCGACCGATCGCCTCGACCTCACCGAGAACGCCCAGCCGGCGCTGCTCGCGGCCTCCATGGCGATCCTCGAGTCGCTTCGCGAGGGCTGGGCGGCGGCCGGTCTCGAAGCCCCGGTCCCGGCCTTTGCCGCCGGCCATTCGATGGGCCAGTACTCGGCACTCGTGGCGACCGGCGTCCTGTCGCTCGAAGACGGCGTGCGCCTCGTCCGTCGCCGCGGCGAGCTGATGCAGGCGTCCGGTCAGGGTCGCGACGGCGCGATGGCCGCGCTCATCGGGCTGGACGACGCCAGGCTGCCCGATCTCATCGCCCGGGCCGGCGCCCACGGCACGTTCGTCGTGGCCAACCGGAACGCACCGGGTCAGGTGGTCGTATCGGGTGAGCGCGCCGCCATCGAGGCCGGTGCGGAGATCGCGAAGGAGCTCGGCGCGAAGCGGGCCATCGTCCTGCCGGTCAGCGTCGCCGCCCATTCACCGCTCATGGCCGAGGCGGCCGAGGGCATGCGCGAGACCCTCACCGACGTCGCCTTCCACGACCCCTCGACCACGCTGCTCGCCAATGCCGACGGCCGTCCGATCACGACCGGCGACGGCGCCCGCGCCGAGCTCGTCGAGCACCTGACCGCGGGCGTCGACTGGGTCGGCGCGGTCGAGGGCATGAAGACCGCCGGGGTCACGACCTTCGTCGAGGTCGGACCCGGCAAGGTCCTGACCGGACTCATCAAGCGCATCGCCCCGGACGCCGAGGTCATCCCGGCCGACGACGCGTCCACGCACGACCGCCTGCTCGACCTCGCCGCCGTGACGGCCTGACCGCCCGACTCCTGGAGGACACACACCACATGCGTCGACCCGACTACGACCGCCGCGTCGTCGTCACCGGCCTCGGGGTCATCAGCCCCGTCGGCAACGACAAGGACACCGCCTGGTCCAACCTCGTCAACGGGGTGTCCGGCCTCGAGCCCATCACCTACTTCGACACGGAACCGTACGAGGCCAAGGTGGCCGGCGAGGTCAGCGAGTTCGACGCCAAGGAGTGGATGGACCCGAAGGCCGCCCGACGCAGTGAGTCGAGCCTCCACTTCGGGGTCGCCGCCGGGAAGCAGGCGCTGGCCGATTCCGGCTTCGAGCTGACCGACGAGAACCGGACGGAGGTCGGTGTCATATTCGGCTCGGGCGCGGGCGGCCAGCAGCTGATGATCGACAACTACCTGACACTCCACGAGAAGGGCCCGCGGACCGTCGCGCCGACGTTCATCGCCAACGCGCTCGTCGACAGCCCGTCGGGGATGATCGCCATCGAGACCGGCGCGATCGGGCACAACGTGTGCATGGTGTCGGCCTGTGCGACCGGCACCCACAACGTCGGCGAGGCGGCCGAGGCCATCCGGCGCGGCGACTGCATCGCGGTCATCAGCGGCTCGACCGAGGCCCCGCTCCTCGAGGTCGCCCACGCCGGGTTCTCGAACATGCGCGGCATGGGCCTGCCCCGACCGGGCGAGGCGCCGCAGACCGTGTCGCGGCCGTTCGACGCGACGCGCGACGGGTTCGTCCTCGGCGAGGGCGCGGGCTCGCTGTTCCTCGAGGACCTCGAGGTCGCCAAGGGGCGTGGCGCCCGCATCTACGCCGAGGTCGTGGGCTACGGCTCGGCGGCCGACGGCTGGGACATGATCCAGCCGATCGACGCGGGGATCGGCTCCTCGCGGGCGATGCAGATGGCGCTCGACCGGCGGGGCGTGCCCGCTGACGAGGTCGACCTCATCAACCCGCACGGCACGTCGACGCCGCTCGGTGACAAGCGCGAGGCCGAGGCCATCTGGACGGTGTTCGGTGAGCGCGCCGCGCGCGACGCGCACGGCATCGCGATCAGCGCGACCAAGTCGATGACCGGCCACATGATGGGCGCCGCCGGCGCGTTCGAGGCGTTCGCGTCCGTGATGTCGGTCGCCGAGCAGTGCGCACCGGGCACGCTCAACTACCGCGACTACGACCCGGACTGCGACCTGTGGGTCCCGGCCGAGACGGTCCCGATGGAGATCCGCTACGCGCTCTCGAACAACATCGGGCTCGGCGGCCACAACGGCGCGGTCATCTTCAAGCGGTACGACGGCGACTGACGACGCCCCGCCGTCGAGGCCGTGCCTACAATCCGACGCATGCCTGAACGAGATCCCGCGCGACGGGCGGTCGTGACCGGTCTCGGCGCGGTCATGCCGATCGGCAATGACTTCCCGACCTACTGGTCGAACCTCCAGGCCGGCGTGACCGGCACCCGGACGATCCGCTCGTTCGACCCCTCGCAGCAGGAGGTCCGGATCGCGGCCGAGGTCATCGACTTCGAGCCGGCGAGCGTGATGGATCCCAAGATGGCCCGCCGGATGAGCCGGTTCATCCACTTCGCGATGGGCGCCGGCAAGGAGGCCGTCTCGCACGCCGGGATCGACTTCGGGGCGATGACCCCAGAGCAGCGCGATCGCGTTGGCGTCGTGGTGAACACCGGCGGCGGTGGCATCGAGCAGATCATCGACGGGACCCACGTCCACGACACCAAGGGCCCACGCTTCGTGTCGCCGTTCGCGATCCCGGCGCTGTCCGGGTCGATGGCGGCGGCCCTGCTGTCGATGGAATGGGGCCTGACCGGCCCGGTCATCACCCAGGTCGCCGCGTGCGCGACGTCGGTCATCGCGTTCCAGGACGCGTTCCGGCTCATCCGCGACGGCGAGTGCGACGTGGTGGTCACCGGCGGCACCGAGGCGCCGGTCTGGCCGATGGGCGTCGCGGCGCTGGCCAACATGACCGCGCTGTCGAAGCGCAACGACGAGCCCGAGTCGGCGTCGCGCCCGTTCGACCTGACGCGCGACGGGTTCGTCCTGGGCGAGGGCGGCGGGGTCACGGTCGTCGAGTCGCTCGAGCACGCCCGCGAGCGCGGCGCCACGCCGATCGCCGAGATCCTCGGCGGCGCGCTGACCGCCGATGCGTTCCACATCAGCGCCCCGGAGCCGACCGGTCGCGGGCAGGCCAGGGCGATGACCAACGCACTGCGCAATAGCGGGGTCGCGCCGGACGAGATCGACTACATCGTGGCCCACGGCACGGCGACGCCGCTCAATGACGTGACCGAGACCCGGGCGATCAAGACGGCGTACGGCGAGCACGCCCACAGGGTCGCCATCAGCTCGCCGAAGTCGATGATCGGCCACCTGGTCGGCGCGGCCGGCATCGCCAGCGCGCTGGCCGCGCTCGGGGCGATCCGCGATGGGGTGATCCCGCCGACGGCCAACCTGCGCACGCCCGATCCCGAATGCGACCTCGACTACGTGCCGCTGACGGGCGCGCAAGGCGAAGGTCGACACGGTCGCCATCGACGGCTTCGGCTTCGGCGGCCAGAACGCGGTCACGATCTTCCGCCGCGTCGTCGACTGACGGGGCGCGCGGACCCGCGCGACCTCGGTGCCTAGCGCAGTGAGCGTCCCTCGAAGGTCTCGATCGACTCGACGAACTCGTCGCTGAGCGGCGCCGGCCGATCCGTGCGGTAGTCGTAGCGGACCATCACCGACGCACTCGTCGCCACGAGCCGCGGCGAGCCACCCACCGGGCAGGCCGTCAACCGGTGCTCCAGGGTGAACGACGAGCGCCCGAGGTGCGTCGCCCGCGTCTCGACCGTCACGGTCTCGGTGTGGTAGACCGGCGCCCGATACGTGATCCGGGCCTCGGCGAGGATCAGGCTCTCGGCGCCCTCGTGGCCTGCCGCGACCGGCTCGCCGGTGACGTCGGTCCAGTAGCGGATGCGGGCCATCTCGCAGTACGTCAGGTAGACCGCGTTGTTGACGTGACCCATCGCGTCGGTGTCGGCGAAGCGCACGTCG
Source organism: uncultured Chloroflexia bacterium (assembly GCA_963810285.1). Lineage (GTDB taxonomy): Bacteria > Chloroflexota > Limnocylindria > Limnocylindrales > CSP1-4 > SPCO01. Next base: position 1,617,954 of record CAWEMV010000002.1, on the reverse strand, counting down.
ACGTCGACCCGGTGGGCGAAGTCGCCGGCCAGGTCGCGCGGGTCGTCGGGTGTCGCGATGCGACGCCGGGTCGGCATGTCGTCGGTCAGTCTGGCGACTCGACGACGAGCGTGCCGACCATCCCGGCCTCGGCGTGGCCCGGGACCGTGCACATGACCCGGTATGTCCCGGGCTCGTCGATCGTGAAGCGGATCTTCCGGGTCTGGCCCGGCCTCGCCCCGGCATCGACGTTGGCCAGCCCCTCGGCCTCCCAGTCGTGGAAGACCGGGTCCTCGTTGCGGAACGACAGCACGACCGGCCGACCGACCTCCACCCGCACGTCGGCCGGTGCATAGGCGGTGTCACGCGCCACGACCTCGACCTGCGTCGCGCCGGTTTCGATCCAGCGGTCGGCGGCCATGACCCCACCCGCCGATGCGAACGCGGCGAGCGCCACCACGCCGAGGAACGACGCCTCGCGCAGCCGGTCGAGCCCGCGCGACCCGGCCACGTGATGGGCCGCCTCGGACCGAGCGTCGTACGAGCGGAGCCGCAGCGCGTTGAGCACGACCGTCACGGATGACAACGCCATCGCGCCCGCGGCCAGGGCGGGTGAGAGGCTGATGCCGAAGAACGGGATCAGCACGCCCATCGCGACCGGGATCAGCACGACGTTGTAGGCGAATGCCCAGAACAGGTTCTGGCGGACGACCGTCATCGTCGCCCGCGACAACCCGATGGCCGCCGGCACGCCGCGCGGGTCGCCGCTCATCAGCGTGACGCCCGAGGCCTCGATCGCCACGTCGGCGCCGGTGCCGATGGCCACGCCGAGATCGGCCCGGGCAAGGGCCGGGGCGTCGTTGATGCCGTCGCCCACCATCGCGACGGTCCGGCCGCGGGCCTGGAGGCGCTCGACGATGCCGGCCTTCTCCTCGGGCCGGACCTCGGCGACGACGGCGTGCGCCGGGATCCCGACCTGTCCCGCGACGGCCTCGGCCGTCGCCCGGGCGTCGCCGGTGACCAGCCATGTCTCGATGCCGGCGGCCGTCAGCTCGCGGATCGCGGTGGCCGACTCGGCCTTCACCGGGTCGGCGATGCCGATGACCCCGAGTACGCGGCCGTCAGCGGCCACGACGACCGCCGTCCGGGCGTTTGCCGTCACCGCGTCGAGCGCGGCCTCGATCGGCGCGAGGTCGACGCCGAGCGACGCGATCCAGCCGGGCCGTCCGACGGCGACCGCGCGCGACCCGGCGTCGGTCGCGACGGTGCCGCGCACGCCGCCGCCGACGACGGCCTCGAAGTCGCCGACGCGCCCGAAGCCGAGCTCGCGCTCGTTGGCGTAGGCCACGATGGCCGCGCCGAGCGGGTGCTCGCTGGTGCGCTCGAGGGCGCCTGCGAGCTCGACGACGGTCCGCGCATCGGACCCGGGCGCCGCGACGACGTCGGTCACGGTGGGCCGGCCGAGCGTCAGCGTCCCGGTCTTGTCGAAGACGACGGTGTCGACCGTGTGCGCGATCTCCAGCGCCTCGCCGCCGCGGATGAGGATGCCCGCCTCCGCTCCGCGTCCCGTCCCGACCATCACCGCGGCCGGCGTCGCGAGCCCCATCGCGCACGGGCAGGCGATGACGACCACGCTGATGAAGGCCGTAAGCGCGAGCGTGAACCGCGGCTCCGGACCGACGACGAACCACACGACGAATGTGCCCGCCGCGAGCAGCAGGACGACCGGGACGAAGACCTCGGCGATCCGGTCGGCAAGGTGCTGGATCGGCGCCTTGCTGCCCTGCGCCCGGCGGACCGCCTCGACGATCCGGGCGAGCGCCGTGTCCCGGCCGACCCGCGTCGCGCGCATCACGAACGTGCCGGTGGCGTTGAGCGTGGCGCCGACCACCTCCGCGCCCGGACCCACCTCGAACGGCACCGGTTCGCCGGTGAGCATGCTCGCGTCGACCGCCGACGCGCCCTCGACCACCACGCCATCGACCGGCACCTTCTCGCCCGGTCGCACCCGCAGCAGGTCGCCGACCGCGACCGACTCGAGCGGGACGTCGGCCTCGTGCTCGCCATCGACCCTGCGGGCGACGGTCGGCTGGAGGCCGATCAGCCGGCGGATCGCGCCGGCCGTGCTGGCCTTGGCCCGACCCTCCAGCCAGCGGCCCAGCAGGACCAGGCCGATGATGATCGCCGACGCATCGAAGTACGTCTCCGGGTGGAGCCCGGCCTCGTGGATCGCCTCGGGGAACAGCGTCACGCCGACGCTGTACAGCCACGCCGCGGTCGTACCGACCGCGATCAGCGTGTCCATGTTGGCGGTGCCGTGGCGGGCGGCGCGGATCGCGGCGCGGTAGAACCGGGCGCCGGCCCAGAACTGGATGATCGTCGCCGGGACCAGCGCGACCCAGTTGATGGTCTCCATCGGGACTCGCGTCTGCGGGACGAACATCGCGACCATGATCCCGATCGCGACCGCGATCGAGACGAGCGCCTGGACCAGCAGGAAGCGCGACTCGCGCTCGCGCTGCGCGTCGGCCAGCGCGACGTCGGCTGCGAGCGTGGTCGCCGTCGCGTCGGGGGCACGCTCGGGCTGGGCGCGAACCTCGTAACCGGCGGCCTCGACGGCGTCGACGAACCGGCCACGGTCTGCGACATCCGGGAGGTAGCGGATCGTGGCGAGCTCGGTGGCGAGGTTGACGCTGGCGGTCTCGACACCGTCGGTCGCACGCAGGTAGCGCTCGATCCGATTGACGCACGACCCGCAGGTCATGCCCTCGATCGGAAGCTGGATCTCGGTCGTGGCAGGCGTCGCACTCATACTCCCAGGGAGTATACCAGCCGGGGCAGACGAGGGGATGGGGGCACACTCTCCCCATGCTTGATCACGCAGTGATGACGACGCTCGATGGGGGCGGCGCTCCGTTCCGCGTGGCCGCGACCGATGCAGGGGTCGTCGCCGCCGGCTGGGTGAGCGACGAGCTCGAGTTCGTCGACGAGATCGCTCGACGACTCGACCTCCCGGTCATCGCCCTGGCCGATGCCGACGGCGACGATCCGGCGGCGGCCGTCCTGCGCGCCGCCCTGCCCACGATCGAGACCCTGCTGCGCGGCGAGCCGGCCGACACGACCGACGTCCCGACCGATCTCAGCGACCGTCCGACCTTCGACCAGCGGGTGCTCGGCGAGGTCCGCGAGGTCGGCTGGGGCGACACCGCCAGCTATGGCGACATCGCGCGACGGGTCGGCATGCCGCGTGCCGCGCGTGCGGTCGGCGGTGCGCTGGGTCGCAACCCGATCTCGATGCTGATCCCGTGTCATCGCATCATCGCCGGCGACGGCACGCTCGGCGGCTACGGCGGTACGGGCTGGATCGACCGCGATCGGCAGCGGTCGCGCAAGGAGGCGCTGCTGCTGCGCGAAGGCGTCACGGTCCCGCGCCGCGACGGCTAGACTCCGGGCGCCACCGGCGTCCTCTCACGGACCCGGAGCGGACTGACCGGAGGGATCGGGTGCCGATGCGGCGCCCCTTGGAGGGTCGCATGACGGCAGCGCCCGTGCCCGCCGCCCCGTCGATGTTCGCCGTCTTCCGCAAGCGCGACTTCTCGCTCCTGTGGACCGCCCAGCTCATCTCGACCGCCGGCTCGGCGCTCACCGACCTCGCCGCCGGCATCTACGTGTTCCGCGTGACGAACTCCGCGTTCGCCGTCGGGCTGACGCTGATGGTCACCGCCATCCCGAGCCTCATCGTCGGGCTGCTCGCCGGCGTGTACGTCGACCGGCACGATCGCAAGAGGATCCTGATGTGGACCTGCCTGGTCCAATCGGTCATCGTCGGGCTCCTGGCGGTGGTCATCGGCATCGACGCGATCGCCATCCCGGGCCTGTACGGCCTGCTGCTGCTGAACGCCGGCGTCAAGCAGTTCTTCGACCCGGCACACGACAGCCTCATCCCCGAGATCGCCAGCGACGAGGAGCTGGCGGCGGCCAACTCGTTCCTGTCGATCGCCGCGTTCGGCTCGACCGCGATCGGCTTCGCCGGGGCGGGCATCCTCGCCAGCATCGACCTGCGCCTCGCGTTCGTGATCGACGCGTTCTCGTTCATCGTGTGCGCCGTCCTGATCTCCCTGATGAACCGCTACCCGATGCCCAAGCCGGACGACGACGCGACCGTCGGGGTCATCGTGGCCAACCTGAAGTCGGGCCTCGGGACGCTGTTCGGAACGCCTGTCCTGCGGTCGTTGTTCCTGGTCGGCGTCCTGATGTTCTTCTCGTTCGGGCTGTGGAACGTGCTGCTGCTGCCGATGTCGCTGCGCGAGCTGGACGCGACGGAGTTCGAGTACGGCCTGCAGGAGGCGCTGACGTCGGTCGGCTTCGTCATCGGCTCGTTCTTCATGGCCCGGTTCTCGAGCAAGCTGCCCGAGACCATCTGGATCGCGCTCGGCCTGGTCGCGATGGGCATCTGCGGGATCGCCTACGCCGGAGCGAACTCGGTGACGGTGGCGATCGTGCTCGTGACGATCTCGGGCTTCTTCAACTCGCCGACGTCGGTCGCCAGGTCGGTCCTGCTGCAGCGGAATACGCCACGGGACATGCGCGGCCGCGTCTTCTCCGCGTACTACGTGATGCGCGACGTCATCTTCCTGTTCGGCATGGCCGGCGCGGGCCTCGCCGACGTCGTCAACGTCCGTTGGCTCATCGCCTTCTCGGCCGTCCTGCTGTTCGGCGCGGCCGCGATCGCCCTGGTCGCGCCGGGCCTCGGCATCCGGTCGCTCCGCGCGGCTCGCGCCCGGCTCGAGGAGGCCGAGAGCGCACCCGCGCTGGGCGTGACCCCGCTCCGGCCGGCCACGCTCGCCGACTTCGACCACCTGGTCGGCCGCCTGTCGACGTTCGCGCGGCTCACGCCCGAACAGCGCGATGCGTTCATCCGCGACGCGTCGGTCCGCGAGGTGCCGGCCGGCACGCGCATCGTCGAGCACGGCGACACCGCGTCGTCGACGTACTTCATCCTCGATGGAGCGGCCACCGCCGGGATCCCGGAAGACGGCGGCTACCGCGGCCTGTCGACGATGAGCGAGGGCGACTTCTTCGGCGAGATCGCCGCGCTGACCGGCAGCCCCCGGACGGCGGACGTCGTGGCCGACACCGACACGACCCTGCTCGAGGTGCCGGCCGACAACCTGCGCGCCACGATGAGCGTGCCCGACATCCAGAAGCTCGTGCTCGCGACGCTCACGTCGCGCCTGACCCGGACCGAGGCCGCGGACCTGCCGCGGCTTGCCGGCCCGGACCAGGAAGCACTGCGCGAGCTGCGCACGCCACGCCCGAGCGTCGAGGCGCTGCCGCGCTCGTCCACGGGCGAGCCGGCATCCTGAGGGTGTCTCCCAGGCGACAGCGTCCGGGTCGGCTGTGCCCTTCCGTCAGCGCGTCTGCGGGCGTACAGTCAGCCCCGACATTCGACCGAACAGCAGACGCACGTCGTCAGGTCAGGAGGGTATCGGTCAGATGAAGAAGTACAAGCTCCCCAAGGACTCGCTCGTCGAGCCCGAGGAGAGGCGCCAGGAGCCGTTCATCGACGAGAACGACGTCGAGGGCCACGGCCTGCCGACCACGGCGCCGCCGAGTCTCGGCAGCCAGTTCCCGGGCCACGGTGGCGAGGCGACGCCGACCGAGGACGAGGACGACGTCGAGGGCCACAGGCGCAAATAGCGTCCAGCGACCCCGTCACACACCAGAGTGGGGGTGGACCGCCCGGCATCCGCCGGGCGGTTCTTCATGTCACGTCGGTCGCGGTCGCGGCCAGCAGGGCCTTGATCTCGAACGGCGTGGCGGCCGGATAGCGCGAGCGCAGGCGCGCCGCCTGGCCGGCGAGGTGCGGCGCCGCGAACGAGTTGCCTGTGGCCCGGATCCGGCCGCCGTCCCGCCACGCGACGTCGACGTCGACGCCGTGGGCTCCGAACTCGACCGGCGGGGCCGGGTTGTAGAACCATGTGTCGGGATCGGCGACGTCATGCGCGGCGACCGACAGGACGGCCGCGAACAACGACGGGTATGACGGCCCGGGCACGTTGTTGGCGGCGCAGACCAGCAGCGTGTTGGCGAAGTACGAGCGGTCGGCGAGGGCGTGGAACGCGGCGAACATCGCCTCGCTGCGCGACGACAGGCTGAGGTTCACGACCGCGATCCCCTGCCCGACCGTCCACTCGACCGCCGCGGCGAGCGCACGACCCTTGCCGCGGTTGTCGGCACCGAGCATGCGGATCGACACGAGCGAGGCGCCCGGCGCGACGCCGGCGACGATGCCGGCGCAGGCCGTCCCGTGGCCGACCAGGTCGCGCGCCTCCGGGTCCTCCACGACGTGGGCCGCCTCACCGTCGACGTCGACGCGGAGATGACGGGTCACGCGCCCGGCGACGTCGGGATGGTCGCCGTCGACGCCGGAGTCGATGATCGCGACGGTCACGCCCGTCCCATCCGCATCGCCGAAGACCTCCGCGCGGTCGAGGCGGCCGAACGGTGCATCGACTCGCCGCAGCGCGTCGCGGCGGTCGGCCGCGAAGGCCTCGCTCCACGCCGGCAGCCCGGCGCTCACGACGACCGTTCGCCCCGGTGGCGGAGCAGCGCGTCCAGCCATTCGACCGCGAGCTCGACCGCATCGGGGTCGACGTCCCGAAGCCGCGCGATGCGATCGGCGAGCGCCCACGTCGGGTCGTCGTCGCGTGCGAGCCCGGCGGTGGCGCGCGACACGAGCGCCTCGATGCCGGCCGCATCGGGCGTCGCACCGTCCGGGTCCGCGACGAATCCCGAGAGCACCTCGGCGAGCACGACGGTGGCATCGGCCCGGACGCGCCCGCGTCGGACCGAGCTCGCCGCCAGGCCGGCGATCGAGGTCGCCACGTCCAGGTCGCGCATCGAGAACGTGCCGCCGTGGCGATCGAGCGCCTCGAGCACCCCGATGGTGCCGGTCTCGTCGGCGACGGGCACGGCCAGCAGCGACGACGGCACGTAGCCGGACGCCTCCGCCACCGACCGCTCGAACCGGGGATCGGCGGCGACGTCGGCGACGGCCAGCGACTGGCCCGTCGTGAACACGTAGCCGGCGATGCCGCTCGCCGGCTCGATCGACATGCCCACGATGTCACCTGCCGCCGGCCCGGCGGCCGCCGTGAACACCAGCCGGTCCGTGCCCGGGTCGTGCAGCGCGATCGACGCCGCCTGCGCGTCGAGCGCCACGACGGCGACACCGGCGACTCGCGACGAGCAGGTCGTCGTCCGCGGCCGGCGTCAGGCGATCGGCCGCGGCAAGGCGTCGCGCGACCGCGGCGAGCAGCGCCTCGACGGCTCCGTCGTCCGCGCTCATCGGCGGGCGGCGAGCGCCAGGCGGCCCGCGTCGGGGATGACGAGCTCGTCGCCGTCGAACCGGACCAGCCCCTCGGTCACCAGGTCGGCCAGGAGCCGGTTCACCGACTGGCGCGATCCGCCGATCATCCCGGCCAGCTCGCCCTGGGTGAATGGCCACGGAAGACGGTGCTCGCCGACGAGCAGGTCGGCGTCCGCCGGGTCGCGCCCGCTCGCGAGCGCCAGCGTCCGCAGGATGTGCCGCGCGAGCCGGCCGGGCAGGTCCAGGAAGTGGAGGTCCTCGACCTGCGCGGTGAGCCGGCGGATCTCGCCGGCCAGGGCGATCAGGATCGCGTGGCGGAGGACCGGCTGGTCGTCGACGAGCGTGTCGAACGCGTCACGCCGCAGGACGTGCGTCTCGCTCGCGTCGAGCGCGACCGCCGTCGCCGAGCGCGGCGCCCCGTCGAGCAGCGACAGGACCCCGAAGAAGCCGCCCGGTCCGATCGTGGTGAGGATGGCCGGCTCGGATCCGTCGTCCGACGGGATCGTGATCTTGACCGTGCCGTCGGCCACGATGAACAGCGCGTCCCCTGGGTCGCCGGCGTGGAAGATCGTCTCGCCCTTGCGGAACCGGCGCGGCCGGAGCGCCGAGGCGCACAGGTCGAGCGACGCGGCATCCATGTCGGCGAACAGGCGGCATGCGCGCAGCGCGTCGCGCGGCGTCGCGCCGGCGGGGGTCGAGCTGGCCATGCGCCCCATCCTACGGGCGTGCGTCATCGGGCCGCGTGGCCGATTCCGTTGCTCCGATGCACCATAGGCGGGAAAGGTCGCCTGTTTGACACAGGCCCCGGGCGGTACGAAGGTACTATCCGTCCCTAGGTCTTCGATTTTTGCATCACACCCGCCACCGGGCGTTCGGAGGGGAACATGTCGAATCCTGCGCGGCCGCGTCCGCGATCGATCGGCACGGCGCTGATCGCGCTCCTGTCGGCTCTCATCCTCGTCGGGGCGTCGGGCCTCACGGTGTCGGCGACCGGCGTCAAGCAGTACTCGGCGGCATGGGTAGCCGGTTCCGGTACGGTCTCCAACCGGACGATCCCGGGCGGGACCTCGTCCGTGGTCGTGCGGATCAAGAACCACTCGAGCTCCGTGTCCATGGGCTCGGCCAACATCACCGTGCCGTCGGCATACACCCTGAATAGCGGCTCCCTGAGCGCGGGACCGGGCACGGCGACCACGAGCGGGAACGTCCTGCAGCTGCGTAACCTGGCACGCGGGCCGGGCGCATCCGTCGACGTGACGATCAACGTCACGACCACCTGTGGCGACAGTGTCAACCGGACATGGAGCCTTGCCGTCAAATCGGGTGGCGGCTTCAGTGGCGACACGCTCAATATCAAGCCAGGCACGGTCGCGCCAGTGACGTCGGTGCGGGATTGCTTCCTGCGATTCGCGAACCAGCCCGACACCACGCTCACCGGCGATGAGATCACTGACGGATTCAACAGCACCGGCGACCCGCTCAAGGTCGAGATCTTCGACCTGCCGACCGGCCAGGTGGTGATCGTCAACGCGACCGTTACCCTGTCGATCGTCCTGCCCAATCTGCCCGGTGGGGCGCTGAGCAACGGGTCGGTCGGCGCGACCTCGGGCGTCGCGATGTTCCCGGGCCTGTCGATCGATACCGCCGGCTCGTACAAGCTCAAGGCGGGCAGCCCCGTGGCGGTGAACGAGCCCAAGACCGTCGCCCGGTTCATGGTGTCCGACACCGTCGACACGTGCGAGGGTCCCAGCTGTTCCTTCACCGAGACGCAGCCGCTGACAAGCTATACGACGACCCCGAAGCAGGGCACTGACGGTGCGGAGTGGGCAACGACGCTCAACTTGACCAGCCTGAAGATCTCGTGCGACTTCGACCCGTTCAACTACCCCGATGAGGAGCGCCAGCCGAACGCGGTCTGGTACGTCTACGACGACGGCGCGACCGGTTCGGTCAAGACCAATGTGATCTTCATCGAGAAGGAGTTCGTCCAGATCACGTCGGACAACGGCACGTCCAAGTACCGGATCTGCTACTCGCTCGCCGGTCCAATTCAAGGACCGCACCGGCAGCTTGGCCCAGCCCGATCCTTGGAGCACGCCAGACGAGGACGGCGCAGTCGGTCCGAGCGTGTACTTCGGGACGACCTGGTTCACGGGCCTCCTTCCGGACTGTGCGAAGAAGAACCCGGTCGCGCCGTGCAGCCTGGGCTGGACCGGCACCGGCGGCAATCGCATAGGGACGTTCCTGACACCGGGCGGAGATCCGTCCTACCGCTGACGAGGTGGGGCCAACAGGCCCTCGCCGCACGACACCGCCCCGGTCCGGCCGGGGCGGTGTCCATGTCCGCGGGGACGGGCTAGGCGCGCGCCCGACGTAGACTCCGCCGATGAGGGTCTGCCAGGCGTGCGAGACCGAGAACCCGGCGGGTGCGCTGCAGTGCGTCGCGTGCGGGGTGGCGCTCGGGCCCGACATCGTCGGCGACGAGGTCCGCCGGTTCGCCACGGTCGTCCAGTCCGACCTCAAGGGATCGACCGCCCTGGGCGAGAAGCTCGATGCGGAATCCCTGCGTGAGGTCCTGACCCGCTACTTCGACGAGATGCGGTTCGTCTACGAGTCGTCCGGCGGCACGATCGAGAAGATCATCGGCGACGCGATCGTGGCGGTCTTCGGTGTCCCGACGCCGCGATCCGACGATGCGGTCCGGGCAGTCGAGGCCGCGGCCGAGAGCCTGTCGGTGCTGGCCGACCTCAACGACGAGTTCGAGCGCATGTGGGGCGTTCGGCTCGTGGTCCGGACGGGCGTCAGCACCGGCGACGTCGTGGTCGGCGAGGCGCTGGCCGGTCAGCACGTCCTGACCGGCGACACCATGCGCATCTCGTCGGCCATGGAGCAGAACGCCCCGCCGCTCGAGATCCTGATCTCGGAGTCGACGTATGCACTGGTGCAGGACCAGATCGAGGCCGAGGTCACGCCGCCGGTGACGCCGAAGGGCATGGACGTCGCGATCCCGGCCTATCGAGTCGTCGCGGTCCATCCACGGCAAGCCGGGCCCGACAGCGGTTCCGGCGGCGAGGGTGGCGCGACGCGAACCACCGTCCGCGAGAGCCGCAAGACCGTCACGTTGGTATTCGCCGATCCGAAGCCGACGTCGCTCACCGACGAACCGCCGTCGGCCGAGGCACTGCGCGACGTCATGACCCGCTACTTCGACGCGATGCAGGTCGCGCTTGCGCGTCACGGCGCGACCATCGAGAAGTTCATCGGCGACGCGGTGATGGCCGTCTACGGCCTGCCCGTCCGGCACGAGGACGACGCGATCCGGGCGATCCGAGCCGCGGCCGAGATGCAGGCGGCGCTGCCCGAGCTGAACGCGGCCTTCCGGGCGGAATGGGGACTCGAGCTCCACAACCACATCGGCGTGAACACCGGCGAGGTGATCGCGGGCGACGCGTCGACCGGCCAGCGGCTGGTGACCGGCGACGCGGTCAACACCGCCGCCCGGCTGGAGCAGGCAGCCGGCCCGGGCGAGATCATCCTCGGCGACCTGACGTACCGGCTCGCCCGCGACGAGATCGAGGTCGAGCAGATCGAGCCGCTGACCCTCAAGGGCAAGGCCGAGCCGGTGCCCGCCTACCGGTTCGTCGCGCTGCGCGAGTTCACGCCCCAGAGCGACGCGGAGAGCTCGCCCTTCGTCGGGCGCGAGGCGGAGATGGGCCGGTTGACGACGTCGCTGGACGACGTCCGGGGCCGCTCGGGTGCCGCGGTGCTGACGGTCGTCGGTGACGCCGGCGTCGGCAAGTCGCGGCTGATCCGCGAGTTCGCCCAGTCGGTGTCCCGCGGGGCGCACGTCGTCCGCGGCCGGTGCCTGCCGTACGGCGACGGCATCACGTTCTGGCCGATCGCCGAGATCGTCCGCGCCGTGGCCGAGATCGCGTCCGACGACGCCCTCGAGACCGCCCTGGCCAAGCTCGGCATCCTGGTCGACGAGCTCGACGTGGAGTCGCGAGATCGGGCTGGGGTCGTGGATCGCGTTGCATCCGCGATGGGCCTGACCGATGGCGGGTTCCCGGTCGCCGAGCTGTTCTGGGGCATCCGCAAGCTCCTCGAGGCGGTGGCGCGCGAGCAGCCGCTGGTGATGATCGTCGATGACATCCATGCGGCTGAGACGACGTTGCTCGACCTGCTCGACCATCTCGCGACGACCGTGGAGACCGCGCCGATCCTGGTCGTCTGCTCGGCGCGACACGAGCTGGTCGGCCGCCATCCGGAATGGTCGGAGACGCATAGCGACCGGCTCATCGTCCTCGAGCGCCTGTCCGACGACGACACGGGGAAGATGATCGACGAGCTGCTCGGCCGGGCGGGCCTCGACGAGGCGGTCGTCGGCCGCGTCGTGGCGGCGGCCGAGGGCAACCCGCTCTTCGTCGAGCAGATGGTGTCGATGCTGGTGGATAACGGCACCCTGCGGCGCGAGGGCGACCACTGGGTCGCCACGGATCGAGCACCCGACTTCGTCATCCCACCGACGATCCACGCCCTGCTGGCGGCCCGCCTCGACGATCTCGCGGTCGACGAGCGTGACGTGGTCGAACCCGCGTCTGTCGTCGGGCTCGTCTTCGCCGAGGAGGCGGTCGAGCACCTCATCGACGCCGAGCGGCGCCCTGGATTGCCCGTCCACCTGCGGGCCCTCGTCGGCAAGCAGTTCGTCCGACCCGATCGCCTCGATGACGAGGAGGCGTTCCGGTTCGGGCACCAGCTCATCCGGGATACCGCCTATGGCAGCCTGCTGAAGCGGCAGCGCGTCGACCTCCATCAGCGGTTCGTCGAGTGGGCGGACGTCGTGAACCGGCAGCGCGGCCGCGAGACCGAGTTCGAGGAGATCCTCGGCTACCACCTCGAGCAGGCGTATCGCTATCGGAGCGAGCTGGGCCCGCTCGACGAGGACGCGGTCACGCTCGGTGCCCGTGCCTCGGCACGACTCGCCTCGGCGGGGCGGCGCGCCCTCGTGCGCGGCGACTTCCCCGCTGCCGCCAACCTCCTCGACCGGGCTGCCCGCGTCCTCGACGCGCGCGATCCCGACCGGGCGAGATTGCTGGTGTCGGCCGGCGAGGCATACGTCGAGATCGGCGAGTTCTCGACCGCGGACGAGATCCTCGTCCAGGCGGCGGCGGACGCGACCACCATCGGCGAGCAGGAGGTGTCGACGACCGCGGGTCTCGTGCGCCTCCAGCTACACCTCCGCAGCGAGGCGTCCACCTCGATCGAGGAGGTGATGCGTGAGACGCGTGCGGCGGTCGACGAGCTCCAGGCGTCGGACGACCCGATCGCGCTGTCACGGGCGTGGCGGCTGCTCGAACTGGCGAACGGGATCAGCGGCCGCTACGAGGGGGCCGGCGAAGCGAACGCAAAGGCGATCGACTATGCCCGACGGGCCGGCGACCACGTGCTCGAGAAGCGGCTGTACTCGTCGGCGTCGCAGGTGGCGCTGTCGGGACCGATGCCCGCCCAGGATGGCATCACCCGATGCGAGGAGCTCATCCGCATGGGCGAGGGCGACCGGCGCGCCCAGGCGGTCACGCTCGCAGCGCTCGCCCACCTTCGGGCGATGGTCGGCGACGTGGACCGCGCGCGAGACGACTACCGGAACGGCCGCGCCATCCTCGAGGAGCTCGGCCTGCGGTTCGACGCGTCGCTGATCTCGATCGATTCCGGACCGGTCGAGATGCTCGCCGGCGACCCGGTCGCCGCGGAGGCCGAGCTGCTGAAGGACTACGACGCCCTTGACGCGATGGGCGAGCGCAACTACATCTCGTCGACGGCGGGCCTGCTCGCCGAGGCGCTGTACCGCCAGGGCCGGCTCGACGACGCCGCGACGTTCGCGGCGTTCAGCGAGGAGATCGCGGCGCCGTCCGACGTGTTCTCGCAGCATCTCTGGCGTGGCGTCCGGGGCAAGCTCCTGGCCCACGCCGGCGCACACGACGAGGGAGTCGCCCTGGCCGCCTCCGGCGTCGAGCAGACGCGGACATCCGACGACATCGAGGGACAGGGCAACGCACTGCTCTTCCTCTCGGAGACCCAGGCCATCGCGGGCCGGCTCGATGACTCGACCGGATCCGCTCGGGAGGCGGGCGCCCTGTTCGAGGCGAAGGGCAACGTGGTGTCGGCGCGTCGCGCCCGCGAGCTCGCCGGAGCCAAGATGGCGCCGTCGAGTCCGGTGGTCTCCCGCTAGGTCCGGGGGACGGGTCGCATCGGGTAGACGCCGACGACGATCGGCGCGCGCGGGTCGAACGACAGCTCGTAGCCGATCTCGCCGCCCCGCAACAGCTCGCCGAGCAGCGAGCCCTCGCGTGCCGGCAGGCCGACGTACACGTGGCCGCCGTCGAGGTCGACCTGGGTCACGTCGTCGTCGGTGCCGTCGATCGCGAAGCGGCGGCGCAGCTCATGCATCGGCACGTACGGACGGCTCTTGATGAACCGGCGGAGCTGTGGTGCGGTGCAGCCGTTCGAACGCTCGTGGTGGGCGGCGCCGTTGCCGTCGGCATGGCCCACTCCTGCGCCGTTGATCGGTGCGCCGTTGTGCGGCACGCCACCGTTGGGCGGCGACCCGCCGTTGTGCGGCGGCGCGCCGTTCATCGGGATCCCCGCGGCGGCTGGCGTCCCGCCGTTGACCGGTGCGGCGTCGGCCGGCGTCGGCACGGTCGGCGCGGCCGGCGCGGTCGGCACGGGAGCCACGGCTGCTTCCGCGAACGGGCCGGTCGGGCTGGGCTCAGGACGTTGCGCGTCTGGCGGTGTCGGGGCGGCCGGTCGCTGGGCGGCCGCCTCCGGACGTGGGCCGTCGTTGCGGTGACGGCCGCGGTGCGGTCGGCCGTGGTGGCGGCGACTCATCGGTGGGACCGACGGTCGCCGGCATCCCGGCGGTCGGACTCGGCGACGGAACGTCGCCGTCGGAAGGTGGGCATCGGATCTCGATCAGTTGGGCGGCGGCCGCTCGGTACGACCGTCGTCCGATGATACCGCAGGGCGCCGCGATGCCTCCCCGACGAGCCGGTCAGCCGGTGACGACGGTCAACTCACGCGGTGCCTCGTTGAGGGCGATCGGCCCGTCCTCGCCGCACACGACGATGTCCTCGATACGCGCCCCGTACACCCCGGGCAGGTAGATCCCCGGCTCCACGCTGAACGCCATGCCGGCCGCGAGCGGGAGGTCGTTGCCGGCGACGAGGTACGGATCCTCGTGGCCATCGAGCCCGATGCCGTGCCCGGTCCGGTGGAAGAACGCGTCGCCGTAGCCCGCGTCGTCGATCACCCCGCGGGCGGCGGCATCGACGGCCTCGCAGGCGATCCCCGGGCGCACGGCCGCCGTCGCCGTGGCCTGCGCGCGATACAGCACATCGAACAGCTCGACGAATCGATCGTCGGGCCGGGTGGCCTCCTCGCCGCCGGTGACCCACAGCGTCCTGGTGATGTCCGAGCCGTACCCGCCGAGCGTGCCCCCGATGTCGAGCACGATCGGCTCGCCGGTCTGGATCACCCGCTCGGACGCCTCATGATGCGGCGACGCGGAGTTCGGGCCCGATCCGACGATCGCGAAATGGGCCTCGTCGTGACCCTCCGCGACGAGTCGCTCACGGACCTCGCGCGCGACATCCGACTCGGTCCGGCCGACGAGACGGCCGCCGGCGATGGCCGCGACGACGCGGTCCGCGGCCTGCGCAGCGGCCCGCAGCAGGGCGATCTCGTTCGCGTCCTTGATCATCCGCAGGTCGCGCAGCACGGCCGATGCGAGGGTGTAGCTGACGTCCGGTCCGAGGGCCGCCTGGATCGGAAGCAGGTGGATGGCCGCGAGCGTGTCCGACACTGCGACGCTCGCGGCCTGGCGCAGGCCGGCGACCGCCAGCGCGTGGGGATCGTCGGTCTCCTCCCACGTGCGGATCTCGACAGGGGCCCGCAGACCAGCCTCGGCCGCGCCGCGCTCGAGGCGCGGCACCACGATGAACGGTGACGCTCCGGAGCGGATGACGAGCATCGTCAGCCGCTCGAGCGGCATCGCCTCGTAGCCGGTCAGGTAGCGCAGGTCCGAGCCGACGCCGACCAGCATCGCGTCGAGCCCCGAGGCCCCGACCGCCGCCACGGCGCGGGCCAGCCGCGCCTCGTAGCGGGCGGTCGGCACGCGCGGACGCTCGGCGAGCGTCACGGTGGCGTCCCGGCCGGTTCGCCGCGAGCCATCCAGCCCGCGACCGTCGCCGGTCCGTCCTCGAACAGCTTGCGGTACGCGTAGACGCGCTCGGCGCCGCTCGCGAGGGCGCGCTTGCGCAGGTCGTGGTCGTCGTGCTGGCCGACGGCGAGGACCCGTGCTCCGACGGATCGGGCGCGCTCGATCGCCGCGAGCGGGTCGTAGGCCCGGGCGGTCATGTCGACGATGGCCATGTCGGCATCGGCGAGGGCGTCATCCAGCTCGACCGCCGTCCTGGCCGGAACGGGCTCTGCGCCCGCCGTGCGCACGGCCCGGGCCAGCCGGTCTGCCCAGATGAGGTCCTGCGCAAGGATCGCCACTCGGTGCGCCATGCCGTCAGTCGATCGCCTGCGCGAGGTGGTGGAAGAGGTCGCGTGCCGTGACGACGCCGGTCGGCCGCCCGTCCTCGACGATCGGGATGTGCCGAAAGCCGCCGACGGCCATCTTGTGGATGGCGACCGCGATCGGGTCGTCATGTCGGAGCACGACCGGGTCGGGTGTCATGAAGTCGCGGACGTGGAACGAGTCGAGGCGCTTGCCGGCGGCCTTCACCACCGCATCGCGGTCGGTGAAGATGCCGACGAGTCGATCGTCCGCCACGACGAGGACGCAGTCGGTCCCGGCGTCGAACATGCTCGTGATCGCAACGTCGATCGGGGTGTCCGCGGTGACCGTGATCGGGGCGGGCGCGCCGAGCTCGTCGAGATGCTCGCCGAGCAGCTGGCCCTTGAAGGCCGGAGCCTGGATCGGCGTGTCGTGCCCGAAGATGTCCGCGCCGCAGTTGTCGCAGATGTCGGCGCCGGTCAGGTTCACGAAGCCGCAGGCCGGACAGCGCATGCCCTCGTCGCCGCCCTCCTGCCCTGCGACGATGCCGTCCTCGCCGGCGCTCACTCGACCGTCCACGTCTCACCACCGTTCAGCACGCGGGCGAGATCGCCTTCGCCCGAGCGGGCGACTGCCGCGGTCAGCTGCTCCTCGATGAGCTGGTCGTGGGTCGGCCGCGTCGTCGCTCGCAGCACGCCGACCGGGACCGGGTACTGCGGCCAGGACATGCGTGACAGGACGAACGCGAGGTACGGATCCTCGGCGCTCTCGTCGTGGACGAGGAGATCGGCCTCCGTGACGCCGTCCTCGCCGAGCGTCACGACCTCGGGAAGGAGCCCGCGCAGGCGGATGCCCTTGTCGCGGTCCTTGCCGAAGATCATCGGCTTGCCGTGCTCGAGGGCGAGCATCCGGTCCTCGCGAACCTCCCGGTCCGTGAAGTCGCGCCACGCGCCGTCGTTGAAGATGTTGCAGTTCTGGAGGACCTCGACGAAGGCGCTGCCCTTGTGGCGGCCGGCGCGCTCGAGGGTCGCCTGCATGTGCTCGGTGTGGGTGTCGACAGAGCGAGCCACGAACGACGCCTCGGCGGCGAGCGCGATCGACAGCGGCTGGATCGGTGTGTCGATGGTCCCGGCGGGCGTCGACTTGGTCCGCTTCCCCAGCTCCGACGTCGGCGAGGCCTGGCCCTTGGTCAGACCGTAGATCCGGTTGTTGAACATGATCAGCTTGATGTCGACATTGCGGCGCATCGAGTGGAGCACGTGGTTGCCGCCGATCGACAGGGCGTCGCCGTCGCCGGTGATGACCCAGACCATCAGCTCGGGACGTGCCGCCTTCAGGCCGGTCGCGAGCGTCGGCGCCCGGCCGTGGATCGTGTGGAAGCCGAACGTGTTCATGTAGTACGGCAGCCGGCCCGAGCAGCCGATGCCCGATATGAAGACGATGTCCTCCTTCCGGTAGCCGAAGTCGGGCATCACCTTCTGGGTCTGGGCGAGGATCGAGTAGTCGCCGCAGCCCGGGCACCAGCGGACCTCCTGGTCCGACACGAAGTCCTTGCGCGTCAGCGCGATGACCTGTGCGTTCTCCGGGCTGAGCGCCGGCCCATCGTCGGTCGCCGTCGTGGCGCCGTTGGTCTCGGTGGTCATGTGTCCATCCCCATGACACGCTCCGCCTCCTCGACGATCTCGGCGATGCGGAACGGCTTGCCCCGGACCCTGTCGTATCCGATGGCATCGATGAGGTACCGCGCGCGGATGAGCATGAGCAGCTGCCCGAGATTGACCTCGGGGATCAGCACGCGTCGGAAGCTGCGCAGGACCTCCTCCGTGTTCGCGGGGAACGGGTTGAGGTGGCGCAGGTGGGCGTGGGCGACGGACCGACCATTCGCCTCCAGTCGCTCGACGGCGGAACGGATAGCGCCATAGGTCGAGCCCCAGCCGAGGATCAGCAGGTCACCGCTCGCCGGACCGTAGACCTCGAGGGGCGCGATGTCGTTCGCGATGCCCGCGACCTTGGCGGCGCGCAGCAGCTGCATCCGGTGGTGGTTGTCGGGGTCGTAGCTGACGTTGCCCGTGATGTCGGCCTTCTCGAGCCCGCCGATGCGGTGCTCGAGGCCGGCCGTGCCCGGCACTGCCCACGGTCGGGCGAGCGTGTCCGGGTCGCGCAGGTACGGCCGGAACGGGGCGTCGCCGGCGGTCGCGTTCGGGACGCCGATCGTCGGCAGGTCGTCGATGTCGGGGATGCGCCACGGCTCCGAGCCGGTCGCCAGGAACGCGTCCGACATGAACGCGACCGGGGTCATGTACTTGAGGGCGAGCCGCCACGCCTCGATCGCGTAGTCGAAGCACTCGCCAGGCGTCGCCGGAGCGAGGATCGGGATCGGCGAGTCGGAGTTGCGCCCGAACATGACCTGCAGCAGGTCGGCCTGCTCGTTCTTGGTCGGCATGCCGGTCGACGGGCCGGCGCGCTGGACGTCGATGACCACCAGCGGCAGCTCGACCATGACCGCGAGGCCCATCGCCTCGGTCTTGAGGGCGATGCCCGGACCCGAGCTGGCGGTCATCCCGAGCGCTCCGCCGTAGCTCGCGCCGATGGCCGCGCCGATCGCGGCGATCTCGTCCTCGGCCTGGAACGTCTTGACCCCGAACGCCTTGTAGCCGGACAGCTGGTGGAGGATGTCCGACGCCGGGGTGATCGGGTACGAGCCGTAGAAGAGCGGCCGGTCGGCGAGCTTCGACGCCGCCAGGAACCCGAGCGCGGTCGCCTCGTTGCCGGTGATGTTCCGGTACGTGCCCTTCGGCAGGTGCGCCGGCTGGACCCGGTAGTGGGTGTGGAACATCTCGGTCGTCTCGCCGAAGGCGTAGCCGGCGCGCAGGGCCCGCTTGTTCGCGTCGGCGATGACCGGGCGGGCGGAGAACTTCGAGTCGATCCAGTGGAGGGTCGGGTCCATGCTCCGCTCGTACAGCCAGAACATGAGCCCGAGCGCGAAGAAGTTCTTGGTCAGGTCCTTCTGCTTGGTCGTCATGTCGAGCCCGTCGAGCGAGCGCTCGTTGAGCGTCGAGATGGGGACCTCGAACGTCGTGTACGCCTTGAGCGAGCCATCGGTCAGCGGGTTCGCCGCGTACGCCGCCTTGTTGAGGTTGGCCTGCGTGAACGCGTCGCTGTTGACGATCAGCGCGCCCCCCGGCGGCAGGTCACCGATGTTGGTCTTCAGCGCGGCGGGGTTCATCGCCACGAGGACGTCGGGCTGGTCGCCCGGTGTGTGGATGTCGGTCGAGCTGAACGAGATCTGGAAACCGCTCACACCGGGCAGCGAGCCGGCCGGCGCACGGATCTCGGCGGGGAAGTCGGGCAAGGTCGAGATGTCGTTGCCGAATACCGCGGCCGTGCGCGTGAACTGCGTCCCGGTCAGCTGCATCCCGTCGCCGGAGTCGCCGGCGAACCGGATCGTGACCCGCTCGAGCTCCTGGATGGTCGTCTCGGGTTCGGTGGTCGTCGTCATCCGCCTTCGGCTTGCCCCATGCGCTGGTGCGGGCGCGGCGGGAGGTTGAGCAACTCCTCCGGGAACGACTCCGCGAGGTACTTGATGATGTCGACCTGCCGGACGACCCCGACGAGCCGGCGGCGGTCGTCGACGATCGGCACGTTCCGATACCGCCCGGTCTGCATCAGCTCGATGGCGTCGCGGATGGTCTGGTCGAGGTCGAGCGTGCGCGGCTCGGTGGTCATCAGGCTCTCGACCGGCTGGGCCAGGTCGACGTGGCCGACCACGATGCGCGCGAAGATGTCGCGCTCCGTGAGGACGCCCTGCAGGGTGCCGTCGGCGTCGCACACGAACACCGAATCGCCCGTCCCGGTCTTCTGGATGGCCCGCACGCAATCGGCGAGGCTCGTCCCGGGCGGGACCGTCACGGGTTGGCGGCGGCTCAGGACGCGCAGCCGCTCGTCGGTCATGGCTGGGACGCGACGTGCGACCGCGCCCTCGGTGAGGTCGGTCACGCACGAAGTGTAGTCCGTACCTGCACGGGGTGGGCCTGCGCCGGACGGGGCGCCGTCGCGGGCTGCTAGCCTCCCGCCCGTGGATCGACGCACCGCCGCCGGCATCGCCCTGGTCGTCGTGTCGGCCGCCGGCTACGGGTCGGGTTCTGTGCTCGCGGCGCCGATCTACGACACCGGCATCGACTGGCTGACGCTCGTCCAATGGCGCTTCCTGATCGGCGCGGCGCTGGGCTGGCTGTGGGTGCTCGCATCGTCGGAGCGGCGGGCGGCGGCGCGGCGGATGCCGTGGCGACAGGTCGGGGTGGCGCTCGCGCTGGGTGCCCTGTTCACCGGCAATGCGGGGACGTACTACGCCGGTCTCGAGACGGTGCCGGCGGCGCTGGCCGGCGTGCTCGTCTACACGTACCCGGTCATCGTGGCGGTGTTGTCATTGCGGTTCGCGACGCGGCTGCCCGGGCGCCGGCCGTGGATCGCACTGGGCCTGGCGGTGGCCGGGACGACACTGGCCCTCGGTGGGATCGACGTGTCGTCGGCGCCGCCGCTGTCGGGGCTGCTGCTCGTGTGGGCGTCGGCGCTGATCTACTCGGTCTGGATCATCCTGTCGGCGCGGTTGTCCGGGGAGCGCCAGGACCGTCTCGGCAGCGACGCGCCGGCGGCGACCGAGCCGGCCGGGAACGCGGCGGTCACCACGACCGTGATGATGACCGCGACCGCGGCGGCGTATGCGGTGGCCGGGACGCTGGCGGGTCGGCCGCTGGATCCCGCGGCGGTGCCGGCGGAGACGTGGCCGCTGCTCGTGGCGGTCGGGCTGGTCGCCTCGTTCCTGGCGATCCAGACGTTCTATGCCGGCGCGCGTCGGATCGGGGCGGCCAAGGCGGCCCTCGTGAGCACGGTCGAGCCGCCGATCATCGTGGTGTTGGCGTGGCTGACGCTGGGCCAGGTCCTCGCGCCGATCCAGCTGGTCGGGGCGGCACTGATCCTGACCGGGGTGATCGTGGCGCAGACCTCGCCGCGACCAAGGGGTGCCCCGGAGCCGGCGACCCCGCTCGAGGCCGAGGTGTAGGGGTTCCGGAGGCGATTCCCGAAGCCAGTCCTGTCATGTCAAAGCGACACGTCAGGTCGATCAGCGCGATGAACATGCACCTGACAGAATGACTTTCTGCGGCTCCTGACCGAACTGACGAGGCGATCCTGCATCGCTATCGGGTGTTCTGACCTGACCTGCCGAAGTGACCTGACATGTCGTGAAATCCCGGTTTACCGCGGGGCAAGTCTTGCCTGCTTGACTGTGCGGGTGCGACCCGATCGTGAACCGATCCGCATGACGTTCGGGCGAGCCTGCAACGACGTTCGAGGACGCCTGGGACTGACGCTCGAAGCGGTCGCCCAGACCACCGGCATCAGTGCGTCGTACCTGGCTCGCATCGAACGGGGCCGTGTGAACCCCACGTTCGACACCGTCGAACGGATCGCGGTGGCCCTCGGTCTTCAGCTAGCGCTCGACATCCGACCGCCGGTCTTTCTCGGATCACCGCCGATCGGAGACCTCGTCCATGCGCGCTGCTCGGCATACGTGGACCGCCGCCTGCGCGCCGCCGGGTGGTCGACGGCGCGCGAGGTCCCAGTCGTCGACGGTCGCTACCGGGGCTGGATCGACCTGCTCGCCTTCGACCCGACGAGCGGGTCCCTCGTGATCATCGAGATCAAGACGCGGCTCGACGACGTCGGCGCTCTCGAACGGCAGCTCAGCTGGTACGAACGAACGGCGGCCGGTCTTGCCGGCGAGCGCGGGTGGTCGGCTCGATCGCTCCGAAGCGTGGTGCTGCTCCTGGCCAGCGAGGAGGTCGAGCGAACCGTGCGCGCCAACCGCGATGCGCTGAGCGTTGCCTTCCCTCGCCGTGGGGATGTGCTCGGTCCACATCAGGACGGCCACCGCGGCTTGGCGTTCATCGACCCGAGGCGGCGCCGACGCGACTGGATCATGCGAAGTCGAGTCGACGGTCGACGCGGCATCGCCCCGTACCGGGACTACGCGGATGCGGCCATGCGCCTCGCGGGCTGACCGTCAGTCTCGGCCGGCTGCCTGGAGCATCGCTCGGGCACCGTTCGACACGAACGACCCCTCCGAGCCGAGCCCGATGAACCGGAACCCGAGCTCGAGCAGTCGGTCGAGGCCGGAGGTGTCGTAGACGAGGATCCCCGCCGCCTTGCCGTGCGCGCGGCACGCGGCGATGACCGTCCGAAGCGCATCCAGGTACGAGGTCTCGTCGAACTGCCCGGGGATGCCGAGGTTGTGCGTCAGGTCGGCCGGACCGACGAACAGCACGTCGACCTCGTCGAGCGCGGCGATCTGGTCCGCCTCGGCCACGGTCGACGCCGCCTCGACCTGCACCACCCCGACGATCCGCTCGTTGATCACCCGCGCGAGGTCCGCGTGGCCGACCGCCCCGAGGTCGGCGCCACGGGTCCGCAGCGCCACGCCTCGCTGCCCGACCGGCGGGTAGCGCAGGTAGCGGACGGCATCGCGCACCTCGGCCGCCGACTGGAGCTGCGGCAGCATGATCCCGGCCGCCCCGAGGTCGAGCGCCCGCCCGACGCGCAATCGCTCGGCCGACGGCACCCGCACGATCGGCGTCATCGGCGTCGTCCCCGCCGCGTAGAGCAGCGCGAGGAGGTCGGCCTCGGTCGCCGCGCCGTGCTCGAGGTCGATGACGGTCCAATCGAAACCGGCACGACCGAGCAGCTCGACGGACAGCGGCGAGCCGAGGTCCGCGAACGCGCCGATCAGCGTCTCGCCGGAGTGGATCCGGGTGCGCAGCTCTGTCATGGCGAGATGATGGCGGGTCCGAGGCGCCCGGGTGGGTGCACTTGAGCGCGGGAGCTACAGCTCGACGCTCAGGCGCGGTTGAACGGCAGGTCGTCGGAGACCAGGTGCGCACCCTCGCCGTAGGCGCGCTGGGCGATGGTCGCCGCTCGGAAGTAGGCCGACACGCGCGTCGCGGTGTCGCCCGTGATACCCGTGTCGGCCAGCGCCCGGTCGAACGCCGCGAGGCAGGCCTCGTCGAGCTCGGGGTGATCGCCGTTGCCGGCGTGCATCCGCTGCACGGACGACTCGTCCCCGTAGCCAGCCGTATACAACGCCGGACCGCCGAGTGCCTCGGCGAGATAGGCAGCCAATCGCTCGTCGTGCCGGGGATGGAGGTCGCGCTCGAACGGGTGCGCCGCGATCGGATCCGCGAGGCACAACACGTGCCAGCGCCGGGTCAGCGCCAGGATCGCATCGAACCCGCCGACCGCCTCGTACAGGGTTTCCATGGCGGAAGTGTCGCACCGCACGCGATCACGGTTCGTTGACGAGCCCGTTGGTATCGACCACCTCGAGATCCCGCCCGGTGATGACGTCGAGCTCGTGCAGGACGTCGTCGTCGAACCGCGGGTCGCTCATGCCGCTGATGTACCAGGGCGAGCCGTTGTCGGCGAGGAGCATCCCGTAGCGCTGGAGGGCCTGCGCGATGACCCGGGCGTGCGCGGAGAACCGGCTCGTGTCCACGGTCGCCTTCAGCCGAACGCGCAGGCCCATCGGCGGCAACGCCGTCGAGGTGCTGTGACCCGCCTCGTGGCGTGCCGGGTAGACGTACGCCTCGCGCGTGCGGTTCGTAGTGAACCGCAGCGCGTGGTTGATCGCCCCGGCCGCGACCTCGTCGTATCGGACCAGTCCGGGCAGGATCGGCAAGCCGGCGGCGTCGGCGCTGGTCCAGCCGGCCGGTCGAAGCGCGTTCGAGCGCAGGTTCCATGTCGCCCCGCTGCCCGCGGACCACTGGCCACCCGCGCGACGCGCCGCGAACAGCTCGTACAGCCGGCATGCGTCGCGGTCGACCATGAGGATGTGGCGGTCGCCCTCGGTCGCGCCCGGCTCGCCCTCGATCAGCGGGCTGGCCGGGATCGGGTAGCCGACGTGGTCGGACTCGTCGTCATAGTCGAACGTCACCGTCGAGCGCGGCGTCGCGGCAGTCACGACCTGGTACGGGATGCCGTAGCCGGCATACGAGCCGAAGTCCATGTGCAGGCCGCGGCTCAGCCCGATCGCGCCGATCATCGTCGCGGAGTTCGATGCGACGCCCCGCCCGTCCACGCGGGCGTTCCAGACGTTCGTCGCCGGAAGGATCGGGCAGCCGGGAGCGCCGGGCAACGTCGGCGGCGGCACCTGTGGTCGACGCGGGTGCCGGTTCCAATCGATGACGCGTGGGCGCGCGGTGGCCGATGGCGACGGCGTCGCCCGTGGTGACCAGGCGTCGACCGGGCCGGCGGGCAGACCCGCGCCCACGGCCAGCACGCAACACGCAGCGATGGAGGCTCGCCTGAGGGCGTTCACGGAACGATTCTCGACCGACGCAAGGTCCCGATGGCACTCCCCACTCGTCCATCGGGCGTCCGCCGCTGGTCCGGTTCCGCGACGCACCGCGCGGCCGGCGCCGCCCGCTGAGAGTTCAGTCCGGGAACGCCTCCGGGCCTCGCTCCGCGAGCTCGGAGGCTTCCTTGGCGTGATCGTCGGACGGCAGCCAGCTGTATGGGTAGCGGCCGTCGTCGAGGTCCATCGCCGCCTGGGTGATGTGGAGCGGGTGGAACGTGTCGACCATCACCGCGAGCTCCTCGGTGGCCTCCTTGCCGATCGACGCCTCGACCGTGCCCGGGTGCGGCCCGTGCGGGATGCCCGCCGGATGCAGGGTGAACGACGAGATCTCCACGCCGCGCCGGCTCATGAAGTTGCCCGCGACGTAGTAGATGACCTCGTCGGAGTTGATGTTCGAGTGGTTGTACGGGGCCGGGATCGCGAGCGGGTGGTAGTCGAACTTCCGGGGCACGAACGAGCAGACCACGAAGTTCCGTGCCTGGAACGTCTGGTGGACCGGTGGCGGTTGGTGGACCCGCCCGGTGATCGGCTGGAAATCGCCGATGTTGAAGCGGAACGGCCAGAGGTAGCCGTCCCAACCGACGACATCGAACGGGTGATGCCGGTAGTGATAGGCCGTGATCCGGTCGGCCGACCGGACGTGGATGACGTAGTCCCCCTCGTCGTCCCGCGGCGGCGCGGCGTCCGGCGCATGGAGGTCGCGCTGCGAGTACGGCGCATGCTCGAGCAGCTGGCCGTAGTCGTTCCGGTATCGCTTGGGCGGCTCGATCTCCGACGGAGCCTCGAGATAGAGGATCCGCTGCACTGAGCCGGCGTCCGGGTCCAGCCGCCAGGTCGTCCCGATCGGCAGCACGAGGTAGTCGCCCGGTCCGTAGCGGAGCGGACCGAAGATCGTGTCGCAGACACCTGCCCCCTCATGCACGAACAGCATCTCGTCGGCGATGCCGTTCCGATAGAAGACGCCCTCGGGCATCGACGTGGCCGGTCGCACGACACCGAACACGACGTCGTTGTTGAAGTAGAGCGGGATGCGACCGGTCACGACGTCCCCGCTCGGCTCGATGCCGCCGGTCTTGGTCAGTCGATGTCGATGGAGGCCGTCATCGGCTGCCGCGGGCTGCATCGAGCGCACCGGCTCGATCCGATGGGTGCGCGTCGGCGGCGTCAGGTGGTAGAGCAGCGACGAGCGCCCGGTGAACCCCTCGACGCCGAACAGCTCCTCGGCGTAGAGGGAGCCGTCGGCGGACCGGTGCTGCGTGTGGCGTTGCGGGGGCACGCTGCCGCGCTGGACGTAGTACATGGGCGACTGGCCTCCTCGAGTCCAAGGAGGCCAGTCTAGGCACCTGCGCCGTCACTGGGTGGATGTCACCCGTTCTGCAGCGAGCAAGCCGATCGTCCGTTCCGTGGCGAGTCGGGCGTCAGGGCTCTGACTCGACGTTCCGGCGACGATCTCGACCAACGCGTCACCCTTCACGAAGGACAACGTCGACGTCGCCGGGTCGAAGACCGCGGCGTCGCCGAGGTCGGCGATCTCCTGTGTGCCCGGGACAGCCCGGGCCGCTTCGAACGCGCTCGCGCCGTCCGACTTCGTGTACGTGACGCGGAGCACGATGTTGCCACCGCCATCGCGGTAGATGCATGTCGTCTCGTCGCCGGTCCCGGACTCGGTCGGCAAGGCGCCGAGTCCGGCGATGCCGGCCTGGTTCTCCGCCTCCTCGCTGGTGACGAGACCGCACGCACCAGCGCTCGGGCTAGCGGTCGGACGCTCGCTCGCGGGAGCGGGCGACGCCGACGGACGATCGGATGGGCTGGCGCTGGGCGATGTGCCGACGCCGCCGCCTTCGGGTCTGAGGAGGAAGATGGCGCCGCCGACGAGCACGACGGTGATCGCGGCTGCGGCTCCGATGGGCGCGAAGCGTGTCATGGTCGGGAACCTCCACGGCACGCGTCGGGCGCGCCGCTGTGGGATCGATGGAAGCGCGGCCAGCACGGTCTCGAGGATCATGCCGGGAGCGCTGTCAGGATCGTCTTCGAGCCAGTCGGCGATCCGAGGATCGAACTCCGGGCTCGTGGTCTTCTGGTTCATGCCGAACGCTCCTCGGACGTCGTCAAGGAGCGTCCGTCGTCAAGCGCCGTCCGCAGCTGACGGACGGCGTAGTGGAGTCGGGACCGCGCGGTCCCCTCTGGGATGCCCAGGGTCGCCGCGATCTCCGTCAGCGGATACCCCAGATGGTGGTGGAGGACGACGACCGCCCGCTGTTCCGGTGACAGCTTGCGGAATACCCCCTCAAGCTCGTCCCGGTCGACGACGGAGCGCGCCACATCGGGATCGATGGGAGGATCGGATGAGATCACACGGACACGGGCGACCCAGCGGCGCTCGCCACGAGCCTCCGCGTAGCAGGCGTTCACGACGAGGCGGTGGAGCCACGCATCGAAGCGCTCCGGGTCGCGAAGGGTTCGCAGGTCCCGCCACGCGCCGAGCATCGCCTGCTGGGTCGCGTCCTGGGCGCGGTGCGGATCGCGCAGGATCCGGTACGCCAGGCCGTAACAGCGGTCGACGTGACTGGCTGCCAGCGAACCGAACGCGTCTCGGTCGCCTGCCATCGCTCGTTGGACGAGCTCGACCTGCATCATCGACCCCGGGTCGGGCGGCCCGTCTGGCCGCGTCACTGAGTATGGAGCCGCCACACGGCGGAACGTTCAGGGTGTCTAAAGGTCGGCGACGGACCGCGCTCGAAATAAAGGTCCACACCGCACGAAGATCCCCCGGACACCCGATGGCGAGGACGGCAGAGGCTCGTATGTTGATGGCATCGCAGATGGGACCGTCGATACGACGGAGGAAGGAACCCGAGATGCTCGCCGACTTCGAGTACAAGTTCAACCAGCACGACGAGACGATCCGCCGCGCCGAGACCAGGGCGCGCCAGATGGCCGCGCTGACGCCGGCGCCGTCGGGGCGGGACGTCGATCGCCCGACCGGCCGGTTCGTCACGCTGCTCCGCCGCCTGGCGGGGACCGCGGCGACGGCCTGACCACCTCGCCGACGGAACGAGAGGGCCGGAGCGCCGCCGCTACCATGGGAGCCGTGGCCACACGGGTCGCCAGTCCGGAGTTCATCGGCCGCCGGGTCGAGCTCGAGTCACTCAGCGACGCCGTCCTGCGGGGGACCGCCGGCGACGCCACCGTCGTCCTTGTCGGTGGCGACGCCGGCATCGGCAAGACACGCCTCGTCGAGGAGGTCGCCGACAGGGCACGCGCTGCGGGGACATTGGTGCTCGAGGGCGGCTGTGTCTCGCTGGGCAACGGCGAGGGACTGCCGTTCGCCCCGATCGTGGAGGCGCTGCGCCGGCTGCCGTCGATCATCGAGGCCGGCGGTGCCGGCACGATCCGCGACATCGACGAGCTCCGCTCGACCGAGACGAGCGACCTCGGGCGGCTCCTCCCGGAGCTCGGCCCGTCGACGACCGCGGAGCCGGGCGTGTTCGATCGGCCGGGATGGGTCCAGGCACGCATCTTCGAGGGACTGCTGGCGCTGCTCCGATCGCTCGGAGAGCGCATCCCGGTCCTGCTCGTCGTCGAGGACCTGCACTGGGCCGACGACTCGACGCGCGACGTCCTGATGTTCCTCGCCCGCAACGCGCGGAGCGAGCGGCTCGCCGTCGTCGGCACGTACCGGACCGACGAACTGAACCGTCGCCATCCGCTCCGACCTTGGCTGTCGGAGATGGATCGCCAGCCGCACGTCGTCCGCATCGATGTCCGGCGGTTCGGCCGGTCGGACCTCGATGCGCAGATCACGTCGATCCTCGGCCATCGCCCCGAGGAACGGCTGCTCGATGCGATCGAGCAACGGGCCGAGGGCAACCCGTTCTTCGTCGAGGAACTGCTCGCATCAGGTGCCGGCACGCCCGGCGACCGGCTCCCGCCGACGCTCCGCGACGTCCTGCTGACGCGCTTCACGGAGCTGTCGGAGGACGCCCAGCGGATCCTCGGGTATGCGGCCGTCGCCGGTCGCACGGTCGAGTCGGACCTCCTCGCGGACGTCGCCGAGGCCGGTGAGGCCGAGATCGAGGGCCCGCTGCGGGAAGCCGTCGCCGCCCAGATCCTCACGATCGACCCCGCCCGGCCGGAGGCGTATCGGTTCCGGCATGCGTTGCTGGCGGAAGCCGTCTATGACGACCTGCTCCCGAGCGAGCGGCGCCGCTTGCATGCAGCGTACGGTGCCGTGCTCGATGCGCGGCCCGTCCCGGGCGGCGCGGCCGGGGCCAGCCACATGGCCGCGCTGGCGCACCACGCGACGGCGGCGCACGAGCCGGTCCGAGCGCTGCGAGCGTGGGTGCGAGCCGCCCGTGCCACCGTCGATGCCCGCGCATTCGCCGACGCGACCCGAGCCTACGAGCGGGCGATCGAGCTGTGGGATGCCGTCCCGGCGGACGATCGTCCCGAGGGCGTCGATGCCGCGGGCCTGTATCACGAGGGCGCGCTCGCGGCGATGGTGAGCGGACGCCAGGGCCTGGCGGTGGACCTGGCGAAGGCGGCGGTCGATCGGCTCGACCCCGACACCGACCT
Source organism: uncultured Chloroflexia bacterium (assembly GCA_963810285.1). Lineage (GTDB taxonomy): Bacteria > Chloroflexota > Limnocylindria > Limnocylindrales > CSP1-4 > SPCO01. Next base: position 1,589,064 of record CAWEMV010000002.1, on the reverse strand, counting down.
CGAGCGATGGGCCCTCGCGAACGAGCGCCTGGCCCGGGCGAGCTGGATCCAGGGCGGGATGGACGAGGGACTCACGAGGCTGCAGGCGACCGCGGCCCGGCTCGAGCAGGCCCCGCCCACGCCGACCCTGGCCAGGATCCTCGCCGCGCTCGCCGGGACACTCATGCTCCGGGGCGAGCACGACCGCGCCAACGACGTGGCGCAGGCGGCGATCGACCTCTCACGTGCGGTCGGCTCGCGACAATCCGAGGCGCATGCACTCAACACGCTCGGCACGAGCGGGGTCATGAGCGGCGATCCCGACGGCCTGTCGTCCCTGCGAGAGGGGTTCGCCATGTCGCGCGAGATCAACGACGTCGACGATATCGGACGTGGCTACGCCAACCTGAGCTCGACCCTGTTGATCTGCGGCAAGGCCGAAGAGAGCCTCGACGTGGCGCTGGAGGGCGTCGCCTGGGCCCGCAGCGTGGGCGCGACGGCCGGCTACGGGCGGTTCATCGCCGGCAACGCGGTCGACGCGGCCGTGGAGCTGGGACGCTGGGACGAAGCGGAGCGGATGGCGGACGAGCTGATGGCCGGTCACCCGGAGGGCTTCAGCAACCGGATCGCGATGATCACGATCATGGGCCCGCTCCACACCCGACGAGGTCGCCCGGCCGACGCCGAGCGCTTGCTGGAGGAGGGACGGGCCCTCGTCGAGCCGCTCCTGGAGGCGCAGTTCACCGGGCAGCTGTACGTCGGGCTGGTCGAGTTCGCGCTCACGTCCGGCCGGCCGGACGACGCGGCGGAGGCGGCGGCCGAGGGGATCCGACGTCTCGACCGGACCGGGGACCGCTACTACGAGTCGGAGCTGCTGGCGGTCGCGACACGCGCCGACGCGGATCGCGCCGAGATCGCCCGAGCCTCCCGCGATCCGCGCGGCGCGGGCGAGGCGATCGCCTCGAGCGTCGTCTACCGGGACCGGCTCCGTTCCTGGCTCGACGAGTCGAGCGATCGCAACCCGTTCGGGGGCCTCCTCGCCGCGGACGCGGCGATGAGCGCGGCCGAGGTCCGCCGAGCCCAGGGCGACGCCGACCCGGTCGCGTGGCAGGACGCGGTCACGGCGGCGGAGAGGACCGGCTACGCCTGGCGCACGGCGTACACCCGCTATCGATACGCGGAGGCCCTGCTGCTGGCCCGCTCGCCGCGGCGCGACGCCGCGGCCGCCCTCGGCGCGGCCTGGGCGAGCGCCGACGCCCTGGGTGCGCGCCCGCTGCTCGAGTGGATCGAGTCGCTGGCGAAACGCTCGCGGATCGAGATCCCGAAGGCGTCTGCGGAGGTCATGCCGGAGGACGTGCCCGCTCCGCCCGACGACCACGGCCTCACGGCTCGCGAACGCGATGTGCTCGCATTGCTCGTCCAGGGCCACACGAACCGCCGCATCGCCGAGGAGCTGTTCATCACCGAGAGCACCGCCGGCGTCCACGTCTCGAACATCCTGGGCAAGCTCGACGTCTCGACACGGACGGAGGCCGCGACCGTCGCGGCCCGTCTCGGGCTGGTCGACTGACGCAGCCTAGGTCCCGACGACGGCGCTCCGGCGCTGCATCAGCACCACGTCGCGCCATCGGCCCGTCGCGTCACGACCCAGGGCCGGCATGATCCCGACCCGCTCGAAGCCGCAGCGCTCGTGCAGCCCGAGGCTGGCCGTGTTCTCGACCATGATCCCGGCCACGAGCGTCCAGAACCCGGCTGCCTCGGCGGCGGGGATGAGCCATTCGAGCAACGCCCGGCCGACACCGCGCCCGCGCGCCGCCTCGGCGACGTACACGCTCTCCCAGGCGACGCCGCTGTAGACCCGACGAGCGGAGTAGGCGGTCAGCGCGACCCAGCCGACCACCGGGCCGCCGCGCTGCAGCCTCGCGACGAACCGACAGTCGTGACGGTGGGAGCGGTCGAAGTGGTCCCAGTCGGGCGCTTCGCGCTCGAGCGTGGCGTCGCCGGTCGCGATCCCCTCGGCGTAGATGCGCCGGACCGCCGGCCAGTCGGCCGGCTCCATCCGCGCGACACGGACCCCGTCACGGCCGGACACCCCGAAATCATCGCATCCGACGTAGAGTCGTCGCATGTCGGTCACGGTCCCCCCGTCCGGGACGCGGGGTACGCGGTTCCCCCGCCTGCTCGCGAGGCTCGGCAACCGGTTCATGGTCGGCCAGTTCCGGCGCAGTCGCGCTCGGACCCAAGGTGGTCTTCCGACGCTGCTCCTCGAGACGACCGGAGCGAAATCGGGCGAGCGACGTAGCGCGGTGCTCGGCTACCTCGAGGACGGGCAGGGTGCATGGCTGGTGATCGCGGCCGTGGCAGGGGCGGCCCGGCACCCGGGGTGGCTGTACAACCTGGCCCGGGAACCCGCGGCGACCGCGGAGTTCGAAGGCGGGCGGCGGCTCGAGGTCCAGGCCGAGACCCTCGAGGGCGAGCAGCTGGCGGCGGCGTGGGAGCGCATCGGCGTGGACGCCCCCGAGTTCGTCGGCTATCGATCGAAGACGGACCGCGAGCTCCCGGTCGTCCGCCTGCGTCAGCGCGAGTCGGGTCGCTCCACGACCGGTGTCCGGAGCGACCCGAGCCGCTCGACCGAGAGCACGACCTCATCGCCGGGCACCAGGTAGCGGCCGAGCGTCTGGTCGCGGACCTCGAGCAGGCACCCGGTGCCCACGGTGCCCGAGCCGAGCAGCTCACCGGGACGCAGCGTGACATCGGCCGACGCGCGAGCGGCCAGGGCGCCGAACCCGTGGACGATGTCGGACCAGGTCCCCCGCGACGTCTCGACCCCGTTGACGGTCACGCTCATCGCCAGGTCGAATCCATGGCCGGACCGCGCATCCTCGAGCTCGTCGGGTGTCACGAGGTACGGGCCGATCGAGCTCGCGAAGTCCTTGCCCTTGGCCGGCCCCAAGCGGAGGCTGGTCTCGTCGCGTTGCAGGTCACGCGCCGACCAGTCGTTGAGGATCGTGTAGCCGCCGATGGCCTCCTCGGCGCGTTCCGGAGGCACGTCGCGGGCGGGCGTGTCGACGAGCGCGGCGATCTCGATCTCGTAGTCGAGCTCCCGAGAGCCCGCGGGAGCCCAGACCGGGGCGTCGGGGCCGCGCAGCTCCGAGACGTTCGAGAAGTAGAAGATGGCCAGCCGGTACCACGCCTCCGGGATCTCCGCATCCCGACGCCGCCACATCATCCCGACGTGCTGCTCGAAGCCATAGCCGTCGCGCAACGACGGCGGCGCGAGGACGGGGGGTCCGAACGCGACGGTACCCTCGGTCAGCACGGCGTCGTCGTCACCGTCCCTGGCCGTGAAGCCCTCGACCAGCTCGGCGAACGCAGCCACGCGAAGGCCCCGACCAAGCGCCTCGTCGAGCGTCGAGATCGGCCGGCGGAAGAGGACCGAGTCGTGCTCGAGCGTCGGCGCGCCGGCGATCGCCCGACGGCGAGCCGGCTCGAGATCGAGCCAGCGGTCGTCGCCGAGGTGGGCGGCCAGCCGCCACGGCGCGCCAGCTGGCGCATGCCGCTCGCGGACGTGCGCCAGTCTCATCGTCGCGTTCGCCGCGTCAGAACGGTTTCGCCTCCATCAGCCAGACCAGCGCCGCAAGACCGATGACGCCGACGGCCATCGTCAGCTCGGGCCGGAGCTTGGCCTGTGCGGCCGCCAGCTCCGCGTCGGTGCCGGGTGCGAGTGGCGCACCCGACTTGTCCGTGCCCATCCCCAACGCCGCGCGCATCCCGCGCATCGGGCCCGCTGCGAGCGGGGTCATCGCGAACGTGACCACGACCAGCACGCCGATCGACACCCATGGCCACCATCGTGAGAAATGCCCGCCCATGATGGCCGCCCAGAGGCCCAGGGCGACGACGAGCAGCAGCGCGACGCCGGCCGCCATGAGCGACGTCCCCGACAGGTCGAGCAGCGTCCGCAGCTCCGCCCGATCCGAGCTCGCCCGGACGCGGAAGGCCGTGAACGCGGACACGCCGTGGGCTGCGAACGCCACGATCGCGAAGAAGACGTGGCCGATCACGATCCAGATGTAGAGATCCATCCCGACGCCTCCCTGTCAGGCGGTCACCCCGCGGTGCACGGCCCGGGTGGGATGGTACCCGGGCCGGTCGAGCCTCGACCTTCCGCCTACGGGCACGCCGACGGGTCCGCTGTCGGCGCCTGCGTCGCCGGCTCCGCGACGATCGAGCCGGCTCCTGCAAGCTCGAGCGTGCCGTCCGCTCCGATGCGCCACGCGTTTGCGCCGTCCAGCGCCGCCAGGAATGCCGTCTCCTGGGTGCCTCGGTCGCCCTCGCACAGCATCAGCGTCGATGCCACCTCACCGATGCGGATCCCGCCGCCGTCGACCTGGTACGGGCCGGAGTACTGGTTGCAGCCACCGGTGCCGCTGACCCTGCCGTCCGGCCCGAACGCCATCGTCGGCGGCGAATCCGGGGCTACCGCCTGTCCACGGATCGACGTCACGACCCACGCCGTGTCGACGAGCCCCTGATCCGACGGCTCGGGCGTGGCCTGGGTCGCGATCGCACAACCGGCAAGCACGAGGATGAGCGGGACGAGGCCGATCGCCGACCGGAACGCTTGCGACATGGGGACTCCGGGTGCGGTGCCGGGCTTACCGGCATGTGTACTCCGGGCAGACGGACGATCCCGCTAGGAGGTTCCCGATGATCGGTGGAGCCGTCGCCGGCTACGACTGTCGGGCGATCCGGTAGATGAAGCCAGCCTTGTCGTCCGAGACGTACAGGGCGCCGTCGGCGCCGACGGCGAGGCCGGCCGGACGGCCGAGGGCTGCCTCGGCGCCGGCCGGCAGGAAACCGGTCGCGAACGGCTCGGGCTCGCCTGCCGGCTGTCCGTCCCACGGCAGCCACCAGACGGCGTATCCGGCCTTCTCCGATCGGTTCCACGACCCGTGGAGCGCGACGACGAGGTGGCCCTCCCAGCCGACGAGGGCGAGTGGCGCCGTGTGCGCGCCGAACGTGGCGGCCGGCGCGACGACGCCATCGCACGCCCCGTCGCCGCCGAACTCCGGGTCCGGGATGGAGCCGGCATGGCACCTCGGCCAGCCGGCATCGGCCCCATCGACGATCTCGTAGACCGTCTCCGGCGGCAGGTCGTCGCCCAAGAGGTCGCGGCCCATGTTCGTCGCCCAGGTGCGCCCGGTGGCGGGATCGACCCACAGCCCGACCGCGTTCCGAAGGCCGGTCATGTACACGCGGCTCGAGCCGCCCTCCGGCGGGATGACGCTGATGGCCGCCCGTCGCGGGTCCGTCTCCAGGCAGACGTTGCAGCTCGACCCGGCCGACAGCAGCAGGCGGCCGTCGGGGAGGACCGCCACCGTCCGTGTCGAGTGGCCCCCGGTCGTCAGGCCCTCGAGGACGACCGACCGCGTCCGCTCGCGCAGGTCCGGGCCGAGCTCGAGCCGGAAGAGCCGGGTCTCGCCGGCCACGAGGAGTCCGCCGTCGGCCGCGAACGCGATCGAATGCGCGCCCTCGAACCCTCGCCCGACCTCCACGACCTCGTCGACCCGGCCGTCGCCATCGCGGTCCGGGAGGGCGACGACGCGCTGGGCACCCGGATCCGCAACGACCAGCGTGCCGTCCGGAGCGACCGCCATGAACCGCGGCGACACCAGGCCCTCCGCGAAGATCGCCGCGGCATAGCCATCCGGCACGGCGAGCTCGGCCCGGCCGCCGGGACCGACGTCGACATCGACCCCCAGCACGCGCTGGATCGGCCTGCGCAGGACGACGATCGCGAGGACGACGCCGACGATCGCCACGAGCGTGAACAGGCCGAGATTGCGGATGCGTCGCACGAGGCCCCCAGCGTAGCCCGCGACGCGTGTGGCCTACAGGTTCCCGCGCTTCGCCTGTTCGCGCTCGATCGCCTCGAACAGCGCCTTGAAGTTGCCGACCCCGAAGCCGCGCGAGCCGTGGCGCTCGATGATCTCGAAGAAGAACGTCGGTCGGTCCTGGACGGGCCGCGTGAAGATCTGGAGGAGGTAGCCCTCTTCGTCACGGTCGGCCTCGATGCCCAGCTCCTCGAGCGTCTCCATCGGGACCCCGACGTCACCGACGCGGTCCGCGAGGGTCGCGTAGTACTCGTGCGGCAATCCCAGGAACTCGACCCCGCTCTCGCGCAGCCGCCGGACCGTCCCGACGATGTCCTCCGTCCGCAACGCGATGTGCTGGCAGCCGGGCGCTCGATACCAGTCGAGGTACTCCTGGATCTGGCTCTTCCTCTTGCCGGTCGCCGGCTCGTTGATCGGGAACTTGATGCGCCCGTTGCCGTTGGTCATGACCTTGGACATCAGCGCGCTGTAGTCGGTGTGGATGACCTTGTCGTCGTAATGGATCAGCTGCGCGAACCCGAGCACGTCGCGATAGAAGTCGACGAAGGCGTCCATCTGACCGAGCTCGACGTTGCCGACGCAGTGGTCGACCTCGAGCAGGCTCAATCCCTCGGCCGCCCGCGGCGGCGACTTGACCTTTCGATAGCCGGGCGCGAACGCGCCGTGATACGAGCTCCGGTCGACGAACGAGTGGAGCGTCTCGCCGTACGTCCGGATCGACGACCTCCGCAGGACACCGTCCTCGCCGCCGTCGAGCTCGGTCGGCTCGAGCGCCGACTCGGCGCCGCGCGACGTCGTCTCGCGCCAGGCCGACCCGACGTCGGCGACCCGGAACGCGATGTCGTGCACGCCGTCGCCGTGCGCACGGACGTGATCGGCGATCTCGCCGTCGGGCGTGAGCGGTGCCGTGAACACGAAGCGGATGTCGTTCTGGACCATCACGTAGCTGGCGCGGTCGCGGACGCCGGTCTCGAGGCCGCTGTAGGCCACCGGCGAGAAGCCCCACAGCGCGCGGTAGTAGGCCGCCGCCTGGCGGGCATTGCCGACCCAGAACTCGACGTGGTCGATGCCGTCGAGTGGCAGGAAATCGGCCGCCTTGGCATAGGCGTCCGCATCGACCCGGGCGCCGGCCTGGTTGGCGGCACCCCGGCGGAGGGTCTCGGTCATGTCGCGCGTCTCCGCTGCATGCGGGTCCGGCCCCGGACCGCGGCGCATCGCGCCGGAGCCGAGGCGTTGGTCAGTGCGACCATCGTACGCCGCGCGTGCCACACTGCGATACGTGGCTGCCGACATCGATCGCATCGCCGCGGCGCGGCGCGCCTATGCGGACCTGGCGCCCGGCGTGAAGGCGGGCGAGCCGTGGCCGCTCGCGACCGACTTCGGGACGGGGCCGGAGGCCAAGTGGGGGCCACGCGAGGTCCTGGCGCACGTGCAGGAGATGCTGCCGTTCTGGCTCGGCGAGATGGAGCGCGTCCTCGACGGCGACGGGTCCACACCCGTCCCGTTCGGCCGGATCGCGGACGACGACCTGCGCCTCGGCGTCATCGAGCGTGACCGCAGCCTGCCCCTGCGCGTGCTGTTCGGCCGCATCGATGCGGGGCTGGCGGCATGGGCCCACCGGATCCCCACCCTCAGCGAGGTCGAGCAGGCCCGCGTCGGGGCCCATCCGAGGCTCGGCGAGATGCCGGCCGGGTCGATGCTCGAACGGTTCGTGATCGGCCACGCCGAGGACCACATCGCACAGCTGACCGACACGATCGCGACGCGGACGGACTGACCGGCCGCGGTGTTCATCCTGTTCGCGGTGCCGGTCGGCATCGCCATCGGCTACCTCCTCGGGGGCCGGCTCGACCGCCTGTCGGAGCTGCGCTTCCACTGGGCGTGGCTCGCGGTCCTTGGCCTCGTCGTACAGGTCGTGCTCTTCTCAGGGGCAGCCGGGGATATGCTCGCTGGCGGCGTCGGCGAGGCGATCTACGTCGCCTCGACCGCGGCGGTACTGATCGCGGTGCTGCGCAACCTGCGGATCCCCGGCATGGCGTTGATCGCGCTCGGCGCGGCGTCGAACCTCGCCGCGATCGTCGCCAACGGTGGCGTGATGCCGACCACTGCAGACGCCCTGGCGGCTGCGGGGCTCGAGCCGACCGACGAGTTCTCGAACAGCGCGGTCCTCGATGATCCGGCGCTCGCACCGCTGACCGATATCTATGCGCTGCCGCCCTGGCTGCCGCTCCACAACGTCTTCAGCCTCGGCGACGTGCTCATCGCGGTCGGCATCATCGTGGTCATCAGCCTCGGCATGCGTCACGGGAGTAGGTCGACCCGGGGCTGACGCCCGACCCGGTGCACTCGAGCACTACGGACCCGTGGGTCATGCCCCGAACGGTACCGATGGCCTATGGCTGGGCGTGCCCCTCACCCGTAGGTTGCTGCAACGGGACACGTCAAGTCCCGCTGGACTCATCGGGAAAGAAGGAAGCCGGGATGAAGAACGTCATCAAGTCGGGGACCTTCCGGACGCTCATGCTCCTGTCGGCGCTCGCCAGCTCCGGCCTCGTGCTCGAGGCGGCTCGCCGCTGGAACTAGATCCGGATAGTCCGCCACCGGCCTCGAGCCGGTGACAGTGACCGCGACGGCCGTCCGCACAGGACGGCCGTTTCGATTCCGGGCCGTCAGGGTCAGCCGACCGGCCAGCCGCGGCCGACGCACCACCGACCCACCATCGCGAGGTGCTTGCGCAAGTGGCCGTGGAGGCAGTCGTACACCCAGCTCCAGCCGTCGGGTGAGCGAAGCTCCTCGACGTGCAGCGATCCCGCACCGGCGAGCAGCCGACCCCGGGTCGCGTCGTAGCGCGCCAGCGTGGCGGCCGGGGTCTCGCCCCTCGCCGCCGCGACGTGGCGCTCGTTCCACGGATCGATGCCCTCCTCCGGGTCCGACGGCCACGTGCCGGCGTCGTGGAACGCCTCGATCGCGCGGACGCCCTCGTCGAGCCAGTCGGCCAGGTGGCCGACGTGGGCACGCAGCGTCCAGCCCGGGGTGACGGCGATCTCGTCCCACCAGGCGTCGGGCAGCGGGCGGACGAGCGCATCGAACGCGGCGTCGACGGCGGCGGCGTCCGCCAGGAGCCCGGCGTGGTCGGCGGGACGCGGGTCGGCGATGAACGGGTCGCCGTCGACCTGCCGCGCGATGAGGCGGTCCGTCCACGGCTCGATGACCGCGAGGTGGTCGAGATAGTGGCCGTGGAGCGTCATGTAGACCCAGCCCCAGGCGGCGTCGCTCCGGATCGTCTCGATCGGGAGCCGGCCGGCCGCCTCCAGGAGCCGCGGCCGCGCTGCAGCCAGGCGGCCGACGATCGTCGCGGCCGGCATCGTCGTCCACGGCGCGCGTCGACGCTCGTTGTAGCGGTCGAAGTCGCCGCCGTCGTAGTCGTCATCTGACGGCCAACGACCCGTCCGGGTGGCCGTCCCGACGTAGTCGATGGCGAGCTCCTGCCAATCGGCGACGTGACCGACGTGCTCCGCCAGCGACCAGTCCGGCCCACCCGCGTCGGACGGTGCCGCGCCGGGCAGATGCCATGCCGCATCGTCGAGACCGGCCCACGAGGCGAGCAGGCGGTCCCACACCGCGGCCTCGTCGGCCCACGGATCGCGGGTCGGCGAGCGCAGATCGAGGGCTCGGATGTCGGCGAGCGACGCGCGCCGGAGATCCGCCATCGGGACCGCCGCGTCGGCGACCGAGGGCGGCGGCATCAGGACGTCGAGCGGTCCCTGCCGTCGGCGTCGACCCGCGCCTCGAGCTGGTCGCCGAGCTCGAGGGTGCGTCGGAAGGCCGCCCACACCGCCTCGGACAGCACGGTCCGGAGTCGTCCGCCCTCGAGCTCGTGAAGCGCCGCGGCCGACGTGCCACCCGGTGACGTGACCATGTTCCGCAGCTCGGCCGGGTGCATCCCCGACTGCTTGGCGAAGACCGTCGACCCCTCGAGCGTCTCGATCACGAGGTCGTGCGCGATATGACGCGGGAACCCGAGGTGGACCGCGGCGTCGATGAGCGCCTCCATCACGAGGAAGACGTAGGTCGGGCCGGTCCCGCTGACCGCGGTGGCCATCGCGACCATCTTCTCGTCGTCCACCTCGAGCTGATAGCCGAGCGCGCCGAGCAATGCGGCCGCCTGGGCCCGCTGCTCCTCGGTCGTCTCGGGCGTGGCATACCAGACCGTGACGCCCTTCCCGAGGCGGGCCGGGGTGTTGGGCATGCTGCGCACGACCTGGTCATGACCGAGGATCCCGGTGAGGGCGGCTGTCGTCGCCCCGGCCAGGACGCTCAGAACGAGCTGGCCTCGCCGCAGGTGCGGACCGATGTCGCGTCCGACCCGATCCAGCATCTGGGGCTTGATGCCGAGCAGGATCACGTCTGCGTCACGGACCGCGTCGGCGTTCGCGGCGACGGTCCGGATCCCGTACTCGCGCTCGAGCGCCTCGCGCCGCTCTGCGCGCGGGTGGCTCGCGACCAGCCGGTCGGGCGTGACGAGACCGTCACGCAGCAGGCCGGCGATCATCGCCTCGGCCATGACGCCGGAGCCGACCGTCGCGATGGTGGTGTTCGACAAGGGCGACATCGGCCGGAGTATAGCCACGGGCGACCCGTCGGCCGACCGGGCGGATCGTCAGGCAGCCCGCCCCGAGCCGAGCACGAAGAAGCGCCCCGTGGTGGACGTCTCGACGTCCTCGAAGCCGGCCGAGCTGAGCGCGGCGGCCAGCTCGGCGGGTGCGTGGAAGACCTTGACGATCGTGAACTCGCGCCCGTCCTCGAGCCGGCGGACGGCCCGGTCGTCGGCGGGTTCCGGATGGTCGGTCGCGCCGGACGCGGCGTCGGGCAGCGAGTCGATGAAGGCGATCCGCCCACCGGATCGCAGCCAGCGTCGCCCGAGCGCGAGGAAGTCGGCCAGCCGCTCGCGCGGCACATGGCTCAACCAGAAGCCCAGGAACAGCCCGTCCACGGCACGGTCCGGCTCCGCCCACGCGTCGCGCACGTGGAGATGGGCCCGCAGGCCGTGGGCGACCAGCCGCTCGCGGGCGCGGTCGAGGGCGCTCGGCGACGCGTCATACAGCGACAGCTCGCCCCGTGACGCCAGGAGCGGGGACCACCAGCCGGTGCCGGCGGCAAGCTCGACGATCTCGCCCGACCACGGCAGGCCGTCGAGCCAGCTGCCGGCGGTGTCGAGCTCGGCGTTCCATGCGGCGTCATGGATCGCGCCGCGCGCGTATCGACCGCGGCGCAGGTACCAGTCGTCGTACTCCGGGGCCCGCGCCTCGTAGTACTCGATCATGGCCTGGTCGACATCGGCCACGGTCGACGTCACCGGGGCGGTCGGCGGCTCCGCGACCGCGGTCGAGACGGTCGTCGGCGGTGGTCCCGTCCCGGTCGAGGCCGAGCGCTCGGTCAGTGCCTGCCGCAGCCGGAAGCGGAGGAAGCCGTTGTCGCCGGCCTTGCCGACGCAGTCCGGGCACAGCTGCGCCCAGCCCTCGAGGTCGTCTCCCGATCGGGTCGTGTGCTCGGCGCCGCACCACAAGCAGGAGAACGAGGCCCGAAAGGGCACGTCAGGCGACCTCGACCGGTGCCCAGCCACCCGGCGGCGCGACGTCGACGAAGCCGGCCGGGTCCATGATCTCCGCGAGCATCTCGATGCCATCGATGACCCGCGGGCCCGGACGGGAGAAGTAGGCGGATCCGTCGAGCGCGAAGACTGCGCCGCGGCGGGCCGCAGGGAGATCGGCGACCCACGGCGGGACCGGCGTCCGCGACCACTCGTGGATGGTCTCGGCGAGATGGAAGCCGCACGGCATGAGGAGCAGCATCTCGGGGTCGACCTCCGCGACGGCGTCCCATGTCGTCTCCTGCGCCTTGCTCCCGTCGAGTCCGAGGAGGTCCCAGCCGCCGGCGCGGCGGATCTGCTCGGGCACCCAGTGGCCCACGGCGAACGGCGGGTCGAGCCACTCGAGCGCGACGACCCGAGCGGGTCGACGGCCCCCATCACGACGAGACGCGACCCGCTGCTCGACAGCGCCGAGCCGCTCGCGAAGCCCTTCGACCAGGTCGATCGCGGCGTCCTCGACCTCGGCCATCGCACCGACCGTGGTGATGGTGTTGAGAATCCCCTCGACGGAGGTGGGCTCGAGCGACACGACCGAGATGTCAGTATCGATCCGCCGCGCGACCTCGTTGACCTCGCGATAGCTGACCGCGCAGACATGGCACAACTCCTGGGTCAGGATCAGGTCCGGTTCCGTCGCCGCCAGCGCGTCCTCGTCGAGCTCGTAGAGCGACGACCCACCGTGCATCGACGCGGTGACCCGCGCGTGGATGTCACGCGATCCGATGGCGGCGAGATCGTGGACGCTCCGGGTGACGACGGGTTTCCCGACGACCGATGGCGGCCAGTCGCACTCGTGGGTCACCGCGACCAGCTCGTCCTCCAGCCCGATGGCGCAGACGATCTCGGTGGCCGACGGGAGGAGGGACGCGATGCGCATCGGTCGTTGCCGGACCCGCCGGCGCGACTCAGCCCGGGGGTTTCAGCTCATCGACCGCGGCACGGGCGGCCGCCTTGTCGGTGTACCAGGTCGCGTCGATGACCGTGTAGTTGGCCCACTCGGGCGGCAGCGACTCCTCCGGGAAGATCGCGTTGACCGGGCACTCCGGCTCGCACGCGCCACAGTCGATGCACTCGTTCGGGTCGATGAACAGCTTCCGGTCGACGCCTTCCTCGTAATGGATGCAGTCCACCGGACAGACGGACACGCACGAGATGTCGAGCACGTCGATGCACGGCTCGGCGATCACGTAGGTCATCCGGATCCTCCTCGGCGATGGCGACCGGCTCGCTGATGGCCGCCCTCCCGGGCGGGTCCAGAGCGTACCACCGTGCGTGGCTGCAGGGGCCCGATGCAAGACGTGACCGCGGTCGGCGTCAACCGGTCATCCGATGGACGGCCGACCGATGCCCGCGTCCCGGTCCGCGAACCTGCCACGGTTCGCGCGTGGCTTCGTGGTGTCGGACGCAGCCGTCGACCCACCCTTCCGGGACTGGCTCCTGGACGAGATCGCGGGGCTGTGGATCTCGCGAGCCCCCGACGTCGCCTTGACGACGGCGCGTTCCGGTCGGCGATCCGTCGTCGTCCTCGGACATCTCGTCGACACGGAGGCGTGGTGCTCGACGGAGGTCGCCGTCGTCAGGGCGGCCGAAGCCCTGGCGAGATCCGAAGGAGCCTTCATCGACGCCACGGATGCGTGGAGCGGGCGGTACATCGTGATCTTCGGCGACGCCTCAGGTCGGCAGGTCATGACCGACGCGACGGGCCTGCGCGCAGCGTTCTACGCCCTCGAGGGACTGTTCGTCCTCGCGTCGCACGCCGCGATCGTCGCGACAATGGTCGGGGCGGAGCCGTCGAGCGTCCTCGAGCCGTACCGGGCGATCGTGCGCGGACATCAAGGGGGTCGGGCGGTGGCCATGGCGATGCCCGGTCGTTCGACGCCGTGGTCGGGCGTCGTCCACCTGACGGCCAACGTGGCGCTCGACATCGGGACGAGGTCACTCAGGCGCGTCTGTCCGCGCCGGCCGACACCACCGATGACGTCCGCCGCGGCGGCCGCGGTCATCGCACCACGGCTGCAGGGCCAGGTCACGGCCCTCGCCGGCAGTGGCCGACCGGTCGCGATGTCCATCACGGCTGGCGTCGACAGTCGGGTCAGTCTTGCGGCGAGTCGACCGGTCCGCGAGGCCGTGCGGTACTTCACGTACCGGCGGGCCGACCTGCGAGGCAATGCCGCCGATGTGGCCCTCGCCGGCGTGATGGCGAGGTCGCTCGGACTGTCGCACCGCGTCCTCGACGTGCCGCCGATCGTGGAGCCACCCGAGCTCGACGCGGCGATGCGCGAGGCGTGCTTCCTCATCCACGGGCGACGCCTCGTCCCGGCGTATCGAGCGGCGTTCACACCACAGGCGCTGCACATCCGCTCGAACGTCGCCGAGGTCGGGCGCTGCTACTACCGCCGGACGTCAGCCGGGGCGACGATGGCCACGTCGCCGCGCGAGGTTTCAGCGAGCGACCTGGCGAGACTATGGGCGCACGTCGATGTCGCCGGACCGGTGGTCGAGGCGTTCGACGAGTGGATGGATGCCACGCGGTTCCGGGACGCCGCGCACCTCGATCCTCTGGATCTCTTCTACTGGGAGCACCGCATGTCGTGCTGGCACTCCAACGTGGTGCTGGAGAGCGACTTCGCGTTCGACACTCACGTCCTCTTCAACTCACGCTGGATCCTGGAGCGGATGCTGTCCGTGCCGGCCGCGGAGCGTGCTCGTGGATCATTGTTCCGGCACCTGATCGCCGAACTGTGGCCGGACCTCGCCGCCTGGCCGATCGACCCGGGCGGCGCTCCGCGCGATCGCGCCCGGCGCCGGACGTTGCGCTCCCTCATCACCTCGGCCCGGCGGCGGATCGCGCCCTAGCCACCCGGCGCTGCTTCGGCTCCCTGCCCCACGAAGCGCACCGGGATCCGCATGCCCTTGTCCCAGTGGCCCGGGATGTGGCATCCGACGATGAGCGGCTCCCCCGCGTCAGGCACGGTCCATTCGACGTCGACCCGTTCGCCCGAGGCCACGACGATCCGCAGGCCGGCGAGCTCGGGCACGACGCTGACGGCTGGGGTCGGACCCGGTGGCGCGCCGGCCGCGGCCGCCTCGGCAACCTCCCACGCGTCCTGGACGGCCTCGCCGCCGATGATCGCCTCGTGCACGTCGAGGCCGCCGTTGATCACGTGGAGCCGCACGGTCTCACCCGCCACGAGGTCGAGCGTCGCCGGCACGAACACGTAGTCGCGCGCGATGAGGTTCACGTCGCGTGGTGCGTCGCCGGTCCCGGGCACGATCGGCGGCGTGGCCGGTGGTGGCCCCGGCTCGCAGCCGAGGAAGGCGAGGGCGACGACCGACGACAGCCCGATGCGCGCGATCCACACCGCCCGAGTCTAGGTGCGAGACGGCGTGCCGCGCCGCGGGGCCCGGCCTTGACACGCCCAAGGGCGCGCCGCATCGTTCGCGCACCCGTCACCCCGGACCGTCGCATGACCGCTTTGTGAGGGCCCTTGGCCATCCCGATCGACACGCGTGACCCGAGCGCCCCCGTGGGCGACGCGCCGGCCGTCGCTGGTGCAGCGACAGCGCTCCCGGCCGTCCGGCTCGAGGGGGTCGAGAAGCGCTACGGCGACGTGGTGGCCGTCGACGGCGTCGACCTCGACGTTCGCGACGGGGAGTTCTTCTCGATGCTCGGCCCGTCGGGCTCGGGCAAGACCACGACGCTCCGGATGATCGCCGGCTTCGAGCAGCCGACGGGCGGGCGGATCCTGCTCCACGGTCGCGACGTGACCGGCGTGCCGCCGTTCGATCGCGACGTCAACACGGTCTTCCAGGACTACGCGCTGTTCCCGCACCTGTCGGTCGGCGACAACGTCGCGTACGGGCTCAGGGTCCGCAAGGTCAAGCGCGACGAGCGGGTCGCCCGCGTCAAGGACGCGCTGCGCATGGTCCGGCTCGAGGGCTACGACGGGCGCAAGCCGGCCCAGCTGTCCGGCGGCCAGCGCCAGCGCGTGGCGCTGGCCCGGGCGTTGGTCAACCGGCCGCGGGTGCTGCTGCTCGACGAGCCGCTCGGCGCGCTCGACCTGAAGCTCCGCGAGGAGATGCAGATCGAGCTCAAGGCGATCCAGCAGCAGGTCGGCATCACGTTCATCTACGTCACCCACGACCAGGAGGAGGCGCTCACGATGAGCGACCGGCTGGCGGTCTTCAACGCCGGCCGGATCGAGCAGCTCGGGTCGCCGGCCGAGGTCTACGAGCGACCCGCGACGCGCTTCGTCGCCGGGTTCGTGGGCACGTCGAACCTGCTCACCGGTGACGTCGCCCGGACGGTCCTCGGTCGCCCCGGCACCTTCACCATCCGACCCGAGAAGATCCGCCTGGCGTCGACGGATGCCGCGGCCGGGCCCGACGAGATCGTCGGCGCTCGGGACCATCCAGAGCGTCGTCTATCTCGGTCCGGACACGCGGTACATCGTCGAGCTGGAGGCGGGGGCCCGGCTTGGTGGTGACCGAACAGAACCTGACGACCACCTCGACCGAGGTGCTCGACCAGCAAGGCAAGGCTGTCCGCCTGATCTGGAAGCGACAGCACGAGCTTCCCATCGCGGATGGGGCCGAATGACCGAGCCGTGGGACCGGCTCTGAGGAGGAGGACGAGGAGCATGCGACGAACGGAAGCTCGCGGTTGGGCTGGCGACGCTGGCCCTGATCGCTCGCGTGTAGCAGCGGGGGCGGTGCCACGACGGCACCATCGACGGCCGCGTCCGGGGAGCCGTCCACTGCGACCAGCGCGGTCCCCAGCGATGCCGCGAGTGCCGGGCCGAGCCTGCCGACCGAGGTCGGCGCCGGGTGAGGGCCAGCTCAACCTGGCCGTCTGGCCCGTATTACGTCGTCGGTGGCTCCGGCGGCGAGCAGATCCCGGCGCGCCGGACTGGGTCACGCCGTTCGAGCAGGAGACGGGCTGCAAGGTCAACGCGAAGGTCTACGGAGGCTCGTCCGACGGCGTCGCCCTGATGAAGACCGGGCGAGTACGACGGCGGCGCGTTCTCCGGCGACGCCACGCCTGCGCCTGATCGCGGGCGGCGACGTCGCGGCCGTGAACACCGACCTCATCCCCAGCTACGCGAACGTCTTCGAGGGCCTGAAGGGCAAGAGCCACAACACGGTCGACGGGCGTCGCCTACGGCGTCCCGCACGGCCGCGGCGCCAACATCCTCATGTGGCGGACGGACGTCGTCCAGCCCGACCCGGACAGCTGGAGCGTCGTCTGGGACGGCGGTAGCAAGTACGCCGGCAAGGTGACGCGCCTACGACTACGAGATCTACATCGCCGACGCGGCCGTGTACCTGATGGCCACCAAGCCGGAGCTCGGCATCAAGGACCCGTACTCGCTCGACGCGACGCAGTTCCAGGCGGCCGTCGACCTGCTCAAGGAGCAGCGCAAGAACATCACGACCTACTGGAGCGCCGTCGGGGCACAGGTGGACGCATTCACCAAGGGCGACATGGTCGTCGGGACCACCTGGCAGGCGCAGGTCAACACCCTGACCGGCGCCAAGGTGCCGATCAAGTCGACGCTGCCGAAGGAGGGCACGACGGGCTGGTCCGACACCTGGATGATCTCGTCGAAGGCGAAGAACCCCAACTGCATGTACATGTGGATGGACTACATCATCTCGCCGGTGCCGAACGCGCACGGCGACGGTGTTCTTCGGCGAGGCGCCGGTGAGCCCGCAGGGCTGTGCCGAGGCCGAGAAGCAGAGCGCGGGGCACTGCGACACCTTCCACGCGACCGACGAGACGTACTGGGAGAACGTCTACCTCTGGAACACGCCGTCGAAGGAGTGCATCGATGGGCGAGGGCCCATCTGCACCGACTTCTCGGAGTGGACCAGGCCTGGACCGAGATCAAGGGCTAGACGAGCATCGGCTCGCCGGGACCGCCGCCTTCGAGGCGGCGGTCCCGGCCTAGCCGTCGTCGGATCAGTCGACTCAAACCGAGCCACTGCCCGTTGCGCGGCATTCTGGCGCACGCTGTATCGCTTATCCGCGCGTCCAGCTGGGCGCGCTTCTGGCCGCGCCGCTCGGCTGGCTCGTCGTCGCCTACCTCGGATCGCTGGCGTTGCTGTTCATCTCCGCCTTCTGGACGATCGAGCCGTTCAGCGGCGACGTCGTCGACCGAGCCGATCGCTCGACAACTTCCAGACGATCCTCACGGAGCCCGTCTACCGGACGATCACGCTGCGGACCGTGGTCATGGCGGCGCTCGTCACCGTCGACCGACATCCTGCTGGCGTTCCCGATCGCCTACTACATGGCACGGGTGGCATCACCGCGGACGCGCAGGGATCCTGGTCGTCGTCGATCCTGCTTCCGCTCTGGTCCGGCTATCTCGTCAAGGTGTACGCGTGGCGGATCGATCCTGCAGCGAAGGCGGCATCCTGAACTGGATCCTGGCCCGGTCGGCCTCAAGGGACCGGGCTTCGGTGACGTCGCACGTCTGGATCGTCTTCAGCTACCTGTGGCTGCCGTACATGATCCTGCCGATCTACGCCGGGCTCGAACGGATCCCCGGCTCGCTGCTCGAGGCCTCGGCGGACCTCGGCGCGCCACAGGCTGGTCACACGTTCCGGCGGGTCGTCCTGCCGCTCGCCCTGCCGGCCGTCGTGGCCGGCTCGATCTTCACGTTCTCGCTGACGCTCGGCGACTACATCGTGCCGTCGCTCATGTCGAACAGCCAGTTCATCGGCAACGTCGTCTACAGCAACCATCTCGGTCAACCAGCCGCTGGCCGCCGCGTACTGCGCTGGTGCCGGTCGCGATCATGATCGATCTACCTGCCGTCGCCCGACGACTCGGCGCGTTCGAGGCGCTGTGACGATGGCGCATGCGTGGATCGCCTGACCCGCATCGCTCTCCGCCTTGCGACCGGTCTCATGCTCGCCTTCATCTACATCCCGATCGGCGTGATCGTGATCACCTCGTTCAACGCCGGGCTGCGTCCCGAAGTGGCCGCCGAGGGCTTCACCATCGACTGGTACGTCGAAGGCGTTCGGCGACGAGGGCGTGCGGACGGCGCTCCTGACGTCGCTCAGGCCGCCTCGGTGGCGACGGTCGTCGCCCTCGTGCTAGGGTCGCTCGCTCTCGTTCGCGGTCCACCGCTTCCGCTTCTTCGGCCGCGAGACGATCTCCTTCCTCGTCATCCTGCCGATCGCCCTGCCCGGCATCGTGACCGGGATCGCCCTCAACACGGCGTTCCGGACCATCGGCATCGACTTCGGCCTGCTGACGATCATCATCGGCCACGCCACGTTCTGCATCGTGGTCGTCTACAACAACGTGATCGCCCGACTGCGGCGCCTGACCGCCAGTCGCCGGAGGAGGCGTCGGCGGACCTTGGCGCGGACATCTGCGTCAGACGTTCCGCCACGTCACCCTGCCGGCCATCGGGCACGGCGCTGCTGTCCGGGGCGCTGCTCGCGTTCGCCCTGTCGTTCGACGAGATCATCGTGACGAACTTCACGTGCGGGCGCGGGCACCCAGACGCTGCCGATCTGGATCCTGAGCACTATCCAGCGGCCGGTCGAGGTGCCGGTCGTGAACGTCGTGGCGCGTGATCGTCCTGATCGTCTGTCGGTCATGCCCGGTCTGGCTCGCGCATCGCGCCTGAGCTCGGGAGCGTGTCGGCGCGCGGACCTGACCAGAGGTCCCAACGACGGGCGACACTCCACGAACACGACGCGAACGGCGGCGGCAACAGGACGACGAGGGCTTGACGGATCCGGGACATGGCGATCGACCTCCGCCGGGTCCCGGTACCGGCATCGTCGACGGCCGACCCCATCGAGGAGTGCCCGGTCGATGCCGATGACCGGAGTATCACGGCGGTCGCTTATCCCGCGCTTAGCTGCGACCGATCCGGCGGCTCACATGGACGGCGTGTAGTCCGGATCCAGGTACCGCTTCGGGTCCTCCTGGAACTCCAGCAGGCAGCCCTTGCTGCAGAACCAGTACGTCGTGCCCTCGTACTCGAACGACAGCAGCGACGTCGTCGTGTCGACCTCCATCCCGCACACGGGGTCGGTCTCGATGGCCATCGGAGCCTCCTTGGTACTCCCCGGGAGTATAGAGCGTGGCTGCACGTCGATGCGCCCGAGCGTACAGTCCCGGCGTGGACGACATCGATCCCGCGGCCATCCGCAGCGCGCTCGACGCCGAGCGGGCGCGCCTGCTCGCCGACATCGGGGAGACGATCCAGGCGCCCGGCCAGATGACCTACGGCTCGCAGGCCGCGGCCGCTTCCCAGGTGTTCGAGCAGCAGCGCGACCTCGCCTTGCGTGACCGCGCGGAACAGCACCTCGAACTCGTCGACGCCGCCCTCACGCGACTCGATGACGGCACCTTCGGCACCTGCCTGAACTGCGGACGGCCGATCGCGCCAGCACGCCTCGAGGCCCTGCCGTGGGCGGCGCATTGCATCGAATGCCAGGGCGCGATCGACAAGGCCCGGCGGTGACCGATCCGCTCGTCGGCATCGACGCCGTTCGGGCGGCAGCGCGACGCATCGACGGCGTCGTCCTCCGGACGCCGCTGGTCCCGTACGGCCCGGCCGCCGACCGGGTGTTCCTGAAGGCCGAGAGCCTGCAGCCGATCGGCGCATTCAAGATCCGCGGCGCCTACAACGCGATCGCGACGCTCACCGATGCGGATCGCGCCCGCGGCGTCATCACGTACTCGTCGGGCAACCACGCCCAGGGCGTCGCGCGGGCCGCCCGCCTGCTCGGTACGCGTGCCGTCGTGGTGATGCCCGACGACGCGCCCGCGCTCAAGCGCGAGCGGGTCGAGGCGGACGGCGCCGAGGTCGTCGTGGTCGGGCCGGCATCGGACGAGCGACAGGCACGGGCGGAGGCCATCGCCGAGGACCGCGGTCTCGCCATCATCCCGCCGTTCGACGACGACCGGATCATCGCCGGCCAGGGCACGGTCGGTGCTCGAGATCGTCGAGGACCTGCCATCGACCGGGTTGGTCCTGGTGCCGATCGGCGGGGGCGGGCTCGCCAGCGGCGTCGCGGCCGCCGTGAAGGGCCTGCGACCGGACATCCGGGTGGTCGGCGTCGAGCCCGAGCTGGCGGCCGACGCCCGCGACTCCCTGCGGACCGGCGAGATCGTCCGCTGGTCGGCCGCCGATGTGTCCCGGACCATCGCGGACGGGACACGGACCCAGGCCCTCGGCGAACGCACCTTCGCCCACCTGCGTGCCCACCTCGATGGCATCGTGACCGTGACGGAGGCCGAGATCGCCGCCGGCGTCCGGCTCGCAGCGGAGCGCGGCCGGCTGGTCGTCGAGCCGTCGGGCGCCCTGTCCGTCGCCGCGTTGGCGTTCCACGCCGCCGAGCTGGTCATCCCCGCCGGCCGCGATGTCGTCGCCGTGATCAGCGGCGGCAACGTCGATCCCGAGGCCTACCGGACCTACCTCGAGGCGCCGCTCCCCGGCTGAGCATCGGGTCGTCCGTCGGCCCGCTCCCTGGCGAGCCGATCGGCAAGCCGCGCCTCCCGGATGCGGATCTCGGCCAGCTCCACGGCCGCGCGCCGGTCGGTGCGGGCGGCGTCGCGTGCCTCGGCCCGCGACCACCCGAGCAGGATCGCGAAGTTCGCGACGAGGAAGATCAGGTCGCCGACGACCCACATGAACGCGGCGCCGATCTGTTGGTCCTCGAGCGGTGTCGGCCCCCACGATCGCGTGACCGTGGCGTAGTGCGGGTAGAGGACGGTCTGGGCGTTGAGCAGGACGACCGCGAGGAACGTGTTGGCCGCCATCTGCAGGAACACGTACAGCGCCCGGGCCGGATACGCCATCCGCCAGGGCGACGGGTCGAGCGCCACGGCGGGCCACCAGAACAGGAGCGCGGTGGCGAGGTACGCCGCGTGCTCCAGCTCGTGGACGAACGGGTCCTCCAGCGCCGCGTCGAAGAGCGGGGAGAAGTGACTCCCCCACAGCACCCCGGCGAACAGCACCCATGCCACCACCGGGAAGGCCAGGACGCGCATGACCCGTGAGTGGAGGACCGGCAGGATCCAGCGCCGGCGAACGCCCGGTGTCGACACCCGCAGGAGCAGCGTGATCGGGGCGGCCAGCGCGATGAGCGGAGCGGCCACGAGCGTGAGCAGGACGTGCTGGACCATGTGGATCGAGAACAGGGCCGTGTCGTACCGGTCGATGCCCGACAGCAGCGCGATGGCCAGCGCGACCATGCCGGCGGCGAAGGCCGCCGACCGTCGTCGCGGGACCGGGTTCGCCGGATGCGCCGCGTCCACCCGGCGGACCGCCAACCACCAGGCCAGCGAGGCCACGGCGATGGCGATCGTCGGCAGCGGCTCGAATGTCCAGCCGAGGAGGATCGATGCGGCGTCCGGTGGCGTCGCTGGAGCGGGGCCGTGAGCCCCCACCGGTCCGGTGGACACGGTCGCCACGAGGAGCGCGGCGGGTGCCGCCAGGAGGCGCCGGGACGAGGACCGGTGGTGCATCGCCCGCATGGTCCCACGACCCGTGGCGGACCGGGCGGCGCGGCCGGCCGAGCGCACGAAACGCCGAGCCACCGCGGTATCATGCCCGCGTCCGGCCGCGGGCGGCTCGGACGTGCCCGCCTCCCCTGCACCGAGGACCTGCATGGCGAGTTCCCCCAGGACCGGCCGCACATCCGTCGCGCTCGCAGCGCTGCTGGTCGGCGCCGTCCTGATCCTCGGCGTGGTCCTCGTCGTGGCCGGCGGGGTCAACCCGGTCACGAGCGGTCAGAGCGTGCTCGAGAGCTTCTTCCCGCCGACGGCCATCACCGATCGCGGCGCCCAGATCCGCGACCTGTACAACATCATCTTCGGGATCGCCGCGGTCATCTTCTTCGTGGTCGAGGGCCTGATCATCTGGACGGTCGTGCGCTACCGGCGCAAGCCGACCGACACGGAGCTGCCCGCCCAGACGCACGGCAACGCGGTCGCCGAGATCGTGTGGACCGTCGTCCCGACCCTGATCGTCGCGTTCATGTTCGTGATCTCGTGGCAGACGCTGTCGACCGTCGATGCGGTGTCGCCCCAGCCACAGCTCAAGGTCCGGGCCGTCGCCGCCCAGTTCCTGTGGACGTTCGACTACATGCCCGCCGACTACGACCCGACGCAGCAGCCGCCACCGGAGCCCGTGTTCAGCCAGACGACGCCCGAGGGTCCCGAGGGCGGGCTGGTGCTCCCGGTCGGCCGGAGCGTCCATCTGTTCCTCGAGAGCCCGGACGTGATCCACGCGTTCTACGTGCCGCAGTTCCTGTTCAAGCGCGATGTCGTGCCGGGCAGGGTGAACAACTTCGAGTTCACGATCGACGAGGACGATGCCGGGAGGCACGTTCCACGGCCAGTGCGCCGAGCTGTGCGGGGTCAGCCACAACGCGATGCACTTCGACGTGGTCGCCAAGACCGGCGCCGAGTTCGATGCCTGGCTCGAGGAGGCGATCGCCCAGGCGAACGCCTCGCCGCCACCGCCGCCGTCGGGCGAGCCGGCACCGTCGGGCCAGCCGGGCGCCCCACCGATCCCCCTGTCCGCCCTCAACGTCGCCTTCAACACCGCGACCCTGTCAGCACCGGCCGACGCGCCGTTCCAGATCGAGTTCGACAACCAGGACGCGTCGATCGACCACAACGTGGCGATCCACGAGGGGTCGCCGACCGGCCCTGAGGTCTTCAAGGGCGAGATCTTCCCGGGCGTGGCCAAGAAGACCTACGACGTGCCACCGTTGGCGGCCGGCACCTACGGCTTCATCTGCTCTGTCCACCCCAACATGACCGGCACCCTCACGGTCCAGTAGGGAGCACATCGTGGCGACCACCGCGCTCCACCCCGCCACCCGCGCCTACCGCAGCACCCTGTACGACTGGGTGACGTCGACCGATCACAAGAAGATCGGGATCATGTACCTGATCAACTCGTTCATCTTCTTCTTCCTGGGCGGGTTGCTCGCCATGGGCGTGCGGGTCGAGCTCGCCCAGCCGGGCCTGCAGATCGTGACCGACGGCACCTACAACGAGCTGTTCACGATGCACGCCACGTTCATGATCTTCCTGTTCATCATCCCGATCCTGGCGGGCTTCGGGAACTACATCGTCCCGCTCCACATCGGCGCACCCGACGTCGCCTTCCCGCGCATCAACGCGCTGTCGCTCTGGATGCTGCCGCTGGCAGGCGTGCTGCTGTTGCTGAGCTTGTTCACGGGCTCCGCCGCTGCCGGCTGGACGAGCTACGCCCCGCTCACCGAGGACCGGCCGCTCTCGTCGCCCGGTCCCGGGCAGGACCTGTGGATCGTCGCGGTCGTGCTGATCGGCACGAGCTCGATCCTCGGCGCCGTCAACTTCCTCGTCACGATCTTCAAGATGCGCGCGCCGGGCATGACGCTGTTCCGGATGCCGATCATGGTCTGGACCGTGCTGGTGACGTCGGTCCTCGGCCTGCTCGCCACACCGGTGCTGACGAGCGCACTGATCATGCTGTTCATCGACCGCAACTACGGCGGCAGCTTCTTCGACCCGCGGGTCGGCGGCGACGCGATCCTCTACCAGAACGTGTTCTGGTTCTACTCGCACCCGGCCGTCTACATCATGGTGCTGCCGGCGATGGGCATGATCAGCGAGATCCTGCCGGTCTTCAGCCGCAAGCCGCTGTTCGGCTACAAGGCGTTCGTGTTCGCGACGGCGGCCATCGGCGCCCTCGGGTTCTCGGTGTGGGCCCACCACATGTTCACGACGGGCGCCGTCTACCTGCCGTTCTTCAGCCTCATGACGTTCCTGATCGCGGTGCCGACCGGCGTCAAGATGTTCAACTGGATCTTCACGATGTGGCGCGGCCAGCTGTCGCTGTCGACACCGCTGCTGTTCGCGCTCGGCTTCCTGAGCATGTTCCTCATCGGCGGCATCAACGGTGCGTTCAGCGCGGCGGT
The DNA here is from genome assembly GCA_963810285.1 of uncultured Chloroflexia bacterium. GTDB lineage: Bacteria > Chloroflexota > Limnocylindria > Limnocylindrales > CSP1-4 > SPCO01. The sequence goes on along the minus strand of CAWEMV010000002.1, from coordinate 1,564,587 downwards.
GCCGGTCGACTTCGCGCTCCATGACACGTACTGGGTGGTCGCCCACCTCCACTACGTCCTGTTCGGCGGGTCGGTGTTCGGCGTGATGGCCGGGCTGTACTACTGGTTCCCGAAGATGACCGGGCGGATGCTGAACGAAGGCCTGGGCAAGGTCCAGTTCGTGCTGATGTTCATCGGCTTCAACCTCACGTTCTTCCCGATGCATCAGCTCGGTCTCGCCGGCATGCCGCGGCGCATCGCCGACTACGCGTCGGGCGCCGGCTGGAACGACCTCAACCTCGCCGCGACGATCGGCGGCTTCATCATCGCGGCGAGCATGCTCCCGCTGCTCTGGAACATCTTCCTGTCCCTGCGCAGCGGCAAGCCGGCGGGCGACGACCCGTGGGAGGGCAACACGCTCGAGTGGGCCACCAGCTCACCGCCGCCGCCCTACAACTTCGACCACCTGCCCGACATCCGATCCGAGCGGCCGGTCTTCGACGTCCGCCACGGCTCGGCGGCACCTGCCGCGACGACCCCGCTGCCGCAGTCCGCGTCGACGGGGCACTGACCGATGGCCACCGACAGCCACGCCGTGACACCGGTCGAGCACAGCCCGGTCGCCGGGCTCGCGCACGACGAGCGGGGCGGCATCAGCAACGTCGTCCTGGGCATGCTGCTGTTCATCACCTCGGAGGTGATGTTCTTCGCCGGGTTGTTCGCCGCCTACTTCAACGTGCGGGCCAATGCCCCGGTCTGGCCGCCGGTCATCCCGGACACGATCCCACCCGAGCAATACCACCTCGAGATCCTGCCGCTGGTCGGACCGGCGACGGTGCTCCTCATCCTGTCGTCGTTCACCTGCCAGTTCGCCGTATGGGCGATCCGGAAGGGCGACCGGACCGGGTTCCTGCGCAACATCGGCGTGACCTTCGTCATCGCCATCGTGTTCCTGATCATGCAGGCGACCGACTACGTGCTCCTCTACGAGGAGGGCATCACGTTGTCGATGGGTCCCTTCGGCACGACCTACTTCACGCTCACCGGGTTCCACGGTGCGCACGTCTTCGGTGGCGCGATCATGCTCGGCGTCGTGCTGTACCGCGGGCTCGCCGGGCAGTTCTCGGCGCGCCACCACGACGCCGTCGAAGCGGTGTCGCTGTACTGGCACTTCGTCGACGTGGTGTGGATCCTGCTGTTCTCGATCCTGTACCTGCTGCCGGGCAAGCCACCACCGGGCGTGGTCCCGTAGCGATGCACCCGCTCCGTCACCCGCGCAACGCGATCGCCGTCGGGCTCCTGTTCGCCGTCGCCGGTGCGGTGTACTGGGCCGTCCAGGAGATCGCCCGATGGCCGGTCGACTACGCCGGCGTGACGATGCTCCTGCTGCTTGGGGTCGCGACGAGCATCCTCGCCTACGTGTTGATCGCCGGCTCGCCGAACGACTGACCGAGCTCGATGTTCGAGGAGATCTGGAACAGCATCCTGGAGCTGACGTCCAGGTTCGTCATCCCCGACTGGACGTCGGTGATCGCGATGCTGCCCGTGATCATCTTCGTCGTGACGGTCATCGCCGTCGTCATCCTCTTCTGGAAGCTCGCCCGGGCGCCCAAGCCGCAGCGCGGCAAGGGCCGCCTCGAACCGATCCCGCCGCGCGGCGTCCACATGCCCGGGCCGTCGCTGGCGCCGTTCCTCGCGGCGATCGGCGCCTTCTTCATGTTCCTCGGCCTCGTCTTCGGCGGGTGGCTCCTGGTCATCGGCGCGATCGTCCTGACCGTCACCCTCCTGTACTGGCTCGTCGAGGCGCTCCGCCTGTACGACCGGGACCTCGGACAGACCGCCCCGGACCTGCCGGCGGTGGTCCACGACGGCCCGCCGGCGGGCGTGCACATGCCGGGTCCGTCGTTCCTGCCGTTCCTGGCGGCGATCGGCATGGGCATGCTGATGCTCGGTCTCGTGTTCGGCGGGTGGCTGTTGGTGGTCGGCGTCATCGCGTTCGTCGTCACGCTGCTCGGCTGGATGCGCGACGCCCGTCGCGAATACGTCGCGACCGAGGAGGCGGACCGGACCGGCCATCTCTCGACCCTGCCCGACCCGAAGACGCCACGGTGGCTCCTGACCGGGCTCGGCCTGCTGCTCGTGATCGGGTTCGTCGTGCAGGTCGGCTGGATCCCGCCCCAGGCGTCGGGCGGCGAGACCGCGTCGCCATCAGGCGTGCCGGTCGAGCCGGGCGGGCCCGGGGAGCCCGGCGCATCGCCCGGCGCGGGTGGCGGCGGCCCGGTGGTCCACGCCAAGGACGTCGCCTTCGTCGAGACGACCTTCACCGCCCCGGCCGACGCGCCGTTCAAGCTCGAGTTCGTCAACGAGGACGCCGCCATCCAGCACAACGTCGAGCTGAAGGACAGCGCCGGGTCGAGCGTCTTCAAGGGCGAGGTCTTCGCGGGCGTCGCCACGCAGGTCTACGATGTCCCGGCGCTCGCCGCCGGGACCTATCCGTTCATCTGCTCGGTCCACCCCAACATGACCGGGTCCGCGACGATCCAGTAGGGCGGTCGCCGAAGGGACCCTGTCACGCCGCGTCGTCCGATCCTCGTCGCCCTCGCCATCGCCCTCGTCACGACCGTCGGCGTGTGGTGGTTCGTCTCCTCCGCGGACAGCGCGCCGCGGGCGCGCGTCGGCGAGCCGGCTCCGCCGATCGTGGGCACGACGCTCGACGGCCAGCCGCTCGACCTCGCCTCGTATCGCGGCCAGCCGGTCGTCGTCAACTTCTGGGGACCATCGTGCATCCCGTGCCGTGAGGAGTTCCCGCAGCTCCTCGGCGAGCTCGGCCGCCACGCCGATGACGGTCTGGCCATCGTCGGCGTGCTGACCGACGACCCGGTCGAGCCCGCCCGCCGGTTCGCGGCCGAGTACGGCGCCACCTGGCCGACCGTCGTCGACCCGGACGAGGCGATCAAGCGCTCGTACCGGGTGGTCGCCCGGCCGCACACCTGGTTCATCGACCGCGACGGCGTGATCCGCTCGATCCAGGTCGGTGGGCCGATGACCGACGAGGAGTTCGCGCGCCACTACGAGCGCATCCGGGCGTGACCGCCGCGCCATGACCGACCCGGCCATCGCGCTCGACGCGTTGATCAAGCGATATGGCCACCGGACGGTCGTCGACGGCGTGTCGCTGGAGGTCCGACCCGGCGAGGTCGTCGCGCTGCTCGGACCCAACGGCGCGGGCAAGACCACGACCGTCGAGATCATCGAGGGCTATCGGCGCGCGGACCGCGGGACGGTCCGCGTCCTCGGTGTGGATCCGTGGGCCGCCGGACGCGCCCACCGGGCGCGGGTCGGGCTGATGCTCCAGGCGGGCGGCATCGACATGCGCTCCCGGCCCGCCGAGACCCTCCGGCAGTACGCGGCCTTCCACGCTGACCCGGCCGACCCCGATGCCCTCATCGACGGACTCGGGCTGCGGAAGGTCGCGTCCACCCCGTTCCGGCGCCTGTCCGGCGGCGAGCGGCAGCGTCTCGGCCTCGCGCTGGCACTCGTCGGACGGCCCGACGTCCTGCTCCTCGACGAGCCCACGGCCGGGCTGGACCCGGAGGGCCGGGCAGTCGTCAGGGCGCGCATCGACGCGGAGCGGGCCGGCGGGTCGGCGATCCTCGTGACCACCCACGAGCTCGTCGACGTCGAGCGGCTGGCGGACCGGATCGTCATCCTCGTCGACGGGCAGGTCGTCGCGGCCGGGACGCCCGCCAGCCTGGCCGCCCGGCTACGTCCGCGGCTCCGGTTCACGCTCGACGCGCCGCTCGAGGAGCCCGAGCTCACGTCGATCGGGCAGGCGCTCGGAACGGCCGTGCGGTCGGCGAGTGGCGGCGGCCGCTACGAGGTCCCCGACCGGCCGCCGACGCCGGCGCTCGTCGCGGCGCTGGCGGCATGGTGCGCCGCGAACGACCGGCTCCTCGTCGAGTCGCGGACCGTCGGTGGCACGCTCGAGGATGCGTACCTCGATCTCGTCGCGGGCGTGACATGAGCGCGGCCGCGCCGTGGGGCCGCGCCGTGCTCGCGCAGGGCCGGATGGAGGCCAGGCTGACCGCGCGACGCGGGGAGAACCTGCTGGCGATGATCGCCATCCCGGTCGGCGCGCTGATCGTCTTCGGGGTCGTCGGTCCGCCAGCCGGTGGCCGCGACCTCGGCTCGCTGCTACCCGGCGTGCTGGCGCTGGCGATCGTGGCCAGCGGGCTGGTGAACCTCGGGATCGCGACGGCGTACGAGCGCGGCTATGGCGTACTCAAGCGGCTCGGCGGCGCACCCCTGGGCCGGGACGGGCTGATCGCGGCGAAGGTCGCTGTCGTCGTCGCGATCGGCGCGGCCCAGATCCTTTCGCTGGTCGTGATCGCCCTGATCCTCGGCTGGCGGCCCGGTCCGGAGGCATCGCCGGGCGCCGTCGCCGTCACGACGCTCGTCGGAACGACGACGTTCGCGGGGCTCGGGCTGCTGCTCGCCGGAACGCTGCGCCCCGAGGCGGCGCTCGTCGTCGCCAACGCGCTGTTCCTCGTGCCGGCTGTTGCTCGGCGGGCTCGTCGTCCCGATCGGGTCGCTGCCGGCCCGATGGCGACCCTCGCCGAGCTACTCCCGTTCGGGGCCCTCGCCGGCGCCTTCGCGGCTGCCCTCGGCGCGGGCGGGGAGCTCGGGCGCCACCTTGTGATGGTCGTCGCCTGGGGGCTTGGTCGCGCTGGTCGCGACGCGTCCGGACGTTCCGCTGGGACTGATGCTCGACGCCGACGCGGGCGGCCTGCGCATCGCTCGACCGATCGTGGGTCGCCTGCGCCGGACTGCTGACCTCACCAATTGAACCTTCTGCGCGACACGGACGCCATACGCTGTCGAACGCGGCCGCCCGGTCGCGTCACCGCCGAGGCGACCGTGGACCAGCGAGACCTCATCGAGCGGGCAAGGCGAGGCGATCATGACGCCTTCGCGGCGCTGCTCGACGTGCATCTCGCGCGGCTGGACGCGGCCGCTCGCCTGATCCTCCGGGACCCGGAGCTCGCGCGCGACGCGGTCCAGGAGGCACTCATCCGAGCATGGCGCGACCTGCCGGGTCTCCGCGAGCCCGACCGGTTCGACGCCTGGCTCCAGCGACTCCTCGTCAACGCCTGTCTCGACCTCGTCCGACGCCGCAAGCGTCGGGTGATCGAGGTCGAGCTGATCCCGATCGACATGGCGCCCGTCGACTCGGACGTCGCGAGCGCGCTGGCCGACCGCCAGCTGCTCGACCAGGCCCTTGCCGGGTTGTCCCCCGCGCATCGCGCCGTCGTCGCCCTGCACTACCTGCTCGGGATGCCGCTGCCCGAGGTGGCGGCATCCCTGGGCATCCCGCTCGGCACCGCCAAGTCACGCCTGCACTACGCGCTCGCCGCGATGCGCACGACCGTGACGGCGAGCCCGAACCTCAGTCGTTCCCGGCCGCCGTCGCAGGAGGGCATCTCGCATGACCTCGCCGCGACGCTTCGAGCAGGACCTGCCGGCGCTCCTCGCCGACCTGTACCTGGCCGGGACACCCGACTACCGAGACGACCTCGTCCAGCGGCTCGACCGCGTGCGGCAGCGACCCGCCTGGACGTTCCTCGAAAGGTGGCTCCCCGTGGAGATCGTCACATCGCGAGCGCCCGGCGCTCCGTGTCCCATGGCGCCAGCTCGGTGTCCTGGCAATCATCGCGATCCTGTTCGGCGACGATGCTCGCCGTGTATATCGGGCTCCCAGCAGCCAAGGCTGCCGGCGCCCTTCGGCCGGGCCGGCAACGGCCGATCGCCTACTCGAAGGACGGCGACATCCACACCGTCGACCCGGTCACCGGGATCGACGACCGCGGTCGTCGACGGGACCGGAGATCGACGTTGACCCGAGTCTCTCGCGGGACGGCAGCATGCTGGTCTTCGACGCAGGTCGAGCATGACCCCGACGACCTACGACCTCGTCGTGTCGCGCGCTGACGGGTCCGGACAGCGCGTCATCGCGATCGATCCGAAGCTCACGATGGACGACATGGTCCAGTTCACGCCCGACGGCCGCTCGCTCCTCGTGTCGACAAAGGGCGGGCAGGTGGACCGATACGACGTGGCCGGCACCACGCCGCCCGTTGCGATCGGCCATGGGAGGTTCATGATCGGCGAGGTCCGCGACCGCCGGACGGCGCCCAGCTCCTGCTCGAGCCCGACAGCACCTCCGAGATCGACCTGTCGCGACTCATGAACGCCGACGGCACCGGTGGACGGCTGCTGTATCGGCCTCCATTCCAGTCCGAACACGATCTCGCACAGGTCAGCTGGTCGCCGGACGGGCAGCACATCGCATTCACCTGCTCGACGGAGACCGATGTGGCCGGGTCGCACATCTGCGTCATGGATGCGGACGGCGGGAACGTACGGGTCGTCGGCGACACGGGCTCCGATTGGTTCGAGACCGACCTCAGCTGGTCGCCTGACAGCGGCTCCATCGCCTTCAACCGATGGCGGCTGGCACCCGGCGGCGCCGAGCACCTCGTCCAGCCCATCGGCATCGTGTCGGTCGACGGCGGGCCGGTCCGGTCCGTCGGCGCGGCGCCGGCCAGCGAAGGCGCGCTGTTCGCCTGGTCGCCTGACGGCACGAGCCTGCTGTCGATCCCGGCGCGACTGATGGGATCGCCGGTGGGGGCAGTTCCGGCCAGACCCGTGGCGATCGATGTCGCCACCGCCGAGCAACGCGAGATGCCGTTCGAGGTCACGTCGAACCTGAGTTGGCAACGCGTCGCGCCGTAACCGAGACCACCCGCCCAGGAAAGGTTGAACCCCGGGTTGGTCGGGACCCGGGGTTCAGGTGAAGGCGTATTGGTTGCGGGGAAGGGATTCGAACCCTTGACCTTCGGGTTATGAGCCCGACGAGCTGCCGCTGCTCCACCCCGCGACGGCATATGGTAGGGACCGGGCCCGATTCGGTCAACTGCCCTCGCGACGGAGCAGGGCGGCGGTGAGCTCCTCGGACGCCAGCTCCGGTGACGCGACGGCCAGCGCCGCGGCGACCGAGCCATACCGCAACGATCGCTCCACCGGCTCGCCCTCCAGCGTCCCGAACAGGACGCCCGCGAAGAAGGCGTCGCCCGCTCCGTTCGTATCGACGAACTCGACGTCGGGCACCGCCGGCACGTCGTAGCGCCGACCGTCCGCGTCGAGCGCGATCGCCCCGTCCCGGCCGAGCGTGCAGAGCGTCAATCGCTTGCCGCGCTCTCGGAGGGAGCGCAGGTAGGCTTCCGGATCGTCGAGTCGGTCACCGCTCATGAACACGGTCTCCGCCGCGTCGATGAAGGCATCGCGCCAGCCCGACGTGCCGTCCGTGTCGTGCAGGTCGGTCCACATCGGCCGGCCCGAGGCGCGCGCGAGGTCGAGGGCGCGGGGCGTCCACGGCGCAAGGTCGACCACGACCACGTCGGCACTCGCCATCGAGTCGGCGATGGCGCCCACATCGATGACAAGTTCGGCCGACCCGTTGGCGAGCATGTACGAAACCCGTCCACCCGACGCGTCCATGACGTTGACGTGCTGCGCCGTGCCACCCGGGTCGACCGTCGCCCGCAGGTCGACCCCAGCTCGGCCGAGCCCGTCGCGGAGACGAGCGCCGGCGTCGTCGTCCCCGATGCCGGCGAAGAGCGTCACCTCGATGCCCAGCCTGGCCAGGTTCATGGCCTTGCCGGCCCCTGCCCCGCCGATCGCCTCGTGATGCCACATCGGATGGACCGTCGCCGGATGGCTCGCGGGCAGGCGGTCCACGTGGATCATCCGGTTCCACGCGGCCCCGCCGAGGACCGTGACCCGCATCAGCCCGCCGTGACCGCGGCCGGGACGGGCTCTTCGGCGCGGCCATGCAGCCGCGACCCCCCGACGAGGATGGCGACGACCAGCGTGATCGTCATCACAACGCTGAACGCATAGAACGGGTAGAGGATGTCCTGCTCAGCGAGCAGACCGGCCGACAACGACGCGATGATGAACCCGAGCGTCCCCGCCGCCCCGAACAGCCCCTGCGCGGTCGACGACCGGCCCACCGGCGAGCTCGCGGCCACGACAGCGTAGAGCGCCGGGTTGAGGAAGGCGAAGCCGGTCGCCTCGATCAGGATGAGCGGAACCGCGAGCGCGGGGTCCCACATGAACGTGTAGAGGATGCCGGTGACCGCCGGCAGGATCATCCCGATGACGATGAACCAGAACGACCCGCGCCGGTCGACGAGCCGGCCGGCGTACGGTGACAGCACGAGCACAGGCAGCCCGAACATCGCGAACGTCAGCCCGATGAGCGCGAGGTCGGCGCCGAGGCCCTGGAGGAACAGGCTCCAGATGACTTCGTACGTGCCGCCTCCGAAGTAGCCGCCGACGTTGAGGATGATCGCCGCCATGAGGCCGCGGTTGAGCAGCCGCATCGGTCGGTGTTCAGGTGACTTGACCCGGTCCGCGACCAGATCCGACGCCACGCGGCCCTCGACGTATGGCGAGTCGGGCGGGAACGTCATGCGGTCCGGGGCGGGCCCGTGATCGGTCGGGTGGACCGGCCCCTCCTCGCGCACGCGCAGGGCGATGGCGACCGCCGCGATGATCGCCGCGATCGCGCTGAACACGAACACGAACGCGATGCCGCCGAAGTTCGCAGCCCCGAACGCCCCGATCGACGGACCGAGCAGCAGCCCACCCATCTGCGCGGCGCCGTACAGCCCGAACGCCTCGCCGCGCCGGTCCGGAGGCGTCGCGTCGGTCAGGAAGCCGCGCGCGGCCGGGTCGTAGATCGCCGTCCCGAGACCTGCACCGGCACGCAGCAGGATGAACGGGATCGGCCCGGTCCAGACGAGCGGCAGCGCCCCGAACACGCCGGCCGCCACGAGACCGATGACCATCAGCGGGACGCGTGCCGTCCGGTCAGCCAGCCAGCCGAAGACGGGCTCGCTGACGAGGCGCGCGGCCGGCCATGCGGCGATGACCAGCCCGAGCGTGGCGAGGTCGATGCCCTGTTCGGCGAAGTAGATCGGCAGGATGGGCAGCAGCCCTCCGAAGCCGATCCAGATGATGAACTCGGCAGCGAGGAGCGGCAGGATCGGGCCCCAGCGCTGGAGCCAGGCCCGGGTACGTCCCAGCATGGAAGCCCAAGCGTAGCCGGGCCGTCGTCGACCGCTCCTCCAGATGCGGCCGGCAAGACGACCTATACTCTCCCTTCCGCCCCCAGATCCCCAAGGTGAGCCGCCGCATGGACGTCATCACGGCCGAGGGCCTGGTCAAGATCTACAAGACCCGCAAGAGCGAGGTCCGCGCGCTCGATGGGATCGACCTGTCGGTCGCGGAGGGGACCGTGCTCGGGCTGCTCGGGCCGAACGGGGCGGGCAAGACCACCGCGGTCCGGATCCTGGCCACGCTGCTCAGGCCCGATGCGGGCCATGCCGCCGTCGCCGGTCTCGACGTGGTCCGGCAGGCCGAGCAGGTGCGCACGCTCATCGGGCTGTCCGGTCAGTACGCCGCCGTCGACGAGAACCTCACCGGTCGCGAGAACCTGTGGATGTTCGGGCGCCTATACCAGCTGCCGAACGACCAGGCGAGGACGCGTGCCGCGGAGCTCCTCGAGCAGTTCGAGCTCACCGACGCCTCGGAGCGGGTCGTCAAGACCTACTCGGGTGGCATGCGTCGGCGGCTCGACCTCGCCAGCGCCCTGATCGGTCGGCCCAAGCTGCTGTTCCTTGACGAGCCGACGACGGGGCTCGACCCACGCAGCCGGATCGGGATGTGGGAAGTGATCCGATCGCTCGTGCGCGAGGGCGTCACGCTGCTGCTGACGACCCAGTACCTCGAGGAGGCCGACGAGTTGGCCGACGCCATCGCCGTCGTCGACCACGGCAAGATCATCGCCCGTGGCACCGCCGACGAGCTCAAGGCGCAGGTCGGTGGCGAGCGGATCGAGGTCGTCGTCCACGACCGCACGAGGATCGACGACGCTTGCCGGATCCTGGGCGAGATCGGCCTCGGCGCGGCGTCGGTCGACGAGCACACCCGTCGTGTGACGGCCCCATCGGAGGGTGGCGCGAAACGACTCTCCAACGTGATCCGCGACTTCGACGAGGCCGGCATCGCGATCGACGACATCGGACTGCGGCGGCCGACCCTCGACGACGTATTCCTCAGCCTGACCGGGCACACGGCGGCCGAAGAACAGGCGGAGGAGGCGGCGTGACGGCAACCACGACCACCCGGCCGGCCGCGGCGTCGGGGAGCCTCGGCTCCGCGGCTCGAGACGGCTACATCATCATGTGGCGAAATCTCAAACGGATCCCGCGCATCCCGGAGCTCGCGATCTTCGCGATCCTCCAGTCGATCATGTTCGTGCTGCTGTTCGCGTTCGTCTTCGGTGGCGCGATCCCGCTCCCGGACGGCGGCAACTACAACGAGTTCCTGATGCCCGGCATCTTCGCCCAGACGATCGTGTTCGCCTGCGGCACCACCGCGATCGGCATCACCGACGACGTCCAGAAGGGCATCGTCGATCGCTTCCGCTCACTGCCGATGGCCCGCTCCGCGTTCCTGTCCGGCCGGTCGCTTGCGGACGTCGTCTACAACGCGGGCATCCTCGTCGTCCTGATGGGGACCGCGGTGTTCGTCGGCTGGACCGTCCACACCGGGATCAGCGGACTGCTTGCCGGTGTCGCGCTGCTGCTCTTGTTCGCGTTCGCGATGTCGTGGCTTGGCATCTGGATGGGCCTGAACGTGCCAACGGTGGAAGTGGCGAACCAGGTGATCTTCACCGTCCTGTTCCCGATCACGTTCATCTCGAACGTGTTCGTGCCGCCAGAGACGCTGCCCGATTGGCTCCAGCCGATCGCCGAGTGGAACCCGACCAGCACATTGACCGGCTCGCTGCGCGAGCTGTGGGGTAACCCCAATCCGTACGCGACCGACAGCTTCCCGTCCGAGAACCCGATCCTCGTGACCCTCGTCTGGGTGGCGGTCTTCGTCGCGGTCTTCGCACCCCTCGCCGTCCGGCGCTATCGGAACATGAGCCGCTGATCCGATGATCGCGCCGCCCTGGCTGCTCGCGCTGGGGCTCGTGCTGGGCCTGATCGTGCTCGTGCCGGCGGGGCGGCTGCGCGCGGCGGGGCTCAGCCGCGGGACGGTGGCGCTCTACGCGGCAGTCCTCTGGGGCGTTGCGATGCTCGTCGCCATCCGGCCCGGTGCGACCCGGATCGTGGTGCCCCTGCTGCTGGTGGCCTACATCGCCCCGTTCCTGGCCGCGCCCGAGACGATCGGCCGGTTCCTGCGGCGCGAACCCCCTGGTGGCCGCCCGCCGATCAAGAACGTGACCCCGCCGGACCCGCCCGCCGACCCCGACTGACGACTAGCCGGTGTTCTGCAGGCCTGCTGCGATGCCGTTGACCGACAGCTGGACCAGCCGCAGGTGCATCGCCCGGCCGTCCGTGTCGTCAGGCGGGAGCGCGCGCAGCCGCCGGAGCAGCCGGACCTGGACCTCGGACAGCGCGTCGACGTACGGGTTGCGCAGCCCGATCGAGCGCTGGAGGACGGGCGCCCCGTCGAGCAGCCGATCGCGACCCGTGATCCGCAACAGCCAGGCGACCGTCCGGTGGAACTCGGCCTCGATCGCGGCCCAGCGGCGGTCGCCCTCCGCGTCGCGCACGAGCGACGCGTAGCGACGGCCAACGCCCATGTCGGCCTTGGCGAGGATCATCTCGGCGTTGTCGATGACCGAGGCGAGGAACGGCCACGACCGGTACAGACGCGCGATGTCGCGCACGCCGGTCTCGCCGTGGGCCGCGGCGTAGGCGTCGAGCGCCGAGCCGAGGCCGTACCAGCCGGGCAGGTTGATGCGCGACTGGGACCACGCGAACGTCCATGGGATGGCCCGCAGGGCATCGATCGGGGGTGCCTCGTCCGGCCCCGAGCCGGTCCGGCGACGGGCCGCCGGCCGCGAGCCGAGCCGCATGTCGGAGAGCTCCGCGATCGGGGTGATGTCGCGGAAGAAGGCCGCGAACCCGGGGTCGTCGTGGACCAGCGCCCGATACGCGGAGCGTGCCGTGCCGGCCAGCTCGCCGAGCATCGGGCCGCCGTCCGCCACCGCGGCGGCCGCGGCGGCGTCGTGCTCGGGCGTCGAGGCGATGAGCACCGCCCCGGTGAGCTGCTCGAGGTGGCGGCGCGCGATGGCCGGGTCGCTGTAGTTGGCGGCGATGACCTCGCCCTGCTCGGTCAGCTTCAGCCGGCCGTCGACCGACCCCGGCGCCCCGCCGAGGATCGCCCGGTTGGCCGGTCCACCGCCGCGCCCGATGGCGCCGCCGCGACCGTGGAACAGCGTCAGCTCCACGTCGCGGGCGCGGGCGACCTCGACAAGGGCGGCCTGTGCCTGGTGGAGCATCCAGGCGGCCGCAAGGAAGCCCGACTCCTTGTTCGAGTCGGAGTAGCCGAGCATCACCTCCTGGCGGTCGTCACGTCCGCTGAGGTGCCGCCGGTACGTCGGATCGTCGAGCGCGGCTTCGAGGATCCGTCCGGCCGAGGCCAGCGCGTCGGAGGACTCGAACAGCGGGACGACGTCGATCGTCGGTGCCCCGCCGGCGGCCGCCGCCAGCGCCAGGACGTCGGTCATGTCGCGGGCGGATGCCGTGAACGACACGACCACCCGCCGGCAGGCATCGACGCCGAAGCGGGCCTGTGCCTCGGCGATCGACCGGAACGTCGCCGCGACCTCGCCGACCGCCACGCCGGGGGCGGCCTCGGTCGACTCCGGCCGTCCGGCCTCGATCGCGTCGAGCGCGGAGCCGATGGACCGCGCTGTGCTGGCGGACCTCGAGCGACGCCAGATGGAAACCGAACGTCGCGACCTGCCAGCGCAGGTCGGCGACCTCGCCCCACGCGACGCGCTCGAGCCCACCGGCGACCAGCGCGTCCTGGATCTCGGCAAGCTCGCGGTCGAGCTCGTCGGCCGTCTCGTAGTGCCCGGAGCGCGCGCCCGACCCGCCGGTGAGCACCGATCGCGTGCGCCGGAGCCGCTCGGCGACGAACCCGAAGCGCTGTCGATACGGCTCGTCGGGGAAGCGCCGCCGGAGCTGTCGGTCGGTCTCCGGGAGGTCCTCGGCGTCGCGCGCGAGGCGGGTGGCAAGCGCCCGCGACACCCGGTCGTGCGGGGTCGTCGCCGACACGGTCTGCATCAGTCGGAGCGCGACCGCCTCGTAGCCGTGGAGGACGTGGTCGGCGTGGATGCGCAGCGTCCGCTCGGTCATCTCCGCGGTGACCGCCGGGTTGCCGTCCCGGTCACCACCTACCCACGACCCGAAGCGCACGAAGGCCGGGACGCGCGGCGGTCGCGTGCCCGTGTCCGCATCGAGGGCGGCATCGACCGCCCGGTACAGGCGGGGCATCAGCGTGAACAGCGTGGCGTCGAACACCGCCATCGCCGTGCGGACCTCGTCGAGCGGTTCGGGCGCCACCGAGCGGAGGTCCGACGTGCGCCACAGCAGCGTGATCTCCTCGCGCAGGCGGCGGCGGATCTCGTGGTCCTCCGAGGGGGTCAACCGAGGGTCGTCGAGCCGTTCGAGGAGCACGGCGCAGCGGCGCAGGGCGACGAGCGCCGTGCGGCGGCGTGCCTCGGTCGGGTGCGCCGTGAGGACCGGCGTCACGCGCAGCCGTCCCAGGAGCGCGTCGAGATCGGCGTCGCCGCGGCCGCGTCGGCGCAGCCGGTCGATCGCCTCGGCGACCGAATCGTCGAGCAGCCCGTCCCGCGCGGCCCGCTCGCGCCGGCGGAGCGTCCGGACCCGCGCCCGGGCCTCGGCGAGGTTGACCAGCTGGAAATACAGCGAGAAGGCCGTGATGACCGCCTCGGCATCTTCGAGCTCGAGCGCGTCGAGCTCCGCTTCGAGCCGGTCGCGAACTCCGGGGTCGTCGTCCTTGCGGAACGCGATCGCGGCCAGCCGGAGGCGCTCGACGAGGTCGTAGATCGGCGTGCCCGCCTGCTCGGTGATGACCTGCCCGAGGAGCGAGCCCAGCAGCCGCACCTCGAGCGCCAGCGGGTCGCGCGCGCTGGCCGACCCGATGCCCGACGGCTCCGCCGCGCGGGCCGACCTCGAGCGGCGTCGTGCCGTGGTCACCGGCACGCCCCGGTCGGGCGGTACCGCAACCGAGCCGCGACGGGCCCGCAACCTTTCACGGCCCACACGGTTCCTACCCTTGTATGGTGATGAGCGTGGCTCCCCGACGATCGACCGTTCAGGACCGGCCGCCACGGGTGCGAACCCCGGCCGCGCCGGCGCGCGCCGAGACGGACCAGCTCGACCAGCTGCGGTTCATCCACGACGTCGCCCGTCTGGCGACGACGGCCCGGACCTGGGACGAGCTGCTGGGGACAGTGGTCGACGGGACGCGCGACGCCCTCCATGCCGATGTCTCCTCGCTCTATCTCCTCGACCGGGATGGAGCGTACCTGACACTCGCTGCGACCAACGGCCTCGACCGCTTCCAGATCGGCCGCGCCCGCGTCCCGCTCGGCGAGGGAGTCACCGGCTCCGTCGCTGCGAGCCAGCAGCCGCTGGTCATCTCCGACGTCAAGGCCGACCCGCGCTTCCTGTGGGTCCGGGGCATCGACCAGCGCCGGTTCGTGGCCTCGATGCTGAGCGTGCCGCTGACGTGGCACGACCAGACGATCGGCGTGCTCAACGTCCAGACCGAGCAGCCGCGTGTCTTCAGCACGTCCGATGTCGCCCAGCTGAGCGCGGTCGCCGACCTGCTGGCCGGCATCGTCGAGAAGGGGCGGCAGCAGAGCGAGGCCGAGGCGCGGGTCGAGGCACTCAAGGCCATCGACGAGGCCCGCAACGAGCTCATCGCGCTCGTGACCCACGAGCTGCGGACGCCGCTGGCGGTCGTCCGCGCCTACGCCGACCTGCTCGCCGAGGAGCCCACGCTCGTGGGCCGCGAGTCGCGTGACATCGAGCGGCGGAAGACGCGGGCGGCGTGGCATGACGCGACGCTCGAGCAGATCGAGCGCCTCGACCGGCTGGTCGACTCGATCCTCGCGTCGGTCCGCGTCGTGCCCGAGGACGCCGCCGCGGTCGAGCCGATCGACGTCGAGGCCCTCGTCGGCGAGGTGCTCCAGTCGCTCAGGCCGCTCCTGGGGCGGCACCGGGTCGTGTCCGCGGGCACCCCGCGGCTGCACGGGCTGGCGGATCCGTCGCGGTTGCGCCAGATCGTCGAGCATCTCGTCGAGAATGCCGTCAAGTACGCCCCGTCGGACACGACGATCCACGTCGACTGGGCGCTGGTCGAGGGCTTCGTCCACCTCGGCGTGAGCGACGAGGGTCCGGGCATCCCCGACGAGTGGCGCGAGCGCATCTTCGAGCCGTACGCGAGGCGCGACACGCACACGGCGCGCGGGTCGGGCATCGGGCTGTACGCCGCCAAGCGCCTGGGCGAGTCGATGGGCGCGCACCTGTGGTGCGAGCCGGCGCGGCCGCACGGCGCCCGGTTCGTCGTGGCGGTGCCGGCCGCCGCGGCGCTCTGACCGATGGCGACCGTCAGCAGCCGACCGCTGCGGATCCTCGTCGTCGACGACGATCCGGCCATGGTCGGCGCGATCACCGCGCTCGTCGGCACCGAGGGCCACCAGGTCATCACCGCCTATGACGGCCTGACCGCCGTGAAGCGGTTCCGCGACGAGCATCCCGACCTCGTCCTGCTCGACCTCGCGATGCCGGGGCCGGACGGCTTCTCGGTCGCCGGGCAGATGCGGGCAGTGGGCCAGGCGCCGATCCTCGTGGTGTCCGGCGAGAGCGGCGAGGCGGCCAAGGTCCGGGCGCTCGGGATCGGGGCCGACGACTACCTCACGAAGCCGTTCGGCAAGGCGGAGCTGCTGGCCCGGATCGCCGCGGTGATGCGCCGTGTCGACCGGTCGGCGGCGGGTTCCGGAGCGCCGGCGGGCCCCCTCGAGGCCGGATCGCTCGTGCTCGAGCCCGGTCGCCACGAGGCGCGCGTCGGCGAGGCGCCGCTGTCGCTGACGCCGACCGAGTTCCGGTTGCTCGAGGCGCTGGTTCGCGCTCGCGGCGACATCGTCCCGCACCTCCAGCTCGCCCGTGCGGGCTGGCCGGCCGAGAGCGACCCCGACCTGCTCTGGCTCAAGCCGCACCTGGCGCGGCTGCGGGCGAAGGTCGAGGAGGCGGGCGGCCCGCACGTGGTCGCGGTCCGCGGCGTGGGCTATCGGATCGTGGTCGACGAGGAACGCGGGGACGGCGTCCAGCCCACCGGCTGACCGGCGTCGGGCTGCTCGCCCTAGACGGCGACGGAGACGGCTCGACCGGTCGCGTCGTGCGCAGCGTCCGCGCAGCTCACGCGACAGCCGCGGGCGTCGCGGCCACCGAGCGGGTTGAAGTGGAACCACGCGTCGCCGGTCTGTGCCAGGCGACAGCCACACGACGCGCAGGTGACCGGCGCGCCCGCACCGTCGCGGACCGCGCGGGGGTGCTGGTGGCCGGACTCGGACCCATGCAGCATCGCGATCACCTCGTCGCTGGTCGGGGTGGCCGAGCCGCCCACGATGGTTCCGGGGAGACGCTTCCCCATCATGGCCCCGAGCGTAGGCGTGTCCGGCCACCCGGTCCAGCGACAGGTGGGACCCCGCTGGGTTGCGGCTCGGTACCGCGCGACGCTCGCCCCATCCGGTCGCGGCGCCGTGGGCCTGTCGGACGAGCCGGGCTTCCGGCATCATCCGCCCATGACCGATACCGCCATCGACCCGGTCGGAGCGCCCGAGGCGTACCGCCGCATGCTCCTCGGGCTGCTCGGGCCCGACGACCCGGCAGCCGTCCAGGCAGCGACCGTCGCGCGGCTCCGGGAGCTGGTCGCCGAGGCCGGCAACGACCTGCGCGTCCGGCCCGAGCCGACGGAGTGGTCGGTCATCGAGTGCATCGGCCACCTGGTCGATTCGGAGCTCGTGACCGCGACGCGGGCACGCTGGATCCTGGCCGAGGACGAGCCGCCGATCATCGGCTACGACCAGGACCGCTGGGTCGACGGCCTGCGGCATGCCGGGGACGAACCCGACGATCTCATCAGCCTGTTCGACGCCCTCCGCAGCGCCAACCTGCGGCTCCTGGCGTCACGCTCCCCGGCCGACCACGAGCGCTTCGGCGTCCACAACGAACGCGGCCCGGAGAGCTACGGGCTGATGATCCGGCTGACGGCCGGCCACGACCGGTTCCACATCGACCAGGCCGAGCGCTCGCTCGCCGCGGTCCGCGCGCTCGGCCGGCCGGGGAGCTGACGGCCTCCGGTACGCGCCCGTGGAACATCCCGATGTTCCAAGTGAACCCCGGACCGCTGACCACGTAGGCCCGGGCCGCGATCCTCGGTCGTTCGGCACACGCAGCGCGTTCCGATCGGCGACGGACGACACGTCCGATCGGGTTCCTCGTCCGCTCGCCGTGCAGTCGGAACATGGGAAGGTTCCAAGCCGTCCCGTGCCGGCATCAGGCGCGGCTCGCGACGCCTCCAGCGACCTCCATCCGAAAGGTGGCCGGGGAAGGAGCCTGAGCCGACGCTTCTACCACCGCCCTGACCGGCTCGACGAGCCAGGTCTCCGCCGCGAGTCGATCCGAGTGGACCAGCCGGCGCGCCAGCACCGACCCGACGGCCGCGTGGTCCTTCAGCAGCGAGAACAGCTCGTCGAACCGTTCCGTGCCGTCCGCGCGCGACCGGAGCACCTCCGACAGCCGCGTGGCGGCGACGCTCTCGGCGTGCAGCGCCGCGACGTGCCGCCCGGTCGGGTCGTACAGATATGTCCGCCCGCCGGTCATCCCGGCCCCGAGGTTGGCGCCGACCGGGCCGAGCACGACCACGACCCCGCCGGTCATGTACTCGCAGCCGTGCGCACCGATGCCCTCGACCACGGCTGACGCGCCGCTGTTGCGGACGGCGAACCGCATCCCGGCCCGCCCGACGAGGTGCAGCCGACCGCCCGTCGCCCCGTACAGCACGGTGTTGCCGGCGATGGCCTCGCCGGATGCGGGCACCGGCAGATCGGGCTCCGGGCGGACGACCAGCCGGCCGCCGGACAGGCCCTTGCCGACGTAGTCGTTGGCCTGGCCGACCAGCGTGAGATCGACCGCCGACGACGCGAACGCCCCGAACGACTGCCCGGCCGCGCCGCGCAGCTCGAGGCGCACCGGGCCACGGAGCTCGCCGCGCTCGATCGCGCCGGTCAGGGCGGCACCGAACGAGCGGTCGGCGGTCGTCAGGCGCAGCCCGGAGGCCGTGACCGGCCCCTGGTCGCGGAACGCGGCCGCGACTCGGGTCTCGAGCGGCGACGCCGAGGCGTGGCGGACCGTCCGAGCCGGCGCGGCCGGATCCGAGCGCCGTCCGGCATCCGCCGGCCACGGGGCGGCACCGACGACGTCACGCAGCTCCCGCGACGATCGGCGGATCGGTCGCAGGCCGCGCCGGCTCTCGCCGACGACCTCGCCGACCGATCGTGCGCCGATCGCGGCCAGCTCGCGCCGCAGGTCCTCGGCGACCGCGAGGAAGAACGTCTCGACCATGTCGGGCGTGCCGCGGAACTTGGCGCGCAGGTCGTCGCGTTGCGTGGCGATCCCGGTCGGGCACGTGTCGAGGTGGCACTGGCGGGCCATGTCGCAGCCGATGGCGACCAGCGCCGACGTGCCGAAGGCGAACTCCTCGGCACCGAGCAGCGCGGCGACCAGCAGGTCGCGACCGGTCTGCAGCCCGCCGTCGGTGCGCAGCGCGACGCGGTCGCGCAGGTCGTTGCGGAGCAGGACCTGGTGGACCTCGGCCAGACCCAGCTCCCAGGGCGCCCCGACGTGCTTGATCGAGGACAGCGGCGAGGCCCCCGTCCCGCCCGCGTGCCCCGACAGGTGGATGTACGTCGCGCCCGCCTTGGCCACGCCGGCCGCGATCGTCCCGACGCCACGGCCGGCCACCAGCTTCACGCCGATCCGGGCGGACGGGTTGATCGCCCGCAGGTCGGCGATGAGCTGCGCGAGGTCCTCGATCGAGTAGATGTCGTGGTGGGGCGGCGGGCTGATGTAGCTCTGACCGGCCTGCCCGCGCCGGAGCGTGGCGATGTAGGCCGTGGCCTTGCGCCCGGGCAGCTGGCCACCCTCGCCGGGCTTCGATCCCTGGGCGATCTTGATCTCGAGCTGGTCGGCCCGCGCGAGGTAGGTGGCCGTGACGCCGAACCGCGCGGAGGCGACCTGCTTGATCCGTGCGTCGCGGCGTCGCCCGTCGGCTCCGGTGGTGTACCACGCGGGATCCTCGCCGCCCTCGCCGGTGTTCGCCGCCCCGCCGGCACGCTGGATGCCGATGGTCAGGGCCTGGTGGGCCTCCGGGGACAGCGCCCCGACGCTCATCGCCGACACCACGAACCGGCGGGCGATCGAGCGAGCATCCTCCACAGCCGTGAGCGGCACGGCCTCGCCAAGTGGGCGGACGCGCAGCTCGTCGCGTGGGGTCGACGACGCGGCGACCGGTCGCGCGAGCGACGCGCGATATCGCGTGAGCGACGTCTCGATGGACGGCGCCGGGCTCTCGTCCTCGGGGAGCGGCGTGGCGCCCGAGAGCACCTGGATCTCGCTGGCGATCCGCGGCGAGAACAGGTGCGCCTCGCCATCCGCGCGGAACCGCGCGAAGCCGGGGTCGGGCAGGCGCGCCTCGCGGCCGGGCGGTGGGTCCGGCAGGGCGAGCGCCGCGTCCCGGCGACGGACGATGCGCGTCGCCGAGGTCGGCCAGCGTCGTCCGGCCCGGCCACGCGGCCGCCGTCGGGAAGCAGCGCTCGACGACATCGGGCGCGAGGTCGATCGTGTCGATGAGCGACCCGCCGATGTAGCTCGCGATCGCGCTGATCCCCATCCGCGCCAGCGTCTTGCGCAGCCCGGCCGCGAACGCGTCGACGATGTTGGCGATCGCGCCGGACGGGGTCAGGTCCTCGGCGCCGCGCGAGCCGGCGAGCTCGATTGCGAGCTCGAGCGCCAGCCGCGGATGGACCGCGGTCGCGCCGACTGCCAGCGCCATCGCCATCGCGTGGACGTCGAGGATGTCGGCCGCGTCGACCACGATGTCGGTCCGGCCGCGCAGGCCGCGTTCCGTCAGGGCCGTGTGGGCCGCCCCCGCCGCGAGGATCGACGGGACCGGCAGACGCTCCATGGCGATCGACGCATCGCTGACGAGCAGGACCTCGATGCCCGCCGTCGCGGCGTCGACAGCCGCCGATGCCAGCCGGTCGAGGGCGACGGCAAGTCCGGCCGCCCCGTCCGCCGCCGGCCACGTCGCGTCAAGCACGCGCACGCGGCGGCCACCGTTGAGCAGCGCCTCGACCAGCGCATCGAGATCGGCGACGATCGGGCGCTCGAGGCGCACGGTCCGTAACGTCCGGGGCGGCCCACCGAGCAGCGCCGGTCGCCGGCCGAGCTCGACCCGGAGGTCCATGACGACGCGCTCGCGGTCCGGATCGATGGCCGGGTTGGTGACCTGAGCGAACGCCTGCCGCAGGTGGTCGGCGACCGGCCGGTCGAGGCGGCCGCGCCCGGCCGTCGGCGTGTCGTCGCCCATGCTCCACAGCGGCTCGTGGGCCTCGAGCGCCATGGTCTTGATATCGAGCCGTGCCTTCTCGGCGTCAAGGCCGGCGAGGGAGCGCAACCGGTGTTCCAGGGGGCTGCGACCTTCGATGACCGCGGCCGCTGCCTCCACCGAGTCCTCGTGGATCGGCCGCGGCGCGTCGTGGATCTGGAGGTGGCGCAGGACGTGGGCCTTGGCGTCGGTGTCCTCGAGGATCGTCCGGCGACGGGGCTCGACCAGCAGCATCTCGCCCGGCCCGAGCCGGCCACGTCGGGTCGTCTCGGCCGGCGTGAACGGCACGGCCCCGGCCTCCGAGGCGACCGCGACCAGCCGGTCTCGCGTCACGGCGAACGCCGCCGGACGGAGCCCGTTGCGGTCGACCAGCGCTCCGACCCGTCGCCCGTCGGCGAACACGATGGCCGCCGGCCCGTCCCATGGGGCGAGCATGCCGGCGGTCCGCCGCCGGAGCGTCGCGACGTGGGGATGGGGTGCGCGACGCAGCCCGATCGCCTCGGGGATCGCCGTGAGCAGCGCCGATGGCAGCTCCCAGCCGGTCGTCGTCAGGAGCTCGAGCCCCTCGTCGAGCGACAGCGAATCCGAGCCATCCGGCGAGAGCAACGGCCCGGCGTCGAGCAGCTCGGCCGCGAACCGGCGCGCGCCACGGTCACGCGCGCGACCGCGCACCTGCTCGCGGTTGCCGCGCACCGTGTTGATCTCGCCGTTGTGGGCGATCGCCCGGAACGGCTGGGCGAGCCGCCAGACCGGCGTCGTGTTCGTGGCGTAGCGCTGGTGGAAGACCGCGTACGGGACATCGAGCGCCGAGCGGAGATCCGGGTACAGCTCGGCCAGCCGCGTGCCGGCGACCAGTCCCTTGTACACGACCGTGACGGCACGACGCGGACGGGACCGACAGCTCGCCGACCGCGCCCCCCGCGGTTCGGGCGGCCGCCTCGAGCCGCCGCCGCGCGACGACGAGTCGGCGCTCGAAGGACTGGTCCGATGCGCCGTCCGGGCGCGCGACGATCGCCTGGACGACGAGCGGGCGCGAGGTGGATGCCACCGTCCCGAGCGCATCCGGCTGGAGCGGCACGGACCGCCACGCCACGATCGGCAGATCCGCGTCGGCGAACGTCCGCTCGACCAGGTCGCGCGCCGCCCGGGCTGCAGACCGGCCGCGCGGCAGGAACAGCATCACGACGGCCGGCCGTTCGGCGCCCAGCGGACCTGCGATCAGCGAACGCAGGGACGGCGACAGCGGCAGGGCGACCCCGGCGCCGTCGCTCGATTCGCCGTCGGCGGCGAACGCTCCGCGGTGGGCGAGCGCCGCGAGACCGGCGAGTGCGAGCGGCAGCACCCGGCCACCGGACCGCCCGCCGGCGTCGGCCACGAACCCGACGCCGCACGCGTCATGCTCGAAGCGCGCGTCGTACAGCGGCGCCCGATGATCGCGTGGGTCCCGTCGATCGGTGCCGTCCATCTCGCGTTCGACGCCTCCGGAGGCGGTGGAGCGGCCGCCGCCCTGATCGGACGGAGGCCGCGCGGCGGATGCAGGTGTGCGACTAGGTCTGGTAGGCGGCCTCGCCATGGACCGACAGGTCCAGACCCAGCTCCTCGGCCTCGGGCTTGACCCGGATGCCGAGGATGAGGTCGACGACCTTGACGATCACGAACGTCGCCACCACGGCATACGCGATCGTCGCCACCACGGCGATGAGCTGGTTGACGAGCTGCTGAGGATTGCCCTCGAGCAGACCCGTGTAGGCCGCCTGGACCGCGGAGGTGGCGAACACGCCGGTGGCGATCGCACCGAACATGCCGCCGACCCCGTGGACCGCGAACACGTCGAGGGCGTCGTCGATCTTGAGGCGCGAGCGAAGGAGGGTGGCGCTGTAGCACAGGCCACCGACGACGAGGCCGATGATGAGCGCTCCGCCGACGCCGACGAAGCCGGACGCCGGGGTGATGGCGACGAGGCCGGCCACGGCACCGCAGGCGGCTCCGATCACGCTGACCTTGCCCCTGTGGAGGTAGCTCGCGAAGACCCAGGTGATCGTCGCGGCAGCGGCCGCGGTGTTCGTGACCATGAAGGCATTGGCCGCCAGGCCGTTGGCGGCGACCGCCGAGCCGGCGTTGAACCCGAACCAGCCGAACCACAGCAGGCCCGCGCCGAGCACGGTCATCGGCACGTCATGCGGCTCCATCGGCTCGCCGTTGACCGCGCGACGCCCGATGAGCAACGCGACGATCAGGGCCGACACGCCCGAGCTGATGTGGACGACGGTGCCGCCGGCGAAGTCGAGGGCACCGAGCTTGTACAGCCAGCCGTCGACCGACCACACCCAGTGGGCGAGCGGCGAGTACACCAGGATCGACCACAGGAGCGTGAACAGGACGAACGCACCGAACCGCTTGCGCTCGGCGAAGGCACCCGTGATGAGGGCCGGGGTGATCGCCGCGAACATCAGTTGGAAGGCAGCGAACAGCACGAACGGGACGGTCGTCGCATAGGTGGTCGACGGCTCGAGACCCACCCCGCTGAACATCGCGAAGTCGAGCCCGCCGATGATCCCGAGGCCGCCGACGTCAGGCCCGAACGCGAGCGTGAAGCCGATGATCACCCACACCACGCTGACGAGGGCCAGCCCGAAGAAGCTGTGCATGATCGTCGACAGCACGTTCTTGCGCCGGACCAGGCCGCCGTAGAACAGCGCCAGCCCCGGCAGCATGATCATCACGAGTGCCGTCGACATGAGCAGCCACGCGGTATCGCCAGTGTCCATCCGTTCCTCCCGGCAGCGTCGGGACACCCGATCCGAACGGGTGTGGAGAAGACGCTACGAGGTGATGGGAGCCGCGGTCGTCCCCGCGGCGGGACCGAGAATGTCGCGGTTCGGGGTCATCGGGCGGTCGAGCGCGCCGGAACGTTGTGGTGCGGTATCGGCCCGAGTCAGGCGCCGGTCGCGGTGAACGAGCGGAGCTCGCTGGCGGTCGGCAGCATCGGCCGTCCGCGGCGAACGACCTTGAGCAGGATCCACGCCAGCGGGATCGGCAGGAACCATGCATATAGCCGGAACAGGAAGACGCCGGCCGTGATCGCCGATTCCCACTGCTCCCCCGCGATCGACGATAGCCCGGCGATGTACAGGATCTCGGGCAGGCCGGCCCCGCCCGGGGAGATCGGGATGATCGTGATGACGCCGACCAACGCGTAGACCGCGATGACGTCGCCCGGACTGAGGACGTCTTCGGGCACGCCGGTCAAACGGAGCGCGACCACGAAGGCGAGGCACCATGGGCCCTGGGCGACGATCGTCATCGCCAGGGCTGCAAGGCCACGCCGGTGGACGATCGAGCCGAGATCCTGCTGGAAGCGATGGATGGTTCCCAGGACGTCCGGGCGCTCGCTCCGGCCGAGGCGCGCCAGGAACCAGGCGACGAGCCGGCCGAGCGCGCGGCCGAGAC
Organism: uncultured Chloroflexia bacterium; assembly: GCA_963810285.1. Classification (GTDB taxonomy): domain Bacteria; phylum Chloroflexota; class Limnocylindria; order Limnocylindrales; family CSP1-4; genus SPCO01. Next base: position 1,540,533 of record CAWEMV010000002.1, on the reverse strand, counting down.
GGTCCGCCGCCCGCTCGGAGTTGACCACGACGAGCATGACCCCGACCGCGATGAAGAAGATCACGATGCTGACGACCGAGATGATCAGCGTGGGCGTGCGGATGGTCTGCACGCCCTCGGTCAGGGCGAGGACGATGACCGCGATGAGCGGCAATGCGAACCGCCCGAGCGTGTAGATGATCCCGTACAGCGCGACACCCGACGTCGCGTCCTGGAGGGAGATGCCCCAGCCGCGCATCACGACCCACACGATGCCGAGGTTCCACGGCCCGAACGGGATGCTGGATCCCGTCCCCGACAGGATCAGGTAGGCGGCGTTGCCACGGAGCGGCGTCAGCCCTGGGATCAGGATCGTGAACAGCTGACCCGTGACGAACCACGCCAGCGCTCCGAGCGCCGTCATCAACGCGACCTGCGGCGGCGTCAGGGCGAGCAGCGCATCCAGGACCTCGTCGTAGTCGACGAACTGGGGCAGGATGACGACGAAGATCACGAACAGGACGAGGAAGAGCACCCCGGACCGCAGCAGGGCGGCTCGCCGGTCGGGCATCGACGGCGCCGTGAGCATCTCCTCGCCGGGCTCCTGGGTCGCGTCGCGATCGCCCGGATCGATGTTCGAGCCGTCCAGTGCCATCTCCACCCGCTGTTCGTGTCGCGTGCCGCCCATACTCTGGCAGCGTCGCGAGGCAGCCGTCACGCTGGTCCTATGGCGACCGCGCGATGACCCTGGGTGGCGGTCAGCCCTCCCCGCGCGCCCGCCGGTGACCTCATGGTTGCGGTCCCGAGCGCGATCCGCGGCCGAGCGCCGCCACGACGAGGACGACGCCGAGCCCCACCAGGACCAGCGGCCAGAACAATTCGAGATCGAATGACGGCAGGAACTGGCGGGCCAGGAAGAACACGCCCAGCACCACGAGGAAGCCGCCGATGATCAGGCCCGCCGGCGTCCCGCCGCGGGCCTGGCGTGTCGCTCGCCTGGCCGCGCGCGCCTCGGCGCGCGTCTGTGCGGCCGTGCTCGCGGCCGGATCGGCCAGTGGCAGCGCCCCGGCGGCACCACCGGCCCCGGCGGCCGCGGTCCCGGCCGTCGGGTCCGGCGGGTACAGCTCGTACTCGTCGGGGACGACGAACGCCATGATGATGTAGGCGACGAAGAAGAGCCCGCCGGTGAAGAAGATCAGCAGGGCCCAGATGAGACGCACCACCGACGGGTCGGCGTCCCAGACCTCGGCCAGCCCGCCGGCCACGCCGGCGAGCATCCGGTCCTGCCGGGAGCGGTAGAGTCGCTCGCCCATCAGCAGCCTCCCTCCGGATCGAGCGTGAAGCTCGCGGCGTTGCCGGACACGGACAGGTCGATGACCGGCGCGCCATCGTCGCCCTCCCGTGTCCACGTCTCGCCGCTCTTGGTCAGCCCTCGGTCATCGAGGTTGTGCCCGAACGTGAGCTGCTCCTGGACGCGGATCCGCAGCGTCGCGTCGTCCGGGGCGCACAGCTCGAGCGAGCCCGCGTTGGCGGTCATCGAGCCGGTCGTGTCGCTGTCGACGCCCAGGCGAACCCGGCCGGCGTTGGTCGAGATGTCGACCTGACTCACGCGTGCGTCGGTCGCGTCGATGCGGACGTCGCCCGCATTGAGCTCGACGTCCAGCGTCGAGAGCTCGGCGCCAGCGAGCGTCGCGGTCGTGGTGCCGGCGTTGGCATGCAGCTGGAGATCGCGTAGCCGGTCGGCGGGCAGCTCGACTGTCCACGCCTGCCGGCGCAGACCCGAACCCGTCCGGGGACTCGACGTCGAGCTCGGCGTCAGATGCGTCGAGACGCGGCGGCTGGCCCTGGTGATCGGCCTGCACCCGCCAGCCGTCGCCCGGGACGACCGACAGGGCGAGGGTGCCGCAGTCGATGTCGAGCTGGGCCGTGGCCGGTCCGGTGAACGTGCCGCTCTGCTCGAAGCGCTGGCTCGACCCGGCATCCGGCGTCCCGCAGCCGCTCAGGTTGCCGAACCCGCTCGTGCCGGCCGCGAGCGCGCCTCCGGCCACCAGGCCGAGCGCCGTGGCCGCGATCACCGTGCCCAGCAGGCCCGCCCGGCTTCGGCCGAGGATCAGCGCGATCCCGAGCGCGATGAGCAGGAGCGGCCAGAAGCGCCACAGGTCGGCGAGCGCGTTCGGGTCGAGCACGCCGGCCCGGACCAGGAGCGGCAGGCCGCCCAGCAGGATGAAGAAGATGCCCCAGAACAGCAGACCCGGTCGGACGCGCATGGTGGACCTCGGGCGCGGAGTGGCCGTACCGGCGGGCTGGGCCGCGGCGACCCCGGTACGCCATCCATCATCGACGATGTTGTCCACACCGGCCCGGGCCCGTCGTCGCGTTTGCTACGCTCGCGTGATGGAGCGATCGACGACCACCAGCCCGATCAGTTCATCGCCGGGCTGCCCGACGGCGTCCGCGACGACATCGCGGCGCTCGATTCAGTCATCGCCGAAGCCATGGCCGGCACCGAGCGGGTCCTGTGGGAGGGACCGATGTGGGGCGGCACCGATCAGCGCATCATCGGCTACGGGTCGCACCAGTACACGAACCGCAGCGGCGTCCACGTCGACTGGTTCGTCATCGGGCTCGCGGCGCAGAAGCAGTACCTGAGCCTGTACGTGAACGCCGCCGACGCCGACGGCTACATCCTCGGCCGGTTCGCGGGACGGCTCGGGAAGGTCAAGGTCGGCAGCGCGAACGCGACGTTCAAGCGCGCATCGGACATCGACCTGGACGCGCTGCGCGAGATGGTCGACCAGGCACGGACCGGGATGTCGACCGGCTGATCGCCTTGCGCGAGTGGCGAGCCGGGTGGGATTCGAACCCACGACACAGGGATTAAAAGTCCCCTGCTCTAACCACTGAGCTACCGGCCCGCGCTCAGGATAGATGCTCGACCCGGCCCGCCCTCAGCCGCGGTGCGGGACCAGCAACCCACGCTCGTACGCGGTCGCGACAGCGGCCGCCCGGTCGTTGACGTCGAGCTTCTCGTAGATGTGGAGCAGATGCGTCTTGACCGTGGCCTCGGAGATGAACAGACGGGCCGCCGCGCCACGGTTGGTCTCGCCCCCGGCGATCAGCGTCAGGACCTCGAGCTCGCGCTCGCTCAGGGCATCCTGCGCGGGGGCCCGAAGCTGGCTGACCAGCCGCGTCGCGACCGACGGTGCCAGGACCGCCTCGCCGCGAGCGGCCGCACGGATCGCCCGGACGAGCTCGGCCCGCGGGGAGTCCTTGAGCAGGTAGCCCGTCGCGCCGGCTTCGAGCGCTGGCACCACATCGCTGTCGCTGTCGTACGTCGTGAGGACGAGCACTCGGGCAGCCACCCCTCGCTCGACCATCGCCCGGATCGTCGCCACGCCCCCGAGGCCGGGCATCCGCAGATCCATGAGGATGACGTCGGGCCGGAGCGGCTCGACGAGGTCGAGTGCCTCGGCACCGTCCGATGCCTCGCCCACGACCTCGAGATCCGGATCGCCCGAGAGCATCCCGCGGAGCCCGTCGCGGACGACCGGGTGGTCGTCGACGATCAGGAGTCGGATCGGGTTCAACGCGCCGTGACCGCGGACGATCCGGCGACGATCGCCGGCACGCGCGCCGAGACCGCGGTGCCGGCGCCCGGCTCCGATTCGATCACGAGCGAGCCGGCCACCCGGGCGACCCGCGAGCGCATCCCGACCAGGCCGAAGCCGGGTCGCTCCGGCGTCGCTCGCTCGGGCACGACGAAGCCGACCCCGTCATCGCGGACGTCGAGCGTGACGACGTCGCCCATGAACGACAGCGTGAGCGCGGCACGCGTGGCTCCGGCGTGCTTCGCCACGTTCGCCAGCGCCTCCTGGGCGGTCCGGAGCAGGGCGACCTCGATCTCCGGTTGGAGGGCGACCGTGTCGCCGGTCACGGTGACGTCCACCGGGATCTCGTTGAGCTCGGACCACTCGCGGGCGACCTCGGCCAGGGCATCCGACAACGTCCCGGACTCGAGGGCTGCGGGGATCAGCGCCTCGACCGATCGACGAGCTTCGGCGAGGCTATCGCGTGCCAGCCGCTCCGCGTTGTCGACGTGTCGGTCACGCTCGTCCGGTCGGTCGTCCGCATGCCGGGCGGCCTCGAGCTGGGTGATGATCCCCGTCAGGCCCTGGGCGATCGTGTCGTGGATCTCGCGGGCCATCCGGTGGCGCTCCTCGAGCACGCCGGCCTCGCGAGCTTGCGTCAGCAGCTGTGCGTGGAGCCCCGCGTTCTCGACCTGGGCGACCTCGAGCCGGGACAGCGCCTGGCGCCGTTCCTCGTTCTGCTCGGCGACCTTCTCGCCGACGACCACGCCGGCCCCGATCACGACTGTCTGGATGCCGATGATCGCCAGGTAGAACGTCCATCCCTCCGACGAGCGTGGGAACCCGTAGATGAGGGTGTTCACGAGGAACGACGTCGCGCCGACGCCGAGGAACGCGAGCCATAGCGGCCGAAGCATCGAGGCGTAGAAGAAGCCGCTGATCATGAAGATGAAGAACACGGGCTGGCGGAGCATGAGGATCGACGCGAGCAGGAGGAGGCCGACGAAGAAGACGGCGACCCGGAGCCGGTGCGCCTGGCGCGGCGGCGGCAGGCGGGTGTACATCAGGTAGTTCCAGGCCGCCGCCACCGCCGCGATCGCGAGGGTGACCGCCCCCCAGGTCGCGTCACGATCGCTGGTCAGCAGCACGATGGACGTCGCGATGGCGAGCAGCACGTACCCGCACCATCCGACCATCGCGTCACCGATCCGCTCCCAGGTCGGCCTCATCGCGGCGCTCATGGTCGACACGCTACTCCACGAGCATCACGGCTGAGCACCCGTCGGGACGGCGCCGTCATTCCCACCGGAACAGCCGGACCGCCACGGCCCCGACCAGCACGGCGATGAGTGCCATGCCGAGCATCGGCGCGACCTGCGGCGCGGCACCCAGCCAGGCATCCTGGAGACCCTGGACACCGGGCGGGGTGAAGTCGCCGATCCGGATGAGGATGTCGGGCAGCAGATAGCGCGGGAGATAGACGCCGCCCAGGAACATCACGGCGAAGAACATCGGGATCGCGATGGCCGTAGCGGTCCGGGCGGACGGTGCGAGCGAGGCCAGGAGCAGCCCGATCGCGAAGAGCGATGCCATGCCGAGCCCGAACGCGGCGAGGTAGCCGACCGGGTTCCGCGGCAGCGGGATGGCGAACGCGACGTAGCCGACGACGATGAGCACCACCATCGCGATCAGCGCGGTCACGGTGTAGATGACGAGCTGTGCGACGAGCAGCCGGGCCGGGTGCGCGGGCGTCGTCGAGAGCCGCCGCAGGATGCCCTTCTCGCGATAGGTCGCGAGCCGGATCGGCAGGGTCTGGACCCCGAGCGTGCCGAGCGTGATGACGAGGAGCGACGGCACGAACAGGTCGATCCAGCGCTGGCCGCCCAGCTCTGGATCCGGCCGGTGGGGTGCGAAGACCGCACCGAAGATCAGCAGGACGACGGACGGCAGGGCGATGGCCGCAAGCCAGGTGATCGGGTCTCGGAAGAGCAGCTTCGCCTCCGTGACGATGAGCGCTCGGGTCTCGTTCATGACAGTTCCTTCGCGGTGCGCGGCGACGGCTGCCCGGTGAGGGCAAGGTAGGCGTCGTCGAGGGTCGCCTGCTCGATGCGCAGGTCGTTCGCCACGACCTGTCGCCGGGCAAGGACCGACGTGACGGCGTGGATGAGGTTGCCGGTCCCGGTGACGACGACCACCGGGCCGCTCCGTTCGACGCTCCGGACCTCGGGGAGATCGGTGAGCAGCCGATCGTCGATCGGCGCCGACGGACGGAATCGGAGTCGCTGCTCGGGGTCGACGGTGGCGACGATCGCGGCCGGCGTGTCGAGCGCGATCACGCGTCCGTTCCCGAAGACGGCGACACGATCCGCGAGCCGTTCCGCTTCCTCCATCAGGTGGGTCACGAGCAGGACGGTCACGCCCCGGTCGCGGATCGACTCGATGAGGTGCCACGTCTCGCGACGGGCCTGCGGGTCGAGGCCGGTCGAGAGCTCGTCGAGGATCGCGATCCTCGGATCGCCAACGAGCGCGAGCGCGATCGACAGGCGCTGCTTCTGGCCACCGGACAGGTGCCGGTAGGCCGTGTCGCGCTTCTCGGATAGCCCGAGGTCGTCGATGAGAGCGGCCGGGTCCGCCGGTCGCTCGTAGAACGAGGCGAACAGCTCGACCGCCTCGGCGACGGTCATCCGGTCGGGCAGCTCGCTCTCCTGGAGCTGGACGCCGACGAGGCTCCGAAGCCGGTCGCGGTCCCGCCGGGGATCCATGCCCAACACCCGGATGCTGCCGCCATCAGGCGAGCGCAGGCCGGCGACGGACTCGACGGTCGTGGTCTTCCCCGCCCCGTTCGGACCGAGGATCCCGAAGATCTCGCCCTCCTCGACGGAAAAGGACACGCTGTCGACGGCCGTGTGGTCGCCATATCGCTTGGTGAGGTCGGTGACTTCGATGACGTTCATGACGGCAGCATCGGGGCCGGTGCCCCTCGCGCACATCGGCAGCTCGAGTGGAAGATGCGGCGCATCCGGTCGACCGCGTATCAACCGGTCGGTTGACCGGTCCATGCGCTAAGGGCGCGTTCCTCGTGCGGATCGGGCCGCAGCCAGCACGTCTGCGGTCACGACCTCGAGCGGACGGTTCGCGTCGATCGTGACGCCACGCTCGTCCGGCTCGAGTGGCTCGAGGGTCGCGAGCTGCGACTCGAGCAGGCTGACCGGCATGTAGTGACCCGTCCGCTCGGTCATACGGGCGCGCAGCGCGGCGGCGTCGACGTCGAGCAGGACGACGAACGTCTCGTCCGGCGGCAGCCGCGAGCCGAGCACGTCCCGGTACGACCGTCGCAGCGCCGAGCAGGCGAGGACCGTCCCCTCCCCTCGGTCGTGCTGGCCGCCCAGGAGACCCGCCAGCGTCTCGAGCCACGGTCGACGGTCCGCGTCGGTCAGCGGGATGCCCGCCGCCATCTTCGCGACGTTGGCCGGCGGGTGGTGGTCGTCGCCCTCGATCAGCACGAGGTCGAGCTCGCGCGCAGCGGCGGTCGCGACCGTCGTCTTACCGCTTCCCGACACGCCCATGACGATGACATGGAGCCTGGCGGCGCAGCGACCGGCCGACGTCACGCGACCACGATCCGTCACGCCGGCGGCGGCACCTCGGTCGGGAGCGGCTCGCCGCGGACACCGGCCACGAGGTTGGCGGCGGCCATCGCGGCCATCTTCCCGCGTGTCGCCCGTGACGCCGACGCGATGTGCGGCACGATCAGGCAGTTATCCAGGCCGACGAGCGGGTGGTCCATCGGGATCGGCTCGGGGTCGGTCACGTCAAGGGCCGCCGCCCAGATGACGCCGTCGCGCAGCGCGGCCGCCAGGGCGACCCCGTCGACGACCGGCCCCCGCGACGTGTTCACGAGGACGGCCGTGGGCTTCATCATCGCCAGCGTCCCCGCGTCGATCAGGTGGTGCGTCACCGGGGAGAGGTTGACGTGGAGCGTCACGAAGTCGCTGCGCGGCAGCAGCTCCTCGAGCGGCAGGTACGTGGCGCCGAGCGGATCGGTCACCGACGACGGCAGCGGCTCCAGGTCGTGGTACAGGATCTCCATCCCGAACCCCTGCGCCCTGCGGGCGATGGCCTGGCCGATGCGCCCGAACCCGACGATCCCGATCGTGGCGCCGTGGACGTCCGGGCCGAGCAGCAGCAACGGACCCCAGGTCTTCCACGATCCCGCCCGCACGAACCGGTCGGCCTCGGTCAGGCGGCGGGCGGCGGCCATCAGCAGTGACCAGGCGAGGTCGGCGGTCGTGTCGGTCAGGACGCCCGGCGTGTTGCCGACCGGGATGCCGCGCCGGGCGCAGGCCGCGACGTCGATGTTGTCGTACCCGACGGCGTAGTTGCTCACGACCCTGAGGCGAGCACCGGCGGCGTCGAGGAACTCGTCGTCGACCCGGTCCGTGAGCAGGGTCAGGACCCCGTCGCAGCCAGCGACGCGCCGCAACAGCTCGTCCCGGGGCGGCGGTAGCTCATCCTCCCAGAGGTCCAGGTCGCACGCGTCGCGGACGAGGTCGAGGCCTTCGTCGGGGATGCGTCGCGCGACGAATGCTCGCGGGCGGTCAGCCACGCCCGAGACCGGCGACGAACCGGCCGGTCCGGGCCAGGGCCTCGTCGAGGTTCTCCCGGGAGTTGGCATAGGAGATCCGGATGTGGTCGGTGCCCACGCCACCGAATGCGGTCCCGGCCAGGACGCAGACGTCGGCTTCGACCAGCAACCGCTCCGCGAAGTCGGCGCCGCTCAACCCGGTCCCCGAGATGTCCGGGAAGGCGTAGAAGGCCCCCCGCGGGGTCGCGCAGCGGATCCCCTGGATCTCGTTGAGCCCGTTGACGACCAGGTCGCGCCTGGCCTTGAACTCGACCACCATCGCCTCGACGTCATCCTGGGGCCCGACGAGGGCTTGCACGGCGCCGACCTGGGCGAACGTCGGTGCGCAGGAGATCGTGTTGATGACGAGGTCGCCGAAGACCTCCTTCAGTGACTCCGGTACGACGGCGTAGCCCAGCCGCCAGCCGGTCATGGCGAAGGTCTTCGAGAAGCCGTCGAGGATGATCGTCCGCTCGGCCATGCCCGGCAGCGACGCGATCGACACGTGCTCCTCGCCGTCGTACAGGATGCGGGCGTAGATCTCATCGGTCATGACCCACAGGTCGTGCTCCTCGGCGAGCTCGGCGATGCGCTGCAGGTCGGATCGGGTCAGCACGCCGCCCGTCGGGTTGGCCGGCGAGTTGATGATCAGCAGCCGGGTCCGTGGCGTGATGAGCGACGCCAGCTCCTCGACGTCCAGTCGGAAGTCGTGCTCCATCCGGATCGGGATCGGGATCGGCGTCGCCCCGACGAACCGGGTCAGCGACTCGTAGATCGGGTAGCCGGGGTCCGGGACGATGACCTCGTCGCCCGGGTCGATCAACCCGAGGATCGCGTACAGCATCACGCCCTTGCCGCCGACCGTCACGAACACCTGCGACGGATCGACCGCGACGCCCTTGCGCCGGTCGACGTCGTCGGCGATGGCCTGGCGCAGCTCGGGGATGCCCGGGAACGGGGCGTAATGCGTCGCACCGTCATCGAGTGCGCGCTTGGCCGCCTCGCGCACGTGCGCCGGTGTGTCGAAATCGGGTTCGCCGATCTGGAGGTGGATCATCGGCCGGCCCTCCGCCTCGAGCGCCCGCGCCCGGGCGCTGACGGCGAAGGCACCCTCGGTGCCGATCGTGGTCATCCTGGCCGCGACGCCCCGGACTGACGAGACGGACATCGGTCGACCTCCTGGTTACGGCAGCAGTGAGCGGATCGCGAATGCGACGTTCGCCGGCCGCTCGGCCAGCCGGCGCATGTACCACGGGTACCAGGCGTCGCCGTAGGCGATGAGCGTCTGGACCCGATAGCCGGCGGTGGCGAGTCGATATTGCTCTCGCGAGCGGATCCCGTACAGCATCTCGATCTCGAACCCGTCCCTCGGGACACCGGCCGGGTCGACCTGCTCGGCGATCTGCTCGATCAACGCGACGTCGTGCGTGCCGAGGCCGAGGCGGATGGGGCGGCCGCGACCGGTCTTGAGGATGTCGACCGCGATCGACATGTAGCTGGCATCGACCTGGCGCTTGTCGCGATAGGCGATGGCGCTCGGCTCGTCGTACGCGCCCTTGACGAGTCGGATGGCCGGGTCGAGCGGACGGAGCCGCTCCACGTCCGATGGCGTCCGCTTGAGGTACGCCTGGAGGCAGATGCCGGTCTGCGGCTGGACCGCCCGGAGCCGTTCGTAGAGCTCGATCGTCGTCTCGACATAGGCGCTTCCCTCCATGTCGATCCAGAGGTACGACCCGGTGGCGGTCGCCTTCTCGGCGAGGCGGACCATGTGCGCGAGCGTCCGGTCCGGGTCGAGATCCAGTCCGAGCTGTGTCGGCTTGACCGACACCTCGCCCCGGAAGCCACGCTCGGCGATGGCGTCGAACACGGCCACGTAGTGGTCGGCCACCGCGTCCGCCTCGTCGAGGTTGGTCAGGTTCTCGCCCAGCCGGGTGTACATCGTGCCGATGCCCGCCGCCTCGAGCGGAGCCGCCGCGTCCAGCGCCGACTCGAGGGTCTCGCCCGGCATGAACCGGCGGACCGCCCGCTTCATGAACCGGAACCGCGGCAGGTGCTCCTTCAGCCACGGGTTTCGCGCGGCCCACAGGAAGAGCCGACGCATCAGGGCAGGCTCCGCACCATGCCGCCATCGACCGGGACGATGGCACCCGTGATGTACGACGCGGCGGGACTCAGCAGGAACGCACCGAGGCGACCGAGCTCGACGGGATCGCCATACCGGCCCAGCGGGATGCGGCCGATGACGGCCTGCCGCACCTCCTCGACGCTCTGGCCGGTCCGCGCGGCCGTGGCCTCCTCGACCTCGACGATGCGGGCCGTCGTGAACCGCCCGGGCGCGAGGCCGTTGATTCGAGTGGGCGCGATCTCGGCGGTGAGCGACTTGAGCAGGCCGGCGAGCCCCGGCCGCAACGTGTTCGACGCCGTGAGGCCGGCGATCGGCTCGCGCGCCGACGACGACAGGATCACGAGGATCGAGGGACGGTCGCTCGCCCGCAGGTGGGGCAGCGCGGCACGGATCAGGCGGAGAGCGCTGTGCAGCGTGTTGTCGATGGCGGCCTGCCAGCCCGCGTCGTCGAGCTCGCTGAACGCTCCAGGCGATGGCCCGCCCGAGTTGACCAGCAGCAGGTCGAGGCCACCGAACGCCTCGACCGCGCGGTCGACGGCCGAGCCCGGTCCGTCCGCGGTCGACAGGTCGGCCCCGACGGCAAGCGCCCCGTCGATCCGGCCCGCGGCGTCGTCCAGCTTGGCCGACGGCCGTCCGACCAGTGCGACCCGCGCACCCTCGCCGGCGAGCGCAGTGCCGACGGCGAGACCGAGCCCGCTCGACCCCCCGCCGATCAACGCCCGAGCGCCCTGCAGCCCAAGGTCCACGCCACGCTCCTCCTCGCGGCCGATGGTACGCGACCGCCAGACCGTGCACGGGCCGGGACCGGCGAGGGGGACTAGAATCGCGGCCGATGACCAGGTTCTTCGACATCGACGCCGCCAACGACGCCCTCACCGAGGTCGCGCCGTTGCTCGCGACGCTCGCCGACCAGCGGGCCGAGCTCATCCGGTTGCGCGACCGGACGCTCGCCGCCCACGCCGCCGCCGCGAGCGGTGGGTCGGCCGACATCGACGACGAGGAGGCCCAGCGGATCCGCCTGCGGATGCAGGGCATCGTCGACCAGATGGCGGCGGCGGTGGCGCGCATCGACGCGCTGGGCATCACCCTGCGCGACATCGAGCGCGGCCTGATCGACTTCCCGGCGCTCGTCGGCGGGCGGCAGGTCTGGCTGTGCTGGGAGCTCGGCGAGGAGAAGGTCGAGTTCTGGCACGAGCTGGACACAGGCTACGGTTCGCGCCGACCGCTGATCGAGCTCGTGTGACCGCCGACCGCGCGGGCGACCGACAGGTGGTGATCGGCGCCGACGGACGGGCCAAGGCCTATCGCCCGCTGCCCGCAGACGACCGGGTCGCCGCTGTCCGAGCCGGGCTCGAGGCCTATGCCGCTGGCGACTTCTTCGAGGCGCACGAGTTGATGGAGCCCGCCTGGATGGGCACCGCCGACCTCGCGGAGCGATCGTTGATCCAGGGACTCATCAAGGTCGCGGCGGCCGACGTCCATGCCATCCGTGGCAACCCCGCGGGCGTGCGCCGGAACCTGGAGGGTGCGCGAGATCGGCTCCGGGCCGGCGCCGATGGTGCCATCACCGGTGTCGACCTCGACGTCCCCGGGCTGATCGCGGCGATCGACGCGCGGCTGGACGGGACGACCGCCATCGCGGTCCCGATCGCCATCGACTGGAGGATGCGATGAACCCCGGCCCGGCGATCCCCTCCATCGACGTCGCCGAGGCGGAACGGCGCATGCGCGAGGACCCCGCCCGCCCGCTGCTGATCGACGTGCGCGAGCAGCACGAGTTCGTGGAGGTGCGCGCGCCGGGCGCCGTGCTGTTGCCGATGTCCTCGTTCGCGGCCAGCGCCGGGGAGCTGCCGCCCGACCGGCCGCTCATGATCGTGTGCCACCTGGGCGGCCGCTCGTCCGCAGTCGCCGGATTCCTCATCCGCTCCGGCCGGACGGACGTGGTCAACGTGGCCGGCGGGATGGATGCGTGGGAGCGGGGCGGCCTGCCGATCCGTCGCGGAACGCCGGAGACCGGTGAGGGCGACCTGCCGCGCTGAGCCCTACTTGCCCCGGCGGACGGCCTTCGCGACGAGGGCCCGCGCCTGCGGCTTGTGGGCGAACGCCCATCCGACGATCACCAGGACCACGAAGCCGACGGTCCCGGCGCCGGCGGCGTTGAGGTAACCCAGCTGCTGCCCGATCTCACCGTCGATCTTCAGACCGGGGACGGTCGCGCCGAACGGGCCGAGCTGGAAGAACGGACTCTGCGGCGCGGTGTTCGCCCGGACGCTGGCCGTGGTCGGACCCTCCGGCGTCTCGCCGCCGACCATGACGGCGTTGGGACCGGTGACGAACGCGCTCGAGCCTGTCACGCCGACCGGCAGGTCGCTCTGGGCCAGGTGCAGCCACTCGGTGATGTCGCCGTCGTTGGTCGGGACCGACCAGTACATCTCGGGCTGCGGCCCGGCCGCGTCGGCGCCGCCGATGAGGTACAGCGCCCCGTTCGCGGTCCAGCCTGCCGCGTCGTCCCGGGCGACTGGCAGGTTCACCTCGTTGCTCACGTCCCAGCCGATGACCTTGCCCTCGTCCGGGTTGTCGGGCTGGCCCTCGGGGGCCTCGCTGCCGAATCGACCGCGCTGGACCGCGCCGACCGGCCCCGCCTCGTCGTGGCCGCCGTACAGCCAGACGAACTCGCCGACCACCGCGGCCAGGCCGTCGGCCTGTGGCCGCTGCAGGGCCGCGACGGTCTCCCACTCCTGGAGCGCACCCTGCTCATCGAACTCGCTCTGGAAGGTGGTCGCCACCGGCCCGCTCGGGCCCTCGCCACCGATGAGCAGCAGCCCGGTCGGCGACGCGACCGCCGCCGCACCGGCGCGACCCTCGGGCAGCGCGAGTGACTCGACGGGGGTCCACTCGCCCAGGGCGCCGGTCTGTGGATCCGGGGTCATCGAGACCGCGTTCGTCGTCGGGGCGCCGCTCGCGTCGTAGCCGCCGATCACGTACACGGTGCCCGACACCGACACCACGCTCGCATCGGAGCGTGGCTCGGGCAGGGCGGGGCCCTCGGCCCACTTGTCGAAGTTGCCGGTGCCGGACAGCTCGGCGACGTACACGCTCGACTGCGCGGTCGTCCCGTCCGACCCACCGACGTACAGGATCTTCGTGCCGAGCTGGATGGCGGTCCCATCCGTGCGCGGTGCCGGCAGCGCCAGCTCGGGTGGCGACGGATGCCACGGCACGATGGCACCGCGTGGCGCGGGGCACGGCAGGCTCTCGTTCTCCGACGAGCACAGGTTGATCGGCGACCAGACCAGGAGCCCGAGGTCGACGGTGCGATTGACGGTCAGGTAGTAGGCGCGATCGGGGATGTAGCCGAGCAGCAGGGTGATGATGATCAGCCAGATGAAGGCCTTGACGCCGGCCCATGCCCACCCGTCCGCGTCCAGCAGCCCGAACAGCGCCCGCTTCCGGGCGACGATCATGCCCGGACCGATCTGGGGAGCGGTCGTCCCGGCGGCGCTCATCCGGCGGTCAGCGTCCCGGTCATGTTCGGGTGGACCGAGCACACGAACGTGTAGTCGCCGGCGTCAAGCGCCGGGACGTCGTACATGGCCTCGGCGACGCCGGTGATGATGTCGCCGCGCACCACGCTCTGTCCGCCGGCGTCCTTGACCTCGACGTTGTGGGGGACGGCCGCTTCGTTGTTCAGGAAGTGGATCACGAACGGCTGGTCGGCCGGCGCGCTCGCCTCGCTGACGTCGAACGCGGTGGAGTTGCTGGCCGAGATCTCGATGACGGTCGCGTCGGGGTCGACGGATGCGGATGCCGTCGGCGAACCGCTGGGGGTCGCGAACTCGTCCTGCCAGCAGTCGGGGTACGGCGTGGCGCCCGCTTCCGGAACGTAGTTCGGGTCGCGCCAGCCGGTGAACGTCTTGATCTCGCCGGTCACCGGGTCGACGACGGGCTCGAACAGATGCTCATCGCGGACGACGAACTCCTGGTCGTTCGTCGCCAGCAGGAAGGCGACGAGCTCCTCGATCTGCCGATAGTTGAGCGGTCCGGGCGGGTTGCCTGTATCCGCCCAGACCGGCATCCGCGACTGCGGGTTGCCGCACACATACCGACCGCCCACGGTCAGCACGTTGTGGATGTAGTTCTCGTTGAGGTGGGCGAACAGCTTGTCCTGGCGGTTGAGGACCGGACCTTCACCGCCCTCGCCGTCGGGACCGTGACACCGCGCGCAGTTGGCCTCGTAGACGAGGTAGCCGCGCTCGACCCTGGTGACCTGCTGGGCGTCGATCTCCTTGGCCTGCCGCGCCACGGTCAGCCCGGCCGGCGCGCCGAGCTCGTAGAACCAGTAGATCGAGATGAACAGGATGATGATGATGATGCCGAGGAAGCCGACCCACCTCGCGTTCGCCGACTGGCGCACGATCTGGGCGGCGCGCTCAGGCGAGAACTCGATCTTGCGGACCGACGGCGCCGACGTGAAGCGCTCGACCGGGGCGACCTCGGTCGGGGGCACGACGGCGGGGAGCCGCTGCTCGGGTTCCTGCCCGTCGGGCGGACGGCTCGGGGTGTCGGTCATGCGGCGCGCCGGTCGGCGTTCGGCTGGGTCATCGGCATGGCGCTCAGATGCACCCGGTCGGCGTGCGCGGCGGGATGATGCCCGGCTGCCCGAGGGCGACCGGGAGCGGGCCCAGCGTGATCTTGCCGGTATCGATGGACAGCACGCCGCCGCTGTCGACCGTGATCGAGAAGCGATCCATGCTCCGCGGTGCCGGGCCGTACTGCGCCCCGTCGGCCTTGATGCCGAGCCGGTCGTAGCGCGAGCCGTGGCACGGACACTCCATCCAGAAGTTGCGCAGGCACGGGTTCGGCTTGCAGCCGAGGTGCGGGCAGCGCTGGTACAACGCCCGGACGTTGAGCGCGGTGCCGTCGCCCGTCGTGTCCTCCCCGGCGTAGAACCGCTGCTGGGCCGGGTCGACGAGGATGACGAACGCTCGCGCCTCCGCGTAGTACGCCGGGAACCCGTCGGAGATCGGCAGCGTGTTGTTCGCGGTCTTGACGTCGTCGAACGTGCCGATCGTGAGGATGCCGCCGAATCCGCTGCGCAGGCTCGGCCAGGCGAACGCGAGGGTGCCGGCCAGCGCCTCGAGCGTGAAGAGCCCGGCGCCCGCACCCAGGGCGACACGCATCAGCTGGCGGCGGGACAGGCCCTGGACCTGCTCCTTGCGCAGCGACTTGATCGCCTCTTTCGTCAGGGCAGCGGGTTGGGCGGCAGGTTCGACGTGATAGTTGCTCATGGCCCTACAGCGAGAAGTACATGCCCGGCGCCGTCACGAACGGGATCACGAACGTGTAGCCGGGACCGCGGAAGAAGATGCCGACGAAGGTCAGGACGAGACCGAGGATGCAGAACAACGTGAACAGGACGACCGCCGTCTTGCGCTGCGATGGCCGCGTCACGAGGATGTCGCCCCGGTCGACGTACGGGATGAGCGCGGCACCGACCAGCACGAACCCCGGGACGAGCACGCCCGCGACGGTCGGGTGGAAGTAGGCCAGCAGCTCCTGCAGCCCGAGGAAGTACCACGGCGCCTTGGCGACCGCCGGCGTGACGTTGCCGTTCGCCAGCTCCTCGAGGGGAGCGTTGATGAACAGCCCCATCAGCAGCAGGAAGATCGTCATGATGCCGGCCGCCAGCAACTCGATCGTCAGCAGGTGCGGCCAGGTCATGACGGTATCGTCGGGTTCCTTCTGGACACGGACGACGGCGTCCTGCTTGACGAGCGCGAGGAGCCGGTACGGCCGCGCCGACATCGGCACGCGCTGCTTGTCGATCTCGGTCCGGCGCGCCGGGTCGACCGGCAGCACCTCGCGCCGGGTGGTCTCCGCCGGATCCTTCGTATCGGTCATGTCAGCAGCGGTCCCGAGATCCCGCCGTCTTTTCTGATCCGCCAGAAGTGGACGGTAAGGAAGATCGCCGCGATCAACGGTAGGAACACCACGTGTCCCACATAGAAGCGTAACAAGGTGTTCTGGCCGACCTCGACGCCGCCAAGCAGGATGCGCGAGACCGGCGTGTTGAGCAGCGGCGCGTAGCCGCCCATGTTCGTGCCGATGGTGATGGCCCAGTAGGCGATCTGATCCCACGGCAGCAGGTAGCCGGTGAAGCTGAGCATGATCGTGAGGAACAGCAGCACCACGCCGACCACCCAGTTGAACTCGCGCGGCGGCTTGTAGGCGCCGTGGTAGAAGACCCGCATCATGTGCAGGAACACGAAGAACACCATCAGGTGCGCGCCCCAGCGGTGCACGTTGCGCGTCAGCAGCCCGAACGTGACCTCGCTCTGGATCTCGAGGATGTTCGTGTACGCCAGGGTCGCCGAGGGCACGTAGAAGAACATCAGGTACACGCCGGTCACGGTCAGGACCAGGAACAGGAAGAACGACAGGCCGCCCAGGCAGAACGTGTAGGCGAACTTGACGGCGTGCTGGCGGACCCGGACCGGATGGATGTGCAGGAAGACGTTGTTCATGACCCCGTACGCGCGCGAGCGTTCGTCGCGCGGATAGGGCTGCCGGAACAGCGATCGCCAGACCGGGCTCCGCCGGATGGTCTGGTCGACCCGCTCCAGGAAACTCACCGGGCTCCTCCTGCGACGCCGGGGGTGCCGGCCAGCTGCGCATCCCGGTACGACTCCTTGTAGAGCCGCCCGTCGGTCGAGATCTCCTGCAACTCGAACCGCTCCATCGTAATGGCGTCGAACGGGCAACGCTTGACGCAGAGAGCGCAGCGGATGCAGCGCTCCTCATCGAGGATCATCGCGCCGCCGTTCTCCCAGCCGTACGCCTCCTCGAGCTCCGGCAGGAGGCCCTCGGACTTGAGGGTGTTGACGTCGACCATGTGGATGACGCCCTCGGGGCAGACATCCGCGCAGGCGCCGCACAGCACGCACCGGAACGGGTCGAACCAGATGTTGTAGTTGCACATCAGGCAGCGCGTCGACTCCGCCACGGCGCCGTTCGCGTCGTAGCCGAGCTCGACCGGCGTGTTGAAGTTCACGATCGGGTCGGTCGAGGGCATCCGCGCCTGCAGCGGGACCATCGGGATGTGCTGGCGCGGCAGGACGTCGTAGAACTCGGGCATGTCGTGCCGCCACGAGCTGGTCACCTTGACGTTGGCCGCGACCGTGACGTCGGTCCGGCCGGCGAGGTACCGGTCGAGCGCGTAGGCCGCCTTCTTGCCGTGCCCGGCCGCCTCGATCAGCGTCGTCGGGCCGGTCACGAAGTCGCCGCAGGCGAACACGCCGCGGACGTTCGTGGCGTACGTCGCCGGGTCGACCTTCACGCGTCCGCGGTTGATCTCGAAGCTCGCCTCGACGGGCAGGAAGGTCAGGTCGGCAGCCTGGGACACCGCCGGGATCACGGTCTGGGCCGCGACGACGAACTCGGATCCCTCGATGGGGATCGGCGACCGGCGACCGGAGGCGTCGGGCTCACCGAGGCGGTTGCGGATGAACCGGACACCTGTGACCTTGCCGTCCTCGCCGAGCACCTCGATCGGGCTCGCGAGGAACTCCATCCGGACGCCCTCGCGCTCGGTCTCGCCGAGCTCCTCCTCGTCGACGACCAGCTCCGAGCGCGTGCGCCGGTAGGCGATCGTCACGTTCTCCGCCCCGTGCCGGAGGCTTGTCCGCGAGCAGTCCATCGCGGTGTAGCCGCCACCGATCACGACGACGTCGTTGCCGACCTCGAGCGGCTGGCCGAGGTTCGCCTTCTTCATGAAGTCGACGCCATAGTCGACGCCCTCGAGGTCCGCACCAGGCACATCCAGCGCGACCGCGTCCATCGCGCCGGCGGTGATGGCGATGGCGTCGAAGCCGGCCTGGAGCTCCTCGAACGTGATGTCGGTGCCGACGGTCGTGTCGTACACGAACTTGACGCCGAGTCGCTCGACGAGCCGGACGTCCATCTCGATCGCCTCGCGCGGCAGGCGGAAAGCGGGCACCCCGATGAGCATCGTGCCGCCGCCGTACGGCAGGCTGTCGAACACCGTGCACTGGTAGCCCTTCATCGCCAGCTCGCGCGCGACGGCAAGGCCGGCCGGCCCGGCGCCGACGATCGCCACTCGCTCCGCGCGCGGCGTGATCTGCGGCATGACGTCGGGGATGCCCGAGGCCTCGTGCCATTCGACGAGGAAGCGCTTCATCGCCCGGATCGCCAGCGGGCGGTCGATGTCACCCCGGCGGCAGGCCCGTTCGCACGGCGCGGAGCAGACGTACGAGCACATCGCGGCGACCGGGTTCGGGTCGCGCGACAGGATGTAGCCCTCCTCGAAGCGACCCTCCGCCGCGAGATTGAGGTAGCCACGGCAGTTCGTCCCGACCGGACACGCTTCCTGGCACTCGATGTTGCACTGCAACCAGGAGGCGTCGACAGGCTGGACGAGGAATTCCTGGGCTGGGTCGATGGCCAAGCGGGCGTGCCTTTCCGTGGGGTGGTCGGGCTCGGGCGCAGACGTACGATCGGCCTTCTGCCGACCGCCCCAATCTACCATCCGCCTCGCACGACCTGCAAAGACCGGTGGCCCTGCGAGATGGGGCGAAACGGCCGTCCTCGGGTATCGTCGTGGCGGTCGTCGGCGGTTGACGCTGACCCGTATCCGCAGCTACGCTGCCCGCGGGCTCCGCCGTGCTTGGTGAGGAGCGCGATCGGGATGGGAATGCGGACAGCGTGACCGCCAGCGAGTTCGCCTTCCTGGCGATGGGCTTGATCCTGGGCGTGGCAGCCGGTGCCGCGCTCGTCGAGTTCGTGCGGGCCCGCCCCCCGGCACCCCGCGAGATCCGCGTGACGGTCTCCCCGGACGCCGTGCCACGCCGCCGCGCGTCGACGCTCGCCAACGACGCGTTCACCGAATCCCCGGTCGCCGTCGACCCGGCCGCCGGCGGACCGGCCGACCAGCCGGAAGCGCGCGTCGAGGAGGCGGTGATCGCCGAAGACGTTCGAACGCCTGTTCTGCCACCCGGTCCGGCCAGCGTGGCGGCGGCGTTCCGACTCGCCCCGCCGGCTGCCCGGTCGGGCGGCGTGCCGGTCCCCGCCGAACCGCAGCGCGCGGCGGCCCAGGGCGTCCCGGTCTCCAGCGGGATCGACCCCATGCTGACGGCGTTGCGGGCGAGCGCCGCGGCCAGCGCCGAGGCGGCGATGGCCGCCGCGGGGCGACCCGTCGCGACCGCCGTCCGTCCGGGCGCCGGGGCAGCATCGGGGAGCGGTGCGCGCGCCGGTGCGGCGTCGGGCAACGGCGGATCCGGAGCCGCGACGGCAGTGCCCCGGGGCGACCGCCGACGCTCCGCCCACGACCCCGGCACCGAGCGGTCCGTGCGGCGAGGCCCGCCGCCTGGCCGACGAACGGTGCGAGCTGGCCAGCCGAGCGCGAGCCCAGGCGGTCGAAGCGCAGGACGCGCACCGCGCTGCACAGCGCGCGTATGACGACCACGAGAGCGCGATGGCCACCGCCGCGGCCGCGTCGGATCCCCGTGCCGTGCGAGAGGCGAAGGACGGGGCGCAGGCCAGGTTCCGGACCGCGCGCGCCGACGCCCGGACGGCGGAGGAGGTCGAGGCCGCGGCCCGCCAGTGGCTGCACGACATCAACCGGATCAACGCCCAGACCGGAGATGCACACGCGGCACTCGCCGATATGCGAACCCGGACGCCCGAGCTCGCGATGCTCCTGGAGCAGACCGCGCTCGCCGCCGACGGAGCGCGCGTCGCGGCAGAGGCCGCCGAGACGACCTGCACGGCCGCGCGCCAGGCCGTCGCCGACTGCGAGGAGACGGCAGCCGGTCGGATCCCGAGCCCGGGCCCGACGACGGCGGACGACGAGCGGCCCGCAGACGACACGACGTCGGACACGCTGGTCGCCGCCCTCCGCGCCGGGTCGTCGCCGCGGATCGTCCGCCTGCTCCGAGGCGATCGGGCGACGATGCAGGAGGTCGTCACCGCGCTCGCCGGCGAGGATCCGCGGGAACGACGACGCTGGCAGGGCGCGATGTCCGATCTGGTGGACGCGATCGTGTCCGATGCCATCGCGTCGTCGTCGCTCGAGTTCCCCAACGACCACACCTTCTGGGCCCCCTTCGACCGGGCGCAGGCACGCGACATCACGGCCGCGCTGGCATCGCTCGGCTATCGATTCGACGGCCGGGGCGGGTGGGTCGACGATCGCCACCCGTCGCAGCGCGACCTGTCGCTGGCCCTGGGCTACGCCGGCCTCGATCCCATGCGGATGCGGCAGTGGCCGACCGACGCCGAGATGTCGACGTTGTTCGCCGACGTCGAGGTGACCGCCGCGGAGCACCTCGCCGAGGTCGCCGGCGACCTGACGCTCGGCGAGCTCGTCACGATGCTCGGGCGGCGGGCCGACGGGATGGCCGACATCTGGAACGACTGGGGCCGCATCCGGCCGCTGCTGCTCGACGACGGCTGAGGCCTATCCCCGCGACTCGTCCTCCTCATCCTCGTCGATCACGATGACCCTGAGTGCCTCGGCGGCGTCCGCCCCGATCGGCGCACCCTCCTCCGCCGCCCACTCGCGGATCCGTCCGGCAAGGCGTTCCCAGTCGTGGACCTGGCTCCGGTGCTCGGCCAGCGCGCCCAGCTTGCGGTCGAGGGTGGCGCCGATGTCGACCCACGCGTCGGGGCGCTCCGACCAGAAGAGGTAGAGGCGCCGGACCTTGTGGCCGGCCAGCCCGCCCCTGGCCAGGTTCGGGAAGGCCATCGGATTGCGCGCAGCCGGGTACGCGGCATCGACCGCGGCGAAGCCCGCCGCCCGATGGTCGGTGTGGTTGACGCCACCGCCGCGATGGAAGACGGCCTCCGGGTCGGTCGCCAGCACCGCGTCGGGACGGAAGGTCCGGATCTCGCGCACGAGCTGCTCGCGAAGGGCGAGGTCGTTGGCGAGCGCACCGTCCGGCCCGTGGAGGAACGTCACTCCCTCGTAGCCGATGACCGACGCCGCCGCCCGCTGCTCCCGCTCACGGAGCGCGGCCAGCTCGAGCGGGTCGGCATCGGGATCCTCGCCGCCCTGGTCGCCGGAGGTGCAGCACACGAGCCAGCCGACGGACCCGGCGTCGATCCAGCGCGCAGCCGTGCCGGCCGGCCCGAAGTCGGCGTCATCGGGATGGGCGGCGATGACCATGAAGCGGGCCGGTCGCCAGTCGTGGGCCGCCCGCGGCTCCTCGGCGGTCGTCATCCGCGCGTCGCCGCGCGGTCGGCTCCGGGCCGCGCCGCGCCCGGGATCGCCTTGCTACTCGCATAGCGTGCGCGTAGGCTTGCGGCCGAGACTTCGCTCGTCTCCCCCCACGAGCGAAGTCTCATCTCGTTCCCCGACCCCTGCACCGCGGTCGCCACCGGACCTACCCGGCGGTGCCCTGCAGCTCGTCGAGCGCGGCCAGCACCTCGGTGGCATGGCCCTCCGGCCGGACCTTCGGCCAGACCCTGGCCACGCGGCCGGCGGGGTCGACGAGGAACGTGGTACGAGCCGTGCCCATATAGGTCTTGCCGTAGTTCTGCTTCTCGACCCACGAGCCGTAGGCCTCGGCGGCGGCATGGTCCTCGTCGGCAAGGAGCGTGAACGGCAACCCGAACTTCTCCTGGAACGCACGCTTGCTGGCCGCGCCCTGCGGGCTGATGCCCCACACGTCCGCGCCTCGTTCGGTGATCGTCTCGTTGGCGTCGCGGAACCCGCATGCCTCGACCGTGCACCCGGGCGTGTCGTCCTTCGGATAGAAGTAGAGGATGGTCCAGCGACCGTGCTGGTCGGCGAGGTCGTGAACGGTGCCGGTGTGGTCTGGGAGGGCGATCGGCGGCGCCGGCTCGCCGGCGGTCGGCATGCTCATCGCCAGAGCGTAGCAGGGGTCTCGACGAGGAGGAGACGGCCCGTCCGGAGGGTCACGGTCGCGGTCGCGGCCGTCCGTTCGTTGGACAGGCCCCGCGTCCGACCGACGTGCAGCGGCTCGTCGACGAGGGCGAAGGCGAGGCCGTCGGTCGTGACCCCGATGGCATCGCCGCCGATCGGCAGCAGCGAGACCAGGTCACCGATGCGTCCGATCAGCTCGACGCGCGCGACGGTGTCCGCCGCGACGAGGAGCCGCACCCGCGCGTCGGCGGCGACCAGCCGGACGTCGATGTCGCGGAGCTCGGGCAGCTCGAGCAGGCCGAGATTGGCGAGGGCATGGTCGAGCCGCGGCCCGCCGAGCGCACCGAGGACCGCGATGGCGGCCGGGCGCCGGGCGAGGGCGGCCACGATGGCGAGCTCCGTGTCGGACTCGTCCTTGTCGAACGGCGCGCGTTCCACCGGCACGCCGTCGGCGACCAGCGCGGCGATCCCGGACTCCCCGAGCGAATCGCCGTCGCCGACCCATCGGTCGATGCGCAGGCCGAGCGGTCCCGCGTGGCGCGCGCCGCCGTCCGCCGCCACGACATGGCGATCGTCGGCGAGCCAGTCCGGCCAGGCGTCGTCGATCGCCGCGCGTGACGCGACGTCGCCGTCGGCGAGCACGATGGCCTGCGTCGTCGACTGCATGGCGTCGATGCTAGCGGTCTCGCCGGGGCCCGATGCTAGACTCGGGCGGTGCCCACCACGTCCGATCATCCGGCTGTCCGTCGCGTGCTCGCCGCCGCCGAGCGCAAGGGGATCGAGCTCGACGTCGTGACCTTCGACGAGTCGACGCATACCGCCGAGGAGGCCGCGGCTGCCGTCGGCGCGGAGCTCGGCCAGATCGTCAAGTCGCTCGTCTTCGTCGCCCCGTCCGATGACGGACCCGAGCCGATCCTCTGCCTCGTGTCCGGCCCGAACCGCGTCGACGTTGCCCGCCTGGCCGCGGTCACCGGCGAGCCGGAGATCCGGCGCGCGACCGCGCGCGAGGCGAACGACCTCACCGGGTTCGTGATCGGTGGCATCCCACCGATCGGGTTCGAGCGATCGCTCCGGGCGATCATGGACCCCGACCTCGGTCGGTACACCACCGTGTGGGCCGCCGCGGGCCTGCCGACCGCCGTGTTCGAGGTCCCGCCGGCCACGCTGCGGATCCTGTCCAACGCCACGGTCGCGCCGATCACCGAGGAACGCCGTGCGGCCGACGTCGAGGCCGACGACGGCGCGAGATCCGACCGGCTCGCCTCCACCGGGGCGTGACCGGGACGACCGGAACGACCCGGCCGGCGCCGGAACCGCGCAACGCCACCATCACCTACCCGGGCGGACTCCGCGCCCGATGGCGCTGGGGTGGCAGCGGGCAAGCCGCGGCCGTGTTCGCGCTGTCCGAGGCGGGCGGCACGCTGCACGACCTCGGGCCACGGGTCAGCGCCGACCCCGACGCCCTGTGCCGCGCCGAGCTGCACCTCGACGGTCCTCGCGGGGGCTGGATCGCCCGGTTCGCCTCGACCATCCACGACGAGCCACGGGCGCTGTACTGGGACACCGAGTCGATGCTGGTCGTCGCCTACGGGTTCCACACCTACGGCCTGGACGCCGCGACCGGCGAGGCCCGCTGGGACCATCGATCGGCGAGTCCGATCGTCGCGCTGCTCGGCTCGTCGCGACTGGGCCACGTCCTCGTCCAGTCCGAGATCGAGACGTTCGCGATCGAGGCGGATGGGACGGTCGGCTGGCGCGTCGCCCACAGCGACGTGGTCACGGCGGCCGAGATGGTGGGCGGCCGCCTCGTGCTCACCGGGTTCGACGGCCAGCTCAACACGCTCGACCCGTCGACCGGACGTCCCGCGCCCTGAGGCGTGGCCGCGACTGTGGACGGACGGTGGATAACTCGCGATCGGCTACCCACATTCGTGGATGAGCGTGGTTGACCCTGCTGCGTCGGCGCCCGTAGCGTAGCGGGCAGCCCGGAGGGGTCGAACGATACTAACGGCGGCGATCGCATCAACGCCCACGTGTCGTGGAGGTTCCTTCGGGCCCTTCCATGTCCGGCGCCGACTCCGCGTATCCTCACCGCCGTGACACCCCTGATCCCGATCGCCGTGGGCCTCGTCGCGCTTGCGATCGGGGTCGCGATCCTGCGCTCGTTCGGACCGAACTACCGGGTCGGCCGACTGCTCGCGGTCGCACCTACCGTGACGGTGGCCCAGGCGCGTGCGCTCGCCGAGGGGCCGCCGCGCTTCATCGCGGTCCGCGGCCGGATCGACAGCGACGCCGAGTTCGAGGACGAGACGCACCGCCCGTTGGTCCTGCGCAGGGTCCGGTTCCAGCTCGCGGACGGCCGCCGCTGGACGACGGTCGACGAGCAGCTCGAGGTCGTCGACTTCGAGCTCCACGAGGGTCTCGATTCCATCGCCGTCGACCACGCCACGCTGGCGGACGGCCTCGTCGTGATCCCGCGCGAGTCGGTCGGCACCGCCGCCGACGCGACCGACCGCGTGCCGGCGGGCACGCCACCGTCGACGCCGCTGCGGCTCCGCGTCGAGCAGGTCTCCTCGGTCGAGCACGCGACGGTGGCGGGCGTGCCCACGATCGACCCGGCCAACGGCGCGGTGCGGATGACGAGTGGCCTCGGCCGGCCGCTGATCCTGACGACCCTCGAGCGCGACGAGGCGATGCGGGTGCTGACGGCCGACGCCCCACGCCGGCCGGCCGTGGCGGTCGTCGCGCTGGCGGTCGGCCTCATCAGCCTCGTCGTCGGTCTGGCCTGGGCACTCGTCGGCGCGGTGACGGCCACGGCCCGCGCCGCCTCACCGGAGGCGACGGCCGCGATCGGCGGCGACCCGCGCAGCAGCGGCCAGGGTCCCGGGCTGGTCGGGGACCCGCTGACGGCCATCCTGCTGGTGCTCGCGATCGGCATCGGGGCGGCCGTCGCGACCGCCGTCTATGTCCGGCTCAGCGGTGACCGGCGCGCCTGAATCACCCCTCCGCGCCCACGACATTACTAATGGCCCATTGTCAAGAACTGTGAGATTGCTAGCCTCGCCGCCGTGGACTTCACAGTTCCTCCATCGCGCGGATGAGCGCCCAGCTCCCTCCGCGCCCGATCGACGCGACGCTGTCGGTGACGAAGGCGGCACGTCTGCTCGGCGTGCATCCGAACACGGTCCGTGCCTGGAGCGACGCCGGCCGGCTTCGCTACTACCGCATCAATCCACGCGGCGATCGACGCTACCGGCTGGGTGACATCCAGCGGTTCCTCGCGGCCGCCGAGCACCACGCCCTCGACCTCGACCGGACCGGCATCGGTCGACGCATCGTCGACCACGGCCGGACGACCGGCGTCCGCGAGCTCGGCTCGCTCGATGACGGCCGCGACGACGAACGACATCGTCGCGATCTCGCGCTGCTCGACGCGATCGCCCGCGAGCCGTTCGGTCAGACGACGCTTGACGAGGACCTCGACCGTGTCGCCGACCACGCGCGCGCCGCCGGCGACCGGGCACTGGTGGTCATCTGGGAGCGGCGCGACGACCGGCTCGCTCCAGTCGCCATCGCGGTCCCGCCCGGCGTCGCCCGGCCCCGCCTGCTCGAGGTCCCGCGATCGTTCGGCGTCCTCGGCGAGGCGCTCGGCGCCGCATCGAAGCGTGGCCGGCGGGGTCCTGCGGAGGCGCCCGGCGGCCGCGCGATGCTGGCGACGGGGAGCGACCGAGTCACGACGACGGTCCTGCCCGGCGAGCGGGAGGAGCTCGCGGCGGCGATCCCCGGGCGTGATGGCCCGTGGGGCGCGCTGCTGGTCGTGGCGGGTCCGGACGAGTCGTTCGGTCCGGCCGACCGCGACCTGGTCACGGTGCTGGCCGACGCGATCGGCGCCATCGTCGGCGTCGTCCGCCGCGAGGAGGAGGTCGCCCACCTGCTCCACCGCGCCGAGGCGTTGCGCCGGGTGGCCGGCGACATCGGCAGCGGTCTCGACCTCGACCGGATCCTGTCCGGGCTGGTCGACCACGCCATGGTCCTGTTCGAGGGCGATCGCGCTGCCGTATTCCTGCGCCAGCCGGACGGGCAGGCTGTGGCCGGGGTGAGCCGCGGGCTGTCGTCGGCCTACCTGAGCGCCGTGCGCGACTTCCCCGAGCGGTCGCTGCCGTCGGCCGCGATCGCCGAGCGCCGACCGTTGTTCGCCACGAACTACCGGGACGACCCCCGCGCGCCCGACGTCCGCGCGGCCGTGGTCCAGGAGGGCTTCGACACCATCTGCACGGCGCCGCTGATGGACGGGGATCACGTGCTCGGGATGCTCAACGTCTACCACGACGCACCGCGGACGTGGAGCCCCGACGAGCTTGAGACGATCGCGGCACTTGCCGCCCAGGCGAGCATGGCCATCCGGACCGCCCAGAACTTCGAGCAGATGGCGACGTGGACCGCCCAGCTGCAGTCGATCCAGCAGCTCGGCGCGCGGCTGAACCACCTCTCGAACGTGCGCGAGATCGGCCTGGCGATCGGCACGGAGCTCCGGCAGCTCATCGACTATCACAACGTCCGCGTGTACCGCATCGTGGGCAACGAGCTGGTGCCCGTCGCATTGCGCGGCCAGGTCGGCGAGTACTTCGACGAGACGCCCGACCAGCTCCGGGTCGGACTCGGCGAGGGCATCACCGGCTGGGTGGCCGAGCACCGCATCGCGCAGTACCTCCCCGACGCGTCCATCGACCCACGCGCGAACACGATCGCCGGGACGGAGGACGACCTCGAGGAATCGATGCTGCTTGCGCCGATGATGTTCGAGGACGAGGTGCTCGGCGTCCTCGTCCTGTCGAAGCTCGGGCTCCACCAGTTCAGCGACGACGACCTGCGCCTGCTGGTGATCTACGCGAGCTTCGCGGCGCAGGCGATGGCCAACGCCGACGCGACCGAACGCCTGCGCGAGCAGTCCGCGGCGCTCGAACAGCAGCTGAACAGCCAGCGCGCGCTGCTCCAGATCACCGAGTCGATCCTGACGACGCTCGACGGACGAGCGGTCCTCGAGGGCATCACCGAGCGGCTCGGCGGTCTGATCGCCTGCGACAACGTGGCCATCGAGGTGATCGATCCGTCGACCGGGCTGCTTACCCCGCTGACCGCCCGCGGCGTCCATGCGGCGGCGTACCTGGAGCCGTGGGAGCCGGGCGAGACCGGCGTCGCGACGTGGGTCGTCGAGCACAACGAGCCGGTCCACGTCGAGGACGAGCGCAGCGACCCGCGGGTCAACCACTTCCGCGCCGTCGAGGGCCACACGGCCGCGCCGATGGACGGCAGCCTGATCGTGGTCCCGCTTCGCGGCCGCTCCGGCGCGATCGGCGTGCTGACGATCGAGCGCCTGGGCCAGGGCAACGCTTTCACGCCCGAGGAGTTCGACCTCGTGAAGCTGTTCGCGGCACAGGTGTCGATCGCGCTCCAGAACGCCGAGGTCTATCGCGACATCGAGATCCGGGCCCAGACCGACGGGCTGACGGGCCTCCTCAACCACACGACGTTCCAGGACCACCTGGGCCGGGTCGTGCGGGAGGGAACGCCGTTCGGCCTGATCATGCTCGACCTCGACGACTTCCGGCTCGTCAACAACCGGATGGGCCACCAGGCCGGCGACGACGAGCTGCGCCGGATCGCCACGGCCCTGACCCGGTCCGGCCGCGATACCGACTTCGTCTTCCGCTACGGCGGCGACGAGTTCGCCTTCCTGCTGCCACACACCGACGCGGCCGGGGTGCGGCGGGTCGCCGAGCGCGCGGGGGCCGCGGTCCGCAGCCTGGGCGGGCCCATGACCGCATCGATCGGCGTGGCGACGTTCCCGGCCGACGGGGCGACCGCGGCCGAGGTGCTGCTGGCCGCCGACCGGGCGTGCTTCGTGGCGAAGCGCGACGGGCGCGACCGCGTGGCCACCGCCGCCGAAGGCCTTGCGCTGGCGGCCGAGTTCGAACAGCAGGCCCCGACGCCGGTCGACTCGGAGGTCGAGGCCGCCAGCTAGCGCTGACGGCCATGCCGCGTGGCGCCGTGGCGAGGTTCCGCGCGAGCGGCGACCATGTCGCCCATGTCCGCTCGTCGGGAGCATCGGATCGTCGCGCTGGCCGGTCTGCTGGCGGTCGCCATCGCGGCGTGCATCCCCGGGACCGGCCGCGTCGAACCATCGACCTCGGCGACGGGACCGGTCGACAGCCCGGCGCCGTCACCCTCGCCCTCGGGTCCGTCGACCCGACCGACGTTCGTCCGGCCGACCCCGACCCCCTTGCCGACGTTCCTCGTCTACACGGTCCGACCCGGCGACACGCTGACCTCGATCGCCCGCGCCTTCCGGACGACCGCCCGGAGCATCGCGTTCTGGAACCGCACCAACCACCCGTCGCTCGACCCGGACTCGCCGCAGTACGAGCCCGATCGCATCGACGCCGGCTGGGACCTCGTCCTGGTCCCCGACGTCGAGCTCGACCCCGAGGACCTGCCCGACGAGCCGACCGCGCCCCCACCGCCGTCGCCGTCGGCCGGCCCGAGCTGATCTCAGAGGCGCCCGGCGTCGATGATCCGCTGCAGGAACTGGCGCGTCCGCGCCTCGCGTGGCTCGCTGAAGAGCTGACCCGGCGGACCCGACTCGAGCACGACGCCGGCGTCGAGGAAGCACACCCGATCCGCGATGTCGCGCGCGAACCCCATCTCGTGGGTCGCGATGACCATCGTCATGCCGCCCGCCGCCAGCTCGCGGATCAGCCCGAGCACCTCCGCCACGAGCTCGGGGTCGAGCGCGCTCGTGACCTCGTCGAGCAGCAGGAGGTCGGGCTGCATCGCGAGCGCCCGGATGATCGCGACGCGCTGCTGCTGGCCACCGGACAGGCGGTCGGGGTAGTCGTCGCGCTTGTCGGCGAGCCCGAACCGATCCAGCAGCACGGTCGCGGCGGCCTCCGCCTCCGGCCGCGACATCCCGAGGACCCTGCGCGGCGCGAGCGTGATGTTGTCGAGCACCGACATGTGCGGGAACAGGTTGAACGCCTGGAACACGATGCCGATGCGCCGGCGGATGCGGTCGACGTCCACGTCGAGCGCGGTGATCTCCTCGCCCTCGATGACGATCCGGCCGGCATCGATGGGCTCGAGCAGATTGATGCAGCGCAGCAGCGTCGACTTGCCCGAGCCGGACGCGCCGATGAGACAGACGACCTCGTGCTCGGCGACCTCGAGGTCGATGCCACGCAGGACCGGCAGCGACCCGAACGACTTCTCGAGGCCCTCGATGTGGAGGGCGGGGACCGTCATCGCCGGCCTCCGGCCGCCTGCCGCCGGTCGCGCGCGATGAGCGCGTCGGTCAGACGGGCGAGCGGGATCGTGACGACGATGAAGACGAGCGCCACCGCCAGGTATGGCGTGAAGTTGAACGTGGCCTGCTGCTTGATCTGCGCCATCCGGAAGATCTCGACCACCCCGATCGCCGACACGAGCACGGTGTCCTTCTGGAGGCCGATGAAATCGTTCAGCAGCGGCGGGACGACGCGTCGGACCGCCTGCGGCACGACCACGTGTCGCAGGCTCTGCCAGCGACTCAGCCCGAGTGATCGGGCGGCCGCGTCCTGGCTCGGATGGACCGAGTCGATGCCGGCCCGGTAGACCTCGGACACGTAGGCCGAGTACACCAGCGTCAGCCCGAGGATCCCGTACAGGATCGGTGGTGTCTTCGGATCGACCAGCCCGAGGCCGACGATCGCGAACCCGAGCACGAAGATCACCAGCAGGCCGGGAAGCGCTCGGAACACGTCGGCGTAGACGACCGCGATGAGCCGGATCGGGAAGAACGCCGGGCCGGGCAGGCTGCGCATCACGGCGATCAGCAGGCCGAAGATGAGGACCAGGATCTCGGCGGTGACGAACAGCTGGATGTTGACGAGGAACGCTTCGACGATGTCGGGCAGCGACTCGGCGAAGACCTCTCCGTCGAGGAACGAAGCCCGGACCCTCGGCCAGCCTGGTGCGTTGACGACGACCCAGGTGAGGGCACCGAAGACGACGACCGTGCTGACGATCGCGATGAGCGACGCGCGAAGTGCCCGCCGCCGGTCGCGGCGACGGCGGGCCTCGGCGAGGGTCATGTGCGGGCGAGCCCGCGTGGGTCTATGGCCCGAAGACCGGCACGGCGTCCTGGAACGGCAGGAACTGGCTGGCCAGCGCCTCGAGCGTGCCGTCGTTGACGAGGGCGTCGATGGCGGTGTCGACGCATGCCGTCAGCGGGCTGTCCTTGCTGAGGACCGCGCTGAAGTGCTCGGGCGTGCCGCCCTTGAACTGCCCGACGATCGTCGAGCCCTCGAGCTGGACGTTGGTGATGAAGTCGGCTGTCGGAAGGTCGACCACGACGCCATCGATCGAGCCCTGGCTGAGCGCCTGGATCGCGGCGTCATTGGAGTCGAAGACCTGCGGCGCGGTCGTCGGCTCGATGAGCGTGTTGATCGCGTCGAGGCTGGTCGTGCCGACCTGGGCCCCGAACGTGAAGTCCTTGAGGGACCGGGTCGAGGTCACAGCGGCGATCGGCTTGCCCTCCATCGCGACCAGCGACTGGTTGCCGAAGTAGTAGCCCTTCGACAGGTCGGCGGTCTCTGCGCGCTCGGGCTTGAACGACACCTGGTTGAGGTCGATGTCGAAGGTCTTCGGACCGGGCGCGAACGCGTTGGCGAACGGGACGACGACCCACGTGACCTCATCGCGGCTGAACCCGAGCTGGTCGGCGATGGCGAAGCCGACCGCGCTCTCGAAACCGGTCGCGTTGGTCGGGTCGCCGAGCTCCCACGGCTCGGTCTTGCTGCCGTCGGTGTTCTCGAGGAAGTAGGGCGGGTAGGCCGGGTTGTCGGTGCCGATCGTGAACGTGCCCGGGGTCACCAGCGTCAGGCCGTCCTTGGCGCACGCATCGGGGCTGGCCACGGCCTCGCTGGGCGCCGCCGAGGATGGCGCGACCGAGGACGCGACGGACGGGGCGGCACTCGAGGGGGCCGCGCCACTGCTCGTGCAGGCCGCGAGCGCGGTCGCGAGCACGGCGATGAGGACGACGCCTGGGTTCTTGCGCATCGATGGTTCTCCGAGGACGAACGGGGGACGCGGGAGAGTGTACCCGCCGATGTCATACGGCCCCGGTAGGAGATCCAGGCCGAGCGCGATGCATCCCCGGACGCACCGAAGCGGTGCCGGGAGGAGGCTCGGCACCGCTTCGATGTCAGGTCGATCGCTCGGGCGGGAGGAGGGTCACACCGTCGCGATCGGATGGATGCGGATTCAGTTGGGCCGCGCGAGGCCCCCGTCGTATGGCCCGAACCGGCCGGACCGGACCATGGCCCGGTAGAACAGCAGCTGGTTGACCTGCCGGATGGACCAATGGACCTCGGCGATCGGGATGCCGCACATGAACGCGGTCAGCGTCGCCGCTTCGTCAGGGGCGAGGCCCCGGCTCACGAGGTGGCGATACGTCGAGCGTGTCACCAGCTGCGTCGTCTCGTCCGGCGCCTGGGTCGAGGTCTCGGAGCGCCTCCGGGTCGTGACCGCGGAGCCACGTTCGACCGTGGACGCCGCCGCCGCCGATCGCGCCGACGAACCGCCGCGAGGCGATCGCCCGCGTCCCCGTGAACCTCGCTGTGCCCGCCCGTCCATGACCCACAGGCCCCCTCGGCCGTTGGTGTCCGCCGCGGTCGGTCCGCGGTGGTGAGGGCATGCTGGTCCCGGAAAGGTCGGGTCGCGATGACCCGCAGGTCCTACGCCCGACGGTACTTCCTCCGCGACCGTCGAGATGGCCGCGCGACGCCGACGGGAGGCCTCGCGGCGGTCCATCGTTAGACTCCGCGCCATGCGGGTTCGACGACTCGGGCTGCGGCTCCTCGGCCTCGCGCTCGTGGGCGCGTGGGCACTGGCCGCTGCCCTGGTCCTGCTCGCGTATCGGCCCGGCGGACCGCTCGACGTCGTCGTCGGCATCACGATGCTGCTGCCGCTCGGCATCGCCGTGGCAGGCGTCATCTGGCCGCCGCTCGCCCGCCGCGAGGCCACCCATGCGCTGATCGTCGCCCTCGCGATGGCGACGCTGCTCGTGCTGCTGCCGTCGATCGGGCTCGTCCTCAACCAGCTCCAGGCGTTCGGTTCGCAGACCCTGATGCCGTCGCTCGAGGCGGCGTACCCATGGCTGCTCGCGCTGATCGGCACGAGCCTCTTCACGGGCTTCGGCCAGGCGCGACGCGTGATGGGCGCCGCGGGCCGGCGCCAGCGGCTGCGAGCCGGCGCGGCCATCGCCGCGGCGCTCACGCTGGTCGCCGGCACGGCGTTCGGCGGTGCTGCCATCGCCAACGAGCTGAGCCTGCGCGACACCGACAGGCCGAGCGTCGGCTCGCGGTTCGGCCCGACCGACCTCGGCGAGGACACCCTCCCGCCACCCTGCAACGGCGACCTGCTGGCCAGCGGCTCGTCGCGGCTCGCAGCTCGCTTCATCGGCTCGATCGACGGCCGCCAGAGCGGCACGGTCGACCTCGTCGGCCAGCGTGAGGGCGCCGACTTCCGGTGGCTGGCGTACGTCGCCACCGATCGGCAGCTGGGGCAGTACGGCGAGGCCCGGCGGGGCGACGATGCCTGGCGTCGCACGCCGGACGGCGGCTGGGGTCGCGCCCTGGCCCCGACCATGGGCGGCTCGACGCTCGACCTGCGCGCGGTCGACGTCGCACTCACCGAGGGTGCGCGCGCGACCGCGGAGGACCATGGCGTCGAGGTCATCGAGCGCGCCCCGGCCCGGCGCTGCCGCGTGTCGGTCGATGGGCCGACCTTCCGATCGACCTTCCCGCAGGTCGGCTGGCTGGTGGGCGACGCCGACCTCGAGCGCTGGCGGGGCCAGCTCGACTACTGGATCTTCCTCGACGGGACGCTCGGCCAGGTGGCGGGCTACGTGAACGGCGAGGCGGTCGGCCTCGAGGCGGAGGCGATCCAGGCGCGGGTCGAGGTGCTCATGACCGCGACGCACCGAGGTCGTGATGTCGTGATCTATCCTCCAGCGCCATGACCCTCGAGGCGGACGAGCGACCGTTCGGCAAGCGCGACCGCCTGGCGCGCATGCTCCGGGTCGTCGCGGTGCTGCGCGGCCATCCGGACGGCATCCGACCCGCCGAGATCGCCCGCCGGACCGGGGTCGCGACACGGACCGTGTACCGCGACCTGCGCGCGCTCGAGACCGAGGTCGGCGTGGCGGTCTGGTCCGAGGACGGGCTGTGGGGCGTGGTGAGCGACGAGTTCCTGCCCCCGCTGAAGCTGACCCTCGACGAGGCGATGGCCGTCGTGCTGTCGGCGCGCCTGATGGTCCGCTATGCCGACAAGTACGACCCCGACCTCGCTGCGGCATTCGAAAAGCTCGAGGAGGTGCTGCCGCGACCGCTGGCGGAGCACGTCGAGCGGACGCTTGACGTCCTCGCCCAACACCCGCGCGACGCCGCCTTCAGCGACCACGTCCACACGCTCACGCGGGCGTGGGCGGAGCGCCGGGTCGTGACCCTCGACTACGAGCCGGCGCGCTACGCGCCCGAGGCGACCGCCCGCCGCGCGGTCGTGCGGCCGTACCTCATCGAGCCGTCGCTCCAGACGCACGCGCTGTACCTGATCGGCTGGGATGAGACCCGGGAGGGGCTCCGGACCTTCAAGATCGAGCGGATCCGCGATGTCGCCCTCACGCCGCGCACGTTCGAGGTGCCCGAGGGCGATCGCCTCGAGGGCACGCTGCGTCGAGCGTGGGACATCATCGCGGACCAACCGGCGACCGAGGTCGTGCTGCGGTTCGCGCCGTCGGTCGCAGCGCGGGTGCAGGAGGCGACGTGGCATCCCACGCAGCGGGTGGACGTCGCCGACGACGGCTCGCTGACGTGGCGGGCGACCGTAGCGGGCACGATCGAGGTCCGCCTGTGGATCCTGTCGTGGGGCGACGATGTCGAGGTCCTCGAGCCGGAGAGCCTGCGAATCGACGTTGCCGAGACGCACCGTCGTGCGGCAGCACGCTACGACGGATAGGACAAGCGGGCGTCGATTCGGGTAGGGTGGCCCGGACACGACCACGTGACCCCCCACACGCTGAGGACGTGCTCATGCATCACACTCCCGCCCGGCGGCGGCTGGCCTTGGCCACCCCCGCCGCCCTGATCGCGACCCTCGCGATCGCCCTGGTCGCCCCTGCCGCGACCGCCGCCCCGTCCGGGACGGCCACCGAATCGCTGGTGATCAGCTGGATCAACAGTGCCCGATCGGCACGCGGGCTGCGGCCCCTCCGGTACGACACCGACCTCGCCATCATCTCCGGCGCGCGCGCCAGCCGGATGGCCGCGTCCAACGTGCTGAGCCACACGGTCGGCGGCAACCTGAGCGCACAGCTCCGGGCGTACGGCGTGCCGTGGTATCGGTACGGCGAGGACATCGGCTGGTCGACCGCGACCTGGCCGGACTCCTCGGCCAGGGCGATCTACAACGCCTGGATGCGCAGCTCCCCGCACCGGGCGATGATCCTCAGCTCGCGCTTCAACTACATCGGCGTCGGCCTCGCCTTGCGGTCGTCCAACCGGCGGACGTATGCCGCTGCGGTGTTCGCGGAGACCACCGACCGCACCCGGCCGATCGGGCAGGTGACGACCGCCACGCGGAGCGGCGACGACGTGCGCTGGGCATGGACCGGCGCCGACGTTCGGCTCCAGACGCACACCTCGGGCCTGCGCGACTTCGACGTGCAGTACCGCGTCGACTACGGCACGTGGCTGCTGCTGCGCGATAACACCAAGGCCTACTCGATCACGCTGGCCGACAGGCCCCACGGCCGGTCGTATGCCGTCCGGGTGCGGGCGACCGACCAGCGTGGCAATGTGGGCGCATGGAGCAGCGAGAAACGCGTCCGGGTCCCCTGACCCACACATGAGGCGGCACCCGTTCGCCGCCGTCAACCTCATCAGCGACCCGATCCACGGGTACATCGAGCTCACCAAGCGGCTGACGCGGCCCGAGACCGCCGCGGCCGGCCTGCCTGACGAGGAGGTCGCCGAGGAGGACCTCCTCGACACGGCGTGGCTCCAGCGCCTTCGCCGGATCAGCCAGCTCCAGAGCGCCCGGTGGGTCTTCCCGACCGCGGAACACTCCCGTTTCACGCACGGCCTGGGCGTGATGCACGAGGCAGGGTCGTGGGCGCGGTCGCTCTACCCCAGTCTTCGCTCGGCCCTCGCCGACGACCCTGACGATGCTCCGCTGCCGTCGGAGGGGCTCGTCACCGAAACGATGCGGATGGCCGGATTGCTGCACGACGTCGGGCACGGGCCCTTCGCGCACTTCTTCGACGATCACGTCCTGGCCGCGTTCGAGGCACCGTCCGACCCCCGCCGGCCGGACGCGAAGCGGCTCACCCACGAGGACCTGAGCGGCATGATCATCGGCGAGCTCGGCGCGCTGCTGCGCGGGCTCCGACGCGCGCCCGGCGCCGTGGCGGAGCGCGACGCGCTGCGTGACGACGAGGTGATCGACCCGTCATGGGTCGCATTCCTCATCGCGAAGCCCGCACTCAGCGACCCGACGATGCCGCGCTGGGTCCGCTGGCTCGCCCCGTTGCTGTCCGGCGTGTTCACGGTCGACAACCTCGACTACGTCCGCCGTGATGCGTACCTCACCGGGGTCACTGCCGGCCCGGTCGACGTCGAGCGGCTGCGCCGTTACTCGTTCGTCGGCAGCGACGGGCTGACGCTGTTCGAGCCGGGTCTCGGCGCGCTCGAGATGTTCCTGAGCGCGCGGCGGTTCATGTACCAGCAGGTCTATTTCCACCGGACCGTGCGCGCCATCGACCTCGACCTGGCGGAGGTATTCGGACCGTCGGTTCGCGCGATCTTCGGGGACGGCTCGCCGGCCGATCGGCTGGCCGCGTACGCCGATCTCGACGAGTACGCCCTGGTCCACCAGGCCGCGCGCTGGGCCCGCGGTCTCGACGTGGCCGAGGCGGGCGGGGGCGACCCCGAACCGGGAGATGGTCGCATCCGGCCGGAGCTGGCCGAGGCGTGGCGCGCGATCCTCCTGCGCCAGCCGACGTGGCGATCCGAGGCCGAGGTCCGTGCCGAGTACGAGGCGGGCTCCCGGCCCGAGGCCGTGATCGCGTCGCTCGGCGAGGCGGAGCCGGGCCGTGTCGCGATCGACCTGGCCGTGGTCGACGCACGACCGGCCGATGCGACGGCGACGGACCGGCTCCTCGCACTCGAAGGGCGGGATGGGCGGGCGATGTCGTTGTCGGCGGCGCTCGGGTCGATCCCGGCGTACTGGCTCGTCGGTCGCCGCTACCGGCGCCGCTGAGTCACGCGACCGGCGCGGGTCAGGACGGCGACGCGCTCGGCTTCGGCGAGGCCTTCGGCTTCGGCTTCGGGGCGTGTTGCGGCAGCACGACGAGCGGGTCGATGCGGGCAACCTGCAGCTTCGGCACCTTCATCCGCTTCACGACGGCCGGATCGATCGAGAACGTCGCGGTCTCGAGCGGGCTGAACAGCCCGTAGTGGACGTGGCAGCCGGACGCCCGCCCGGTGCGCCCCTCGTAGCCGAGGAGCTCGCCCGCCCGGACGGCCTGGCCCTTCTTGACGACCACCTTGCCGAAATGCGCGTACACGCTGCGGTACCCGTTCCCGTCGTCGACGACCACGACGATCGGCAGCGTCGTCCACAGGTGCTTCTTCTCGAGCCGGCCGAGGTACGGCCGCAGGTCGCCGATCCAGCCCATGTACCGGTCGTACCGGCGGCCGGCCGCAAGCACGGTCCCGGCGTGCGCCGCGACCACGCGATCGCCACAGAACGTGGCGAGGTCGATGCCGTCGTGGAACGTCTGGCCCTCGACGACGCGCGACCCCCACGGTGACGGCCCGAACGGCAGCGTCAGGCGGCCGTGCGCGAGCGGGGAGCGGTAGCCGGTCAGGGTATCGGGCGCAGCCGGCGTCGGGACGGGTGTCGGCGTCGGGATCGCCATGGGCGAGGGACGCGCCGCCGGCGCGAGGCTCGGGGTCCGCCGCGGCGTCGCCGCCGGCGAGGCGGCCGCGGCGTCGGGCGTGCCGACGGCGCCCTGCACCTCGCCGACCCCGCCAAGCGGCCCGTTGCTGAAGGTCCGGAGTAGCGCCCCGCTGGCCGCGATCGCCACGACCAGGGCGGCGGCCGTGCCCAGGCGACGGCGACGTCGACGGCGTCGACTGCCGTCGCGTTCGTCGAGCGGACGCGGGAGGTTGTGGAGGGGACCCGGCGCTGGGCCGGGGTGACGGGACCCGGGCATGGGCGCCCATGGTATGCGACGCTGTGGCGAATATGTCGCAGACGCCGACCCGGCCGCCGACCGACGCCCCCGCGTCCGCGTACGACCGCCGCTGGCTGGCCGACCACCTCGCCGAGGAACGCCGCGAGAGCTCGCTCCTGGGCGAGATCCGCGAGGTCGTGTTCGGGGCGCAGGACGGGCTCGTCTCCACGCTCGCGGTCGTGGCGACCGTCGCCGGCGCCTCGGGCGAGGCGTTCCCGGTGGTCGTGGCCGGGGTCGCCAGCGCGCTGGCGGGCGCGTTCTCGATGGCCGCCGGCGAGTACATCGGCAGCAAGAGCCAGCGCGAGATCTTCGACGCCCAGATCCACGCCGAGCGCCATGAGGTCCGGGACCGGCCGGGCGAGGCCGAGGCCGAAGTCGCCTACATGCTCACCGAGGAGGGTCTGGATGAGGCCGAGGCAGCCAAGATCGCGGCGATGATGGCCCGCCACCCGGAGGTCCTCCTTCGGACGATGGTCGCGCGCGAGCTCGGCATCCACGTCGAGGACCGGGGTGGCAGCGTCATGCGTGGGGCATTGTTCATGGGCGCCGCGTTCGGCCTGGGTGCGTTGGTGCCGGTCCTGCCGTTCCTGGTCGTCCCGTTCGGGATGGCGCTGCCGGTGGCGGCGGTCGCGACGGGCCTCGTCCTGTTCGCGATCGGGGTCGTGAAGAGCCGCTGGTCGCACCGGTCGGCGATCACGTCGGGCCTCGAGATCCTGGCCCTCGCCGCGATCGCCGGCATCGCCGGCTATGGCTTCGGGACGCTGCTCCCGCAACTGTTGGAGGGCGCCGGCCTGACCGCCTAGCCGAGCCGTTCGGTGAGGTGGATGCGGACCGTGTCGCCCTCGCGCTTTGCGATGGCGTCGCGCAGGTCGGCCTTGATCGCCAGCTTGTGCGTGCCGTCGCCGAGCGGCATGAAGGCACTCCGGAAGGGGTGGCCGTCGACCGTCCCTGCGACCTTGACGAGGCCCTTGGTGCCGAAGAACGCTGGGCTCCAGTCGGTGACGACGTAGGTCCAGCCACCCTTCGCCGGGCTCTTCTGCAGCGGTGCCTGGAACGTCTTGTCGAGCGCTCGCGCCCCGGTCATGCCATCGCCTCGACGATGTAGAACCGGTTCCCGTCGAGGTCGTCGAACGTGAACATCGGCGGGATGTCATCCCATCGCAGCAGCTCGCCGACGGCGACGCCGCGGGCCTGCAGGTCGGCATGCTCCGTTTCCGCATCCGGGACGCTGAAGCGGATGCCGGTATCGGTCCCGGCGTCAGCGACGGTCTCGGCCGCATTGAGCGCGATCGACGTGTCGGCTCCGGGTGGGGCGACCTCGATCCAGCGGGTGGTCAGGCTGATCGGGGCGTCGAGGCGCGTCTCGAACCCGAGCTCGTCGGTGAAGAAGGCGAGCGCCCGGTCCTGGTCACGGACGTTGACGCCGATCGTTCGGACGTCGGTGATGGTGGTCATCGTGGTTCTCCTTCCTGGTCCTGGCCGTACATGAGCGAGCCTGGGGTGGTGAGCTGCTGGCCGGTCTCGAGCCAGGTCTTGAGGCCCGACAGGATCATCGGCCAGCCGCCGTAGATCTCCTCCGGCGCGTCCTCGCGGAGCTGGTCGTGGGTCACCGTCAGCCGGCACGAGTCGCCGACCGGCTCGATCTCCCACGTCACCCGCGACGTCGCCTCGGCTTTCGCTTCGTCGCTCCAGAGCACGTTCATGGACTGCACGAGCCTGCGGGGCGGATCGACCTCGAGGTTCTCGCCCTCGGCCAGCGGGCCGTCCGAGCCTTGGTGGATCAGCTGGTACCCGGAGCCTTCCTTCCAGTCGGAGTGCGCACCCACGCCGAAGTGGTATTTGGCGCGGATCGCCGGATCCGTGATCGCTTCCCAGAGGCGATCCGGCGTCGTGCGGATGTAGATCTCGAACACCTTCTCCATCGGCTCCTCCAGTTCGTGCTTCAGGCCGCTCAGGCCGGCGGCCCACGGCTCGGTGTACTTGCTGACCCAGCGGTCGTGGATGAGGCGGATCGGGACCGGGTTGAGGAAATGGAGCTTCTCCCGGCCGCGCCGACGGCTCACCACGAGGCCCGCCTCCTCGAGGAGGCGCAGGTGCTTGGCGACGGCGATCCTCGTCATGTCGCGACCGGCGCTGAGCGCGACGAGCGTCTGGCCATCCAGCTCGAACAGCCCGTCGAGCAAGGCCCTGCGGGTCGGGTCGGCCAGGGCTCGAAAGATCGCCTCCATGCCCAGCAGCATAGGAAACCATTTGGTTTCCTGTCAAGCCTGCCGCGCGGGATGAGCCGGTCGCTCAGGTCCTCGTCGCGAGGATGGCAGCGAGCACCCGGTCCGGCGTGGCCGGGATGTGGTCGATGCGGGCATCGGTCGCGTGGCGGATCGCACCGAGGATGGCCGGTGCCGTCGGGATGAGCGCCGGCTCGCCGACCCCCTTCGCGCCGAACGGCCCGGCCGGCTCGGTATCCTCGACCAGGTGCACCTCGATCGGCGGGACGTCGCCGATGGTCGGGATCAGGTAGTCGTGCAGGTTGTCGGTCCGGCCGGCGTGGTACTCCTCCATCAACGCGAACCCGATGCCCTGGGCGATGCCGCCGTGGATCTGGCCCTCGACCAGCATCGGGTTGATGGCACGGCCGACATCGTGGGCCGCGACGATCCGCCGGACCAGCGTCGTCCCGAGCTCGACATCGACGTCGACGACCGCGACCTGCGCACCGAAGCCGTACGTCTCATACGGGATGCCCTGCCCATCGGCGTCGATCTCGGTCGTCCGAGGGTCGTAGTGGCCGGTCCCGACCAGGATGCAGCCATCGGCATCGTCGGACAGCGCGCCGAGATCCGGGCCGGCCAGCTCGATCCGGCGAAGCAGGTCAGCCGCGGCGAGCCGGGTCGCGTTGCCGGACACGAACGTCTGGCGCGAGGCCGACGTCTTGCCGGCATCGGCCGTCCGATCCGTGTCGCCCGCGACCAGGTCGATGGCCGACATCGAGGTGTCGAGGGCGTCCGCCGCGATCTGGCTCAGGATCGTGCTCGACCCCTGGCCGATGTCCTGCGCGCCGCTGAACAACACGAACCGTCCGTCTCGCCGCAGCCCGATCCGGATCGTCGACGGGTTCGGGACCGACGTGTTGCCGATGCCGTACCACATGGCGCCGATACCGACGCCGCGACGCACGGCCCCGGCGGCGTCGTTGCGCGCCCGCGCGTCGTCGAGGGCCTCGTTCCACGCCGGTCGAAGCGCGTCGAGACAGGGCACGAGGCCGGCACTCGCGGCGAGGACCTGGCCGGTCGACGTGGTCGACCCTGCCCGCATCGCGTTGCGTGCCCGGATCTCGAGGCGGTCGATCCCGAGGAGCCCGGCGACCTCGTCGACCAGCGCCTCGTGGGCGATGGCGACCTGCGGCACCCCGAAGCCGCGGAACGCGCCACCGATCGGGCCGTTCGTGTAGATCGCCCGCGTCGTGGCCCGGACCGCTGGGAGGACGTACGGCCCCGACGCGTGGATCGGCACGCGATTGGCGACGGTCGGACCCCATGACGCGTACGCGCCGGTGTCGAAGTCGCCGTGGAGCTCGAGCCCGGTCAGTCGGCCGTCGCGGTCCGCGCCGAGCCGCGCCGTGATGTGCGCCGGGTGGCGCTTCGTGGTCGAGCGCATCGATTCCGGCCGGGTGTAGACGCAGCGCACCGGACGGTCGAGCAGCCAGGCCGCCACGGCGACCAGCGGCTGGATGCCCATGTCGAGCTTGCCGCCGAAGCCGCCGCCGCACGCGGTCGGGACGATGCGGACCTGTTCCGGCTCGATGCCGAGCACGAGCGCGACCTCGTCACGATCCATGTACGGCGTCTGCGTCGACACGACCACCGTCAGCCGGTCGCCCTCGCGGACGGCGTAGCCGGCCTCCGGCTCGATGTAGGCGTGCTCGACGTGGCTCGTCCGGAATGTGCCGCCGGCCACGACGGCCGACGACGCCAGCGCCGCGTCGACGTCGCCGCGGGCGACCCGCCCTGCGGTCAGCACGTTGCCCGGCGACTCGTCGTGGAACTGGGGCGCACCCGGGGCGGCGGCCTCGGCCGGGTCGAGCACGGGCTCGAGCGGATCCCATTCGATGGGCAGCTCGTCGTCGGCGATGGCCATGACCGTCGCCTCGTCCCCGACCAGGGCGGCGACGGCCTCGCCGAGATACCGGGCATAGCCGTCGGCGAGCGCCGGCTGGTCCTTCTTGGTGACGTAGATCCCGAAGCGGTTCTGGCCGGGGACGTCGGCCGCGGTGAGGACGCGGGCCAGCCCCGGGTACGTTGCCCGGAGCGACGACACGTCGCCGATCGTGAAGCGCGCATGGGCGTGCGGCGAGCGGACGGCGCGCAGGTGGAGGACGCCCGGCGGTGACCGGTCGGCCCCGAAGGCGGCGGCGCCGGTCAC
This sequence comes from uncultured Chloroflexia bacterium, assembly GCA_963810285.1. Classification (GTDB taxonomy): domain Bacteria; phylum Chloroflexota; class Limnocylindria; order Limnocylindrales; family CSP1-4; genus SPCO01. The sequence continues at coordinate 1,498,566 of CAWEMV010000002.1, read as the reverse complement.
CTGGTCGAGACCGTCGACGCGGGCCACGCGGGCGCCGACCGCCGACCCGGGCGCCGGCGTCGCCGTCCGGTCGGGGTCGTCGATGGACGTGACGGCGTCCACGATCGAGCGGTAGCCGGTGCACCGGCACAGGACCCCGGCCAGCGCATCGCTGACCGACGTCGTCGATGGCGCGGGATCGGTCGCGAGCAGCGCGTCGGCGGCCATCAGCATCCCGGGCGTGCAGATCCCGCACTGCGCGGCGCCGTGGCGCATGAACGCCGCCTGCAGCGGCCCCGGGCGCCCGTCGTCGGCGAGCGCCTCGACGGTCGCGACGTCGCGACCCGCGAGCTGCCCGAGCGGGACGAGGCAGGCGCACACGGGGTCGCCGTCGAGCCGGATCGTGCACGCACCGCAGTCGCCGGCGTCGCAGCCGACCTTCGTCCCCGTCAGCCCGAGATCGTCGCGCAGGACCTCGCTGAGGCGTCGCATCGGGTCGCCCACGACCGAGACCTCGCGACCGTTGACCCGCAACGCGATCGGGCGTGCCTCGACATCGGTCATGCCAGCACCTCGGCCACGGCCCGGCGCACGAGGGTGAGGGCCGCGGCGCGGCGGTAGTCCGCGCTCCCGCGCACGTCGTCGATCGGCGTCAGCGCAGCGAGGTCGTCCGCGACGACGCTGCCCGCGAGGCCCGCGTCCGGGACTCGGCCGATGAGCCGCGCCTCCGCTGCACCGATCCGCTGCGGGACCTCCGAACAGGCACCGACCACGATGCGTGCGGTGGCGATCCGGCCGTCGCCACCGACATCGACGACGGCGGCGACCATGGCGATCGAGATCACGAGGTAGGCGCGCGAGCCGAGCTTGAGGAACGCCGAGCGTGCCCGCTCCCCGGGGAGGGGCACGAGCACGGCGGTCACGAGCTCGTCGGGGCGACGGACCGTGCGGCGGTTGCCGACCACGAAGTCGCCGACCGACAGATCGCGACGACCGGCAGCCGACGACAGCTCGACGCGAGCATCGAGCGCCATGAGGTTCGGCAGCCCGTCGGCCGCGGGCGAGGCGTTGCACAGGTTGCCGACGACCGTGCCCCGATGCTGGATCTGCACGCCGCCGATGGCGCGGGCGGCGGTCTTGAGCCCATCGAACGCCGGCGGCAGGTCGTGTCGCACGACGTCGGTCCAGGTCGCCAGCGCCGGGATGCGGACGACGCCGTCGGCGATCGTGATCGCCCGCAGGTCCGGCAGCGCGGTGACGTCGAGGAACTCGTCGTCGATGGGGCGTCCGACCCGGGCGGGGTAGATGTCGGTGCCGCCGGCGAGCATCGTCAGCGGTCGCTCGGCGAGGGCGGACAGCGCCGCATCGAGGCTGGTCGGTCGCTGGTAGCTCGCCATGGATCGAGGTCAGGCGCGGACGAGTGGCAGGACGTCGGTCGCGATGCGCTCGAGCATCGACGGGTCCCAGTCGACCGGGTTGAGGATCACGTGCTCGACCCCGCCGAGCGCATCGATCTTGCCGTCGGATGCGCTCGGCCAGCGCCTCGGCCTCGCCGAGCAGGTAGTACTCCTGCCAGTAGTCGAGGTCCATCCCGGAGAAGACCCGGAAGCGGTCGGCGGCATCCTCCGGCGACTCCCCCGGTGCGAGGACATGGATGAAGTTCGAGTAGACCTTCGTCATCTCGCCCGGGTCGCGGCCGAAGCCCGCCATCTCCTCGCGGATGATCGCCCAGTCATCGGCGACCATCTCGGCCGTCGCCGACGAGTGCGGCACCCAGGTCGAGGCGTACTTCGCGATGCGCCGCAGGACCGGCCGGATCGTGGCGACCTTCTGGCCGTAGATCTTCTCCGACGGCTGGGTGCCGCCACCGATCCAGATCGGCGGATGCGGCCGCTGGGCCGGCTTCGGGTCGATGGTCAGGTGCTCGAAGCGGTAGAACTCGCCCTCGTACGTGACGTCGTCGCCGGACCACAGCGCGGTGATCGCCTCGAGCATCTCGTTCATGCGGCGACCGCGTTCCTTGATCGGGATGCGCAGGGCGGCGAACTCGCCGGGATGCCAGCCGACGCCGACGCCCAGGATCGACCGGCCGCCGGACAGCAGGTCGAACGTCGCCCACTCCTTGGCGAAGGCGACGGGGTCGCGGAGGGGCAGCACCAGGACGAGGGTCCCCAGCCGCATCGTGCGGGTCACGCCCGCGAGCGCCGACAGCAGCGAGATCGGCTCGAGCCAGGTCGTCCGGTAGGCGGGCGGCGTGAGCAACAGGTGATCGATGAGCAGCGCGCTCTCGAAGCCGAGGTCCTCGGCGCGGCGAAGATAGGTGCCCATGTCGGCCAGCGTCGCGGTGTCCGGACCGAGCGCGAAGCTCGGCAGCCGCAATCCGAAGCGCATCAGTGGCCGCCCCCGGCGGGACCGGTCCCCTTCACCACCTCCGCCATGCGGCCCGCCGGCGGCGTGTTGCGACTCCGGCCGATGAGTGGTGCTCCGTCGACGAGCACCATCGAGACGCCCGGCAGGTCGCCGTTCGCCAACGCCTCGAGGGCGGTCGTCCCGACCGAGCCGACCGGCGCGTCGACGATGCACAGGTCGGCCGCGCGACCCGGTGCGACGACACCGGTGTCGAGGCGATGGACCCTGGCGGTGTTGCCGGTCGCGAAGGCGACGACCGTCTCCGGCGCGACGTCGCCGAGCGACGCGAGATGGGCGATGAGCCGCAGGATGCCGAGCGGCACGACCCCGGTCCCGGACGGCGCGTCGTTGCCGAGGATCACCCGACCGAGGGCTCCGGCGCTCTGCGCACGGCGCAGCGCGGCAAGGGCCGTCCGGCCGTTGCCGCAGTGGACGAGCTCGAGGGCGATGCCGGCGTCGGCGGCGACCAGGCGGTCGATGTCGGCCTCCGGCAGCGACGTCGTGCCGCCGTTGATGTGACCGGCGATGTCCGGGTTCGCCTCGAGGACCTCGTCGGCGCCGATGGCCGACGAGCCCGGGATCGACGGGCCCGCCGGTGTGGAACGTGGAGACCATCCCGTGGGCCCGGCCCCAGGCGACCATCGGCGCGGCGTCGGCGCCGGTCTTCACCGAGCCGAGCCCGATCTCGCCGATCAGCCGGACGCCGCCTGCGGCCATCTCGGCGAAGTCGGCCTCCACCAGCCCGTGCTCGAGGATCGGTGCGCCGGCCCGGACCTTGACGCCGCCCGGCCGGTACGTGGCGTAGGCACGGGCGATGGCGATCGCCAGCGCCTTCAGCCCGACGACGTCCTTCGGGCGGCCGGGCACGTGCGGCTCGCCGGCCGAGATCATCGTGGTCACGCCGCCGTGGAGCGACGACTCGATGAAGTCGACCGTCCGCTGGCGGGGCGTGAAGTCGCCGAGGGTCGGGTGAGCGTGCGAATCGATCAGGCCCGGGAAGACGGTCGTCCCGTGGGCATCGATGACGACGTCCGCCTCGTCGTCGAGCCCGTGACCGATGGCGTCGATGCGACCGTCGACGATCGCGATCGTGTCGCCGTCGACCAGCGGCGCGTCGATGTCGCCCGAGACGATCTGCCCGATGCCGGTGATCAGCGTCCGCACGGCCGGCTCAGTGGAGACCGTCCTCGCCGACGGCATCCGCCGCGGCCAGGCCCCCGATCCGGGCGTGCGGCCGGCCCGCGCTCGTCACGGCAAGGGCCAGCAGCAGCTCATCCGCACCGGGCGCGTCGGGCACCGCGATCGTGACCGCGTCGAAATGCGACCGGACCAGCATCGCGGTGATGTGGTGGACCGGGATGTCGAGCGTGGCGCCCATCGCGGCGCGCTTCTTGACCGACGGCAGGATCGACACGCCGCCCACCCGCTCGCGCGTCGGCGCGCCGAACTTCGGGTGGAGGACGGCTGCGACGTGCTCGAGCTCGCCGTGCTCACCGACGATGCCGCCCTTGCCGTACGCCTCGATCGGCTCGCCGAGGACGTCCTGGCAGCGGCGGGTCAGCTCGTCGCCGAGGTACTCGCCGAAGTCGATCAGCTCTGCCAGGTCGTCGGACCAGGTGCCCGCGTACGGGTTCGAGCAGACGACGGCGACCGCGGCGCGGCGAAGCGGCCGTTCCAGCTCGCGCTCGCCATCGACGAGGATCTCCTCACGGAACGTCGCCCATTTGCGGATCTGGATCGCCACGGCTGCCTCCTCCGACCGGTCTCCGCTCGCCGGCCCAGTATGCCGCGCCCACACGTGGCACACAGGTCCCTGACAGGTCTGGGAGGCGGAGCTAGGCTTGACGTGATCTCCCGCAACGGAGGGCTTCCCGCATGCGACGTTCACCTGCCCACTTGCCGATCGCCCTCGGCCTGGCCGCCCTTTCCCTGGTCATCCTGGCCGGGATCGCGCAGGCCCAGACCGCGGATGAGAAGTTCCGGACCGGGAATGACGTAACGATCCCGGCCGGCCAGACCGTGGCGCACGACCTGTACGCGTTCGCCGGATCGGTGCTTATCGCGGGGACAGTCGACGGCGACCTCGTCGCGAGCGGCGGAACGGTCGACGTCACCGGCACCGTGACCGGTGATGTCATCGCGGCCGGGGGCAATGTCTCGATCAACGGGACCGTCAACGGCGATGCTCGTATCGCGGGCGGAGCGATGTCGATCGGTGGAACGGTGGAGGAGGACCTTTTGGCGACCGGTGGGCAGGTCGCCCTCGCCACTTCAGGGTCCATCGGCGAGGACATGGTCGCAGCGAGCGGCCGGCTGACGATCGACGGGGCGGTGGCCGGGAACCTCCTCGCGAGCACCGGCGCCTACCAGAAGAGCGGCACCATCGGCGGCACCGAGGATGTCCGCATCGCGACGGTGCCCGCGGGCGGGGCGACCGCTGCTCCGCCGACGTTGACCGACACGGTCGTCAATACGTTCCAGCACTTCCTGATCGTGCTGCTGGCCGGGGCGATCATGTTGTGGCTCGCACCCAGGGCCTACGCCGCGACCAAGGCAGCCATCCAGCAGCGGCCATTGCCGGCGGCCGGCTGGGGCCTGCTCGGCCTGCTCGGTTACGTGGTGGTGCTGATCCTCATCGTGCTCGCGATGGTCGTGTTCGGGATCATCTTTGCGCTGGTTGGCTTCGAGGACCTCGTCGGCCTCGACGTGCTGGGTGGCGTCGCCGCGATCCTCGGCGTCACCACCGGGTTCGTCGTCATCACGGGGTATCTGGCTGACGCGATCGTCGGTGCCGCGCTCGCCGGTCTCGTGATGCGGTCTGCGAGCACGACGCGGACACGGGAGTTCGCCCTCCTGGCGATCGGCACAGCGGTCGTCGTCGTGCTGTCGGCGATCCCGGTCATCGGTCCGGTGGTCAAGCTCGTCGTGGTCGTGCTGGGGCTGGGCGCGGTGCTGATGACGTTCATGGATGCCCGGCGGTCGCGGCCGGCAGCCACCGCCGACGTGCCCGCGCCGGCGATGCCGGCCATGCGCTGATCGCTCCGGTCAGCCGCCGGTATCCCGCCAGTCGCACCAGGCCCGCACGATCGACTGCAGCTCCGCGCGGGCGGCCTCGGCCTCGTCGAGGTCCGCGATCTTCATGAACCGTCCCGTGTCGCCGCCGCCTTCCAGGCGCGGGAAGCTCCCGGGGATCTTCGCGCCCTGGTGGAACATCAGGCTCGCGTGCTGCTTGCTCTTCGGGAAGAAGCTGGCGATGTTGCCCTTGTAGGTGAAGGTCGGTGCCTGCCACTTGATGCACTCGTCGACCCGTGGATCGGCGTCGAGGACGATCTCGCGCATCCGCTGGACGACGTCCTTCATCGGGTTGTCGTATCGCTCGAACCAGGCATCGACCTCGGGCTGTCTCGACATCGTCGGTCTCCTCTCACGGTCATCGTCGCGAGCCGGGTCAAGTCGGGCCGACGCCGGTCGGCTTCGCCGACCGACCTTGCCACCCGCTGCGGGCCGGCGGTATGGTTCCGGCGAGCGCTTGGGGGCGCCACCGGGTCCGCGGGCAGGACCGAGTCCACCCCACGTCGCAGCGCGTCGTACCCACTGACGTTCTCCTTGGCCGGGAGCGCGGACCGCTGGCCACCCGAAGGGAGACCGTCGTGCCGTACCTGCACCCGCGCCCCGACCTCGACCAGCTCAGGCGTCAGGCCAAGGATCTGCTGCGAGCGGCGAAAGCCGGCGACGAATCCTCGCTCGACACGATCCGCGCGGTGTCCGACCAGATCACGCTGTCATCGGCGCAGCTCGCGATCGCGCGCGGCTACGGGTTCGCGAGCTGGCCGAAGCTCAAGCAGGAGGTCGACCGCCGCGCGATCCTCGACGAGCGTGACCTCACGCGGCTGGCTCGGCTGGTGGAGGCAGACCCGTCGCTGGCCACGATCCCGATGGAGCACTGGGCCGACCATCGGCGCGGCGTCGCACCGATCAACTACATCGCGATGCTGCGGTTCGACGCCGGCCGCCTTGGTCTACCAGTCGATGTGGACGGGACCGATGTGGTGGCGCGGGCACTGCTCGCCGCCGGGGCACCGGCAAACGGCCTGCCCGGCGAGCCGGAGACACCGCTCATCACCGCGGCGAGCTACGGCGACGCCGACGTCGCCAGGGTGCTCGTCGAGGCCGGCGCCGACATCGAAGCGGTCGCGGCTCCGGATGCCGGCGGCGTGCCCGGCGGCACGGCGTTGCTGCACGCCGCGGTCTTCGGGATGACGGACGTCGTCGACGTCCTCATCGAGGCGGGCGCGACGGTCCACGGCATCGAGGAGGCGGCCGCGGCCGGCCACATCCACGGCTGGCTGACATCCGACACCGAGGCGGGCGCGAAGGTCCGCGCCCTCGTCATGGCCGCCGATCATCAGCGCCTGGACGTCATCGATGCCCTGATCGCGGCAGGCACTCCGGTCGACGCGGTCGACGAGGCATTCGGCGGACATCCGTTGCGCACCGCCGCCCAGGACGGCCGCCCCGACAGCGTCCGGCGCCTGCTGGCGCACGGCGCGGATCCGCGACTGCCCGACGCCGACGGGCGCACGCCGCTCGACCTGTGTCGGGCGGCACGCGGCCCGGGGGATCGCGGCGACCATGCCGAGGTCGAGGCGATCCTGCTGGCGGCCCTATCCGGCGATCGACCTACCTGACGCCGTCCGGCGTCAGTGTTCGACGATCTTCTCCAGCTTGCCCGCCTCCTCGATCCATGCGGCGATCTCGGACTCGCCCGGGATCCGACGGACGATGCCCGGCCGCGCCGCCACGACTTCCTGGACCGTGATCTCGAGGTTCTTCGGGTTCCGAAGCGCGAGCTCCGCCGGAGAATCGACCCCGGCCGCCTCGAGCAGGTCGCTGTACTCCGGTCCGACGCCGGGGATCCGCATCAGGTCGGCATCGTTGACCCACCCGAGGATGAGGGCGCCGCTGATCCCGGTCGCACGGGCGATCCGATCTCGTCCCGCGGGCTTGGCGCCCTCGCTGAGCAGCTGGTCGGTCGTGAGGACGCCGGCCGCCACGAGCTTTTGGGCGTGAGCCGACCCGATGCCCTCGATATCGACGACGCGCATGGATGCGCCGGCGTGCGCGGCAGCCGGCGCCGCCGCGCCTGCGGCAACGGGAGCTGCAGCGGCGGCCGCGATCGGCGCGGCAGCAGGAGCCGCTGCGGCGGCTGCGGGAGCTGCGGCGGCCGCAGCGACCGGAGCGGCAGCCGGAGCCGCGATCTCGAGTTCCTCGGGCACCGACTCGACGGTCGCGGGGTCTTCGAGCAGCTTTTCGACCTCGGCCAGGTCATCGGGGACGATCTCGGAGATGACGAGCTTGCCGCCGAACTCGTGCGCCTTCATGCGTTCGAACGCCGTCTGCCAATCGGCGCGTTCGACCAGGATCGCCATCGCCGACTCGTCGGGGGTCAGATCCTGCCCCAGCTCCTTCAGCAGCTTGTTCTTGATCCCGCGGTCGAAGCCCGCGAAGACACCGCCCGCGGCGGCGCCCAGGACGATCCAACCGGCAGGCCCGAACAGACCCGCGAACAGGATCCCGATCAGGCCACCCTTGACGAATCCGCCGCCGACCGAGTCGTCCTTGGTCTGGTTGACCTTGACCTTGCCCTTGGCGGTCTTCGTGATGGCAACGGCGTCCCGGAGCTTCAGGACCTTGTCGTCCGAGAGCCCATACAGCGCGCGCAGCGCCGCCTCCGCCGTATCCGGCTTCGGATACTTGATCACCAGGAAGCTGTACTTGTTGGCCATGTCTCCCTCCTCATCCACCATCGGGTCACGCGCGAGCGTGATGGCCAGACGCTCACAGCGCCAACCGGCCCACACCCGACGATGGTGAGAGCACGGCTCTGCCGTGCGCTGAGTCTTGCCCGGAGCGCGGTATCATCCGCGGGCGTCCGCCCGTAGCTCAGTGGATCAGAGCGACTGACTTCGGATCAGTAGGTCGGGGGTTCGAATCCCTCCGGGCGGGCCATCATTCCACGCACGAAATAGGCCCTCCGGGCGATTCCGGAGGGCCTTTCGATCGGGGTCGTACCCCACGCCGTATCCCATTTCATCCAGATGCGGCCTCGGGTCGACGAGCCAGGATTGCGTCCATGCGAGCCGCCGAACGCTCGAGCATGGCCGGCGTGAGGTGGGCCTAGACGTCCGCCGTGCGGCTACTCGGCGGCTGCCTTGCGACGCCGGTACTCGCGCATGTAGGCCGCCTGCGCGGCGCGGCGCTCGGGAGTCTTGGGGATCTTCGCGGCGTACCGCCGGACCTCGTCGGGGACGTGCAGGCTGAACGGCTCGGGCGTCACGCCAGCGCGACGACCTCGTCGCCGACGGCGATCACCCCGTCGGTGAGGATGTCGGCGTTCAGGCCCGCGCGGTGGACGAGCTCCTTGATGATCCCGGGCCGCGTCAGCTCCTGGAGGTGCAGGCAGGGCTCGCAGATCTCCACGCCGTAGCACTCCACCTCGCCGACGCGGAAGCGCTTGCCGATCAGCTCGTTGAGGCCCATCTCGCTGACGGTCAGCTGCCGGCGCGTCTGACCCTCCTCGAGGCCGACGTCGGCGACGACCTCCGCCTCGACCAGGGTCAGCGCCAGGCCCGGTCTCGCGCCGTCCGCGAAGAAGTAGCGGTCGCCCTCGAGGCCCTTGCCGGCGACAGCCCGGATCGTCTCGACCGCGCGGACGTCGTCGGCGTCCGCGCCCCGCGTGTGGATCGCCAGAACCTTCATGCACTCACCTTCGAGTCGGCTGCGACTGTCATCACCCCGGCTCCGGTCCCGGACCTTCGACCCGTGCGCGCGGTCAGTCGGTCCGGGCCGACCGGGGACTGTTCAACGAACGATCGCCTCTACGCTCGGGCCCCCCCACGCACGCAAGCACGTCGCTCTGGCCGGTGCGCTTGGTCGTAGGTTCGAATCCTACCGCCGGAGCCAATCCACCTTAGGCTGCACAGCTCGGGCAAGAAACTGCCTGTAGACGGGCCTCGCTGAGCGGCGATGGCCGCCCTCGCGGCGTCCGGTGATCCGCCCGATAGCGGCTGCGTCCGACTCGACACCTGCCTCCGGTCCCGGACCTTCGATCCCGCGTCAAGCGGCCAGTCGGTCCGGGCCGACCGGGGTCGCTACACTCGCCACCGTGCGTACCGTCACCGCAGGACCGACTCCATGTGATGCGTCGTGACTTGGATGATCCAGTCCGTGCGGGACGCGGCCGTGACCCCAGCGGATGTGTTCCGGTTGTACGCCGATCCAGCGACCTGGAGTCACTGGGGCCACAACGCCAGGTGGGCACGCGCCGACGGCCCGCTCGTCGAAGGCGGGACGGTCGAGGTCCGGGCCGGCTACGGCAGGGTCTATGAGTGCGACATCCGGCGCCTCGTCCCCGACCGCGTGCTGGTACTCGAAGCACGTCCGCCCCTGATCCGGGTGGTCCAGACCTACGAGGTCGAGCCGGCGCCTGGCGGTGTGCGCATCCGGCACGCACTCGAGATCTCGGGACCCCTGTCCGGTCCGATGCGGCTCTTCCGCGTCGATCGGGTCTATCAAGGCTGGCTGGACGAAGAAGTCGGGAGGCTCATCGCGATGGCAACGACGGGACGTCGCGACAGCTGACCGGACCACCCGACCCAGCGGGCTTGGGCAACTCGATCCACAACGCGATCGCCGCCCACGATGGCCGTCGACACGCTCGGATCGTCAGGGCTATGAGCCTCCGCAGCGCCGAGCGGGCCGACCCGGGGGCGTCTCTTGTACCGCCGCCCGTACCCCGACAGGGCACCACGGCGAGGTACGCGACGGACCCGAAAGACGCCCTGTACGCTCGGATTTGCAGTCTGAGCACAGCTCCGGTCTGACTTCGGATCAGTAGGTCGGGGGTTCGAATCCCTCCGGGCGGGCCACCGATACGAGAATCGACGAGGCCTGGGGGCGCTCCCGGAGGCCTCTGTTTCCCCCCCGGCGCCCGTCGTCATCGCTCTCGAGACGTCCGCTCGGCAATAACCAGCAACGTGAAGAACGCGAAGAGCGCCGCGAAGTAGATGCCGACGATGGCGAGGGTGACCTCCGGGAACGCCAGGGCGAGCCATGTCGCACCGGCGGTCACCCCGAACGTGATGACCGCCACGGTTCGACGCGAGAGTTCTCGCCAGACGCTCGTCGCAGGGTGCGCAGCCTTCCAGATCCGGTAACCGGCGTAGATTGCCACCACGCACAAGACGATCGCGACCGGCATCGCCTCCGTAGCGCCCAGCGCAACGAGGAGGACCGCCGTCATCCCGAGCAGTCCCGTCGCCAGGAAGATCAAGCCCCAGGCCCGACGCTTGCCGTCCACAGAGAGAACCTACAGCCCGCCCGTCGCGATCTGGGGTGCCGCGCCGGACGACATGGGAATGTATCGCTGTGGGTCGACGGGAAGGCGCGCCGATGTACGTTCCCGACTACGCTTCGGTAGTGGCGGCGACGCGTAGAATCCGTGCGCCACTCACTCGCGTATCGATAGGGGGCCTAGGGTGAAGCCTGCGTGACGGATCGACACGACGAAACGCGGCGGGCGCTCGTGCTCCATGACCGTCAGCTGGTCGTGGACCTGATCGAACTGACGCTGAACCATGGCCTGTTCATGGTGCGGGCCGCCGAGAACCTCACTGAGGCAGAGGCCATCCTCGCCGAGTGGCGTCCGCACATCGGCGTCGTCGACATGGACCATCCCGACAGCGCCACGCTCCTGCGGCGACTGGGCGTCTCGAACACCCTCGCCGGCAGCGTGACGCCCGTCCTGGGCTCTGACGCGCCGCGGCGACCTCCCGACGAAGCTGAAGGCCTTCGACCTCGGCGTCGATGACATCCTGACGGTGCCGTTCTCGCCCGAGGAGCTGCTGGCGCGCTGCGTCGTGATCACGCGACGTGCGTCCGGGACCGATCGACCGCTGGTGCCGACGATCGCGATGGGTGACATCGAGATCGATATCGTCAATCGAGAGGTGCGCGCGGGCACGTCGGTCATCCACCTCAGCGGCATCGAGCAGAGCCTGCTGTACCTGCTCGCCAGCAGAGCGGGGCGCGTCCTGACCAGGGACGAGATCCTCGACGCCATCTGGGGGACGGACTTCGTTGCCGAGAGCAACATCGTCGATCGCCATATCCGAAGTCTCCGGATCAAGCTCCAGAACGACTATCGACACCCACGGTTCATCGCGACCGTCCCGGGCGTCGGGTATCGGTTCATCCCGACGTTCTCGAATGCGGGCTGGACACCGGCAGACGATGCGCGCGCGAGCAGCGGTGCGGACCGGCGATCCCAAGGATGACGGCTCGTCATGTCACGCCGCCACCACGGTGGGACATTCGCGCGAGGCACTCGCGGCGGAGTGGATACCTCAGTGGGGGCAGGCTCCACTCCGCGCGTGCCTATCGATCACGGTCCGTCGAGGGGCGGGTCGACATCCAGCGCCTCGTAGTGCGTGACCGACAGCTTGTCGACGAGGTCCTCGGCGCCCGGCACCAGCCGCGGACGTGACAGCTCGGGTCCGGCCCACACGTACAGCGACGCCGTGTCGCGCCACTCCTCGTACAGCACCACCTCTTCGATGTCGCCGGTGATCCGCCGGGCGAGCTTCACATAGACGAGCCCCGCGTGTTGACGAAGGACCGGCAGCTGCGAGCGCATGAGCGCGTTGAACGGGCCGGCTCGTTCCGTCCTTACCGTTGCCGTCAACAAGCGGACGATCATGCACCGCAGCGTACGGGCCACGCGCTCATCCGGCGCTACAGGGCCGTATCAAAGCGCGGGCCCGGGATCACACGTCCCTTGGGGGGATGGGACGGGTCCCGGGCCCGCAGGGAAAAGCGCCGACTTTCGACCCCTAGGCGGTCACGGCCGCTGGCAGCCACCCGGGCTCGGGCTCGCCGAACTTGGACAGCAGGTAGTCCTTCGAGGCGTTGACGGCCTTGCGCGGACGGTCCAGATCGGCCTTGAGCTTGAAGTCCTCCTTGAGGATCTCGCCGCCGACGAGGACGGTCTTGACGTTCGAGATGTCCGCTGCGCAGACGACCGCCGCGACCGGGTCGATGACCGGCGTCATGTTGACGGCCTTCGTGTCGATGACCACGAGGTCCGCCTGCTTGCCCGGGGTGATCGAGCCGGTCCGGCGGGCGATCCCGGCGACCTCCGCCCCGCCGAGCGTCGCCCAGTGCAAGACCTGCCGCGACGTGATGAGGCCCGGTGATGCCTGCAGCCCATCGAGGTCGGCCTCCCACGCCTCCTGGTGCTTGCGGCCGCGCTCCGACCCGAAGATCGAGTGCATCTGTGTGAACTGGTCCGCCGAGGCCGTCGTCGCGACGTCGGAGGACAAGCCGATCGGCATGCCGTACTCCATGGCTTTGACGGCGGGCGCCCAGCCGTGGCCCATCTGGACCTCGATCTGTGGCGCGAAGGACACATTGCCGCCCGAGTCGCTGGCGAGCTTCCACTCCTCGTCCGTGAAGTGGGAGGCGTGGACGTAGGTCGTGTCGGGGTACAGCAGGTCCATGTCCCGCAGGGCGGTGATCTGGCCCTTGGTGTACCCGAAGCGGTCCATCCCGACGTGGACGGTGATGTTCAGCCCGAGCTCCTTGGCGAGCTCCCACTCGAACTGGACGACGTCCGGCTTGCAGAAGCCCGTGCCACGTGTCGCGAGGCCCATGGTCACGAGGCCATCGTCCGAGTTGAAATATCGCTGGCGGAGCCGGCGCGCATCCGGCCCGTCGATCCGCAGCACGCTGCCCGTGTAGTCAGCTCCGAACCACCAGTCGACGAGCGACGTATTGCCGAAGCCATAGGCGTACACCGAGCGGATGCCGCTCTCCTGGAGGGCGTTGATCCCCGCATCGGCGTGTTCCGGCGTATTGATGATGTGGGCCCAGTCGACGAGGCCGGTGATGCCTGCGTTGATGTCCTCCAGCGCGCCCCACAGCGTGGCGGCATGGACATCCTCCGGCCGGTAGTGCGGGGCGAACTTGTCGAGGATGTTCCCGAAGTAGGCGATGAGCGGGTAGTCGGGGGCACACGTCCGGATCGACGTCTCCCAGGTGTGACGGTGGGTATCGATGAAGCCGGGGATCACGATGTCCCCGGCGGCATCGATGGTCCGCGCGTCGGCGACCGACAGATTCGTCCCGACCTCGACGATCTTCCCGTCCTCGACCAGGACGTCAGCATTCGGCAGCTCGCCGAGCGCATCGTCCTGGGTCAGGACGATGCCGCCCTTGATCAGCGTTCGGTTGCTCACGTGTGCCTCCTCTCATGCGGCCCATCGATGACGTCGGTGCCGGTTGCGGATCACGCAGTCGCACCCTCCCCTGCGGTCCGCCGGTCGCGCAGGTGGCTCGCGACCGCGGAGAAATCCCGACCACCGTCGCCGGCCGCGATCACGGCCTTGAGGACGGCGAGGTTCGTGACGGCCTGCGGCACGCTCTGGCCCACGCTCGCCGCCAGCTCGGCGATGAGCCGCAGGTCCTTGGCGGCGAGGTCGACCGAGAACGCGACCGGGGTCGCGTCCGGGTCGACGAAGGCCGCGCGCTTGTAGCCGACGTACGGTGCGCCGACCGCACTGGCCGCCAGCACGTCGTAGGCCCGCTCGCGATCGATCCCGGTGCGCTCGGCGAGGACCAGGCCCTCGGCCAGCGCCTCGTTGAGCCCGAAGATGACGGTATTCACGGCCAGCTTCATGGCGGTGCCGCTCCCGAGCGGCCCGAGATGGAAGATCGTGGCGCCGTACGCCTCGAGCGCCGGTCGGGCCAGCTCGAGGTCGCCGGCCTCGCCGCCGACCATCAGCGTCAGCTTGCCGCTTTCGGCGAGCGCGACGCTGCCCGACACCGGGGCGTCGAGCACGCCCGCGCCACGCGAGCGGATGGCCGCCTCGTGGCCGCGCAGGACGGACGGCGGGACCGTCGAGCTGTCGACGAGGACCGTCCCCGGGCGCGCGCCGGCGACCAGCCCGTCGGTCCCGCCGTAGACCGCGTCGACCGCCGGCCCGTCGGCGAGCATCGAGATCGACACGTCGGCCGTGGCGGCGACCTCTGCCGGGCTCGCGGCGGTCCGACCGCCGAGCTCCGAGGCAAGGGCCTCCGCGCCGGCGGCCGTGCGGTTCCAGATGACGAGGTCGTGGCCCGCCGTACGGATGGCGCGGGCCATCGCGCTGCCCATGCGACCGGCGCCGAGGAGACCGACGGTCGTCACACCCGGGTCCCTCAGCGGGCCTCGTCCAGCCGCCGCTTGACGGTCTCGACGATGCGGTCGACGGACGGCACGGCAAGGTCCTCGAGCGCGGCGGCCGAGGGCAGCGGGATGTGCGGCGTCGTGATGCGGACCAGCGGCGCATCGAGGCTGTAGAACGCCTCGTCGGCGACGAGCGACACGATCTCCGCGCCCCAGCCGCCGACCCGCGGGTTCTCCTCGACGGTGAACATCCGGGTCGTCTTGCGGACCGAACCGAGGATGGCCCGGGCGTCGAGCGGGATGAGCGAGCGCAGGTCGATGACCTCGGCATCGACGCCGTGGTCGGCCTCGAGCACCTGGGCGGCTGCGAGGGCGCGCGGCACCATGGCAGCCAGCGCGACCAGCGTCACGTCGCTGCCCTCGCGGACGACCGCGGCCTGGCCGAGCGGCACGACGTGTTCGCCGTCGGGGACATCGCCCTTGTCGGCGAACAGGAACTTGTGCTCGCAGACGATCACCGGGTCGTCGTCGCGGATCGCGGCAGCGAGGAGGCCCTTCATGTCGGCCGGGGTCGACGGCGCGACGACCTTCAGGCCCGGGATCGCCATCGCCCAGTTCTCGACGCTTTGGCTGTGCTGGGCACCGAACCGCAGCCCGGCGCCATTCGCCGTACGGAGGACCAACGGCAACGCCACCTGGCCGTCGGTCATGTAGCGGGTCTTGGCGATCTGGTTGGCGACCATGTCCCAGCTCACGGCGAAGAAGTCGCTGAACATCAGCTCCGCGATCGGGCGCAGCCCGGTCATCGCCGCGCCCATCGCCGCACCGACGATCGCCTGCTCGCTGATCGGGGTGTCGCGCACGCGGTCGGGGCCGAATCGATCGAACAGCCCCTCGGTCAGCTTGAACACGCCGCCCGCAGCACCCACGTCCTCACCGATGAGGACCACGGTCTCGTCGCGCTCCATCTCCTGCGCGATGGCGGCGGCGATCGCTCCGCGATACGTCAGTTCCGCCATCGCGAGCTCCCGTCGGCCCAGACCTCGGTCTCGAGGACCTCAGCCGTCGGCTCGGGCGCGGCGCGCGCCTCGACCTCGGCGGCGGCGACCTTGGCTCGCGCCTCCTCGTCGATCGCATCCAGCGCAGCCGCCTCGACGCCGGCCGCCTCGAGCCGCGCGCGGTAGGTCGGGATCGGGTCGCGCGCCTTCCACGCGGCGACCTCGTCGTCGGGCCGGTACGTGCCCGGGTCGGCCCGCGAGTGGCCGCCATGCCGGTACGTGAGGGCCTCGATGAGCGAGGGGCCCTCCCCGGCCCGTGCCCGGTCGATCGCCTCGGTCGCGACGGCGTGGACCGCCTCGACGTCGTTGCCGTCGACGACGATGTCCTCGAGGCCGTAGGCACTCGCCCGGTCGGCCGCCGGCCGGTCGACGGCCGTGACCTCGCCGATCGGCGTGTACTCCATGTACTGGTTGTTCTCGCAGACGAAGACGACCGGCGCCTTCCACACCGCGGCCATGTTCAACGCCTCGTGGAACGCGCCGATGTTCGTCGTCCCGTCGCCGAAGAAGCAGACCGCGACCTGGCCCGACTTGCGGTACTGCGCCGACCACGCCGCCCCGAGGGCGATCGGCAGGTGGGCGCCGACGATCGCGTACGACCCGAGGACGCCGTGTTCGACGCTGGTCAGGTGCATCGAGCCACCCTTGCCGCCGAGCAACCCCGTCGACCGCCCGAACAGCTCCGCGAGGATGGGCGCCATCGGCACCCCACGCGCGATATTGTGGTTGTGGCCGCGGTACGTGCAGAGCGTGTAATCGTCGCCGCGCATCGCCACGGCGAAGCCGGCCGCGACCGCCTCCTGCCCGATGCCCAGGTGGGTCGTGCCGCGGACGAGGCCCTCGAAGAACAGCTCCTGCGCGCGCGTCTCGAGCAGCCGACACTCCTGCATGGTCCGGTACAGGCCGAGGCCGGTCTCGCGGTCGAGCGATGCGCGGGCGGCGCTCACGGTCGCCATCGGCGTCGGGTCAGTACGCGTTCGCGACGAACAGCTCGTCGCTCGGGAACTTCGTGATCACGCGGGGCCCCTCGGCCGTCACCACGACCTCCTCCTCGATCCGTGCCGCCGAATGGCCATCATTGGCCGGGCAGTACGTCTCGAGGGCGATGACCATGCCCTCCTTGATCTCGACCGGGTGGTCGAGCGAGTTGAGCCGGCTGATGATCGGGCGCTCGTGCAGGAACAGCCCCACGCTGTGGCCGAACTGGAGGCCGAAGCACTCCATCTCGCTCGAGAACCCGAACTCCTCGGCCTTCGGCCACACGCCGGCGACCTGGTCGGTCCCGACGCCCGGCCGCATCAGCTCGATCGACGCGTCGATCCACTCCCGCGCGCGCTTGTAGGCGTCGCGCTGGGCGTCGGTCGCGGTGCCGACCGTGAACGTGCGGTAGTAGCACGTCTTGTAGCCCACGAACGTATGGATGATGTCGAAGAACGCCTGATCGCCCGGACGGATGAGCCGGTCGCTGAAGACGTGCGGGTGCGGGCTGCAGCGCTCGCCCGACACGGCGTTGATGTTGTCGACGTGCTCGGAGCCCATCTCGAACAGTCGGTGGGTGACGTTCGCGACGAGCTCGCTCTCGCGGATGCCCGGCTTGAGCTGCTCGGCGATGAGCTGGTACGCGCCATCGACCATCGCGCAGGCGGTGTTGAGCAGGATGATCTCGTCGATCGACTTGACCTCGCGCGCGTCCAGCATCACCTGCTGGGCATCGCGAACGGTGAGGCCCTCGGCCTCGAGGGCGGCCAGCATCGGTGGTTCGACGATGTCGACGCCGATCGGCATGTCGGCGGCGCCCTCGGCCTTGAGGATCGCGGCGATCTCGCGAGCTGCTCCACGGAACAGACCGGCGTCGGGCGCGACCGCGCCGCGCAGGCCGATCATCCCGGCGTGGATGTTCTCGGTGCGCAGCCACGGGCAGTTCTGGCGGTGGTGCTTGGCGGCCGAGCCGAAGTCCCAGATGTGGGGATCGCCGCCGCGCGACAGCAGGGCATAGCGCGTCATCTTGTCGCGCGCCCACTCGCCGATGTGGGTGCTCGTGACGTAGCGGATGTTGTTGAAGTCGAACAGCAGGACCGCGCCGAGGTCCGACGCGGCGAGCGCGTCGCGGGCGCGGCCGATCCGGTAGGTGCGCAGCCGCTCGACGTTCCAGCGCTCCTCCCAGTCGACGTTCATCGAGCCCGGAGAGGGAATGGAGCGGGCCTGCCCGAGCGCCGGCGACACGGTCGGCGCGGGGATCTCGGCGGTCGTCACGGAAGCACCATCCTCCTGTCGTCGGTCGGCATGCTCCGCTGGCGCGCGACCTTGACACGGCCTTCAGTGTCGCTCTACGTTGTTCAACATCGTTGCACAATGGATGCCGTGCGTCCAGCCTCGATTCGAGGAACCGTCGTGGAGGCCTCAGCGGGTCGCAGCGGACAGCCCGAGTACACCGAGATGGGCGATCGCCTGCGCGTCGCGCGGCGTCGCCGGCACCTGAGCCTGCGCGACCTGGCCGGTCGGCTGGGCCTCTCGCCGAGCCTCATCTCCCAGGTCGAGACCGGACGGGCCAAGCCGTCCGTCAGCACGCTGTACGCGATCGCGAACGAGCTCGACGTGTCGCTCGACGAGCTGCTGTTCAACGATGCAGCGCGGGGCTCGATGCCCCGGCGTGCCCCGCCGGCGACCGTGACCGACCTCGTCCAGCGGGCGGACGACCGCCACGTCATCCGACTGGCATCAGGGGTGGTCTGGGAGCGGCTCACGACCGAGTCGGTGCCCGGCATCGACTTCCTGTACGTGACCTACGAGGTCGGCGGCGCGTCGAGCCCGGAGCACGAATTCCAGCGCCACGGCGGCCATGAGTGGGGCTACGTCCTGAGCGGGACGCTCGGGGTGACGATCGGGTTCGAGGACCACGTGCTCGGTCCGGGCGACGCGATCTCGATCGATTCGACGATGCCGCACCGCCTGTACAACCACGGCGCCGTGCCGGTCCACGGGATCTGGTTCGTGCTCGGCCGCCGGTCGCTCGACGTGCCCGGGCTGCAGGACACGTGAAGGAGGGACCCATGGGCCATCACGTCGGGCGACTCGACTGGTCGTTCGCGGACGAGCTGCCACCGACCAGCGCGACCGCCAGTGGCCTCGCGCGGCATCGCTTCATCGGCCGGGAGCACGGGGCGGTCCACACGGAGCTGGCGGCGGTCGTCCTCCGACCGGGCGGCTGGCTGGCGCCCCACGTCCACAGCTTCGAGGAGGCGCTGTACGTCCTCGAGGGCGAGGTGCTGCTCGACCTCGGCGGCCGCGCGCACCGGCTGGTCGGCGGCGACTACGCCCTGATCCCGACCGCCCTCCGCCACGCTCTCGGCAACTCAGGGTCGACACCAGTGCGTCTGCTGTCGTTGAACTCGCCGCTGCGGGTCGACCCGGCCGGTGGTCGCACCGACACCTACTTCGAGCCGCCCCAGGACCTGGCCGCGATGGACGCGGCGGCGGCGAGGCCGCCGTTCGGCGACCCGACGCTCCGGCTCGTCGGCCACTACGACGGGACCGGGCCGCAGCTCGAGGCGCTGGCCGTCACGGACCCGGCGCGTGGACGCGAACCGGCCGGCGCGGACACGGCGATCCTCGCCTACAGCGGCATCTCGGTGAAGATGCTGGTCGACCGCAACTTCGGGGCCGACCACGTGACGATGTTCACGGTCGACTACGAGCTCGGTGGCTCCGCCCAGCAGCACGACCACCCGTTCGAGGAGGCCTACGTCTTCCTCGCCGGTGAGGTCGAGGGCGAGTTCGACGGCGAGCTCTACACGTTCCGGCCGGGCGACTTCGCGTTCGCACCGGTCGGCTCTGTCCACGGCTTCTACAACGTCGGCACCGAGCGGGTCCGATGGCTCGAGACGCAGGCGCCCCAGCCGCCGTTCCGCCAGGCATATCGCTGGCTGGCCAGCTGGGAGCAGTACGACCAGGCGCGACACGGACAGCAGGCGCCCTCCGGCGCCGGGAGGTGACGGAGATGGCGGATGGTGCGGTCGTCGTCGTGGGCGGGACCCGGGCGATGGGCCTCGAGATCGCGCGGCACTATCTAGGACGCGGCGACCAGGTCGTCCTGACCGGTCAGGATCCCGACAACGTGGCGGCCGCGGTCGCCGAGCTCGCTGGCCGGCCGGAGGGACTGGCCTTCGACCTCGCCGAGCCGACGACCATCGCGTCCGCCCTGGCCGGCGTCGGGCCCGTGCGCCGGCTGGCGCTGGTCGCCATCGATCGCGACCACAACGCCATCGCCGACTACGACATCGCGCGGGCCATCAGGCTGGTGACGCTCAAGCTCGTGGGCTACACGGAGGTCGTCCACGCGCTGCGTGACCGATTGACCGACGACGCATCGGTCCTCGCGTTCGGCGGCATGGCCAAAGAGCGGCCATACCCGGGATCGACGACGGTCACCACCGTCAATGCCGGCGTCGTCGGCCTGACCCGCACCCTCGTCGAGGAGCTCAAGCCCCTGCGGGCAAACTCGATCCATCCGGGTGTGGTCGGTGACAGCCCGTACTGGGCGGAGAAGAGCGCTGCCCGCGAGCGCTACGCCTCGGAGACGCCGATCGGCCGCCTCGTGACGATGACCGAGATCGTCGATGCGGCGGTGTTCCTGCTGGAGAACCCGGCGATCAACGGCGTCGATCTCATCGTCGACGGCGGCTGGCACTGCCGGTAGGCCGGGCGACCATCGCGGCCCATCCGGGCGTTGGGCCCTCCGTGCGCTCGCTCACGCACGTCAGAGTGCGCTCGCTCCCGTACTCGGGGCCCGCCTTCGGCTGGACCACGCTTGCCGTCCGGCTAGGAAATGGGCGACCTACGCTCGAGCTGCTCCGGCGGCTCCCCAGCGCCTGAGCTCGGCGTCGAGATCGAGTGGCATCACCGCGCCTTGGCGCTCGTACTCGCCCCACGCAGCGCGGGGGACGCGCCACATGATCTCGAACTCGTTGCCGTCGGGGTCCGCGCCGTACAGCGACTTGCTCACGCCGTGGTCGGACGCGCCGCCCAGTGCTCGTTCCACCTGGAGCGTCTCAGCGGCCGCGGCAAGATCCTCGATCGTCGGCACCTCCCAGGCGAGGTGGTACAGGCCGACCGAGCCGCGCGCCGGTCGCGGCGCGTCGGGGCCGACCGAGAACAGGCCGAGGTCGTGGTGGTTCTCGCCACTGGCCGACCGCATGAACACGGCTCGCCCGCCGAACGCGCTCTCGACGACCTCGAACCCGAAGACCCGCCCGTAGAAGTCCGCGGCGGCCGACGCGTCCCGGACGTACAGCACCGCGTGGTTGAGGCGGGCGACGGGGATGCTCACGAACGGCCACCCGCCGATCGAGCGATCGGGGCGCCGACCAGCTTCCAGCCGGACTGCCAGGCACCGTCGTTGACGATGTTGAGCGCCATGTTGAGGAACGCGAGGCCCTCGAGCTGGCGGGCGCGCACGAGGGGTCCCACGTCGATCGGGCGGAGGCCGACCGCCCGGACGAGCTCGAGCACCTTGGCCTTGGCCCCCGGGTCGTCACCTGCGACGTAGCCGTCGAGCTGGAGGCCATCGGCCATCGGATCGACCTGGTGCGTCGCGAACAGCGTGTTGAACGCCTTCACGACCGGGCTGTCGGGGAGCAGCTCCGCCACGGCCTCGGCGTTCGACGAGGTGGTGTCGATGTCCGGACCGGCCGCACCGAACGAGATCCGGTTGGTGACGTCGACGACCGGCTTGCCCGCGGCAGGTTCGGCGATGTCGGCGGCGACGGCCTCGAGATTGTCGAACCCGACGGCCGGGATGACGACGTCGCCCTGGGCGGCGGCTTCGGCGTTGGTGCCGACGACCCGCGCGCCCGACGTCGCCGCCGCATCGGCGGCCTGCTGGGGATCGCGCGACGTGATGATGACCTCGTGACCCGCGCGCGCGAGGGATGTGGCCAGTGCGGTGCCGACATTGCCGGCTCCGATGATCGCGACCTTCATTCGATGGTTCCTCCGTCGTGCCGGATGTCCGATCTCCGGCCAATTCGTTGCTGGTGCAACCATAACGCCACGGTATACTGATGTCAATATGTATTTGCTGAGGGCAAACTAGCATGGCCACTCGTGACGCCGCGACAGCCGCCCCGAAGCCGCGCCTCGTGGTCGGATCGCAGATCCGACGCTGGCGGACCGTCCGCGCTCGGACCCTTGCCCAGGTGGCGGCGGACAGCGGCCTGACCGTGGGCTACCTGTCGCAGGTAGAGAACGACAAGGCATCGCCGTCGCTGGCCGTGCTCGCGCTGATCGCCGACGCCCTGAGCGTGCCCGCGGCGTGGTTCCTCATGGGCGACGTCCCGGCGCCGACGGTGGTCCGCACGGACGAGCGACCGGTGGTCCCCACCGAGCTCGGTCGGATCGAGCACGTCGACGGGCGCGGGTCACGCGACGTCGCGATCATCGAGGCGGTCGCAGCGCCGGGCGGTCGGGTAGGGCTGCACGCCCATGCCGGCGACGAGCACCACATCGTGCAGCGCGGCCGGTTCCGTATGTCCCAGGGCGAGCACACCGTCGAGTTGGGTCCCGGCGATTACCTGCGCTGGGACGGCTCGGTTCCGCACGAGGGCGAAGTCATCGGCGACGAGGAGGCGGCGATGCTCATCATCCGCATCCGGCCGCGCGACTGATGGCAGCGTAGCATCGCCTCGTGACCAAGCGCGCGATGACGTACGCCGCATATCTCCAGGTCCCGGAGCTGCTCGCGCTGCAGGTCGAGCGCTCGGCCGGACCCGACGGGGCCGAGCACGACGAGCTGCTGTTCATCGTCGTCCACCAGGTCTACGAGCTGTGGTTCAAGTCGCTCCGGCATGAGCTGCGGGGCGTCCAGGTCGCCCTCGAGGAGGGCGACACCGACCGTGCGCTCCACCTCCTGAACCGGGTCCTCAAGATCCTCAAGACCCTCGTCGCCCAGGTCGACGTCCTCGAGACCATGACGCCCCTCCAGTTCCTGTCCTTTCGCGACCGGCTCGAGTCGGCGTCGGGGTTCGAGTCGGCCGGGTTCCGGGCGATCGAGGCGATGCTCGGCTGGCGCCCGTCGTCCGCCGTCGAGGCGCAGCCTGCGGGATCGATCGCGCGACGGACGATCGAGGAGGCGCAGGCAGAGACGTCCGTCTGGGAGTCGTTCCTCGGGTTCCTCGCCGAGCGTGGCCACGCCGTGCCGGACGACGCCACCGTCCCCGACCCGCGGGTCCAGGAGGTGCTGGTGGCGGCCTACCGCGAGGACGCGGACGCAGGCCTGGTCGCCGAGCGGCTGGTCGACCTGGACGAGGGCGTCCAGGAGTGGCGCTATCGGCACGTGAAGATGGTCGAGCGGACGATCGGCACGAAGACCGGGACCGGCGGCTCGAGCGGGGTCGAGTATCTGCGCGCCACGCTGTTCCGCCCCGCGTTCCCCGACCTGTGGGAGATCCGCTCGAGGCTGTGACGGCCGCCGCATCCGAATGGCAACCTGCGGCGATGCCCAGCCGGTGCGGCGCACGCGGTAGACTTCGCCGCGACCCCAATGCGTCCCCGCGGCTCCCCCACGTCCGCGGTCCCGTCATCTCGAACAGGTGGTGCCCATGAAGGTCGGTGTCGCCAAGGAGACCGCGCCAGGAGAGCAGCGCGTCGCCCTGGTACCCGAAGCGCTCGGCAAGCTGCAGGCGGCCGGGCTGGAGATCCTCGTCGAGGTCGGCGCCGGCGCCGGCTCGGCCATCCCCGACAGCGCGTTCGCCGAGGCCGGGGCCACGATCGTCCCGACCGACGCCCTGTACCAGCAGTCGGACGTCGTGCTCCGCGTCGCCAGGCCGGACGCCACGGACGTCGGCCGCCTGCGCACGGGCCAGGCCGTCGTCGGCTTCCTCGCACCGCTCATCGACCCGGCGCTGGCGAAGGACCTCGCCGCGAAGGGCGTCACGGCCATCAGCCTCGACGCGATCCCGCGGACGCTGTCCCGGGCGCAGTCGATGGACGCGCTCAGCAGCCAGGCCAACGTCGGTGGCTACAAGGCCGTGCTCATCGCCGCGAACGCGTACGGGCGCTACTTCCCGCTGCTGACCACGGCCGCGGGCACGGCGAAGCCCGCGAACGTACTGATCCTGGGCATCGGCGTGGCAGGGCTCCAGGCGATCGGCACGGCGCGCCGTCTCGGTGCGGTCGTCAAGGCGTACGACGTCCGACCCGAGACGCGGGAGCAAGCCGAGAGCCTCGGCGCCCAGTTCGTCAAGCTCAAGACCACGATCGACGCGACCGGGGCCGGCGGGTACGCCCGCGAGCTCACGCCGGAGGAGCGAGCGGCACAGCAGGCCGAGCTCAACGACGTGATCGGCGGCATGGATGTCGTCATCACCACGGCCCAGGTCCCCGGTCGCAAGCCGCCCGTGCTCGTGACCGCCGACGCCGTCGCGAAGATGAAGCCGGGCTCGGTCATCGTCGACATGGCGGCGAGCGCGCTGGGCGGCAACTGCGAGCTGTCACAGGCGGGCGAGACCGTCGTCAGCCCCAACGGCGTCACGATCATCGCGCCCGAGAACCTGCCGGCGAGCATGCCGGCGGGTGCGTCGGCCTTCTACGCCCGCAACATCTCGGCGCTCCTGCTGGGGATGGTCGAGGACGGCGCGCTGCACCTCGACTTCGAGGACGAGGTCACCAAGGCGACCGTCATCACCAAGGACGGTGCGGTCGTCTCCGAGGCCGTCAACAAGCTGCTGAACCCCGGAGGCCAGGCATGACCGTCGAAGAGATCGACGCGCTGCTGACCGCGCTGACGATCTTCACGCTCGCGATCCTCGTCGGCATCGCGGTCATCAGCAAGGTGCCGGCGACGCTCCACACGCCGCTGATGTCGGGTGCCAACTCGATCCACGGCATCGTGCTCGTCGGCGCGATGCTGATCGCGGCCGAGGCCCGGGGCGGGTTGAGCCAGACGCTGTCGCTGATCGCCGTCGCGTTCGCCGCCATGAACGTCGTCGGTGGCTACGTCGTCACGGACCGGATGCTCCAGATGTTCCGGAAGAAGCCGGTGGCGCCCAAGCCGGTCGCCGATGAGGCGGAGAGCTGACCGTGACGTCCCTTGACATCATCGAGATCCTCGTCCGGATCGCCTGGATCGTCGGGGCCGTCGCGTTCGTGATCGGCCTGGCCCGGATGAACTCGCCGGCCACCGCCCGCAACGGCAACCTGGTGTCGGCCGCCGGCATGACGCTGGCCATCGGCGCCACGGCGATCCTGATCCTCGCTCGCCAGCTGCTCGCCCCGGACGAGTTCGGGATCCGCGCATCGACCTGGGTGATCATCCTGCTCGGCATCGCCATCGGCGGTGGCCTCGGGCTGTACATGGCCCGGGTCGTGAAGATGACCGCGATGCCGCAGCTCGTCTCGCTGTTCAACGCGGTCGGCGGCGGCGCCGCGGCGCTCATCGCGATCGACGACTACCTGCGGCTGCGCGGCGCCGGTTCGATCCGCATCGACACGAACATCTTCATCGTGCTCGACATCATCATCGGGTCGATCACCTTCACCGGATCGCTCATCGCGTCGGGCAAGCTGCAGGGGCTCATCCCGGGTCGCCCGATCCTGATCCCGGGCGGTCGCCTGGTGACGCTCGCGCTGGCAGCCGTGACCGTCGTCGCGTCGCTCGTCCTGTTCGTGACCGGCGTCCCGAACCTGCCGCTCATGCTGCTGATCCTGGCCGCCGCATTGATCTTCGGCGTGACGATGACGCTGCCGATCGGTGGCGCCGACATGCCCGTCGTCATCAGCCTGCTCAACTCGTTCACCGGCACGGCCGTGGCCATGGCCGGCTTCGTCATCTCGAACCCGGTCCTGATCATCGCGGGCGCCCTCGTCGGCGCGTCGGGCGCGATCCTGACCAAGCTGATGGCGGACGCGATGAACCGGTCCGTCCTCAACATCATGATCGGCGGGTTCGGCGGCGGCGAGGGGACGGTCGCCGCGGACGCCGGGGCGGGCGGCTCGGTCCGGAGCATCAGCGCCGACGACGTGGCCATCCAGCTCGCCTACGCCCAGAACGTCATCGTCGTGCCCGGCTACGGCCTTGCCGTGGCCCAGGCCCAGCACGCCGTCCGCGAGCTGGCCGACCTCCTCGAGGAGCGTGGCGTCGACGTCAAGTACGCGATCCACCCGGTCGCCGGCCGGATGCCGGGTCACATGAACGTCCTGCTCGCCGAGGCGAACGTGCCCTACCCCCAGCTCAAGGAGATGGACGACATCAACCCCGAGTTCGAGCGAGCGGACGTGGCCCTCGTGATCGGCGCGAACGACGTGACGAACCCGGCAGCTCGCCGCCCGGGCTCGCCGGTGTCGGGGATGCCGATCCTCGACGTCGACAAGGCCAAGTCGATCGTGGTGATCAAGCGCTCGATGGGTCGGGGCTACGCGGGCATCGACAACGAGCTGTACACCAACGAGAAGACGGGGATGCTGTTCGCCGACGCGAAGGAGGGGCTGGCCTCGCTGACGGCCGCCGTCAAAGCGCTCTAGTCGGCGCCTGGCGGTGCCCCAACGCACCGCCTGGCAGGACTATCAGCAGGGACCATCGTCCGGCCGACCGTGACCAAGCGGTAATGTCGGATGCAAGGTGACCGTCCATATCCTGCGGAAGCGTCACTTGACGAACGCGCAGCCCGCAGGTGGTCACCCGAATGTCGTTCCTGGTCCGTCGCCATCGCGCCCGGCCGACCCACGCCCCAGATCCTCGCGCGCGTCGCGAGCCTGGCCAGTCACTCGTCGAGTTCGCCCTGGTCTTCCCGATCTTCGTGACGCTGGTCATGGGGCTCATCGAGTTCGCGTTCGTCTTCAACGCGATGCTGTCGGTCAACTACTCTGCGCGCGACGCGGCGCTGGCCGCGGCGGAGGCCGGCGACACCCTGGGCGCCGACTGCGTGATCCTGACCTCGATCGAGAGCGCCATCGGGTCGCCGACATCAGACGACCGCATCCAGCTCGTCGAGATCTACGAGACGACGCCCAACGGGACGATGTCGGGCAGCCCCACGTCGTATACGCGGACCGGCGCGACCTCGTGCACGTTCATCGACGGGACCACCAGCAACGTGCCCTACACGCGCGTGCAGAACGGCTATCCGGAGGGCGCGCGCTGCAACATCCTCGCCGGCTGCGACCCGCTGGTCGTCAACGGCACCGTCGACAACGTCGGCGTCCGCGTGACCTACACCCACCGTTGGGTAACGCCCCTCCAGAACTTCATCGGCGGCGGGCCGGGCGGCCTGACGTTCGACCGCGCCAGCATCATGCGCATGGAGCCGGTCCTGTGACCGCGCCCTCCGCGCACGCCCTGCGGCACCCGACGCGCGCCCGCCAGCGCGGCCAGGGCCTCGTCGAGTTCGCGATGCTCGTGCCGGTCTTCCTGCTGATCCTGACCGGGCTGCTCGAGTTCGGCTTCATCTTCGACCACGCCATGACGATCAACTACGCCACCCGTGAGGGTGCGCGCGGCGGGTCGGCCTTCGCATCGGGCAACACGACGACCATGATCTGCAACCCCGCTGACGGTGGCGTGGACGTCGACAAGCACATCGTCGCCGCGGTCGAGCGCGTCCTCGAGGCGCCCGGCTCGCAAGTGAAGGTCAACCGGATCGCCGAGGTCCGGATCTTCAAGGCGGACGCCACCGGTGCCCAGATCGGCGGCCTGGCGAACGTCTGGACGTACGCCCCGAACGCCGGCCCGATCGTGGACGGCCAGGCCCTGGACTTCACGCCATCCCAGACCAACTGGAACGCGTGCTCGCGCGTGAACGTGTGGACGAGCGGCGTCGCCCCGGACTCCCTCGGCGTGAGCATCCGGTACACGTACGAGTTCGTGACCCCGCTCGCGAACGTCCTCTCCTTCTTCGGCACAGCCGGCGGCGTCACGCTCCCGATCAACGACCGGACCGTCATGGCGCTCAACCCACTCGACTGAAGGACCTCCCAGCATGCCGTCTCTCCCGACCTCCCTGCCCCGCAGCCCTCGGCCCATGCCGGTGGAACCCGCGGCGTCCCGCCCGCGGGGCCAGGTCGCCGTCATCTTCGCCGGAGCGATGCTGCTGTTCGTGCTCCTCGCCGCGACCGTCATCGACCTGTCGTGGTACTGGACCAACAACCTGCGGATGCAGCGCGCCGCCGACTCGGCGGCGCTGGCCGGCGTCGTGTTCCTGCCCGGCCAGGTCGGCCAGGCGATCACCGTCGCCCGGGCCGAGGCCAGGAAGAACGGCTACCAGCACGGCGTCGGCGGCGTCGTCGTGACGCCGGTCCAGGATCCGACCAACGATCGACGCCTGTTCGTCACGATCACCGGTCCGGTCGGCACGTACTTCGCACGAGCCGTCGGCATCACCTCGTGGAACGCGGCGCGGACGGCCAAGGCCGACTACGTCCTGCCCGTGCCGATGGGCAGCCCACAGCACTACTACGGCGTGGGCTTCTACCAGGCACGCGTGCCGACCACCAACCTGATCCCGGGCAACACCGACTGGAACACCACCGGCCAGTCCGTCTCCGGCGGCCAGTGGTCGAACCCGGATCGGGCGTTCACGAACGACAACCAGTACACGACCGAGGACACCGTCGACCACGCCCAGGTTTGGACGAACTTCAACCTCCAGACCGAGATCCCGACCGACGCGACGCTCGTGATCGACGGCCTCGAGGTGCGCCTGCAGGACGCCCAGCTGACGGGCAGCGGGTCGCAGACGGCGAACTGTCACATGCACGTTGGCGTCAGCTGGAACGGCGGAGCGAACTGGTCCAACGAGATCGACTCGGCCCCGCTGACGACGTCCGACACCGATCCCGTCATCGGCAGCAACTCCAGCCTCGCGACGTGGACCCCGCACACGACGTGGACCCGCAACGAGTTCGCCAACGGCACGTTCCGCGTCCGGCTGGAATGGAATGACTCGCACTCGCAGTGCTCCAGCGGTCGCAGCGTGCAGCTCGACCAGCTCGAGGTCCGCGTCCAATACCACACCAGCACGGTCACCTACTCCGACCAGGTCCAGTCCGTGAACGACCCGCTGACCGGCACCGCCCTCGCCTCGCAGGGCTTCTGGGGCGCCGTATTCACGTCCGGCGGCGTGCGCGAGAACGGCGACCGGCATGCCCCGTCGTTCCTCGGCAACGGGACCGGCGCACCGGCGGGCAATGCCAACCCGAACTACGACGCGAGCGGCTACGACTACCTCGTCGAGCTGCCCGGCGGCTCCGGGCAGGTCCGCCTGTTCGACCCCGTCTACTGCGCCACCGGACCCAACGGGACGGGTGGTTCGTACGGCGCCGGCGACCACTGGACCGGCACGCCGAGCGGCCAGATCGACGCGCCGGTCGGGGTCACGTATCGGCTGTACAACACGAACGGCACGCCGGCCAACGAGGCCGACGACGGGTCGCCGGTGGCGACGCTCACGTACGACCCGGGCAGCGCCACGCTGGGCGACTTCAGCGGTAACTTCGGGACACCGTCCAACCAGGGCGACGCCAACGCCCAGGACTGCTCGACGCATGCCGCCCACAACACGTGGGTGAACATGTCGGGCAGCGCGCTCCCCGGCGGCATCTACCGCCTCAACGTGAACACCTCGCTCGACACCGACAACCTGAACGTCGGCGCCGAGAACCTGTTCTCGATCTGGGCCTCGTCGGCCGGCTCCGCGCGGGTCTACGGTGCCGGCCGGATGGCGGCGTACACCAACCTGAGCGGCGGCCTGCAGGCGTTCTACTTCGCCCAGATCGAGCGGGTGCACGCCGGCAAGCAGATGGTCATCGAGCTGTTCGATCCGGGCGAGGTCAGCGGCAACGGCTTCCTCCGGTTCCAGAGCCCGGACGGCAATGCGTACAGCTACGCGACGTTCGACTGGGTGTCGGACGACGGCCGCTCCGGCAACAACGTCACCCAGATCCAGACGTCGATCAACGGCGCCGCCCAGTTCAACAACCGGCTGCTGACGATCACCGTCGACCTGCCGACGACCTATGGCCTCGTCGGGCTGAACCCGCCCGGCGATGCCACGACCGAGCAGGGCTGGTGGCGCGTCGAGTACAACGTGACCGGCGGCAACGACACCACGACCTGGGGGGTGAGCATCCGGGGCAACCCGGTCCACCTGGTCCTGCCCTAGTCGACAACCACGGCCCCGCGCGCGAGCGCGGGGCCGCTGCTCTTCAGGCGGACGGCACGACCGCGGCCGTCCGCGGCACGACCCGCACGTCGGAGATCTCGAGCGGCGCCAGCGCCCCGAGCGAGTCGGCCACGACGACGGCATCGTCGCCTTCCTCGAGTACGAAGTCGGTGCTCGGATTCACGAACGCGTGGCCGCCGCGGTTGACCGACAGCAGCGTCGCGTGGTGCTCGGAGCGGAGACGGCCGGCCACGGCGTCGATCGACAGGCCGATGAAGTCGTCGGGCAGCGAGATGCGGTACAGCTCGGAGCCGTCACCGCCCGACACGATGTCGGTCACGATCCCGGTCAACCCGGGATACAGCGCCGACCGCGCCAGCAGGTGCGATGCGATCTTCGAGGTGACGAGCAGCTCGTCGACGTCGGCGCGCCGGAAGTGCGGCTCGTGCTTCGGGTTGTTGACCTCGGCGACCGTCCGGACACCCGGCGCCGCGTGCTCGATGGCCATGATCGTCAGGATCGAGTGCATGTCGGCCTCGTCGGACGCGTCGGTCGGGAAGATGAGCGCGGCCGCGGCCTCCTCGATGCCCGCCCGCTTGAGATCCTCCTCGCTGGTCGACTCGCCGCGAACGAAGTAGGCGTCGTCACCGGCCGGGTTCTTGTCGACGTCGGCGATGACGACGACCTTGAGCTGGTAATCGTCGCCCCGGAGCTCCGCGATCAGGTCCCGGGCGGTGGTGTTCCAGCCGCAGACGACGATGTGGTTCTGGTATCCGGAAGCACCCAAGCCCTGGCCCTCCTTGAGCAGGAAATCGATGACCATCGCGACGAGGGCGCCGGTGATCATGCCCAGCATGGCGACCCCGAACAGGATCAGCACCCAGCCGATGAGCCGGCCGGCCGGCGACGTGACGAAGGCGGAGTCGCCCTGCCCGAGGACCGTCGCGATCCCCCAGTTGAACGAGTCGAAGACCGACTCGAACGTCCATGACTTCTCGAAGAGCGTGATGAGGACCGCTGCGATCAGGACGAAGCCGACGATCCCCTCGGCGAGGTTCATGAAGAAGCGACGATCGAGCTGGTTGCGCATCCGGTTGATGTGCCAGATGACGCGCCGAACCAGCGGCGAGGTGAACACGGGAAGCGATCGCGGCACGGACCGCGACAGACGGGGTCGCCTCATCCGTCCGATCGTGCCATACGGATCACCGCCTTGTTCGTCGGTTCGCTGTCAGTCGCCGAGCGCAGAGGTCTCCTCGATCCCGATGCCCGCCGTCTCGGCGACCGCGGCCGTGAGGGCGGCGCCACCCGCGAGGTCACGCGTGCGGATCTCGAGGTCGATGGTCAGCCCGCCCGACGGTCCGGGCGTCGTCGCGAGATGGGCCAGGGTGCCGTCGTGGGCGCTGACCGTCGACACCACCCGGGCCAGGGCGGCCGGATCGGCGGCGTTGACGCGCATCCGGATGGCGTGCTGGTCGCGACCCACGAACCGTTCGGTGACGAGGCGCAGCGGCCACAGCGACACGATCGCGATGGCCGTGAGCGACAGCGCGACGAGCAAGGCTCCGGCGCCGGCGGCCATGCCGACCGCGGCCACGGCCCACAGGCTGGCCGCCGTCGTGAGGCCGCGGATCGTGGCGCCCTCCTTGAGGATCGCCCCCGCCCCCAGGAAGCCGACGCCCGTGACGACCTGCGCCGCGATCCGCGCCGGGTCCGCGCCGGGCGCCGGGAACGCGGCGATCGACAGGACCGTGAACCCGGCCGAGCCGAGCGACACGAGCAGGTGGGTCCGCATCCCGGCCGGGTGGTCGTGGATCTCGCGCTCGAGACCGATGAGCGCGCCGAGGGCAGCCGCGACGAGCAGCCGGACCGCGTAGACGAGGTCGGCGCCCAGGTCGAACGACATCGCAGCAGTCTACGCGGGGGTCTGGGCGGTCAGGAGTCCATGGCTCACCATGTCGAGCGTGCCGTCGATGACCGTCTCGCGTTCGGTGGCCGGCAACAATCGCTCGCCGAGAAGGACCGCGGCGCCGTGGACCGCGATCCAGGCGAACGCCTCGGCCCCCGCCCGGGGGATCGCCAGCAGGCCGGCCGCCTGGAGTGCGTCGAGGGCATCGCTCAGGAGAAGGTACGGCGATGGATCGTCCGGCACGTACAGGTCGGGCGGGCACGGCCGAAACGCCACCTCGAACAGGCCGGGCTCGTCGAGCGCGAACTCGATGTAGGCCCGGCCGGTTGCCCGGAAGTGGTCGATCGCGGGCGCCGGCGACTTTACGGCGCCCGCTTCGTCGATCGCTGCGAGCATCCGGAGGGCCAGGCTCTCGCGCGCCTCCGACCCGACCTGCGCCAGCAGCCCATCGCGACTCGGGAAGTGCCGGTAGGCGGCACTCGGCGAGACGCCGACCTGGCGAGCCGCCTCGCGCAGCGCGACGCCGTCCGCACCACCCGCGGCAGCGAGCTCGGTGGCGGCATCCACGAGCGCCCGGCGGAGGTCGCCGTGGTGGTACGGCCGTGGCGTGGTCGGCGCTGTCATCCGACACACATGTTGACATCGTTCACATCTCGCCGTAAAGTGGACGCTGTTCACATCGACATCCGCCACGCACGAACAAGGGGAAGGATCGTCATGGCCGAGGTCATCACCGGTCGACAGACCGCCGCCCTCGACGACGAGGTCGTCGTCTTCATCATCGGCATGCGCATCAATCGACTCCGGCGTCCGGGGTCGTGGCTCCCCGCGTTCCGAGCGATGCCGCGGATGCTGCGCGAGCTCGCCGAGGATCCGTCGCTCGGGCTCCTCAGCGTCCAGAGCGCATGGGCCGGCCGAGTGATCATCGCGGTGCAGTACTGGCGCTCGTTCGAGCACCTCGAGCGGTTCGCTCGCTCGCCCGACCACGAGCACCTGCCGGCATGGCGCGAGTTCAACCGGCTGGTCCGCGACAACGGCGACGTCGGGATCTTCCACGAGACGTACCGGGTCGGGCCGGGGCGTGCGGAAACCCTCTACGGGAACATGCCGCCGTTCGGGCTGGGTGGGGCGATCGGTACTGTGCCGGTGGCCCGGCGCGGCCAGTCGGCCGCTCGCCGCATGGGCACGGCCACGGTCGACGAACCCGCGGTCGCCCCCTACTGATCGGCGACCGACACGTCCGCCACGTCGGCACCCAGACCGGCCACCAGGTCGGCCGGGGCGACATGCAGGTTGACCCCGAACGCGCCGCCGCCGACCGACACCAGCGGATGGTCGACCACCGACACATCGACGATCACCGGCCACGGTCGAGTCGCCCCGAACGGGGTGATCGTGTAGCGCTCGTAGCCGGTCGCCGAGCGCGCCTCGTCCGCGTCGGGCAACGTCAAGCGGCGGACACCGAGGTGCGCGCGCAGCTTCGGCCAGTCGAACCGCCTGCCGGCCGGGACCAACACGAACACGTAGTCGTCGTCGCCACGGCGCACCACGATCGTGCGCAGCAGGGCATCGAGCGGGATGCCCTGGAGCTCGGCCGCCTCCTCGGCGCTGGCCGCACGGGCGGTCCGGACGACCCGGTGCGGGACGCCGGCGACGGCGATCGCGCGCGTCGCGGGCGTGTCGGCGACCGGCGGATCGGGGTCGCTCACCCCGGGAACGCGGTGCCGCCGTTGGGCGACAGGATCTGACCCACGAACGGGTCGCCACCGGGTCCGACCAGGAACGCGATCGTCGCCGCGATCTCGTCGGGTTCCAGGAAGCGGCCGATCCGGACCGCCGCGAGCTCGGCCTCGATCGCCGCGGCGTCGTTGTCGCGCAGCATCGGCGTGTCGACCGGGCCGGGCGCGACCGCGTTCACGCGGATGCCGAGCGGTGCGAGCTGGTAGGCGAGCGCCCGGGTGAAGCCGACGAGCGCGGCCTTGGCGGTCACGTACTGGACGCTCTGATTGGCGAGCCAGACGGCCTCCGACGCGATGTTGACGATCCGACCGCGGCCGGCCGCGGTCATGCCGGGAAGGACGGCCTTGGTCGCGTGGAACGTGCCGTCGACGTGGACGTCGAGCACGCGCCGCCAGTCGTCGAACGAGATGTCGACGAACCGCCCCGCGCCGGGGACGCCCGCGTTGTTGACGAGGACCTCGACCGGACCATCCGACGCCACGACCCGTTCGATCGCGGCGCGCACCCCGTCGGCGTCGGTCACGTCCACGGCGAACGCAGTCGCTCGGCCGCCGCGGTCACGAATCGCCGCGGCCACCGATCCGGCCCCGCTCGCATCGAGGTCGAGACACGCGACGGTCGCTCCGTCGGTCGCCAGACGGATCGCGGTCGCCCGTCCGATGCCCGATGCGGCTCCGGTGACGACGGCGACGCCATCGGTCATGGGGCCGCGAACCGCGCGAGGTGGATCGGCCGGTACCGGTCGTAAAGCGTCACGATCAGCGTGATGAGCAGCACGAACACGAGGGCGTTCTCGACCTGACGATCCGTCAGCGCCGCCACGAGCATGCGCCCGACGAGGACGATGCCGACGTTGACGGCCAGCATCATCGCGAACTGCCGGACGGCGGTGTCCCAGCCGGATCCACGGCGGACCATCGCCTCGCTGATCGTCGTGCTCGCGAGGATGACCAGGGCCACCCCGATGGCGGTGGCGAGCGGCGTCGCGTCCACGCCCGGCAGCATGCGCCCGAAGATGATCGAGACCAGTGCGAGCAACGCGACCTTCTCGACCAGCTCGCGGTCGACCAGCCGCTCGGCGAGCCGCCGTCGTTCGCGCTCGACGAGCGCGCTGTCGACCGGGGCGTGTGGGACGTCGGCATCGACGGTCGGTGGGTGGTCGGCCGGCGGCAGCCGCCGGGTGATCAACCACCACGCCGCAACGGCCAGCACGACGACCGCGACCGCGATCAGCACGACCACCCACGGACGGTTCGCGATCGCGTCGGTCCAGGACGAATCTGCGCTGACGCCGAAGATCAGGGTCTTGATCGTGTCGGTCGCGTCCAGCTGCGCGACGTGGATCCACCACTCCTGGGGCAGCTTGATGAAGATCCAGATGAACGCCGCTGCTCCGATGACCAGCCGGGTGCTCATGCGCAGCGGGTCCCATCGGACCCGGACCGCCTCGTAGAAGTCGAAGAAGTACTCGAACGTGTTCGGGAAGACCAGCAGCACGGCGCGGACCTGCGTCAGCTCGAACAGGACGACGCCGACCAGCCGGTAGTAGTACAGGAACCGGCTCACGCCGAACGCCGCCAGGTGGGTCCAGTTCCGCAGTGTCGCCACGTACGCGATCGACAGGTAGTACACGTCGAGCGCCTTGTCGTAGCTCTGGTAGCCGGTGAGGTCGAGGCTCGTGAACGTCTGGAAGATCGTCTGGTCGATGCCGTCGATGACCAGCGCCGCGAGCATCGCCGGCAGCGGGAAGCGCGGGATCGCGAGCGGCACGAGGACGCGGCTCGCGACGACCACACCGAAGATCAGGCCATCCAACGCCCTCGCCTCCCTTGCGCGCCCGGTCGGCCTCGAGGATACGCCGGGCGGCTACGCCGGATCGACGAGCTGGATTCGGATGCGCTTGTTGATGCGGCCCTTGGACTCGTACCCGGTCACGCGGATCCGACCGACCTCGCGGGTGTTGGCGACGTGGGTGCCCCCGTCGGCCTGCAAGTCGAGCCCGACGATCTCGATCGTCCGGATGCGCTCGATGCCCTCGGGCAGCAGGTTGACCTTGGTCCGGATCAGGTCGGGGATCGCGAATGCCTCGGCACGGGGCAGGACATCGACCCGGACGTCGCGATCCGCGGCAAGCTCCGTGTTCACGGCGGCCTCGATCGAGTCGACCAGGTCGCCCGTCATCGATTCGAACTCGAAGTCCATCCGGCCGGCGCCGGGTTCCATGTTGCCGCCGGTGACCTGGGCGCCGTGATCGCGCCACACCACGCCGCACAGCGCGTGGAGCGCGGTATGCGTGCGCATCAGCGCCAACCGGCGGGCCCAGTCGAGGTCGACCCGGACGGTGTCGCCGACGGCCGGTGGTTCGCCGCCGACCGACTCGAGCTCGTGGACGATCTCGGCACCGGCCTTGCGGGCACCGCGTACCGTCCACGCGCGGCCGTCGTCCCCGCGCAGCAGGAGTCCGCGATCCGAAGGCTGGCCGCCGCCACCCGGGTAGAACACCGTCCGGTCGAGGACGATCAGGGGCGCGTCACCCACCTCGACCTGCCGGACCCGCGCCTCGACCGATCGGGCGTAGGCGTCCGTGTAGCAGATCTGCTCGCCGGGCTCGGTCACCCCGCGGTGAGCGTGCCCGTCATGTCCGGGTGGACGCTGCAGACGAACGAATACGCGCCGGCCGCGAGCGCCGGGATGTCGTAGGTCATCTCGGCGACGCCGTTGAAGATCTCGCCGCGGAACAGCGATGCTCCGGCCCCGTCCTTGACCTCCACGTTGTGCGGGAGGTCGGCGTCGTCGTTCTTGAACAGGATCTGGAACGGCTGGTCGGCCGGGGCCGTCAGCTCGGTGGGCACGAACGCCAGTGCCTGGGCGGCGACCTCGACCACCTCGCCGGTGCCCGCGCTGGCGGACGCGGACCCCGAGGGGGACGCGGAGGCAGAAGGGGACGCCGATGCGCTGGGTGACGCCGCAGCCGACCCGCTGGGCGCCGCGGACCCGCTCGGTGAGGTGCTCGGGATCGGCGTGGCCGACGGGGCCGGCGCATAGGTCCAGCCCGGCTTGGGCGCGGAGCACGCGGCAAGCGCCAGGACGGCGATGACGACGGACAGGAACCGAAGCGTTCGCATCGTGTGGGAGACCTCTCAGTCACGCGGATGGCCGCGGCCGGTGTTGCGTGGATGCTACCGCTTCGTCAGCGGTCGGGTCCGTCTGCATCGGGGACCCAGTACCCGACCAGTACCATCGTCCGGATTGTCCCGGGAGCACTCGCGGGGCTAGCCTCCATATCCCCAGGCGGGTGGCGCGTGTCGTCCGACCGGGGACATGGAGACGACTGACACGTATGAAGCGGACCGTCATCGACCGGGCATGGCATCTCGCCGTGACGCTCGGGCCGATCCTCGCCATCGCGCTCACGCTCGTCGCCGCCCGCCGCTGGTACTGATCGGCGTGGTGGCACCGTCCGGGTATCCGGGCGGCTGACATCGCATCTCGCTCGCCGGACATTGCTGGCCGGCGACCGTCCTCATTCGAGACCCGGAGACCTCCCTCCGGGTCTCGCTCTTTGTCCGGCGGTCGGTGCGTCAGGACTTGTCGGTCAGGCCGAGGCGGATCGCGACGGCCGCCGCCTCGACGCGGCCGGACACGCCGAGCTTCGACAGGATGTTGCCGACGTGGACGCCGACGGTCTTCTGGCTGATGAACAGCCGCTCGCCGATCTCGCGGTTCGTCCGTCCACGCGCGATCTGGACCAGCACCTCGCGCTCCCGCCCGCTGAGCCCGAACGTGTCACGCCGGGGGGCCTCGCCGGCGCCGCTGAGACGGAGCGCGTCGACCAGCTCCGAGTGACCGCCGTTCTCGCCTGACGGCACCGCGACGGTCACCCCGGCCTGCCCGATGACCCCGACCAGCTCGCGGGGTCGGTCGTCCGGTCCGGCGAGCCGCTCGTCGACGTCGGCCGGCAGCGTGATCAAGGCACGCCCGGCCAGCTCCCGCAGCTCCCGGAGCAGCGGCATGGCCCCGAGCGACGACGCGATCTCGACGGCCTCGAGGAGCGGGATCCTGGCCTCGGCCCGGGCGGCGCGACCCGCGCCGGAGCCGAGCATCGCCTCGGCCTGACGCCACCGCGCACGGGCGGTCTCGTACGGGATGTGCAACGCCGCCCAGGCGTCGCCGACCGCCGTCCATGTCGCGGCGTCGTCCCGGCCGTCGACACGCCGCCGGTGGGCGCGCGCGGTCGCCAGCCATGCGTCAGCGAGGCGGCGTGACCCGAGGGCCGGGTCGACGCCGTGGCGTTTGACCATCGCCTCGGCAGCCCGGATCAGCTCGCGGGTACGTTCCCGGGCGGTCGCCAGCTTCGCGAGGTCGCGCTGTTCGCGCGCCTCGGCCGCGGTCGCCGCCTCGACCTCGACGGCGGCGGCCGCCGTGCGGGCGGCAAGCACCCAGTCCTCCGTCTCGCGGACGAGCGTCCAGCCCCGCTCGGCCGCCCGCCGCGCGTCGGCGAGGTCGCCCCGCCAGATCGCGAACGAGGCCGCGGCAAGGTGGAGCGGGACCGCCTGTTGGGCGTCGCGCACGGCCTCGAGCTCGAGGAGCGTCTGGCCGAGCAACCGCCCCGCCGCCTCGCCCGCCGACAGCTCGATCTCGACGGTCGCGAGCGAGACGAGCGCGTTCAGGAAGTTGACGCCAGCCGGGAGCCATTCGAGCGCGGTCATGCTCATCGCCCGCGCCTCGTCCCAGCGCCCGAGCAGGAACAGCGAGTCGGCGGCGTTCCCCCGCAGGATGTTGCCGTAGACGGCCTCGAGCCCGGCCTCCTTGGCCGCGGCGATGCCCGCGGTCGCGACCTCGACGGCCTCCTCGTGACGGCCGGCCAGCTCGAGCACGGTCGTGAGATTGGCGTGGACGCGAAACAGCTCGTCGAGGTCGCCGAGCTCCTCGGCCACGGCCTTCGCGTCGGTGAGCATCACCAGCGCCGCCTCGGGATCGGCCCGCCAGCCGAGCGAGACGCCGAGCGTGGTCGTCGCGTGCAACTCCCAGTGGCGAGCCGGCGGATCGCAGGCGCGCGCGATGCGGACCGCGTCGCGCGCCAGACGGTCGGCTTCCGAGAACGTGCCCTCGAGCATCAGCATCTGGGCCAGTCCGGCGACGACCGCCGCGCGAGCCGCCGACGGGGCCGTCGGCACCAACGCGACCGCACGTCGGCGCGCGGCCAACGAGCCCTCGGCATCGCCCGCGACGCGCCGGAACTGGGCGAGACGATCGTGGAGCAGGCCGAGCCGCGTCCGATCCCTGCGCCCGTCCGCCGAGGCGATCGCGGCATCGAGGTACGCCGCCGCCCGGACAGCACGGCCGGCGGCGAACGCGGCCTCCGCAGCACGCGCGTAGAGCTCGGTGGGCGGGATGACCGGCGGGTCGCTGCGACGTCGACCCCCGTGGCGCGAGGTGACGCCGGTGGCACTGCCGGCGGCGATCGCCTGCTCGAGCGCCCCGAGCTCGTCGAGGGGCGCGTCGACCGCCCCCGCGGCATCGGCCGCGGCGATCGCGGCATGGCGCATCGCGACCGAATCGAGCGCCTCGCTGAAATGGCGCATCGCGACGAACGGTCGAGCGTCGAGCGCCCGGGCGACTGCGCCGTGATGGCGGATCCGCATCGAGGGCAGGAGGTCTGCCTCGATGGCCTGCCCCACGAGCTCATGGCGCAACGACAGGCCATCCTCGTCCTCCCGGACGAACCCGAACTCGATCGCCTCGTCGAGTCCATGGGTCAGGTCCGCGTCGAGCACGCCGTCGCCGCGGCGCGGCGCGTGCGAGGAGCGCGGTGGCCCCCCGGTCGACTCGGACTCGAATGTCTCGGCGATGGCGGCAAGCTCGTCCCGCCCCAGTGGTCGCCCGGCCGGGGCGAGCAGGCGCAGGACCCTGCGTGCTTCCGGTGAGCGGGCCGCGATCCGGGCGAGCACCAGATCCTGGAACGACGACGTGAGCGAGACGGCAGGCAGCTCGCGGCGGGCTGCGAGCAGCTCTTCGGCGACGAGCGGGCGCCCGCCCGAGCGCTCGGCGACGACGACGAGCACGCTCGCCGACGGACGGGCGTCCTCGATCGATTCGATGAGCCGGGCAAGCTCGTTGCGGCCGAGCGGCGCGAGCGTGAGCCGGGCCGGCGGGCGCGGCGCGGTCGCGAGGCCGGCGAGGTCGATCGCCCACGGGTCCTCGCGCCGGATCGCATCGCCCTGGTAGGTCGCGACGATCGCGAGACGGTGGGATCGGGCGATCCTGGCGAGGAACGTGACGAGCGCCCGGGTTCCCGCGTCGGCCCGGTGGAGGTCCTCCATGATGAGCAGGACCGGTCGCCGCTCGCCAAGCCGGCCCACCACCCCGAGCACGCCCTCGAGCAGGCGTGCCTGGCGTCGCTCGGGGACGACGGTCAGCACCCGTCGACCCGTCGACTCGGGCGTGCCCACCCGTTCCACGAGCTCCGGCATGAGCCTGAGGAGGTCGTCGGGGGCCGAACCGAGCACACGGGCAAGGTCGTCGTCGGATAGACCCGCGAGGACCGGCCGGAGCGCCCGGACCAGTGGCTGGTAGGGAGCGTCGGTGCCGGCACCGAACGCAACGCCGCGCAGGACCGCCATCGGTTCCTGGAGGCCAGACACGCGCCGGATCGCTTCGTCGATGAAGCGACTCGAGCCGACACCGGCCGTGCCATCGATGAGCAGCGTGCCGGACGCGCCGGCGGCCGCCGACTGCAGCACCGTGGCAAGGCGCGCGAAGGCGTCCTCCCGCCCCACGAACCGGGCACTCGTGTAGCTGGCCGGCATCGGAGGCCATGCTACACAACGGAGGTGGCTGTTCATCCACCCCGTCGCGTCCTGCGTATCCCGGATACGACCGCACGCACCGTAGAAGCGGCTACGCTGCGCGGCGTGACCGACGGCCGGCGCGCCCCCCACCCCGACAACACGCTCAACGAGCTGCCCGGCGAGGAATGGCTCTACTTCACGAAGTCGGTACTCGCCACCGCCTACCCGTCCGAGCTCGGCCACGCCGCCCGGAAGGTGCACGGGGCCAACAAGCCGCCGCGGCTCATGGCCCGCCTCATCGAGTTCTTCAGCCGGACGGACGAGCTCGTGCTCGACCCGTTCGCCGGCGTCGGCGGGACGCTGCTGGGCGCGGCCATCGCCCGCGGGCCACGACGCGCGATCGGCATCGAGCTCGACCCGCGATGGGTCGCGGTCTACGACGAGGTCGTCCGGGACCTGCTGGCCGAGCGTGATGGCCTCGGGCCGGCGATCGCGGAGCTCGGCACCGCCGATCCTGGCCCGGTCCGCTCGTTCGACCCGGCCGGGCTCGAGATGCGGATCGGCGACGCGCTCGAGGTCCTGCCGACGCTGGCCGAGGCGTCGGTCGATCTCGTCGCGACCGACCCGCCGTACAACATCCAGCTGCCCCTGACGATGGCCGGCGGTGCGCTCTCGGCGACCCACGCCAATCGGCGGACCGATTACGCGATGATCAGCGATGCACCGGCCGACCTCGCGAACGCGCCCGACTACGGTGCGTTCCTGGACGCGATGGGCCGCGTCTTCGGCGAGCTGGTCCGCGTGCTCCGGCCGGGCCGCTACGCGGTCGTCATCGTGCGGGACGCGTACCAGGACGGGCGCTACCAGTTCGTCGGCGCCGACCTCGCGGCGCGCGCCGACGCGGCCGGGCTCGTCCCGAAGGGCGACCTCATCTGGCACCAGGCGGGCACCCGCCTGCGCCCATACGGCTACCCGCGCGTGTTCGTCCCGAACATCGCCCATCAGCACATCCTCGTGCTGCGCCGCGAGCCGGTTCGTCCGGCGGGTCGGGGTCAGAGTCGGCGGCGGCTCTCGAGGTAGGCATCGAGGACGTCGCCGTCGATGTCGCCCATGGTCCACGTGTCGGCAGCGATCGGCATCGTCGCCGTCGGGGTGCTCGTGACGGGCGGTTCGCCGATCGACTCGCCGAGCGTCATCTTGTGGATCCAGCCCTGGCGCCCGTCCGGGCACAGGACGAGCCAGTACACGCCCCGCTTCTCGACCAGCTCGACCTCGTCACCCTGGTCGAGGAACGCGAGCTCGGTGCCCCGTAGCTCGTCGGGGATGTCCAGCAACCGGACGAGGGTGTAGCGGATGAGCCGGCGCTCCCGTCCCGCGATCGGACCGACGAGGCCGTGGTCGAACGTCAGGCGGGGGACCTCGGGGACATCGCGGACCGGGTCGGCCCTGCGGGCCTCGAGCAGCGACGGCCGGCGCCAGCGCGGCATCGACAGCTCCGCGTCGAGTGGGTGTGGGACCGCGGCGATGTCGGCGCTCGACGGCCCGTCGACGATGGCGTCGCCGGCACCTCGCAGGCCCGGCGAGGCGTCGACCGGCGTCGTGCCGCTCGGTGCCACGGCGGTCGGACGAGCGGCAGCGGGCGCGCTCTTCACGTAGGCGGCGGTCGCGGCCACGGTCAGCGGGCTGGCCGCGGCATGGGCCAGCAGCTCGTCGGGCGGGTCGTCCTCACGGCGCCGCTTGCCGAACAAGCCGAATGCGAGCGTCGCGCCGACGATGCCCGAGGTCGTGACCAGCGTCGTGACGACGCCGAGCGGGAGGGCCGGGCGCCCGCTGGTCAGCAGGTCGACCCCCGCCGCCAACGCGGCGAGCGCGTCACCGCCGCCACCGACGCTGTCATCGCGCGGGACGAGCGGCGCGTTGCCGCCCGATCCCGGTCCACCGCCGCCCGGAGCAGAGGTGGCGCCGGCGGGCACCAACGCCACGACGTCGTCGCTCGGCTCGGGGCTGGCCGGTCCGTCGGACGGACTCGCCGAGGGTGGCGTGTCGGTCGGCTGCGCGGTCGGGTCGGACGTGGGGCCGGCCTCCGAACCGACGGCGACGGTTGTCGGGTCGGGCGTTTCCGTCGGCGTCGCCGGCCGCTCGGCCGTCGGTCGCGGGGTCGCCCGCGGCACCGAGCGTGCAGTCGCCACCGGCGTCGGTTCCGGTGTCGATCTCGGTGTCGATCTCGGGGTCGACCGCGGCGTGGGGTCCGGCGTCGGGCGCGCCGTCGGGCGGGGCGTCGCAGTCGGCACCGCGCGCGGGGTCGGGGTCGGCCGCGGGGTCGGGGTCGGCCGGGGCGTCGGCGTCGGCGTGGGCCGCGGGGTCGGGGTCGCGGCGGCAGCGATCGTGACGGTGCCCGCCGTGACGTCGTCGTCGGACCTGCCTTGGCTCATGGCCTCGATGGTGACCCGATGCGACCCGGCCGGCAGCGTGCCAGACCAGCGGTACGCGACCCCGCGCTTCCAGCTCCCGTCCCCGACCCGGTTCATGGCGTGGCTGTTCCCGGCGACGAGGACCCGGACCCAGTCGGCGGGCGATCCCTCGCGGTTCCGATACTCGACGCGCACCGTGACGGTGGTCGATGTCGTCCCCGAGCGGGGCGAGACCACGACGTCGGACAGGCGGGTCGGGCCCCAGGCCGCCCACGCGGGAGCGACGGTCGACAGCGCGAGCAGGATCGCCGCGGTCGGGGCGACGATCCATGCCGGCCATCGACCGCTGGTGGTCGCCGGAGACGAGGGTCCGCGACGGCGGTCGGAGCGATGCATCCTGTACGCGAGGATGGCGTCGCGGCATACGGCCCAGCAATGGTACGGGGGTCCGGTCGGCCTCGCGGGGCGCGGTGCCCGCCCGCACCGAACGCCCGCGACGTCGGTCGGTTGCGGTGCGGTCTGGTGTGGCGGGTGGTCCCACCGGCGGGGTCGCTTACCCCGGTTCGCCCATCGACCTTGCGCACCGCCGTCCCGAGGATGGCGGCATGGAGGTCATCCAGCCAGCCCGGTCCGTCCGCCGGCCGCCGATCGCCCCGCTGCTCGGGAGCACGGTCGTCGGGACCGTGCTGATCGTGGTCGGCCTCGTCCTCGCCTATATCGCCCTGGCCACGCCCGCCCTGCGATCGGTGCTACCCGAGGGCCGCCTCAACGCGGGCCAGATGGCGACCGGCATGGCGATCTGGGCGATCGCGCTGGTGGCGCCCGCGGGCTTCTTCCTGGTCGGGTTCAACAAGCTGGCCAGGATCCTGGCCATGGTCAGGGGTCGGGTCCCGCGACGATCGGTCGTCCTGCGCGCCCTGCGCGGCGTCTCCGACGTCGTCGTCGCTCCGGTCATCGCGCTGCCCGACGGGCGGACGGTATCCGATCTCGTGGTCGGGCCGTTCGGCGCCGCGGTCATCCGCGAGCTCCCGCCGGCGGCGTCCACCCGGGTCCGCGAGGGCCGCTGGGAGTATCGGACCAGGCGGGGCTGGATCCCGCTCGAGAACCCGCTCGACCGGGCGGCACGCGATGCCGAACGCGTCCGTCGCTGGCTCGGCCACGACGACGCCGACTTCGTGGTGAAGGTGTATGCCGCGGTCGTCGGCCCCGAGCCCACGATCC
The DNA here is from genome assembly GCA_963810285.1 of uncultured Chloroflexia bacterium. Classification (GTDB taxonomy): domain Bacteria; phylum Chloroflexota; class Limnocylindria; order Limnocylindrales; family CSP1-4; genus SPCO01. Next base: position 1,454,675 of record CAWEMV010000002.1, on the reverse strand, counting down.
GACGCACGTCCGAGTGCGCGGTCCTCACGCCCGATCAGGTCGTGCCGTGGATCAACGCCCTGGCTCCGCAACGCAGCCTGACCGAGAGCCGTCGGCAGCAGGTCGTCGACACCGTCCGCTCCGCGACGGCCTGACCGTCGGCGAGCCGGATCTGGTAGGGGAGCCAGGACTCGAACCTGGAACCAGCGGGATATAAGCCCGCCGCTCTGACCATTGAGCTACTCCCCCGGGGCGATGCTACACCCGCGGCGAGATCGGTCCGGTCGGCGGCCTCAGTCCTGGCCGAGCAGTCGCCCGGCGATCGAGCGGAGACTGAGCTGTCGCCCCTCGAGTCCGCGACCCTCGCCATGCCCGCCGGTGTCGCGTCCGTTGCCCATGGTGACGCCACCCGGTGCCCAGGCCCGGGCCGGCAGCGTCGCCGCGAAGGCCTCGTCCTCCTCGGTCCGGAATGCCTCGATCGGCAGGTCGTCCGGGTCGAACGGCTTGTCGGCGGTCGTCGCGACGGACGGTGGACGCGCATAGGCCGGAGCACCGTAGAGCTTCGGGAGCGCGACGTGCTGTTCGTCGATGGACACGCAAAACCTCGAGGAGATGACCGAGTCTCCGGATCCCGAGAGACGTCGTGATGATGAAGTCCACGGCAGGGTACCGGGAATGGTACGGATGGGCTAGCGGGCGATGCCCCTCGCCCACCGTTCGTGGTGCAGTGACGCGACGTGCTCAGTCCAGCAGCGGTCGGACGATCTGGACCGCGACGACCATGACCAGCCAGGCGATCGGCACCGCCGCGAAGAACCCGAGCGCGGCGCTCCACCCGCTCCGCCGCCGGACGGTCCCCGAGCCCGTCGGCTGGGGCACGAGAAGGTACGTGAGGACGGTCCCGACGACGAGCACGAGGACGGCGTACGCGACGATCGCCAGCAGGCGCAGGTCACCGCCCGGCAGATCTGCGCCCCGGGCGACCGCCACGTCGTAGGCGAGGTACAGCACGGCCAGCACGATCGCGATCACGAGGCTCGACAGCACGGCCCGGACCACTGGCCGCGGCGCGTTGCGGAACTGGCGCCAGCGGACCTCCGCCCAGGAGCGCTGGCGGACCGGCGGGCGACCTGGCTCAGCCCCCACGGAGGATCGTCAACGTCCGGCGGGGCGGCAGCGTGTCCGGCGTGTGGCCGGCGAGCAGCGCGACGGCATCCGCGAAGCGATCGAGCTCCGCCTCGGTCGTGAAGAACCCGGGGCAGATGCGCAGGGCGTCGAGCAGCGGCACGGTCCTGGCGACGGCGAACACCCGCGCCGAGAGCTCGTCCAGCGCCGCCTGCGGTGCCCAGCCCCCGATGCGGAACGCGACGATCGTCGACATCCGGTCGACCGGTGTCAGGACCTCGACCCCGTCGATCGCGGCGAGACGATCCAGTGCGTAGCGGCCCATCGCCGCGCCGCGGTCATAGACGTAATCGAGACCGACGAACATGCTCAGCCAGCCGATCGAGCGAGCCATCCCGACGATCGACGGACGGTGGAAGTTCGACGACTCGAACCGCCGCGCGTCGGGCCACCACGACGCGGCGCCGGCCGGGTCGACGGACTCGAACGAGTAGTGGCCGCCGAATGATGGCCACAACCGGTCGCGCACGCCGGGCGAGATCGCGACCGCACCCATGCCCTCGGGTCCGAGCAGCCATTTCTGGGCGGCGACCGCGTACACGTCGGCGCCGGTTGCGGCGAGGTCGACCGGTCGGGCGCCAGCCGCCTGCGCGCCGTCCACAACGACGATCGCGCCACGGGCGTGGGCCAGCTCGGCGATCCGCTCGACCGGCATGACGACGCCCGACGCCCACAGCACGTGCGACAGCGCCACGGCGCGCGTGCGCTCGTCGATCGCGGCATCGAAGGCGGCAAGGACGTCAGCCTCGTCGCGGTCCGGCCCGACATCGACGAACGCGACGTCGATGCCGGCACGCGCCCTGAGGTTGTGCAGCGCACCGGTGCCGCCGGGGTGCTCGAGGTTCGTGGTCACGGCACGGTCGCCGGGCCGCCAGTCGATCGACCACAGCCCGATGTTCATGCCGTCGGTGGTCGAGTGGGTCAGCGCGATGTCCGCCACGTCGGTCGTGAGCACCGCCGCCACCGCGGCGCGCGCCTCGGCCATGCGCTGGAGGGTCTCCTCGTAGTAGCCGAGGTGGGCGCGGCCGGTGTGGAGCTCGTAGTCGGCGAGCTCGGCCATCGCGGCCGCGCTCTCGGCAGGCACGGGTCCGACCGATCCGGTGTTCAGGTAGATGCCGGCCTCGAGCGCGGGGAGTGCCGCCCGGAGCGCGGCGAGTCGGTCCGCGTCAGGGGGTCGGGGGGCGGCCACGGCCCGTATCATACCGACGATGTCCGGCCTGGCCCGACCCGAGATCCTTGCGACGACCGAATGGCTCGCGGAGCACTTGGGCCGGCCGGGGGTGCGCGTCCTCGATGCCCGCTGGCGGCCCGACGGGACCGGCGCCGAGGTCCATCGCGCGGGTCACGTGCCCGGCGCGATCCCCCTCGACTGGCGGATGGACCTGGTCGACATGGACCAGTCGGGCGATGCGATCCGGGTCGCGGCGCCGGAACGGGTGGCCGCCACCGCCGAGCGAGCGGGCATCGGCGAGGAGACCACGATCGTCGTGTACGACGACACGCAGGGCCTATACGCCGCGCGGGTGTGGTGGACGTTCCGGGCATACGGCGCCGAGCGCGTCCGCATCCTCGACGGCGGCTTCCCGGCGTGGGAGGCGGAGGGTCGCTCGGTGGAGCGCGGCACCGGGGACGGTCCACCGCCCCCGCTGACGCCGTTCACGCCGCGCGGCCCGAACCGGCTGCTCCTGACGACCTCGGACGTGCGCGGCGTGCTCGGCGCGCCCGGTGTGACGCTGCTCGACGCCCGTGCGCCTGCCGAATACCGCGGGTTCGAGGGCAACACCCGGCGACTCGGCCACATCCCGGGGGCGATCAACGTGCCGGTCGGGTCGATGCACACGGCCGGCAGCCAGCGTCTGCGCGAGGGCGACGACCTGCGGGTCCGGCTGCACGCCGCGAACGTCAACCGCGGCAGCCGGATGGTCGCCTATGACGGATCGGGGGTCGCCGCGGCGAAGCTGGCGTTCGTGCTGACCCTCCTCGGCCACGATGACGTCGCGGTGTACGACGGCGGCTGGGCCGAGTGGGGCAACCGCCTGGACCTGCCGGTCGACCGCTAGCGACTACCAGCCGGTCGGCTCGGTCGGGGTCTCCGGTGGCGGCGCGGCATCGAGACCCGCCCACGGGTCCGCCACGCGGTGCGGGGCCAGGATCTGCGCATGCTCGTGGTTGACCGCGAGCAGCTCGGCCGTCGACCGCGCTTCCTGCAGCGTGTCGGACCAGAACGTCGCATCGGTGACGGGCAGGAAGCTGCCGGTCAGCTCGGACAGCGCGTCGCGCAGGCCGCGCTCGGGCATGAGGTGGATGTACCCGGTCACCTTGAACGGCGGCACGGAGATCAGCGCCTCTTCGGGGATCTTGGGCGTCCGCAGCTCGGGGGCCGCGGTGACCGGCTCGTTGACGACTGCGAAGAGCACCGAGGCGAGATTGACCTGGGCGAACTCCGCACGGATCGACTCGCCGCGGGTCCCGAACTCGTCGGTCATGACGTCCGACAGGACGAGGAAGCGGTCCTCCGCCATGTTGAGCATGTCGGTGACCCGCCGCTGGCGAGTCGAAAGCGATCCCTTGATCACGAACGAGTCCGTGTACAGGGTCAGCCGGACCTGCTGCGGTGAGCCTCCGAGCGCATCGAACATGCGCGCTAGGATACGCGGCGCCGTCGGCCCCGTGGACCTCAGGCAGGCTCCGGCGGCACCGTCCGGGCGCCAGCCGTGACGAGCAGCTCGGCGCCATGCTGGAGCCCCTCGTACAGCTCCGTCACCGTCGCGACCGTGTCGATCTCGTCCACGCGCTTGTCGGGTCGCAGGGCATGGATGCGCGGGAACCGGAGGCTGAACCCCGACCCGTGTCGCCGGCTCCGGACGATGACGTCGAACGCGATCTCGACGACGACCGTGGGCTCGACCTGTCGGTACCGCCCGAAGCGGGCGATCGTGTGGGCCTCGAACCACGCGGTCATCTCGGCGATCTCGGCGTCGGTCAGGCCGCTGTACGCCTTGCCGATGTTGACGAGCTTGCCGCTCTCCTCGTCACGGATCGCGAACGTGTAGTCGGACAGGACGCCATGGCGCTTGCCGTGGCCGACCTCGACGCCGACCACGACGCAATCGATCGTCGCGAGCGCCTTCTTCATCTTCAACCAGCCGAGACCACGGCGGCCGGGTGAGTAGCCGCTCGTCGGGTCCTTGACCATGAGGCCCTCGTTGCGCCGGCCGCGCGCGTCGGCGAATGCTCCCTCGAGCGCGTCCGCGTCGCGAGCCACGGCGAGGTGCGACCGGATGAACCGGCCGCCGTCGTCGACGAGTGGCAGGTCGATCGCGTCGAGCCGCTCGCGGCGCGTGCGCAGTGGTTCGCGCAGCAGCGGCTCGACGGTCGCGTCGCCGTCAGGGTCGTCGCCCGGGCCGAGCGCCAGCAGGTCGAACGCGACGTAGATGACCGGGATGTCGGTCTTGATCGCGTCGGACGGGGCCTTGCGCCCGAGTCTCGCCTGGAGGCTGATGAACGGCAGCACGAGCCCGTCCTTGAAGGCGAGGATCTCGCCGTCGACGACGCCGGTCCAGGGCAGCGGCCGTGCCGCCTCGACGATCTCAGGGAACTGGTTGCTGACATCGTGCAGGTCGCGCGAGTACAGCCGGACGTCGGCGCCGAGCTTGTGGAGCTGGGCCCGGATGCCGTCGTACTTGTCCTCGACCCAGACCTCCGGTCCGAGACGGGCGATGATCTCGTCGGCGTCCTCGGCCGGCGAGGCGAGCATGAACTTGAGCGGATGGAACAACGCCAGCTCGGCATCGCCAAGCTGATCGTCGCGTGCCAGCTCGGCCAGCCGGCCCATGTCGCCGGTCAGCATCCCGGCCCACTTGACGTCCTCGATCGGGCGGTCGAACGCCTTCGCGATCGCCGCCTCGACGAGGCCCTCGCGCAGGCCGATGCGCAGCTCGCCGCCGAGCACCTTGACGATGGCCTTGGTGGTCTGCGGGTCGGCCCTGGTGAGCAGCTCCGCCAGCAGCCGGGCCTTCGCCGCGGGCCCGGACGCGGACTCGATCGCGGCGAACGTGGCCGCGACCTCCGGAAGGGTCGGCGAGCCCTCGGGCGGTGGCGCGTGGTGACGCAGCGTCAGGACGTCCTCCACGGCGAGACCGACGTCCGAGTAGCGGTCGTACGCGGCGCCGAGGTCCTCGCGCGTCGCCCCGGAGACGGCGCCGACGGCCGCCAGCATCGATGACCAGCCGATGCCGGTCGTGCGCTGATCGGCCTCGGGGAACGGGCGACCGGTCAGGAAGACGGCAGCGACCGGGAGCTCGTCGGGGGCGAGGCCGCGGAAGTATTCGGCCAGGAGGGCGGTCTTCTCGGACGTCCGGGTCGTCGCCGACACGCGCTCCGCCAGATCGCTCCAGCGACGCATGGCGGCGATGGTATACGGTTCCGGCGATGGCGCCGCGAACGTGGTTCCCGGAGGTCCTGACGGGGTCGCGGGTCGAGCTGCGCCGCCACGCCCCGGAGAACCTCGGGGCGTTCCGGCGCTGGTACTCGGACCCGGAGATCGCACGCCTCGCTCGCTACCAGGAGGCCCCGATGCGGGCCGAGGAGATCGAGCGCTTCTTCGCGGCGCGGGTGGTCGGCCCGGACGCCCTCGCGATGGCCATCCATGAGCGCGCCACGGACCGCCTGATCGGGTCGTGCGCATTCAGCCAGCTCGACGGGGACAACGGCTCCGCCCTCTACCACATCACGATCGGCGAGAAGGACGCGTGGGGTCACGGCTACGGCACCGAGGCAACGCGACTGATGCTCGACCACGCTTTCGGCCGCCTTGGGCTGCACCGGATCGCGCTGTTCGTCTTCGAGTTCAACGAGCGAGCCATCCGGACCTACCGGCGCTGCGGGTTCGTCGTCGAGGGCCGCGCTCGGGAGTCGATCTTCCGCGACGGACGCTGGTGGGACGAGCTGGCGATGAGCGTGCTCGAGGCGGACTGGAAGCGGCTCCGCGAGGCCCAGGCGGACGACGCGGTCGAGCACGCGGGCCTGCGTGCCGAGGCCGAGCCGGAGGCGGTCGGCGCGGCACATCGCCCCGCGCGCACGAGCCTCGTCGAGCGGACCATCCGCAGGTTCTCGTGAGCAGCGTCGGGCCCGCGGCGGAAGGGGCACGCGCCGACGTCCGGGAGCTGATCGCCGCCAAGGGTCACACGGTCGACAACGCACGCGCCGCGGTGGCGCGGCTCGAGACCGCGTTCGCCGATGGTTCGCTCGTGCGCACGCCATCGCTCGACCTGTATCTGGGAGACCTGATGCGCGCGCTCGAGCAGGACGAGGGCGAGAAGCTCGGCGGGAAGAGCGCGGAGGCGGCGCGGTTCATCCTGCGCGCGATCGACCGGGAGCTCGAGCAGGCGTGAGGCCGTCGGCACGGCGCCGCGAGCCGACGCCTAGACTTGACGGCCCCGCCGAGCGCATCCGGAGGCCACCGTGACCGACCTCAAGACCGGCATCCTGCTGTGGAGCCAGGCCGCGACCTGGCCCGAGATGGTTGACGCGGCGAAGCGGGTCGACCAGCTCGGCTACGACCACCTGTGGACGTGGGACCACCTGTACGCGATCTTCGGCGACCCGTACCAGCCGATCGTCGAGGGCTGGACGGCGCTCGCCGGCTGGGCCATGGCGACCGAGCGGACTCGGCTCGGGCTGCTCGTCGGCGCCAACACCTTCCGCAACCCGGGCGTGACGGCCAAGCTCGCATCGACCCTCGACCACATCAGCGGAGGGCGGGGCATCCTCGGCATCGGCGGGGCGTGGTTCGGCCTCGAGCATCAGGCGCACGGCATCGATTTCGGGTCGGGCTTCGGGCAGCGGCTCGACTGGCTGGACGAGGCGGTCGCGGCGATGCGCGCGGTCCTCGACGGTGGCTCGGCAACCTCGCCGCCCGACGGGCGCTACGCGTTCGACGACCTTCGCCAGCAGCCGCTGCCGATCCAGCCACGGCTGCCGATCATGATCGGCGGGAGCGGCGAAAAGAAGACGCTGCGAACCGTGGCGAGGTACGCCGACATGTGGAACGCGATGGGCCCGCTCGACGTGATGGCGCACAAGGTCGACGTCCTCAAGCGCCACTGCGACGAGGTCGGCCGCGACGTCAACGAGATCGAGTTCACGCTCGGGGTCAAGTTCACGCTGCGCGATTCGAAGGAGGAGGCCGATCGGGTCTGGCGCGCGGCGATGGAGCACAACCGAACGCCGATGTCGGAGGTCGAGGACGACGACACGTTCTGGAACGGGTCGCCCGAGGAGATGGCCGACAAGCTGCGGCCGTACGTGGATCTCGGGTTCCGGACCGTGATCTCCGAGCAGCCGGCGCCGTACGACGTCGAGACACTGGAGCGGTTCGTGGGCGAGGTGAAGCCGCTCATCGACGGCGGCTAGCTAGTCGAGCACGGAACCGAGGATCGCTCGAGCCTCAGCGAGGCTGGTCAGGCGAGGCGAGTTGCGGATCGCCACGTCGTCGATGGCGTCCCGCGCCACGACATCGAGCAACGCCTCGTCGAAACCGAGCGAGCGCAACGACGGTCGCTGGCCGAGCGACGCGAGGAAGCGGCGCAGCTCGCCGATCGCGGCGCCGGCGGCGGTCGCGGCCGGCTCCGTCGCGCTCGCGGCCCGCATCGCCACCCCGACCAGCGCGAGCTCCCGGTCGCGCAGCCCGGGCTCCTCGAGGTAGAACGCGAGGACCTCCGGCAGCACGACCGCAAGCGCGGTCCCGTGCGGCAGCCGGCCGCGCGTGCCGAGCGCATGACCGAGCGCGTGGGCGAGGCCCACCCCGGTGCCACTTGCCTGCCCTACCCCGGCCAGGTGTGCGGCCATCAGCAGTCTGCGACCGAGCCTCGAGGTCCGAGCCATCGGCCACGGCCCGCGGCAGCCACTCGGCGACGGTCCGGACGACGCCGAGCGCCATCGCCTCCGCGAACGGGTTGCCATTCCGGGACACCAGCGACTCGAGCGAGTGAGTCAGTGCGTCGACGCCGGTCGCGGCCGTGATCGGGGCCGGGAGCCCGAGCGTCAGCGTCGGGTCGAGGATCGTCGCGACCGGCAGCAGCGACGGGTGGCCGACGTAGTCCTTGCGACCCGCCGACTCGCGCGTGATGACCGCGAACGGATGCGCTTCCGACCCCGTGCCCGCGGTCGTCGGAACCGCCACGATCGGGCTGGCGGGCACGAGCGTCGGTCCGTCGTACTCGAGCTCCCAGGGCGGACGATCGTTGGCGGAACACAAAGCGATCGCCTTCGCGGCGTCCATCGCCGAACCGCCGCCGAGCGCGACGACCACAGTGCCCTCGAGGCCGAAGCTCTGGAGCGTCGTCGAGCCGAACTCCACGGTCGCTCCGGATGGGTTCGACTCGACGTCGCCGAACATCATGCTCGGCACCGCCGCGGCCGCCAGCACCTCGACCGCCCGGCCGGCGACGCCGGCCTCGATCAGCCCCGGATCGGTCACGAGGAATGCGCGCGACCAGCCGCCCGTGGCGACCAGCTCAGGCAGCCGTGCGAGCGCCCCGACGCCGAACAACACCCGGTTGCGCAGGGTGATCTCGATCTGGCGATCCGCCAGCCCGGTCACGCGAGGATCTCGATGACATGGTCGACGCTCGTGTCCCGCCGGACCGTCAGCCAGCGACGGCAGCCCGCCGCGTGGAACCAGCGTTCGGTGCTCGCGCCGTCGGGGTTCTCGAAGACCCAGACCTCGTCGAAGTCGCGCTCTTCGGGGTCGCTGATCGAGTCGGGCACCGCGCGCCGCTCGCCGCCGAACGAGAACTCCTCGATGGGGCGCCGTCCGCAGATCGGGCAGTCGAGCCACAGCATCAGCGCGTCCCCGCCGAGCCCTGGTCCGCCATCGCGTGGTCGCGCCGGAAGCGGTCCAGCGCGAACGGCGCGATCAGGTCGGGCGTTCGGCCGGTTGCGATCAGCTCCGCCATCGCCTCACCGCCGGCCGGGATGGCCTTGAAGCCCCACGTGCCCCAACCGGTCGTGACGAGGAAGCCGTCGACCCCGGTAACGCCCATGATCGGCGAGAAGTCGACCGAGATGTCGCAGATCCCCGCCCATGTCCGCAGGATCCGCAGCTCGCGCAGGAACGGCAGGATGCGGGTGATCTTGTGCGAGTAGGTGCGCAGCGCCGCGAACGACGACTGGCGCGAGTACGACGGCTGCGCGTCGAACTCCGCGCCGATCAGCATCTGGCCCCGCTCGGTCTGCGACACATAGCAGTTGAGCTCGGTGCTGGCGACGATCGGGCCGAAGCCCTGGGCGTAGTCGTTCGTCACGAACGCGTGGAGCGGGTGGGTGCGGATCGGCAGCCGGACGCCGGCCTGCGCGGCGAGCGCGGTGACGCGCCCGCCGACCGCCGACACGACGGTGCCCGCCGCGATCGGGCCACGCGCCGTCTCGACCCCGACAACGCGGTCGCCGTCGCGGACGAGGCCGGTCACCGGCGTGTGCTGGATGACGTGGACGCCGCGCTTCGCCGCACTGGCCGCATACGCCCAAGCGACGCGGTCGTGGCGGGCGGTCGCCGCCTCGAGGTGGTGCGACGCACCGAGGACCGGATAGCGCCGCCCGCCGGTCAGGTCGATCTGCGGCACGAGCTCCTTGATCTCGGCCGGCGTGACCATCACGGTCTTCGCCCCGGCGGCCGTGTTCATCAGCGCGCGCGCTCGCTCGGTCCGCAGTGCCATCTCGGTGTGGGCGAGCCAGAAGATGCCCTTGGCCTGGTGGAGGATCGCGGCGCCGACCTCGTCCTCGAGCGCCTGATACATCTCGAGCGAGTGCTGGTAGAAGCGGATCGCCTCGGGCAGGCCGTAGTTGGCCCGGATGATCGTCGTGTTGCGCCCGGTGTTGCCCGACGCGATGTAGTCCGCCTCGACCACCGCCACGTCGGTGATCCCATGGCGGGTCGCGAGGTAGTACGCGGTCGAGAGCCCGTGCCCACCGCCGCCGACGATGACCACGTCGTAGGCGTCCTTCGGCTCGTCCCAGCGCAGCGTCGGCAACGTGGCGACGTAGCCCGCGGCGACCCCCGTCCTCACGGCATGTCCCCCATCATGTGGGCGTGACTGGCAGGCGCGGGAGAAGGTCATCGAGGTAGGCGGCGAGCACGAACACCGTGGCCGCCCCGGTCGAGTCGATGTAGACCTTCGCCGGTACGCCCGCGACCGACCCCTGGGCGAAGGCCGGCCGCTCGGTGGGCGCCGTCCACTCGACACGCGGCAGGACGAGGTCGAAGAACTCGTCGACCGGGAACATCAGCGCCACCCAACCGACCTCGGGCTCGACGATCGCGTCGGGGTCATCGAGCTGGACGCCGGTCGACCCGAGGGCGAACGCCTCGTCGGGCGCGAACCGCAGGACCAGTGGCTCGAAGTCGTCGGGTGCCGCGTGCGGCGGCTGCCACACCGCCCCGTCGATCGCGTCGGGCGAGGCCACGACCCGCAGGCCGGGCGACCTAAGCACGTGCACGGTGGCCCTCCGGATCGTAGAACGGCGGCGGCGCGACGACCGCCTCGCGGCCGTCGATCCGGACTCGCTCCGGGTACGGGCGGCGCTTGAGCCAGCCGAGCATCACCGACCTGCGCAGGGCCGGCGAGGTCCAGCTCCCCGACACGTGCCCGACGATGTCGTCGCCGACGAAGATCGGCGAACCTTCCGTCGGCGCCTCGCCATCCATGGTGAACCCGTGGAGCCGGCGCTCGTCGGGCAGCTTGGCGGTCCGCTCGAGCGCAGCCCGACCGATGAACGACGGCTTGTCCATCCGGGCCGCCCAGTCCATGCCGACCCGACGCGGGGTCGTGTCGAGCTCGGTGTCCATGCCCACGATGACGTGGCCCTTCTCGAGTCGCAGCCCGAACAGCGCCTTGAGGCCGTGCGGCCGGATGCCGAGGTCCGACCCGAGCGACATGAGCGATCGCCACAGCTCCACCGACCGGTCGATCGGGTGATGCAGCTCCCACGACGCCTCGCCCGTGAACGACAGCCGCATGACGTGGCACGGGACGCCGGCGACATCGGCGTGGACATGGCCCAGGAATGCCGGCGGGTCGGCCAGGCCGGCGCGCTGGAGGAGCTCCCCCGCCAGCGGCCCCGTGACGTTGATCGCGGCGAGCGACATCGTGCGGTCCATGACGTGGATGCGCAGACCCCACGTGTCGACCCAGTCGCGGACCCACATCTCGGCGTTCGCCGCGCCGCCCGACGTGAACGTCAGGACGAACCGCGTGTCGGTCTCCCGGAGGATCATCCCGTCGTCCATGATGTGGCCCCGCTCGTTGAGCAGCAGCGCGTACCGCGAGCGCCCGGGACGGATGTCCGCGACGTGACAGGGGTACAGCCGCTCGAGGAACTCGACGACGTCCGGACCGGACACCACGAGCTTGCCGAGCGTGCTGACGTCGCCGACGGAGACGCCCTCGCGCACCGCCCAGTACTCGGCGATCGGGTCGCCGTAGTGCCACGGCCGCCACCAGCCACCGAACCGGTCGAGCCGGCCGCCGGCGGCGAGGTGCTCGTCGTGCAGCGGCGTGCGTCGGAAGGCGTCGATACGGGTGTCGGCAGCGGCCTCCGCGAGCGTGATCTGGCGCGATGCCGGTCGGGCGGTGAAGGGCGCCGGGACCTCGCCGGTCCGCGCCGCGATCCAGGACCTCACGTGCGGCAGGCACGCGCCGCCCTGGCACGTGCCGAGGCAGGCGAGGCTCGATCGTTTGAGGAGCTCGAGCTCCTGGAACCCGTCATCCCACGCCGTCTGCAGATCGGCGACGGTCGTGCCCGAGCACGGGCACACGATGCCCTCCATCGGCGGCGGTGGCAGCGGCATCTCGGCAGCCGCCGGGCCGACGACGGTGAGCGGCACCTCGCCGGCCATGCGCGCGAGGATGTCGCGCGGCGCCCGACCGGTCGCGACGATGACGGTGTCGCACGGCGTCGTGGTCTCGGCCCCGATCCAGTCGTCGGCGGTCACGACGGCGCGCACGCGACCCCGCTCGTCACCCTCGATGCGGACGAGCTGGCCGGCAACGGGGATGCACGGCACGCCGGGCGGCGGCGTGCCGATGACTACGGCCGCTCCGAGCGCGATCCCGGCGGCCTGGAGACGCTGGGCGGCGCGGGCCGTGACGATACCCTCGAGCTGATTGCCGGGAACGACCGGATGCAGGTCGGCGGCGCCGGTCGCGACGACGATCGCCGCGGCCTGCACGTGGAGCATCAGGGTCGGGGTCCGCACGACGATCAGGGGCCCGGGATAGATGCCGACGACCTCGTCGCCCTGCTCGGCGTCCAGGATCAGCGCGCGCTTGCCGGCCCGCTCGGCGGTGGCCGCCGCCTCGCGTCCACTGTCGCCGCCACCGATGACGGCGACGTCGACCTCGGCCCGCAGCAGCTCGACGTCCCGACCCTTCGGTGAGCTCGTCAGGTCGGGTCCCGCGATCGCGGGGAGCGGTGGCAGGCCGTTGGGGGGATGGCGCACGACCGCCAGCCCGGGCCGTGCCCGTTGCTGGCACGTCCGGACGTAGGCGATGCCGTCGACCTGGGCGAGGCAGTTGCCACAGTCGCCGGTGAGGCACAGCGTGCCACCGCCCGATGGCGTCGAGCCGGAGCGCAGGATCGCCATCGCGACCGAGTCGCCGGCGGCGAACGGGATCGGGCGCCCATCGACGACGATGCGGCCGACTTCGGCGGTGGCGCCCGGCGCGGGCAGGAGGATCGGCGCAGGAGAGCCGTCGGTCACTGGCGCATCCGCAGGCCGGCCGGGTCGAAGGGCGGCTCGGGTTGCAGGCGGGCCGGCCGGCGCCTGCCGATGATCTCGATCTCGAACCCGCTGCCGCCGGGGCCGTCGGGGGTCGCGAGCGCCGTCGGCACGTAGCCGAGGGCGATCGACGCCTGCACGGAGTGGCCGTATCCGCCGGACGTGATCCAGCCGACGACCGACCCACCGTGCCACACCGGCTCGTCCCCGATCACGTCGGCCGGATCCTCCGGGTCGGGCTCGACCACGAACGCGACGAGCCGGCGCTGCGGTCCGTCGCCCTCGAGCTCGGCCTCGTACGCGGCACGCCCGATGAACTCGTGGTCGAGGCGGACGTAACGCTGGAGCCCGGCCTCGGGGACGGTGTAGATCGGCCGGTACTCGCGGAACCACGTGCCGTACGACTTCTCGAGGCGGAGCGACATCAGGGCCCGCATCCCGAAGAGGTGCAGGCCGAACGGCTCTCCGGCGGCGACGATCCGGTCGAACAGGATCCGCTGGTGCTCGGGTGCGACCCACAGCTCGTAGCCGAGGTCGCCGGAGTAGTTCAGCCGGGCGACATGCGCCGGGATCATGCCCAGGTCGACATGGCGGAAGGTCATGAACGGGAACGCCTCGGTCGAGAGGTCGATGTCGGGGGCGACCGCGGCCAGGAGCTCGCGCGAGCGCGGTCCGGTGATCGACAGGCCGACGAGCGACAGGCCGAGCACCTCGAACCGGACCGAGCCGTCGGCCGGCAGGTGAGAGCGGAACCAGCGCGAGTGGTGGACCTCGGCCGGCAACGATCCGAACACGTAGAACTCGTCCGCGTCGGACGGGCGCCCGACGGTGAACTCGCCGACGATCCGCCCGGTCTCGTTGAGCATCGCGGTCAGCGTGATCCGGCCCGGCGCCGGCATCCGTTGGGTGAGCAGCGACGCGAGCCACGCCCCGGCGCCCGGCCCGCTGACCCGGTACTTCGCGTAGTTCGAGATCTCGGTCATGCCGACCCGCTCGCGGACCGCGGCGACCTCTTCGGCCACGCACTCCCACGCGTTCGACCGGCGAAACGTCACGTCCTCGGTCGGCTCGAGCCCCGGTCGCTGGAACCACAGCGCGTGCTCGAGCCCGAACATCGCGCCCCATACCGCGTTCGCCTCGGTCAGCCGGTCGTAGATCGGTGTCGTCAGCAGCGGCCGGGCGTCGGGCAGCTCCTCGTTCGGGAAGGTGATCCGGAATCGGCGCCGGTAGTTCTCCTGGACCTTGGCGTTGGTATACGCGAGGGTCGCGTAGTCGCCGTACCGGGCGATATCCATCGCCCAGATATCCATCCCGCTGTCACCGTCGTCGCCGGCGGTCATCCAGGTGGCGAGCGCCAGCCCGACCCCGCCGCCCTGCGACAGCCCGGCCATCACGCCGCACGCGACCCAGTAGCCGCGCAGCCCGCGGATCGGGCCGACCAGCGGGTTGCCGTCGGGCGAGAAGGTGAACGGCCCGTTGACGACCCGCCGGATGCCCGTGGTGTGCATCGGCGGGTAATGCTTGAATGCGACCGACAGCTCGGGCGTGATCCGGTCGAGCTGCGGCTTGAGCAGCTGCGATCCGAAGTCCCACGGCGTCTCGCGCGGGGACCATGGCACGCACGCCTGCTCGTACGTGCCCATCAGCATCGCGCCGCCCTCCTGGCGGATGTAGATCTCGCCGGCGAAGTCGAGCGCCATCGGCATCTCACGACCGGTCTTCGCGACCTGCGCGGCGACCTCGGGCATGTCCTCGGTGATGAGGTAGTGGTGCTCCATCGCGAGGACCGGCAGCTCGAGCCCGACCATCCGGCCGACCTCGCGTGCCCACAGTCCGCCGGCGTTGACGACGTGCTCGGTATGGACCGAGTCGCCATTCTCGAGGCGGACATCCCACGTCCCGTCCGCTCGCTGCCCCAGCCCGACGACCGGTGTGTGCTGGTGGACCTCGGCGCCGGCCTGCTGGGCGCACTTGACGTACGCGCGCGTCACGCCCGTCGGGTCGACGTGGCCCTCGACCGGGTCGTACAGCGCCCCGACGAAGTACTGCGGGTCCATCAGGGGGAACAGGTCCGCCGCCTCCCGGGGAGAGATGAGCTCGAGCTCCATGCCGAGATACCGGCCGCGGGCCTGGGCCATCCGCAGCCAGTCCATGCGGACCTCGGTGTCGGCCAGCATCAGGCCGCCCGGCAGGTGGATCGAGCAGTCCTGCCCGGACTGGCGCTCGATCTGCTCGTACAGCTGGATCGTGTACTGCTGGAGCCGGGCGACGTTCGGATCGCCGTTGAGCGTGTGCATCCCACCGGCGGCGTGCCACGTCGATCCGGCGGTCAGCTCGCGCCGCTCGAGCAGCATGACGTCGGTCCAGCCGGCCTTCGTCAGGTGGTACAGCACACTGGCGCCGACCACGCCTCCGCCGATGACGACGACCTGGGTGTGATCCTTCACACGATCCCCTCGAACGTTGGTGACGGGGTCAATAATCGGTCGGGACGCCGCCCTCGGCGACCCGCCGCTCGACGAATGCATCGAGCTCCTCGCGGATGGCCGGGTCCATCGGCGGAGGCTGGTACGCCTCGAGCAGGTCCTTCCAGATCCGGTTGGCCTTCGACGGCGCCTCCGGCGATCCCGCTTCCTGCCACGTCTCGTAGTTCCGCCAGTCGCTGATCATCGGCCGGTGGAACGCGGTCCGGAACCGGTCCTGGGTGTGCTGCGTGCCGAAGAAGTGACCACCCGGTCCGACCTCCTCCATCGCCTCGAACGCCAGGGACGCGTCGTCGACGACGACCGGGTCGAGGAACGCCTCGACCATCCCGAGCAGCTCCGCGTCGAGCACCATCTTCTCGTAGCTCGCGTGGAGCCCGCCCTCCATCCAGCCGGCACCGTGCATCAGCAGGTTGACGCCGCCCATGATCGCGCCCCACAGCGAGAACACCGATTCGTAGGCGGCCTGCGCGTCGACCGCGTTCGCCGCACAGACATTCGAGGACCGGTAGGGCACGCTGTACCGCCGGGCAAGCTGGCCGCCGATCATCGCGGTCCGCATGTATTCGGGCGTCCCGAACGCCGGTGCGCCCGACTGCATGTCCACGTTCGAGGTGAACCCGCCGTAGATCACCGGCGAGCCCGGCCGCACGACCTGGGTCAGCACCATGCCGGCCAACGCTTCCGCGTTCTGCTCGGCGAGCGCGCCGGCCAGCGTCACCGGCGCCATCGCCCCGGCGAGGGTGAACGGCGTGATGCACACGACCTGGTTGCGCTCGGCGAAGGCCATGACGCCCTGCGACATCGGCGTGTCGAGGCGGAGCGGTGAGCTGGTGTTGACGACCGTGAACACCGAGGGCTCGGTGTCGAGCGTCGCAGCGTCCACGCCGCGGACGATTCGCACCATCTCGAGCACGTCGAGGTTGCGCTGCCGCCCGAGCGAGTAGCAATGGATCGCCTTGTCCATCAGCGTCAGCGCGTCGTGTGTCGCGTGGAGATGGCGGACGCCCGGGTGCAGGTCGACCGGCTCGACCGGGTAGCCAGCGAGGAAGTGGACCGACTCCAGTGACTGCGCCAGCCGCAGTAGGTTCTGGTAGTCCTCGCGGTTCCCGATGCGTCGTCCACGATCGATGTCCGCCACGTTCGGCGGCGAGCCGACCGTCCCGAACGCGATCCAGTCCTCGCCGAGCTGCAGGTGCCGAGCCGGGTTCGGGGCGTGGAGGGTGAACGACGAGGGCGCGGTCCGGATCCGCTCGGTGACCATGTCCGGGTCGAACCGAACGCGCTGCGTTTCGGGCGACGTGTCCGCCCCGGCAGCGCGCAGCGCCTCGCGTGCCTCCGGATCGAGGAAGTCCATCCCGAGCTCGGCCAGGATCCGCAGCGACGCGGCGTGGATCGACTCGACCTCGTCCTCGGACAGGATCTCGGTCGGCCGGAGCCGGAGCCGCGGCTGTGCCCACGGCCGCTGTTGGGGGAGCCGACTGCGTTCGTGGCCCGCCCGGCCACCCGAGCGCCGGCGCTGGAGCGCTCGACCCGCGGTCGAGTCCATGTCCGTCACGCGGGCCCTCCTTCGCTGGCGCGAGCGTGCCGCACCAGGCGCGTCGCTGACCATTCGTGATGCTAGCGGAACTAATCCTCGCGGCCCAACCCGCGGACGTGGCGGACCAGCGCGACGATGAGCACCAGCAGGACCGCGAGCAGACCTACGTGGACCCAGGAGTACGGCATCTCGCGGGGGATGACCGCCCGTGTCTCGCTCGGGTACGCGAGCACGACATAGAGCAGGGCCCCGACGGCGAGCACCGCGACGCCGAGCCGGACGAGTCCTCGACGTGCGCCCCGGATCCGCCGGCGGAACCCGAACAGCGAGTTCTGCGCCTCGACGAGGAACGCCTCCTGGCCCTCGAGGAACTCCACGAACTCCAGGGCGCGCTGCACCCGGCCGGTCCCGGCGATCAGCCGGTCCAGGGTCCGCCGCGGGTCGATCCAGGCCGTCCCCTGCTGCCGTGCTTGCTTCCGGACGAAGCGCCGTACCGTGGCGGCCAGGTCATAGTGGACCGCCAGTTGGTGGCGCAGTGCGCCGAGCGTCACGAGCATCTTGAGATAGGCGACGATGCTCGACGAGAGCCTCAGCTCATGGTCCCGGGTGACTTCCAGGATGTCGACGGCCAGCTTGGAGTATGGGTTGGCCGTGGCATGCCGCGTCGGCCCGGGAGCGTCCACGGTGACCCGCGAGGCTTCGGCCACCGTCCCGTACAGGAACGCCTGGTGCACGCGGATGAGTTGCCAGCGGGCGATCGTGATGTCGGTCGCGGGTCCGGGCGCAAGCCAGCGCATCAACTCCTTGACGGCGGTCTCCACCTCTCCCCGGAACAGCCACCAGCTGTAGCGCGCAAGGGACTCGCGCACCCTGTCCGGCAGCTGGCCGACGATCCCGAAGTCGACGTAGCCGATGGCGTCGCCGGGCAGGACGAACAGGTTCGCAGGATGCAGGTCAGCGTGGAAGTAGCCGAACACGTAGACCTGGTTGAGCATGTTCCAGTCGAGGTGCTCGAGGATGCGGTCGAGATCGTGGCCGGCTGCCGTAAGGGCATCAAGGTAGGCCCGGTCCCCTTCCCGTCGGGCGATCATGATGTCGATGAGTGGGATGCCGTCGATGAACTCGGTCGTCAGCACACGAGCCGTCGTGTAGTCGCGGTAGACGCGGGCGATCCGCTCGACCCGATCGCCATGCGAGTGCTCCCAGAGCAGGACGGCATGGCGAGCCTCGACGAGGTAGTCGAGCTCGTCCGCTGTCCAGCGTGCGAATTCGTCGATGACCTGCCGGCTGCGCGTGGCCCCGAAGATGTGCGTCCAGTCGAGAAGCCAGGCAGTGGCGTACATCAGCTCGATGTCCGCCTGGAGCGTTTCGCGGATGCGCGGCCGCTGGACCTTGACCGCCACGAGGTCGCCGTTGTGCAGGACCGCCCGGTGGACCTGGCCGATCGAGGCAGCCGCGAACGACGTCGGCGAGAACGACCGGAACACCCGCTCGGGTTCCGCCCCGAGCTCGTCGCGGATGATCCCCCGGACCTCGTCGTACGAGAACGGTGCGACCTCGTTGAGCAGCTTGAACAGCTCGACGCAGTACGCCACGGGCAACAGGTCGTAGCGCAGGGCGAGCATCTGCCCGAGCTTGATCCACGCGCCGCCGAGCGCCTCGAGAGCGAGCCGCAGCCGGACCGGACCCGGGCGTCGGTCGGCGCCGGGCACGCGGAGCGCCGGCGCGACGAGGTACCGGACGAGGACGACGACGACGTGCCACACACGGCGGGGATGCCGGAGCAGGGTCCTCACGCGACGCCCGCGGCGTGAGGCAGGCGACCCCGATGCGGCAGCACGAGCGGTCGAACCGCCGGTACGGTCAGCGTCGGATAGATGCGATCGAGACGATCACTCCGGTTCGTCGTCGAGCGAGATCCGCCGCCGCCGATTCGGCAGGGCCGTCTCCTCCTCCCAGGACCGACCCGCCTGGACGAGATCGCGGAACGTGCGCCGGTACCAGCGAAAGAAGACGAACATCGCCCCCTCGGCGGCGAGCTGGGTCTCGCGTCCCATGCGGACGCCTTGACGGACGCCGCGCTCGATGCGCTCCTCGCCCTCGTCGAAGGTCTCCGCCAGTCGTCGCGTGCGTGCGTGGCGTGCATACGCGGCGCGCTCTTCGTCCGTGGGGCCCTTCAGCCAGGCCTGGCGGCGTGCTCGTTCCTCGGCGGCCCACGCGTCGATCTCCGCCTGGGTCGGCTCCAGTCCGTCGGGCTCGGTCGTCGTCTCGTCCGGCAGATCCGCTGCCTGAGATTTCCGCATCGGTTCGACCCCGCGATCGTTGCATCAGGGATTCCGTTCGAGTGTACGCCGAGGACGCGCTTTTCGGTCACCGTGCACGCACGACCTGATTCAGCCGCCGGACAGGTCGATCCAGGTCGTCTTGAGCTGGGTGTAGTCGTCGAGCGCGTGGAGCGACTTGTCGCGCCCGAAGCCCGACTGCTTGAAACCGCCGAACGGCACCGTGATGTCGGCCGTGTCGAAGGTGTTGACGTAGACGATCCCGGCCCGCAGCGCCCTGGCCAGCCGATGCGCCCGGGTGACGTCGCGCGTCCAGAGGCCGGCGGCGAGACCGTACGGCGTGTCGTTGGCGATGGCGAGGGCGTCGGCCTCGTCCTCGAATTCGGTGACGGTCAGGACCGGCCCGAAGATCTCCTCGCGCGCGACTCGCCAGCCGTTGTCGACGCCGTCGAGGATCGTCGGTTCGACGTAGTAGCCGCCGGTCTCCTCGAGCGTCCGCTCGCCGCCGGTCACGAGTCGCGCACCCTCGCGCTGCCCGAGCTCGACATAGCCCAGCACCGTGCCGAGCTGGCGTTCGTCGACGATCGAGCCGAGCCGGGTGTCCGGGTCGAGCGGCTCCGCCGGGGCGAGCGTGCGGCCGATCTCGGCGACGCGCTCCACGAGCTCGTCGCGCACCGAGCGGTGGACGACGAGGCGCGACCCGGCGTTGCAGGTCTGGCCGCTGTTGTAGAAGATCCCCGATCCGATCGCCGCCGCGGCGGCCTCGAGGTCGCCGACGTCCGCGAGCACGACCTGCGGGCTCTTGCCGCCGAGCTCGAGCGAGATCGCCTTGACGTCGGTCTCGCCGATCGCCCGCAGCAGCGACCGCCCGACCGCGGTCGAGCCGGTGAACGCGATCTTGTCGACGCCCGGGTGGCGGGCGAGGGCGTCCCCCAGCCGCGCCCCGGGTCCGGGCACGACGTTGAGGACGCCGTCGGGCAGCCCGGCCGCCGAGGCGAGCTCCGCCAGCCGGAGCGCGCTGAGCGGCGAGGCAGAGGCCGGCTTGAGCACCACCGAGTTCCCCGCCGACAGCGCCGCGCCCACCTTCCACGCGGTCACGATCAGTGGGTAGTTCCATGGCACGATCGCGCCGACGACGCCGATCGGTTCGCGGGTCACGAGCGACAGGGCGTCCGGCCCGGTCGGGCCGATCTCGCCGTAGACCTTGTCGATGGTCTCCGCGAACCACTGGATGGTCTTGGCTGCCGACGGCACGTCGACCGCCAGCGTGTCGCGGATGGGCTTGCCGACGTCGAGCGACTCGAGCAGCGCCAGCTCGTCGCGGTTCGCCCGGATCGACCCCGCGAGCTTGAGCAGGATGGCCTTGCGCTTCCCCGGCGAATAGTCGGCCCAGCGCCGGTCGTCGAACGACCGTCGCGCGGCGGCGACCGCGCGATCGATGTCCTCGATGTCGCCCTCCGCGACCTGGGTGATGACGCTGCCGTCGCGACCCGCGATGTCGTCGAACGTCCGACCTGACGCCGCCGGCACGAACCGGCCGTCGATGAATGCCTCGTTGCGAGGCTCGACTGCCGCCGCGCGGGCGATCCAGTCGGACGCGGTCGGGGCGGTGGCCGTCACGCGGCATACCTCCGGATCGAGACCTCGTCGAGCCGCGCCCCCAGACCGGGCGCCGACGGGACCCACAACAGGCCGTCGGCGTCGGGTCGGATCGGCGCGGCGAGGAAGGCGTCGCGCCGCTCGGGAGTCCAGCCGGGCGGGTCGTACGGGTACTCCAAGAACGGGCCGCCGCCGACCCCGGCGGCGACGTGCAGGTTCGCCAGCAGACCGAGCCCGTTCGTCCAGGTGTGCGGCGTGAACCACCGGCCCCGGGCCAGCGCCAGCTCGGCGATCGTCCGGTTGCGAAGCATGCCGCCGGCCAGCACGACATCGGGCTGATAGACGTCGAAGGCATCCGCGTCGAGCGCCCACAGCGCCTCGTGATGCGTGCGGGTCATCTCGCCCCCTGCGATCCGGATCCCGAGACCGGCCGCCCGCAGCGAGGCGAGCCCCTGCAGGTCCGTGCCGTCGAGCGGCTCCTCGAGCCACAGCACGTCGTCGTCCGCCAGCCGGGCGGCGATCTCGCGGGCGGTCCCGACGTCGATCGACGGCGTCGTGTCGCCGGGCATCCGCCAGCCCTGGTTGAGGTCGACCATGATGGCCATCGAGTCACCCACCGCCGCCCGCGTCGCGGTCACGGCGGCGAGGCCCTCGTCGAGCCGGCGCGGGTCGACGCGGATCTTCAGCGCGCGGAAGCCCTCGTCGCGCAGGCGCAGCGCAGCCTCTGCCCGCTCGGGCGCCGGTAGCAGCATCCCGCACGAGGCATAGGCGGGGATCGCCATCGGCCGCGCCGCCGAAGAGCGTCGCCACCGGCAGCCCGGCGACCTGGCCGGCGATGTCCCACAGGGCCGCCTCGAGCGGCCAGTAGCGGCCCGCATGGAAGTCGATCGTCTCGAGGACCCGGACGTGGCGGGCGATGGCCAGCGGATCCTGGCCGACGAACAGATGGTCGTACGCCTCGAACCCATCCATCGTGTCGCCCGAGCCGATCCCGACCACGCCCTCGTCGGTCTCGACCCGCACGACGGTGACCGCGAACGACGTTCGCGGCAGCGGGTCCCACGCGGCCGGGAACGGCGGCTCGAGCGGCACGCGCAGACGCTGGAGATGGATCGCGGTGATCCTCACGGCGCCAGTATCGCCGACGGGCTCGGACATCCGTGTGCACGGAGCGCTGCGGTACGCTGGCCAGGCCCCACCTGCGGAGATCTGCGTGACCACCGCCCTCGACCGACCCCCCGAAGAAGCCGCCGAAGACACCTCGCTGGCGCGCGGTCTGCGCATCTTCCTGACCATCGCCGACCGGGGTGAGATCCGGGCCGACGAGCTGAGCACGCTCCTCGAGACACCGCTCTCGACGGTCTACCGCTACCTGCGGACGCTGACCGAGTTCGGGTTCGTCGAGCGCCAGGAGGGCGGCTACCGCCTCGGCTCGCGGTTGCACGTGCTGGGCGCCGGCTCGATCGTGACCGCTGAAGAGCTCATCCGGGTGTCCGAGCCGGCCCTGGCCGCCCTCGCGGAGGCGACCGGCGAGACCGCCTTCATCTCCCGACGCATCGGGCTCGGCGCCGTCGGCCTCGCCCAACACCCGTCACCCGAGGCGCTACGGGTCGTCCTCGATCCCGGGGCGACCGGCCCGCTGACGGTCGGTGCGGTGGCCATCGTCCTGCTCGCCTATGCCCCACCAGAGGTCCAGGATGCCGCCGTTGCCGAGGTCGCCGGCGGCGACGCGGCCGAGATCCGACGCCGGCTGTCGCTCGTCGTCGCCGATGCCCTTGCCCGCGACGACGGCGAGTCGTTCCCGGGCGCGACGTCGCTCGCGGTCCCGGTCCTGCGCGACGACGGGATCGTGGCCGCGGTGGCGGTCAGCGCCCCGACCGAACGAGCGACCCGTCGCTGGCACGCCCGAGCCCGCGGCGCGCTGCGACGTGCTGCGGCGGCCGTCGAGGCCGAGCTCCGCTCGGAAGGCGGCGGCTGACACGCACCGTACTTATCGTCATATGGCATCGGGACTTTCCACGATTTGACAATCACGCCGCCGACGCCGATGCTGCAAACGTGGACGCATTGGCTTCCCTCGCGCCGGTGTCTGACGGCTACGCGATGCTGCCGATCTCGGACGCATTCGACTGGGGCGACGTCGCCCGCCAGCTCGGCGACGGCGAGTGGTACCTGGTCGTGTTCCGGTCGATCCGCCGGCTCGATACCGACGAGGCCCGGCTGGCCGAATACGACGAGCGCGCCCACCTCGAGGCCGCGGCGGCGTCCGGGTTCGTCCACTACTTCAAGGGTCCGACCAGTCCCGATCGAACGTGCCTGTCGTTTTGCATCTGGACGTCGCGGGCCGAAGCGCGCGCGGCGTCCGGTCGCCCGAACCACCTCGAAGCGATCAGCCTGCTCGGCGAGATGTACGAGTCCTACACGCTCGAGTTCGTCCGCGTGACGGGAGCGGCCGGGCGGCTCCACTTCGAGCCGTACGACCTGCCGGTGGTCGACGACCCTGTCACGGATCGCGCGGCGTAGCCGGCGTCGGATCCACCACATCGACCCGCGCGCGCGCCTCATCCTCCTCGTCCGAACCCGTCTCGAGTCCGACGCCCAGCCGCAATGCGGCGATCGCACCGCCGATGGACGTCACGAGCAGGATCATCACGTGCACCAGGAGCGCCATCGCGAATGCGGCGTCCCGGTCGATGCCGAACTGGCTCGCGATGCTGACGGCGGTCAGCTCGAACGTGCCGAGGTAGCCGGGCGCCGCCGGAACGATCGTCACGAGCGCCACGCCACTAGACAGGAGAGCCCCCTGGAGTGGCGTGAGCTCGATGCCCAAGGCCCGCCCGCCGAGCACGAACGTGGCGATCGAGAAGGTCCACGCCAGGGCGCTGAAGACCAGTGCGCCTGCGACCGCTCGGGGCTCGTTGACCACCCGCAGGCCGTCGCGGAGCCGTCGCCCGAGGTCGAGCACTCGCGGGAACCGCTCGACCGCGGCCGCGAGGCGGTCGGCGCCCGGCAGCCGGTGGCTCAGGGTCGCGACGATCAGCCCGACGAGCAACACCCCGACGAAGACCGCCCCGAGGAGGACCGCGGTCGACAGCACCCCGCCCACGCCGAGCACGACCACCGCCAGGCCGGCCAGGCCGACGACGATGAGCGTGTCGAGGATGCGCTCGACGACGATCGTGCCGAGGACGGTCGTACGGCTCAGGCCCTCGCCTTCCCCGAGGGCATGGGCGCGGACCAGTTCCCCGAGGCGCGCGGGCAGGACGTTGTTCGCGAGGTAGCCGATATAGGTGTACCCGAGCACCCTCGGGTATGCGACCGACTTGATCGGCATGAGCAATGCGCGCCAGCGCGCGCCTCGAAACGCGACGTCAAGGACGACTGATACCGCCATCAGTGCGACGATGGCCAGGTCGGCCTGGCGCAGCACGTCGATCGCCTCGCGGACGTCGACCGTCTGCAGCAGGATCCACAGCGCTGCGACACTGATCCCGATGCCGAGGATCCCGCGGATCGCGACCCGGCGGTTCACGGGCGTCGCGCGGTCAGCTTCTTCGACGGCCGAAGCCGGAGGCGGTGCAGCAGATACCGGGCGACCACTCGCAGGGTCGACAGCCCGTACACGACGCTGCGCCGCAGTCCGACCGAGCTGGCCTCCTCGAAGTAGCGGGTCGGCACGGCGATCTCGCCGATGCGGCCCCGCATCCCGGCTGCCACCACCTGGGCGATGAGCTCCTGGTCGAACACGAAGTCGTCGCTGTTGGCGTGGTACGGGATCGTCTCGAGCAGATGCCGGCTGTAGGCGCGCAGCCCGGTGTGGTACTCGGACAGGTGGAGCCCGAACGCGACGTTCTCGACGGTCGTCAGGAAGCGGTTGCTCACGTATTTCCAGGTCGGCATCCCGCCGGCCAGCGGATCGCCGAGGAACCGGCTGCCGAGCATCAGGTCGCGCTCGTCCGCCGCGATCGGCTCGATGAGAGCCGGGATCCGGGTGGCGTCGTACTGGTAGTCGGGATGGAGCATCACGACGATGTCGGCATCGGCCTCCAGGGCCGCGTCGTAGCACGTCTTCTGGTTGCCGCCGTAGCCCCGGTTCTGGGCATGGATGATGACGTCGAGACCGAGCTGCCGGGCGATGTCGACGGTCTCGTCGCCGGACACGTCGTCGACGAGGATGATCCGGTCGATCAGCCCGTGGGGGATGTCGGCGTAGGTCCGCTCGAGCGTGCGCGCGGCGTTGTACGCGGGCATGACGATGACGATCCGGGGACCGGCGGGGTGGGCCACGGCGGGAAGCGTAGCCGACATGCGCCGGGTCACGGGTTCGTCATGGACCCTATGCGACCATAGCCATCCCAGCTCAGGAAGGACCCGTCGTCTCATGTTCGAACGCCTCTTCGGCGACACCGCCGTCGATCCAGCCATCGCACAGCGCATCCCGCCCGGCCAATACCGGACCGAGAAGTTCCCGGTGCTCCACTACGGGTCGGTGCCGCGGATCGATCTGGCGACCTGGGACTTCAAGGTGTGGGGCGAGGTCGACGCCCCGTTCACGCTGACGTGGGACCAGCTCAAGGACCTGCCGCGCAAGCGGGTGGACACGGACATCCACTGCGTCACGCGCTGGTCGAAGCTCGACACGACGTGGGAGGGCGTCCCGATCCAGGCGGTCCTCGAGCTGGCCCAGGTCCGGCCGACCGCGACGCACGTCGTGAGCCACGCCGAGCAGGGCTACACCGCCAACCTGCCGATCGGGGTGCTCGACGACGATGACGTCCTGCTCGCCGACACCTTCGACGGGCAGCCGCTCGAGCCCGAGCACGGATTTCCCCTTCGCATGCTGGTGCCGAAGCGCTACTTCTGGAAGAGCTCGAAGTGGATCCGGGGACTCGAGTTCCTCGACCACGACCAGCTCGGCTTCTGGGAGCGCTACGGCTACAACAACGACGCCGACCCCTGGAAGGAAGAGCGCTTCAGCGAGTAGCGCCAGGGCTCAGGCCACCTCGGTGAGCGCCTCCGCGAACTGGCTCTGGTACAGGTCGGCGTAGAAGCCGCCGCGCGCGAGCAACGAGGCGTGGTCGCCCTGCTCGACGATCGCGCCGTGGTCCATGACCAGGATCGTGTCGGCCCCGCGGATCGTCGACAGCCGGTGGGCGATGACGAACGCGGTCCGGCCGGCACGGAGGCGGCCCATCGCCTGCTGGATGAGGACCTCGGTCCGCGTGTCGACCGAGCTGGTGGCCTCGTCGAGGATGAGGATCGGCCGGTCGGCGAGGAACGCACGGGCGATCGTCAGCAGCTGCTTCTCGCCGGCCGACACGGTCGTCGCGTCGTCGTCGATGATCGTGTCGTAGCCGTCGGGGAGCGTCCGAACGAAATGGTCGACATGGGCTGCCTCGGCGGCCGCGACGATGTCCGCCTCGGTCGCGTCGAGACGACCGTAGGCGATGTTCTCGCGGATCGTGCCGTGGAACAGCCACGTGTCCTGGAGCACCATGCCGAACGAGCTGCGCAGGTCGTCGCGGGTCAGCTCTCGCGCGTCGATCCCGTCGACCGTGATGCGCCCGCCGTCGAGCTCGTAGAAGCGCATCAGCAGGTTGACGAGCGTCGTCTTGCCGGCACCGGTCGGACCCACGATCGCGACCGTATGACCGGCGTCGACCCGCAGGTCGAGATGCTCGATGAGCGGCCGCTCGGGCTCGTAGCGGAACGACACGTCCTCGAACGCCACGGTCCCCGCCACGCGGGGCAGGGTCGCCGGGGCGACCGGGTCGGGCACCTCCTCGGGCTCGTCGAGGAGCTCGAACACCCGCTCGGCCGAGGCGACGGCCGATTGGAGGACGTTCACCACGCTCGCCACCTGGATGATCGGGAACGTGAACTGGCGCGAGTACTGGATGAATGCGACCACGTCGCCGAGCGACATCTGACCGCTCGCCACGCGCAGGCCACCGATCACCGCGATCGCGACGTAGTTGAGGTTGGCGATGAGGTTCATCGCCGGCTGGATGATCCCCGAGATGAACTGCGCCTTGTAGCTCGCCTGGTACAGCCGCTCGTTCTCGGCCTCGAACGTCTCGATCGCCTCACGCTGCCGGCCGAACGCCTTGACGATGGCGTGGCCGCTGTGCATCTCCTCCACGTGCCCGTTGAGCGCGCCGGTCGATGACCACTGGGCGACGAACTGGCGCTGCGACCGGCCGATGATCAGCACGGTCACGACCAGCGACGCCGGGACGGCGAGCAGCGACACGATGGCCAGGATCGGGCTGATGAGGAACATCATCGCGAGGACCCCGACGATCGTGAGCAACGACGTGATCAACTGGGTCAGGCTTTGCTGGAGCGACTGGCCGATGTTGTCGATGTCGTTGGTGACGCGGCTGAGCAGGTCGCCGCGTGGTCGGCTGTCGAACGTGCGCAGCGGCAGGCGTCCCAGCTTGGCCTCGACGTCGGCGCGGAGCCGGAGCACGGTCCGCTGGGTGACCCCGGTCATGATGTACGCCTGCAGCCAGGCGAAGAGCGAGCTCAGCAGGTACACCCCGACGAGCACGAGCAGGATGCCGGCAAGCGCGTCAAAGTCGATGCCCTGGCCGGGCGTCAGGGTCATCGTCGAGAGCATGTCGGCTTGCTGGTCCTGTCCCGAGGCGCGGAGGCCGGCCACGACCTGCTCGGTGGTGACGCCCGATGGCAGCTGGGCGCTGATCGCCCCCTCGAAGATCAGGTTCGTCGCCTCGCCGAGGATCTTCGGGCCGAGGATCGCGAACGTGACGCTGATCACCGCCAGCACGACCACGACGATGACCAGCGGCGCCTCGGGTCGGAGACCACCGAGGAGTCGACGCAGCGAGCCACCGAAGTCGCGGGCCTTGGCCGGGGGCAGGCCCATGCCCATGCCCATCATCATCCCGCCGCGAGGTCCGCCGCCCGGTCCGCCGGGACGACCGGGAGCGCCGGGCCCTGTCGGCCCGGCTGTGGCCGTGTCGCCGGGCCGGCCGGTGGCGCCGCTCATGCAGCCGCCTCCGTCTCGGACAGCTGCGAGAAGACGATCTCGCGGTAGGTCTCGTTCGACTCGAGCAGCTCGGCGTGGGTGCCGATCCCGACGATCCGGCCGTTGTCGAGGACGACGATCCGGTCGGCCCGCATGATCGTGGCCACCCGTTGGGCGACGATGATCACGGTGGTGTCCCGGAGGTCCTCGGCGAGCGCCGCGCGCAGGCGAGCGTCCGTCGCGACGTCGAGCGCGGAGAAGCTGTCGTCGAAGACGACGATGTCCGCGTCGCGGACGAGGGCGCGCGCGATGGCGAGCCGCTGGCGCTGGCCACCGGACACGTTCGAGCCGCCCTGCGCGATCGGCGAGTCGAGCCCGTCGGGCATCGCCGCCACGAAATCACGGGCTTGGGCAGTGGTCAGCGCCCGCCACAGGTCCTCATCGGAAGCCTCCGCGTCGCCGAACCGGAGGTTGCTCCCGACGGTGCCGCCGAAGAGGAACGCCTTCTGGGGCACGATCGCGATCCGCCGCCAGACCGCCTCGCGATCCTGGTCGCGCACGTCGACGCCGTCGACCAGGACGCTCCCGCCGGTCACGTCGTAGAAGCGCGGGATCAGGTTGATGAGCGTGGACTTGCCGGAGCCGGTGCTGCCGACGATCGCCGTCGTCTCGCCGGGTGCGGCATGGAACGAAAGGTCGCGCAGGACCGGGTCCTCGGCGCCCGGGTAGCGGAACTCGACATCGCGGAACTCGACGACGCCCCGCTGGCTGGCGTCGTCGGGTCGGACCGGCTGGTCCGGGTCGTGGATCGTCGGCTCGGTCTCGAGCACCTCGTTGATGCGGGCAGCCGAGACCGCGCCGCGCGGGATGAGGATGAACATGAACACGGCCGTAAGGACCGCGAACATGATCTGCAGGAGGTACTGGAGGAACGCGGTCAGCGCGCCGATCTGCATCGCGCCGTCGGCGACCCGCTGGGCGCCGAACCACATGACCGCGACCGTCGAGAGATTGAGGATCGCGGTCATGATCGGGATCGTCACGGCGAACAACCGCCCGACCTTCAGCGTCGTGTCGAACAGGTCGCGGCTGGCCGTGTCGAACCGGGCCTCCTCGTGCGGCGTCCGGACGAACGCTCGGATGACGCGCACGCCAGTCAGCGTCTCGCGCATGACCTGGTTGATGCGGTCGATCTTGGTCTGCATCGCCCGGAACATCGGGATGGCGCGCGACATCACGAGGCCGATGACGAGCGCCATCAGGGGCAGGATGACGATCAGGAGCGCGGACAGGACCGGGTCGGTCCGCACGGCCATGATGATCCCGCCGACGATCAGGATCGGCGCCGAGACGATCATCGTCAGGCCCATGAACACGACGGTCTGGACCTGCTGCACGTCGTTGGTGTTGCGGGTGATCAGCGACGGCGGACCGAAGTGGTTGACCTCGACCTGGGAGAACGTCTCGACCGTCGAGAAGACGGCGCGCCGGACGTCCCGCCCGAAGCCCATCGCGACGCGGGCGCCGACGTACACCGCGGCGACCGAGGCGACCCCCAGCACAGCGGTGACGACGAGCATCAGCGCGCCGACCCGCAGGATGTGGTCGGTGTCGCCCTTGACGACGCCGTTGTCGATGATGTCGGCGTTGAGGTCGGGCAGGTACAGGTTGCCGATCGCGCCGATGAGCAGCAGCACGAGCGCCACAGCGATCGGCGCCCGGTACGGCCGGAGGTAGACCCGCAGCAGGCCGATCACGAGGACGGTCCGTGTCCGGGAGTCTCGGCCATCGCCTCGGTCCGTGCTCGGCGCAGGGCGCGCAACCCGACGAGGAAGCTCTCGAGCTCCGCGTCCGTCATCCGGTCGAGCAGCGGCGCGATGTGCCCGCGGCGTTCGGTGGCCAGGTCGCGGAAGACCGCGTCGCCGGCGTCGGTGCCGTGGACGAGGACCACGCGCCGATCCCCGGCCTCGCGGCGGCGTTCGACGAGCCCGCGCTCCTCCATCCGGTCGACGATCCCGGTCATGCTCGCCACGGAGACGTCGAGCGCATCGGCCAGCTTGCTCATCGGCAGCGGACCCTCGGACTCGATGACCGTCAGCACGTGCAGGTGGATGAGGCTCAGCGAGCCGCGCAGCCAGTGCCGGAACGCGCCGACCCGCTCGCGCGGGCTCCATGCGGAGAGCTCATCGAGCAGGTCCTCCCGGATCTTCGCGCGCGGTCTCCGGGGGCTGTCATTCAATGTCACATTGATAATCTATGCTAGGTTGACGAACAACGTCAACCGAGCGCCGGTCAGCTCTTGCGGGCGCCGCCGATCGTGGCCGGGTCCGGTGTGAAGTAGCGCAGTCGCCGGCCGAGGAGCAGGACCTCACGCTCCAGCAGGTCGATCAGGCCCTCGAGCCGCTCGACGGTCGTCTCGGCCTCGAGCAGCGCCTGGCGACGCGGCAGCTCCACCTGCACGATGCCCGACAGGAGGTAGGACAGCACGGTCGGGTCGTCGGGGATGTCGAGATCGCGCCGCGTCGGCGGCTCCGCGTCCTCCTTGGTCAGCTCGGGCTCGGCGGTCGCCATCGGGTCGGTCTCGGGATCGGGCTCGCCGGCCTCGATCTCGACGCGGATGTCGAGGACCTCGGACGACTCGCCGTCGCGGGCGCGCATCAGGTCGAGATAGCGGACGAAGCGCCGGATGGCGCCGGCCGCGAGGCGCTCGGCGCGGGTCTCGTCGCCGATCTCGTCGTCGAGCGCGGTGACCTCGGCCACGAGGTACGGCTCGCGCTGGGCGTCCACCGAGTCGATGGCGAACCGGCCGGTCGCCGCGGCGAGCAGGTCGTAGCGCCCGTCCGGGTAGCGGCCGGCTTCGCGGATCTCGGCGAAGGCGCCCACGCCGGCGAGCGTCGCGACGCCCTTGGTCCCGATCTCGCGGCCGTCCCGGATGAGGACCACTCCGAACGGCTGGCCGGTGTCGAGGCAGTGCCGGGTCATCGCCCGATAGCGGTCCTCGAAGATGTGCAGCGGGAGGACGATCCCGGGACAGAGGACCTGGTGCAGCGGGAAGAGCGGGATCTCCATCGCCGCCCGAGTCTAGCCCGGTTCCGGCCCGAGGGCGGGGCGCCGGACGGCTGGTCGCCGGAACGAGATGCCTCGCCTCGGACCACCGTCGGCGTCGTCCGCGGGCACCCGCCCGGCGGCCGCCTCCGTGTCGAGCAGGTCGGCCGGACTGAAGACGTGGTGCCGCCGCTTGCCCTGCGCCTTCGCCCGGTACATCGCGATGTCGGCCTGGCCGAGCAGGTCGTCGACGCTCGAGGTGTCGGACGTGTCGAGGGCGACGCCTGTGCTCATGCCGACCGTGACCGGCAGACCGGCGACGTCGATCGGCCGGTCGAGGGTCGCGAGGAGCCGCGTCGCGGCGGCGACGGCATAGTCCTCGCCGGGGACGTCGGTGAGCAGCACGCCGAACTCGTCCCCGCCGAGGCGGGCGGCGAGATCGGTCTCGCGCAGGCTCGAGCGGAAGCGGCCTGCCACCGCAGCGAGGAGCTCGTCGCCGGCGGCATGGCCGAGTCCGTCGTTGACGGTCTTGAAATCGTCGATATCGAGGAACAGCACGGCCAGCGAACCGGGTGCGCTGCGCCTGGCAAGCGCGGCCGTCGTGTCGTCGACGAACCGGCGCCGGTTGGCAAGACCGGTGAGCGGGTCGTGGTAGGCCTGGTAGGTCAGCCGCGCCTCGAGCACCCTGCGGGCGGCGACGTCGCGCTCGAGCAGTCCGACGAGCCCGGCCAATCGCATCAGGATCAGCAGTGACAGGACGGCCGTGCCGGCCGCGACGACGATCAGGCCGCCGTCGCCCTGTGGGCCGAAGGTGACGACGATCGGGCCGGTGATCATGGCGGCGGCCAGGCACGCAAGTCGGACCGGTCCGAGCCACGTGACGGCGACGGGGTGCGGATCGGTCAGCCGGCGCATCGACGGGTGGAGCGCCGACGCCCCGAAGACGAGGTACGAGACGAGGTAGACCGTGTCGACCCAGCTGCCCGAGACGTACGAGCCCTCGAGGTTCTGGAGCGCGTACACGTGGTCGGCGAACAGCAGCAGAACGAGACTCAGGAGGAGCAGCCGGAACGACACGGTCCGGGCGCCCGGTGTCGTGAGCAGGCCCATCGCGACGCCGATCAGCAACAGGTCGGCGAGCGGGTAGGCGAGGCTGATCACGAGGCTCAGCGGATCGATGTCGGCGAGGACGACCTGGGGCTGGATCAGGAACGTCCACGACAGGATCGCGACCGCCGTCGTGAGGATCGCTGCGTCGACGACCCCGCCGCGGTCACCGCCGGCCATCCGTCGACGGATGAGCAGGAACAGGCCGGACGCGATGAACGGGTAGCCGCCGAGATACAGGACATCGGCGATCGACGGGAAGGGGTCCACACCGATGATCTCGAACCAGTTCCAGACGAGGTCGCCGGCGACGAACAGCGCCTGGCCGAACGCCATGAGCAGCCACGGCGCCATGCGGTCGGGGCGATGCCTTCGGATGCCGGCCAGCGCCAGCAGGATGGCCGATGCCCCGATCGCGTCGTACAGGAAGCTCTGCGGCAGCGAGCCGGGGGCGAGTGCCGCGTGGACCACGAGCCCTACGGCTCCGGCGCCCAGGTAGGCGAGCCAGGGCGTGAGTCGCAGGGAGGAGCGGCGTACAGCGGGCATCGTTCGAGTCCGAAGTGTCGGGCGCGCATGCCGATGCGCCCATGACCCGTCCGTACCGGGAACGATGGGACGGGCGGCCGGGAATCGAAAAGCCGCCGGTCGCCCGGCGGCTTCGCGTGGTCAGGTGGGTCGGTCGGCCGTCAGTGGGCGCAGCCGCGCGGAGCGCCTTCGTCGTCGGCGGTCCGGAAGCTCGATCCGCAGCCGCACGCCGCGACCGCGTTCGGGTTGTTGACCGTGAAGCCGGCGCCCATGAGGGTGTCGACGTAGTCGATCTGCGCACCCTGCAGCAGCGAGATGCTCTGGCCGTCGACGTACACCTTGATGCCGCTCGCGTCCAGGACGTTGTCCTCGGGCGTCGGAGCATCCTCGAGCATCATCCCGTAGCGGAAGCCGGAGCACCCGCCCGAATACACGTAGACCCGCAGCCCGATATCCGGGTTGGTCTCTTCCTTCGTCAGCTCCTGGAGCTTGGAGACCGCGGCGTCGGTAAGGGAGACGACCGTGCCCGGCAGGATCGGCTCGGTGACCGTGGGCTGCTGTTCGATCATGGACGCGTCGTCCTCCTTCGGAGGGATGTTGCAGAGGCGTGTGTGCTCATCGTACGCAGCGCAACTGGTTTCGACAAGCACGCCGCCGAAATCCGATGGTCCCGCCGGCGTCATCCGGTTCGCCGGTGATCGCTCGCCGCGATCGTTTTCGGGCCGAAAGGGCGATCCATGGCGCCTCGGGGCGCGAGTGATCGCTCGGAGCGATCGCGGCAAGGGGATATTCGGCGTTTCGGGCCGCCTAGCACAGCTTCGAGCCGAGAACGATCGCTCGCGGCGATCACGTGAGGGCTGAACGGACCTCTACGCGTCGATACGTTCGACGATCGTCGCGATCCCCTGCCCTACGCCGATGCACATCGTCGCCAGCCCGTAGCGACCGCCCGTGCGCCGCAGCTCGTGGGTCAGCATCGTGACCAGGCGGCCGCCGCTCATCCCGAGCGGGTGCCCGAGCGCGATCGCCCCGCCGTTCACGTTCACCCTTGCCGGATCGAG
This sequence comes from uncultured Chloroflexia bacterium, assembly GCA_963810285.1. Lineage (GTDB taxonomy): Bacteria > Chloroflexota > Limnocylindria > Limnocylindrales > CSP1-4 > SPCO01. The sequence continues at coordinate 1,421,099 of CAWEMV010000002.1, read as the reverse complement.
CCCGAGCTCGTCGATGCACACGAGCGACTGCGAGGCGAACGCCTCGTTCAGCTCCACGAGATCGAGGTCGTCGACGCCCAGCCCGGCGCGCTCGAGCGCCTTCCGCGTCGCCGGCACCGGTCCGACGCCCATCACGGCCGGGTCGACCCCGGCGACGGCCGTCGACACGACCCGGGCCATCGGTCGGAGCCCGAGCGATCGGGCGCGCTCCGCCTCGACCAGCAGCACCGCCGACGCCCCGTCGTTGATGCCCGAGCTGTTGCCCGCGGTGACCGATCCGCCGTCGCGCTTGAACGCCGGCCGCAGCTTCGCGAGGGCCTCGGCCGACGCGTCCGCCCGTGGATGCTCGTCCCGGTTGACGACGGTCACCTCGCCCTTCCGACCCGCGACCTCGACCGGCACGACCTGCGCATCGAACCGTCCCGCGTCGATCGCCGCCACCGCACGCTGCTGGCTCTCGAGCGCGAACGCGTCCTGTCGCTCGCGGCTGACCCCCCACCGCTCGGCCACGTTCTCGGCGGTCTCGCCCATCGAGTACGGGTAGTGCTGCTCGGTAAGCTTCGGGTTCACGAACCGCCAGCCGAGCGTCGTGTCCTGGAGCTCGCGCGGCCCGCGATCCCAGGGGCCCTCGGCCTTGGCCATCACGTACGGGGCGCGCGTCATGGATTCGACGCCACCGCCGATGAACACGTCCCCGTCGCCGACGGCGATCGCGTGTGCGGCGGTGTTGATCGCCTGCAGCCCGGACCCGCACAAGCGATTGACGGTCAGGCCGCCGACCTCGACCGGGAAGCCGGCAAGGAGCACGGCCATCCGCGCGACGTCCCGGTTGTCCTCGCCCGCCTGGTTGGCGCAGCCGAGGATGACGTCCTCGACGAGCCCGGGGTCGACGCCGGCGCGGTCGACCACGGCGCGCAGCACGAGCGCCGCCAGGTCGTCGGGTCGGACGCTGGCGAGCGCCCCGCCGTAGCGACCGATCGGCGTCCGGACGGCGTCGACGATCCACGCCTCACGGACGGAACGGTGCTGATCTCGGGTCATCGCGGGGATTGTAGGGGTGCGGCCGGATCCGGCCGGGACTCGCCCGGCAACCCCTGGCTAGAGGGCCGCCAGCGCGCGGTCGGGATGCGCCGCCCCGAGCCGCAATGCGAGCACGATGTCGTCGCGCGAGGCCACTCGCTCCTCCGTCGCGAGGCGCACCTCCTCGGCGATCGCACGCTCGATCCGCTCTCGGATCCGATCCGGACCGAGACTCCGCGACTGCGGGCCGGCGAACTCCGGATCGACCGCCTCGCGACGCCCGTCGTCGTACCGGTAGAACCCGCTGCCCGTCTTCCGGCCGAGCCGTCCGGACGCGACCAGCCGTTCCTGGATCCGTGACGGCCGGAGCCGATCCGGTTCGCCGAGGCCGATCCACACCGCCCGGGCGGCGGCGAGATTGATGTCGACCCCGGCGAGGTCCATCAGCTCGAACGGTCCCATCGGGTAGCCGGCGGTACGCATCGCGCGGTCGACTGCCTCGACGCCGGCCGATCCCTCCTCGACGAGCCGAAGCGCCTCGATCGTGAACGGCCGGTTCACACGGTTGACGATGAACCCCGGGCGATCCGCGCTATGCACCGGGGTCTTGTCCCACTCCCGGACGATCGCGTCGGCGCGGGCGGTGACCTGCGCGTCCGTGCGGGCACCAGGGACGACCTCCACGAGCGACATCAGCGGGACCGGGTTGAAGAAGTGGAGGCCGAGGACGCGCTCGGGTCGTTCGGTCGCCTCGGCGATCCGGGTGATCGACAGCGCGCTCGTGTTCGTGGCGAGGATCACGTCCGGCGTCGCCTCGGCATCGAGGGCCCGGAACACCGTCCGCTTCAGGTCGAGGTCCTCGAGCGCCGCCTCGACGATGAGGGCGGCCTCGGTCGCCAGCCCGTCCAGGACGTGGGCGTGACGAAGCCTGGTCACACGCCCGTCGACCCAGGCATCGATGCTGTCGGCGTCGAGCCCCAGCTTCGCCGCCCGGCGGCCTAGCCCGTCGCGGACCCGCGCAGCGGCGCGCTCGATGGCATCGGTATCCACGTCGTGGAGCACGACCTCCCAACCCGCCTCGAGGGCGACCTGGGCGATGCCGGCGCCCATCACCCCGGCGCCCACGATGCCGAGGATCGTCACACTGACTTCATCGCCTCGAAGGGCTGGCGGCATCCGCGGCAGTAGAAGAGCGAGCGACACTGCGTCGGGCCGAACGCGCTGTCCATCACGACGTCCGGCGAGGTGCAGTACGGGCAGCGCACGTCCTCCGGCGCGGCCGGCGGGGCGATGCCGGCCCGCTGCAGCGCGGCACGACCCGGCGGGGTGATGCGCTCGGAGGTCCACGGCACCTCGAACGTCGGGGTGACGCGGACCGGCCGACCGAACCGAGCACCGAGACCGTCGGCGATGTCGGTGCGGATCATGTCCAGCGCGGGACAGCCGACGAACGTGGGCAGGATGGCCACCTCGATCCCGTCGGGGCGGACGTCGACGCGGTGGACGATGCCGAGGTCGACGACCGACAGGACCGGGATCTCCGGGTCCGGGATCTCGGCAAGCGCCGCGCGCACGTCCCGCTCCGATGGCTCGGTGCCGGTCACCACGTGGCACCCGGGTCGGCGGCGCGGACGGCGGTGAACTCGCCCCACAACCAACGGAAGGGCTCGCCGTGATCGGACCGACCGCGTTCGGGTTCCGTCGTCGCCGGAACGGGCGGCAACCGCAGCCGCTCGAACTCTGGGTCGAGGCGCGCCCGCCACACGCGCTCGAGGTCGGCCATCGGTCGCGCCAGGACGCCCGCGTCGATCAGCGAGCTCTCCGACCCCATCGGCGTGAACACGGTCCCGGCATGCGGACCGAGGATCCGCAGCGCGACCACCAGCCGATCGCGCGGCTCGCCGGACGCCGTCGCCAGGCGCTCCAGCCACGACGTGATATGCATGACGTGGTAGCGCTCCTCGCGTCGGAGCTTGGCGACGAGGTCCGCGAGCGCCGGCCATGAGCCATCGGCGACCGCCTCGAGCCGGACCGCGTCGGCGGTCTCGTACAGGTAGCGACGGGCGATCGTCATGGCCCAGTCCCCTCGACCGTGGTCGAGGAGGCGCGCGTGGCGGTACTCGGCGGGTTCACGGTCGTATGCGATGGCGTCGGGATCGCGCCCGGTCAGGTCGCCGAGCAGCCCGTACAGCGCAGCGGCATGACCGAGCTCGTCCTGGGACAGCGAGCTCATCGCCACGTCCTCCTCGAGGAGCGGCGCGATGCCCGTCCACTCGGAGTCGGAGAAGCCGATGACGAACTCGTCATCGGCCATGGTCAGGAGCAGCTCGTCGAGGCCGACGACGACGGGCGGCGCCGAGCCGGTCACTTCGCCCGGGCTTTCGGCTTCTCCTGGCCGGCCGCCTCCCGGGCGGCGGCGAGCTTCTCGCGCATCACGTACCCGCCGGGCTTCTTGAACGAGCGGTCGAGCGGAGGCTGGAGCAGGTCGGGATCCTCGAGGTCGACGATGTCGGCCCGCCGGACGACCCACAACCGGACGCTCTCCTGGCGACGGCCGAACATCTCGCGTGCGTAGTGCGTGGCAAGGTCGACGTCGGGCGCCATCACGCTGCCCCCGTGCCGCATCGGGTCGCCTTCCTTCTCCTGGCGGAAGACCTCCCACGGCTCGAGTCCCGGGGCGGTGGCCTCGCTCACGCGGCGGCGGGCACGCCCAGGATCGTCTCGCGCACCCACCGGGTCTCCTCGCGGGCGAGCCGTCGGAACTCGAGGCGCGCCTCGGACATCGGCCCGTGGTTGGTCACGACGGTGCGCAGCTCGTCCCAGTCGGGCTCGGTGTAGCGCCACGCTCCGGCCTCGTCGTCGAAGCGCAGCTCCGGGTCCGGGATGACCAGCCCGAGCTCGCGGATGCGCGGCACGTAGATGGTCAGGAACTCCTGGCGCAGCTCCTCCGAGGTCTTGGCCTTGATCCGCCAGCGGAGGTCCATGTCCTTCTCGCGCGGCGTGCGTGGGCCGTGCATCTGCATGAGCGGGCCCCACCACCGATCGAGGGCGTCCTGGATCGCGGCTCGCTGCGAGCGCGTGCCGGTCACCATCGTCACGACCACGTCACGCCCGTGCATGATGTGGACCGACTCCTCCCAGCAGATCTTGCGCATCGTGCGCGCGTACGGCGCGTACGAGCTGTCGCGCAGCGCCTGCTGGGCGACGATCGCCGCCGCGTCGACCAGCCAGGCGATCAGCCCGACATCGGCCCAGCCGACCGTCGGGTAGTGGAACACGTTGTGGAACTTGGTCTTGCCGGCGAGCAGGTCGTCGAACATCGCCTCGCGCGGCTTGCCGAGGTCCTCCGCCACGCGGTACAGCAGCTGCGCGTGACCGACCTCGTCCTGCACCTTGGCGGTCAGCGCGAGCTTGCGTCGCAGCGTCGGGGCCCGCATCAGCCACTCGCGCTCCGGCAGGACGCCCATCAGCTCGAGTTGGCGTGCATCTCGACGAAGCGGAGGACGGCGGTCCGGTACTCGTCGGGCATCGCGTCGACGGCCTCGACCTTGCCGCCGCTCATCACGTGCGCCTCGAACCGCTCGAACCAGGCGTCATACGCCTCGTCGTGTCGCCGGATGGGCGCGCCCACCGCCGACCGTTCGGACGGCGACAGCACCGGGTCGAGTGCGAGGGGGTCAGTCACCGCTCGACCTTACTGCCGCCCATGCATCCGGGCAAGCGACGACGCATCCCGCGTCGATCACCCTGGTTCCGCGGATCGATCGCGATCGACCGTCAGCCGCGCTCGCCGGTGAACCGCGGCGCGCGCTTCTCGCGGAACGCGGCGAGGCCTTCGGCGTGGTCGGCCGAGGCGCCGGCGTTGCCCTGCGCCGTCGCCTCGTCGGCGAGGGCCTCGTCGAGATCGATCGCGGTCGAGCGCTGGAGGGCCGCCTTGGTCAGCGCCATCGCCAGCGGGGCCCCAGCGGCCAGGCGGCCGGCCAGCGCACGCGCCTCGGGCATGAGCTCCTCGCCCGTGACGACCTTCGACACGAGCCCGATCCGCAGCGCCTCGGCGGCGTCGATCGGGTCGCCGACGAGTGCCAGCTCGGCGGCCCGTGCGTGGCCGACGAGCCGCGGCAGGAACCAGGTCGCACCGCTGTCGGGCACGAGCCCGATCCGGCCGAACGCGAGGACGAACCGGGCGTCCTCGGCCGCGATCCGGATGTCGCATGCGAAGGCCAGCGACGCGCCGGCGCCCGCCGCCACGCCGTTGACCGCGGCGATCACCGGCTGGCCCATCGACCGGAGCGCGCGGATGATCGGGTTGTAGCGCTCGCGCAGCTCGACGTCGAGCGGGGCGGCATCCGGCGCCTCGCGCTCGGCCAGGTCCTGACCGGCACAGAACGCCCGGCCGGCGCCGGTCAGGATGACGGTCCGCACCGAGCGGTCGGCGGCCAGCCCCTCGAGCGCGTCGCGCAGCGCCACCTTGACCGGCACGGTGAGCGCGTTGAGTGCCGCCGGGCGATCGAGCGTCAGCGTCGCGACCGGTCCGTCGACCTCGACGCGGAGGCCATCCGTCACGACGGGTCGCCGCGGGTCAGTTGAACTCGACGAGGCGGCCGTCCACGAGCTCGAACAGCCGGCGGTCGACCGGCTCGTCGGCACCGCCCGACTGCTCGATCACGAACTCGCCGAACAGGGCGGCGAAGCTGGCGTCGTCCGGGCGCAGCGTCGCCGCGACCAGCAGGTGGCGCTCCGGGATGCCCACGAGGACGCGGCCGTTGGCGCCCAGCTCGCGGGAGAGGTGGGCCGCCGCGTCGGGCAGCAGGATGCGCACGGCATCGAGGCCGTCGCCGGTGTCGGAGCTGATGACGCGCCGCTCCCCCGACACCTCGTCGGACCACTGCGCCGACGCGGCCCACGCCGCGAGGTTGGCCATCGCCGCGTCCTGGAGCTCCTCGGGCTGGATGCCCCATGACAGCAGGTGGTCGGCGTTGACGACGATGTCGAAGCCGCCGGCGGCGATCGTGTAGACGACCGGCAGCTCAGCCGGGCCCACGTCGAGCAGGGGCTGCGCATGGCTCTGCATCGCATGCTGGGCCAGTGCCTCGCGATCCACGGTCTCGATCGGCAGACCTGCGGTGCCGACCGGCCGGAACGCCGGGCGGACCAGGTCCCGGGCGCGACCCCAGTCGTGCTCCGGCGAGTCGACCGCCGACGTCGACGACTCCGGCGCGGGCGTGTGACCACTGACGGGTGCCGAATCGTCGATAGGCGTCAGGATGTCGGGCGCCGTGTCGCGGAGGGCCGCGGGCGGCTCGTCGGCGAGATCGCGGGCGATGTCGCTGCCCACGTCCGTGCCGCCCTCGTACGGATCACGCTCCATCGTCGGCGTCCTCCTCGGGTGGATGGGGACCGGTCATGAGCCGGTCCATGTCGGTGGTCGCTTCTCCTGGAACGCGCGCATGCCCTCGCGCTGGTCGTCGGTCGCGAACAGGTCGAAGAACGCCTCGCGCTCGGCGCGCAGCCCGGCGCTCAGAGGCAGCTCGGCGGCAGCTCGCACGGAACGCTTGGCGGCACGCACCGCCAGCGGTGGCATCGCGGCGATGCGATCGGCGAGACCGAGCGCCGCGTCGACCGTCTCCGACGCCGGGACGACCGTCGTGACGAGACCGGTCGCGTACGCCTCGTCGGCCGCCATCGTCCGGCCGGTCAGGATCAGGTCCATGGCCCGCGCCATGCCGACCGCCCGCGTCAGACGCTGCGTCCCGCCGGCGCCGGGCATGACCCCGATCCGGATCTCGGGTTGCCCGAACTGGGCGTCGTCGCCGGCCACGATGAGGTCGCACGACATGGCCAGCTCGCAGCCGCCCCCCAGCGCATAGCCGCGGACCGCTGCGACCAGCGGGATGCCGATCGCCCACAGTCGATCCCACGTGTCGAACGGCCGCTCCGAGCGCAGCCGCTCCGGTGTCTGGTCGGCCAGCTCGACGATGTCGGCACCCGCGGCGAAGGCCTTGTCGCCGGCACCGGTCAGGACCGCGACTCGCGTCCGGTCGTCGCGATCGAGGTCCTCGAGCGCGTCGGCGAGCTGCGTCAGCAGCTCGAAGCTCAGCGCGTTGCGCGCTTCCGGTCGGTCGATGGAGACGAGCGCTACGCCGGCGTGTCCCTCGACCGGGACATCGACACGGATGAAGCGGGTCGTCGGCATGGCGTCAGTCACGCTGGCTCCTCGCGGCTCGTCCCGGCAAGTATCCATGACCGGGGAAGGGCGCCGCGCGGGGCCTCAGCCCGACACGAGGTCGTCGGCGTCCTCGAGGACCAGCAGCGTCGAGAGCCCGGGCGCGATCTCGCGCAGGTTCCGCCCGGCGGCCCGCATCGCATCCGATGCGAGCCCCGCGTCGAGGGCGGCGCGGTCGTCGAACCGCATCGCGGTGACCAGCACCAGGTCGGTGTCGCCACCGAGCGCGTCGCTGACCCGGTGGACCTCCGTCGAGCGGAGCCCCGGCGTCTCCGCCACCAGCGGGAGGTGCTCGGCGGCGTAGCGCCGCTCGAACTCGGCGAGCGCCTCGTCGCCGCCGTCGGGGCGGCGGTACAGCGCCAGCAAGGTCGTCATCTCGTGACCTCCGTCGGTCGACTCTCGCCGGCCCGCGCGCGGGCGGCGACCTCGGTGGATCGGTAGAAGTCGGTCAGGGCCGCATCGAGCACCGACAGGTGGTCGACCAGCGCGTCGTGGCCCACGTCGGGCAGGATCAGCAACCGGCCGTCCTCGACCTGGCGCGCCAGCGCGGCGGCCTGGGCGATCGGCACGAAGGGATCGCGGTCACCGGCGACCACGAGCGTCGGCGCGTCGATGGCGTGCAGGTCCCGGCCGCTCAACAAGGGCTGGGAGGCGATGTCCGCCACGATCGCGTCGAGCAGCCGTCGCCAGCTGCCGCGCCCATGGGCCGGGTCGTGACGTTCGGCGAGCCGCCGCGCCCATGCAGGGTCCTCGCGCTCGATGCGGTCGGGATCCATCAACACGCGACCGACGGCGAGCCGCGGCGAGCGCTCCGCCGCGATGCTCAGCAGCGCCAGCGTCCGGATCCGATCCGGGAACCGTGAGGCGTAGTGGAGCGCGGTCATGCCACCCAGCGAATAGCCGAGGAGATGGAACGTGGTGAGCCCGAGCGCATCCACGAAGGCGTCGAGATCCGCGACGAGGTCGGCGGTCGTCCAGCTCCCGGTCTGGTCCCAGCCCGTGCCGCCATGCCCACGGGCGTCGGGCATGTAGCAGCGCAGCCGCCGGGCGAGGATCGGCCGGAGCGTGGCGAAATGATCGCGACCGGTCCCGGTCGCGGCGTGGAGCATGACGATGGGCGGTCCGGCGCCCTCGACCTCGTAGGCGGTCGTGAGTCCGTTGGCATCGATGGTCGGCATCGCGCGACGATCGTACGGGTATCCTCGCGCCGATGCCGAGTCTGATCGGCCGGGCGGCCACCGGGATGGACGACCTGCGTGCGGCGACGGACCTGCTCGCGGCCGCGTGGCGGGCGGGCTCGCCGCTCGTCGCGGGGACGCCGGCGTCCGTCGAGTGGTGGCACGCACTGAGCCATCCCGATCCCGTGGGTGACCACCTGCGCCTCTGGTCGGAGGCCGACGGTGGTCCGCCCGTCGCGTGGTCGTGGCACGAGGCGCCCGAGCTCGAGATCCACGCCTGGACCGGCGACCGGGCTCGCGACACCGCGGCATTCCGGACGATCGTCGAAACGACCCTCGACGAGACCGGCGACGGCCAGCTGCAGACGTTCGCCGCCGACGACGATGCGGGCGCGATCGACGCGCTCGCGGCGCTGGGGTTCGCGCCGAAGGGGCGCCGGCTGTCGCAGTGGCTGCGTCGGCGGAGCGACGGCGCGCCGGCGGCGGTCCAGCTGCCGGACGGCTACCGGATCCGCGCGCTGTCGGGTCCCGACGAGTTCGGAGCTCGCGTCGCGCTCCATCGCGCGACATTCCCGAAGTCGGCGCTCAGCGTCGCCAAGTACGAGCGACTGCACTCGATGCCGCACTACCGGCTCGAGGACGACCTCGTGGCAGAGGCGCCCGACGGCGAGCTCGCGGCGTTCGTGCTCGGCTGGTGGGACCCCGACGGACGGGTCGCCGAGTTCGAGCCGGTGGGCACGCACCCCGACCATCAGCGCCGTGGGCTGTCCCGGGCGCTGCTGACCGCGGGTCTCGTCCGGTTCTTCGACGCCGGTGCGTCCACCGTCCAGGTCTACTCCGACTCGTCCGAGGACCCGGCGGAGGCGCTCTACCCGTCGGCCGGCTTCCGGCGGCGCGCCTTCCACCAGCGCTACGGCCGGTCACCCGCGACGGCCCCGGACGCTACGATCGGCGCATGACGGACGAGGTCGACGCGACGCGGCTCGAACGCGACTCGATGGGCGAGATGGCCGTGCCCGTCGACGCGCTGTACGGCGCGTCGACCCAGCGGGCCGTCCTCAACTTCCCGATCTCCGGGCAGCGGTTCCCGCGTCGGTTCATCCGCGCGCTGGCGCTCATCAAGCTCGCGGCGGCGGAGACCAACGGCGAGCTCGGCCTGCTCGAGCCCGACGTGGCGCGGGCCATCGCGGCCGCGGCGGCGGCCGTCGCGGACGGCGACCACGACGACCAGTTCCCGATCGACGTCTACCAGACCGGGTCGGGTACGTCCACCAACACGAACATGAACGAGGTCGTCGCCCACCTCGCGGCGACGCGCCTCGGCGACGGCCGGAAGGTCCACCCGAACGACCACGTCAACCGCTGCCAGAGCTCCAACGACGCGATCCCCACCGCTCTCCAGCTCAGCGCGGCGATGGCCATCGAGGAGGCGCTGATCCCGGCGCTGGTCCAGCTCCAGCGGGCGCTGGCGGCCAAGGCCGAGGAGTTCTGGGGCGTCGTCAAGACCGGTCGGACGCACCTCCAGGACGCGACGCCGATCCGTCTGGGGCAGGAGTTCCAGGGCTACGCCGGCCAGGTCGAGGAGGCCATCCGCAGGGTTCAGGCGGCACGCGACGAGCTGCTCACGGTGCCGCTCGGCGGGACGGCGGTCGGCACCGGCATCAACGCCCATCCCGAGTACGCCGCACGGACCTGCGCCCGGCTCACCGAGCTGCTGACGCTGCCCGTCCGCGAGGCACCGAACCACTTCCACGCGCAGGCCACGCTCGACGTGCCGATCGCCGCTCACGGGGCGGTCCGGACGACGGCGCTCGGGCTGTGGAAGATCGCCTCGGACATCCGGCTGATGGGCATGGGTCCGAGGGCCGGGCTGGCGGAGCTGGCGCTGCCCGAGACCCAGCCAGGATCGTCGATCATGCCGGGCAAGGTGAACCCGGTGATCATCGAGAGCCTGACGATGGTCGTGGCCAAGGTCGTCGGCAACGACGCGACGATCGCCTTCGGCCAGACCGGATCGTTCCTCGAGCTCAACGTGATGCTTCCCGTCAGCGCGGTCGCGCTGCTCGAATCGATCGAGCTGCTCGCCGCGGCGACCGCGAACCTCGCGGAGCGGACCATCGGCGGGCTCGTCGCCACCGAGCGCGGGCCCGCGCTCGTCGAGCAGGGCCTGATGCTGGCGACCGCGCTCGCCCCGGTCATCGGCTACGACGACGCCGCGGCGCTCGCCAAGGAGGCGTTCAAGAGCGGCAGGACGATCCGCGAGCTGGCGCTCGAGCGCGGCATCCCGCCCGACGACCTCGACCGACTGCTCGACCCGGCCGCGATGACCGAACCTGGTCTCGAAGGTGGTCCGGCCGGCGGCTGATCGTTCAGGTCGCCAGCGACAGCAGCCGCTCCGCGGTGTCGATGCCCGACAGCCAGGCCCCGTGCACGGTGGACGGGTAGCGCACGCTCGTCGCCTCGCCGGCCAGCGCCACGCGTGGCCCGAGCGGCTCGCCGAGGGCCGCCCGGTCGGCAGGGCTCGATCCGACGGCCATGTACGAGTAGGCGCCGCGCGCGAACGGGTCACGCCCCCAGTGGGTCACCACGGCGCCGACCGGTTCGCGAGCGAGTCCGCCGACCGCCGCCCGGTATGCCCCGACCGCCTCGGCCACGACCGCCGCGTCGTCGAGGGTCTCGAGGCGGTCGGCCTCCGACCCGGTCGCGAACCCGACGATGATCGGCTCGCGCACGACCGGCTCGAGGTCGACGAACTCGCGGAACGTCGGCTCTCCGATGCGCCCGAGCCAGTCGGCGCCGCCGGGCCAGGCCCGCTCGGGCATCCGCATGGCGGCTTTGAGGAAGCTGCCCATCCCGAGCCGCTCGATCGCTCCCGCGACAGGCTCCGGCAGGGCCGGGCGGAACGCCACGTCGCCGGCCTTGAGCACGCCCAAGGGCAGCGTGACGACCGCCCGGTCTGCCTGGTGTGCTGTGCCGTCGGCGGTGGTGACGACGACCGCGGACCCGGTGGTCTCGACCGACGCGACGGGCTGCTCGAGTCGGATGTCGAGGCTGCCGGCGATCGGTTCGAGGAGCTTTCGGTAACCGCCGTCGAGCATCACCCACAGCCCGCCGAACGCCTCGCCGTCCTCCAACGCACGGCCCGACAGTGCCGTCAGGTCGGCGGCGAGATCCATCCCGATCTCGAGGTCGGCCGCCCAGCGGACATACGCCTCGACTTCGCCGGCGTCGGCGTCAGTACCGGACCCGAGCGTGGCCTCCAGCAGGTCGGCGACCGACCGATCCGCGAGCTGCTCGCCGGCGGCCTTCGTCATCGCCTCCTGCACGGCCAGCCAGCGGTCCCACAGCGGCCCCTCGTCGATGGCCGCCAGCCGTCCCCCGTCGGGGGCGAACGTGGCGAAGCGATCGAACGACGTCTTCGTGAACCGGACTCCGGCCGCCCGGGCGAGCGGCACGAGCGGGTTGCCATCGATGCCGTGGATCCACGACGCACCGAGGTCGACCGCCGGGCCGAGCGCATCCGACGACCAGGCGCGACCGCCGATCCGGTCGCGTGCCTCGAGGACCGTCACGGTCTGGCCGGCCCCGGCCAGGTGCTGCGCCGCCGCCAGCCCGGCGGCTCCGGCACCGACGACGATCGCCGCCCCGGGCACCGGGTCGCGCGGCCGCGGCGAGGCGCACGCCGCCAGGGCGAAGGAGGCCGCGCCCAACACCGCGCCACGGAGGAACGTCCGCCGATCGATCGGCACGGAGCGGGAAACGGTCAAGCCCGCCTCATCGGCAGTGGCCGGACGAGCGTCGCCACGACGATCCCCAGCCAAGCCGCGCCGACGACCGGCCATGCGAGTGGGGACGGGATGAGCAATGACGTCCCCGCGAGCAGCACCGCGTCCGCCAGCGGCCGGTCGCCGACCCGCCATCGGACGAGGCCCACCGCGATGGTCCCGATGGCCGCCGCCGACTGGGCCGCTCCCGTGATCGCGCCGTACGGGCCACCGAGCGCGGCGATCGCGAGGGCTGCGACCCACAGGCCGTGACCGACGAACGCGAGTGCCAGTGCCGGATCCGTCCCGCCGGGCGGCTCCAGCCCCGACCGGCGGCCGATCGCCATCACCACCAACGATGCGGCGATCGCGCCGATCAACCCGAGTGGCAGCGTCTCGAGCAGGAAGCCCGGCCAGTCGGGCGCGACCGGCTGGAGGGCGCTTGCCATACCGGCCACGATCCAGGCGAGGCCCGCGACGAGCGCCGCGAGGACCGGGACCGTCGGTGGGGTCCTCGGGTGGGCGTGCGCATCGATCGCACCGCGGACGAGGTCCAGCCGCATCCGTCCATCGAGCGGCCGCGCCTCGAGAACGGCTCGCATCTCGACCTCGTACCGCTCGCGCCAGTCGCGGGGATAGAGGCGCAGCCAGCGAGCGCCGGCGACCCGGTCCGTTCGATCCCTCAGACGCATCCGTTCTCGACCAGCGGCGGGATCACCCCCGGCTGGCCGAGTGCGACGGGCAACGGCCCGAGGGTGACCTTCGTTGTGTCGATGAACAGTACGCCGTCCGTGTCGACCCGCACGGCGAACCGGTCCATGCCCCGCTCGGCCGGCCCGTAGCGCAGGCCGTCGACCTTGATCCCGAGACGGTCATAGCGGGACTGATGGCAGGGGCAGCGCATCCAGAAATCCTCGAGGCATGGGTTGGGCCGACAGCCCAGGTGCGGGCAGACCTGTGACAGCGCCCGGACGTTGAGCGGTCGCCCGTCGCCGGTCGGGTCGTCGCCAGGGAGCCAGCCTCCCCGGTTGGGGTCGACGATCACGACGAAGCTCCTCGCCGCGGCAACGTACGCGGGAAACCCCTCGCCGATGGGCAGGGCGACGTTCGCTGCCAGCAACTCCGGGTACGTGCCGACGCGCACGATGCCGGACGCGCTCGCTCCCGCCGACCAGGCGAACCCGAGCGTGCCGGCAAGGCCCTCGACGACCCACAATCCGGCCGCTGTCCCGAGCGCGCGGCGCAGCAGGGTCCGTCGCGACAGACCCGCGGTGACGGTCTCGCGCCGCGCGCGAAGGCTCGGCCCCGTGATGACCCCGCTCGGCGCCGGGTGGTCGCTCACCCGCTGCTCCGGCCGAGGCGTCGCAGAGCGGCTTGGGTGAACCCGTGCATCCCTTCGAGCTGGCCTCGCAGGGTGGTCGCACCCACCTTCGTGAGCCGGTACGGTCGCCGCCGTTCCACCGGCTCGAGCGCCTCGATCATGCCGCGCTGCTCGAGCCTGGCCAGGGCTGCGTAGAGCGTGCCGGGGCCGAGCGGCGATCCGGAGATGGCCTCGACGTCGGTCATGATCGCGTAGCCGTGCTTCGGTCCGTCGCTGAGCGAGAGCAGGATGTACAGCGACGGCTCGGCGAACCGACCGAACTCGGGGATCTCGCGCGTCAAGCTCCGGCTCCTTTGGGTCGCGGCGCGGTATATCGTCAGACGATATATCGTGGTGCGTTGTACGTCAAGACCGGACTGCGCGCAAGCACGCGCCCGGTACAATCCGGCGCGATGACCGACACACGACTGTGGGACCGCGCCGCCCTGGCGGTCGCCGCCGACGGACGCCGGCTGCCCGCGGTCGCGTCGCTGGCGCCGGGCATGCCGACGGTCCAGGAGCTGTTCGACTTCATGCGGGACGCGGAGCTGCGCTTCGCCACGTTGCGGATGCGCATCCTCGAGACGGTGATCTCGGCGCGCGGCGCGGACGTCACCCAGGTCGACGTGCTCCTCCGCCATCCGGGGCACGCGCGGGTGACCACGAGCCGGCCGGGCGAGGTCGGCGGTGGCCAGCACGAGATCTGGATCTGCGACGGCGACATCGTGCGGACCTACGCGGCGGCCCACAAGCTCGGCACGCAACGGCCCATCCGCAACCGCCCGCGCGGCCTCGACGATCCCGACTTCCCGGGCATGGCGCGGGTGTACGAGCCGGTGACCGCCCTCCCGATGGAAACCCTGCCCGAGACCTTCGTCCACCCGGCCGGCTTCTGTCAGAACGTGCTGGCGACCGGCCGCTGCACGATCGTCGGCCAGGAGGAGGTCGCCGGTCGGGCCGCGATCCATGTGCGCTGCGAGCACCCCCGCACGGTCGAGATCGACGGCGACCGGCCCGACTACCGGGTCGACATCGCGGTCGACCGTGCGACCGGCTTGATCCTCCGCCTGACGGAGCGGACCGGCGACGAGACCTCGCGCGATGCCGAGGTCGTCGATATCACGCCGGATGCGCCTCTCGCCCCGACCGCCTTCGACTTCGTCTTCCCGACCGGGACGACGATGCTCTACTGAGGACGGCCGGCGCGACTCGCTGACGGGACAGCCTTCCTCACCCGGGGTCCCGGCGCGTATAGTCCGGCGCAGGTCCGAGCCCCGCTCGCCACGGCGGGCATCACAACGGGCCGAACATGCTCGGAAGGAGGGCCCAGCGACCGACCCTCGCGTCGCGACCAGCGACGCCACGGCCTAGCCGTCCCGTCCCCGCGTTCCCCGAGGCTCATCCTCGCATCCCCCGCGCGGCGCACCGCCCAAGGTCGCAGCCGCGCCTCGATCGACCCGGCATCCCGGGCGATCCGCCGGGCGACCGCCACCACCCCGGGTCGGCGGCTCCGCCTTCGTGAGGGAGGTTTCGATGACCCAGGCCCGAGACGACGTCATCCAGCAGGACATCGCGGACCTGCACAACCTCGGCTACGCGCAGGAGCTGCTCCGCTCGATGGGCGGGTTCAGCAACTTCGCGATCAGCTTCAGCATCATCAGCATCCTGACCGGCGCGGTCATCCTGTACGACTACGGTCTGGCGTGGGCCGGCACCGCCGCCGTGCTGATCGGCTGGCCGCTCATCACGATCTTCGTCCTCGCCATCGCGGCCGCCATGGCCGAGATCGCCTCCGCCTACCCGACGGCCGGTGGCCTGTACTACTGGGCCAGCCGCATGAAGAACAAGGAATGGGGCTGGTGGACGGCCTGGCTGAACCTGATCGGCCAGTTCGCGATCGTCGCCGGGATCAACTACGCCGCGGCCGCATTCCTCAACGCGACGCTCATCACGCCGCTGTTGAGCAACGTAGGGATCGAATACGGAAACACCACCGAGCTGATCCCGGGCCTGCTCAACGGCCAGCTCATCACGATGGGCATCCTGATGCTCATCGAGCTGGCACTCAACGTCGGCGGCATCAACCTCGTCGCCGTGCTCAACCAAGTGAGCGTGTGGTGGCACATCGCCATCGTGGCGGCGATCGTCATCCTGGTCTTCCTCGCGGGCAAGCCGGATGAGTCGGGCCTGACGCTGTTCGCCGTCCAGCCACAGGACGTCGCGGGGAGCTGGAACAACAACCTCGGCTTCGCCAACCTGACGTATGGACCGGCGATCAGCTATCCGCTGATCCTCGCATTCTTCTTCTCGTTGCTCCAGGCCAACTGGACGTACACCGGCTATGACGCGTCGGCGCACGTCGCGGAGGAGACCGTCGGAGCCCGCGTCGCCAGCGCCTGGGGCATCTTCCTGTCGGTCGCCGTCTCGGCGATCGTCGGGTTCGTCTTCCTCCTGGCCTTGACCACCCACCTGCCGGATCTATCGACCCTGTTCCCGCCCGACCTGGCCGCTGCCGATCCCGCGACCTACAGCCAGTACTACTTCGGTGGCGGTGCGGCCGTGATCGATATCCTCGTGTACAACCTCGGCCAGATCGGCAACCTGTTGAGCGCGGGCATCGCGATCGCCATGGCGTTCTGCGGACTGTCCTCGGTGGCCTCGGCGGGCCGCATGCTGTTCGCGTTCAGCCGAGACGACGGCCTGCCAGGTTCGGGCTGGTTGAAGCGGGTATCGCACCGGTACCGGACCCCCGCGAATTCGCTGGCTGCGATCGTCGTCGTAGCCTGGCTGTTCACAGTGGCCGCGTTCTGGCTCGGGTCGCAGGGCGGCCCCGGTGGTGGCGGGATCGCGATCATCATCATCACGGCCATCAGCACGATCTTCCTGTATGCCGCCTACGGGGTCGTGATCTTCCTTGGAGCGACGACTGACGGGTGGCTACAAGAGCGCGTCTGGAGCCTCGGGCGATGGTCCAAGCCCATCGCCTGGATCGCGATCTTCTGGGTCGTGGTCCTCATGATCCTGTTCTCGTGGCCAACCTCGGGCAACATCTCGTGGCCGTTCATGGTCGGGACGGTGTTGCTCTTGCTGATCTACTACTTCGGGTACGCAAAGTCGCGGTTCAAGGGCCCGCGGTCGATGGGCGACTCCGCCGAGCTCACCGAGATCGAGCGCGAGTTCGAGCGGGCTGCCGAGGAGCTGCAGCCGGGCTAGATCCTTCCCGCTATCCCGCCCCAGCCAAGACCGGGGGTCGCCGGCACCGCCGAGCGGCCCCCGAACCGTCACTTTCACACGGAGTCAGCGACGATGAGCGACCACGACGACGACCACGGCCACGCCGCCAAGCATCCCCGTCTCGCCGAGCTCGAGTCCATGGTCCGCGACGGGCGGATCGACACGATCGTCGTCGCCTTCACCGACATGCAGGGCCGGCTCATGGGCAAGCGTGTCCACGGCGGGGCCTTCATCGACGGCGTGATCGCCCACGGCGCGCATTTCTGCACGTACCTGCTCGGCACGGACATGGAGATGAACACGCCGGAGGGCTTCCGGCTGATGAACTGGGAGACCGGCTACGGCGACTGGATCGCGGAGCCGATCTGGGACCAGATGCGCGTCCTGCCGTGGCTGCCCGGCACGGCGATGGTGCTGTCCGACACGATCGACGAGGAGACCGGCGCGGAGATCCCGGTCTCGCCCCGGACGATCCTCAAGCGCCAGGTCGCGGCAGCCACCGACGCCGGCTTCGCGATCAAGGCGGGCTCCGAGTTCGAGTTCTATGTCCTGAAGGACTCCTGGGAGTCGCTGGCCGAGAGCGGTTGGCCGGTCCCGCGCACCTTCGGCTACTACAACGAGGACTACCACCTGCTGCAGGCGACCAAGGCCGAACCGCTCCACCACCTGCTCCGGACCCAGATGAGCGCGGCCGACGTGCCGATCGAGTTCAGCAAGGGCGAGGCGGCGAACGGCCAGCACGAGGTCAACATCCGCTACGACCACGTCCTCGAGTCGGCCGACCGCAGCGTCGTCTTCAAGCACGGCGCCAAGGAGATCGCCTACCTCAACGGGTGGGGCATCACGTTCATGGCCAAGCCGGATCACCGCTGGACCGGCTCGTCGGGGCACCTGCACATGAGCGTGTGGGACGCGGTGAAGGATGTGCCGCTGATGCACGCGACCGGTCGCGACAAGCCGGGGCCCTACGGGCTGTCGAAGGTCGGTCAGCAGTTCATGGCCGGGATGATGGCGCTGTCGCGCGAGCTGGCCGTGTTCGTCGCCCCGTTCATCAACTCGTACAAGCGGTACGCATCGCTGTCGTGGGCGCCGGTCAACGTCGTGTGGGGCCGCGACAACCGGACGACCGGCTTCAGGCTCGTTGGTCACGGGCCGTCGCTCCACGTCGAGAACCGCTTCCCGGGCGGTGACATGAACGCCTATCTCACGTATGCCGCGATGGTCGGTGCCGGGCTGTACGGGATCCGCAACGGCCTCAAGCTCGAGGCGGAGTTCAAGGGCAACGGCTATCTTGCAACGGGCCATCCGCGGATGCCGCGGGCCCTGTACGAAGCGATATCGGAGCTGGAGCGATCAGAAGCGGCCGTGGAGATCTTCGGGCAGGACGTCGTCGACCACTACCTCAACGCCGCACGGGTCGAGCAGGAGAGTTACGACTCGGTCGTCCATCCGTGGGACCGGGAACGCTACCTCGAGCGGGGCTGACGACACCTCGTTGACACGCGTCGACCCGTCCGCGACGCCGCCCGTCGACCGCAGCGCGCGCGTCCAGGAAGCGCTGTACCGGATCGCGGACGCGGCAAGCGCCGCACGGGACCTGCACGCGTTCTACGTCTCGATCCACGGGATCGTCGGGGAGCTCATCTACGCACGGAGCTTCTACGTCGCGTTGTACGACGAGGAGCGCGAGCGGATCAACTTCCCGTACTACGTCGACGAGTTCGACCCCGACATCCCGGACCCGAAGGCGTGGGAGCCGTTCGGCGTGGGCAACGCCCGGGGCCTCACGGGCTACGTGCTGCGGTCCGGTCGTCCGGGACTCTTCACGAAGCAGCGCTGGCAGGACCTGATCGAGGCCGGCGAGATCGACCCGGTCGGTGAGGAAGGCGAGGACTGGCTCGGCGTCCCGCTCCGCGACGACGACCGCGTCTTCGGCATCGTCGTCGTCCAGACGTACACCCCCGACGAGCACTACAACGACGCGGACGTCGCGGTCCTCTCGTTCGTCGGCCAGCACATCGCCTCGGCGCTGACCCGCGCACGCGCGATCGAGGAGACCCGCCAGCGCAACGCCGAGCTGTCCCTCATCAACGAGATCGGCAACGCCCTCGCCCAGCAGCTCGACTTCGGGGAGGTCATCGGCCTCGTCGGCGACCGAGTGCGCGAGCTGTTCAAGAGCCAATCGATGTTCATCGCGATCTACGACGAGCCGGCAGGCACGATCTCGTTCCCGTATGAGATCGTCGATGGCGAACCGATCCAGTCGGAGGACCTGCGGTTCGGCGAGGGCCTCACCTCGATCGTCATCCGGACGCGCAAGCCCCTCCATCTCAACACCGACGAGGAAGGCACCGAGCTCGGGGCGGTCGACGCGGGTGCCATCTCGAACTCGTGGCTCGGGGTTCCGATCCTCGCCGGCGACGACCTCCTCGGAGTGCTGTGCGTCGAGGACGAGGCTTCGTACGCGTTCGACGATGCCGACGAGCGGGTGCTGGCCACGCTCGCATCGAGCATGGGCGTGGCGCTGGACAACGCCAGGCTGTTCGATGAGACCAAGCGGCTCCTCGCCGAGACCGACCAGCGCGCCGCCGAGCTGGCGGTCATCAACGAGATCGGTAGCGCCCTCGCCGAGCAGCTGGACTTCGCGTCCATCATCGACCTCGTCGGCGAGCGGGTCAGGTCGATCTTCGAGGCCCCGACCATCTTCATCGGGCTGTACGACACGGCGACGGGGCGCATCGCGTTCCCGTACAGCGTCGACGAGGGTCAACGCTTCGAGCGGACCAGCGTCGAGCTGGGGGATGGCCTGACCTCGATCATCATCAACACCCGCCGACCCGTCCGCGTGGGATCGGACCACGAGGCGAACGAGCTCGGAGCGGTCCAGCTCGGCGGGTCCGCGACCGAGTCGTTCCTCGGCGTGCCGATCATGGCCGGCGAGCGGGTGGTCGGGGTGATGGGCCTCGAACGGATCGAGCGCGACGCATTCGCCGAATCGGACGAGCGTCTGCTGAGCACGCTTGCCTCGAGCATGGGCGTCGCGCTCGAGAACGCGCGCCTGTTCGACGAGACGAAGCGGCTGCTCACCGAGACCGACGAGCGTGCTGCGGAGCTGGCGATCATCAACGGCGTCCAGCAGGGCCTGGCCGCGGAGCTGGACCTGCAGGCGATGTACGACCTCGTCGGCGACAAGATCCAGGAGATCTTCGACGCCCAGGTCGTGGACATCGGCATCTACGACTTCGACGCTGGCCTCACCCACTATCCGTACACGATCGAGCGAGGCGTCCGCTTCCCTGACGAACCCGTTCCGATCAACGACCGCGCTCGGGCGTTCATCGAGGCGCGCGCACCGACCGTCATCAACGATGTCCCGGCCTGGGAGCGCGAGCATGGGCCGATGCTCATCGTCCAGGGTGAACCGTCCCTGGCGCTCGTCCGGGTGCCCTTGATGGTCGGCGGGGAGGTCCGCGGCAACATCTCCCTCCAGAACCTCGACCACACGGACGCATTCAGCGAGTCGAACGTCCGTCTGCTCGGCACGCTCGCCGCGAGTCTCAGCGTCGCGCTCGAGAACGCCCGGCTGTTCGACGAAACGAAGCGGCTGCTTACCGAGACCGACGAGCGTGCCGCCGAGCTGGCGATCATCAACGAAGTCCAGCGCGGCCTCGCCGAACGGCTCGATATGCAGGCGATGTACGAGGTGGTAGGCGGCAAGATCCAGGAGATCTTCGACGCCCAGGTCGTCGACATCGGGATCGTCGATCGTGAGGCCGGTCGGATCCACTTCCCATACGCGATCGAGCGGGGCGTCCGCTACCCCGATGAGCCGATGGCCATCGAAGGACCGCGCGCCCACGTGATGCAGACCAAGGAGCCACTCGTCCTCAACGAGGACGCCGATCAGCGAGTGATGGAGTTGGGTCAGGCCACGACCGTGCTGCAGGGTGAACCGGCCAGATCCGTGGTGTACGCACCGCTGGTCGTCCGGGACGAGGCGCGCGGCGTCATCTCGCTCCAGAACCTCGATCGGGAGAACGCCTTCTCCGACGGCGACGTCCGACTGCTGACGACGCTCGCAGCCAGCCTCAGCGTGGCTCTCGAGAACGCCCGCCTGATCGACGAGACCCGCCAGCGCGTCGCCGAGCTGGGGACCGTCAACAGCATCGGCCAGGCGATGGCCTCGCAACTCGACCTCGGCGCGCTGATCGAGCTCGTCGGCGAGCAGATCCGCGACACGTTCCAGGCCGACATCGCCTATGTCGCGCTGCTGGACGCCGGGGCCGGCCAGATCACGTTCCCGTTCTACAGCGAGGACGGCGAGCATCGACCCCAGGAGCCACTGGCGCTCGGTACCGGCCTGACGTCGCGCATCCTCGAGACCCGCGAACCGTTGCTGCTCAATCGGGCGCCCGACTTCGAGGGGATCGGCAGCCGCGGGGTCGGCACGCTCGCGAAGTCGTACCTCGGTGTTCCGATCCTGCTCGGCAGCGAGGCGATCGGCGTGATCAGCGTCCAGAGCACGAGCCAGGAGGGCCGGTTCGGGCCTGACGACGTCCGGCTGCTGACGACCATCGCCGCCAACGTCGGCACGGCGATCCAGAACGCACGGTTGTTCCGCGAGAGCCACCGCCGGGCCGACGAGATGTCGGCCCTCGCCGACGTCGGTCGCGAGATGTCGGCGACGCTCGACCCGAGGGCAGTCCTCGACCAGATCGCCGAGCACGCGATGCGCCTGCTGGTCGCGGGTTCGAGCGCCGTGTACCTCGCCCAGCCCGACGGTCGGACACTCCGCGCGATCGTGGGCCGTGGCGAGATCGCGGATCAGCTCCTCGCCGACACGATCAACGCCGGCGAAGGGATCATCGGCAGCGTCGTCGAAGCGCGTCGCGCGGAGATGGTCAACGACGTCCTGGCCGATCCGCGCACCCGCATCATCCCGGGCACGGATCCGGACGATAACGACCGGCTCATGGTCGCCCCGCTGATCGCCCACGACGTCGTGATCGGCGGGATGGCGGTCTGGCGGCCGATGCCCAGCGAGCCGTATTCGAGGAACGACCTCGACCTGCTCATCGGGCTGTCCCAGCACGCGGCGATCGCCATCGACAACGCCCGGCTCTACCGCGAGTCGCAGGAGGCGCGTGACGCCGCACAGGACGCCGACCGGGCCAAGAGCACGTTCCTGGCGGCGATGAGCCACGAGATCCGCACACCCATGAACGCCATCATCGGCATGAGCGGACTCATGCTGGACACGCCGCTGACCGACGAACAGCGCGACTACGCCGAGACGATCCGGACGTCCGGCGACGCGCTCCTGACGATCATCAACGACATCCTCGACTTCTCGAAGATCGAGGCCGGCCGGGTCGACCTCGATCGCGAGCCGTTCGCCCTGCGCGCCTGCATCGAGGGCGCCGTCGACGTCCTCGCACCGTCGGCTGCCGCGAAGCACCTCGAGCTCCTCTACGCCATCGATGAGGGGCTGCCGCGGACGATCGTCGGCGATCAGGGCCGGCTCCGGCAGATCGTCCTGAACCTGCTGTCGAATGCGGTCAAGTTCACCGACCGCGGCGAGGTCGAGCTGAGCGTCACGGGTCGACCGCTGACGAACGGGTCCGGGCCCGAGCGCTGGTCGCTCGCGATCGAGGTCCGCGACACCGGGATCGGCATCCCGGCCGATCGGATGGATCGGCTCTTCCAGTCGTTCAGCCAGGCCGACGCGTCGATCTCGCGGCGGTACGGCGGGACCGGGTTGGGGCTCGCGATCAGCCGGCGGCTGGCCGAGCTCATGGACGGCTCGCTGGCCGCCACGAGCGACGGCGTGGCCGGCAAGGGCAGCACGTTCCGGCTGACGATCGAGGCGAACGTCGCGGCGGACCTCGCCCCGACCGAGCCCGTCCAGCTGGTCGATCTCGCGGGCAAGCGCGCCCTCGTCGTCGACGACAACGCGACCAACCGCCGGATCGTCCTGACGCTGCTCCAGCGCTGGGGCATGAGCGCGACCGCGACCGGCTCGCCGCGCGAGGCGCTGGCCTGGGTGGCAGCCGGACAGGCGTTCGACATCGCCGTCGTCGACATGCACATGCCGGAGCTCGACGGCGCGGCGCTCGCCACGGCGCTTCGGGCGACCGACGCCGGGGCATCGACCCCGGTCGTAGCGCTGTCGTCGCTCGGGGCACACGACCGCGACAGCGAGGCGATCGCGACGTCGCTCGTGAAGCCGGTCAAACCATCGTCGCTGTACGACGCCCTTGCGACCGCGATGGCCGGCGGGTCGGCGGCGGTCCCGGTCCGGGCGGCCCGGACCGGCGTCGATCACGACCTGGCGGCCCGGCACCCGCTCCGGATCCTGCTCGCCGAGGACAATCCCGTGAACCAGAAGCTCGCGCTGCGCCTCCTCGACCGGATGGGCTACCGGGCGGACGTCGCGGAGAACGGCCTCGACGCTATCTCGGCGCTCGAGGGCTCGCCGTACGACGTCGTGCTCATGGACATCCAGATGCCCGGGCTCGACGGCCTCGAGGCGACGCGCCGGATCCGCCGGCGCTGGCCCGGCGACGACGGCCCGCGCATCGTGGCGATGACCGCCAACGCGATGGACGGCGACCGCGAGGCCTGCCTGGCCGCCGGCATGGACGACTACATCGCCAAGCCCATCGCGCCCGAGGTGCTGCAGGCGTCGCTCGTCGCGTCGGGGCGCGCCGCCGAGCGCACAGTGGACGGAGCCGTCCGATGAACGGCGGCCGCGTGCTCGTGGTCGACGACACGCCGTTCAACCGCCGGCTCTTCGTTCGCATGCTCGGCTCGATCGGCCACGACACGGTGGAGGCGGCCGATGGCCAGGAGGCGCTGGACCGCCTGCGCGATCGCGATGCCGAGCCGGTCGACGTCGTGCTGCTCGACGTGATGATGCCGGTCATGGACGGCTATGAGACATTGGCCGCCCTCAAGGCCGACGACACCTTGCGCGACCTGCCGGTCATCGTCATCACCGACATCGACGAGCTGGCCAGCGTCGTCCGCTGCATCGGCCTGGGCGCCACCGACTACCTGCCCAAGACTGTCGACCCGGAGATCCTGCGCGCCCGTGTCGCCGCCTCGCTCGCCCAGAAGCGCCTGCGCGACAACGAGCACGACCTGCTCGCGACCATCGACCGCCAGCGTTCGCAGCTGGCTCGCTTCCTGTCGCCGCAGGTCGCAGCCCTGGTGTCGAGCGCCGACGGTGAGGCGATGCTCACCGGGCATCGCCGCGAGATCACGGCGATGTTCTGCGACCTGCGCAACTTCACCGGATTCTCGGAGGTGGCCGAGCCGGAGGAGGTCATCGGCTTCCTGCGCGACTACCACGCGTCGATGGGCCGGCTGATCGTCGAGCACGAAGGCACGCTCGAGCATTTCGCGGGCGACGGCTTCATGACGTTCTTCAACGACCCCGTGATCCAGACGGACCATGCCTCGCGGGCGATCGGCATGGCGGTCGCGATGCGCGACCGGTTCGCGCCGCTGGCCGAGGACTGGCGGCGGCGAGGCCACGTCCTGGAGCTCGGCATCGGCATCGCGACGGGATACGCGACGCTCGGCCGGATCGGCTTCGAGGGCCGCTACGACTACGGCGCCATCGGCAACGTGATCATCCTCGCCTCGCGGCTCAGCAGCGAGGCGGGTCCCGGCGAGATCCTCGTGAGCCAGCGGACGTACTCCCAGGCCGAGCCGCTGGTCGTGGCCGAGCCCGCGGGCGAGCGGACGCTCAAGGGGTTCAGTCGGGCGGTGCCGACCTACACGATCAGCGGTCTCGTGCGTGCTGAGGCCGGCGCATGACGCTCGACCCCTCGGCGATGACTCGACTCCTCGAGATCACCGGCGACGACGTCGAGTTCGTCGACGAGCTCGTCGACACGTTCCTCGACGACGCGGGGACCCAGGTCGAAGCGCTCCGGGCGGCCGCCGCGGCGGGCGACGACGAGGCAGCGGTGCGCCCGGCGCACTCGCTCAAGTCGAGCAGCACCAACGTCGGCGCGACGCGGCTGGCCGATCTCACCCGGGCGATCGAGACGGATGGCCGGGGCGGGGCGGTGCCCGATCTCGCGGCGCGGGTCGGCGACGTCGAGACCGAGCTCGAGGCGGTGCGCGAAGCACTGCTGGCCGAGCGGGCGGGCCGCTGAGCCACGCGCGCTAGGCGGCCGGGTCGAAGAAGGCCGGCATCTTGGCCAGCAGGTCGAACAGGTCCGCCGGCTCCTTGATGAGGTGCGGCTGGGCGCGTCCCAGCAGGTAGCCCTGGCCGGCGTCGTAGCGCAGCTCGAGGACCGACTCGAGCAGCTCGGCCGATTCGATGCCTTCGGCCACGATCGTGTGCCCGCGCTCGCGCGCGAACGCGCCCAGCGCACGCAGCACCGCCTCGGTCGGCTCGTGCGTGGCCCCGGCGCGGACCAGCGACAGGTCGATCTTCATCGTGTCGAACTCGACCTCGCTGAGGAGCCGCAAGCCGGCGTTGCCGGCGCCCACGTCGTCGATGGCGATGCGCACCTCGTGGCGACGCAGCACGCCGACCGCGCGCTGGAGCTGGGGGAGGTCCTCGATCGCCTCGCGCTCGGTCAGCTCGACGACGAGCTGGCCCGGCGGGATCGCCCGGTCGCGGGCCAGGGCGAGGATCTCGAGCGGGCTGAACGCGTCCGACTCGAGCGTCCGGGGCGAGAGGTTGATCGACAGGTACTGGTGGGGCTCGAGGCCCGTCGCGCCGGCGAGCACCGTCCGCGCACAGACGATGTCGAGCTCGACCGTCCGGCGGGTGGCCTCGGCCGCGACGAACAGGCTCGACGGCGAGTCGAACCCCGAGCCCTCGGCCAGTCGCACGAGGCCCTCGTAACCGATGACCTCGCCGGTCTCGAGCGAGAAGATCGGTTGGTAGACGGGGCGCAACGTGGCCGAGCTGACCACCGCCTGCACGGCCGACTCGAGCTCGGTCAGGCTGCGCGTGTCGTTGGCGATGCCGTGCACGCTCGGGTCGAACCGCTGGACGTTGGTCCGGCCGCGACGCTTGCCGGCGTACAGGGCCGCGTCGGCGTGGTGGATCATCTGCTGGCGGTCGACGCTCGGCCATGGATAGGCCGCGATGCCGACGGTGATCGAGAACGATCCGCTCCGGCCGTGGTTGCCATTGAGGGCTGCGGCGAGGAGGTGGTTCGCGACGACCTCGGCGGCGTCGGCGTCGCAGCCGGGCAGCAGGAGCGCGAACTCGTCGCCGCCGGTCCGGTACGCGCGATCGCCGCGACGCAGGTTGGCGGTCACGATCTGGGCGACCGAACGGAGGACCTCGTCCCCGGCGCCGTGGCCGTTCGCGTCGTTGATCGTCTTGAGGTCGTCGACGTCGACGATCAGCAGCGCGAGCGAGGTGCCCTCGTCGCGCGCGATCGCGAGCTGCATGTCGAGCTCCTCCTGGAACGCCCGGTGGTTGCCGAGACCGGTGAGCCCATCACGGAGCGAGTCGAGGCGTGCGCGGTCGTACGCCTCGCGCAGACCGCTTCGGGCGCGGTCGACGACCACCAGCCGGCGGCGGACGCGCCGGGCCTGCACGAGCAGGACCACGGCAAGCCCGACGACGATCGCCCCGGCGGACACGGGCGACATGGGCGACAGCACCACATCGGGGACGAGCACCGGCAGGACGTTGAGGACGATCGCCCCAGCCGCGACCAGGAAGGCGAGAAGGAAGCCGGCGTCGACGAGCCTGACCACGGATCGGGCGGCGGCACGCTCATCGTGCGGATGTGTCGGAGGACGCGATCTCAAAGCGCGTGAAACCTCGTGCCGGTGCCTTGGCAGGGACCATATCTGACCCCACGGGACCCACCCCAGGACCCCCTCCGAAGGTCCGGTCGAGCCCGACCAACGGTCAGGGTCGGATCGCCAAGGCGGGACGTCGGACGTCGGGCGTCAGCCGTGCTCGGCGGCCACCGTGCGCAACCGGGTCGCGAGATCGCGATGGTCGGCCGTCTCCGCCATGTCAGCCGGCGTCCCGCCATCGGCGGCTCGGATGGTCGGGTCGGCGCCGGCCGACAGGAACAGCTCGACCATCTCGACGTCACCGTGCTGGGCGGCCTCGTGGAGCGGCGTGTAGCCGCCGTGCTGGGTCGCGTCGACGTCGGCGCCCGCGGCAAGCAGGATCCGGCAGATCTCGATGTGTCGGCCCGCGGCGGCCGCGTGCAGCGGCTGGTTGGCGAGATCGTTGGTGGTGATGGCGTCCACCCGTGCGCCGGCGTCGATAAGGGCCTTCGCGGTCTCGGGCTTGCCGAAGAAGGACGCGAGGTGGAGTGCCGTGAACCCGTCCGACGCGTACGCCGTCACCACTCCGGGATCGTCACCGATCGCCTCGCGCAGGCGGTCGATCCGACCGAGCGCCGCGGCCTCGAATGCGTCGAGGTCCGGGTCCGCGTCGAGCAGCGCGTCCATGATCGGCCGGTCGAAGCGGTAGCGGGCGAGCAGCAGGGCCGAGACGCCGTCCTCTCCGCGGGCCGCGGCGAGCGTTGGATCGTCGGCCAGGATGGCCGTCACGAGGTCGAGATCGCCCGCCGCGACGGCGGCCATCATGTCCGCAGCGGTGGCCATGCACGGAGCCTACCGCAGCCGCCCCGGCCCACGGGTAGGATGACGCGTGAGGGAGGGCCAGCCAGGGATGCGACTCGCCGACAAGGTCACGATCATCACCGGCGCGGGCGGCGGGATGGGCCGCGTCGCGGCGCGGATGTTCGCCGCGGAGGGCGCCCGCGTGGTCGTCGCCGAGTACGGCGAGGCGGCCGGGCAGGAGACGGTCGAGCTCATCCGGGCGGACGGTGGCGAGGCGACGTTCATCCGGGCCGACGTCTCGAGCGAGGCCGACGCGAAGGCCATGGTCGACCATGCGGTCGCCACGTACGGCCGGCTCGACAGCCTGTACAACAACGCGGGCGTCATGCCCGAGGCCGACCATTCGGTGACCGACACGTCGGTCGAGGTGTGGGACCAGGTGATGGCGGTCAACGTGCGTGGCGTGTTCCTCGGCTGCAAGCACGCGATCCCCGCGATGGAGGCGGGCGGCGGCGGCTCGATCATCAACGTCGCGAGCTTCGTGGCGATCGTCGGCTGCTCCGTGCCGCAGGACGCCTACACGGCGTCGAAGGGCGCGGTGCTCAGCCTCACCCGCAGCCTTGCGGTGCAGTTCGGCCCGAAGGGCATCCGCACCAATGCGATCTGCCCTGGCCCGGTCGAGACGCCGCTGCTGATGGACTGGCTGGTCAAGGACGAGGAGGCCAAGCGCATCCGCCTGGCGCGCAACCCGACCGGCCGGTTCGGCAAGCCCGAGGAGATCGTCCACATGGCCGTCTATCTCGCCTCCGACGAGTCGCGCTGGACCAACGGCGCGTCGCTGGTCGTCGACGGCGGGATCACGGTCAACTACTTCTGACCGTGGCCGCGGGCGGCAGCGAGGTGCCCGAGTCGACGACCCCGGACGAGGCCGGCGGGCGGCTGGCGTTCGGCGTCGATGTCGGCGGCAGCGGGATCAAGGCCGCGATCGTCGACATCGACACGGGTGAGATGCGGTCCGAGCGCCTGCGCGTCCCGACGCCGCGTCCATCCACGCCCGACAAGGTCGGCTCGTCGATCGGCCGGCTCATCCGACGTCTGGCGAAGGCGACGACGGTGCCGGCCGACGCGCCGGTCGGCGTCGGGCTGCCGGGCGTGGCGATCGGCGGACGGCTCAAGACGGCCGCCAACATCGACGCGGCATGGGTCGACTACCCGATCGCCGAGAAGCTCTCGAAGTCGCTCAAGCGGCGGGTCGAGGTCGTCAACGATGCCGACGCGGCGGGCATCGCCGAGATGCGCTTCGGGGTGGGGGCGGGCAAGCCCGGCACCGTCATCTTCCTGACGCTCGGGACCGGGGTCGGCTCCGGGGTGTTCGTCGACGGCGTCCTCGTCCCGAACACCGAGTTCGGCCAGATGGAGATCCGCGGGCGGCCGGCCGAGCGGCGGTCCGCATCGGCCGCGCGGTCGCGGCGGGGCCTCTCGTGGAAGGCGTGGGCGCAGGATCTCGACGAGCACCTCCAGCGGATCGAGGACCTGATGTGGCCGCGCCTGTTCATCCTGGGCGGCGGCGTGAGCAAGAACGCCGACAAGTTCGTCCCGCGGCTGACGGCGCGAACGCCGGTCGTACCCGCCGAGCTGCGCAACGACGCCGGCATCGTCGGCGCCGCGATCGTCGCCGTCGAGGGGTTCGCCGATGCACAGTCGACCTGGGACGACCTGCCCACGGGGAGCCGTACGACCTCATCGTGACCTGGGTCGCGCGCCGACCCCGGCGTATCATCGAGACCCACCCCTGCCCATCCGGCACCCGAACACGTGAGGTCGACCGCATGACCACCGAGCCGCAGGTACCCGCCGGCACCGACGCGCCCACGATCGCCCGGATGGTGATCGGGGGCGAGTCCGTCGAGGCCGCCGACGGCCAGACGTTCGACATCGTCAACCCGGCCACGGGACGGACCATCGCCACCGCCCCGCTCGGCGGCCGGGCCGACGTCGACCGCGCGGTCGAGGCCGCACGGACCGCCTTCGAGGAGCGCAAGGGCTGGGCGAGCTGGGCCGCGGGCAAGCGCGGCCGGTCGCTGGCCAAGCTGGCCGACCTGCTGAAGAAGAACAGCGATGAGCTGGCCTGGCTCGAGAGCCGGAACGGCGGCAAGCCGATCACCTCGTCCCGGGGCGAGATCATCGGCTCGAGCCTCGTCTTCGACTACTACGCCGGCGCCGCCAACAAGATCTACGGCCAGACCATCCCGGTGTCGAAGCCCGGCATCGACATGACGTTGCGCGAGCCGATCGGCGTCGTCGGGCTGATCGTGCCGTGGAACTTCCCGCTCCTGATGGCGAGCTGGAAGGTCGCACCCGCCCTCGCCGCCGGCAACACCGCCATCCTGAAGCCCGCGTCGTATACGCCGCTGACCGCGATCCGGCTCGGCGAGCTCGCGCTCGAGGCGGGCATCCCGCCCGGCGTCCTCAACGTCGTGACCGGACCCGGCGGGACCGCCGGTGCGTCGATCGCCGCCCACCCGGGCATCGGCAAGGTGGCGTTCACCGGCGAGACCACGACCGGTCAGGAGATCATGCGACTCGCCGCCGGCAACGTGAAGAAGATCTCGCTGGAGCTCGGCGGCAAGAGCCCGAACATCGTGTTCGCCGACGCGGACCTCGAGAGGTTCGCGAAGGACTCGCCGTACAGCGTCTTCGACAACTGCGGGCAGGACTGCTGCGCGCGGAGCCGCATCCTCGTCGAGCGCTCGGTGCACGAGCGGGTGGTCGAGCTGTTCGCCGAAGCCACGCGCACCGTCAAGGTGGGTGACCCGGCCGACGAGGCGACCGAGGTCGGCCCGCTGGTCAGCACCCGGCAGCGCGACCGGGTCGCCGACTACATCGAGATCGGCCGAGGCGAGGGGGCGACGATCGTCGTCGGCGGGTCGCCGCCCGACGATCCGACCCTGGCCGACGGGGCGTACCTCATGCCGACGGTGTTCGACGGCGTCGACAACGACATGCGCATCGCGCGCGAGGAGATCTTCGGCCCGGTGGTCTCGGTCATCCCGTTCGACACCGAGGAGGAAGCGCTGCGACTGGCCAACGCGACGCCGTATGGTCTCGCCGGCTCGATCTGGACCCGCGACATCGGCAAGGCGATGCGGGCGGCCCGGGCGCTCCAGTCGGGCGTGATCAGCGTCAACTCGAACAGCTCGGTCCACACCGAGGCGCCGTTCGGGGGCTACAAGATGTCCGGCATCGGCCGCGAGCTCGGGATGGCCGCCCTCGACCTGTACACGGAGACGAAGAACGTCTTCATCGACATCAGCTGAGACGGGCTTCGAGGCACGCGTCGATCCGCCCGGCGGGGGTCGGCGTCGGCGCGGCATCATGGCCGCCGCCGCATGGGTCGCGGGACTCGGCACGGTCGTGGCGGTCGCGCTGTTGGGCGCGGCCAGCCCGGCTGCCCCGGTACCGACGCCGAGCGCCGCCGCGATCGCCCGGGATCAGGCGCGGGTCACGCCCGAACGCTCGATCCGGATGGATCAGCCGGCGCGACGCGACGAGGTCGTCAGGACCCGCGAGATCGTCGTCCGCGGGCAGGTGACCAAGCGCGTCTCCGAGGTCTGGATCACCCTGGAGTCCGGCGGCCGCCCGATCGCGTCCGGGACGATCGACCCGATCGGCATGCCCCGCAACGACATGATCCCGTTCGAGACCCGGTTCACGGTCGATCGGCCGAGGCCGGCCGGACCACTCTTCGTGATGGTCGTCGCCATCGACGCCGACGGCGTGCCGATCGACGCGATACGCCGCCGGTTCATGCTCGGGGAGTGGCTCGACCTGCGCAGCCGCGTCCGGAACGCGAGCCCGGACGACTAGCGACCGATGTCGCCGTCGGGCCAGCCGAGGCCCGGTCGGCGGCGGTCGAGCCAGTCGCGCAGCATCCACATCGTCGTGCGGAAGGCGAGCCCAGACCACGGGATCGTCTCGGGCGTGAAGCCGCGCACCTCGAGCGCCTCCGCGGTCGGGGCCGCGGTCCCGCCGACCACCTTCGCCTCGAAGGCGACAGTCACGACGGCGGCCTCGAGGCGCGTGTAGAGCCCGATGATCTCGCCCGGCTCGACCAGCAGCCCGGTCTCCTCCCAGGTCTCGCGGATCGCCGCCTGGTTGACGGTCTCGTCGACCTCGAGGAAGCCGCCCGGCTGGGCCCACGCGCCGCGACCGGGGTCGATGCCACGGCGGAGGAGGACGAGCTCGCCGTCCTCGGTGACCGGCAGCGTCGTGACGACGAGACGTGGGTTGACGTAGGCGATGTGCCCGCACGAGGGGCATGAGAGGCGCTCGCGATGCTCACCGTCGAGAAGACCGAACCGGAGCGCAGTCCCGCAGCTCGAGCAGAAGTTGAGGGTCTGGGCCATCCAGTCCGGGACGCCGTGGCCCGAGGTGAGGTCGGTCGAGCGTCCGTCGGGACCCGGGTCGAAGCGGTCCACCGGATCAGGCGAGCAGCACGACGACCGCCGCCCCGACGAGCGCCGCGAGCCCCATCACGCTGACGACCACCCACGCCAGACGGAACCAGGCCTTGCCGCGATCGACCGGCATCCACGCCCAGGCCGAGCGCCAGATGCGGAGGATGGCGTCGGCCGTCGTGACGACGAGGAGCGGTGCACCGATCAGGACGCACAGCTTGACGAGCGGGTCGCCGACCCGCGCCCCGAGATTGAGGGCCGTGATCGCGATGAACCCCGCGATGAGCACCGGCACAGACAGGTAGATGTAGTGCTTCTGGAGCGGGGTCGGGGCGACCTCTGGAACGGAGCGAGGCGGCAGCCCCTGGAGACTGGGCGGGAGCGTCGCCGGCGGGCGCACGGGCTGCCGGTCGAGCACGGGCATCCCGGGCTCCCAGCGGTCGTCGTCCATCACGACCGGCAGTGTAGTCGTGACGCGGGAGCCCTACAGGAACCGCTCCTCGTGGACGTCGGCCGGCTCGACGGTCGAGGCACATGTCGGGCAGAAGAAGCGCGCTTCGAGCGCGGTGCCGCACACGCCGTGACGAAGTGGCTCCACGTCGTTGGACCGGCGCGCCCCCCAGTCGGCGAGCAGCCGGAGCGCGGAGGCGAGCGCCCGGCCGTCGGCCGTCAGCTCGTAGGCGTACCGCGTGGGGCGATCCTGGTACGGGCTCGAACGGAGGATGCCGGCGCGTTCGAGACGACGCAGCCGGTCGGTCAGGATGTTCGGGGCGATGCCGGGCAGCGCCTCACCGAGATCGCCGAAGCGACGTGGACCGTCGAGCAGCGCTTCGACCAGCAGCAGGCTCCAGCGGTCACCGACCCGGTCGAGGGCGGCCTCGAGCGGGTGCGGCCGTCGATCCGTCGCGGGCGTGTCGGTCATCGCCGTCGATGGTAGTCGGTCGGGGCTTGTCAGTGAGCCGAGTCAGTAGTAAGTTGCAAGTCACAAGTCACTTCCGCTGTACCACGATCATCGAGGAGCCTCACATGACCGCCATCGCAGAGCTCGGCGCGGCCATCGCCGCCGTCGCCACCGGCATCGGCCCGTCGATCGTCGGCGTCGGTCGGGACGGTCGGGGATCGGGCGTCGTCATCGCCGACGGACAGGTCCTGACCAACGCCCACAATCTCCGTCGGCGCGAGGTCACCGTCACCTTCGATGATGGCCGCTCGGCCGTCGGCGAGGTGCGCGGTGTCGACCCTGACGGCGACCTTGCCGTCATCGCGGTCGACACCGCCGGAGCATCGGCGATCGTTTGGACCGATGGCTCGGCTGCGGTCGGGGATGCCGTGTACGGTGCGGCCGCGACGTACGGCGGCGGGACGCGGGTCACGGTGGGCTTCGTGTCATCGGTCGCACGCTCGTTCCGCGGACCGGGCGGACGGCGCATCGCCGGCAGCATCGAGCACACTGCGCCGCTCGCCCCGGGCTCGTCGGGTGGCGCCCTGGTCGACGGCGAGGGTCGCCTGATCGGGCTCAACACCAACCGCATCGGCGAGGGCTTCTACCTCGCCCTGCCGGCGGATGCCGCACTCAAGTCCCGGGTCGACGCACTGGGCCAGGGCGAGTCGGTGGAGCGGCCGCGGCTGGGCGTCGCGATCGCTCCGAACCATGTCGCGCGTCGGCTGCGCCGGTCGGTCGGCCTGCCGGAGCGCGACGGCATCCTGGTCCGTGGCGTGGAGGACGACAGCGCCGCGGCGACTGCCGGCGTGGAAGTCGGTGACCTCATCGTGTCGGCCGGTGGCCGGGACATCCGGGACGCCGACGACCTGCAGGACGCGCTCGGCGCGCTCGAGCTGCCATACCAGCTGGTCGTGGTCCGTGGCGCGGACGAATTGACGCTGACGGTCACCGCGGTCACGCCGAAGCCGGAGCGCACGCCGGGCGACGCCTGACCCGCTAGCATCCGCGGCGATGGAGCGCATCGTCGCCTGGTATCGCATCGGCTCCTCGGTCGGCGCCCTCGTCGCGCTGATCGTGGCAAACCTGATCCCGCTCGTCGGCGTGCTGTTCCTCGGCTGGAGCGTCTGGAACATCCTCGTCATCTACTGGCTCGAGAACGGCATCGTCGGCGCGTTCAACGTGTTCAAGATGGCGCGCGCCGAGGGCACCGCCACCGAGGAGCCTGGCGTCACGTTCACGATCAACGGCCAGGCGGCGAACTCGGTGTCGAAGCTCGCGCTGATGCCGTTCTTCGTCGTCCACTACGGGATCTTCTGGTTCGTCCACGGGATCTTCGTGTTCACGCTGCCGCTGTTCATGAGCCTGTCGCCCGAGCCGATGGCCGGGATGGCGGTCGAGCCCGGCTCGGTGCTGATCGCCGGCATCGCGCTGGTCATCAGCCATGGGCTGTCGTTCTGGTGGAACTACCTGCATGGCGGCGAGTACCGCCGGGCGACGGCGGCCGGGCTGATGTTCGCCCCGTACCGCAGGCTCATCGCGCTCCACCTCACGATCATCTTCGGCGCGATGGCCGTGATGTTCACGGGCGCCCCGGTCGCGGCCGTCGCGACCCTCGTCGGCATCAAGACCGCGCTCGACGTCGGGCTCCACCTCGCCGAGCACCGCGGGACGACGCCCGCCGGCGCCGTCGCCTAGCCCCCCGCGTTCGAGGGGTCGTCGAGCACCGTGGCTGTCTGACGGGCGCGCCAGTCGGCCAGGCGCGCCGCGAGCGCGTCGTCGCCGAGCGCAAGGATGGACGCGGCCAGCAGCCCGGCATTCGTGGCGTTGCCGATCGCGACGGTGGCGACCGGGATGCCGCGCGGCATCTGGACGATCGACAACAGCGAGTCCATGCCGCCGAGATGCTGGGTCGGGATGGGCACGCCGATGACCGGCAGCCACGTCTTGGCCGCGAGCATCCCGGGCAGGTGGGCAGCCCCGCCGGCCCCGGCGACGATGACTCGGATCCCGCGTCCGGCGGCCTCCTCGGCGTAGCGGAACAGGTGGTCGGGCGTCCGGTGGGCCGAGACGACCCGAAGCTCGGCCGCGACCTCGAGCTCGGCAAGGACCGCGACCGCGTCCTCCAGCAGTGGGAAGTCCGAGCGGCTGCCGCCGACGACACCGACCAGCGGAGCACGACCCTCGGCGGTCACGACGCGACGTCCGCCGACCCGGGGGCCGGTTCTTCGTCCTCCCAGACGAGCAGCCGTTCCGTGGCGCGCGCCCGCTCGAGCGCCTCGTCCGTGGTCGCCCCGATGGCTGTCACGTGTCCCATCTTGCGGCGCTCGAAGACCTGTCGCTTGTCGTACAGGTGAAGATGGACGGTCGGGTCCGCCATCGCGCGCGACAGGCCGTGCCGATCCAGCCTCGCGGGGCGGCCCGGACCCGTGCCGAGCACGTTGACCACCGCGG
The DNA here is from genome assembly GCA_963810285.1 of uncultured Chloroflexia bacterium. Classification (GTDB taxonomy): domain Bacteria; phylum Chloroflexota; class Limnocylindria; order Limnocylindrales; family CSP1-4; genus SPCO01. The sequence continues at coordinate 1,385,903 of CAWEMV010000002.1, read as the reverse complement.
TCGGCGCGAGCGGCTGCGTCGACCCGAGATCGAGGCCACAGATCGCCCGGATGTGCTGCTCGAACTGGGAGGTGGCCGCGCCCTCGATGGTCCAGTGACCGCTGTTGTGGACGCGCGGCGCGAGCTCGTTGACGACGAGCCCCCCGTCCGGCATCAGGAACAGCTCGGCGGTCAGCGTGCCGGTCACGCCGATCGTCACCGCCAGCCGTTCGGCCAGCGCGATCGCCCGGTCGGTGACGTCCGGGTCGACGCCGGCCGGGGCGACGCTCTCGACGAGGATGCCCGCGTCGTGGCGGTTGCGGGCGAGCGGGTACGTGGCCATGCCGCCGAACGTGCTGCGCGCGATCACGATCGACAGCTCGCACTGGAAGTCCATCTCGGCCTCGGCGAGCAGCGGCGTACCGGCGGCGCGACCGAGCGCCGCCAATGCGCCGTCGACCTCGGCAGCATCCGCGATGCGTAGCTGGCCGCGGCCGTCGTAGCCGCCGGTCGCGACCTTGAGTCGCAGGGGCAGGCCCAGGCGGTCGAGCGCGACCCGGAGGTCGTCGGTCGTCCGGACCTCGGACCACGGCGCGACGACCGCGCCGGCCGATTCCAGGAAGCGCCGCTCGGCCAGGCGATCCTGCGTGACGTGGAGCGGTACGCGCCCCGGGCGGACGGGCCGCACCACGTCGACCGCGTCGACCACCTCGGCGGCGACGTGCTCGAGCTCGTAGGTGACGACGTCGCTGCGCTCGGCGAGCCGGAGCGCCCCGCCGACGTCGTCGTAGCCGGACACGATCACGGTGTCGGCGACGGCCGCCGCCGGGCAGGCCGGGTCGGGGTCGAGCACCGCGATCCGGTAGCCCATCGCCCGCGCCGCCAGACCGAGCATCCGCCCCAGCTGTCCACCGCCGAGGATCCCGATCGTGGCCGGCGGGACCAGCGGACGGCGTTCCACGCCGAGCATGCGGTGGACATCGGCGATCCAGGCCTGCTTGCGGTAGGTGTACTGGTGGGGCTCGATCGGACCACCCTCGACGATGCCGGTCTTGAGCGAGGCATAGCCGGCGACGAGCGACGGGTCGGCGAGCAGGGCGTCGCGGAAGGCCACGTCGCGGCGCAGCTCCTCGGTGTCGGGCAGGACGTGGCAGTGGATGCGGAACGTCGTGCTGTCACGGACCAGCGAGCCGACGAGCATCGGTCGGCTCGGCGGCCAGGGATCGGGTCCCGGTTGCGGACCGAACCCAAGCTCGCGCAGGAGATCGGCCACCGACGGCACGTCGTCGGGCGTCGTGGCGATGGCGAGGTCGACGATGCCCTTGCCGGGCAGACCCGGGACTGCGGTGCTGCCGATATGCTCGACCACGAGGTCTGGTCGACGCTCGTGGATGAGCTCGGTGACGGCCGCCGCCACCTCGATGGCCCGAGGGTCCCACGGCTCGACCGACGCATGGAGTCGGGTGTAGGGCCCGATCGGCGGGTTCACCGGGCGAGTGTAGACTGCGACCCCATGCGACAGGTCATCGGCCGACGAGTCACCGAGGTGGACGTCGGATAAGTCACCAGCCTGATCGCCCGGGCGGACCGGGTGGTCGTGGATGCCGGCACCGGCGACGGTCGGGCCGTGCTGGAGCGCGCGGCGGCTGAGCCCGCCGCGCTGGTCATCGGCCTCGACGCGGCAGCGACCGTGATGGCCGAGTCATCACGTCGTGCCGATCGGCGCGGTCCGTGCAACGCGCTGTTCCTCGCCGGCGGCGTCGAGAACGTCGCGACCTCGCCGCTGGCGGGCCGGGCGGACCTCGTCACGGTCCGGTTCCCGTGGGGATCGCTGCTCCGCGGTGCCCTCGGTCTCGACGGCGTCGCGCTCGATGGACTCGCGGCCTTGCTGGCTCCGACCGGCCGGCTCGAGATCCTCGTATCCGTCGTCCCGTCCGATCGCGTCGACGGGCTCGACTGTCTCGACGCGGCCGCCGAGCCGGTCATCCGGCGCGCCTGGCGGGCGGCCGGGATCGAGCTGGTCGCGATGCGCCCGGCGACGAGCGAGGAGGTGGCCGCGTCGCGCTCGGCATGGGCCCGACGCCTCGGGCGGGACCGACCGGTCTGGCGCCTCGACGGTCGGTGGCTCGGCTAGCATCGCGCCGTGACCGAGCCGACCGTTCCGCTGATCCTCGACGTCGACACCGGGATCGACGACTCCCTCGCGCTCCTGTACGCGGCGGCGTCGCCCGAGGCCGAGCTGGTGGCGGTGACCTGCGTGTCGGGCAACGTCGAGGCCCGCCAGGTCGCGACCAACACGCTGGGCGTGCTGGAGCTGGCCGGGCGGTCCGACGTCGAGGTCGCCATCGGCCGCGAAGAACCGCTCGAGCGAGCCCTCGAGACGACGCCGGAGACCCATGGCCCGCGGGGCATCGGCTACGCCCAGCTGCCTCCGCCGAGCCGTGGCGTGAGCGATCGTCACGGGGTCGACGTCATCCTCGACGAGGCGCGTCGCCGGCCAGGTGGGATCACGCTCGTGACGCTCGGGCCGTTGACCAATGTGGCGGTCGCCCTGGAGCGCGAGCCGGCGTTGCCCCGGCTGCTGCGCGGCCTGGTCGTGATGGGCGGCGCCTTCGGCGTGCCCGGCAACACCACGCCGACCACCGAGTGGAACCTCCACTGCGATCCCGAGGCGGCACGCCTCGTGTTCCGTACCTGGGCGGACGTGCTCGACGCGGATCCCTCGGTCGCCCGGCCGCTCGTGCTCGGCCTCGACGTCACCGAGGGCGCCAGGATCGGGCCGGAGCACGTGGTGCAGCTGGCGCGCCGCGCGGGCAGCACCCCCGACGACTCGCTCGGGATCGCACCAACGGACGACCCGCTGGCCTCGAACCGTTCCGTGGCGTCGAACCCGGTCGTCCGCTTCGTCGCCGACGCACTGCGCTTCTACTTCGAATTCCACCGCCGCTACGACGGGTTCTACGGCGCGTTCATCCATGACCCGCTGGTCGTGGCGGCCGCCCTCGATCGGCGGCTCGTGACGAGCGAACCGCTGTACGTCGACGTCGAGACCAGCGGCGAGCTGACGACCGGGATGACGGTCGCCGATCGACGCGGCCTGACGGGTCGTCCACCGAACGTCGATGTCGCGGCCGGCGCGGACGTGCCCGAGTTCCTCGAGCGGCTCATCGAGCGCGTCGGCCGGCTCGCCGCGGAGCGTGTGGCGGCCCGGACCTAGCGGCGACCGACGACCAGCAGCAGGAACGACGTCTCGATCACGTCGATGCCGGCGATCACCGCCGCCACGATCAGCGGCAATGGATGACCGAGCGCCCAGCCGGCCGCGGCCGCGAACGCGGCGACCGCAAGGAACGCCAGGCGGACCGCGCGGATCAGGCCGGGGACGTCATCGGAGCCGGCGCCCCGCATCCGGTCGATCGACCGGACGAGCAGCCACAGCCCGAGCGCGACGGTGCCGCCGACCAGCGCCGCCCGGATGAGCGGCGGGGGCGTGACGAGGGCGTCCAGCCAGCCGTCGTTCGAGCCGACCACGGTCGCCGCGACGAGGGCCATGATCCCGAGTCCGACCGCGACAGCCGCTCCGACCCGCGCCCCGGCGGCCGACCTCATCCCTCGACGACGTCGAGGACCACCTCGTGGATCACGCCGTCCACGATCCGCCATGCGCGGACGCCCGGTGCCTCGCTCGAGCCGCCGGGGTCGTCCTCCCAGAGGGCCACGAGCAGGTACAGGGCATCGGGATAGAGCGCCTGGCCGATGTCGGTCGCCGACGGCACGGGTTCCGTGTGCGTATGGGAGTGGACGATCCCCCAGAACGCCTCGTCGGCGTCCTCCGTCGCGATCGTCAGGCGGTACAGGTCGTCGGGGTGGATCTCGTAGCGGAATCGGGACGCCAGCGCATTGCGGGTCGGCTCGAAGCGGAGCGCGCGACCGCCGTCCGCCGCGGGTGCGTCGCCGACGATCAGGCCACAGGCCTCGTTCGGCGACTCGGCACGCGCGTGGTCGATGAGCGCCTGGACGATCGCCGCCGGGAGCTGGACGGTCGCCGGACCTGGATGGCCGGGGGTCACCACCAGTTGACGCCGCCCTCGAGCGCGTCGTGCATCTCGTCGAACGAGGTCGTGAACGTGCCGGCCGACAGGTACTTCCAGCCGCCGTCGGGCAGCAGCGCGACGATCGTGCCCTCCTCCATCCGGTCCGCCTCGCGCGCCGCGGCGACCAGCACCGCGCCGCACGACGGCCCGGCGAAGATGCCCTCGCGGAAGACCAGCTCGCGCAGCGCCGTGAGCGCATCGAGGTTCGACACGAGGTACTTCGCGTCGATCGCGTCGTGGTCGAGGATCTCCGGGATGAAGCCCTCGTCGAGCGATCGGAGGCCCTGCACCTTCTCGCCCGGCAGTGGCTCCGCGGCGACGATGCGGACGCCCGGCTTGTGCTCGCCCAGGTAGCGCGACACGCCCATCAACGTGCCACCCGTGCCCAGCCCCGCGACGAACACGTCGATCTCCGGGCAGTCGGCGAGGATCTCCGGGCCGGTCGTCTCGTAGTGGGCCTGCGGGTTGGCCGGGTTGCCGTACTGGTACGGCATCACGAACCGCTCGTCCTTGGCGACGAGGTGCTTGGCCAGCGCGATGGCCCCGTTCGAGCCGAGCGCGCCCGGCGAATCGATGACCTCCGCGCCGAACAGCGCCGCCATCTGGCGTCGCTCGTTGGTGACGTTGTCGGGCATGACCAGGGCCACCCGGTAGCCCTTGCGACGGCCGATCATCGCGAGCGCGATGCCGGTGTTGCCCGAGGTCGGCTCGAGGATGATCGAGTCGTCCCTGAGCAGCCCGCGCGCCTCGAGATCCTCGATCAGGTACTTGGCGGCGCGGTCCTTGACGGAGCCGGTCGGGTTGACCATCTCGAGCTTCGCGAAGATGCGCACCGTCGGCTTGGGGCTCATCCGCGGGATCTCGACGAGCGGCGTGTGGCCGATCGCGTCGAGGATGTCCGCGTAGCGCCCGCCGTGCGGGGCGAGATCGTCGTGGGCGTGCGTGTGGTCGTGCTCGGCCTCGCGGTCGGCATCGGCGACCCGCCACGGGGCGGCCATGTCAGCCGCCGGCCATCGCCGGGAGCAGGCGGACCTCGTCGGCCTGCCCGACCGGCGTATCGAGGCCCGCGAGGTAGCGCACATCCTGGCCGTTCACGTAGACGTTGACGAACCGGTTCAGGTCGCCCTCGCCCGTGAGCAGCTGGCCGCCGAGCGATGGATGGCGCTCGATCAGACCGTCGACGACGGCCCGGATCGAGTCGCCGTCGACATCGATCGACTTCGCGCCGCCCACGTTCGGCCGCAGGACCGAGGGGATGAACACCGTGCTCACGTACGCGCCTCGGGCGAGACGGAGCCGGCCAGGCCGGTCGAGGTCATCAGGAACGGCGCATCGGCCCCGACGTTCGCGGTGGCCAACGGCCGACCCGACGTGCGCGCCTCGACGGCGGCGTCGGAGCAGACCGGGCACTGCGGGTCGCGGCGGAGCTGGAGCTCGGTGAACTCGGTCTCGAGCGCGTCGAACAGCAGCAGCCGGCCGGCGAGCGTGGTGCCGATCCCGAGCAGGACCTTGAGCGCCTCGTTCGTCTGGAGCAGGCCGAGGATGCCCGGCACCACCCCGAGCACGCCGGCCACCGAGCAGCCGGGTGCCAGCTCTGGTGGCGGTGGGGTCGGGTACAGGCAGCGATAGCACGGCCCTTCGAACGGGACGAACGTGGTGAGCTGCCCCTCGAAGCGGAACACGCTGGCGTGGATGACCGGGATGCCGGCGGCGACTGCGGCGTCGTTGAGGATGTAGCGGGTCTCGAACGTGTCGGTGCCGTCGAGGATCACGTCGTAGCCGTCGATGAGCCGCGTGACGTTGTCGGCGACGAGCATCTCCTCGTGCTGGACGACGTCGATCTCGGGGTTGAGCGCGTTGATCGCGATCCGCGCCGACTCGACCTTGCGCTCCCCCACCCGATCGGTCGTGTGGAGGATCTGGCGCTGGAGGTTGCTGACGTCGACGACATCGAAGTCGACGAGGCCGATGGTCCCCACGCCGGCGGCGGCCAGGTAGAGCGCCGCCGGACTGCCGAGACCGCCCGCGCCGATCAGCAGCGCCTTCGAGTCGAGCAGGCGCTTCTGGCCCTCCGCGCCGACCTCCGGGATCAGCAGGTGGCGGCTGTAACGCTGCTTCTGCTCGGAGCTGAGGACGACCGGCGTGTCGAAGTCGAGGCCGGCGCCCTTCCACGCCTGGAAGCCCCCGGACATGCTGGCGACGTCCGAGTAGCCCATGTCCGCGAGGGTCTGGGCGGCGAACAGCGAGCGCACGCCGCCGGCGCAGTACAGGATCACCGGCGCATCGCGATCGGGGGCGGCGGCCTCGATCTGCTGCTCGATGTAGCTCTTCGAGACGTGGAAGGCGCCGGGGATGTGGCCCTGCTCCCATTCCGACGCCTCGCGGACGTCGACGATCGTCGCGGCGTCGCTCGGCAGCGCATCGACATCCTGCGGGGTGACCTCGCGGATCTGGGAGCGGGCCTCGCGCAGGAGGTCCGCGTAGGACTTCGGCATGGGTCGGGTGACTCCGGTGGTTCGACGGGCTGGCGCGCTCTCAGGTGGCCAGGGCGAGAGGGGGTCGGGGGTCGCGGCGGGGCCGGCTCAGGCCGGCTGCCGACACCTGCAGCGGCGCTCGATCCGGGTCATGCGCCCGCCCCTTCCGCTGCCGCGCCGTCGGGCGAGGCTACGCCCAGGTCCTCGAGCACATGCTGGAGGCTGTCGTGGCTCAGCATCGCGCACTTCAGGCGGGCCGGGCTGATCTCGATGCCGAGCAGGTCGAGCAGGTCGTCGGCGCGGAACGCGGCCACGTCCTTGAGCGGCTTGCCCTTGATCTCGTCGGTGAGGAGGCTCGCGCTGGCCTGGCTGATCGCGCAGCCGCGGCCGGTGAAGCCGATGCGATCCACCACGCCGTCAGTGACGCCGACCATCAGCGTGATGCGGTCACCGCACAGCGGGTTCGAGCCCTCGTGCGAGGCGTCGGCATCCTCGATCGCCCCGAAGTTGTGGGGCTGCCGATAGTGCTCGAGGATGTAGTCGCGGTAGAGGTCGTCCATTCGACCTCTGAGTGTAGCGTGGAACGCCAATCCCGACCAGCGGACTCGGGATTGAGGTCGCGACCAGGTGCGGCGCCTGGTGCCCGACCGCAACGGACCGTTGGAGGCGCCCGCTGGTACCAAGCGACGGGCGTCCGGCGCTCGTTCGGGGGCTATCGTCCGAGGTCGGTGACGACGAACCTCCAGGACGCCCTCGGTGTCTCGCTCGGTGGGCTGGCGCAGAAGCGTGGACTCATCCCGCGATTGCCAGCCGGCGACCGCCTGCTCGCCGATGCCGCGGTCTGGCTCGCGGGCGAGTACGCCGACCTTGCCCGTTCGACCCACCAGCGCACGCTGCCGTCGGGCGATACGGCCCTGTCGGTGGATCTCCATCCCGCGGTCGCGCCGCTGGTGCTGACCGCGTCCGACAGCGGCCGGATCACCGTCGTGGCCGACACCGGCAGCGCGGGACCGGGCTATCACCGGTTCGTCGGCCGCGTGCTGGAGCGGCTCGGCACCGAGATCGGCATCGACTGGACCGATGGCGACGGCGTCACCGCGTTCGCCGACCGGCCGGCCGTCGAGCAGATGTACCTCAGCTGGCTCGGCCCCCGGCTCACCCGGGCGCGGGTCAGGGTGCGGCGCGGCGAACGGGCTGTCCCGATCGGCATCCCACCGTGGACCCGTGTCACGACCGAGGCCGCGCTCGCCACGGTCCTCGGGCCGCGCGATGCAGCGTGGCTCGAGTCGGCGATCGCCGACCCGCGGATCGCCCTCGAGATCACGCCGTGGTGGGCCGACGCGACCGACGGACGCTGTCTGCTCAACCGCGCGCTGGTCCTGATGTGGCTGCAGGTCCGATGGCGAACCCCGGCCATGGAGGGCGAGGCCGACCTGTTCGACGAGGTCCATCGTCTGCTGTCGCGCGCCTACCCGGACGATCCCGAGCTCCCGTACCCGTGGCACGCGTGGACCGAGCTCACCGCGCTGCGTGGCATCGACGACCCGATGACGCGCCAGGCCGCGATGAACGCCACGAAGGAACCGGTGCCCGATCCGCCGGTCGGGTATCGACGCGACCCGGTCCGCATCAGCCACGAGGGCTGGTCGCTGGAGATCCCCGGCGAGTACGCCGAGCGGCGGACGCCCGACGAGTTCTGGTGCGGCGGTGCCGGCCGCAGCGTCACGCTGGCCGGGACGGTCACGGGAACGAGCACGGGGACGCCGATGTCCGCGCTGGACTTCGTCGAGCAGTTCGCGGTCGACCTCGGGCCCGACGCGATCTCCCATCGGTCCGGGGAGCTGCTCGGACGGGCGCGGCTGATGACCGACGCGACGTCGGGCGTGGAGGTGGGCGTCCTGGAGGGCTACTCGGCGGTCAGCGGGTCGGGCGCCGCGATCCGGATCGAATTCGAGGACCCGGCCGACTGGCAGTGGGCGCTCGACATGTGGCGGTCGCTCGCCCCGGGCTGAGGGCCGCAGAGGCCAGCCCTAACCGTTGAACAGCCGGTCCACCTCTTGCAGGCCGGCGACCAGCTTGTCGATGTCGTCGGTCGTCGTGTAGACGCTGAACGACGCCCGGGCGGTCGCCGGCAGGTCCAGCCGCTCGTGGAGCGGCATCGTGCAGTGATGGCCCGCCCGGACCGCGATCCCGTACCGGTCCAGCACCTGGGCCACGTCGTGGGGGTGGACGCTCGAGAGGTTGAACGGGATCACGCCACCGCGGCGGTCCGGGTCCATCGGCCCGTACAGCTCGATCGACGGCACCTCCCGCGGCAGGACCGACAGCGCGTACGCGACCAGCGACTTCTCATGTTCACGGACCGCGTCCATGCCGATGCCCATCAGGTAGTCCGCAGCGACCCCCAGCCCGATCGCGTCGCCGACCGCCGGCGTGCCCGCCTCGAACTTCCAGGGCACCTCGTTGAACTCGCTGCGCCGGAGATGGACCTCGCGGATCATCTCGCCGCCGGCCATGAACGGCGGCATCGCATCGAGCAGCTCGCGTCGAGCCCAGAGCGCCCCCGAGCCCATCGGCGCGAGCATCTTGTGGCCGCTGAACGCGTAGAAGTCGCAATCGAGCGCCTGGACGTCGACCGGCACGTGCGGCACCGCCTGCGCGCCGTCGACCAGCACCAGCGCCCCGGCGGCGTGCGCCAGGTCCACCATCTCGCGGACCGGGTTGATCGTGCCGAGCGTGTTCGAGACGTGGGTGAACGCCACCAGCTTGGGCTTCAGCCGCAGCAGCACCTCGAAGACGTCCAGCCGCAGCTCGCCGTCGTCGGTGATCGGGATGAACTCGAGGTCGCCGTCCTGCTCCTGGACCAGGATCTGCCACGGCACGAGGTTGGCGTGGTGCTCCATCTCGGTCAGGACGATCGCGTCGCCCCGCGTGATGTTGCGGCGCCCCCACGCGTAGGCCACGAGGTTGATCGCCTCGGTCGCGTTGCGGGTGAACACGATCTCGCGGCTGTCAGGGGCGTTGATGAAGCGCCCGACCGTGGCCCGGGCATGCTCGTACGCGGCGGTCGCCTTCTCGCCGATCGTGTAGATACCGCGATGGACGTTGGCGTTGTACTCGCGGTAGTAGTCGGCGAGGGCATCGATCACGACCCGCGGCTTCTGGCTGCTCGACGCCGAGTCGAGATAGATCAGCGGATGGCCGTTGATCTCCTGGTCGAGGATCGGGAAGTCGTGCCGCAGCGCGACCGGGTCGAGCGCGGGTCCGGGAGCGGTCGCCTCGATGGCCATCGGGGCCCGCTAGCGGGCGGCCTCCACCGGCTCGCGCTCGGCGTCGGCGTCGAGGTCCGGGCCGAGGGGCACCTGGAGCGCCTCGTCCGACGCAGTGATCTCGAGCCCGGCCTCGCGGAGGATCGGACCGTAGCCCTCCTCCTCGAGCTGGAGCGCGAGCTCGCGGCCGCCGCTCTTCACGATGCGGCCCTGGGCGAGCACGTGGACGACGTCCGGCTTGATGTGGTTGAGCAGCCGCTGATAGTGGGTGATCAGTAGCACGCCGAGGTTCGGGTTGAGCATCGCGTTGACGCCCTCGGCGACGATCCGCAGGGCATCGATGTCGAGACCCGAGTCGGTCTCGTCGAGGATCGCCATCTCGGGCTCGATGACCGCCATCTGGAGCATCTCGAGGCGCTTCTTCTCGCCACCCGAGAAGCCCTCGTTGACGTAGCGCGTCGCGAGGCTCTCGTCCATCTTCAGCAGCGCCATCTTCTCGCGCATCTTCGTCCGGAAGTCGCGCATCGAGATCCCGCCGCGGACCGGATCGGTCGGATCGATCTCGTCGTTCTTGTCGATGCCCTGGAGCTTGGCGTTGAGCGCGCTCCGGATGAAGGACGCGACCGACAGGCCCGGGATGGCCGTCGGGTACTGGAACGCGAGGAACATGCCCAGCCTGGCGCGCTTGTCGGGCGTCAGCTTGAGCATGTCGTGGCCCTTCCAGATCACCTCGCCGGCCGTCACCAGGTAGGCCGGGTGGCCCATCAGCGCGTAAGCAAGGGTCGTCTTGCCGGAACCGTTGGGGCCCATGATCGCGTGGACCTCGCCCTTGCCGACGGTCAGGTCGATCCCCTGGAGGATCTCCGTATCGCGGTGGCCGAGCGGAGCGACCCGCAGGCCGCGGATGACGAGGTGCTGGTCGGTGGTGGCGGTCGTCTGGTCGGTCACTGGCTGATCAGTGCTCCTTGGTGATCGGCGACGAGCTCGGCCCTCGGTGGGGCGAGGTCGGCGAGGGTCATCGAATCGAGGGTCGTGGTGATCGCGTCGCGCACGCGCACCCACAGGATGTTGACGGTGCAGCGCGACGAACGGTCGCAGGTCGTGGCGTGCTCCGGGTCGTCGGAGGCGCAGAACATCGGAGCGATCGGGCCTTCCAGCGCCCGGAGCACCTCGCCCATCGCGATCGCGCCCGGCGCCCGCGTCAGCTCGTAGCCGCCACGGGCACCGCGGGTGCTCACGACCAGGCCCGCCTCGCGCAGGTTGACGACGAGCTGCTCGAGGTACGCCCGCGGCAGGTCCTCCTCTGCCGCGATGCCCGCCAGGCTCGCGGGTCCGGTCCCGTAGTGTCGGGCGAGCTGGACCATGAGCCGGACGCCGTATTCGCCCTTCGTCGAGAACGACACCGCGCCCGAGCCGTGATAGGCCGGTCGTGCGGCGGGCTGGGACACGTGGCGTGGGCTGCCGGTCGGGGCGGTCAGGTCGGGGTCCTCGTATATCCGAGTGATTTCGTCGGATATGTCGAGTCTACGGCCGCCCGGCTGAGGCGTCAACGAGCCGGGACCGCCTCCACGGGCCGCGCGACGCGGAGCCGGCGAACCAGCTCGGCCGCCTGCTCGTAGCGCCCGAACGACGGCATGATGTACGTCCCCGAGACGCGCTCGCCGACAGCCGCCAGCAACTCCTCGGTGATGCGCAGACCGACCTCCGCCCCGGCCTCGCCGGCATCGCGGAGCGCCTCGCGCGTCTCGTCCGGGATCGTGATCCCGGGGACCTCGTGGTGGAGGAACTCGGCGTGGCGGGAGGACTGGAGTGGCAGCACCCCGAGCAGCACCGGGAGCGGGAACCCGTTCGGACCGAACCGCCGGCGGGCCTCCTCGAACATCGCCTCGACCTGCTCGATCGAGTACAACGGCTGGGTCATGATGAGGTGCGCCCCGGCGGCGACCTTGCGCTCCAGCCGATCCCACTCGGTGGCGGCATCGGCGGCGGTCGGATCGAGCGCGCAGGCGATCGTGAACGAGGCCGCCTGACCGATCGGCGACCCGGCCGCATCCTCGCCCCGGTTGAGTCGCGTCAGGATCTCGATCAACCCGATCGAGTCGACGTCCCACACGCCGGTCCCGGCCGGATAGTCGCCGATCCGTGGCGGGTCCCCCGTCAGGGCGATGACGTTGCGGACGCCGAGCGCGTGCGCGCCGAGCAGCTCCGACTCGATGGCCATCAGGTTCCGATCGCGCGTCGTGAAGTGGACGATGCACTCGAGGTCCAGGTCGTGCTGGATACCGAACGCCACGGCGAGGCAGCCCATCCGCACTCGAGCCATCGCGGAGTCACTGATGTTCACCGTGTCGACCCCGGCCGCCTGGAGCAGGCGGGCTGCGTCGATCGTCCGCTCGATGCGGACGGACCGCGGCGGGTCGATCTCGACCGAGATGAAGTACCGCCCGTCCGCCAGCGCCGAGGCGAGGCGTGTGGGCGGCGGCGCCTCGTCGGTCGTCGCCGCGATCGCGGTCCGGACCGTCGTGCTGGGAGGGACGGTGGCCGCCGGCGGCGCGCCGACATCGGCCACCCGCGCGTCGATCGCCGCCCGCATCGCCGCGATGTGATCGGGCGTCGTGCCGCAGCAGCCGCCGACGATCGTCGCCCCGGCGTCGAGCATGTCGCCGACCATCCGGCCGAAATAGTCGGGCGGAGCCGCGTACACGAACTGCCCCTCGATGCGTTGCGGCAGGCCGGCGTTGGGGAGGATGGCCTTGCCCGCGCCGTCCATCGCGACGAGCGCGTCGAGGCAGCCGATCGGACCGGCCCCGCAATTCACGCCGAGCACGTCGGCGTCGACCCGGACCGCGAGCGAGCGCGCCGCCACCGCGGGGTCGGTGCCGTCCGCGAGCACGACGTCCTCGCCGAACGTGAACAGGGCCACGATCGGCAGGTCGGCCGCCGCGGCTCGCGCCTCCTCGACGGCGATCCCGAGGTGGTCGACGAGCGAGAACGTCTCGAACCAGAAGGCGTCGACGCCACCCTCGAGGAGGCCCTCGATGGTCTCCCGGAATGCCGCCCGCACGTCGGCATCGCCGAGGTGCAGGATCTCGCGGTTCGGCGCGCCCAGCGGCCCGATCGATCCGGCGACCAGGACGTCGCGACCGGCGACGTCGCGCGCCTCGCGGGCGATCTGCGCTCCGCGTCGGGCCAGCTTGCCGGCGCGGTCGGCGAGGCCGTGCGGGGCAAGCCGCACGCGGTTGGCACCGAAGGTGGCGGTCTCGATGACGTCGGCGCCGACCGCCAGGTACTCGCGGTGGATCGCTCCGATCAGCTCGGGGCGGCTCGCGACCAGCTCGTCGAGGACCGCTCGCTGCGGGATGCCGCGGCTGAACAGCAGCGTGCCCATCGCCCCGTCGGCCAGCAGCGGACCGGTCGCCAGGCGGTCACGGAACCGGGCCCGGGCGTCGCCGGTCGTCACGCGTCGTCTCGCAGGTTCGGGGCGAGCCAGCGCTCGGCCTCATCGACGGGCACGCCCTTGCGTGTCGCGTAGTCCTCGAGCTGGTCGCGCGCGATCCGCCCGAGCCCGAAGTAGTGGCTCGCCGGGTTCCACAGGTAGTAGCCCGACACGGACGCGCCAGGCCACATCGCCATCGACTCGGTCAGCCGGATGCCCACCCGCTCCTCCGCGCCCAGGACCTCGAAGATCGTCTGCTTCTCGGTGTGATCCGGGCAGGCCGGGTAGCCGGGCGCCGGGCGGATGCCCTGGTAGCGCTCGGCGATGAGGTCGTCGTTGGTGAGCGCCTCGTCGGCCGCGTAGCCCCACAGCTCGTGGCGGACTCGCTCGTGCAGGCGCTCGGCGAAGGCCTCCGCGAGCCGGTCAGCCAGCGCCTTGGCGAGGATCGACGAGTAGTCGTCGTTGTCCCGCTCGAACCCGGCGACCATGCCGTCGGGTCCGTCGAGGCCGTGCCCCGCGGTGACCGCGAATGCCCCGATGTGGTCGGCCAGCCCGGTCGAGACCGGTGCGACGAAGTCGGCCAGCGCGACGTTGGGACGACCCGCCGGCTTGGCCATCTGCTGGCGCAGCGTGCGGAACGTGGCGAGCGGCTCGGTCCGGGTCTCGTCGCGCCACGCGACGATGTCGTCGCCGTCGGCGTTGGCCGGCCAGAACCCCACGACGCCGGACGCGCGCAAGCGTTCGTCGGCCACGATCCGCTCCAGCAGCCGCTGGGCGTCGTAGTACAGGTCGCGGGCGGCCTTGCCGACCTTCGGGTCGTCGAGGATGGCCGGGTAGGCGCCGCGCAGCTCCCACGTCGCGAAGAACGGCGTCCAGTCGATCCGGTCGACGAGCTCGACGAGCGGGTACGACTCGAAGGCTCGCACCCCGAGGAACGACGGTCGCGGCGGCTTCACGGTCGACCAGTCGATCGGGACCGGGTTGGCGCGAGCCTCGGCGATCGTGAGGTAGCGCTCCTTCGACTGGCGGTCGGCACGGTCGCGACGGACTTCCTCGTACTGATCGCGGATCTCCGTGGCGTAGTCCTCGCGCCGCCCGGCGTCGACCAGTGCGCCGGCGACTCCCACCGCCCGCGACGCGTCGAGGACGTGGACGACAGGGCCGGAGTAGGCCGGCGCGATCTTCACCGCGGTATGGGTCTTCGACGTCGTGGCGCCGCCGATGAGCAGCGGGGTCGACATCCCGAGGCGCTCCATCTCGGACGCGACGTGGACCATCTCGTCGAGCGACGGCGTGATGAGCCCGGACAGGCCGATGAGATCCGCCTCGTGCTCCTCGGCCGCTTCGAGGATCCGGGCGACCGGCACCATGACGCCGAGGTCGATCACCTCGTAGTCGTTGCAGCCCAGCACGACCCCGACGATGTTCTTGCCGATGTCGTGGACGTCGCCCTTGACGGTCGCGGTCACGATCGTGCCCGCCCTGCGCACGCCGGTGCCCTCGCGATCGGCCTCGAGGTAGGGCACCAGGTGGGCGACCGCCTTCTTCATGACGCGTGCGCTCTTGACGACCTGTGGCAGGAACATCCGGCCCGAGCCGAACAGGTCGCCGACCACGTTCATCCCGTCCATCAGCGGGCCCTCGATGACCTCGAGCGGACGGGCGGCGACCTGGCGCGCCTCCTCGGTGTCCTCGACGATCCACGCGTCGATGCCCTCGACCAGCGCGTGGGTCAGGCGCTCGCCGACGGGCTTCTCGCGCCACGTCAGATCCTCGGCCGGGCGATCCATGCCGCCGGTCCCGGCGTACTGCGTGGCGGTCTCGAGCAGCCGCTCGGTGGCGTCGGGTCGACGGTCGAGGACGACGTCCTCGACCCGCTCGCGCAGGTCGGGGTCGATGTCGTCGTAGACCGGCAGCACGCCCGCGTTGACGATGGCCATGTCGAGACCCGCGTTCTTGGCGTGGTACAGGAACACCGAGTGGATGGCCTCGCGGACCGGATCGTTGCCGCGGAACGCGAACGACACGTTCGACACGCCGCCCGACGTCCGCGTCCCGGGCAGCTCGGCCTTGAGCCGCCGGACAGCCTCGATGAACGACACCGCGTAGGCGTTGTGCTCCTCGATGCCGGTCGCGATCGCGAAGATGTTGGCGTCGAGGATGATGTCCTCGGGCGCGAAGCCCACGACCTCGGTGAGCAGGGTGTACGCGCGGCGGAGGATGGCGATCCGTCGGTCGACCGTGTCGCCCTGGCCCTGCTCGTCGAACGCCATCACGACGACCGCTGCGCCGTAGCGCTTGCACAGCCTCGCCTGGCGGAGGAACTCGTCCTCGCCCTCCTTGAGCGAGATCGAGTTGACGATGCCCTTGCCCTGCAGCTGCTGGAGGCCGGCCTCGATGACCGTCCACTTCGAGCTGTCGACCATGACCGGCACCGTGGCGATGTCGGGCTCCGACGCGATGCGGCGCAGGAAGCGGGTCATCGCGGCGACACCGTCGAGCATCGCCTCGTCCATGTTGACGTCGACGATCTGGGCGCCGTTCGTCACCTGTTCGCGGGCGATGTCGATCGCATCGTCCTCGCGATCCTCGGCGATGAGCTTGGCGAACTTGCGCGATCCCGTGACGTTGGTCCGTTCGCCGACGTTGACGAAGGCGTTGCCGGGCGGTGGGATGACGACCGGCTCCATGCCCGACAGCCGGGTCAGGGCGGGCGGCCGCGCGATCGGGCGTGGCGGCTTGCCGGCCACCGCGGCGGCGATCGCGGCGATGTGCGCCGGTGTCGTACCGCAGCACCCGCCTGCGATGTTCAGCAGCCCGTGCTCGGCCCACTCGCCGAGCGCCTCGGCCATCGCTTCTGGCGTCTCGTCGTAGCCGCCGAGCTCGTTGGGCAGGCCGGCGTTGGGGTACGCCGACACCGGCCGGTCGGCGATGCGCGACAGGACGTCGAGGTGCTCGCGGAGCTGCTTCGGCCCCAGCGCGCAGTTCAGCCCCACGACCAGCGGGTCGGCGTGGCGGACGCTGTGCCAGAACGCCTCGACCGTCTGGCCCGACAGCGTCCGGCCCGAGGCGTCGACGATCGTGCCCGAGATGATCACCGGGAGCCGCTCGCCGAGCTCCTCGAACAGCGACTCGACGGCGAAGATCGCGGCCTTCGCGTTGAGCGTGTCGAAGATCGTCTCGATGAGCAGGATGTCTGCGCCGCCCTCGACCAGCGCCGCGGCCGCCTCGTGATACGCCTCCTCGAGCTCGGCCCACGTGACGCCGCGGGCGGCCGGGTCGCCGACGTCCGGGCTGATCGACGCGGTGCGGTTGGTCGGACCGAGTGCACCGGCGACGAACCGCGGCCGGTCCGGGTCGGCCCGTTCGGCGGCATCGGCCGCCTCGCGGGCGAGCCGGGCCGCCGCGACGTTCATCTCTCGCACGACCTCGGGGTCGAGGGCGTAGTCGGCCTGGGCGATGCGCGTCGACGTGAACGAGTTGGTCTCGATGATGTCGGCACCCGCATCGAGGTACGCCGCATGTGCCGCCCGGACGACGTCGGGCTGGGTCAGGACGAGCAGGTCGTTGTCGCCGCGCAGATCGCGCGGGTGATCGCGGAAGCGCTCGCCGCGGTAGTCCGCCTCGTCGAAGCGGTGCTCCTGGAGCAGGGTCCCCATCGCCCCGTCGAGCACCAGGATCCGTTCGGCCAGCAGCTTGTCGAGCTCCGCCCGTCGGGTGGCCCGGGTCCACGGGGCGTCCGCGACCGCCGTCGCGCCGCCGTGGGACGGGCTGGTCGGCGGGGGCATGGTCCGATCGGTCACAGGCATCTCCGGGTCGTCGGCAGGTACCGCGAAGAGACCGGACATGATCGACTCCGACGACCTGGTCGCCTCGAGGGAGCTCCGAAGGGAGTGTCCCTTATCTCGCAGGAAGACCTGCCCGGAGTTGGCACCTTGCCGACCTTGCATCGGTAGGTTGTCGTGGCATCGACGGGCCGGTCCCTCCGCCACTCTGGATAAAGCACGTCTTCGGTTGTGGGTGTCGATGATGCCCGACGAGGGGATCAGCCTGCAAGCGCACGCATACAGTCGATCGGCGCACCGTGAGGGTCGACAGTGGCCCTACGGCTCGATCGAACAGCGTTATGCAGGATGGCGAGTTCAGCCCTTCCGAGGGATGGACCGCGTGTAGATCTTGCGAAGCGCGTCGCCGTCGGGGGCCTTCGCGAGTTCCATCCGCCTGCGGGCGGACTTGGACGTCACGGCCAGGTCCCCGGCTCGGGCCCTGAACCGCGCTGCTGCCTCACGAACACTGGTCGTCCGGCGAACGGGTTCGATCCCGTATCGGGCACGAAGCTGGTCGATGCGATCCTGGTCGATGCTTGCCATCAGTTCAGGACGAACCACGCGACGAACGTCGCCGAGGTGACGGTCGTGTTCAAGTAGATCGTGAACGAGTTCGTCGTGGGAACGACCGCTCGCACGTAGCGGCCCGAGCGGTTCGAATGCAGCACGGCGAAGATGCGGCTGTTCGCGGACACGCCCGGCAGGCTGATCGTGAGCGTGGATCTCCCGGCGCCGATCGTGTTCTTGCCCATGCGGTTGAACACGACCTTGCCGGTGACGTTGAGCCCGACCGAGGTCGCTGTGGCAGCGACGGCTCGCACGCCGACCCCCGTTGAACTTCCGACGCCCACGACGCCGTCCCCGGTGTCGGCGATCCCGACGACACCGTCATCCCCGAGACCGATGACGCCGGTCAGACCGCCGGTACCCACGACGCCGTCGTCGGGGCTGACGCCCCACACGCCGGCGCCCTCGTAGGCGGCATCCGCGGAAGCCTGGGACCAGCCGAAGACGCCGGTGTACGCCGTGTCGCCGGGCATGCCGGTCTCGCTGCCGGTGGTTCCCGACACACCCGCACCATCGGGGTTGACGGTGCGCCCACGGAACGCGATCTGCGGCGATCCGGCGGACGTGACGGTGATGCTGGTTTCCTCAGTCCCCGTGAAGGCGCCGCCGACCTCCACCGCGTCGCCATCAGCGGCAGCGGCGGTCATCGGGATCGTCGCCGTAACGGCGAACGCTGCAGCGCCCCCCGCGGCTGCGGCAAGAAGTGCTCGTCGTGAGCGAGGCGCGTTCGGATCGGACGACATCTGGTTTCCTTCCATGAAGAAGTCGATGAGTGACGGTTCGGGGCGCTACCCGACGGCGGATGATGCCATGTCGCCGTCAATCGAGTGTCGAACGACCCCGGGGACCACACCGGACCCGACAGGACCGCACCGGACCGCCCGGGTCACTGCGTGACCGGTCGGCGGCTCGACGGGCTCACAGACCGGCGAGGTGTTCCTCGTCGTGGTCGATCGCGTTCTGGACGAGTCCCGCCACGTCCAGCTCGCCGAAGGTCTCGTGGTGCCCGACCCGCGCCCGGCCCGCAGCGTCGAGTGAGCGGAGCGTCGCCAACGTCTCGTCCCGGGCGGCAGCGAACCGCTCGAGGACGCCGTCCAGACCCAGCTCCGACTCGCCGGTCCACGGCCCGGGCTCCGTCCACGACCACTCCGGACGGTCGGTCGTGGCGAGGTCCCGGAGGCGTGCCTGGTGCACATCCGCCTCGACCGCGATCAGGTGCCGGACGACCTGCTCGGGCGTCCACTCCCCGTCGGGCACGGGCCGCCCGACGGCCGCCCGGGCTGCCGACGCCAGACGCGCCGGAAAGGAGGCGAGCGCGTCGGTCATGCGGCCCTGGCCAGGGTCTCGAGCTTCGCCCGTCGCCACGTCTCCGTGGCCTCGACGGCGTTGAACAGGTACAGGTGGAAGCCCGTGATGTCGGCCCGTGGATCGGCGACGGTGGGAGCGATGCCCTCGAGCAGCGCATCGGGCCGGTAGAAGCCGCCGGACCGCACGAGACGCGCCACGAACCGGACGTTCTTGGCCAGGAACCGGTGGGTGTCGGCGACGCCGATCCGGGCAGCGAGGGCGAGCAGCTTCTGCGGCTCCGCCACCCCGGGTACGCCGACGTGGACCGGCAGCGTGAACCCCTCGGCGCGACGTGCCGCGATCCACGACGAGATCGCCCCCGGATCGAAGCACAGCTGGGTGGTCACGTAGTCGGCGAACTCGGACTTGGCACGGAGCGCCTCGAGCAGCGGGGCGTCGGCGATGAACGCGTGGCCCTGCGGATAGGCCGGGATGCCGACCTGCGCGAACCGATGTCCGATCTCGGCCAGATCGCGGAGCATCGAAAGGCCGTCCTCGTAGTCGCCCGGCTCCTTCTCGTCGCCACCGACCACGAACGCGCGGCTCACGCCCGAGCCGTCCAACGCAGCGACCAGATCGCACAGGTGCGCCCGGTCCCGGACCATCCGTGCCGACAGGTGGGGCACGACCGAGAACCCGGCGGCCTGCAGGGCTCCGGCCAGCTCGACCGTCGCCTCGAGACCCTTGGTCGGCGAGGCCGTCACCGACACGGTCGCGCCGGCCGGCAGGTGCGCCGCCTGGTCCATGGCGTGCTTCAGCGGGATCAGCTCGAAGGTCGGCGCACGCAAGCGGTCGAGCATCGCGGCGCGCGACGACGGGGTGAGGCGGGCATGGCGGCGGAACAGCACGCGCTAGACCTCGGAATCCGGCATCGACGCCTTGCGGCGGATCATGAACTCGAGCAGCGCCTCGTCGACGGCCTGGTCCATCGGCGGCGCCTCGTACTCGGCGAGCATGCGCTTCCAGATGGCATTGGCGCGCTGGGCGGCATCGAGCCCGCCGTCCTCGGTCCACTGCTCGAACGAGTTGTTGTCGGCCACGTCGGAGCGGTAGAAGGCCGTCTCGAAGTTGGCCAGCGTGTGGGCCGTGCCAAGGAAGTGCTGCCCGGGTCCGTTGTCGCGGATCGCGTCGAGGGCCTGGCCGTTCTCGGACAGGTCGACGCCCTTCACGAACACGGCCATCATCCCGCACTGGTCCGCGTCGAGGATGAACTTCTCGTAGCCCACCGCGAGACCGCCCTCCAGCCAGCCGGCGGCGTGGAGGACGAAGTTCACGCCGCCGAGGACCGTCGGGATCAACGTCGCGGCGCTCTCGTAGGCGGCCTGGGCGTCGGCGATCTTCGACGCGCACAGCGATCCACCGGAGCGGAACGGCACCCCCAGCCGCCGGGCCAGCGACGCCATCACGTACAGCACCAGCGCGGGCTCGGGCGTCCCGAACGTGGGCGCGCCCGACTGCATCGACATCGAGCTCGCGAAGCTGCCCATCACCACCGGCGCGCCGGGCCGGACGAGCTGGACGAAGGTCATCCCGGCGAGCGCCTCGGCGAGCGTCTGGGCGGCCACGCCGGCGGCGGTCACCGGCGCCATCGCGCCGGCCAGGATGAACGGCGTGAGGAGCGTCGCCTGGTTCGCCTCGGCGTACGCGCGCGCCGACCCGAGCATCGTCGAGTCCCACACGAGCGGCGAGTTGGCGTTGATCAGCGACAGGACGACCGCGTGGTCCTCGAGGTAGTCGGCACCGAACAGGATCCGCGCCATCTCGACGGTGTCGCGCGCCCGCTCCGGCGCCGTGACCGAGCCCATGAACGGCTTGTCCGAGTAGCGCATGTGCGCGTAGACCATGTCGAGGTGGCGCTTGTTGACCGGGATGTCGACCGGCTCGCAGACCGTCCCGCCGCTGTGGTGGAGGTGTGGCGACAGGTACGTCAGCTTCACGAGGTTGCGGAAGTCCTCGATCGTGCCGTAGCGCCTGCCGCGGTCGAGATCCCGGACGAACGGCGAGCCGTAATTCGGCGCGAACACCGTGTGCCGCCCACCGATCTCGACGTTGTTCGCCTCGTTCCGGGCGTACTGGGTGAACTGGCGTGGCGCGCTGGCCTGGACGATCCGTCGGCACATCCCGCGCGGGAAGCGGACGCGCTCCCCATCCGTGTCGGCCCCGGCCTCGCGCAGGAGCCGGACCGCGTCGGGATCGCCGCGGAACTCGACACCGACCTCCTCGAGGATGATGTCGGCGTTGTGCTCGATGAGCGCCAGGCCCTCCTCGCCGAGGACCTCGAACGGCTCGAGCGACCGCGTCAGGTATGGCGTGCGCTCGAGGTGCGACAGGAGCCGGGCGGCCCGGCGGGCATCGCGACCGCCGCTCCGCCGGGTGGGCGCGCCGCTCATCGCTCGTCCCCGGTCGCGCTCGGGACGGCAGCCCTGCGGCGCCGGCGCCCGGCGGCGCGCTCCCCGCCACGGTCGATCGTGGCCGGCCGCGGTGGCAGCGCGACGACCAGCTCGAGCTGCGGGTTCGGCGCGGTCCGATGCGGGATCGCCATCGCCTCGACGAAGTGCTCCTGGAAGCGCGGCTCGACCGCCGTCTCGATCTTCTCGACGCGGCGGACGACGCCCTCGATCTCGCGCCGCGCGGCGCCCGACAGCAGCGCGATCAGCGCGCCGGTCCCGGCGGCGTTGCCGGCCGCCTTGACCCGTGACAGCTCACAGTCCGGGACCAGGCCGAGGACCATCGCATGGAGCGGGTCGATCTGGCTGCCGAACGCGCCGGCCAGCCGGACCTCGTCGACGGTGTCACGATCGAGCTGGTCCATGAGCAGCCGCGCGCCCGCGTACAGGGCGGCCTTCGCGAGCTGGATCGCCCGGACGTCGTTCTGGGTGATGACGATGCGCGGACCGCCGTCGGCCGGCTCGTGCAGGACGTAGCTGAACGTCCGCCCGTCGGGCACGACCCGCGGCGTGCGCTCGGCGAGCGCGCCGTCGATGACTCCGTCGGCGGTGACGACCCCGGCGAGGTACAGCTCGGCGACCACCTCGATGATGCCCGAGCCGCAGATGCCGGTCACCCCGGTGCCGGCCTCGGTGACCGCGTCGGCGAAGCCCGGGTCGTCCGACCACGCGTCGACGCCGATCAGCCGGAACCGCGGCTCCAGCGTCTCGCGGTCGATGCGCACCCGCTCGATGGCACCTGGGGCGGCTCGCTGGCCCGAGCTGATCTGCGCGCCCTCGAAGGCCGGACCCGTCGGGCTGCTGGCGGCCAGCAGCCGGTCGCGGTTGCCCAGCACGATCTCGGCGTTCGTGCCGACGTCCACGACCAGCGTCATCGCATCGGTCTCGTGTGGCTCCTCGGCGAGGATCACGCCGGCGGTGTCGGCGCCGACGTGGCCCGCGATGCACGGCAACACGTAGACGCGCGCGCCGGGATGCGCGTACACGCCAAGCTCGACGGCGGTCGTCGACACGGCCGTGTCGATCGCCAGCGCGAACGGTGCCGAGCCGAGCGGGGTCGGGTCGATACCGAGCAGCAGGTGGTGCATGATCGGGTTCCCGACGATCGAAAGCTCGAGGATCTCGAGACGCTTGATGTCGGTCTTGTTGGCGAGCGCCGCGAGCAACCCGTCGAGTGCCTTGCGCACCGCCGCCGTCAGCTCCACGTCGCCGCCGTCGTGGAGCATCACGTACGAGACGCGGCTCATGAGGTCCTCGCCGAACCGGATCTGGGGGTTCATGACGCCGGCGCTGGCAAGGACCGTTCCGTCGAGGAGGTTCACGAGGTGCCCGGCGATCGTGGTCGAGCCGACGTCGATGGCGACCCCGAACGCCCGGTCGTGGAAGCCCGGCCAGATCGCGATGACGTCGCGCTCCCCGTAGACCGCCACGGTCACGCGATAGCCGCCGTCGGTCAGCGTCTTCTGGAGGACCCTGACGACCTGCAGGTCGGCCCGGAGGTCGGTCAGGCCCCACTCCTCGCGCAGCGCGTCGAACAGCCTTCCGAGGTCGCCGGTCGGCGTCGCGAGGTCGGGCTCCGTGACGTCCACCGTATGGAGCCGGACGACCGGATCCATCTCGAACGCCCGCGCAGCGAGGTCCTTGCGCACCACCTGGCGGTGGACCTGGCTCTCGGGCGGCACGTCGATGACCGCGTCGCCGAGCAACGTGGCCGTGCACGACAGTCGGCGGTCGTCAGCCAGCCCATGCTCCTCGCGGTAGGCCGTCTCGAGCTGCCCCGGCTCAGCAAGGTGATCCGGCGCGGACGTGATCCCATGCTTCGCGAACGTTCCGAACGCGGGCGTGACCGTGCACCGACCGCAGATCCCGCGGCTGCCGCAGACGGCGTCGATGTCGACCCCGAGCGAGCGCGCCGCATCGAGCACGGTCGTCCCGGCCGGCACCCGCCCGCGCCGGCCCGACGGCGTGAAGATGACCTGTGGATCGGCGCTCGTCGCGGTGGGTGCCATGCGCCCCGCCCGTCAGCTCGAGGCCGGGACGTCGAGCCCGGGGACGTCGACGCCGGGGACGTCCGCCGAGGCCGCCTGGCGCGCACCGTCGGGTGCGCCACCTCGACGGCGGTTGACGCGGCGGCCGCCTGCCTCGCCGTCCGGCGGCGCGACACGGAAGCGGCGGATCCAGCGGGACGCGTCCTGGTCGTTGCCCATCAGCACGTCGCTGGCCATGACCGCGTGGCGGACGCCCTCGGCCACCGGGTTGGTGATCGCCGAGGTCAGCCCGGATGCGATCGCCATGCTCAGGAACGCGCCGTTGATGCCCTCGCGGTTGGGCAGCCCGAAGCTGACGTTGGATGCGCCGCAGGTCGAGTTGACCTTGAGCTCGTCGCGCAGCCGGCCGAGGATGTGGAAGACCTGGCGGCCGGCGCCGGCCAGCGCCCCGATCGGCATCAGGAGCGGATCGACGACGACGTCCTCGCGCGGGACGCCGTGGTCGGCCGCCCGCTCGACGATCCGCCGGGCGACCTCGAAACGCACGTCCGGGTCCATCGAGATGCCGGTCTCGTCGTTGCTGATGGCGACGACCGCGCAGCCGTACTTCTTCACGAGCGGCAGGACCCGTTCGAGGCGCTCCTCCTCGCCGGTCACGCTGTTGAGCAGGGCCTTGCCCTTGTAGACGGCCAGCCCGGCCTCGAGCGCCTCGACGATCGACGAGTCGATCGACAGCGGCACGTCGGTCAGCGACTGGACCAGCTCGATGGTCTTCGCGAGGATGGCCGGCTCGTCGGCCAGCGGGATCCCGGCGTTGACGTCGAGCATCCGGGCACCGGCTTCCACCTGGGCGATGGTGTCGCGCTCGACCCGCGAGAAGTCGCCGGCCTTCATCTCCTCCATGAGGACCCTGCGGCCGGTCGGGTTGATGCGCTCGCCGATGATCACGAACGGCTGGTCGTCCCCGATGACGACCTCTCGGGTGGCCGAGCCGACGACGGTCCGCGTCATGCGTTCGCCTTGCCCTGGGTCTCGTCGTGGGCGGGCGGGAAGACCGGGCCGCCATCGACGCCGCCGGACTGGATGAGCTGCGCCAGCCGGTGCTTGTCGTAGTCGGCCTCGAGTCGCTCGGCCTCGGACGCGACCTCGGCGTCGATGTCGTCGCCGCAGCGCTGCTGGGTCCGGCGCCACTCTTCGATGTAGTCGTTGTAGGCCCGCTTGCCGGCACGGCTCGCGGCCTTGTCGATGGCGACCTGGAACCGCGGGTGCAGGACGATCTTGCTCTGGCGCCGACCCTCGCGCGCCGTGACCTGGGCCGGGATGTCGCGCCACCAGATCACGGTCATCGTCCCCACGGATCAGTGTCCTCCGATGTCGATGAGCGGCGCGACGGCGGGCGCCGGTCGGCCAGACGCCACCGCGGCGATCGTCGTCGCGAGCTCGCCGTAGCCGGTCTGGCGTCGCTCGTACCGGAGACCGAGCCGTCGGGCGGCCCGACGCGCGACCCGGTCGAGCTCGGGATCGTCGATCTGGGCGAGGTAGACGAGTCGTCGGTAGTTGCCGAAGTACTGGTCGCGCAGCTCCGGGTGCCGGTCCAGCCCGAGGCCCGTGATGACCAGCCGGTCGAAGTTGCGCGCGAGGAAGTCGGTCAGGAAGAACGTGGCCGGCTCGTCGTCGGTGAGCTTCGCGAACTCGGGGCTCGTCGCGTAGAACTCGTAGCAGTGCGCGCCGGCCAGCCGCTCGACGCCCTCCTCGGCGATGACCGGGTCGAGCAGCCCGCCGGTCCCGCAGTCGGCGTACGCGACGAACACCCGGTCGTAGCCGGCCCGCCGGCGGCGGATGCGGTCACGCACCGCGGCCGGGATCCCGCCGGGTCGGTTGTGGAGCGTCGCCGGCAGGCAGGTGATGTCGACGTTCGGCAGGTCGCGAGTCAGCGCGACCAGCTCACGGGCGAGGGCGCCGCAGCCGACGACGAGGACGCGCGGTTCCCCGCTGCGGACGGGCTCAGGCCGGGACGCGGGCACGAGCTCGGCGCTCGTCGATCAGTCGGCGTGCCGTCTCGGCGGCGATCCCGGCATCGCGGCAGTACGCGTCGGCACCGACCGCCAGGCCGAACTCCTCGTTGAGCGGCGCACCGCCGACCAGGACGATGTAGTCGTCGCGCATCTCGCGGTCCTTGAGCGTCTGGATGACGACCTTCATGTACGGCATGGTCGTCGTCAGCAGCGCAGACATCCCGAGGATGTCGGGCTTGTGCTCGGTGAGCGCGTTCAGGAACTTGTCGGCGTCGGTGTTGATACCGAGGTCGATGACCTCGAAGCCGGCACCCTCGAGCATCATCCCGACCAGGTTCTTGCCGATGTCGTGGATGTCGCCCTTGACCGTGCCGATCACGACCTTGCCGACCGGCTCGGCACCGGTCTCGGCGAGCAACGGCCGGAGGACCTCCATGCCGCCCTTCATCGCGTTGGCGGCGAGCAGGACCTCGGGGACGAACAGGATCCCGTCGCGGAAGTCGATGCCGACGATCTTCATGCCGGCGACGAGTGCGTCATCGAGGACCTTCGTGGCCGAGAAGCCGCGGCCGAGCAGGATGTTCGTCCCCTCGATGATCTCGTCCCGCATGCCGTCGTAGAGGTCGTTGTGCATCTGCTCGACCAGCTCGTCGTCGGACAGGCTGGCGAGGTCGATGTCCTGGTAGTCGTCGGTCATCTGCGCTGGCTCCCGAGTCCTGCGTCGAGTACGGATCCATCCGCCGTCCCTAGCAGTGGTTCCACATCGTGGAACCGTGCCGTATGATGGAACCGTGGCAGAAGAATCTAGCCGAACCAGGGGTGGCATGTCCAGCGTCCAGTCCATCAGGCGAGCCTTCGCGGTGCTCGAGGCCCTCGACGAGGGTCCGCTCGGCGTCACCGAGGTGGCCGACCGGGCCGCGCTGCCGAAGTCGACGGCCGCGCGCTTGTTGGCCACGCTCGCCGAGGAAGGCGCGGTCGAGCAGGTGCCCGGTGAGACCGCCTATCGCCTCGGTCCGAGGCTCGTGATGCTGGCCGGTGGCTTCAGCCTCATCCGCTCGCTCGCGGCGGTCGGCCGGCCCGTGCTCACCGATCTTGCGGCGACGTCAGGCGAGGCGGCCGGCGTCGGCGTCCCCGACGGCGACCTTATCCACTACATCGACCAGGTCGACACGCCCAACCCGGTGGTGGTGCGCGACTGGACCGGCGCGCGGGCGCCGTTGCACGCGGTGTCGTCCGGCCAGGTGCTGCTGGCGTTCCGGACGCCCGCGGCGATCGAGCGATACCTGACGCAACCCTCGCTGGAACGGTTCACCGAGCGGACGCTGACCGAGCCCGAGGCGGTCCGGGAGCGACTCCGGGACGTCCGCCGCCATGGATACGCGTGGGCCATCGAGGAGTTCGACGCGGGGATCGCGTCGGTCGCGGCGCCGATCGCCGACGCCTCGGGCGAGGTGATCGCCGCCGTGCATGTCCACGGCCCGTCGTACCGGTTCCCGTCGGCCGGTCGCGCGGCCGAGATGGAACGGCTCGTCGTGACAGGCGCGGCGCGGATCGCGGCGGGCCTGCGGGAGGGCTAGGGAGCTCCGGCGTCGGGCGCCTTTGCCTCGGGGGCCTTCGCCTCGGGGGCCTT
Source organism: uncultured Chloroflexia bacterium (assembly GCA_963810285.1). Lineage (GTDB taxonomy): Bacteria > Chloroflexota > Limnocylindria > Limnocylindrales > CSP1-4 > SPCO01. The sequence continues at coordinate 1,358,830 of CAWEMV010000002.1, read as the reverse complement.
CGCCTCGGGGGCCTTCGCCTCGGGGGCCTTTGCCTCGGCCGGGCCGACGGGTTCGAGGTCGATGGTGCGGACCTGGCGGGATTTGCCCGCCTCGGTCCGCACGACCGCCGACGGGATCACCCCGTTCGCCATCCGCTCGATGACCGCGATCTCCCCGGAATACAGACCCGTCCCGGTGATGCGGACACGTGCTCCGATGGAGAACCCGGCGCGGCCCTTGCTCGCGTTCGGATCGATGATGGCGACGGTGGGCCGTACGTACGGCGCGTCATCCGGCAGCCCGGGCTGCGCGGGTCGATCGTTCCTGGGCGGCGGATACGAGACTTTCCGTCTGGGCACCTGTCCTCCTGCTACTGCGGGCTGACGTCGGACGCCGTGTTCTTGGCGGCGCGCTTGACCTTCGACGCGGCATCCTCGACGTCGGCCGCGATACCGGCGGCCTCCTCGGCGGCGGATGCCTGTGCGTCATCGAGCTTGTCCGCGGCGCTCGACGACCCGCCCGTCAGGTTCCTCTGGACCTCGGAGACCTGGGCCCCGACGTTCTTCTGGACCTCGGCGACCTGGGCCTCGACGTTCTTCTGGACCTCGGCGACCTGGTCCCCGACCTTCGACCGGACGTCGCGGGTCCGCACGTCCATCTCGTCACCGAACTCGCCGAGCCGCTGCTCGACGTGATAGCGCTCACGGAATTCCGATCCGGCGCGCGACATGTACCACGCCGCCGCTGTCGCGGCCGCGGCGATGCCGACGATGAAGCCAGTGATGAAACCCATCGGACCACCCTCCTGTAGGTTCGACTATCGATGTGAGCCGCGAGTGTAGCGCGCTGCGGTCAGCCCGCCCCGCGAGCGCGCCGGATCTCGGCGCTGATGGCCGGCACGACCGCGTGGACGTCCCCGACGACCGCGTAGCTCGCGCGGCGGAAGATCGGTGCGTCACGGTCGGTGTTGATGACGAGGATCCGCTTCGCCGATTTGGCCCCGACGATGTGCTGGATCGCACCGCTGATGCCGCACGCGATGTACAGGTCCGGCGCGATGCGTGTGCCGGTCTGGCCGATCTGCTGGGCGTGCGGACGCCAGCCGAGGCTCGTCGCGACGCGCGACACGCCGACGGCCGCCCCAAGCAGTCCAGCCAGCTCATCGAGCAGCGCGAACGCCTCGGCGCTGCCCATCCCTCGCCCACCACCGACGACCACCTTGGCGTCACCGAGCGACACGCCGCCCCCGGCCGCCACGTCGTGACCCACGATCCGCGCCCGCAGGTCCGCGTCGGCCAGGGTCGGTTCGACGCGGGTCACCGTCGCCGGCGGGGCCGAGGCGACCGACTCCATGGCCGGGACCGCGTGCGGGGCGACGGTCAACAGGTGGGGCTCGCCGTCGAGCCACGCCTCCTCGAGCAGGCTGCCCGCCCACCGCTGGCGGACGACCTTCCATCGGTCACCCGTCTCGACGGTCACGACGTTCGCCGCCATCGGCTGGCCGATGCGCGCCGCGACGTGCGCGAGCACCTCGGTCGCCCGCTCGCTCCCGGGCCCGACGACCGCCGCGTACGAGCCACCCCTGACGACGCCGGCGACCGCCGAGGCCCAGGCGGCCGGTGCGTAGTCCGTCAGCCGGTCATCCGAGGCAACGTGCACGGTCGTCGCGCCGAAGCCGCCGAGCGACGGCGCCGCGGCGACCGCGATGTCGGCGTCGGGAGCGGCCGCCACGACCACCGCATGGACCTCGGCGCCGATCCCTTCGCCCAGCCGACCGGCGAACCCGAGCGCCTCGGCGGAAAGCCGGTCAGGGCCGCCGCCGGCCAGCTCGACCGTGACGAGGATCGCGCTCACAGGACGCCCAGCTCGCGCAGGACCTCGACGACCCGCGGCGCGGCCTCGGGGCCCGAGCCGAGGATCTCGACGTTCTGCTCCTGCTCGACCGGCAGGGACAGCCGGATGAGCTCCAGCCCGCCGGGTCGACGGTCGGGGACGACCCGCTCGATCTCCTTCTTCCTGGCCCGGAGCCGGCCCGGCACCGACGGGTAGCGCGGCAGGTTGATGCCCTCGCGGACGGCGACCACCGCGGGCAGTGGCAGCTCGAAGACCTCGGCGCCGCCGGGGACCTGGCGCCGGGCCGTCGCGGCACCGTCGCGCACCTCCAGCGCCTTGATCCCGGCGACCATCGGCCGGTCGAGCGCGACCGCGACACGGATCGCGACCTGAAAGCCGCCCGAGTCGGCCGACTCGTTGCCCGCGAGGATCAGGTCGAACGGACCACCGTCCGCCTCGAGGCCGCGGATCGCGTCGGTGATGGCGCCGGCCGTGGCGACCGGATCCCAGTCGGCGCCGTCGGTCTCGAGCAGGACCGCACGGTCGATGCCGATCGCGAGGGCGTCGCGAAGCTGGTCAGCGGCCTCGGCCGGGCCGAGGGTCAGGACGACCGACTCGCCGCCCTCCGCCTCGATGAGCCGCACCGCCTCCTCGACCGCGCACTCCTCGTGGGGGCTGACGACGAAGCCGAGGTAGCGGGTGTCGATCGCCCGGCCGTCATCGGTCAGGACGATGCGCCCGCCGGTCGCCGGGACTCGCTTGACGAGGACGAGGATGCGCACCGCGGAGGTCAGCTCCGGATCCGCTCGTTGTCGGGGTCGAACAGCGGCGTGCTGCCGGCCACGGCGACCGTCACCGGGTAGCGCTCGCCGAAGTACTCGACCAGCAGCTTCGTCCCCTCGACCGCCTGGGCCGGCGGCAGATAGCTCATCAGCAGGTGCTTGCCGACCGACGGCCCGGAACCCGCGCTCGTCACGTAGGAGCGGCGGCCCTTGGCGTCGACCAGCGGGCTGCCGTCCTCGGCGAGGATCGGCTCGCGCCCGAGCATGTAGCGCTGCACGCCGCCCTTCGACGTGGTGTCGTCGACGGTCAGCGTGCACAGGACGGCCGCCGGGGCCGCGTCGCGCTGACGGAGATACGCCTCGCGCCCCACGAAGTCGCGGTCCTTGACGGTCGGTCGGGCCATGCCCGCCTCGACGAGGTCGAACTCGAGCTCGAGCTCCGCCCCGTGCGCGCGATAGCCCTTCTCGAGCCGCGACGTGACGGCGTAGGTGCCGATCCCCACCGGCACGAGCCCGTGCGGCCGGCCGGCACGCCAGAGCGCATCCCAGACGCGCAGGCCCTGCTCGATCGGGACGTAGATCTCCCAGCCGAGCTCGCCGACGTAGCTGATGCGCGAGGCCAGCGTCCGCACGCCATCGATGTCGACGGTCTTCGACGTCAGGAACGGGAAGCCCGAGTGGCTGATGTCGGCGCTGCCGTCGGCGGCCGCGCCGAGGACGTCCCGCGCCCGCGGCCCCCACAGCCCGAAGGTCGTGAACGCGTTGGTCACGTCATGGACGCTGGGCCGACCCGTCCGCCGGCATCCCGTCCTGGAAGATCTTCCGGTCGCGCATCCCCATGCCGCCGCCGGTCACGACCCGGAACCGGTCGTGACCGAGCCGCATGACCGTGAGGTCGGCGAGGATCCCGCCGGCCGCGTTGAGCAGCGGCGTGTAGACGGTCCTGCCCGGGGCGACGTCGATCTTGTTGACGCAGAGCCGCTCCAGCGCTTCGAGCGCTCCCGGCCCCGTCACGTCGAAGATCGCGAACGCCGATAGGTCGACGAGGCCCGCCCGGTCGCGCATCGCGAGATGCTCGGCGTTGATGATCGGCGACCACCAGCGCGACTCCCACTCCGCCTCGCGCGGCATCACCCGGTCGCCGTACTCGCCGAGGAGCGCTTCATTGGTGCCGTACCAGTACGGCCGCTCCCAGCCGGCCGCCTCGAAGAACTCGGCGCCGAGCTCGACGTGCCGGTCGTACGCCGGGGACAGCGCGGATCGGCCGGTTCGAGGCCCACTGCTCCATCGGGTGGACGATGCCGTACGTCTTGTTGAAGCCCTCGCTGGCCCGCGCGGCGATGTGCTGCGCGGTCTTGTGGTGCTCGTAGAAGCGGGCGATGTCCGAGCCGTGCGGGTCGATCTCGGGCTCGCCGTTGGTCATCCACTCCGCGACCACCTTGGCGATCCCCGGCGCCTCCTTGATCCAGATCGCCGCGGCCGACCACAGGCCCTTGACCTCGGGCGTCTCGCCGATGATCGGGTTGCCATCGGGCGTGAGCGACAGGAGGCCGTTGATGGCCAGCTTCACCCCGACCGACTCGTCGCCGACGATCTCCGGGAACAGCTCGAGCGCGTCCTCGAGCTGCGGGTCGAAGTCCTCCTGGGTGAACGGCAGCATCGTCGGCGACAGCGCGGACGCCTCGATCGACGGGATGTCGTCGGCGTCCATCAGGATGGCACGGTGGGCGTACGACCCCACCTCGAAGCCCGTCCCGTGCTGGCGCTCGTACATGTTCGTGTCCATGTCGCGGACGATCGGGAAGCCGACTTCCTTGGTGGTGTCCTCGAAGCGCGGCACCGGGCCGATGTCGATCATCTGGTGGACCGCCGGGGTGAGCGGGATCGACGCCCCGGCCATCCGGGCGATCCGCGGGCTCCACACGCCGCATGCGATGACGACGGTGTCGGCCGCGATGTCGCCCCCGTCGGTGCGGACGCCCCGGACGTGGCCGTCGACCACGTCGATGCCGGTGACCTCGACCTCGGCCGCGACCGTCAGGGCTCCCAGCGCCTGGGCTGCCTGGCGCATCAGCGTGCCCGCCTGGAGCGAGTCGACGATGCCGACGCCCGGCGTGTAGAAGCCGCCGAGGATCACCGACTCGTCGATGAACGGGACCATCTCCTTGACCTCGGCCGGCGTCAGCAGCCGGGAGCCCTCGATGCCCCACGAGGTCGACGACGCCATCCGACGCTTGAGCTCCTCCATGCGCTCCGGCGTCCGCGCGACCTCGATGCCACCGGTCTCGTCATAGACGCCGAGCTCGCGGTACTGGTTGGCGCTGTCGATCGTGAAGGCCGCCATCTCCTTGGAGTGGTCGGTCAGGAAGATGAAGTTCGATGCGTGCCCGGTGGACCCACCAGGGCTCGGGAGCGTGCCCTTGTCGAGCAGCACGATGTCCCGCCAGCCCAGCTTGGCGAGGTGGTGGACCATGCTGTTGCCGACGATTCCCGCGCCGATGACGACGACGTCCGCCCGCGCCGGGAGCGCGCTCATGCAGGACCCTCCTCCGATGCTCCTCCCCGTGACGTGCCGGGGCACGACGTGCCGGATGAGGATACCCGGCCGTCGGACCCGGAGCGCGGCACTGGCCCTTGACGCCGCCGCGGCCGCCACGGACCCTAGCGGCCCTGCCGTCAGCCGAGTGAGGGGACCGTGCCGAGCCTGTTCATCGACGGGGAGTGGGTCGCGTCGGGCGACGGGACGTGCAGCCCCGTCATCGATCCCAGCGATGCCTCGCTCGTGACCGAGGTCGACGTCGCGACCGACGACCAGGTGACCGCCGCCATCGCCGCCGCGCGGCGCGCGTTCGACGACACCGACTGGCCGCGCCGTCCGACGGGCGAACGTACCGCCCTGCTCGACCGGGTCGCGGGCCTGCTCGATCGCGATCGCGAGGAGCTCGCCCGCGAGGAGTCGGTCAACACCGGCAAGGCCCTGCGCGAGAGCCGGATGGACGTCGACGACGTCGCCAGTGTCTTCCGCTACTACGCCGATCTGGCCGACAAGGAGGCGGGGCGGCTGGTCGACACGAGCGAGCCCGCGGCCGTGAGCCGGATCGTCCACGAGCCGGTCGGGGTGTGCGGGCTGATCGGGCCGTGGAACTACCCGCTCCTGCAACTCTCCTGGAAGATCGCCCCGGCCCTCGCTGCCGGCAACACCGCCGTCATGAAGCCCGCGTCGTTCACGCCGCTGACCGCCATCCACCTGACCCGGCTACTCGAGGAGGCGGGCACGCCACGTGGTGTCGTCAACCTCGTGCTCGGGCCGGGCGAGCGGGTCGGCCAGGCGTTGGCCGACTCCCTCGATGTCGACCTCGTCTCACTGACCGGCGGCATCGATGCCGGTCGGGCGCTGATGCGCGGTGCGGCCGGCAACGTCAAGCGGGTCGCCCTCGAGCTGGGCGGCAAGAGCCCCAACATCGTCTTCGCGGACGCCGACTTCGAGACCGCCGTCGACAACGCGGTCACAGCCGCGTTCGTCCACTCGGGCCAGGTCTGCTCGGCCGGCTCGCGGGCCATCGTCGAGGCGAGCATCCACGACGCGTTCGTCGACGCCGTGGCTGCGCGCGCAGATCGGATCCGCCTCGGGCACGGGCTCGATGAGCGGAGCGAGACCGGCGCCCTGATCTCGGCCGGGCACCGGGCGAAGGTCGAGGCGTTCGTCGCGGAGGCGATCGCCGAGGGTGCCCGCCTCGTCGCCGGCGGCCGGCGGCCCGACGAGCCGGAGCTGCAGGCGGGCTTCTTCTATCGGCCGACGGTCTTCGCCGACGTCCGGCGCGACATGCGCATCGCCCGCGACGAGGTGTTCGGGCCGGTGCTGACGATCGAGCGGTTCACGACCGAGGAGGAGGCGATCGCGATCGCCAACGACACCGACTACGGGCTGGCCGGAGCGGTATGGACCGCCGACGCGTCGCGGGCGCAGCGGGTCGCCGATCGGCTGCGGGCCGGCACGGTCTGGATCAACGACTACAACCGCTACGTCCCGCAGGCCGAGTGGGGCGGGTTCAAGCGGTCGGGCATCGGACGGGAACTTGGCCCCAGTGGTCTCGACGAGTACCGTGAGGCCAAGCACATCTGGCATAACACGGCGCCCGGCCCGGCCGGCTGGTTCGGAGGCTGACGAGCGTGACCGCGACGACGGACCCGGCGACCAGCGACCGCGTCGGCGCAACGACCGCGCCGAGCCAGCCCACCCTCGAGGTCCGAGGCCTGTGGAAGGTGTTCGGCGCGGCCGAGCACTCGATCATCGGCACGCCCGACGCCGATCTGTCACGCGATGAGCTGCGCCGCAAGGCCGGCGCGACGATCGGCCTGCACGACGTGTCGTTCGACGTCCGGCCCGGCGAGGTGTGCGTCGTCATGGGCCTCTCGGGCAGCGGCAAGTCGACGCTCGTCCGGTGCATCACGCGCCTCATCGAGCCGACCGCCGGCGAGGTCCACCTCGATGGTGAAGACATCCTCGCGGCCAGCCCAGAGAAGCTCCGCGAGCTGCGTCGCCGCCGGTTCAGCATGGTCTTCCAGCATTTCGGCCTCCTGCCGCACCGGCGGGTCATCGACAACGTCGCGTTCGGGCTCGAGATCCGCGGCGAGCCGCGTGGGGTCCGCGAGGAGCGGGCGAACGAGATGATCGACCTGGTGGGTCTCAAGGGGCACGCCGACAGCTACCCGGACCAGCTGTCGGGTGGCATGCAGCAGCGGGTCGGCCTGGCGCGCGCACTGGCGGTCGATCCCGAGGTCATGTTCCTCGACGAGCCGTTCAGCGCCCTCGATCCGCTGATCAGGCGCGACATGCAGAACGAGGTGCTCCGGCTCCACCACGAGGTCGGCAAGACCATGGTGTTCATCACCCACGACCTCGCCGAGGCCCTCAAGCTGGGCGACCACATCGTGATCATGCGAGACGGCAAGGTCGTCCAGATCGGCCGCCCCGAGGAGGTCGTCGGCGCCCCGGCCGACGACTACGTGGCCGACTTCGTGAGCGACGTCCCCAAGAGCCACGTGCTGACGCTGCGCTGGATCATGCGGCCGGTCGAGCCCGCCGACCCGACGGACGGTCCCGAGTTCGCGGCGTCGGCCGTCATCAGCACCTGTCTTGAGACCGCGGCCTCGACCGAGAAGCCGATCCGGGTCGTCGAGGACGGCCGGGTCATCGGCGTGGTGGACCGGGCGCGCATCCTCGGCGCCGTCGCCGACACCGTCGGCGAGGGGCTGATCCGGAAGCTCGGCGGCTGATGACCGCCGTCTCGGTCCCGGCGATCCGGCGTCCCGAGGCGGTCATCCCGAGATGGGCGTGGTTCCTCGTCGTCATGGCCGTGGCGGCGGTGCTGTACGTCCTGTTCGCGGGGACGGCGGTCCAGCCCCACGACGACCAGCGGCCGTTCTTCCTCGCCCTCAACGAGGTGCGCGACTGGGTCCGTGACAACCGCGACAACCCGGTCTACTTCGTCCTGTTCGTCATCCCGCGGATGGTCGTCGACACGATCCTCGACACGCTCACGACCTCGCTCCATGCGATCGGCTGGCCGGCGCTCGTCGCGATCTTCGGGACGCTCGGCTACATCGCCGGCGGGCTCCGGCGCGCGGTGATCACGGTGCTGGGGTTCCTCGCCCTGGGCGTCCTGTCGCTCTGGGAGTCCAGCGTCGACACGCTCGGCGCCGTCACCGCGGCGGTCGCGATCTCGATCGCCATCGGGGTGCCGATCGGGATCCTGGTCGCCGACAGCGCCCGCGCCCGCCGGATCGTGACCCCGATCCTCGACGTGATGCAGATCATGCCGACGTTCGCCTACCTCGCCCCGTTCGTCCTCCTGTACGGGATCGGGCCCGCAGCCGCGGCGATCGTCACGCTGATCTACGCCATGCCGGCGGCGATCCGCATCACGGCGCTCGGCATCCGCGGCGTCCCGGCGAACACGGTCGAGGCCGGTCGGTCGCTGGGGACGACCGGGCGACAGCTGCTCACGATGGTCAAGCTGCCGATGGCCCGCAAGGAGCTCGCCCTCGCGCTCAACCAGACGCTGATGCTGGCCCTGTCGATGATCGTCATCACCGCCCTGATCGATGCCCCGGGTCTGGGCCAGGACACGCTGCAGGCGCTGATCCGCAACGACGTCGGGGCGATGTTCGACGCGGGCGTGGCGATCGTGATCCTGGCCATCGTGCTCGACCGGCTCACCGAGGGCTTCAGCCTCCGGCTCGACCCGCACCGGCGCGCCACGAGCGAGGTCTCGGGCACGGACGGCCGCGCGCTGCGCATCGCCGCGGTCGCGATCGTGGTCCTCGCCGTCGTCGCCCAGGTGGTCCCGTTCGCACAGGAGTTCCCCGAGACGATCACGTTCTCGTTCCGGGATCCGGTCAATGCCGTCGTCGACTGGCTGCGCAGCGACGTCGCGTGGCTCACGAGCGGCCTCAAGAACGCGATCACGTTCGGGATCCTCAACCCGCTGCAGACGGTCCTGACCCAGGCCCCGTTCTGGCTCGTCATCGGCGTCGTCGTGGCGTTCAGCGTGCTCATCAGCGGGATCCGGCCCGCGATCGTCGCCGGCCTGGCGCTGCTCGGCATCCTCGCGATGGGCCTCTGGCAGCACTCGATGGAAACGCTGATGCAGGTCATCGTGGCGACACTGGTGACGTTCGTGATCGGGCTTGCCCTGGGCATCGGGTCGGCGCGGAGCGACCGGTTCGCCAGCGTGCTGCGGCCCGGGCTCGACGTCGCCCAGACCCTGCCTGCGTTCGTCTACCTGCTGCCCGCCCTCATCCTCTTCGAGGCCTCCCGGCTGACCGCGATCTTCGCAGCCGTCATCTTCGCGCTGCCCCCGGTGATCCGGCTTGTCGACGTCGGCATCCGTGCCGTCCCGAAGACGATCATCGAATCCGCCACCTCGTCGGGCGCCGATGGCCGGCAGCTCCTGACCAAGGTGCAGCTGCCGGTCGCCCGCGCCGCGATCCAGCTCGCGGCCAACCAGGCGGTGATCATCGTGCTGTCGATGGTGGTGGTCGGCGGACTCGTCGGCGGCCAGGCGCTCGGCTACGACGTCGTCGCCGGGTTCTCGCAGACGCACCTGTTCGGGCTCGGGCTCGCCGCCGGCTTCGCGCTCGTCCTGCTCGGCGTGATGGTCGACCGGATGACCCACGGTGCGGCAGGGCGCGTCTCGCCACTCCAGCGTTGATGCCGCAACGCGGGGTTCCGCCGCGCGCTCCGGTCGTCGATAATCCACGCACCGGTCCCGGGTCACCGGACCGCCAGAGGAGGAGCCGTACACGATGGCTTTGACACGGCGCGCTCGCGCGCTCATCGCATCGACCGGCCTTGCGTTCGTCGCCGCCGCCTGCAGCGGCGGAGGCGCGACGAGCGAGGTCGTCGATATCGCCGTCAACCCGTGGGTCGGCTACGAGGCCAACGCCGGGGTCGTCGGCACCCTGCTGGAGAAGCAGCTCGGCTTCAAGGTCGAGTACAAGGAGCTGGCCGAGCAGGTCAGCTGGGAGGGCTTCGATTCCGGAGAGGTCGACGCGATCGTCGAGAACTGGGGCCACGCCGACCTCATCAAGACGTACGTGACCGACAAGGCGGTCGCCGTCGCCGCCGGCAGCACCGGCATCGACGGGATCATCGGCTGGTTCGTGCCGCCGTGGATGAAGGAGCAGTACCCCGACATCACGGACTACACGAAGCTGAACGGCTACGCCGAGATGTTCAAGACGTCCGAGTCCGGCGACAAGGGCCAGTTCCTGGCCGGCGACCCATCGTTCGTGACGAACGACCAAGGGATCATCGACGGTCTCGACCTGGACTTCCAGGTCGTGTACGCGGGGAGCGAGGCAGCGCTCATCGAGGCGTTCCGCAAGGCGGAGCAGGACAAGACCCCGCTGCTCGGCTACTTCTACTCGCCGCAGTGGTTCCTCAACGAGGTCCCGCTCGTCAAGATCGAGCTCCCGCCGTGGACCGAGGGCTGCGACGCGGACCCGAAGAACATCACCTGCGATTACGCCCCGTACACGCCGCTCGACAAGTACATCAGCAAGAGCCTCGAAGAGAAGGCACCCAAGGCGGCCCAGCTCATCAAGAACTTCGAGTGGACGGCCGAGGACCAGAACACGGTGGCCAACTACATCACCAACGAGAACATGAGCCGCGTCGAAGCGGCCGAGAAATGGGTCGCCGAGAACGAGGCGACCTGGAAGCCCTGGATCCCGGCGTCCTGATCGGACGCTCCTGAGCGTGGCGGCGTGACCACCGGTCCGCCGCCACGACAGTCCCCGACGATGCCCGGTCAGCGCGAGGGCCACCGGTGAGCTCGACGCCCCATGTCGTGATCATCGGTGCCGGGATCGTCGGCTGTTCGATCGCCGACGAGCTGGTCCTGCGCGGCTGGTCGGACGTGACCGTCGTCGACCAGGGACCGTTGTTCAGGACCGGCGGCTCGACGAGCCACGCGCCGGGCATCATCTTCCAGACGAACGCGTCGAAGACGATGACCGAGTTCGCGATGACCACGATCGCGAAGGCGGCCACGCTGACGCTCGACGGACGGTGGTGCCTGAACCCGATCGGCAGCCTCGAGCTCGCCCTGACGGAGGGCCGCCTCCGCGAGCTGCATCGGCGGCAGGGCTACGCCGAGGCGTGGGGTCTCGGCGCCCGCGTCATCGACCCCGACGAGACGGCCCGGCTCTGGCCGCTCGTCGACCGGGACGTCATCCTCGGCGCCTACCACGTGCCGACCGACGGCCTGACCGACGCCGTCCGCGTGTCCGAGGCGCAGGCCCACCGCGCGACCGAGGGCGGCGCCCGCTTCCTCGGCGACCACACCGTCACCGGCATCCGCGCCGACGACGGCCGCGTGCGGGGCGTGATCACCGAGCGCGGCGAGATCCCGGCCGACATCGTCGTCTGCGCGGCGGGCATCTGGGGCCAGCGGATCGGCGCGATGGTCGGCATGACCGTGGCGCTCCAGCCGCTCGCCCATCAGCTCTCGTGGACCACGCCGCTCCCCGAGGTGGAGGCGTTCGGCATCCCCGCCGACCTGGAGGCGATCCACCCGAACATCCGCGTCCAGGACCGGGACATGTATCTGCGCGAGTACCCCGACCGGCTGGCGGTCGGCGGGTACGGCCATGTCCCGCTGCCGGTCGATGCCGCGGACCTGCCCCATCCGCGCGATGCGCCGGTCATGCCGTCGGTGCTGGAGTTCACGCCCGACACCTTCGCCGAGACGTGGTCGTGGGCCGAGGAGCTCGTGCCCGCGCTCCGGTCACCCGACGCCAGGATCGAGCGGGGCATCAACGGCGTCTTCTCGTTCACGCCGGACGGCTTCCCGCTGATGGGCGAGTCCCGGGACGTGCGCGGCTTCTGGCTGGCCGAGGCGGTCTGGGTGACCCATGCGCTCGGCGTCGGCCGGGCGATGGCGGAGTGGATCGTTGACGGCGGTTCGACCAGCGACCTGCACGAATGCGACGTCGACCGATTCGAGGCGCACATGCTCGCGCCGTCGTTCATCCACGACCGGGGCATCCAGAACTACGTCGAGGTGTACGACATCGTCCACCCGCTCCAGCCGATGGAGGCGCCCCGGCCGTTACGCACGTCACCGTTCTACGAGCGCGAGGGGGAGCTTGGCGCGTTCTTCCTCGAGGGCGCGGGCTGGGAGCGGCCCCACTGGTACGGGGTCAACGAGGCGCTCCTCGTGCGGTACGACGTTCCCGGGCGCAATGCGTGGGCGGCGCGCTACTGGCATCCGATCGCCGGCGCCGAGGCCCTCGCGACGCGAGACGGCGTTGCGATGTACGACGTCACGCCGCTCAAGCGGATCGAGGTCGAGGGTCCCGGGGCGCTCGCCTTCCTCGACGGGCTGACGACCAACCGGGTCGACCGCCCGGTCGGGTCCGTGGTCTACAGCCTGCTGCTCGACGAGCGCGGCGGCATCCGGAGCGACGTCACGATCGCGCGGCTGGGGTCGGAGCGCTTCCTGATCGGCGCCAACGGCAACCTCGACGTCGAGCACCTGACGCGACGGTCCGAGGACGACCGTGGGGTGGCCGTGCGGGACGTGACGAGCGGGACCTGCGGCGTCGGGTTGTGGGGGCCGCGCGCCCGCGACGTCCTCGCGTCGGTGGTCGATGTCGACGTGTCGAACGAGGCGTTCGGCTATTTCCGGGCGCGCGAGCTGTGGATCGGCAACGTGCCGGTCACGGCGCTGCGGGTGTCCTACGTCGGCGAGCTCGGCTGGGAGCTGTACACGACCTCGGACATGGGCCTGAAGCTCTGGGACACGCTCTGGGCCGCCGGCAGGGAGCATGGGCTGATCGCGGCCGGGCGGAGCGCGTTCGGATCGCTCCGGCTCGAGAAGGGCTACCGATCGTGGGGCGTCGACATGACGACCGAGCACGATCCCTACGAGGCCGGTCTCGGGTTCGCGGTGCGGATGGACAAGGGCGACTTCGTCGGCCGGGAGGCGCTCGTCGGGAAGCGCTCCGATACCGCCCAGCGTCGGCTCGTCCCGTTGCGCATCGCCGACCGCGAGGCAGTGGTGATGGGCAAGGAGCCGGTCCACGTCGACGGCCGTCGTGTCGGCTACGTCACAAGCGCGGGCTACGGCTACTCCATCGACGCCCCGATCGCCTTCGCGTGGCTGGCGGCCGATGCGGCGAGGCCCGGCCAGGATGTGACGATCCAGTACTTCGGCGAGGCCGTGCCGGCCACGGTGGCGACGGATCCGCTGTTCGATCCCGACATGGTCCGGCTCCGGAGCTGACGGCCCACGGGGTGGTACCACGCGATATCGCCCCGCACATTCCGCGTTAACGAACCGCTCACATGGTCTTGACTCGCGAGGACTCCGGTTGGTTAATGCAGCGACACCGGAGCACGGCCAGACTTGGCCGGTCCGGGATGGACCCGGGCGTGAGGAGGCCTCGGGTCGCCAAACGTTGACGACCGTCACCCACGATTCTGGAGGAGACACGTTGACCACGACACGGAATCTGACCCGCTGGGCGGGTCTGATGGCCGCATCGGCCATCCTCTTCGCCGCCTGCTCGACGCCGGCGGCATCGACAGCCCCGTCGGCGTCGGCATCGGCGCCGGCATCGGAGGCGCCGTCCGGGAGCGCTCCGGCCTCGGCATCGGCGTCGGCCGCCGCCGGTGGCTTCGAGCCGTTCGCACCGGACCAGGCCCTGCTCGACGCCGCCAAGGCGGAGGGCACGCTCTCGACCATCGCGTTGCCCCACGACTGGTGCAACTACGGCCCGCGAGACGGCTGGACAGGCTCGAACGTCATCGACACGTTCAAGGAACGGACCGGCCTCGAGGTCAACGAGCTCGATCCGCTCGCCGGATCCGGCGACGAGATCGAGGCGATCAAGGCCAACAAGGACAACCCCGGCCCGCAGGCGCCGGACGTCATCGACGTCGGCCTGTCCTTCGGCCCGTCGGCCAAGGAGGAGGGGCTGCTGCAGGCGTACCAGGTGGCCACGTGGGACACGATCCCCGAGGACGCCAAGGACGCCGAGGGCTTCTGGTGGGGCGACTACTACGGCGTGCTGTCCTTCGAGGTCAACACCGCCGTCGTCCCGAACGTCCCGCAGGACTGGGCCGACCTGCTGAAGCCCGAATACAAGGGCCAGATCGCCCTCGCCGGCGATCCGCGGACCTCCAACCAGGCCATCCAGACGGTCTACGCTGCGGCGCTCGCCAACGGCGGGTCGCTCGACAACGCGCAGCCGGGCCTCGACTTCTTCAAGCAGCTCAATGAAGCCGGCAACCTCCTGCCGGGCATCTCGTCGGCCGCGACGGTCGCGTCCGGTGACACGCCGATCACCATCCGCTGGACCTACAACGCCCTTGCCGGCCGCGACGCGACGGCGGCGAGTGGTGGGCCGGCCATCGAGGTCGTCGTTCCCACCAGCGGCCGCTTCGCGGGCGTCTACGTCCAGGGCATCAGCGCGTACGCGCCGCACCCCAACGCGGCCAAGCTGTGGCAGGAGTTCCTCTACAGCGACGAAGGACAGAACAACTGGCTCGCGGGCTATTGCCATCCGATCCGCTACGAGAACCTCGTCGCGGAGAACAAGGTGCCGCAGGAGCAGCTCGACAAGCTGCCGGATGTCGAGGGCGCGGTCTTCCCGACCCTCGATCAGCTGAATGCGGCCACCAAGCTCATCACCGAGCAGTGGGACAGCACCGTGGGGCTGAACGTCCAGTAGCCGACTGACGCACTCGGCGGACCACACCGTGGACACCGCGACGTCGATCGGGGAACGGGGCGCGCCGCTGGCGCGCCCCGTTCGTCCGCGTGCTGACTGGTCATGGTTGGGGGTGGTCCCCTTCCTGCTGTTCAGCACGGCATTCATGTTCCTGCCGGCGGCGTACCTCGTCGTCGGCAGCTTCCGGAACAACGCCGGCGAGACGACGCTCGAGAACTTCCGGGACCTCTCGACCGGGATCATCCCGGGTGCCTTCCTGACCACGATCGAGGTCAGCCTGGTGACGGCGGTCCTCGGCGGGCTGCTGGGCCTGCTGCTGGCGTATGCACTCATCATCGGCGGGCTGCCCAAGGCCTTCCGCACCGCGCTGCTGACCTTCTGCGGCGTGGCATCGAACTTCGCGGGCGTCCCGCTCGCGCTGGCGTTCACGTTCACGCTCGGTCAGCTCGGCTTCGTGACGGTCCTGATGCGCGATGCTGGGTTCGACCCGTACGACAACGGGTTCCGCCTGACGAGCAAGCTGGGTGTCGAGCTCGTCTACCTGTACTTCCAGCTGCCCCTCATGGTGCTGATCATCGCGCCGGCCATCGACGGCCTGCGGCGCGAGTGGCGCGAGGCCGCGGAGAGCATGGGCGCGAGCGCGCGCCAGTACTGGCGGCATGTCGGCCTGCCGATCCTGACGCCGTCGATCCTCGGCACGATGGTCCTGCTGTTCGGCAACGCGTTCGGCGCGCAGGCGACGGCCTTCCAGCTGACCGGCGGGACCCTGAATCTCGTGCCGATCGTCATCGGCGCCCAGATCCGCGGCGACGTCCTCCACAACCCGGGACTGGGCTACGCGATGGCGATGGGGATGGTCGTGATCATGGCCCTGTCGATCGGCCTGTACACGATCCTCCAGCGGCGCGCCGAGCGGTGGTTGCGGCTATGACCAGCGGCGCGCCTCCGATCACCGCGGATCCGGCCTTGGGCGCGAACGCCGACCACGCGGTCGTGGTCGCGGCAGCGGCGCGACGCGAACGGCGGGGGCCCGGGAATCCCTTCGCCTGGCTGATCCTGATCCTGGCGCTGATGTACTTCCTCGTGCCGCTCATCGGGACGTTCATCCATTCCATCCGGACCCGCCCGGACATCTTCCTCGCCTACCGCCAGGTGTTCGCCGACCCGAAGTTCTTCGGCGGCCTGCTCTACTCGTTCACGGTCGGCGTGATCACGATCATGCTCAGCCTGCTGCTCATCGTGCCGACCGCCTACTGGGTCCGCCTCCGGGTCCCCCGGCTGCGGCCTGTCGTCGAGTTCGTGACGCTCATGCCGTTCGTCATCCCGCCGGTCGTGCTGGTGTTCGGGCTGATCCGCGTGTATAGCAGCCGTCCGCTGGTCCTGACCGCGACGGATCTCGGCAGCGACATCGTGCTGGTCTGCGCGTACGTGATCCTGTCGTTCCCGTACATGTACCGGGCCGTCGACACGGGCCTCGCGGCGATCGATGTCCGCACGCTGACGGAGGCGGCCCAGAGCATGGGCTCGGGCTGGGCGACGGATCCTGTGGCAGGTCATCTTCCCGAACCTGCGCACGGCACTGCTGTCCGGAGCGTTCCTGACCCTCGCCATCGTCATCGGCGAATACACGATCGCGAGCTTCCTCGCCCGCACCGACGCGTTCGGGCCGTACCTGTCGCTCCTCGGCCGCAGCCAGCCGTATCAGCCCGCGGCGGTGTCGCTCATCAGCTTCGGGCTGACCTGGGTCGCGATGCTCCTCATCGCCCTCGTCGGCCGCGGCGCGCGCCAGCGCGTCCAGGTCGGCAGGCGCCAGATAGGATGGCCGACGCGTGACGTTCCTCGAGCTCACCAACGTCCAGAAGATGTTCGGCGACGTCGTCGCGGTCGAGGACTTCAACCTGGGCGCACAGGCGGGCGAATTCGTCTCCTTCCTGGGGCCGAGCGGCTGCGGCAAGACCACGACGCTGCGCATGATCGCCGGGTTCGAGCGACCGACCGCCGGGACGATCGTCGTCGACGGCACCGACATCACCGATCGGCCGCCGAACCGGCGGAACGTCGGCATGGTGTTCCAGTCGTACGCGCTCTTCCCGAACATGACCGTCGCCGACAACATCGGGTTCGGACTGAAGGTCCGGCATCGACCCAAGGCGGAGATCGCGAAGCGGGTCACCGAGCTCCTGGAGCTCATCCATCTCGCCGACCGTGGCGGTCGGTATCCCTATCAGCTGTCGGGTGGGCAGCAGCAGCGCATCGCCCTCGCCCGGGCCCTGGCCATCGAGCCGCAGGTGCTGCTGCTCGACGAGCCGCTTTCGGCGCTCGACGCGAAGATCCGGATCAGCCTGCGCCTGGAGATCCGAGCCATCCAGCGTCAGCTCGGGATCACGACGGTCTACGTCACGCACGACCAGGAGGAGGCGCTCTCGCTGTCGGACCGGGTGGTCGTCATGAGCGAGGGACGGATCGAGCAGATCGGCACGCCGGCCGAGATCTACAACTTCCCGTCGACGCCGTTCGTCGCGTCGTTCGTGGGCACGCTCAACCTGCTCACCGCCCATGTCGTCGACGGCCCGGCGGGACGGTTGAAGCTCGCGAACCAGGAGATCCGCATCGCCGGACCGGTCCAGGCCGAGAACGGCTCGGTGGTCACCGTCGCCATCCGGCCGGAGGGCATCGAGCTCGGCGGCGGCGGCGAGAACCGGGTGACCGGCAGCGTCGAGGAGGTGAGCTTCCTCGGGTCGATCGTCAGGACCCGGATCCGCCTGCCCGATGACACCTCGATGCTCTCGCTCGACACGTTCAACGACCCCAACGTCGCGGCACCCGCGATCGAAGCCCAGGTGACGGTGTCATTCCCGCCGGAAGCCTGCCTGGTCATCGCCCGCGAGCCCGCGCCGGAGCAGTCGCCCGATGCGCTGGCGGCCGCGGAGGCGATGCTGTAACCGGGGAACCGCCGGTCGACCTGGCCGGCATCGATGCCGTCGTCTTCGACAAGGACGGCACGCTCATCGACTTCCACGCGATGTGGGGCGGCTGGGCGCGCGAGCTCGGCTCTCGCCTGGATGCCACGATCCGGCGACCGGTGTCGCTCGACGTGTTCGCGACGATCGGCTTCGACCCCACCACCGGTCGCGTCGCCGCCGGCGGTCCGCTCGCCAGCGACACGATGGCCGGGGTCGAGGAGACGGTCGCCCGGATCCTGCGCCGCTGGTGCCCGAGCATCGCCGCCGCGCGACGGGCGACCGAGGCGGCCTGGCTGGTGCCCGACCCGGTGGCCCTCGCGGTCCCGCTGGCGGATCTCGGCCCGCTCTTCGGCCGGCTGCGCGATGCCGGCAGCCGCATCGCGGTGATCACGACCGATGACCGCGCCCCGACCGATGCCACCCTCCGCGCGCTCGGCGTGCGCGCGCAGGTCGAGGCGATGGTGTGTGGCGACGACGGGTTCGCGGTGAAGCCCGCGCCCGATGCGGTGTTCGCGATATGTCACGCCTTCCGGACCGAGCCCGATCGTGTCGCGGTCATCGGCGACTCGCCCGCCGACGTCGCGATGGCCCGTGCCGCCGGTGCCGGTCTGGTGGTCGGCGTCCGGAGCGGTGTCGGCTCCGACGACGACCTTGCGGCGGCCGATGCGGTCATCGACTCCGTCGCGGGGCTGCTGGCGTAGTCGATCCCACGCCAGGTTGCATCCGATGCCTGATCCATCGGCCACGCTTGCATCAGATGCAAGCAACAGCCGGACCGACGCCGGGTCGAGCCCAGTTCCGCGCACCAAGGGCCGCGTCTCGAGCACCACAGCGACCGCACGTGGCGGTTCGGCAGCGAACCCGCCGTCAGGCGACGGGTCGGGGACGCGATCAGCGTCGAGTCGCGTATCGACGGATGGTCTGCTTGCATCTGGCGCAAGTCCGAGCGCCCGTCGCACCCGCCTCGCCGCCCGAGCCGGACGTGGAACGACCCCCGGACCCAGTCGGGCTCGGGGGTCGTCGGTCGGACGGGGTCAGTCGCGGCCGCCGAAGATCCGCAGCATGAACAGGAAGATGTTGATGAAGTCGAGATAGAGGTGGAGCGCGCCGAGGACGGCGGCCTTCTCGATCGACCCGGTGTAGACGGCAAGCTGGCCGTTCTGGATGCGCTGGACGTCATACGCCGTGAGGGCCGTGAAGATCACGACGCCCACGATCGAGATGAGCCAGGAGACGGTGTCGTTCAGCAGGAAGATGTTGATGACGCTTGCCACCAACAGCCCGATGACGCCCATGAACAGCAGCCCGCCAAGGCTCGCCAGCGACCGCTTCGTCACGTGCCCGTAGATCGCGGCGGCGCCGAACATCGCGGACGCCGACAGGAAGGCCGTCGTGACGGACCCCGCCGTGTAGTACGAGACGATGAGCCCGACCGTCAGGCCGAGCGACGCCGCATAGACGAAGAACAGGCCGAGGGCACCGCTGGCGCTGATGCGCCGAATGCCCATCGAGATGCCCATCGCCAGGATGAACTGGCCGATGAGCAGCAGGAAGACGTTGTTGGACGTGAACTCGAGCAGTCGCGCGTTGCCCTGGACGAAGTAGGCGACGCCGGCCGTCACGCCCAGGCCGACGAACATCCACAGGAACGCCTGGGTCAGGAACGCCTGCTGCGTCCGGGCGTCGGGCCGGACATCGATGTCTGCCGGCGACGCGAGTGGACCCGCGGCCGGCGCTTGATCGGCATACGGATTGGGGTACCGCTGATCACTCATGCGTCGGGGTGCTCCTCGTACAGGAACGGTGGAAGGGACACGGTATCAGACCCTCGGTCCCGGCCCGATCACCACATCAGGCCGGCATCGCGCGGGTCCCAGCGCTCGGCCAGCAAGGTGACCTTGACCTCGTGCTCGACGACCGACTCCACCTGCTCCTTGACCTGGGCGATCATCGACCCGGCGTAGGGGCAGAACGGCGTCGTCAGGATCATCTTGATCTCGGTCGAATCGGGGCCGAGGATGATCTGCTTGATCAGCGCGAGCTCCACGACGTTCATCCCGATCTCGGGGTCGACGACCGCGCGCAGCGCGTCGAGGATGGCGAGCTCGGTGGCTCGCCGCTCGGGGTCGAAGGCTGGCGCCTCGGCGCCCGCGGCGACGGTCGTGGTGTCGGTGGTGGTCGTTTGCGTGTCGGTCATGCTGCGAACAGCGTAGCACCGAGTCCGATCGAGGCCCTCAGGCGGACTTGACGACGATCCCTGGGAGCCGGTACTGGGACGGCAGGCCGGCGGCCTCCGACTCGCTGTAGCCGGGCCCGACCAGCGAGCCGTCCGCCTCGAAGAAGTCGGCGTAGCGCTCCGGGTGGGTGCTCGCGTACGCGAAAGCGGCCGCCACGCCGACCGTCCGCAGCTCCGGGTGGTCGGTCAGGATGCGCTGCAGGTCGTAGCCGTTCGCGCGCAACTCGAGGAGCTGCCGGACGGTCAGCCGCGACCCGTAGCAGAACGGCTCGCCGTTCATCACGAGCGGATCCTGCTGGACCCACTTGATCGTCACGCTCAGCCGCCCTTGTAGATGAACTGCAGGAACGCGTTCCTCTTGCGGGCGTCACCCGCCAGCCGGCGGTGCCAGCGGTACTGGGCGATGGCCGAATCGAGGGCCGCCTCGGCGTCCACGGTCTCGGGCGGCGCCAGCGTGAGCGGTAGGGCCGCTCGAAGGCCCTCGCACAGGTTGATCAGATCGTCGAGCGGCACTCGCTTGCGCCGGTAGACCGGCGAGGTCCAGTCGGCGTACTCACCGGTCAGGGCCGGGCTGCCGGCCTCGACCGACGACGCCACCCGCTCGGCGAGCAGCTCGGCGTCCCTGAGGCGCTCGCGAAGGCCGATCTCGTCGTTGCGCTGGCCGAGCGTGGGGTCGCGATCCAGCGCGGTCTCGAGCGCTCGCGCCGCCAGCGTGCCGGCGGCGTCCCTGATCCGGCGGGCGGCATCGCGAGAGCCCCCGACGGGGCTGACCGGTGGGCGTCCCAGGCTGGGGTGACTCACGATCGGAGAGTCTAGCGTCCGGCCGGGCGCGTCGCCATCGGTCCCGCGACTACGATGGGGTCATGGACGATGGACGCCCCGGCGACGCGCCCGGCGAGCGGCGGCTGGAGCGACCGCCGTCGGATCGGTACGCCGCGCCCGTGGAGGGGTCGGCGTCGGTCCCGAGCCAGCCCCGGCGCGTCGCGATCGCCGCCCTCATCGCAGTCGTCGGAGCGCTCGCGATCACGATCGGCGGCGGGCTCCTGGCGATCACGGCCGGGCTGGTGGTGGCAGCGATCGCCATCGGCTGGGGCGTCGGGACCGCGTTGGCGCTCGGGCCGGATGAGCGGCGCCCGGCGACGACCTGGTCGGCGGTGGCGATCGCCGTGCTCGGCGTCGGGCTCGGGCAGGTCGGCCTCTGGCTGGTCGCCCGCCAGGAGGGCGGGGTGCTGAGCCTCGTCGACTACCTGGCCGAGACGTTCGGCTTCCTCGTCCCGCTCGAGCTGCTGGGCGCCGCCGGGGCGGCGTGGTGGCGGGCCCGATGACCGGTCCGGTCGACCTGGCGTTCCGCCACCCAAGCGAGGACGACCACCCCCACATCGTCGGGCTGGTCGACGAGTGGTGGGGCGGTCGCCGCATGCGAGCGCTGCTCCCGCGCCTCTGGTTCCAGCACTTCGCCGGCACGTCGTGGATCGCCGAGGACGGCGGTCGGCTGGCCGGGTTCGTGGTGGCGTTCATCAGCCAGGACGACCCCACCACGGGCTACGTCCACATGATCGCGGCCGACCCGAACCGCCGCCGATCGGGGATCGGCGAGGCGCTCTACCGGCGGGTGTTCGAGGACCTCGGCGCACGTGGCGTCCGGCGGGTGAAAGCCGTCACCTGGCCGGGCAACCGGCAGAGCGTGGCCTTCCATCGGGCGATGGGCTTCCGCGTCGACGACGGCGACGGCACGCAGAACCTGTACGGCACCCCGGCCTACCCCGACTACGACGGCGAGGGGGACGACCGCGTGCTCTTCATCCGCGACCTCTGACCGGCCGGCGGCGCCGCCGGGAACCGTCCGCCTCCGGGCGGTGTAGATGTCGAGCAAGGTCCCGAGAACCGACCTGCCACGGGAAGGAGCCACCCATGACCCGCCGGATCGCCGCCGTCGTCGCCGCGATGGCCATGCTGCTCGTCCTCGCCATTCCGGCCGTCGCCGGCGGGTGGGCCGAGATCGTCGCCGATGGGCAGACCACGACGCCCCCGGTCGAGGGCCAGCCGACCGAGGTCGGCTTCAAGGTCATGCAGCACGGCGAGACGCCGGCTCCGTGGGAGACCGCGACCGTCCGCTTCACCGAGCTCGGGTCCGGCGAGAAGATCGACGTCGTCGCGACCAATGACGACCCCAACGGCCACTTCTCGGCCACGGCGACCCTGCCACGAGCCGGCGTCTGGACGTGGCAGGTCACCCTCGCGGATCTGGTGAGCGAGCACGTCCCCGTGACCATGTCGGTCCGCACGGTGAGCGGAGCACTGCCGCCGTTCGATGCGGCGCTCGTCCTCACGGGGGTCGAGCGCGCCAAGAGCGAGATCCGGACCGAGCTGACGCAGCGGATCGCCGCCGACGTCGCGCGCCTCGACCAGCGGGACGAGGGCTTCCGGGCGCGCATCGCCTACCTCGACTCACAGGCCCAGGCCCTCGAGGCCGAGCGGGACGCGCTGGCCGGTGGCGCTGGGTCCGGCAACGGGCTCCCGATCCTCGGCGTGGTGACGCTGGCGGTCCTGGCCGGCGCGGCCGCCGGTTTCCTGACGGCCAGGCTGTCGGGTCGGACCAAGCGTCCGGAGACCGTGATCGATCTCAATCCTGCACCCCGGACCGCCGACCCGATCTGATCCGGAGATCGCGGAGGAGGCGTCCGAAGCGCCCGGCCTGGCCGGGCGCTTCGGCTGTGCGCGTCGCGGTCGCGACGGGTCTCAGCGCTGCATGCGATCCGGTCGTGGCGCGCGCGGCTCGTCGTGGTCCCGGTGGGCGTCGGCGCTCCGGCGCGCCTCGGCAAGCCGCTCGGCGAGCGTTGGGTCGGGTGGCAACCCCGCCTGGTCGGGCGGCCGGTCGACCTCGTGGTCGTGGTTGGGCGCGACGGATCCGGCCGGCGAGGCGTCGCCCCGCCCGAGCCCGCCGCCCGTCTCGCCCACGAACGGCATGTGCTGGCGCTCCACCGCATCGAGGCTCATCCGCAGCGCGGCGGTCTTCTGGGTCGCGACGTCGCGCACATACGCCGCCTCCTCGTCCGGCGTCATGGGGCGACCGCGGACCATGCCCTTCGGCTTGCCGACCATGAGCCACGCGAGGTGGTAGCGGTCCATGCTCCCCCAGGCCCTGGCGAGCAGGTCGTCGGACAGCTGGAGCCAGACCTGCATCGCGCCGAGTGACGGGTCAGCCACGAGACGCTCGCCCTCGTCGACGAGCTGCCGGGTCGCGGCGATGAGCTCATCCCGGTTCACGGCCGGCCCGCCGGCTCGCCCTCGCCGATCATCGTCTCGCGCTCCGAACGGGCGCGGAGGGTCCACCGACCCGGTCGGCCGTCGCCGATCGGGGCGCCATCGAACGCCGTAACGGGCAGGATCCCGGCCACGCTCGACGACAGGAATGCCTCGTCGGCGTTCGCCAGGTCGGTCCGGGTCAGCCTGCCCTCGACCGGCGTGAGCCCGACGCGCGCGGCCCAGCCCAGCAGCCACGAGCGGGTCGTTCCCGGCAGGATCGCGCAGTCGAGCGACGGCGTGGCGAGCTCGGACCCGTGCCGGACGAGGAAGATGTTCGCGCTCGTCCCCTCCGAGAGGTGGTCGTCGACGGTCAGGAACAACGAATCGTCGGCCCCTGCTCGGCGCGCCTCGAGACGGGCGTAGACGTACTCCGCCCGGGACGTCGTCTTGAGCGCGACCAGCGGGTTACGTGGGTCCCGCCGGACGGCCGACGTGACGAGGTGGAGGCCGCGCTCGAGATGGTCTGCTGGCGCCGCGACGACGGGCCAGGCCTGGACCGCGATGGTCGGCGGGACCGTCTCGGGTGGCAGTACGCCGCGGGCCCGATACGCCCCGCGCGACACCGTGATGCGGATCGACGCGTCGCCGTCCGGGCCATCGAGCCCGTCGGCCGCCAGGAGCGTCGCGATCCCGCCGGCGAGGCGTTCGTCGACGTCGGGCGGCAGCTCGATGTCGAGTCCGGCGGCCGATCGGTGGAGACGCGCGAGGTGGGCGTCGAGCTCGGCCGGACGGCCGGCCCGCGCGCGGAGCGTCTCGAACACCCCGTCGCCGAGCTGGAACCCGCGGTCGAAGACCGACAGGTGCGGACCGGCGGCCGGCCGGATCGTGCCGTCGACCCAGACGTGACCAGGTCGGTCGTCGTGGCCGGCCGTCATGCGATCTCCTCGCCGCCGATCGCACCCAGCGGTCCGCGCGCCTTGGCGATCGTCTCGTCCCATTCCGCCGCCGGGTCGCTCCGCCACGTGATCCCGCCTCCGACGTGGAGCGTCAGGCGACGGCCGTCCGCCACGAACGTGCGGATCAGGATGCTCGTCTGCATCGCGCCGTCGGCCCCGATCCAGCCGAGCGCGCCGGTGTACGGGCCGCGGCGTACGGGCTCGAGACGCTCGAGGATCTCCATCGCCCGGATCTTCGGCGCGCCGGTGATCGAGCCACCCGGGAAGCTCGCCGACAGGAGGTCGAACGCGTCGCGTCCCGACGCGAGCCGGCCGGTCACGGTCGACACGAGGTGCTGGACCGCCGCGGTGCGCTCGAGCCGGCACAACCGCGGGACGCGGACGGTCCCGGGCCGGCAGACCCGCCCGAGGTCGTTGCGGAGGACGTCGACGATCATGACGTTCTCGGCGCGGTCCTTGGCGCTGGCGAGCAGCTCGCAGGCGAGCGCCCGGTCCTCGGCCCGGTCGCGTCCGCGCCGTCGGGTGCCCTTGATCGGATCGCTGGCCACGACCCTGTCGGTGTCGAGCGAGAGGAACGGCTCCGGTGACGCCGACAGCAGCGCCCGCGGGCGACCGGTCTCTGGCGACGGACCGAGGTCGAGGTACGCGGAGAACAGCGACGGGTCGCCGGTCCGCAGCCGGCGGTAGAGCGACCACGGGTCGCCCGCGAACGACGCCTCGAGGCGTCGGGTGAGGTTGGCCTGGTAGATGTCGCCGCGGGCGATGTGCTCTCGGACGGCGCTTACGCCGGCCTCGTACGCGGAGCGCCCCAGGCTCGATCGGAAGGTGAGCGCCTCGTCGGACTCGCCAGCATCGTCGGCATGCGGGAGACCATGCCCGGGGGACGTAAGACGGGCGTGGACGTCGTCGAGCCGGCGGGCGAGCCGGCGCTGGTCCCCGTCGAGGGCGCGGCCGCCGAGCCATGCCTCCCCGGTCCGCCGATCCCACGCCACCACCCAGTCGTGCAGCGCCAGTCGCACCGGCGGCAGGCCCTGGTCGTCGAGCGCGATCGCCGGCAGGCGTTCCAGCACGTGCCCGAGGTCGTACCCGAGGAACCCCGCCAGGCCACCGAGGAAGCGCGGCGCATCCGGCCCGGGCAGCGGCGTCGGATCGAGCCGGGCGAGGAGGCGCCTGGCGACCGCGAACGGGTCGGGACCGGCTGCCGGGGCGTCGAGGACGGCCACCGGGTCGGCGGTCAGGTACGTCCAGCGGGCGTTCCGGCCCGGACGGGCGCTCTCGAACAGGACGAGACCCGGCAGGTCGCGGAACGCTTCCGCGACGTCGATCGCTCGGCGGTCCGCCACGCGCGACGGCAGCCGCCGCAGGCGGGTCGCGGACGACGGCAGGTTGGGCCGGTTCGGTCCGACGGGGATCACGCCGGCGATGATACGGCCGGTTCACGGGATCGGCCGCCGCGCGGGTCCGGCCGGCGCTACCCTGCCTCGATGCGAGCACGTGACCTCGGGATCCGGATCGGTCTCGGGACGCCCGGTCCGCTCAACGCCATCACCGACGTCGAAGGCGTGACGGTCGGCCACGTGACGCTCGTCCGTGGCGCCGGCCGGCTCAAGGTCGGGCAGGGCCCTGTCCGTACCGGCGTGACCGTCGTCTGCCCGCGCGGCCCGGCCACGGTCCGCGACCCTGTGTTCGCCGGCACCCACTCGCTCAACGGCAACGGCGAGCTGACCGGGCTCGAATGGGTACGAGAGTCAGGGCTGCTCACGACCCCCGTCGCCATCACCAACACCCACAGCGTCGGGGTCGTGCGCGACGCGCTCGTGGCCGCATCGGTCGACGAGCGACGCGCCCCGTGGTCGCTACCGGTGGTGGGCGAGACGTACGACGGCGTCCTGAACGACATCAACGGCTTCCACGTCACGGGTGCTCACCTGCAGGAGGCGCTCACGTCGTCGCACGGCGGACCCGTGGACGAGGGGGCGGTGGGTGGCGGGACCGGGATGATCTGCCACGAGTTCAAGGGCGGCATCGGCACGGCCTCGCGCGTCCTCGACGCGGCGAGCGGCGGCTACACGGTCGGCGTGCTCGTCCAGGCCAACCACGGAAAGCGCGACTGGCTGCGAATCGATGGCGTGCGAGTCGGCGAGGCCATCCCCGTCGCCGAGGTGCCGAGCCCGTACGACGAGCGCGAGTCGCACGTCACGCCCGGGTCCGGCTCGATCATCGTGGTCGTCGCGACCGACGCGCCCCTGCTGCCCCACCAGTGCGCGCGCCTGGCACAACGCGCGGGGCTCGGCATCGCCCGCGCCGGCGGGACCGGCGGGCACACGAGCGGCGAGCTGTTCATCGCGTTCTCGACCGGCAACCGGTTGCCCGTCGGGCACAGCGAGGACGACGACCCGGAGGTCCCCGATACGTACCAGGTCAGCGTCGTCGGCGACGCCGTCATCGATCCGCTCTTCGACGCGGTGATCGAGTCGACCGAGGAGGCGATCGTGAACGCGCTCGTGGCAGCGACGACGGTAGTCGGGCGCGATGGCATCACCGCCCATGCCATCCCGCACGACCGCCTGGTGGAGGTCATGCGGGCGGCGGACCGATGACGATCAGGGCCGCCACCGATGCCGATCTGCCGGCGATCACGGCCATCCTCGAGGCCAATGACGAGCCGGTCAGCTGGCCCGGCGTCCCGCGACCGCCGTACGTCGAGCATCTGCTGACGCGACCAGGGCTGCGGCTCGTCGTCGGCGAGCTCGACGGGACCGTCGCCGGCGTCGCGGGCTCGATCGAGTTCGGCGATCCGGGGCGGCGCTTCCTGACCGACCTGTACGTCGACCCGGCACGGCAATCGCGTGGTCTCGGTACGGCGATGCTTCGGGCGGCGATGGAAGGAGCCGGCGAGCGGATGACGTTCTCGTCGCGCGACCCCCGTGCCCTCGGCGCCTACATCCGCCACGATATGCGGCCGTGGTGGCCGCTCCTCTACCTCGAGCTGGAGGCTGCTCGGTACGGCCCGCACGATGCGGGCGTCGCGGAGCGACCGGCCGATGCCGCAGAGACCGCCCGTCTCTCGCTGGCGTGGACAGGGATCGATCGATCGGTCGACTTCGCCTTCTACGCGCGGCTGCCCGACGCGGCAGGCTTCGTGCTCGAGATCGACGGGGGCGACGCGGCCGTCGGCTGGGCACGGCGAGAGCTCGCGTCGCCCGGCCGCTGGCTCGAGCACGCGACGATCGCGCCCGATGCCGACCCCATCCGCGCCGCGTTCGCGATCCTGCGCGCGGCCGCGGCCGAGGACCGGCTCGGCGCGGCCGTGCCCGGTCCGCACCCGGCGGTGGCGACCCTCATCGACGCGGGCGCGCGGATCGATGACACCGACACCTTCGTTGCCACCGACCGCGACCTGCTGGATCCGGTACGACTATTCCCGAACCCGGGGATGCTCTAACGGGTGACCCGGTCCGCCGTCGGCACCATGTTGAAAGAATCGCCCGTCCCGCCGCCCATACGGGATGTAGCGTCGGGTTGATCCGGCGCCAAGATCCCCGGGAGGGGTATGGACACTGATCTCGTGAGACGTGCACAAGGCGGCGATCAGGAGGCGTTTGCCGACCTGGTCTATGCCATCGCGGATCGGTTCCTTGCCGTGTCGCACCGGATCCTGAGCGACATCGGCCTTGCCGAGGACGCCACGCAGCAGGCGCTGCTCAGCGTCTGGCAGGACCTTCCCCAGCTCCGTGACCCGGCCCGCTTCGAGGCCTGGTCCTATCGGCTCCTCGTGCGCGCCTGCTACGCCGAGGGCCGGAAGTCCCGCCGTTGGGCGCCGAACTTGAGGCTGCTGTCGGTTGACGAACCGATCGTGGCCGATGGCCTGAGCGCGATCGTCGATCGCGACCAGCTCGAACGCGCTTTCCGGAGACTTTCCCTGAACCATCGCATGGTGGTGGTCCTGCATCACTACCTGGACCTGCCGCTCGATCGGATCGCCGACATCGTCGGCGCGCCGATCGGGACGGTGGGCTCGAGATTGCATTACGCGACGGGGCAGTTGCGCTCGGCGCTGAAGGCCGATGCGCAGCCGGCGACCCGGGAGGTGGCGCGATGACCGATTTCAACACCTCCGACCGGGACGTCACCCGCGCCATCCGGTCGTGGCTCCACGAGGACCGGCACGAGGACGCCAGCCGCATCGCGGCAGCGGTGCTGGACCGGGTGGAGGCGACCCCACGGCGCCGTCCCAAGTGGTGGCCGGCGCGGAGGTCCTCTGACATGAACACCTTCGCCAAGCTCCTCGTCGCGACCGCCGCCGTGGTGGTCGTCGCGGTCGTGGGGATCAACCTCCTGCCCAGGTCGGGGAGTGAAATAGGCACTCCTCAGCCCTCCTCGTCGCCCTCCCCGTCGCCCTCGCTGTCGCCCTCGCCGACCGTTGCCCCAAGTTCGAGCGGCGCGTTCGGTGGCACCGTGCACTACCAGCTCGACGGGGCCCCGGCCACGACGGAGGTCGACGTCGTCGCCGAAGGCGCGAGCGTGTCCGGCACGGCGATCACGACGCACCTCTCACGTACCCACACGGTCCGGCTGGCGTGTGCCACCCGGGACGGCGATACGTGGGCCCTCGGCGGCACGATCGAGCAGACCACCGTCCCAGGCGAGCGTGCCGGCCAATGGTCAGCGGTCGTCGTCAAGGACGGCTCGCCCCAGCAGATCGGGATCTGGTTTTCCGCCGGCCCAGAGGCCGGTAGCGACTGTGACGCTTTCCTGGCATCGGCCGATATCGCCAACATCGGTCCGGAGAACTTCAACCCCGTGGAGTCCGGGGCGCTGGTGCCCCCCGCGTTCGGCGGCACCGTGCACTACCAGCTCGACGGGGCCCCGGCCACGACGGAGGTCGACGTCGTCGCCGACGGCGCGAGCGTGTCCGGCACGGCGATCACGACGCACCTCTCACGTACCCACACGGTCCGGCTGGCGTGTGCCACCCGGGACGGCGATACGTGGGCCCTCGGCGGCACGATCGAGCAGACCACCGTCCCAGGCGAGCGTGCCGGCCAATGGTCAGCGGTCGTCGTCAAGGACGGCTCGCCCCAGCAGATCGGGATCTGGTTTTCCGCCGGCCCAGAGGCCGGTAGCGACTGTGACGCTTTCCTGGCATCGGCCGATATCGCCAACATCGGTCCGGAGAACTTCAACCCCGTGGAGTCCGGGGCGCTGGTGCCCCCCGCCTGACTCCGGCGCTCTTAGCGGAAGCCAGGAACGATGCGCGCGGGCGGCCCTCGACGGCCGCCCGCGGTCGGCCTTCCTGGCACCGCCGCACGATCGAGTGGATCCCATCGTGCGGATCCCCATTTGAGTCGAGGACCACGAAAGGAACGTCCTGCGTGAGCCCGCTCCGCGCCACCGCCCCCCTGCTCCTGGCGATCA
Organism: uncultured Chloroflexia bacterium; assembly: GCA_963810285.1. Lineage (GTDB taxonomy): Bacteria > Chloroflexota > Limnocylindria > Limnocylindrales > CSP1-4 > SPCO01. The sequence goes on along the minus strand of CAWEMV010000002.1, from coordinate 1,329,173 downwards.
CGCTCGTGGCGGCGGCCTGCTCTCCGAGCTTCCCCGCAGCGCCGTCAACGGCCGATAACCCCGCGCCCGGACCCAGCGCGGGGGCAAGCCCGATCACGGCCGGCCAGACTGGCGCCGCGAGGGGCGCCGTGCCACTGCTGATCGATACGGATGTCGCACCCGACGACCTCGTAGCGATCGCCTTCCTTCTTGGGTCGCCCAGCGTCGAGATCAAGGCCATCACCGTGTCGGGGACCGGGGAGGCGCATTGCGCCGCTGGTGTTGATGTCGTCCTGCGGCTGCTCGAGCGCCTGGATGCTCCGATGATCGATGCGGCGTGCGGTCGCCAGACGCCGATCACCGGCGACCACGCCTTCCCGGATGCTTGGCGAACGAACGCCGATGATGGCGCCGGGCTCGCGCTGCCCCCGACGTCGCGGCAGCCGTTCGCCGGGGATGCGGTGCAGCTCATCACGGAGACCGCGGAGGGTTTGGATGGGCTGCGCATCCTGACCCTCGGCCCGTTGACGAATCTGGCCGATGCGCTCGGCAGGGATCCCAACCTCGCCCTGCGTCTCGAGTCGGTCTACGTGATGGGTGGAGCGCTGTTCGTCCCCGGCAACGTGCGCTTCGGAGGCCCACCCGACAACGACGTCGCCGAGTGGAACATCTATGTGGATCCGACAGCCGCCCAGACGGTGATCGACGCGGGGCTCAAGGTCCGCCTCATCAGCCTGGACGGCACAGATCAGGTGCCCGTCACCAAAGAGTTCGCGACGCGCGTCCGGCAGCAAGCGACCGGTCCGGGAGCGCTGGTGCTTGCGGAGCTCTTTGCAGAGCATCCGTTCATGACCGATGGCACCTATTTCCTGTGGGATCCGCTCGCCGCTGCCATCGCCGCCGATCTTGCGCTCGGGACGTTCAGCGTCGCTCGGGTGGACGTCGAGGAGGCTGAGGGCCCGGAAGTGGGCTTCACGCGGCCGGTCGAGGGAACGGCGAACGTGGAGTACCTCAGCGCGGCGGAACGCGCCGCCGCTGAAGACGCATTGCTCGAGGCGCTGGACTAGACGAGCCGTCGTTCCTCGCCTAGTCGCCGACCCCGACCGCGACCGGCTTCTCGATCGGCACCCCGATGAGGCTGCCGTACTCGGTCCAGGAGCCGTCGTAGTTGCGCACCCGCTCGTACCCGAGCAGCTCGTGGAGCACGAACCAGCTATGAGACGAGCGCTCGCCGATGCGGCAGTAGGCGATGATGTCCTTGTCCGGCGTGATGCCCTTGGCCTCGTACAGGGAGCGCAGTTCCTCGACGTCCTTGAAGGTCCCGTCCTCGCGCACCGTCTGTGCCCACGGGATCGACTGGGCGCCTGGGATCCGGCCGGCGCGCTGGGCGGTCTCCGGCAGGTTCGGCGGGGCGATGATCTCGCCGTTGTACTCGGCGGGCGACCGGACGTCGACGAGCGCGAGGTCGCCCGGGTCGTCGAGGCGCGGCAGGATGTCGTCGCGGTATGCCCGCAGCGCGAAGTCGGGCTCAGGCAGCTCGTAGGCGGTCGGCTCGTACGAGGGCACGTCGGTCGACAGCGGCAGGCCGTTGTCGAGCCAGTACTTGCGCCCACCGTCGACGATCCGGACGTCGTGATGGCCGTACAGCTTGAGCTGCCAATATGCCCATGCGGCGAACCAGTTGTTGTTGTCGCCGTACAGGGCGATCGTCGTGTCCGGGCCGATGCCGGACTCGCTCACGAGCTTCGAGAAGTCCTCCCGCGACGCGATGTCGCGGCGGATCCCGTCGGCCAGCTGGCTCGTCCAGTTCCAGCCGATGGCGCCCGGGATGTGGCTCTGCTCGTAGGCGGTCGTGTCGACGTCGACCTCGACGAAGCGGACCGTCGGGTCGTCGAGGTGCGCCTGGGCCCAGGCGGCGTCGACGAGGGCTTGATCGTGGGACATCGGTCGGGGCCTCCCCTTGCTTCGGTCGTTGGTGGCTGACTGAGGGTGGTACGGATCCTGGCCGCGGTCGCTCCAAGGGTCAGTCGGCGGATGTCGGGCGATCGCGGCGACTGAACTCGGCGAGCCGCTCGGTACAGTCGGCCGCGGCGCGCTGTGCCTGACGGGCGATCCACGGATCGACCCGGCTCGAGTCCTCGATGGTCAGGGTGGGACCGGACGGCCCGTCCGACACGACGATCCCGGAGCTGTTGCGGTAGTCGGCCATCCAGTTGGCCTGGAGCTGGAGCGCCACGTCGGCGACGACCGGGACGGGGAACAGCCAATCGAGGTACGACGCGTTGAGGCGGTCGGCGATGTCGGCGAGCCGGACCGGACGGCTGCGCTCGAGCCGGGCGAGAAGGTCGATCACCCGTACGGACGTGAACGGGTCGCCGGCTTCGCCGATGGTCGGCGGCGCGATGGCGGGGTCGGGCATGCCCGTCGGGGCGGGGCGCAACTGGCCCAGCCCGATGGCCGTGGTGGGGGCATCGGTCACGACGGATGGATCTCCGACTTATCCAGTAGGGATTGCCAACTCTAGCGCATCGCGAACGAACCTTCACCAGAGGCAGGCACTGCCCGCAACCGATCTGGGGCAGACTTTCGCGTGCCGGACGACCGTCCGGCGCTGTCCACGCGGCTACCGCGTGGGCGATCGTCCCTGCCGCACGAGCACGATGCCACCGATGGATACCGACCGGAACCCGACCCAGCCGACCACCGACCCGGAGCCGCCCGTCGTGACCTCCCTCACGCCGGGCCCCTCCCAGGCGCCGGTGTCCTCGGCGGCTGGCCGCGGTCGCCGGACGGCGCTCATCGGCGCGGTCGTCGGGCTCGCGTTGGTGGTGACGTTCACCGCCGGGATCGGGGTCGGCCGACTCGTGGCTCCTGTCGATGCCACAGGTGGGACGACCCCGAACCCTGGCGTCGCTGCCGGGACCACCCAGTTCGGCCTGATCCAGGAGGCGTGGGACACGCTCCACGAGAAGTACGTCGGGCGCGACCAGCTCGATGAGCGGGCGCTCATCTATGGGGCGATCGAGGGCATGACCGACGCCGTCGGCGACACCGGCCACACCGACTTCATGACGCCCGAGGAGCGCCAGCAGCGAAACGAGTCGCTGTCCGGTTCGTACGTCGGCATCGGCGTGCGCATCGAGCAGACCGATGACGGCCTGCCCCGGATCTCCGGCGTGTTCGAGGGCAGTCCGGCCGAGGGCGCCGGACTCGTCGCGGGTGACCTCATGACCGCGGTCGACGGGAAGTCGACCGACGGTGCGTCGATGGGCGATGTCGCCGAGTGGGTCCGTGGCGAGGCGGGCACCACCGTCGAGGTCACCGTCCGACCAGAGGCCGGCGGCCCCGAGCGCACGGTGTCGATGGTCCGCGCCGATGTGCCCGTCCAGCCGGTGTCCTGGACGATGGTCCCGGGCTCCACGACCGCGCTCATCCAACTCGAGCAGTTCTCGAACGGCGCCGCTGACGACATGGTCGAGGCGCTCAAGGCGGCACGGACCGCCGGGGCGACGCGCATCGTGCTCGACCTGCGCGGCAACCCGGGCGGCTATGTCAACGAGGCCGTCGGCGTCGCCAGCCAGTTCCTGTCGTCGGGCCTCGTGTACATCGAGCGCAACGCCGCCGACGAGCGGACCGAGCACGAGGTCTCGCCGGACGGCGTGGCCACCGACCTCCCCCTCGTCGTCGTCGTCGACGGCAATAGCGCGAGCTCCGCCGAGATCGTCTCCGGCGCGCTGCAGGACGCCGGTCGGGCCACCGTGGTCGGGGAGACGACCTACGGCACCGGCACCGTCCTTGGCGAGTTCGACCTCTCGGACGGGTCCGCGCTGCGGGTGGGGACCGTCGAGTGGCTGACCCCCGATGGCCGCCGGATCTGGCACGAGGGCATCGCCCCGGACGTCTCGATCCCGCTGCCCGACGGCGTCCTGCCGCTCAGCCCGGCGGACGTCGAGCGCCTCACAGCCGCGGCGGTCGGGACGATCGACGACACCCAGCTGGCGAAGGCGCTCGAGGTCGTCTCGACGCAGCAGGTCGCCATCCGCTGACCGGGGCCGACGGACGTCAGCTCGTCTAGGCCGACGCGGCTCCCGCGGCGGGAGGCGGATCGAGGACGTCGAGCACCCGCATCGCAAGCGTGACATCGAAGACGGTCGACGGGTCGTCGAGCGACCGTCCGAGCAGCTGCTCGACGCGGTTGATCCGGTAGACGACGGTGTTGACGTGGATGAAGCAGCGGGCGGCGGCTCGTCGCTGGACGCGATCCTCCTCGAGGTAGACCCGCAGCGTCCCGACGAGGTCCGAACCGTGCGAGCGGTCGTGCTCGACGAGCGGCTCGAGGCACCCACGCGCGAACGTCTCCAGCTCGTCCAGTGACGACGCCTGCAGCAGCAGGCCGTACGGACCCAGCTCGCGCGCCCCGACGACCGAACCGCGCTTCCCGAGCTTGAGCATCACGTCGAGCGCGCGCCGCGCCGCCACGAACGACGGCGCGTAGGCGTCCGGTCGATCGCACGGCTCGCCGATCGCGACCGTCACCACGCCCGGCCCAGCGACCGCCTCGAGCGCCGTCACCAGCTCGGTCGCGAGCTGTCGAAGGTCACGTTGGCCACGCGACGGCGTGCTCAGCACCGCGACGATGGCGCCGCCGTGCAGCACCGTGGAGCTTTTGGGGGCCCGGCTTGCCAGGTGCTCGCGGACGAGAGCCACGAACTGACGGTCGAGGTCGGGATCCGGCGCGGTCGTCGCGGCCTTGCCGGCCGGCTCGTCTCGCGCGATGTCGATGACCAGCAGGTCATGCGGCAGGCCCAGGTCGATGCCGAGGCGGGCAGCCCGCATCGACATCGCGGCTTCGCTGGCATAGGTGCCCGTGAGCAGGTCGGCCATCGTCTCGCCGCGCAGTCGCTCCTCGACTTCGAGTGTCGCCCGGATCTTCGCGAACTCGAGCGCGACGCCGGTGACGGCGGCGTCGACCAGCGCACGGTCGATCGGACCGAGCTCGTGCTCCGCCGACAGGACGAGGTGGCCGGCCACCTCCCGACCGACGCGCACCGCGACCGACAGCGGCTCGGGATCGGGGCTGGTCTCGACGAGGTGGCGCCAGTGGTCGCCGCCGTCCGGCGACGCGCCCGCGATCGCTCGTCGGATGTGGTCCTGGATGACCACGCACCGGCCGAGGTGCGCGGCGAGGACCCGGGCGATCCCGGCCGGACCGCCGTCGAGGAGCACCTGCTCGGCCAGCTGCTGCTGCACCGCGAGCGAACGGCTCAGCTCGCGATTGGTCTCAGCCAGCTTGCGTCCGAGCTCGGCCTCGTTCTCGTAGCGCCGAGCGTGCTCGATGGCGATCGCGGCGTGGCCGGCGAACGCGGCCAGCAGCTCGGCGTCGTCGGGACCGAAGCGGCGGTCGGGCTGGACCGAATGCAGGTTGAGCGTGCCGATCGCCTCGCCCCGGAACAGCATCGGCGCGCAGATGACCGACCCGAAATGGAACCGGTCGAGCGAGCGGCACCGGTCGGCGTAGCTCGCGTAGTCGTCGACCCAGACCGTCTGCTGCTCGCGGATCGCCTGGGTCGACAGGCCTTCTCCGAACGAAAACTCGAAGCCGTGGATCTCGACCGGATCGCCCGACACCGCGACGACGCGGAACACATCGCGGTCGCGATCCCACAGCAGCATGTCGCCGCTGTCCGCGCCGAGCAGGGTCCGCGCGTCCTCGGTGATGGCCGAGAGCACGGCCTCGAGATCCAGCGACTCGGTCACGCGGCGGGCCGTCGCGAGCAGGCGGTCGACCAGCTCGGCATGGCGCCGGTCGTTCGCAGCGATGGCGACCTGGGTCCCCTCGGCGATGGCCGTGGCGAGCGCCCTGGCGGCGGGGCCGCGGAGTCCGGCCTCCTGGATGGCTGCGCTGACGGAGGCAGCCATCGCGTCGCTCGCTCCGGGCGACGAGGCGGCCGGAACGGTCGTCGATGGACTGGGCATCAGCGTGCATCTTAGCCGTGGGAACGGGCATCATGTTGTGGGGCGTCGCCAACCGCGACGGCACATATCTGGCCGCTACCCACGTACGACGCGACGGGAACGGCTGGTAGGTTCGGACGCCCCGACCGGTCCCCCCGCCGGTCGGGCGCGCCCTGGATCAGGAGACGGAGTGACCAGCACCCCCGACGTCCTCGTGATCGGTGGCGGGATCATCGGCAGCGCGACCGCGTTCCACCTCGCCCGTCGAGGTGCTGCGGTCACGCTCCTCGAGGCGAACGAGCTCGCCTACGGCGCCACCGGTCGCAATCTCGGCTACATCTGGATCCACACTCGCCGGCCGGGCCCCGAGCTCGAGCTGGTCATGCACCTCCGGCGCGAGCTCGAGGAGCTGCAGGGGGTCCTCGACGACGACTTCGGTCTGCGCACCGAGGGTGGCATGGTCTACGTCCACACCGAGGACCAGCTGACGACGCTCCGCGAGTTCGTCGAGCGGCGCCGGGGCGACGGCGTCGACATCCGGCTGGTCGACGGCGACGAGGCGCGGGCGCTCGCCCCGATCCTGCCTGACACGGTCATCGGCGCGTCGTTCTGTCCGCTCGACGCCCAGATGGAATCGGGCCGCTACGTCCGGGCGTTCGCCACGGCGGCCGCACGGCATGGGGCGCGGATCATCGAACACGCGCCCGTCCGATCGCTCGAGCGCGAGGGCGCGCGCATCGCGCGGGTCGTGACGGACGACGAGACGTTCACGCCGGGCCAGGTGGTCGTCGCGGCCGGGGCGTGGACGCCGGAGCTGCTCCGGCAGGTGGGCGCCGAGATCCCGATCCACGCGATGCGACTGCAGATCGTCCAGACAGCGCCGATGGAGCGGATGCTCGGCCCGGTCCTGTACGGGCCGGCCGCGGTCAAGCAGTACTCGATCTTCCGCGAGCTGCCGTCGTTCCGCGCCGAGCACTGGGCGAACGAGGCCGAGGACCGCCACGGCAAGGTCCTCCTCGAGGCGGTCTGCCAGCGGGCAGACGGGTCGTACCTGCTCGGCTGCGCGATGGACTACCCGGGCTTCGTGTGGGAGCCCGACCTCTCCGGCGTCGCGCTCATCGCCGAGAGCCTGCCGGCCATCATGCCGGCGCTGCGTTCCGCGCCGTTCGCCCGGGCCTGGGCCGGCGTGCTGCCGTTCACGACCGACAACCTCCCGATCATCGACCGCGCTGCCGGGCTTCGACGACGCGTACGTCGCGGCCGGACACGTGTTCGGGAATGGCGCGGGCCCCACGACGGGGCGCATCATCGCCGACATGGTGTTCGGCGATGCGGCGGTCATGGACCCGTCGCCCTTCCGTGCGGACCGCCCGGGGCTCGCCGACCCGGTCGACACGAGCGTGTGGTAGCCATGATCGACGACGTCGCCCGCCGGATCGCGTTCATCAACCCGTTCGGCACGCCCGCCTTCGACGCGATCATCGAGGAGACGCTCGTCCCATACGCCGGGCCCGGGACGAAGGTCGACGTCATCCACCTCGAGGGCGTCCCCGAGAACATCGACTACTACTACCCCAAGCACCTCATGGAGCTGGCGATCTTCCGGTCCGTGCGCCGGCTCGAGGCCGACGGCTACGACGCGGTCGTGGTCGGCTGCTGCTACGACCCGGGCGTCAGGGTCGCCCGCGAGCTGGTCGACATCCCGGTCGTCGGGCCGCTGGAGGCGGCGATGAACCACGCCTCGTACTTCGGCCATCGCTTCACGGTCGTCACCGACCATCGCAAGGCGGTGCCATGGCTGGAGGACCTGGTGCGCCTCCACGGGGCGGCGAACTGTCGCGGCGTGCGCTGCATCGACTGGTACATCACCGACATGATCCGGGACACGACCGCGGTCGCCGACGACGCAGCCGCGCGCTCGCTCAAGGCGCTCGACGAGGACGGCTCCGAGGTCATCATCCTCGGCTGCACGATCATCGCCGGCTGCCTCGAGCGCGAGATCATGACGACCGGTCGGCACCGCGAGCTGCCGATCCTCAACCCGAACCTGCTGGCCCTCAAGGCGGCCGAGACGCTGGCCGACCTCCATCGCTGCGGCAAGTACGCCATCAGCCGCGCCGGCCAATACCAGCGCCACGAGCAGCACGACGCCGCCGAGGCCGCCGACGTCTGGCGGCGCTGGCGGCTCGTCGATCTCGACCACCCCGAGGCGGGTGAGTGACGGTCGAGACGCACACCGTCGCCACGACCGCGCGCAGGGTCGTCGCCGACTACCTCGGCGTCGCGGCCGGGGAGCGGTTCGCGATCGTCGTCGACACGCGCACGGACGACGAGATCCCACGGTCCCTCGCCCGGGCCGCGCTCGCCCTCGGCGCCGATCCTGTCGTGGTCACGATCGCGCCGCGAGGCCGCAGTGGCGAGGAGCCACCCGCGCCGGCGGCAGCCGCGATGGCCGCCGCGGACGTCGTGCTCTGCGCGGCCAGCACGTCCCTGTACCACACCACGGCCAAGGCGGCCGCGCAGCGGGCGGGGGCGCGCGGCGACTTCAACGCCCCCCACCGCGCCGATGCGTGGGCGACCGGCGCGATGACCGCCGACTTCCTCGCCATTCGCGAGCGGGCGGAACGGCTGGCGGCGCTGTGGCGGACGACCGGCGAGGTCCGGGTCACGTCGCCGGCCGGCACGGATCTGCGAGCGACGGTCAAAGGGCGCGAGCCGATGGCCTGGCTGACCGGCATCTGCCGGAACCCCGGCGAGGTGTCGGCGCTGCCTGGTGGCGAGGTGTCGCTGCCCCCGCTCGAGGGGACCTCCGAGGGCATCGTCGTGTGGGAGCGGGTCGCCTCGGACCTGGGCGCGCTCGAGGGCCCCGTGACGATCGAGGTCCGCGGCGGACGCGCGGTCGGGATCGCGGGCGGGGCCTCGGCGGACCGCCTGCGCGCGATCGTGGCGACGGTGCCGGACGCCGACAACATCGGCGAGATCGGGATCGGGCTCAACCCCGCGGCCCGCATCGCCGACGAGATCACCGAGGCCAAGAAGGCGCTCGGGACGGTCCACGTCGCCCTCGGCGATTCGGCCAACGAATACGGCGGCCTCGTCGAGTGCGATGTCCACCTCGATGGTCTCGTCATGGCACCGACGGTCGAGTTCGACGGGCGACCGGTCGTCGTCGACGGCGTCCACGTCTACGACGACCGGTGAGCGCGATCGACTACCCCGGCCCCAAGGCCCGCGCGATCATCGAGCGGATGCGCGCCGTCGAGGGCGCCGGTCCACGCACCGCGACGGGCGACCCGCTGGTGGTCGACCACGCATCGGGTGCCACGCTGGTCGACCCGGACGACAACGTCTTCGTCGACCTGGCCGGCAGCTTCGCCGCGGCCACGCTCGGCCACAGCCACCCCGACGTCATCGCGGCCGTGACCGAGCAGGTCGGGCGGGCGGCCCACGTGTCATCGGCGGCCGTCAGCGAGCAGCGCGTCGCCTTCGAAGAGGAGCTCCTGGCCATCGCGCCGCTCGGGCTCGACCGGGTGCTGTTGGGCATCAGCGGCTCGGATGCCAACGACACTGCGCTCAAGCTCGCGCGCACGCTGACCGGCCGCCGCGATGTCCTGGCGTTCTCCGGCGGGTACTTCGGGCGCGGCGGCGGCGTCGTCGGGGTGAACGGCCGCGCGGCGTTCCGGACGAGGGTGGGCCGGGACGCCGAGGCGCATTTCCTGCCGTTCCCCGACGCCTACCGCTGGCCGCGTGGGCTGGGCGGCCCGGCCGCAGCATGCGACGGCGCGCTGTCGCTGGTGCGGACCGCGCTCGAGGATCCGGCCTCGGGCGTCGGGCCGCTCGCGGCGGTGATCGTCGAGCCGGTCCAGGGCAGCGGCGGGATCGTGGTCCCGCCCGACGGCTTCCTGCAGGGGCTGCGCGCCCTGTGCGATGCCCACGACGTCCCGCTCGTCTTCGACGAGGTGCAGAGCGGGTTCGGGCGGACCGGCCGCCTGTGGGCGGGCGAGCACTGGGGCGTCGTGCCGGACCTCATGACGGTCGGCAAGGGCATCGGCGGCGGGCTTGCGCTGTCGGCGGTCGTCGGGCGGGCGAGGGCGATGGCCCACTGGTCGCCCGGCACCCACACCTCGACGTTCCTCGGCAACGCCGTCAACCTCGCTGCCGGGCGAGCCGCCATCGCGGTCATGCGACGCGAGCTGCTCGCCGAGCGATCGGCCCGCCTGGGCGCCGCCCTGCTCGACCGGCTGTCGGCGGACCTCGCCGATGCCCCGCATGTCGGCGAGGTTCGCGGTCTCGGCCTGTTCGTCGGGATCGAGCTCGTGCGCGACCGCGACTCGCGTGAGCCCGACCCGGATCGCTGTGCGCTGGTCCGGCAGCAGGCGTTCGCGCGCGGCGTGGTCGTGGCCGCCGCGGGGCGGTTCGAGAACGTCGTCAAGCTGAGTCCACCGCTGACGATCGACGAGGCGCAGCTCGACGCGGCAGTGGACGTGGTAGTCGAGACGATCGGAGCGGCGGCATGATCGAGACGAGCACGGGCGTGCGCGAGGTCTTCAACTACATCGACGGCGGCTGGGTGCCGAGCAGCGGCGAAGCATTCGAGAGCCGCGACCCGGCGACGGGTGAGGTCGTCGCGACCGCGACCTCGTCGACGCTCGACGACCTGTCGGCCGCGGTCGCCGCAGCGCGACGCGCCTTCGACGAGACCGGCTGGCCGACGACCGCCGGCAAGGAGCGGGCCGCCATCCTGTACGAGCTGGCGCGGCTGCTCCGCGAAGCGCAGGGCTCGCTGGCCGAGCTCGTGGCGCGCGAGATGGGCAAGCCGATCCGCTACGTCCGCGAGCGCGAGATCGAGCCGGCCATCGACCGCATCCTCTTCTACGCCGGCGCCGCGCGGATGATCCGTGGCGAGGTGACGAGCAGCGCGCCCGGCCACCTGCTGAACCTCGTGCTCAAGGAGCCGGTGGGCGTATGCGGGCTGATCACGCCCTGGAACGACCCGGTCGACCTCCCGCTGCGCAAGATCGGGGCGGCCATCGCGACCGGTTGCACGTTCGTGCTCAAGCCGGCGAGCGACGCGCCGGCGTCGTCGATGGCGATCTTCGAGCTGCTCGACCGCATCGAGGCGCTGCCGCCGGGCGTGGCGAATGGCGTCGTCGGCCAAGGCGAGATCATCGGCGAGGCGCTCGCCGCCGACCCCGACGTCGACAAGATCAGCTTCACCGGCTCGAGCGAGGTCGGCCGCCGGCTCATGGAGCTCGGGGCCCGCAACTTCAAGCGGCTCGCCATCGAGGGCGGCGGCAAGGCGCCGGTCATCGTCTTCCCGGACGCCAACCTCGACAAGGCGCTCGACGCCGTGGCCGTCGGGATCTTCCTGTACTCGGGGCAGTCGTGCACCGCCGGCTCGCGGCTGCTGCTCCACCGCTCGATCCACGACTCGTTCCTCGACGGGCTCATCGACCGGGCTAGGTCCCTGCGCGTCGGATCGCCGCTCGACGAGGAGACGCAGCTCGGACCCATGGTGTCCGGCAGGCAGCTCGACCGGGTGCTCGGCTATGTCGAACGGGGTCGCAAGGAGCAGGCCCGGCTGATCCTCGGCGGCGAGCGCCTCGGCGGCGAGTGGTCGGGCGGCTACTACATGGCCCCGACGATCTTCGACGACGTCCGCCCCGACATGACGATCGCCCGCGAGGAGATCTTCGGCCCGGTCCTGTCGGTCATGTCGTTCGAGGACGAGGCCGAAGCCCTGGCCATCGCCAACGACAACCCGCTCGGCCTGGGCAGCGCGGTGTGGACGACCGACATCGACCGGGCCATCCGGCTCGCCCGCCGGCTGCGGGTCGGCGACGTGTGGATCAATACCCACTACGTCCGCCTGGCGGAGAGTCCGTTCGGCGGCGTGAAGGGCAGCGGCATCGGACGCGAGCTCGGCATGGAAGGGCTCGACGAGTACCTCGAATCGAAGCGCGTGTGCATCGACAGCGCCCCGACGTTCCACATCCGCTGATGTGACCGCGCGTCGACTCGAGCGACCGGACTCGGACGGGCACGCCCCGGCGTCGTTCACGTTCGACGGACGGCCGGTCTCCGCCCCGGCCGGCGAGCCGCTCGCCGTCGCCCTGCTCGCCGCCGGCCGGCCGATCCTGTCGCGCAGCTTCCGCTTCCACCGACCGCGCGGCCTGATGTGCGACACCGGCCAGTGCGGCTGGTGCGAGTGCGAGGTCGACGGCCGCCCGAGCATGCGGACGTGCCAGGTCCCGGTGCGCGACGGGCTGGTCGCGCGGAGCGAGCACGCCTGGCCGTCGGCCGACCGCGACCTCTTCGGCTGGCTCGACCTCGGGGCGCGCTGGATCCCACCGACGTTCTACCACCACCGGTTCCTGCGGCCGCGGGCGCTGCGCAAGCGGTATCTCGATGTCATCCGCGGGTTCGGCGGCCGTGGCCGGTTGCGGCCGGGCGGCACGACCCCGCGACCACCCCGGGTCGTCCGCGACCTGGCGGTCGACGTGCTGGTCGTCGGCGGTGGCCAGGCTGGCGTCGCCGCGGCGGAGACCGCGGCCGCGGCGGGCCGGGAAGTCGCGATCGTCGAGGCGGTGGCGAGGCGCGCGCGACCGGCGCGCCCGGGCATCCGGCTGCTGGACGGCGCGACCGCGGTCGGCTGGTACGACGGCGTCGTGACCGCGGTCGACGACGAGGCGCTGTGGTCGATCCGGGCGGGGTCGGTCGTAGCGGCCACCGGGTCATACGAGCGGCTGCCGTCGGTGCGCGGCTCGGATCGCCCCGGCGTCATGGGCGCCCGCCTCGTCCATCGGCTCGTCGCGGTCCATCGTGTCCTGCCCGGCGAGCGGCCCCTCCTCGTCGGCGACCCGACCGATCTCGAGGAGGCGCGGACGGTCCTCGTCGCGGCCGGCGCCCGACCGATCGGGCCCGTCCCGACCGCGGCGCTGCGACACATCCTCGGGCGGCGCCGGGTGAGCGGCGCCATCGTCGAGCTCGACGGACGTGCGCGCCGCCTCCGCGCCGACCTGGTCGTGGTCGGCGACCGGACCCCGAACCTCGACCTCGTCCTCGCGGCCGGGGCGGCAGTCGACCGACGCGACGGCATCCTTGCGCCGGTGCTCGATGCGGACGGCCGGACGTCGGTGTCGGGGTTGTCCGTCGTGGGCTCCGCGGCAGGCCGGCCGTCGACGGCGTCCACTCCTGCGGGTCGGGCGCTGGTCTGCTTCTGCGAGGACGTCCACGCCGACGAGATCCACGCCCAGGTCGAGTCCGGCTACGGCGACCCGGAGCTGGTCAAGCGGCGGACCGGGGCGCTGACCGGGCCGTGCCAGGGCAAGTTCTGCCTTCAGGCGTTCGCCTGCGCGATGGCCGCGGCAGGCGTGCCGACCACGGACCTGCCGACCGCACGACCACCGCTCCGACCGGTGCGCCTCGGCGACCTCGTGGCAGGCGACGAGCCGTGACCCTTCCCCGTTCGGCCGACGTCGTGGTCGTCGGCGCGGGCATCGGCGGGCTCGGGGCCGCCCGGGAACTGTCGGCCCGTGGCGCCGGGCGGGTCGTGGTCGTCGAGCGCGGCTACCCGGGCTCCGGCGCCACCGGCCGCAACGTCGCGCGGATCCGGCGCATGCAGCTGACCGAGGACCTGTGCCGGGTCGCGATGGCGTGCCAGGACAAGTACGAGCGGATGGGCGGCGAGCTCGGCTCGAACGTGCTGTTCTACCGGCTCGGCTACGCCTGGATCCTGTACGAGCCCGACGAGGTCGAGCGGATGCGCGACATCGTCACGATGCACGCGCGGCTCGGCATCACGAGCGCACTGCTGTCGCCGGACGAGACGCTCCGCCACCTGCCGGTGTTCGAGGGCGGCGAGCCGGTCGCCGGCTCCGTGCTGAGCGACGACGCGATCGTCCATCACGACGCGGTCGTGTGGGCCCACCTCGACCACCTCGCCGGTCGGAGTGTGTCGATCCATCCACACACGACCGTGACGGCCATCGACCGCGACGCGGGCCGCGTCCGCGCCGTGGTCACGGACCAGGGACGGATCGAGACGCCGGTCGTCCTCAACGCCGCCGGCGGCTGGTCGGGCGAGCTGAACCGGATGGCCGGCGTGCGGATGCCGAACCGGCCGCATCGACGCGAGGTGCTCGTGACCGCGCCGCTGCGCCGCTCGATCGAGGCGGCCGTCACGTTCTACCGCCCGAGCGAGGGCTGGTTCAACCAGACGCTCCGTGGCGAGGTCGTGATGGGTGCGGTCGACCCGGACGAGCCGGCGGGCGTCGACCAGCGCTCGTCGTGGGCGTTCCTGCGCCGGACGGCGACGCTCATGACCCGCAAGGCCCCGGCGCTGCGCGACGTGACGGTCATCCGCCAGTGGGGCGGCATGTACGACATCACGCCCGACCATCTCCCGATCGTCGGGCCGACCGACCAGCTCGGCGGCTGGTGGCAGGCGCTCGGCTGGAGCGGTCGCGGGATGCTGCTCGCGCCATATCTCACGGAGCTGCTCGCCGAGCATCTGATCACGGGCGAGCCGCCGCCGATGCTGCGGCCGTTCCTGCCGGACCGGTTCCCGGCGACCGAGGGCGACGAGACCGCTCGAGACCGACTATTACGCGCGCTACGCCTCCGGGACGGTCGCCTCGACGGGCTGAATGGGCACGGTCGGCGCGGTCCCCGCCGGCGCGTCATCCGAGCCACCGATCATGCGCCGGATCCGCTGCGCCCCGAACCCGACCGCCAGCAGGATCAGCCCCTCGACGAGCAGCCCGATCTCGGTCGCCCCACCGAGGTAGCTGATGTTGAAGTCGGTCAACGCGATGATCATCGCCAGCGCCGCGGGGTACACGAACGCGCTGTCGTCGCGGCGGAACGCGCGCTGGATGAGGACCGCCGCCAGCACCAGCAACGCCAGATCGGCGATCCACGGCTCGACCACGCGCCCGTAGTCGCCAGAGGCCAGCATGTCGCCCTGGGTGACCGCGGTGGCGAGTCCGACGACCGCGACCATCCCGGCCCAGAGCCGACTCACCCCCGCCCGGCGACCGGAACCCGCATCCTCGTCGGCGCGACCCGCCTCGCGCAGGCCGATCAGACCGATGATCACTGCCGTCGCGAGCCACCAGGCGGCGGACGCCACGACCAGGACGATGGGATCCGGACCGGTCCGGACCGGGAACTCGCCGGAGAAGTCGGGGGGCGGGAAGAAGGCGACCTGGAGCCAGGCCAGGACCGTCCCCGCGATGGCCGTGACCGCCCCGAGCACCGCCACCTGCGTCAGCACGCCCGGATGGACGATGCGCGTCCCGAGCGCCACGACGAATGCCGCGATCGCCCCGATGACGGCGCTCGCCGGCCATTCCAGCCCGATCGCGCCGGCCGCGAGACCGCCGGCGACGCCGGCATGCACCGAGGCGGTGAGGAACATGACGCCGGCCGCCCGCCCCCGGCGTCGATCGCCCGTCCGCAGCCGTTGCCCGATCGCGAGCAACACCACGGTCTGCAGCGCGGTGCCGATCACCAGCGTCCAATCGTTGCTCGGCGCCGGTGCGGCGATCCGGGCCAGGAACGCGTCGCTGGCGGCCAGGACGAAGAACGCGCCGAGGTAGCTGAAGACCTCGCCGATGGTCAGGCTGGGCCCGAACATCGCGGTCACGGCCGATTCCCTGGGCGCTGCGGTCGGCGACGGCGGCGCCGACGATTCGTGCGCCCGGATCCGATCGGCCGTGGCCGCATCGATCAGGCCGGCTGCCTGCCACTCCGCCACGTGTGCCTGGCTGTCACCCATCCGAGTCCCCTCGCTTTCGCGTCGACGACGCTTCGCGAGACGGAGTGTCACACGCCGGTGTCGTCCCCAGGCGCCTGGTCGCCCGCGTCCGTGACCACGTCGTCGGGAAAGACGACCTCGAGATCGGGGTCGCGACCGGCCACCCCGCGCTGCGGCGTCGACTTGACGACCAGCTCGTGCGGCGGCGGAAGGGTGCGGAAGATCTGCTGGTCGAAGCCGACGATGATCGCGCCGATCGTGCCGCCGCTCGGCCGCTTGCGCTGCCTGCTCATGCCGGCGCCGACACGGGCACCGCCGGCTCGGCATCCGGCCCACGGCGCCGGATGGCGAGCGCCGCGAAACCGGCCACGATCGCGATCCAGCCCGCGGCCACGAACGCCGAAGCGTAGTCGCCGGCGTTCTCGCGGACGAGCCCCGCGACCCACGCGGCGATGGCCGCCCCGACCATGTGCGACGCGAAGACCCAGCCGTACACGACGCCGACGTTGTGCTGCCCGAACCGGTCGGCCACGAGTGCGACCGTCGGCGGGACGGTGGCGATGTAGTCGAGGCCGAACAGGATCGCGAATGCGGCGATCGACATCGTGTCGTGGACGAACGGCAGGAACAGCAGGCTCACCCCGCGGAAGCCGTAGTAGATGAGCAGGAGCCTGCGCGGGTCGAACCGGTCGGTCAGCCAGCCGCTCGCGAGCGTGCCGATGAAGTTGAAGACGCCCATGACTGCCAGCGCACCCGACGCCGCGACGGCGGTGAAGCCGTGGTCGACCGCGTGCGGGATGAAGTGCTGGCCGACCAGGCCGTTCGACGTGGCGCCGCAGACGAAGAACGTGCCCGCGAGGAACCAGAAGTCGGGCGTGCGGATCGCGCCGCGCATGACGCCGCGGTCCGGCGGGCGAACGTGGGCGATCGCGCCCTCGGTCGATCCGCGTGGACGGAGGCCGACGTCGGCCGGGTCGTTGCGCAGCCACACGAGCACCGGGGCGATCAAGGCGAGCGAGATCACGCCGAGGATGATCGCGCCCGTCCTCCAGCCGACAGTGACCGACAGGGCGGTCAGGAACGGGAAGAACACGAGCTGGCCCGCGCTGTTGCTCGCCCCGAAGAGGCCGACCACGAGCCCGCGGTCCTTCACGAACCAGCGCGTGGCGACCGTCGGACCGAGCACGCTCGCGACCAGGCCCGTACCGAAGCCCGACACGAGCCCGAACAGCAGCGTCAGCTGCCAGATCTCGCGGACCAGGCTCGTGGCAAGGAGGGCCGCCCCGGTCAAGACGAGGCTCAGGAGCACGACGTTCTTGACGCCGATGCGGCCCATCAGCCAGCCGCTCACCGGACCCGCAAACCCGAAGACGACGAGCCCGGCGGCCGCCGCGAACGAGACCGACGCGGTCGACCAGCCCGGCTCGACCGTCATCGTGAGCAGGAACGCGCCCGGCGCCGAGCGCACGCCGGCCGTGATCAGCACGACGATCGCGGTGACCGCGACGACGACCCATCCGTAAAAGAACGCGCGACGCATCGGCCGATGCTACCGCGGGGTCACGCCGGGGCGCGGCGCCGGGCGGACGGTGATCGCGGGCAGCGATCGATTTCGAGCCCAAGCCGTTCCAGCCGCTCGCTCGGTGGCCTCGACGGCCCGTTTCGAAGCGTGGCGATCGCTCGCAGCGATCAGAGACCGCGCCAACCGCGTCCTGGTTCCTCTTTGTGCCGAAATCGATCGCTGCGAGCGATCAAACCGGCGGCCGGGGCCCGGTCGGCGGACGAACCGGGCCCGGATATCGCTCGTGCCGATCGTATGGGCGGCCACGCGCCGACTCCGCATCACATCGCCCTCGCCTACCGCCGTGGGCGATATCTCGGCGCGGAATTGGTCGTCACGGCCCGACCAAGGCCGATCCGCGCCTCAAAGCATCGGCTCCGGCGATATCTGGGAATTCGGATGCGGCGGGCGCAGCTTCCTAGAGCAGCTCCCCGTGGGCCGACCCGGTCGGCTCGCCCTCGCGCGGGCGCGGCTCCTCGCCCGGACCGTACTCCTCGGCGGGTGCCGCCTCGCCCGGCTCCAGCACGCGCAGCGGGGCGCCGGCCTGGCCCTCGATCGCGCCGACCCCGAACGGCACCCACTTCGACGGGTCCTGGAGCCGGTGCGCCTCGGTATTGCCGCGCGTGTGGACCTCGTCGAAGCCCTTCGGCTCGATCCACATCCGCTCGCCCTCGAGCAGGCCCAGCACGCCCGACTGACCGGGCTCCGGCCGCTCGTGCTGGCAGTAGCGGCACGCCCCGACGTCGTGCTTCCGGTACGTCTCGGGCTCCTCGTAGGTCGTGATGTAGCCCTCGTAGTTGCGCAGCACGACCTTGTGGTCCGAGTACGAGATCAGGTAGTTGGGCATGACGGGGATCTTGCCGCCGCCGCCCGGCGCATCGATGACGTACGTCGGCACTGCGTAGCCGCTGGTGTGCCCCCGCAACCCCTCCATGATCTCGAGCCCCTTGCCGACCGGCGTCCGGAAGTGCCCGGACCCCTCGACGAGGTCGCACTGGTACAGGTAGTACGGCCGGATCCGGTTGGCCACCAGCTGGTGCACGAGCGCCCGCTGGATGTGGACGCAGTCGTTCACGCCCGCCAGCAGCACGCTCTGGTTGCCGACCGGCAGCCCCGCCCGAGTCAGCTTGTCGACCGCGCGCGAGACCTCGGGCGTGATCTCGTTGGGGTGGTTGAAATGGAGGTTGATCCACAGCGGGTGGTACTTCTCGAGCATCTCGCACAGCTCGTCGTCGATGCGCTGCGGGAGGAAGACCGGCACCCGCGAGCCGATCCGGATGATCTCGATGTGGGGGATCTCGCGCAGCCCGCGCAGGATCGACTCGAACAACTTCGGCGCGAGCGTCAGCCCGTCGCCGCCGGAGATCAGGACGTCGCGGACCTGCGGCGTCCGGCGCAGGTACTCGAGCTGTGCCTCGTGGTCCTTGCGGTTGAAGTTCTGGGTCGGGTCGCCGACGATCCGCGACCGCGTGCAGTACCGGCAGTACGACGCGCACTGCGTCGTGACCAGCATCAGCACCCGGTCCGGATAGCGGTGCACCAGCCCGGGCACAGGCGAATGGCGGTCCTCGGCGAGCGAGTCCTCCATCATCGCGGTGAAGGCTTCCTGCTCGCGGCCGATCGGGATGACCTGGCGTCGGATCGGGTCGTCCGGATCCTTGGGGTCGATCAGGCTGATGAAGTACGGCGTGATGTCGACGCGGAACTTGTCGGTCGCCGACAGTCCCTCGCGCTCCTCCTCGGTCAGGTCGAGGATCCGCTCGATCTCCTCGAGGTCGTTGACCCGGTTCGACAGCTGCCAGCGCCAGTCATTCCACTTCTCGTCGGGGACGTCGTCGTAGATCGGCGCGCGCCGGCTGACCGCCAGGCGGCCGTCAGGACCGAGCGCCCGGGCCGGGTCCGCCAGGTTGACGAACGGCGCCTCGGCCGCGGCGCGCGCGGCGTCCTGGTGCGCGAGGGCGGTCCTGATCTCCTGCGCGTCCAACGAGGCGTCTCCGATTACGGGTCGAGCGCATAAAGTCTATGCACTCTGCATGCCGGCGGATGATAGCGCCGTGGTACGGGGGCGGTCCACCGTCAGTCCCGGAGCGCCCCCAGCAGGTCGCTGTGGCGATCGGTCCACGCGCGCGTCCCGTCGGCGTGGGCCGTGTCCCAGCGATCGCCCTCGACGAGATCGGCAAGATCGGCGAACGACCGCCCGACGATCACCCACTGCGACGCATCGGCCAGGCCCTCCAGCTCGGCCGGCGGCATGTCGGCGCCGATGATCGAAACGAACCCGTTGTCGCGGGCCGCCGCGGCGACGATCGGCTCGAGGTCGAGGAACCGGTTCGAGATGTGGACCGCGATGACCCCACCCGGCGCGACGGTCCGCATCGCGGTCGCGAGGGCTTCGCTGGTGAGCAGGTGCACCGGCACGGCGTCCGACGAGAACGCGTCGAGCACGAGCAGGTCGAATGCCTCCGGCGGCGTCTCCTCGAGCTGCAACCGTCCGTCTCCCACGACCACGTCGATGTTGGCGGGCGAATCGGCCAGGAACCGGAAGCTCGCCGGATCGCGCGCGATGTCGACGACGGTCGGGTCGATCTCGAAGAACCGATAGCTGTCGCCCGTCCGCCCGTAGGCGGCGATGGCGCCCGCCCCGAGCCCGACGGCGCCGATGCGCAACGAGGGATGGTCGGCCTGCAGGGACTCGATGACCTCGCCGAGCGGGCCCGCGCGATGGTAGTAGCTCAGCGGCTCGCCGGCCATCGGTCCCGCGAACGTCTCACGGCCGTGGATCGTGGTCCCCGACGTCAGGACGTGCATGCCGGGCGTCGGCGCATCGACGCGGTAGGCACCGTAGAAGCTCCGGTCGAGGCGGATGAGGTTCGGCGCACCCCCGACCGCGGCGGCCACGGCCAGACCGAGCGCGGCGAGGGCCGCGATGTTGGCCAGCCCCTGCCAGCGCGGGCGCATCACCAGCAGGACCGCGATCGCGAGCACGACCAGCCCCTCGACAGGCACCCGGAACAACAGCGGCGCGACGATCGCCGCTGCGATCCCGCCGATCGCACCCCCGAGCGCGACGTGGAGCGAGTACTCGGTGAGGTGCGCGGGGTGGGGTCGATCGGCAGCGAGCCGGCCGTGCAGGGCGAGCCCGGCCGCAGCCAGCGTCGCGAGGAGCAGCCCGATCGCAGCCCAGATCGACAGGTCGATGACCCCGAGCTTCCGGAGCGCGACCGCCGCGGCGAGCGGGAGGAGCGCGATCGCCCCGACTCGATCGCCGATCGGCGTCGATCGGAGGTAGCTGAGGATCAGCGTCGCCAGGTACACGGTGAGCGGCACGATCCACAGGAACGGCACCGCCGCGATGTCGGTCGTGATGTCGGTCGTGACCCCGATCAGCAGCGCCGCCGGCACCGCCGCCAGCAGGACCCACGTCGCCCGGCGACGCCCGGCCGGGCGCGGCTCGGTGCTCCGCATGGTCTCGATCCGCTCGCGGCCCCGGCGCCGGACGACGACCGCGATGGCCGCGGTCGCGAGCGCGAACAGAGCGAAGCCGACTGACCACCAGCGGGCCTGGTCGGGCAGGTCGAGGTTGGGCTCGACGAGGATGGGATAGGCGACCAGGCCGATGAGGCTGCCGGCGTTCGAGGCCGCGAACAGGCGGTACGGCTCGGCACCGCCAGGCATCGCCGCGAACCAGCGCTGGGTCGTCGGGCTCGCGCTCGACAGCACGAGGAACGGCAGGCCGACCATCGCCGCGAGCACGCCGATCAGCCACAGCGCGGCCGGCGCGCCGTCGGGTGGCCGCGCGAAGGACGGCACAGCGAGCGGTGCCGCGAGCAGCACGACGAGCGCCGCCACGACCAGCCCGACCTGGAGCCATGCGTGACGCCGCAGGCCCAGCACCGAGAACGTCAGGTGGGCCAGCGCGTAGCCGGCCAGCAGCGTCGACTGGAAGAACACCAGCGCCGTCGTCCAGACCGCACTCGTCCCGCCGAAGGTCGGCAGCAGCGACCGCGCGACCAGCGGTTCGACGAGGAAGGCGAGGGCTGCCGCGAGGAACGCGACGAGGACGAAGCCTGATGTCTCCGCCCGGGAGACGGGCGAGGTTACTCCCCGATCACCGACCAGAGCAGCCCCATCATGATGAAGAACCCGCTGAACAGGGCGATCAGCCCGAGCCCGCCGTACGGGGTGCTCGCGCCGACGTGGGGCACCAGTTGCAGCGCGATCCCGAAGCCGACGGCCCAGACGATGAACAGGACCGTGAAGAGGAACTTTGCGTTCGGGTTCGTCACCCGCCGCACCCAGCGGGCGCCACCCTCGCTCGACAGCGCCGCGCGCAGCATGATGACGATCATCAGGGTCACGACGGCGATGCTGATGCCGAACGGGATGGGCTGCTGGAAGGCGACGAGGAACAGCTGCATCTCGCTCGCGATGCTAGCAGATGGACTCCCGCATACGATGGGGTGCGGTGACTCCCTTCGACCGACTCGGCCGCTTCGTCGTGCGTCGCGCGCGACTCGTGGTCATGGCGTGGGCGGTGCTCATCGCGATCGCGCTGCCCCTGGCGCCACAGGTGCCCGGCGCCCTGCGAGCGGGCGGGTTCATCCGCGACGACCTGGAATCGGCGCGGGCGAAGGCCCTGCTCGAGCAGGAGCTCGGAACGCCGCCGTCGGCGCTGGTGGTCGCATTCCACAGCGACGAGCTGACGGCCGGCTCCCCGGCCTTCGAGACCGCGGCGGCCGCCGCGATGGCCGACATCCCCAGCGCGCCGCACGTCGTCCGCGTCATCTCCCACCTGCTCCAGCCCCGCCAGGTGTCGGCCGCCGGCCACACGGCCTACGACGTCGTCCTGCTCGACCTGCCCGCCGACGACTCGCCGGACGCGCTGCCGATCCTGCGCGAGCGGCTCCGCGAAGCGCCAGGTCTGACGGTCGAGCTCGCCGGCGGCCCGGCCTTCTACGGCGACGTCCAGGCGGTCAGCGAGCGCGACCTCCAGCGCAGCGAGATCATCTCGCTGCCGCTCGCTGCCCTCGCGTTGCTCGTCGTCTTCGGCTCGGTGGTGGCGGCCGGCGTGCCGCTGGTGGTCGGGGGCGCGAGCGTCCTGGTCGCGCTCGGGGCGATCTTCGTGCTCGCGTCGCTGCTGCCGATGAGCATCTTCGTGCTCAACCTCGCGACCCTGCTCGGACTCGGGCTCGGTGTCGACTACTCGCTGCTACTCACGAGCCGCTTCCGCGAGGAGCTGTCCAGGCGGCCGACCGACGTCCCCGACCCGGACGGTGTGCGCGAGGCGGTGCGGATCACCGTCGCCACGGCCGGTCGAGCCGTCTTCTTCAGCGGCCTGACCGTGCTCCTCGGGCTGCTCGGCCTCGTCCTGTTCGAGTTCATGATCCTGCGCTCGGTCGGGATCGCCGGCGCGGTCGTGGTCGGGCTGGCGGTCCTCGCCGCGCTGACCCTGCTGCCTGCGCTGCTCACGCTGTTCGGAAACCATCTCGATCGGTGGCCGATCCGCCGGGTGAGCACCCGTCCCGCCGCCGACGGGCCATGGGCTCGACTCGCCCGGCGGGTGATGCGTCGACCGGTCGCGGTCCTCATCCCGACGCTCGGGTTCCTGCTGCTGCTCGGCTACCCGTTCCTGCACGTCCGCTTCAACTCCCCCGACGCCAGCATCCTGCCGCCTGACGTGCCGTCGCGGGCCGCGTTCGACCGACTGCGCGACGAGTTCGGCGAGGGCGAGTTCGCGCCGATCGCGATCGCCATCCGCACCGACGGGCGGGCCACGTCGGCGGCGAACGTGGCGACACTCCACGACTACTCGCGCCGGCTCGCGGCCGACCCCCGGGTCACCCGCGTCGACGGACTCGTCGACGTCGACCCGCGCATGACGCTGCCGCAGTACCAGCTGCTGTACGCGGACCCCAACGGCCCGCGCGACCGCTACACCGCGACCGTGCTGGACGCCACGACGAAGGGCGACCTCACGGCGTTCACGATCACGACGCCGTTCGGGCCGAACCGCGACGAGGGCCGCTCGCTCGTCCGCGACCTGCGCGCGCCGGACGGCCCGTTGGCGCCACCGCCGGGCACGACGATCCTCGTCGGCGGCGGGGCGGCCGACGTCACCGATGTCGTCGACGGTGTCGCCGCCGACTTCCCGCGCACCGCGCTGTTCATCATCGTGACCACGTATCTCGTCCTCTTCGCGCTGCTCCGCTCGGTCGTGCTGCCGGCCAAGGCGCTCGTGATGAACGCGCTGTCGATCACCGCGAGCTTCGGTGCCCTGGTCTGGATCTTCCAGGACGGCAACCTGTCGGGGCCGCTCGGATTCCAGCCGGTCGGGTTCGTCGAGACGACCCAGCCCGTGATCCTCTTCTGCGTGCTGTTCGGGCTGTCGATGGACTACGAGGTGTTCCTGCTGTCGCGGATGAAGGAGATCTGGGACGCGACCGGCGACAACACCGAGGCGGTGGCCCGCGGCCTCGAGCGGAGCGGCCGGATCGTGACGTCAGCGGCGCTGATCGTGGTCGTCGTTGCAGGATCGTTCGCGTTCGCCGACATCGTCTTGATCAAAGCGCTCGGTCTCGGCGTCGCGATCGCTGTCGCGCTCGACGCCACCGTCGTCCGGGCGCTGCTCGTGCCCGCCACGATGCGGCTCCTCGGTCGCTGGAACTGGTGGATGCCGGCCTCCCTGGAGCGCTTCGTGGCGAACCGGCTGCCGGCCTCGGAGGCCGACGTAGAAGCGGCGGCGGCCCGATGAGGACCGCGCTGTCCGCACTCCTCGCCGCCGCGCTCGTCGTCGGCTGCTCCGGCAGCGGCCCGATCCTCGCGAACCCGCCGCCGCCGCGCCCGACGGTCCCCCCGCCGAGCACCGCGCCCACGCCGGCCGCTGACCCGGTCCCCATCTCGCTGCCCCGCGACGACGGCCCGCACGACCGCCTGACCGAGTGGTGGTACTACACCGGCCACCTGCGTGGCGACGCGCCGAGCGGCTCGCGGACGCTCGGGTTCGAGTACGTCATCTTCCGCGCGGAACGCGGCGATCTCCCGACCTCGTGGGCGTCGCACCTCGCGATCACCGACGAGACCGCTGACCGGTTCCACTACGCTCAGCGGCAGGAGATCGGCGCGGGTGTCGACCGCTCGCCACGAACCGCCGACGGCACGCCGCGCGGGTTCGACCTGTTGCTGACCGGCGCCGACCCCACGGATCCGGCGACGACCGGGCGGCCACCGTGGCGGATGACCGGTGCGGGAGGCCGCGACCACCTCGCGGCCGCGCTGTCGCCGACCGAAGCCACTTTCGCGGGCCTGCCGGGCATGTCGCTCGGTCTCAGCCTCCGGAGCCGGAAGCCGCCCGCGCTCCACGACCGCGACGGGTGGATCGACTTCGGGCCGGCCGGCGGCTCCTACTACTACTCCCGCACCGCGATGGACGCGGACGGCGAGCTGACTCTCGGCGCCGTCACGTACCAGGTGGTGGGCGACGCCTGGTTCGACCACCAGTGGGGCGACTTCATCAGCGTCGGCGGTGGTGGCTGGGACTGGTACGCCGTCAACCTCGAGGACGGCACCGACCTGACGCTGTCGCTGGTCCGCGACGCCGACGGCTCCTATCCGCTGGTGTACGGCACGGTCGTCGACCCCGACGGGACGACCCGCCATCTCGACGGCGGCGCGTTCACGGTCGTCCCGACCGGGACGTGGACGAGCCCGACGACCGGCGCGGCCTACCCCGCGGGCTGGCTCATCTCGATCCCGTCCGAGCGGCTCGAGATCCAGCTCCAGCCGACGGTCGCCGACCAGGAGCTCGACACGCGGGCCACGACCGGGGTCGTGTACTGGGAGGGGTCGCAGACGGTCGTCGCGCGGCGCGACGGGATCCCGATGGCGGGTCAGGCGTATGTCGAGCTGACCGGCTACGCGCCGACCGCGCTGGCGCCCTAGGCGTTACTTCGCGGGAACGAGCGGTGGCAGCTCGACGCCGGCGCTGGCCGCGAGGCCACGCGACGCGGCGTCCAGGTCGGTGAGCCGGTCGAGCACCGACCGCATCCGGCGGCCGGCGGTGACGTAGGCGGGCTCGTTGCTCAGCGACGCCGACAGGCCCTGGTCGGCGATCCGTCCGATCGACCCATAGAACGCGGTCAGGCCCTGCGACACGGCCTGCCCCTGGTCCCAGGTCGAGACCGTCGGGGCGAGGCGGACGCCGAAGGCGGCGGTCGACGCGAGACCGCGCAGGATCTGCGCGATCTCGGACGACGACGGGTTCCGCGCGGCGAGCGCCCGATCGAGCAGGTCCGCGTCGGACAGCACCCGCTGGTTGAGGACGGTGGACTGGCGGAGGGCCGAAAGCGCGGCCGACGGGATGGCCGGTGGGATGGGGTTCGGCACGCCGCTGGCGACCGGGGCGCTCGACGGCGCCGTCACGGGCGGTGGCGCGACGATCACCTCTCCGGACGGTCGGGTGAGTGAGAAGAGCCCGACGCCACCGCCGCCGAGGGCCAGCCCGACTGCGAGACCGAGCCCGACGAACCCGGCGACCTTGATCAGCTGGACGCCGGCGACCAGTCGCGACCTGCACCCGCCGCAGCGCGACACGCCGGCCGCCAGCGGCCGGGCACAGCGCGGGCACAGGAAGATGTTCGAGTCCGGCTCGCCGATCGCCAGCCGCTCGAGATATTCGTCTCGCGGCCGCTCGACCGGACTCTGCAGTGCGTCGATGGTCATGACGTCAGAAGTCTGGGGCAGTCGGGTACGGACCCGCTGCCCGCCGATGGTCCCGCGTGCCCCCCGTACCGGGGGCTGCGCCGCTGGCGAATGTGGACATCGGCTACTGAGACTCAGTATCATCTGCGTCCATGACCGCCCCCGAAGCCGTCCAGAGCGCGCTCGACGACGCCGGCTACCGGCTGACCGGCGCGAGGCGGTCCATCGCGTCGCTGATCGCCGCCCGGGACGGGCACTTCACCGCCGCTGATCTCGTCGCCGATGCCAGGGCCCGGCGGCTCGGGATCGGCCGGGCGACGATCTTCCGGACGCTCGATGTCCTGGCCGAGCTGCATGCCGTCGAGCGCATCGACCTGCCCACCGGCGAGCACGCGTACGTCGCCTGCGAGCCCGTCCATCACCACCATGTCGTGTGCTCCGAGTGCGGGGCCAGCCGCGACGTCGACGACGCGGGCTGGCGGGCCGTGCTCCGGGACATCGAGCGGCGGACCGGCTACCGGATCGAGGACCACCGGCTGGAGCTGTTCGGCCGCTGCCCCGCCTGCCGCCGGTCGGAGATCTCCTGATGCCGCTCGCGGCGCTCGCCGTGTCGTTCGGCGCGTTCGCGTCGGCGCTGCTCGGCGGCTGGCTCGCGCTGCGCGCGGTCCGCTACGTCGGGGTGATCATCGCGGTCGGCGCCGGCATCCGGATCGGCGCGGCGTTCTTCGACCTGATCCCCGAGGCGGTCGAGCACATGGGCTCGATGTCCGCGGCGATGCTGGCCACCGCGGTCGGATTCCTGGCGTTCTACGCCATCGACAAGCTCACCTCGCTGCACGTCGGTCACGAGACCGCGGCCGAGCTCGACCACGACGCCGCCAGCCACCAGCACATCGGGGTGGTCGGGGCGACCGGCATGGGCATCCACTCGTTCCTCGACGGCGTGGCGCTGGCCGCGGGGCTCGCCGTGGGTGGCGGGCTCGGAGTCGTCATCGCGACGGTCGTGATCATCCACCGGTTCAGCGACGGGATCGGCGTCGTCAGCTTCCAGCTGGCCAGCAACGCCTCTCCCAGCACGGCGTGGCGGTGGGTCCTGCTGGTGGCGATCGCGCCGGTGCTCGGTGTGCTCGTCGGCTTGATCATCACGGTCCCCGACGAGGCCCTCGGCGCGGTCCTCGCGTTCTTCGCCGGTTTCTTCCTGTACGTGGGCGCCGCGGAGCTCCTGCCCGAGGCGCACCGCCGCGACGGGTCACGGGCGGTCGTCCTGGCGACGCTCGGCGGCGCGCTCGCGATCTACCTGTTCTCGATGGCGGTCGGGGCGATCGGGGTCGAGGCGCCCTAGCCCGGGGCCAGCGCCGCCTCCACCTCGGCGGCCGTCGGCATGCCCTCCCGCGCGCCCGACCTGGTGACCGCCAGGGACGCGGCCGCGACGGCCCGACGCGACGCCTCGCCGAGAGGACGACCCTCGGCCAGCCCCGCGGCCAGGGCCCCGTTCAGCGTGTCGCCCGCGCCGACGGTGTCGACCGCGCGGACCCGCAGTGCCGGCACATCGAGCGCCCCGTCCGTCGTCGTGAGCCGAGCGCCGGCGGCACCCAGGCTGACAAGGCTCGTCACAGGCGCCGCGCCAGCGGCTCGGAGCGCCGCCAGCTCGCCCTCGTTCGGTGTCACCATGTCGGCGAGGGCGACCGTCGCCGCATCCAGGTCGCCGACCGGCGCCGGGTTGAGGATCGTCCTGGCGCCGCCGGCACGGGCGGCGGCGAGCGCCTCGGCGGCCGTGACCGTCTGGATCTCGTGGCCGACGAGGACCACGTCGCCGGCGACCGGTCGCAGCCTGGCGAGCCCGGCCCGGACGTGGTCGGCGGTCAGCTCGGCGTTCGCGCCGCTGGCGACCGCGATGGCGTTCTCGCCATCGGCGGCCACGAGGATGAACGCCAGACCGGTGACCGCCCCGTCGAGGGTGATCAGCTCCGCGACATCGACCCCGGCCTCGACCAGCGCGGCACGCGCCGCGATCCCGAAGTCGTCGCCGCCGACCGCGCCGATGAACGAGGTCCGTGCGCCCAGCCGTGCCGCGGCGACGGCCTGGTTGCCGCCCTTACCGCCGTGGTGCTGCGCGAACCGGCCACCGATGACGGTCTCGCCGGGCGCCGGCAGCGACTCGACACTGACGACCAGATCGACGTTGACGGAGCCGACGACGATGACCCTGCCAACCACGGGCGCGACCTAGGAGCCGGTGATGAACTCGCCGCCGTCGACGCTGATGATGTCGCCGTTGATGAACTCGGTGCCCTCGCCGGATAGCGCGAGGATGGCGTTGGCGACGTCCTGCGGCGTGGTCATCCGGCCGGTCGGGTTCCGCTTCATCGTGATGTCGATCATCGTCTGCGACTCGGGGATCTTGAGCAGCGCCGGTGTCACGGTCACCCCGGCCCGGATGCAGTTCGCCGTCGCACCGGTCGCGTTGCGGGCCAGCTCCATGGCCAGCTGGCGGACGTGCGACTCGAGGGCCGCCTTGGCCGACGACACGACGCCGTACGACGGCACGACCCGGGTCGATCCCTCCGAGGTCATCGCGTAGATCTTCGAGCCCTGCCCGAGGTACCCGCCGCGCCACAGGTCCTGGACCCAGTAGACGAGGCTGTTGGCCATCACGTCCTGGGTCATCTCCATCTTCTTGCGGTCGACGCCGGCCTTCGGGTCGTCGGTCAGGAACGGCACGAGCGAGCCGAACGCGAGCGAGTGCATCACGACCCTGACGTACGGGTCGCGGCCCTCGGCGCGGGCGCCGTCGAAGCGCTCGCGGAGGGCAGACAGGGCGGCGGCACGCTTCTCGTCGTCGGCCGCGTTCATGTTGATGAAGAGCGCCTCGGAGCCGGCCGCCTCGATGCCGGCCTTGACCTCCTCGACGTGGGCCAGGCCAGCCCGGAAGTCGAGGTGGATGCCGCAGATCCGATAGCCCGCCGCTGCCAGCGTCAGCGCGGTCGCCTCGCCCATGCCGGACGAAGCACCGAGGATCAGCGCCCAGCGCTCGCGGTCATCGGTCATGTCGGGCGGCCTCCAGGTGATGCGGCGGGCGCCCGAGTCTAGCAGCGGCCGGCACGCCGACGACCCGGTCACGTGCAGGTCTGCACGGCCGGGCCGTCTGGGTTTCACCGGTGCCGGAGGCGATCCGGCGCCGGCTCAGCGCCCGATGGCGAGGAGGGCGGTCGCGAGGCCGGCGAGCCGTCGGCGGATCCGGCGCGGACGCGAGACGTGGTCGCGCACGATCGGACCGCCGTCGGGACCGGTCCGGCGGTGCGAATGCTCGAGCGACACGTCGGCGATAAGCAGGGGCAGGAACGGGGTCGGCTGCTCGGACGGGTAGAAGGTCATCCGTTGGCCCCCTTCCGGGGTCCGATCGGCAGCGGCGTCCGGCCCGGGATGAGCTGGACGACGTTGGCGCGGGTGGGGCGCCGGTTCTGGCGGCGCGTGCCGTCGGGGCGGGTCGTCTTGACGGTCATGGGTGGTGGCTCCTCGTCGTGGGCCGCCACCTGGGATGAGCAACGACCGGTCGGGCAAGTTGGACCCCATGACCGTACGACCGGTGGCTGATCGAGCGCAGGGACGAACGTCCGCGATCGCCGATGGACGGATGACGACCCTCAGACGACCCCGCGAGTCCGGAGTCCGGCGATGGCCGGGCCGTCGTAGCCGGCTTCCGCCAGGACCTCGTCGGTGTGCTCGCCGAGCAGCGGCGGCGCGGTCCGGACCGCGCCCGGGGTGCGCTCGAAGCGGATGGGGATGCCCGCCTGGCGCAGGACGCCGAGGGCGGGATGCTCCACCTCGACGGTCATCCCCAGGGCCATCGCCTCCGGCGACGCGAACGCGGCCGCGACATCGGCGATCGGTCCGTAGGGCACCTCCGCGGCGTCGAGCGCCGCCGCCCACTCGGCGGTGGGACGCTCGGCGAGCCGGGCCGCGAGGATCGGCCGCAGCTCGGCACGATGATCGACCCGGTCGCCGTTGGTGGCGAAGCGCGGGTCCGCGGCGAGGCTTGGCAAGCCGAGTGCCTCGCAGAACCGCGACCACTGGCGTTCCGAGCCGACCGTCACGACCAGCACGCCGTCGGCCGTCGCGAACGTCTCGTATGGGACGATGTTCGGGTGTGCGTTGCCGCGCCGCCGGGGCGGCTCGCCTGTCACGAACGCGTTCTGGGCCTGGTTGACGAGCACCGCCAGCGTCGATCCGAGCAGCGACACGTCGACCCGCTGACCTGCATCGTCGCGTGCCAGCAGCGCCGCGAGGACGCCGATGGTCGCATACAGCCCGCTCACGACGTCGCTGATGGCGACTCCGACCTTGGTCGGGCGGCCGCCGTCCTCGTCGGCGTCGCCGGTGATCGACATCAGCCCGCCGACCGCCTGGATGACGAAGTCGTAGCCGGGCCGGTCCGCGGCGGGACCGGTCGGGCCGTAGCCGCTGATGGCGAGGTGGACGAGGCGCGGCTGGAGGGCCCGCAACGCGTCCTCGCCGAAGCCCAGTCGCTCGAGGCCGCCCGGCCGGAAGTTCTCGACGAGGACATCCGCGCCGGCCAGGAGCCGCCGGAGGACCTCGGCGCCATCGGGCGCCTTCAGGTCGAGGCGGATCGCGCGCTTGTTCCGGTTGACCGCGAGGAAGTAGGCGGCGGTCTGCGTGCCGGCAGCCGCGTCGCCGACCCACGGCGGTCCCCATCCGCGCGTGGCGTCGCCGTCGGGCGGCTCGACCTTGACGACGTCCGCACCGAGGTCCGCCAGCAGCATCGTCGCGTAGGGGCCGGCGAGGACCGTCGAGAGGTCGATGACCCGGATGCCCGACAGCGGGCCTGGTGCGGCGGTCGGGTCGGCGGACATGGCGGCGATGGTAGCGCCGCCGCGCGCCGTTACGGGTCCGAGCGGGTCGGGCTCGTCGATCCCACCAGGACTTCGTCGTCGAGACCGCCGACGACATCCGGCAGCGGCTCGACCCCGAAGTCGGGCACCTCGACGTCGTGTTCCAGCGACTGGACGATGAGGTCGATCCGGTCGCGATTGACGATCGCGGTCCCGAGGCGCTGTCGTTCCGTTCGGCCGCCGAACGGGTAGTCGACCCATGCCTCGGTCAGCGGGACGAACGGGTGGCGCCGCTTGATCCCGGCGACGGCATCGAAGCCCGGGTACGCGTGCAGATTGCCGCGGACCGCGTATGGGCCGATGTGGATGGCGACGAACGTCGGCCGTGTGCGGGTGCGACGCGTCTGATCCCCGCGCGGGCCGGTCGCGTTCACCAGCAGCAGCTCGTCGCGCCGGACGAGGACCTCGGTGACCTCGACGATGTCGGGCTCGCGCAGCGGCTGCGCCATGACGTCGACGAGCAGCAGCTCCTCGTGCTCGTTGAGCATGTCGGTCAGCCGCTCCGCCTGCAGCCGGATCCGGCCGGACAGGAGGCAGTCCTCGGCGTAGGCCACGAACTCGACCATGGGATGGAGGACCGCCGCACCCGGACCCTCGGCGGCTCCGCCCGGCGCGCCGTCGGGCCCGGGTCGATCGAAGAAGAACGAGAGACGACGACCGAGACGATGGATCATGGCCCGCATCATCCGGCCACCGGGCCCCGGCGCGGATGACTCTGAGGTACCTCCTTCCCATCGGCGGTGTCACGCGACAACGGTGCGTGCGTGCACGTCCCACGCCAGCCGGACCCGAACGTACTACCGGCCCGCTCGGTAGCATCGGTCCATGAGCACAGCACACGTCCCGACCCTGATGACCATCCATGCCCACGCCGACGACGAGACGATCGGGACCGGAGGGACGATGGCCAAGGCCATCGATGCCGGACGACGGGTCGTGCTCGTCACCTGCACCCGGGGCGAGATGGGCGAGATCGTGGTCAAGGAGATGGATACACCGGACAACCATCGGCGGCTGGGAGAGATCCGGGCCGGCGAGCTGGAACGGGCGATGGGCGCCCTGGGCGTGACCGAGTGGGAGAACCTCGGCTACCACGACTCGGACATGATGGGCCGCGCGGGGAACCACGACCCGCGCTCGTTCTGGCAGGCCGATCTCGACGACGCGGCCCGCCGGCTGGTGTGGCTGATCCGCCGATACCAGCCAGACGTCATCACGACGTACAACGCGTTCGGTGGGTACGGCCATCCCGACCACATCCGCACCCACGACGTGGCAATCCGTGCCTATCCGCGGGCCGGCGACCAAGCGTGGTACCCGGAACAGCTCGCGCCCGAATATAGCGGCAGCGGACCGGCGGTCGACGAGGGCGGGCTGGCTCCGTGGACGCCGTCGAAGCTGTACGAGCAGGCGATCCCGGCCTCGGTGCGCGACGCCATCAGCGACCGCATGGCCGAGCTCGACGAGCCCAACGCGTGGGCGCCGCCATCCGATGCCACGCCGGAGCAGCTGGCCGAGTTCGAGGCGTACCAGGCGAAGATGCTGGTGCCGGACGAGGAGATCACGACCTGGGTCGACATCTCGGGCGGACCGCTCGAACGCAAGTGGGCGGCGCTCGAGGCCCACGCGACGCAGATCGGCGACGACTTCCCGATGAAGGCGTTCGGGCTCGACGGCTGGCGCACGTACTGGTCGAAGGAGGCCTTCATCCTGCGTGAGTCGACCGTCGAGACCGCGAAGCCCGAGGACGACCTGTTCTCGGGGCTCTGATCAGTACGGGAGCAGGCCCTTCGACGCGTCATAGATGGCGCCCATGACGACCCGACCGTCGCCGGCCGGGTCGAGGAAGTTGGGCTGGGCCTTGTCGAGGATGATGTGCGGCCGCATCCGGGCCTGGCGCAGGTCGGCGCCCTGGAACGTCAGCTCGAGGGTGATCCCCTCCATCGTCGGCTCCGACCACGTCTGGTCGAAGACGAAATTGCCGAGCGCGTACCAGATCGGCTTGCCCTTGTAGACCTCCATCGCCGCGGCGTAGTGGGCGTGGTTGCCGATGATCATGTCGGCGCCGGCGTCGATGATGTCGCGCGCCAGCTGCTGCTGGTTCGTGAACGGGCTGTAGTCGTACTCGGTGCCCCAGTGCGGGAACACGATGACGACGTCGGCGCCACGCTCGCGCGCCCGGGCCACGTCCTGCTCGACGCGGTGGAGGGCGAGCTGCGAGCTGCCCGGCTCCTTGGTCGCCGCGAAATACGACTTGGCGATCGCGTCGTAGGCGAGGATCGCGACGGTCGTGCCATTGGCCTCGAGCATCGCGGGCCGGCGGGCGGCCGTGAGGTCCTTGCCGGCGCCCGAGTACTTCAGCCCGTGCTTCCGCAGGTTCTGGATCGTCTGCAGGATGCCGGTGTCCCCCGCGTCGCCGATGTGGTTGTTCGCGATCCCGACGTAGTCGATGCCCGCGTCCGCCAGCCCCCCGATGATGTCGGGGTCGGCGGTGAAGACGGTCCCGCTGGTGTGCCATCGGAACCGGTTCGGCGCCGGGTTCTCGAAGTTCGCCATCGCGATGTCCGCGCCCGAGATGAGATCGCGGACGGCGCCCTCGTTGCCCGTCCTGCGGGTGCTGGGCACGGGCCAGCCGAATCCCGAGCAGCAGGAATGGCCGGTGATCTCCGCGGTGCCACCGTCGAACGGGAAGTCGACCCCACGCCCTCGTACGCGAACGGTCTGGTAGACCCCGCGGTCGAGCAGGATGTCGCCGCCCGCGAACAGCGTCCAGGTCGCCGCCGGGTCGAACGCCGTGGCGTCGGGCCGCGCCGCGACGTCTGCCCACAGCCGCCAGCCATCGGTCGAGGTGACCCGGTCGACGCCGAAGAGCGTCCGGGCACCCCAGCCCAGCGCCCGGACGGCGGGGGTGACGTCGTCGGCGCGGATGAACGCGAGCCGCTTGCGGTTCCGGGCGAGGCTGCTGGTCAACGCGTCGACGTCCTTTACCAGCACGAGGCGGTCGGGGTCGGCAGGGCGGTCGCGCTTGAGCGCCGCGAGGATCGCGTCGGCCTCGTCCTCGACGAGCATCAGCGCGTCATAGCGCTCACTGGTCCCGGCGAGCACCTCGGCAAGCTCGTTCTGGGTCGTGCGGGTCGCGGTCGTCCGGAACTGCGTGACCGGCACGATCGCGGTGCGGACGACGGACGGTGTGGGCTCCGGCGTCGGCTCGGCGGGCGGCTCCGGCGCCACGCTCGAAGGAGCGGGCGTCTCGGCGGTCGTTGGTGCGAGCGTCGGCGTGGCGACGGCACCGAGCGCGGTCGAGGGCGACGGCCGAGGCGTGGCGCTGCTGCCCAGGCCGAGCTCGCCGCCGGTCATCGGCAGCGCGACGCCGAGGACGAGCAGGCCGGCCACGACGAGCACGGGGACGCGGTTCGGGGTCAGGCGCGGCATCGCGGGCATTCTGCCAGAGGAATAGGGAACGCCCCGTCCGGGCGGGCGGACGGGGCGTAGGTAGATGCGGGAGTGATGGCGGACCCGACCGGATTCGAACCGGCGATCTCCAGCGTGACAGGCTGGCATGTTGGGCCGCTACACCACGGGTCCAGTTCGCGGCGAGGCCGGACTATAGCAGAGGCGCCCTGCCTTGTCAGACGTGACGCCTATACTCGCGACCCATGCCCGAACGCGTGATCGACCTCCGCAGCGACACCGTCACGCGACCCACCGACGCGATGCGCCGGGCCATGGCCGCGGCCGATGTCGGGGACGACGTGTTCGGCGACGACCCGACCGTCAACGCCCTCGAGGATCGGGCGGCGGAGTTGCTCGGCAAGGATGCCGGCCTGTTCGTGGCCAGCGGGACGATGGGCAACCTCGTGTCGCTGATGGTCCACCTCGAGCGGGGACAGGAGCTCATCACCGGCGCGCAGCAGCACATCGTGCTGTACGAGGCGGCCGGTCACGCGGTCGTGGTCGGGGCCAGCGCCCGCGCGCTCGAGGACCGGGCCGACGGCACGCTCGACCTGGACGCGCTCGATGAGGCCTTCCGCGATCCGGCCGACGAGCACGAGCCGCTGTCCGGGCTGATCGCGCTGGAGAACACCCACGCGAGCTCGATGGGTCGCCCGCTGACGCCCGAGTACGAGCGCGAGGTCGGGGCGATCGCCCGGCGCCACGGCGTCCCGCTCCACATCGACGGGGCTCGGTTCTGGAATGCGGTCGTGGCCCAGCGCGATCGGGGCGTGACCGCGACCGACCTTGCCGACCCGGCCGACTCGGTCACGTTCTGCCTGTCCAAGGGCCTCGGCTGCCCGGTCGGTTCGATGGTGGTCGGGTCGAGCGAGTTCATCGATCGCGCGCGCCGTGCGCGCAAGCTGCTCGGCGGCGGCATGCGCCAGGCCGGGATCCTCGCCGCGGCAGGGCTGGTGGCGCTGTCGGATGGCCCGGAGGGCCGGATCGACCGTCTCGCGGACGACCACGCCAACGCCCGCCGGCTGGCCGTGGCGATGGCCGAGATGGACGGCATCAGCAGCCCCGGCGGGGTCGCCCAGCCGACGCCCGGCCGCCTCGACCCGGGGCGCGTGGTGACCAACTTCGTGCTGTTCAAGGTCGATCGCGACCGGAGCGAGTTCCTGGCACGGCTGGCTGCACGGAACGTCCTGATGGTGGACTATTCGCACGGACAGGTCCGGGCAGTCACCAACCAGGACGTCTCGACCGCCGACATCGACACGGTCATCCGCGCGACGCGCGAGGCCCTCGCCGAGACGGCGCCGACGAGCCCGGCGCACGGATCCACCGAGCCCATCGGCGCGACCGCCTGACCCAGCGACGCGCCGACCACTGCGGCCCGGCCGTTCCGTCGGCCGCCACGCCGCCAAGAGGAGCAGCCCGGCTTGACCCTCCCGCCCGACTCGCCAGCGATCGCGCTGCCGCGCCCGCCGTCCGGGAACGGGAGCAGCCCGCTCGACGAGCGCTTCTACGACCTGGTCGAGGGGCGCTTCCGGCGGGTGCTCGAGCACGAGCCCGTCGCGGCCACCTATTTCGGGATCCACGACTATGACGACCAGCTCGGCGACGGCGGGCGCGAGACGATCCTCGCCGAGATCGCGGCGGATCGGGCGCATTTGGCGGCGGTCGAGTCGCTCGACCCGGCCGCGCTGTCAGGGCCCGTCCGCTTCGAGCGCGACCTCGAGCTCCACAACGTCCAGCGGTCGATCTTCGAGGCCGACGAGCTGCGCATCTGGGAGCGCCGCTCGCTCGCCCTGGACACGGTCGGCGACGGGCTGTTCCTGCTGTTCGTCCGCGATCACGCCCCGCTGGCCGAGCGGCTCGACGCGATCGCCGGCCGCCTCGAGGCGATCCCCCGCCACCTCGACGAGGCGCGGACACGGTCGGACGAGCCACAGGTCCGGCTGTGGCAGCGCATCGAGATCGAGTCGGCGGGGCAGTTGCCAGCGCTGCTCGATGA
Organism: uncultured Chloroflexia bacterium; assembly: GCA_963810285.1. Taxonomy (GTDB): domain Bacteria; phylum Chloroflexota; class Limnocylindria; order Limnocylindrales; family CSP1-4; genus SPCO01. Next base: position 1,292,859 of record CAWEMV010000002.1, on the reverse strand, counting down.
GCTCGTCGCCGCCGGTCGAGGCGTGGTCGGCACCGCGGAGCAGCGCCGTCTCGAACGGGCGGCCGGTGCCGCCGCCGTGGCCGTGGAGCTGTACACCACCTGGCTCGAGGGGACGCTCGCGGGCGGCACCGACGAGTGGCCGATCGGCCGTGAGCGCCACGACCGGCTGGTCGAGCTGCGCGCGTTCGACGGTCTCGACGCGGACGGGATCCTCGAGCTCGGCCACCGGACGCTCGCCGACGAGCGCGCGGCGCGGAGTGCGGCGGTCCGCGAGATCGACCCCGACGCCGACGAGGGCGATGTCATCGCGACGGTCAAGGCCGACCACGCCGCGACGTTCGATGCCGCGCTGGAGGAGTACCGCGTCGCGATGCGCCGCGCCCGCGCCCATCTCATCGATCGCGACATCGTCACGATCCCCGACGACGAACGCATCGACGTCGTCGAGACGCCCCAGTACCTGCGCAACGTCATCCCGTTCGCGGCGTACTTCTCACCCGCCGCGTTCGACCACGCCTCGAAGGGGATCTATGTCGTGACCCCGTCGGTCCACGGCGATCCGAACGCGATGCGCGAGCACAACCGCGCCTCGATCAGCAACACGAGCATCCACGAGGCGTACCCGGGCCACCACCTCCAGCTCGATGTCGCACGACGCCATCCGTCGCTGACCCGCCTGCTCACCGACGCCCCCGAGTTCGTCGAGGGCTGGGGCATGTACTCGGAGCTCATGATGCGCGAGCAGGGATTCGACGACGCCCCGCGCTACCGGGTCATGCTCCATACCGACGCGATCTGGCGGGCGTGCCGGATCATCCTCGACGTGCGCCTGCACCGGGGCGAGCTGACCGTCGAGGAGGGCATCGACTTCCTCGTCGAGCAGACGCGCTTCGAGCGCGACAACGCGCGCTCCGAGGTCGAGTGGTACACGTACCGGCCGACCTACCCGCTCTCGTACCTGCTCGGGCGGACCCTGCTGCTCGAGCTGCGCGCCGACGAGCAGCGGCGGCTGGGCGACGCGTTCTCGCTGCGCGGCTTCCACGACACGCTGCTGCGCAACGGCTCGCTGCCGATCAGCTTCCATCGCCGGCTGCTGGCCGGCGAGGGCGCCTGACCCGTTGCTGGTCATCCCGTCGATCGACCTCGAGGCCGGTCGCTCGCGCGTCGTCTACTGGCCGGGCGCGTCGACCGGTGTCGGCGCCCCGACCGATCGACCCGAGCGCATCGTCGAACGGGTCGTCGCCCAGGGTGCCCGGCTCGTCCACCTCGTCGACTTCGACGGTGCCCGCGCCGGCAGCCCGGCCAACCTCGAGACGGTCGGCGCGGTGGCGTCGCGGTCGGCGGTGCCGCTGCAGCTCGCCGGCGGGCTCGACTCGCCGGAGGCCATCCAGCTCGCGTTCGCGGCCGGCGCGACCCGCGTGGTCCTGACGACCGCGATCGCCGACCGCCCCGACGATCTGCGGGCGTGCCTCGCCGTCGCCGGTGACTGGCTGGCGGTCGGGCTCGACCCGCGACCGGAGCGCCTGGCCGCCTATCCGTGGCGGCGTCCGGCACCGCCGACGGTCGAAGAGCTGTTCGGCGAGCTCGTCGGCGCCGGCGTGTCGCGCTTCGTGCTGGCCCACGGCGGCACACAGCCCGATCACGAGCGGGTGCGATCGCTCGTTCGGACGTACGATGCCGAGGTCCTCGTCGCCGGCGGGGTCCGCGACCTCGACGGTCTCCGTCGATTGCGCGAGACCGGCGCAGCCGGCGTCATCCTCGGTGAGGCGCTCCTCTCTGGCCTCATCGACCTCCCCGCCGCCCTGGAGGCCGCTGCATGATCCCTCGCACGCTCGGACCCGTCGCGCTGCTCGCGGCCATGGCCGTCGTCATGGCCGCCTGCTCCAGCCCGAGTCCCTCGACGGCGTCGGGCGGCGCATGCCCGACCGAGCAGCCGGCGGCCCTGCCGGCCGGTGAGACGCGGACCGTCACCCTCGATACGACCAAGGGTCCGATCGCCATCAAGGTCGAGGCCGACCTGTCGCCGATCGCCGCCGGTAACTTCGTGGCGCTGGCCGAGTGCGGCTTCTACGACGGCGTCGTGTTCCACCGGGCCGCGACGCTCCCGGACGGCACCCCCTTCGTCATCCAGGGTGGCGACCCGGACGGGACCGGTGGCGGCGGGCCCGGCTACACGATCCAGGACGAGCCGGTGACGGCTACCTACGGCCGGGCGACCGTGGCGATGGCCCGCACAGAGGAGCCGAACTCGGTCGGCTCGCAGTTCTTCATCGTGCTCGACGACGGCGCGCGCGACGTCCTCGCCGCCTACAACACGTACCAGATCATCGGGACCGTGACGGAGGGCATGGAGACCGCGGACGCGATCTACCAGGCCGCCGGCGGCGAGGAGCTGCCGGCACAGCCCGAGTCGATGACGTCCGTAAGCGTCAGCAACCCGTAGGACCCGACGACGAAAGGAGTCTTGCCATGACCCGCGCGACCATCGCGACCGAGATCGGCGACATCGAGATCGAGCTGTACGACACCGACGCGCCGAAGGCGACGAAGAACTTCATCGATCTCGCGAACAAGGGCTTCTACGACGAGGTCATCTTCCACCGCGTCATCCCGGGCTTCGTGATCCAGGCTGGCGACGGCCAGTACGGCAAGAAGTCGGCGCTCGAGAAGGGCCGCGTCGGGACCGGCGGGCCGGGCTACAAGTTCGAGGATGAGCCGGTGAAGGGCGACTACCAGCGTGGCTCGCTGGCGATGGCCAACGCCGGCCCGAACACGAACGGCAGCCAGTTCTTCATCTGCACCGACGACCTCGCGGGTCGCCTGCCGAAGAGCTACACGCTGTTCGGCCAGGTCACCAAGGGCCTCGACATCGTCGACAAGATCGTGTCAGCGCCGCGCGACGCGCGCGACCTGCCGAACGAGCCGGTGGCGATGACGTCGGTGACGATCCACGACGATCAGGGCTGACCGTCCGACTCGGCGCGCGCGGCGTCGACCGCGCGGATGATCGCGTCGGCCGAGCGGTCGATGTCCTCCTCGGTGGTCGCCCAGCCCGACACCGAGATGCGCAGGACCGGCGTGCCGTGGAACGTCGAGCCCGCCAGCCACGCCGTCCCGTCGGCCTGGACGCGCGCCGTGACGTCCGCCGTGCGGGCAGCGTCGCCGACCTCGACGAGGACTTGGTTCAGCACCACCTCGTTGACGATTCCGATCCGCGGGTCCGCGGCAAGGCGCCGGGCCATCCGCCGGGCGAGGTCGCTGGATCGCTCGACGAGCGCCGCGATGCCATCTGCCCCGAGCTCGCGGATGACGGCGTAGATCGCGAAGCCGCGCGCGCGTCGCGACATCTCCGGCACCCAGTCCATCGGGTCGCGCTGCTGCCCGGGCGCGGGCGGCAGGTACGCCGCCGAGGCGCTCGTGGCCGCTCGATGCGCCGCACCATCGCGAACGAAGACGAGGCCACTGTCGTACGGCACGTTGAGCCACTTGTGGGCGTCGGTCGCCCACGAGTCGGCACCGTCGAACCCGTCGACGAGGTGTCGCAGGCGGGGGCTCGCGGCGGCCCACAGGCCGAAAGCGCCGTCGACGTGGAGCCACGCGTTCGGGTGGGCGCGCACTGCCGCGACGACACGCCCGATCGGATCGAACGCGCCGGTGTTCACCTCGCCGAGCTGCGCGCAGACGATGGTCGGCTCGGTGCGATCGCGCAGCGCGTCGGCCAGCGCGCCGGCGTCCATGCGGCCCTCGTCGTCGGTCGGGATCCGCTCGGCTCGACCACGGCCGAGCCCGACGTAGCGCAGCGCGAGCAGCAGCGACGCGTGGGCGTCGGCACCGACGATGACCCGGATCGGCGGTGCGCCGACCAGGCCGTCCTCCTCGACATCCCAGCCGACCCGGCGCAGCACCGCGTGGCGCGCGGCCGCGAGGCCCGCGAAGTTGGCGAGCGTCGCGCTGGTGGTGAACCCTACCGACGTGTCGGCCGGCAGGCCGAGCAGCTCGACGAGCCATGCCGCGGCGACCTCCTCGACGACCGCGGCAGCAGGCGACGCCAGGTACAGGACGGCGTTCTGGTCCCAAACCGACGTGAGCCAGTCGGCGGCGAGGGCAGCCGGGTGCGATCCGCCGATCACGAACCCGAAGTAGCGCGGTCCGCTCATCGCGACGAGCCCGGGCTCGACGCCATCCGCCAGGTCGTCGATGACGGTCAGCGGGTCGGTGCCGCGGCGCGGCAGCGGGCCTCCGAGCGCCTGCCGGAGATCATCGACGGCGAGACCCGGCGTGGCGCCGACGCGGCGATCCGGGAGTGACGCGCGGTAGTCGATCGCGCGCTCCGCGGCGCGCCGCAGGACGTCGGGTGTGCGGGAGTCAGGGTCGTCGGCGGCGGTCGCGGACGTGGCCGCGGGGCGGTCGTTGGTCATGGTGCAGCAGCTCCCGGCAGGGCGAGTCCCGGCACGAAGATTAAGGAATTTACACAGTTCTGTATGCCAAAACCCTTGGAAAACAGCCCCTCGCGGGGTAGGATATCGATGCTGTTCAGTCAGCCACGCTGCCCCAGTGCCAAGGTCATGGGTAGGTAGGGTCAGGGTAGTCGGTACAGCCGACGTGATAGATGCTCTTGGCACGCGGCAGAAGCGTCCGCTTATGGCGGACTCCTTCACCGGGACAGCATCGAGGCGGCTCCTTCGGGAGCCGCCTCGTGTTTTATCCCAGGGTCAGAAGGCGGTGCGGATCTCGTCGGTCAGCCGTTCCGTGGCGTTGTCGATCGCGGCACGCAGGTCGGACCCGCGAGACGGGCTCGCCCAGCCGATCGCGATCTGCACGAGCTCGGGTGCGCGGACGTGGTACTCGCAGGCCGCCCGCGCTCGCTCGACGAAGTTGATCGCGGCGATCTCGTCGGTCTCGGTCAACAGGATCGCGAAGCGGGTGTGGTCGATCCGGGCGATGTGATCGCTCGAGCGGATCTCGACGGCGAGCGTGCGCGCGAGCTGGATGAACAGCCGCTCTGCGACGTCCGCGCCCCACATGCGGCCGAAGGGGGCGAGACCGACGACCTCGACCAGGACCACCGTCGCCGGGCGCTTGTAGCGCGCGACCCGGGCCACCTCGCTCGTGATGATGCGGTCCCAGAGGCGCGGGCCATCGGTGCCGGTCAGGGGATCGCTCCAGCCCGACGGGGCCGGTGGCAGCAGGCCGGGATCGACGCCGTCGTCCTGGATCTCGACGTCGTGGTTGCTCGGGTCCTGGATCACGGGGTCTCCTGGCGACAGGGGCATCGACGGATCGGCCGACGCGGTCCCGGAGCCGGATCGGCAGACCATGATGGTCGCGCCGTGCCCGCGGTATGACTCGGGCCGGTTGGTACCTTCCGACGTCGGCGAAGGTCCCGGTCTAGACCGAACCCGACCCCATCGAACTCGGCGCAGCGGCGTCCTAGTGCGCCGGCTGCGCCTCAGACGGGCGGTTCGAGGCCGCGTGGAGCGCGAGGACTACCGATCCGATCGCGCCCAGCGCGGCGATCGATGCCGCGACGACGAACGCCGCCGGGATCCCGACCGAACCGGCGACAAGCCCCAGGAGCATGGGGCCGCCGCCGAACCCCAGGTCGATGAACAGGCTCGCCATCCCCGACGCCGAACCCCGCTCCGACGGCTCGACGCGGGCGAACACCGCGGCGAAGAAGGCGGGCGTCAGGAACGCCACGCCGGCGGCGATGACGGCTGCTGCGATGACGAGTCCGGTCATGTTCGTGGTGATGCTCGCGACGATCAGGCCACCGGCGATCAGCGTCAGCGCGACAGAGCCGAGCCGGAATGGCGGGACCCGATCGGGCAGCCGGGCGAACACGACCCGGATGACCACCACGACCAGCCCGAACAGGAACAGCACACCGCTCACGTCGGCGGCTCCAAGGTTCTCGGTGGCGTGGATCGCCACGAATGCGAAGAAGCCGCCCATCCCGACGATCCCGGTGAACAGCGCGACCGAGGGCGCGAGCGCCGCGCGGTTGAGGAACGGCGTCGGGCGTGCGTCGCCGGTGGCCGGGCTGGCCGTCTCCGGGATCCGCCATGCAAGGCCCGCCGCTACGACGGCCAGCGCGGCACCGCCGAGCCAGGCCATCGCGAACCCGCCGGTCTCGAGCAGCAGCTGGCCGACGAGCGGACCGAATGCCACGCCCAGGTACAGCGACAGCGAGTTGAAGCTGAGCGCCTCGCCCGCCCTGCCCGGCGGTGCCAGATCGGCGACCGCCGCGAACCCGGCGACGAAGAAGAACGCCTCTGCGACGCCGAGCAGCAGGCGCAGCCCGATAAGCAAGGGCAGGCTGTCGACGACCGCGTGGAGCACGAGGACGGCCGCGAAGCCCAGGGCCCCGCCGACGAGCAACGGCCGCCGCCCCGCCCGATCCGAGAGGCGTCCGGCGTACGGACGCAGGATCAGCGCGGTAAGCGAGAACGAGCCGACCGCCAGCCCGACGCCGACCTCCGTCGCCCCGAGCGGTCCATGCGCGAAGAGCGGTGTGACCGGGATGGTCAGGCCTGCCGCCGTGAAGTAGGCGAGCTCCGCCAGCGACAACGCGATGAAGGCCGGCGTGAACAAGGGCGTCGTGGTGGGTGTCGTGCTCGCCATCGTCGTCCCTTCGCATGCGGTCCCGGTCGGACCATCGTGGACGGCGATCGACGCTCCGGCATCGGTAGGACTACCCATCCCGAGCGGTCTATCGGTCGAGGAGGTCGTGCTCCATGGCGAACAGGGCGGCGGCCGCTCGGCTGGACACCCCGATCTTCGTGTAGATGTGCTGCACGTGGTGCTCGGCCGTGCGCGGCGAGATCGAGAACCGCTCGGCGATCGCCCGGTTGCCCAGACCCCGGGCCATCGCCCGGAGCACCTCGATCTCGCGCTCGCTCAGCCCGGCCGGGGCCGGTGTGCGCACGCGTGTCCGCGCGTGACCGGCCGCATCGAGGACCGCCGTCGCGGCATCACCGTCCAGCCGTCCGGTGCGGACGTCGTCGCGGACCCGGTCGGCGGCGACCTCGGCCGGCATGGCCGAGCGGTAGGACCGGTCCTGCGTCATCGCGTGGTACGCGTCGGCCGCCGCGAGGATCCGAGCCGGCTGGGCGATCTCCTTCGCGCCCGAACCGCGGTGATAGCCCGACCCGTCCAGACGCTCGTGATGCATCCCCACGAGCGCGGCCATGGGCCGGAGCACCGACGAGCGCGCGAGGATGCGTTCCGAGTGATAGGCGTGCAGTCGGATCTGCTCCCACCCCGCCGTGGTGGGCGCAGCCGTCGCCTCCCAGATGGCGTCCGAGATCGCGACGCGCCCGAGATCGTGCAGGAGCCCGGCGACGTGCAGACGACCGCGCGCGGCGTCGTCGAGGCCCAGCCGGGCGGCGGCGTCGGTGGCGAGGGCCGCGACACCGCCCGCGTGCCCGTGCATGTACGGTGACTTCAGGTCGGCGATATCACCGAACGCCGCTGCCATCTCGGCGAGGCGCCCGGCCGGGACCGTGACGGTCGGCTCGGGCTCGGCGGCCAGGACGGCGACCGGAGGATCGCCGGCGTTCATCGTCGCGACCAGGTCGCCAGCCCCCGCGACGAATGCCGTTGCGAGCTCCGGATCGAGCAGGCTCCCGGACCGTTCCTCCACCGCCCGCACCGCGACCTCGGGGCCACCGATCGTGTCGAACCGGGCGACGGTCGAGCCGAGCCTCGCCACCCGGCTGGCGAGGGCGATCGCGTCAGCACGCAGGCCCCGCGGCCCGCCCCGCCCGTTCCACGCCTCGAAGACCTCGTCGAGGGCCCGCTGGATGGACTCGCGCAGCCCGAGACGACGGGCCGTCGCCCGTCCGACCTCGCAGGCCGCCGCCGCGAACCGTCGATCGAGATCGCTGCCCGTCGTCATGGTGAGCAGGACGGCGCGCGCCCGAGCGAGGGGCGGGCGGCCGCGCGTGGCCGCCGGCAGGAAGGTGACGATCCCGTCGCGTCGGCTGGCGACGTTGGTCGCCGCGGCCGCGGCGTTGGCCACCAGCTCGTCACCGAAGACCCCGGCGGCCTCGTGGGCGAAGCCATTGCAGCCGATGTGCTCCAAGAGCGTCGTGTAGTACACGTCCCCGACCTCGATCTCCGAGAGGCCCAGCCGCCTTGCCAGCGCCGTCGCCACGATGCAGGAACGCATCGCCTCCTCGGGTGGCAGCCCGAAACCGAGGTCGGCTACCAGCGACATGCTGGCGAGGAGGTCCGCGAGGCGGAGCGACCGAACGCCGTCGGGCGCCGGATCAGCCGACCGCGCCACTCGTCGCGCCCCACTGGCGCTCGGACAGGTACGGGCCCCAGCGCAGCCAGGGCACGTCGTCGTCGTACGCCGCGCGCAGGCGCTCACGTTCCGCGGACGCGTCCATCCGGTAGCACGTGTAGCACATCCGGTGTGCGGACGCACGACGGTGGTCCCCCGGGATCGATCCGTGGGAGGTTGACAGGCAAGTGGTCACTTGCCTATCGTAGCGGGGTGGACGAGCTTCTATTCAAAGCGATCGCCGACGGGACCAGGCGCACCATCCTTGACGAGCTCACCGAGCGCGACGGCCAAACCCTGTTCGAACTCTGTGCGCGCCTGATCACGAATCACGGCATCGGTGCCAGCCGGCAGGCGATCTCCCAGCACCTCGACGTGCTCGAAAAGGCCGGCCTCGTCCGCTCCGAGCGCTCGGGTCGCTACAAGTTCCACTACCTCGATACGGACCCGCTGCGCGAGATCGCGGAGCGATGGCCGATGCCACCACGAAAGGGGTCAGCATGAGGATCAACCTCACGAGCGTCATCGTCGACGATCAGGACAAGGCACTGCGCTTCTACGTCGAGATCCTCGGCTTCGTGAAGAAGGCCGATGTGCCCGCCGGCGAGCACCGCTGGCTGACCGTCGTGTCGCCCGAGCAACCGGACGGCGTCGAGCTCCTGCTGGAGCCGGAAGGCCATCCCGCTGCGCGACCGTTCAAGGATGCCCTCGTCGCCGATGGCATGCCCTACACGTCGTTCGCGGTCGACGATGCGAGCGCCGAGTACGAGCGTCTGTCTGGGCTCGGCGTGACGTTCACCCAGCCGCCGACACCGATGGGGCCGGTCACGACCGCCGTGTTCGACGACACCTGCGGCAACCTGATCCAGATCGCATCGCCCAACTGAGGCGCCCGATGGCGCGGCGGCCCGTCCGAGGCGTAGGCTTCCACGACCGAAAAGAGCAGGGAGGCCGTTGGCGATGACGACGATGCACGAAGCGTTGGCGCAGGCGATGGGTCAGGCGCCCGACGCCGACACGATCCAGCAGCTCCAGGAGGGTGGCCTGGCGATGGTCGACGTCGACACGATGAGCCAGGCGATCCACGACACCTACTGCGGGATCACGGCTGATCACCAGCACCCGAACGAGAAGGACAAGGACCAGGCGCGGGCGATGGTCGCCGCGCTGCGCAAGATCCAGGGCTGATCCTGGGGGCGGCATGTCTGCTGGTACCCTGACCTCGGCATGCGCTGCCCGAGCGGCGCCGGAGCGGGAAGGAGGTCGTTCGCTATGACGTTCACCGACCATCCGCTCCCTGCCCCGTGCATGAGGATCGCGTAGCCCGCTGGCCGCGGCGAACCTTCGGACCGGGCGTGGGAGCCCCACGCTTCCGGAGGATGCATGAACCGCTTGGAGATCCGCCCGCTGAGAGCGGGCGAGACGGACCTCTTCCTGTCGTATCCATACCCGAGCACGCCCGAGGTGGGCTATGAGGCGCGGCGAAGCTACGCCGAGCTGGCTGGACGGAATGAGTATCGGCCTGAGCACACCTGGGTGGCGTTGCGGGACGGAGCCGTCGTTGCGCGCGCCGCATGGTGGACCGGGCCCGACGACGAGCTGCCTGAGGCGCTCGATTGGCTCGAGGCCGCTCCAGGGCCCGACCAGGTGGAGCTCGGCACGCTCCTGCTGAGCGCGGCCCACCAGGTCCTTCGCAACGCGGACGGCGAGCGCCCCGACTACCACCTCCTCCTGCCACCGGATTGGCAGGCTCGGCCCGACGTCGTTGCGGCGGCCGACTTCCGTATCGCTGCCGCCGCCAACGCTGGGCTGCAGCTGTTCGTGGAGCGGCGCAGCTATCGGTACCTGCCCAAGGCGGACGGCCTGCCGCAGCGTTCCGAGCGGCTGGTGTTCCGTCCCGCCGATGACGCGGACATGCTGTTCGCGCTTCGGTCAGTGCTCGACGGGACGCTTGACGCGTACAGCCGACGTGACATCGCCACGCACGGGTCGGACGAGGCCGCCGCGATCCAGATGCGCGAGCTGCACTGGTTCCCTTCCCCCAGAGATTGGTGGCAACTCGCCTACGACGCTTCGGACCGGCTCGTCGGCCTGATCATCCCGGCCCGCAACTACGCCCTGCCGACGATCGGGTATGTCGGGGTCGTCCCGGAGCAGCGCGGCCATGGTTACGTGAACGACCTGCTGGCCGAGATGGCGTGGCGTTTGGACGAGCTGGCGCCCGGCGAGGAGATCGGTGCAGACACGGACGTCGGCAACGAACCCATGGCCCGCGCCTTCGCGCGGGCAGGCTTCCGCAATGTCGCAGCGCGGATGGTCATGACGGAGCGCGGGATGGGCTAGCTGGCGGGCCGGATACGACCGATCGGAGACGGCCTAGGCGCGCTTCCGGTGCGACCGCTTGGCCCGGACCTTCCGGGGCGGCGCGGCATACCCGCGCAGGAACGCGTCGACGATCCGCTCGGCGAACCCCGGATCCAGCGCACCGCCGAACATCACGCGGAAATAGACGGGGCCCACGAGCAGCTCGGTGGCGACGGTCGCGTCGGCGTCGTCTCGGATGTCGCCGCGACGGATGCCGCGCTTGATGACCTTCGCGATCTCGTTCCTGCGCGCCTGCACGACGCTCGCCCGGAACGGATCGCCGAGCGTCGGGTTCGTGGCGATCTGCGAGAGCAGGGAGCGGATCACCGGCCCGAAGGCCGTGTCCGTGACGGCCCGCATCGGATTGCCCACGGCAGCGAGCAGCTCCTCGTGCGTGTCGCCTGTCTTCGTCACCGCGATATGCGGCGCGGCAAGCTCGGCGAGCAGCTCCTGGGCGAGCGCCTCCTTCGAGCCCCAGCGCCGATAGATCGCGGCCTTCCCGACGCCGGCGCGGGCGGCGACGTGCTCGATCCGCAACTCGGCGTAGCTGCGTTCCGTAAGCAGCTCGCGCGTCGCGTCGAGGATGCGCCTGTGGGTCGTGTCGCTCCGGGGACGACCGCGTCGGGTCGGACCCGGCGGAGGTCGACGCGACGAGGGGCGTTGCAGCAGTCACCATCAGCGTGATGATACGAGACGGTCCGTATCTTGCAACCATCGAGTCACCGACTCGCGACCCTCGCATTCCGCGGGCATCGTATATGATACGGACCGTATCGTATCTATCATCGAGAGACCCACATGCAGAACGCTCAGTATGTTGACATCATCGAACAGGCGGCCGACGCGACGCCCTACTGCCCGTGCGGATCGCACACGACGACCGTCTGGCGCGACGGCACGGTGTGGCTCGAGTGTGCCTCGTTCAGCGAACCTCGCGAGGGCGTCGTGGCGCGACTCATCGGCGTCGTGACAAGCGCGGTGCACATCCGCGTGCCGATCGTCGAGGTGCCCGCCGCGGCATAGCCGCCATCACGCAGGCAGCCTGTATCATCGATCCGGCACGCGCCTGTAGCTCAGTGGATAGAGCGTCGGCCTCCGGAGCCGAAGGTCGCAGGTTCGAATCCTGTCGGGCGCGCCAGTTCAACCCTTTCGGGCAGGCGTTAGCGTCGACCCAGCGGAGGCCGCCTGGGTCAGCCGGACACTATCTCGGGGGCGGCGACCGTCAGTGGTTCGTCGGCTGCGTGCCGGAGAGGATGCCTTCGGATGGCGTGGCCAGACCGAATACCTGCTCCAGGAGCGTGCTGACACACCAATCGACCCGTCGTCGTGCGGCCAGCCGTACGTCCGACGAGGAAGTGGTAGGCGTCCTCGCCAACTAGAAGAGCAGCAGGTGCGCTGCTCTCCGGATCGAGCCCATCGCGCGCGGTGCCTTCTTCCGAAGGATCCAGGATGACCCGGTAGCCATCGGCCCGCCAGGCCTCGGATTCCGCCATGACCCTGGCCAGGTCGGGATCGTCACTCGCCCGCGCCGCGAGATTGAGCGGGATCACCCTTGGCATGATCGAGCCGACACCGGTCACCAGTGGCGAACCGCCTCGGCGATCCCCGAGGCATCGGTCATCGCCAGGTACCACGGCTGCTCCTCAGGAGGACGCGGGTCATCCCGGCCCATCACGGCGAAGTCGATGGCCCGCGCGAGCAGGGCGGGCTTTGTGTGGAACACGAAGTAGACCGTCTGGACGGCGACGCCGGCAGCCTCGGCGACCTGCGCCATCGTCGTGCACGGCATAGCCCTGGGTCGAGAACAGTCGGTGCGATGCCTCGACGATCTTCCAGTGGGTGGCGCGGGACCGCTCCCGTCGGGTCAGGCTGGCCATGCGGAACCTCTTGACATCCGTCGCGAAGTCGATACTATCCGACCTCTCACTAGAGTGCACACTAGTGATACCGCCAGTCACTGGGAAGGGACCACGGATGATCAGCTTGAGACACGCATCGAGATCGGGCGGCCGGCCGCCGACGTGTTTGCGTTCGTCAGCGACCAGACGAACGCGCCGCGCTGGCAGTCCGGGCTCGACGAGGTCCATCGCCTTACACCGGGTCCGATCCGGGTAGGGTCCGAGCACAGCTTCGTTCGCCGGTTCGCCGGTCGGCGGATCGAGTCGCGGAACAAGTTCGTCGCGTTCGAGCCCGGTCGCTTCGTCGCCTTCGACATCCCGCCCGGAGGCGGAGTGACCGGAGACGCGTCCTACCTCGTCGAGCCGACCAGCGCCTCCACCAGCGCGTTGACCAGTCGCGTCCAACTCCGCTTCTCCGGACTGGGTCGGCTCATCGAGCCGTTTATGGGACGTGTGCTGCGCCGCGACGTCGAACGGGATGATCAGGTGCTAAGGGCCCTGCTGGAAGCGGAGGCGTAGGCCAGGACATGACCGGAGTTCATGTGGATCGGGACCGCCCTGGGGCTGCGGACCGCGTGACCGCGACGGCGGCGGTCCCCGGTGTCGCGCGTGGTGCAGCGGTGGTGTGCTGGGTGTACGCGGCCGGTTTCGGGCTGCCCGCGTTGCCGATCGCGGCCTATGCACTCCGGGAACGGGAACTGCCGTGGCTCGGCGACCTGTTCCCGATGTATGGCGGCCCGTGGTGGGGCCCGTTGAGTCCCGAGGCGTTCGCCGCGACACTCGTCGGATACGCGGGTGTCACCGCAGCGGTCGCGTGGGGCGGGTGGTTGATGTGGCGGGGACGCCGCTCTGGAGCCGTGCTTGCCGTCGCCATGATCCCGATCGAGGCAGTCTTCTGGTACGGCTACGCCCTGCCCATCCCGCCCGCCCTGGCGCTCCTGCGGGTCGGGCTGATCGCCGCAGCCTGGCCCCGCCTCCGCCGTTGATCGACCCGGACCCGAAGCACGTGCGTGCTGTCCGCGACCGTCACGCCTGCCGCCTCGACGCAGCGAGCCACTCATCCCGCCCCTCCATCGTGATGGTGTAGCGTTGAAGCCGCGCGCCCATCAGCTGTCGGGCGCAGGTTCGCAAGAGGCAGAGGACGAGTGGCGCCTCCGATAACGCGTCATCAACGTCCCCAGGAATTCCAGCCAACCGATTTCCGTCAGCCTGTGTCGGGGCGCAACGCGGCACGCAGGGCTGCGATCTCTGCGCGAAGGCCGGCCAGCTCCGTGACCATGGTCTCGACCGTCGTCGGATCGACAGTTCGAGTCGTGGACGAATCGATGAGCGGTTCCGCCTGGTCGTCAGGTACTGGCGGCGACACGAGCAGGCTCGCCAGGATGCTGGCGAGTGCGCCGATGATCCCGATGCCGGCGAACATCACGAACACCCCAGTCAACCGGCCGAGGAACGTGACCGGGTAGAAGTCGCCATAGCCGACCGTTGTGATCGTCACGAGGCCCCACCAGATGGCATCGCCACCGGTCGTGATGTTGGCGTCGGGCGAGCGGCTCTCGAATTCGGAGGACGAGGATGCTCGCGACGCTCAGCACGATCCAGGCGAGGAGGATGGTGATGAACGTCGCGTATTGGCTTCGGTTCCGCAGCACGTCCAGCACGAGGTCCTTGCCGGCTTGACCGCGAAGCAGGCGCGTGATGCGCGCCAGCCTGCTGAGGCGGGCCAGGCGGAACAGCGCTGTGAATGGGACGAACCCCAACGCGGGGACTGACCCCAGGAGATCGAGCCATCCCCTGGCGCCGACGAAATAGGCCGATTTCGGCTTGGCGGCGGCGAGGTTCATCACGAAGTCGATCAGGAAGACGACGCAGACGACGTTGTCGTAGAGCGTCAACAGATCGCGCTCCGCCTGCGAGATCGGAAGGAGCAGCAGGACCATGATCACCAACGAGAAGACCGTCAGGACCAGGATGAAGATGTTGTAGGCGTTGCCGGTCTGACGCAGGACGGGCGACTGTGACGTCATCATCGCTTCGGTACCTCCGTGTGCGTCATGCGCTGGATCGGCCCCGACGGCTCGTCAGACGTGATCGCTGGACGGATAGGCGGATCCGTCGCGGCGACGGGCGATCGCCACGCTAGTGGGGGTCCGGCTCGGTCGCCGGCTCGCGGCGAACCCAGGTCGACCGTGTGCTCGGGCGGAGCTCGGATCGTTCTTCGAGCTCCGGCAGCGGCTCATCCGTCGTTGGCTGGCGCGAGGCGATCCACCGTCCATATCGGCCGGCCAGGACACCGGCCGTCACACCATGGGCGACGACCGACAACAGGACGGTCCACGCGACCGTGCTGGTGACTGTGGCCACCGCCCCGCGGGCCTCGGTCAGCGCGTCGACTGCCAGGATCCCGAACACGATAGACGCCAGGCCGCGAGGTCCGAACCAGCCGATGAACCCGACGGTCGGCAGCGCGAGCCGGCTCCCGATGAGTGCGATCGCGACCGGGACCATCCGGATGGCCGTCAGGCTGAGGATCGCGTAGAGGATCGGTCGGAAGTCATCGGTGAACCGGAAGAGAGAACCGACGAGCGTAGCGCCGAAGACCGTCCACACACCGATCGAGAGCAGGATCCCGGACGCCTCACTCAAGAGCTCCGCCTGCTCCTGCGCACCCCGTGTCACGGCGCCGAACGCCAATCCCGCGACGAACGCGGCAACAAACCCGTTGCCGCCGAGCGCGACGGATGCGAAGTAGCCGCCCAGCGCCAGGGCGAGCACGACGATCTGGCGAGACAGGCCGGACGTCAGCCCGAGCCGGTCGGCCTCCGTCAGCAGGCGACCTCCGATCGCCCCGATCCCGATCCCCACGACGATGGCGATGGCGATCTCGGTGAGCGCCGATACGAAATGGCCGCCCTCCGAGCCTACGGCGGCTGTCGCGAGTGCGATGAACAGAAGCACGAACGGGGTCGCGATGCCGTCGTTGAGCCCGCTCTCCACGTTCAGGACGCGTCGCACCCGGATCGGGACGGTCGGATTGGTGATGACCGGGAGTCCCAGGGCGGCGTCGGTCGGGGCCAGGATCGCCGCGATCAGCAACGCCGTCGCCAGGGGAAGCTCCGGAAAGATCAGCGTGCCAACGAGTCCGCCGGCAGCGATCGTCAGGAGCAGCCCGATGCCGAGCAGACGACCGATCAGGCCGGCGTCGCGCCTGAGACCGGCGAGGTCGACCGTCGAAGCGTCCGTGAACAGCACGAGCGCGAGGGTGACCTCAGCCAGGTGTCGGACCGTGGACGACTCGACGTCGACGGGCAACACATCCAGCACCACCGGCCCAAGCACGAGCCCCACGACCACGAACGCGAGCGCTGGTCCGATCGACAGCTTGTCGAGACGGTTGGCGATGAGCGCGTAGCCGGCCAGGAGCAGGGCAAAGGCCGCGATGCCGGTTTCCACGTGGTGCCTCCGGGCTCCGCGGAGAGATGGTCTTGGAAGGGACGTGGACGACGGCTGACGCTGAGGTGTCGGCTCCGCGTCGAGCCGGTATCCCGGCTAGAACCGACGGCGCCCTGGGGTCACGACGGCGCCGACGACGGCTGCCTTGGCGACCGGCGACCGGCCGGGTCCGGCTGCGGCGCCGACGACGGCAGCGGTGGCGACCGGCGACCGGCCGGGTCCCGCTGCGGCGCCGACGACTGCTGCCTTGGCGACGGGAGCGCCGATGACTCCCCTTCCGGCACGACCTGGACCGAGCGGCATCTCAGACTCCCACTGCTGCTTGCGCTTCGTCCGCCTCGATGGCGGCGATGATGGCCTGGATCGGGATGCGGCCGTTGGCGATCAGCTGACCGCCGGCCCGTCGCATCGCGGATGCGAACGGCGCGGCCCACAGGTTCTCGTAGACCAGGACGCCGGCGACGCTTCCGGGGTCCATGGCCGCCGCGAGCTTGTCGACGTCCTCCTCCGCGAGCGTCTGCACGAGCTCGGCCTCGAGGCGAGCGAGCTCGCCAAGCTCGTTCAGGTCACCAAGTTCCTGGGCCATGACCGTCCCGTCCTCGCCCTTCTGGAGGATCAGGACGTCCATGACCCGGATGATCCCGGCGTCGTGGAGCCGTACGAGCTCGTCCGCTCCCTCCCCCGTGAAGTTCTGGGCCCCGGCGGGAAACTCGACGATCAGGTAGTCGACGGGTCCCAGCTCGTCGATCGATCTGTCAGACATGGATCCCCTCTCGCGTGCCTTGGGTTGGTCGGCCGATGTTGGCAAGTAGAGCGTCCTTCGGCCGTTCGCCGACGACATCACCCAATCGGGTTGATTTCGGACTCGGCAGCGAGGCCGTCACGTCTGGCTCGACTCGATCGCTCGACGTCGCCGACGCAGCCCCTGACCAACCAGCACGATGCCTGCCGTGAATGCCCACGCTGTCGTTCCCAGGATCAGCGCGCCGGGCGGAGCGGCACGGCTGACGATCAGACCGACGCCGAGAATGGTTTCCAGGGTGCCGAGGATCAGGCTATCCCGGCTCTGTCTTCGGATCGGATCGTCGCCCGCCAGCATGCCGCTGACCAGCTTCGTCAGCCCTGTTCCGAGGACGAGGATGCCGACGAGCAGGAACGTCTCCTCCGGCGACGGCGCCTCCTGTAACAGGAAGCCCTGGATGAGCACGGCGGCACCGGCCACGACCCCGAAGACGCCGGCCACCAGCGGCATCCGGCGGCCGCCGCGCTGCCTGATCTGACGATGGAAGGCGAGCGTGAGGACCCCACCACTCAACCAGTACAGGCCCATGAACGTGGCGAGCGATCCGCTCGTCCCTTCGCGCTGGAGCACCAATGTGATGCCGAGCAGGAGCGCGAGGCACCCCCGGGCGATCGTGAACCCGGCGATCAGGCGATCGAGTCGCCGATGGGACTCGTGGCCGGTCGCCGGCGCGGTCACGGCGACGCTGCCGGGACGCGCGGTGCGGTCGTCGCGTTCATGCGAGTGGGTGAAGTCGGGGTTCGACTACTGACGGCCCATTGCGATCCGCAATCGCTCCTCGGGCGTGATCAGGTGGTCGAGATCCTCCGCAGCCTCGTCCACATCGAGCTCGACCCATTCGATGCGACCGTTGAATCGCGCGCCGGCCGAGCCGAAATCGTCGGTCACGGGTGTCCCCGTGTCCTCCCCGAGGTCGGTCGTCTCGTCGCCAGAGAAGATCAACGGGACGGTCCCGTCGATGCGACCCTCGCCGATCGCGGTGCCGTCCAGGATGAGGGTCGCCGTGCCACCCTTGCCCAGGCCGCCGCCGTCATAGGCGAACTCCATGCGGACCTGGTGATCGCCGCTCGGGATCGAGGCCTCGCCATAGATCTTGAAGCGGCGCAACCCCATCAGGTTGTAGCAGTACGCGGGCTTGCCGTCCTTCACGTAGAGGCTCCAGCCGCCGAACGCGCCGCCCTGGGCGATGATCACGCCCTCGGCGCCGCCGTTTGGGACCCGCACCTGGGCCGTCACCGCGTGCGACTTGTTCTTGATGACGATGACGGAGTTCTCCGACAGGCGGCCCATGCCACCGAACAGCAGCTGCCGCTTTCCTTGGACGAGCTGGGGCCGCCCGGCAAGCTCAGAGTTGAAGCGCTCGACGCGCCGGTCGTCGAGTGGCAGGACGTTGTGTTTGGCGGCCTCGATCAGGAACAGCCGCTGCAGCTCGCGCAGGCGGTCCGGCTGCTCCGCGGCCAGGTCGTGTGCCTGCGTCCAGTCGTCTGGGCCATACAGTTCCCAGACGTCATCGTCGAGGGCTGGCGGCGGCGCCATGACCCAGGGCGTGCTGTGTCGGGTCACGGCCGTCCAACCCCTGTGGTAGATGCCGCGGTTCACGAACATCTCGAAGTACTGGGTCTCGTGCCGGTCGGCCGCACTGGCCTCATCGAAGCTGTAGGCCAAGCTCACGCCTTCGTACGGCATCTGCTGGACGCCGTTGACGAAGGTCGGCTCGGGCAAGCCGGCGACATCGAGGATCGTCGGCGCGACGTCGATGACGTGATGGAACTGGTCGCGGACCTCGTCTTTGGCCTTGATGCCGTTCGGCCATCGGACGATGGTGCCGTTCCGCGTCCCGCCCCAGTGGCTGGCGACCTGCTTCGTCCACTGGAAAGGCGTGTCCATGGCATGAGCCCAGCCCACGGCGAAGTGGTTGTAGGCCTCGGGCGTCCCGAACTGGTCGATGCGAGCGGCCATGAATTCCGGTGTCTCGAGAGCCGCAGCTCCGTTGAACATGAGCAGCTCGTTGAAGGAGCCGTTGACGGTACCCTCGGCCGAGGCGCCGTTGTCACCGCTGATGACGATCACGAGCGTGTCGTCGAGGATCCCCAGATCGTCGATGGCGTCGATCAGCCGGCCGATGTGGTGATCGGTGTGCTCCATGAAGCCGGCGTACACCTCCATCTGGCGAGCGAGCACGGGCTTCAGCGCGTCGGGCATGTCGTCCCAGCCGGGGATCTCGGCCGGCCGCTCAGTGAGTTCCGCGTCGGCCGGGATGACCCCGAGCGCCTTCTGCCGGACGATCGTCTCGTCGCGGATCTTGTCCCAGCCCTCGTCGAACTCGCCCTTGTACTTCGCGGACCACTCCGGGGCCACGTGGTGCGGCGCGTGGGTCGCGCCAGGCGCGAAGTACACGAAGAACGGCTTGTCCGGCATCAACGACTTCTGCTGGCGGACCCAGCCGATCGCCTTGTCGGTGAGATCCTCCGTCAGGTGGTAGCCCTCCTCGGGGGTCCGGTCGGGCTCGACAGGCGTCGTGCCGTCATAGAGCGCGGGCGCGTACTGATTCGTCTCGCCGCCGATGAACCCGTAGAAGTGCTCGAAGCCGCCGCCGACGCTCGGCCATGCGGTGAACGGACCCATCGGGCTGGTCTGCCAGACCGGGACCTCGTGGCACTTGCCGAACTGCGCCGTGGAGTAGCCGTTGAGCTTCAGCGTCTCGGCCAACGGGGCGCACGTGTTCGGGCGGACCGAGCTGTAACCTGGCGCCGACGTCGCGATCTCCGTGATGCCGCCCATCCCCACGGTGTGGTGATTCCGACCGCTCAGCAGCGCCGCACGCGTCGGCGAGCACAGGGCCGTGGTGTGGAAGCGGGTGTACTTCAGGCCGTCGGCGGCGAGACGCTCGAACGTCGGCGTCCGGCACGGCCCGCCGAACGCGCTGTTCGAGCCGAAGCCGGCGTCATCGATGAGGATGACGAGCACGTTTGGCGCCCCGTCCGGCGCCCGGATCGGTTCGATCCGCGGGAACGACGTCTCGGGGTTCTTCGCGTCGTACGTGGTGACTCCAGCGTACGGCCGGTCCGGGATCGGCAGGATCGCTCGACTGGATTCGCTGACGCCCATGGCTGGTTTCCCTTCAGAGGAGTCGGGCACGCCCGACCGACGGGAGGTCCTGTCGCCGCCCCAGGGCGACGAAGCAGCTGACTATTCGTTCACAAGCCCGAACGCCGCCTTGACAGGGGCACGGTTCAAGTACCAGAGGAGAAGGAACGGGAAGGCCGTCGAAGCCAGGGCGTAACCCAGGTTGCCGGTGCCCAACAGGGCGAAGATGGCCTCGAGGATCCCGAGGATGGCCAGGAAGTGGCCGAGCGTCCAACCCCAGGGCTGAAGGCGCCAAGCGGCCAAGCCGCCCGCCCAATACGCCAACCCCGTCAGGACGATCAGCCAGCCCCAGAGCCAGGTCCCCTGGCCGCTTGGGAGCGGTCCGAACGTGACCGCGGTCGTCATCTGGAAGCCGAGCATCATGTAGCTCAAGCCCGCGGCCGCGAAGATGATGGCGAGTACGGTGATCCCGAACGGACGCGTCACGGTGCCCTCCCTGTCGAACGAACGGCGCTGCGGCCACGTTGGCGCGCGACGAGGGAGCTTGCGGTCTCCCTACCTCCTCACAGTAGGTCTGGCCATCGGGTCGGCATCACCCACTCGGGTTGAAAACGCGTCGATCGCATCGGCCACCAAGGGTGAATCGCCCGCGGGCGTGCGGATGACGCTTGTCTCGGAGGGCTAGAGCGCGTGGTCGATCAGGCCGACGTCGACCGCGCGGGCGATGGCCTCGGTGCGTGACGTGGCATCGAGCTTCCGGTAGATCGAGATCGCCTGGGTCTTGATCGTGTGGTGCGACACGAACAACCGCTCGGCGATCTCCTTGAATGTCAGGTGCGTCGACAGGAGCGGGAGCACGCGGAGCTCCGCCATCGTGAGCGTCGACGCACCAGGCGTGCCGCCCCGGATCTCTTGTAGACGCATCTGCAATGCCGCAGCCTCGAGGCCAAGGCGTCCCAACTTCGGGCGGCGGATCATGATGTCGCGGATCTCTTGGTGCAGCGTACGAGCGCCGGCAGGATCGGCGAGCCCGAGGTGGGCCGACGCGAGATCCAATCGAGTCCGTACCGCAAGCCAAGGCAAGGCGTGGTTCAGGATCGGACGGACGCGCTGGGCATGCGCCAGGTGTGCCCTGGCGACGGCGTGGTGTCCACGATGGACCTCGAGACGCGCCGCGACTGCCTCGACCGCCAGGCCCGGGGCCTGTTCGCCGAGGTGGTTCTGGGCGATGAGATCCTGACCGATCAGCACCATGCGCTCGACGGTCGCCCAGTCACTGCGCTCGATCGCGATGTGGGCCCGGTGAGCAGCAGCGATCGCGGCGGCCGTTTGAGCCGCGTTCCGTGCAGCCGCCTCTTCGAGCGCCTGACTCAGGGTCAAGTCGGCGACCGTGTCGAGCTCCGAAACATACTCGGCCACGCCGAGGGTCCCCAGCGCCGCGACGCGCCACGGATCCGAACGATCCAGGCCGTCCACCGCTCGCCGTGCGTCCTCGAGCATCGCTTCGGGGCCCGATGCCATCGCGATGGCTCGAAAGAGTCGGCGGATCGCCTCCACCCGCGGTGCCGACGGATCGCTCGGGTCCGGGCGCCGGCGACCACCGATCTCACTCCACCGGTCCGCTCGACCGGACTCGCCCACGAGCCTGAACACGAATGAGCCGATGAGGAGCGCCTCGACATGTCGATCGAGATCCGCGGTGTCCTCCAGCCAGTCGGCCCACCCCCTCGCCGTCTCGACGCGGCCGGAGTTGTACGCGCGGATCCACAGGCGCGGAAGGAGCGTGACCGCTTCGGCCGTTTCGTTCGCCGCCGCGAGATGCTCGAACGCCTGCTCGTCGAGCCCCTGCTCACGGTGCCATGCGGCCGCTCGCAGGTTGAGTTTCCGAACGACTTGGGGTTCCCGGCGGGACAGCTCGGCAGTCAGGACGTCGCGGAGCAGGTGGTGATAGCGGTACCACGTGTGATCGGCGTCGAGTGGGATCAGGAACAGGTTCGACTGCTCCCAGGATCGCAAACGGGCCGCTGAATTGCTGCGACCAAGCAGCACATCACAGAGCGGGCCAGACAACCGCTCAAGGACCGATGTGTGTAGCGCGAACGCCAGGTCGTCAGGTTCCAGATGTTCGAGCAGCTCCGTCCGAAGGTACTCACTCGCCAACGCGGTGACCGACGGATCGTCCCCTGTTGCAGGCTCGACCCGGCCGGGAGCAGCGACGGATGCTTGCCACGGCTGGCCGCGCTGGATCGATCTGGCCGTCAGGTACACCCCGGCAGGCCACCCCTCGAGGTGGGCCGTGATCCGCGCGATCTCGTCGGGCGGAATGTCGAGGTCGACGGCTCGCATGACAGCAGCCGTCTCTTCGGAATCGAACACGAGCTCGCGGACACCGATGACCACGAGCCGACCATCAGCGATGAGTCGCGGCATCGGCAGCCGCCCTGCGGTCCGACCCACGAGGACGAGCTGCGACCCTGGCGGGATGTGGCCAGCGAGGGTGAGGATGGCATCGGCCCCGTCGGCGTCGGTGACGCGATCAAAGTCATCAAGGATCAGGTTGACGCGGCCGATCGCCGCGACGGCGGCACCCAGCCGCGGGACAGCGGACGTCCAGATCGAAGGTCCTGCGGACGCGATCGCGGCTCCGACCTCGGTCGGGAGCGGCGTGATCGCGTCGAGTGCCACGTGAAGGTAATTCAGGAGCAGGTACGGGTCGTTGTCGCGCGCGTCGAGCGACAACCACGCGACCGGACGCTCATCCCGCGCCACCCATTGGGCCACCGCCGTCGACTTCCCGTACCCGGCCGGCGCGATCACGACGACGATGGGCGCGGACATGCTCGCCAGCGTCGACGTCAGCGTGGTTCGCTGGATGATCCCTGGCCGCTCGGGGGGTGGTACCAGCTTGGTCATCAGGGCCGGCAGGCCGGCAGGCATCACGAGCTGTTCCGGTTGCGCAGCTTCGACGGTCGACAAGGGTCCCCTGCGTAGGTCGGATCGGGTTGTCATCGCTTCCGCGATGACATCTTCCGGTGAAACGCGGCAAAGCGAAAGTGGAAAGCCGAATCAACCCGATAGCGTGATGTCACCAGCCGGCATCGGAGGGACGCTGCCCGCAAAGGATGCCAATCATCCCGCGTCGACGCGGGTCCGGGCTCGCTGGGGGCGACATCCGGCCTCGCGTCGACGCACGTCCACAGCGCGGGTCCACGCCTATGAGAAGCCATTCCAGCGCACCGGAAGTCGCCTACCAATGGCCGGCGTGGTTCGGCGCGGCCGATCGTCGGCGGATCCGCAGCGTCAGGAGTCATCCATGACCGGCTACGTCGATCGCCTGCGGCGCCTATCCATGGGAGACCGCCGATATGTCGTCGAAGTCCTGGGCGGCGGCGGCGCCGCCGCCGTCGATGGACTCGGGTCCGTGAACCTCGATCCGAGGACGGTCGCACTCGTTCGAGTCGCCGCACTGGTGGCCGTCGACGGACCAGGTACCGAATTCGACGCGGCTGTCGCCGTCGCCCTCGCGGCCGGTGCGATGCCGGAGGACATCGTCGACACGCTGATCGCGGCGGGCCCCACGATCGGATCGGCACACCTCGTCTCGGTCGCGCCCAAGCTTGCAATGGCGCTCGGTTACGACGTCGGCGCGGATCTCGAGGGGCTTGGTTCCGATCCGTCCGAGCCGTAGAGCATGCTTGTCGATCGCCGCCGCCCGAGGATCGTGGCGACGGCTGGCGCGATGACGATCGAACACAGCCCGAAGACGACGATGGCATTCGTCGCCGGTGCCGTGGCCCCGAACGCGGTGGTCGCCACCGCCAAGGCGACCGCATTCGCCCGTACAGAGGACACGAGCGCGGCCGTCCGGCGCGTCGCTGGATCGGGCCCGCCGATCCACCAGCCGAGGATCATGGACGCCAGGATCGTGGCGGCGGCGACGGTCAGGACCCCGGAGACCGCCGAGTCCAGGACCGCCGAACCATCACGAAGCAGGACGATCGTGATGACCAACGCCAAGCCGATCGACGACACCGGCGCCGACCAGCGGCCGACCGCTGGAGCGAACCGATGTCCCCGGGCGTGGATCGCAAACCCCAGCGAGAGCGGGATCAGGATGCCGATGATCAGGGTCCGCCAGATCTCGACCAGCGGGAGCATGACGGCGTCCGGGACCACGATGACTGCCCAGATCGGCATCGCCACGATGTTGACGAGTTCGAGCACGATGACGAGCGCGATGGCCAGTGGCACATCGCCCCGGGCAAGCTGGGCGGTCTTGAGGCCGAGCGGGCCGGCGGCGGCGGTCCCGACGATCAGCAGACCCACCGCGTAGTCGTTCGGCACCGCAAGCAGGCGGACGAGCCCGAGCACGATCAGCGGGACGACGATGACATCGAGGAAGAGGAGGCGGCCGAACAGCCCGCGCCTGGCGAGACCGACACCGATCGCCCGGACACCATGACTGGCCCCGAGACCGATCGCCGTCGCCCAGAGCGTGACGGCGAGCGCCACCGCATAGGCCATGTCGAGGCCCGTTGACATCTGCTCGTTGGCCCCCAGGTTCGGCCAGCGCATCCCACGCACCGGCTGACCCACGATAGCATCGGCATCGGCGCCCTCGATCGCGCGCCCTTGCTCGGGGCGATGGCCGGATTCTTCTAGTTGGGCGTTCCGTCGCGCTCGCTTCCCTGGGCGAGTTGCTCTCGTTGCCATTCATACACGCCGGGCAGCCAATCCTTGCCGAACGTGGCCGATGGGCCGATGCGCGGGTCATCGGAAGGTTCGCCGTCACGCAATGCATGGACGTACGCGCGATCCTGTTCGATCCGTGCGCGCACCTGATCAGCTCCGCCGACGGACCCGTGACCGGGGATGAGGACATCGACGTCGTCCGCCACGTCCTCGAGCAGGCGCAGCCCGACGAGGTAGTCCTCGATCGGATCCGCGGCGTCCAGGTCGGGGAACGGGATCAGGATGTCAGAGAGCATATCGCCGGCGACGAGAACGCGGCGCTCCTCGATCAACAGGGCCGCATGACCCTGGGCATGCGCCGGATGCTCGATGATCCGGACGTCGGGGCCGTCCCAGGGGATCAGCGCCGCTCCGGCAGGCAGACCCGTGATGAGGCCGAACCGGTCCATCGGGATCTCGTTGGCGATCTCCGGCGGTAGCCCCTCGGCGACCCGAGCCTTCCAGTCCGCGTTCGACAACAGATCTCGCATGAACGCTGCGCAGCGCGCCGTCCCGTATCGGGGCGCGTCGCCGAGCTCGGCGTGCCAGAGCACGTGATCCCAATCAGGATGCGTCGAGAAGCCCGCCACGACGGGCTGGCCCAGATCGCGAAGATCGTTCGCAAGGCAGGCCATCTCGGAGCCTTGTATCCCGGGGTCGATGAGCAACACGCCGGCACGGCCTTGCACGACAACGGCGTTGTTCTGGAGCAACTCGCTGTGGTGGACCAGCACACTCTCCGCGACCTGCGTCAGCATGGGGCTCCTTCCGCTTGAGGCTATCGCGCGTCCAACACCTGTCGGGCGCGCCAGCACAGACGTTCTCTATGTGCGCCAAGGCGGTCGACCGGCAAGGCCAGGGCAGCCGGATAGGACGTCGGCGAGGGCTTCGCTGAGCCTGCGCATGGACGAGCCGTCTGGGTCGTGGTCGGGATTGACCTCGCAGATCGTAAGTGTCGTCCAGTTGGGCGCGGCGACGAGCTGCCGAAGGACGGCAACGAGTTGCTTGAAACGAAGTCCCCGGGACCGACGAGTCTCCTCGGCGATCGGGAAATCGAGGAAGTCCAGGACGTCCGCGTCGACGTGGACGAGGAGGCGCTCGAAGCGTCGCGCCCAGCGGTCGGCGACGCCGCGCGCGGAGCCCACCGGGTCGGACGTGACCTGCGCGAACCCGACCTCTTCGATCCCGAGGTCGGCGATCGTCCGTCGTTCGAAGTCGGTCGAGCTGCCGTTCGCAAACAGGAGGACTTGATCGGGGCGCAGCATCGGTGTCCGCGGGCCGACCCCGGCGAGGCTGGAAACGGTGTCCGGGAGGCCGAGCAGGTGGGCGACGCCCATCCAGTCGAGCGCGCCGTCCTCGACGCTCTGGGGCGTGTTCAGGTCGGTGTCGTAGTCGATGTAGACGAGGCCGACATCCGGCGTTCCACGGGAGGCACCGGCGACGGTGCCGATCTCGACGGTGCAGTCGCCGCCGAGGACGAGCAGCGCCGAACCGTCCGACAGGCTCGCGGCCACCTGATCGGCGACCGCGCTGGCCACGCCGGCCGCGGCTTCGGCGTTCATGGCCCGCATGTGCTCCTGGTCTAGCCGCCAGCGGAAGCCGGGAACGTCGCCCCGGTCAATGACCTCGATGCCGCGCTCCTGAAGGAAGCCAGGCAGCCCGGCGGCTCGATAGGCCTCTGGCGCCCGCTCCTGGCCGGGTGCGTACGCGCCGGCGCTGCTTGGCGCGCCGACGATCTCAAGCCGGCGCGGCATGTCGTCCCCGCCCGAGGAGCGACTGCGCGAGCAGCTCCACGAGCCTGGCCGCGGACGATCGATTCGGGTCGAGCGAGGGGTCGTACAGCGCGAGGGCGAGGCCGAGCGCCTTCGGGTGGTCGACCAAGGGCGCGAGCAGCGCGGCCAGCTCGTTGATGTCGGGGCCGCCCGGCTCGGGCGACCCGACCGCGGGCAAGACCTCGGGGTTGAGAACGTCGGCATCGACGTGGATCCAGAACCCGCTCACCTCGCTCGCGGCAAAACGGTCGAGAACGGTCGATGCCGTCTCAGCGAGCGCGGTCGGACGGACGGCGGTCCCGTCGGGCGCGATGGTTGCCCAGGGCAGGTCGCGAATGCCCGAGACCGCGAGCGCCTCGTGACCGTACCACTGGCCCTCGTCGCGCCGCCCGATCAGCGCGACATCCTCACCGCGCACGAGCGGCACCGCGCCGGCCAGCTTCGCGAGTTGCGAGTCACCGCGGCCCACGGCGAGGGCGAGGCCCATGCTCGCGACAGACCCGGTCATGGATTCCGCAGGGCTTGCGAAATCGGCGTGCCCGTCGACATAGACGAGCCCGATCCGGCCTGGGTCGGAAGCCGTTCCAGGACGGGCGCGATCTGCGCCCATGAGGCAGCCGAGCACGATGCTGCAATCGCCGCCGATGACGACGAGAAACCGATCGTCGTCGATCCCGGCGGCGACTGGATCAGCGAGCGACCGGCTGTAGGTGGCCACGCCCCTCTCGTTCCGGGCCTTGCCGGGCGGACGCTCGAAGTCCTCGTAGGGCGGCGGCGGCACATCGCCGAGGTCCGTCGCGTCCAGCCGTTCGATCAGACCCAGGTCCCGGAGCGTCTCGGGCGCGCGATCCACCTCCTGCGGCGCACCGGTCTCATCGTGCGGCCGGAGGCCGATGCTCGATGGCGCTCCCAGGACTGCGACGTGGCGCATCGGGCAAGGCTATCCCGTGGCGCTGCGGATCAGGCGCGCCATGCCGATGGGCAGACAGCTGGTCCTCACTGCTGGTCGCGCACCTCGAGGCGGTACTTCTGCAGTCGATCGGCCAGCTCGGCGGGGCGGCTCAGCGCGACCATGTGACCGCCGTCGATCTCATCGACCGCGAGGCCGAGCCGGTCGCGCGCGACCCGCCGCTGCAATCCGAGGGGGAAGAGGCGGTCATGACGACAGGCCAGCACGCGGGTCGGGACGTCGGGCCACGCGTCGAGCGGCCACGGCTCGTCCATCGGCGTGGACGACTGGCCCTGCCCTGTTCGACGCTGTGCCTCCGCGGCGAGATCGGCCGGTAGATCGTGGTAGTAGAGGGTCGCGTCGTCGTCCGCGCCCTCACGCAGGCCGAGGCTGGCGTGATACTCGCGCATCGCCGGCCCTGACCCGGTAGCCGACCACCAGGCGTTCGCGGTCTCACCCGGTCGCGGGATCATCGCGCTCAGCAGCACGAGCAGGAGGACGGGACGGCGGGCGCAGACCATCGGGCCGGTGAAGCCGCCCAGCGAATGGGCGACGACGACCACCTCGTCGCGACCGTGGATCGCCTCGATGACGGCGTCGGCGTACTCGGACCAGCCGGCGGCGTCATCCTCCGACGGCAGCCGGACAGCGATCGCTTCGCTGCCGCGTGCTTCGAGCTCCCGGACGAGCAGGTGCCACTCCCAGGGATCGCCTCCGCCCCCCGGGACGAGGGCATACGTCGCCGATGAGGGAAGTCCTTCAGTCATGCGGCGTGTGCGTCGCCGTGTGCAGCTCCACGAACGAGATGGCCGGCATCGGGCAGGTCGAACGCCAGGCGCGCCACGCGATCCGACCCGACCTCCACGGGCTCGTCCGGCCGGAGGGCCTCGAGCCGGTCGGCCGCCCGGAGCCGCTCCCATTGCTCCGGCGTGGGCCAGTCGCCGCCGCCGAGCGCGTCCCAGACCCCGACGATGTCGGAGTGCCGGTGGTCGACCCGCAGATGCTCGGCGCGATACGTACCGGGCGCCAGTCCGGTGACCTCGAGCGTCACGTGGCGGCCCAGGGCGTCGTCACCCTCGGTCCGGGATTGATCGAGCGTCCCGTTCCAGATCGCGACCGCCACGCGGTCACCGTCTTCGTCGCGGCTCGCCCACGCCTCCACGAGACTGCCACCGCCGTCACCGGTGACCTGGCTCGCCAGCTCCTGCTCGCCGAGGCGCTCGAGCAGGGCGATGGCCCAGAACCGCGGCTTGCGCAGCCCGCCGATCGTCAGCAGCCCGAAGCCGCCATGGAACAGTCGCTCGGGGACGCCGAGCTCGACGAACTGGTCCGAGGCGACCCAGTAGGAGAGGGCGTCCAATCGACCGGCTGCCGACCGCATCCCGCGGGCGACGAGCGGGGCGCCCCAGACGCTGTCGTTGACCTCGCCGTGATGGGTCGGGCTCACCCCCCATTCCGTCCACCACAGCGGCAGGTCCGGACGCCCGTACCGCTGGAGGATCGGGCGCAGGTCGAGCGGCGGCGCACCGTAGGTGTGGGTCGTCACGAAGTCGACCGGGACGCCGGTCTGGTCGGCATGGTGGAGCAGGTCGTCGACCCAGCCGGCGGCGGCGGTCGACGGCCCGCCGACGAGGAGTCGCTCGTCAACGGCCTTCACGGCCCGGGCGGTCGCGTCGTAGAGGTCGAAGTAGTCGCTCTGTCGGCCCGACCAGAAGACCTGGATGTTCGGCTCGTTCCAGACCTCGAAGCCCCAGCGGGCGACCTCGTCGAGGCCGTGCCGTGCGACGAGGTGCCGAACGAGGTCCTCGACGAGGTCCGCCCAGCGCGTCATGTCGCGTGGTGGGGAGATGTGCCCGATGTAGTCGAAGACCCGCGGGCCGGGATCGGCGGCCAGCGACTCCGGCATGAACGACAGCTCCACGATGGGCCGCAGGCCCGTCGCCAGGAGCCCATCGATGACGCGATCGACCCCCTCGAAGTCGTGCTCGGGGGTCCCGTCGGCGGTCTCGCGATACACGCCCAGGACGTCGTGCAGGATGGCATGCGCCCGGACCGCCTCGACGCCGAGCTCGTCCCGGACGATCCGGAACGCGAGCGACGAGGTCCTCGCCGACGTCGACCCCGCCCGGTCCCTCGCCGCGCAGCAGCATGGCGAGGTGCTCGGAGCCGACGATCGGCCGCCATGGCCGATGGACCGAGCCGATGGAGCGTCGCGGCATCGACCGCGACGGTCACCTCGCCCTCCCGCTCGGTGGGCACGGGGCCGACGGGCGCCGACAGCGGGCCGGCGGGGGCATCGATGCTGGACAGGCTGGCCACCGCGTAGACGTTCTCGTGCTCGACGCCGGCGGTGGTGTCGACGTAGGGCCCGTGCGGGACCGCGAGCACGTCACCGCCCTTGTGGTCGATGGGCGCCAGCGGACCACCGGGCTGGCCGCGATGGACGAGGTACCCGACGGCGCCCGCGACCGGCGACCACGACACCGTCACCTGGCCGCGACCCCGCTCGGCACGGACGTCGGCCGGGGGCGGCAGGACGACGTCCGGCGCCGGCCGGTCCCGCTCGGTCGAGGCGCCGACGCTCTCGAACCATGCGATCCGGGCGGAACCGGGTGCCGCCGACGGGGCGGCCCCCCGCCCGGTCTCGGTCGTCACGGGCGGAGGTACTTGTCAGCCGCCCTGCGTGGACCCGCGTTGAATCGCTCCATGCCGATGACGGGCCGGAGCATCTTCCGGAACTCCCTGGTCGCGAACGCGTCGCGCAGCACGTCCTTGGCGAGGGCGTTGCCGATCGATGCCATGACGATGCCCTGGTCGAGCGACAGGTAGAAGCCGGACGCGACGCCGGTCTGGACGTTGACGGAGTCGCGGAACCCCCACTTGTCGTACATGTCGAAGTCGGACTCCAGGTTGGCGAGGTTGGCGAGCACCCGGTCGGGCGCCCAGCGCAGGGCGAGGAACACCGCGTGCGGCGTCACCACGCCGTTCGTGTAGGCGGACGGTGGCGGATCGGGCTTCGGCTCGCGGCCCGGGCAACCCGCGAAGCCCCGGTCGACGTAGGTCTTGTCCTTGTTCGACGCGTAGCCCTCGGGGTTCATCCCGATCGCGTCGACGCCGTACTCCGAGTACCCGCCTTCGGGGATGTTCGCGGGCGAGAAGCCCCAATAGCCGTATTCCGCTTCGACCAGGCCATGGTGGATCTGGGCAGCGATCGTCAGCGGGTGATTGACCGCCCAGCTGCGCGGAGCCCATCGCTCCTCCGGCACGAACAGCGCCGGCATGAGCGCCTCGAACATGCTCCCGCCCCAGCCCGGCACGACGCGGAAGTCCTCGTACGGGTAGGCGCCCTCGAAGACGTCGACGCCGAGATACGTCCGGTGGAAGCCGACCGGCTTCGTCTCGGGCCAGCTCCAGTCGCAGGTGTCCGGGAACGTCCGCCACGCGCCGAAGTACTCCTTGGCCGGGATCTCGCCCTTGCCGATGCCGATGTAGCTCGCGATGCGGCTCTCGCTCACGATCGTGTCGTAGCAGCAGGTGAACTGACCGGTGCTCGGCGTGTAGTGGAAGGCGATCCGGTTCACCTCGGGTCGGTAGTAGAACCCGAAGTCCATGCTGTCGAACAGCGCGCCGGCCCGAGCGGCCACCTCCGGGACGGCGTTGGCGACGACCTGCAGGCCCGTCGCGAGCCACCCGTTGTCGACCGACGACAGGATCGGCGTGACCGGGTCGCCGGTCGGCGGCCAGGCGGTCAGCTTCTCGCCCGTGGTGTGGTCGTACCAGTTGTAGTACTGGCCGCTCGGCTCGTGGCGCTCCATCGTCTCGAGGGTGCGGAGCGTTCGCCGGAGCCGCCGGACCGCGTCCCTGTGGCCGATGATGTCCAGCTCGTCGGCGACGACCGTGCTCCACATGTACGCCCCGATGTTGGTCGTCGACGTCTGGACGCTCCGCGCCCCGTCGGCGGCCAGGCTGTCGGCCGGCAGGCCGGTGGAGGGATCGGTCATCGCGACGAACGAGGCCCACGTGGCGCGGGCGTACCGGAAGAGTGTCTGGCGCTGTGCTCCGTTCGGGTGACCCGAGGCCGCGCCCGCGGCAACCGGGAAGGCGGCTGCCATCATGACCAGCGCCGCGAGGGCTGCGAGGATCTGGTGGGGACGGCGCTGGCGCATATCGACACCTCGTGCTTGACGGCCTCCAGCCGCCGGCGGTGGGTCAGCCCTTCAGGCCGGTCGTGGCGATGCCCTCGGTGATCCAGCGCTGGAGCAGGATGAAGATGACGAGGATGGGGAGGACGAGGACCAGGGCGCCGGCCATGAGCATCCCGTGGTCGGCCTGGTACTGACCCGTCGCGAACGTCGCCAGGGCCACCGGAAGCGTGTACATCTCCGGCTCCTGGGCCATCACGAGGGGGTAGATGAACGAGTTCCAGGAGCCGAGGAACGTCAGGATGCCCAGCGTCGCGAGGACCGGCCCCGCGAGCGGCATCGCGATCGTCCAGAAGATCCGGAACTCGCTGGCTCCGTCGATCCGGGCGGCCTCGAGCAGCTCGTCCGGCAGGCCGGAGAAGAACTGGCGGGTCAGGAACACGCCGAACGGTCCGGCCAGGAACGGCAGGATCAGCGCCGGGTAGCTGTTCACCAGCCCGAGGGCGCTCATCAGGACGAACTGGGGCACGAGGATCGCTGCACCCGGCAGCATCAACGTCGCAAGGACGAGCCCCATCAGCACGCCCTTGCCGGAGAACTGGAGCTTCGCCAGCGCATACCCGAGCATCGGGGCGAAGATCAGGGTCCCGACGGTCACGGCCGCCGCGACCACGATCGAGTTGAAGAAGAAGCGCGGCATGTCCAATTGGTCGATGAGGCGCTGGAAGTTGTTGAACGTCGGCTGCTCCGGCAACCACGTGGGCGGCAGGCGCAGGAACTCCCCCTGGGGCTTGAAGGAGCCCAGGACCATCCAGACGAACGGCGCGATCATCAGGACCAGGCCCAGCGTCAGCAGGACGTAGAGCACGATCGAGGCCCGGCTACGCGGGGCTGCGCCGGCCGCGGGTTGGGGCGCCGGGCGGGTCAGGGCGGTCACGCGCACACCTCCGTCATGTCTGCGACCGCAATGTGCGGAACTGGACGACCGCGATGACCGCCACGATCAGGAACAGGACCCACGCGATCGCGGCGGCATAGCCCTGGTGGAAGAATTCGAAGCCCTCCTGGTACATGAACATCGAGATCGACAGGGTCCGGTCGAGTGGCCCGCCGTCGGTCATGACGAATGGCTCCTCGAACACCTGGAGGTACCCGATCGTGGTGATGACCACGGCGAACAGGAGCGTCGGTCGGAGCAGCGGCAACGTGACCGACTTGAACGCGGCCCAGCGGCCCGCGCCGTCGATGGACGCCGCCTCGTAGAGCTGGACAGGGATCGTCTGCAGGCCGGCCAGGAAGAGGACCATGGCGAACCCGAGGTTGCGCCACGCGGCCATCACGATGAGCGACGGCATGGCGAGGATCTCATCTCCGAGCCAGTTCGGGCCCTCGATCCCGGCGGCGCCCAGGGTCATGTTGAGCAGCCCGTAGTCGGGGTTAAGGACGAACCGCCAGACCACGGCGATCCCGACGATGCTCGTGACCACCGGAAGGTAGTAGCCCACCCGGTAGACGGTGCGGAACCGCCGGATACCGCGGTCGAGCGCCAATGCGGCCGCAAGACCGAGGACCAGGGTCAGGGGCACGCCGACGAGCACGAAATAGGCGGTGTTCGCGAGGGCCGTCCAGAAGGTGCTGTCGCTGAGGAGCTCGATGTAGTTCTGGAGCCCGATGAAGTTGACACCGAGCGGGTTGCGGAGATCGCGCAGCCCGAAGTCGGTCAGGCTCAGCACGAATGAGGCGAGGAGCGGGCCCGCCATGAAGAGCAGGAAGATCAGCAGGAACGGCAGGGCGAAGGCCCAGCCGATCAGGTTCTGCCGAAGGCTGATGCCGGGTTGACGTCGCGTCGCCACGGCGCCCAGCCCACCCGCCAGTCGCGGGGGCTGCCGTAGCGTCGCGGACCGGTCCGGTCGGGCGTGGTGGCCCGACCGGATCCACTCGCTGGGTCACGGCTACTGGCCCGTGCCGATCGCGGTGGCTTCCTCCTCCATGGCCTTGGCCCCGTCTGCCGGGGCGAGGTCCCCGGTCGTGACCCGTTCGAGGTTGTCGTTGATCGAGGTCGAGACCTCGTTCCAGGTCGGAGATCGGCGGCGGAGCCTTGGTGTCCTCGAGCTGCGTGCCGAACGTGGCCACGTTCTCATCGCCTGCGAGGGCCGGGTCGTCCCAGGCGCTCTGCACGGCCGGGAGCACGGTCGCCTCGGTGTACCAGGCGACCTGGTTCGCCGGGTCGGACATGAACTGGACGAACGCCCAGGCCGCGTCCTTGTTCGGGCTGTCCTTGAAGACGACGAGGTTGCTGCCGCCGACGAAGGACGTCCCGGTCACCTTCTTGGGCATCGGGGCGATCGCCCACTTGCCCTCGATGTCGGCCCCGCCGGCTTCGGTGATCAGACCGAGGTGCCACGGGCCCGAGAAGAACATCGGGTGCGTGCCGGCCACGAAGGCGGGCGTGATGTCGAAGCCCTCCGGGACGGACTTCGGGGTGAGGCCCTCCTCGAAGAACGAGTCGTAGAAGGTCAGCGCCTCGACGGCCTCCGGGGAACCGAGCGTGAAGTTGCCGTCAGCACCGAGGACATCGCCGCCGTTCGACCAGACGAACGGCAGGTACTCCTGGCCATTCTTGGTCCCGAGCGCGATGCCGTTTTCGGCGCCGCCCTTGGACTGCATCGCCTGGGCCATCGCCTTGAGGTCGTCCCAGCTCGCGGGGGCAGCCGTGATCCCGGCCTTCTCCGCGATGTCGGTCCGGTAGTAGAGCACGCGCGTCTCGACGTACCACGGGACGCCGTAGGCCTGGCCATCGACGACGCCGGTCTGCCACGCGCTCTCGAAATAGGCGCTCGGATCGATGCCGGCGCCGACCGGTTCGAGGGCGCCCGTCTCGACGAACTGGCCCATCATGTCGGTGCCCATCTGGCTGACGTCGGGCGTCTCACCGCCACCGATGGCGGTCTGCAGCTTGGCGACGGCCTGGCCCCAGTCGACCGGCGTGACGTTGACGGTCACGCCCGGGTTGGCCTCCATGAACTTGTCGGCCATGACACCGAGCTTGGTGCCTTCGTTGCCCATCGCCCAGACGGTGAGCTCGCCGCTCAGCTCCGTCGCGGCCGAGGACCCGGCCGAGGCCGCAGGCCCACCGCTCGCGTCGGGTGCCGCAGGGCTGGAGCCGGCCCCGTCGTTGGTCCCGCACGCGGTCGTCGCCAGGATCAGGACGGTGAAGAGCGCGATGACGCGCCACGAGATCCGCGAGGTGTCCATCTTCGGTGCCTCCTGCCGCGTACGCGGGTCGGGAAGGACCCGGGCGACGTCTTGCCGTGACGCTAGTCAGGGCTGGTGGCGTCCGACACCGACGCGATGGCACCCGGCGCTTCAGCGTCGTTGCAATAGCGACCGATCCGCCGATGCGCCGCTGGGCGACGAACGACGACGCGATTCGCCATGCTGCGGTCGGATGTCGCGGAGGTCGCGCACCAAGGAGGGCGGACGTGGGAAGAGGATCGATCCGGGATGCGATCCATGACGCGAGCACGTTCCTCGCACAGCACCCGGACCAGGCACGATCGACCGACAACGCCGCGGTGGCGACGCTCGTCGAGGGCCTTGTCGTGCGGGTCACCGGCTCGGGCGACGCGAGCCTCACGACCGACATGGTTCCGTCCGTCGGTGGCACGGCGTCCGCGCCGTCTCCCGGCTGGCTCCTGCGAGCCGCTGGTGCGAGCTGCGTCGCGACGCTGATCGCCATGCGGGCGGCCATGCTGGGCATCACCCTCGACACCGTCGAGGTTACCGTCGAATTCGGAATCGGATGACCGGGGGCTCCTGGGGATCGCCGACGACGTTCCGGCAGGCCCGCTACGCGGACGGGTCTCGATCCGCTTGACCGCCGCAGGCGTCGGGTCGGCGACGTTGGAGGAGATCGCGCACTGGGGCGTGCAGCACTGCCCGGTCGTCGACGCTCTCGAACGACCGGTCCCGATCACGACCGAGGTCGCGACGACCTGACGCGTTCCGGCCCTACGGGATGCGAGCGAACCAGAGGAGCGAGCCGCCGGCAGCGATGGCTGCCGCCACGAGCGCCGCAAGGGCAAGGCTGTCGGTGATCTCCCGGGGCTCCGTCCGCGTCCCCACCCCCTGGCCGAGATCCTCGAACACCGACACGACCTCCTCGGCCAATTCGGCCTCGAACGCCTTGCCACCGGTGGTCTCGGCGATGTCGCGCAGCGCCTCCCGGTCGACCGGGACGGGGACCGGCAGGAAGTCGACCACCACCGACCCGTGGTCGGTTCCGAAGGCGACGGTGCTGACCTTGATGCCACGGCGCTCCGCGTCACGAGCGGCGTCCCCTTCCGGTCGTCCGGTGGTCGTGTCGCCGTCCGACATCAGCACGATCGACCCCGCGCCGGAGGCCTCCGCATCGGCGGGCACGTCCGACTCGAGCAGATCCAGAGACGTGTAGATCGCTTCGCCGATCGCCGTTCCCTGGCCCAGGGACAGCCGATCGATCGCTCGGTCGAGGACCATCTTCGACGTCGTCGGCGGGATGACGACCCGTGCCGTCTTGTCGAACGCGACCAGGCCGACCCGCACGCCGGCGGGGACCACCTCGATGAACCGGTGGGCCGCGTCACGGGCCGCCACGATGCGGCTCGGAGTGACATCCGTCGCCTCCATGGACAACGACGTGTCGAATGCGAGCACGACGGTCGGCTCGTTCGCCACCTCGGTCGCCAGGGCGGGGCGAGCGGCCGCGATGACGAGCAGGGCCGTCGACGCCAGGTAGACCGCGGCGACGAGATGGCGCCGAAGGCCCGGGCGTCGCGGGGCCACCGCGTCGATCAGGGCGATGTCCGTGTAGCGCACCACGTAGGCCCGGCGCCGGCGCTGCCTGACGACGTAGAGCGCCGCGAACACGAGCGGCACCAGCAGGAGTGCGAATCGCTCGGGCGACAGGAACATCAGATCGGGCGCGAACGGCATCATCGGGCTGCTCCGGTCGTGGGATGGGACGCCATGTGCCGACCCAGCCCGCGCGCGCGCCGGCGTCCGTCGAGGCAGGCGGCGAGCGGACCGGTCCACTCCTGGTCCGTCCGAAGTCGCAGGTGCGTGGCGCCCGCGCGCCGGATCGCGGTCGACCTCGCGGCGCGACGCTGATCGGCACCGTCGGCCAGTCGCGCACGGAACCGGTCGTCGCTGGTATCGATCGTGCGCTGGCGGCCGGTCTCGGGGTCCTCGATCACCAGCAGGCCGACGTCGGGCAGGCGGAGCTCG
The DNA here is from genome assembly GCA_963810285.1 of uncultured Chloroflexia bacterium. GTDB lineage: Bacteria > Chloroflexota > Limnocylindria > Limnocylindrales > CSP1-4 > SPCO01. The sequence goes on along the minus strand of CAWEMV010000002.1, from coordinate 1,256,106 downwards.
CGCGGATCGAGGACCTCGATGGCGATGACCTCGCTCCGGCGTCCGAGCCGGGCGAGCGCAGGGCTCCAGGTCTCGGGAGCCGCGATGAAGTCGGAGATCACGATCGCGAGGCCGCCTCGTCGCATGAGGCGTCCGAGGCCGTCGATGGCGCGACCGAGATCGACCTCGCCCCCGAGCGGTGACCGCGCGATGCTGCCGACGAGGCCCGTCAGATGCCGGCGACCCCCGCGGATCGGCACGATGCGTGGCCCGCCGGCGGTCGCGACGACCGCCCCGATCCGGTCACCGCCCTGCACCGCGAGCCCCGACACGGCCGATGCGACGTTGACGGCCAGGTCGGCCTTCCGCCACCCGACGGTCCCGAAGTCGAGGCTGCCGGACCGGTCGACCAGGACGGCGACATCGAGGTCGCGCTCCTGGATCGCGTCCCGGACATGCGGTTCACCGGTCCGGGCGAGGATCGCCCAGTCCATCCGGCGGACGTCGTCGCCCGGCTCGTACGGTCGGGCCTCACCCGACTCGACGCCGTGGCCGAGCACGACCGAGGCATGGCGGCCGTCGCGGCGGCCGACCACCTTGCGGCCGACCGCGAGCTCGATGCGGCGGAGCCGTGCCGGCAGGTCGAGGCCGGCGCGCGGTTCGGAGGTCACCGCGTGGCCGGTGGATCGCCCGGCAGGACGATCGGCGGCGTCGGCGCGGGCGCGGCCCATGCGGTCACGTACGTCGAGGTGTCGGCGTCAGCGGGCGCCGCCTGCGTCGGTACTGGTGCGGGCGTCGGCCACGCGGTCACGCCCGGGGCCGGGACCGTCGTCAACAGCTCGACGAGGACGTCGTCGATCGTGAACCCCTCGGCCAGTGCCCGGTACGACAGCGCGAGTCGCGCGTTGAGGATGTCGTAGGCGACGTCGTAGACGTCCTGCGCCACCGCAGACTGGCGGCCGCGCAGGAGGGCCATGGCCCGGGCGCTCCGGACCAGCCCCAGCGACGCTCGCGGGCTCGCGCCGTACTCGAGCAGCCCCACCAGCTTCTGCAGGCCGTGGGCCGCCGGGTCGCGGGTGGCGAGCACCAGCCGGATCGCGTAGTCGGTCGCTGCCTCGTCGATCACGACCCGCCGGGCCGCGAGCTGCAGGTCGACGACGTCCGCGGCATCGAGCAGCCGAGCCGCCTGGGGTGGCTCGTCCGCCATCCGGGCGACGATCGCCCGCTCCTCGCTCGGCGTCGGGTAATCGACGGGGATGCGCATCAGGAATCGGTCGCGCTGCGCTTCGGCGAGCGGATAGACGCCCTCCGACTCGACGGGGTTCTGGGTGGCGACCACGAGGAACGGCCGCGGCATCGCGAAAGTGCGACCGCCGACCGTGACCTGCCGCTCCGCCATGGCCTCGAGCAGCGCCGACTGGACGCGCGCGGGGGCCCGGTTGATCTCGTCGACCAGGACGATGTTGGCGATGATCGGCCCGGGTTCGACGTCGAAGGCTTCCGACGACGGCCGGAAGATCCGGGTCCCGACGATGTCGGACGGGATCAGGTCCGGGGTGAACTGGATGCGGTTGAACGAGCCGCCGAGGATGCGTGCCAGCGTGGCGAGCAGCAGCGTCTTCCCTAGGCCGGGCGCGCCTTCGAGCAAGACGTGCCCGTCGGCCAGCACGGCGACCAGCAACCGGTCGACGACGCGGTCCTGGCCGACGATGACCGAGCCCAGCTCATGCCGGACGTGGGCGAGGCGAGTGGTGGCGAGGTCGATCACGGTCACGCTCCCTGGCCGTTGGTGCCCGCATCCGGGGCGAGTGGATCCGTCGTCCCGTTCGGGCTCAGCCCCTTCAGCAGGTCGTTCAGGAGCTGCTCCATCAGGCCCTCGATGGCATCGGCGGTCGGATCATCGGTACCGTCCGGCGCTGGTGTGGGTACGGGGGCCGGCGCGGCGTCCGGTGCCGGCTGTGGCGCCGGGGTCCCGGGGGCGAGCTCCCGCTGGAGCTCGCGCATGAACATGTCGAGCATCTGGCGGAGCATCTGGTCGGCCATGTCCGAGCCGCCGGAGTTGCCGTCCGGTGTCTGCGATCCGTCGGGCCCGAGTCCGAACAGGTCGCGCAGGCCGTCCAGCCCCTCGGGACCGAGGAATTCGTCGAACATCCCGCCGAGCGGGTTCATGCTGTCGGCCGGGTCGTTGTCCTCGGCCTTCCACGTCCCGTCCTTGACCTTGTCCAGGATCTTGGCGGCCTGGTCGACCGGCACCGCGAAGCCGATGCCGTCGCTGCCGCCCGAGGCGCTCGCGATGGCGGTGTTGATGCCGATCGCCCGACCGTCGCGGTCGGCCAGTGGACCGCCGGAGTTGCCGGAGTTGATCGCGGCATCCGTCTGGATCAGGTCGTGCAACTCGCCCATCGGCGTGGGCACCGTGCGTCCGAGCGCGCTCACGATACCGGTGGTCACCGTCTGGCTCAGGCCGAACGGGCTCCCGACCGCGATCGTCATCTCGCCTACCTGGACATCGGCGAGGGCACCGAGGACGAACGGCTTCAGGTCGGCCGCCGCGCCCTCCTCGGCCCGGATGACGGCGGTGTCGATCGACTTGTCGACCGCGACAACGGAGCCTGAGATGCTCGTGCCGTCGTGGAGCTTGAGCGTGACGCTCTCCGATCCACCGACGACGTGCGAGGCGGTGAGGATCAAACCCCCCTCGGCCGCCACGAACCCGGAACCGACCCCACCGCCGGCCTCGATCTGGACGACCGAGGGCAGGAGCCTGGATGCCGTGTCTGCGAGCGGCTCATCGCTCGGCGGGATCAGCGCGGCCGCCTCATCGGGCGCCGCCGGGCCGCCGGGCATGGCCATGGCCATCGACGCCTGCAGCGCCCCGAGTCGGTCGCCGATCGCGAGCATGCCGGTGCCGACGAGGGCGATCGCCCCGATCAGCAGCACGCTGCCGACGACGAGTCTGCGTCGCGGCCGCCTCGAGTGGCCGATAGCCGGCGCCGGCGCTGCCCCCGCGACGGCCGTCGCCGTCGCGAAGGTGGGCGCGGCGGCGGGCCAGACGAGGGGCGGGGTGGGCGGCAGGTCGCGCCAGCTCTTGTGCTGACGCTCGTCGCCGGCGAAGGGATCGTCCACGGGTGCGGACCTCCGGAAGGTGTGCGGTCGCTTGAAGGCGGACCGAAGCCGGTCCGACCAGTGATCCGGAGGCTAGGAGACGGGGGATAACGCGGGCGTACGGACGGTATAAGGGCGACCTAAAGCGGACGTCAGGAGGCGGCGTCCACCGTCCACAGCGGGTCGGCCAACGCGCCGAGCTCGGTCATCGGGACCGCATCCGCCGCGGCCCGTCGATCCGGCAGCCACACCACGAAGCTTGCGCCCTGCCCCGGGACCGAGGCCACGCTGACCGTGCCGCCATGCGCCTCGCCGATCTGCCGGACGAGGGCCAGCCCAAGCCCCTGCCCGTCGCCGTCCGGCGTCGGAGCCCCATCGCGCCAGGCGCGGCGGAAGACGAGGGCCTGCTCGTCGCGCGCGATGCCGCGCCCGACGTCGCGGACGCCGAACCACAGCCATCCACCGGCCCGTCCGGCGCGGCAGTGGACCACCGAACCAGGCGGAGCCACGCGCAGCGCGTTCGCGACGAGGTTCGCCTGGGCTCGCTTCAGCGCGGACCGGTCCCCGTCGACGACGAGCCCGGACGGGGCCAGCCGGGACAGCCGGACGCCACGGGTCGAGGCGACCGCGTCGTACTCCTGGGCGACCTCGGCGACGACCTCGGCCAGGTCGACCGGGACGCGACGATCGGGCTGGACGCTGGTCCGGCCGAACGCAAGGAGCTCATCGACCGTGGTCGACATCCGGTCGGCGGTCCGACGAGCCACCTCGGCTGCGCGGCGCAGGCCCTCGGTGTCGTCCGGTTCCGCGAGCGCGACATCGAGCGTCGTCCGGATGACCGCGAGCGGGTTCCGCAACTCGTGCGAAGCGTCCTCGACGAAGCGACGCTGGGTCTGCACCCCCCGGTCGAGCCGGTCGAGCATCGCGTCGAAGGTGTCCGCGAGGTCGCGCATCTCGTCGGGTGGACCGCCGAGGCGGATCCGACGCGAGAGATCGGTCGCCTCGATCTCCCGGGCGACGCTGGCGATCGTGCCGACCGGCCGTACGACCCGGCCCGCGACCGCCCATCCGATCGCGAGGCCGACCGGGACCAGCACGATGAGCGCCGCGATCGAGAGCGTGCGAACCAGCTGGAGGGTCTGGTCGCGGACAGCCTGTTCCACGTCCAGGAGCGCGTCGGTCGCGCCGGTGCCGCCACTGCCATCGAGCTCCGCGAGGCTCATGCCGAGGATCCGCAGGAGCTCCTCCTCGAGGGTCGTGGCCTCCTGCTCCACCGGGCTGGTCGCGACCACCGTGTCGAGTGCGAGGTTCATACCCAGGACGAGCACGCCAGCTGTCACGATCAGGGCCGTCGTCACCAGCATCGCGAGCCGGAAGCGGACCGATCGAACGGATCCGGCGACGCGTCGGAGCGGCGACCGACTCACGCCACGTCCTCCGCGAGTCGATAGCCCACCCCGACGACGGTCTCGATCGGTTGCCCGGCCGCCGCATCGGCGAGCTTGCGACGAAGATTGCTGACCGTGACGCGGACCGTGTTCGTGAACGGGTCGGCGCGGTCGTCCCAGACATGCTCGAGCAGGCGCTCCGGTGTCAGGACCTCGCTCGGATGGAGCATGAAGTAGCGCAGGAGCGCGAACTCCTTCGGCGTCAGGTCGAGACGTCGGTCGTTTCGGTGGGCCTCATGCCGCGCTGCGTCGAGCTCGAGGCTCCCGAGCCGGATCGTCGCCCCGCCGTTGATCGTCGGGCGGCGTGCGAGGGCGCGGACGCGTGCCGCGAGCTCGACGAAGCTGAACGGCTTCACCAGGTAGTCGTCGGCTCCGTCGTCCAGTCCCCCCACCCGATCGTCGAGATGGTCACGGGCGGTCAGCATCAGGACGCGCGGCGGCGTGGCGTCCGGCAGCACCAGCTCGCCGGTGCGCAGCTCGCGGCAGACATCGCGACCGTCACCGTCGGGCAACCCGAGGTCCAGGCACACCACGTCATACGACGTGTCCTGGAGGCGCTCGCGTGCCTCGGCGGCATTCGCGGCGGTATCGGTCGCATAGCCTTCGCGGCGCAACCCGGTAGCAAGAGCGGTGGCGAGATCGACCTCGTCCTCGACGATGAGCAGTCGCACGGCCGACGGAGGATAGCGTGCTAGGGCGAAACCGTCAGGGCGCGACGCCGTCGCGACGGCGACCCGGGTGAGACCCTTGGTCAGGCCCCGGTCAGACCTGCCTGCCCCACGCCGATCGGCGCGTCGGCACAGGTGCACGCGTTCGCGGCCGCCTGGTCGGGGCGGGTGTGCAGCCACATCGCCACGATCATCGGGACGAACACGGCCAGGTTGTAGAGCAGGTGCAGCTCCGGGCGGGGGACGACCACCTGGAGGAAGCTGGTGGGCACCGGGGATCCGAACAGGTTCTGGCCCGCGAGTGCCTGGAGCTGGAGGGTCGTGTGCTCGATCAGGTGCCAGCCCTGGATGACCAGGGAGGCCGTCCACCATCCACGGGCGGCGCCATGGAAGCCGGGTCGGAGCAGGACCAGCCCGATGAACATCAGGACGGCGTAGGTGAAGTGCATCACCTCGGACTTGACCAGCCAGGGGAACACGTATCCGAGCGCACCGAGCGCCTCGGGGCGCGGCATCCCGAGGATCCAGATCTGGGCGGCCTGGAACAGGTGCTCGACCCAGTGGATGATCACGATCGCGAGGTAGACCCAGAGGGCCCGCTCGTGCCAGGAGCCGTTGAGCTTCTCCATGAAGCCCGGCCTGGTCTCCGCAGTCGTCACCGCCATGTCGGATCCCCTCCCTTCGCTACGCCGTGGCTCGAGCCGGTGAGGCCATCGGTCGCCGCCAGGCTCGGGCGGTCCTCCGTGCCACCCAGAACGCGGTCCCTGCCGTCAGCACGATGGACGCGTAGATCAGTTCCGGCATCGGGATCATCGAAGTCGGCGGCGGCGGGACGACCACCGGAGCGAGGTCCCAGACCCGGGTGCCGTCGGAGATCGCGACCGCCACCACGTCCCCTTCCGTGATGCCGTCCACGGTCTCCCACGCGTCGGCGGTCGTGCTCGATGGTCGGACCTCCATCGGCGTCGAGTCCACCTCGACGGCGACGTCGGCCGGCGCTGCGCCGTCGAGCATCACGATCAGGTGTGGCGTCATCGCCGCCCCAGCGTCGGGGTAGACCTGCCAGAGCGAGACGACGTACGGCCCCGCCTCGAGGTCGCGGGCCAGCGGCCGGGCATCGTGGTCACCGTGGGCCAGCACCGGCGCGGCCAGCGCCAGCATGGAGCTGGCCGCCGCGAACGCTCCCACGATCAGTCGCCGCTTCATCGACGCCACGGTAATCGGGTCATGGCCCGGCTATCAACCCTTTCCGTCGCCCCACGCTCCCCTCATGTGTCGGATCGTCTCGCCTCGTGCAGGATCAACGGCTCGAGGAGCCCCTCGAGCGGCACCGGTCCGATCGCCTTGAACGAAAGGCCCGGGTCGTCTGATGCCTCGACGACCTGCGTCGACACGAGGACCTGCCCCCGGTGGGCATGGTCGGCGATCCGGGCGGCACCGTTCACGGTCCTGCCGAAGTAATCGCCCTCCTGGAACAGGACGGGTCCCGCGTGGACGCCGGCATGGCCCGATGGCAACCCGTCTGCCGCAGCGGCGTCCAGCATGTCGAGGGCGGCCAGGACGGCAGGCGTCGGCTCGGGGAAGTGGAACATGATCCCGTCGCCGAGCCACTTCACGACCTTGCCGCCGCGCTCGAGCGCCACTCGCTGGACGAGCCGGGCGACGCGTCCCGCCAGGTCCGCGGCGTGGGCATCGCCCTGTTCCTCGGTCAGCCGCGTGTAGCCGGTGACATCGTAGAAACAGATCGCCGGGGTGCGCTCGAGACGATCCAGCAGGCCGGCCTGCGCCAGCTGCCCCTCGAACCCCTCGAGGATGTTGCGCATCCAGGCGTGGCTCTGCTGGCCATGGAAGATCGCGACAAGGGCCTCGTCAGTGAGCGGCCCGACCGCGCGACCGAAGGCCTCCGTCCGCCTCCCGATCTCGCCGGGATCGGCTCCCGTCCGGTAGAGCGGTTCCAGGATCTCGGTGCGCCACCAATGCGCCTCGGTCTCAGCGATGCGGCGCATGCCATCGCCGGCCACCCGGAGCTGTTGCTCGACCGACCCCTGGCCGATCCCGGCCTCCGCGAGTCGTTCCAGGAGTGGGACCACGTCCAGCTCGGTCTCCCGAACGCGGTCGTCCGGCCCTGGTGGAGGGAAGCCCATCGCCTCGCGCACGGCCACCAGCACCACCATCGGGATGCCGTGGCGGTCGCTCAGCTCTCGGAACGTGAGGTCCGAGTCGGCCGCGAAGCGGTCGTAGGCGGGCTGCTCGACGAATTCGAGCGAGACGGCTCCCTGGCGCATCGCCTCCCCGATGACCTCGAGCGGGATGCCGCCGGCCTCCAGCCCCTGGACGACACGGATCCGCCGGATGTCTCCGACGCCGATGGCGCCCACGGACCGGCCCGGCAGGATCCCGAGATCGACGAGCCGCGCGACGTAGGCAGGGTCCGCACCAGCGCGCGCGGCGAGGTCCTCGTGCGTCTGGTCGGCCATCCCGGTTCGCATCATCGCATCCACGCCGGGGGCGTCGACGACACGATGTCGCGAGATGCGTCACCGTTGACCTGGACGTCACCGGAGGACATCGACATGACCCGCCTCGCCTTCGCCGCTGCCGGCTCGCCCGGCGGCGCGGTCGCCGCTCCGCAGTACCAGCCCGGCGTCTGCAACATCGGGCCGGCCGAGATCGCGCGACGACGGCGCGCCGGGCATATCGGGGCGATCGCGACGATCGCACTCCTGGCGGTCCTGGTGGCGATCGACGCGCCGCCCATCGCGAGGCTCATCCTCGTGATCCCGGTGGCCGTGGCGGCGTCCGGCTATCTCCAGGCCCGGCTGAAGTTCTGCGCCGGCTTCGGTTCGGCGGGCGTGTTCAACTTCGGCGACGTCGGAACGACGGAGTCGGTCGTGGACGACGCCGCGCGTGCCGCGGATCGTCGGAGGTCGCGACAGATCGGCCTCGCGAGCTTCGCCATCGGCCTGGCCGTCGCCCTCGTCGCGGTCGCGCTCCCGATCTGACGATCGGCTCGATGGCCGCTGCGGTATCGTCCTCGTCGGGATCGCCGTCACGCTCGGAGGGCTTCGTCGCATGGACATCACCAACGATGTGCGCCGCCTGGCCAACATCGGGACCTTCTTCATCATCGTCGGATGGGTGGGCATCATCTACACGTTGATCGCGGGCGTGCTGTGGTGGCTCGACCTCGCGCTTCGGGATGCCTTCAACATCTTCGAGGCGTTCGCTATCTCGGCCAATGCGGTCGCCCTGCCGATCTTCGCCGCATTCATCGTAGGCGGGGTCGGGTACTTCCTCCGACTGTTCGCGTTGTACGTCGGGACCAGGACCGGGTAGCGGGCTCCGTCGCGGGGCGGTCCGATGCGAATCCGATATCTCGCGGTCCTCGTCGCGGTCGTGTCGATCGTCGCGGCGTGCACGGCCGGTCCGAGCGGGGGTGGTCAGCTCGAGGCCACCGAGTGGGTCCTTCGCTCGTACGAGCAGGACGGTACCCTCACGCTCGTGCCCGAGACCCAGTACGCCGACGCTGCCTTCTCGGCGAACCGGGTCCGCGGATTCAGCGGTTGCAATGAGTACGACGCGCGATATCGTGCCAACGGCCGGACGCTGCTGATCTCCGCTCGCGCCGCCGTCAGCCTGATGGCCTGTGGGTCGGAGGACATGGCGCTCGAGCAGGCCTTCCTGGGCTTGCTCGGGCAGAGCCGCTTCTACAGCGCGCGACGGAACACGCTCACGATCTACGACGGTTCGCTGACGACGATCCTCGTCTTCGATGCCGCTCCACGGAACCCGCTTCGCGGCACCTGGCGTGTGGACTCCTTCGCCGCATCGCCGAACACGGTGTCGGCGGTCCTCGAGGGAACCGACCTCGAGGCCGTGTTCGGGATCGCGAGCGTCGGCGGGTTCGCCGGCTGCAACTCCTTCAGCGGCACGTATGGGACGAACGGGAACGTGGTCCGGGTCGGCCGCCTTGCGACGACCCGCAAAGCGTGTGCCGAGGAGGTCATGGCGCAGGAGACCGCGTTCCTCGAGGCGCTGCAGGGCGCCGCGCTCATGGAGAGCCGGGCCGACCGGGTGAACCTGACCGACCTGTCCGGATCGATCCTTGTCGCGCTGGTGCGACCGACCCCGGCGGCCGCCCCGTCCGCGTCGCCATCGGCCTCGACGCCGCCGGCGGCATCGGGGAGCGCGTCAGCGGAGCCCTCACCCTCCGAGGAGCCCACCGCGACGCCGAAACCGACGGCGACCGCGCGGCCCACGGCGGCGCCGACCGCGGCGCCCACCACGGCGCCGACGATCTCGCCGCCACCGGTCATCCCGACCGCGACGGTCTGCGATCTGCGGACGGCGGATGGCGCCACGCTCGCCGCGATCGTCTACCCGGGCACATGGTTCACGCTCGAGGCGCCGCCCGAGCTCGCGTGCCGGTACTTCGACCCGGACGAGATCGTGGTGCCGTCGGATCCGGCGACGCTCGAGACCGTCGTCCGAGCGTCCATCGAGACGACGCCGTATGCCGACGCGGTCGCGGCGGCGACCGACGCGGCCGACTGGGACGTGCGCACGCGCGAGGAACTGACCATCGACAACCTGTCGGCGACCGTCGTCGAGGCGACCGCCCTCACCGAGGCCGGCGGGATCCCCGTTGGGACGGCACGGTTCGCCTACTTCATCGACGTCCGGTCCGCCGGCACGCTGTCGCTGTGGACCAGCGGCGCCGCGGCCGACGAGGCGTATGCGACCCAGGCCGGCGTCGTGACACTGATGACGGCCCTGTCGGTGGTCGAAGCCCCGAGCTGAGTTGTCGTCGGAGGCGCCTAGGTGGGCGCGATGAAGCGGTATCCGAGACCACGCTCGGTCCGGATGTAGCGCGGCGAATTGGTCGAATCCCCGAGCTTGTCGCGTAACCGGCGGATGTACACGCGGATGTAGTCGACCTCGTCGACGTACTCCCGACCCCAGACCTTGGCGAGCAGCGTCCCGTGACCCAGCACGTGACCGGCGTTGCGGACGAGGTGATACAGGACCTTGTACTCGGTCGGCGTCAGGTCGAGCCGCTCACCGCGCAGTCGGGCCTCCTGCTTCTCGAAGTCGACCTCCAGGTCGCCCGAGCGGAACGACGGCGCCCGGCTCGTCGGGGCCGGCATCGCCAGCCGGCGCAGCACGGCCTTGACCCGGGCCATCAGCTCGAGATGGTTGAACGGCTTGGTCACGTAGTCGTCGGCTCCGAGCTCGAGACCCTTGACCTTGTCCATCGCGTCGTCACGCGCCGTGAGCATCACCACCGGGACGTCCGAGAAGGCGCGGATCTGGCGGAGGATCTCGAACCCGTCGTCGCCCGGCAGGCCGACATCGAGCAGCACGATATCCGGGTGTTCGCGCTCGACGATGTCGAGGGCGGGTTCGGCCGCGCCCGCACCGAGCACCTCGACGTCGCGCCACTGCAGGTCGAAGCCGAGCCGGACCGACTCGACGACGTCCGGCTCGTCGTCGACGACGAGGATGCGCATCACGCCTCCTCGGGCGGGCCGGCGGCCGGGACCACCAGACTGAACGTGCTGCCGTGCCCGAGCCGGCTCCTGACCTCGATCGTGCCGCCGTGCGCCTGGGCGATCGCGAGCGCTCGCGGCAGCCCGAGACCGACGCCCTCCTGCGCCTCCTTCGACCCGCGCCGGCCGACGAAGAACCGCTCGAAGAGGTGGGCCTGATCCTCGGTCGAGATGCCCGGTCCGTCGTCGGTGACCGACCAGCGGACGAGTCCGTCCCGGGTCCGCTGGAGGCGGACCTCGACATGGCCCTCGTCCGGCGCGAACCGCTGGGCGTTGGCGACGAGGTTCAGCAGCGCCCGGTCGAGCCGTGGCCGGTCGCCGTACACGCGCGGACCCCGCCCCCGCGGGACCCGGAGCGCGACCGACTGGTGGCGCTGCTCGGCCAGCGGCCTGATGGTGGCCACGGACGAGGCGGCGAGCTCGGTCGCGTCGAACTGGCGGAGCTGGAGACTGATCGTGCCCGAGCGATAGCGTGCGAGGTCGAGGACCTCGCCGATCAGGTCCTGCATCCGCTCGGCGTTGCGCTCGATCGTCTCGAGCATCGTCCGGCGCTGCTCGTCGGTCGGCTCGGAGGACGGGTCGAGCAGCAGCCCGCTGAGCGTCCGCATGACCGTGATCGGCGTGCGCAGCTCATGGGCGATGACCGACAGGAAGTCGGTGCGCATCCGCTCGAGGTCCTTCAACGGCATCGCGGCGTCGGTCCACGACTCGCGATCCACGAGGCGCTGACCGAGGCTCGTCAGGACGTACTCGGGGGCGGGCCCCCCGCGCGCGACGCGGATCAGGCCGAGCGATTCGAGCTCGGCGAGCAGGGCCGTCCCGGTCCCGCTCCGCAGGTCGGCACCCTCAGCCGAGAAGCGGCGCTCGAGATCCGCGACGGTCGCTCCGGGTCCAACGAACTCGAGTGCCGCCGCGGCCAACGGCGAGCTCGCGGCGCCATCCGTTGTCATCGTTCGGAGGATACGACTCGATCCGTGCCGGCCAGGACCGCGCCTGCGCGGCGACCGCCCCTGGCTCGATGACGATCGAGGGCTCCACGTCGTAGGAGCAGGTGCACGGCCCGCCCGCCACGCAGCCCGAGCAGCAGAACGCCAGGCCGAGGTGGAACACGGGAGCGCCGGCCGGCGCCATCTCGCAGCTGACGCAGATGAACGTGGGGCGTGACATGACATGGACCTCGATCGGCTGGGGCGGTGGACGTGCCCCGACGCTATCGAGCCGACCTGTACCCGCCCCGAAACGCGGATGAACGCCGTGTGAACACGCGTCGGCCTGGGTCCGTGTTCATGTGCTGTTCATGTCTGTCAACGCGCTCGTTCGTCTCGGTCCGCGAGGCTTGTCGAGTCGCCCGATGCGCGACACCACCCCTGGAGACGATCGATGCTTGCAACCTCGACGCGGACCGAGCGGTCCGCCGGTGCCGATGCGCTGGCCGCGGCGCGCACCCAGTTCGACGCGGCCGCCGACCACCTCGCCCTGGACCCGGGCCTGCGCGCCGTGCTGCGCGTCCCGCAGCGCGAATTCACCGTGCACTTCCCGGTCAAGCGCGACGACGGCTCGGTCGAGGTGTTCGAGGGCTACCGCGTGCAGCACAACGTTGCCCGCGGTCCCGCGAAGGGCGGCCTGCGTTTCCATCCGAGCACTGACCTCGACGACGTCCGCGCGCTGGCCATGTGGATGACCTGGAAGTGCGCGCTCGTCGACGTGCCGTTCGGCGGCGCGAAGGGCGGCGTCACGTGCGATCCCCGCGCGATGAGCACCACCGAGCTCGAGGCGCTGACGCGCCGGTTCACGACCGAGCTCGAGGGCATCATCGGGCCTGATTCCGACATCCCGGCGCCCGACGTCGGCACCAACGCCCAGACGATGGCGTGGATCATGGACACCGTCTCGATGCATCGGGGGTTCTCGGTCCCGGGCGTCGTCACGGGCAAGCCGATCGCCATCGGCGGCTCGGTCGGCCGCGCCGACGCGACCGGTCAGGGCGTCGTCTACACGATCGAGGATGCGGCTCGACGGATCGGCCTCGAGCTCGAGGGCAGCCGGGTCGCCGTCCAGGGCTTCGGCAACGTGGGCGAGGCTACCGCGCGGTTGCTCCACGAGGCGGGCGCCCGGGTCGTCGCGATCACCGATGTCCACGGCGGCGTCACGAACTCCGCCGGGCTCGATGTCCCGTACCTGCGCCGCCACCTCGCCGAGCACGGCACGATCGCCGACGCGCCCGGCACGCGACCCATCGACAACGATGAGCTGTTCGCGCTCGACGTCGACGTCCTCGTCCTCGCCGCGCTCGAGGGCCAGATCACCGGTGTCAACGCGGGCGCCGTGCGGGCACGCATCCTGGCCGAGGCCGCTAACGGACCCGTGTCGCCCGACGCGGATCCGATCCTCCGCCGGAATGGCGTCGTGGTCCTGCCCGACATCCTGTGCAACGCGGGCGGCGTCATCGTGAGCTACTTCGAGTGGGCGCAGAACCGCGCCGCGCTCGCCTGGACGCTGGACGAGATCAACGGCCGCTTGCGCCGTCAGATCCTCGCCGCGGCGGACGCGGTCTGGGAGCGCGCCGCCGCGGACGACATCGACCCGCGCCTGGCCGCCCACGCCATCGCCGTCGAGCGCGTGGCCGAGGCGACGCGCCTGCGGGGTCTGTACCCCTAGGCCGCGCCCGTAGGTCCGGCGAGCTGCGGGTCGCGGCTGGACGGGCCGAACCGGTGCACCACGGCGGGCTTGGCGCTCTCGAACACCAGCCAGACGTAGGGCAGCAACCAGCGGAGCTTGATGTCCTGCATCTCGATTCCGAGGAGCGGTGCACCGACGGTGGCGACCTCCCACACGATGAACACGGTCATCACGACCCAGCCGAGGATCCGCGTCCGCCCCTCGCTGACAAGGAGCAGGAGAGCGACCAGCCAGATCACGAAGATGTCCGGGAGGATCCGTTCGGGTCCCTGGCCGACGACGAAGAACGCGAAGTCGTAGAGAGCAGCATTGCCGACGTTCTCGGCGACACCCTGCAACAGGAAGATCGAGCCGAACAACCCAGCGCTGATGGCCCCGAGCCATGCGATCGGTCGCGGAAGCCCGAAGTCGAACGCGGCTGTGGCGAGCAGGACGGCTCCCGCACCGATGCCGAAGTGGATGATCGACTCAGCGCCGCCGCCCCCGGTGGCGATTGCGACGGCGATGGCGACGGGGACAGTGACCAAGAGGATGATGCAGGCCACGAGGCCTCGGATCGAACGCATGGCTGGAACCTTCCTTCCATGGTCAATAAAGACACGCACGGCGGGGTCTCGCAAGGACGATCTGTCATCACTCACCCTCGGCTCGCCCGAGGGGTCTAGATCAGGCGAGCACCGCCCTAGCCGGTCCTGGCCGGCACCGGCGCCGATCGCGGCGCCGAGCGTCGGTTCACCCGCTGCTTGAGGCCATCGACCAGCGAGTACACCGCCGGCACGACCAGCAAGGTCAGGAAGGTCGAGCTGAGCAGGCCGCCGATCACGACGGTGCCGAGCTCGGCCGCGATGATCGAGCCCTCGTTGAAGCCGGCTGCCAACGGGACCAGCGCGAGGATCGTCGCGATGGCGGTCATGAGGATCGGCCGAAGTCGGGTTCGTCCGCCCTCGATCAGCGCGTCGCGTGTCGAGTGGCCGTCGGCCCGCAGCCGCTCGACGAGGTCGAGCAGCACGATCGCGTTGGTCACGACGATGCCGATCAGCATCAGGAACCCGATGAGGGCGCTGAGTCCGATCGGCCGGTCCGTGATGAGTAGAGCCGGGAAGGCACCGATCGTCGCCAGCGGCAGGCTGAACAGGATGATGAACGGCGTGATCAGCGAGTTGAAGGTCAGCACCATCATCAGGTAGACGAGCAGGATCGCCACGCCCATCGCGGTGAACAGGCCGCTGAACGCCTCGTTCTGCTGCGCTGTCACGCCGGCGAGGCGGACCTGGGCGCTCGGTGGGATCGTGCCGGCGGCCTCGAGGTCGTCGATGACGCCCTGGACGGCGACCGACGTCGCGCCGGTGTCGCCACTCGTGATCTCTGCGGAGATCGTGGCGGAGGGCGCCTCGTCGATCCGGGTGATCCGTCCCTGGACGTCGGCCTGCTCGACCGCGGCGACCGTGCCGAGCGGCGCCTTGCTCGTGGTCCCCACCGGCAGGCTGCGCAGGTCCTCGAGCGAGGTCACGCTCTCAGGGTCCACCCGGACCACCATGTCGACCGGATCCGCATCGTCGAACTGGACGCGCCCGATGGGTTGCGGCGTGAGCGCGCTGCGGACCTCGCCGCCGACCTGGGCCGCGGTCGACCCGACAGCGATGGCCTTGGTCGGATCGACCCGGACCTGGATCTCCGGCGAGGCCTTGACCAGGTCGCTCGACAGGTTCGCGAGGCCCGATTCCGCCTCGAGCGCGGCCAGGACCGCCTCGGACGTCTGGGCGACGACGTCGGCGTCCTCGGCGCTGATGATGAGGCTGAGGCTGTTGGAGCTAAAGCCACCCTGCTGGCCGACCGTCACCTCGTAGCCGTCGACGGCGACGGGAGCAAGGCTCTCGGCGAGCTCCTGGGTCTTGGTCTGGAGATCGACCGAATCCTCGAGGCGCACGATCATCCGGGCGCTGTTCGCGGCCTGGCCCTGCTGCGCGGCAAGGACGGTCTGGAACCCGGTGTCGCCCTCGCCGGGCACGGTCGTCGCGACGAGCACGACGTCCGGGTCGGCGAGCAGGATCTCCTCGGCCTTCGCGGCCTGCTCCAAGACCTGCTCCGAGCTGGCACCGACCGGCGGGGCGACCGTTACCTGGGCGATCTTCTCCGAGCCCGAATCGATGAACGAGGTCGGGAGGAGCGGTACGAGCGCAAGCGACGCGACGAACAGCGCCGCGGCGACGAGGACCGTGCCGACGCGCGTCCAGCGGTTGCGCAGGACGAAGCGGATGGCCGGGTCGTACAGCCGGAGCCAGAACGAGTTCTTCGGCTCGCCTGTCTCATCGACCGCGCCGCCGATCCGCCGTACGAGGAAGTAGGCGAGGACCGGGACGACGGTGAGCGCCACGATCAGCGACGCCACCAACGCGAACGTGACCGTCAGCGAGAAGGACAGGAAGAACTGGCTGACGAACCCACCGGCGAAGCCGAGCGGCAGGAAGACGGCGACCGTGGTGAGCGTGCTGGCGGTGATCGCGCTGGCGACCTCCCGCGGACCCTGGATCACCGATGTCAGTCGATCGTGGCCGAGGGCCCGATGGCGATAGATGTTCTCGAGCACGACGATCGAGTCGTCGACGACGCGTCCGACTGCGACGGCGAGGCCGCCGAGGGTGAGGATGTTCAGGGTGATGCCGCCGATCTGCATGATCACGAGCGCGGCCAGGATGGACAGCGGGATGCTGACGGCGGCAACGAAGGTCGAGCGCAGGTTGCCGAGGAACAGGAAGATCGTGATGACCGCGAAGACGGCCCCGAGGCCGCCCTCGCGCAGCAGTCCCTCGCTCGACTCCAGGATGAACGTGGACTGATCGGCGATCGTCACGATCGTGATCTCGTCCGGGTGGCGCGCCGCGATCTCGTCGAGCTTCGTCTGCACCGCGTCGGCCACCGACACGGTGTTCGCGGCGCTCGTCTTGCTGACGGAGATCGTGACCGCCGGCTGGCCGTTCGTCCGCGCGTAGCCGGTCGTCGCCTCGTCGGCGAGCTCGACGGTGCCGACGTCGTCGATGGTGATCGGCTGGGGTGGCAACGGCACGGTCGGCGTGGTCGGCGGCTGCGGGCTTGGAGGCTCGGTCGGGACGGTGGGGGGCACTGTCGGCATGCGGACGCCCACCACGAGGTTCTCGATCTGCTCCACCGAGTCGAAGCGCCCGATGGTCGACACCGGGATCTCCTCGTCGTCGGTCGACAGCTGGCCGCCGGGCACCGTGAGGTTGTTGGCCTGGAGGACCCCGGCCACCTGCTGGACCGAGACGCCGGCCTCCGACAGCTGGGCTGGATCCAGGGTGATCGTCAGGCGCTGCTCGAGGCCGCCGGCGAGATCGGCCGACGCGACACCGGGGAGTGACTGGATCTCGGGGATGACCTCGGTCCGGGCGATCTCGGCGGCCTCGTCGAGGCTGGTCTCGCCCTTCGCCGAGACGGACGCGACGACGACTGGTGCGGCGTTGAAGTCGAACGAGCCGACGGTCGGTTCGACCCCATCGGGGAACGTCGTGCTGCGCAGGTTCTCCTCGATCGTGGCGACCGCCTCGTCGAGGTTCGTGCCGTAATCGAACTGGGCGACGGCGAACGCGAGCGAGTTCGCGGACGTCGTCTGCAGCTGGGTCAGCCCGGGCACGCCGCTCATCGCGCGCTCGATGGGCTTGGCCACCTGCTCGGTCACGTCGGTGGCGCCGGCACCTGGGTACGGAGCGATGACCGAGACGACCGGGAACGAGACGTCCGGGAGGAGCTCCTGCTTGAGGCTGCCCCATGCCGCGATGCCCGCGACGAAGAAGGCGGCGGCGAGGAGAAGCGTGACGCTCCGCCTTCCAACGGCGAGTTCGGTGAGGCGGCTCATTCGGTGCTCCCGGATGTGACTGGGGGAAGGGTAGGGACGGGTCGACCGTCGGCTGCTGGTTCTGCGATCGCGTTCGCGAGGACGCGGATCGCGCGTTCGATGGTCGCGAGGTCCTCGTCACCGACCCGCTCGAACATCACGCCGAGCTGGTTGGTCCCGAATTCGCGCATCTGCTCGAGCGTGTCGAGTCCGTGCGGCGTGACCGACACGCGCACCTGCCGGCGGTTGGCCGGGTCGTCGAGACGGGTCAGGAATCCGCCCAGGACCAGGTGGTCGACGGCGCCGCTCGCGGTCGAGATCGCCACGCCGAGCCGCTGGGCGATCTCGGACATGCTCGACCCGGGCGCGGCGGCGACGACGTACAGGAGCTTCGCCTGTGCCATCGTGATGTCGATCGCGGCGAACTCCGGGGCGTGGACGGTCATGAGCTGCTGCTGGAGATCCTCGAAGGCGTCAAGCGCCCGCTGGACCGCTGGACGTGCGTGTCGGTTCGGCATCGCCACATAGTTTGGCATAGCCGTAGTGTTCTTGCATGCCGAAGCGTTGAGAGCCAAAACCGAGCACCCGTCAGGAGACGGGCGCCCGGCTGGAGCGGTGCGGTGGCGCGACAGTCAGGCGATCGCGGCCAGCGGGTGTGCGATCTCGTCGGCCTCGGATCGCGCCAGGCCGAGCCGGCCGCGGGTCGCGACGAGGATCGCGGCGGCCAGGACCGTGAAGCTCGCGTAGGCGATGACCGGGTCGAGGCCCGGGGCCAGCACAGGGATGAACGCGACGCCGGTCGCGACGCCCAGACCGGCGTGCGCCAACCCGACGATCGGGACGCTGCGTCCGCTCGCGTTGTAGATCCAGGTCAGCACGATGCGGACCGGGATGGGCAGGACGAACAGCGCCGCGAGGTAGATCGGGAACTGGTCGGCCGGGACGCGACCGGCCGTGACGCCGTCGGCGATGAACACCAGCGGCACGTGGACGAGCGCCTGGAGCCACGTCGTCACGACGCTCGCGCCGATCGGACCCATCCGATGCTGCAGTCGGTCGAGGGCGAAGCCGGTCCACGCCGTCTCCTCCCACAGGTTCACGAGCGCGAACGCGACGAGCGCGCCGGCGACGACCGTGCCGAGCACGATCGACGGGTCCGTCACCAGCTCGACGACGGGGTCGATCCCGGCGACGACGGTCACGACGGCCAACGTCGTCGCCGGCAGGAGGAACAGCCCGATCACATACCAGACAGGGTGCACCCGGAAGTGGAACACGCGCCGGCGCAGCTCGCGCACCCCGGCGCGGCCGTCGGCGAGCGCCGTGGTGATGAACGCGGCGGCCGCCAGCGCGAACGCCGAGAGAAGGATGAACGGCGCGGCGCCCGGCAGCTCGAGATCGATGATGCCGAGACCCGCGGTCGACAGCAATGGCACCGTGAGGATCGCGGCGCTGGCGCCATAGGCGAGGGACAGGAAGACGGCGAAGGGATGCCGTCGGGCGATGGAGCGCATCGTGTGGTCTGCCTTTCGGTGGTGGGCGGCGGGCCGGGTGGCTCGCCTGCCCCAGGAGCCTGCGGCCGACGGTTTGCGATGTCGTCCATCCACGGTCCGAAACCCGACCGTCCCCTGGGCCCATCCCCGCCGGCTCGGGCGATACCCGGGTATCGGTCCGGGTCATCCTCCGGACGGATGCTGCGCCGGTCGGCGGGCGCTACCGTTCGCCGCATGGACCGGTCCCGCGTCATCCCGAGCGAACCGATCAGGCCGGTGGACGTGGCGGTCGCCATCGGGCTTGCGGGGCTGTCGATGGTCCCGTTCGTGGACGGCGCCCCGAACGTGGGGCCGCCGGGACCACTGACGGTCGGCCTGCTTCTGCTCGAGAGCCTGCCGCTGATCCTCCGTCGCCGGTTCCCGCTCGAGGTGATGCTGGTCGTCGTCGCAGCGACGATCGTCCACATCGCGCTGCTGCCTGCGGGTCAGGACGTCCAGTCGGGGCTCGGCGTCCTCGTGGCCATCTACACGATCGGCGAACGGCTCGACCGACGGATGTCATTCGGGCTGACCCTCTTGACCGTGGGGATCCTCGGCGTGCTGCTGGCGGCGAAGGGCGGGTGGCCGACCGCGCTCCAGGCACTCATCCAGACCGAGCTGATCATCGGTGTGGCATGGCTCCTTGGCGACGCCGCGCGGATCCGACGCCTCTACACCGATGGTCTCGAGCAGCAGCGGGCGCTCATCGAGCGTGAGCGCGACGAACGCACCAGGCGGGCCATCCTCGAGGAACGTGAGCGGATCGCCCGCGAGCTGCACGACGTGGTCACCCATCATGTGAGCGTGATGGTCATCCAGGCCGATGGCGGCCTTCGGTCCATCGACCGGCGACCCGTCGAGGCTCGGTCCGCGCTGACCGCCATCGCCGCGACCGGCCGTCAGGCGCTGACCGATATGCGCCGGATGCTGGGCATCCTCGGTGAGCGCGGGACGGCGGAGCCGATGCCGGGGCTCGGCCAGCTCGACGCGCTGGTCGACCAGGTGCGCTCGGCCGGGTTGGACGTCCGACTCGCGGTGGAGGGCACGCCGCGGCCGCTCGGGCCGGGGCTCGAGCTGTCGGCCTATCGCATCATCCAGGAGGGGCTCACCAACTCCCTGAAGCACTCGGGCGGGAAGGCCTGGGTCACCGTCCGCTACGAGCCGAGGTCGCTCGCGATCCTCCTCGAGGACGAGCGCGGAGCCGAACCGGTCGCGCCCGTCGAACCCGGCCACGACGGCCGTGGCCTCGTCGGGATGCGCGAGCGGGTCGCGATGTTCCGGGGCGACCTCACCACCGGACCGACCGCGACCGGTTTTCGGGTATCGGCGACCCTCCCGATCGACGACGCGGTCGCGGCGCCGTGAGCATCCGCGTCCTGCTGGTCGACGACCAGGAGCTCGTGCGCACCGGGTTCCGGATGATCCTCGCCGACGAGGACGGGATCGAGGTCGTCGGCGAAGCCGCCAACGGCCGGGAAGCCATCGACCTCGCGCGAACCGCCCGCCCGGACGTCGTCGTGATGGACGTCCGGATGCCCGTGATGGACGGCGTCGAGGCCACGCGTCGACTCGCCGATGACGGGGCCGCGTCGGCGCCGCGGGTCCTCGTCCTCACGACGTTCGATGCGGACGAGCATGTCGTCGACGCCCTGCGTGCCGGAGCCAGCGGGTTCCTCCTCAAGGACGTGACCCCGGCGGATCTCGTCAGGGCGATCCGGGTGGTGGCCGCGGGCGACGCGCTCATCGCGCCGTCGGTGACGCGCCGGCTGCTCGGGCGCTTCGCGCGGGCGGCCGCGCCGACCGATCCGGCCTTCGCCACCGCGCTCGGCGAGCTCACCGACCGCGAGGTCGAGGTGCTCCGGCTGGTCGCCGGTGGCCTGTCCAACCGCGAGATCGCCGAGCGCCTCACGCTGGCCGAGCCCACCATCAAGACGCACGTCTCCCACCTCCTGCTCAAGCTCGACATGCGTGATCGCGCACAGCTCGTCATGTGGGCCTATGAGTCGGGCGTCGTCCGTCCCGGCGGCGCCGAGGACTGAACGAGGCGCGCGGCGCGCGTGACGATTGACAACGCGCCGCCGCGCATCACCATGACCGCGGCAGTTCACAGGAGGGGTGATGGGCCAGTTGGTCGAGTTCTACAAGACGCAGATCCGCCTGATCTGGGAGTGGAAGGGCGGACCGGCCGCCCTGGTGAAGCGGGGGATCATCACGTTCGCCGTGGTGGCGGTGTCGTTCCTGCTCACGGCCGCGATCCTTCCCGGGTTCTCGATCGCGCGCCTGTCCGACGCTGCCATCGCCATCGTCCTCGTGGCGCTGTTCAACGCGCTCATCCGGCCGGTCCTCCTGGCCCTGGTCGCACCCTACTCGCTGATCCTCACCGCGATCCTGGTCCTCGTCCTCCAGGTCGCCGCGTTCTACGTGGTCGCCCAGTGGTCGCCCGGGGTCGTGCTCGAGTCGATCTCGTGGGCGGTGCTCGCCTCGTTCGTCTATGCGGTCATCAACAGTGCCCTGACCGCACTCCTCGGTGTCGACCGCGGCGGGTCCTACTACGGCACGCTCGTGCAGACCCTGCGCGCCCGGGGCGCCGGGCCGGCCCGCCAGGACCCCGGTGTCGTGATCATCCAGATCGACGGCCTCGCCCACCCCATCCTCGCCGCGCGGATCCGCGCGGGATCGGTCAACACGATGGCCGGCTGGATGCGGTCCGGCTCCCACAAGCTGTCGCGCTGGGAGGCGCTGCTGCCCTCGATGACGTCGGCCGGCCAGATGGGCATCCTCCACGGGACCAACGACGGGATCCCCGCCTTCCGCTGGTACGAGCGCGACCGCCAGAAGCTGATGGTGTCGAGCAATCCCAAGGACGCCGCGGAGATGGTCCGACGCGCGTCGAACGGCGAGGGCCTCCTCTCGAACGACGGCGTGAGCATCTGCAACCTCGTCAACGGCGATGCGACGCGGTCCTATCTCACCACCGCCGCGCTCGCGGAGGGCTCGAAGGGCCTCGGCGACAGCCGGGCGTTCTACAAGTTCTTCCTCAGCCCGAGTGGCTATCTGCACTCGGTCACCCTGTTCTTCGCGGAGTTCATCAAGGAGCGCTACCAGGCGCGTCGCACGCGGCGCGCAGGGATCACGCCGCAGCTCCACCGCGGGATGAAGTACGCGGGCATGCGGGCGGCGAGCAACGTCCTCCTGCGCGACATCAATGTCTCGCTGATCATCGAGGAGATGTACCGCGGCGCCAACGTCATCTACGCCGACTTCACCGACTACGACGAGATCGCCCACCACTCCGGTCCCGAGCGCGTCGAGGCGCTGCAGGCCATCGACGGGATCGACACCGCGCTCGCAATGCTCGAGAAGGCCACGGACGACACGCCGCGGCCGTACCGCTTCGTGGTCCTTTCGGATCACGGCCAGAGCCTCGGCGCCACCTTCAAGCAGCGCTACGGCGAGAGCCTCGCGGACCTGATCCGGCGGCTCATGGGTGGACGGGCGTCGGTCGCCCAGACCTCGACCACCGCGGAGGGCTCGGCCTTCGTCAATGCGTTCCTGTCCGAGATCACGCGCGGCCATGGTGCCGGCCCCACGGTCGCGCGCGCGGCGCTCTCGAGCCGGACGTCGGACGGCGTCGTCGACCTCGATGACGAGGAGCCCATCGACCAGGCGGCCGAGGACAGCTCGATCGCCGTCGTCGGATCGGGCAATCTGGGGCTCGTCTACTTCACCGGCACCGACCATCGCCTGACCCTCGAAGAGCTCGAGGAGATCCATCCGGACCTGGTATCGAACCTGGCCGCACACCCGGGCGTGAGCATGGTGTTGGTGCGTTCCGAGACGCGGGGCGGGATCGTGTTCGGGACGGACGGCCTCCGCTACCTCGACGACGGACGGGTGGACGGCACCGATCCGACCGCGAAGTTCGGGCCCAACACGCTGCTAAGCCTCCGGCTCGAAGACGCGATGACCCATGCCCCCGACGTGCTGCTGATCAGCCAATACGATCCCGAGCTGGGGGAGGTCGCCGCGTTCGAGGAGCTGATCGGTTCGCACGGTGGCCTCGGGGGACCACAGAACCACCCGTTCATCCTCCACCCCACCGACTGGGAGCTCGACGAAGCGGAGCCCGTCGGCGCACCGGCCATCTACCGCAACCTGCGTCGCTGGCTCGAGTCGGTCGGGATCACCCTCGGCCCGTCGGGTGCGACGGCGCAGCCGACGACCGCACCGGATCCGGAACCAGAGGCAGCGGCCCCGGCCGGGACGTAGCCTCGGGTCAGAGGAGCCGGGACACGCGCGCCATGGTTCGCTCCCAGGCGCGACTCCGACGGCTCGTGCTGATGGCTGCCGGCGAGGACGCGGCGGCCAGCTGGTCGAACACGATCGCGGCGAGATCCGGGACCGCGGGGCCCTCGAACAGGACGTCGAGCTCGTCGTTGCGATACAGCGACAGGTCGTCGAGGTTGCAGCTGCCGATGAGCAGCCGGTCGTCCATCCGATACACCTTGGCATGGGCCATCCCGGGGTGTGCGAGGACCTCGGCGCCCGCGTCGAGGAGCCTCGGGAGCCAGGCTCGGAAGGCCGCCATCGGGTAGGGCGGCCGTGGCTCGGCCGGGATGATGATGCGGAGCCCCACGCCCCGTCGGGCTGCCGCGATGAGCCGCAGGATGACCGCCCGGTTGCTGATGTAGGGATTGACGACATCGATCGCGGTCGTCGCGCGCGCCAGGGACTGGTGGATGGCGTCACGGATGGGATGGTGTCCGGTGCCCGGGACGTTCATGAGCAAGGTGGCGGTCAGGCCGCCCAGCGCCGCCGATCCCGGGTCGGCGGCTACCGATGCCGGGAACAGCGCGTCGATGCCGGCGGGCTTCTCGCCACCGTCCTTGACCCAGCTCGCCACGTAGGCCAGCTGGATCTGGGCCACGAGTGGGCCGGTGATCCGGCACATGAGGTCGGTGAAGCGGGTGTCGTAGAAATGGTCCTCGATGCCGGTCCCGCCGACATAGGCGATCTCGCCGTCGATGACCATCATCTTGCGGTGGTCGAAATGGAACGCGTCCTCGGCGTGGAGCCGCAGACGTCGACCGCCGAGGCTGCCACCCCGGACCACCGCGATGCCGTCGTTGGCGACGACCTCGATGCCCGCGTCACGCATCTGGCGGTACAGCCGACGGCTGCCGAGATCGATCCCGCTGCCGATCGCGTCGACCGCCACGCGAACCTCGACGCCGGACGCAGCGGCGGCCCGCAGCGCCTCCAGCACCTGGTCGCCGATGCGCCCGGGGCGGAACGCGTAGATCAGGACGTGGACGTGGTGCCGGGCGGCGGCGATGTCCTCGAGGATCCGCGGGAAGTACCGCCACCCGTGGACCAGCGGCTCGACGCCGGTGACCGTCGTGGAGGCGAACGACATCGCCTCGTCGCGCCGGCGGATCGCCGGCAGCCGCATCAGGGCCCGGGCGCGCTCTGGTGCGGCGGCGGGCGTGATGGCGTCGTCGCCGGGCGGGAAGGTGACCCGGGACGGACGCCGCGGCCAGCGCGCCGCACGCGTCCGCCGGGTCGGGGTGGCGTCGCCCCCCAGCGGGGTCAGGCGGCCGAGGGCGGTGCCGTGGCCTCCGGTCGCGGCCGCGCCATCCACCCGAGGGCGGCCCACAGGATGCCGGCCATCAGCAGCTGGATGCCGACGAAGAAGCCGATCGCGAGCCCGCTGATCGGGATCCCGGTCCACAGCCAGAAACCGAGCAGGAGGTCGACGACCCCGATCGTCCCGTTGAGCAGCTTGTGCCCTGACGGACCGGTGATCGCGTGATACAGCCTGATGATGCCGTCGGCGATCAGCACGATCGCGATGACCAGCGTCAGGGCGATGGCGCCCCGCAGCGGGTCGGCGATGATGTCGAGCCCGACCAGGATGTACAGCACACCGAGGACGCCCATCAGGACCCGCCAGCCCATCCCGGTCTCCGTCGCGAATGCGGCGATGATCTGGGCGATCCCGCCGAACACGAGCATGAAGCCGACCAGGACGGTGGTCACGAGCGTCGCGTCGGCCACGTTCATCAGCGCGATGAGACCGAGGATCGCGATCACGACGCCGATCCCGACGAACCACTTCCAGCGACTGGAGATCGCCTCGTCGGACGGGTAATCCATGAATGACATGCGGTTCACCTCACCTCAGCCGCGGGCCCTGGGGGAGGCCTCCCTCGCGACCGGTGCCGATGATACGCGGGGTCGGCAACCGTGCCGACGCCCGAGGCTCAGACCGATCGGGGAAGCCGGCTCGCCCCGACGCCCATGCCTGCCCCCAGGCGGCATGGTGTCGGGGCGTGCCGGAGGAAGCGGGATGTTCGCATCAACCGACCGGGATCTCGCCGCGGATCCGCGTGCCCATCCCGGGCCGCGAGTCCACGGTCAACCGGCCGCCCATCGCCGACACGCGATCGGCGAGGTTCACCAGCCCTTCTCCGCGCTTGACACGGATGGTGTCGAACCCGACACCGGAGTCCTCGACCTCGAAGACCACCTTGGTCGACGTGGCCGACAGTCGGATCCCGGCGACGGCGTTGCGGCCCGCGTGCTTGACGACGTTCTGAAGGGCCTCGAGGCAGCAGAAGTAGACGTTGCGTTCGACATGCTCGGGATACCGGCCGAAGCCTCCCGCATCGACGGTGACCGGCACGGCCGCATGGAGGGCGGCCGACCGGAGGCTCGGGCCGAGCCCCTGGAGCCGGAGGACTTCCGGGGTGCCGTCCCGCGTGACCGCCCCGATCTCGCGCAGCGCCACGTCGAGATCGCTCCCGAGCTGGTCGATCGCCGCACGTTCGGCCGGACCGTCGGCTCGCTCCGCGAGCAGGCCGAGGTGGATGCGCACGCTGACCAGCCGCTGTTGCGCGCTGTCGTGCAGGTCCCGCTGGATGCGCTGGCGCTCGAGATCCCGGGCGTCGACCGAGCGCACTCGTGCGGACCGCAGGTCGCGCTGCAGGACGCGGCCTTCGAGCTGAAGGAACGCGAGCAGGCCGACGGCGATGGCCAGGACGAGGGCCAGGATCGACGGGCGACCGACCACCACCCACTCCGGCGACACGAAGAAGATCGCGATGACGACGACAGCGAGGGCGCTGGCGAGGATCCAGCGTGCCGCGGGCAGGTCGCGCCATGGCGATGCCCTGCCGATCCACGGGATCCGTCGAGCCTTGGCCTGCCGGCCCTCTGCGAGCATCTCGCCCCCCATCCCCAAGCCTTCGCGCTCGGGTGGCGGGGTCGCGTAGGCGACGTCCCTCTAGCCCCCGAACGAACCAGGAGGTGCGTGGACAAGGAGTGTGCGGCGGCAGGACCGCCACGTCATCCCCTCCACGCGTGTTTCACCCGGGTGATTCCCTCACGAAAGGAGGCCCTCGTCGCGAGCCCGATCGATCGCCGCGTCGCGTGACGCCACGCCGAGCTTCCGATAGATCGCACGGACATGCGAGTGGACGGTGTTGTACGAGACGAAGAGCTCCGTCGCGACCTCTCGCTTCGACAGGCCGTCGGCGAGCTGGCGCAGCACCTCGACCTCGCGGGTCGAGAGCGGCTCGCCGGGCGTCGGCGGATGGCCGTGCAGCTCGCGGGCGACCGCCCGCCGCATCGTGGCGAGATAGCCGGGGTCGGTCATATCGCCGATGAGCCGGTCCGCCTCGTCCAACGCCGCCAGCGCCTCGGCGCGCCGGCCGAGCGCCTGGCTCGACTGTGCCCTGGCGAGGAGCGCCTCGGCGAGCGGCAGCGGCTCGCGCAGGGTCCGCAACGCGGGGATGGCCTCCGCGAGGATCACATCGCCCTCGTCGGGGTCGCCGTTGCGGACGAGCACCTCGCCCAGGACCGCGCGCGCGAAGGCCCCGGTCGCGGTCGGCGTGACCCCATGCGCATCGGACAGCGCGACCGCCTCGCGCGCGAACCGTTCCGCCGCACCCGGATCTCCCGTCTCGATCGCGACGAGGGCGCGTAGCGTGCCCGCACCGACCGCGTCCATCCACATCCCGGCGCGGGCGGCGAGCTCGCCGCCGAGCTCGAGATACCGCTCGGCCTCGATGAACTCGCCCGTTCGGACGAGCGCGAACCCGAGCAGCACATGGACCGACGTGCGCCACGGGGAGCCGGGTTGGGATTCGAGCTCGAACGACGTGCGGGCGTTGCGCAACATCCGGCCGGCGTCACCGCCCGGGAACGCGGCCCCCATCAGGGCGGCGCTCGCCTCGATCGAGCTTGCGCCATCGGGCAGCACCCCCTCGAACTTCGACTCCTGCGCCGTCGCGAGCGCGGCCGCCGCCTCGGCATGGAAGCCGAGGAAGTGCATGACCCACGCCCGCACGATCCCGAGCCGGGGGTCGGTCCGGATGCGATCCTCGCCGATCCGGTCGAGCCACGCCGAGATCGTCGCGAAGCGGCCGAGCTCGAGGGCCTGCAGGTACGAGGCGCTGATCAGCCGGGCGGCGCGCTCGAGGTAGCCGCCGTCGATGGCATGACGGATCGCCCGGTCGGCGTCGCCGGCGTCCTCGTACCAGATCGATGCGCGGAGATGCTGGGCCGCCTCGGCATCCGGGTCGTCGCGCCGCAGCTGGAGGCGAAGCATGTCGACCAGCAGCGGGTGGTATCGGTACCACTCGCGCCGGTCGTCGAGCGGTGTCAGGAACACGTTCGCCCGCTCGAGCTCCAGCAGTCGGTCGGCCGATCCGCGTGCGCCCGTCAGCGCGTCGCCGAGCGATCCGCACATCTCGTCGACGACGCACGTGGCCAACATGAATTCGAGCTCGGACGGCTCGAGGGCCGGCAACACCTGCTCGCTGAGGTAGTCGCCGACGTGTCGGTTCGACGCGCCGAACGTCGCCACGAAGGCCTTGCGGTCATCGGCGCCGCGGAGCGAGAGGTAGGCCAGGTAGATGCCGGCCGGCCAGCCCTCGGTCCGTTCGTGGAGGATCTCGACATCCTGCCGGTCGAGGCCGAGACCCAGCGAACCGTTCAGGAACGCGTCGCACTCGTCCGGGGTGAACCGCAGCTCGGTCGGACCGACTTCGACGAGCTGACCGCGGGCGCGCTCGCGGGCGACCCGGAGCGGCGGGTCGGCTCGTGACGACATGACGATCTCGAGGTTGGGGGGAGCACCCTCGATCAACCTGTAGATCGTCGCGTGGCACGCCTGGTTCTGGATCAGGTGGTAGTCGTCCAGGACGAGGACGGTGTCGGTCCCGGACTCGGCGACCGCGGTCAGGGCTGCGTCGACGGGGTCGCGCTCGCGGGCGAGGGCGACGAGCTCGTCACGCGGTGTCGTCCCGGGGTCCTTCCCGGCGATGGCCGCCCCGATGTAGCTCCACAGCACGGCCGGGTCGTTGTCCTGGGCGTTGACCGACACCCATGCGAACCGACGGTCGTCGCGATCGATCCAATCCGACAACACTGACGTCTTGCCGAACCCGGGCGGAGCGACGAGCAGCAGGAGGCCGGGACGCGCGGACACCAGCATCCGGGTCAGTCGCGGTCGCCGGATCGTGTCTCGACGCAGACGAGGCGCATGGAGCTTCGTCCCGCTGAGGAGCGGGACAGCCGCAGCGACCGGTTCAGTCGTTGTGCGTCCCGACATGGGCACGCGTCTCCTCAGCGCGCTCGGATTTGGCCTACTTCCGCAGTCCATGGTACGACGCCGGCCCGCGCGCGCCAATGGCGAGTTGTGGGCGAACCACAAATGACCGCGCTCCCGGGTGCGGGCGGCACTCGGGCTCGCGCGTGTCCACCCGCTGGGCGCTGCCGGGGCCACCGATTAGCATCGAGCCCGATGACCGGTCCCGGGCCGTCCGATCCCGGCGACGAGGCCGTTGCAGCGGACGAGACCGGCCCGGATGTCGGCACCGGCACGCTGCGGCGGGTCGTCAGCGTCGCCCAGCGGGTCGGACCACGGCGAGCGACGTTCCGGGAGGACGCCATCGCGGGCCTCGTCGGGGCGATCGGCAGCGTCCCGGACGGCATGGCGTCGGCCGTGCTCGCCGGCGTCAACCCGATCCATGGCCTGTACGCGAGCGCCGTGGGTCCCCTCGTCGGTGGGCTGCTCGTCGCGTCCCCGCTGATCATCGTGACCACCACGAGCGCGGCGGCGCTGTCGGGTGGCGCCGCGGTCGGCGGGGTCCCGGTGGACCGCCGTTCCGAGGCGCTCTTTCTGCTGGTGATCGTGGCCGGCGTGATCCAGGTCGCCGCCGGTCTGCTCAAACTCGGACGCTTTACGCGGTTCGTCTCGCACTCCGTCATGGTCGGCTTCCTGACCGGTGTGGCGACGCTGATGGTGCTCGGACAGTTCGGCTCGATCACCGGCACGGATCCGCAGGGATCCGGCAACCTCGCCAAGGCCATCGATGTCGTGACCCACCCGAGCCGCATCGATCCGGTGTCCCTGCTCGTCGGGATCGCCGCGATCGCCCTGGCGACCGCCCCGATCCGCGGGCCGCTCCGGCGCGTCGCGCCGCTGATCGCCATCGCGATCCCGGCCGTCGTGGTCCTTGTCCTCGGCCTCGACAGCGTCCGGACCGTGCAAGACGTCGGCGACATCCCGTCGGGGCTGCCGTTGCCGACGATCCCCGCACTGGACCTGCTGTCGGTCGAGCTGGTCACCGGGGCCGTCGCCGTCGCCGCCATCATCCTCGTCCAGGGTGCCGGCGTGGCCGAGAGCTTCCCACCCGGTGGCGGTCGACCGACCAGGCCGTCGCGCGACTTCATCGCACAGGGCGCCGCGAACATCGTGTCCGGGACGTTCCGGGGCGTCCCCGTCGGCGCATCGGTCGGATCGACGGCGCTGAGCGTCAGCGCCGGGGCTCGCAGCCGGTGGGCGGCCGTGATGGCCGGGGCGTTCATGCTCCTGGTTCTGGCGTTCCTCGCGCCGGTCGTGGAGCTCGTGCCGATGCCCGCCCTCGCCGGCCTGCTGATCGTGGCCGGGCTCCGGACCATCGACCTGGGCGAGGCGACGGCGATCTGGCGGACGGGCCTGATGTCCCGGATCGCCATCGTGACGACGTTCGCCGCGACGCTGTTCCTGCCGATCCAGGCGGCGGTGGGCATCGGCGTCGCGCTCTCGACGCTGCTGTACCTCAACCAGGCGTCGATGGACATCGCCGTCACGGAATGGGTGGAGCTGCCCGACGGCCGCATCGAGGAACGGCCACCTCCGGAACGCCTCCTCTCGGGTCGGGCGACCGTGCTCGACATCCACGGGAGCATGTTCTACGCGGGCGCCCAGACGCTGGCTCGGTTGTTGCCGGCACCCGAGGGGACAGAGCGGCCGGTCGTGATCCTGCGCATCCGGGGCCGGACCAAGGTCGGAGCGACGTTCATCCGGGTCATCGATCGCTATGCCGGGCGGTTGGCCGACGCGGGCGGACGTCTGTACCTGAGCGGCGTGGACGAGCACGTCCGAGCCCAGATCGCCCGGAGCGGCAAGCTCGACCTCGGTGGCGATGTGTGGCTCGAAGCGGTGACGCCGATCATCGGCGAGTCGACGCGTAGAGCACTCGACGCCGCCGAGACGTGGCTCGTGGAGCCGCGGGTGGAGGTGTCCGACGACGTCGAGTGAGCGCACGCGCACCACTCATGCGCCGGCCCCATTGCGGTCGGGCCGCAGCGACGTCACCCTTCGCTGGAGGGGTCTGATCTCGACGCGCACCTTGCGGCGCGAACGGGCGCCTCGTAAGGTGGTGCCCCGTTACAAGGAGGTCAACAGCGATGGGACCTGTCGAGCTGCTCGTGCTCAAGTTCCCCGAGCACAAGATGACTGGCGGACCGGCCCGCGCGCTCCAGGAGCTGGTGGACAAGGGCCTGATCCGGGTCGTCGACATCATCTTCGCCCACAAGGTCTCGGAGGAGGAGACCCGGATCTTCGAGATCAACGAGCTCGAGGACGCGTACGGGTTCTTCGATCCCGTCGTGGCGGAGATCACCGGCTTGATCAACCATGACGACGTCAAGCAGATGACCGCAGGCCTCGAGCCCGGGACATCGGCCGCCGTCATGCTGTTCGAGAACACGTGGGCGTCGAAGTTCGCCGACGCGGTGGCCGCCGAGAAGGGCGAGGTCGTCCTCAACGAACGGATCCCGCGCAGGGTCATCGAGGAGCTGCTCGCCGCCCAGGAGGCGGACGAGCCGGTCGCCGCAGGCTGACCGGGCGCATCGACCCGAGGGATCGAACCGACAGGAGGTAGGAACGGATGCGACGAGGCATCGGCCGGCGCGGCCCGGGACTTGTAGGGACGATGGCGCGGACCGCCGTCATCGCCGGTACGGCGACCGCGGTGAGCGGCGCGGTCGTCGGTCACCAGCAGAAGAAGCAACAGGCGCAGGCGACGGCGTCCGCCGCCGATCAGGCGGCGTTCGATAGCCAGCAGCAGATGGCCGAGATGCAGCAGCAGATGGCGGCGATGCAAGCCCAGCAGGCGCAAGCCGCGATGGCTCCCGCAGCCGCTCCGGCGGCGGCTCCCGCAGCCGGTGGGACCGACCTGACGACACAGTTGAAGCAGCTCGGCGACCTGAAGGCAGCCGGCGTCCTGAACGACCAGGAGTTCGAGGCCGCGAAGGCCAAGCTGCTCGGGGGCTGATCCCGAGTCGTCGCATCCCATGAGCCGCCCGGCATGCACGGGCGGCTCGTCGGCGCTCCGCCCATTTGTCGGTCTTCCACAATCGCGTATGGTGGGGATGAGCGCGGTAACGGTGGAGGAGCCACATGGCCGTTGCCCGGGACCAGCGGGCCACCAGCATCCGGAGCGTCATCCGTCGGGCGAAGGAGAGCCAGGGCTTCGCCCGTGAGGCGGCTGCGCGCGGGCGTCCGATCCGCGTGGCCATCGCCGACGACTCCTACCTGATCCGCGAGGCGCTCGGCGAGGTCCTGGCGCCGGCCGAGAACGTCGAGGTCGTGGCGGTCGCCGCCGACGGCGATGCGTTGCTGGCCGCCGTGGGAACGGAGCGACCCGATGTCGTCATCACCGACATCCGGATGCCACCGTCCGGCGACGATGAGGGCATCCTCATCGCGCGTCGGCTGCGCCAGACCCACCCCGACGTCGGCGTCATCGTCCTGAGCCAGTACGCCGGCCCGGCGTATGCCCTGGCACTCCTCGAGGACGGGGCCGAAGGCCGGGGCTACATGCTCAAGGAGCGCGTGCACGATCGCCACGAGCTGCTCGCCGCGATCCACGTCGTCAGCCAGGGCGGGACGACGATCGACCCGACGCTGATCGACGAGCTCATCGCCGTCGATCGCCACCCGGTCCCCTCGCCGCTGGCCGAGCTGACCGCACGTGAGCGCGAGGTCATCGCCGAGATGGCGGTCGGCAAGAGCAACGCCGCGATCGCCGAGTCGCTGGTCCTGACGAAGCGGGCCGTCGAGAAGCACGTCGGGGCGATCTTCCAGAAGCTCAACCTCGAGGACGACGAGGTCGTCAGCCGTCGGGTCACGGCAGTCCTGATGTACCTGTCCGAGGCGGACTCGCGGACCGCGTGATGCCCGTCTGATCGACGCCGGCCCGGTGCGGACCACCCACGCCGTGGCGGTGGGCAGCCGCACGACACGCCAGCCTGCGCCGTTGCGATGACCGACGGCGGGGCCCAGCCTCCAGCCGTGCCCCAGCGCGCCGGAGGTTGGAGTCGTGGTGACAGTGCTCACGGTCGACGATCACGCGTCGTTCCGCAGTGCAGCGCATGCCCTTGTCACGGCGACCGACGGTTTCGACGAAGTCGGTCAGGCCACGACCGCGCAGGAGGCGCTCGACGCCGCTGACCGGCTGTGCCCCGACCTCGTCCTGATGGACCTGCGGCTGCCCGACATGGACGGCTGTGAGGCAAGTCGGCGCATCGTGGCGGCGCACCCCGCCACCGTGGTCGTCCTGATCACCTCCGCCGAGGAGCTGGTGCGGGTGTCCGATGCCGGGACGTGCTCGGCCGTCGCGTTGATCGGCAAGGATCGCTTGCGCCCCACCACGCTGCGCGACATCTGGGCCGATCACGGCCGGCCGGGCTGAGGATCGCCACAAAGACGCTGGCGCGCGCACCGGCGGCCGACCTGTCGGCGCCATCCCGTCGCGGCGCCGACCAGCGCACGATGAGATCCCACCCCACCGACCGCGACCGAGGAGATTGCTATGGACCTGCGCACCGAAGCCCGCCGACTCGCCACCGTGGCGACCGTCTTCATCTGGGTCGGCTGGTTCACCGTGATCTATGCGGTCATCGCGGGCATCTTCTGGTGGATCAGCCTGACCTCGACCGAGGAGTTCAACGTCCTCCAGGCGCTGGGTGCGTCGCTCGCGGCCATCGGTGGACCGATCTTCCTGGCCCTGCTCGTCGCCGGTCTCGGGCACTTCGCCCGGTTGTTCGCGATGTACGTCGCCAGCCGACCGGCGTGAGGGTGCGCGCTTCGTCGAAATAGACCGGCCGACGCACCGGCTGAGGCCTGTCAGCGCCATTCCCGACCGACCCCGGTGCGGGCAGCATGGGTCCACGGACGGCGTTCCCATGACGTTCGCCGGCGACCCAGAGCGACCGGACCATGAGTGGACGCGCGACCGCCTCGCAGTCGAAGGCGGCGGGCATGAGGGAGTTCCTGCGAGCGCTCGAGCGGCGCGGCGATGAGCCCGCGCTCCGGCGGACGAGCGGGAGCGTTCGGTTCGATGTGGATGGCGACGGCCGGACAGACCACTGGCGCGTCGAGATCGATCGCGGCGCGCTCGCCCTGACGCGCGGCGCTGGTGCGGCCGATTGTGTCGTTCGAGCGAAGGCGGAGGTCATGGATGACCTTGCGAGCGGCCGCGCAAACGCGCTGACCGCGATGCTCCGCGGTGAGCTGTCGATCAGCGGCGATCGTCGTCTTCTTGTCCGGGTCCAGCGCCTGTTTCCCTCGCCGACCGGGCGGAGAGCCACGGATTCGAGCCGCGTCGTCGGCCGGCGCCGAGGGTAGGCGGTGGCCGGCCAACTCGTCAGGATCCTGGACGGCAACACGTTCGTCGTGTGCGACGAACGTGGCGACATCCAGGCATCGCCGACCGAGCCGACCGGCCTCTTTTCCTTCGACATGCGATACCTGTCCCATTGGGTGCTGACCATCAACGGCCAGACCCTGAACTCGCTGTCGATCGACGACCTCCACTACTTCGAATCGCGGTTCTTCCTCGTGCCCGGGACGGGCACCGTCTACATCGACGCGAAGCTCTCGGTCATCCGTCAGCGCGCCGTGGGCAACGGGTTCCACGAGGAGCTGACGATCCTCAATCACGAGAACGACGCCGTCGACCTTGTCGTTCGTCTCGACGCCGGGTCGGACTTCGCCGACCTGTTCGAGGTGAAGGACGCCCTCAAGAAGCTCGGCACGTATGAGACGCGCGTCGAGGACGGTCAGCTGCACCTCCGATACCAGCGCGAGACGTTCGTCCGGCAGACGCGGATCACGGCCAGTGCCCCAGCGAAGGTCGACAAAGGCGGCCTGACGTTCAAGATCCGCATCGAACCGCACGCCAGTTGGACCACGGACCTGGACATCGTCACGTCGCAGGCCGATGAGGACGCGACCTACATCCGGCCGAAGTACGAGCGGGGTCGCAAGCAGGCGCGCCCGAACATGGAGCGCAGCCTCGACCGCTGGATCGCGGACGCCCCCAGGCTCGAGTGCGACTGGGACCCACTCAGATCGACCTATCGACGCAGCCTCGTGGACCTTGCCGCCCTGCGGTTCTCTCCACCCGTGGCCGGCGGCCGGAGCTTGCCCGCGGCTGGCCTGCCCTGGTTCATGACGATGTTCGGCCGCGACAGCATCTTCACCAGCCTGCAGGCGCTGCCCTTCGCACCCGAGCTGGCGGCCACCACACTTCGTGTCCTGGGCGACTGGCAGGGCAGCCGTCATGACGACTTCCGGGACGAGGACCCCGGCCGGATCCTCCATGAGATGCGCTACGGGGAGATGGCCGCCTTCGAGGAACGGCCCCACTCGCCGTACTACGGCTCGGTCGACGCGACACCGCTCTACGTGATCCTGCTGGACGAGTACGAGCGCTGGACCGGGGATCGCAAGCTCGTTCGCGACCTCGAGTACGAGGCGCGGGCCGCACTCGCCTGGATCGACGACCACGCCGACCTCATGGGCAACGGCTACATCTCCTACAAGCGCCGAAACGAGCAATCCGGGCTGGAGAACCAGGCATGGAAGGACTCCTGGAACTCGATCTCGTACAGCGACGGCCGGCTGCCGGACTTCCCGCGGGCGACCTGCGAGCTGCAGGGCTACGCCTATGACGCCAAGACGCGCGGCGCGCGGCTGGCCAGGCTCGTGTGGAAGGACGCCGCCTTCGCGGACACGCTCGAAGAGCAGGCAGCCGACCTGAAGCGGCGCTTCGACCGCGATTTCTGGCTACCGGAACGCGGCTATTACGCGCTGGCCCTCGACGCCGATGGCAGCCAGGTCGACGCGCTCGCATCGAACATCGGGCATCTGCTGTGGAGCGGGATCGTCGAGCCTAGGAGAGCGCCGGAGATCGTCGACCACCTGATGGGCCCGCGGCTGTACTCGGGCTGGGGAGTCCGGACGCTCGCCGAGGGCGAAGGCCGGTACAACCCGATCGGCTACCACCTCGGAACGGTGTGGCCGTTCGACAACTCCATCATCGCGTGGGGTCTCCGACGCTACGGCTACAAGGAGGAGGCGGCCCGGATCGCGTCGGACATCCTCGATGCGGCCGAGGTCTTCGAAGGTCGCCTGCCTGAGGCGTTCGGTGGCTACGAACGCTCGCTGACGAAGTACCCGGTCCAATACCCGACCGCCTGCAGCCCGCAGGCGTGGTCGACCGGCGCACCGCTCCTGCTGTTGCGGACGATGCTGGGCCTGGAGCCGTTGGGCGACCACCTGGTCGTCGACCCGTCGCTGCCCGCATCGATCGGTCATCTCGAGCTCCTCGACATCCCCGGCCGGTGGGGACGGATCGACGCCTTCGGCCGTGGCCGGGTCCGGATGGACGGCCCAACCCGGAGAACAGCCGCGGCTGGCGAGCGTCGGCGAAGCACGACGGCGTCGAGGTGCGCACCTGCTCGGAAGGTGTGACCTTGGATCTGAGCTCGTTCGCCGACTTCGGTCTCGGCGACTTCACGATCATCGACCTGATCGCGGCCACGACGAACGCGTTCAATGGCGCGCTCCTGGCGCGCCAGCCATCGCACTACCGCGGCTACACCGTCGTCGGGATCCTGCTCATCGCGATCTTCGGTGGGATCGGCGGTGGCGTGACCCGCGATGTGCTGCTCAACGACATCCCGTCGGCGCTCACGAACGCCTGGTACCTCATCCTGTGCGCGGTCGCCGGCTTCCTGGCGCTGCGGATCTCAGGCCAGCTCGACGCCGCCCGCAGCGCACGGCTGTTCGACTTCATGTCAGCGTTCTCGCTCCCGTGGTACGCGGCGGTGGGCGCCAACAAGGCCCTTGAGGCAGGGTTGCCATACCTCGCCTGCATCCTCATCGGTGTCGTCGGGCCGACGGCCGGCCGGTTCCTCATCGACATCACGTCCGGCGTCACGCCGCAGCACTTCGTCCGCGGCGAATGGTTCGTCGGGACGGCCGTGCTGACGAGCGTGGTCTACATCGTCGCCGACGCGGGTTTCGGCCTGACGATCTGGCCCGCCACACTGCTCGCCTTCGCGGTGGGGTTCCCGTTCCGCGTCCTCGCGCGACGCCTGCGATGGGAAGAGCCGATGCCGCCAAACCTGACCGGCGCTCCGGTGCTCAGCTCATGACCCGCTGGGGAGCGCACCCGTCCGAGGCGTGCCCGCGCCATTGGTCACTGAGCGATCTGGGCTGACAGTACGGATGTCGTCCGGAGGTTGGCGGCGATCTGGCGCTCGCGTTCCAGTAGGCTTGGTCGCCCAGACGACGCAGGAGGGAGCATGAACCCGGCACAGACCCGCCCGATGGGCATCACGATCCTCGCCGCCCTCGCGTTCGTGGCACTGGTGCTGGCGGTCGTGCACCTGCTCCAGGCGCTGGGGATCCTGCGCTACTTCGTGGGACCGATCGCCATCCGCGACTTCAACCTGTGGTACGCGCTCCTGTGGGGGCTGATGGTCTGGGTCTGGTGGTGGGTCGGCCGCGCGCTGCTCATGCAGGACCCGTCGGCCTGGATCTTCCTGCTGATCGTCAGCGGGTTCAACCTGATCTTCGTGTTCTTCACGATGATCGCGGCGAACACGACGTACACCGACCTCACCGCGAGCTTCCTGCTCAATTTGGCGATCTTTGGCTACACGCTGCTGCCGAGCACCAAGCGATCCTTCGGCCTCCAGGCCTAGGCGCTGACCGGCGCCTCCGACGTCGGGCGCCGTGCAGATCAGGAGGGGTTCCCACCACATGGCTACCGGCGACACGCTCGATCGTTCGCACCTGCCGATCCCGGATCCGCAATGGGTCGGCGTCACGACGTATGACGCGAAGGACCCGGACACGACGTTCCCACCGATCACCCCCGTGCGACCGCCGGACGGCGCGCCCAACGTCCTGATCATCCTGATCGACGACGTCGGGTTCGGTGCGTCGAGCGCGTTCGGCGGCCCGTGCGAGACGCCGGCGTTCGAGCGGCTCGCGGCCGAGGGCCTGAAGTACACGCGCTTCCATACGACGGCGCTCTGCTCGCCGACGCGCGCCGCCCTGCTCAGCGGCCGAAATCACCACAGCGTCGGCATGGGCGGCATCACCGAGATCGCCACGTCCGCGCCCGGCTACAGCTCCCTGCGGCCCAAGAGCAAGGCACCGCTGGCCGAGACGCTGAAGCTCAACGGCTACTCGACGGCGCAGTTCGGGAAGTGCCACGAGGTCCCCGTCTGGGAGACGAGCCCGATGGGACCCTTCGACCGTTGGCCGTCGCCAGGCAACGGGTTCGAGCATTTCTACGGTTTCATCGGCGGTGAGACCAACCAGTACGCACCGGCGATCTACAGGGACACCGTCCCCGTCGAGCCGGAGATCGTGCCCGGCGAGGAGTACCACTTCACCACGGACATGACCGATCGGGCGATCGAGTGGATCCGCCAGCAGAAGGCGCTGATGGGCGACAAGCCCTTCTTCGTGTATTACGCGCCCGGCGCGACCCATGCCCCGCATCACGTCCCGACCGAGTGGTCGGACAGGTACAAGGGCCGGTTCGACGATGGATGGGATGCCCAGCGTGATCGCACGTTCGCCAGGCAGAAGGAGCTCGGCGTGATCCCCGAGGATGCCGAGCTGACCGCCAGACCCGCGGAGATCCCGGCGTGGGAGGAGATCCCCGACGAGCTCAAGCCGGTCCTCGCCCGTCAGATGGAGGTCTATGCCGGCTTCATGGAGCACACCGACCACCAGGTCGGGCGGCTGATCGATGCGCTCCAGGAGATGGAGATCCTCGACGACACCCTCGTGTACGCGATCATCGGCGACAACGGGGCTTCGGCGGAGGGGACGCCGAGCGGCACCTTCAACGAGCTGCTCGTGCTGAACGGGGCGAACCATCTCGAGACCACCGAGTTCATGGCCGAGCGGATCGACCTGTTCGGCACGCCGAAGGCCTACAACCACTACGCCGTCGGCTGGGCACACGCGATGGACACGCCCTACCAGTGGACCAAGCAGGTCGCCTCGCATTGGGGCGGCACGCGCAACGGGACGATCGTGCGCTGGCCCACCGGCATCAAGGCCAAGGGCGAGATCCGCGACCACTTCCATCACGTCATCGACGTGGCGCCCACCGTCCTCGAGGCCGCCGGACTCCCGGCACCGACCTTCGTGAACGGCATCCAGCAGGCCCCGTTCGAGGGTGTGTCGATGACCTACACCTTCGACGCCGCCGACGCCGCCGACCGGCACACCACGCAGTACTTCGAGATGTTCGTGAACCGTGGCATCTATCACCGGGGCTGGACCGCTGTCACCCGGCACTCCGTGCCATGGGATTCGACGACGGGTCGCCAACCGATCGACGACGACGTGTGGGAGCTCTACGGACCGGATGACTGGACCCAGTCCCGAGACCTGGCAGCCGAGCAGCCCGAGCAGCTGGCCAAGCTGCAGCGCCAGTTCCTCATCGAGGCCGGGAAGTACAACGTCCTTCCCCTCGACGATCGGCGCGTGGAGCGGTTCAACGCCGATATCGCCGGCCGACCACAGCTGATCGCCGGCAACGCGCAGATCCTGTTCGGGGGCATGGGCCGGCTGTCCGAGAACTCGCTGCTCGTCCTCAAGAACAAGTCGCATGCGGTGACCGCGGAGATCGTCGTCCCCGAGGGTGGCGCCACCGGGACGATCGTGGCCCAGGGCGGCGCGTTCGGCGGATGGAGCCTGTACTGCATCGATGGACGGCCGGCGTATTGCTACAACCTGTTCGGGCTCCAGCAGTTCAAGACGTACGGCGCCGACCCGGTCGCGGCAGGCGACCACCAGGTGCGCGTCGAATTCGCGTACGACGGCGGTGGTCTCGGCAAGGGTGGCACGGCCAGCCTCTTCGTCGACGGGGCGAAGGTCGGCGAGGGTCGCGTCGATGCCACGGTTCCGATGGCCTTCTCCGCCGACGAGACTGCCGACGTCGGCGACGACACCGCGACCCCGGTCACCGACGATCTCGAGGAAGGGAAGGCAGGGTTCACGGGTCGGGTCAAGTGGGTCCAGCTCGACATCGATGAGGATGCCGAGGACGCCGACCATCTCATCAGCCCCGACGAGCGCTACCGGATCGCGATGGCGCGGCAATAGTCCGCAACCGTTGGCACGCGCCGGGTAGATTCCTCCGACGATGACCGACACGCGCGACGTCGCCTCGCCGCCCGGAGCACCGCCAGATCGCGACATGGTGTGGATCGCCGGTGGGACCTTCCGCATGGGCTCGGAGGAGTTCTACCCCGAGGAGCGACCCGTCCATCGGGTGACCGTGGACGGCTTCTGGATCGATGTGCACCAGGTGACGGCCGCCGAGTTCCGGCGGTTCGTCAAGGCGACCGGCTATGTCACGGTGGCCGAGCGACCATTGGATCGCTCGGACTATCCGGACGCCGACCCGGACCTCCTACAGCCCGGTTCGCTCGTGTTCCGCAAGACCCGGGGACCGGTCGACCTGACCGACTACCGGAACTGGTGGCATTGGCAGCCCGGGGCGCAATGGCGTCACCCGGAGGGTCCCGGCAGCGACCTCGGCACGCGCGACCGCCATCCGGTCGTGCACGTCGCGTGGGAGGACGTCAACGCCTATGCGGCGTGGGCCGGCAAGGAGCTGCCCACGGAAGCCGAATGGGAGTACGCCGCGCGGGGCGGTCTCGATGGCGCGGTCTACACGTGGGGCGACGACTACGACCTCGAGGGTCGGATGCTGGCGAACACATGGCAGGGGGAGTTCCCCTGGCAGAACCTGCGAACGGACCGCTACGAGGGCACGTCTCCGGTCAAGTCATACCCGGCGAATGGGTACGGTCTATACGACATGGCGGGCAACGTCTGGGAATGGACGACCGACTTCTATGCACCGCGCCATCCCGACGACGCCGGCCACGCGTGTTGTGTGCCGGCCAATCCGCGGGTGATGGCGCCCGACCAGTCATACAACGTCGGACAGCCCGGCGAGCAGTTCCCGCGTCGCGTCCTCAAGGGCGGCTCCCACCTGTGCGCACCGAACTACTGCCTGCGCTACCGGCCGGCGGCCCGCCAGCCGCAATCGATCGAGACGTCGATGGCACATCTCGGCTTCCGTTGCATCGTGCGATCGCCGGCGGCGTAGCAGCCTCGAGCCCACCCGCCAGCACGCCACCCCGATGGAGGCGTGCGCGCGCCATGTGCGCGCCGTCGGCCCTGGGGCAGAGTGGGGCCAAAGCACAAAGGAGCACGCGATGCCCAGCGGCAAGCCAAACATCCTCGTCCTGTGGGGCGACGACATCGGCTGGTGGAACGTCAGCGCCTACAACCATGGCTCGATGGGCTATCGGACGCCGAACATCGACCGGATCGGTCGCGAGGGCGCCATGTTCACCGACTGGTACGGGCAGCAGAGCTGCACGGCCGGACGAGCCGCGTTCATCACCGGCCAGTCGCCGATCCGGACGGGGCTGACGAAGGTGGGCCTGCCCGGGGCGAAGGAAGGGCTCACCGCGGAGGACCCGACGATCGCCGACCTGCTCAAGGATCGTGGTTACGCGACCGGCCAGTTCGGCAAGAACCACGTCGGTGACCGCAACGAGCACCTGCCGACGGTCCACGGGTTCGACGAGTTCTTCGGCAACCTCTACCACCTCAATGCGGAGGAGGAGCCGGAGCACCCGGACTACCCCGACCCCAAGCGCTTCCCGAATTTCCGCGACCGGTTCGGCCCCCGCGGCGTCCTCCACACCTGGGCGGCCGACAAGGACGACAAGACCGAGGATCCGCGCTTCGGCCGGGTCGGCAAGCAGCGCATCGAGGACACCGGTCCGTTGACGAAGAAGCGGATGGAGACCGTCGACGAGGAGTTCCTCGCTGGCGCCATGGACTTCATCGACCGCGCGCACACGGACGACAAGCCGTTCTTCGTCTGGTGGAATGCCACGCGGATGCACGTCTTCACCCACCTCAAGGCGAGATCGAGGGGCGTGACCGGTCTCGGCGTTTACCCCGACGGCATGGTCGAGCACGACGGCCATGTCGGGAAGTTCCTCGACAAGCTCGACAAGCTGGGCATCGCCGACGACACGATCGTCATCTATTCGACCGACAACGGCGCCGAGGTCATGACCTGGCCCGACGGCGGCGCGACGCCGTTCCGAGGCGAGAAAGCTACCAACTGGGAGGGCGGCTTCCGCGTCCCGATGGTCATCCGCTGGCCGGGCGTCATCGAGCCGGGCACCATCAACAACGAGATCTGCGCCCACGAGGACCTGTTGCCGACCTTCGTTGCGGCAGCCGGTGATCCGGGGATCGTCGAGTCATGCCTGAAGGGCCACAAGGTCGGCGGCAGGA
Organism: uncultured Chloroflexia bacterium; assembly: GCA_963810285.1. Lineage (GTDB taxonomy): Bacteria > Chloroflexota > Limnocylindria > Limnocylindrales > CSP1-4 > SPCO01. The sequence goes on along the minus strand of CAWEMV010000002.1, from coordinate 1,214,312 downwards.
CGTACAAGGTCCACCTTGACGGCTACAACCTGCTGCCGGTCCTCAAGGATCCACCTCCGACGCACGAGTGGCCACGGAAGCTCTTCCCGTATTGGGGCGACGACGGCGAGTTCCTCGCCCTGCGCTACGAGCATTGGAAGGTCGTCTTCCAGGAGCAGCGGGCCCATGGGCTGGCGGTCTGGGAGGAGCCGTTCGTCGAATTGCGCGCGCCGCACATGTTCAACATCCGATCGGATCCGTTCGAACGCGGTCCCGAGGGCATCTACTACGGGGCATTCAAGGCCGAGCACCTGTTCATCGTCGTGCCGGCCGCAGCCCTCGCCGCCGAGTGGCTGATGTCCTTCCGGGAGTTCCCGCCTCGGATGAAGCCGGGGTCGTTCAGTCTGGACCGGGTGATCGAACAGGTCACGGCGCCGGTCGGGAAGAACTGATGCCGGCCGACCTGCCCTCGTGGAACGAGGGACCGACGAAGGCCGCCATCACGGCCTTCGTCGAGCGTGTCTCCAGCGGACCGGACGCCGTGCCGGCCGAGGAACGCATCGCGGTCTTCGACAACGACGGGACGCTCTGGACCGAAAAGCCGATGCCGGTCGAGCTCGTGTTCATCCTTCGACGCTGGGTCGAGATGGCCGAGGCGGATGCCTCGCTTCGCGACCGCCAACCGTGGAAGGCGGCGGTCGAGCGCGATTACGCCTTCCTCGGCGGGGCCATCGACAAGCACTATGCCGGTGACGATTCGGACGTGAAGGTCCTGATGGCCGGCGTCATCGGGGCGTTCGCGGGCATGGAGGTCGAGGCCTACGGCGCCGCCGCTTCGCAGTTCGTCCGTGACGTCGACCATCCCACCTTCAAGCGACCGTTCCGGGCGGTCGGCTACCTGCCGATGGTCGAGCTGCTGCGCTACCTCGAGGCGAACGGGTTCACGACGTACATCGCGTCAGGCGGCAACCGCGACTTCATGCGCGGCTTCGCCGCCGACATCTACGGCATCCCGCCCGAGCGGATCGTCGGCTCCTCGAACGAGCTCACCTGGGTCGAGGACGGCGACGGCTCGGTCGTCTATGCGGCCGCGCCCGACATCTTCGACGACGGGCCGGCCAAGCCGATCCGCATCTGGAGCCGGATCGGGCGCCGCCCGCTCGTCGCCGGCGGCAACTCGAACGGCGACATCCCGATGCTCGCCTTCGCCGGAACGACCGCCCGGCCGGGCCTTCGACTCCTCGTCCTCCACGACGACGCCGTGCGCGAGGCGGACTACGTCAAGGGCGCGGAGACCGCGCTCGAGCGCGCACGTGCCGAAGGGTGGACCGTCATCAGCGTGAAGGACGACTGGTCGACCGTCTTCGCCGACCAGTCGGAGTGAGCGGGCCGGCGGCCACCGCCCGCGGCCTCGGACAGTGGTTGCCGATCCTCGAATGGCTGCCGGGCTATCGGCCGGCATGGTTTCGCGGCGACCTCATCGCAGCAGTCACCTCCTGGGCGCTGATCGTGCCCCAGGCGATCGCCTATGCGGAGATCGCCGGCGTTCCGCCACAGGCGGGCCTCGCCGCGGCAGCGGCGGGCATGTTCGGGTACGCGCTCCTCGGGACGTCGAAGCAGTTGCTCGTCAGCCCGACGTCGTCGACCGCGGCGATCTCCTTCGCACTCGTCGGGACGATCGCGGCCGGGGACGCCGCCCGGATCGGCTCGCTGTCGGCCGCCCTCGCGATCCTGGTCGGGATCGTCTTCGTCATCCTCGGGCTGGCCAAGATCGGGTTCATCGCCCGCTTCATCCCGACCGCGGTCCAGGTCGGGTTCATGTTCGGCCTTGGCCTGACGATCCTTGTCGGGCAGCTGCCGAAGATCCTCGGGATCCCGGGCGTGCATGGCTCGTTCGTGGAGGAGGCGACGCAACTCGCGCAGGGACTGGGTGAGATCGATATCCCCACCCTGGTCCTCGGCGTCCTCGCGCTGGTGGCGTTGATCCTCGGACATCGGTATGCGCCGACCCTGCCGATGGCCCTGATCGTCGTCGTCGCGGGCATCGTCGCCGTCGCGGTGCTCGGTCTCGAGGCGCGCGGGGTCGAGGTGATCGGTGCGGTCCCCGGCGGGTTGCCGGTCCCGGCCGTGCCGCTCATCGGCGCCCACGACCTGCTGGCCCTCGTCCCGGGCGCCATCGCGATCGCCATCATCGGCTGCGCCGAGAGCCTGACGGTGGCGCAGCAGTTCGCCGACGAGCACCGCGACGAGATCCGCCCCGACCAGGAGCTCGTCGCCAACGGCGGGGCGAACCTGCTGGCCGGGTTGTTCCAGGGATTCATCGTCGGCGGCGGCGCGAGCCAGAGCGCCGCGAATGACCGGGCCGGGGCCACGACGCCCCTCGCGTCGTTGATCGTTGCCGGCCTGACGGTCGTCACGATGGTCGCGCTGCTGCCGTTGTTCCATGACCTCCCCCAGGCGGTCCTCGGTGCGATCGTCATCAGCGCCGTGATCGGCTTCCTTCGGATCGATGAGCTGGCTCGCATCCGCCGCTTGCGCCCGGAGGGCTTCGTGATGGCCCTCGTCGCGCTGGTCGCGACGCTGCTGCTGGGCATCCTGCCGGGCCTGATCGTCGCGGTCGTCCTGTCCTTGCTGCTCCTGCTCGTCCGCCTGGCCCGCCCTACCGCGACCCCGATCGGCCGGCGGCCCGGTGGGGCGTGGGCGTCGATGACGGCCTGGCCGGATGCCGAGGCGGTCCCGGGCCTGATCGTGTTGCGGCTGGACGCACCCCTCCTGTTCCTGAACGCGGCCTTGCTGCGCGACGAGGTGCGAGCCGCCATCCGCGAGGCGGGCGAGCCTCCCGACATCGTCCTCGTCGAGCTCGAGGCATCATCGGACCTGGATGTCGAGAGCCTCGATATCGTCGTCCGGCTGGCGGATCAGGTTCGCGAGGCGGGCGCGGAATTGTGGCTGGCCGAGATCCGGCCGAACGTGCGAGCGATGTTCGACCGGGCCGGGGTGGAGCCGGAAACCGGGTCGCCTCGCTGGTTCCGGACCGTCGGCGAGGCGCTCGCGGCATTCGAAGCGCGCGGAGGCGATGGGTGAGCCGGATCGTCGTCGCGATCCTGGGATTCCTCGTCGTCGCCTGTGCCCCGGGGTCATGAACCTGTGCGTCTTCGCCGACGGGTCCGCCATCGACGAGTTCGGCATCTTCTACTACGCGACGGGCGCCGTCAGGGGCGCCGACCTGGCGCCGATCCTTCGCTACCAGCCGGGCGACAAGCTGCCCGCGATGTTCGAGCAGAAGCGCCGATGACGATGTTCTTCCCGTCGCTGGCAGGCTACCGGCCAGACTGGCTGCGGGGCGACCTCATCGCCGGCCTCACCGTCTGGGCGGTCCTCGTACCGGAGGCGCTGGCCTACGCGACGATCGCCGGGGTACCGCCGGTGATCGGCCTGTATGCCGCACCGGGCGCTCTGCTGCTGTACGCGGCGTTCGGCAGCTCGCGGCACCTCGTCGCGGGGCCCATGGCGGCGACCGCGGCGCTGTCGGCTGCCGTCGTCGCCGATCACGCGACGGCAGGAACCGAGGGGTTCATCGCCTTCACGGTCGCGCTCGCCCTCGTCGTCGGCGCCATCGCCGTCATCGCCGGCCTGCTCCGTCTCGGCTTCCTCGCGAGCTTCATCTCGGAGCCGGTGCTGAAGGGCTTCATCATCGGTCTCGCGCTGACGATCATCGTGGGACAGCTGCCGAAGCTGTTCGGCATCGACAAGGTCGAGGGCGACTTCTTCGAGGAGGTCGTCGGGTTCCTCGGCGGCCTCGAGGCGACCAGCATCCCGACCTTGGTGGTCGGACTCTTGTCGCTGGCCATCGTCGTCGGCCTCAAGGAGTTCGCACCGGTCATCCCGGGGTCGCTCGTGGCCGTGGGCTTCGGCATCGGCGCGGTCGCGCTCCTACACCTCGACGAGCAGGGCATCGACATCGTCGGCCCGATCCAGGGCGGCCTGCCCGCGTTCGGCGTGCCGGACGTCGGCGGGCTCGACTACCTGCGCCTCGGGCCTGCGGCCGTGGGCGTCGCGCTGGTGGGTTTCGTCGAGGGTCTCGGCGCGGCCAAGATCTACGCGGCCCGGAACCACTACGACATCGACGCGAACCGCGAGCTGGTGGGGCTGGGCGCGGCGAACGTCGCATCGGGGTTCTCCGGCGGCATGGTCGTCAACGGCAGCCTGTCGAAGACCGCGGTGAACGCCGGCGCCGGTGCGCGCACCCAGCTGTCCGGGCTGGTCGTCGCGGCCCTGACCGTCGTGACCCTGCTGTTCCTGACCGGCCTCTTCGAACAGCTGCCCGAGGCGACCCTTGCCGCCATCGTCATCGCCGCCTTGATCGAGCTGGTCGACATCAGGTCGCTGGTCGGCTTCTACGGCGTCTACACGAGCAGGCTCGGGCGGATCTACGGGTTCGCGGCTCGACCGGACTTCATCGCGGCCGTGGCGACGACGCTCGGGGTCCTCCTGTTCGACACGCTGCCCGGTCTGTTCTTCGGGGTCCTCGTGTCGATCGTGCTGCTCGTCTACCGCGCCTCTCGACCGCACGTCGCGACGCTCGGGCTGGCGTCCGGGACGGCCGATCAGTACAGCGACATCGAGCGCCATCCGGACAACACCATCGCGACCGGCATCGCCATCCTGCGTCCGGAGAGCAGCCTGTTCTTCGCCAACGCGGACCGCGTCCGCGACGCGATCCGTGGCGCGGCCGCCGCCGACGGCATCCACACCGTGATCCTCGATCTCGAGACGGTGCCCGATGTCGATCTCACCGCGGCGAAGATGCTGGTCGAGGCGCGCGAGGACCTGGCGAGCCGTGGCGTGGCGCTGGTCTATGCTCGCGACGTCGGCCAGGTCCGCGATGTGCTCCGCACGCAGGATGTCGACGGGGCCAGGATCTACCCATCCGTCGCGGCCGCCGTCGCGGAGGTCCGCTCCGCGCCGCACGACGCACCAGGACCGACGCCATGACTGACGACTCGATCGCCGACGACACGCCGGCCGAGGTCGCGTCCGAGGCCGATATCGACGCCGACGGCGTCGTGACACCCGAGGAGCAGGGCCGGTCGTTGCGGAAGGCCGCGACCTTGACGGCCGTCGTCGGGCTCGCGTTCAGCGTCCTCTTCACGGTCTCGTTCGTGCTCCTGATCGATGTGCCCACCAGCACGGCGACCGACGAGGAGATCTACGCCTACTACAGCTCGCAGGCTCGGGTCCTCCCGGTCGCTGTCGGGCTCTATCTGCTGCCCTTCGCGGGCATCGCGTTCCTGTGGTTCATCGTCACGCTGCGGTTGTGGGCGGCGGCCTCGACGAGGCATGTCAACAACCTCCAGTCGAATCTCCAGCTCATCAGCGGCATCGTCTTCGTGGCCCTGTTCTTCGTGGGTGCAGCGGCGACATCCGTCCTGGCCAGCAGCGTCCAGTTCGCGAATGGCCCTGTCGACCCGGTGACCGCCCGCCAGTTCCCGATCTTCGGGAACACCGTCATCCTGTTCTTCGCGATGCGGATGGCGGCCATGTTCGTGTTCACCACCTCGGCCCTCGGCCGATCGGCCAGGATCCTGCCTCGCTGGTTCGCGCTCATCGGCTTCGTCGTGGGCCTGTTCCTGCTGTTCAGCGCGACCCTCACGCCGACGCTCATCCTCGTCTTCCCGGTCTGGGTCGCCGTGCTGAGCGCCATCCTGTTGCGCAGGGCGCGTGAGATCCCGAAGGACCTGCGCCTCCCGGCGAGTGCCGGTAACGTGATGAACCCGCTCGGCATGCCGAGCCCGAGGAGGTAGTCGATGTTCGGTGGCGTGCTCGAGTCCTGGAGTCCGATGACCCGCAAGGTCGTCACGGCCGCGGTCGTGGCGTCGATCGCCCTTGCCACGTTGGGGGGCGCCGCGCGAGTGGCGGCGACGACGACCGTCCTGAACGGCACGATCGTATCGGCCGAGCCCGTGACCCTGTCGCCCGACGCTGTTGCGGTCGTGACCCTCGTGGACCAGACCGCGACGCCGGAATCGGGCGCGATCGTCGGGGAGCAGCGGATCGACGGCGTGGCCTCCCTCCCGGCGGCCTTCGAGGTCCTCTACGACGACGCCCGGATCGATCCCACGCATTCGTATGCTGCCATCGCCTCGATCGTCGACGGTGACAAGGAATGGTCGACGCCGGTCCCGGTACCGGTGATCACCGGCGGACCGTCGACGAACGTCGAGCTATCGGTCGAGCCCGACGTGCAGGAGGCGGCATCCATCACCGGTGAGATCGTAGCGCCGGCCCGCCAGGCCCTCACGGACGACGCGGTCGCGATCGCCGCCCTGATCAAGGTGGAGACGGGCACCCTCGTCGACATCGAGACCGACATCGACATCGCGACGGACGCCACCGTGCCGTTCGCCCTCGGCTACGAGCCGGACCTCGTCGATCCTGCCGCGAACTACGTGGTGCGAGCCGCCATCGTCGACGGCGCCGATGTCTGGGGCGCGCCCGAGGCCGTCGACGCGATCACCGGCGGCGTGGCGGCCTCCGCGCTCAGCGTGCCCGTTGCGCCACTGCCGGAGGACCTCCCGGTCGATCCGCCAGAGCCGACTCCGCCGCCGAGTGCGCCTCCGTCCGACAGCCCGCCGCCTTCGGAGAGCGCTGCACCATCGGAGAGCGTTGCACCGAGCGTCGAGCCGACCGAGAGCCCGGCACCGCCGACGCCGACGCCGGCGCCCACGGACACGCCCGCGCCGACCCCGACACCGGCGCCGACCCCCACACCCGCGCCGACGCCCTCACCGACACCGTCTCCGTCGCCGAGTCCGACACCCTCGCCGAGCCCGAGCCCGAGTCCGAGTCCGACGGCGTCCCCGACCCCGAGTCCGACCCCGTCACCGTCCCCGAGTCCGACACCGTCGCCGACGCCGACGCCCTCGCCGACGCCCTCGCCGACCGAGGCTGCATCACCGACGCCCACGGCTCCGCCTGCTGCCGGCACCGTCACAGGAACCCTGTCCTATGACGAGACGGCAAGGCTTTCGGACTCCGCCCAAGCCGTGATCGTGCTCGTGGAAGGGGCCGGCAAGCCGAGCGCCGGATCGATCGTGGCCAGCGAGGTGATCACGGAGCCGGGCCAGGTTCCGATCGCCTTCAGGCTCTCGTACTCGGACGTGGCGCTGGATCCGGAGGTGACCTACACGGTCCAGGCCACGATCGTCGATGTCGACCGGACATGGGCGACCGGCATGGGGACGCCGGTGATCACGAAGGACAACCCGACGTCCGGATTGGACCTCGTGCTGACGTACCGTGCCGACCTTCTCAAGGGCAACGTGACGGGCACGATCACCGGCGTCGGCATCGAGCTCACGACGCAGGCGTTGTCCGCAGCTGTCCTGCTCGACATCGTGAACGACGCGACGGTCGGCATCGACGTCCGCCTTGCCGGAGACGGGGTGCCGGTGGCCTTCTCGGTCCCGTTCGACCCGTCCACGATCGACCACGACTCGACGTACGTCGTGGCCGCAGGGATCGTCGACGGCGAGGAGCGCTGGGAGAACCGAACGGGTGTCCCGGTGATCACGAACGGCAATCCGGTCGCGAACGTCACCGTGCCGGTCAGCGCGGCCGTCCCGCCGCCGGCACCCGATAGCGGCCTCGGCCCCCTCGGCTGGATCGCGTTGGTGATCGGGCTGCTCGCGCTCGCCGTCGCGGTCGTGGTGTACCTGCGCTCGCGGCGACCGCCGACACCCGAGCCGGCCGGCGCCGCCGCGATGGCGGTCGCGCCGGACGATGCCGAGGCCGGTGCCGAGCCGGCCGCCGGCTGGACGTCGGAGGAACCCGCACCCGCGGAGGAGCCACTGACGTGGGGTGAGCCGCCCGACGGGGGAGCGGCAGCCGCAGGAGCGGCCACCGCCGCACCGGCCGGCGCCGATGAGACGACCGAACCCGGCACGCCGTCGGAGTCCGAGACTACCCCCGACGCGGATGCGGAGCCGACCACGGGGACGACGGACGAACCCGGACCGCCGCCGACGCGACCGCCCGGGACCTAGGCTCGGTCAGCCCTTGGGCTGGCCGGACTTCGGCCGGCGGTCGGGGCCGGCCGGCCTGTCGCCGACCGGTGGCTCCTGCGCGCCGTCGTCGGAGACGGTGTGCATGAGCAGGGATGCGGCCACGTCCGCGGCCGGGCCGACCTGGACCATCGCCCTCGTGTTCGCCGCGAGGGCGGCCGCGACATCGAGTCGCCGGCTCTCGACGTCCCACTGCATGGCCTTCGGGTAGTCGCGGATCCGGCCCTCAAGGTGCTCCAGCCGGGCGACCTCGTTGGTCGCCTCGAGCTCGATGGCCTTCTGGCGCGAGGTGATCGTCTGTCGCTCCAGTGCCTCGCGATCAGACTGGCGCAGGACGGCCAGTGCATGGTTCGCCTCTTCCTCGGCACGGAGCAACGTGGCCAGTCGGCGGGACTCGCGCGACGCCACGAATTCCAGCGGCGGCAAGACGTGGGTCAGGACGACGCGGACCACCTCGACCCCGTAGCGCGCGAGCGCTTCGCCGATGGCGGTCCGCAGACGCTCGGCCTCGGCCTCGCCCATGTCGAGGATCTCGTCGGAATCCTTCTCCCTGACCAACAGCCGCAGGGCTTCCTGGCAGGTCGCCTGACACACCTGGTCGAAGTCCGGCGCGGCGATCGTGAAGACGAATTGCTCCGGGTTCGCGATCTTGAACGTCATCAGGATGTCGACGTTCGTCCGGACGTTGTCCCGGGTCTGGATCTCCATCCCTGGAGCATCGAACGGGGTCTCACGGCTGGTGACGAAGTGGCTGGCGATGATCCACGGCGGCACCCAGTGGATGCCCGGGCCGAGCGTGCGATAGAACCGCCCGCCGCGGAGGAGGATGGCCTGCGAGCCTTCGGGCACCGGCACCCTGAACGACCGGAAGACACCGAGGACGACCAGGATCGCGCCGAGTGCGATCAGCCCGCTGCGGAGGGCGAGGTCGAGGTCGAGGAAGAAGCCGACGACCACGGCGATGATCCCGACTGCCACGAACTCGTTCCGGATCCGCAGGGCGTGTTCGGGCAGGACGACGATCGGAAAGTGCCCGCCGCTGTCGGGGGTCGCCAGCGCCTCCGCGGTCTCGTCGATCGGGACGCGCGCCTGGGTCAGCTGTGGTGCGACTGTCACCGGCGGCGGCGGGGGCGCGGTCGAACCGTCCGGCTGGGCTGCCTGCGTCCCTGGATCATCCGCCATGAGCGTTCACCTGCATCGTCATGGTGTGGGGGCCGCTGCCGTCGACGGCGTCGTTCGCCGCACGGAAGGCGGCCGCACCCCAGGTCGGTAGACGGAGGGGACCCGCGCTGGTCGGCGGCCCGCCGCGCGAGCCGGCACGGGCGATCCCGGCAACACGCCGGCCGGCCGTGGCGGCTCGGACATGCGACCGTGCAGGTAGCGGATCACGTTGACCGCGATCGCCACGATCGGCGCCGACAGCAGCAGCCACAGCACGCCGAACTGGCCGAGCATCACGACGCCGGGCACGAGGACCGCGGGGTGCACGCCGAGTCGGCGCTCGCGCAGTCGGGAGCCCAGGAGCGACCCGCCGAGGAACCGCGCAACGACGTAGATCAGCAGGTAGGCGCCGGCGCGGGCCGGGTCGAGCGGCAGGATCAGGGCGGCCGGCAAGAGGCCGAGGAAGGGTCCGACGATCGGGACCACCTGCGTCGCGCCCGCCAGCACGCCGAGCGCCAGGGGCTCCGCGAAGGTCGGGCCGCCGAGGCGCGGCGAGAGGTTGACGCCGAGGTACACGAGGACGCCGACCATGATCGCGATGACGACGTAGCCGCGCAGGTAGGCACCGGCCGCGCGATCCGCGATGGCGGCGATCGCCCATGCGTCCCCCTTGAGCCATGGCGCCATCCGCCGGTCGATGACGGCGCGGGCGCGATGCTTCTCGGTCATCATCGTGAGCATCCAGGCCGGCAGCACGATGAGGCCGAGCAGCGCGCCGACCGCGTTGAGCAATGCGCCGACGGCGGTCCGGACGAGGTCGTCGAGTCCACCGGATGCGCCGCCGAGCAGGTCCTTGACCGCCACCGCGAGCGTCGTGACCACGGGCACGACGACGGCCGCCGAGCCCTCCGGCAAGGCCCCGACCTGCGCCTGGAGGTCGGCGATCGCGGCATCGATCTCGGCCGACGACGGCAGGTCGGTCGCGAGCCGAACCAGTCCACGCGCGAGCGGCGGAAGGACGAGCGCGAACACCGCGAAGATGGCGAGGACCGTGGCGAGGACCGCCGCCACGGCGGCGAGCGAGCGCGGCATGACCCGGTCGAGCGAATCGACGATGGGCAGCAGCCCGTAGGCGATGATCCCGCCGACGACGAAGGGCAGCACCGACGGCCAGGTGGCGACGCTCAGCCAGATCGCGCCGATGCCGACCGCCAGGGTCAGGGCGATCCGGCCGACCGCTTGCGGCGTGATGGTCCGCAGACGCGCTCGCAGGGCGGCCCACTCGGCCGCCGCATGCTCTCGTCGGGTGGTGTCTGGGTCCATCGGCGCACCCTACCGCATCGTGTCGAGGTCGGCATGTGACATGGCGTCCGCCGGCGCCCCGCTCGGGGTGCACCCGCCTGCGGCGGGTCGGGCGCCGGTCGGACGCACGTCCCGAGTCTCGGTCGTCGCGCTTCGTCGTGCGAGGGCGCGGACACCCCAAGGACGCGGACACCCCGCTCAGCCGATGACGTTGCGCTCCACGACCGGGCGTCCGGCAGCGATCCGGTCGAACCCGAAGATCGACAGGTCGAGCGTGACGAACCGCCCGTGGACGATCAGCTCGGCGACGGCGCGACCGGCGGCCGGTGCCTGCTGGATGCCGTGTCCGCTGAAGCCGTTCACGAATAGAAGGTTCCGGACGTCCGGATGCGGGCCGATGATCGCGTTGTGGTCGAACGTGTTCATCTCGTAGTAGCCCGCCCAGGCGTTGGTGACCCGGACCGCATCGAACGCCGGCACGCGGGCCGCCAGCGCCGGCCACAGCCAGCCGTCGAACAGGTCACGGTCCACGTCGAGTGGCAGGTCCGCGGGGTCGTCCCCGGACGGCGGGGCGCAGCCCGCGATGAAGGCGCCGCCCTCGGGCCGGAACCACGCGCCTGACGTGTCGATCACAAGGGGGCAGCCCGACGGCGGCTTCGCGGCGTCGAACACGAACACGGAGCGTCGCCGCGCCTCGACCGGCAGGTCGACGTCCACCATGGCCGCGACGGATCGCGCCCACGGGCCGGCGGCGTTCACCACCGTGCCGCACGGGATCGCGGTCCCATCGCCGAGGCGGACCGACCCGACCCGCCCGTCCGTGATCGTCAGTCCGGTCACCTCCCCGGTCACGAGCGCGGCGCCGGCCGCGCGAGCCCGGGACCGCAGCGCCTGGAGGAGCGCGTAGCCGTCGAACCAGCCCTCGCCCGAGCGGCCGAGCGAGGCGCGCCCCACGCCGTCGGCGGACAGCCACGGGAAGCGCGCGACGAGCTCGGTCGCATCGAGCAGCTCGACGTCGGCGCCTTCGGCGCGCTGCACCGCATGGTTCTGCTCGATAGCCTCGACCGAGCCTGGCGGCGCGAGATAGAGGTAGCCACCCTCGTGGATCGTGATGCCGAGCGTGTCGCGGATCCAGTCGAACGAGAACCGCGACATCCGGATGTTCTCCGGCGTGGAGAACTGCTGTCGGATCCCCGCCGCGGACAGGGCGGACGACGCCGTGCGGAAGGTCGGATCGCGCTCGATCACCGTGACCGATCCGGCGAACGCTGGGTCGTCCAGCAGGAATGTCGCGACGGCGCCGCCCATCGCGCCGCCGCCGATGATGACGACGTCGCGAGCGTCGGTCACGAGCGCCTCACCCGAGCTCGATGGCCACGCAGCACAGACCCGGTCGCCGGTCGAGGTGAGCCGTCGCGCCGACTGCACCGAACCCCTCGAGCAGGCCCTCGGCGAGCGCCACGTTCATGCCACACACGAGTTCGCGATGCCGTTCGACGAGGGCATGGAACGGACAGTTGCCGAAGCGGATGTCGCCGTCGACGTCGTGGGGCTCATAGCCGTTCCCTGCGAGCGCTTCGATCAGCGCCGCTCGACGCCGCGCCGTCGTCGGCCTGGGCCCGGCCGCGGTCCGCGCGGCCTGGCCGACCGCTTCCCCGACGCGATGGGCGGCCACCCGGAGGGTGTCGGGCGGGACGGTCTCGCTCATCGCCTCGAGCGCCTCGGCCATGATCGCCGCGGCGACGTCGTAGCGGCGGTCCGGCAGCGAGACGCGGACCTCCCGCGGCCCCCGCCGGTATAGCTTCGCGGGGCGGCCCGCACCCGGCCCCGTCCGCCCGGTCAAGCGTCGGAACTCCACCGTCAGCAGACCGCCCTCGGCCAGCCGGTCGAGGTGGAATGCGGCGAGTGCGCGGGACACGCCGACGCCGGCGGCCGCCGCGTCGCGTCCGACCGGATCGCGCTGGGCGACCACCCAGTCGTAGAGCGCGCGCCGGACGGGCTCGTCCAGCAGGGCGATCGTCTCGATGTCGTCGGTCGTCCGGGCCATGGTGGCCGCCATTCTAAAGAGCACCTCGGTTGTTCATGCATTGACAGTCAGGGCATGCGCGTTGTAAGACTAATGAATGCTCGCTATAGAGCGCATGGGTCTGGGACGGCTGCCGGTCCTGGTGAAGGTCGGACTGGTCGTGATGGTGGTAGCCGGACTGGCCGACGTGGTCGCGCACGTCGAGGCCGTCGACCACGCCGGTCACCTGCATACCCATACGGCGACCGAGGCGGCGGCCCACCTCGCCGGGCTCGTGAGCATGGTCGTCATCTTCGTGGGCGTCGTGATGGACGGCGTCCGACAGGGTCGCGCCCGGCGCCTGACGCGGGTCGCAGGTCACGACGAGAAAGGAGTCGGCTGATGCCCTTCGGCGATTTCGTCAACCAGATCCCGGCACCGGTGTTCCTGCTCATCCATCTCGTTGCGTTCCTCGTCGGCGCGTACTTCGCGTGGCGCTCGTTCGGCGCCGGCGCGACGACGCTGGGCTGGGCGTTCAGCCTGTTCGCGCTCGCCGAGATCAGCTACATGACGTACCACCTCGACTGGACCGTGTTCCTGTTCGCGCACACGATCAGCGAGGTCCTCGACCTGCTCGCCTTCGTCCTCGTCTTCGTGGCGGCGACACAGCGGGCCATGGTGGGATCCAGCGCACCGGCTCGATGACCCGTGCCCTCGCGGCGACGCTGACCGCGGTCGCCCTCGCCCTCGCCGCCTGCGGCGGTGGGGGCGGGGCTGCGGCCGACGCCAGCCCGGTCCCGGTGACCGAGGTCGACCTGCCCAAGTCCTACAAGTTCGTCCCGGCCGCGATCTCGGTGACCGCCGGGTCGACGGTGACGTGGACCAACCACGACGACTTCACGCATAACGTCACGCTCGACGGCAGCTCGGCGCTCACGATGGCCCCCGGCGCGAGCGTGACCCACACGTTCGACGCGACCGGGGAGTACGCCTACCTTTGCTCGCTGCACCCGCGCGACATGCGTGGGCGAGTAGTGGTCACGCCGGCGTAGGCGCCGTCGCCTCGAGCGTCGCTCGCAACAGGTCCTCGCCCGAGGGACCGACGACGCGGAACGACCAGCGGCCGCCGTCCGCCCACGCCTCGGTCGCGATGGTGGCGTCGGCCTCGACCGCGCGGACGTACTCGAGCCGGACCGTGCGCGGGATCGCCCGCACCGCAGCCGTCCCGCCGGCGCGGATGACCTCCTGGTCGAGCCAGTCCGCGTAGACCGCGTTGTTGACGTGGTCCATCGGGTCGAGCTCCTGCGGCCGCACGTGGATCGATCCGATCGCCCGCTCATCGGGCGTGGCGTCCAGCGCGACGCGACCGAGCGGGAAGGTCGCGATGGGCGCGTGGAAGTCCCGGTCGAAGTCCTTCGGCACGCGGGTGGGCGCCCCTCGGGCGTCGAGCAGCACCCAGTCGACATGCGTCCACGCCACGACCGCCCCGGTCGCGTCGACGAAGTCGGTGCGGCGCCGTGCCCAGACCCTCCGCCAGCCGACCACCCGGGTCGTACCGACCAGCTCGTCGCCGACGCCGATCTCGCCGATCACGGCGACTTCCGCGGCCCGGGCAAGCCAGGCCAGGCCGCGTTCGCGGTACCACGCCCGGGTGAAGCCCCGCTCCGCGGAGTGGTACCACGCGAGGTCCTGCGCGTACCGCAGCAGCACCGACGTCCGCAGCAGGCCGTCGGGTGCCGCCTCGTCGAACCGCACCCGGTAGGGCGCCGAGCAGGTGTCCGGCGGACGCTCGTCCTCGGTCATCTGGTCGCAAGGTCGTCGAGCGACTCGAGGGCGACGACCGTCGTCCCACCCGTCGGCGCGTTCGCCCTGGCCAGTCGGACGTCGCACGAGCGCCGAGCATCGAACACGACCAGGGCGACGCGGAGCGATTCGTCCCCGTCGGCCGCGTGCGACCGGGCGTCGTCGAGCTGGTGGAGGACGTCGTCGTTGATCCCGCGGGCGCCCCACTTGCAGTCGTACGCCTCCGGCGCGCCCTCGCGCTCGACGGTGACGTCGTACGGATGGATCTCCGCGCGCACGCCATCGAACAGGATCCGGCGCTCGCGTGCGATGACGCTCGACCCAGCCCGGCGCGCGAGCAGCCGCGCGGTCAGCTCCTCGACGATGGCCCCGCGGAACTGGCTGCGTACCGCCTCCCCGCGCCCGGCGACTTCGAGCGCCACGGCGAGCACGGCCTCGGCCCGCGCACGGATGGCCGTGTCGACACCCCGCCCCAGCAGCGTCGGGAACATCGCCGTCCACGTCGACGCATCGGTCGATTCGCCGTTCATCACCGCCCGAGCCAGGACGCGTTCGGGCCGGCCGGCGTCGGCGAGGAGCTCGGCCGCGCGGGCCACCAGCGGGTCGGCCTGGATCCCCGCGTAGACCACGGCACGACCGTCGCGGGCAGCGTCCTGGAACCTCACGGAGGCTCGTCGAGGGCGAGCAGCGCGACCTGGGGGTAAGTCGACATCCAGTCGATGGCCCGGTGCGGGTCGGTGATGCGGCCGATCTCCTCGCTCGCGGCATCGAGCGCCGCCGCGACGGCCGGATCGATCGGCTCGGCAGCCCTGTCGGCGGCGACCGCCCCGAGACGGTCGCGCCAGGCCTCGGACAGGTCCTGGATGTAGGACCACTCGTCCTCGACGGCCTCGGCGAGCTCGACGAGCGCGTCATATGCGAACAGTGCCCGGCCGATGGCGGCCTCCACGGTCGCTTCGGTCGCATCGGTCATGGCCGAAGCGTACGCCGCGCGCTCGCGGCGCGGCGGGTCGGGGTCGGTCAGCGCTCCCGGGTGGCCATCGCGCGTCGCGACGGCGCGACGGTGCGGGTGGCGTGACCGCGCCCTCGATCGATCACGGCGTCGTGGCCGGATCGGCGAAGGATCGATTCGAGCCGTCGCCGGGCTCGCTCGTCCCATGCGCGCGAGTAGGCGTCGGTCGCCTCGGTCCGCAATCGAGCGGCATGGACGCGCTCACCGGCGATCTCGAGCGCGGCGACGCGATCGAGGATGGCGCGGTACAGGGCAGGGAGCTCCTCGGCGGGAGAGTTCGGCTCCATCGTCCGCCACGTTGGACTTCGGCCACCGGGCTGGGAATAGGTCAGGGGTCCCGGCCATCGGCCGCCATACGGGCCAGACCATCAGTCGCCGCGGTGCGCGCCGCTGCGGATCTCGAACGACGTGAAGGCATCGGCCGCGGGTTCCCAGGTCGTGTCGACCCGCTCGACGAACGCGCCCGCCGGGCCGACCTCGAGCGACGCGAGCAGCGCATCCAGCGCAGGTCGCGGTCCCTCGGCGACGCAGCGCACGGAACCATCTGCGCCGTTGGCCACCCAGCCGGTCAGCTCGAGGTCCATGGCCCGGTGCATGGCGAAGTACCGAAAGCCCACCCCCTGGACGCGACCGCGCACGGCGGCGTCCAACCGCTCCGTGGTCATCCGCCGGGCCGGGCAGCCGTCGACCATGCCAGCGCGAGGTCGTCGAGCACCAGCTCGGGCGAGACGTTCGTGGCGATGAGGACGGAGGCGCGTCCGAGCCGGTCGAGGAAGGCGGGCGCGACTGCCGGGTCCAGGCGGCCGGCGAGGGCCAGGGCGTCGTCGAGGCGGGCGGTGTCGCGGACCGATCGCTCCAGGCCGCGCTGGCAGAGCGCGACGTCACGGGTCACGTCGGTCCAGATCGCCACGAGGCTCTCCGCCGCTCGGCGGCGTTCGGTGGCGGGCGTGCGTGCCGGTCCGACCTCGTCGGTCGCATCGTCAGGGGACTCCGTCTCATCGGCAGGGGTCTCTGGCGTCCGTCGCTTGCCGCCGCGTCTCGGCGGGTCGGCCGCGGCGGGAGACGCGCCACCGTTCGCGCCCGCGCCGACCGGCACCACCGTCGTCGCCTGCGCCGCGAGGGCTCGGACACCGGCCAGCCGCTCCGCTGGGCGGGCATCGGCCAGGTCGATCAGTGCCCGGCCGATGGCGTCACGCTCGCGCAGGGCATCTGGCGCGCCCACCCAGGCAAGCGCCACGCCGGGTCGTCCGCCGGAGATCCGGGCGACCCGCGCGGCGAGCGGCGGTTCGGCGGCACCGGCTTCGCCGAGGAGCGCCTCGATGTCGCGGACGCCGACGGGCCCCAGTCGGATCCGGGCGCAGCGCGACCGGATCGTAGGCAGCAGCGGCTCCTCGGCGTCGGCGCACAGCACGATCGTGGTCGCCGGCGGTGGCTCCTCGAGCGTCTTGAGCAGCGCGGCCTGGGCGTCCTCGTTCATCCGATGTGCCGACTCGACGATCGCGACGCGCGCGCCACCCTCGACCGGCAGGAGGGCCAGCTCGGCGATCAGGTCGCGGATCCCGCGCACCTTCGATCCGCCGCCACCGATGACCACCTGGCGGCCGGGACCGTCCGGCGCGAGCCGATGGACGTCGGGGTGGACGCCGGCCAGCACGAGCCGGCAGGCGCGGCACGCACCGCATGGACGCGAGCTCGGGTCGTCCGCGGTGCACAGCAGCGTCGCGGCCAGGTCGAGCGCCAATGTGGTCTTGCCGACACCCGCCGGCCCGACCAGCAGCACGGCTCCCGGTGGCCCGGCCCGGACCAGCGCATCGGTCGCCGCGAGCGCGGCGGGATGTCCCCGGGTCCGGGCCCCGTTCATGCGCGTCCGGTCAGGAGGCGGGCTTGGCCGTCGTCTTGCGGGTCGTCCGGCGCTTCGGTGCCTCGGCGTCGGTCGCCGCGGCGGCGTCACCGCCGTCGGCGGGCGCCGCCCCGGCGTCGTCGGCCGCGGCCGCGGTCGCACGCGTCGTGCGGCGCTTGGGAGCCGCGTCGGCGTCGGCCTTCGCCGTCGTCTTGCGGGTCGTCCGGCGCTTGGGTGCCGCGGCGTCCTCTGCCGCCTCGGCGGCCTTGGCCTTCGTCGCCCGCGGCTTCGCGGTCGATGCCTTCGTCGTCCGGCGCTTCGGCGCGGCGACTTCGGCCGACGCTTCGGTCACGGACTCGCCGGCCTCGCCGGGTGCCCGGTCCACGTCGACCGATGCCTTGCCGGGGACGGTCTCGGTGGCCTGGCGCGACGGCGCGGTCGGCCGTTGACCGACCTGGGCGCGCAGCACCGCTTCGAGCTCGGGCGGGACCTCGCTCCACGGCTCGGTCGACCCGGATTGCCGGGCGACCTCGCGTGGACGATCCTCCGGGGGTCGCTGGTCGCGACCACCGGTCCGGCCGCTCACGTCGGGATAGCGGTTGATGCCGCCGCTCCGGCCGCGACCGTAGCGCTCGCGCTCGATCGCCGACTGGTAGGCCGATCGACCGCCGCGCGGACCGCCACGACCGCCCTGGCCGCGACCGCCCTGGCCGCGACCGCCCTGGCCACCCTGGCCACCGCGTCGCTGCTCGGCGATGAGGTACTCGGGGATCTCGGGCTCGTCGAAGTCCTCGTCGTCGGCGATGGGCGCCAGGTTCGACGGGGCGGCAGTCGTGCCGAGCTGCGAGTCCCAGACGGACCCGAACGGGGTGCTCCTCGGCGGCCGGGGCGCCTCGATCGGCTCCTCGTCCTCCTCGCTTTCGACGAAGGCGTCGTCCGGGGCATCCTCGGCGGCACTGGCGGGTGCGCCTTCCTCCGGTGCGCCTTCCTCACGCCCGCGGCCACGGCCGCGACCGCGACCGCCGCGGCGGCGGCGTCGGCGACCACCGTCGTCGCGGGCATCGGTGTCGCGATCACCGGCGTCGGCGCTTTCCCCGCGCGCCGGGGCGTCGAGATCGTCCAGGGTGAACACCTCCGCCGCGGCGAGGTCGGCCTCGGAGAGACCGCCTGCGACCTTGGCCAGCCGCTCGCCCGGGAGGGCGGTCACGCCATCGGCCGCCGCACCCGACCCGTTGGTCGAGACGGCCGTCGTGCGGCGCCCCCTACCGCGCGACGTGCTCGCGGGGACTGGCTCGGCGGTCCCGGTGCGACCCCGACCGCGGCCCCTGCCGCCGCGCGCGCCGCGGCCGACGCCGGTGCCCTCGGTCTGCTTGTCGGGGACCTCGGTCATCGACAGGTCGGCGTCGTCGTCGGCGACGCGCCGCCCGGAGCGAGAGCCCTTCTCCACGCGCGCGAGCTGCGTGATGTCGGTGAACAGGTCGGCGACCTCGATCAGGTCGGAGCTGGTGTTGCCGCGGAAGCTGATGACCTCGACGCGGATGCCCATCTCCTGGACGGCCCGGATGGCCGGCGCGAAGTCGCCGTCACCGGATACGACGATCGCGATGTCCAGGTTCCGCGCCGTCTTCATCATGTCGACGACGAGCTCGATGTCGAGGTTGGCCTTGACCTTCCCGTCGCCGTACTTGCGGATGTCCTTGCTGACGACCTTGTACCCGTGGCGGCGCAGGAAGTCGTGGAAGTTCCGCTGATTCTCGTTGTCGGGATCGAGGCCCGTGTAGGCGTACGCCCGGACGAGGTCGCGGCCGGCACCGGCCGACTTGAGGAGCGTCACGTAATCGATGTCGACGCCCGCGGCCTTGGCCGCATAGAAGATGTTCGCCACGTCCACGAAGACGGCGACGTTCTTGCCCAACTGTGACTCCTATGGTCCTGGTGGATGTGCCCGGCCGGCGCGATCCGCTGCTCGGCGGGGCCGTTTGATCAAGTGCGGCGTGCGGTGCTTCCCACCGCTGCCACGATTCGTTGGATGCGCGGACCGGCCTGGGTGAATCCCATGGCCGCCCAACGGCCGAGGGCCGCCTGGTCGTCCGGGCGCGCTGCCTCCACGAGGGTGCAGCCCTTGTTGCTGGCCGAGCGGATGACCTCTTCGATGAGGGCATCGGCGACCCGGTCGCCGTCGTGGTCGGGATCGACGACCAGGAGATCGATGGTCCCGACGAAGCCGCCGGCGCTCACCGATGGGCGAAGGGCCAGGACGGCCCCGCCCACGACGTGTCGCTGCGTCTCGGCGACGAAGATGCTGGCCTGCGGCAGGTAGACGAGCTGGCGGAGCAGATCGGCGGCATCGAGCGGGCTCGCGCCACGGGCGGCACGAAGGTCCGCGTCGCTGAGCGCGACGAGACGATCGATATCCGTGATTTGGGCGGCTCGGACCACATATTCCACGCCGAAGCTTCGCACCTCGCAGGACGGCGACCGTCGCCCCTCGACCGGGGCAGCCGACCGGTGTCGGGACCGGCCAGCCATCGCTCCGTTGCCGTCTGGCACTGGGCCTCGGCGAGGGATGCGGCCGACCGGTCTTGCATTCGGGTCGCCAGTGCATATGATACGGCATCGTTTCGGCGGTCACCTGCGCGCCGCCCGAGGCTGGTCCTGCGTCGCCTCCGTCACGCACCATCGCTCGCCCCCGCCGACGCCCTGGGAGGGCACCGTCGAACGGGACGAAGCGCATCAGCGTGGACGGGGCACCGTGGTTCCGGACGGGCCGGGTCGGATGACCTCTGATCGACGGTCGTCCCGGGTGGATCCGGGCGACCCGATCATCCAGGAGGAGTGTTCATGAAGAAAACCAGGGTCGGTGCACTCGCTGCCGTCGCCATGCTCGCCTTTGCGGCGTGCAGCGGCGGGGGTGGTGGCGCCGCGAGCAAGGGCGAGATCGAGATCTGGTCCTCGCTGCCCCGTCAGGGTTCGAGCAAGGCCCAGACGGACACCATCGTCAACGCGATCAACATGGCGATCGAAGAGCGCGGCGGCGTCGTCGGCGGCTACAAGATCGTCTACAAGGACGTCGACGACTCCACTGCCGCGGCCGGCAAGTGGGACGAGGCGACCGAGATCAAGAACGCCAATGATGCTGTCGCCAACGACAAGCTGGTGGCGTACATCGGCACGTTCAACTCCGGTGCTGCGAAGCTGTCGATCCCGGTCCTCTGCGGCAAGGGCATCGTCATGGTCAGCCCGGCCAACACGGGTGTCGGTCTGACCAAGCCCTTCGAAGAGGGCGAGCCGGACAAGTACTACCCGAACGGGTGCAAGAAGAACTACACGCGCGTCATCCCGAATGACAATCTGCAGGGCAATGCCGGCGCGCTGTGGGCTTCGAAGCTCGGCGTCAAGAACGTCTACCTGCTCGACGACACCGAGGTCTATGGCAAGGGCATCGCCGACGTCTTCAACTCGAAGGCGGGCGAGTACGGCCTGACCATCCTCGGCCGCGACGGCATCGACGGCAAGGCGACCGACTACAAGGCGCTCGCCCAGAAGGTCAAGGGCACGAGCCCCGACCTCGTGTACTACGGCGGGATCACCCAGAACAACGCGGGCCAGCTGTGGCGCGATCTGCGCGACGCGATGCCCGACGTCAAGCTGATGGGTCCCGACGGCATCTACGAGGCCGAGTGGATCGAGGCCGCGGCGGCCTCCGCCGAGGGCAGCTACATCACGTTCGGTGGCGTGCCGCCGGATCAGCTGACCGGCAAGGGTGCCGAGTTCGTCAAGAAGTACACGGAGAAGTACCCGAACAACCCGATCGAGGGCTACACGGCCTACGGCTACGAGGCGGCGAACGTCGTCCTTTCGGCCATCGAGCGGGCTGCTGCCAAGAACCCGGCCGACGTCCTGGCGCTGCGCGCCCTCGTCCTCGACGAGGTCAAGGCGACCAAGGACTACGACGGCGTCCTCGGCAAGTGGAGCTTCGACGCCGACGGTGACACCTCCGCGACCACGATGTCGGGGCTGATCGTCACCAGCGGCGAGTTCAAGTTCGACTCCGTCATCGAGTAGTCCCCTCCTTCGGAGAGGACGACCTGACCGGCCGTTCAGCGGTTTCGCTGGACGGCCGGTCGCGCATCATCCACCTCCCGCCTCGTTCGAAGGAGATGGGCCTTGGAGGAGCTGCTCAAGGCGCTGACCATCGGGGTCACGAACGGCATGATCATCGCGATCATCGCGATCGGGTACACCCTCGTGTACGGCATCCTCGAGCTCATCAACTTCGCCCACGCCGACGTGTTCATGCTGGGCACGGCGTTCACCTACTTCGCGACCGAGATCATCGTGGTCGCGATGGGCATCCCGGCCGCGTCGACGACGGCGCTCGTCCTCACGTTGCTCGCCCTGCCGATCGTGATGGCGCTCACGGCACTCATCAACTCCAGCATCGAACGGCTGGCGTACCGGCCATTACGCAACGCGCCGAGGCTGGCGCCGCTGATCAGCGCCATCGGCATGTCGTTCGTGCTCCAGAACGTCGGACTGCTGCTGCTCGGCCCGTCGCAGAAGGCGGTCGAGCCGGTCCTCCCGCGGACGGACCTGGTCCACTTCCCGAGTGGCAACGAGTGGTTCGGCGTCGACGAGGTGGCCGTCCTGGCCGTCACCGTCCCCTTGCTCCTGCTGCTTCGCTGGTTCGTCGCCAGCACCAGGCAGGGCAAGGCGATGCGGGCGACGGCGCAGGATCGCGAGGCGTCGGGCCTCATGGGTATCGACGTCAACCGGACGATCTCGCTGACCTTCATCATCGCCGGCGCCCTGGCGGGCGCCGCGGGCCTCGTCGTGGCCCTCTACTACGGCCAGACCTTTTTCCAGTACGGCCTGCAGTTCGGTCTGCTGGCATTCACGGCGGCCGTCGTCGGCGGCATCGGCAACCTGACGGGGGCGACCGTCGGTGGCCTCCTGATCGGCCTGATCGCCGCCATGTCGGATCGGTTCATCGAGGCGAAGTGGACGTCCGTCATCGTGTTCTCGATCCTGATCCTCGTCCTGGTCTTCCGACCGACCGGCCTGATCGCAGAACAGCAATCGGAGCGAGCCTGACATGACGACCATGGCGCAGGCTCCCCGGCGAACGATCCGGAACCCGCTGGCGGACATGGATCCGCGGCGGCGCTCGCTGATCTACCTCGTGATCGTGATAGCGATCGCCCTCATCTATCCGCTGATCTATCGCGCACTCGAGGCGACCATCCCGTTCATCCCGTGGCCGGGCGTCGCGGTGCTCATCACGTGCGCGATGTTCGCGATCCTCGCCCTGGGCCTGAACATCGTCATGGGCTTCGCCGGTCTGCTGGACCTCGGCTATGTCGCCTTCTACGCCATCGGTGCGTATACGACCGCGTTCCTCGCGTCGCCGCACTTCGGCGTCCACATCAGCTGGTGGATCGTCGTCTGGATCGCCGTCGCGGTCGCCGCGATGTTCGGGATCTTCCTCGGCGCGCCGACGCTCAAGCTGCGCGGTGACTACCTCGCGATCGTGACCCTCGGCTTCGGCGAGATCGTCCGGCTGGTGTTCCGGAACCTGGGCGACTTCACGCTGGCGCTGCCGGCGTTCCTGGGCGGGGCGATCCTCATCGGTCCGAACGCGAACCTCACCGGTGGCAACGTGGGGATCAACCCGATCGATCCCCCGAGCATCCCGATCGCCGGACCGTGGGGCCCAACGCTCATCTTCTCGAACCAGAACGCCATCGCGTCGTGGTACCTGGTGCTCGCCCTGCTGGCGTTGACCTTCTTCATCTGCATGCGCCTGCGGGACTCGAAGCTCGGTCGCGCATGGATGGCGATCCGGGAGGATGAGACCGCCGCGGCCGCGATGGGCATCAACACCGTGACGACGAAGCTCCTCGCGTTCTCGCTGGGCGCGAGCTTCTCGGGGTTCGCCGGGGCGTTCAGCGGGGCGTATCTGTCGGCGATCTTCGCCGAGACGTTCAGCTACAACGTGTCGATCCTGGTCGTGATCATCATCATCATCGGCGGGATCGGCTCGCTCCGGGGCGTCGTGATCGGCGCGTTCGCCGTGCTGTACGTCGATCGCACGCTGCTGCAGTTCCTCGGGGACAACGTCCTCAACGACCCGATCCAATCGCTCGGGAGCTCCACCGGGATCGAGCTGCTGCGGGACTTCCGACTGACGACCTACAACTACCTGATCTTCGGGTTGGTGCTCGCGGTGATGATGATCAAGCGCCCGGAAGGACTCTTCCCGGACGAGGCCGCGAAGGCGGAGATGCACGGCGTGGGCATCTCGGCCGAAGTGACCGGCGCCGCGGGCGATGCCGAGCTCGCCGCGCTCGAGGAGCTCGAACAGATCGAGCTCGAGGAGGCTCCGCTGCCCGATCCGGACGCGCTACCGTCCGACGCGAACCCGTCCGACGCCCCGGCCGAACCGCGTGACGCCGGCCCGGGGATACCGTCATGACAGCGCAGCCGACGGCGGCATCCGGCGTCGCCGAGGACCTGCTGGTCGCGACCGGCTGCACCAAGCGGTTCGGCGGGCTGGTGGCGGTCAGCGACATCGACTTCACGATCCCGCGCGGCTCGATCGTGAGCCTGATCGGGCCGAACGGTGCCGGCAAGACGACCTTCTTCAACATGATCACCGGCCTGTATGTCCCGACGGAGGGCACGATCTCGTTCGACGGCAAGGACATCACCGGGCGCAAGCCCCACGAGGTGGTCCGGGTCGGCATCGCTCGCACGTTCCAGAACATCCGGCTGTTCGGCAACATGTCGGCCGAGGCGAACGTCCTGGTCGGTCTCCACCATCGGCTCAAGGGACGCTGGTTCGGGGCGATCCTCCGCCCACCGTCGATCATCCGCGAGGAGGAGGAGGCCCACGCCCGGGCGCTCGAGCTGCTCGACCTCGTCGGGCTGAAGAGCCGAGCCAACACGCTGGCCCGGAACCTGCCGTATGGCGATCAACGTCGCCTCGAGATCGCCCGGGCGCTCGCGACCGAGCCCAAGCTGCTCCTCCTCGACGAACCGACGGCCGGCATGAACCCCGAGGAGACGAGTCGGCTGACGTCGTTCGTGCGTGAGCTCCGGACGAGGCTCGGCCTGACCGTGCTGCTCATCGAGCACGACATGAAGGTGGTGATGGGGATCAGCGACCGGGTGACGGTGCTCGATCACGGCGAGAAGATCGCCGAGGGCTCCCCCGCCGAGGTGCGCCAGAACACGCGGGTCATCGAGGCATACCTCGGGCGCGGCGCGGCTGAGGCGGGCTGACGTGGCCCTCCTCGAGCTCCGCGACATCCATACCTTCTACGGCAACATCCATGCCCTGAAGGGCATCTCGATCACCGTCGAGAAGGGCGAGATCGTCACGCTCATCGGCTCGAACGGCGCCGGCAAGTCGACGACGCTCAAGACCATCAGCGGCCTGCTGCGGCCTCGCCAGGGCGAGATCTGGTTCGACGGTCAGCGTCTCGACGGCACCCCCGCCCACGAGATCGTGGCGAAGGGCATCTGCCAGTCGCCCGAGGGCCGCCGCATCTTCCCGCGGATGAGCGTCCGCGAGAACCTCGAGATGGGTGCCTACCAGCGACCCAAGGGCGCGGAGATGGACGCCGACTTCGATCGCGTCTTCAGCCTGTTCCCGCGCCTCAAGGAGCGCGAGTCGCAGAACGGCGGGACGCTGTCGGGCGGTGAACAGCAGATGCTGGCGATCGGCCGGGCGTTGATGGCGAAGCCCATACTCCTGCTGCTGGACGAACCGTCGATGGGCCTGGCGCCGATCCTCGTCGAGCAGATCTTCGACATCGTCAAGGACATCAACGCGTCGGGCACGACCGTCCTCCTGGTCGAGCAGAACGCGCTGATGGCGCTCGGCATCGCCCGGCGCGGCTACATCCTCCAGACCGGCGAGATCGTGCTGCAGGATGTCGCCGAGCGGCTGATGACCAATCCCGAGGTCCAGAAGGCCTATCTCGGCACATAGCTACCCGGCGGCGACGGCCGCCGGTCGCATCCGATGGCGCCCGACGCGCATCCGGTTGCCGCACACGGACGCCTCGCACCAGATCCGGTTGCCCTGGCGCGAGCGGTCGACGAACAGCCAGCGACAGCGCGGGTTGCCGCAGCGTCGGAGCAGTGCGCGGTCGGCCGCCAGGTCGAGCGTCGCGGGCAGCAGGTCGTCGGCGATCCCGTCCCAGCCCTCCGCCGCGGAACGGACTGCACCGTCACGGGTCACCCGGAAGGCGACGCCGTCGAGCATGGTCTGGACGGCGTCGCGCCACGCGTCGATGTCGAGCGCCGGGTCATCGGCCAGCGAGCGGATGAGCGCCCGCAGCGATGTGAGCCGGTCGAGCTGGGCGTCGGTGGGCGTGCTGCCTGGATCGGGGATATCGTGCGTCACGAGGAACTCGACCGCCGATGCCGGTGACTCGAGATGGTCGTGCGCGGACTCGCCGGGCCGCGCTCGCCGCCGGTAGTGCGCTCCGGGCTCGTGGAGGCTGTTGGCGAGCCCGAGGGCAGACCCCGCACCCAGCCGAAAGGTAACGCCATTCATCGGTGCTGATACGTTACCATCCGCCCGAATGACCGGACCGATCGTCTCGCTCGTCCTGGCCCGACTCCGGCGACGAGGCTCGACCGCGCTCATCTCCATGGCGGCCGTCGGAGCGGCCGCAGCGCTGATCGCCATCGTGTCCGGCATCGGGTTGGTTGCCGCGGATGCCACGGTCGCCCGCTCGCTCAGCGGCGCCGGCGCAGATCGGCCGCTCGTCCGGATCTCCCGGTTTGCCGCCACCGCCACCGACTACGCGGCCATCACGAGCCGCGCCGACGACGCGATCGCGGCCCACCTCGGCGGGCTGACCGAGCCGCGCGTACGGGGCGTCATCACCCGGGAGTTGCAGGACCTCGACCTGCCGGTGTTCGAGCTCGTCGTCGGCGTCGACGAGCCGTCGCCCCTGGTCACCCTCGTCGAGGGCCGGCTGCCGACGCCGTGCACCGACGGCCGGGCGTGCGAGGCGATCCTCCTCTCGGAGACCGCCCCCGAGTTCGAGTTCACGACGGCGCGCCCCGCGCCCGATCTGGAGCTCACGATCGTCGGCCGGGGCCTCATCGACCCGGCGCTGCCGTTCGGCGCACTCGACCAACGGGGACCCTTCGGGGAGATCACGATCGGCGGCGGGGACTACCAGACCGGCCGACGGAGCCCGGCCGTGCTGATGGTCGACGGGGTCGAGGCGATCGCGCGTGCTTCCGCCTTCGATCTCACCGGTCGCACCTACGTGTGGGCGGCGCCGGTCGACGTTGACGCCATCCATCCGTGGACGGCCGGGGCGTTCAGCGGCGCAGTGGAGGGCCTGACCCGCGACCTCGCGGCAGCCGACCCCGCCTACGGGGTGGAGAGTCCACTGACCGCCATCGGGATCGCGCTCGGCCTGGCCGACGCGTCGTCGGCGCGGTTGCTGCTGATCGGCTCGCTCGGCGTCGCGATCCTGCTCGCCTTCGCGGTGTTCCTGGCCCTCGTCATCCGCGACGACGTGGCCGCCGAGGTCGCACGGCTCGACGCCGCCGGTGCACGCCGGCGCGACCGGATCCGGTTCCTGGTGTTCGAGGCCGGGATCCCGGCGGTCATCGGCGGCGTCATCGGCTGGGCCTGCGGGGCCGTCGTGGTCGCGATCCTGGCCGGCTGGGCGTCGGCCGACGCGGGGGCGATCCTGGCGGGCGCGACGCTCGCGCCGACGCCGCTCGCGGCCGCGGTCATCGTGATCGTCGTCGCCATCGTGACGACCGTGCTGGCGACCATGCCGGGGCGCTCGTGGGGCGGCGGCGTCCGGACGATCGTCGCGATGGTGCTGACGGCGATCGTCGTGCTCGCCTGGCAGCTCGCCGCCGCGGGCCCGCTCGACGCGGCCGCACTGGCGCGATCCGTGAGCAGCCCGATCGTGGTCCTGCTGCCGCCGGCTCTCGCGTTCGTGGCCGCCCTGCTGCTGGCGACCGCGATGCCGCCACTGCTCCGGGCGATCACCCGGCGGTCGACCCGCGCACCGCTGGCGCTCCGGTTGTCGCTGCTGTCGCTGTCACGCGATCCGGGCCGCCCGGCCGCGACGATGACGCTGCTGGCATTCAGCATCGGGGCGATCGTCTTCGCGACCTGTTGGTCGGCCACGCTGCGCGCGGGCATCGGCGACGCGGCCGCGTATCGGTCCGGCCTGGACCTGCGCGTGACGGAGCTCGGGACCGGGCTGTCGATCGCGCCGTCGGTCGTGCCGGTCGATCGCTACGCCACGCTCGGCCCTGGGGTCATAGCCGTGCCGGTCTACCGCGAGGGCAGCACGACCCAGCCAGGCAGCCGGGTCGACATCATGGGCATCGACCCGGAGGTGCTGCCGACCCTGCCGGGCTGGCGCCGGGACTTCTCGTCGACACCGGTCGACGAGCTTGCGGCGCGGATGCGCGTGGACGCACCACCCGGCGGCTGGCAGGTCGGCGGACATCGGCTGCCGGCCGGCGGGCCCCGCCTCGACCTGCGCCTCCGCTACGCGGGCGAGCCGCTTCGGCTCGACGCCGTGGTCTGGACACAGGACGGTGACTCGACGCGGATCCCGCTGGGCACGATGCGGGACGGCATGACCCGGGCCAGCGCGCCACTACCGAAGAGCGCGATCGGCGGCTGGCTGACGACGCTCGTCTTCTACAACGACCGCATCGTGGCCGGGTCCGGCCACCAGCACGGCGTGTTCCGCTCGACGGTCAGCTTCGAGGGCCTCGACGGTCTGGTCGACGACCGGACGATCGGTCTCGAGGTGTTCACGGTGAGCGCCGTCATGATCAAGGCGCCCCAGGTCACCGACGGCGTCGTCCTGCCGGTGATCGCCAGCCCCGACCTGGCCAGCGAGGCGCGGCCCGACGGCACGCTCGACCTGCACGTCGGCAGCGGCACGATCCCGATCCGCATCGTCGGGACGGCCGACCGGGCGCCGACGCTCGTCGACCCGCGCCCGCGCTTCGTGATCGCCCCGCTCGACCCGTTCCTCGTGGCGGTCGCCTCCGCGGTGCCAGGCTCCGGTCGGCCGTCGGAGATGTGGCTCAGCGTCCCCGATCCGACCCGCCAGGCTGAGGTGCGGACCGCACTGGCAACGCCGCCGTTCCGCTTCGCCCAGGTCGCGTCGCGGTCCGACCTTGTGGCCGAGGGGGCTGCCGATCCGCTGACCCAGGCGATCGTGTGGGCCCAGGTCGTGGCGGCGCTCGCCGGGCTCACGCTGTCGATCGCCGCGCTGGTCATCGGCGCCATCACCGACCTGCGCGACGAGCGCGGGGAGCTCGCCGACCTCGAGGCGCAGGGCGTGCCGCCCTCGTCGCTGCGCTGGCACGCCCTGGCGCGGAGCGCGTGGCTGGCCATCGGCGGCAGCATCGCCGGGCTCGTCGCGGGACTCGCGCTGGCCGTCTTCGTGACGGGGGCGTTGGCGATCGACGCCCGCGGTCAGTCGCCCATCCCGCCACTCGTCGTCGTCCTGCCGCCGTTCGAGATCGCCATGGTCGTCGGCGGGGTGCTGGTCGTCGTGCTCGGCTCGGTCGCGCTGCTGGCCGCCCGGACCTACGGCCGGGCGACCCTCGGTGAGCGGCGGGGCGGACCCGCGAACCGTCGGGCGGAGCGTGCGTGGGCGGCAGGACCGGAGCGGCTCGATGGCTGACGCGATCGTCGGCACCGGGCTGATCCGCATCCATGCGTCGCCGGCCGGCCCCGTGGCCGCCCTGCGCGGTCTCGACATCACCGTCGGCAGCGGCGAGGTCGCCGCCGTCATCGGCCCGTCGGGCTCGGGCAAGTCGACGCTGCTGCGTCTCGTCGCCGGGCTCGACCGCCCGTCCGCGGGCCGGCTCACGGTCCTCGGCGAGGACCTCGCGCTCGCCTCCGACCGAGGGCTCGAGCGACACCGTCGCGAGCATGTCGGCATCGTCGAGCAGCACTACCGACGGGCCCTGTCGCCCTACCTGACGGTCGCCCAGGCGATCGGCCTGCCGCTGGCCCTGCGCGGCGTCGCGGCGGTCGAGCGATCCCGACGCGTCGACGAGCTCCTCGAGCGGATCGGCCTGCCGGACCGCGGCGGCGCGTTGCGCCACGAGCTGTCGGGCGGGGAGCAGCAGCGGGTCGCGTTCGCGGTGGCGCTGGCCACCCGGCCACCGCTCCTGCTGGCC
Source organism: uncultured Chloroflexia bacterium (assembly GCA_963810285.1). Taxonomy (GTDB): domain Bacteria; phylum Chloroflexota; class Limnocylindria; order Limnocylindrales; family CSP1-4; genus SPCO01. The sequence continues at coordinate 1,184,943 of CAWEMV010000002.1, read as the reverse complement.
GACGAGCCGACCGGCGAGCTCGATGCGGTCACCGCCGAGACGATCCTCGGCGTGCTGCGCGACCTTGTCCGGGCCGAGGGCAGCACCTGCCTCGTCGTCACCCACGACGAGCTGGTCGAGCGGGTCGCCGACCGGGTCATCCACGTCGCCGACGGTCGGGCGGTCGCCGAACGGGTCGGCGGCCCGGGCTCCCCGCCCCTCCCCGTCCGCGACGCCCAGGGCTGGCTCGCGCCGCCTCTGCCGGAGCCGTCGACGCCGCTCTCGCCGGCGGTCCGGCCCGACGACGGCACCGATGCCGTCGTCCTCGAGCGGGCCGCCCGGCGCTACGGTACGGGGACGACCGCGATGCTCGGGCTGCCGCCGACCAGCGTCGCGCTGCGGGCCGGTCGCTTCCACGTCGTCACCGGTCCGTCGGGCAGCGGCAAGACCACGCTGTTGCGCCTCGTGGCCGGCCTCGACCGTCCGACCGACGGCCGGGTCGTGACACTTGGCACGGACCTCGCGACGCTCGACCGCGACGGGCTCGCACACCTTCGCGCGGCGCGCATCGGCATCGTCGACCAGGTCCGCGACCTCGTCCCATTCATGACCGCCCGGGAGAACGTCGAGCTGGGCCTGGCGATCCGCGGCGTCACACCGGATGACGCCCGACCCCGGGCCGAGGAGGCCCTCCGCTCGGTCGGGCTGGGCGACCACCTGGAGCGGGCGCCCGATGGACTGTCGGCCGGCGAGCGGCTGCGGGTCGCGCTGGCGCGCGCCCTGGCGCCGCGGCCCGACCTGCTGATCCTCGACGAACCGACGGCCGCCCTCGACCGGGCGGGGGCGCGATCGGTGGCTCGACTGCTGGCCAGCTTGGACGACGCGCGGGTGACGGTCCTCGCCACGACCCACGATCCGGCGCTCATCGAGGCGGCCAGCGACCGGCTCGATCTGCCCGCGCTCGTGGCCGGGTCCGCCGCCTAGCGGTAGTGGGGCTCCCGGGTCATCCGGTAGACAGCGCGCGACAGGATGCCGAGGCCGATGGCAGCCACCCACAGCCCGGGACCGTTGGTGAGCACCTGGGCGGGCTCGGTGAAGCGGAAGGCGCCGGCGGCCAGCAGCTGCACGATCCGCCAGCCGAAGCCGACCCAGCCGACGATCGCGAGGAACGCGTACGCCTCCCACCGGTCGATCGCGGTCGGTCGGTCACCGACCGCGTATGGCAGGGCGACGAGCAACAGCGTCGCGATCGCGACCAGGAGGACGATGATGCCGCTGCCCTCGAGCGCGTTGCCCGACAGCGGCGGCAGGCCGCCGGGCTGGGCGACCTGCCACCACGGCAGGACGCAGCCGACGAGGATCACGACCGCGCCGATGGCCGCCAGCGTCCGGCCACCGCCGAGGGGCCGCCGGTGCATGGTCACGCCTCGACGGCCTCCTCCTGCCCCGCCCCGGCCCCGTAGACCTCGGGCTTGAGCACGCCGACGAAGCGCAGGTTGCGGTAGACCTCGCCGTAGTCGAGGCCATATCCGATGACGAACTGGTCGGGGATCTCGAACCCGATGTAGTCGACCGGGATCTCGACGAGGCGACGAGCGGGCTTGTCCAGGAGCGTGCAGATCCGCAGGGTCCGCGGGTTCTTGCCACGCAGGTACCGGATCAGGTAGTTGAGGGTCAGGCCGGTGTCGATGATGTCCTCGACGATCAGGACGTCATCGCCCTCGATGCTGGCCGACAGGTCCTTGAGGATGCGCACGAGGCCCGACGACTCGGTGGCGCTGCCGCCGTACGAGCTCACCTCCATGAGGTCGATGCGCAGCGGGAGGTCGATGGCGCGCATCAGGTCGGCCATGAACGGGAGCGACCCCTTGAGCACCGACACCAACGTCAGCGGCCGGCCCGCGTAGTCGGCCGTGATGCGTGCCCCGAGCTCCGCGACCTTCGTCGCGATCTGCTGCTCCGTGAGCAGGACGTCGGCGATGTCGCCCTGGAGATCGACCGGCCGGACGCTCACCTGCCGGGCGCCTCAGGACCCGGGGCGGCGTTCGCCGCCCGAGGAGCTCGCCGCCGACCGGTGCCGATGACGCTGGCGGCACGCGGCGCGGCGATCGGCGAGGTCGCGGCGGTCTCGTCGGTGACATCGGCGAGGGCGGGCTCGCCGAGCGCATGCGGAAGGGCGACCTGACCCGACGAACCCGACAGGCCGTCGACCAGCGCGTGCTTGCCGTACTTGAGCATCAGCGCCCGGAAATCGCGCGCGTAGAACAGCTTGATATTGACGGAGGGGTAGAGCTCGCGGAGCCGGCGCAGCTTGCGGTTCTTCTTGCGCACGAGCTTCTGGCGGAGCGTCGTCATCTCGAGATAGAGCTCGAGGTCGGGCAGGTAGAAGTCCGGAGAGAAGCTCTCGACCACCGCGCCGTCGAGGTTCCACATGATCGGGAAGGTGTGGGGTTCGTACTCCCAGCGGACCGCATAGAAGTCGAGGATGCGGGCCATCTCCGCCTCGCTGGCGTGGGCGAACGGCGTACGAGACTCCATCGGCGGCCAGTCTACCCGAGCGGCCGTCGGGCCGATGTCGCCATACCCCCTGGGGGTATGAGTCGACATGCGCTATCATGCGGGCCATGGCGACCACCTCGTCCCGGCGCAGCGCGCCTCCCGATCCGAGCCACTTCCGACACAGCTATGCGAAGGATTCGGCCCAGCTCATGCGCCGCCTGTCACGCATGGAGGGCCAGGTCCGCGGCATCGCCAGGATGATCGAGCGGGAGGAGTATTGTGTCGACATCCTCCAGCAGACCGCCGCGCTCCGAGCGGCCGTCGACGCCCTGTCGATCCTCGTCCTCGAGGATCACGTCCAAGGATGCGTCCGGACCGCGGCCGAGCGAGGCGAGGCGGACCAGTATGTCGATGAGGTGATCGACGTGGTGCGTCGGACCCTGGGCCGGCCGGTACGGAGCACCGCTCGCTCGACGTGAGCGGCCCGGTACCTTCGGCGCCATCGGAGGTCCGCTCGGGGGATGCCGTTCGGGCCTAGCCCTCCACGACCATCAATCTGCACATGACCGAACCGAACCGAACCCGATCGACCACGCCGCGCCCGCCTCGCGTCCCCGCCCCGCCGCCCTTCGTCGAGCGCCGCCGCCGATCCCGTCGCGCGGCCGACCGCCTGGCCGACGAGGAGACGCGACTGCTGGCGCTGTCGCTCGACGTCCTTGCCTCCGATCGACCGGCCGAGGAACGCCTGGCCGGCCTGCTCGACATCCTGGCCGACACGGTCGGGGCGGAGCGTGCTGCGGTGGTCACCGAGGGCGACCAGCGGCGCGTGGCCGTGGCGGCGTCGGGTGCGGGCGACACCGCGTCGGCGACCGATCTCGCGACATGGCTCGACGCAGCAGCGCCGCGCAGCCGCGCCCGGCGGGCGGCTGCCGGCCCGGCCGAGGTGGTGGTGGCGACCCGGTCGCCTGGGCTCGCCCCGGCCCGCCGTCGCCAGGCCACTGCCGAGCCGCACTACGGGTGGCTGCCGGTGCCCGGTGCCGGCGAGGTCACCCTGGGGTTCACCTTCGCCCGCGCCGAGGACGCGGCCACGGTCGGGGAGCGGCTGCCGCCCAAGCTCGCCCGGCACGCCGCCGTCGCGCTGGCCCTGGTGACCGAATCGATGAGCACCGAGCGCGAGCTCGCCACCCTGCGCGCGGCCGAGACGGAACGTGCGCGCTACGTCTCGACGGTCGCCCACGAGCTGCGGACCCCGCTGACCGGCCTGTCGGGCTACCTCGACCTGATCCTCGACGGGCACGTCGCTGACGAGGCGATCCAGCGCGAGTTCCTCGAGCGCGGGCGTTCGATCGTCGAGTCGATGTCCGCGCTGGTCGGCGACCTGCTCGAGCTCTCCAGGCTCGAGTCGGGGTCCCTGGTCCTTGAGAGCGCTCCCTTCTCGGTGGCCGATGCGCTCCACACCGTCGGGTCCGGTCTGCTGCCGATCGCCCTCGACCGCGGCGTGCACTTCATGACGACGCCGCCATCCCGCATCCGCACCGCGATCGCGGACCGGCGGCGCGTGGAGCAGATCCTCACGAACCTGGCCGCGAACGCCCTCAAGTACGGCGCCGATGGCGGCGAGGTCGAGCTGGTCGGCCGGTTCGACGGCCAGGTCGCGATCCTCGCGGTCCGAGACGAGGGGCCGGGTGTGGCGGCCGAGGACCGCGCCCGGATCTTCGACCGCTTCTACCGGATGGCCGATCACGAGCGGGTGACCGGGACGGGTCTCGGGCTGTCGATCTCGCGGGATCTCGCACGGGCGATGGGCGGCGACCTCGATGTGGCGAGCGTGCCCGGCGTCGGCTCCGCGTTCCTGCTGGTGCTGCCCGGTCCGAGCGCGCCGGTCGACCCGACCGTGATCGAGGCGGCCACCCTGACCGCGATCGCGACCGAGACTGAGCGGCTCGAGGCGATCGCCGCGGTGCGCGCGGCAGGCGGCGGCTCGGCACGGCGATCGACCGGAACGACCCCGAGCCCGAAGGTCCCCGCGGCCCTGGGCTAGCCGCACGCGGCTACTTATCCACCAAACCCCCGGACGCCCGGGAGTTCGTGGATAACCCGGTTGACGCTCCGGGGCCGTGGCTCGTACGGTCCCTTCCCGCACTGGGGCGAACGCGAGGGTACCGCGGTCCACGAGGGGCTCGGGGAGACCCGGCCACGAACCGGATGGATCGCGGAAGACCGGACGACCCATCGCCACTGGTGCGAGACGAGTCGACGCCGGGAGCGGTGCCGCGCCGCGGGTACGCACCTCCAAGGAGGCGTACCGATGGATCGCAGACGCGAGCCGCTCCCGACGCGCGTCCAGGACACCCAGGGCCTGCCGGCGGCGTTCGGCGATGCCCTTCGGGCCGGGCTGCGCGATCTCGCCATCGACCTCCCGCCCGATGCCCTGGCGACGATCGAGGGGCACGTCCGGCTGTTGCTCGCCTGGACGCCGGCGATCAACCTCACTGCGATCCGCGAACCGGCGGCGGTCGCCCGCGACCACGTCGTCGACAGCCTCGCGGCGGTTCCATGGTTGCGATCGCGTGGGACCGGTCGCCTGCTCGACCTGGGATCAGGCGGTGGGTTCCCGGGCCTGCCGCTGGCCGCGGCCCTGCCGGTGCTCGAGATGGTCCTGCTCGAGCCCATCGCCAAGAAGACCCGTTTCCTGCGCACGGTCACCGAGGCGACCGAGCTCGATGCCCGGGTCAGCGCGATCACGGCACGCGCCGAGCAGCTCGGCCGGGACGACGGCCACCGTGGTCGCTGGACCGTCGTGACGGCGCGGGCGGTGGCGAGCACCGCCGACCTCGTCGAGCTGGCGTTCCCGCTGCTCGAGCCCGGCGGCTCGCTCATCGCCTGGAAGCGAGGCGAGCTCGAGGCCGAGCTGGCGGCCGCCCGGACGTCGATGGCGGCGCTCGGTGGCGGCGACATCGAGGTCGTCGAGGTCGACGTCGAGGGCCTCGCCGGTCACAGGCTTGTGGTGGCCACGCGCAGCGACCGACCGGTGCCTGATGCGTACCCGCGTGAGCCGGGTCTCCGCCGGCGTCGACCGTGGTGACGTGGACCCGCGTCGGCCCGGGGCCGACTGCTACCCTCTTCGCCGATGCGCATCGCCGTGCTGTCGGACATCCATAGCAATCTCGTGGCCCTCGATGCGGTCCTCGGTCACGCCGGCGGCGTCGATGCGATCTGGCAACTCGGGGACGTCGTGGGCTACGGCCCGGAACCCGATGCGGTGGTGGATCGATTGCGCGAGCGGAAGGCGACCGGCGTCCGTGGCAACCACGATGCCGCGGCCATCGGCGGCGACGAGATCGAGTGGTTCAACGCCGACGCCCGCGCCGCCGCCGAGTGGACTCGCGAGGCGATGTCGGCGTCGACGAGGCGGTGGCTGGCCGATCTGCCCGAGCGCCGGACCATCGACGATCTGACGCTCGTCCACGGCAGCCCGCGCGACCCGCTGCGCGAGTACATCACCGACAGCGACATCGCGGCGGACAACCTCGACCTGCTGGAGACCCGCCACGGCCTGCACGGGCATACCCACGTGCCGGTCGCGTGGATCGCGATGCCGGACCGCCTCTCCCTCGTCCATGCCCGGGACGCGACGGCGCTGGACCTCGGCGCGAACCGGATGATGCTCAACCCGGGCAGCGTCGGGCAGCCGCGGGATGGCGACCCGCGGGCGGCCTACCTGGTGCTCGATCTCGAGCTCGGCCGCGCGACGTGGCACCGCGTCGACTACGACGTCGCCCCGGTCCAGGCGGCCATCCGTGCGGCGGGTCTGCCGGGCCGGCTGGCGGCGCGTCTGGCGGTCGGCGTATGACCGCCGGGACCGGGACGGGCGGTCGCGCGTGATCGGCGGTCGTCGTCCGCTCCAGGGGCGCAAACCGGGCGACCGACGGGTTCGGGTCGATCGACCGCACGCCCCCTACTTCCGGTACACGGGCAGCGGCACGCTCACCGCCAAGGAGGCGGCCAGCGTCCCGACCACGCCCGGGGCACGGGCGGTCGCCCGTGTCCGGGCGGTGCTGCTCGGGCGCCCGCTCCACCAGGAGGAGGAGCTCGGCGAGCGGCTGTCCAAGCCCAAGGCGCTGGCCATCTTCAGCTCCGACGCGATCAGCTCGTCGGCCTACGCGACCGAGGAGATCATCCTCGCCTTCATCCTTGGCGGGGCCGCGCTTGCCGCGCTGCAGTGGTCGCTGCCGGTGTCGATCGCGATCGCCGGCCTGCTCGCGATCGTGGCGTTCAGCTATCGCCAGGTGTGCATCGCCTACCCGACGGGCGGCGGTTCGTACTCGGTGTCGAAGGCGAACTTCGGACGGCTGGCGTCGCTGGTCGCGGCGTCGGCGCTGCTCATCGACTACAACCTCACCGCGGCGGTCTCGACGTCGTCGGCGGTCGAGCAGATCGTGTCCGCCTTCCCGGCGCTCAGCGACGTGCGCGTGTGGATCGGCGTCGGCGCGCTGGGCCTCATCACGCTGGCCAACCTGCGCGGCGTGCGCGAGGCCGGCAACATCTTCGCGGTCCCGACCTACCTGTTCATGTTCAGCGCGTTCGCGATGATCGCCATCGGGTCGTACCGCATCATCGTCCTCGGCGAGGTCCACCCGCCGCCCCCCGAGGTGGTCGAGGCGACCGCCAACACCGCCGGCGCGGTGTCGGTCTTCCTGCTCCTCCGCGCGTTCGCCTCCGGCGCCGTGGCGCTGACCGGGACCGAGGCCATCGCGACCGGCGTCCCCGCGTTCAAGCCGCCCGAGGCGCGCAACGCGGCGTCGACGCTACTCGTGATGGCCGCCGTCCTGACGGTCCTGTTCGTCGGGGTCACGTTCCTCGCCACGAACTTCGCGGTGTATCCGACGGTGCCCGAGCTGTTCGGCGACGTGGAGCACAAGACCGTCATCGCCCAGGTGGCCGAGACCGTCTTCGGCCAGACGGTGTTCTTCTATCTCTTCCAGGCGTTCACGGCGCTGCTGCTGTTCCTCGCCGCGAACACCAGCTTCGCCGCCTTCCCGAGACTCGCCGCGGTCCTCGGCGAGGACGGCTTCTTCCCGCGCCAGTTCGCCCTCCGTGGCGACCGCCTCGCGTTCTCGATGGGCATCCTGCTGCTCGGCCTCATCGCTGCGTCACTGGTGATCGTCGCCGGCGGCCGGACGCACGCGCTCATCCCGCTCTACGCGGTCGGCGTGTTCATCGACTTCACGATCAGCCAGGCCGGGATGATCCGGCACTGGCTGCGGACCCGCGCGCCGGGCTGGCGCTACCGGCTGGTGGTGAACGCCGTGGGCTGTGTCGCGACGGCCGTGGTGGCGGTCGTGGTGACGGGCGTGAAGTTCGTCGACGGCGCCTGGCTCGTCATCGTGCTGATCCCGATCCTCGTCAGCATGATGCTGTTCATCCGGCGCGAATACGACGACCAGGAGCGCGAGCTGCGTGTCCGCGACGAGTTCGTCGTCGAGGGCCCGCATCGCGAGCAGCGAGTCGTGATCCCGGTCAACGGCGTGAACCGGGCGGTGATCCAGGCGGTCAACTTCGGGCGGACGCTCGCCCGCGACGTGCGGGCGGTGTTCGTGACCGAGGACCCCGAGGTCGGCGAGGCGATGCGCGAGCGCTGGGAGCGACAGATCCCGGGCGTGCCGCTGGTCATCGTCGAGTCGCCGTACCGGGCGGTCATCTCGCCGGTGCTCGCCTACCTCGACGTGCTCGACCAGGCGTGGCCGCCCGACAAGGAGGCGCCCATCACGATCGTCGTGCTGCCCGAGTACGTGGCCCGACACTGGTGGGAACGGCTCCTCTACAACCAGACCTCGCGACGCCTCAAGGCGGCCATCCTGGGCCGCGAGCACACCGTCATCGCCGACGTCCCGTACCGTCGCGACCAGTGACGGAGGAGGCGGGTCGGCGACCCGCACGGTGGTATCGTGGCCGCCCATGCCGGAGATCGAGACCGACCATTTCCGTCGCGCGGTCGTGGCCCTCAACGGCGGACCGAGCGACGCACGGATCGTCCGGCTGGTGGCCAGCCTCGCCACGAAGACCAAGGCCGAGCTGATCGCCGTCCACGTCGTCGAGATCGACTGGACGCTGCCGCTCGACGCCGACATCGCGAGCCGCTCCGACGAGGTCCAGCGCGTGCTCGACTCGGCGGAGGGCATCTGCGACAGCCTCAAGGTGACGATGGAGCCCGTGCTGCTGCAGGCGCGCGACGTCGCGGCGGCGATCGTCGACGAGGCGACCGAGCGCGGGGCGGACCTGCTCGTCACCGGGTTGCCCTACCGTAAGCGGTTCGGGGGCGAGTTCGCCATCGGCCGGACGATCCCCTACATCCTGCAGAACGCGCCATGCTCCGTATGGGTCGTGCGCGAGCCGATGAGCGAGGAACCGACGTGAAGATCGTGATCGTGGGCTGTGGCCGGGCCGGTGCATCCGTCGCCGAGCTGTGGGACGGCGCCGGCCACGAGGTCATCGTCCTGGACATGTCGACGCGGGCATTCGAACGGCTGCCCTCGGCGTTCGGCGGGTCCGCCATCCGCGGCGACGGGACCGACGAGGACGTGCTCCGCCGGGCCGGCAGCGACGGCGCCGACATCTTCCTCGCCCTGACCGAGGGCGACAACCGCAACATCATGGCCGCGCAGCTCGCGGTGGAGGCGTTCGAGGTCCCCCGGGTCGTGGCCAAGATCAACGACCCGGTGCGTGCCGCCGCGTACGCCGAGCTCGGCATCGCGACCATCTGTCGGACCGGGCTCATGGCCGACGCGATGAACGCGCATCTCGGCTTCCCGCCGTCGGGCCTGCCCGGGATGCTCGCGCCGAGCGGTCACCACCCCGGCGGCGACCACCACGTCCACGGTCGCGAGGACGGGGCGGCGCCCGCGGCCTCGGATCCGGTAGCGGCCGCGCCTGGCGCGGCCGGGGAGGCCTAGTCGTGTTCGTGCTCGTCGTGGGCGGTGGCAAGGTCGGCTATTACCTGGCCAAGGAGCTGCTCGATTCCGGTCACGAGGTGGCCCTCATGGAGAAGGACCCCGAACGTGCGCGACAGATCGCCGACGAGATCGGGTCGATCGTCATCGCGCATGACGGGTGCGAGGGCAAGTACCTCGGCGAGGCCGGTGCCAACCGCGCCGACGCCATCGCCGCCGTGACCGGCGACGACGAGGACAACCTCGTCATCTGCCAGATGGCCAAGCACCACTTCGACGTGCCGCGGACCATCGCCCGCGTGAACAACCCGAAGAACGAGACCCTGTTCCGGCATCTCGGCGTCGATGAGCTGATCAGCCCGACCCGCATGATCCTGGGCTCCATCGAGCAGGACATCCCGGTCAACGAGCTGCTCCACCTCGCGGCGCTGGGTGAGGGTGAGCTCGAGCTGATCGAGGCCCACCTGCAGCCGGGCTCGCCCGCGATCGGCCGTGCGCCGCGCGATCTCGAGATCCCGGAGGGATGCTCGCTGTTCGCGGTCATCCGCGACGGCGTGGCCTCGCCGTTGCGGCCCGACAGCGTCCTGCGTGAAGGCGACAAGGTCATCGCCATCGGCAAGCAGGAGTGCGAGGCCCTCCTCCACGGTCAGCTCATCGGCGATCCGGAGGCGGCCGCCGCCGGCTGACGGCTCCTCGCGCCGGGGGTGCACGGGTCGCATCCGGCCGCGTGCTCATCGGCCAGAACCCGCAACTCTCTTGACAACGTCATTGTCAGGGTTCTAGCATGCACCTGTGTCCGGTCACCGGACGCCATCACATCATCGATCACGCCGCCACCAGCGGCCCGAACAGCCGATGACAAGGAGCTGCACGACATGACGCACACCCGTCGACCCTCCCCGTTCGCCGACTTCCTGACGCTGCGGCCGACCTTCGATCGCATCCTGGAGGACACGTTCATCCACCCGCGGCAGTGGAACCTTCCGCTCGGCGCCAACGCGCTGCCACTCGATGTCCGCAACGCTCCGGACGCGCTCGTCATCGACGCCGCCCTGCCGGGGATCCGGCCGGAGGACGTCGAGATCACCGTCGAGGACCGCACGCTCACGATCAGCGCGGCGTCCCGCGAGGAGCACCAGGAGACCCAGGGCGAGACCCTCGTGAACGAGATCCGTCGTGGCTCGGTCCGCCGGAGCGTCACGCTGCCGCGCGGTCTGGAGGCCGACAAGGCGACCGCGACGTTCGAGCACGGTGTGCTCCACCTGAGCATCCCTCGGGCGGAGGAGGTCAAGCCTCGCCGGATCGAGATCAGCCCGACCATCGACGCGCTCGCGGCGACCGATGCCGACGCCCCCGCCGAGACGCAGGTCGACGCCGGCGCCGACGCCAGGGCCTGACCCGGTGGCGTCCCCCCGGCCGGATCGCGACCCGGAGCGACCCGTCTACGTGATCAGCGTGGCGGCGAGCATCGTCAGCGCGCATCCGCGCACGCTTCGGATCTACGAGGACGAGGGCCTGCTCTGCCCGGCCCGGACGCCCACCAACATCCGGCTCTACAGCGAGAACGACATCCGACGGATCCTGTGGATCCGCCATCTGACCAGAGAGCGAGGCGTGAACCTCGCCGGCATCCGCATCCTGTTCGAGCTCGAGGAGCGCCTCGGTGCCCGGATCCTGGAGGCCCTCTACGCAGAAGGGACGGGCGACGCCGAAGCCGCCCGTCGGCCTGCTTCCACCCTCGCATCGACGGCGGCTCGGACCGCCGCCGACCCAACCACGCGTTAGGAGATCCCCGATGGCCAAGCGACCGTCCGCACCGGTCGAGGAACAGGAAGACACCGCGACGGTCCCACGCGACCTGCCGCTCGTCGCCCTTCGCGAGACGGTCATCTTCCCGGAGATGATCGTGCCGCTCCAGGTCGGCCGCGAGAAGAGCGTGAACGCGCTCAACGCGGCGGTGGCCGAGGGCGGCCCCATCGCCCTCGTCACCCAGCGCCAGGCCGAGCAGGAGGAGATCGACGATCCGGCCGAGCTGTACGGCATCGGCACCCTGGCGAAGATCGCCCAGGTCGTCCAGCTCCAGGACGGCACCGTCCGCGCGATCGTGCAGGGCCAGTCGCGGCTGCGCCTGCACGGCTTCAGCCAGACCGAGCCGTTCCTCCGGGCGTCCATCGAGGAGCTCCCCGACGAAGCGCCCGACGGGCTCGAGGTCCAGGCGCTGATGCGCACGGTCCAGGCCCAGATCGAGCAGTACGTCGCGAACGGCGCCCCGGTCCCGCCGGAGGCGGCCGTCGCCGCGCGCAACATCAGCGAGCCCGGCCTGCTCGCCGACATGGTCGCCTACAGCCCCGACATGAGCACCGAGCAGCGCCAGGAGCTTCTCGAGACCATCGACGTCACCGAGCGGCTCAAGCTGGTCTCGAACTTCCTCGCGCACCAGGTCGAGATCCTCGAGCTGAAGGGTCGCATCCAGTCCGAGGTCAAGTCCGAGATGGACAAGACCCAGCGCGAGTACATCCTGCGCGAGCAGCTCAAGGCCATCCAGCGCGAGCTGGGCGAGGACGACCCGCAGCAGGCCGAGATCAACGAGTTGCGCGAGAAGGTCGAAGCCGCCGGCATGCCGGACGAGATCAAGGCCCGGGCGATCAAGGAGATCGACCGGATGAGCCGCATCCCGTCGGCGTCGCCCGAGGTCGGAGTCATCCGGACGTACGTCGACTGGCTGATCAGCCTGCCGTGGAACGTCTCGACCGACGACCAGCTCGACATCAAGGAGGCTGCCCGCATCCTCGACGAGGACCACTACGGCCTCGAGAAGATCAAGGAGCGCATCCTCGAGTACCTCGCGGTCCGGACCCTCGCCGAGGAGATCCGCAGTCCGATCCTCGCCTTCGTCGGACCCCCCGGCGTCGGCAAGACCAGCCTGGGCAAGAGCATCGCCCGGGCGATGGGTCGCAAGTTCGTGCGCATGAGCCTCGGCGGCATCCACGACGAGGCCGAGATCCGCGGTCACCGGCGCACCTACATCGGCGCCCTGCCCGGTCGCATCATCCAGAACATCAAGACGGCCGGGACGAGCAACCCGGTGTTCATGCTCGACGAGGTCGACAAGATCGGCATGGACTTCCGGGGCGACCCGTCGTCTGCCCTGCTCGAGGTCCTCGATCCCGAGCAGAACAACACCTTCCAGGACAACTACCTGGAGGTGCCGTTCGACCTGAGCAAGACCCTGTTCATCGCCACGGCCAACCTGCTCGATCCCATCCCGGCGCCGCTGCGCGACCGGATGGAGATCGTCCAGCTGCCCGGCTACACGGAGCAGGAGAAGATCGAGATCGGCAAGCGGTTCCTCATCCCCAAGCAGATGACGAACCACGGCCTGACCGTGAAGACCATCGACATCACCGATGCAGCGATGACCGAGCTCGTCCGCTCGTACACGCACGAGGCCGGCGTCCGGAACCTCGAGCGCGAGATCGCCAACGTCATGCGCAAGGTCGCCCGGCAGGTCGCCGAGGGCCGCAAGCGCAAGACCGTCGTCGACGAGAAGAAGCTGGCCGAGTTCCTCGGGCCGCAGCGGTTCGAGTACGGCGAGCTCGAGGCGGAGGACCAGACCGGTTCGGCCACGGGTCTCGTGGTGACCGAGGTCGGTGGCGACGTCGTCGCCATCGAGGTGACCCGCATGGAGGGCAAGGAGGACTTCATCCTCACCGGCCAGCTGGGCGAGGTCATGCGCGAGAGCGCGCGAGCAGGCCTGTCGTGGACCCGCGCGAACGCCCGCGACCTCGGCATCGACCGCGAGGTCTTCGAGAAGAACACGCTCCACATCCACGTCCCGGCGGGCGCGATCCCCAAGGACGGGCCGTCGGCCGGCATCACGATGGCGACCGCCATCGTGAGCGCCCTGACCGGCATCCCGGTCCGCAAGGACGTGGCCATGACCGGCGAGATCACGCTGCGCGGTCGGGTGCTCCCGATCGGCGGGCTCAAGAGCAAGATCCTCGCGGCCCACCTGTCGGGCGCGAAGATGGTGATCATCCCGAGGAAGAACGAGAAGGACCTGCGGGACATCCCCGACGAGATCCGCAAGTCGATGAAGCTCATCCTCGTCGACTCGATGGAGCAGGTGCTCGAGGCGGCCCTCCGGCGCAAGCCGAAGCCCCTCAGCACCGAGCCACCGAAGATCGTCAAGGGTGGCGACGAGATCGATCCGGAGCCGCAGACCCGCGTGCGCCGGTCGAACTTCCCGCCGACCGATCAGCCACCCGTCGTGGTGGAGAGCCACTGACGATGGGCACTGCTGCGGCGACCCGATGCCGCGTTGCCGGCTGCGCGCGCTCACTAACGCACGTCAACGTGCGCGCGTTCGCGTGCTCGCCGGCGCCTTGCCTCGGGCACGCCGGAGCAGCGCCAAGGCAGTAGAGCTGCCATGGAATACCAGGACTACTACGCGGTCCTCGGGGTCCCGAGGACCGCGTCGCAATCGGACATCAAGAAGGCGTTCCGCAAGGCCGCCCGGAAGCATCACCCCGACACGAACACGGGCGATGCGGAGGCCGAGCGCAAGTTCAAGGCCGTCAACGAGGCGAACGCCGTGTTGTCGGATCCGGACAAGCGCGCCCTCTACGACCGCCTGGGCAAGGACTGGGAGGCGTACGCCCGGGCCGGTGCGACCGCCGGATCCCCGTCAGGCGCGCGCAGTGCCCCGACGGGTGACCCGTTCGAGGGCTTCGCCGGCTACGGCGGAGGGGGCGGCAACGTCCGCTACGAGTTCCATACCACGGGCGATGCGGGCGGGTTCAGCGATTTCTTCCAGACCTTCTTCGCCGGGGCATCGGAGCCGGTGGATGGCAGCGGGCCCGGTCGCGGTCGTCGCGCCAGCGGCGGCGCGACGTTCGAGGAGATCCTCGCGGGCATGGGCATCGCCGCCGACGGCCGGCCGGTGGGCGCCGCCGGACGGACCACGGCCCCGCCCCCGCGCCGTGCATCGGCCGAGGCGGTCGCCGACATCAGCCTCGAGGAGGCCTACCACGGCACCACGCGCCTTGTCGAGGTCGACGGCAAGCGCCTCGAGGTCACGATCCCCAAGGGCGCCGACACCGGCACCCGCATCCGCTTCACCGGCAAGGCGCCGGGCGGCGGCGACCTGTACGTCATCGTCCGCCAGGACCGCGATCGGGTCTTCACCCGCCGCGGCGCCGATCTCGAACGCGAGCTCCCGCTCTCGCTCAGGGAGGCGCTGCTCGGTGCCGACGTCCACGTCCGCACGCTCAAGGGACGCGTGCTCCTGACGGTCCCCGCCGGCACGCAGCCCGGCAAGACGTTCCGCCTGACCGGCCAGGGCATGCCCCGCTTCAAGGCGGACGGGTTCGGCGACCTGTACGTCAAGGCCAGGGTCGTCTTGCCCGTTGACCTGTCGCCCGACGCGAAGGCCGCTGCCGAGCGCTTCCTCGACCTCGCCGACCAGCCCGACCCCCGCACACGAGAGACCTGAACGATGCAACTCGACCGCTTCACCCAGAAGGCCCAGGAGGCCGTCATCGCGGCCCAGGAGACCGCCCAGCGGCTGCAGAGCCCGCTCCTCGATGCCGAGCACCTGCTCAGCGCGCTCGTCGAGGCCGATGACGGCATCCCGGCCGAGACCCTGCGCCGGCTCGGCGTCGACGTGCCCGCGTTCCGCGGCGAGCTTGCCGCGGAGCTGGCCAAGCGCGCCCGGATCCAGGGCGGCTCGCTGAGCCTCGACCCACGCGCCAAGGCGTCCATCGATCGTGCGGAGGCGGAGGCTCGCCGCCTCGGTGACGAGTACGTCTCGACCGAGCACCTGTTGCTCGGCGTCGCGGAGGCCGGCGGTGACGCGCAGGCGCTGCTCGAGCGCCACGCCGCGGGCAAGGAGGCGATCCTCCAGGCGCTCCAGAGCGTTCGCGGTGGCCAGCGCGTGACCTCGCCGAACCCCGAGGGCACCTACGCCGCCCTCGAGAAATACGGGCGCGACCTGACCACCGAGGCCCGCGCCGGCAAGCTCGACCCGGTCGTCGGTCGCGACGAGGAGATCCGGCGCGTCATCCAGGTCCTCAGCCGGCGCACGAAGAACAACCCGGTCCTGATCGGCGAGCCAGGCGTCGGCAAGACGGCCATCGCCGAGGGCCTTGCACAGCGCATCATCCGCGGCGACATCCCGGAGGGCCTGCAGGGCAAGCGCGTCGTGTCGCTCGATCTCGGCGCGCTCATCGCCGGGGCCAAGTTCCGCGGCGAGTTCGAGGAACGCCTCAAGGCGGTCCTCAAGGAGATCAAGGACAGCGACGGGCAGGTCATCCTGTTCATCGACGAGCTGCATACCGTCGTCGGCGCAGGGGCGGCCGAGGGCGCGATGGATGCGTCGAACCTGCTCAAGCCGATGCTCGCGCGCGGCGAGCTGCACACGATCGGCGCGACGACGCTCGACGAGTACCGCAAGCACATCGAGAAGGACGCCGCGCTCGAGCGACGCTTCCAGCCGGTCCTCGTCGACCAGCCGACGGTCGAGGAGACCATCTCGATCCTGCGCGGCCTGCGCGAGCGATACGAGGTGCACCACGGCGTGCGCATCACCGACTCGGCGCTCGTGGCGGCGGCCACCCTGTCGGACCGCTACATCAGCGACCGCTTCCTGCCCGACAAGGCGATCGACCTCGTCGACGAGTCCGCGTCGCGGCTGCGCATGGAGATCGACTCGATGCCGATCGAGATCGACGAGCTCGAGCGGCGCCGCATCCAGCTCGAGATCGAGCGCGAGGCGCTGCGCAAGGAGACGGACGACGCCTCGAAGGCCCGGCTCGAGGTCCTCGAGAAGGAGCTGGCCGATCTCGAGGAGGAAGCCGGCGGGCTCAAGCAGCGCTGGGAGGCGGAGAAGGCGGCGATCGCCGCCATCCGCGAGACACGCTCGGAGCTCGAGGCGCTTGCGACCCGCATCGAGCAGGCCGAGCGTGAAGCCGACTTCGCGACCGCAGCCGAGCTCAAGTACGGCACCCACAAGCAGCTCCAGGACGAGCTCACGGAGCAGGAGGCCGCGCTCGCCGCGCTGCAGGGCCCGGGCACGCTGCTCAAAGAGGAGGTCGGGGCCGACGACATCGCCGAGATCGTCGGCGCGTGGACGGGCATCCCGGTCAATCGCCTCATGGAGGGCGAGACCGCGAAGCTCATCCGGATGGAGGAGCGCCTCCACGATCGGGTCGTCGGCCAGGACGAGGCGATCCAGGCCGTGTCCGACGCCGTCCGCCGGGCGCGTGCCGGGCTCAAGGACCCGCGCCGACCGATCGGCTCGTTCCTGTTCCTCGGCCCGACCGGCGTCGGCAAGACCGAGCTGGCGCGCGCGCTCGCCGAGTTCCTGTTCGACGACGAGGCCGCCCTGGTCCGGATCGACATGAGCGAGTACATGGAGAAGTTCTCGGTGTCGCGGCTGGTCGGCGCGCCCCCCGGCTACGTCGGCTACGACGAGGGCGGCCAGCTGACCGAGGCCGTCCGTCGTCGGCCGTACCAGGTCGTGCTGCTCGACGAGATCGAGAAGGCGCATCCGGACGTGTTCAACGTGCTGCTCCAGGTGCTCGATGACGGTCGCCTGACCGACGGCCAGGGCCGCACGGTCGACTTCAAGAACACCGTCGTGATCATGACCAGCAACATCGGATCGGCCGCGATCGCCGCGACGAACGCGCGGGTCGGTGACGACGCCTACGAGCAGATGAAGCGCGAGGTCACCGAGGCGCTGCGGTCGCACTTCCGGCCGGAGTTCCTCAATCGGGTCGACGAGGTCATCGTGTTCCATGCGCTGACCGACGCCGACCTCGCGGCGATCGTCGACCTGCTGCTGGCCGACCTCGACCGGCGGCTGGTGGGCCAGGACCTGTCGCTCGAGCTGACCGCGGCGGCCAAGGCGCTCATCGTCCGCGATGGCACCGACCCGGCCTTCGGAGCGCGGCCCCTCAAGCGAACCATCCAGCGGCTGGTCGAGAACCCGCTCGCGCGGGCGCTCGTGTCGGGCGAGTTCAAGCCGGGCGACCGGATCACGGCCGACGCCGACGTGGTGTCGGGGACGCTGGTGTTCTCGACCGAAGGGGCAACGGTCGTGGCCGATACGGGCCGGCGCGACGCGCGCCGGTCGGCGGCCGAGGAGGCCGCGGTCGGCGCCGGAGCGGGCGGTGGCCGGCCCGTATCGCCGCTCGACCTGCCGCCGACGCGTCGCAAGCGCGACGACGGCGAGCTCGTCAACTAGCGGCCCGGGACGGGTCGCGCGGCAGGAGGACGAGTGCGGTTCGACGCCGTCGAGGCACGGCTCGAGACCCTGCCGGATCCGCTGCCGGCACCGCTCGACGTCCTGATGCCGGTGCCGGTCGACGGCATCGCTCGACGCTGGAGCGCGCCGACCGCGGATGTGCCGGGGCGGCCGGCCGCCGTGCTCGTGCTGCTCTACCCGGACGCATCGGGTGACGCGCGGGTCGTGCTCATCGAGCGACCGACCGAGGATGGCCGGCACCACTCCGGTGAGGTGAGCTTCCCGGGCGGCAAGGCGGAGCCGGACGATCGCGACGCGGTCGCCACGGCGCTGCGCGAGGCGACCGAGGAGGTCGGCCTGGATCCAGACGTCGCCGGGGTGCGCGTGGTCGGGTCCCTCGATCGGTTCTGGATCCCGGTCAGCGACTTCTCGGTCACCCCGATCGTGGCCGTCGCGCCGGGACGGCCGGAGCTCGTGGCGGCGCCGGCCGAGGTCGTGCGGATCCTCGAGCCGCCGCTCGCTCGCTTCCTGCCCGACGCACCGATCGCGACCGTCGAGCGGACCATCGGCGACTGGCACGTCCGGTACGGTCACTACGAGGTCGACGGGCTGTCGGTGTGGGGGGCCACGGCGCGGGTGCTGAGCCAGCTCGGCGCGGTGATCGGGGACCCGCCGGCCGGGTAGACACGTGAGGTGGATCTGCCGGGCCGCGCCGTCCGTATGGACGGGTAGGGATCCTGCGCCGAATGCCCCCGCGGGGACGGACGGGAGGAGGTCCCGACCCGCCGTCACGGCCCGGTCAGGCCGGTTCGCCGGCCTCCGGGTCGTGGCGTGTCCCGGGCCCGTCCTCGACGAGCCTGCCGACGCCCCGTTCGACCGGGGCGTCGAGCGCGTCCGCATCGCTCGCCCGACCCTCCAGCACGCCGCGGATCGCCCGGTCGTCGGCGCCCTCGAACTCGACGACGAACGCGCGCATCTCGGAGTGCTCGGTCCATGCCGCGTGCGGCACGTCGGCCGGCCACAGGACGGCCTCACCGGCCGCGACGCGGGTCCGCTCCTCGCCGACGCCGACCCAGCCGCCGCCCTCGATGACGACGAACCACGACGTGTTCGGGTTGGCGTGCGGCTCGATCGCCGCGGCGCGCGTGAACGCGAGCTCCGTGACGGCGCCACGGGCATCGGAGTGGATGGGCTGCCCGGTCACGCCGGACGTGCCCGGTGGCCCGTCGGGGCGCCGGTGGCCGACCCCGAAGCGTCGGACCTCGATCGGCACGACCGACCCTAGCGCCGCCGACGACGCTGGCGCCGCGGCCCACCGCGGCGACGGATCGTCGCCTCCGGATCGGCGAACTTCTGCTTCGTGAAGTACCGCTGCCGGGCCAGCCGCTGCTCGTGGGCGCGGAGGATCGGCGGGAACCGGAAGAACCTGATCCAGACCAGCGCGCCGACGCCGATGATGGCCGTCGCGAGCACGAGGATGAAGTCGAAGACGAAGAGCGCCTCGATGATCAGCAGGCTGAACGTGATCAGCCCGGTCCACCACAGCCACTCCCAGAGGTCGACGTACGGCTGGTGCCGGTGGAGGGCTCGCGTCCGGACGTTGTAGAGGACGAGCAGCACGACCAGCAGCACCACCGACGCGATCCAGGTCGGATGGAACAGGTCGGGGAAGTTGTGGCTGTCGAAGGACGTGAACAGGTAGTCCCAGGGCGCCAGGGTCACGGATGCCTCGCTGCGGGCGGTGGACTCGGTCGGCCGGAGTATGCCATGGCGGACGCTATACTCGGCCGCAGCGCTCCGCCCCGCCGGACGCGCGTGGGATGGGAGGAACGGGCCCGGGGTGCGTGCCTTGCTGTCAGTCGCCAACCGGGAGGGCATCGCCGCGCTCGCCCGCGATCTGCGAGCCCTCGACGTTGAGATGTTCGCGACCGACGGTACCCGCGAATACCTCGCCGGGGAGGGCATCGAGGTCCCATCCGTCAACGACCTGATCAACGGCCGGACGACCGTCGGTGGCCAGGTCAAGACCTTCCATCACGCGGTCTACGCCGGCATCCTCGCGCGCCGCGACGTGCCCGACCAGATGGACGACCTCAAGTCGCAGGGCATCGTCCCGATCGACCTCGTCGTCGTCAACGTCAAGGCGTTCGCGCCGTCGGTCGGGGCGAAGCTCGTCGGTCTCGACGAGGCGATCGAGATGATCGACGTCGGCGGCGCCGCGCTGCTCGGGGCGGCGGCCCGGAACTCGGCCGGGGTCGCGGCGGCGTCGGATCCGTCGCACTACACGCGCATCGTCGACGAGCTCCGCGAGCACGGCATGGTCAGCGCTGAGACCCGGGCCCAGCTCGCGGCCGAAGCGTTCAGCACGGTCGCCGCCTATCACGCCGAGATCGCGGCCTATCTCAATCAGATCTCGGGCAACCTCTACCCGCGCCGGCTGGCCCTCGTCCTCGAGAAGGTCGACGACCTGCGGTACGGCGAGAACGCCCACCAGCGGGCGGCGTTCTACCGCGAGACCACGCACCGGAGCGCGACCCTCGCCGACGCCACGCAGCTCCAGGGCGAACGCCCGTCGTTCAACAACCTGCTCGACCTCGACGCGGCCTACCGGATCGCCCGCGACTACACGGCGCCGACCGTCACGATCGTCAAGCACACCGACCCGGTCGGGCTGGCGTCGCACGACGAGCTCGTCGAGGCGTACCGCCACGCGCTCGAGACCGACCCGGTGGCGTCGTTCGGCGGGATCGTCGGCGTCAACCGCGAGCTCGATGGCGCGACGGCCCGCGAGATCGCGGCCAACTCGTACGAGGCCGTCGTCGCGCCGGGCTTCAGCCAGGCCGCAGTCGGGATCCTGAAGGGGAAGACGGGGCTCGAGCTGCTGGCCGTGCCACCCGATCCGACCGACGGCATGCGCGACTACGGCATCGCCAACCTCGACTTCAAGCGAGTGGCCGGTGGCCTGCTGGTCGAGGACCTCGACAGCCTCGGGCTCGACCGCGGCCAGCTCCAGGTCGTCACCCGCCGGCGGCCGACGCTCGAGGAGCTGACCGACCTGCTGTTCGCCTGGCGGGCCGTCCGCCACGTTCGCTCCAACGCGATCGTGCTGGCGCGCAACGCTGCGACGGTCGGCATCGGTGCCGGCCAGGCGTCGCGCCAGGTGTCGGTCGAGATCGCGCTGCGACGAGCGGGCGACCGGGCGAAGACCGCGGTGATGGCGTCCGATGCGTACTTCCCGTTCCCGGACGGCATCCAGGCCGCCGCGACGGCCGGCGTGACGGCGATCATCCAGCCGGGCGGCTCCATCCGCGATGAGATGGCCATCGAGGTCGCCGACCGCCATCACCTCGCGATGGTGTTCACCGGCCGACGGCACTTCCGGCACTAGGCGACGCCCATGGAACAGCTGCTGGCCCTCGAGATGGTCCGCGTCACGGAGGCGGCCGCGCTCGAATCGGCGCGGTACATGGGCCGCGGCGAGCGCGATGGAGCCGACGCGGCCGCGACCACCGCGATGCGCGCCACGATGGACGAGATCGAGTTCGCCGGCCGCATCGTCATCGGCGAAGGCGAGCGCGACGAGGCGCCGATGCTCTACATCGGCGAGCGCGTCGGCCGGACCGGTGCCGAGCGCGCCGACGTGCCTGAGATCGACATCGCCGTCGACCCGCTGGAGGGCACCAACCTCGTCGCCCACGGCCAGGCCGGTGCGATCACCGTGCTGTGCGCCAGTGAAGCCGGGGGCCTGACCCACGCCCCCGATACCTACATGGAGAAGCTGTGCGTCGGCCCGGTCGCCGCGGGCACCGTCGACATCCGGGTCAGCCCGACCGAGAACCTCGGGCGGATCGCCGAGGCGCTCGGTCGCAAGGTCGGCGACATCACGGTGGTGATCCTCGAGCGCCCGCGCCACGACGACCTCATCGCCGAGGTCCGCGCCGCGGGCGCCCGCATCAAGCTCATCGGCGATGGCGACCTGTCGGCCGCGATCTCGTGCGCGGTATCGGGCACCGGCGTCCACGCGGTGATGGGCATCGGCGGCGCGCCCGAGGGCGTCATCACGGCCGGCGCCCTGCGCTGCCTCGGCGGGGAGATCCAGGCCCGCTTCCGGTACCGCAATCCGGAGGAGCGCGAGCGCGGCGCGCGGATGGGCCACGGTGACGAGGAGCGCGTCTACACGACCGACGACCTCGCCCCCGGGCAGAACCTCGTGTTCGCCGCGACCGGCGTGACCAGCGGTGACCTGCTCCAGGGCGTCCGTTTCTTCGGCGGCGGGGCTCGGACGCATTCGCTGGTCATGGCCTATCAGACCAAGCAGGTCCGCTTCGTCGACACCGTCCACATGTTCGATCGCGACAGCCCGCCCCGGGTCCGACTCTGACCGCGGCCATACCGGCGCGTCTCGGGGTCGTCACCGGTCTGGTCGCGTGCGTCATCGTCGCCGGCGTCGCCCGGCTCGCCGGGTCCGCGCTCCAGCTGGGTCTCGAGACCGCGGCGGCGTTGCTGCTCGGCCTGGCGATCGGGGCGCCGGCGGCGATCCGCGAGCGACTCCTGCCCGGGGCGTCGCTGGCGGCGCGCTACGCGCTGCGGATCGGGATCACCCTTCTTGGCGCGCGGCTGACGATCGGCCAGCTGCTGGAGACCGGGCTGGGCAGCGTGATCGCGATCGTCGTGACGGTGTCCGCGGCGCTGCTCCTGGGGACGTGGCTCGCGCGGAGGTTCGGGCTCGTGCCGCCACTCTCGGCGTTGCTCACGGTCGGCATGGCGATCTGCGGCAACTCCGCGATCCTCGCGCTGTCGCCGATCATCGGCGCCCGGCACCGCGAGACGGCCTACGCGGTGTCGACGATCACGATCTTCGGCCTGATCGGCGTGCTCGTGCTGCCGGTGCTCGGGCGGCTCCTCGAGATGTCGGACCCTGCGTTCGGGACGTGGGCCGGACTGGCGGTCAACGACACCGCCCAGGTCGTCGCGACGGGCTATGCGTACTCGGCGCCGGCGGGCGACGTGGCCACGGTCGTCAAGCTGACGCGCAACCTGGCGATCCTGCCGGTGCTGCTCGGCGCGACGTGGCTGGTCGCGCGCTCGACGCCGACGGCGCCGACGAGCGGCTCGACGCTCGGCATGGTCGCCCGCGCGGTCCCGTGGTTCGTCATCGGCTTCGTGGTCTTTGCGGCGTTGCGCTCGCTCGGACTGCTCGACCTCGCGTTGCCGACCGGCGGCACGCTCGCCGACCTGTGCTCGACGCTCGCGGGCCTGCTGATCCTCGTCGCGCTTGCCGGCGTCGGCATGGCGACCGACCTGCGGGCCATGCTCGGCGTGGGCGCCCGCCCGTTCCTGCTCGGTGCGTCGATGTGGATCGTGATCGCGCTGCTCGGGCTGATCCTCGCGCAGGTCTACCATGGCTAGTCCGATGCTTCGCGAGCTCGTTTCGACGCCCGGTCTCGGCAACACCGCGTCTCTGCTGTCGGGTGGCCGCGAGGCGGTCGTCGTCGATCCGCCACGCGACGCCTGGCGGGTCATCGCCGCGGCCGACTCGCGTGGCTGGCGGATCACCCACGTCGTCGAGACGCACGTCCACAACGACTACCTTTCAGGGGCGCTCGAGCTGCGGTCGGCGCTGGGTGCCGAGATCCTCGCACCGGTGCGCGGCCGGTACGCCTTCGCGCATCGGCCGATGGACGAGGGCGACACGCTCGAGATCGAGGGGCTGCGGCTCACCGCGCTGTCGACGCCCGGCCACACGCCCGAGCACCTGGCGTGGGCGATCGCGACCGACGGATCGGACGGACCGGCGGCGGTCGCTACGGGTGGCAGCCTGCTCGTCGGCAGCGCCGGCCGGACCGACCTGCTGGGCGCCCACCGGACCGACGAGCTGACCCGGTCACAGTTCCGATCGCTGCGCGCGCTTGCGGCGCTGCCCGATGACGTGGTCGTGCTGCCGACCCACGGTGCCGGCAGCTTTTGCTCGGTCGGGCCGGCCGACACGGGATCGACGACCACGATCGGACGGGAGCGTCGCTCGAACCCGCTCCTCGCGGTCGACGACGAGGAGCGGTTCCGTACGACGCTGCTCGACGGGCTCGGACCGTATCCGCGCTACTACGCCGAGATGGGCTCGATCAACCGGGCCGGGCCGCCGGTCGTGGGTCGGCTGCCCGACGTCCCGCGGATCGAGGTCGACGCCGTCCGCGCGGCGATCGCCGGCGGCGCACACGTCGTCGACGCTCGATCGCGCCGCGAGTTCGCGGCCGGCCACATCCGGGGGTCGCAGAACATCGAGCTGGGCGACTCGTTCGCGTCGTATGTCGGCTGGTTCGTGCCGTTCGGCGCGGCCGTCGTCCTCGTCCTGCCCGATCCCGTCGAGGACGCACTGGTCGAGGCGACGACCCAGCTGTTCCGGATCGGCTACGACCGGATCGTCGGCGCGCTCGACGGCGGCGTCGAGGCGTGGACCGCGGCCGGCGGGTCGGTGTCGTCGTACCCGGTCGTCTCCGCGCGGGCGACCGCGGACGAGCTCGCGAGCGGCTCGCGCCCGCTGCTGCTCGACGTCCGCTACCCGCAGGAGTGGCGCGACGACGGCACCGTCCCCGGCGCGATCGAGCTCTCGATCGGCGACCTCGCGGGCCGGCTCGAGCTCCTGCCGCGCGACGCCCCGATCACCGTGATGTGCAAGACGGGGTCGCGGGCGTCGATCGCCGCGAGCATGCTCGACGCCGCCGGGTTCGACGTCCGGCTCATGGCCGTGGGTGGCGCCCCCGATCTGGCCCCCGGCGCCGACGCCGAACAGACGTCCGCTCGATGACCGTCGTGAAGGCCGCGCTCGGCGAAGCGAGTGCGCTGGCGCTCGACGCGACCGACCGCCTTGGTGGGTGGCGGGAGCGGTTCCTGTTGCCGCCGGGCCGCAGCGGCCGGTCGAAGGCGTACCTGGCCGGGATGTCGCTCGGCGCCCAGCCGGTCGGTGCGCGGGAGGCCGTCGAACGCGAGCTCGACCGGTGGGAGCGTCTCGGCGTCGAGGGCTGGTTCGACGCCGACGACGGCTGGCTCGAGGCCGACGGGCGGGTCAGCGAGATGACGGCCGGCCTCGTCGGGGCTCGACCGGACGAGGTCGCGACGCTCAACACCCTGACGGTCGACCTGCACCTCCTGCTGGCGGCGTTCTACCGGCCGGTCGGGCGTCGCACGGCGATCCTCATCGACGCACCGACGTTCCCGTCGGATCGCTACGCGGTGGTGTCGCAGCTGCGCCACCACGGCCTGGATCCCGCGGGCCACCTGGTCGTCGTACGGCCGCGCGACGGTGAGCAGACGCTCCGACTCGAGGACCTCGAGGGCGCGATCCACGAGCATCGCGACCGGCTGGCCATCGGGCTGCTGGCCGGCGTCAACTACGCGACCGGGCAGCTGCTCGACATCGCGCGGCTGACCGCCGCCGTCCATGACGCGGGTGCGCTCGCGATCTGGGACCTGACCCACGCCGCGGGCAACATCCCGCTGGCCCTCGATGACGCCGGCGTCGACGCGGCAGCCTGGTGCACGTACAAGTACCTCAACAGCGGGCCCGGCGCGCTGGCCCAGATCTTCGTGGCCGATCGCCACGACGAGGCCGTCCGCGACCGACGGCTGAACGGCTGGTGGGGCAACGACGAGTCGACGCGGTTCGAGATGGCCGAGACCATCGACGCGGCGGCCGGCGCCGCCGGCTGGCGCGTGTCGACCCCGCCGATCCTGTCGCTCGCACCGATCGCGGTCTCGCTCGCGATGTTCGACGAGGTGGGCATGGCGGCCCTGCGCGAGAAGTCGGTGGCGCTGACGGCCTATCTCGAGACGGCGATCGACGCGCTCGTTCCCGACGCCGAGATCCTCACCCCTCGGGACCCGACCGCGCGCGGCGCCCAGCTGTCCGTCCGGCTGCCCGATGCCCCGGCGCGGCTCGAGGCGCTCGAGGCGCTCGACGTCGTGGCCGACTTCCGCGAACCCGATATCGTCCGACTGGCACCGACACCCCTGTACAACACGTACCACGACGCGTGGCGTGCCGCGCGTGCCCTGGCCGACACGACCCCGAGGAGCCCCCGATGACCACGATCGGCTACGCCGCGATGATGGAGCAGTTCCACCCGACCGACCTGCTCGACTGGTGCGCCCAGGCGGAGGACGCCGGTTTCGAGGCCGGGTTCATGGTGTCGGAGCACTTCCACCCGTGGACCCCGCAGCAGGGCCAGAGCGGCTTCGCGTGGGCGTTCATGGGAGCGCTCGGCCAGCGGACCTCGCTGCGCTTCGGCACGGCGGTCACATGCCCAGGCTTCCGCTACCACCCGGCGGTCATCGCCCACGCCGCGGCGACGCTCGGCGCGATGTACCCGGGCCGGTTCTACCTCGGCCTCGGCGCGGGCGAGGCGCTCAACGAGCACGTCATCGCCCCGGTCTGGCCCGAGGTGCCGATCCGCAGCGCGATGATGTTCGAGGCCATCGAGGTCATCAGCAAGCTGTTCAGCGGCGACTCCGTGCGCCACGACGGCAAGTACTTCACGCTCGAGCGGGCCCGGCTGTACACCCGCCCGCCGGACGACCAGACGGTGCCCATCTACGTCGCGACCGCCGGCCCGGTCAACGCCAAACGGACGGGCAAGTTCGCCGACGGCCTCATCACGGTCGGTGCCGCCGACGAGAAGATGGAGCGCATCTGGGGCAAGTACGAGGAGGGCCGGGCCGAGGCCGGCAAGCCCGCCGGCGGGCCGAAGTTCCTGCAGATCCACATCTCGTGGGCGCGGACCGACGAGGAGGCGATGCAGAACGCCCTCGTCGAGTGGCCCAACGGTGGCATGGCCTTCTTCCCCAAGCAGGACATCAAGAACCCCGAGGACTTCGAGGGCATCGCCAAGCTCGTCCGCCCGGAGGACTTCGAGAACCGGGTGATGATCAGCAGCGACCTGGAGGTCCACGCGAAGCACATCCAGCACTACGTCGACATGGGCTACGACGAGGTCCACCTGCACAACGTCGGGCGCAACCAGGCCGAGTTCTTGGAGGTGTTCGGGCGCGAGGTGTTGCCGAACCTCAAGCTCGCGGGGAAGGCGAAGGTCGCCGCGACCGCCTGACCGCGTACGTGACTGCCAGCACCGGCCCACGCCCGTATGTGACTGGCAATCAGCACCGGCGGGTTGAAGCTCGTCCAACACGGCCCGTCACAGGCATTCTGTGACTCTCAGGCACGAATCGCTGTCGCAGCGCTCCCGTTCGGGCCGTTCAGGGTCCCGGTGCTGACTGGGAGTCACCGCTCGGCCGCGCTGCGTGCTTCATGGACTGCAGGATCGGCCCCAAGGCCGTCGGGTCGGCCAGTTCGCCGGCCATTCGTGCGTGGCAGGCACGGATCGCGGTTACGGGACACCGCGGTCGACCCCTCGACCCCGTCCGGCAGCATGACAAGCACGTTGGTGCGCGTCCGATATCGGGCGGCAAGGACCACTCGTTCCAACGATCATCGTTCGCCGAGGCCTCTCAGGTGCACATCGGCGCGCCGCTCGCGAACACGCCGCGCGGCCGCCACGAGCGCCTGAGCGGGTCCCACTCGCCCACGACACGGACGCTATCCGGCGGCTCGGTCGCGGCGACCTGGCGGCGGCGCGTCTCGACGGTCAACGACCAGCCCGGCGGCACCAGCCGCGGCGCGAGGTCGGCCAGCGGCGCCAGTACGAACAGCCGCTCCCCGAGGTCCCGGTGCGGGACCTGGAGGCGCATCGCCGCCTTGGCCGGGTCGGTGTCGGCGTCGACCGAGCGCGCGGCCGCCGATCGCTCGACGTCCACGCGCTGCCGGCCGTAGACGAGCAGGTCGAGGTCGAGCTCTCGCGGACCCCAGCGGCGTCGCTGCCGTCGACCGGCCGCCCGTTCGATCGACTTGAGCGCGGCGAGCAGATCGAGCGGGGTCAGCCGCACGTCGGCAGCCGCGACCGCGTTCCGGAACTCGGGCTGGTCGGTGACGCCCCACGGCGTGGTCGCGTAGAGCCGGGACACGGCGCGGATGCGGACCGCCCGGACGTCCTCGAGCGCTCCCACCGCCCAGGCCAGCGTCCGCGCCGCGTCGCCGACGTTGGCCCCGAGGCCGATGTAGGCGCGGACCGTCCGCCGAGCGCTCATCGGGGGCACCTTACTATCCGTCGATGGAGGCACGGCTGGAGCGGCCGATCATGGTCATCGGCGGGGGCGCGTTCGGCATCGACACCGACGGCGGCCCGCTGGAGGACCACTGGCTGGGCCTGGCACGCCGCGTCCGCGGCACCGACCGACCGCGGGTCTGCCTGATCCCGACGGCGAGCGGCGATGACGCCGCCGTCATCGACCACTTCCACGACGCATTCGGCGTGACGGCCGAGACGTCGCACCTCGCGCTCTTCGATCGGACGGTGGAGGACATCCCGACCTTCCTGCTCGGCCAGGACGGCATCTACGTCTCGGGCGGCAACACCGCGAGCATGCTCGCGGTCTGGCGGGCGCACGGGGTCGACGATGCGCTGCGGTCGGCACACGCCTCCGGCGTCCTGCTCGCGGGCCGGTCGGCCGGCGGGCTGTGCTGGTTCGAGGGTGGGACGACCGACTCGTTCGGGCCGCGGCTCGCCACGCTGCGCGAGGGTCTCGGGCTGATCCCGGGCAGCCACTGCCCCCACTACGACGGCGAACCCGAGCGTCGGCCGACGTACCACGCGCTGATCGGCTCGGGCGAGGTCCGACCGGGCATCGCGGTCGACGACTTCGCCGCCGCCATCTTCGACGGCCCGGAGCTGGTCGAGGTCGTGACTGCCGAACCGGACCTGACCGCCTATCGCGTGGACCTGGTGGCCGGCGAGGTCGTCGAGACGGCGCTGCCGGCGCGCCTGCTCGGATCGCCGTGACCGACGTCGATGTCGCGATCCTCCACGCGGACGCGGCCGGCGGAGCCGGCCCGCTGACACGCGCCGTCGTCGCCGCGCGTCTCGACGCCGCCGAGCGCCACGTCGCCGGGTTCCTCGCCGCCGGGGCGTCGAGCGCTCGCATCGTGTCGGGACCGCCGGACCGCCGGCCGTTCGGGGCCCGGCTTCGGGAGCTGGTCGGGGGCCTCGGGGACGGCGGGCTGATCGTGCTGGGCTCCGGTGCCATCCCGCTGGCGACCGACGCCGATCGCCGTGAGCTGGTCGCGGCCGCCGCGGCGGCGTCTCCACGCGCCCTCGCCAACAACCGCTACTCGGCCGATGTCGTCGCGATCGCCCGCGCCCGCGACGTGCTCGCGAACGTGCCCGACCTCCCGACCGACAACGCCCTGCCGCGCTGGCTCGACGAGCATGCCGGTGTCCCGGTCGACGACCGCCGTCGTCGGACGAGGCTCGGTGTCGACATCGACAGCCCGCTCGACCTGGTGCTCATGGGTGGGCGATGGGAGGCGTCACTGTCGGGCGGAGACACCGCGCGGGTGCGCGCGATCCTCGGCTCGATCCGCTCCGTCGTCGACGACCCGGCTGCCGAGCTGGTGGTCGCCGGACGGGTCGCGGCGGCCAACCTCGCCTGGCTGGAGGCGCACACCGCATCGCGGACCCGGGCCCTCGTCGAGGAGCGCGGGATGCGGACGCGGCGCCCCGGCCAACGGCCGGCCGCCTCCGCCCTCGGCGCACTCCTCGAGCGCGACGGTCCGGGGTCGCTCGGCGACCACCTCGCGCGACTGGGCGAGGCCGCGATCGTCGACACGCGGGTCCTGGTCGCCCATCGGTCGGGCGCGGACGAGACTGAATGGCCGGTCACGGAGGACCGGTTCGCATCCGACCTGCTGGCGCCGGCCCGCATCGACGATCCGTGGCTGCGCGAGCTGACCGCATCGGCAGCCAACGCTCCGATCCCGATCCTGCTCGGTGGCCACACGCTCGTCGGACCCGGCCTTCAGCTGGCGCTCGCGCGCCGCCGCTAGCATCGACGGGTGACCGAGCTCCGCCCCGAGCTACGCCGCGAGGGCCCGACCGACCTGTCGGACCTCGCCGAGCATCCCGGACTGGCCGCTCGCATCCGCGACGAGATCCGCAGAGCCGGCCCGATGCCGTTCGCCCGGTTCATGGAGCTCGCGCTGTACGACCCCGACGGCGGCTACTACCGCGCCGCGGACGCACGGCCCGGTCGCGACGGCGACTTCGTCACGGCACCTGAGCTCCACCCGATCTTCGGCGAGATGCTCGCCCGGGCCGTGGAAGAGGCGTGGGTCGCGCTCGGCCGGCCCGAGCCGTTCGTGGTCCGGGAACACGGCGCGGGCGAGGGGGCGCTCGCGCTCGCGATGCTGGCGGCCCTCCCTCTGGCCATCGGCTATGCGCCGCTCGAGGTCGACGAGCGCCGGATGACGACCCTCCGCGACCGCCTCGACGAGGCCGGTCTGGCCGGCCGGCTGATCGAGCCCGATCCACCGTTCGACGGGGTCGTCATCGGCAACGAGGTGCTCGACGCGCTGCCCGTCCATCGCGTCCGGCAGGTCGGCGGGGCGCTGCGGGAGCTTGCCGTCGACCTGGGTGAGGACGGCCAGTTCGTCGAGGTCGAGGTCGAGGTGCCGACAGCGGCCATCGCCCGTCGCCTGACCGATGAGGGCATCGAGCTCGTGGAGGGCCAGACCGCCGAGATCTGCCTCGCCCTCGACGCCTGGATCGCCGGGGCGGCCGCGGAACTCCGGCGCGGCCTCGTCGTCCTCGTCGACTACGGCTACCCCGCGGCCGAGCTGTACGACCCCGTCCGCCGCCGCGACGGCACGCTGCGCGCGTACGTCCGTCACCAGGTCGGCGACGACCCGTATCGCTTCGTCGGCCGGCAGGACCTGACCGCGCATGTCGACGTGACCGCAGTGCAGGCCGCAGCCGAGGCTGCCGGTCTCACGACGCTCGGCATCACGACCCAGGCGGAGGCGCTGATGGGGCTCGGCATCGAGGACCGCCTTCGCGAGATCCAGTCCGACCCCGCGACGACGATCGAGGACTACACGCTCCTGCGTGCGGCGCTGCTGCGCCTGCTCGACCCGGCCGCGATGGGCCGGTTCCGGGTCATGGTCTTCGCCCGTGACTGGCCCGCGGCGTCGAGCGTGGGTCTGCTCGGCTACCAGCTTCCCGGACGGCCCTGGAGCGCGTCCGACTAGGGCGAATGCCGTATTGCCCCGCCGGGGGGCCGAGCGTCACGCTCAGGGTGGTCGTCGCACGACCGCATCGATACGGGGAACGCGACGTGATCCTGCACGCGCGCTCGGCGCGTCGCGTTCCCCGCGGCGATGCCCGGATGCCGTCGCATCCCGACTCGACGCGCGACCGATCCGGATCGGCACCACTCCTCGGTCGATCCGTGTCGCGGGACCCACCGCCGACGATCGCCCACGACCGGCCCGACGACCCGTTCGCGACCGTGCCCGCTGATAGAATGACCGTGCGTGGAGGCTCCGCGGAGCCGACCCTGCCTGCCGCCTCCCGACATCCCGAAGGGAGTTCGATTGGAACAGCTCTGGTACGTCGTGGGCTTCGCCTTCGCCGGGGTGACGTTCGTCTTCCTGACGATCGCGGCGGCATGGGTCGTATCCCACCGCAACCGCGGCGACGCGCACAAGGGCCTGCCGTACGAATTGGGCATCGACACGTACGGCGACACCCACGGCCGGTTCGGACTGTCCTTCTACATCTACGCCCTGCTGTTCGTGGCCTTCGACATCGAGGTCGTGTTCATCTACCTGTGGGCGCTCGTGTTCCAGGATCCGGCGCTCAACGCCGCGCTGCTCCTGATCAGCATGCTGGTGTTCGTCGTGATCCTCCTGCTCGGGCTCGCGTACGCCTGGCGGAAGGGAGCCCTGACATGGCGGTGAAAACGGGTCCCGACGGTCTCGGCACGGGTCCGACGGACGAGACCGGGATCTCGTCGGACGTCGCGGCCCAGCCGGCGCTGCCGGCCACGCGCCCATCCGATGCCGTCGCCACGCCGATCGTCGTGCGCAACACGCTCTGGCAGCCCGCCGACCCGTCGGCGTACGACGGTGGCCGGCCGGCCGACATCACCCATCTGGCCGAGCTCGAGGCGAGCGGCGCCGGCCGGCGCGACGATGCCCGCTGGAGCGGGGTGCTCGAGATCATCCCCACCAAGGCCGACTACGTGCTCGATCTCATCCGGATGAACAGCCTGTGGCCGCTGCTGTCAGGCCTCGCCTGCTGCGCGATCGAGATGATGTCGACGGCGACCTCGAAGAACGACATGGACCGGTGGGGCATGTTCCCGTTCCGGGCCAGCCCGCGCCAGGCCGACGTGCTGATCGTGGCGGGCACGCTCACCACCAAGATGGCCGGCCCGCTGGTCCGACTCTGGGAGCAGATGCCCGAGCCCAAGTGGTGCGTCGCGATGGGCGACTGCACGTGCTCGGGTGGACGCTACAAGCGCAGCTATTCCACGGTCGAGGGCATCGACCGGGTGATGCCCGTCGACGTCTACGTCCCGGGCTGCCCGCCCCGGCCCGAGGGCCTCATCTACGGGATGATGAAGCTCCAGCAGCTGGTGAAGGACCGCCGCGGCCAGTGGCCCGACCGCCCGATCGGACCCACCGTGCCAGCCCAGGTCTGACGTGGACCGAGCCTTCAAGACGCGCCTCGAGCGCCGCTTCGGCGACCGGCTGACCGGTCCGGTCCGCCAGCGTCACGACGAGACCGAGATCCGGATCCGGGCCGGTGATGTGACCCAGGTCCTCACCGTGCTCCACGACGAGCCGGAGTTCAGGTTCGAGTTCCTCGCCGATCTATGCGGGGTCGACACCGGCGAGGTGATGCAGGTGGTCTACCACCTGTGGAGTGACACCACCTCCGACTGGCTGCGCGTCATCGCCGATGGTCTCCCGCGCGACGACCCGCGCGTCCCGTCGGTGACCTTCATGTGGAAGGGTGCCGAGTGGATGGAGCGCGAGGCGTACGACATGTTCGGCATCACGTTCGAAGGCAACCGCGACCTGCGTCGCATCTATATGCCACCCGACTACCAGAGCTTCCCGCTCCGCAAGGACTTCTACCTGCCCGACGACGCGGCCCGCTCCCCCGGCGGCGGCGTGCGCCACATGGAGCGCACCCAGAAGCCGAGCGAGACGCCGGCGACGGTCGACCTCCCGCGGGTCGGGGCGTGACCCGATGACCGCGACGACGCCCCGCCCCGGCGGCACGCTCGGCGACACCGACGCGGGCACGTTCGCCGGCGCGCCCGACGACCCGCGCGTCCAGCTCGATCGCGACCTCGGAGTGTTCGAGCCGGTCCCGCCGTACCCGCCGCGGACCGAGCGCGAGGCCGAGTTCTACACGCTGCGCGACGGCGAGATGTTCCTCAATATGGGACCCCAGCACCCCTCGACCCACGGCGTGCTCCGAGTGGTCCTCAAGCTCGACGGCGAGAAGGTCGTCGACCTGGACCCTGTCCTCGGCTACCTCCATCGCGGCGTCGAGAAGCTGTGCGAGAACGCCGACTACCACCAGGCGATCTGCTACCTCGACCCGCTCGAGTACGTCAGCTCGCTGTTCTGCGAGTGGCCCGGCGTCATGGCGTTCGAGAAGCTGCTCGACGTCCAGGTGCCGCGCCGTGCGGAGTACATCCGCGTCCTCTCCGGGGAGCTCAACCGGATCGCCAGCCACTCGCTGTTCCTGGGCTGGATGGCGCTCGACCTCGGCGGGCTGACGCCGATCCTGTGGTCGTTCATCGAGCGCGACGAGATCGTCGACATGCTCGCGGCGCTGACCGGCCAGCGGATGCTGTTCAACTACTTCCGCATCGGCGGGGTCAACGGCGACCTCAACCATGAGTTCATGAGCCGTCTCGGCGACTGGATGAGCCGAGCGACGGAGCAGATCGAGGCCGGCAACACGCTGCTCAACGAGAACGAGATCTTCGTGCGCCGGATGCGCGGCCTCGGCACCATCGATTTCGACGACCGCGCTGCGGATGACGATGAGCGGGCCGAACCTGCGGGCGACGGGCGTGCCGTTCGACATGCGGCGGGCCCACCCGTACAGCATCTATCCGGAGCTCGACTTCGACATCCCGACCAGGTCGGAGGGCGACTGCCTGGCCCGCTACCTGCTGCGCATGGACGAGATCAAGCAGAGCCTGCGGATCATCGACCAGTGTCTCCACCAGATGCCCGACGGGCCGGTGATGGCCAAGCTGCCGCGGCTGCTGCGGCCGCGACCGGGCCGGGCCTACGCCGGGATCGAGGCGCCGCGCGGCCAGTACGCCTGCTACGTCATCAGTGACGGCACCGACCAGCCGTTCCGGATGCGCATCCACGACCCGTCGTTCCTGCATCTCCAGTCGGTCGGCCTGATGATGCCGGGCCACCTCGTCGCCGACACCATGGCGATCATGGCGAGCCTGGACCCGATCATGGGCGGCGTCGACAAGTGACCGTCGTCGGGAAGAGCTGGAACCGGCTGACCCTGCCCGGGAAGATCGTCTTCACGGTCGTCCCGCTGCTGGTGGTCCTCACGATCGCGGCGATCGCGGCGATCGTCCTGTTCGGCCCGGTGGTGATCGACATCCTCGCGAACAACCTGCCGATCGTCCGCTTCGTGGTCGCCGTCACGGTCATCCTGCTCATGACCATCCCGACCGCGTTCCTGATCATCTACATGGAGATGAAGGTCATCGCGCTGATGAACCTCCGGATCGGACCGGACCGGGTCGGGCCGTTCGGGTCGCTCCTGTCGGTGGTCCACGGGCTCAAGGTCCTCATGAAGGAGGACTTCACCCCGACCGGGGCCGACTCGCTCGTGTTCACGTGGGCGCCGGTCGTGGTCTACCTCGCCAGCGTCATGTCGCTGCTGGTCATTCCCTTCGCGCCGGGCTTGTTCGGCGTCGACATCAACCTCGCGCTGCTGTACTTCTTCGCGATCGGCGGCCTCTCGGTGGTCGGCCTGCTGATGGCCGGCTGGTCGAGCTACAACAAGTACTCGCTGCTGGGCGGCCT
The DNA here is from genome assembly GCA_963810285.1 of uncultured Chloroflexia bacterium. Classification (GTDB taxonomy): domain Bacteria; phylum Chloroflexota; class Limnocylindria; order Limnocylindrales; family CSP1-4; genus SPCO01. Next base: position 1,150,298 of record CAWEMV010000002.1, on the reverse strand, counting down.
GCGCGCCGCGGCCCAGGTCATCAGCTACGAGATCCCGCTGACGCTGTCGGTCGTCGGGCTGCTCCTGCTGGCGGGCACGATGAGCCTCAACCAACTCGTGCTGAACCAGAGCGGCTGGTTCACGGACTGGTATGTCTTCCAGCAGCCACTCGGGGCGCTGATCTTCTTCATCGCCGCGACCGCCGAGGCGAACCGCACCCCGTTCGACCTGACCGAGGCCGACTCGGAGATCGTCGCCGGCTTCGCGACCGAGTACTCCGGCATGCGGTTCGGCTTCTTCTTCTTCGCCGAGTACGTGAACGTGTTCATCGTCTCGGCGCTGTTCGTGACGCTGTTCCTCGGCGGCTGGAACGCGCCGTTCCCGTGGCCGTGGCCGGTCCAGGTCAGCCTCGACCCGGCGTCGCTCAACGTCGGCCTGCTGATCATCGCGATGGTCGCGCCGGTGGTCCTGACGCTGCTGTTCAGCGCCCCGTTCTACCTGCTCAACTCGCGCATCAAGTGGTGGCAGGCGCTCATCGCCGGCTTCGTCCTCGCGAACCTGTTCATCATCATGCTGCTCGGTGCATGGGCGTACGTCGGGCTCGACTGGGTCGCCGGTATCCTCTGGTTCATGCTCAAGACCTACGTGTTCGTGTTCACGTTCGTGTGGATGCGCGGCACGTTGCCGCGCGTACGCATCGACCAGCTGATGGGCTTCGCGTGGAAGTGGCTGCTGCCCGCGTCACTGCTCAACCTGTTCGTGACCGCGGCCGCGATCGTCGCCTTCAAGGGTATCGCCGGATGACCTTCATCCCGGGTCTCGGCATCGCCAAGGGCATGGCCCTGACGCTTCGGCGCTTCTTCGAGCCGAAGGTGACGGTCATGTACCCGGAGGTGCGGCTCGACGTGCCGCACAAGTTCCGCGGCCGCCTCCAGCTGCTGTACGACGAGTACGGCACGCTCAAGTGCGAGACCTGCTTCCAGTGCGCCCAGGCCTGCCCGATCGAGTGCATCGACATGGGCGGCATCGACACGCGCGGTCGCTATCACGTCCACTGGGGTGCCCCCGAGACGTACGGCGAACGGCGCGAGGAGTCTGCGCTGCGGCGGTCCGGGCGGCCCGTGCCCGACCCCGCCTATCGCCCGTTCGAACCGGTCGACCTCGCGGAGCTCGACCGCATCCTCGACGAGTTCGACCACGATCCGGCGCGGATGCTCCAGATGCTCGACGCGACCCAGGCGGCCTACGGCTACCTGCCGATCGCGGCGCTCAAGCGCATCAGCCACGTGACGGGGGCGTGGTACGCGATGATCTATGGGACCGCGAGCTACTACGGGCACCTCCGCTTCGAGCCGCCGACCGCGACCGACCAGCGCGCGGCAATCGACGACCATCGACCGGCGGAGGACGCGTACCTCGCGGCGCTGGGCTCCGCGCTCGAGGGAGGCGGCCGCCAGGGCGCGGCGGCCGGCGCCTGACCGTGGCGAACCTCCTCCGCACGCCGGCCGCCTGGCCGCGCATCCTGCTCGCCCGTGCGGACGCCCCGAACCCGGCCGACCTCGACGCGGCGGTCGCCGCCGGCGCCTTCGACGCCCTGCGCCGGGTGATCCGCGACCTCGGCGGCACCGCGACGGTCGCGGCGATCTCGACCGCCGGGTTGCGCGGGCGTGGCGGCGCCGGCTACGCAGCCGGGGACAAGTGGCGCACCGCCGCGACGACCGAGGCCGACCGCCGCTACGTCGTGGCCAATGGCTACGGGGCCGACCCGGCATCGCACACGGACCGCACGCTCATGCTCCGCGACCCGTACGCGGTGGTCGAGGGCGCGGCGATCGCCGCATTCGCGATCGGTGCCACGGAGGCATTCATCGCCGTGCGCGGCGAGGACGCCGACATCGTCGCGCGCCTGTCAGAGGCGATCGGCTCGGCGACCGACGCCGGCTTCCTCGGCGCGGATGTTTTGGGCTCGGGTCGCGACCTGTGGGTCACGGTCCGACCCGTGCAGGGCGCCTACATGCTCGGCGAGGAGACCGTCCTGCTCAAGGCCCTCGAGGGCAAGCGCGGCCAGCCCGAGCAGCGGCCGCCGCACCCGGCCGTCCAGGGCCTGTTCGAGCGCCCGACGGTCGTGAACAACGTCCAGACGCTGGCGTTCGTGCCGTGGATCATCCGCGAGGGCGTCGACGCGTTCCGGGCGACCGGCACGGCCCACTCGCCGGGCACCGTCCTCGTGCAGGTCCGGACACCCGGCAAGATCGGCATCGCCGAGGTCCCGTTCGGCACGCCGCTGCGCGACATCGTCAAGCTCGGCGGCAGGCTGCCGGCGGATCGCTCGCTCCAGGCCGTACTCATCGGCGGGCCGTCCGGCGGGCTGCTGCCGCCGGACGCGCTCGACACGCCGTACGACTTCGCGACGTTGCGCGAGGCCGGTGCCCATGTCGGCTCGGGCTCGCTCATCGCCGTCGACGACCGGACAGACCTGCTCGAGCTCGTCGGCGTCCTCACCCGCTTCTGCTCGAACGAGGCGTGCGGCAAGTCGATCCCGTGCCGAATCGGCACCAAGCGGCTGGCCGAGCTCGTCGCCCGCCGCGAGGAGGGTCTGCTGCGGCCGGTCGACGGGCAACTCGCCGAGGACCTCGCCCACGACATCGTCGCGTCGGCGCTATGCGACCACGAGCGCCTGGCGACGCTGCCGTTGACCAGCGGTCTGCGATACTTCGGGTCCGCCTTCGACCCCGCCAACCGACCCCCGCCGGTCGCGACCGAGGCCGCCCCATGACCGACACCCTCATCCGACCCGAGGGCACCCCCACCGGGGTGGAGCCGTCGACGCCCGAGGGTTCCCTCGCCGACCAGCTGCTCGACACGCAGTCGCCGCAGCGGCCCCAGTCGACCCCGCGCATCCGGATCGAGGTCGACGGGCGCGTCGTCGAGGGCTACGAGGGCCAGACCATCCTCGAGGTCTGCCGGGACAACGGGATCGAGATCCCGACGCTCTGCTACGAGCCCAAGCTGCCGGGCTTCGGCGCCTGCCGGATGTGCGTCGTCGAGGTCGAGGGCGAGGAGCATCCGCCGATCTCGTGCTCGAGGTCGTGCGAGGACGGGATGCGCGTCCAGACCCAGACCGAGGAGGTCCGTCGGCTGCGCCGGACCAACCTCGAGCTGATCTTCTCGGACCACAACGCGTACTGCCTGCCGCCCTGCCAGAACAAATGCCCGAGCCACATCGACATCCCGGGCTTCCTCAAGGCCAACGCCGAGGCGAACTGGCGCGAGAGCACGCGGATCTTCAAGCGGACGATCCCGTTCCCGTCGGTGCTCGGGCGGGTGTGCCCGGCCCCGTGCGAGGAACACTGCCGGCGCGACGAGGTGGACGAGGCCATCGCCATCCGCGACTCGCATCGCTACGCCGGCGACCAAGTCATCAAGTCGATGCTCGACGAGGGCGTCGACCCGCCGCTCCCCTTCGAACGACAGGCACCGTCGGGCCGTCGGGCGGCCGTCGTCGGATCCGGCCCGGCCGGCATGGCCGCCGCGTTCTACCTGCTCCTGTCCGGCCACGACGTGACGGTATTCGAGCGCGACCCGGCGCCCGGCGGGATGCTGCGCTACGGGATCCCGCAGTACCGGCTGCCCAAGGTCGAGGTCCTCGAGGCCGAGTACGAGTCGATCGGCCGGCTCGGCGGGAAGATGGTCTGCAACCGCGAGCTCGGGCGCGACTTCACGCTCGACGACCTCACCAACGAGGGCTTCGACTCGGTCGTGGTCGCCATCGGCTGCTACGACACGAACAAGCTCGGCATCCCGAATGAGGACGCCGACGGGGTCATCGATGGCCTCGAGTACCTGCGCACGGCCACACTCGGCCTGCCGTACCCGGGTCACGCCGGGACGCGGGTGGTCGTCATCGGCGGCGGGTTCACCTCGATGGACTGCTCGCGGACGTCGATCCGCCAGGGCGCCAGCGAGGTGACGCTCGTCTACCGGCGCGACATGAAGGACATGCCCGCGGCCGACGAGGTCCACGAGGCCATCGAGGAGGGCGTCACCGCCATCTTCCAGGCCGGCCCGACCCGGATCATCACCGACGAGACGACCGGCGTCGTCACCGGCGTCGAGTTCATCCGCATGCAGCTCGGCGAGCCGGACGCCTCCGGCCGGCGCCGGCCCGAGCCCGCGCCCGACACGGAGTTCACGATCCCGTGCGACCGGGTGCTGCTGGCGATCGGCCAGGGTCCCGAGCTCGACTGGCTCGAAGCGCCGGGCAACGAGGGCGTCGGGGCCACCAAGAACCGACGGCTCAAGGCCGATGCGGTCACCTTCTCGACGGGGCGGGCCGCGGTGTTCGGGACGGGCGATGTGCGCATCGGCGCGGCGACCGTGGTCGAGGCGATCGCCGAGGGACGACGCGCGGCGTACGCCGTCGATGCCTACCTCAAGGGCATGGACCTCGACGCGATCCGCACCCGCCAGACGCTCGCGGAACCGCAGCCAGAGTTCCTCTCGATCGTGCCGTTCACGGCCGAGGTCAAGGAGCCGCGCTACCGGATGACGCCGCTCAAGGCCGAGGAGCGCAACGACAACTACATCGAGTACGAGCTGCCGTACACGCGCGAGGCCGCGATGGCCGAGTCGACGCGCTGTCTGCAGTGCACCTGCGAGGCGATCGGGTTCTGCGACCTGCGGCGGCTGGGCATCGAGTACGGGACCACGCTCCAGACGCTCGAGCCGAACCACCACCAAGGCGCCGGCTTCCGGAGCGTGACCGAGAACCGCTTCACCGGCATCAACCACGACTACATCCGCGACGATTCGCACGCATTCATCCTGCGCGAGCCATCGCGCTGCATCGACTGCGGACGGTGCGCCCAGGTCTGCGCCGAGGTCGTGGGCGCGGCGTGCTACGACTTCATGCGCATCGGCTTCGACACGCTGGTCACGACGCCGCTCGACATGAGCCTCAACGACACGCCGTGCGTGTCGTGCGGTCGCTGCGCCGAGACGTGCCCGACCGGCGCGCTCATGCCAAAGCCGCGCATCCTCGAGAAGTACGAGGTCGACGAGAGCCGCTGCATCCTGTGCGGCATCTGCGTCGACGCCTGCCCGTACGACGCCCTCCGCGACGGCGCCGACATCGAGCTCGCGCACACCGGCCGCAGCGAGCCGAATATCGACCTCATGGCGCTCGCCTCGATCGATCGCGAGACCGAGGTGACCTACATCCGGCGCGAGCGCGACTGGATGACCCGTGCGCTGGCCGAGGGCCGCATCGTCGACCAGTCGCGGCTGCTGCCGATGCTGCCGCCGGCGATCGACGGCGTGCCGAGCAACGGCGGCGCGACCGGCAACGGTCACGGCCATGCCCACGACGGGCACGGTGCGGTCGCCGCGCTCGGCCCCGGCCGGCACGAGTAGCCGTGCTCGCCAAGCTCCCTCAGATCATCCTCGCGCTCGTCGTCATGGGCGCGGTGCTCGGCATCGCGGGGCTGCTGCTCGTCGTGCTCCACCAGGACTGGGAGGACGTCCTGCTGTGGCTGCTCGCGTCGGTGATGATCGGCTCGGGCCTGCTGGTCGTGACGATGCGCGACATCATCCGCTGCGGCCTCGCGATGATCGTGTGCTTCCTCGCCCTCGCCGGCATCTACGTGCTGATGGGCGTGCCGCTCCTCGGCGCCGCGCAGGTCATCGTCTACATCGGCGCTATCAGCGTGCTCGTGCTGTTCGCGATCATGCTCACGCAGACCAAGGACGCCCCGACCCAGCTGGTCTTCCACGCCCAGGCCGGCCCGGCGTCGATCGCCTCGGTGGTCATCGCCATCGTCATCGCCCTGGCCGTCGGTGCGACCGACTGGGGCGAGATGACCCGCCGGGCGCGGCTCGGCACCGAGGTCATGTCGCGCGTCCTCTTCGAGCAGTTCGTGCTGCCGTTCGAGATCGTGAGCGTGCTCCTGCTCGCGGCGGTCATCGGCGGCGTGTTCCTGGCCAAGCGCGAGCCGGGCGGGCCATCGTGAGCGACAGCCTCGACACGTACCTGATCCTCGCCGGCCTCCTGTTCGCGATCGGCTCGTTCGGGTTCCTCGCCCGGCGCAACGCGATCAGCATGCTGATGTCGATCGAGCTGATGCTCAACGCGGTCAACCTCTCGATCGTCGCGTTCGGGCTGTTCGGCCCGTACGCCGACTCGGTCGCCCAGGGCGCGGTGTTCGCGCTCATGGTCATGGCCGTGGCCGCCGCCGAGGCGACCGTCGGGCTGGCCATCGTCATCGCCATCTACCGGAACAAGCGGACGCCGCTAGTCGACGAATACGACCAGATGCGCCAATGAACGTGGCGGGCTTGCTGCCGCTGCTGCTGATCCTGCCCATGGCCGGGTTCCTGTTCACGGGGCTCATCGGGCGCCGGCTCGGCACGAACGCCCACTGGGTCCCGGTCGGGGCGATCTTCATCGTGTGGCTCGTCGCGATGGTCGCGGTGTTCGACGTCCTGTCCGGCAGCGCGCCCTTGCTGCCAGGCTCCGAGCACACCCACGGCTACGTCGTCGGGCCGTGGACCTGGATCCCCGCCGGCGAGTTCCATGTCGACCTCGGGCTGTTCGTCGACCCGCTGACAGCGTGCCTGCTCATCGTGGTCACGACCATCGGCCTGCTGGTCCACGTCTACTCGATCGGCTACATGAGCCACGACCCGGGCTACTGGCGGTTCTTCGCCTACCTCAACCTGTTCATGTTCTCGATGCTGCTGCTGATCCTGTCGGACTCGTGGCTGGTCGTGTTCGTGGCGTGGGAGCTGGTCGGCCTCTCGAGCTACCTGCTCATCGGCTTCTGGTACCGCAAACGGTCGGCGGCGCTGGCGGCCAAGAAGGCGTTCATCGTCAACCGGGTCGGCGACGTCGGGTTCGCGCTCGGGATCATGGCCATCTTCTTCAACACGCTGTCGGCCGGCGAGCCGACGCTGAACATCCGCGCCTCGATCGAGATGCTGCTCGAGCGCGGCGATGCCAACCCGATCCCGCTGACACTGGTCGCGCTGCTGGTGTTCGCCGGCGCGATGGGCAAGAGCGCCCAGTTCCCGCTCCACGTCTGGCTGCCGGACGCGATGGAGGGCCCGACGCCGGTGTCTGCCCTCATCCACGCCGCGACGATGGTCAACGCCGGGGTGTACCTCGTCGCCCGCGCCAATCCGCTGTTCGCCTCGGCGCCGTCGGCCATGCTCGTCGTGGCGGCGATCGGCATCTTCACCGCCATCCTCGCGGCGTCGATCGCGATGACCCAGACCGACATCAAGCGGGTCCTCGCGTACTCGACGCTGTCGCAGCTCGGCTACATGTTCGCGGCGCTCGGCGTCGGGGCGTTCACGGCCGCCATCTTCCACCTCATGACCCACGGATTCTTCAAGGGCCTGCTGTTCCTCGGCTCGGGGTCGGTCATCCACGCCGTCCACGAGGAGCAGGACATGCGCCACATGGGCGGGCTCCGATCGAAGATCCCGATCACCTATGTGACGATGCTGATCGGCTCGCTGGCCATCGCCGGCATCCCGCCGCTGGCCGGCTTCTTCTCGAAGGACGAGATCCTCGGCGAGGCGTTCAAGTTCGGCTTCGTGTGGGTCTGGGGGATCGGCCTGTTCGTCGCGTTCCTGACCGCCTTCTACATGTTCCGGCTGATGGGCCTGACCTTCTGGGGCGGCTTCCGCGGCCCCAAGGCCATCTGGGAACGGATCCACGAGTCGCCGGCGGTCATGACCGTGCCGCTCATCCTGCTCGCCATCCCGTCGGTCGTGCTGGGCGCAGCGATCGGGCTGCCGCTCGGCGACAGCACGCTCCACCACTGGCTCGAGCCGGTCTTCGAGGAAGCGCAGGTCATGCTGGCGCTGCCGCACGAGCCGTACGCGCTGTTCGGCATCGACGGCTGGCTGATCCTCGCAAGCGTCACGGTCGCGGCGATCGGCATGGTCGCGGCATGGCGCTACTTCGGCGTCGAGATCGGGCCGATCCACCTGCTCGGCTGGCCGGAGCTCGTGCGCGAGATCAGCGCCCGTCCCGGCCTCTCGTTCCTGTACCGCGCGTCGCTCAACAAGTGGTGGTTCGACGAGCTCAACCACCTCCTGTTCATGGTCATCGGCGGGCGGCTGGCCCAGGCGACCTGGTGGTTCGACCGCGAGGTCGTCGACGGCACCGTCAATGCGGTCGGCGGGGCCACCGTCGGCGCCGGGCGCGGGCTCCGCCGGGTCCAGACGGGGCGAGTCCAGAACTACGCCCTCGGGATCGCGCTCGGCCTGCTGGTGATGGCCGGTTCGTACCTGCTCCTGGCGGGGAGCACCGGATGAGCGGCCTGCCGATCCTGTCGATCGTCACGTTCCTGCCGCTGCTCGGCGCGATCGTCATCGCGGTCATGCCGAGCCGCTGGGCGAGGCTGCTCGCGCTCGTCGTCGCGCTCGCGACCTGGGTCGTCTCGCTCGGTCTGCTGATCGGCTACCTGCCCGGCGGCGAGGACGCCCAGTTCCAGTCCATCGAGACCGCCGACTGGATCCCGCTGTTCGGCATCCAGTACAAGCTCGGCGTCGACGGGCTGTCGGCCGCGCTGGTCGTGCTGACCACGACGCTGACGTGGATCTGCGTCCTGGCCTCGTGGGTTCCGATCCAGACCCGCATCAAGGAATACATGATCTCCTTCCTCGTCCTCGAGGTCGGCATGATCGGCGTGTTCCTCGCGCTCGACCTGTTCCTGTTCTACATCTTCTGGGAGATCGTGCTCGTCCCGATGTACCTGATCATCGGGATCTGGGGCGGTGCGAACCGGATCTACTCGACCATCAAGTTCGTCCTGTACACGCTGGTCGGCTCGCTGCTGATGCTGGTGGCGATCCTCGCGACGGCCTTCGCCTACCAGTCGGCGACCGGGTCGTGGGCCGGAGCGTTCGACTTCATCGCGCTGCGCGAGTTCGCGACGAGCACCGGCTTCGCGCCGGCCCTCCAGCTCGGTGCCTTCCTCGCGTTCTTCCTCGCCTTCGCGATCAAGGTGCCGATGTTCCCCTTCCACACGTGGCTGCCCGACGCCCACACCGACGCCCCGACCGCCGGCTCGGTCATCCTGGCGGGCGTCCTGCTCAAGCTCGGCGCGTACGGCTTCCTGCGGTTCGCGCTGCCGCTGTTCCCGGACGCGGCCCATACCTTCGCCCCGACGATCATCGTCCTGTCGCTGATCGCGATCATCTACGGCGCGATCGTGGCCCTCGTCCAGCCCGACCTCAAGCGGCTCGTGGCGTACTCGTCGGTCAGCCACATGGGCTTCGTCACGCTCGGCACGTTCGTGTTCACCGAGCAGGGCATCCAGGGCGCGATCCTGCAGATGATCAACCACGGCCTCATCACCGGCGGCCTGTTCCTGCTCGTCGGCGTCATCTACGAGCGCACGCACGACCGGACCATCGCGAAGATGGGCGGCCTCGCGGCGCGGATCCCGGTGTGGGCGGCCACGATGGGCTTCTTCGTGCTGGCGTCGGCAGGGCTGCCGGGGCTGTCCGGGTTCGTCGGCGAGTTCCTGAGCCTCGTGGGCACGTTCCTGGTGAGCCCGGCCGCCGCGGCCATCGCGACGTTCTGCATGATCCTCGCCGCCGGCTACCTCCTGTGGATGTTCCAGCGCATCGCGTTCGGGGAGGTGTCCGACTTCCTCGAACGGCTCGGTGGCCACCTCACCGACATGACGCCGATCGAGGTGCTGACCCTGGTCCCCCTGGCGACGCTGATCGTCGTCTTCGGCATCCAGCCGGGGCTGTTGCTGGACCTCGTCCAGGGCTCCGTCGATGACACCCTCACCGCGGTCGAGTCCGGGGCGCCGATCGCCGTGCCGCCGGAGGTCGTGGCGGTGGGCGTCGGGCTGGTGGTCCTCCTGGTCGCGGTCCGCACGATCGCCGCCCTCACCAGCGGACGACCCGAGCCGGCGGTGGTCCCCGAAGGCGGGGCCGCGCATTGACCTCGGCCGACCTCATCGCCCTCGCGCCGCTCATCGCCGCGGTCCTGACCGCGTTCGCCGTCCTGATCGTCGACCTGATCTGGCCGGGCCGCAACGAGCCGGCCATCGCGACCGCCCTGATCGGGCTGGCCATCACGGCCGCGGTGACGATCGCGGTCGGGGCCGAGACGCACATCGCGTTCGGCGGCTCCTACAAGGTCGACGCGCTGGCGACGTTCCTGGACGTCCTGTTCATCGCGATCGTGGCGATGACGATCGTGTTCGCTCCCGACTACCTGCTGCCGCGCGAGCTGCCGGTCGCCGAGTTCGCGGTCGTGCTGCTGTTCGCGATGAGCGGCGCCATGCTCATCGCCGCCTCGGCCGACCTGCTGCTGCTGTTCCTCGGCCTCGAGCTGATGGTGCTGCCGGGCTACCTGCTGGCGGGCTACCACAAGACCGATGCGTACTCGACCGAGGGCGCGATCAAGTACTTCCTGCTCGGATCGTTCAGCTCGGCGATCTTCCTGTTCGGCGTCGCGTTCGTGTGGGGCCTGACCGGCACGACGCTCATCAGCAGCACCGACCCGGCCCGGCCCGGCGTCGCCCAGGTGCTCGCCGCGGTGGTCGCCGGCACCGCGCCGCTGTCGGCTGGCCTCGCGATCGGGCTGGCGTTCCTGACGACCGGTGTCGCGTTCAAGATCGCGGCGGTCCCGTTCCACTACTGGACGCCGGACGCGTACCAGGGCTCCCCGACGCCGATCACGGGCTACCTCTCCGTCGGGCCCAAGATCGGCGCGTTCGCGCTCATCCTGCGGCTGTTCCTCGAAGCCCTCGCGCCGCTCGCCGAATGGTGGCTGCCGGTGGTCATGGTCCTCGCGACGCTGACGATGACGCTCGGCAACCTCGTGGCGCTGACCCAGGACAACGTCAAGCGGATGCTCGCGTACAGCTCGATCGCCCACACCGGCTACATGCTGGTCGGGCTGGCCGCCTTCGCCGGCGGCCAGGTGCTCGGGCTCGAGGGGCTGCTGTTCTACGGCGCGGCATACACGTTCATGAACCTCGGAGCGTTCGCGGTGGTGTCGGCGCTCCAGAAGCGGGCCGGGGTGACGTCGTCGCTCCAGACGTTCTCGGGGCTCGTGCGACGCGAGCCGGTGCTCACGATCCTCATGACGGTGTTCCTGCTGTCGCTGGTCGGCATCCCGCCGCTGGCCGGGTTCTGGGCGAAGGCGTACGTGATCCTCGCCGCGGTGCAGGCCGGCGGCTGGCTGTCGCTGCTGGCGGTCATCGTCGTGCTCAACGCGGCTGCCGCGGCGTTCTACTACCTGCGGGTCGTCGTGTACATGTGGATGCGCGACCCGATCACCGACGCGCCGCCGCTCTCCCACGGCGCGCTGCTGTGGGGCGGGCTGGCCGCCGCCACCGCGCTGACGCTCGGGTTCGGGCTGTTCCCGTCGGTGTTCGAGATCGTCCAGCACGCGGCATCGGCGATCGCCGCGGTGCCGGTCGGGGGGTAGCCAGCCGGCGTCGGTCGCGCGGCGTCCCGCCCCAGTAACTTTCGAGCGACGCGACGCGCCACGCCCCTCACATCATTCGATTCATCGCTGGGACGACTCGCGGGCCCATCTGTGAGTCATCCCGCCGATATTTCGCAAGGGCCGAGGTGTCCTCGGCCGACAGCTTCTCGCGCATTCCCCACAGGACTCGCGATCACGGCGGAACGCCGATCTACTTCCTGCGCAGTCGCCCGATGACTCAGCGTGTAGCAGATCGCCCGGATTCGCTCGAGAACGCTCCGATCCGAGTCCCACGGGGAATATCCGTGAAGCGCCGCGCCGCGGTCAGGGTCACGCGTGCTCGGCCGCGACGCGACGCGCCACGCCCGAGAGCAACCGCCCCACCTGGTGGGCCCCGGCGATGCGCAGGTCGGCCAGGTCCTGCAGCTCGGCCGGTGCCGGCCGGCTCGCGCCGTGGACCGCCACGGCCACGCCTGCGGAGCCCGGCGTCGCAGTTCGGAACGCCGCGACCGCATCGAAGGCGTCGATATCGCTCATCTCGTCGCCCAGCACCACGATCGCGCCCGGCCCGTGCGCCGTCACCAGCCGATCGACCGCCTCGCGCTTGCCGCCCGCGTCCCGGGGTCGGAGGTCCACGACGGACCGGCCCCGGTAATGCGCCAGACCGTGCACGAGACCCGACCGTCGCTCGACCACCTCGATCGCCGCGACAACGGCCGCCCGCGCCGCCGCGACGTCGTCGGCCTGGCGGACGTGGAAGGCCACCGACGGCCCCTTGCGCTCCACGAACAACCACGGCGGCGCACCCAGCTCGATGGCGACGCCCGACGCGAGCGCCTCGGCGGGGTCCCGATGGACGTCGTAGGCAGGATCGGTCGTGACGGCCAGCCGCTCGGCCCGGCTGCCGCGCGGCAGCCTGCCGTGCTCGAGCCCGTGGTCGCCGAGGTACTCGATGCCGCCGACGCGCACCCGCCCCGCGACGTCGGCCGCGACACGGCCCGTCAGCACCGCGACATGCAGCCGTCCCGGCCGGGCGGCCGCGATGCCCGCGAGCCGGCGCAGCGCCCGCTGGGCGAGCGGCTCGATCCGGGCCACGGCCGGGTCGCGCGAACCGACCGCCAGCGTGCCGTCGAAGTCGGCGATGACCAGCAGCGGCGCACGGGCCGCCACCAGGGCATCGAGCGCCGCGGCGATCTCGGCGCGGGAGGAGACCGCCGCCGACGGCCCGCCCGCGGACGTCATGTCGTGACGTCGACGCCCGGCATGATCGACTCGAGGCCGCGGGCCATGATGTCGGGCCCGATGCCGCCCAGGGCGCCGTCACGGATCACCCCGTCCTTGTCGATCCAGAAATGCACCGGCAGCGCGATGGCGTCCCAGCGCAGCGCCGCGGAACCGTCGCTGTCGAGGCCGAGCGGGAACGTCGCAGCGAGCTGTTCCGCGAACTGGGCGACGACCCCCTCCTCCTCCTTGACGTCGACCGCCACGACGACGAGGCCCTCGTCGGCATAGCGCGTCGCGAACCCGTTCATGAGCGGGAACTCGTCGACGCATGGCGGGCAGTACGTGCCCATGAAGTTCACCCACACCGGCTTGCCGCGCAGGTTGGCGAGGTCGATCGTCCCACCGCCCACCTGCGGTATCACGAGTGCCGGGGCGGCCTCGCCGACGTGGAACAGCGCCCCGCCATCGCCCGACGGCGACGACGTTGCCGATGCGCCCGGCGACCCCGACCCGTCCGGTGAAGCGCTCGCGCTGGACGTCGGCGTCGGCGACGGCGAGGTCAGCGAGACGGATGGCTGCGGTGGGGGCGTCGGCGCGGCGCCGGGCGCCGGGGAGAAGGCCAGGATCCCCCCGATGACCAGCGCAGCCACCGCGACGCCGGTCAGCAGACCGGCGACGATCGAGACTCGGGGCCACATGCTGGCGCGGAGGGTACCAGTACGGACGGTCGCGGGCGTGTCCGCCGACCTCACGCTACGATGCGGCTCCCATGGCCGGCCCCAGCGAATCGCTCCGCACCCGCCTGCTGCCCGCGTTCCTCACGGCGTTCGGCGTGACGATCCTGTCCGCGGGGCTGCTGACGTACACGGTGCCGGTCGAGGCCGGGCCGGCGGCGGCGCCGGCCACGCCCGGGCCGTCCAGCGCGGTCGTCGCGACCCCGACGCCGCTCATCACGCTGCCGCCGCTCGGGTCCGCCAAGCCGTCGCCCGACGGCGCGCTCGCGACCCCGCCGGCGGACCGCGTCGCGACCCGCGTCCGCGTCAGCGGCCTCGACATCGACCTGCCCATCGTGCGCGGCAACGACGGCTACCCGTATTGCAACGTCGCGATGTACCTGCCGGTCCTGTCCCAGCCGGGGTTCGGCAAGGCGACGTACCTGTACGCCCACGCTCGCGATGGGATGTTCCTCCCGCTGCTCCGGACGAAGGCCCGCGAGCAGCGCGGCCAGATCGTCGAGGTCTGGACCAGCGACGACTGGCTGTACCGCTACGAGATCACCAAGGTGATCCGTGACACGCCATACCAGACGGGTCTCGAAGCCCCGGCCGCCGCCACGGGCGAGGAGCTGTGGATGCAGACCTCACAGGGGCCGGACCGCACGTTCGGCTACACCCAGGTGCTCGCCAAGCCGATCGACGCGCTCCCGGCGGAGCATGCCGCCGCCCACCCGAGGGCACGACCGGTCGACTGCAGCTGAGCGGAGATCCGCCTCAGATCCAGCCGATCCGGCGCAGGAACCCGACCGCCACGACCGATCCGACGACGATCCCGCCGGTCACGATCCAGAAATTGCCGGCCTCGACATTCGCTTCGCTCATCCCGAAGATGCCGGCCACCGCGCCGATGCCCGCCAGGATCACCGTGACGCCGGTCAGGCGCTTCATGATCACGGACAGGTTGTTGTTGATCTGGGTCAGGTAGACGTCGAGCGTGGACGCCGCAAGCTCGCGATACGTGTCCATCTCGTCGGTCAGCCGGATGACGTGGTCGTAGATGTCCCGGAAGTACACGACCTCCTCGGCGTCGATCAGCGCGAGGTCGCGGTTGGTCAGCTGGTTGAACACATCGCGTGTCGGGCTGGCGGCACGCCGCACCTCGATGAGCTCGCGCTTGAGCAGGAACAGCCGCTCGAGGGTCTCGGGGGTCGGGTTCCGGATGACCGCGTCCTGCACCTCGTCGATGGCGTCGCCGAGCCGGTCGGCGTATGGGAAGTAGCCATCGACGATGTCGTCGCCGATCGCCCACAGCAGGTGGTCCGGGCCGTGCGCCAGCACCTGGCCGAGGCCGCTCCGGAGGTGCATCGAGGTCCGCGGGTCCCAGCTCGCGTCATGGACGGTGAGCAGGTAGCCGAGGCCGAGCACGAGGTCGACCTCGTTGATCGTCACCGACCGGTCGCGATCGAGCGCGAACAGGACGACGTGGACCACGCCGTCGGTGGTCTCGATCTTGGCCCGCTGGTTGCCCTCGAGGACGTCCTCGACGATCAGCGGGTGGAGCCCGAGGACCGAACCGACGGCTTCGACCTGCTCGGGCGACGGGCCCGCCATGTCGACCCACACGACCGCGTCCTCCCGGGCGAGCAGCTCGGGGAGTGCCTTGAGGCCGACGTCACCGCCGAGCTCGCGCAGCGAGCCATCGACCATCGACGCAACGCGGATCTCACCCGGCGTGCCGGATGAGGTCGGCGACCGCCGGCGGGTGACCGGCTCGCCGACGCTGCCGGTCGGTCGGTCAGAGGATGAGGCCGGGGTCCGGAGCGCCATCGCCGGCCAGCATACGCGTGGCCGACCGGCGCCGTCCGGCGCCGCCACCGAGCGCCAGGGCGGGGGGTACAGCGGCGATCGTCACGATGGCGGCGACGAGGTACAGCCCGACCATGATCGTCGCGGCCTCGCGCGACGCCCACGACTCGAGCGCCTCGACGACCAGCGGGTCGCGCAGGGGCCGGTCCTGCAGATTCTCCGGGATGTACGAGAGATATGCCGTCGGCGTCGCGTAGATGTCGGCCGACAACCGGTCGATCGTGGTCGAGCCGTAGGCGGTGAGG
Organism: uncultured Chloroflexia bacterium; assembly: GCA_963810285.1. Classification (GTDB taxonomy): domain Bacteria; phylum Chloroflexota; class Limnocylindria; order Limnocylindrales; family CSP1-4; genus SPCO01. The sequence goes on along the minus strand of CAWEMV010000002.1, from coordinate 1,134,803 downwards.
ACCGCGAGGCCGACCGCCATGCCCAACATCCGCGCGACCGTCACGACCGACGAGGCTGCCCCGAATGCGCCGCTCCCGGCGGCCTCGACCGCGGCGGTCGAGCGCGGCGTGACCGACAGTCCGAACCCGAGCCCGAAGGCCGCCAGCGCGAGCGACGCCTCGCCGACCGTGGTCGACGCAGTCCAGCGTGACATCGCCAGCAGCCCGCCGACCGCAGCCGCGAGGCCGATCAGCGTCACCAGGCGGTAGCTGGCGATCCGCACCGCGAACCCGGACGCGAGGGCGCCGATCGCCGTGGCACCCGCCAGCGCCCCGAGCGCGAGGCGCTGCTCGTCGGGTCCGCCGTAGAGCACGCGGTCGACGAAGACCGCGCCACCGATGATCGCCGTCGCGAAGGCGTAGCCGGTCAGCAGCGAGACAAGGGCGGCGGCACTGAATGCGACGTCGCGGAACAGCCGCACGTCGAGAAACGGGTCCGGCCGCCGCACGGCGCGCACCACCGACACGATCGTCGCGACGATGGCGATGGTAGCGAGGGCGATCGTCAGCTGCTCCGGTGTCAGGATCGCGCCGCCCTCGCCCTGGGCGCCGATGAGCGTCAGCGCCACGAGACCGCTCCCCAGCGCCACGCCGAAGATGAGCGCCCCGCCGACGTCGACCCGCCCGGTTCGACGCGGCGTCTCCCAGCCCGGCTCGACGGCCCACGCCAGGACCAGCGCGACGATGGCGATCGGGACGTTCACGTAGAAGATCCAGCGCCAGGCGGGCTCGAGGACCGCGGCCAGCGTCGAGGTGCCGAGACCGGCGCCCACGAGCACCGCTTCCGGGTGGACCGCCGACAGGATCGCGGCGCCGAGGAACGGCCCGGCGGCCATCCCGAGGAAGGTCAGCGCACCGATCACGCCGAGTGCGCGCGCGCGTCCGTGGCTGCCATAGAGATGGGCGGCGGCGGCCGTCCCCACCGGTACGAGGACACCACCGCCGACGGCCTGGACGAGGCGCGCAGCGATGAGCTGGTCGAGTGTCTGGGCGAGGCCGGCAAGCACCGAGCCGACAGTGAACACGACCAACGCGCCCATGAACAGCCGGCGGGCCCCCCACAGGTCGGCCAGACGACCGGCCAGCGGCATCATCAGGATGTACACGAGCAGGTAGCCGTTGATGATCCAGCTCGCCTTGCGCAGCTCGACCCATGCCGATGTGCCGCTGGCGGTCACGAGGTCGGCGAGGATCGAGGGCAGGGCGACGGCCGTGATCATCAGCTCGAGGCCGGCGAGGAACACGCCGGTCCCGAACACGGCGAGGAGCACGGGCCTCGACCGGGGATCCATGGCCGGGAAGTGTAGTGGCGGCGGCGATTCGGGCCCGTCATCTCGCCAGCCAGGAAATCGCCCCTGCAGGGCGTCGCTCGGACGCCCTGCTACCGTGGCCCCATGGACGAACCCGGCTCGGCCGAGCTCAGTCAGCTTGTCAAGGCAGGGACCGCAAGCATCGGCCGGGCGAACCGTGCCGCTTCGGCGGTCCTCTCCGTTGTCGGCGAGCTCAACGCCGCCCAGGCTGCGTTCCTGCGGTCCCCGTCGATCCGGCATCAGGTCGAGCAACGATTGGCTGCCAGCTACGAAGCACAGGTCGAGCCCCTCGAGATGGCCAGCGGCGACTTGGAACGCGACCTGGCTGCCCTGGAACCACAGCATCGGCGCATCGCCGAACTGATCGGATCCGAACCCGGCGACGCGCGGATCTCCGAGGCCTATCTGCGAGGCATCATCAAGCTGAGTGCCGCCTCGGTCCTCGCGACCGCGGAGCTCGCTGCGTTCCCGGACGCGCTCGAGTGGCTCGGCAAGCGCCTCTCGTCGTTGGAGCCGGCGACGGATCGCCTCGCCCCGACGATGCGGCGCGTCCTTGTCGCACTGCAGCCCGCGGTCGCGTGGGGGGATAGCGCTTCGGCCATCCTGGAGGCGACCGAGAGCCAGTCGCCGATCGCGCGCGCCGAACCCAAAGGGTAGGTGGCTCCAGCCCTCGCGAACCGCGCGGACGGCAAGTGCCGTCCATGAGTGGACCGCCTTGACACGCGATCGCGCAGCGGCCTAGCATCCACGCCCGTTGATATCAACCGTCGTTGATGCGACGACACCGTCGAGATCGAGGAGGCCCGCCCGTACCGTGCCGACGCCCGCCCGCCTCCGCTCGACCCTCGCCTCGATCGTCAGCCAGCCCGACGACCTGCGCGAGCTGCGCGCATTCCACAAGGCGCTCGCCGACGTGAACCGCCTGCGGATCGTCCGCCGCCTTGCCGAAGGCGAGGCCAGCGTCGCCCAGCTCATCGCCCACGTCGGCCTGTCGCAGCCGCTCGTCAGCCACCACCTGAAGCGACTCCGCGTGGCCGGCCTGGTCGAGTCGCGGCGGGTGGGTCGCGAGACGGTCTGCCGGCTCCGCTCCGAGGCGTTCGAAGAGGTCGCGGAGCGCGAGCGCGCCATCCTGGGGATCGCCAGTTGAGCATCTCCAACGAGTCGCGCACGCGCATCAAGGCCGTCTTCGAGCCGATCGCCCTGGCGATGGGCCGGGCCGGCCTCACGCCGAACGGCCTCACCCTCATCGGGTTCACGATCACTGTGGTCGGGTCCGTCCTCGTCGGACTCCAGTTCTGGATCGTCGGCGGCCTCGTCGTATTCCTGGGCGGTGTCTTCGACATGTTCGACGGCACGCTGGCGCGCGCCACGGGCAAGGCCAACTCGTTCGGAGCGTTCATGGACTCGACCTTCGACAAGGCGGGCGAGATCATCGTCTTCCTCGGCGTCATCGCCGGCATGCAGGGAGCAGGCGCCACGGACGTGCCCGTTCTCGTCGGCGCCGCGGCGATGGGCGCCTCGATCATGGTCAGCTACGCTCGCGCGAAGTCCGATGGGCTCGGCTACTCCTCGGGGATGGGCCTGGCAGCGATCGGGCTCATGCCGCGCGAGATCCGCCTCCTCCTCATCTCGCTCGGCATCGTCCTGACCGGCACGAGCATCGGCCTCACGGCCATCCAACTGGCCCTCGGCGTAATCCTGGTCGGGGCCGTCATCACCGTCATCCAAAGGATCCTGTTCGTCCACCACGAGGACCAGCAGCAGTCCAGCCCCACCACGCAGCCCGACCACGGAGCAACGGAGAAGCCACAGTGAGCAAGAACGGCAGCAACGGAAACCGCGGCGCGACGCCGTCCAACACCTGGGCGGGCGCCGGGCGGCGCGGCGACGGCAAGATCCGTGTCGCGATCGTCGGCGTCGGCAACTGCGCGAGCAGCCTCGTCCAGGGCCGCTACTACTACGAGAACGCCAACGACGACGACTTCGTGCCGGGTCTCATGCACGTGAATCTCGGCGGCTACCACGTCCGCGACATCGAGTTCGTGGCTGCCTTCGACGTCGACAAGAACAAGGTCGGCAAGGACCTCGGCGAGGCGATCTACACCAAGCCGAACAACACGATCGTGTTCCACCAGACGGGCAAGCTCGGCGTCACGGTCGAGCGCGGCATGGTCCACGACGGCCTCGGCAAGTACCTCAGCGAGATCATCGAGAAGGCGCCGGGCGAGACCGCGGACATCGTCGGCATCCTCACGGAGCGCGAGGTCGACGTGATGGTGTCGTACCTCCCCGTCGGCAGCGAGGAGGCCACGAAGTGGTACGCCGAGCAGGCACTCCGTGCCGGCGTCGGCTTCGTCAACGCGATCCCGGTGTTCATCGGGCGCGAGCCGTACTGGCAGCGCCGCTTCGCCGAGGAGGGCCTGCCGGTCATCGGCGATGACATCAAGAGCCAGGTCGGCGCGACGATCAGCCACCGGGTGCTGACCCGGCTGTTCATGGACCGTGGCGTCCGCCTTGACCGGACGTACCAGCTCAACTTCGGCGGCAACACCGACTTCCTGAACATGCTCGAGCGCGAGCGGCTGGAGTCCAAGAAGATCAGCAAGACCAACGCGGTGACGAGCATGCTCGACTACGAGCTCGACGCCGACGACATCCACGTCGGTCCGTCGGACCACGTGCCGTGGCTCCTGGACCGCAAGTGGTGCTACATCCGGATGGAGGGCACGACCTACGGAGACGTGCCGCTCAACGCGGAGATCAAGCTCGAGGTCTGGGACAGCCCCAACAGCGCCGGCGTCATCACCGACGCCATCCGCTGCTCCAAGCTGGGCCTCGACCGCGGGCTCAAGGGCACGCTCGTGGCGCCGTCCGCGTACTTCATGAAGAGCCCGCCGCAGCAGATCCCCGACGACGTCGGACGCGAGCGCGTCGAGGCGTTCATCCGCGGCGAGGATTCGGAGACGTTGGTCGGCAACGAGAAGCCCGTCGCACGCAAGCTGCGCAAGCTGGCCGGCAGCCGGTCCCGGGTGGCCACCAGCGCGGGCCGGTGACGGCGAGCGAGGGTTCCGAGTCCCGGACCACCAACACCGCGTCCAAGGCGACACGCTCCGACGGTCGCCGCCTCGAGGCGCCGCATCGACGCGGGGCTACCGCCCCGCGCATCGTCGAGCGCGTCGCGGTCATGGGCTATCGCGCGACATCGTGGGTGCTGGCGACCGTCCCACCGCGCCCGGCGGCGAAGGTCATCGGCCGGCTGTCGCAGTTCTCGTACCTGGCGTGGCCGACCAAGCGCCGGTGGTCGAACCGCAACTTCGGGCACGTGCTCGGCCTGCCACCGGACCACCCACGCGTCCGCGCGGAGGCCAAGAAGGCCTACTTCGGCTACGGGCGCTACCTCGTCGAGCTCATGCGTCTGCCGTCCCGCCCGACCGACGAGCTGCTCGCGCTGGTCCCCGGCTTCGATATCGACGAGGTCCGGCGCATCTGGCGCGAGGCGCCCGGGGGCGGCCTCATCCTGGCCGTCGGCCACGTGGGCAACAACGAGGCCGTGGCCGCTGCCGTCGCGCACCACGGCATGCCGATCAGCGTCGTCGCCGACGACTCGGCGTTCCCCGAGATCTACGAGATCCTGCGCCAGCAACGGGAGCGCTGGGGCGTCCACATCATCGCCTGGCGCAACCTGCGCGAGATCTTCGGGGTCCTCCGCCGGCGCGAGATCCTCGGTCTGCTGGTCGACTGGGGATACCGCGCGGACGGCATCCCGGTGCGCCTGTTCGGGGCGTGGACGACGCTCCCGGCCGGGCCCGCCACGCTTGCGGGCAAGACGAGCTCGCGCATCCTGCCGATCACCATCCGCCGCCAGTCGGACGACACGTTCCACGTGTCGTGGCCGGGGCCGATCGACGTCGCATCGTCCGAGCCGGCGGAGCTGCAGCGTGCGACGCAAGCCATGGCCGACGCGCTCGCCGCGACGATCGCCGCGGCGCCGGACCAGTGGTACAGCTTCAAGCCGATCTGGCCGGCCACGCCCGAGGAGGCGGCCGACCTCGAGCGCCGGGCCGGCCTGATGCAGTCCGGCGTGGCCGACCCGGGGCCCGCCCCCGAGTTCGCCTGACCGTGGCCGGCCTCGGCCGCCGGCTCCGTGGTCGCGCCCTGCGGACGGCCTCATGGGTGGCCTGCCGGCTGCCCGAGCGGCCGCTCGTCGCCGGTGCCGAGCTCGCCGGGGACCTGTGGTACCGGACGACCCCGCAGCGTGCCGAGCTGGCGCGCCGGAACCTGTCCCGGGTCGCCGGCTGGCTGGAGGCGCACGACCGCGGGACGCCGCTGGCACGTGCGGCGGCGCGAGACCCACGCGCGCTCGAGCGACTGGTCCGTCTCGCGTACCGCCACGCGGCCCGGTACTACCTCGAGGTCGCCCGGACGCCGGCGCTCACGGTCGACGACCTGCGCACGATGATCGAGGTCGAGACGCCGGAGGCCGTCGCCGAGGCGTTCACGCCCGGGCGCCCGTCCATCTTCGTGGGCCTCCACTTCGGGGCGATCGAGCTGCCCGCGTTGTTCCTTGCTGCCCGTGTGGGGCAGGCCGTCGCCCCGATGGAGACCCTCGACGACCCCGAGCTGCAGGCCTGGTTCGAGCGGACGCGCGGCTCGGTAGGCGTCCGTATCGTCGGATTGCGCGAGGCGCGGCGGGAGCTGACGGCAGCGCTGCGCGACGGGACGTCGGTGGGGCTGGTGGGCGACCGCGACCTGACCGGCGGTGGCGTGCCGACGGAGCTCTTCGGGGCGTCGGCGAGGCTCCCGCTCGGACCCGCGCTGCTCGCGACCGAGACGGGCGCGCCGGCCTTCGTGGCGGCGGTCCGCCGCTCGTCACCGGGTCGCTATCTCGGCCGTGTCGAACGGGTGGACATCCCGGCCGAGGGGTCGCGGCGCGAGCGGGCCACCGCCGCCACCGTATCGATCGCCCGGGCCTTCGAGCGGGTCATCGAGGATGCCCCCGAGCAGTGGTGGGCGGTGTTCTTCCCGATCTGGCCGGACCTGGCCGAGCGTGAGCCGAGCGCACCGGCCGCGGAGGTCGCCGCGTGACCACCGACCGACCCGGCCGAGCGGACCTGCACATCCACACGGTGGCGTCGGACGGCATCGCGGACGTCGTTGCGATCGTCGAGCACGCGGCCGCGCGCGACGACCTCGACGTCATCGCGATCACGGACCACGAGCGCATCGACGCCGCCGTGGCGGGCCGCGCCATGGCCCGGGACCGTGGCCTGGCGATCGACGTGGTCGTCGGCGAGGAGGTGACCACGCTCGGCGGCCACCTGCTCGCGCTGTTCGTCGACCGGCGCATCCAGCCATACCGCACGCTCGGTCGCACGATCGCCGACGTCCACGAGGCCGGCGGCCTGGCCATCCCGGCCCACCCGCTCGTGCCGTACCCGCTGTGCGCCCAGGGCTGGGTGCTGCGCCGGCTGCTGGACGACCCCGACGAGGCGGTCAGACCGGACGCCATCGAGACGTTCAACCCGACGGCGCTCGGGCGGCCGTGGCACGATCGTGTCGTGCGGTTCGCCGACGACCACCGACTCGCCCACATCGGCAACAGCGATGCGCACGCGCTCGAGGCCATCGGTGCCGGCTGGACGACGTTCCCCGGCCGCTCGGCCGACGACCTGCGCGGGGCCATCGCCGCTCGCGCCACGGAGCATGGTGGGTCGTTCCACGGCGCCACCGGGCAGGTCGGCGTGTTCGGCCGGCAGCTGCGCAAGCGGGCGGTGGACGCGAAGGACGAGGTAGCCGGCCGCGTCCGACGGAGCGGCACCGGCCGCGACCACGGCTACCCCGGCGGCCGTGCCCGACCGCCGCGCTACGAGCCGGGATCCGGCCCGTCGGGGGAGCGCGACGCGCCGTGAAGATCGGCCTCGTCTGCCCGTACATCTACCCGGCCGGCGGCGGCGTCGCCCAGCACGTCCAGTTCTTGTACGAGAACCTGCGACTGCGCGGCCACGACGTTCGCATCCTGACCGCCAGCCACGGACCCCAGCGCTCGTCGGAGGGCGACATCATCCGCCTGGGCGTCGGGTTCTCGGTGCCGATCAACGCGTCGGTCGGGACGCTCACGTTCTCGCCGCGCTACCTGCGCCAGATCGGCGACATGCTCGAGCGGGAGCGGTTCGACATCCTCCACTTCCACGAGCCATTCGTGCCGTTCCTGTCGCTGTTCCTGCTCCGCGAATCGAGGAGCGTGAACATCGCGACGTTCCATGCGTATGCCGGCTTCTCGCCCTCATACGAGTTCGGCAGCCGCGCGCTGCGCGGCCACGCGCGCAAGCTCCACGGCCGGATCGCCGTGAGCGCTGCGGCCCGCCACTTCATCGACCGGTTCTTCCCGGGCGACTACAAGGTCATCCCAAACGGCGTCGACGTGCCCCGGTTCGCGAACGCCGTGCCGATCGCGCGCTGGCAGGACGGCACGCCCAACGTGCTGTTCGTCGGCCGCCACGAGCCGCGCAAGGGGCTGCTGGACCTGCTCAAGGCCCATCGCATCCTGCGCAGGACCGGCTCGGACTCCCGGCTGCTCGTCGTGGGCTCCGGGCCGCAGGAGCGGGAGGCGCGGCGCTACGTCGCGACGCGCGGTCTCAATGGCGTCGAGTTCCTCGGCCGCGTGACGGACACCGAGAAGGCGCAGCTGTACCGCACCGTCGACGTGTACGCCTCGCCGGCGACCGGCGGCGAGTCGTTCGGGATCGTGCTGCTCGAGGCGATGGCGGCGGGCACGCCGATCGTGTGCTCCGACATCCACGGCTACAAGGGCGTCGTCCGGCGGGACCGCGAGGCCCTGCTCGTCCCGCCCCGGCAGCCGCGCGAGCTCGCGATCGCCATCGACCGCCTCCTTCGCGACCGCGCACTACGCGACCGGATGGGCGACGCCGGTCGGGCGCGCGCCGAGGAGTTCTCGTGGCCGCGGGTCACGGCCAAGGTCGAGGAGTACTACGGCTTCGTGATCCGGCGCCTGGCGGCCAGCGGCTCGCTGCCAGAGGGCTTCAGCGCGGAGATCCCTCAGGCGTCGCCGCCGCTCCGCGCGAGGCCGTCGATCCCACTGCCGGTCGGGCCGGGCGATCCGGCCGAGTCGGGTGAGCTGCCGGGCGGGTTACCCGAGGCGGCGCTGGCTCGCGACTCGGCGATGGCCAGCCGCCACACCGAGGCCGAATAGGCGACCACCAGGCAGGTCACGCCGACCGCCAGCGTCAGTGCCAGCGGGATGGGGCTGAGCAGCGGCGCATCCGGGCGCGGGGTCGTGTTGACCGGGAACTGGAAGGCGTACAGGTAGGTCGGCAGGAAGCCCTGGTAGGCGTTGACGACGGCCGACGGCAGGGGCAGGGCGGACAGGTTCGGGTACCACAGCACGAACCACGCCGCGACGGCGACGCCGAGGCCGATCACGAACCGACGGGCGTCCCGGGCCGCCAGGGCCTGACCCGCGAGGTACAGCAACGGCAGCATGACGACCAGCGCGATCGGTTCGACCGGGATCCCGCGGAAGGTCTGGATCGCCGTGTCCGGCACCAGCGCCGCCACGGCGAGCGCCAGCCCGACCGCGACCACGCCGCCGACGACGCCCCACGGCACCCTCCGAGCGGCGCCCTCCTCGGTGTCCGCGGATGCCTGCAGCATCGACACTGCCCGCGCGATGACGACCGCGCCGAGCGCGACCACCCCGAGCAGGACCAGCGTCCGGTACGTGATGACGAGATCCGGGATGACCGCCGGGCACGCCTGCGAACCGGGGTTCGCGATCGTGACCCCGACCAGCGCGCACAGCGGCCGCGACAGCAGCCACATCGCCGCGGGGGCGACGATGGCGGCCGCCGCCGCGACGCGGACCCACATCCAGGTGCGCCGCGAGGCGCCGTGCCATAGCTCGGCCGAGAGATAGGCGAGGCCCAGGATCACGAACGGCAGCGCCGTGTAGTAGTGGTACTGGAAGGCTGCCCGATCGATGCGGGCCCACGGCACCCACTGCGCCGCGAACCCGATGGCGATGAGCGCGAGCGCCGGCGAGCGGCGGCGGAACGCCATGATCGAGACGAACGCCATGCCGACCAGGCCGAGCCACCAGATGACGATGTTGCCCGAGTCGTAGATCGCGCCGCTCGTCCCCGCGGCGAAGCCCTCCTGGTAGAACCACACGGGCTTCAGGTCGAACGGGAACGCCCACCACGGCGACGACGCGGGGTGGGGGGACGTCAGGTCGTTGTGGTACTCGTACATCTGGCGGGTGAGGTCGGTCAGCAGCTGGCCGGTGTGACCAGCCGGGAAGCCATCCCACAGCCGATGGTTCTCGATCGCGGCCCACGGCAGGTAGCTGACCACGTACACGGCGAGCGGCACGGCGACCAGGCAGACGGCCGCCCACACGATCGGCAGCCCGAACAACCAGCCCGGTCGCAGCCAGCCGGTCGGGGCCGGATCCGGCGGCGGCAGAAGCCGGGCCGGGTCGCCCGGCGGCGGTGGCGCCGCAAGCGGGCCGTAGCCGAGCCGGCCGCCGAGCCGGAACGCGGCATAGACGACGACCGAGCCCAGCACGAAGGCGATGGCGGCGAGCAACGGCGTGACCGACACGGGCCCGATGACGATCGTCTGGTCGAGCCGACCCAGGGCGAGCGCCCCGAAGAACAGGGCCGCGCCGGCCGCCGTCGGGGCCGCGAGCGCGAGCCACATCTCCTCGTCGGTCCAGGCGATCGGGTGCCATACGGCGACGACGACTGCGATCAGGGTCAGCGCGATCATGAGCACGAGGAACGGCAGGTTCCCGAACCCCTGCCCGGACATGGCCAGGTAGCCGAGGACGCCGGTGAGGGCGATGAGGCCGAGGATCGACACGACCCGGCCGAGCGCACTGCGCACGAGCAGCAGCAGCACCAACGCGCCGATCGCATAGGCCGCCACCCACTTCGACGCGAGCGCGAGGCCGAGCAGCACACCGATCACCGGCATCGCGAGCCAGAACGCCGCCCTGCCGCGCCACCAGCCGGTCCAGACGGCGGCGAAGACCGTGTAGGCCGCGACGATGAACAGCCCGACGTAGACGTCGTTCATGCCGATGCGCGACTGGACGAACAGCATCCCCTCCGCCACGATCAGGGCGGCGACCGCGACCGCGACACTCCGCCGCCGGAACAGGATCCGTGCCAGCAGGTACAGGCACGCGGCCATCAGCACCCCGGCCAGCACGCCGGGCAGGCGCCAGGCGAAGGCGTGGGATCCGACATCGATCACGGCGGTCGTCCCGTCGCCGTCGAACACCAGCAGCTGCTGGCGATCCTCGGCCTGGTACTCGGGCTCGACGTCCATCGCCCACGCCGCCGGGTCGAACCCGTCGGGCAGCAGCGCGTCGGCGTAGACCGCGTTCCCGTGCGGCTCGACGACGTAGACGGTCCACCGGTCGGTCACCGGGGCGGCCCCCGCTGCCCGGGGCGCCAGGCCCATGATGTGGACCTGTTGGGACGCGGCGTCGAACGCCACCCACGAGCCGAGTCCCGGCAGCGGTTCGTCGCCGCGGTCGATCGGTCCGGCCGCCGCGTCGTCGCCGCCGACCACGATCACGTGGTAGGTCGGCGTCTCGGCCGTGCCGCTGGTGACGTACAGCCGTGGGTCGTCGACGCCCGTGATCAGCGCCAGCCCGTGCGCGCCGCCCTCCAGCGGCAGCGTCGTCGACGTGTCGCCGTTCGCCGGATCGATGAACGAGACCCCCTCCGATGTGGCGACCGCGACGCGCGGCCGCTCGACGATCTCCATCCCCGGCAGGCGACCGTCGGCGATGGCCTCCTCGACCGACGTCCGCACCTCGCCGGTGCCCGGACTCCCGAACAGGACCTCGGTGCCGGGAGCGGCGGCGGTGATGCGCGACTCATAGTCGAGCGAGTCGCCACCGATCAGGTCGACCAGCACGCTCGCCACTGCCACCGGGTCGGCGATGGCGGCCGGGTCGCCCTGGAGGACCGGTCCGGTTCCCCCGTTCGCGAGTCCGGAGATCCCCTCGAACTCGGCGCTGCCGAGGATCTCGCCGGTCGATCCGTCGATCGCGGTCACGTCGAGGTCGGAGGCGGCGACGATGGTGCCGCCATCGGTCACGAGCAGGTGGCGCACCGGGTAGCCGACGGACATCAGGAAGACGGGTTCCGCCTCTCCTGCCCCATCGGTACCGAGGGTCGCGAGGTCGAGCATCGAGATCGTGCCGTCGTCCGCGCCCAGGACCAGGCGCGGCTCGGTCGGATCGACGGCCAGCGCGCCCACGCCGGGAGCCGGCGTCCGAGCGACGCTCTGCCGGGTTCGGAGGTCCTCGGTGCGGATGACCTCGCCGGTCGCGATATGGAGCCGCCCGCCCGCCGCCTCGGCGGTCCCCTCGTCGCGGCGGCCCTCGACGGTCACCGCGCGCACGGGTTCGCCCAGCTCGGCCGTGGACTTCACGCGGTCGGCGCCCCACAGCACGAGACCGCCGGCCATCGCGTACTTGGCGAGGTGTGGGTGCGTCCACTCGTAGATCTCGTGCGATTCGCCATAGCGCCACGCCTGCAGGAACTCGGTCGCGGTCCGTGCGTGGTAGACCTCGTCGAAGTGCATCTGGTACGGCTCGGCGAGACGGAACAGGCGGATGCCGAGCGTCGCGAGGATGAGCGCGACGAGGATCCAGACGTCGAGCCGGTCAAAGCGGCCGCCCCGCTCGTTCCGGAGCGACGCGCTGCGGTCGGCGCGCACGGGCGAGGCACGCAGCCGGTCGCCCACCCAGCGGGTCAGCCCCACCTCGGCGAAGGGTGCGGGCTCGGTCCACGTCGGCATCGTGACGACGGCCGGCGCACCGGGCGCTGCCGCGGCCAGCGCGACCGCGTTCGGAGCCGGCGACCACGGCCGGCCGGCAGGCGCCGTGGCGCCGTCGCCCGCGCCGGCGTCGGCCGCCGCCCGCACGTCGTCGTCGAGCCGTGCCGCGGCTCGCGGCCGCAGCTGGAGCCAGGCCCAGACGACCGCCACGGTATGCAGCAGCGAGGTCATGGTCACGCCGAGCTCGGACCGGATGAGCGAACCGATGCCCAGCCAGTCGCGGACCGGGTTCGTCGCCGGGTCGTCCGGCGGGTAGATCGTCGTGAGGACCACGTACATGTTCAGGAACGTCGCGATGGCCAGCACGACGTAGGCGACGCGCCAGCGCGGCGAGACCGCGAAGAGGATCGCCCCGACCGCGAAGAACGGGAACCCATAGCGCTCGTGGACGCGAGTCGGAGCGGCGAAGAAGGCGAGCGCGATGATCGCCAGCCCGACGAGGATCGTCAGCCGGTCGGGACGCCGCCAGATCGCCCACAGCACCGTGACGATGACCAGCACGAGCAGCGCGGCCCCCACGACCACCGCGGGCAGCGCGCCGAACTGGACGATCCCGGCACCACACCGGTCGGCCGGGGTCGTGGCGGCGTCGCATGCCCACAGGCCACTGTTCGCGAGGCTGTTGCCGAGATCGCTCGGGATGATCGCCCACGTGTTGTAGGCGTTCACGGTCAGGTACGGGTAGCCGCCGCCCGCCAGCGCGATCTGCTCCAGCAGTCCCGACGTGATGAACGGCGGGACCGGCGAGAACCCGAGCACGGTCAGCCCGAACGGCAGGCACAGCGCCAGCGCGGTCAGGTAGCCGGCCAGGCCCGTGGTGAGGATGCGGATCGGTCGGTCGGTTCGAGCCTCGAGGCGACGCAGCCGGCCGGCGTCGGCTGGCGGCTCGCCCGGTGGCGTCACCGGTCGCAGCGCCCGCCGGATCGTGACGACCGCCACGATCGGGATGAGGATGCCCAGCTGCGGCTTGATGACAGCCGCGATGACGGTGAAGATCGCCGCCCGCTCGGGCTGGTCGCGCCATAGCGACCGCAGGCCAAGGAGCAGGAAGACGACGCCGAAGGAATCGACCTGGCCCCAGACGACGCTGTCGAACCAGAAGATCGGGTTGACCATCACGACCGCCGCACCCGCCAGGGCCAGGCCCTGGCGGCCGCCCAGCTCGCGGATCATCGACCAGACCAGCCAGCCGATGGCCACGTCGGCGAGGACGGGCGGGATCTTGATCAGGTCACCGATGCCGCCGGCCGCGTTGCCGACGATCCCGACGAGCCACAGGACGTACAGGTAGCCCGGCGTGTAGTCGTGGAAGAAGTCGCGCTGGTAGAAGCCGAACAGCCCCTCCTGCGCGAGGTTCCCCGCCCAGGCGCGGAACGACACGAGGTCGGACGGGAAGCCCGAGCCCGGGAGCAGGTATAAAAGGACGAACCGGAGGGCGAGTCCGAGGGCGAGGACGATCAGGACCGCGCCGACGGTCCCCTGGATCCCGGTCGACCGAGGCGGCGCTCCCGTGCCTCGCTCGTACGCACCGGGATCGGGGCCAGTCACCGGGTAGATCGGCTCCTGCACGAGCGTGGAAGGTGAATCTGAGCGTAGCACAGGGTCGCCCGGACGGCCCCGAACCCGCCCCTGCGTCTGCCGGCCGCTCCGCCATGGCGTTGGCCGTGGCGGCCGGCCTCGCCCTGGCCGTCGCCGCGCTCGGCGTGTACCTCGTCACCCACGTCGATCGCTTCTACGACCACTTCGTGTGGCAGGCGTCCGCGTTCCTCGAAGGCGAGGCGGCCATCCGCTACCCGGTCGAGACGACGGCCGAGCGGATCGGGAACTGGTTCTTCCAGGACGTGCTGCCCGTCGGGCGCGTCGACGGCGTCATGCGCGGACTGATCCCGTTCCCGCCGCTGCCGGCGTTGCTGCTCGTGCCGTTCGTCGCGGTGTTCGGCCTCGATGCCGACGACCAGCTGTTGTTCACGGCGCTCGCGGCGGCCGACGTCGCGATGTGCTGGTGGATGATCGGCCGGCTGCGCGTGTCGGGCGCCGTGCGGGTCCTGACGACCCTGTTCTTCGCATTCGGGACCGCCTTCTGGTACACCGCCCAGAACGCAACGACCTGGTACCAGGCCCACATCGTCGCGGTCGGGCTGACGATGCTCGCGGTCGGGCTGGCGCTCGAGACCGACGGATCGCCCGGGCCGCCGGGCGGACGACGCTCGATCGACCGTCGCGGCTTCGCGATCGGGCTGTTGTTCGGGCTCGCGACGACCGCCCGCCTGACCGTGATCCTGGCGGCACCGTTCTTCGTGCTCGTCGGGCCCAGCGTGGGCTGGCGGCGCGCCTGGTCGGTGGGGCTCGGTGCGGCCATCCCGATCGCGGCGCTGCTGGCCTACAACGTCACCACCACGGGACAGCTCTTCCACCCGGCGTACGACCACCTCTACCGTCTCGAGGCGCGCGCGTACACGAGCCTCGGCTACCACCCCGACTGGGCGGCCGAGGACCCGCGCTACCTGCCCCAGAACCTCGGGATCATGCTCTTCGCGACGCCCGAGCTCCTGCCGGAGCGGCTGCGCGACACGCTCGGCACGATCGACCAGCCGCTGTGCACCTCGCCCGGCGCGACGCGTGGGCTGTTCGACGTCTTGTGCCCGATCGCCCTGCCCCGCGACACCGGCATGAGCATCCTGCTGACGAGTCCGGCGTTCCTGCTCGCGATCCCCGCCCTGCTCGACCGCGGCCGGCGACGGATCGTATCGGCTGCGATGCTGGCGATCCTGCTGGTGTCGATCGCGAACCTCATGCACTTCAGCCAGGGCTGGGTCCAGTTCGGCTACCGATTCGCGAACGACACGGTACCGTTCGCGCTCGTGCTGGTCGCCATCGGACTCTCGTGGCTCGTCGACCGGGTCCCCACCCGCCGCTGGGCCATGCCGCTCGCCGTCGCGCTGGTCGCGGTCTCGGTCGCGGTCAACGCGTGGGGCGTGGCGTGGGGGCGTCTCCTCGGGTGGTGACGCGCGCCCTCATGACCTGGGTCCCGCCGTTGATGGTCGGGATCCTCGCATTCGTCGCGGCTCGCCTCGCGCTGCTGCCGGGCCTCGGGTTCTGGGACACCGCCGAGCTGCAGGCGGTCGCGCCGGTGCTCGGCACGGCCCACCCGACCGGCTTCCCCACCTACGTCCTCCTCGGCTGGCTCGCGAACATCCTGCTGACGCCCTTCGGCGAGCCGGCGCTGCGCATGAACCTCTTCGCGGCGCTCAGCGTCGCGGTCGCCGCGGCGGTCACGGTCGATCTCGGGCGAACGCTGACGCGGTCGATCCCGATCGGTGTCATGGCCGGTCTCGGCCTCGCGCTGACGACGCTCGTGTGGAGCATCGGCACACACGCCGAGGCGCACGCGCTCCACCTCGCGCTGCTGGCGATCCTCCTCCGCCTGCTCGTCGCGTGGGAGGACGGGGGACGCGACCGGGCGCTGGTCGCGGCGGCGGTGGTGTTCGGCCTCGCGGTCGGCAACCACTCGTTGACGCTGCTGCTCGCGCCGCCGATCGCGCTGTACGTGTTCGCGGTCGACGGCGACATCATGCGCCGCCGGCGGCTGATCGCGCGCTGTGTCGCAGCCCTGGCGATCACCGTCGTCCTCGTGTACCTCGAGCTGCCGCTACGGGCCGGGCCGTTCCGCGCGCCGCTCGTGTACGGAGACCCGTCCACCTGGGACGGGTTCTGGTACGTCGCCCTCGCCGAGCAGTTCCGGGGCAGCGTCGTCGGTCCGTTCGACGACCTGGCCGGGAAGTTCGCCGCGCTCGTCGATCGCACGGTCGGGGCGTTCGGTCCGCTGGCCGTGCTGCTGCCGCTCGCGTTCGTGGCGACCGCGATCCAGCGACCTCGATACGCGCTGTTGAGCGGTACCACGGTCCTCATCACGTGCTTCTTCGCGGCGTCGTACGTCAACGCGATGATCGACCGCTACTACCTGGGTCCCGCGCTCATCGCCTGGACCTGGCTCGCGCTGCTCGTCGCCGGCGTCGCGTCGCTCGTCGGGGACACGGTCGATGGCGAGCGGCGCCCGAACGCGGTCATCGCGGCGGGGCTCGCGCTCGTGCTCCTGATCCCGACCGTCGTCGCACTGCCGGATCGCTACCGCGCGGTCGACCGGAGCCGCGACGTGGCCGCTCGCCAATGGCTCGACGAGGCGCTGGCGACGGTCGAGCCCGACGGCGTCATCGTCAGCTGGTGGAGCTACTCCACGCCGCTGTGGTACGCGCAGGCTGTCGAGGGCCGCCGGCCCGACATCGATATCATCGACGACCGCACCCGCCTCGACCGCAACCTCGGAGACATCTACGACGTGATCGACGCGAACCTGGGGACCCGGCCGGTCTACGTGATCCGCATCGAGCCCGACGACCTCATCGGGCTCCGCGAGCGCTATGAGCTCGACGGGAACGCCGTGACGCACCTCACGAAGGTCATCGGCCGGCGCGGCTCGCGTGCCCGGAGTGGTGCCATGACCGATGCGCCGGCGCCCGCGCGCGTCGCGCGCCTGTCGTATTTCTTCCCGGCCCACAACGAGGAGGCGAACATCGAGGGCCTGGTCGAGGAGGCCATGGAGCAGCTGCCGGCCATCGCGGAGACGTTCGAGATCATCGCCGTCAACGATGGCTCGCGCGACCGGACACAGGCCCTGGCCGACGAGCTCACGGGGCGTCACCCGGGCATCGTCCGGGCCGTTCACCACCCGACCAACCTCGGCTACGGCGGCGCGCTGCGATCCGGCTTCGGTGCGGCGCGCTACGAGCTGGTCGCGTTCACCGACGGCGACCGCCAGTTCCGGGTCGAGGACATCGCCCGGCTGACGGCCCGACTCGCCGAGGCGGACGCGCCGGACATCGTCGCGGGCTACCGCATCCGCCGTGCCGACCCGCCGCTGCGCACCGTGTACGCCCGCATCTACCGCCTCGCCAACCGCATCTTCTTCGGCCTCGAGGTCACCGATGTCGACTGCGCGTGCAAGCTGTTCCGGCGCGACGCGATCGACGGCGTACGGGTGGCCTCGGAAGGTGCCTTCTTCTCGGCCGAGCTGCTGATCAAGCTCCAGGCGGTCGGTCGGTCCGTGGTCGAGGTCGGGGTCCCGCACTACCCGCGCACGGCCGGCTCACCGACCGGCGCCAGGCCACGGGTCATCCTGCGCGCGGTTCGCGACTTCTGGCGGTTGCGGCTGCAGATGTGGGCGAACCGGGACCGGGCCCTCGGCCGCGGCCGATCGATCGTGTCCGACAGCGACTAGCTCTGCCGGCCTTCGCTCTCGGGATCGACGTCGAGCGAGTTCACGAAGTCGCGGAACACGTCGAGGCGCGGGTCGACGATGCGCTCACCGGTCGACTCGAGCATCTCGCCCTCGCCTTCGTCGCCGAGACCGCCGTCGGCGCCGAGCCCGGCCTGGTCGAGCACCGATGGCACGGCGAAGATCGGGGCACCGACACGGACCGCCAGGGCCAGCGCGTCGGACGGTCGCGCGTCGATCTCGCCGACCCGGCCGTCGCGCTCCACGAACAGGCGCGCGTGGAACGTCTCCTCGGCGAGATCCGAGATGATGACCCGCGCGACGCGCGCGTCGACGGCCTCGAGCGTGCTCGCGAACAGGTCGTGGGTCAGTGGCCGCTCAGGTGTCAGGCCCTGGAGGCGCATCGCGATGGCGCTTGCCTCCCACGGGCCGATCCAGATGGGCAGATAGCGTTCCCGCCCGGTCTCCTTGAGGATCACCACGTGCCGGCTGGAGAGCATGTGGACGCGGACGCTCTCGACGACCATCTCGACCAACCCGTCGTCCATGCGCCGGATTATCCCACGGTGCGCCCGACGGGACGCCAGCCGGCACCCGTGAGCCTGACGAGCCAGCCGACCACCGCCCCGAACACGAAACCGCCGATATGGGCGAAGAAGGCGACCCCGCCCGAGCCGGCCGCGGCGGTCATGCCGAGCGATCCCAGGCCGTCGACGAGCTGGAGCAGGAACCAGAACGCCAGCACGAAGACCGCCGGCAGGTCGATCAGCTGATAGAAGAACACGAGGAAGATGACGGTCGTGACGCGGGCACGCGGGAACAGCACGAGGTATGCCCCGAGCGTCGCCGCGATGGCGCCCGATGCACCGATGACCGGGATGCT
The DNA here is from genome assembly GCA_963810285.1 of uncultured Chloroflexia bacterium. Taxonomy (GTDB): domain Bacteria; phylum Chloroflexota; class Limnocylindria; order Limnocylindrales; family CSP1-4; genus SPCO01. Next base: position 1,116,424 of record CAWEMV010000002.1, on the reverse strand, counting down.
CGAGTCCGGGTCGATGGCCACCTGGGTCAGCCCCGCGACAACCCCACCGGCAAGGTAGAAGGCCAGGAACGGCACGCGGCCGAAGCGGTCCTCGATGTTGTTCCCGAAGATCCACAGGAACAGCAGGTTGCCGGCGATGTGGAAGAACCCGCCGTGCAGGAACTGGCTCGACACCAGCGTGAGCGTCTCGGGCGAGACGATCGCTCCGGCCGAGAGGGCCGCGACGAGCTCGGCCGGGACCACCGCCCAGCGGGTCACGAACGCGTCGAGCGACGCGTCCCCGCGCTGGGTCGCGAGGACGAGCTGGTAGGCGAAGACGATCGAGCACGCCGCGATGAGGGCCAGCGTCACGACCGGCGTGCGCCGGGTCGGATTGGCGTCGCGGAGCGGGATCACGCCCGGCCGCCCCGGCTAGGGGCTCGGCGTGGTCGACGGGCGCGCGCTCGCGCCGGGTGAGGGCGATGCCGAGGGGTCCGGCTCGGGCACGGCCTGCAGCACGGTCTGGTGCACCGTGTCGTTCGACAGCCAGATCAGCGTGTCCGGGGCGTCCTCCACGCCGGGGATGACATACATCGCCCGGAGGTCCTTCCAGCCGTCGCCCTCGGCCAGGCGGTATTGCCCGGCGAAGTCGCCCGACCGCTTGTCGTAGGCGAGGATTCGCGCGTTGGGCTTGTCGTACGTGTAGATCCGACCGTCGTTGCGACCGCCCGACCCGGCAACGATCTGGGCGGCCGATGTCGGGCGGAGGAGCTCGTCGCCAGGCGCCCCGACATCCCAGCCGTCGCTCTTGCCCGACGTGTAGCGGTCGAGCACGCCGTTCTCCGTGATGTAGATGTCGCCGTCGATGTACAGCGACGACATCTTGGCGACGTCGCGGGCGGTCGCCAGCCACGCCGACGACTTGGCCGGGAAGCCGCCGCCGTCGCTGGCCGGCGGATACGCCCGGATCTGCTGCTCGGACGGGTCGACCACGTACAGGTTGTAGAGGTTCTGGCTGGGGTTCCGGACGTACGTGCCCATGGCCAGGATGTCGTCGCCCCACTGGCTCGCCCCGTTCACCGTGACCCGGTTGGTCGTGCCCCGCCCGGCATCGTTCGAGGCCCGCCAGCGCCACAGCTGGTTCTTGGCGTCGAGGATCAGCAGGTCGCGGCCGCCGACCGCCAGGAAGGCCGGGGTCGCCTGCTTCGTGTTGCCCACGTTCCGGCCGATCCGGGCGATGACGGTCGCGCGCTTGCGCTTGAGGTCGACCCGGTAGACCGACCGCGTCGATCGGTCGATGACGTACGGGGCCTGGTCGTAGCCGCGGACGACCGTGCGCAGGTCGATCGGGTCCGCACCCTTTTTCGGCTTGAACCGGTAGAGCGGCGTCGAGGCGACCTCCACGACGCCGTACGCGCGGTCGAGCAGCCCCTCCACGTCCTCCCGCACGGGAGCGACGACGCGCTGGCTGATGTTCGCCTCCTCGGCGACGTCGAGCTGGTCGTACGCCTCGGTCAGGAGCTTGACGGCTTCCTCGCGGTCGTCCTCGATCAGGTCGATGCCCGGTCCGTCGACGAGCTCGATGTTCGCGCGCGCCTTGGCGAGCGCGTCCTGGCCGGCGTTGACCGAGCTGATGGCGCCGAGCTGGCGCTGGCCGCCGAACGCCCAGACCGACATCGCCAGGCTGCCGACGACGACCAGCAGCGCGATGAGGGCCATCGCGGCGCGGCGCTGGGTCTCGCGGCGCGAGGCGAGCGGCGTCACCCGCCGGTAGGCGGGCTTGCGCTGGGGCATCAGGTCGTGCATGCGCCCGACCACCCGCTCGAACGCGGTGCCCGCCGCGACGCGGGCGCCCTCGGCTGCGGCGGTCATCGCGACGCCCGCGGCCTGGACGTTGTCCGCCAGGGGGATCGGCGATCGGTCGGGGGCCCCGGCCAGCGGTTCGGCTGGCCGGACCGGCACGAGCGAGCGGCCACGGGTCGTCGGGGCCACCTCGGTGGCCTCGAACGCGATGGCCCCGTCGCTGCCGGCGCCGTCGGCCGCCCGGAAGCGCTGGTGGAGGTGCTCCATCGCCGACTGCGGGTGGAGCGTGACCATCGCGTCCTTGAGCTCGTCCGCGCCGAGCCGGGCCACGATGTTGGGCGAGATCAGGACCAGCGAGTCACCGACCGTCACCTCGCCTCGCCACACCTCGGGCTCGAGGTCGCTCGTGGGCAGCCCGCGCTCGCGGTGGGGATCCGGCAGCGTCGAGAGGCGCGCCTGGCGGATGAGGTAGGCCTCCGCCGGTCCCACGGTCGCGACGTACATCTCGTTGCCGCGCACCACCCCGACGCCGACGCCGATGGGCCCGTTGGCGTCGGTCGCGCGCAGGCCGAGGCGGTCAGCCTGGTGGAGCAGCCGCTTGTTGGCCGTCGCGATCGCCTTCTGGAGGCAGACGCGGATGCCGGCCGACTCGTCGTAGTAGTACTCGTTGCGGATCGTCTCGGCGGCGAGCCGGGTCGCCTCCAGGGCGTGGCGCGAGCTCGTCCGCGAGGTGACCAGCAGGTACAGGTTGCCCTTGGAACGGGCGACCGAGCCCACGCTCGGCTCGACGACGACGAGGGTGTCAGGCGAGTCGTCGAGCCGGTCGTGCTCGGCGACGATCCCAAGCTTCAATTGGAGTCGGGCGGCCATCCGGGCCTCTCGATAGGGTTGGTCGGACATGGGGACGAACCATGGCCCGGGTCGGCGACGGATCGTCCCGTATTGGCTGGCAGGCCCGGTGGATTATACGCGGGGTCCTCCGGAACGGACGTGGACGCGCAGATCGCGGATCCCGACGCCCCCGGGGGCCGCCGCGAAGGCCCCCAGCAGCTCGCTCGAGCGCAGCCGCAGCTCCTGCGCGACGATCGGCGCGTCGGCCTCGACGTCGATCGCGAACCCCTCCAGTCGGACCACACGGCAGGCCCCCGCCGCTGCCGGGACCCGCTCGGCGACGATCGCCTCGAACGTCGCCATCGCACGGGCAAGGCGCAGCTCGTCCTCGAGGCCGAGCGCGCGTGCGGCATCGGGGATGAGGTCGCCGATCCGTCGCATCGGGCGACGACGCGGGGTCGTCATCGGGCGACGGCGATGGTCGGGCGGAGCTCGGCGCCGTCCGTGCCGGGCCGCACCTCCCAGCCGTGGGCGATCTCGAGCAGCGCCGGATCGAGGTCGTCCGGCGTCGTCGTCGTCACGAACGCCTGCGGCAGCGCCGCGATCCGCCGCACGAGATGCGACCGCCGCTCGGGGTCGAGCTCGCTGAACACGTCGTCGAGGAGGAGTAGCGGCGGTCGACCATCGAGCTCCGTGAGCAGGTCGAGCTCGGCGAGCTTGAACGCCAGGATCGCCGTCCGCTGCTGGCCGCGCGAGGCGAAGCCGGCCAGGTCGCGACCGCCGAGATCGAACGCCACGTCGTCGCGGTGCGGCCCGATGACCGTCGACCCGTTCCAGACCTCCTTCTCCGCCGTGTCGGCCAGGCGTCGAGCCAGCGCGTCGCGCGGCGTCTCACCGGGCTGCGCCGGGGCGTTGGTGACATAGCGGACCGTCAGGCCCCCGGCGGCCGCCTCATCCGGGGCGATCTCGCGGTGGGCAGCCGCCAACGGCGCGCCCAGGGTCTCGAGCAGGCGCAGGCGGGCCTCGACGACCCGGCCGCCGGTGTCGAGGAAGGTCTCGTCCCAGAAGCGCAGCTCGTCCCGGCTCGCCTGTTCCTCGCGGATCGCACGCAGCAGGCTGTTGCGCTGCTGGAGCGTGCGGCCGTACGTGCCGAGGTCATCGGCGTATGTCGGGACGCGCGCCGCGGCGAGCGCGTCCAGCGCGGCCCGACGGAGCGACGGCGAGCCGATGACGAGCAGCATCTCCTCCGGCGCGAACAGCACGACACGGAGGTGCCGCCCGAGCCCGCTCGCACGACGGCCGACCCCGTTCACGCGGATCCGCTTGCGGCCGCCCGACCCGTCCGCGCCGGATCGCTGGACGGCGACCTCGATCGTGTCGCCGCCGACCCGGCCCTCGACCCGGGCGAGGTCCCGGCCCCAGCGGATCAGCTCGCCGTCGGCACTGGTCCGGTGCGAGCGGCCCCACCCGAGCAGCGCGATGGCCTCGAGCAGGCTGGTCTTGCCGGCGGCATTGGGGCCCCAGATGAGATGGGCGCCGGGGTCGAAGACGACGTCGAGCGCTGCGTATCCGCGGAGGTCGAGGACCGAGAGCGAATCGAGCGAGGCGATGCTAGGACGTCGTCCGGACTGGCATCACGACGTGGACGTAGCGATCGTCGCCGACCGGCTTGAACACGCCGGGAGACAGGGGCCCGTTGAGCTCGAGCGCGAACTGTTCGGCGGACACGTTGGTCAGCACGTCGGCGAGATATCGGGCGTTGAAGGCGATGGTCGTGCCGTCACCCTCGACCGCGGCCTCGACCTGCCCGACGTGGTCGCCGACCTCGGCGTTGGCGCTGACGGTGACCCCGGCCTCCCCGTCGCCGCCGATCTGGAGCTTCACGATGTTGGCCGACTCGTGGGCGATGAGCGCGGCCGGCCGAACGGCGCGCAGCAGCTCCTCGCGATCGAGGATCGCCCTGGTCGCGTGGGCCTGGGGCATGACCTGCTGGTAGTTGGGGAACTGGCCGTCGATGAGCCGGCTCACGAGGTCGATGCCGTCGAGATGGAACAGGACCTGGTTGCGCGCGCCGGCAAGGACCACATCGACCGGGTCGTCGACATCAGCCAGGACCCGGGCGAGCTCGTTCAGGGCACGGGCCGGGATCACGACGCTGGTCTCCGGGACCGGGTCGAGGATCGGCACGGTCTTGACCGCGATCCGGTAGTTGTCGGCGGCGGCGAGCGTCAGCTGGTCGCCCTCGAAGCGGGCGAGCACGCCGGTCAGGATCGGGCGCGCCTCGTCGCTGGCGGCGGCGAAGGCCGTCTCGGCCAAGGCCCGGCGCAGCACGTTCTGGGCGATCCGCGTCGTGGGACGCTCGCCGGCGGTCTGGATGGCGGGGAACTCCTCGTCGCTGATGCCCTTGATGTGGGTCTGGAACGGGCCCGCCTTGACGTGCAGCGTGTCGCCCGGCGCGACCTCGAGCTCGACCTTGTCGCCCGGCGGCAGCGAGTTGACGAGGTCGGTCAGCAGCTTGGCCGGGACCGTGGTCGCGCCGTCCTCGTCGATCTTGCCCGGGACCCAGTAGGTGATCCCGATCTCGAGGTTCGTGGCCGTCAGCTTGAGGCCGGCATCCTCGGTCTTCAGGAGGACGTTGGCGAGGACCGGCAGCGTGCTCCGGCTCGAGACGGCGCGGCTGACGACGGACAGCCCGCGCGCCAGGTTCTCCTGCATGACCGATAGCTTCACGTGGGCACACTCCGACTCAGTCGATGTTGGCCAGGACCGCTCGAGACGACCGGGGCGACGACCTGCGGGCCACCGGTCTGAGGACTCGTGGGTATCTTCCCTCTTTCTTCTTGCTCCGTCATCACCGTAGTAACGCTGTGGACCCGGTGGACGGCCGTGCTCGGGCGTGCGGCGGACGGCGGTGGACGCCCGGGTCCACAGCGTGTACGAGCGGTCGTCGGCTGGGGACGTGGTGGTCGATGGACTGGGGATGACCGGGGCCGGTCCTGCGGCGACAGGCCGTTCCGGCAGCACTCGTCCACGCGCCGGGGCCACTTATCGGCCGGCCCTCCCCGGGCGCCCGCCTACTCGGCGTAGATCAGCTCGCGCACCGCGGCGACTTCGCGGCGCAGCTCGTCGTTGACGGCGACCTCGCGGGTGATCTTGTCGCAGGCGTGCAGGACGGTGGAGTGGTCGCGCCCGCCGAGCTCCGCCCCGATCCGGAGCAGCGAGACGTCCGTCTCCTCGCGCATGAGGAACATCGCGATCTGGCGGGGCATGACGATCGCCTTGTCGCGCTTCTGGCCCTGGAGCGCCTCCATCGGGCACGCTGTAGTAGTCCGACACGGCCTTGGCGATACGCTCCGGGGTGACCTGCCGCTTCTTCGGGTTGTAGAGGACGTTCGACAGGACGGCCTGGGCGAGCTCGATGCTGATCGGTGTGGCGCCCATGCTCGCGAACGCCACGATGCGGTTGAGCGCGCCCTCGAGCTCGCGCACGTTCGACACGACCTTGCGAGCGATGAACTCGACCACGTCCGAGGTGATCGGCACCGCCCCCTCCTCGGCCTTCGCGCGCAGGATCGCGATGCGGGTCTCGAGGTCCGGGGCGGTCAGGTCGGCGATGAGCCCCCATTCGAACCGCGATCTGAGCCGCTCCTCGAGCGTCAGGATCGCCTTCGGCGGCCGGTCCGAGGACAGCACGATCTGCTTGCCGTCCTCGTGGATGGCGTTGAACGTGTGGAAGAACTCCTCCTGGGTCCGCTCCTTGTCGGCGATGAACTGGATGTCGTCGATCAGCAGGAGGTCGATCCGCCGGTAGCGTCCCCGGAACTCGTCGATCTTGCCCTGCTGGATGCTCGTGATGAACTCGTTGGTGAACTTCTCGGACGTCGCGTAGACGACCCGCTTGCGCGGGAACCTTGCGATGACCTGGTTGCCGATCGCGTGCATCAGGTGGGTCTTGCCGAGGCCGACGCCGCCGTACAGGAACAGCGGGTTGTAGGCGTGGCCGGGTCGCTCGGCGACCGACAGGCTGGCCGCGTGGCCGAGCCGGTTGGCCGACCCGACGATGAAGTTGGCGAAGGTGTAGCGCGGGTTGAGGTTGGTCGCCCCACCATCGCCGCCGACCCGGGTCGCCTCGACACGGACCTGCTGGCCACTCGGCCCAGCCGCCGCGTCGGCAGGGACGGCTGCCGGGGCGCCGGCGTCGCGGGTGGCCGCCTCGGTCCCGTTGGTCGAGGCCCCGATCACGAACTCGACCTGGACGCTGTAGCCGACGATGCGCGCGAGGGTCTGACTGATGAGCGACCGATAGCGGGTCTCGAGCCAGTCCTTGGCGAAGCCGTTGGGGACCGCGATCCGGAACCGCTGCTCGTCGACGTCGACCAGCTCGGTGTCGCGCAGCCACGTCTCGTAATTGGCGGGCGACAGCGAGACCTGGAGTTCGCCCAGGGCGGCTCGCCAGACCTGCTTGGCGTCCATTCGTTCGATCGGACCTACGTGCGGTTGACCACGATGATGACTTGCGACAGCCACGGGTCCCGGGGGTGCGAGGGCGGCGGAGCGTCACGACGGACGTCCATCCGACGAGGCCGGATGACCGCTGCTTTCGCCACCTCACGGGGCTGCTGGCGTCTCCCGCGAACGTCTCCGGCGCCGAGGGCCCGGAGAGGATAGCACCGGGCTCGACGGCGTCGCAAGGCGATTCGCACATACCCCCCAGGGGTATCCGTGCGGGAGGCACGGCGGCGCTCTCGCCGGGCCCGCGAGACCCCTCGCGCGTGGGCGCGACCAGGTGTCCGGCCGGCCCCTTCGTCGTTTGACACTCCTTCCGACGAAGCCATATCATCCGCCGGACGACGACGCGCCACGTGCCCCGAGGGGCGCCGGGCGCGTCTGCGTGCCTCTAGGGGTAGACGGAGCGAACCGTCCCCGAGGTCGGATTCGAGAGGATCACAGGACCGTCCGGATGAAGCAGACCTATCAGCCCAAGAAGCGCCACCGCGCCAAGGAGCACGGTTTCCGCGCCCGCATGAAGACGACTGCGGGTCGGCGCATCCTTGCCGCTCGGCGGGCTCGGGGTCGGAAGCGACTGACGGCCTGACCAGCGATCGCGGCCGTGTGACGCCGCGACTCGTGATGCTCTCCCGACCGCAGGACTTCGCGGCGATCCAGGAGGCGGGAACGACGCGCTCCCACAGCCTGCTCTCCGCGCGATTCCTGCGGACCGAACTCGAGACGACGCGCTTCGGCCTCGCGACCGGCCGGGCACTCGGAAGTGCCGTGGCTCGGAACCGGGTCCGCCGCCGACTTCGTGAGGCGCTCAGGGTGATGGCGCCCTCGTTCCAGCCCGGCTGGGACGTCCTCATCATCGCCCGGCCTGCGATCGTCAGGGCCGACCACGACGCGCTGGTCGGAGCGTTGCGCCGGACGCTTGGCCGGGGCGGCGTGCTCGGAGGGACCAGTCGATGAAACAGATCGGGATCGGGCTCATCAGGCTCTACCGGATCGTGTTCGCCTGGCTCCCCTCATCCTGCCGGTTCGAGCCGACGTGCTCGCACTACACCGAGCAGGCGATCGGCAAGTACGGGCTGTTGAAGGGAAGCTGGATGGGCGCCAAGCGGATCGCTCGATGTCATCCATGGAACCCGGGTGGGTATGACCCCGTTCGCTGACGAGGGCAGACGCCGGTGACGCTCTCGCCCGCCCTGCGGCGCATGCTGCCCGGGCTCCTGCTCTTCGCGATCATCCCGGTCGTGATCGCCTGCGTCCCCGGCGTGCCGGGCGCCCCCGGCGCATCGCCCACGCCGGCAGCGCCGCCGCTGGCGCCGGCGTCCCCCGGCGCGGATCCGATCAGCCTGTTGGCGTGGCTCTTCACGCCGATCTTCCAGGCGATGTTCATCATCATGGTCGCGGTCTACGAGTTCCTCTACACCGTCGGGTTCCCGGCGGCCATCGCCTGGGCGATCGTCGTGCTGACGCTCGTCGTCCGAGCGGTCCTCATCCCCCTCTACCGCAAGCAGCTGGTCTCGCAGCGACGCATGCAGCTCCTTCAGCCCGAGCTGAACGAGATCAAGAAGCGGTTCAAGGGCGACGCGATGAAGATCCGCATGGCCCAGCAGGAGCTCATGCGCGAGCGGGGCGTCAACGTCCTGGCCGGCTGCCTGCCGCTGCTGCTGCAGCTGCCGCTGCTGTTCATCATGTACTCGGTCATCCAGAACGGGCTGACGAACGTCGACCCCACGGCCATGCTGACCGTTGCCGGTGTCCAGGTCGTCCCACTGACGTGCACCAACGTCGACCCGGCCACGGGCATGCCGAACGCCGCGCTCGGACCGTGCATCGACACGGTCATCCCCTTCCTCGGGACGTCCATCGACGTCAGCCAGCCGTCGACGATCTTCGCCGTCGCGGGCTTCGGCATCAGCATCCTGGCGATCCTGTCCGCCCTGCTCCAGCTCGTCCAGTCGCGGATGATGCTCCCGGCGGCCGACCCCACCAACGACGACCCGAACGTCCGGGTCCAGCGGCAGATGATGCTCTTCCTGCCGATCATCTCGGTCGTGTACGGCGGGTTCCTGCCGGCCGGGCTGTTCATCTATTGGATCGTGGCGACGATCTTCTCGATCGTGCAGCAGTACCTGATCGTGGGCTGGGGCTCGATGTTCCCGATCTTCGGCTGGACGCCGGCGTTCGCGGTCGACCACACGCCCCGCTTCCCGGTCGCCATGCCACCACCACCCGAGCCCAGCAAGCGTGCCGCGATCCTCACCGACGCGGAGAAGAAGAAGACGGCCGACAAGACGATCCGCAAGCGCGAGCGCGGTCGTCAGGGCCGACGAGGGAGACGACGCTGACCATGAGTGCGTACAAGGAATTCACCGGCAAGACCGTCGAGGAGGCGCTCAAGGCGGCCCGCGACGAGTTCGGGGCCGAGCTCAACGACCTCGACTTCGAGATCCTCACCCCGGGCAGCCGCGGCGTCCTGGGCATGGGTGCCGAGCCCGCCAGGATCGTGGCCGCCCCGCGGTCGGCGCTCGGCGGGACCGCCCCCAAGCGTGACGCTGCGGCGTCCCAGCCGATGCCGGCCGCACCACCCCGCGACTACAGCGACCGCCCACCGCGCCAGGACGACCGCCCGCCGCGTCGTGACGACCGACCGCCCCGCGAGTACGGCGACCGCCCACCGCGGCGCGACGACCGGAGCCGGGGCCGACGAGACGACCGTCCGCGCGATGGCGGCGGGCAGCGTGGCCCGCAGCGCGGCGGAGCAGACGTGTCGGCGTCCGAGGCGGCCGAGGTGGCTGCCGCCCGTGGCTCGCTCGCGGCGGAACGCGCCGACCTCGAGGCCTCCGAGGCGTCGCCCGAGGCGCTCGCCGCCGGCCAGCGCATCCTCGAGACCCTGATGGGCCACCTCGGCTTCGACGCCAAGGTCGAGGTCGCCGCCGGCGAGACCAGCCGGCTCAACGTCGTCGCCCAGGGCGACGATCGCGATGCGCTCGGCGCCCTCATCGGGCGCAAGGGTGAGCGACTGTCTGCCCTGCAGCACCTCGTGAACCTGATGCTGTCGAAGGAGATGGGCTCGTGGACGCGCGTGCTCGTCGATGTCGAGGACTACCGGGGCCGCCGCGAGCGCCAGCTCCGGGAGCTCGCCGATCGGGCCGCGGCGCGGGTCATGGAGACCGGCAAGATGCTCCAGCTCGAGCCGATGCCCGCGCTCGAGCGGCGCTGGATCCACCTGACCCTGCGCGACCACGAGGGCGTCGCGACCCAGTCGATCGGCGAGGAGCCGAACCGCCGGGTCGTGCTCGTGCCACGCGGCGGCTGACGCTCCGCGTCACGACCGGACGCAGGCACGCGTCCATGAGGGAGCCCGGAGCACAGGGGATGCTTGCTTCCGGCTGATAGGATTGCGCACCCGATGACCACGACCACCCCAGAGACCGTCGCTCTCCAGACGCCCGACGTGCCCGCGGCGCGCCGGCCGTCGCTGCGTTTCCGGTTCACCGTGGCGTTCCTCATCGGCCTCATCGCGGCGACCGCGATCGGCGTCGGCGCGGCGGTCGCCTACGACAGCCAGTACGCCGGCCGCATCCTGCCGGGCGTCTCGATCGGCTCGCTCGACCTGTCCGGCCAGGCCCCCGCCGCCGCCGCCGCGGCCATCCGCGCCACCTACGGCTACCTCGGCGAGGGATCCGTGACGTTCCGCGCCCGCGAGCACGCGCAGACCGTCACGTTCGCCGAGATCGGCCGCGGCCCGGATGTCGAGGCGATGGTCGCCGAGGCGATGGGGATCGGGCGGGAAGGCAACGTCGTCGATCGGTTCGTGGCCGACGCGCGGACCGCGCTCCGCGGCGTGAGCCTGACACCGAAGATCACGTTCGACGCCGACGCGCTCGCCCAGCGCGCGCTCGGGTTCGCCGACTCGCTCGCGCGCGAGCCACGTGACTCGTTCGTCTCGCAGGTCGACCAGGCGTTCACGGTGGTGCCGGCGGTCGAGGGCCGCCTGGCAGAGCCGGCCCCGGCGGTCGAGGCCGCTCTGGCCGAGCTCGGCACGCTCGACGCACCGGCCGAGCTCACGTATGAGATGCCGCTGCGGTTCATGACGCCGACGATCACGACCGACGAGGCGACGACCGCCAAGGAGGACGCCGATCGCATCAGCGCGCCGATCGCGATCGCGGTCAAGGACAACGACCAGAAGATCACCGGCTCGCGCCTGCGCTCCTGGCTGAGCTTCGCGCCGACCGCCGATGGCGGGTACGGCGTCAGCCTCGACACGGCGGGCCTCCCGACGGTCCTCAAGACCATCGCCAGGAACGTGGACCGCTCGCCGGTCAACGCGTCGTACACATCGGCCAACGGCCGCATCACCGGCGTGACCGCGAGCCGCACGGGCTTCAAGCTCGACCAAAAGGCGACCCGCAAGCAGGTCCAGGACCTGCTCGACGCGCGGGTCGGCGGCGCCGCCGCCGCCACGCTCGAGCCGTCGCTCAAGGTGCTCGAGCCGGCGCTCACGACCGCCGAGGCGAAGGCCGCCCGCCCGAAGATGCGCAAGATCTCGCAGTGGACGACGTACTTCCCGATCAGCGAGAAGAACGGCTTCGGGGCCAACATCTGGATCCCCGCCCGACTGATCAACGGCTACGTCGTCGCCCCGGGCGCCAAGTTCGACTTCTGGGACGCGGTCGGGCCCGTCACCCGATCCAAGGGCTATCGCTCGGGCGGCGCGATCATCAACGGTCGCACCGAGCCGCAGGGCGCCCTGGCCGGCGGCATCTGCTCCTGCTCGACGACGCTGTTCAACGCCGCGGCCCGGGCGGGCTACGAGATGGGCGCCCGGCGCAACCACTACTACTACATCGACCGCTACCCGGTGGGGCTCGACGCGACGGTGTTCATCAGCGCCGGCGGCTCCAAGCAGACGATGTCGTTCACCAACGACACCGACTACCCGCTCCTCATCCGTGGCATGGGCTGGCGCAGCGGCGGCAGCGGCTACGTGAAGTTCGAGATCTTCAGCGTCCCGAACGGGCGCCGGGTCTCGTTCGCGACCGGGCCGAAGCGGAACTTCCGGTACGGCACCGACTCGGTCCAGTACACCTCGAGCATGCCGGCCGGGTCGTCGAAGCGGATCGAGTACCCCGTCAACGGCTTCCAGGTCTCGGTGACCCGGACCGTGCGCGAGCGCAGCGGGAAGGTCGTCCACCGCGACACGTGGTTCTCGAACTACGCACGGATCACCGGCATCACGCTGATCGGCCGCTGAGGCAGCCCTAGCCCTCCTCCCGGCCGCGGATCCGGGTCCACGCTCGGCCGATCCGATACGAGACCCCCCGTGACGGCGATTCCGCGACGACCACGCCCCGGCCGCGGAGACCCTGGGCGATCGCTTCCGCCTCGGCGGCGCTGAGGCCGAAGCGCCGGAGGGCATACCGCGCCATCTGTACGGCAAGCTCACGTTCGCCGTGGACGGCCTGGACCTTCCCGGCGAGCGAGCGCAGCCGCGCGGCCTCCACGTCGCTGTGGGTCCGGACCACGAGGTCGATGTTCGGGGCCAGCGCGCGCACGCGCTCGACGATGAGGCGCGTCTCGTTCGGCTCCGGTGTCGCGACGACGACCACGCGGGCGTGAGCAACGGCGACCATCTCGAGCACCTCCGTGTTCGCGGCGTCGCCATAGATCGCGGTGACACCCTCGGACCGGAGGCGGTCGACCTCGTCGCGCTGCTGGGTGATGACCACGTACCGGAAGCCGCGTCGCGCGAGCGCCGGCCCGATGAGACGGCCGACCCGTCCGTACCCGCAGATCACGGCGTGGTTGACGAGCGAGGTCGTCGCTGCCTCCTCGAGCGTTGCGAGCTCGCCGATGCGCCGCCGCTGCAGGGCCAGCACGAGCGGGCTGTCGCGCAGGCGCTGCTCGAGCGGCCCGGTCGCCGCGAACAGCAGGGGGTTGACGGCGATCGAGACGAGGGCACCCGCGACGATCAGCTGGAACCCATCCTCGGGCAGCAGGCCGAGGGTCCGACCCAGCGTGGCGATGATGAACGAGAACTCGCCGATCTGGGCGAGTCCGGCGGCGACAGTCAGCGCCACCCGCGGGGGATACCCGGCGACGCCGATGACGACCAGCTTCGTGACGGCCTTGCCCACGATGATCAGCGCGACCAGCGCCAGCACCGGGAGCGGATTCGCGATGAGGAAGGCGGGGTCGATCAGCATCCCGGCCGCCACGAAGAACAGGACGGCGAACGCGTCCCGGAACGGGAGGGCATCCGCCGCCGCCTGGTGACTCATGTCGGACTCACCGACGACGGCGCCGGCGAGGAAGGCACCGAGCGCGAACGACACGCCGAACACGCTCGATGCGATGTAGGCCAGCCCGAGCGCGATCGCGAGCACCGCCAGGGAGAACAGCTCGCGCGAGCCTTCCCGTGCGACCGCCAGCATCAGCCACGGGACGATCCGGGCCCCGGCCGCGACCATCAGGATCGCGAAGATCGCCGCCTTGCCCAGCGCCACGGCGATCTCGATGACCGGATTCGCGCCTGTCGTCTCGCCCGCACCGCCGATCAGGGGCGCGATGGTCGGGAGCAGCACCAGCACGACGATGGCCAACAGATCCTCGACGATCAGCCAGCCGATCGCGATGTGGCCCTGGACCGTGTCCTGCTCACCGCGATCGTCCAGCGCCCGGAGCACGACGACGGTGCTGGCGATGGACACGGCCAGCCCGAGGACCAGTCCGCCACCAGGATCCCACCCGAGTGCGGCACCGAGCCACATGCCCAGGGCGACGGAGACGACGGTCTGGACGATCGCCCCCGGGATGGCGATGGAGCGGACCGCCAGCAGGTCGCGGAACGAGAAGTGGATGCCCACGCCGAACATCAGCAGGATCACGCCGAGCTCGGCCAGCTCCGTCGCGATCGCGGCGTCGGCGATCAGCCCCGGCGTGAACGGGCCGATCACGACGCCGGCCAGGATGTAGCCGACGATCGCCGGCAGCCCGATCCGGCGCGCCACGAACCCGCCGATGAACGCGGCGGTCAGGCCGATCGCGAGGGTCGTGATGAAGACGGGCTCGTGGTCCATGGCTCCTTCCCGGATGACGGGGGTGGTGCGCAGGACTGGCGCGGGTCCGTGCCAGAACGACGGCTGGGTGGCCGCCCCAAGATACCCGACGAGCGGGCAGCCCTACGTCGTTCGGCCGAGGACCTTCGCGAGCTTGCGTCGGAGGCGCCCGGGGAGCGGCGTACGGCGGTGCACCCAGACCTTTCGGATGTGGGTGGGGACGACCCACGTCATCCGCTCACCGGCCGGCGTGAAGAACACGTCCCCGGGCCGCAGCTCGTGGGTGCGGCCGGCGGCGGTCACGCTGGCCTCGCCCTCGAGGATGTAGGCCCACTCGTCGGTCGGGTGCGTGTAGTCGGTGGTGCCCGGTCCGCTCTCCCAGACGCCCGTGCGGAAGCCGCCATCGGTGGATTGGATGCTCGCGGCCGAGCGGGTCATCGGCGCGTCGCTGCCCGTCGGGCCCGCGAATGCGGGGTCGGCGGGGGCGGTGGCCAGATCGACGTCATCCGGGCGGAAGACCTGCATCGCGTCCCTCGGGGCGGGTGCGCCGGAGGCTAGCACGCCTGGGCCGCCAACATGGGGCCTAGACTGGCCCCGTGACGACCGATGGAGGCGCGACGCCTCCGGGCGGATCGACTCCGCCGGACGCCCCTGACAGCGCGCCACCGACCCCTGCATCCGGCTGGGCGACGCCCGGTCCCGACCACCCGCGGCGTCGGTTCGTGTTGGTCGGGTGCCTGCTGCTCGTGCCCGTGCTCCTGATCGCGACGAGTCTGGGCGCGATGTACCTGTTCAGCCAGTCGAACGCTGGCGCGAGCACCCAGTCCCTCGGGTTCGGCACCGGCGGATCCGAATGCGAGCTCGCGAACGTCGCCGACTCGTTCACGGTCGGCGAGACCATCCGTTTCGTGGCTGCGTTCGAGCCAGAGCTGCCGGCCGGCGCCACCGTGACCGTAAGCATCGAGCGCGATGGCACCGAGCTCACCGATCTCGGTGACAGCGTCACGTTCGAGGATGCAGTGCCGTGCTTCAGCGGGACGGTGCCCGCGTCCGAGCCGGGCCGGTACAGGGTGGTGTTCGAGATCGACCCGAGCACGATGCCGCCGCTGGTGGGCGAGCTCGACGTGACGCCGTAGGAGGGCGGCCAGCCTGCGTCAGTCGGCACGCCCGGGCCTCTCAGGAGTAGTAGCTACGGCCTGAAGAACGGAGTTCCTGTGCGACAGCCTCGACGGCCGCTGCGGCCGTCCGAGCGTCGGTGTCGCCCTTCACGAGCGCCTGGACCTGACGGTCGATCTCGGCGGTGATCTCCGGTTCCCACAGCCAGTCGAGCGACGTGATGGCGTTCGCGAACATGGGCAGGAACTCCTGGGCGATCTCGTCCTCGATCTCGATGTTCGAGTCAGGGATGGGCGAGTAGACCTGCAGACCCGCGACGATGGACCTGTCGACGTCTGCTCGACTCGCATACTCCATGAACGCGTACACGCCCTCACGGTTCGCCGTCGATGTGGCGGGCATCGCGAGCCCGCCCCATGCGAGGATCGGCCGGGGCGTGGTCGCACCATCGACGAGTGGCGGCGGCACGACATGCAGATCGAACTCCACCGATGGGGAACCTTGCCGCAGGAGCGGAAGCAGCCACGTCCCGTTGAAGGTCATCGCAGCCTTCCCCTGCAGCAGGAGCTGCTGCATGGCCAGGTAGTCCGTTGCGCCGGACCCTTCGAGCAGGACGCCCGAGATCCGCAGATCGGCGATCGTCTGAAAGGTCTCGAGCCACTCGGGGCTGTCGTAGCCGACCTCGCCGCGGACCGTCCTCTCGGCGAATGCGACGGGGTCGCCCGCGCGTTCGGCGATCATCGGCAGCAGCCAGGTGACCAGGATCTGGTTGAAGAAGACGTCCCCAGAGCAGTGGACGAGCGGGGCGACACCGAACGCCGCAAGGGGCTCGACCATCGCCTTGAGGTCCGCGATCGACTTGGGAGGCGCGAGCGAGGCACGGTCCAGCAGGGCCTTGTTGTAGAACATCCCCGTCGTATCGATGCCCTTCGTGATGGCCAGCGGAATGGCTCTCGTCGTGTCCTCCCCGGACCCGCCGAAGTGGAACTGTTCCGGGATCCGTGCGAGCACCGTTGCCAGCCGCGGGTCGGACCCGAGGTCGGCGAGGAGGCCGTCCCGCACCCAGCCGCGAAGCTGTTGACCGTTGATCACGACGAGACCCACAGGCTCGCCCGCGGCCAATGCGGCACGCGCGAGTCGATCCCACTCCGGCCCACCACCCGGGAGCGCGCGGATGTCCCACTCGACCCCGGGGTTCTGCGCCTTGAAGTCGTCGTAGACCTTCTTGAGGACAGGTTCGACCGTCGGATCGCCGCCCCCGGTGA
Organism: uncultured Chloroflexia bacterium; assembly: GCA_963810285.1. Taxonomy (GTDB): domain Bacteria; phylum Chloroflexota; class Limnocylindria; order Limnocylindrales; family CSP1-4; genus SPCO01. Next base: position 1,099,866 of record CAWEMV010000002.1, on the reverse strand, counting down.
GCACGGTGATCGGCCCGTTCAGCGCCGGGGAGTTCGCATCGATCGGCGCCACGCTGCCGCTGGGCGCGCCACAGGCGGCGACCAGTGGCGCAAGCACGGCGCCGGCGGTAGCGGCTGCGCCAAGTTTCAGCAGCTCTCGACGATCGACCGTGCGATGCCAGGAGCTGTACGACGTGCGCGTGACCGGTTCGATGGGGCTGATCCTCGCTGGACGTGGCGCGGCCCGAGCGCGGACCCGTCTGACCTGGGCAGACGCCGACCGTCACCCGACCGGAGTGCCACGTATCGTTGATTCTGCCCCAACCGGCTCGGAGTGACGATGGCCCGACCGATTCGCTACGGAACCAGTACGCGTCGCGAACGTGGCATCGACCTGTTGTTCCTCGTGCCGACGCTGACGATCCTGGGCGTCTTCCTCCTCTATCCCTTGGTCTACGGGGTCGTGCTGAGCCTTCACGAAACGCAGGGCTTCGATCAGACGGACTTCGTCGGGTTCGACCACTTCGCGCGGGCGATCCTCGGCGACGCCGTCTTCCACCAGAGCCTGCTCAACACGGTGCTGTTCACGACGGTCGCGGTCGTGCTGCAGACGGGACTTGGACTGCTCCTCGCCCTTCTCGTGGCGGACGTCCAGCGGGGCAGGTCGTTCTTCATCCTCGTGTTCATCGTGCCGTTCGTGCTGGCTCCCGTGGCCGTCGGCACGGTCTGGAAGTTCCTCTTCGCTCCGTTCTTCGGGATCGTGCCCACGGTCGGGGCGGCACTCGGCCTCGACACCGCCACCTTCGCGCCGCTCGCGGACGCCGACGTGGCGCTGTGGGCGATCATGGCCGCCTTCCTGTGGCGGTTCGCCGGCTTCAGCATGGTCGTCTACCTCGCCGCGATCCAAGGCCTTCCGCGCGAATACGACGACTTCGCGGTCCTCGAGGGGGCCGGCCGGTTCGAGCGGCTGCGGCGCGTCACGTGGCCGCTGCTGTGGCCTCAGACGTTCGCGCTGGTCCTGCTGACCACGCTTGGGACCTTGCGCATCTTCGACATGGTCTGGGTCATGACCGCCGGCGGGCCGTCGCACGCCACGGAGACCGTGGCCACGAACCTGTATGCCACCGCGTTCCGATTCTTCGAGGTCGGCTATGCGCAGGCGATGGCCATGATCCTGCTCGCCGTGATCCTGTTGCTGACAGTGATCGAGTACCGGATCCTCGATCGAAGAGCCGATCTGGTGCGCGAGTGACTGCTCTGCCGCGGGTCCGATGGCCGACGGTCCTCCTGAGCGGCCTCGCCGTCATCTGGCTGTATCCGGTGGCCTGGACGCTCGTCAACGCGATCCGGGCCAGCGCTGACGTCTACCGCGCGCCTTGGGACGTTCCGTGGCCGCCGGCGATCGGCAACATCGGCGAAGCGTGGGACCGCGGGCAACTCGGTTTGGCGATGGCGAACTCGGCCTATGTCACCGCGCTGACCGTAGCGATCGTGGTCGGGCTTGCGATCAGCGGTGCCTATGCCCTCACCCGACTGCGGCCGCCCGCCCGCGCCGTGCTGTTCCTGGTCGTCCTTGCGCCGCTGATCATCCCGACGGAGGTCTTGATCGTCCCGCTGTTCTCGATGTACCGCGCGCTCGGCCTGATCAACAGCCTGCCCGGGCTCGCGCTGACGAACGTGGTCGCGAGCATCTCGTTCGCGACCGTCATCCTGGCGGGGTACTTCCGCACCATCCCGCAGGACGTGATCGATGCGGCACGGGTCGATGGGGCCGACCGGGTCGAGGTCCTGCTCCGGATCGTCATACCGCTCGCACGTCCAGGGATATTGGCGGTCGCTGCGCTGGTCGCGGTGTTCACGTGGAATGACTTCGCCGGGGCACTCGTGCTCATCCAGAGCCCACAGGCGTTTACCGTCCAGCTTGCCCTCACCAGGTTCTCGACGTTCTACGCCACGGACCAGGGCCTGACGTTCGCGGGGATGGCGATCGCGATCCTCCCGCCACTCCTGCTGTTCCTCGTCCTTCGAGGCAGCTTCATCCGGGGGCTGACGACAGGGGCAGTTCGACGCTGACCGACATCGGGTACGTGGGCGCACTCCATCGGCGTCAGAATCGGGTCATGCCAAGTCAGCTGGTCGAGACCAAGCTCTTCGCTCCTCGACCACGTCCGGGGGTCGTCTCGCGACCTCGACTCGCGGAGCTTCTCGAGCGCGGGGCGAGGTCGAAGCTGACGGTCATCTCGGCGCCACCCGGCTTTGGCAAATCGACCCTACTCGCGGAGTGGCTCGCATCGTCGTCCGCCTCGGGCCATGCGGCCTCCGTCGCCTGGGTCTCGCTCGACCAAGGTGACGACGATGTGCGCTCGTTCTGGACCTATGTGACGGTCGCCCTCGAACGAGCCACGAACGTCGGCGACGTCGCGAGTCCGTTGCTCGACTCGAACGCGGTGCCCATCGAAACCGTCCTGACAACGCTGGTCAATGCCCTGGCCGAGATCTCGGATGAGATCATGCTCGTGCTCGACGACTACCACGTCATCGAACGGGCCGAGATCCACGAGGGGGTCGCGTTCCTCCTCGACCACGCGCCGCCGCAACTCCATGTGGTTCTCGTCACGCGCGCAGATCCATCCCTCCCCTTGGCTCGACTTCGCGCGCGGGGTGACCTGGTCGAGATCCGCGCCGCGGACCTGCGCTTCACCGAACACGAAGCCGAGGCGTATCTCAACGGCCCGATGGGCTTGCAGCTGGCGGCGGGCGACGTCGCCGTCCTCGAGGGACGGACCGAAGGCTGGATCGCGGCTCTGCAGCTCGCCGCCCTGTCGATCGGCGGGCGACCCGATCCGGGCGCGTTCATCGCGGAGTTCGCCGGGGACGACCGGTACATCGTCGACTACCTCGTCGAGGAGGTCCTGGATCGCCAGGCGGAGCGGACCCAGCGTTTCCTGCTCGAGACTTCGATCCTCGATCGAATGACGGCGTCCCTGTGCGAAGCCGTCACCGAGGTCGATGACGGTGGCCACACGCTCGAGGCGCTCGAGCGCGCGAACCTGTTCGTCATCGCGCTCGATGATCGTCGGCGCTGGTACCGCTACCACCACCTGTTCGCCGATGTGCTGCGTGCCCGTTTGCTGGCCGAGCAGCCACACCTGATCCCGACGCTCCACCGCCGGGCGAGCGCCTGGTTCGAGCAGGAGGGCGACCTCGCGGCAGCGATCGACCACGCGCTCGCAGCCGACGACACTTCCCGGGCCGCTGACCTCATCGAGCTGGCAGCCCGCGACCTGTTCGCTCGAAGACAGGACCTGACGCTCCGACGCTGGCTCGACGCCCTGCCCGGCAGCACCTTCGAGACTCGACCGGCCCTGGCGATCATCGACGCCGGCACGCGCCTCTCGGTCGGTCAAGTTGCCGAGGTGGAGGAGCGCCTGATGGCCGCCGAGCGATGGATGCCTGCCGTCAGCGACGTAGACGAACGCGCGAAGGCGGAGGCCGCCGGCATGATCGTTCGCGAGACAGCGTTCCTTGCGCATCTGCCGAGCGCGGTCCCGCTGCACCGAGCTGGCCTTGCCCGCATGCGCGGTGACGTGGCGGCGACGATCGTCCATGCCGAAGCGGCGCTTGCCGCCGCCGGACCCGACCAACTCGGACGCGGTGGGGCGGCTGGCCTGCTCGCGCTCGCCTATTGGACGACCGGAGATCTCGACGCCGCGTATGCGGCGTGGACCCGATCGTTCGATAGCCTCAAGGCGGCTGGACGTACCGCCGATCTGCTCGGCCTGTCCATCGCGATGGCGGACATTCGGATGACCCAGGGGCGACTCGGCGACGCCGCGTCGATCCTGGAGCGCGGCCTTGAGATCGGGACTCGATCCGAGGCATCACCGCTTCGCGGGACGGCCGATATGCATGTCGGCTTGAGTGAGATCGATCTGGAACGAAATCACATGGAGGCGGCAAGGAAGCATCTCGCGGCTGCCGAGTCCCTGGGCGAAGCACTGGGCCTCCCTCAGAATCCCTACCGGCTCCGGGTGGCGCGGGCGCGGATCGCACTCGCCGAGGGTCAGCCCGACGAAGCCGTGAGCGCACTCGACGAAGCAGAGCAGCGGTACGACGGCGACTTCTCTCCGAACGTCCGCCCGATCGCGGCGTTGCGGGCGCGTGTCCGGGTGCAGCAGGGCCGGCTGGCCGATGCGAGGGCGTGGTCACGCGATGTCGCGGTGACTGCGGACGACCAACTCACGTATCTGCACGAGTTCGAGCACGGAACGCTCGTCCGGTTGCTGCTGGCCGAGGGTGTCCGAGACCACGACGGTGCCAAGATCGCTTCCGCGATCCGCCTCGCGGAACGCCTGTTGAGGTCCGCTCTCGACGGCGGGCGGCTGGGGAGTGCCCTCGATCTTCTGGTCGCCCTTGCACTCGGCCGGCACGCGCGCGGCGAGATCGCCGACGCCGCCGCGGATCTCGACCGGGCCGTCGCCCTCGCAGAACCGGATGGCTGGGTCCGGGTGTTCCTCGACGAAGGGACTCCGATGATGGCGCTGCTGAGCGCCATCTCTGGTCGAAGGGGTGGTTCGGCGTTTCTGTCCGAGCTGCGTGCCGCCGCGGGTTCGACCATGGGTCGAGATGCCCCACGACAGACGCTCATCGAACCATTGAGCCAGCGCGAGCTGGAAGTCCTGCGTCTCCTCCGCAGCGATCTGGATGGTCCCGATCTGGCACGCGAGCTGCACATCTCGCTCAACACCCTTCGGACCCACACGAAGAACATCTACACGAAGCTCGGCGTGAACAGTCGCCGTTCCGCGATCCTGCGGGCTGATGAGATGAACCTCTTCTCGGGGACACGGGACCTGCCCGCGGGATAGTCCCTCTTCCTCGGGCGCAACCAGGCCCGGCGTGGCGCCGTGGTGGCAGGGCGAAATCACCAGTCCAATCACATCGTGTGGTGATGCGTGCTCACCACATCCGCTTCCACCGTGTGCTCAGTCGCCGATCGGCGACTCGAGAAGGAGCCGGGGACACACCCCAGGAGCGGAATGCAGCCGAAGCACCGACCAACCCGACACCCCGATGAGCCGGATCGGTACGAGATCCGGGTCACGGGGCATCTCGATGCGCGCTGGGCAGCCAAGTTCGACGGGCTGACCCTGAGCCACGAGGTCGACGGGACGACGTTGCTCACAGGTCTGGTGACCGACCAGGCCGCGCTGCACGGGCTGCTCCAGCGAGTGCGCGACCTTGGAGTCCCGCTGGTCTCGGTCAATCGCGCTGACCCCGACCTCGGACGTGGACCCGGTAACCCGCCCTGGATGTGAAGGAGATCGAGATGACGAGAACACCCGAAAACCGGTCAGACCTCCCCTTTGACCCGACAAGGAAGACCGCCCTCGCCGTGGGCATCCTCTACCTGCTCACCTTCATCGGCTCGATCCCGGGCGCGCTCCTGATGGCGCCCGTCCTGACGAACCCGAACTACATCGCGGGCCCCGGCGCAGCCACCCAGATCGGGATCGCCGCCGTCTGCGAGATGGTCAACGTCCTCGCACTGATCGGTTGTGCCGTCGCGGCGTTCTCGATCGTCAAGCGTCAGCACGAGGGACTCGCCCTCGGCTACGTGGCCACGCGGTCGTTCGAGGCCGCCGTGATCGTCATCGGCATCGTCAGCATCCTCGCTGTCTCCTCCCTGCAGCAGACGGCGGCGGCGGGCGGAGATGCGGCGGCCTTCGTTCCGGTCGGCATCGCCCTCGTGGACGTCCGCCACTGGACGATGGTCATCGGACCCAGCATGGCCGGCTTCAACGCCCTGATGTTCGGCACCCTCCTGTACCGGTCCCGACTCGTGCCGCGGGCCATCCCGGCCCTGGGCCTCGTCGGTGCTCCGCTGATCACCTCCTGGGCCGCCGGCGCGATGATCGGCATCACCGAACCCAACACGGCATGGCACAGCATCGCCGTCTTCCCGTTCTTCTTCTGGGAACTGGCCGTTGGCCTGTGGCTGACCTTCAAGGGCTTCAACCGCACCGCTCCGATCGTCGTGGCCGCCATGGCCGAGGTGAACGGTCCTACCTCCTCGGCGCCGATGGCGTCGTCGTCGGTCGGCATCACGGCCAAGGCTGGTGCGGCATGACGGCGCAGAGTCAGCACGAGCTTCGGACCCCGCCGCGCCCCCTCATCCGGACGTTCTGGATGCTCCATCGAGCAGCCTTTCGGCTGACGGGAGGCCGCTTCGGCCTCTCGCAGCCCGAGGCGGGCGCGAAGTTCGGCTTCATGCGTGTCACCACGGTGGGACGACGCTCCGGCAAGGCTCGAGTCGCCATGCTCGGCTACTTCGAGGACGGTCCGAACCTGGTGACCCTGGCGATGAACGGCTGGGCTGACGCCGAACCGGCTTGGTGGTTGAACCTCCAGGAGACGCCCGACGCGACCGTCCAGCTCGCTGACGGCCCACGCGCGGTGCGAGCCCGCGCCGCGACCGGCGAGGAGCGGGCGCGGCTGTGGGCGAGGTTCAGCGACTACCCGGGATGGGGCGAGGACATCGATCGGCTCGCCGAGCGCCGAACGAACGAGACCGCGATCGTCATCCTCGAGCCCGCGCCGGCTGGGCAAGGTGGGCGGTCATGAGGCGGCCGCGGATGCCCAGGCCGGCATGGCGCCACCTGTGGCTCGTTCCCGGCCTGGCGATCGCGGTGTACGCGAACGGTCAGTCGGGTCTCCACGGGCTCGGCCTGGCTCCGGTCCTGATCTTCGGGATCGTCCCGCATCTCCCGGTCCTGCTGGGACGGGGTCAGCCGCACGCGCCCGGCCAGCTTGCGCGGAGGGCCGTCCCACTCTTCAATGTCATGCACCACCCGGTCGTGCCCCTCGCGCTTCTGGTGGTCGCGGCGACCGGCGTGCTGCCGACGTTCTGGCTCGTCGGAGCGATGGCGTGGCTCAGCCACATCGTCGTCGACTGGGCGATGGGCGACGGACTTCGGTCCTCTGACGGCTACCGTCTGTCGCGCTCGCTCTGGGCTGGTGCGGCATGACAGGCCAGCGGCAGTACGCGACCCATGAATGGGTGCCGCGTCCGTAGCCAACCTACGGACGTTGGTGGAGATGGGGGAGAGTCGAACTCCCCGTCCAGAACCCTTCACCGGAGACCACTACGAGCGTGTCCGATGGTTTGTCGTCGACCGCCCGGACGAACATCGGCACCCTGCCGGACGGTCCAGTCACGTGCCCCTAGATCGGGCTTGACTCCGGACTACGCGACGCTGATCCGGATCGCAGCCCCGCTGCATGACGCTTCCACTACCCGCGGGACTGAGGCAGCTTCCACGCTCACCTTACCGCCTAAGCGGCGAGGGCGAGAGTCGACTGGCGGTTGCCAGGTACTTCGTTTTGCCGCCTGTTTAACGAGGCCTGACGGCACCTCGGCTCGCACTCTCCGACAACCAAGCCCTGTCGAAACCACGCATCCCCACAGGACCGAACGTCGGTTCGGTTTGTTCATGGTACCACGAGCCGGCGTTCCAGCCGATCGACCCCACGGCCGAACGAACATCGGGCGACCGGGACCTTCGGTCCAGGGCAGGATCGGACTTCCCCCGGTATCATCGTCCTTGGCCGAACCTCCTCGATCGAGGACGGGGGACCCACTTCCTTGGGGCGAAACGCGGATCGACCGCGCCGGCGGACCCACGCCGAGCCCGACAGCTGACCTCGGAGGCCGACAGGGCTGATTCGAGGTACGCGTGTTCCGACCGTCACTCATCTCCACGCCGTCCCGGCGCGCCGTCGGACGCAACCTGGCGCTCGACCTGTCCGCCGCGATCGGCGTCGGCGTGACGACCGCGCTCATCGGTGCGTTGCTGCCCACCATCGCTCGCCGTGGCGGGCTGGAGCCGCTCGGCCTCTCGGCGCTCGCCGCCGCGCCATTCGTGGCGAACCTCCTGAGCGCGTTCGCTGGCAGGCTCGGGCCGCGCTCCCCGCGACAGCTCGCCCTGATCCGCGCCACGGGCGCCGCATCGCTGGTGCTGCTGTTCCTGATGCCCTCCCCCGTCACGATGGTCGTCGTCGCCGTGGTGTTCTGGATCAGCCTGTCGTTCGGTGGTCCGTTCCATCTGCGGCTGTGGGGCGCGATGTATCCCGCGCGGCTGCGCGGGCGTGTCCTGGGCTTCGTCGGGATGGGCCGTGCGGCGGCTGCCGCGTTCGCCGCGTTCGCCGGTGGCCTCCTCGCCGACCGCCTCGGTGGGCCGAGCGCGGTCGCGATCGCCGGCCTGGTCGGCGTCGCATGCGCGATCGCCCTGGCCGGTCTGCGCGCCCAGTCCGGAGAACGGGCGCTGGCGTTCTCGGCACGTGACTCGCTGCGTTCCCTCCGCGAGCGCCCGGTCCTCGCGAGGATGGCGCTTGCGCAGGGCTTCTTCGGTGGCGGCCTCATCGCCGCCGCGCCGCTGTACGCGCTCGTCCATGTCGACCGACTCGACCTGACGATGGCGCAGGTCGGCGTGATCGGCATCCTGTCGGCGGCCTCCACCACGGTCGCGTTCCTCGTCTGGGGCGCGGTCGCGGACCGACACGGCCCGTTGATGGCGCTCCGGATCGGCGGCGCCATCGGGCTGACGTCGCTCGTCGCGTACGCGTTCGCACCGCACGTCGCCGTGCTCTGGTTCGCCGCGGTCGCGGCTGGCACCGCGAGCGCCTCGATCGACGTCGGCATCGCCGCCGTCGTGAGCGACCAGACCCCGCTCGTCACGCGCGCGGCCGCGATGGCCGGCTGGAACGCGTTCACCGGTGCCCGCGGGATCGTCGCCGCGTTCCTCATGAGCGGGCTGCTCCAGCTCGGTGTCGTCGACGTCACGTCGGGGCTGCTGCTGTGCGCGGCGTCATCCGCGATCGGCGTCGCGCTGTACGCCCGAGCCCGGCCCGGCGTGCCGGTCGAGAGCCGTGCCTGGGAGATCGCCCCCGCCCGCGCGACCGCCGCCTGACACCGACCCAGCCGGGGTACCCTCCATCTGACCACAGAGAGCGGAGGGCAGGCGGATGGCACTCGGACGATGGAGCTCGAGGCTGCTCCAGCTGCTGGGGTTCGTCGGCCTCGTCGTCTGCATCGTCCTGGCGGTCGGCATCCTCCTCGGACGCTCGTACGTGGCGGTCGCGGTCGGCGACGTGTTCGTCACCGCCGACACGTCGATCTCGAACGGCCTCGCCAGCATCGACGACGCCAGGGACCGGATGACCGGCGGAGCCGGCACGCTCGAGGAGCTGATCGGCGATCTCGGTCCGCTGCCGGCGACGGGCGCAGTACCGGCCGCCGTGGCCGCGAAGGTGTCGTCGGTGATGGAGGCCTACGCGCCCGCCCGTGATCGCTTCGTCGCGGCGCGCGAACAGGCGCAGGCCGCGCTGGGCTACGTACGAGCGGCAGCCCGGTTCGTTCCCGGCGTGCAGCTACCGACCGGCGTCTCGGACACCCTCGCGCAGGCCGACGACCGGCTGACCGGCCTCGACGCGGCCCTCAGCGGGATGCGCGGTGCCGCGCGGGCGACCGCCGGCGACATCGCCGCTGCCGCAACGACGCTGCGCGAGAGGGTCACGTCGGCCGTGGACACCGCGCGCACGCTGCGAACGGCGGTCGAGGACCTGCAGGTCCGCATCGCCGACGTCCACGTGACGATCGACCGGATCCTGTGGCTCGGGACCGGTGGCCTCCTGGCGATCGTCGGTTACGTCGCGCTGCTCAACGTCCTGATCATCTGGCTCGCCCGACGCCGTCCGAAGGTCGTTGCGCCCACGACGGACGCTGGCCCGGTCTCATCGGAGGCGACCCCCGGCGACTGAGCTCACCCGCCCTCTTCCGGCTTCTCGGCGACCACGATCAGGAAGCGCGAGAAGGTCGTCTCGTCGACGACCCGAAGGCCGGCTCGTTCGCAGCGACCGACCAACGTCGACCGCGTGTCGATCTCGTTCCCCCACGTCAGCTCGAACCACTGGGCGACAGCGCCGAAGCGGCCGGGCATCTGCTGCAGGCCGGCGTCCGTCTCGGGCATCGCCTCGTCGAAGATGACGAAGGTGCCGCCTGGCCGGAGGCTGCGTGCGACCGCCCCGAAGGCCTCGTCCTTCGCCTCGGGCGTGATCTCGTGGACCACGAGGAAGGCCGTCGCGACGTCGAACGCCTCGACGTCCTGGAGACCCTCGACGCCCAGCGTGCGTGCCCGGCATCGGTCCGCCAATCCGGCCTCCTCGATCCGCGCTTGGGCCAGCGAGATCGAGATCGGCTCCGGATCGACACCGACGACGTCGATGCGCGGGAAGCGGCCCGCCAGCTCGACGATCGCGTGGCCGGAACCGCAGCCGACCTCGAGCAGCCGAGCGCCCGCCTCGAGCCGCTCGGCCAACGGGCCCAGCCGGGGCAGGACGACGTCCACGAAGATGCGGGGCAGCGTGTTCAGTGCGTCCCCGACCTCCTGCACGAAGCGCTCTCCGTGGCGATCGAACGGGACGCGCTCGCCGCTACGGAACCGTGCCGGATAGTCCGCGTAGTCCTCCCCGACGACCATGTGGACGCGAGCTGCCCGGCCGAGATAGAAGGCCGACGACGGGTCGCCGAGGATCGTGTCGAAGTGGGGGGCCATCCGCCAGCCGTCGCCGGACCGCTCTGCGAGCTCGAATGCGAGCGCCGTGACGCACAGGGTCTCGGTGTAGGCCGGATCGATCCCGAGGCGGCGCGCGAGCTCGGCGGTCCCCAGGCCGGGCTCCGCGGCCAGGGCCTCCCAGACGCCGAGCTCGCGGCCGATCTCCACGAGGTTCGTCGCGTGGTACCCGCCGATGAGGTCGTACAGGCGCGTGACCTGATCGGCCAGCGACGGGGTTCCGGGCTGTGCCATCGCCATCAACGCTACCAGCCTGCCCGCTACGATGGCATCCATGCGGCTGACGGCTTGGGAGGAGGAGCGCCTCCTCGTCTTCGCGGCCGCGGAGCTGGCTCGCCGGCACCGGGACCGCGGCCTGCTCCTCAACGCACCCGAGGCGGTCGCCCTGATCTGCGAGGCGATGTTCGAGGCGGCCCGTGCCGGGGCGTCGTACGAGGACGTAGAGGCGGCCGGACGTGGTGCGGTGACCGCCGACCAGGTCGTTCCCGGCGTCCCCGCGCTCATCCCCGATGTCCGGCTCGAGGTGCTGATGGACGACGGTACGCGCCTCGTGGTGCTGACCGAGCCGCTCGGACCGGCCGGCGCCGATGCGCCCGGGGCGGTCCTGCAGGCGCCGCTCGCGGACCGGATCGACGAGCGTGCCCGCCTCGACGTCGAGGTCACGAACACTTCGCGGCGCGTGGTGCGCGTGACCAGCCACTACCCGTTCGAGCGAGTCAACAAGCGGCTCGCGTTCGACCGGGCGGCGGCGGCCGGCTGCCGGCTCGACATCGACGCCGGGTCGACCGAGCGCTGGGCGCCCGGTGAGACGCGGACCGTGCGCCTCGTCCGCGTCCGGTGAGCCGCCTCTCACCCGCCGAGCGTCTCGCCCGCTACGGGCCGACGACCGGCGACCGCGTCCGCCTGGGCGATACGGACCTGTGGGTCCGCGTGACCGCGGATCGCCAGGCCGGCGGCGACGAGCCCATCTGGGGCTACGCCAAGACGCTGCGACCCCGGTCGACGCAGGGCCGCGCGTCGGCGTCGGAGCTCGACGCCGTCGTCGCCGGGGCCCTGGTGCTCGACCCCGTCATCGGCGTGGTCAAGGCCGACATCGGCATCAAGGATGGCCGCATCGTCGGTGTCGGCCGCGCCGGCAACCCGGGAATCAGCGAGGGCATCGAGCTGCCGATCGGACCGCACACGCAGCCGATCATGGGCTACGGCCTGATCGCCACGCCCGGTGCGGTCGACAGCCACGTCCACCTCATCTCGCCCGAGCTGCTGCCGGCCGCGCTGTCGGGTGGCGTCACGACGCTCGTCACGGCCGGCTTCGAGGAGCCGCCGTGGCAGATGGCGCGGACGCTGGCCGGGATCGCCGGCTGGCCGGTCAACGTCGGACTCCAGGCCTGCGCGCGGGCCGAGGACGACCGCCCGTTGGACGCGCTGCTCGACGCCGGCGCGTGCGGCTTCAAGATCCACGAGGACTACGGCGCCCATCCCGAGCTCATCGACCACGTCCTCCGCTATGCCGACGCTCGCGATGTCTCGGTCTCGCTGCACACCGATGGGCTGCACGAAAGCGCCGAGCTCGAGGACACCGTCGCCGCGATCGGCGGGCGGACGGTCCACGCCTATCACGTCGAGGGCAGCGGCGGTGGCCATGTGCCCGACGTCATCGGCCTCGTCCGCGAGCCGAACGTCATCTGCTCCTCGACGACGCCGACCGTGCCGTTCGGGGTCAACGCCGCGGCCGAGCAGGTGCCGATGATCGTCCTCAACCATGGCGCGTCGTTCGGCGTGGCCGAGGACGTCGAGCTGGTCCGCGAGCGGGTCCACGCGACGACGATGGCGGCCGAGGGCCCGCTCCACGAGCTCGGCGCGATCGCGATCGTCAACTCCGACTCGCAGGGGATGGGCCGGATGATGGAGACGGTCCGGCGCACGTTCCAGCTGGCCCACGTGATGGCGGGCTGGTCGGGGACGGTCGTGGAGGCAGACGGCAACGCCCGCGTGCTCCGCTACCTGGCCAAGGTCACGATCGAGCCGGCGATCACCCACGGCATGTCCGATCACGTCGGATCGCTGCGGCCGGGGCGCCTGGCGGACATCGTGCTCTGGGACCCGGCCTACTTCGGGGTCAAGCCGGCGGCGGTGCTCAAGAGCGGGATGATGGCGTGGGCGCCGCTGGGCGAGGGCAACGCGTCGGTCGAGGGGGCCGAGCCCACCCGCTACCGGCCCGACTGGGGCGGCCTGTCGCGGCCCGCCGCAGCGCTGTCGGCGACGTTCGTGTCGGGTTCGGCGACGGGCTCCCCGGAGCTCCGACGACTCGGCCGCGAGCTGATCGCGGTCCGCGGGACGCGGGGGCTCACCCGCGAGTCACTGGCCCTGAACCGGGCCGTCGTCCCGATCGAGGTGGACGTCGCGGACGGTCGGGTCACGCTGGACGGCCGGCCGCTCGCCGTCGAGCCGGTCGCCGAGGTCCCGCTGAGCCGGCGCTACCTGCTGCGCTGAGGCCCTTAGCGCCACCCGAGGCGGCTACCGCCCTCGCTGCGCGTCGGCGAGCTGACGCGCGATGTCGCGTCTCGACTCCCGGTCGGCGATGTCCCGCCGCCGGTCGTGGAGCTGCTTGCCACGCGCCAGCCCGAGCTCGAGCTTGGCCTTGCCGCGGGTGATGTAGAGCCGGAGCGGCACGATCGTCTGGCCCTTCTGCCGGGCGCGCCCGAGCAGCTCGTCGATCTGGCGACGATGCAGCAGCAGCTTGCGGTTCCGCTTCGGGTCGTGGTTGTAGCGGTTGCCCCCCTCGAACGGCGCGATGTCGGCGCCGATCAGCCAGGCCTCGCCCTTCTCGATCCGGGCATAGGCATTGCTGATGTTGGCCTTGCCGGCCCGGACGGACTTGATCTCGGTCCCGGTCAGCACGAGACCAGCCTCGAACGTGTCGTCGATGCTGAACTCGTGGCGGGCTTTGCGGTTGAGGGCGACGGTCTTGTCGTCGCTCATGGGGATGGCTCCTGCGGGGACGTGGCGGAAGGATAGGCCGGGCACGTGGCGCCGGGCGCACGAACGCCGGTCCTATGCGGACCGGCGTTCGAGTGCTTACCCACCCACAGGGTGTCCGACTAGACGGCCATCTCCTGCGAGGTGGTGCAGCTACGCGTACTGTCGATCACTGCACATCACCTCCTTTCGTTCCGAGAAACCGTACCCGAAGGGCGTGATGTGCGCAAGATGATCCCGCTACGGCCCGCCCACCGACATCCGGACGCTCGGCACGAGGACCTCGACCGCGCGGTCGAGGACGGGGTCCTGGGCCGGCAGCCCGACCGCCGGCGGCGTCACCGGCACGTCGGGCTCGATGCCGACGTCGTGGATCCAGCGCTTCTCCGGCGTCAGCCAGCGAGCGATGGTCATCCGGAAGGCGCCACCCTCGCCCGGCAGCTCGAGCCATTGCTGGACGGTGCCCTTGCCGAAGGACCGCTGCCCGACCAGCAGCGCCCGACCGGAGTCCTGGAGCGCGGCGGCGACGATCTCGCTCGCCGACGCACTGCCGCGGTCGACGAGCACGACGAGCCGGATGCTCGGGTCGGTGGCCGCGCCGCCCGGGATGGCGTCGACGGCCGTCTGGTTGCCCCTGGCGTCCTGCTCCCAGAAGATCGGACCCGATGCGAGGAACTGGCTCGCGATCGACCGCGCGGCCGTGACGTAGCCACCCGGGTTGCCGCGCAGGTCGAGGATCAGCTTGGTCCGGCCGGCCGCCACGTGACCGCGGACGGCCGTCGCGAGATCCTCTGCCGCACGGTCGGAGAAGCCCATCAGCCGGACGTAGCCGAGGCGCCCCTCGACCAGCTCGCGCGATTCGATCTCGCGCTCCTGGATGATGTCGCGGGTGATCCTGAGCGGGAACGGCGAGTCGGTGCCGCGCTGGATCTGCAGCTCGATGACGGTGTCCTTCGGGCCGCGCATCCGCTCGCGCGCCGTGTCGACCGTGAGGCCGTCGACCGTCACGCCATCGGTCGCGAGGACGAGGTCGCCGGGTCGCAGCCCGGCCTTCTCGGCCGGCGAGCCGCCGATCGGCGCGATGATGACGAGCCGGCAGGTCGGCCCGAGCGTCGAGCACCCCTGCGTTCCGTCGTCGGCCTGGGTCGCGATCTCGGCGCCGATGCCCTCGAACTGGCCGCCGATGCCCTGCAGGCTGGAGCTGTATTGCTCCGTGGTCAGGTACGACGAGTAGGGATCCTCGAGCGAGTCGATCATCCCGCGGATGGCGCCCTGGACCATGGCCCCGCGGTCGACCGCGCCGCCCGCGTAGCGATCGCGGATCGTGTGGTAGGTGTCCCAGAACGGGCGGAACTCGGCGCCGGCGCTGGACGGCGTGCCCGGTTCGACGGCGCTCTGCCGACCCATCGAGTAGCCGCTCAGGAACAGGGTGCTGCCGCCAAGCAGGGCGACCAGGGTCAGCGCCGCGGGGACGATCGGGAACCGGCGCCGGGCGCGCGGCGGGGTGCTGGCGGCCGGGATCAGCGGGACGGCGTCGACCGGCGCGACGGATCCCGCCTGCCGATCCGGATGATCGTTGGATGTGGACTGCATGGCGGTATCCGGTTTCCCCTGGAGACGGAGCGGTGACGGGTTGACGAGGCGCGCGCTCTGGGATCGAAAATGTACACCGGGTTCGATTCGCCGGCCCCGGCCCGAAGGTCCTAGCGGATGAGGTAGGTCCGGACCGACACCCACGAGCCGAGGATCCCGAGCCCGACGCCCGCACCCATGACCAGCGTGACGAGGTCGCGCGTCATCGAGCCGACCTGGAGCGGCAGGACCCGGAAGAACTCGATCATGAACCCGTTGAGCGGCTCGGCCGCGGCGGCAAGGATGGCCAGCGTCGCGACCGCGCCGAGGAACCCGACGAAGGCACCCTCGAACACGAACGGCCAGCGGATGAACGCATCCGACGCGCCGACGAGCCGCATGATCTCGATCTCCTCGGCCCGGGCGACCACTGCCAGGCGGATCGCGTTGACGATGATGAACAGGGCGATCAGCCCGACCGCGATGAGGAGCACGGTGCCGGCCGTACGCAGGATGTTGGTCACGGTCAGCAGCCTGTCGACGAGGTCCTCGATGTTGATGACGTTGCGCACGATCGGCTGCTCTTTCGGGTCGAGGGCGTCGCCCACGGCCTTGAGCGCCGCGGGGTCCTTGAGCTTGACCTCGATGCTTGCGTACAGCGGATTGGTGTCGAGCTGCCGGGTGAGGTCGGTGCGGCCCTGCGCCTCCATCGACTGGCGGAAGCGCTCGAGGGCCGCGTCGC
The DNA here is from genome assembly GCA_963810285.1 of uncultured Chloroflexia bacterium. Taxonomy (GTDB): domain Bacteria; phylum Chloroflexota; class Limnocylindria; order Limnocylindrales; family CSP1-4; genus SPCO01. The sequence goes on along the minus strand of CAWEMV010000002.1, from coordinate 1,083,963 downwards.
GGGTCACGATCTCCACGTCCGCGACATCCTCGCGCGCCCCGATCTCGGCGGCCAGCCCATCGATCTGCGACTGGGTCGCGTTGGGCTGGAGGTAGGCGACGACCTCGACCTTCTGCTCGGTGAAGGACAGCCCTGCCAGCAGGCCGGTCTGGATGATCCAGAAGCCGGCGAGGAGCAGCAGCATCAGCACCATCGTCGCGGTCGCCGCGAGACTCATGAGCGCATTCCGCCAGAATCCCTGCCAGGCCCGCTTGATGCTGAAGAAGAGGAACGTGATCACGGTCGGTCAGTCCTCGCGGTGGTAGCCACCGACCTCGTCGCGGATGACCCGACCCTCCTCGAGCGCGACGACGCGCTTGCGCAGCGCGGTGACGACCTCCGCGTTGTGGGTGGCCATCAGCACGGTGACACCGAGCTCGTTGATGCGCAGGAGGAGCTGGATGATCTCCCAGCTGATGAGCGGGTCGAGGTTGCCCGTCGGCTCGTCGGCGATGATCAGCCGCGGGTCGTGGACGAGGGCGCGGGCGATGGCCGTCCGCTGCTGCTCGCCGCCCGACAGCTGGGCGGGCACCTGGCGCGACTGGGCCGTCAGGCCGACGATGGCCAGCACCCGGTCGACCGCCGGCCGGATCTGGCGGCGCGGGTGACCGGTCACCTCGAGCGCGAACGCGACGTTCTCCCAGACCGTCTTGGTCGGGAGGAGCTTGAAGTCCTGGAAGATGATCCCGATCTTGCGGCGCATCCGGGGGACCTGTCGGCGGGGCAGCCGGGCGAGGTCCTGCCCGTCGAGCACGACGTCCCCGCGGGTCGCGATCTCGTCGCGGATGAGCAGCTTGATGAGCGTCGACTTGCCGGCACCCGACGGACCGACGAGGAAGACGAAATCGCCCTCGGGGATGACCAGGTCGACGTCGCGCAGCGCGATCTTCCCGTTCGGGTACTGCTTGGTGACGTCGTGGAGCACGAGGACCGACCGCTCCGGGACGGCGTGTGGACGGCCTCGCTCCAGGATGCGGCGCCGGAGCGAGCGCGCCGCCGACGGCGGTGAGGCGATGGTCACAGGCGACTCCGCGGGCGGAAACGGATGGCGATCGACGGTCGCCATCGATGAAGGTTCGGTTCGACCCCGTCCGCGGGCACGGCAGCAGGAGCCACGTCGGCCCCGAGGCTATCACCGGCCATGGGAGGCGGCAAACGGGACCGGCGGCCCAGCGACCCCCCGGACGAAGGTCCGGTCCGGTCGGGTCTAGAGCAGTCCGGGAGAGATCGGCAGGTACCGCGTCAGGTCGGCGATCGGGCGGTCCCAGCACAGCAGGACCGGGAACGGCTCGAGCCGGAAGCCGGCCTGGAGAGCACCGATGATCGCCCGGTCCACGGTCCCCGGCAGCCACATCGCGAACGCCCCACGCGGCGTCACGGCCCCCGTCAGGTGGCCGAGGATCGGCGCGATGAGGTCCGGGTCACGGCTGGCGACCGGCCCGACCCGTCCCGCCTCCCCGGCGTAGCCGTACGCGATCGGGGCGCCGTCGGGTCCGTGGTAGAGCCAACCGCGACGCTCCTCGCGACGCAGGTGCTGGTGGTCGACGGGATGGCTGACGCCGAGCGTGTCGCGATCCAGCGCGTCGACGGCGTCGGCGAGCCGCCGGTGGTCGTCGGCGGCGACATCGGCGAACGCGACGGGGCGCACGCCGGACGGCAGCTCGCCGAAGGCATCCCCCCGGGTCGGCGTGCCGATCAGGTTCAGCAACGGCAGGCGAGGCACGATGCCGAGCGAGGCGTACAGCGCGTTGCTGATCGGCTGGGCGCTGTCGGTGGCGGTGGCGCGGACGATCGTCTCGTCGGTCGGGGCGATGCGCTCCAGCAGCGCCCGGCCGATGCCACGACCCTGCACCTCGGGCAGCACGAAGCACATCGACAGGAACCACAGCCGCTCCCGCAGGACCGCCGCCGCGAATGCCACGATCCGGTCACCCTGGGTGGCCACCACAAAGCGCTCCGGATCGGTGACGTGGAGATGGCCGTAGAGCCGGACGACGGACGCCGTCTCGGTCAGCAGCGGCTGGTTGAGCCGGGCGACGTAGTCGTTGGTCGACACGCGCCAGAGCTCGGCGCACGTCTCGAGCTCCGAGGCGAGCACCGGCCGGTAGTCGATGTCGTCCCGGACCGCCAGTCCGGGGATCGTCGTCACGCCGCGTCGCCCTCGTCCGCGCCGCCACGCCACTCGCCGCCTGTGGCGAGGCGCTCGAGCTCGGCCTGCATGAACGCATCGAGGTCGCCGTCGAGGACCGCCGTCGTGTTGCCGGTCTCGTGCGCGGTCCGCAGGTCCTTGACCATCTGGTAGGGGTGGAGGACGTAGCTCCGGATCTGGTTGCCCCAGCCGGCTTCGACGTGCTCGCCCTTGAGGACGCGCATCTCGGCTTCCTTCTCCTCGAGCGCACGCTCGAGGAGCCTGGCCTTGAGCACCTTGGTCGCGTTCTCCTTGTTCTGCGTCTGCGACCGCTCGTTCTGGCTCTGGACGACGATGCCGGTCGGCCCGTGGGTCAGGCGGACGGCCGAGTCGGTCTTGTTGACGTGCTGCCCGCCGGCGCCCTGTGAGCGGTACGTGTCGACGCGGATCTCGTCCCAGTCGAGCTCGATCTCGATGTCGTCGTCGACCTCCGGGAGGATCTCGACCAGCGCGAACGTCGTCTGACGACGCTTCTGCGAGTCGAACGGGCTGATCCGGACGAGCCGGTGCACGCCACGTTCCGCACGGAGCCAGCCGTACGCCCGCCGCCCTTCGACCTCGACCGTCACGCTCTTGAGACCGGCCTGCTCGCCCTCCTGCTGGTCGATGATCTCGGTCGCGAAGCGATGGCGCTCGGCCCAGCGCAGGTACATCCGGAGCAGCATCTCCGCCCAGTCGGTGGCCTCGGTGCCGCCCGCGCCGGCGCTGATCGTGAGGATGGCCGAGCGGTCGTCGTGCTCGCCCGAGAACAGCAGGGCGGTGCGCTCGCGGGCGAGGTCCGCGTCGAGCGCGGTGGCGTTGCGCTCGAGCTCGGCCTCGAGCTCCGCGTCCGGCGTCTCGGCGATCAGCTCGACCGCCGCCTCGAGATCGGCAGCGCGCGACTCGAGGGTCGCCCAGGTGTCGATCTCGGTGCGCAGCCCGTCGGCCTCGCGGAGGACCTTCTGGGCGGCGCGCTGGTCGTCCCAGAACCCGGGTTCGAGCGTCAGGGTGTCGAGCTGCGCGACGCGCTCGCGTTTGGCGTCGAGGTCAAAGGCGCCCCGAGGTCGACCGGATCCGTTCGGCCAGGTCGCGGATGGCGGACGTGTCCACCTAGTTCCGGTCCTGGAGATCCTGGAGCAGGATCGGGCGCAGCTCGATGAGCCGCAGCGCGGTCTTGCTTCGGGCGACGACGGGGTTCACGCAGGGGCAATAGCTGTTGTGCGGACAGACGCCACAGTTGCCGTCACAGTCGAGGGCAGCCGCGTAGCTGCAGGACCGGCAATCGCGCTCGCACGCGATGAGATCGACGAACGCGGCATCCTCGGCCTGCTTCACGGACTCCCTCCATTTGCGACGCTGGGGCACGAGCGGGCGGGGCTGGGAGAGCACCTGCCGGGGGACGCGAGCGGTCCTGTATCGGCGGGTTGGCCCAGTATAGGCGGCCAATCCCCCAGCGCCAAGAGGGTAATCGGGGGACGGGCGTCGCGATAACCGGTGGACGCGCCATCCGGAGGGGGCGCCGTCACACCCAGCGCCCCGGCCGTGTGCTAGGGCGGCGACTCGCCCGAGAAGAAGTACACGGCGAGCGCACCCAGCTCGTGGACGATCGCGTCGACCCGGCGGACCGTGTCGTGCTCGAGCGGGCTGGTGCGGGTCGGCGAGCCGTAGCCCGTGATGCCCTCGTCCGACGCCATGCGCAGCACCCGCAGCATGTGGCTCGGGTCCGACACGAACACCGCGCTCCCGAGCCCGTGATCGCGCATCAGGCCGGCCACACCCCGGATCGACTGGAGCGTCGTCCGGCTCCGGTCCTCGGCGAGGATCGCGTTCTCCGGGACGTCGTGCCGCACCGCATATGCGCGGGCGCTGGCCGCCTCGGTCGTGCGGTCGCCCTCGGCCTTGCCGCCGGTGACGATCAGGACCGGCGCGATGCCCTCGTGGTACAGGTCGATGGCATGGTCGAGCCGGGCGGCGAAGATCGGTGACGGTCGGCCGTCGTACTGGGCGGCGCCCATGACGACGATGGCGTCGGCGGTCGGGCGCTCGTCGCGATTGCCCTGATCCCAGATCCGGAACGCCGCATAGCCGAGGACCGCCGTCGCCACGACCAGTCCCGCGAGGGTCAATCGAGCGAGGGTACGCACGGTGGGATCAGTCGATCAACGGCCGTGGCACTTCTTGTACTTCGCGCCCGAGCCGCACCAGCACGGGTCGTTGCGCCCGATGCGGGCGCCGGCCGGCGTGTAGCCGGGGCGGACGCCACCGCTCGCCCCGTCGCCGCTGACCACCGGCGTGTCGCCCAGCGACTCGGTGACGTTGCGCGCCGCAGGCGTCGCGCCGCCGCGCAGGACCGCCGATCCCGCGGCCGCTGCGACCGGTGGTCGGGCCGGCGCGGGAGCGCCGTTGCCGTCGTCCGACGAGCCGGTGAGGGTGGCCGCGCCCCGGGCGAGCGCCTGGGTCAGCGCGACATCGGGCGGCGGCTGCTTCTGGACGGTGACGCGGAAGATCGCCGACGCGACGCCGTGGCGGATGAGGTCGCGCAGCTCCTCGTACATCCGGAACGCCTCGCGCCGGAACTCGTTGAGCGGGTCCTGCTGCGCGTAGCCGCGCAGGCCGATGCCGCGCCGCATGTCGTCGACCTCTGTGAGGTGGTCGACCCACAGCGAGTCGATCGTGCGCAGCAGCACGATCCGCTCGACCTGCGCCCAGTCGTCATCGCCGACCTCGGCCTCGCGCGCGGCGAGGCGCTCGTCGGCGACCTCGCGCAGATACTCGGCGATCGCCTCGCGCCCGCCCTGCTCCCAGATCGTGTCGGCCGACGTCGTGTCGCCGGTCAGCCCCATCGCGATCAGCTGCTGCGACAGCCCGTCGACGTCCCAGGCGTCGGGATCCTCGCCGGTCAGGTGGCTGTCGACGAGCGTGTCGATCTCGTCGTCGAGGAACGTGCGGACCGTTTCGGTCAGGTCCTCGTTATGGAGGACCTTGTCGCGCTCCGCGTAGATCGTCTCGCGCTGCTTGTTGATGACGTCGTCGAACTCGACGACGCGCTTGCGGATGTCGAAGTTGAAGCCCTCGACACGGCTCTGGGCGCTCTCGATCGTCTTCGACACGAGGCGCGACTCGATGGCCACGTCCTCCTCGAGCCCGAGCCGCTCCATCAGGCCGGTGACGCGGTCCGAGGCGAACCGTTTCATGAGGTCGTCGTCGAGCGACAGGTAGAACCGCGACGAGCCGGGATCGCCCTGGCGGCCGGCGCGGCCGCGCAGCTGGTTGTCGATGCGGCGCGACTCGTGGCGCTCGGTCCCGATGATGTGCAGCCCGCCGGCCTCGACCACGCGGCCGTGCTCCTCCTCGGTCTGCGTCTTGGCCTCGTCGAGCGCCGCCCGGTACGTCTCGGCGTCCACCTCCGCCGGGTTGAGGCCCTTGCGGTGGAGCGCCTCCGATGCGAGGCCCGCCGGGTTGCCGCCGAGCAGGATGTCGGTGCCGCGGCCGGCCATGTTCGTGGCGATCGTCACGGCGCCGGTCCGGCCGGCCTGCGCCACGATGCCCGACTCCTTCTCGTGGAACTTGGCATTGAGCGTCTCGTGCTTGACGCCGCGCCGCTTCAGCATCGCCGAGAGGATCTCCGACTTCTCGACGCTGACCGTGCCGACGAGCACCGGCCGCCCGGCATCCTGCATCTCGGCGATCTCGTCGATCAGCGCGGTGAACTTCGCCTTCTCGTCGCGGAAGACGAGATCCGCCTCGTCGTCGCGGACCATCTCGCGGTGGGTCGGGATCGCGACGACCTCGAGGTTGTAGATCTTGTGGAACTCCTCCGCCTCGGTCATCGCGGTGCCGGTCATGCCGGAGAGCTTGTCGTACAGCCGGAAGTAGTTCTGGAACGTGATCGTGGCGAGCGTCACGCTCTCGCGCTGGACGCGCAGCCCCTCCTTCGCCTCGATGGCCTGGTGCAGACCCTCGCTCCAGCGCCGGCCCGGCATCTGCCGTCCGGTGAACTCGTCGACGATGATGATCTCGCCGTCCTTGACGATGTAGTCGCGGTCGCGCTTGTACAGGGCGTGCGCGCGGAGCGCCTGCTCGAAGTGGCGGGCGAGCCGCGGGTCCGCGTCGTACAGGTTCTCGATGCCGAGGAAGCCCTCCATCTTGTGGACCCCCTCCTCGGTGGGGCTCACGGCTTTGTCCTTGAGATCGATGAAGAAGTCGCCGCCCTCGTCGGCGCCTTCCGGGCGCTCCTTGAAGCGCGGCACCAGGCGGGCGAACGTGAAGTACAGGTCGGCCGACTCCTCGGCCTGCCCGGAGATGATCAGCGGGGTGCGTGCCTCGTCGATGAGGATGTTGTCGACCTCGTCGACGATCCCGAAGCTGCGTTCGCGCTGCACGCGCTGGTTCAGCTCGACCACCATGTTGTCGCGCAGGTAGTCGAACCCGAACTCGTTGTTCGTGCCGTAGGTCACGTCGGCGGCGTATGCCTCGGCCCGCTCGACCGGCCGCAGGTTGATGAGTCGCTCGTCGCTCGTCGGGTAGCCGGGCTCGAACAGGTATGACGATGCGCCGGCGTCCGATTGCTGGCCGAGGATCATCCCGACGCTGACGCCGAGGAAGTGGTAGATCGGCCCCATCCACTGCGGGTCGCGGCGGGCAAGGTAGTCGTTGACGGTCACGACGTGGACGCCGCGACCGCCGAGCGAGTTGAGGATCGCCGCGAGCGGCGCGACGAGCGTCTTGCCCTCGCCGGTGCGCATCTCGGCGATGCGGCCCTGGTGGAGGACGGCGCCGCCGATGAGCTGGACATCGAAGTGGCGCATGTCGAGCGTCCGCTTCATCGCCTCGCGGGTCATCGCGAAGACTTCGGGCAGGACGTCGTCGAGGGCCTTCTGAAGGCGCTCGTTCTCGCGCTTGCGACGCGCCTTGGCCAGCTCGCGCCGGCGCTCGAGGTCGGCGTGGTGGAGCTCGTCGTCGGACGGGTCCTCGGGCGTCGCCGCCGCCCGGACCTCCTCGCGGAGCTCCGCGAACTGGGCGCGGATCTCCTCCTGGGACAGGCCCTCGAACTCGGCCTCGAGGGCGTTCGCCTCGTCGACCCAGGGCTGGATGCGTCGCAGCTCGCGGTCGTTCGAGTCCACGAAACGGGAAAGGAACTTCATGGGAGCGTGAAGTATAGGCCGAGACCGCTCGGTTCCCCGTCTACGGTCGACCCGCCGCCCTCTTCGCGTTCAGTCCTGGTGGGACTCGCGATGACGGCGATCGGGCGATTCGCTTGCCTGCCAGTCCCCCGGTGACTCGGCGCGAAGCAGATCCGGCGAATCCAACGCCGGCGGCTCGATCCGCAGTCCCACCAGGACTATCCGTGAAGGTCCGGGCGGGGAATTCTGCCCGCCGCCGGTCCCCTACCCCCAGAAGCCCGTGGCGTAGCCCGCGACGAGCAGCACGAACGTCAGGACCGCCAGACCCACCCAGAACAGGATCGACATGACCCGGGACGTCGGGTACATCTCGGTGTTCTTGAGCTCCGGCAGGCGGTCGCGGCGCAGCGTCGAGCCCCAGCGCGTCGACCGCAGCTGCGACTGCCAGTCGGGCTCGGCCGGTCGCGGCTCGAGCCCGCCCTCGCCATCGGGTCGGTGGAGCTGCAGCGTCATCGATCGGCCCGGCTTGCCGTCGCGAGGTCCGCTGTCGGGGGCTCCGCATCGTCACCGCCCTCGGCGGGCGGGCTCCCGCCGTCGCCACCCTCGTCCCACAGCAGCATCTCCTGCGTGAACGAGACCTCGCTGGAGAACAGCGCCCCGACCGACTCGCCGCGGTGGATGCGCTTGATGGCCTCGCCGATGAGCGGCGCGACCGACAGCTGGGTGACCTTCGAGAGGCGCTTGGACGGCGGCAACGGGATCGTGTCGGTCACGACGACCTCGCGCAGCACGCTGTCGCGGATCCGCTCGATCGCGGGGTCCGACAGCACACCGTGGGTCGCGCAGGCGTACATCTCGGTCACGCCCTCGCGCTCGAGGGCCCGGACGACCTCGATGAGCGTCCCGCCCGTATCGAACTCGTCGTCGACGATGATCGCCCGCTTGCCCTTGACCTCACCGATCACGTTCATCAGCTCCGCCCGGTCGAGGTTCCCGACGCGGCGCTTCTCGATGATGGCCAGCGGCGCGTCGAGGATCTCGGCGAAGGTGCGGGCGCGCTTGGCGAACCCGAGGTCGGTCACGATGACGCAGTCGTCGAGTCGCTTGTCGATGAAGTAGCGCGACAGGAGGTGGACCGCCGTCAGCTCGTCGACCGGGATGTTGAAGAAGCCCTGGATCTGGCCCTGGTGGAGGTCCATCGACAGCACGCGGTCGGCACCGGCGACCGTGATCATGTCGGCGATCAGCCGGGCCGTGATCGGGACGCGAGGCTGGTCCTTCTTGTCGGACCGGCCGTAGGCGTAGAACGGGATGACCGCGGTGATCCGGCCGGCCGACGCCCGCTTGAACGCGTCGATCATGATCAGCAGCTCCATGATCGACTGGTTGACCGGATGCGACGTCGGCTGGACCAGGAACACGTCCTTCTCGCGGACGTTGTCGAGGATCTTGACGAAGATGTTCTCGTTCGCGAACTGGAACACCTCGGCCTTGCCGCACTCCATCCCGAGATAGCGCGCGATCTTGCGCGCGAGCTCGGGGTTCGCGTTGCCGTGGTAGATCTCGAACTGGTCCGCGTACAAGGGCGCCGCCTCTCGCTGGCCGAAGACCGTCACTCCGCGCCGCCGCTCGGATCGGCCTGACCGGGGCCACCCGTGGCGGGGGCGTCATCGTCGCCCATGCCGTCGCGGTCCGCAAGTCCGGGCCGGAACGCGGCGATGGCCGCGACGCGGTCGCCCTCGGCCAGGCGCATCACGATCACGCCGCGGGCACTCGACGAATAGCGGTTGATCGTGTTGGTCTCGGTGCGGATGACCTGGCCACCCTCGGAGATCAGCACGAGCTCCTCGTCCTCCTCGGTGACCTGCTGGACGGCGGCCACCAGACCGGTCTTGCGACCCTCCAGCGCGATCAGCCGGACACCCTGGCCGCCGCGATGCTTGCGCCGGAAGTCGCCGATCGCGACGCGCTTGCCGTAGCCCGTCTCGGTCAGGACGAGGAGGTCGGCCTCGGGCTCGACGACGCTCATCGCGATGACGCTGTCGCCCTCGCGCTTGAGCAATCGGATGCCGATCACGCCGGCGGCGTCGCGGCCCATCGGGCGGACCTCGTCCTCCTCGAACCGGGCGAGCATGCCCTGCGCGGTCGCCAGGATGATGTCATCCTCCCCGCCGGAGACACCGACCCACGCCAGCTCATCGTCATCGTGGATCGTGATCGCGCGGATCCCGGTCGCGCGCACCCGTTCGAACTGCTCCAGCGGCGTCTTCTTGATGATGCCCTTGCGGGTGGCCATCACGAGGTAGTGCCCCGGCTCGAAGTTCGGCAGCACGATCGTCGCGACGGGCACCTCGCCCGAGTCGACCTGGACGCCCGGCAGGTTGATGATCGGCATGCCCTTGGCCTGGCGCGACGCGTCGGGGATGGCGTGGACCTTGGCGCTGAACACGCGACCGCGGTTGGTGAAGAACAGCGCCCAGTCGTGGGTGTTCGCGACGAGCAGGTGCTCGACGGCGTCCTCCTCGCGGGTCACGTGCCCGATGATCCCCTTGCCGCCGCGATGCTGGCGGCGGTACGTGGCGACAGGCTGGCGCTTGATGTAGCCGCGGCCGGAGATCGTCACGACGACGTCCTCGTCCGCGATGAGGTCCTCGTCGGTCATCTCGCGGCTGGAGTCGTCGGCGACGCGCGTCCGCCGCTCGCCGCCGTACTTGCGCTTCAGCTCGGCCAACTCGTCCTTGATGATGCCCAGCACGCGGGACGGGTTGGCGAGGATGTCCTCGAGCTCGGCGATGAGCTGGATGACCGCGAGGTACTCGTCCTCGATCTTCTTGCGCTCGAGCGCGGCGAGGCGGGCCAGACGCATGTCCAGGATGGCCTGCGCCTGCACCTCGGTGAGCTTGAAGCGCGACATCAGGTTCTCGCGCGCGACCTCGACATCGGCCGACTCGCGGATCGTCTTGATGACCGCGTCGAGATGGTCGAGGGCGATCTTGAGACCCTCGAGGATGTGAGCCCGGGCCCGGGCCTTGCCGAGATCGAACTCGGTCCGCCGCCGGACGATCTCCTGGCGGTGGGTGATGTGGTGCTCGAGCACGCTGCGCAGCGGCAGCGTCTGGGGCTGTCCGTCGACCAGGGCCAGCATGTTCATGTTGAACGCGAGCTGCATCGGCGTGTGCTTGAACAGGTTGTTCAGGACCTTGTGCGGGTTGGCGTCGCGCTTGATCTCGATGTAGATGCGCATCCCGTCGCGATCCGACTCGTCGCGCAGGTCGGCGATGCCGTCGATCTTCTTGTCCTTGACGAGGTCGGCCATCTTCTCGAGCAAGGAGGCCTTGTTCACCTGGTAGGGCAGCTCGGTGACGATGATCGAGGTCCGATCCCCACGCACCTCCTCGAACGAGACCTGCGCGCGCATCACCACCCGGCCGCGACCATGGGCGTACATCTGGCGGATCGCGTCGACGGTCTCCCACTCGCCATTGAGCGTGCGCTGCTTGTCGAAGCGGAAGATCGTGCCGCCGGTCGGGAAGTCCGGGCCGAGCACGAACTTGCACAGGTCGTCGGACGTCAGCTCGGGGTCGTCGATGAGGGCGACCGTGGCGTCGACGATCTCGCCGAGGTGGTGCGGCGGGATGTTGGTCGCCATGCCGACGGCGATGCCCGACGAGCCGTTCACGAGCAGGTTCGGGAGCTTGGCCGGTAGCACCGACGGCTGCTTCTGGGTGCCGTCGTAGTTGTCGACGAAGTCGACGGTCTCCCTGTCGATGTCGGCGAGCAGCTCCGACGCGATGGCCGTCAGGCGCGCCTCGGTGTAGCGCATCGCCGCCGCGTCGTCGCCGTCGACCGACCCGAAGTTGCCCTGCCCGTCGACCAGCGGGTAGCGCATCGAGAAGTCCTGGGCCAGGCGCACGAGCGCGTCGTAGATGGCACCGTCGCCGTGCGGGTGGTACTTGCCCATCACCTCGCCGACGATCGCCGCGCACTTGCGGAACGACGAGGTCGCTGACAGGCCCATCTCGCCCATCGTGTACAGGATCCGGCGGTGGACCGGCTTGAGGCCGTCGCGGACGTCCGGCAACGCGCGCGCGACGATGACGCTCATCGCGTAATCGAGGTAGGAGGTGCGCATCTCCTCCTCGATCCGGATGGCTCGGACCTCGCCCAGGTTCTCGGTCACGGTCGGCTACTCCTGATCAGGTCAGCGGGGGTTCGGGGTGCATGCCGGGATCCGGCAGACCGCCGAAGCGCTCGGCCAGCGCGGCGGCGCTGGAGGTCGATGGGGCGCCGGGCCGCCGGCGGATCCCGGTGAGCCGATCGCGCAGGCGGTCGGCATCGGCCGGGTCGAGCTTGGACAGGCTGTCGCGGATGACCCATGCGCGGTGCCCGTCGTCGGTCGCCACCGCGCGGTCGGTCTCGGCGGTCAGCGCCTCGGTCGTTCGGGCGCGGTCGATGCCGGCGAGCGAGCGATACGCCCAGGACAGTGCCTTCTGGACATCCGGCTCGGCGTCGCCGACGAGCTGGCCGAGCAGCGGCAGGGCGTGGTCGACGACGTCGGGGCCGCGACCCGACCGGCGGTTGCCGTGGGTCATCGTCGCGATCGTCGACGCGACGAGGCGGCGCTCCCAGCGCGACGGCGAGAAGACGAGCTGGTCGAGCTCCGCCCAGCGGTACGACTCCGCGGCGATGCCGGTGCCGTACGGGTGGGCGAGGTCGTCGACGGTGATCCAGTCGGCCGCCTCCCGGGCACCGCGCCGGAGCAGCTGCCAGGTCCGCTCGGGATCAGCGGCCAGCGTCCGCTCGAGGAGCGCGAAGGCGAACCAGCGCATCTCGAGGCGATCCTCGTGGAACAGGCGATCGGCCAGGAACAGCAGCGAGGTCGGGCGATCGTGGCGCGTCGCAGCGCGGAAGCCGCGGACGACGGCCGCCAGCAACGGCCAGCGGACGCCGTAGACCGGGCCGAGCCCGGGGGCGACGCGATGCTGGCCCTCGAGGTACTCCGGATCCGCGAGCGACCGGAGCCCGGTATCGAGGGCCCTCGTGAACGCGTCGGGGTCGTTGATGTGGTCGGCGATGGCGCCGCCGAGTGCCTCTGCCGACGGCTTGCGCTCGGCGACGAACGCGACCGCACGCTCGGTGACGGGGCTGCGCGGGCGTGCCGCCTCGGCGACGGGGCTCATCCCTGGCCGTCCACGATGTCGGGGGTATCGGTCTCTGGGAGCGGCGTCCAGCCGTAGCGCTGCCGGAGCTCCCGCTTGCGCCCCTCGTCGGCGGCCACGTAGACGCCGGTCGCAGTCGCCAGGGTGGTGCCCGACCCCGCGTCGAGCAAGCGGCTCTCGGTGTCGACGATCCGGCGCCGCGAGCGGGTGATCCAGCCCTCGGCCCGCAACGCCTGGCCGACCTGGACCGGGCGCTTGAAATCGACCGCGATCCGCGCGGTCAGGCCCCAGTTGTCCTCGCCCACGAGTGCCCAGGCCATCACCTCGTCGAGGATCGTGGTGACGATGCCGCCGTGCGCGATCCCGTCCCAGCCCTGGAACCGTGGCTCGAGGACCAGCTCGACCCACGAGCGACCGCGCTCGACGTGCAGGACGAGGCCCATCCCGCTCGTGTTGAGCGTCCCGCAGGCGAAGCAATGATGGGGGGCGATCTCCAGGCGCGGGACGCCCGGGACGTCGACCACCATGGCCTCAGACGTCAAGGTTCTGCACCTTGCGTGCCTCGGCCTTGATGAACTCCTTGCGCGGCTCGACCCTCTCGCCCATCAGCCGGGTGAAGATGTCGTCGGCCTCCGCGCCGTCCTCGATGTCGACGCGCAGGAGCGTGCGCGTCTCCGGGTTCATCGTGGTCTCCCACAGCTGCTCGGCGTTCATCTCGCCGAGGCCCTTGAAGCGCTGGACCGACAGGTTCTTGACGTTGAACTCCTTGATGATCCGGTCCCGCTCCTTCTCGCTCTGGGCGTAGCGGGTCAGCTTGCCGGTGCTGACGCGATACAGCGGTGGCTGCGCGATGTAGAGGTAGCCGGCGCGGATCACCTCGGGCATGTGCCGGTAGAAGAACGTCAGGAGCAGGGTCCGGATGTGGGCCCCGTCGACGTCGGCGTCGCTCATGAGGATGATCCGGTGGTAGCGGACCTTCGCGACGTCGAAGCCCTCGCCGATGCCGGCTCCGAGGGCGATGATGAGCGGCCTGATCTTGTCGCTCGAGAGCACCTTGTCGAGGCGTGCCTTCTCGACGTTGAGCATCTTGCCGAACATCGGCAGGATCGCCTGGAAGCGACGGTCGCGACCGGCCTTCGCCGAGCCGCCGGCCGAGTCGCCCTCGACGATGTAGATCTCGCTGCGTGCGGGGTCGCGCTCCTGGCAGTCGGCCAGCTTGCCGGGCAGCGACATCCCCTCGAGCGCGCCCTTGCGCAGGACCAGGTCGCGGGCCTTCCGGGCCGCTTCGCGCGCACGCGCGGCCGTCAGGCACTTCTCGATGATGCGTCGGCCGTCGGCCGGGTTCTCGTCGAGGTGTTGGCCGATCGCATCGGCCACGGCCGTCTGGACCTGTCCCTTGACCTCGGCATTGCCGAGCTTGGCCTTCGTCTGTCCCTCGAACTGGGGATCCGTCAGCTTCACGCTGATGACCGCGGTCAGGCCCTCGCGGACGTCGTCGCCCGACAGGTTGCTCTCGCTGTCGCGGAGCACGCCCGAGCGGCGTGCCCAGTCATTGAGCGAGCTCGTGAGCGCGGCTCGGAAGCCGGTGACATGGGTGCCGCCGTCGACCGTGTTGATGTTGTTGGCGAACGCCAGGACGTTCTCGGTGTACGAGTCGTTGTACTGGAGGGCGACCTCGACGGCCGTCGACCCCTCCTTCCGCTCGACGTACATCGGGCGGTGGTGGAGGGTCTCCTTGTTCCGGTTCAGGTGCCGGACGAACGACTCGAGACCGCCCTCGAAGTAGAACGAGCGCTCGCGATCGACCCGCTCGTCGACGAGCGTGATCCAGACGCCCTTGGTGAGATAGGCCGACTCCCGGAGGCGCTGGCTGATGGCATCGAACGAATACTCGGTCGTCTCGAACATCTGCGCGTCGGCGCGGAACGACGTGAGCGTCCCTCGGCGATCGCCCTGCGGTCCGAGCTTCTTGACCGACGCCCTGGGCTTGCCGCGCTCGTACTCCTGCATCCAGATGCTGCCGTCGCGCGCCGACTCCACGCGCATCCACTCGGACAGCGCGTTGACGACGCTGACGCCGACACCGTGGAGGCCGCCAGACACCTTGTATCCGCCGCCACCGAACTTGCCGCCCGCATGGAGGACCGTATGCACGACCTCGAGCGCGTCCTTGCCGGTCGAATGCTTGCCGACCGGCACGCCGCGGCCGTCGTCCTGGACGATGACGGTGCCGTCGGCTCGGATGTTGACGAGGATCGTCGTGGCATGGCCGGCCATCGCCTCGTCGATCGAGTTGTCGACGACCTCCCAGACGAGATGGTGCAACCCGCGCTCATCGGTCGAGCCGATGTACATGCCCGGCCGGCGCCGGACGGCTTCCAGCCCCTCGAGGACCTGGATGCTGGCAGCGGTGTACTCGCCGCCGGCCTTGCCCCCGCGCTTGCCGCGTCCGCCGCTCGCCGGCGCGACGACCTTGCGTGCTTCCTGCGTCACGCCGCCCCTCCGATGAGGCGCTCGTAGAGTCGCCCCAGCTCCTCGTCGCTGTAGTACTCGATGACGATGCGGCCGCCCCGGCGCGACCGCGCGAGGCTCACCTTGGTGCCGAGTGCCCGGCGCAGGTCCTCCTCGACCCGCTCGAGGTCGGGGTCGCGGTCGGTGCGGGCGACGGTGTCGTCGGCCGCCGCGGTCGGCGCCTTCGGCTCGCGCAGCCGGCGAACGAGCTCCTCGGTCTGGCGGACCGACAGCTCCTGGTCGATGACCGCGCCGAGGACGTGCTCCTGGTGCTCCACCGACAGGCCGCCCAGCGCCCGGCCGTGGCCCTCGCTGATCCGGCCATCCGCGACGGCCGCCTGCACGACCGGCGCCAGCTCGAGCAGACGGAGCGTGTTGGCGACCGTCGACCGGGCCCGCCCGATCCGGGACGCGATCTGCTCGTGGCTGAAGCCGAACTCGTCGATGAGCCGGCGGAACCCGTGGGCGGCGTCGATGGGGTCGAGATCCTCCCGCTGGAGGTTCTCGACGAGCGCCAGCTCGAGGCGGGTCTGGTCGTCGAGGTCCCGGACGATGGCCGGGATCCGTTCGAGGCCGGCCGCGGCCGCGGCGCGCAGGCGGCGCTCGCCGGTCACCAGCTGGTAGCCGTCGAGCGTCTCCGTGACGAGCACCGGCTGCAGGACCCCGTGTTCACGGATGCTCTCGATCAGCGTCGCCATCTCGGCCTCGCGGAAGTGACGACGCGGCTGGCTGGGGTTAGGACGGATGCTGGCGATGGCGATCTCGGTCGGACCCGGTCGGCCCTCGCTGCGCTGCGGGATCAATGCAGAGAGACCGCGGCCAAGGCCCTGGGACCGTTCGGGTCGCACGGTCATGAGACCACCGCCACGTCGGGCTCGCGCATGACCGGGACGCCCACCGCGTCCCTCGACGGCGCGCTCGCCGCACGCCGGGCGTTTCGCGCCCGGAACTCCGTCGCGAGCGCGGCATAGGCCATCCCGCCACGTGAGCCTGGGGCGTACGTCGCGATCGACCGGCCGTGGCTGGGCGCCTCTGAGAGGCGCACGCTCCGCGGGATGACCGTGTCGTACACGGTGCCGTCGAGGTGGCGTCGCGCCTCAGCTTCGACATCGGCGGACAAGTTGGTCCGGGCGTCGGCCATGGTCAGGACGACGCCGTCGATGGCCAGGCGTGGGTTCAGGTGGTCCCGGACGAGCTCGATGGTAGCCAGCAACTGGGTCAATCCCTCCAGGGCGTAGTACTCACATTGGAGCGGGATGAGGACCGCATCTGCGGCGGTCAGCGCGTTGACGGTGAGCAGCCCGAGCGATGGCGGGCAATCGATGAAGATGACGTCGTAGGCATCTGAGATCGGCTCGAGCAGCCCGCGAAGACGTCGCTCGCGCGACGACGCCCCGACGAGCTCGACCTCCGCGCCGGCGAGCGCGATCGCCGACGGCACGATGTCGACACCCTGCGAGGTGCCACGCACGATCAGGTCTCGCAGGTCGACGCCGTCGATGATCCCGTCGTACGTGGAGCGCTCGAGCGACGCCCGGTCGATCCCGACGCCGCTCGTGGCATTGCCCTGGGGGTCCAGATCGATGAGGAGGACCCGGTCACCTGCAAGGGCCAGCAGACTCGCCAGGTTCACCACCGTCGTGGTCTTGCCGACGCCGCCCTTCTGGTTCGCGCAGGCGATCGTCCGCCCCACTCAGCGATCCGCTCGGACTGATTTCACGGAAGTTGATTCTACCATCGAAGCCCGTTCGACCTCGGCCGTCGGCGTGTATCTATGGATGCGGCGGACTGTGCCACTCGCTCGCTTAGCTGCGACGTACCGGCGGGTGGCCGTTTCACGTGAAACATCCCGTCGTCGAGACCGGGGTCGTTGCCCGTTCCGACGGTCCGTGGGATACTCCGCCCCGAGTCGCCGCCGATTCGGTCGTGAACGAGTGCCGGGCAGGTGGGCGCGCGACCTTCTGGCCGCTTCGCCGAGGAAACGACCCGTCCGATGACCCTGCTGCTCGCCGCGGTCGGCGCGGTGGTGACGGCCCTGATCGAACTTACCGTGACCCCATACCTCCGGATCGGGTCGGCTCAACCGCACCCGGTCCTCGTGCTGGCGGTGATCGTGACGATCGCCTTCGGCCTCGAGGCCGGCCTCGTCTGGGCCTTCGTGGGAGGGCTCGCGCTTGATGTCCTGGCACAGCGTCCGCTCGGCTCGACCGCGTTCGCACTCCTGCTCTGCGTCGGAGGCACATCCGTCCTTGCTCGCTCTCTCGTCCAACTCCGTCCGATCATCCCGATCGTCGCGGTCTTCCTCTTCAGCCTGGCCTACTCGATGATCCTCTTCGTGACCTTCGGGGCGCTCGGTGCGCCACCACCCGTCGCCGACCCCCTCGCGGCCGTCTTCCCGGGCGCCGTGTACGACGCTGTGCTCGCCGCGATCATCGGTCCGCTGACGGTCGCGGTGCATGATCGCCGCCTCGAGCAGGAACGGGTCGATTGGTGAACGCATCGCTTGACGGCCGGCCGCTCCCGGAACGCCGGTTCTCGCGGTTCCTGGTCTTCGGGCTCGTGGTGGTCCTGGCGGTCGGGACGCTGACCGCCCGTCTGTTCTACCTCCAGATCACCAACGGGACCGAGTTCGCGGCGATCTCGAACCAGCAGCGGACGGTGAACGAGCCGATCCCGGCGCCACGCGGCTTCATGTACGACCGCAACGGACGGTTGCTCGTGAAGAACGTGCCCACGTTCGCCGTGAAGGTGCGCCCGGCCGACCTGCCGGATGAGGTACGCGACGAGGTCGTCGACCGGCTGGCCGCCCTGCTGAGCATGGACCCGTCGGACATCAACGCGACGATCGATGGCAATCCGGGGTCCGCGTTCGATCTCGTCCGCGTGGCGCAGGACGTCGACCGCGAGACCGCCCAGCTGATCTCGGAAGCCGGGTACGAGCTGCCCGGCGTCGAAGTCGCCGTCGAAGCCCGCCGCCAGTACACGGACGGACCGTTGATGTCGCAGCTCCTCGGCTACACGGGTCCGGTGTCGGCCGAGCAGCTGCCGGACCTCCGCGACCTGGGGTATCAGCCCGACGACCTGCTCGGAAAGGTCGGCCTCGAGTCACAGTACGAGACCGAGCTGCGCGGCACGTATGGGCTCGAGAGCGTGGCGCGCGACAAGACGGGGCGCCGGACGCAGGTGCTGCAGACCATGCGCGAACCCGTGCCCGGCGCATCGCTCACGCTCACCATCGACACGAAGGCCCAGCGCAACGCCCAGAAGGCGCTCCGGTGGGCCATGGACCGCATCGGGATGAAGCGTGGCGTCGTCATCGCCATGAACCCGCAGACCGGCGAGATCCTGGCGATGGTCAGCATGCCCACCTACGACAACAACAAGTTCGCCCGGGGCATCAGCGTCAAGGACTACGAGAAGCTCCTCGACAACAAGGACAAGCCGCTCATCAACCACGCCATCCAGGCGCACTACGCGCCGGGATCGACGTACAAGCTCGTCACCGGCACAGGGGGCCTGGCCGACCGGGAGATCACCGCCGGTACGCGCCTGATGACGAAGAGCTTCCTCACGCTCGGCGACACGAAGTTCTACGAATGGAACCGGCGTGGGTGGGGCGCCTGCGATATCTACTGCGGCTTCGGTCACTCGAGCGACACGTACTTCTACCAGGTGGCCGGCATGCTCGGGATCGACCGGCTCGCGTATTGGGCGCGACAGTACGGCTTCGGCGCCCCGACCGGCGTCGATCTGCCCGGCGAGGTCGCCGGGATCGTCCCGGACAACGCGTGGAAGCAGAACGCGCTCGGCGCGCCCGTGTTCGCGGGCGAGACGTACCAGGCCGGCATCGGCCAGGGCTACGACGCGGTGACGCCGCTCCAGCTCATCAACGCCTACGCGGCGCTCGCGAACGGCGGCAAGCTGTACCAGCCGCAGATCGTCCGCGAGGTCATCGGGCCGGACGGCGAGATCGTGCGACCGTTCGAGCCGAAGGTCATCCACAAGCTCAAGGCCAAGCCGAGCGTGCTGCGCACCATGCGGCTTGCCTCACGGGAGACGGTGACGCTCCGCCACACGTACAACCTCGTCGACCTCCCGATCAAGATCGCCGGCAAGTCCGGAACGGCCGAGTTCGGCACACCCGACTCCAAGGGCCGGCTGCCGTACTCGTCGTTCTTCGTCGGCTTCACCCCGAAGGACCCGCGCAACGGGTCGTTCGAGGACCACGATTCGCGCCTGATCGTCATGGCCTTCGCCCACGACTCCCGCACGAAGGGCAACGCCGCGACCGAGATCGTGAAGTACTTCTTCCAGCTCCAGTACGGCATCAAGAAGGACTACCGTCTCTTCGAGAACATGGTGCGCAGCAACTTCTACTCCAACGACTGATGGGCGTCATCCGAGCCGAGCCCGCACGCGTCACCGACTGGGCAGCCCGATCCGTCGGTGCGGCGTGGCGGGCATTCGACCTGCAGCTCGTGGTGTATGCCGGGCTGCTCGTCGCGATCGGCCTCGTGATGGCCTACACGAACAGCGTCGAGAACGGGTCCACCCCGCTCGAGGCGGGGACGACGTTCACGCGTGGGCTGATGTGGGCCGGTATCGCGGCGATCGCCTTCATCCTGGCGACGGCGTTCGACTACCGCTGGCTCCAGACGCTGTCGTGGCCCGTGTACGCGTTCCAGATCGGCCTGCTGGTCGTGACGCTGGCGATCGGCGACGGCGTCGGCAACTCGGCCCGCTGGATCACGGTCGGCCCGTTCACGTTCCAGTTCAGCGAGCTCGCCAAGATCCTGATGATCGTCGTGCTCGCCAACTACCTGACCAGCAGGCACCACCAGCTGGAGTCGCCGAGGACGATCATCGGCGCGTGCCTGCTGGTCATCCCGCCGTGGGTGCTGGTCATGCTCCAGCCCGACCTGGGGACCTCGCTGGTGTTCGCAGCGATCCTCGCCGGCATGCTCTGGATGTCCGGCGCCAGCATGAAGTGGTTGGCGGTGCTGGCGGCAGGGGTGATCGCGATGGTCCCGATCGCGTGGACCTACATCCTTCGGGACTATCAAAAGGAACGCCTGACGTCGTTCCTCAACCCGAACCCGGATGTCTCCGACTCGGGCTACCAGCTCTACCAGTCGCAGATCGCGGTCGGCTCGGGTGGCTGGTTCGGTCGGGGCCTGACCAACGGCACGCAGACCCAGGGCGACTTCCTCCCGGTCCAGTCGACCGACTTCGTGTTCTCGGTGCTGGCGGAGGAGCTCGGCTTCATCGGCGCGATGGTCCTGTTCGTGCTGTTCATCCTGCTGCTGTGGCGCGTCCTGGTCGCGGGTTGGCGCTCGCGTGACCCGTTCGGGTCGCTGTTCGCGTCGGGCGTCGCCGCGATGGTGCTGTTCCAGCTGTTCGTGAACGTCGGGATGGTGATGGGCATCATGCCGATCACCGGCATCCCGCTGCCGTTCGTGACCCACGGCGGCGCCTCGCTGGTCAGCATCGCCATCGGCCTCGGGATCCTCCAGAGCATCAACATCCGGCAGACCCGCGCCGAGTGGTAAACGCGATCGCCCCGCGACTTCGTGATACGCGCGGGCGCGTGGCCCGTTGTGCCATCGCATGAGCGACCGCATCCGTGACGTCCGGCGGACCCCGGTATCTGAGTGCGTTGGTCTCCTCCCGGTGGAGCCACTGCTCGTATCGGTCGACGATGACCCACTATCGATCGTGCGCCTGGCGGCAGCCCAGCTACAGACCAGGGTCATCGGTGTCGTCGACGCCACGGGCGTCCTGGTCGGCACCATGCCCATCCTCCGACTCGCCGAGACCGTTGTCGCGCGCGTTGCGCCCGAAACGCTCCTCGCCGGACTGGCCGACATGGACGAGGCTGCCCGGTTTGGCCGCGAGGTGGGTGCTCGTCGCGTCTCTGACGTGATGCTGCCGCCGGCATCGGTCAAGGCGGATGCCACGATCGATGCGGCCTTTCGGCTGATGCATGCCCGCCACTTGTCGGGCCTCTACGTCGTGGATGCCGAAGGCAAGCCAACGGGTTATCTGGATCTCCTGGAAGTGTCGCTGCGGTACCTCGAGGCACTCGAGCCCGAGAGCCCGCAGTCATCCGGCTGAGGAGTCAGCGTGGAGGTCGCCCTCACCGGGATCATCTTCATCGTCACGTACGCGCTGATCGCGACGGATCGGGTCGACAAGACGGTGGCGGCGCTGCTCGGCGGAGCGCTGGTCGTGATCATCGGGATCGTCGGGCAGGAGGAAGCGTTCGGAGCGATCGACCTCAATGTCATCTTCCTGCTCGCTGGGATGATGATCCTGGCAAATATCCTCAGCGAGACGGGGTTCTTCCAGTGGGTCGCGATCCGGTCGGTCAAGGTCGCCGACGGGCAGCCATACCGCCTCCTCATCGTCCTCAGCATCGTGACGGCTCTGATGTCAGCGGTCCTTGACAACGTCACAACGGTCGTTCTGATCGCTCCGGTAACCGTCTATATCGCGAACGTCCTCCGCGTCTCGCCGGTGCCATATCGATCAGCGAGATCCTTGCGTCGAACATCGGTGGGTCGGCCACTCTGATCGGCGACCCTCCCAACATCCTCATCGGTTCTGCGGCAGACCTGGGCTTCACCGACTTCCTCATCCACGGCCCCGGCGGCGTCCATCGTGTTCATCGCCTTCCTTGCGATGACACGCTGGTTCTTCAGCCGCGACTTGTCGGTGGACCCGTCGGTCCGGACGCCGTCCTCGCGCTCGACGAGCGTGAAGTGCTGACTGAGCCCGGCTCCTCCGATTGACGCTTGGTGTGATCGGAGTGACGATCCTCGGGTTCCTGTTCGCCCGACCTCTCGGTCTGGAGGCGGGGCGATCGCGCTCCTTGGGGCCGCGACGCTCATGCTGTTGGCCAGGGCGGACGTCGAGGAAGTCCTGCGTGGCGTCGAATGGTCGACGCTGTTCTTCTTCGTAGGTCTGTTCATGCTCGTCGAGGCCGTCGTCCATGTCGGCATCGTCGACGCCGTTGCCGACGCGCTCGTGACCGTGACCGCGGGCGATCCCACCGTGACGACGCTGGGGCTCGCGTGGCTGAGCGGGATCGCCTCCGCGATCATCGACAACATCCCGTACACGGCGACGATGATTCCCGTCGTCGAGGAGATCGGCGCCTCGGGAATACCGATCGAGCCTCTGTGGTGGGCGCGGCGCTCGGCGCCTGCCTGGGAG
The DNA here is from genome assembly GCA_963810285.1 of uncultured Chloroflexia bacterium. Taxonomy (GTDB): domain Bacteria; phylum Chloroflexota; class Limnocylindria; order Limnocylindrales; family CSP1-4; genus SPCO01. The sequence continues at coordinate 1,061,749 of CAWEMV010000002.1, read as the reverse complement.
GCAATGCCACGATCATCGGCGCGTCAGCCAACGTCGTGGTCGCGAATGTCACGGCCCGAAACGACTGATCCATCACGTTCCTCGCATTCTTCCGGTACGGGCGACCGTCCATTCGTTTCGCTGGTGATCGCGTCCGTCTATCTGTACGTGCGCTATCTCGGCTAGCGCCGCCGGAATAGGCCGCGCCGATCGGCGGCATCGGCATCGGCCGATCTCCGGCGGCCGGTCCGCCGCAGGATCGCGTCGATCTCGTCCCGGTATGGCCGCCCGATCGTCATGCGGTCGAGCCACTCGAGGTACTCGAGGTCCGTGCGAGCGATCTCGCCCAGCGACCAACCGGTATATCGCCCGAACGTGATGACGCTGCCCGACGGCTCGCCGGGCGGCTGGCCGGCCGCGCCCTCCCCGTCGGCCGTCCGCATGGACGGCGCATAGCCACCGCCGGTCGAGGACCGTCCGCTCGTCCAGTCGCGCGACACGGTCTCGGCTGGCCGATCCGTGCGGGCGCCGGGTATCTCGTCGGCGCCTGCAGACGACCCCTGCGCTCCTGTGGCGGCGGGTCCGGTCTCGGCGTTGCGCCGCCGGATCGCCGCCTCGAGCGCGCGCTGCCGGTCGAAGGCCGCGCGGCGCGACGGTTCGCCGATCAGCTCCCAGGCCGCGTTGATCGCCGCCATCCGCGCGGCAGCCTCCCCACCCGGGGAGACATCGGGGTGGTACTTGCGCGCGAGCCGGCGGTAGGCGGCGCTGATGACCTCGTCGTCGGCCTCCGGGACGACCTGGAGGGTCCGGTACGGGTCGGCGGGAGGGTCGCTCACGGGGCCGGCCGACCCGGGATGCCCGGATGGATCTCGAGACCGAGCCCGGAGATGGAGGCGGCGAGGGCCTCGGGCTCGTCCGGGCTGAGACGTCGGAACAGGTAGCGGGTGACGTCGCGCAGGGCGGCTGCGACCGGCAGCGCGAGGATCGCCCCGAGCAGGCCGACCAGCGAGCCGCCGATGACGATCGCGAACATGACCACGGCCGGATGCAGCTGGACGGCGTCGCCCTGGATCTTGGGCACCAGCACGTTGTTCTCGACCTGTTGCACGAGGAGGTAGAGCAGGAACGCGGCGACCACCGCCTCGAGGCCCGCGGTCGCGGCGAGCAGGACCGCGGGCACGGCCGCGATGATCGGCCCGATGATCGGCACGAGCTCGAGGATGCCGGCCGTGACCGACAGCAGCACGGCGTAGCGCCCGAAGACCGGGTCGACGAAGCGGCTCAACAGCAGCAGCCCGATGAACGTGAACACGCCGACCGTCACCCCGAGCACGAGTTGCGCGCGGACCCACTGTCCGAACACGCGCCGAACGACCCGCAGCGTCGCCCACACGTCGAACCGCCACGTCGCCGGCAGGCTCCGGTCGAAGGTCGCGGTCAACGCCACGCGGTCCTTCAGCAGGTAGAACACCCAGACCGGCAGGAGCACGTACGCGAACAGGCCGCCGATGAAGCTGGTCGCTCCCGTGAAGATCGGCAGGAGATCGGTCGGATCGAGGGTCGGACCGCCACCGGCGCCGCCCTCGGTCATCGACGCGATCATCCCGTCGATCCACTCGCGCACGGCCTGCGGGATGGCGAGCCGCGTGTAGAACTCCGACAGTCGCTCGACCTGGGCCTGGAGCTGCGCGGCGAGGCCGGGCAGGTCCTCCAGCAGGCGGACGAGCTCCTCGAACAGCGGTCGGAGCGTCAGGTTCAGGAACTCGATGAACAGGACCAGTGCGACCACGTAGACGATGAGGATGGCGAACGTCCGGCGGATCCCGCGCGCGGCCAGCCAGCGCACCGGGGGATCGAGCAGGTACACCATGAGCAGGCCGAAGATGAAGGGCCGGACGGCGTCGCGGGCCATCCACAGCAGGATCCCGATCACGACCGCCGCCCCGATCAACACCGCGACCCGTGGCGAGATGGCGGCGAACCCCGGCTGGCTACGCGGTGATGCCGGGTCGACGAACGGAGGAGGGGGCAGCGCCGCGACCCACTCGGCCGTCGGGACAGGCGCGGGTGCGGCGGTCGCGGACCGATCGGGCACCACGCTGGCGGTCCGATCCGGCACGTCCATCGTCCGGCAGACTAGCAGACGTGTCCGGGCCGGCCCCAATCCCAGAACCCGAGCGGATCGCCGTCATCCCCGCGGTCGAGCCGCGCCAGCGCTGGCGGCTCGTGGTCGGTCGCTCCGTAGGCGCGCCGGCCGGAGCCCACCGCGACGTCACGGACGCGTGGATGGCCGCCTTCGAGGCCGCCGACCTGCCGCTCGCCCGCACGCCGCCGCCGGCTGCCCGACCGCGCATCTCGTTCGGCGCACCGCTGCCGGTCGGCATGCCCGCCGAGGGCGAGCTGATCGACGTCGTGCTGGGCGAGCGCTGGCCGGTGTGGCGCGTGCGGGCGTCGCTCGATGGCCACGTGCCGGCCGGCTGGCGACTCGTCGATCTGTACGACGTCTGGCTGGCGGGTCCGCCGCTCGCAGGACGAGTGGCGGCCGCCGACTATCGCATCACCCTTGGGGATCCGACGGCCGACAGCGACGCCATCCGGCGCGGGGCCGATGACCTGCTGCACGCCGACCGGTTGCCACGCGAGCGGTCGAAGGGTAGCGGCACCGTGCGCTACGACTTGCGACCGCTGCTGGACGACATCACGGTCGAACCCGGTCCGCCGCCGATCATCCGGGCCCGGACGCGCTTCCACCCGGAGCTCGGCACCGGCAGACCGGAGGAGGTGGTCGCGGCCATCGGCGACCGCATCGGCACCGCGCTGGCGGTCGACACCATCGTTCGTGAACGGCTGCTCCTGGTCGACGACCTGCCCTGATCAGCCGGTCGGACTGACGGCCGACTCGGCCCGCTCGTCGCGGTGGTCCCAGATCGTCGACAGTGGGTCGCGGGGCCCGAGCGCGAACCACACGATCGGCGCCGCGACGAGCGCGAGCAGCCCCGTGCCGAACAGGCTGAGTCGGTACGCCTCGACGACCGCGGCGACGTAGCCTGCGATGTCCGCCGGGTCCACGGCGCCCGCGACCTCGGCGAACCCCGGGGTCCCGGCCGCGACGAGGACGTCTCGGAACGTGGCGATCGCGGCATCGCGCTGGGCGGGATCGACGATGCCCGACGACGCGGCATAGGTGTCCAGCGCGCGCTGGGTGATCAGGGCGGTCAGCGTCGCCAGGCCGATCCGCGTGCCGACCAGCACCGATGCCTCGTTGAGGGCCGCGGCCGTGGCCGGCAGGCCTCGCGAGACGCTCGCGAAGATCACCGCCGTCCGCACGGTCGTCGCCACCACGAACCCGACCCCGATCAGGGCAAGCGACACGGCCATCCCGATGTACACGACCTGGGGACCGATGACGGCTGCCGCCGCGATGTTGCCGAGCCCGACCGTCGCGAGACCGCCGGCCATCAGCGTGCGGGGCCCGAACCGGGCGAGGAGCAGCCCGGCGAGCGGGCCCGCGATCACGAGCGCCGCGATGAACGGTGCCGTGGCCACCGTGGCCAGGAGCGGCCCATAGTCGAGGACGAGCTTGAAGAAGAGCGGCAGCTGGAACAGCGGGGCGGCCTGGGCGAAGCTGACGAGCACGCCGACAGCGATCGCGACCGTCACGGGGCGGCGATCGACGTGATGAAGGCTGCGGCGCGCCCGATCGCGGATCGACCGGTCCCAGATCGCGTACGCCCCGACCAGGAGCAGTCCGATGACGACGAGCGTGACCCGGACCGCCACCGAGATGCGGTCGCCGAACCCGACGACCCCGGCGCTGATCATCACGATCGCGAACGCCCAGACCGCGGTCGACACGACGTATGGGCGATCGTCGCGGGCGATCGCCTGAAGGTCGGGGGCGCGCGACCGGGCGAACCACAGGGCGAAGCCGGCCGCCAGCACCGACAGGGCGAACGCAGGCCACGTCGGACTGCCCGGCCCGAAGAGCGTCAACAGGACCGGACTGACGGCGGTCGCGCCCGCGTAGGCGACATACGCGATGCCGATCGCGGTGGCGCGGACGAGCCCTCCGTATGTCGTGGCCACCAGGGCGAGGGCGAACGGCAGGACGGCATACGCGGCGGCGGCTGCGACCAGCCGTGAGCCGACGAACACCGGACCGCTGCTCACGACGAGGCCCGTGAGGTTGGCGAGCCCGAGCACGGCCAACCCTCCGAGCAGCACGCCCCGCCGCCCGTTCGTGTCGCCCAGGATCCCGCCGACGAACAGCAGTCCCGCCGCGATCAGCGTGACCAGCAAGATGAGCGAGTTGACCTCGGGCTGGGCCCGGATGATCGACTGGACGCTCGGCAGGTTGGGCGACGTCACCATCGGGTTCAAGCCGACGGCGCCCAGCGACACGAATGCCACGAGCAGGTTCCGCAGCGCACCGGGCTCGGCGTCGAGCGCCCGGATGAAGCTCGGGATCGGCAGACGCGCGGTCGTCACGCCCGCGTCACGTCCACCACGACCTTCGCCCGCATCGCGATAGCGTAGCCAGTGGCGACTCCCTGGGACCGCCTCGATTGACCGGTATCCCCGTTCGGCCGTAGACTCCACCGTCCGCGATCGGTCCTCGCCGAGCGCCACCCCATGTCCGACAGCCCGATCGCACCGTGCGTCGCCCGCCGTCGTCAGAAGCCCTGAGGAACCATGTACGCAGTCATCGAGACCGGCGGGAAGCAGTACCGCGTGGAGGTCGGCACCGAGCTCGAGGTCGAGCTGCTCGACGTCGAGCCCGGCAAGGCCGTCACGATCGACCGTGTCCTGCTCGTGGTCGACGGCGAGGATGCCTCGATCGGTCGGCCGATGGTCGACGGCGCCGCGGTCAGCGCGGAGGTCGTCCGGCAGGGACGCGGCGACAAGGTCATCTCGTTCAAGTACCAACCGAAGGCCCGCCGCCGGGTCAAGAAGGGCCATCGTCAGGAGCTGACCGTCCTGCGCGTCAACGACATCACGCTCAACGGCAAGAGCGCCGCACAGGCCTCGGCCAAGACGGCGTCGGATGCCAAGACCGAGCGGCAGCGGCTCGAAGAGGCCGCCTCCGCGCAGGCCGCGAAGGATGCCGAGCTCGCGGCGAAGCTGGCCGCCGGCGCTGCGGCGCCGGCCACGAAGGCGAAGACCGACAAGCCGAAGAGCGCGGCCGCGGCGGTCGAGAAGGCCGAGAAGCCCGCGAAGGCCGACGCGAAGCCCGCGAAGGCCGACACGGCCAAGGCCGGGACCACGGCCAAGGCAGCGGCCAAGCCCAAGGCCAAGGCGGACGCCGCCCCGGCGAAGACGTCGTCGAGCCGTTCGAAGACGAAGCCCGACGCCGACACGGCCGACAAGCCGGCGGCAAAGAAGAGCGCCGCGAAGCCGCGCACCAAGAAGGACGGATAGCGATGGCACACAAGAAGGCAGGCGGCAGCGTCAAGAACGGCCGCGACAGCGTCGGCCAGCGCCTCGGCGTCAAGGTCGGCGACGGACAGTCCGTGTCGGCCGGGGCGATCATCGTGCGCCAGCGCGGCATGACCTTCGTGTCCGGTCCGGGCACCGGGCTCGGTCACGATTACACCGTGTTCGCGACCATCGACGGGACCGTCAAGTTCGAGCACGCCACCAAGAGCAAGAAGCGCATCCGCGTCGAGGCGGCAACGGCCGCATCGACGACCGCCTAGGTCGCGCAAGCGACCGGCGACAGACGTAGCCGGCGATCACCGGCTGGGCGACAGACCCGGCACGGACGACGTCGGAGGAGAACGAGATCCCGTGAAGGCCGACATCCACCCCAAGTACCACGAAGCGAAGGTTCACTGCGGCTCGTGCGGCCGTGAATGGACGGTCGGGTCGACCCGCGAGGAGCTGCGCGTCGACGTGTGCAGCAACTGCCATCCGTTCTTCACGGGGACGCAGAACATCATCGACACCGCCGGGCAGGTGGAGCGGTTCCAGAAGCGGCTGGAGCGGCAGGCCCGCAGCTAGCGTCGCCCAGCCGAACGTCAGCACCCGGCTGACCCGAAGGTCAGCCCCTCCTCCACCCCGACCCGTGCGGTTCGCCGGTAGACTTGCCGCGATGTCAGCGAATCCCGCACCGGCGACGGCCGCCACCGGCCGACCGGGCGGCGGACCCGCGTTCGCCTACGGAGGTCAGGCCCTGATGGAGGGCGTCCTCATGCGCGGGCGCGACGCGATCGCCGTCGCCCTGCGTCACCCGGACGGCCGGATCGTCACCGCCACGGAGCCACTCGACCGCGGCATCCGCGCAACGCGCGCCGCCAAGTGGCCGTTCATGCGTGGGCTCGTGGTGCTCTACGAGACGCTCGTGATCGGCACCAAGTGGCTGGTCCGCAGCGCCAACGTCCAGGCCGAGGAGGACGACGTCGAGCTCGGCAAGGGCCCGATCATCATCACGCTGATCATCACGTTCGGCGTCGCGATCGCGGTGTTCAGCCTGCTCCCGCTGTTCGTGTCGAGCGTCGCAACGTCCGGCGCGAGCCAGGGCTGGCTCCAGCCGACCATCGAGGGCCTGATCCAGGTCGGCCTGTTCCTCGGCTATCTCGCGCTCGTGTCGCGGGCGCCCGACATCCACCGCGTGTTCCAGTACCACGGCGCCGAGCACATGACGATCCATGCCCTCGAGGCGGGCGATCCGCTGACGGTCGACGAGGTCCGCAAGTACCCGACCGCGCACCATCGATGCGGGACGGAGTTCCTCGTGATCCTCGTCCTGCTGTCGATCTTCGCGTTCTCGCTCGTCGGCAAGCAGGAGCCGCTGGTGATGATCGCGACGCGGCTACTCGGCATACCGATCCTGGCGGCGGTCGGCTACGAGGTCCTCAAGCTCGGGGCGCGCTACCGCCGCAACCCCATCGTCAAGGCGATCATGTTCCCCGGGATCCTCGTCCAGATGATCACGACGAAGCGCCCGACCGACGACATGATCGAGGTCGCCATCTCGTCGATGCAGGAGGCGCTCGTCGCCGACGGCAACCCCGTCCCGGACGGCTCGACGCTGTTCGAGCACGACCCGCTGGAGCTCGACTCGACCGACGCCGCCCCCGAGGCGACGGAGCCGGTCGTCGCAGCCAGCCCGAACGAGCCACCGGCGGTGTCATGAGCGACCTCGACGCCAAGCTCGCGGAGATCGCCGGGCAGTACGACGATCTCCAGGTCCAGCTGGCGCGTCCCGAGGTCGTCTCCGACCCCAACGAGATCCGCCGGCTCGGCCGCGAGCTCGCCCGGCTCGAGCCCACGGTCGCCGCGTTCCGCACCCTGCAGGCCACTCGCGACGAGCTGGCCGGCGCGCGCGAGCTGCGCGATGTCAGCGATGCCGATGTCGAGATGCGGGCACTCGTCCACGACGAGATCGCCCGGCTCGAGGGCGAGGAATCGAGGCTGCTCGACGAGCTCCACGTCCTGCTCCTGCCGCGCGATGCCAACGACGAGCGCGACGTGATCCTCGAGGTTCGGGCCGGCGCGGGCGGTGACGAGGCTGCGCTGTTCGCCTCCGAGGTCCTCCGGATGTACCTGCGCTACGCCGGCCGACATCGGTTCGGGACCGAGGTCCTGAGCCTGAACGAGACCGGCATCGACGGCGTCAAGGAGGCGATCGTCCAGGTCCGTGGCGACGGCGCGTACAGCCGCCTCAAGTTCGAAGGCGGCGTCCACCGCGTGCAGCGCATCCCGGCGACGGAGTCGTCGGGGCGCATCCACACGTCCACGGCGACGGTCATCGTCATGCCCGAGGCGGACGAGGTCGAGGTCGACATCGACGAGGACAGGGACCTCCGCATCGAGGTCAAGCGCTCGTCCGGGCCGGGCGGTCAGTCCGTGAACACGACCGACTCCGCCGTGCGCATCACCCACCTGCCGAGCGGCCTGGTGGTCGAGATCCAGGACGAGAAGAGCCAGCACAAGAACAAGGCCAAGGCGATGTCGGTGCTGCGCTCACGCCTCCTCGATCTCGAGATCCAGAAGCAGCGCGCCTCGGACTCGGCGACCCGTCGATCGATGGTCGGGGCGGGCGATCGCAGCGAAAAGGTCCGCACGTACAACTACCCCCAGGACCGCGTCACCGACCATCGGATCCACAAGACCGTCCACAACCTGCCGAGCGTCATGGACGGCAACATCGACGACCTGATCGACGCGCTGATCATGGCCGACCAGGCCGACCGCCTGGCTGAGCTGGGGAACGATGACGCAGCTTGACGCGCCGCCCGTGCGGTTCCTGCCGGTCCGCGAGATGCCGATCGTCAGGGCGACCGATCTCGGCTCGGTCCAGGTCCTCAAGCATGCCAACCGGTATCTGCTGACCGACTCGTTCGGCGACATCCACCCCGACTCGCGCGGGCTCGGCCTGTACCAGGGCGACACCCGGATCGTGTCGTGCTGCGTACTGCGCGTCGGCGGCATCCGGCCGGTCCTGCTCCAGACCTCGGTCGGCGCGAACTACCGCGGCGGGATCCAGATGACCAACCCCTCCGCCGACCGGAACCCCGACGCCAAGGTCCACCCGTTCGACGAGCTCGTCGGCCGCACGGTCGGCATCAGCCGCGAGCGGCTGATGGGCAGCGAGGCCGTGTCCGAGCGGGTCCGTATCGTCAACCACGGGTCGACACCGGCCGACGTGCCGGTCGACATCGAGCTCGGCAGCGACGGGGCCGACATCTTCGAGGTCCGCGGCTACCCGCGCCGGGCACGTGGCCGGCTGCTGCCGCTGGCGGTGAACGATCGGCGGGTGACCTTCCGCTACGTCGGCCTCGACGACATCGAGCGATCCACCCACCTGGCGTTCTCGGAACCGGCCGAGGCCGTCGAGGGCATCGACGACCTGCCGCCCGAGCTCTCCGACGCCGGCGCGTCGGTCCGGCTGCGCTGGACGCTGTCGCTCGGTCCGGGCGAGACCCGCCAGCTGCAATGGACGACCTGGTGCACGGATCGGCCGGCCCAGCCGGGCAGCGACGATGACGCCCCGACCGTCGACGCCGACGTGCTGTTCCCGCCGGCGCCGCGCGTGTCGGCCGACGAGGGCGCCGCCGCGTACCACGCCTGGGAGCGCGGGACCGCGTCGGTCGTGAGCGACCACGAGCTGTTCAATCTCGTCGTCAAGCGGACCGTGTCCGACCTGCGCCTGCTCGTGAACGACGGCCCGGGACCCGACGAGCGCTACATATCGGCCGGCGTGCCCTGGTTCGCGACGCTGTTCGGGCGCGACTCGTTGATCTCGGCGATGCAGGCGCTCGCCTTCCGGCCGCAGATCGCGGTCGAGATCCTCGACGTCCTGGCCGCCTACCAGGCGACCGAGGACGACGCCTTCCGCGACGCCGAGCCGGGCAAGATCCTGCATGAGCTGCGGACTGGCGAGATGGCCCATTCGGGCGAGCTCCCGCACACGCCGTACTACGGCTCCGTCGACTCGACGCCGCTGTGGCTGATCCTGTTCGGTGCGACGTTCGACTGGACCGGCGACCGCGGTCTGGTCGACCGGCTGTGGCCGAACGCGATCGCGGCGCTCGACTGGATCGACACGTACGGCGACCGCGACGGCGACGGCTTCATCGAGTACGAACGACGCTCCGAGCGCGGTCTCCTCAACCAGGGCTGGAAGGACTCGAGCGACGCGATCCGCGACCGGACCGGTCGCGAGGCGGTGCCGCCGATCGCCCTCGCCGAGGTCCAGGGCTACGTGTTCGACGCCAAGCGGCGCATGGCCGGACTCGCACGGGTGCGCGGCGAGACGGACCTCGCGACCCGGCTCGAGACCGAGGCCCAGGAGCTGGCCGAGCGGTTCGAGGCCGCGTTCTGGATGGAGGACCGCCGGTTCTACGCGATGGCGCTCGATCGGGACAAGCGCCAGGCCGACGCGATCGCGAGCAACGTCGGGCACTGCCTGTGGTCGGGCATCGTCAAGCCGGAGCGCGCCCGCGACGTCGTCGAGCACCTGCTCCAGCCGTCGATGTTCTCCGGCTGGGGGATCCGGACGTTCGCCGCCGACCAGCCGGGCTACAACCCGATCGGCTACCACACCGGGACGGTCTGGCCGCACGACACGTCGATCATCGCGGCCGGCTTCAAGCGCTACGGCTTCGACGACGCCTCGAACCGGCTCGTCGGCCAGATGATGGAGGCGGCCCAGGGCTTCCAGGACTACCGGCTGCCCGAGCTGTTCTGCGGCTTCGACCGGACCGACGCCCACACTCCGGTGCCCTACCCGGTCGCCTGCTCCCCGCAGGCCTGGGCGGCCGGCTCGTCGTTCCTCTTCCTCGAGACGATGCTCGGGTTGCGCGCCCACGCCGACCGCGGCGAGCTCGAGCTGCTCCACCCGCATCTGCCCGACTGGCTGGGCAAGGTCACGCTGACCGACCTGCGCGTCGGCGACGCGTCCGTCGACCTCCTGTTCCACCGCTGGCGGGGCACGACGAGCGCCGAGGTGCTGCGCAAGGTCGGCGACGTCGCCGTCACGATCCGTCTCTGACGACCACCCGATGACCGCGACCCGCACGCTCATCGAGACCGGCGCCGAGCGCCTGCGCGCGGCCGGATCCGAGTCACCCCGACTCGATGCCGAGCTGCTGCTCGCGTTCGCGATCGGCGTCGACCGGACGGCGGTGATCGCCCACGGCGATGCCCCGGTCGGCGTCGACGCCGAGGCCGCCTACCTCGACCTGGTCGCGCGCCGCGAGAGCGGCGAGCCGGTCGCGTACCTGCGCGGCATGAAGGAGTTCCACGGCATCGCCCTGACCGTAGACGCTCGGGCGCTCATCCCGCGACCGGAGACCGAGCTGCTGGTCGACCAGGCGATCGACGAGATCATGGCCGTGCTCACGAGTGGTGCCGTCCGCATCGCACCGCTGCAGGTCGTCGACGTCGGCACCGGTGGCGGGACGGTGGCCATCGCGCTCGCGGTGGCGTTGCGGAAGCGGGGCGTCCCGCCGTCCGACGTGGCGATCACGGCCGCCGACGTCTCGCCGGATGCGCTCGATCTCGCTCGGGAGAACGCGGTCGGTCACGCCGTCGGCGATCGGCTCGTCTTCGAGAACGCCGACCTGCTGCCGCCGACGGCGCGGTCGCGGCCGTTCGACATCGTCGTCGCGAACCTGCCCTACCTCCGGACCAGCGAGATCGACGAGCTCGTCGCGCAGCGGGCGAGCCCCGCGTTCGAGCCGCGCCTCGCCTTCGACGGCGGACCCGATGGCCTGGCGGTGATCGCCCGGCTGCTCGACCAGCTGGTATGGGGGCTCGCGGAAGGCGGGACCGCGCTGCTCGAGATCAGCTCGGACCAGGGCCCGGCCATGCGCGATCTGTGCGCGGAGCGGCTGCCGGGCTGGGCATGCGACGTCGTCCCCGACCTCGCCGACTGGCCCCGGGTCGCCGTGCTGCGCAGGGCGACCGCCTGATGCTGGCCGACGCCGGACCGTCGCTGCTGCCGGCGTCGATCCCGACGACCCCGGCTCCGGTCTTCCCGATCCGTCTCATCGCCCTCGACATCGATGGCACGATCATCGGCGACGACCACGAGGTCGGGGCACGCACGGTCGCGGCCGTGCGCGGCGCGATGGAACGCGACGTCGCGGTGTCGCTGGTGACCGGCCGGATGGTGTCGTCGGCGATGCGATTCGCCGTCGAGCTGGGTCTGACCGGCCCGGTAGTCGGCTACCAGGGCGGGCTGATCCGGTCGATGCCGCCGCCCGACACCCGGCGCCTCGGCAAGCTGCTGATGCACACGCCGCTCCCGGCGGCCGTCGCCCGCCGGATCCTGACGTGGACGCGGGACCGAGGGCTCGATCCGCACGTCAATCACCTCGAGCGGTTCATCCTCCGCGCCGACGATCCGAAGGCAGATGACTACTCGGCGTTCATGGGCGCGCGGGCGGAGCTCGTGCCCGACCTGTACGAGGCGATCGACCACCCGGTCACGAAGATCCTGGCCGTCGGCGAGCCGCCCCTGCCCGTCGATGTGGCACCGGCCGCGCGGGCCGAGTTCAGCGGCGTGGCCGACGTCACGATCTCGCACCCGCGGTTCCTCGAGTTCGTGGCGCCCGGCGTATCCAAGGGGCGGGCGATCCGCTACCTCGCGCGACGCCTGCGCATCCCGCTGGCGGCGACGCTGGCCATCGGCGACCAGTGGAACGACCTCGAGATGATCGCCGAGGTCGGGCACGGAACGGCGATGCCGAGTGCACCGGGACCGGTCCGCGCGACGGCCCGCTACGTCGCACCGCCGCTCGAGGAGGACGGCGCGGCGCGCATGATCGAGGACCTCGTGCTCGCCTCGCCGTCCGAGGTCCTCGACAACGCCGCGCGCCTCGAGCGCGAGGCCCGGGAGGTCGCCCCATGACGGCCCGTGTGGTCGCGGACGACGCGAGCGGCCGCGCGGAGGCGGTCGAGGTGCTCAAGGCGGGCGGCATCGTCGCCCTGCCGACCGACACCGTCTACGGCATCGCCGTGGCGATCGCCACGCCCGCCGGGATCGAGCGGCTGTTCGAGGTCAAGCGGCGACCACCGGACCGGGCGATCATGCTGCTCCTCGACGACGCGACGCAGGCCGCCCGGGCCGGCCAGATGACGCCCGCCGCCGCTGCCCTCGCGGCCGCCGCGTGGCCAGGTGGATTGAGCGTGGTCGTGCCGCAGCGGGCGGACGTGCGCTGGCCGTCCGTGCTGACCGGCGGGGCGGCGACGATCGGGCTGCGGGTCCCGGACCACGAGGCGCCGCGGACGCTGGCGCGTGGCGTCGGGCCACTGCCGACGACGTCGGCCAACGTGTCGGGGTTGCCCGAGGCGAACGACGCGGCGGGCATCGTCGACCAGCTCGGCGACGTCATCGACCTCGTCCTCGACGGCGGCCCGGCACTCGGCGGTCCGGCGTCGACCGTGGTCGACTGCACGAGCGCGCTCCCGGTCATCCTGCGGGTCGGCGCGGTGCCGGTCGCGGAGGTCGCCGCGATCCTCGAGCGCGCAGGCGTCGACCACGACCTCGGCACGGGGTCCGCCTAGCGGCTCGTCCTCAGCCGTTCCGTCCGCGGGCGTCCACCGACCACGTGTCGACGACGTCGCCGTCGCGGACGACCAGGAACGTGTCGACGTAGTTCACGACCGGGCAGATGTGGTTCGGCACGACCGTGACGACCCGCCCGACATCCGGCAGCGCGGCGCCCGGAGCGACGTCGACCGCCCCGTGGTAGTCGGAGACGCGGGCGACGACGGCCCCGTCCAGCTCGGGGATCTCGCCGTGCCCCGGCATGTAGGCGGCCACGTCCTTGCCGAGGATCTTGGCGCCGGCGTCGACCACGAACCGGCCCTCGGCGGCGTTGACGCTCACGACCCGTGCGGCGACGCCGGCGGCGACCGCATCCGGCGCGATCGCCCCGAGGTAGACCTGCTGGCGGTCGCCGAACACGTACGTCCCGGGCCGCTCCTCGGTGACGGCGCCGCGCGCGGACTCGATCGCGGTCGGGGTCGAGCCCGCGCTGAGCACCGACGCCTCGATGCCCTCGGCTCGCAGCGACGCCCCCGCCGCGGTCAGCGAGCGGACCTCGTCATCGGCTGCGTCGGAGCGGCTGTCCGGGCCGGCGTAGCCGTGGCCGCCGTGGGTGAACGCCCCCAGCACGGTCAGCCCGAGGTCGGTGGCCGCCCGTCCGACCGCACCGGCCCCGGCGGGTGCCACGCCGCTACGCCGGCCGCCGGAATCGATCTCGACGACCAGCCCGACGCGATCGCGCTCGGGTCCGAGGGCGTCGGCGATGGCCCGGACCCCGACCACCGAGTCGACGCCGAGCCGCACCCGGCAGCGAGCCGCGAGCGCCCGGAGACGGCCCGCCTTCGGCCCGAGCGGCACCAGCGGGTAGGCGATGAACAGGTCGTCGACGCCGCCGTCGGCGAAGACCTCGGCCTCGCCGATGGTGCCGACGGTCAGACCCGCGGCACCCGCGTCGAGCTGGCGTCGCGCGACCGCGATCGACTTGTGGGTCTTGGCGTGCGGTCGCAGCGTCACCCCGCGCTCCGCCATCGCGCGCGCCATCCGGTCGATCGCCGCGTCCATCCGAGCGAGGTCGACGACGACGGCCGGCGTGTCGATGGCGGCACGTGCGTCATCGGACAGCGTCGGGGCTTCGATCGGCGCGGCGCGGGTCGACATCGGCGGGCCTCGGCTCGGGGGTGATGACGTTCGTGGGAAGATACCCCGAGCGTGCTGCCGGTCGAGGTGGGCAGCCGGGCAGGGGTGCACGCGGCAGGGAAGGAGCCACCAGGTCATGACGATCTCGCAGCCGCGCGGCCTCGCGCTCGAGTCGATCGCCGAGGTCGATCCCGCGCTGTGGGAGGCGATGCAGGGCGAGCGCCGACGCCAGCACGACAACATCGAGCTCATCGCGAGCGAGAACTACGTGTCGGCGGCCGTCATGCAGGCCCAGGGCAGCTGGCTCACCAACAAGTACGCCGAGGGACTGCCTGGCAAGCGCTACTACGGTGGCTGCGAGTTCGTCGACGTCGCCGAGGTGCTCGCCCAGGAGCGGGCGCTCGCGCTCTACCCGGGCGCCGAGCACGTCAACGTCCAGCCGCATTCCGGCGCCCAGGCCAACATGGCGGCCTACTTCAGCGTGCTGCGGCCGGGCGATCGCATCCTCGGCATGAACCTCGCCCACGGCGGCCATCTCACCCACGGCATGGCCCTCAACTTCAGCGGAAAGCTGTACGAGGTCCACGCCTACGGCGTCCGCCAGGACACGGAGCACATCGACTACGACGCGATGGAGGCGCAGGCGCGCGAGATCCGGCCGAAGCTGATCGTCGGCGGCGCGAGCGCCTACCCGCGCCTGTGGGACTTCGAGCGGATGGCCGACATCGCCCACTCGGTCGGGGCGATCCTGTTCGTCGACATGGCGCACATCGCCGGGCTGGTCGCGGCCGACGTCCACCCGAGCCCGTTCCCGCATGCGGACATCGTCACGACGACCACGCACAAGACGCTGCGCGGTCCGCGCGGCGGGATGATCTTCTCGCGCGACGAGCTGCCGCCGAGCCTCGACCCGGCCGATTTCCCGGGGCTCAAGGGCTCGCTCGGCGCGGCGATCGACAAGACCGTGTTCCCGGGGGTCCAGGGCGGACCGCTCATGCAGGTCATCGCCGGCAAGGCGGTGGCCTTCAAGCTCGCCGCCGAGGAACCCTTCCGGGAGGACCAGCGCCGGACGGTGCGCAACGCGGCGGTCCTCGCCGAGACCCTCGCCGACGAGGGTGCGCGGGTCGTCTCCGGCGGCACCGACAACCACCTGCTGCTGGTCGACGTCACGCCCCTCGGCGTGACCGGCAAGGAGGCCGAGCACCTCCTCGATGAGATCGGCATCACCGTGAACAAGAACGGCATCCCGTTCGACCCGCTGCCGCCCAACACGGCGTCCGGCATCCGCCTGGGCACGCCGGCCACGACGTCCCGTGGCTTCGGCGAGGAGGAGATGCGACGGGTCGGCCGGATCATCATCGAGGCGATCCGCTCGCGCGACGACGACGCGGTCCAGGGCCGTCTCGCCGGCGAGGTCGCCGAGATCGTCGCCCGGTTCCCCGTTCCGGGGCTGCCTGCGGCGTGACCACCACGACCGACACGGTCGAGCGACGCCCGTGACGTTCATCGAGGGGGTCGGGAACAGCGCCGGCCCGATCGTCATCGTCTTCGTCATCACCGCACTGGCGGCGCTGCTGCTGACACCGGTCGTGCGCCGGACGGTCCGTCGTCACGGCATCGTCGACCGGCCCAACGAGCGGCGGGTCAACACGCGACCCATCCCGCGGGCGGGCGGGATCGCCATCGCCGCCGCGTTCCTGGGCGTGGCGGTCCCGTTCGTACTCCTCAACGAGGCCAACGGCTGGGTGCCGATGCCGCTCAACATCGAGCCCTCCGACCTCGTCGCGCTATTCGTCGGTGGCCTGGCAGCGGCGATCCTCGGCGCGCTCGACGACCTCTACGACCTGCGCGCGCGCTGGCAGCTGCTCGGCCAGGTGCTGCTGGCGCTGGTCGCGGTTGCCCTCGGCGTCGCCATCACCGTGGTCAACAACCCGTTCGGGCCGGGCGTGATCCGGTTCGTCCCGGTGTTCTCGGTCGGGTTCACGGTGTTCTGGATCGTCGGGATGATCAACAGCATCAACTGGATCGACGGTCTCGACGGGCTGAGCACCGGCATCGCGCTCATCGCCTCGGTCACGCTGGGGCTCATCAGCCTCACGACGCAGGTCAGCCAACCGCTGATCGCCGTGCTGTGCTTCGCGCTGGCCGGGGCGCTGCTCGGGTTCCTGCGCTGGAACTTCCACCCGGCCAAGATCTTCACGGGCACCACCGGGGTCCAGTTCGTCGGCTACACCCTTGCCGTGCTTGCGATCCTCGGGTCGGCCAAGGTCGCGGTGGCGCTGCTCGTCCTCGGCGTCCCGATCATCGACACGTTCTGGATCATCGTCGGGCGGCTCTCGCAGCGTCGGTCGCCGTTCACGCCGGACCGGTCGCATATCCACCACCGGCTGCTCGACCTCGGCCTGTCGCACCGGAACACCGTGCTCGCTATCTACGGGATCTGCGCGTTCCTTGCGGTGCTGTCGTTGCTCGTGCAGGGCGCGACCCAGGCGTACGCGTTCATCAGCATCTTCATCCTGGCCGGGCTGCTGCTGTTCGGCCCGACCCGGGGCGCCTTCGACCGGCCCGAGGAGCTCGAGGCCGAGTCGTACGAGCCCGACGACGACACCGATGACGCGGGTCGCGCGGAATCTGCGCGCGGGGCAGCGACGGCGGCCGGGGCGAACGCCCAGGGGGACGTCGTGGGCCGGCGACTGTAACGAACGGACCCGGTGCTAGCATCCAGCGGACGATGCCCATCGACGTGCCGGTCATCATGCTCATCGCGATCGCTGCGATCGTTGTCGCGGCCGTCGCCGCGCAGCGGGCGGTGGAACACGCCGAGCTGACGTCCGGACGGCCGTCCGATCCGGAGGGCCGACGACCGGGACCGCTCGGGCCGTTCCTCGACGCGCTCGACGAGTCGGCCGCGGCAGCGACGGTCCGATCGAGGTTCGGCACCTCGACGCTGACCCGGCGCGAGCGTCGCGCCGAGGCGGAACGGGTGGCGGCGATCGCGCAGGCGGAGGAGGCACGTCGTCGACGGCGTGGAGCCCCGGAGGCGCACGGTCCGAAGCGGTTGGTCGTGGCGGGCGCGGCCGCCCGCGTCGCTGTCATGACACCGGCGCGCTCGACGCTGTCGGTCGAGCTGCTGGCGGCCACGCTCGGCCTCGCGGTGGTGGTCCTCGTCGTCGTCGGGATCTGGCCCCGCGAGAGCAGCGGCGCGGTCCTGTCCGTGACCGCCACGCCGGCGCCGACCGTCCTCGCGTCGGCATCGCCGAGCCCCGATCCGGCGACCGCCCCGTAGCCACCGACGCCGCCCGCCGCCGTGGCGGTCCCCCGGATCCACCTGCTACACTGGCGCCGCCTTGACAGGTCGCCCATGATCGAGCCCGGCCGAGGTGGCGCCTACCTCGTCCTCTTCTCGGAGATCGGCCTCTCACTCCTGGTGACGACGCTGGTGGGCGTTGGAATCGGCTATTGGGCCGATACACAACTTGGGACGATCCCGATCTTCGTTCTCGTCGGCTTCTTCGTCGGCGCCGGAGCCGGGACGCTGATGATCTACAGACTGGTCATGAGGTTCCTCGAGTCGACAGAGTGAGGTCGGATCCGACCGACCGGTGGACGGAAGCGAGCGCGGCGGAACGCCGCGCTCCTGTGTGTGGAGCGGAGTAGCTTGTCGAGCGAGCAGGTCGTCCCCCAGGACACCCCGGAGGCCCAGCCGACGCCCGCGCGTCGCGGGCTGTCTTCGCGCTGGTTCATGCTGATCGGCCTGGTCCTCATCGGGAACATCGTCGCGTTCATCCTCGTCCCGCCCTTCCCGCGCGAAGGTGAGCCCGGCGATCCGTGCGCCTTCCCGGTCTGCTTCATCGATGGCACGCTCGAGTTCCCTGCGCCGCACACGATCTTCGGCCCGCATGCCCCGGCCGATCAGCTGGTGACCTTCACGCCAAGCATCAGCTCCACGATCTTCACGATGTGGATCGTGATGGCGATCGTGCTGGTGGTGGTCATCCTCATGACCCGCGGCAGCCGCCTTTTGCCCGGGCGGGCGCAGAACGCCGTGGAGTTCCTCTACGAGTCCATGGGCGACTTCGGGGTCAGCATCGCCGGGCCGGCGGCCCGCCCGTACGTCCCGCTGTTCGTCGCCTTCTTCATCCTCATCCTGTTCTCGAACTGGAGCGGCCTGATCCCGCCGGTCGGCCGCGTGGAGCAGCTCCGCGCCCCGACCAGCGACGTGAACGTCACGATCGGCCTGGCGCTCGTGAGCTTCGTCTACTTCGAGTACCAGGGTTTCCGCCGGCTCGGGGTCGGCGGCTACCTCGGCAAGTTCTTCCCGGTCTACGAGTTCCGCCAGGGCATCGGGGCCGGGATCATCGCGCTCTTCGTCGGCCTGGTCGAGCTGATGCTCGAGTTCGTCAAGCCGGTCACGCTGTCGATGCGACTCTTCGGCAACATCTACGGCGGCGAGGTCGCCCTTGGCGTCATCACCGCGCTGACCATCGCCTTCGTCCCCGTGGCGCTGCTCGGGCTCGAGGTCATGCTCAACGCCATCCAGGCCCTCATCTTCTCGGTCCTGACGCTCATCTTCATCACGCTCGCCATCGAGAGTCATGAGCACGAGGAGGGTCATATCGCCGAGGAGGCGGTCGACGCCGTCGACGGCGAAGGGCGACAGCTCCAGCCGGCCCACTGACGGGCCCCATCACCACGGTCCCAACATCGTCCCCGGGCGACGCGTCCGGGCAGTAGGAGGAAGTCACGACATGGATTACTTCGGCGCCGGACTCGCCGCCCTCGGGGTCATCGGCCCCGGCATCGGGGTCGGCCTCATCGGCGGCCTCTCGGCCCAGGCGATCGGTCGCAACCCCGACGCCGCCGGCCAGATCCGCGGCATCGCGATCATCCTCGCGGCGTTCGCCGAGGGCCTCGGCGTCCTCGCCATCGTGGTCGGCCTGCTGGCGATCTTCATCCAGCCCGCCTAGCGCGTCCGGCAGGGAGAGACCATCGTGGATGTCCTCGCCGTGGCGTCCGAGGTCGGTCGCGCGGTAGCCCAGCTGACCGCGGAGGAGGGTGAGACCGCCCTGTTCCAGGTCAACCTGTTCTGGGTGATCGTCAGCGCGCTCAACTTCATCGTCTTCTTCGTGATCATCTGGACGTTCGCGTTCAAGCCGGTCACCCGGATGCTCGATGACCGGCGCGACCGGATCGAGCAGGGCCTCAAGGACGCCGAGCAGGCGCGGAGCGACCGCGAGAACGCCGAGGCGGAACGCGTCGCGACGCTCGCGGAGGCCCGCAAGGAGGCCAACGAGATCCTGACCCGTGCCCAGCGGGTCGCCCAGGAGACTCGTGACGCCGACATCGCCGCGACCCGCGACGAGCTCGAGCGGATGCGCCAGCGCGCCGCCGGCGACATCGAGGCCGAGAAGCAGCGGGCCATCGCCGAGCTGCGCGGGGAGGTCGCGGACCTTGCCCTCGCCGCGGCCAGCCGCGTCGTGGGCGAGTCGCTCACCGATGACCGCCAGCGGCGGCTCGTCGGCGAGTTCCTCGCCTCGGTCGACGACGGCGACGCGAGGAACTGATGGCCCGACGGGACACCGGCGCGCGCCGATACGCCGAGGCGGCCTTCGAGGTCGCCATGCGTGACGGCACGCTCGAGGCGTGGCGGTCGGAGCTCGACGTGGCCGCGGGCATCGCCGGCGACCAGCGGGCACTCGACATCCTCGCCAACCCGTCCGTGCCCATCGAGCGCCGGTCGACGGCCGTCGCCGACATGCTCGGCAAGCGCGTGTCGAGACCCGTGCTCAACCTCGTCCAGCTGATGCTGCGGCGCGGTCGGATCGAGTACCTGCCGCGCGTCGCCGCGGAGTTCCGTCGACTCGACGACGACCGCCAGGGCATCACGCACGCCGTCGCCACATCCGCGACCGAGCTCACCCCGGACGAGGTCCGTGCGCTCACCGCGCGGCTCGAACAGTCCACCGGCGGCCGCATCGCGCTCGACGTCGAGGTCGACCCCAGCCTGCTGGGCGGTCTCGTCGTCCGCGTCGGCGACCGCCTGATCGACGGGAGCGTCCGGGGTCGCCTCGAGCGGCTGCGGAACCAGCTCATCTCGGGCGCCCTCTAGGAGATCCCAATGGCCATCCGTTCCGACGAGATCACCACGATCATCAAGTCCGCCATCGACTCGTTCGACTCGGCCGTCGAGACGCGCAGCGTCGGCACGGTCGTCGAGGTCGGTGACGGCATCGCCCAGATCTACGGCCTCGACGGCGCCCTGGCGTCCGAGATGCTCGAGTTCCCCGACGGGGTGATGGGCATGGCCCTGAACCTCGAGGAGGAGACCGTCGGTGCGGTGCTGCTCGGCGACGCGGCGTCCATCAAGGAAGGCGACACGGTCAAGACGACCGGCCGCGTGGTCGAGGTGCCAGTCGGCGCCGGCCTGCTCGGTCGGGTCGTCGACGCACTCGGTCGTCCGCTCGACGACAAGGGTCCCATCAACGCGAAAGCGACCCGCCCGGTCGAGCGCATCGCCCCGGGCGTCATCGTGCGTCAGTCGGTCGATACGCCCGTCCAGACGGGCATCAAGGCGATCGACGCGCTGATCCCGATCGGCCGCGGGCAGCGCGAGCTGATCATCGGCGACCGCCAGACGGGCAAGACCGCCATCGCCATCGACACGATCATCAACCAGAAGGGCAAGGGCCTCGTCTGCATCTACGTCGCGATCGGCCAGAAGCTCTCGACGGTCGCGAACACCGTCGCGGTCCTCGAGGCGAACGGGGCGATGGAGCACACGATCGTGGTCGTGGCCGGCGCCGAAGACCCCGCGCCGCTCCAGTACCTCGCGCCGTACTCGGGCGTGGCCATGGGCGAGGAGGTCATGGAGAACGGCGTCGAGGTCGGCGACCAGGGCCTCGTCAAGGATGCCCTGTGCGTGTACGACGACCTCTCGAAGCACGCGTGGGCCTACCGCGAGATGGCGCTGCTGCTCCGCCGCCCGCCTGGCCGCGAGGCCTACCCGGGCGACGTCTTCTACCTGCACAGCCGCCTGCTGGAGCGCGCCGCCCGCCTGAACGAGGACAACGGCGGTGGCTCGCTGACCGCGCTGCCGATCATCGAGACGCAGGCCGGCGACGTGTCCGCGTACATCCCGACCAACGTCATCTCGATCACCGACGGCCAGATCTTCCTCGAGACCGACCTGTTCAACGCCGGCCAGCGGCCCGCGCTCAACATCGGCATCTCGGTCTCGCGAGTCGGTTCGGCAGCCCAGACCAAGGCGATGAAGAAGGTCGCCGCGCCGCTCAAGCTCGACCTTGCCCAATACCGCGCGCTGGCCGCGTTCGCCCAGTTCGCGTCCGACCTGGACAAGGCGACCCGCGACCAGCTGACGCGCGGCGAGAAGCTGTCGGAGATCGTCAAGCAGCCGCAATACCAGCCGCTGCCGGTCGAGAAGCAGGTCGCGATCCTGTACGTCGCCACGACCGGCAAGGTCGACGACGTCCCGACGCCGCGCGTCAAGGAGTTCGAGACCCAGCTCTATCGCTATCTCGAGACGGAACGACCCGAGATCCTCAAAGAGCTCGGCGAGACGATGGCCATGACCGACGAGCTGGCGAAGGCGCTCGACGACGCCGTCGACGAATTCCGCAAGAGCTTCCTGGCCTGAGGCCGGTTGTCTGAGATGAGAACCGGCTGGTCTGACGGTCCAGGGCAAGGCGGAGCCGAGCACGTGAGCGAGCGTGGCCCAAGCCACGTGAGCGAGCGCGCGCAGGCGACAACGCCGCCATGGGCCGAGCAGGCCGGCCGCCGGGGACCACGGATTGGCTAGCCAACGTGATATCCGGCGCCGAATAGGCGCCGTACGAAACATCAAGCAGATCACGAGAGCGATGCAGTTCGTTGCTGCATCGAAGCTCAAGCGTGCCCAGGACTCGACGCTGGCTTCGCGACCCTACGCCGACATGATCGACGAGGTCCTCGCGGATCTCGCGACGGTGCTCGGCGGTGAGGATCACCCGCTCCTCGCCGAACGGGAGGGCGGCAAGCGCCTGATCGTGCTGATCACCACCGACCGCGGTCTGGCCGGCCCGCTCAACACCAACACGATCCGGTTCGCGGCACGCGAGATCACCGAGCACCCGGGCGACCTCACGGTCGTGACCGTCGGCCGAAAGGGGCGCGACTCGATGCGCCGCGCCGGCGTGCCGATGGTGGCGCACTTCGCCGGCTTCGGCGACCGCCCTTCGTTCGCGGACGTGATCCCGCTGGCACGGCTCATCACCGACGACTTCCTCGAGGGCAAGGTCGGCCGCGTCGACCTGATCTACAGCCGCTTCGTGACGACGCTCACGCAGCGTCCGGACCTCGACCAGGTGCTCCCGATCCAGCCGTCCGAGGACACCGCCGGCATCCCAGGCAATCAGTTCATCTTCGAGCCTGACGCCGCGACCGTGCTGCAGCAGCTGCTGCCGCGCTACGTCGCGACGCGCCTGTTCCAGGCCGTCCTCGAGTCGAAGGCGAGCGAGGAATCGAGCCGGATGGTCGCGATGAAGAACGCCACCGAGAACGCCGAAGAGCTCATCGAGGACCTGACGCTCTCGTACAACAAGGTCCGCCAGTCCAACATCACCCGCGAGATGATCGAGATCGCGTCGGGCGCAAACGCCCGCTGACGCGCACCGACGCAGGAGGCAACCGACCCATGGCGACTGCCGCACCGACCGCGACCGGTCGAGTCATCCAGATCACCGGCCCGGTCGTCGACATCGAGTTCCCGGCCGGCAAGCTGCCGGCGATCTTCAACGCCGTCGAGATCGAGCGCGAGGGGCTCGACTCGCTGGTGTGCGAGGTCCAGCAGCACCTCGGCAACAACTGGGTCCGCTCGGTCGCGATGACCACGACCGACGGCCTCGCCCGGGGCGTGCCCGTGCGCGACACCGGCGCCCCGATCACGGTGCCGGTCGGTGAGGCGACCCTCGGGCGGGTATTCGACGTGCTCGGTCGCCCCATCGACAACAAGGGCCCGGTCGAGGCGGAGGTGACGCTGCCGATCCATCGCAGCGCGCCGGCGTTCGACCAGCAGTCGACCGACGTCGAGGTGTTCGAGACCGGCCTCAAGATCATCGACCTCATCTGCCCGTTCAAGAAGGGCGGCAAGATCGGCATCTTCGGCGGCGCCGGTGTCGGCAAGACCGTCATCATCCAGGAGCTGATCCGGAACGTCGCCCAGGAGCACGCCGGCTACTCGGTGTTCGCGGGCGTCGGCGAGCGCAGCCGCGAGGGCAACGACCTCATCCACGAGATGACCGAGTCGGGCGTCCTTGCGAAGACCGCGTTCGCGTTCGGCCAGATGAACGAGCCGCCCGGGGCGCGCCAGCGGGTCGCGCTGACCGGCCTGACCATGGCCGAGTACTTCCGCGACGAGGAGGGCCGCGACGTCCTCCTGTTCATCGACAACATCTTCCGCTTCACCCAGGCCGGCTCCGAGGTGTCGGCGCTGCTCGGCCGGATGCCGTCGGCGGTCGGCTACCAGCCGAACCTCGCCACCGAGATGGCCGGCCTGCAGGAGCGCATCACCTCGACGAAGAAGGGCTCGATCACCTCGCTCCAGGCGGTGTTCGTGCCGGCCGACGACTACACCGACCCGGCGCCGGCCACGACGTTCGCCCACCTGGACTCGACGATCCGCCTCGAGCGCTCGATCGCCGAGCTCGGCATCTACCCTGCGGTCGACCCGCTGACCTCGACGTCGCGCGTCCTCGACCCGCTGGTCGTCGGCCAGGACCACTACGAGGTGGCCCAGGAGACCAAGCGCGTGCTGCAGCGCTATCGCGACCTACAGGACATCATCGCGATCCTCGGCATCGACGAGCTGTCCGAGGACGACAAGGCGACCGTCGCCCGGGCCCGACGCCTGCAGCGCTTCGCCAGCCAGCCGTTCTTCGTGGCCGAGGTGTTCACCGGTCGATCCGGCGCGTACGTGTCGATCAAGGACACGGTCGCATCGTTCAAGGAGATCCTCGAGGGCAAGACCGACACCCTGCCGGAGCAGGCGTTCTTCCTGGCCGGCACCGTCGACGACGTCCGCGCCAACGCGGAGAGGCTCGGTTCCTGATGCCGATCGAGCTCGAGATCGTCACGCCCGAGCGGCTCGCCTACTCGGACACGGTCGATTCGGTCCAGCTGCCGGGCTCGGAGGGCGAGCTCGGCGTGCTCCCGCATCATGCCCCGCTCGTCTCGACGCTCGGCGTGGGTGAGCTGCGCATCCGCAAGGGTGGCACCGAGGAGTCGTTCGCGATCGTCGGCGGCTTCCTCCAGGTCCGGCCGGACAAGGTCGTGGTGATGGCCGAGACAGCCGACCTGGCCAGCGAGATCGACCTCGAGCGGGCGCAGGAGGCCCGGCGCGAGGCGGAGCGTGCACTCGAGACCGGCTACCACGAGGGAGCGGACCTCGCCGCGGCGCGGGCCGCCCTCCAGCAGGCGCTGCTCCGGATCCGTGTCGCAGAGCGCCGCTACCGTGAGGGTCCGCGGCATCGCGGATAGCCCATTGGCTGATGCCAGAATCCTCGGACCGATGCGCTCCGCCGAGCGCGCTCGGACCTCGGAGGTCTAGGTGGCTGACGCACGTCCCTTCCACTGGGAGTACGTCCCGGAGCTCGTGCCGCCGGAGGTGTTCCGCGTCGAGGGCGGCCACGTGCTGTCCGGCTCGGTGGCGATCAGCGGGGCCAAGAACGCCGCGCTGAAGATGCTCGCGGCGGCGACCCTCACCGGTGAGCGCTGTCGGATCGAGAACGTCCCCGAGATCGAGGACGTGCGGGTCATGGCCCAGACCCTCATCGAGCTGGGCGTGGTCGTCGACCATCCATCGGAGAACGTCTACGAGGTCGCCGCGGGTGACGTCGAGTGGCAGTTCGTGCCGCTCGAGGCCGCGGCCAAGATGCGCGCCTCGTTCATGCTGCTCGGCCCGCTGCTGGCCCGGTTCGGGCGGGTCATCATCAGCAACCCGGGCGGCGACCGGATCGGGCGGAGGCCGGTCAACCTCCACGTCGAGGCGATGCGCGCGCTGGGTGCGCAGATCGAGTACCGCAACGGCTACTACTTCGCGACCGCCCCGGGCCGGCTGCGCGGTGCCGAGGTCAAGTTCCCGTTCGTGTCGGTGATGGGTACCGAGAACGCGATGCTCGCCGCGACGCTCGCCGACGGTCACACGGTGATCCGGCCGGCCGCCCGGGAGCCGGAGGTCGATGACCTCATCGTGTTCCTCCAGAAGATGGGCGCCGACGTGGAGCGCACGCAGCCGGACACGATCGAGGTCCACGGCAAGCGGCGGCTCCGTGGCGCCGACCACCGGGTCATCCCGGACCGGATCGAGGCCGGCACGTTCGTGGTCGCCGGCGGGGTGACCGGCAGCCGGATCACGCTGACCGGCGCGCCGTGCGAGCACCTCGGCGCGTTCATCGAATGCGTCGGGCGCGCCGGCGTCGGCATCGCCTGCGGCGAGGACACGATCGAGGTCGACGGGACCGCGCTCGACGGATCGGGCTTCCGCGCGGTCGACGTGGCGACAGGGGCCTATCCCGAGCTTGCGACCGACCTCCAGCCACCCTTGTCGGTCCTGCTGACCCAGGCCCAGGGCACCTCGCACGTCGACGAGACCATCTTCGAGGACCGCCTCGAGTGGATGTCCGAGCTGCGCCGGATGGGCGCCGACATCGACATCGTCGACCCCCATCGGGCCGTCATCACCGGTCGTTCACGCCTCAGCGCGGCGGACGTCGAGATCGGCGACCTGCGTGCCGGCGCGTCGCTGATCCTCGCCGCTCTCGCCGCCGAGGGCTCCAGCACGATCCGCGGCGCACACCACGTTCACCGGGGCTATGAGAACATCGAAGGCAAGTTCCTGGAGCTCGGCGCCAGGATCGAGCGCCTCGCAGAAGGGAACGACACCACCTCCCCATGAAGATCGGCATCGATTTGGGCACGGCCAACGTGCTCGTCTACGTCAAGGGCAAGGGCATCGTCATCACCGAGCCATCGGTGGTCGCGGTGTCCGATGACAACCGCATCGTGGCCGTGGGCGAGGAGGCGCGCGAGATGATCGGGCGCACGCCCGGCAACATCCAGGCCATCCGGCCGATGAAGGACGGCGTCATCGCCGACTACGTCATCACCGAGGCGATGCTGCGCTTCTTCATCGCCAAGGCCACGAAGGGCCGCATCGGCTTCAGCCGGCCCGAGGTGATGATCAGCGTGCCGGCCGGCGTGACCTCGGTCGAGAAGCGGGCCGTCCGCGACGCGGCCCTCAAGGCCGGTGCCCGCGACGCCTACCTCATCGAGGAGCCGCTCGCGGCGGCGATCGGGGCGAACGTGCCGATCAGCGGCCCGTCCGGGAACATGATCATCGACATCGGCGGCGGCACCAGCGAGATCGCGGTGATCGCCCTCGGCGGGATCGTGGTGTCGCACTCGCTGCGGGTCGGCGGCAACAAGTTCGACGAGGCGATCGCGACCTACGTCCGCAAGAAGTACAACCTGATGATCGGCGAGCGGACGGCCGAAGAGGTCAAGATGCAGATCGGGACCGCGCTGCCGCTCGAGCGGGAGCTGACCATGGAGGTCCGCGGTCGTGACTTGATCGCCGGGCTGCCGCGAACGATCCCGATCACCTCATCCGAGGTCATGGAGGCGATCGAGCAGCCGCTCCAGCAGCTGGTGGCCGCGGTCCGGTCGGTCCTCGAGCAGACGCCACCCGAGCTCTCTTCGGACATCATCGACAAGGGCATGGTCATGTCCGGTGGCGGCGCGCTGCTTCGCAACATCGACAAGCTGCTGACCCAGGTCACCGGCGTGCCCTGCCACGTCGCGGAGAACTCGCTCGACTGCGTCGCGCTCGGGACGGGGCTGGCGCTCGAGCACTTCGACTTCTTCAAGAAGTCCCTGGTGCAGCAGATCTGAGCGATGCTCCCCGGCGAGCACGGCGAGCAGCTGGCCACGGCGTCGAGGTCGGGTTCCCGGGCATTCATCGATCTGCACTGCCACACGTCGGCGTCCTTCGATAGCCTGGCCGACCCGGCCAAGGTCGCGCGGACGGCCGCGTCGCGCGGCCTGACGCATCTCGTCGTGAGCGACCACGACCGGATCGATGGGGCGCTGCGCGCCCGCGATGCGGCCCCCGACGGGCTGACCGTCATCGTCGGCGAGGAGGTGCGCACCGCGGACGGCGACCTGATCGCGGCCTACCTCGAGCGCCCGGTCCCGCCCGGGCTGTCCGCCGCGGACACGGTCGCCGCCATCCGGGAGCAGGGCGGCCTGGCCGGCATCCCGCACCCGTTCGACCGGTTCCGGGGCTCGCTCCTCAAGGACGCGCGGATGGCATCGCTGGCGCCGCTCGTGGACTGGGTCGAAGTCCACAATGCCCGGCTCGTCGGGAGCGGCAACGAGCGTGCGGCCGAGTTCGCGCGCGAGCACGACAAGCCCGGTGTCGCCGTGTCGGACAGCCACACGATCACCGAGGTCGGCGTTGCATACACCGCGCTCGACGGCGATCCCTCCACGCCGGCCGGGTTGCTTGCCGCGCTGCCGGACGCCGAGCTCGTCGTGGGCCGCGCGAGTTATGTCGTCAGGCTGTGGACGCCGGTCGCCAAGGGTGTCCAGCGACTGCGCGGCAACGTCCGGATCCGCCCGAGCGCCGGGGCATGACCAGCCCGGGACAGGACCATCGGCGGATGGTCGATGACGAGCCCGCAGACGTAGCCTCGGGTGCGATGGAGGCCACACCCGCGATCGACCCCCGCGCCGCAGTCCCCGGTGTGTCCGCCTACCCGCCCCGAGTCCCCATCCCGGCCGCTCCGGTGGTCATCGAGAGCGACCCCGAAGCCGAGCAGATGTCGCTCACGCGCCGGCTGCGCCAGCCGCGCACGATCCTGTCGATCGCCGTCCCGCTTGCGATCATCGTCGTCTTCGTCTACCTGAACCGGGCCGCCCTGGCGACGGTCCCGCAGCTGATCCTGGCGGCAAACCCGGCGCTCATCCTCGCTGCGTTCCTCGTCTTCTACGCGGGCTTCCCACTGCGCGGACACCGCTGGGCGCTGCTGCTGCGCGGGACCGGCGAGCGCATCTCCACCCGGGACTCGACCGAGATCATCTACCTGTCCTGGCTGGTCAACTGCGTGGTGCCCGCCAAGCTCGGTGATGTGTACCGGGCGTACCTGCTCAAGATCAACAGCACGGCCTCCCTGTCGCGGACGTTCGGCACCGTCTTCATCGAACGTGTCCTCGACATCTTCGCCATCGCCACGCTCGGGCTGGCCGCGGGCTACTGGAGCTTCCGCAGCGGGCTGCCGCCGGCCATCCAGATCGTGTTCGGCATCGGCGTCGTGGTCGTGGTCGGCCTGGCCGGCGCGCTCTTCACGATGCGCAACTTCGGGCGGCGGATCATCGTCAGGATGCCACTGCCACATCAGGTCATCGACCTGTACGATCGCTTCGAGGAGGGTGTGTTCGGGGCGCTGGTCACCCGGCAGCTGCCGAAGCTCGGCGCGCTGACCGGCCTGATCTGGATGACCGAGGGCCTGCGCCTGTACCTCGTGATCCTCGCGCTCGGGTTCGACGACGTATCGATCGGCATCTCGGGCGCGGTGTTCGTGGCGCTCATCGGCTCGCTGCTCACGGCCGTGCCGTTCAGCCCGGCCGGGCTCGGCATCGTCGAGGCGGGCGTCGTCGGCGTGCTGACCGTCGCCTACGGCGTGCCGCTCCCGGAGGCGACCGCCATCGCGCTGCTCGATCGGGTGATCAGCGTCTTCTCGATCATCATCTTCGGCTCGATCGCCTACATGGTCTCGCCGCTCCCACGGGGCCTCGGCCACGTCGGCGTTCCGGCCGACGCGGCGTCCGCCGCCTCGACGCCCGCCTGACCACAGTCCGTTCGAGCGCCCTCGAAATGACGGGGAGTACTTTCGTCCCGGGTGGGGCTGGCCCGACGACTCCATCCGACCGACATCGACGCCACCGCTCCAGCCCGCCCCCGCGGACGGTGCTCGCACCCCTGACTGGTACGAACGGGTGATACAGGCGTGGTGCACCCGTCCCGCATCATCGACCTATCGAGGCACCGAACGAGCGGGGTTGTACCGCCAGCGGCACGCCCGTAGGAGCGCCCAGGCAGGATGACCACGCAGAACGGCCGAGCGTTCAACGAATGGCTTCGAGCCCAGCTCAAGGCCAAGAAGATGTCGCAACGGCAACTGGCCCAGCAGTCGGGCGTCGATCACTCGACGATCTCCCGGCTGATCCGGGGCGACCGGATGCCGTCGCTCGGGACCGCAACCAAGCTCGCTCGCGGACTCCGCGAGCTGCGAGACGACGCCGACACCCCTCAGTACCTGGGGCTGGTGGCGGCCGGGTCGACCAACCCGACGGCACGCGTCGAGTACGCGTTGCGCGCCGACGACCTGCTGTCCGAGCCGCAGGTGCGGCAGATCATGGAGTACTACCTCGCGGTGCGCATGCGCCGCTTCGGCCGCTCGTTCCCGAACGGCAACGGCAACGCCAACACCGAGACAGGCGCCCGCGGCAGCGATCGCACCGACCGACCCATGGGTTCCAGCATGGGCAGTCGACCGCTCTCCACGGGACATGTCGGCGGGATGGGCTCGGCAGGGCAGGTCGGCGTGACCGCCGTCAGCACCGTCCGATCCGTCACACGAGGCTCCGGCCGGAACCAGGGCCGCTTCTAACGCTTTCAGGGCACGACCCGGATCGCCCTCCACCGTCCGGGTCTCGGGGACAGCGAACGCCGGCGTCTGGGGCGCCGGCGTTCGCGATTCACGACGACGGTCCGTAGACCGATACCCACCGTCCAGGGGCGGCCTCGAACCGCTCGAGCAGCGGGCCGTTGACCGGCCCTCCCGCGTCGGGCGCCGCGGCGGTCTCGGCCGGGCCGCCGCAGTGGGCGCCGATCGCCTCATGGAACAGGTCGTCGCAGAGCAGGACCACGGCCGCGGGCGGCGACGCGGCCGTGACCGACCCCGGAGCGAGACCCTGTGGCGTCTCCGCCTGGACGGACCGGCCGAGGCGGACGAGCGGGTAGGCGACGGCCTCGGTCGACTTGAAGTCCGGAAGCGATCGGAGCAGGGCGACTGCCGCCCGGTCCACGCCGGCGCCGCTGAGGACCGCGTCCACCCGCGCGCCGGCGGTCTCGCCTGCCGGAAACCCACCGTCGGGATGGACCGCGGGCGGGAGATGCGTGAGGTTCCACGCCACCAGGACGACCACCACTCCCGCAGCCGCCATCGATCCGGCGGGCGCCCGGAGCTCGCGCACGAGGGCCGCCGCGCCGATCCCCACCAGCACGAACACGAGCGGATCGGCGAACGCGTGGTAGTGGTCGTTCGGCAGACCGCGGACCACCACCGCGAGGCTCGGCGCCGCGACGGTCAGGAATGCCACCGACCAGAGCAGCCCGAGGCCGAACCAGCGGACGACGAAGCGTTCGTCCTCATCGCGTCGATCGCCATCGCCAGACGACGATCGCGATGACCACGACCGTCGCGAGGGCACCCGCCACGAACCCGTCCGTGATCAGGCCGGTGAGCGGCCAGCTCACGACACGCAGCCCGGCGATGCCGAAGCGGACCGGGATCGCGACCTCGGCCGCCGCCCGGTCGCCGGCGAGATAGGCCGTCGCCCCGCGCAGCTCCGAGAAGCCGGTCGTCAGCTCGTTGATCGCCAGCGGCAGGTAGGCCAGGACGAAGATCGCCGCGATACCGAGCGAGATCCAGCCGATCGGACGGCGGGCGGCGTCGAGCAGGAACGGCACGGCGATGATGGGCAGCAGCGCGACGCCCAGCACGTGGCATTGCATCGTGACGGCCGTGCCCACTGCCGCGACCAGCCACCACCGGCGGTCCCCACCGGACCACGCCCGCCATGCCGCCGCGAGCGCGACGGCGCTCGAGAGCGCGATGAGGTTCGGGTTCCAGATGAAGGTCGACTCGTCGACCGCAGCGGTCGAGACCGCCATGACAAGTCCGGCCACGAGCCCGGCGACCGGCCCCGCCACCGACCGGGCCAGCCACCACACCACCCCGACCGCGGCGATCCCGACCAGGGCGATCAGGGCGACGACGGCGAACGGCGAGTCGCCGCCGGTCAGCGCCGCGGCCGGCGACAGCAGGTAGTAGTACCAGGCCCCGTGATGGAAATCGCCGATCGAGGTGGGCGGGCCGAGGAGTGGCACGACCCCGTCACGCACCAGTCCCCGGAGCACCAGCATGTCGTGGCCCTGGTCGCCATCCCACGTCCCGCGGGTGGCGAGGTTCGCGAGACGCAGCACCGCGGCGAGGAGCAGGAGACCCGGCAGCGCCAGTCGCTCGGCCGCTCGGAGGCGGTCGGTCACGCGGGGGCCATCCGGCCACGGGCACTGCCGGCCAGCTCGAACGCCTCCGGTGGCAGCGGCTCGAGCGGCTCGCCCGCCCACAACGCGCGCGCCCGATCGAGGTTGACCGCGTCATATCCGACATCCATCCCCGGCGTCTCGATGATGTACGTCGCGTGCGCCAGCCGGGGATCCCGCAGCACGTGACCCAAGCCCAGGGCGCCGATCGACCCGGCACCCAGGTGCTCGTGCCGATCCGTCCGCGACCCGAGCGCTGATCGTGTGTCGTTGAGGTGGACGAGGACGAGCCGGTCGAGCCCGATGCGCTCGCCGAACCCGGCAAGGAAATCGTCGAATGCCGCCGGGTCGCCGACATCGATACCCGCACCCCACGCGTGCGCCGTGTCGAGGCAGAACGCGACATCACCGCGGGCGATCCCGCGGGCGTCGAGGCTGGCGGCGATCGCGGCGAGCTCGACGAGGTCGGTGCCGAGGCCGCCGCCGCCTCCGGCCGAATTCTCGAGCACGAGGGTCGCCTCGCGCCCGCTCGCGCGCTCGAGGGCGGCCGCGATGCCGTCCGTGAGCCGGGCGATGCCGATCTCGGCCCCGGCACCGCGATGCGACCCGATGTGGACGTTCACCATGCGCGCGCCGAAGTCGGACGCGCTGGACAGCTCGGCGGCCAGCATCGTCACCGAGCGATCGAAGGTGACCGCGTCGGGGCCGGGCAGGTTGACGAGGTAGGAGGCGTGGATCGCGACCGGCCGGACGTCGAGCTCGCGCGACCGCGCACGGAACGCCTCGAGCTGGGGCGACGGCTCGCCGCGCCGGCGCCACGCCGTGGGATTGTCGGCGAAGACCTGGATGGCACTCGCCCCGATGACGCCGGCGCGCTCGATCGCCGCCAGCGGCCCCGCGGCGATGGGCAGGTGCGCGCCGAGCCGTCGACCGTCGGGCAGCATCCGGGCGGTCAGTGCCGCCGGCCGTCGCTCGTGTCGCGTCCCTTCGTGTACTTGCCGGCCACGACCGGCTCGATCATGCCGAGGTCGCCGTCATCGCGGGCGTACAGGATCGCCACACGCTCGGTCTCGGCGTTGACGAACACGAAGAACTGGTGCCCGAGCTCCTCCATCGCCGCGACCGCGTCCTCCTCGAACATCGGCTCGATCGCGAAGCGCTTGGTCTTCACGATCCGGCGCTCGTGGCCAGGCTCGGCGGTCCCGTCGGCGAGGTCGCGCAGGATGCGCTTCTCCTCGACGGGTCGGGCCCGGATCCGCGGCTTCTCCTTGTAGTCGACCGCCCGGCGCTCGACCTTGTCGACCACGTCGTCGAGGGCGGCCTGGTAGCTGATGCCGACCGCATGGCTGCGCAGGGTCCGCCCGTCGATGACCAGCGTGACCTCGGCGATGTGGGCATCCGACGCGCTGCGATGCATCTCGTTCGAGAACTCGACGATGGCGTCGGTGCGGTCATCGAGCAGGCGTTCGAGTCGATTGAGCTTGCGCTCGGCGTAGGTGCGAACCCGGTCGGGGACCTCGACGTTCTTGCCCTTCACGATGGTTCGCATGCATCACCTCCGGGCTATCGGGGTCGTGGCCCGAGTATAGCCGCGGGGTCAGGCGTGCCAGCCCCCGGGCGCCGGGGGTCAGCGCTCCCGGGCGACGGTGATCGCCGACACGCCGAGGGCACCGGCGTGTTCGAGGGTCGTCGCGCACGCGCCGAGGGTGGCGCCGGTCGTCAGGACGTCGTCGACGAGCAGGACCCAGCGCCCGCGGAGCGCGTCGGGCGGGACTCGCGGGTCGAGGACGAAGGCACCCCTGACGTTGCGGGCGCGGTCGCGCCGGTCCAGGTCGAACTGGGCGATCGTCGCTCGGGCCCGGGTCAGCAACGGGGCGAACGGCAGGCCAAGTGCCTCCGCGGCGTGGCGGGCGATGAGCTCCGCCTGGTCGTAGCCGCGCTGGCGGGCGCGATCGGCGTGCACCGGGACATGGCTGACGAGGTCGGCACCGACCCCGGCCGCGGCCCACCGGCGGGCGACGGCGCGGCCGAGCGGTCCGGCGAGGCGCTGCTCGCTCCCGTACTTGATGGCATGGAGCGCGTCGCGCACGACCCCATGGAACGGTGCGCACCATTCCAGCTGGATGAGCGGCTCGGGGATGTCGCCTGGCAGCCCGATCGCGACGCCGGCCGGCCCGGCGAGCCGGGCATCGAGCGCGGGCTCGCAGCGCGCGCAGAGCGGTGGACCCTCGGCGCCGCAGCCGACGCAGCTCGCGGGCAAGGCGGCATCGAGCGCGCGGGCGGCGGTGGTCCGGACGAGGGTGGTGAGCGCAGGCATATGCAAACCGGGACGATCAGCCCGATGCGCGCGAGCGGGGGAGCGGCAACACATCGGCGGACACCAGCCAGACGCCTGCGGCCGACCCACTCGGTCGGCCCAGCCAGCGCCGGATCTCCGCGGCCCTTGCGGGCAGGGCGGCGTCGAATATCGATCGATGACGATCGACGATGGCGCGATTCTCGGCCGTCCCGTACGCCACGACGAGCCGAGCGACCCTCGCCGCGTCCCACCCGAGCTCCTCGCGTGCGGCGTTCGGCACGACGCGCAGCTTCCGCGACAGCGACAGGAGCATCGCCTGCAGGTCCGTAAGACGTGACTTCACTTCGACGATCAGCAGGGTCCGGGTCGCCGCGTGCCACGCAAGGACGTCTACCGATCCGCGATCGCCATAGACGTTGAAGGAGAATTCGAGCTCGACGTGCCAGCCCCTGGCCCGCAGGAAGCCAACGACGAAGTCGACCAGTGCTGCGTGAGCTGCATCGACGAGTCGATCGCCCAACCCGCTTCGATAGCGCAGGTCGATGACCAGCGTCGCCCCGAGTGCCCTGGCGACCCGGTCGAGCGTCCGAACCGTCATGCCGGACCACTCGCCGCCCTCAGCGCGCGAATAGACGGACTGACTCAGCCCCGCCTGGCGGGCGACGTCGGCCTGAGTCTGTCCGAGGTGCGCCCGGATGGCACGCATGACAAGACCGATCCTTGGACCATCCATGGCACTGAAGCATGCCCACGGCCGCTCACCGCCGAGGTAGCTGCGGCTTGCTTTCGATGTATCGGCGACACGCATACGCGAGGTGCTCGATATGCGCCTCAGCGATGAATTGGAAGTTGCCGCGCCCGGCCGCGCTCGCTACCCGATGTCGACCAGGTCGCCTACCTGCGTGCCCGACCCGTCGATCGTGCCGACCGGCAGCTCGAGCACGCCGTGCGCCCCGCGCACCAACGGCACGAGCCCGATCCACGTTCTTAGCGCGCGATGCACGCTCAGGACGGGCCGAGACCCACCAGCGTCGGGACGTCCGACGAACACCGCGTCGATCGGGAATCGCATGAACATCATGTGGATCCCGTTCGAGTCGGGCAGCCACAGGCCGGCGCCGGGCGCCAATGACGCCCGGCCCATGAGGCCCATGAACTTGGCCCACAGCGAGGCTGCGACCTCGACGTCCGAGGCGAGCTCGCTCGCGCGGGTCCGATTGCGTGCGGCGGTCATCGGCCGCCGGGCCTAGCCGCCCAGGTTCTGGACGATGAGGATGATCGCCGGCCCGAGGATGACGATGAACAGCGACGGGAAGATGCACCCGACGAGCGGGAACAGCATCTTGATCGGCGCCTTCGCCGCCTGCTCCTCGGCTCGCTGCCGGCGCTCGATCCGGAGCTGCTCCGACTGGACCTGCAGCACCTTCGACACCGACACACCGAGCTGCTCGGCCTGGATGATCGCGCCGATGAAGTTCGTCAGCGGCCCGACCTCGGTGCGCGGGACGATGTCTCGCAGCGCGTCGCGGCGTGCCTTGCCGACCCGGACCTCGGCCAGCGCCCGTCGGAACTCGTCCGACAGCGGGCCCTTGAGCTTCTCGACGACCTTGTTGAGCGCGGCGTCGAAGCCGAGGCCGGCCCGGACCGAGATCGTCAGGAGGTCGAGCGTGTCCGGGATCATCAGGAGGATCGCCTTCTGGCGCGCCTTGACCTTGTTGCCCAACCAGAACTCAGGGATGGTGTAGCCGAACAGGGCCCCGGCGATGCCGAGGAGGTAGCCGATCGGGAACGGGATGCCGAGGATATTGATGATCCCGAACAGCACCACGAACAGGATGGCGCCGACGATCGCGCCGATCGCCTTGATGCCGAGCCAGTCGGCGACACGGAGGTCGCCCGGGTTGCCGGCAAGCGCCAGGCGCTTCTCGGTCCGCTCCGTGAACGACGACGACGCCGTTCGCGACATCCGGACCGACAGATTGGCCATCAGCGGGCGGAGCGTGCGCTCGAGGAACGGCTGCTGGAGCTCGAGCTCCTCGAGGTTCTTGGCCTGCATCGACCCGAGCTGGGTCAGGCGAGCCTGGACGGGATCGACCGCCGAGCCTCCGGCCAGGCCGATGACGATGAGCAGGATGGCGCCGGCAGCGAGCGCGGCGACCAGGATCGACATTGGTTCCATCGGCTAGACCTCGATGTCCACGATCTTGCGGATGAGCATGAAGCCGATGAACATCATCACGCCGCCGAAGAACAGGATGATCACGCCGGCCGGCAGCCCGGCGACGGAAGGAGGATTCGCGAACATCGGGTCCATGAACCCGGGTGCTGCCACGAACAGGAACGCGGCCAGGGCGATCGGCAGGAAGCCGACGACGTAGCCCGACAGACGCTGCTGCGCCGTCAGGGTCCGGATCTCGCCCTTGATCCGGACGCGCTCGCGGATGGTGTACGCGATCGAATCGAGGATCTCGGCGAGGTTGCCACCGACCTGGTGCTGGATCGAGATCGCGGTGGCCATCAGCTCGAGGTCGTCGGACCGGACGCGCCGGACCATGTTCTCGAGCGCCTGCTCGAACGGCAGGCCGAGATTGACCTCGCGGATGACACGGGCGAACTCCGTCGAGATCGGCGGGCGCGACTCACGCACGACGAGCTCGATGGCCTGCAGGAACGACGATCCGGCGCGCAGCGCGTTGGCGATGAGCGTGATCGTGTCCGGCAGCTGCTTGTTGAACGCGTTGAGGCGGCCGTTCTTGCGGCGGTTCAGCCAGAAGCGCGGCAGCAGGAAGCCGATCAGCGCACCCACCAGCAGGGCGATGGGCGAGCCGAGGGCCGTGAAGAAGAAGCTCAGGATGAACATCCCGACCGGAACGCCGACGATGGACCCGAGCCAGATGAACAGGAACTCGGATGGCTTGAGGCGGAGGTCGGCCCGGGCGATCTCGCGGGCGAGGTTCGCGCCGAAGTCCCGACCCTCGACGACCTTGTTCAGGTTGGCGAGTGCCTGGCTCTGGGCGATCAGGTCGCTGATGGGGCCCTGACCGCTCGCAGCGGCCGGCGTGCCCCCCTCGGGGCGAGCGGATGCATACCGCTCGAGCCGGTCGGAGATGCCCGAGTTGCCGGAGCTGGCGATCCCGAACGCGATCAGGATGATCGCGAGGGCCGCCACCGCGGCGACAGCGAGCGTTACAGGATCCACGTTGCTCCCTCCCGCCTCAGTACGTGAAGCCGAACAGGCCAGGCGGCAGGTTGATGCCCATGATCTCGAACTTCTCGACGAACTTGGGCCGGATCCCGGTCGGCTTCAACCGACCCTGGATCTTGCCTTCGACGACGCCGGTCTGCTCGAAGATGAACACGTCCTGCATGACGATGACATCGCCTTCCATGCCCTGGACTTCGGTGATGTTGGTGATCTTCCGGGTCCCGTCCTTGAGCCGGCTCTGGTGGACGATGAGATCGACCGCCGAGGCGACCTGCTCGCGGATGGCCCGCAGCGGCAGGTCGACGCCGGCCATGAGGACCATGGTCTCGAGGCGGGCGAGCATGTCGCGTGGCGAGTTGGCGTGGCCGGTCGACATCGAGCCGTCGTGGCCCGTGTTCATGGCCTGGAGCATGTCCAGCGCCTCACCGGAGCGGCACTCGCCGACGATGATGCGATCGGGCCGCATGCGCAGCGCATTGCGGACGAGCTCGCGGATCGGGATCGCGCCCTTGCCCTCGATGTTGGGCGGTCGCGACTCCAGCGTCACGACGTGCTCCTGGCGGAGCTGCAGCTCTGCAGCATCCTCGATCGTCACGATCCGCTCGTCGTTCGGGATGAACGACGAGAGGACGTTGAGCGTCGTGGTCTTGCCGGAGCCGGTGCCGCCGGACACGAAGATGTTGAGTCGCGCCTCGACGCATGCCCGCATGAAGTCGAACATGTCGGCCGTCGCGGTGCCGAACCGGACGAGGTCGTCGACCGTGAACGGGGATGCCGAGAACTTCCGGATCGTGATGACGGGGCCGACCAATGACAGGGGCGGGATGATTGCGTTCACGCGGGAGCCGTCGGTGAGGCGAGCGTCGACCATGGGCGAGGACTCGTCGACGCGCCGGCCGATCGGGGCGATGATCCGGTCGATGATGCGCATGACGTGGTCGTCGTTCTGGAAGACGACGTTGGTGAGCTCGAGCTTGCCGGAGCGCTCGATGTAGACCTGTCGGGGTCCGTTGACCATGACCTCGGTGATCGACTCGTCGCGCAGGAGCGGCTCGAGCGGACCGAGACCGATGATCTCGTCCGTGATCTGCTCGAGCATCCGGACCCGCTCGGCACGCGTCAGCGCGAGGCCTTCCTCGTCGATGACCTTGCCGAAGATCTCCTCGATCTGGCGCCGTACCTCGACCTGGTTCGACAGGTCGAGCTTCGGATCCAGGTCCTGGATGACCCGGCTCTGGATCCGGAACTTGACGTCCCGGAACGACTCGCGAACCGGCGCCTGCGTCTGGAGACGCGGGGCGGCCGGCGCCGCGGGCGGACCACCGGCGGCGGGTGCCGGCAGGTTCGAGACCGGAGCGCCCGCGGGCGGTGCTTCTCCGGCACTACCCGGTCGAGCACTCTCGATCCGCTTCAACAGGGACATGACCTACACCCCTTCTCGACCAGTGGGCCGGAGCTGGTTGGCCTGATCGATCACGACGATCAGCGCCATGCGAACAACGATTTCTTCGGTGCGGGCTTGCGAGCGTCCTCGGTGGCAGACGCTACTTGCGTCCGCTCACCGGTGACGGTGCGTGCCAGCCGGAGGATGTCCTGGGAGACCTGTGCCTCCCGGTTGCTGAGGAAGAACGGGACGCCGCGGTTCAACGCGTAGACGACGCTGCGTCCGTCACTGACGATGGTCTCGTCGACCTTGCGGCCGATGGAGTGCTCGACGTCGCTGACCTTGATCCCCAGCGCCGAATCGGCGCGGTTGAGGATGAGGCGGACCTTGCGGCCGTCGTATCCGAGCTGGTCGGCGACCTCGAGGAAGAGGCGCATGTTCTTGATGCTCGTGATCTCGAGGCTCAGCATCGTAAGGATCGTATCTGCCGCGTCGAGGATCGCGAGCGTGGTGTCGTTGAAGAAGGCGGTGCAATCGACGATGACCAGCTCGTGCGTCAGGCGGAGCGCCTCGAGCACGCGGCGGACGCCGCTCGGGGTGATCAGCTCGGCCATCTCCGGCGTCGGCGGGGCGAGCAGCACCCGGATGCCGGCAGAGTGGTTGATGACGAACGTGTCGATCGACTCGACGCCGTCGCCGGCCTGCTCGAGCTCGGGCACGAGGTCGGCGATCGACTTGTTCTTCGGGTTGAGGTTGAGCAGGACGCCGACGTCGCCGAACTGGAACGAGCCGTCGACCAGGACGACCTTCTTGCCGAGCTCAGAGCCCGCGGCGACGGCGAGGTTGACCGCCAGGGTCGTCTTGCCGACGCCGCCCTTCGGGCTGAACACCGCGACGACCTGACCGGGCTCGCCGGACGGGTTGGAGCTCGGGGCAGACCGGTTGGGTCCCGCCGATGCCTCGGCCGCGACGACGGCCATGCGGCTCATCTTCTCGCGCTCGCGCTCGTAGACCTGGCGGATCGACGCGGTGAGCTCGTCGCTGCTGAAGGGCTTGACCAGGAACTCGCGGGCGCCCGCCAGCATCGATCGGCGCAGGTAGTCCGCCTCGCCCTGGACCGACATCATGATCACGGAGGCCGTCGGGACCTCGCGCGACATGAGCTCGGTCGCGGCGATGCCGTCCATGTCGGGCATGTTGATGTCCATGAGGACGACGTCCGGCTGGAGCGAGGCCGCCATCTTGAGCGCCTCGGCACCGGACTCGGCGGCGCCCGCGACGTCGATGTCGCCCTCGAAGCCCAGGAGCTTCGAGAGGTGGTCGCGCGTCTCCGGGATATCGTCGACGATCAGGACACGGATCTGGTCGGCCATCGGGTTGGTCTGGCTCTTGCCTCTATCTAGGTTTGACGCTCGACGGGCGCGGGACCGGGTGGTCCATCGCGCCCGTCGCGCTGGGTCGGTATTGCCGGCTCGGCGTGCTGCCGAGCAGCGGTGCTAGCGGGCCTGCGCGGGCAGGACGGTCTCGATGAGCTCCGGCGGCAGGACGCCGTACCGGTCGACAAGCGACTTCAGGATGATGCCGGTGGTGGCGTCGGGCAGCGGCTGCGGCTCGAGCAGCTGACCGGTCGTGGGGTCGATGAAGTCCTCGGACGCGCGCAGGACCAGGCTGATCTCGCCGTCCATCTGGGCGAACTTGATGACCTCGGACTGCTGCGCGTCGACCGCGAGGGCGACGATCTGCTGCTGGCCGGTCAGTGCGGTCCCGCCCTGACCTTCCACGGGCTGGCCTTCCTGGCCCTGCGCCTGCGCCGGGGGCGGCGGGAGCAGGGTGCCCAGGACCTGCATGCCCTGGAGGAGCAGCTTGACGCTGGTGCCGTTGATGCCGGAGACGACGGTGAAGGTGTCGTCCGCGGGGTTGGTCGTGATGACGGGGAACTTGTCGGCCCGGATGCCCACGACCATGTCCACGAAGTCGCCGGTCTTGATGACCGTGCCGACGCCCGTGACCTGGTCGACCTGGACGGTGATGGCGCGCTTGCCGGTGGGCACGTCGATCTCGAGGATCGTGCCGGCACCGGTGGCCCCGAACGTGTCGGCGGTCAGCTGTGCGCCGGTGAGGACCTGCTGGCGGACCGTCTGGCCGATGACCTGGGTCACGTCACCGAACGCCGTCGGGCTGCGGCCTTCAGCCGGCAGTGGGGTCTCCGTGACCATGTCCGCGGTGACTTGGACACCGATCGGGATATCGACGGTGGCCACGACGGTGTCGAGTTCGGTGACCGGTGGCGTCGTTGGCTGCACGCGGGATAACGAGGACCGCGATGAAAGCCACGATCGCCAGAAAAACTCCGACGAGCAGGACGAGACGATTAGAGCGCTTCAAAGGAAAACTCCCGAGCCGTGGTGTGACAGGTGGCACCACTGTAGCATCGTGTTTTGTCCGCGCACCTATACCAATGGGCTAGGACCCTCTGGTAGGTATCGGCAGGAATCCCCGCACGTTGCAAGGTTCGCTGCAAGGTTCGACGGACATGAGAAGGACCCATCGGACGGTGGTCCGACGGGTCCCGCGATGAGTCCTGTGACGGGGCGCTGGCGGTTCGGAGCGAAGGATCAGACGGCGTTGCCGATGACGCTGAGCTTGTCGCTGATCTGGCTGCCCAGGAAGATGAGTGCGACGATCGCGATCACCGCGATCAACGCCAAAATGAGTGCATATTCAGCGAGGCCCTGCCCCTGCTCGTCCCCACGAAGTCGCTCCGTGAAGGATGCGACACGAGTCGTCATATGTGTTTCACCTCCTTTCATGAAGGTGTGACCACCGTCTAGGAGCGGCCGCCCGATGTCAATAGCCCCCTCGGGTCACATGCGGGCGTCGGTGCACCAGAGACGAAGAGACCGCCGCGCCTCACTTCGGGCCGGCGGTCTCGACGAAAGCGGCCCGGACTAGACCGAGCTGCCGACGGTGCTCAGGATCCCGCTGACCTGGTTGCCCAGGAAGATCAGCGCGACGATCGCGATGATCGCGATGAGCGCCAGGATCAGCGCGTACTCGGCCAGACCCTGGCCCTCGTCGCGACGGAACGAGTCGATAAGAGCAATAAGCTGTGTCATGTTAGGTGGTCCTCCTTTCCTCGAAAGCTCCCCGGCGAGCGGAGGCGGCGGCCAACGTACGGGTGGCCATCGAATTTGTCAAATGACCTGATGTACCTACGGGAGCCCCGGACGAACGAAGACCGCCGGTCGTTGCCGACCGGCGGTCCGACGTTGTCGAGAGGTCGGTGTTAGACCGAGCTGCCGACGGTGCTCAGGATGCCGCTGACCTGGTTGCCCAGGAAGATCAGGGCCACGATCGCGATGATCGCGATGAGAGCGAGGATCAGCGCGTACTCCGCGAGACCCTGGCCATCCTCGTCGCTGCGAAGCGAAGCGAGGAACGAGTTGAAGAGCGCCATTTAGGTGCCTCCTGGATGAGTACTCACCCTCGGTCGAGGGCTGCGTCAATATATGGAGGCGACCTGCGCGGCGGAACTGAGACGATGGTACCGAAGGTCGCTCGGGTGCACCGGTACGGTCAGCCGCCCGTCGCCCGGTCGATCGCGATCCCGATGGCCGTCAGGGCGTCTGACACGGTCCCGCCGAAGACGACCAGCCAGACCGCCGTCAGCACGCTCGTGATCGCAAGGATCAGGCCGTACTCCACGAGGCCCTGGCCGGCGCGTCCGCTCACGACGCCGCGCCCGCGGCCGAAGGTACCTCGGCGGACGGCAGGTCGGCGGCCAGGTGAAGTCGCGCACCTCCGTCCTGCAGCTCGGCCTCGACGCCGACTGACGCCGCATGGTCCTGGATCTCACGCCACGTCGCCGCCGGGAGGACGACGACCGCAGCCTCGACGGCCGCCTCGGACGCCTTGCGCTTCGCCACCCGTCGCTCCTCGACGAGCGCTGCCAGCGCCGGTGGCAGGTCCCTGCCGGCCTCCTCGGTCGGGATCTCGATGTCGGAGGTCGGAACGGGCTCCACGACCGCGCGCGTCGCGACCACGTCGGCCGTCAGGCGCTCGCTCCAGTCGAGCCGCATCGACACCTGGTCGGGCCCTGCGGTCAGGTACCC
Organism: uncultured Chloroflexia bacterium; assembly: GCA_963810285.1. Lineage (GTDB taxonomy): Bacteria > Chloroflexota > Limnocylindria > Limnocylindrales > CSP1-4 > SPCO01. The sequence goes on along the minus strand of CAWEMV010000002.1, from coordinate 1,019,256 downwards.
GGCGAGGGCCTCGTCGAGCATGCGGAACAGGCCGCTCTCGAGGTCCATCGGCAGCCGGCGGTCATGTCCCAGCGATTCGAATTCGACCGGCACGTCGGTCCGCTTGCTCCGCTCGCGCGTCGCCCGCCGGAGGGTCGGTACGAGACCGAGGTCGTCGAGGACCATCGGCCGGACGTCGAAGATGAAGGTCTTCGTCGCATCGAGGGTCTGCTGGACCATGGCCACGAGCTGGCGCACCTCACCGGCCGACGACGCCGGGTCGCTCGCCACGAGCCGCTCGACGATCTGTGCCTGCAGGACGATGTTCGTCAGGCTCTGGGCCGGCCCGTCGTGCATCGCCCGGGCGATGTCCCGCCGGAGGTCCTCCTGCGAACTCTTGATGACACGCGCGACCGCGGGGTCCATCGGAGCGTCGGTCCCCCCTGCGCCGGCAGCGCTCGCCGCCGCGTCCCCGGTCAGCTGGTCGAGATAGCCCGCGACGGCATCGCGATACCGGGCGAGTGCCCGACGCTTGCCCTCGAGGACATCGACCTGCGTCTCCATCAGGGCAGCCCGCTTGGTCAGGGTCACGAGCGCGGTCGCCTGCTCGAGCCGGTCGTTGACGTCGGTCCCACCTGGGAATGACGCGAGCTTGTCGGCCGCGGTCGAACGGCGCCCCTCATGCCGGGCCGCCTCGGCCCTCGCCTGTGTGACGAGCAGGTCGATCTCACCCAGCTCCTTGTCGAGCGTGATGAGGTCGTCGGCGAGTCGGGTCGAGAACGCCTCGATCGCTGCGGGCTGCGTCGCGATGTCGTTCGCCATCAATCCTCGGGCATCCGGATCCAACCCTGGCGCATCGCGTACACCACGGCTTGGGTCCGGTCGTTGACCGACAGCTTGCGCAGGATCGAGCTCATGTGGTTCTTGACGGTCTGCTCGCTGATCGTCAGGGCATAGGCGACCTGCTTGTTGGTCATGCCCTGCGCGATGTTGTCGAGGATCTCGACCTCGCGCGGCGACAGCGGCGCGAAGATCGGGGCGGCCTCCTGGCCGTACACGGCCAGCTCGCGGAACTCCTTGAGCACCCGCGTCGCGACGGCCGGCTTGGAGAAGACCTTGTCGTTGATGAGGAACTCGCCCTCCGCGACCCGGCGGATGATCATGACCAGGTCGTCGGGTCCGACGTCCTTGAGGATGAATGCGGCAGCGCCGGCCTTGATGGCGTCGAACAGCGAATCCTCGTCCTCGTTGACGGCGAGGACGATGATCCCGGTCGCGGGCAGCTCGCGCTTGATGCGCTGGGTCGTCTCGATCCCGCCCGGCGACGGCAGCGACAGGTCCATGAGGATGATGTCGGGCGACGTCTCGAGCGCGCGATCGATCGCGCTGCGCGAGTCCTCGGCCTCGCCGACGACGTCGAGGTCTGGCTCGCGCGAGAGGATGTTGGCGATCCCGACCCGGAAGAGGGCATGGTCGTCGACGATGAGGATCCGGGTCAGCTCGCCCGGAGTTCGACGATCGGGTCCACCCCGTCGCCGCTCGGGTCCGCCATATTCCATCGCAGTCATCCGTTCTCCTTTGCTCCCATGAGGGCGCCCGTCGGGATCGCGAGTCGGACCACGGTACCGCCGTCCTGTCGCGAGCGTACGTCGAAGCGGGCGCCGATCTGGTCAGCTCGCTCCTGCATGACCGTCATGCCGAAGTTCCGGTGGCCGTGCGCGGCCACCGCGCCTGTGTCGAATCCGCGACCGTCGTCGCGGATCTCCAGGGTCCATCCATCAGGGGTCAGCTGGGTGCTGACCCAGACCGAGGCTGCGGCCGCGTGCTTGCGCACGTTCTGCAGGGCCTCCTGCGCGACGCGCAGGACGACCGTCCGCTGTCGGTCCTCGAGTCGGTCGGTCGGGGCCTGCAGGTCGATCGTGACGGACAGCTGTTTGGCTGCCCGGAGGGACTCGACCGCATCCTCGATCGCGACGTCCAGGCCGGTGGCGTCGACCGCCGGTGGGCGAAGCTCGGAGATGAACTCGCGAACGGTCACGAGCTCGCGTCGAAGCAGCGCGCGCAGGCGGCGTATCCCGTCCATGGCTCCGGCCGGGTCACGCTCGACCAGTCGTTCGATGTCGTCGACCTCGAAGATCGCGTTGGTCAGGGCCTGGGCCGGCCCGTCGTGGATCTCGCGCCCGATCCTGGCCCGCTCGGCGTCGAGCGCGTCGAGGTCCAGGGTCGTGGCCTCCATCGGTCTCGGAGTATAGGCGTCGGTCATGGTGCATCTCCGGGGCAACCGATCTCGTAGACCTCGGTCGTGGCCAGTGGATCGGCGCCGTCGCCCGTGTACGGACCGAGGTCGATGGGTTGGAAGCACTCCGCGCCGCTGGCCCCGTTCTGGAGGTCGGCCGGCCAATGCGTGCCCTCCGGGCTCGTCAGGATCAGATAGCGCGTGCCGGGGAAGAACGCGGCGAGATCGAGCACATCCGTCGGCGGCTCATCCGGCAGGGCAAGCGTCGGGACGCGCTGTGTCTCGGCGACCCAGATCGGGAAGTTGCTCATGAGGCGGACGCCGGGCGCATCGAGTGGATGGCCCGCCGCGGCCATGCGTGCCCCGAGCTGCTCGTACGTCGCGGCCGTCGCGCGCGATCCGCTGCCGAACCCAGGCAGCAGCGCCGCGGAGAAGAGGATCGACGCGGCCACCGCCCCGACCATCCCGACCCACGCCACTGACTTCTCCCAGCGCATGCGCCGGCCAAGGCGCAGCGCGCCAGCGTCGATCGCGAGGACGGCCGACAACACGAGCAGGGCGTGGACGGGTCCGGCGGCGTGGAGGAACGTGCCCCACTGGGTCGCAGCGGGGAACAGCAGGCTCGTGACGAGGAACATGATCAGGCTGATCGCGAGCAGCGGCCGGACCGCGCGGTCCCGACCCTGCCACGGCAGGGCGACGAGGCCGAGCAGCGACACCGGCATCCCCAGCAACAGCAGGACGTTGAGCAGGTTGTGGCCGAGCCCGACGAGGCGGAGCTCGATGAGGCCCCACGGACCCAGCGCGAGGTGGCGTGCCAGGGTCGGCGGATCGTTCCAGGCGAAGATGTCGTACCCGCTCAGGTACAGGGCGTTGGTCACGGCCTGGCCGGGCAGCGGGCTGCCGAACTCGCGCACGTTCCGATACGCCCACGGTGCGAAGACGATCAGCGCGGTCACCGCGACGGTGCCGATGAGCCGGAAACGCTGGCCGAGGTCCGCCCCGGCACGCCACGCGACCACGACCCAGATCAGTGCCAGCCAGACCGTCTCGTTGCGGGTCAGGGCGCCGAAGCCGAGCAGCAGCCCGAGTGCGATGAGGCGCAAGTCGGTGGGGCGGGCTCCGCGCGGGTCCGCGGCGACGCGCGTCATCAGCATCGTCGCGGCGAGCACGATGACCGCGAACAGCATCGTCGAGTCGGGCAGGGCCGAGTTGAGGACCAACGGGAGGTAGACCGCCGCGGTCAGCCCGGCCCCGAGCGCCACCCAGCGCGTGCGAGCCGGGTCGAACCGCCGCTCGGCCGACACGTCCCGGGCCAGCTGCCAGAGCAGCACCGGCACGAGCGCGCCGACCAGGACGCTCGACGCCTGGGCCGCGGCGAACGACTGGCCGAAGAGGGCCATGGGGATGGCCGCGAGGAACGTCGGGAGCGGCAGCCACACCTCGAAGGCGGGCCGCGGGAACACGAGCGGCGGCGTCTGGAAGCTCCACAGGGCGTCGGAGACGAGACCGCGGCCCTCCAGCAGGTTGCGGGCGACGCCGACGTAGTACGCGGTGTCCTCGGGTTTCGGGAACACGATCTGCGCGGCGAAGAACGCGCGCACCACCAGGGCGACCGCGAAGACGAGTCCGGCCGACAGCACCGCCTCGCGCCGGGTCATTGGGCGGTCATCACGGGGTAGACCGCCAGCGCGGGTGGCTGACCGTCGGCCATGACCGGCGCGCCGAGCCACGTCGGTCTGGGTCCTCCGTCGAGCACCGGCGCCATCGACTCGACGCTGTCGTCACGGTCCAGGACCAGCCAGTCCACGTCGTACGCCTGGGCGACGTCATGGATCGTCTCCGGCGGATCGTTGACGAGGACGACACCGCCGCGGCCGGTCCAGTACTTCGTCCCCGCAGCGTCGATCGACATCACGCGGTCGGTCGACGCGGCACTCGCCGTGGCGAGGGCGCTCGCCACCTGCTGGAACTTGGCGCGGCTCCCCTCCCAGACATCGTGGACGAAGAGGGACCCGATGGCGCCGGCAGCGACGGCGAAGACGACCGCTGCGCTGCTGAACGCCGCGGTCGCCGTCTCGGCGTCCCAGGTCCTGCGTCGCGCGGCGATCCACGCGACCGCGATGGCGATGCCCTCGAAGGCGAGGACATAGGCGTGCGGCGCCAGCGCCACGGCCGAGTGGATGAACGTGCCGCCCGGCACGTGGATGGCGCTGACGGCGGCCGAGAACGCCAGCAGTGCCGCGGCGTACAGGAAGAACGGGCCGAAGTCCAGCGAGCGACGGCGCGCCCAGCCCCCGACGACCATGAACGGCACGAGGACGAAGCCCGCGACCAGGGTCGTGAAGATCATGACGGCGGCGACCAGCCCGCCGAGCCGGCTGAGCACGAACGGTCCGATCCCCATGCCAAGCAGGTGATCGAGGGTCGCCGGGGTCAGGATGCTGTTCCACTCGCCGATGTCGCGGATGAAGAACACCTTTCCGGACGCGGTCGACGGCGAGATCGAGCCGAACACCGCCAGCTGCCGCATCCACCACGGGGCCATGACCAGCACGAAGAGTCCGACGCAGGCGGCGGCCGCCACCCACGGGATCGCCTTGCGACGCCAGCGGTCCCACAGGAATGCCAGACCGAGCGCTCCCAGCACCAGCAGGCCGTCGTTGCGGGAGAGTGTCGCGAGGCCGGCCAGCAGCCCGGCCAGCGCGAACGAGCGCGGTGACCCCTTGAGGCCGCGCGCACCCATCCACAGGGCCCCCAGCACGAGCGGCTGGTACAGGGAGAAGTTGTCCGGCTGGACCATGTACACGACCGACAGGACCGGAACCGCGACGAGGATCCCCGCGCTGAGCGCGACGCGGTCCCGCGCCCCGGCGTCGCGCGCCATGAACCAGGTCGTCGGGGCGGCGAGGGCGCCGATCAGCGCGAACGGCAGCGCTGACGCCCAGGCGGTCGGGCCGAGGATGGCCATGAACGGGACCTGGACGATCGACGCCAGCGGCATCCAGTGCGCGTTGGACGGGATCGGGAGGGTGGGATCCGCCGGGATGCCGCCGCCCACTTCCGGGAAGATCCAGATCAGGTCGATCCAGAATCCCTGGCCATCGCTGAGGGACCGCGCGACGTCGACGTAGTAGAAGGAATCAGGGTATGCCGGGTCCGGGAAGTGCCAGATGAGCACCAGTCGGACGACCAGGGCAAGGCCGTATAGGACGATGGGGATACGCACGGCCGGTGCAGCGTAGCACCGGGTCCTGGCCCCTCCGACCGGTACGAACGACCTAGTCGCGGGACCATAGGTCCCCGCCCGGTCAGCCTACCCGGCGAGCGACGAACAGCACGTTGAAGTGCAGCAGCGAGTAGCCCAGCTTCTGGAGGTCCCAGCCCGCGAGCATCTCCCGGACCTCGTGGGGGAGGTACTCGTTGTGGAACGGTTCGCTGTGCGGACAGGTACTCGAGAGGAAGCGCAGCTTCCAGATCATCGACCGTGCGGGCACGGAGCCGACGAGCACGCCGCCGGGCCGCAGGACGCGTCGGAACTCGGCCAGCGCCGCGGTGGGATCGGGGATGTGCTCGATGACCTCCGTGCACAGCACGGTCCCGAAGCTCGCGTCCGCGAACGGCAGCTGCTCGACGTCGCCCTCGACGATGACGTGGTCGGGCAGGCGGTGGCGCAGCAGGTCGACGTTGCGCGGATTGATGTCGACGCCGACGGATCCCGCCGGCAGGTGGCGCAGGTTCAGGCCCGTCCCGCAGCCGGCGTCGAGGATCGGCGCGTCCGGCGTCGCGTACTTGGTGATCAGGTTGCGGACGACGCGGGCACGGTTCCGGTGGAAGAACGCCTCGAGGCCGCGGAGGTTGTCGGCGACGTCGACCCAGTCGTAGGTCTCGACGTCGCGGTAGTAGTCCTTGACCCATTCCGACCAGGCCGCGGAACCGGCCTCGAGGTCGATGCCATGGGCGGCGTGCTCGTGCTGATGCATGGGTCCTCCACGTCGTGCTGGGAGGCGAAGTTTCAGCGGTCGGGCCCTCCGTCGTCGTCCACCCGATAGTCATGGGCGTGCGCTGAGGATAGCCACCGCCAGCGCGCGCCCATCGCGTATCGGACCGTCGCCTGCCGCCGGATGGTCCTTCTGGGTGGTCGAGACGGACGCGTCGGGCGCCGACACTGCACTCATGGCAGACGGCTTCACCACCGCGGCGATCACGTTCACGGCCCTCGGCGTCGCATACGCCACGCTGTGGCTGCTCCGCCATGAGGTCGCGGTCCGCCGCTTCCGCGCCGAGTCCGAACGCCCCTTCGACCGCGGCTGACCGGCGGCCGCCGACCGCGACCCGCCGACTACGATGACCGGGTGAGACCGCGCGACACCATCGCCTGGATCGTCGTCGCGCTCGTCTTCATCGACCTGACGTTCTTCAGCGGGGCGTCCAACTTCCTCGCCTCGCCGCAGTCGCGCATCCTCAACCAGCTCATCGTCGTCGGGTCGATGGCGGTCTTCCTGGTCCTCGCGCTGCGCGGCCGGATCGACCTGCGGACGCCATTCCTCTGGCCGGGCGTGGCCTGGGTCGCGACGGTCGCGGTGACGACCGTGACCAGCCAGCGACCGAGTCGCCAGCATCGAGGCGCTCGCGCTCCTGCTCATCTGCGCGCCCGCCTACTACCTCGTCCGGGCGGTGCTGGCCGATCCGATGCTCCGACCGCGCATGGACTGGCTGATCGTCGTGTCGACGACCGTGTTCGTGATCGCGTACCTCGTCCAGGCGTTCACCCAATGGCTGTCGTGGTGGTCGGTCGCCGGCCCGTCGATCCCGCCGCTCCGCCCCGGCGACGTGGGTCTGACGGTCGGGACCGTGAACGCCGTCGCGCTGTACCTCGAGCTGCTGGTCCCGATCGCCGTGTGGCTGTCGTGGACCCGCTGGCGGTCGACGGCGTTCAGCGCCGGTCTTGGCGCGCTCGGGGCGTTCGCGCTCCTCGTGACCGGGTCGCGTGGCGCCTGGCTGGGGGCGGCGGCCGGCGCGGTGATCCTCGCGGCGCTGGTCTGGCGCACGAGCGGGCTCTCGCTCGCGAGGCTCGGCACGCCGCGCACGCGTCTCATCCTTGCCGCGGGCCTCGCGATCGGGGTGGTGCTGCTCGTGCCGACGTTCGTGTCGAGGATGCTCAGCGGCGACGCCGGCCGCATCGAGCTGTGGACGGCGGCCTGGTCGATGTTCACGAGCTCGCCGATCGTCGGTGTCGGGCCGGGTGCGTGGCCGAGCCTGCGCGCCTTCACGCCGATCTCGGACGACAACCTCGCGGTCCTCGCCACGAGCCACAACAGCATCCTGCAGGTCCTCGCCGAGTCGGGCGTCATCGGGCTGCTCGTCGCCGGCTGGATCGTCGTGACCGTGGCGCGGGTCGGCTGGCGAGCGGTCACCGGCGGACGCGATGGGGATGCCCGGATCCTCGCGGCGGTCGCGCTCGCGAGCCTCGCCGCCGCGCTCGTCCACTCCGTGGTCGACACCCAGTTCCACCTGCCGGCGATCGTCCTGCTGGTGCTCCATCTCGTCGCCCGGCTCGAGCTCGCCGCGCCGCCCGACGCCGAGCCCGCGACTCAGCCGGCCCGGGCGGCTGGCCGTCGCGACTGCGGCCATTGGCATCCTCATCGGCGCGCTGGTCCTCGTCCCGATCGACGTCGCGATGGTGCGGGCCGCGGTCGGCAACGCCGCGCTGGATCGCGGCGATCCGGGTGGCGCCCTTCCCGAGTTCGATGCCGCGGTCGCGCTCCACCCGCTGCCGGCATATCGACTCGGCGTGGCGATCGCGAGCCGCGGGCTGGGCGACGATGCGGCCGCGGCCAGCGCGCTCGAGGCGATGGACCGCGACGAGCCGTTCACCTTCACGACGGTCCAGCGCGCGGCGCTCGCGGACGACCCGGCGCCGCTCTGGGCGCGGGCCGATGCGGCCGGTCCGTACGACCCGACCGCGGCCGTGAACCTCGCCGCCCAGCGATTCCCGACGGACCCGGCTGCCGCCGCGCGCGACCTGGCGGCGGCGATGGTCCAGGTCCCGCCGCTCGTCTACTCCGACCGACCGCCCACGCTCTTCGACGACGCGACGTGGTCGGCGGCACGGACGACCGCGATCGAGGCGATCGGCTCGACGGACCCGGCCACCGCGGCTGCGGTCGCGCTGCTCGCCGGGCTCGACGACGCCACCGCGCTCCGGCAGGCACTGCCCGACGGTCCGGAGCGGCGGGCGATCGACCTCCTCGATGCCACGGCGTCGGGAGCGCCCCTCGACGTCGACGCCGCGCGAGCGCTGCTGCGGGAGGCGCCGGGATCGACCGGCCTCCAGAACGTCTTGTGGATGCTCGGCTTCGAGGCCGGGTCGCAGCCGCTGCTCGATGCCGTCCGTGCGGTGGCCGTGCCCCTCTCCTTCAACGCTGCCGATCCCGCCCATGGAGCTCGTCCTGGACGGCCGCGTCGACGCCGACTACTCGATGCGCCTGCCGCGCTGGCCGCAGGCGTCGTCCGGCCGGAACGGTCCCAAGCGCCCATACGTCGACGGGTTCATCACGATCGAGCCGGTCTTCCGGCCGAAGCCCTAGGTCGGGTCGACTGCGCGCGTCACCGCATCGATCACCCGGTCGACCTGGCCGTCGGTCATCCCGGGCCAGATCGGCAGGCTGATCGCGCCGGCGTAGGCCGCCTCCGCGTCGGGGAACTGCCCCGCCCGATAGCCCATCCGCTGGTAGAGCGGGTGGAGATGGAGCGGGATGAAGTGCACGCTGACGCCGATCCCGGCCGCGCCGAGCGCGTCGATCGCGCGGGCTCGCCGTGACGCGAGCGGTCGAAGGGCGGGTGGCAGCGCCGCGACGCCGGGCAGGTCGGTGTCCTCGGCCTCGCTCGTCCGCGCGTCGGGACCGAGCCGGATCACGAACAGGTGCCACGCGTGGGCCGGGTCGTCGCCGCCGGCCGGCAGGACGAGGCGCCCGTCCGCCGCCGGCCCGCGAGGCCATCGAGATAGCGCCGGGCGATCGCCACGCGCGCGGCCCGGAGCTCGGCCGCCCGCTCCAGCTGGACCAGCCCGATGGCCGCGGCCAGGTCGGTCAGGTTGTCCTTGAACCCGGCCGCCTCGATCTCGTAGTACCAGGAGCCGGCCGCCGTGTACCGCTTCCACGCGTCGCGACCGATGCCGTGCAGCCGCATCGTCCGCGCACGGTCGGCCAGGGCCGCGTCGTCCGTCACCAGCATCCCGCCCTCGCCGGTCGTGATGGTCTTGGTCGCGTAGAAGCTGAACGCCCCGGCCCGCCCGATCGTCCCAGCGAACCGCCCGTCGAACGCCGCGATCGGTGACGGGAAGGCGTGGGCCGTGTCCTCCACGACCGGGATGTCGCCCGCGACGTCGAGCACGCCGCGCAGGTCGGCCGGAAGCCCGGCGATGTGGACGACCTCGATGGCCCGCGTCCGATCGGTCGAGGCGGCCGCCACCGCCGCCGGCGAGACGTTCGCGGTGGCGAGGTCGACGTCCACCAGCACCGGCCGCGCGCGCAGGTACTGCACGACCTCGGCCGAGGCAGCGAACGTGTAGGTGGGGACGATCACCTCGTCGCCCTCGTCGACGCCGAGACCCTCGAGGGCGAGGTGCAGCGCAGCGGTCGCGCTGTTCGACGGCGACGGCATGCGTGCTCCCGACGTAGCCGGCGAACGCCTCCTCGAACGCGGCGGTCCGCGCGCCGGTGGTGAGCCAGCCGGAGTCGAGGACCTCGATGGCCGCCGCCCGTTCCGCCTCGCCGATCGACGGCCGATGGAAGGGGATGCGCTCGTCGCTCACGCGGTGACCCGCGCCGGGGCCGGATCGAGCCGCGCCAGCGTCGCCGTCAGCGCCGCTCGGCTCGCGGCGTGGTCGCCCCGCGCACCGATCGCGACCAGCTCGTCGAGCGCCGTGAAGATCTCCTCCGGCTCCAGCTCGGATCGCGATCCGCGGCGCACGCGGAGGACCTTGGGATGCGCGGTCGGCTCGATGCCCTCGGTGTCGTAGAACAGCGCCTCGTGGAGCTTCTCGCCGGGCCGCAGCCCGATGTACCGGAACGGGACCGAGTCGGGGTCGCGGCCGGCCAGCCGAGCAAGGTCGCGCGCCAGGTCGACGATGCGGACCGGCTCGCCCATGTCGAGGACGAACAGGTCGCCCGGATCGCCGAACAGCGACGCCTGCAGGATCAGCCGGGAGGCCTCGGGGATCGTCATGAAGTAGCGCGTCATCTCGGGGTCGGTGATCGTCAGCGGGACGCCCTCGCGGAGCTGCCGCTGGAAGAGCGGCACGACGCTGCCCGACGAGCCCAGGACGTTGCCGAACCGGACCGACACGTAGCGTCGACCCGACCGGCGGGCGGCCGCCCCGACGGCGATCTCGGCGAGTCGCTTGGTGGCGCCCATGACCGAGGAGGGCTCGACGGCCTTGTCGGTGGAGACCTGGACGAACCGCTCGACGCCGCCATCGAGCGACGCCCGCAGGGCGGCGAGCGTCCCACCGACGTTGGTGTACACGGCGTCGGCCGGGTGGTCCTCCATCATCGGGACGTGCTTGTAGGCCGCCGCGTGGAGGACCATCACGGGGCGGTCGTCGTCGACGACCCGACGCATCGTCTCGATCGACGCCACGTTCGCCAGCCTCGTCACGAGCTTCGCCCGGGAGGCGCCGTCGCGGGACGCGAGCCGGAGTCGCGCTCACCGAGCAGCGTCAGCTCGCGCTCGATGTCGTACAGCGGTCCCTCCGCGCGATCGAGCAGGACGAGGGTCGCCGGGTCCATGTCGAAGACCTGGCGGGCGAGCTCGGACCCGATCGATCCGCCGGCACCGGTCACCAGCACGGTCTCGCCGCGGATGAGCTCCCGGAGGCCGGACTCGTCGATGGAGACCGTATCCCGGCGGAGGAGGTCCTCGACCTGCACCTCGCGGATCGCGGTCGCGCCCATCCGTCCCGAGACGAGCTCGTCGAGCGACGGCACGGTCCGTGTCTCGAGACCGAGCGCGGTCGCGTCGAGCACCGCCTTGCGGACGGTGTCGCCCGAGGCCGACGGGATCGCGATCAACAGCCGGTGCGCGCCGGTCACGCGGGCGATGTCCGCCAGCTCGTCGAGCGAGCCGAGCACCTTCTGGCCGCGGAGGATCTGGTTGCGCTTGCGTGGGTCGTCGTCGAGCAGGCCGACGACGCGCATGCCCAGCCCGTCCCTGCGCGGTCGCGATCGTCCTGATGACGGTGGCCCCGACGTCGCCGGCACCGTAGACGAGCGTCGGCACGTGCCCGTCGCCACCGGCGCCGTCCCGTGAACGGCGCCGGTCCGGATCGCCCGGGCGCCAGCCCTTCCACTCGCTCGAGGCGCGGATGAGGAAGCGCGCGCCGCCCATGCCGGCCAGGGTCAGGAGGCCCTCGAGGACGAAGAACGAACGCGGGAACGTGCCGACCGGCGTGGTCGTGCCCGGAACGCCGAGCGGAACGAGGACGCCGTAGAAGACGAGCATGCCGACCACCGAGCCGATGGCCACGACCACCGCGATCCGGGCCAGCTCACCGACGCTCGCGTACGCCCACGCCCGCGCGTAGAGACCGCCGAGGACGTTGATCGGCGGCCGGACGACGAGCGGGAACAGCGCCGCCGGGAAGTAGATCAGGGCTTCCTCGGCGAACCGGAGCGAATCGAAGCGCAGGACCATCGCGCCGACGATCGCGAGCGCGATGACGACGAGATCGACGACGAAGAGATGACGGCCCCGAACGCCGCCGAGGGCGCGGCATGGCGGCCAGTCTACGGGCGGCCGGTGCGCGCGAGCACCTGCCCGATGGTCATGGTGTGCTCGTCGCGACACCGCTCAGGTACAGTTCCGATGACTCGGAGGAGGTCCGGGGTGCTGGGGGGTACGTCGTGCACGCGGAGATCCAGGCCGGTTCCCGTTCTAGCACGCGGGATGCTGCGATGGCGATCCTCGCTCGAGGGGCGGTGGTGGCCGCGGGTTCCCTATTGGCCGTGGTCGCGTTCGTGTCCGTCACGACGATCGGGTTCGCCGGGAACATCGGCGACGACTACGACTTCTATTCCGACATCGGCGCGCGCTGGCTGGCAGGCGTGCCGTACTACCTGCCGTACCAGTTCGATCCCCACGACTTCATCAACATGGGCGACAACCTCTACCCGCCGTCGGCCCTGCCCTTGTTCGTCGGTGCGGCTGTCCTGCCCCCGATCGTCTGGTGGGTGGTACCGGTCGGCGTGTTGGCGCACGTGATCGTCGGCTGGCGCCCCGGCCCGTGGACCGTTGCCGCCATACTGTTCCTGCTCGCCTGGCCGCGTGCCCATACCGCCTTCCTGTGGGGCAACACCGACATGTGGATGGCGGCCGGGGTCGCCGCAGGCTTGCGTTGGGGCTGGCCTGCCATCGCCCTGACGCTCAAGCCGTCGCTGGTGGTCTTCGCCCTCGTCGGCGGCAATCGTCGCTCGTTCTGGCTGGCCGCTCTCGCGATGGCCGCGTTCGCTGCGGTGACGCTGCCGATGTGGCTCGACTACCTCACGGTCATCCGCAACACGCGACTGCCGCTCGACTACAGCCTGCGCAGCATCCCGCTCCTCCTCCTCCCGTTCATCGCGTGGCTCGGCTGGCCCGACCGACCGCCGCTGCGGCTCCGACGACGGATCACCGATCCCGCTGGGCTGCAGCGTCCGGAGCGGCTGACGCCAGCCCCAGCGTCGCAAGGATGATCCGGAGGTCCCCGCCGGCCGATCGCTCGACGAGATAGTCACTGTCGCTCGCCAGCTTGCCGGGAAGGACGTCCAGTCGGTAGGCGGCATCGATATCGGCGGCGGTGGGCTGCGCGCGACCCGCCTGGACAGCGCGTGCACGCGCCGCTTGCCCAAGGCGGGCCTCCTCGTCCCGGTAGGCGAGCGCCGTCGGACCCGTGATGCCCGGTCGGGCCCCGAAGACCTGCGCGTGCAGCGGGTTCGACAGGTCGACATATCGCGGGTCCTCGGGCCGGGGACCGACCAGCGCCATGTCGCCCTTCACGACATTCCAGAGCTGCGGCAGCTCATCGAGCTTGGTCCGTCGCAGCTTCCGGCCCAGCCGCGTGACCCGAGGATCGCCACTGGCCGTCACGCCCGGGCCCGACGTCAGCGCTGACGCCGTCATCGATCGCAGCTTGTAGAGCGTGAACGTGCCACCCGGTCGGACTCGCGTCGCTCGGTGGAAGGCTGGGCCCGGTGACGTCAAGCGCACGGCCAGCGCGAGCCCGAGGATCAGCGGTCCGAGCACGATCAGGCCAAGCAGGCCGATGGCTCGCTGGATCAGGTAGGGCAACGGAGCCGCCCGATGAGGTGCGAGCGCAGCGGCGGGATCGCGTGCAGCACCGGATACATCACCGGCGTCGCACGACCGAGCCGCCGGGCGATCGGCGGGATGACCGTGCTCGACCGGAGCTCGATCTCCCACCCGAGGAACAGCTGAGCCAGCCGACCCTTGGACAGCCCGTGGACCCCCGCGTTCCACGGGTTGTCGTAGCGCAGGTCGAACCAGACCAGCCACCCGCCCGGCCGCATCACGCGGATGATCTCGCGGGCGGCCGCGTTCTCCATCGTCTGGATCCGAGATCGAGCTGAAGAGCGTGATCGCCGACACCACGTCGACGGAGGCGGAGTCCAGCGGCAGCGCGTCTGCGGAACCGACGTCGAAGGTTGCATCGGGGGCCAGCCCCCGCGCCTCCGAGACCCGGTCCTCGAGGAGGTCGATGCCGACCGCGTTGATGTCCGGTCGGGATCGCAGCACGGCCGCGATGTGGCGCCCATCGCCAGATCCGATGTCGAGCAGGCGGCCGCCGGCCGGCGGCAGGCTCCGCAGCGTGAGATCCAGAAGGGTCCGGTCCCGGTCGCGGCTCAGGCGGGCGAACCCTAGATTGGTCGGGTCCCACAGTCGCTCGCGACCGCCGGTCTCGTACGCTCGATAGCGCTCGCGGATCCGATCCTGTTCGGTCATGCCTTCCACCGGCCCTGGAGGATGGCCTGCCAGCTGCCGACGCCATAGCCCAGGTGCATCGCCGCGACCGCGAACGGAAACAGGAATCGCGCTGGCAGCGGCACGTGGGCGGTGGCCAGCCCGACGAGCGTCAGCACGACGAAATAGACGATCACGACAAGCGGCAGAGCCGGCCTCCACAGGAAGACGGACACGAGCGCGGCGGCCACGAGCCCGAGTACGAAGATCGCGGGGACGAGATGGCGCAGGCGGATGGCGTCCGGGCGCTTGGCCGCCAACGCGACCTTCCAATGTCCGTAGCCGAGGTACTGATGGAAGAGGGCTCCGAACGACTGGCGACCGAGGTACGTCGAGTTGATCGTCGGATCGAGATGGATGCGCCCACCGGCGGACCGGATCCGCGCGTTCATATCATCGTCCTCGGTCCGCAGCAGGGTCGGGTCGTATCGCCCGACGGCATCGAGTATCGACCGGCGGTAGACGCCCAGGTAGACGGACTCGACGTCGCGCGCCTCGCCTGCGAAGTGGAAGCTCGAATCACCGACGCCGACGGGCGACGAAAGCGCCGCTGCGATCGCCTTGCCCACGGTGCCACTGCCGACTGGCCGCATCGGCCCGCCCACCACGGCAGAACCGGTGCGCTCGAGGATCGCGACGCTTCGCTCGAGATAGTCCGGCGCCAGACGGCTTTGCGCGTCGACCATGGCGACGACATCCGTGTCGGGATCGAGTGCATCGAGGGCGACGTTGATCGCCGAGCCTCTGTCGCCGACCGGGTTCTCGCCGACGACGATCCGATGGTCGTTCGCACCCGCGCCGCGAGCCACCTCCAACGTCGAGTCGCCTGACGGTCCGACGACCAGGTGAATCGCACCCGGTGGCAGCGTCTGGACGCGGATCGCCTCGAGGCATGCTGGCAGGAGCGCGGCGGCGTCACGCAACGGGACGATGACGTCGACTCGTGTCACCGCATCATTGAACAACCTCGGCACGCGTCTGTGGAGTCCGAGGGGGTCCTGATGGGACTGGTACATCCGGACGGTGCCGACGCGCTCCGCGACCACCATGATGGCTCCCGATGCACCTGGACCGAGAGTCGGCTCTGACGGCGGCCGAGCCCATGCCCGCGCCCGCGGCGACGCTCCTCGAGCTCGATGCCCCACAGGCATTGGGTCGGAGCCTCAGCCGCGATTCGATCCTGTTCGGACTCGGGACACTCGCCGGCAAGGGCATCGGCCTTCTAGTCTTACCGATCTTCGCTCGGCTGCTCGCCCCTTCGCAGTTCGGACAGCTCGATGTCCTCAATGCGCTCGTCAGTTCCGGTCTGTTGATCGTCATGCTAGGCACGGACGTTGCGGCCGTACGCCTGTACTTCGATCAATCCGGCGACCGCGAGCGGCGGCAGCTGTTCGCGACCTGGGGTTCGATGGCCGTCCTCGTTGCCGTGGTGCCGACCATGGGCTTGATAGCCGGATCCAACGCGATCAGCTCGTTCCTGTTCGGATCAACGGCGCTCGCGCTCGCAGTGACACTCGTCGGTGTGGCCCTATTCGCGGGAATCGTCCACTTCGTCACGCTGGGCGTCCTGCGTGCGAGCGGGAGGCCCGCCGCGTATGCAGCGCTCGAGGGCGGTGCGCTCATCGTCAACGCGGTGTTGGCGGTCGCGCTCCTGATTGTCTGGCGTGCCGATGCGACATCGGTGATGCTCGCGCTGGCGGTGAGTTGGTCCGCGGTCGCTCTCATCGGTGTGGTCGCCGTGTGGGATTCCATCGTGGCGCGACCCACGAGCGTGGCCGCAAAGGCGATCCTCGTGCTTGCCCTGCCGCTCGCGCCGGCGATCGCCGCGACCTGGGGCGCTGACTTCTTCCACCGTGCCTTCCTGCTCGACGCGGCGGGCGCGACCCAAGTGGCCTACCTCTCGGTGGCGACCCGGATCGGATCCGTCGCGATGCTCGTCGTGGCAGCGGCACAGCTGGCGTGGCATCCGCATGCCTATCGACTGGGCCGGTCGGAAGACGCGAGCGTGAGGTTGGCGACCGAAGGGCGGCAGATCATCGTCGCGTTGGTGGCGTGTGTCGGAGCGCTCGGCGTCGTGACACCGGAGCTGCTCGTCGTGATCGGTGGCGATCAATATCTCGCCGCGGCCCCGACCGTGGGCCTCTTCCTCGTTTCGGTGATCGGGGTTGGGCTGTTCACGATCGGCTCGTTGCCGAGTGCGATCGAACGTCGGACCGCGGACATGGGAATCGCGATCATGGCCGGCGTCGCCGTAGCTGTGGTCGCGAACATCCTCGTCGCTGCGTCGTTCGGCGCGCCGGGCACGGCGGCCGCGATCGCGCTCGGCCAACTCGTCACGGCGGCGTTCGCCATCCGGCTCGGTCGTCAGCGGTTGTCGATCCCGTTCGAGTGGATCCGTGTCGTCGCGCTGATCGGCCTGACCGTCATCGTCGTACTGCTTGCGACCTCGACGGATGGTCTCCTGTTAGTCGTGCGGCTGGGGCTCGGTCTCGTCATGGTCGTCGGGCTCGCTTTCGAAGGTACGCTTCCCGCGTGGCTCGCCTCGGCCGGTCGCCGCCGGCGCCGATCGACTGATGCCTGAACTGGACGGAGGCTCGATGGTCGACCGCTATTCGATACGGAGCGGGTATGCCGCACGCGAGATCCCGGAGTACTTCGACGACGACCTCGGTGACGTCATCTGGCAGCCCGACGTGTACGAGGATGCCGGACGGATCGCCGGACGCCTCGGAGCCGGACGGATCGTCGATGTCGGGGCTGGTGATGGGACGAAGCTGGCCGAGCTCCATCCGGCCTTCGAGATCATCGGCGTCGACTACGGTGCGAACGTCGAGCGAAGCTCGGCGCGTTTTCCATTCGGATCGTGGCGCCATCACGACCTGGACACGGACGCCCCGCTGCCGATATCCGATGACGAATTGGGCGGCGCGGTCGTCGTCTGCTCGGACGTCATCGAGCACCTTCGGACGCCAGAGCTGCTGCTGGCCAAGCTGCTGGGCACGCTCGACCGTGCCTCGGCGGTGCTGATCTCCACGCCAGAGCGCGAGCTCTGGCACGGGGTCCGGTCCGATGGTCCGCCGCGAAATCGCCATCACGTGCGGGAATGGTCGATTCGCGAGTTCGGGCATATCCTGGGCATGGCAGGGTTCGAACATGTGTCGATGGGTCTGACGCGATCCAACGATCGCACAGAGGAGCCGTTCACGATCGAAGCCCTTGCGACATCGGATGCGGCGACTCTGGACGATCTTGTCCCGCTGCTGATCGAGCGGCCGATCCCGCGCCCGAGACGCCCGTTGGTCGCCCGGTGGGTTCGAGCGGCGCGCATCCTGCGATACGGCTGACCGCGTTGCCCGCGTGGCTCCGCGTCTCCGGCAGGTGACGGGCTCGGACGGGCACGAGAGCGAGGGGGCCCAGAGCACCAGGCGATGGGAACCGGCAGCCACCCTGACCCGGCATGCCCGGGTGTGGCCCTGGGTCTTCCCGATCATCGCGCTCGCGACGCTCGTTTTTCGTCGACCGGATGTCTTGCTGCACCCGGGCTTCGTCGCTGAAGACGGGCAGGTGCTCTACGTTGGCACCTACTTCGAAGACGTGTTGTCACAGATCACCCGGCCGTACAACGGCTATCTACTGGTGCTGCATCGCATCCTGGCGTGGACGGGCCGCGCCGCGCCGGTCGAGTGGGCGCCGGCTGCGCTCGCCTTGGCCGCGATGGTTGTCGTCGTGGCCGCGGCCACCTACGTGGGCATTCGAGGCACGAACCTCAAGCACCGCTGGGTCCTCGCCGGCTTCATGATCGTCGTCCCAGCCGCCGGTGAGAGCATCGGCGTGCTGTCGACCGTCCAGTTCCAGTTTGCCATCGCCATGCTGGTGGGACTGCTTGCCCCCAAGCTCGCCTCCAGAACGTACGCTGCCGTCGAGGCAGGCGCGATGTTCATCGCGGGGTTGTCGGGTCCGTTCTCAGATTCTCCTCGTGCCGGTCGCCATCACGCGTGATCGGCGTGATCCACGATCTGTCGCCGTCGTCGTGGCCGCCGTGGTCCAGGTCGCCGTCCTGATCACGAGCGGGCGGCTCCCAGTCGGTACTGACATGACCCTGGCCGATCGGTTCTCCTTTCTGGTCTCTCACGGCGTCGTCGAGCCTGGCGTTGGCATGTACCTCACCGCGGTCCTTCAACGTGAATGGCTGCTCGTGTTGGGTATGGGCATCCTGATGGTCGCCATCCTCAGTCGGCTCGTTGCGGGCACGGCGTGGCCGTGGGTGTATCTATGGGCTGCCACGATCGTCCTCGCGGTGGTTAGCCCGCAGGGAAGTCGACTGGAGTACCTCGAGGCCGGTACAGGCTTGCGCTACGTGGTCACCGCGAGCATTTGCCTGGCGGTGGTGGTGCTTGGCGGCCGGCGTGGGTACGGTCGTGCCGTGATGTTGTCATTGTTGGCCGTCGCAGTCCTCGTCGATCTCCGCATTCCGCCAAGATCGGAGGTCGGATGGATGTCCGCCAGCTCGTGCATCGGCGGGCCTGTTGCTTGCCGGGTCGCCATCGACGGCAATGGGCCCGATTGGGGCATCGTCTGGCCGGGCCTGGATGGCGTGTACAGCCAATATCCGTATCCGCCTCGATTCCTCCCCGAGTAGTCGTGGTCGGGCATGACCATCGGTGCATCCGGGCACCAGCAGCGCACCGCGTAGACTCGTCGCGATGTCCAGCCCGACCCTGACCGCCGCCGGTTCCGTGCCTGCCTCGAGGGGCTGGCGCACGGGGATCCGCGACCTCGCCGAGAACTTCCGGATCGATGCCGGACTCGTGACGATCTTCGTCGCGTCGCGGTTCGTCATCCTCATCGCCGCCCTCGTCGCCGAGTACCTGATCCCGCGCAACCCGGCGCTGACGCCCGGCGCCGACGGCCCGATCCTGCGCAGCCTGACCAGCTGGGACGGCTGGTACTACCTCGGCATCGTAGCCAACGGCTACCAGGCCGATCCGGTCGCCGGCGCGTACTCCAACGTGGCCTTCCCGCCGCTGTTCCCGGCCATCGTGTCGATCCTGTCGTTCCCGTTCCCGGCGTACGCCGGGGTCGTCGCGATCCTCGTGTCGAACGTCGCGTTCCTGCTGGCGCTCGGCCTGCTCGTACGACTCGGCACCCCGTACCTCGGTCGGCGCCGTGCCAGCCTCGCGGCCGGCCTGCTGGTCATCTACCCGTTCGCCTCGGCGTTCGCGATGGCGTACACCGAGAGCCTGTTCCTGCTGCTGATGCTGGCGGCGTTCCTCGCGGCCGAGCGACGCCACCGGGCTTGGGTGGGCATCTTCCTCGCCCTGGCCGTGCTATGCCGGATCCAGGGCGTCCTGCTCGTCCTCCCGCTCGGCATCCTCATGCTCCGCCAGGACGGCTGGCGCCCGACGCCGTCGCTCCTGTGGTTGCTCCTCGGGCCGCTGGCTGCGGCCGCCTTCTTCGGCTACATCGCGATGGTGACGGGCAGCACGACCGCCTTCCTCGATGCGCAGCAGGCGTGGGGCCGCGAGGGCATCGGCGGGGCCGCGCCGGGCAAGACGATCGGCTCCGACTTCTCGCCCTACCAGGGCGCCCTCCTGCTGACCCTGCTCGGCACGGTCTTCCTGCTGGTGTTCGTCCGGGTCGATCGGATGCCCATCGAGTACGCGCTCATCCCGCTCCTGTTCGTCGGGGCCGAGATGGCGAGCGGCACGCTCGAGGCGGTCGGCCGCATCACGATGACCGCCTTCCCGCTCGTGTGGATCCTCGCGAACCGGCGCTCGCTGTTCGCCCGCCGGACCTGGCCGATGATCTCGGTCGCCCTGTTCACGGTGATCGCCATCCTCTCGTTCGGCGGGTACTGGGTGCCATGACCCGCAGCCTCACGCTCGTCCTGCCCGCCTACAACGAGGCGGGACGGATCGACTCGGCGCTCGACGAGCTGTTCGGCTATCTGGCCCGGCGTGAGGACCGCGCCCGGGACGGAGCCCTCGGCGCGGCCGCCCTGCCGTCCGACATCGACGTCCTCGTCGTCGATGACGGCAGCACCGACGACACCGCCGCCCGCGTCGAGGCCCGACGGGAGGTCGCCGGGGCCGTGCCGGGCGTCTCGCTGCGGGTGCTGCGCGTGCCCCACGGCGGGAAGGGCGCCGCGGTCCGGGCGGGCATGCTCGCGGCGGACGGCGAGCTCGTGATCTTCACCGACGCCGACATGGCGACGCCGCCCGACCAGATCCCGGTCCTCGTCGCGGCGCTGGCCGACCACGAGGTCGCCCTCGGCTCGCGCATCCAGCCCGACGGGTCCGACATGCGCGCCACCCAGCCGGGCTATCGCCGGTTGCTCGGCAAGGCGTTCCACCTGCTCGCCTCGGTATGGGTGGTCGGTCCGGTCCAGGACACGCAGTGCGGCTTCAAGGGGTTCAGCCGCGAGGCCGCCCAGGACCTGTTCGGGCGCCAGCGCATCACGAGCATCGTGTTCGATGTCGAGGTCATCTACCTCGCCCGCCGTCGCGGGTACCGGATGGCGATCGTGCCGATCCGCTGGTTCGACAAGCGCGGGTCCCGGATGCGCGCGCGACCGAGCCTCGCGCTGCGCGTCGCCTGGGACCTGTTCCGGATCCCGCTCATGCACCGAGGTAGTCGCCGCAGCGCCACCGAACGGGTGTGATGGACCGCGCGATGGCCGCGCGGCTGGCGCGGACCGCGCTGCCGATCGTCGCGATCCTCTCGTTCGTGCTCGGGCTCGCCGCGACGCTGGCCGCCGCGGGCGACACGCTCGGGTTCGACTTCCTTGCCTACCACCAGGCCGCCGAGCGGCTGCTGGACGGCCTGCCGCTCTACGACATGTCGTACACCGAGACGGGCGGGTTCGGGCTGTTCTACTACCCGCCGACGTTCGCGCCGCTCCTCATCCCGTTCGGACTCCTGTCGGCGTCGACCGCGACGTGGACCTGGATCGCGCTGTCGGTCGCGGTGTTCCTGGTCGGGGTCGCGATGCTGCCCGCCTCGAGGACCGTTCGCTGGTGGATCCTCCTGCTCGCCGGCTGGTCGTTCCCGGTCGTCTACGCGGTCAAGCTCGGGCAGGTCGGGCCGATCCTGTTCGGCCTCCTCGCGATGGGCTGGAAGTGGATGGACCGTCCGGTGGGCCTCGGCGTCACCAGCGCCCTCGGGGCGGCGATCAAGATCCAGCCGGGACTCATCCTCGTGTGGGCACTGCTGACCGGTCGGTTCCGGGCGGTGGTCGTGGGGGCGGCAGTGCTGGTCGTTCTGGCCGTGGCCGCGACCGCGATGGCCGGGTTCGGCGCGTGGAGCGACTTCCTGGTGCTCCTCCGGACCGTGAGCGACCCGATCACGACCGAGCACAACTTCACGCCCGGCGCGATCGCCTTCCAGGCGGGCCTGCCGGCGGAGGTCGGTGCCGCGATCCAGCTGGTCAGCACGGTCGCCGCGCTGGTCGCGGTCGTCGCGGCGGTCCGCTGGGCGACGGACGAGGCGTCGTACATGGTCGCCGTGGTGGCGAGCCAGCTGGTCTCGCCGATCCTGTGGGACCACTACGCGGTGCTGCTGCTCCTCCCGGTCGCGTACCTGCTGTCGGCCGGCCGGTGGTGGGCTGTAGTGATCCCGCTGGTGACGGCGTGGCCGCTCATCGGCGTGACGCCACCGGTCGTGTACCCGGTCGTGTTCTGGGTCACGCTGATCGCGACGCTCCAGGTCGGCCGTGCCGCGAAGGATCCTCGCCTCAACTTCGGCGAGGCGTGGGCGAGGTGACGGCCCGCCTGGATCGAGCCACCGTGGTCGGGCTCGCCCTCGCCGGGGTCGCGGCGATCCTGTACTGGCTCGCGAACCGGCTCTTCGACGCAGGCCGCGGCGACTTCTTCTACCTTGCCGACGCCTTCCTCCACGGCCGGACGTGGCTCACGGTGCAGCTCGGCCCGCACGACGTGATCCCGATCGACGGACGCTTCTACGTCCCGTTCGCCCCGTTCCCGGCGATCGCCCTGATGCCCCTGGTCGCCCTGACCGGGCCGGTCACCGCGGACCAGGTCGAGTCCGGGGTGAACGCCATCCTGGCCGGGGTCGGCGTGGCGACCTGCTGGTGGATGCTCGGCCGTGTCGGCGTCGAGCGCCTGACCGATCGCGCCTGGCTGACGGCCCTGTTCGGCTTCTCGACGCAGATCCTGTGGATCACCACCCGCGGCGGCGTGTGGCACACGGGCCACCTCATCGCGACGATCCTGACGTTCGCCTGCCTGATCGAGCTGTTCGGACAGCGGCGGGCCTGGCTGATCGGCCTGCTCGCCGGGGCAGCCTTCCTGACGCGGGCACCGCTCGCGTTCGCGATCCCGTTCTACGCGTTGCTGCTGCTCCCGGCGGAGGACGAGCGTCCGGGCCTCCCGTGGGGTCGCTGGATCGCGCTGGGCCTTGGCGTCGCGCCCGCCATCCTGCTCTTCTTCGGCTACAACCAGGCGCGCTTCGGCAATGCTCTCGAATCCGGCTACGCGCTGGCCACGCTGCCCGAGTGGCTCGAGCGCCAGCGGGAGCTCGGCCTGTTCTCGCTGGCCCACGTCCCGATGAACATCGACTACTTCCTGCTCCACCTGCCGCGTCCGGTCGCCGGCTGGCCGTTCCTCAAGCCCGATGGCCTCGGCATGTCCGTCCTGATCACGAGCCCGGGGCTCCTGTTCGCCGTCCGGGCCGACTGGCGACGCTCGACCACGTGGTGGCTGGCCGCGGCCGCCGGCGCGGTCCTGGTCCCGACGCTCCTGTACTACGGCGGCGGCTGGCTGCAGTACGGCTACCGCTACTTCCTCGACTCGGTGCCGTTCGTGCTGGCGCTGTGCGGTCTCGCCGCCGCCTACCGGCGCGGGATCGGGACCGGCTGGAAGGCGCTGATCGCGATCGGCATCGCCGTCATGGGCATCGGCGTGTACTGGGCGTACAACCTGTGAGCCGGGATCGTCTCGTCCGCGTCGTGTCGCTCGGGCTGTGCCTGCTGATCGGCCTGTTCCTCGCCTGGGAGACGCTGGGGCTGGCGCGCATCATCGGCGACCAGGGCGCGATCGGGACCGACCTGCAGTACTACCGCTTTGTCGCCGAGCGCTGGCTGACGACCGGCGTGCTCTACATCCCCGAGCAGCTGGCCGGCCCGTACGTCGTCGAGACGCAGGTCCACAACCTCTACCCGCCCCATGCGCTCTACCTGTTCGTCCCGTTCCTGTACCTGCCGGACATCCTGTGGTACGTCGTGCCGCTCGGCATCCTCGCCTACATCGTCTGGTGGTGCCGGCCGGCGATCTGGTCGTGGCCCGTCCTGCTTTTGCTCCTTGCGCTACCGAAGGGACCGGCGCAGATCCTGTTCGGCAACACCGACATGTGGATCGCCGCGTTCGTCGCCGGCGCGGTCCGCTGGTCGTGGCCGGGCGTCCTGGTCTCGATCAAGCCGTCATTGGCGCTCTTCGGGGCCGTCGGCGTGCTGTCGCGACGGTGGTGGATCGCCGCCGCGGTGCTCGGCCTGCTCAGCCTGCCGTTCTGGCGTACTGGCCGCAGTTCTTCACGATCACGCTCAACTCGAGCGCCGACATCACGCGGTCCCTCGGGAACTACCCGTTCCTGTTCCTCCCGATCGTGGCCTGGATGTGCTCGACCCGACGCGGCGATACGCCGGTCGCGCGCTGGTTCCTCGAGATGATGGGACGGAAGCCCGCCACCTCGAGCTGACAGTCCGCGCTTGTCGCGCGCACGTGGATCGTGGCCTGCGGGTCGCGGTACGCCGGGCGCCACTCCTCGGCCTCGTCGAGCCAGTGCGACAGCGGTCCACCGGCGGGCATCATCGCGACCTCGACGCCGTGCTGGTCGAGCCACGGCCGCGGGTCGGTCGTGACCGCCTCGACGGCCGCCTGCTCCGTGACGGGCCCCTCGGCGGAGTTGCCGTACGCGCCGACCTCGCGGCCGGTCGCATGGATGGCGTAGCCGGCCCAGTCGTAGGCCGGCAGCAGCCGGCCGTCGCAGGTGGCGCGCTCGAGGGCATCGACCGCCGCCACCGGCATCCGGTGCCCGATGGCCGCGGCCTGGCTCGGCGGCGCGATGAACGTCCAGCCCACGAGGCACACGCCGATCGAGACCACGGCCGCGACGACGAGGAAGGGGGCGGGATTGCGGCCCCGGACGGCGCGCGAGGGATCGTCGCCACGGTCCCTCGCCAGCCATCCGGCGACCGCCGGCCCGACGGCCGCCGCGAGCGCCACGACGAGCGTCGCGATCGCGATCGGCAGGAACCGGACCGAGCCCAGCGCGGCGAACGTCCAGGCGGCCGCCGCGAGTGACAGGAACGGGTCGCCCTTGCGGCGGGGCCACGCGACGAGCACGAGCGCGCCGGCGAGGACGAGGCGGGCGACGAGCAGCTCGGGCGCACCGAAGTCGGGGCTTCGCCACTCGACGATCTCGCGGGTGAATGCGCTCGCGACCGCGCGGTCGAAGGGATAGGCGAAGAGCATCGGTCCGTACGGGTTCACCGACGCCGCCGCGGCCGACAGCAGGCCGACGACGACGAACGGCCCGACGGAGCGCCGCGGCCAGGCGCCCATTCGGGCACCGACCGGGGCGGCGACGATCGCGATGGCCAGCGTGACGAACAGGGCGAGGATCGCGCTGCCATGGAGGTTCGCCCACAGGATCGCGATCACCGGGATGACAACGAGTCCGCGACGCTCGCCCAGCCGCAGGTAGCGGGTCGCGACCAGCATCGTCGCGAGGACGAACAGGACATCGAGCGTCTGGCTGCGCGGTGCCCACAGCGGCAGTGACGCGACCACGGCGAGGATGACCAGCGCGCTCCGTCCGAGCGGCGGGATGGCCGGCGCCGCGGTCGCGATGAGCGCCCACAGGAGCGCGACGATCAGCGCCGTGACCGGCAGGATGAGCAGGCTCGTCCCGGTCGCGCCGGCCGCGTCGAACGCCCGGCCGATGACGACGTCCCACAGCCAGCTGTGGGCGACGAACCGGTCGCCTGCGGAGAGCCAGCTGAACGGCTCGGTCGCCGGGATCGCCCCGCTGGTCGCGATGACGTCGCCCGTGGCGATGTGCCACCAGGCGTCGGGGTCGACCTGGGGACGCCACGTCGCGACCCACGCCCCGACGAGCAGGACGAACGCCAGGGATCGGCCCATCGGCCCGTCATCGACCAGCACTCGCCCGAGCCGCGCCCACATCTCCGGGCGATGGTAGGTGAACCGACGGGGGGCGAAGCGGCATGCGAGACTGCGCCGATGCGTCGAACGGCTGCCGTCTTCGGCATCTTCATCCTGTCCGGCGCCGCTGGCCTCATCTACGAGATCGTGTGGTCGCGGCAGCTCGTGCTCGTCTTCGGGAACACGACCCAGGCCGTGTCGGCCATCCTCACCGGGTTCTTCGGTGGCATGGCCATCGGTGCGGCCGTCGGCGGTCGGATCGCCGACCGGGTGCGCTCGCCGCTGCGGATGTACGGCGTGCTCGAGCTGCTCCTGGTCGTGGTCGTCCTGATCACGCCGCTGTCGTTTCGCCTCATCCACGAGGTGTATCGCGCCGCCTATCCGGCCATCGAGGGGACGCCGTTCCTCGTCCTGACCCGCCTGACCCTGGCCGTCCTCGCGCTCGCGCCGGCCACGGTCATGATGGGCGCCACGTTCCCGGCGCTCGTGCGACACATCGCCCGGACGCGGGCCCTGAGCGAGGCGTTCGGCCGCCTATACGCGGCCAACACGATCGGCGCCGTCGTCGGGACGCTCGTCGCCGGCCTCGTGCTCGTCGAGCTGCTCGGGCTGTCCGGGGCGCTCCTGTTCGGGGCCGCCTGTTCGGGGATCGCGGGCATCATCGCCATCTCGCTCGCACGCCACGCCGATACCGAAGCGGGCAGCCGGCCGGCCGCGGTCTCTGTGCCGGGCACGCTCCAACGGCGCTCGATCGCCCTCGCCCTGGCCATCGCGTTCCTGTCGGGCCTGACGTCGCTCGGCTACCAGGTGACCTGGACGCGTCTCCTGACCTCGGGGACCGGCGGGTACACGTACGTGTTCACGGCCGTGCTGGCCCTGTTCCTCACGGGCCTCGCCATCGGAGCGCTGCTGTTCACGGGCCTGCGCGGCCGCCTCGGCAGCCCGATCCGGGTCCTCGCGATCTCCCAGTTGGCGGTGGCGGTCCTGGCCGTGCTCGGCCTCGTGCTGATCATCGGGTCGCCCAGGCCGCTCGACCCGGGCGACCCACTGGGCTCCGTCCAGGCGCTCGTCGTCTCGGCCATCGCCGTGGTCCTGCCGGTCGCGACGATCCTGGGCCTGGCGTTCCCGACCGCCTCCGCGCTCCTGCGCGACGAGCT
The DNA here is from genome assembly GCA_963810285.1 of uncultured Chloroflexia bacterium. Lineage (GTDB taxonomy): Bacteria > Chloroflexota > Limnocylindria > Limnocylindrales > CSP1-4 > SPCO01. The sequence goes on along the minus strand of CAWEMV010000002.1, from coordinate 992,686 downwards.
CGGCGAGGCCGGATCCGAGTCCGGTGCGCTGCTTGCCTCCAACACGGTCGGGGCGATCGTCGGCAGCCTCGTGATCCCGTTCGTCCTGATGCCGACGATCGGTTCGCCGGCCATCATCGTGGTGCTGGCCCTGGCCAACGCGACGCTGGGGGTCGTGCTGGCCGTGCTGGCCCGTCCGCCGCGTCGCCTGCTCGCAGCGGCCGGGGTCGCGGTCGCCGTGGCGATCGGCGTCGTGGCGGCGCGCCCGGGCGCGATCAACCAGCCGAACGTCGCCCTGATCACGTCGCTCGGCGGCACGATCTTCGCGTCGGACGAGGACGAGATCGCGTCGGTGCAGGCGGGCCAGAAGTCGTCCACGCCGGAGCTGTGGGTGGCCGGGACATCGATGACGCTGCTGACCGTGGACGCCAAGCTCATGCCGATCCTGCCCCTCATCGCGCGGCCCGACTCGGATCGCGCGCTGGTCGTCGCGTTCGGCATGGGGACCGCGTTCCGCTCGGCGTTGATCGCCGGGATGCAGACCGATGTCGTCGAGCTCGTCCCGTCCGTGCCGGAGATGTTCGGCTGGTACTACGCCGATGCCGACCAGGTCCTCGCCGATCCCGACGGCCGGCTGGTCGTCGCCGACGGCCGCAACCACCTCGAGCTCGCGACCGAGGCCTTCGACGTCATCGTCACCGACCCGCCGCCGCCGATCGAGAGCTCGGGCGCGTCCGTCATCTCGTCGCGCGAGTACTACGAGGCCGGCCGTGACCACCTGACGCCGGGCGGGGTGATGATGCAGTGGGTGCCGTTCGGCGCCCCCGAGACGGAGCTCAAGGAGCACATCCGGACGTTCACCGCGGTGTTCGACGAGGTCCTTCTGGTCCGCGGCGCCGGCGGGTACGGGTTCTACATGCTCGGCTCGGACGAGCCCATCGTCCTCGATCCGGAGGTCGCCACCGAGGTCCTCGGGCGGCCTGGCGTCCTCGAGGACATCTCGTCCGCGTACGACTCGCCGGCCGACACCGTAAGCGGCTGGCTCGACGTCATCGATCGCCAGACCTGGCTCACCGACGACGCTGCCCGCGCCTACGTCGGCGACGGCCACCTGATCACCGACGACCGCCCCCGACCCGAGTACTTCCTGCTCCGTCGCTGGCTCGGGATCGGCTGACGCGACGGGCGCGACCGCGGCCAGTTGCGCCCACAACCACTTCCGGCAGCCGGTGCTATCCTCGCGCCGATGTCCGTCCCCACACTCGACGTCGAGCCCGCGTGTCCCGGGCCTGTCGAGGCCCTTCCCCGACGCACGACCGTCGACGCGCTCCCGCTCCGTGCCGAGCAGCGCCCGTTCGACGCCATCCCCCGCTCGACGTGGGACCGGCTCGCCGGTCTCAGCCCATGGGCGACGCCGTTCTCCGCGTGGGCCTTCCACCGAGCGTGGTGGGACGGCTACGGCCCGAACGCCCACGAGGAGATCCTCGTCGTCTGCCGCGGTGATGCGACGACCGACCCTGAACCGGTCGCGATCGTGCCGCTCATGCACCGCCACGAGGTCGAGCCGACCGACGCCGAGACCCAGACGACGATCCGTCCCGGGGCGGGGCTGCGCCTGACGCCCGTGTCGCCGACCGCCACGGCCATCCTCTTCGCCGCCTCGTACCACGCCGACTACGCGACGGTCCTGGCCGACCCGGCCGACCTGCCCGCGGTCGCCGAGGCCGTCGCCGACTACGTGGCCAGCGCCGACAGCGGCGACTGGGACGTCGTCGACCTGCGCCGGCTCCGCTGCGCCGACCCGACCGGCCTCGCGCTGGCAGGCGCGTTCGGTACGCGCGAGGTCGCCAACGGCTGGACACTCAACGTCGACCGCGAGGACGTCTGCCCGGTCGTCACCTTCCCCGAGGGCGTGGACATGGACGGATATCTCGCCACGCTCGGCAAGAAGCAGCGCCACGAGATCCGCCGCAAGGTCCGGCGGGCCGAGGCGAGCGGGCCGGTCCGGATGGTCGATTCGACCGACCCGCTGGCCGACCTCGAGGAGTTCATCGACCTCCACCAGCGACGCTGGGGCGCGGACGGGCTGTTCCCGCCGACCGCCGGCGGCGAGCAGAGCCGCGTCATGTTCCGCCGGCTGTTCGAGCTGTTCGGCACCGGCGGACCGCTCGGGCTGACGAAGCTGTTCGTGGGCGATCGGCAGGTCGCGACCGGTGTCCATTTCGAGACCGATGAGGGCCTGCTCTTCTACAACGCCGGCATCGATCCGGACGCGCGCGACCTGTCGCCGGGCGTGCTGCTGACCTACGCCTACGTCCAACGCGCCCTCGACCACGGGCTCCGGCGGCTCGACTTCCTGCGCGGCAACGAGTCGTACAAGTACGAGTGGGGCGCGGTGGACGAGCCGATCCAGCGCCTGCTCCTTCGGCGGGCCGTCTGATGGGCAACGGTCACCACAGCCGCCTCGATCCCTGCCTCGAGACGGTCGTGCGGCCCGCACCGCTGGCCGACCGCATCCGGGTCGTCGAGGTCCTCGCGACCGGCACGAACGGCGGCGCCCAGGAGCACCTGCACGGACTGGTGAGCCGGATGGACCGGAGCCGGTTCGACGTCTCGATCGTGGCGCTGTCGCACGGCAGCGCCGTCCGCAAGCTGCAGCGGGCCGGGTTCGACGTGCTGGTCATCGACGAACCCGACGACGCCATCGCCGTCGGCGCGCTGGCGGCGCACCTGGTCGATGTACGGCCGGACGTCATCCACAACCACATGTACCGCGCGGAGCTGGTCGGCACCCGCGCGGCCATCGCCCTGGGCGAGATCGGGCACCGGCGCCCGTACATCGTGTCGACCGTCCACTCCAGCCGCGTCCGGTCCGACGAGGACCGCGAGATGCTGCGCCTGCTCACCCCACAGATGGATCAGCTCATCGCGGTCTCGAAGATGATCGAGGACAAGCTCGAGCGCGAAGGGCGGACGACCGCCCCCATCCGCCTCATCTACAACGGCGTCGACCTGTCGTCCTACGACCACACCGAGCCGTGCTGCACGCTGCCCGAGGAGTACGGGCTCGAGCCGGGTTCGCAGATCGTCGGCGTCGTCGCCCGACTCGAGCCGGAGAAGGGCCACCCGACCCTGCTCGAGGCCTGGCCGGCAGTCCTCCGCGCCGTGCCCGACGTCTACCTGCTCATCGTCGGCGAAGGGTCGCGGCGGGAGGCGCTCGAGGGGCTCGCGCGCCAGCTCCGGATCGCCCATCGCGTGGTCTTCACCGGGCGGCGCGACGACGTGCCGTCGGTCACGGCCGCGCTCGACGTGGCCGTGCTGCCCTCGTACCGCGAGGCGCAGGGCCTGTCGATCCTCGAGGCGCTTGCGCTGTCCCGCCCGGTCGTCGCGTCGAACGTCGGCGGGATCCCCGAGATGATCACCGACGGCGTCAACGGGCTGCTCGTCCCGCCCCACGACCCGGATGCGCTGGCCGCGGCGATCGTCCGCCTGCTGCGCGACCACCCGCTGGCCGACACGCTGGGTCGACGCGGTCACGACATGGTCCACGACCGCTTCTGCATCGACCTGATGGTCGATGCCGTCCAGGCGATCTACGAGACGGGCGCACGCACGGTGCGGCCGTCGGAGCTGCCCGAGGTGGCGGCCGCCGTCTGACGAGCGGCGCGGGACCGGGACCATCGACCCGGTGCCGGCTGGCACCGCGGCGCATAGCATTCCCGCGATGTCCCTCGGCGCGCTCTGGACGTTCCTCGCGATCTCACTGCCGATGCTGGCCGCGCTCCTCGCGCCGATGTCGACGGTCGACCTGACGTACCACCTGCGCGCCGGCGCCGAGATGGCCGCGAGCGGGTCGATCCCCACGGTCGACACGTGGACCTTCACCGCGGCGGGGGAACCATGGTTCGACCAGCAGTGGGGCGCGCAGGTGATCCTGCGCGCGACCGAGGCGATCGGCGGGTGGACGGGCCTGGCCGTGCTGCGGGCGGCCCTGACCGGGGTCGTCTTCGGCTCGCTGTTCAGCATCGCCCGGCATCGAGGCCTCGACGCCCGGACCGCCGCGCTGCTGACGCTGGCGGCCTTCGTCGTGGCCGCACCGGCGATGGCGCTCCGGCCACAGCTGCTGGGCATGGCCTTCTTCGCCGTGCTCCTGGTCATCATCGACCGGCGGCGGACGATGCCTCGACTGCTGTGGACGGCGCCGCTGCTCGTCGCGATCTGGGCGAACGTCCACGGCAGCTTCTTCCTCGGGCCGGTCAGTCTCGGGCTGGCGTGGCTCGCCGACCTCCACGATCGATCCGCGCGGGCGAACACGACGCTGGCCGTGGCGCTGGTGAGCGCCCTCGCGGCCTGCCTCACCCCCTTCGGACCGACGGTCTGGCTGTACGCGATCGGGCTGTCGTCGAACGCCGAGGTCAGCGCCCGCGTCACGGAGTGGCAGCCGACGTCGCTCCGCACGGTGCCGGGGATCCTGTTCTTCGCATCGGCCGGAGCGGTGGTCGCGCTGCTCGCCCGACGGGGACGCCCGACCCCGTGGCCGACGCTAGCGTGGCTGGCCGTCTTCTTCGTCATCGGCGCCTACGCGGAGCGCGGCGTCGCCTGGTGGCCGCTGGCGGCGATGGTCGCCGTGGTCGGCCTGCTCGAGCCACGGGCGGTGACGGCGCGGTCCGAGTCGACCACGATCCGCCGCGCGAACGCACTGGTGGCCGCGGTCATCGTCGTCGCCGGGATCGCGTTGCTGCCCGTGTGGCGCCCGATCGAGCCACGGACCGGGGTGCCTGCGGGCGTGCTGGCGGATGCCCCGCCGGGCATCACCGAGGCGCTGCGATCGGCGGTCACCGCGGGCGACCGGATCTTCAACCCGCAGCGCTGGGGCTCGTGGATCGAGTACGCCGTGCCTGGGGCCCTCGTGGCCATCGATTCGCGCGTCGAGTTCTTCCCGCCCGGCGTCTGGCGCCAGATCGACGCGGTCGATGCCGCGGGCGACGGTTGGGCCGAGTGGCTCGACGCCTCGGACGTCCGCTTCGTCGTCACGATGCCGTCCCAGCGTGCGCTCGCGGACCGCTTGAGCGCGGCCGGTTGGGAGACGCACTACGAGGGTCCGGACGGCCTCATCCTCACCCGCGACTAGGACCATCGGTGCGGTGACGCCGCGCACCGGACGACTAGACTCGTCCGCATGACCCACGAACCCATGGAGCTCGACGTCGTCGTCCTCGGTGGCGGCGGCCATGTCGGGCTGCCACTCAGCCTGACGCTTGCCGACGCCGGCCTGCGCGTCGGCGTGTACGACACGAACCAGGCGACGCTCGACAAGATCGCGTCCGGCGAGATGCCGTTCCTCGAGACCGGCGCCGACGAGCTGCTGCGGTCGGTGCTCGCGACGGGACGCCTCGAGCTGGGGACCTCGGGCGAGATGATCGAGCGCACCGAGACGCTGATCGTCGTCGTCGGCACGCCGGTGGACGAGTTCCTCGGCCCGTCGATGACGGTCTTCGAGCGGGTCGTGGACCAGGTCGCGCCGCACCTGCGCAAGGGCGCGCTCGTCGTGATGCGGAGCACGGTCTATCCGGGGACCACCGCCTATGTCCGGCAGCACCTCGAGGAGGCCGGCTGCGAGGTCGACGTGGCGTTCTGCCCCGAGCGCATCGCCGAAGGGCACGCGCTCGAGGAGCTGCACAGCCTGCCCCAGATCATCGGCGCCGACGACGACCGGGCGGCGGACCGGGCGACCGCGCTGTTCCGACACCTGGTCGAAAAGACCGTCCGGACCTCGACCAAGGAAGCCGAGCTGGCGAAGCTCTTCACCAACACGTGGCGGTACATGAAGTTCGCGGTCGCGAACCAGTTCTTCATGATCGCCGACCAGGCCGGCGTCGACTACACCAACGTGCTGCGGGCGATCCGCGAGGACTATCCCCGCGCCGCCGACCTGCCGGGCCCCGGGTTCGCCGCCGGTCCGTGCCTGTTCAAGGACGCGATGCAGCTCGCGGCGTTCACCACGGACCACTTCCCGATGGGCCAGGCCGCGATGCAGGTCAACGAGGGGCTGCCCGCGTACATCGTCGCCGCGATGGAGCGCCGCTACGGCGGCCTCAAGGGCACGACCGTCGGGATCCTCGGCATGGCGTTCAAGGCCGAGTCGGACGACACCCGCGCATCGCTCTCGTACAAGCTGCGCAAGCTGCTGTCGTGGGCCGGCGCGCGAGGTGCTGTCCACCGACCCGTATGTCGAGGACGACCGCCTGGTCACGCTGGAATGCGTCCTCGAGAAGAGCGACGTCATCGTGCTGGGCGCCCCGCATCGCGCGTATCGCGGTCTCGACGTCGGCGGCAAGGACGTCATCGACGTCTGGGGCGTGCTCGGCGGCGGGATCCGGCTCTGATGCGCGTCCTCGTCACCGGCGCCGCCGGGTTCATCAACGGCTACCTCGTCCCGGAGCTGCTCGAGGCCGGCCACGAGGTCGTCGGCCTCGACGATTTCTCGAAGTACGGTCGCCTCACGAAGTCGTACGACGACCATCCGTGCTACCGCTTCGTCGAGGGCGACGCCAAGGACACCGCGCTCATGCGCGAGCTGGCCGCCGACGTCGACCAGGTCGTCGCCTCCGCCGCGATGATCGGCGGGATCAGCTATTTCCACGAGTTCGCCTACGACCTCATCGCCGAGAACGAGCGCATCCTCGCGTCGACGTTCGACGCGGCCATCGCGGCCCATCGCGACGGGCACCTCGGGCGCATCGTCGTCGTGTCGTCATCGATGGTCTACGAGTCGGCGACCGTGTTCCCGACGCCCGAGGGGGCGGAGCTCACCTCGCCCCCGCCGATCTCGACCTACGGCTTCCAGAAGCTGGCGGCGGAGTACTTCGCCAAGGGCGCGTGGGAGCAGTACGAGCTGCCGTACACGATCGTCCGACCGTTCAACTGCGTCGGCATCGGCGAGCGCCGCGCGCTGCGCGACACCGACATCATGTCCGGCAACGTGAAGCTCGCCCTGTCGCACGTCGTGCCCGACCTCGTGCTCAAGGTGCTCAAGGGCCAGGACCCGCTGCACATCCTCGGCGACGGCTCGCAGGTGCGCCACTACACGTACGGCGGCGACCTCGCCCACGGCATCCGGCTGGCGATGGAGTCCGACCGGCTCGTCAACGAGGACGTCAACCTCTCGACGGCCGCGTCGACCACCGTGCTCGAGCTTGCGTCGGCCATCTGGCACAAGATCCACGGCCCCGATCGCGAGTTCCGGTACGTGTCCGACACGCCGTTCGAGCACGACGTGCAGCGGCGCGTGCCGGACGTCCGCAAGGCCCGCGAGCTGCTCGGCTTCGAGGCCACGACGACCCTCGACACCATGCTCGACGAGGTCATCCCGTGGATCCGTGACGAGGTGGAGGCCGGCCGGCTGTGAGCCGGCTCCTGCCGGAGCTGTACGGCGCCCGGTTCGACGAGCGCGAGGTCAGCGCGAAGGACGCGGTCTGGCGCGAGATCGTCGGCTTCCTCGACCGCTACATCGACCACGACGCACCGATCCTCGACCTCGCCTGCGACCGCGGCCATTTCATCCGCTGGATCGATGCCCCCGACCGCTGGGCGACCGACATCCGCGACATGCGCCCAGCGCTGCCCGAGGACATCCGGTTCGTGCAGGCGTCCGGGCTCGATCTGGCCGACCACCTCCCGAACGGCTACTTCGGGACGGTGTTCATGAGCAACTACCTCGAACACCTGGACTCGAGCGAGGCGGTCATCGAGCAGCTCCGGGTCGTGCGCCAGCTGCTCCGGCCGGGCGGTCGCGCGATCGTCCTGCAGCCGAACATCCGCCTCGTCGGGCCGCGCTACTGGGACTTCATCGATCACAAGGTGGCGCTCACCGAGCGGAGCCTGCTCGAGGCGGCCGAGCTGGCGAACCTGCACACGGTCGACCTGATCACCCGCTTCATCCCGTACTCGACCAAGGGCCGGCTGCCGACCGGCGCGCGGCTCGTGCGGGCCTACCTGCGCTTCCGTCCGGCGTGGTGGGCCCTCGGCCGGCAGACGCTCCTCGTCTGCGAGGCACGGGCGTGACCGGCCCCGAGCTGTCGATCGTCATGCCCGTCTACAAGGAGGGCGAGGCGATCGTGCCCGCGGTCGAGGCGCTCGCGCGGGACATCCGCACGAGCCACGAGATCCTGGTCGTCTACGACTTCGACGAGGACCCGACGGTCCCGGTCATCGAGCGCTGGCGACCGCGCACCCGGCGGTCCGTGGCCTGCGCAACGACCTCGGCCGGGGCGTGCTCAACGCGATGAAGGCCGGCATCGCCGCCTCGCGCTCGCCGTACGTGCTGATCACGATGGCCGACGGCTCGGACGAGCCGCACATCGTCGACTCGATGGTCGATCTCGCGCGTGGCGGCGCCGACGTCGTCGCGGCCTCGCGCTACATGCGCGGCGGCCGACAGGTCGGTGGGCCGTTCCTCAAGCGGCTGATGAGCCGGACCGCCGGGCTGACGCTCCACTGGTTCGCCCGTGTCCCGACCCACGACCCGACCAACAACTTCAAGCTCTACGCCCGCCGCTTCCTCGACGCGGTGACCATCGAGAGCACCGCCGGCTTCGAGCTCGCGCTCGAGCTGACCGTCAAGGCGTCGCTCGGGGGCCGGGGCGTCGCCGAGGTCCCGACGACGTGGCGTGACCGGACCGCCGGCGAGAGCAACTTCAAGCTGCGCAAGTGGCTGCCCCACTACCTGCACTGGTACCGCGAGGCGTTCGTCGGCCGCTGGTTCGGGTCCGCCCGTCGCGCCACGCGATGATCGATCGCCTTCGCCTCGCGCTCGGGCGGATCGGGCTGCCGGCCTGGTTCATCGCGATCGACCTGCTGTGGATCGCCAAGCCGGACGCGCTCGCGATCGATGCGTTCCATTACCAGCGCGCCACCGATGCCTGGCTGGCGGGCGGCGACCCGTATGCCGTCACCGTCGGCGGGATCCCGTACCTCGCCGGACCGCACACGCTGCTCTTCTACGCGCCGACCAGCCTGCTGCCGTCGGGCCTCTCCGCGGCGCTCTGGATGGGGCTCGGTATCGCCGCGACGGCGTGGACGATCCGGCGCCTCGGCTTGCCGCTCTGGTGGATGCTGTTCCCGCCCGCGCTGCACGCCATGTGGAACGGCAACCCCCAGTCGATCGCGCTTGCGCTCCTGCTCGTCGGGGGCTCGTTCGCGGCCGCCGCCGGGGTCGCGCTCAAGCTCTACACGGGACTCGCGCTGGTCTTCCGGCCGCGGGCCATCGTCGCCTCGGCCGTCCTCCTCCTGGTGACGCTGCCGATCGTGCCCTGGCAGGAGTACCTGCAGCAGGGTCAGGCGATCAGCGGTCATCTGCAGACGGCCTGGAACGGCAGCGCGTGGCGCCTGCCCGTCCTGATCCCGTTCGTCGTGGCGGCGCTGTGGGTGCTGCGCCGGAAGGGCGCCGAGTGGTTCGTGGTCCCGGCCCTCTTCCCGGCGACCCAGTTCTACTACGTGGCGATGGCCCTGCCGGCGCTCGTCGGGCGCCCGGTCGTGGCCGCCCTGTTCGCGCTGCCGATGGTGCTGATGACGCCGCTCGTCGTGATCGCGCTCGCGATCATCGTCGTCCTCGACGAGCGAGCGCCGCGCTGGCGAGCGCGGCTGCCCTGGCCGTCAGTCGCTGATGCCGGGGATGGGCGCGCCCTCGATGAGTCGGCGGCGGGCCTCGGCAAGGATGTCGGGTGGGATGGGCCGGACCGCCCACGGCGCGAGTACGTCTGAGCGCGGATCCCCGTAGGCCGCCACGATCTGGTCGAGCCGGTTCGGCGACGGCACGAGGACGAGCGACCGGTCGAGGTCGACACCGTCCGGACGATCCGGGTCGATCGCCACGGTCACGAGGGCGCGGGTCATGTCGGCCCGGTCGAGGAAGATCTCCCGGCCCAGCACCAGCAGCCCGATGTTAACGGTCAGCGCGATCGCCACCCATGCGGCGAGCGCCGACATCGCCATCAGCCGCCGCGTGCCGGCGCGCGGCAGCTCGACCGGCCCGAGGACGTCCCCCAGCGCGACGAGGGCCAGGATCCCCGACGCGTACGTGTAGCGGGTGTAGTCGATGATGCCCTCGAAGAGCTGCGCCCGGACCAGACCCGTCAGCGCGTACTGCAGGGCGATGGCCGCCACGATGGCGACGGCCCGGACCGGGAACCGTCGTCGTCGCCACGACCACCAGGCCCCGGCCGCGACCGTCGCCGCCAGCGCGATCTCCTTGACCCCGGGCAGGCCCAGCACGCTGCCGACCGCGTTGCTCAGGCCGTCCAGCACCGACGCCGGCACGTCGAGCAGGGCCGCCGCCGTGATCGGGTCGCGGAACGTCTCGAGCCCGGTGCGGCCGGACGTCAGGAACCAGACCCCGTAGGCGGCCGCCGGCATCGGCCAGCAGGAGGACGAACCGTCGCCAGCGTGGCGTCATGAGCCACTCCAGACCGACCGCCACCGACATCGCGATGCCGATCCCCGAGCACGCCAGCGAGGCGAGCAGGAGCGCCGCGACGACACCTGCCCGTCCGAGGCTCGCGTCGCGGTCGGTCAAGAGCAGCGCCGCCAGACCGAGGCCGACCGACGCGACGAACCCGGTCTGGAAGCCCCAATAGAGATTCTCGAACCCGGACCCGAAGAACAGCACGATGGCGCTGCCGAGCACGGCCACCAGGGGGCCCGTGGATCGCTCGAGCAGGAGGTAGAGGAGTGCCGCCACGACCAGGTGGAGCAGCTCCACCACGACCAGATACGGGACGTACGACCCGATCCCGATCGTCTCCACCATGAGCCGGTAGGCGATCGCCGGGAGTGTCACCCAGTGCTCGTTGTGGGGCGTCCACCACGACGCTGGATCCGTCAGCGACCGGTCCGCGAGGAATGCCCACTCGTCCGAGAAGAACGTCATGCCGAGACCGAGCCCGATGACGACGACGAAGCTGATGAGCGCGAGGACCGCGAAGACGCGGCGGCCCGTCCGCGCGGTCACGGGTCGGCGGGCGACGTCGTCGGCTCTCGGCGCGTGGCCATGTGCACGAGGTAGAGCGTGCACCCCGTCAGCACCAGTGACCCGATGATCGTCACGGGGCCGTGCCCCGGGATGGTCCGCTCCGTCGCCGCATTCGGCGGGATGGCGCTGAAGAAGTTCAGCATCACGACGAAGCCGAGCACCTCCCAGACGAGCCTGATGCGTCGCTCGAAGAAGAGGACCAGCACGATCACGACGGCCGCGTACGAGTAGCGCTCGTGCATCTGCGTCATGAACGTGAAGAACGTCATGACCGACGCCGCCAGGCCGAGCACCAGCCGTTCCGGACGGGCGTCGCGGACGATGGCCAGGGCGATCAATCCGGCGACCGATGCCGTCGCCACGTAGCCGATCTGCCGGAACGTGATCGGCCCGATGATCGCGACATCGTCACGGACGAACATCCCTCCGGCGGCGACCTCCTGGAAGATCCACCATGGGTTCCACGCCCGAAGCGAGAGGATGGAGAACACTTCCGTCGAGTAGGTCTGCACGGACGCGAGGTAGTCGGCCGGTCCGCCGTACGGGATGAACGGCAGCCACAGCACGACGATCACCGCGAGGCCGATGGCGGCGGCGCGGGCGAACAGGCGGATGCCGCCGGTCGCCCAGAACCACGCTGCGAAGGGCAGGAGGAACGGGATCGCCTGCGGCTTGGTCATCAGCGACACGGCCAGGAGCGCCGCGGCCAGCCCGTTTCGGCCGTTGATGGCGGCGATGGTCGCCCCGAGGCCGCTCAGGACGAAGATCGACTCGTACTGGCCCCACCAGGCGCTCACGTCGAACACCACCGGGTGGAGCATCACGGCCGCCGCGCCGATCGCCGCCCAGCCCGGACGTGAGCGCAGGCCGTAGACGACGAGCGCCGCCAGCCCGAAGTCGGCGAGCGTGGCCGGCAGCTTCATGAGTGCCCGGATCGCGGGGTCCGATGCATCGGTGACGGTCGCGAATGCCGGCTGGATGAGGGCCAGCAACGCCCAGATGTAGGCCATGACCGGCCCGAACGTCACCGGCCCGGCTTCGGTGCCGCCATAGAGCGTCCCGAGGCCCTGGGTCGCGATGTGGTGCACCCAGCCGACGAACTGGTCGAGGTCGCCGCGCAGGCCCTCGAGCGGCAGCAGCCACAGGCGGATCAGCACACCCGCGGTGAGCGCCCCGAAAAGGACGATCCGGTCGGCCCGACGCCAGCCGGCCATCACCGACTTAGACGCGGCTCGTCCGCCAGTAGCGCTCGGCGGGGCCGGCGATCTCGCCGATGAGCCCCAGCGCCGCCCCACAGCTGCGCACGGCGTCGGCCATCTCGCGGGTCCCGTCGAACAGGCGCTCGATCTGGCTCTTGTAGATGTCGATGCCGGTGATCTTGCGCTCGATCTGGTCGCTGATGTCGGCGTACGCCGGGAACATGCTCACGTTCGACGGCATGCCGCTGAAGGCCCCGGCGTCGAGGTCGTCGAGCGTCCGGAAATCGTTCCACCACGAATACGGGAAGTCCTCGTAGAAGACGACGGCGCCTGCGTACTCCGGCCCGGGCATGATCCATCGCTCGGCCGATGTCAGGAGGTCGATGCCGGCATCGCGGCAGAGTCGGTGGTCGACGTGCCCGCCGATGCCGAGGGGGAGGTAGATCTGCTGCGGCTCGAGTCGGTCGATCTCGCGACGAAGGAGCTCGGACGGCCGGATGTCGCCCTCGAGCGGCGCGCCGAGGAGCTGGTCGTCGCCGTGGTAGCCCCGGAAGACCGCATCGGGCAGGTCGAGGAACACGATCGAGGCTTCGGCGAAGTAGGCATAGCGCTCGTCCTCGAGGCGGCGCTGCGCCATGAGGTCACCGGCCGACGCCGCATCGACGACCTCCTCGGTCAGCACCGCGCCCTGCGTCGAGAGCTCGTCGATCACCGGCTGGCCGGCGAGCGACTCATTGCGGATGCTGGCACGGCGGTACCACGACGACCGCTGCCAGAAGCGCTTGGCGGCCGCATCGGCATCCACCTGGGTCGCCTCGAGCGCGTCGTCGTCGGCCGCCCAGCTGGTCAGCAGCGGGTAGTCGGGGAGGATCGCACTGCGGTTGAACGCCTCGCTCGACGGCCAGAGGGTCTTCGATCCGAACCCGAGCGCCTCGCGCTGGTAGGGGGACAGTCCATCGGTCCCGGCGTCACCCGAGAAGACCGTGATGATCGCCACGTTCTGACCGACCTCGCGCAGGCTGGCGATGAGCCCGCCGCAGGACAGGGCGACGTCGTCCGGATGGGGCGCGACGAAGACGTGGGTCATGGCGGGCCGAGTATACCGACCGGGCCCGGGGTCAGAACCAGCCGCGGTGGCGGCCGATGGGCGTCCGCGAAGGCTCGTCCGGGAACCCGCCCGGGCCGATGAGCGGCACGAACACGACCGCCCCGTGCGGGGTATCGCGCCAGTCGTCGCCGTGACGGACCACCTGGGTGAGGATCTGGTGGTCGCGCGGTCCGACCGGGATGACGAGTCGCCCGCCGTCGGCCAGCTGCTCGCGGAGCTCGGTCGGGATCGACGGCGCCGCAGCCGTGACGATGATCCCATCCCACGGCGAACCGGTCGGGTCGCCGAGGCTGCCGTCGGTGATCCGGATCGTCACGCGGCCGGGCAGGTCGAGCGCATCGATCCGGTCACGGGCGCGGTCGGCGAGGACCGCGTGGCGCTCGAGGCTGGTCACCTCCGCGCCGAGGGCCGCCAGGATCGCCGACTGGTAGCCGGAGCCCGTGCCGAGCTCGAGGACGCGGTCGCCCGGCTGCGGTGCGAGGAGCTCGGTCATGCGCGCGACGACCCACGGTTGGCTGATGGTCTGCCCGGCCTCGATCGGGACGGCCTCGTCGGCGTACGCCCGGCTTCGGTGATCTCGATCGACGAACAGCTCGCGGGGGATCGCCGCCATCGCCGCCAGCACGTGCTCGTCGCGGATGCCTCGATCGCGGAGTTGGTCCTTGACCATGCGCCGCCGATCGTCATCAGCGCCCATGGACAGAGAGTAGCCCCCGGCGCCGCGGCCGGGACGGCTAGGACGCGGACGGGGCCGGGCTGGCGGACGGACTCGCGGACGGCGGAGGCGGAGGGCGACGTCGCAGGCGAGGCGGACGGTGAGGCGCTCGCCGAGGCGCTCGCGCTCGGACTCGCGCTCACCGACGGAGCCGCGGTCGGCTCGGGGCTGGGAGGCGCGAGTGGTCGGAAGATGCCGCCCGTGCCGAACAGCAGCCCATTCAGGAGGATCAGGCTGTACACCGCGACCGTCGCGATCACGAAGTACTTCGAGACGTTCTCCTTGACGTGGACCGCGATCTCCGAGGGGGACGGGGCGCGCGTGCGGCCGGTGGTGGTGGTCGCTCGTCGCTGCGCGGCCGTCTGGCGTGGAGCGGCGGCGGGCGGCGGTACGGGCTCGCCGGCGATCTCCCGGACCGCGGCGTCGTAGTCGTCGATCGCGGTGGCATCGGCGTCCGCGTCGGCATCGTCGTCATCGAGCGACTCGCCGCCATCGTCGAGATCGTCGACGGCTTCTTCGACGGCCTCGTCGTCGATCTCTTCGGCAGTGGGCTCGAGCTCGCCTTCGACCTCGTCGTCAGGCGCGCGGTCACGGGGTTCGGTCACCGGTGCGTCATCACTCCTGGGCTCCGGTCGGGCGCCGGGGGCGGGCGAAAGGATACCGGATAGCCGGTCATGCCTCGCGCACCGCGGGCACGAACCATCCAGCCAGCCCGGCCACCATCGTCACCAACCCGAATACGGCGATCACCGTCGTCACGCCGATCGCCTGGGCCAGCAGGCCGCCCAGCGCGATCGACAGCGTCATCGCGCCGAAGACCAGCGAGAACCGGAACGAGACGACCCGTCCGATGAGGTTGGGCGGCGTCCGTTCCTGGAACAGGGTCTGGCTCGGGATGATGAACACCATGTTGGCGATGCCGATGCCGAAGGCGATCGCGAGCACGACCCCGAGGCTGCCCGACAGGGCCATCAGCGTGGTGAACAATCCGAGGGCGGCGTAGCCGGCGATGATCATGCGGCCCTTGGCGAGCCGTGCCCCGATCAGGCCGATGACGAACCCCCCGACCAGGTTGCCGGCGCCCTGGCTGCCCTCGATGAAGCCGTATGCGGCCCGCCAATCGAGGCCCTGGCTGCCGAACACCTCCTCGGCGAAGACCGGGGTCTGGCCGATCAGGACGCCGATCGTCAGCTGTGCGACCACGCCCTGGAGCGTGTTCGCCAGCAGGACCGGCTCGTTGCGCAGGAACTGCCAGCCGGCCAGCATCTCGCTCCGGAAGCCGCTCGTCGCGGACCCGCCGGACGCATATGCGGCGACTCGTGGGAGTGGCCGGGCGGCGATCGTGCTGAGGAGGAGCGCGGAGGCGAGGTAGGTCGCCGAGTCGAACCAGAAGGCGAGCGGCACCGCGTCCGCGACGAGTGCGACGAACAGGCCCGCCAGCGGGAAGCCGATGACGTCGGCCATGGTCTCGCCGACCCACAGCGCGGAGTTCGCGGTCAGCAGCTCGTCCTCGCGGACGAGTCGGGGAAGGATCGCCACGCGAGCCGGTCGGAAGAAGATCGAGATCGACGTCAGTCCGAAGACGAGGGGAAAGACCAGGAGGACGTTGGTCGCCGCAGCGATCGGCATCAGCAGCACCGTCGCCGCGCGCAGGACGTCGCTGACGATCATGACCTCGCGGTGGTCCCAGCGATCGACCAGCGTCCCGGCGACTCGGTCCCAGCACCAGGTTGGGCAGGGTCGCCGCGACGAACACGGCCGCAACGGCGACCGGCGAGCCGGTGATCACGAAGACGAAGGCGGCGATGGCGACCTGGTGGACACGGTCGCCGAACAGCGAGATCAGCTGGCCCGCCCACAGGGCGCTGAACGAGCCGTTGAGCGCAAGACGGACGTACGGGTGGCGCCGCAGACGCGCGAGGATCTCGGGGGAGGGCCGGGGGACCGGGATCGCCGGCGGCGGTGCCGTGGCATCGCCGATCGGCGCGCCCATCGCCGCGGCAGCGGGTGCCGCCGGGGCCGCGAGCCGCTGGCGGCCCGCCCCGAGGACCGTCGGCCGGTTCAGGGACGCGGACTGCTCGAGGCCTGGTGACAGACCGGACGGGGGCGGCAGGGCGACGCCGTCGCGGCCGAGCCGGCGCCGCAGGTCGGCGTCCGCCTGCTCCTCGGCCGCGGTCGGGACGCGGACGACGCCGGCGAACAGGAAGAACCCGAGACCGAGTCCGAGGAACAGGTCGCCGAGCGAGTAGACGTTCCGGATGAACGGGATCGGGACCGGGATGATGTCGCCGAGGATGAGCAGCCGGCCGAGGAGATCCTGGACGTCCGCCTCGACGACGACGTGGAATGCCCGATTGACGTCGTCCGTCGTCAGCCCGGCTGCGCCGAGCGCGGGCTCGAGGATCGGCATGTAGCCGCCGTTGACGACGATGACCAGGGCATTCGACAGGACGCCCAGGAAGGCCAGGCTCAGACCCGGGTACGACCGGTTGACCCAGAGGGCGACGAGCAGGAGGCCGAACGCGGAAGCGAGGAGGGGCAGCCGGAACGACTCGACGACGCCGATCTGGGCGCCGAGGGCCGCCTCGGTCGCGAAGCGGACCACGACGGCCGAGACGAGCAGCCAGGTCCAGCGCAGCTGGATGTGGGCGAGGTTGGCGAGTCGGCCGCCCGCCAGGAGGCCGAGGAGCAGGCCGAGCAGGATCCCGCCGATCAGCACCGCGTCATGATGCTGGAGCGAGGTCGGCTGTCGTCAGGCCTGTTCGGTGGCGTGGGCGGCGTTCGGGGCGGGGTTCGTGACGGGCGGCTCCTCCAGGCGCGTCGCGGCGGCCTGGCCGAGGAGCGGGATCGGTCGTGGCTGGACGGTGCGTCCCGGATCGGCGACACCCTCCACGTGGTGGGTCCGCACGAACGCGTCGACCACGACCGGATCGAACTGGATGCCGGCGAACTTGCGCAGCTCCGCGAGGGCCTGCTCGGCGGTCAGCGGGGTCATGCGGTAGGGGCGGGCGGCGGTCATCGCCTCGAACGCGTCCGCGACGTGGAGGACGCGGGCGAGCTTGGGGATCTCGTCGCCGATAAGCCGGTCCGGGTAGCCCGAGCCGTTGTACCACTCGTGGTGGTGGCGGATGATCGGCAGCTCCGGCGCGAGCTTCGTGACCGGCGCGATGATCTGCGCGCCCAGCACCGGATGCGCGTTCATGATCATCCGCTCGTCCTTTGTCAGGCGCTCCTGCTTCAACAGGACGCGGTCCGGCACGCCGATCTTGCCGACGTCGTGGAGCAGGCCACCCCACTCGAGCGCCTCCAGCTCCGCGTCGTTGACGTGCATCACGCGACCGATATCGACGGCGATCTCCTTGACCCGATGGCTGTGCTTGGCCGTGAACGGGTCGCGCTTGTCGACCGCCTCGGCCAGCGCACCGATCGTCTGCGTGAACATCTCGCGCATCTCGATGAAGCGCTGGTACGCCAGGCGGGTCGAGTACAGCGGCACCGCGAACAGCGCGGTGGCCCACCACTGGACCGCGTAGACGACGGTCATCAGCCACGCCAACGGAGCGAGCGCGACTACGCTGCCTAGGATCCCTCGAATGTCCCCAAAGAAGCACGTCGCGGGGCGACTGCCCAGTCCGAAGTCCGAGCGCGATCGAAACAAGCGTCAGGTTCGCAGCGATGAAAACCAGGGCTGCGACCATCGCGGACACGAAGTCCCAAGCTTGGCCAGCGCCAAGAGGCAATAGGAGCTCGCGCAGGGTCCCAGCGAGAACAGCGGGCAACACCAACGCGGCGTGGTTTGCGAGTGTTCCGTACCAAGGGATGCGCCCTCGAAGTTCACGAACCTCCGTCGTGCCAATCGCGGCCACCCAACCCGCGACCGCGGGACCTCCGAGAAATAGGGACCCCATGATCGGGGCGATCGCCACTGCCTGTTGAGTACCACGCGGAAGCTGAACAGGGAACGCCGACCCAATCAGCGTCAACAATGTCCAGTAGGCGATCCCAAGCAGGTACTCGAGGGAAGTTGGCGATCCAGCCTGACCCGGCAGCGTGATCGCAATTGCAGGCTTCGGCGGGAATAGAAAAGTCGCGGCCACCAACGCAAACGCGCCGATGACCACGACCGTGGCGATGTAGAGCTTGAGAGACTTGGGCATCTTTTCCTAGCTGGCCACCTAGCCTCAACTCTACGGCCGAAGCCGCGAGAGCGGTAATGGGCCAACCGTACTAGAAGCCCCTAAGAGAAGCCCCTCCGGCGAGTGCGATCATCGCCACGCTCGAAAGCGCTAGGGCGATGCGCATTACTCGGTCTCTCATCTTGGTGGTACTGCTACCAGGCCTTCGCGGACTCGGGTGCCACGCTCGTTCCTCCTTTGCGGCTTTCGTGCTTGTGGGGAAACACGAAAACCGACCTGACTCCGAGTCGGTCGGTTGCACTAGTCGCTCCGTCTCACCCTAAGTGCCCATTTCAGGTGAGGCATCGCCGCGTCCGAGCGTCTTGACTGTTCTTCCTAGTACTGGGGTACTACGAAGTTGCCCGGACTGTAGGGATTTCGGACTAAACCGGTCAATACGGCACCTTACCTATCCCTACAGAGACTCCAGCGGCAACGGCTCAAGCCCAAGTTCATCCCGCATGTAGGTTGCGTAGTGGGCGTATTGCTCGGCTGCCGCGGAGTGCGCGCCGGTCACTCGATACAAGCGAAGCAGGCATACCTCGACTTGCTCTGCGGACGGGTCAACCTCCAAGCGCTCGCCTCGCGACGGTGATCCCTCGGTCGTAGTGGCCCATGGTGAAGTCGTCTAGAACCGCTCGCTCGACGATCTCGAGATACGCTGCGTGGAGGGTGTCTCGATAAGAAGCGGCCCACTCTTCGTACTCGAAGTCAAGGGCGAATCGCCCGCGGTAGAGCAGGGTCAACCGGTCGACGTCATCTGGACTTGGCCTGCTAGGCATATCGCGTATCAGCTGCCGGCATTCGACGCTTCGGCTCGAGACCAGCTCCGAATCGAGCCAAACGACGTCACTGTCGTGATGCACGTACCCGGGCGACAGGTCGTCGGAGTAGTTCTCTTCAAACACGCGCCGCAAGAAGTAGATCGTCTGGTTGAGGGAGTTGACCGCCACCTCGGGATCGAGCTCGGGCCACAATGCGTCCAGGACTTGATCCCGCGTGGCGGATAAATCTGGCCTCGTAATTAGGTAGCAGAGCATTGCCAGGACTTTTCGACGGACGGTCGAACCAGTGACAGTTCGTGAACCGACCTCGAGTGATAGCCGTCCCTGGTCCTCGACTCGCACCGTGTCAGCCACCCGACGAGCTAAGGCCTTGCCAAGAAATGCTGCGGCCGGCCGTCGTCGGGCCAACCGGGCATAGCGGCGAAGACGAACGACATCGGATTTATCGCCGATGGCTTCCAGCAGGCGTGCCGCTGGAAGATTCAGATCACGAACCTCGTCATCCAGGATTTGACGTGTGGCGGTGCGCCACCGTTCGGGATGCATGCGCGCAGCTCCGTGAACAACCTCAACGGCGCTCTCGCTCATTCGGGGCAACTGCGAACTGATGTCTTCGGCAAGGAAGCTGAGGTGCCATGGAGCGGATTGGCCGGTTACGGAGATCACGCGATCGAGACTCGGTGTTGGTCCGATGGTGGCCTGAAGCAGCTCGCCAAGTCGCCGGATTGCAGTCGCTCCCTGGATCGCCGCGAATTCGGTAGCCTCCCGGAGCTCCTGCCGAGCATTGCCGTCGCCACGGATTAGCCCGAGGTGCGCCTTCGCTAAGCGAAAGGCGGCTGCAGCCCCGACGACGGTCGGGGTACCCGGTGGATAGGACGACAGTGCGAACTCAGCGGCGCCAGCATCACGAGCACGAATAGCCATTCGACCTGTGCAAAGTGCGATAAGTCGCTTGTCGGCCAATGTGTGAGTTGATACATCCCCTACCTGATCCAACAGGCTGATTGCCGTGAGTCGGGACCCGAACGAATCGAAGGCATCGGCTGCGTCAGCGAATGCCTCGTTCGGGATGTAAGTCGACGCGTCGGACACCAATCCGCTGACTAGCTCACTTGCTTCATCGGTTCGCCCCACTCGCAGCAGCGCCGAAGCCATCAGAACCCGAGCCGCCGAGTGTTCAACCAGCCCCGATGTCAGCGCCAAGGCATCTAGCGCCTCCCGAGCCTCACTGAGGGCGTCGACCGGGCGATCCTGAACCACGGAGTTCAGAGCAAGGTTGAGCATGGTCACGCCGAAGTGGTGTGAGCTCGTCGACTGCTGCGTCTGTGCCATTGCCCTGAGTCGTCGATTGATGGCCTCGAGATCGCGCTCGCTTCGAAACCCAAGAACCGCGGCGCTGACGTCAGCGATGGCCCTGATGTTTGGGTCACTACTTGACCTTTGAAGTTCGAGAGACAGCTCCATGGCACGATCGCCATCTCCGTAGTTGATCGCCAGCGTGACCAGGTTCAGGAGGGCATGGTCGCGCTGGACGGGGTCGGTGACGCCGGAGTCGAGCACGGCCTGGCTGGCGGCGATCGCCGCTTCGTAGTCGCCGTGCTGCATGTCGACCCGGCTCAGGATCAGGTCGAAGCCGGGCGGTCGCTGATCGACGGAGATCGGGCCGATGAACGCTTCGGCGAGCGCGTACTGACCGTTGCCCATGATCGTCGGGATCGCCCCCGCGACGACGCCCAGCATCGCCTCGGTGTCGCCGGCCTCGCGGTAGTGGTGGGCGCCGGTCTTCCAATCGCTGCTCGCGGCAGCGGCCGCGGTCCGTCGATGGAGGGCGGCGACCACCTCCGGCCCATCCATCGAGCGAAGTCGGGCCTCGAGGAACTCGCGGACGAGCGGGTGGTACCGCTCGTGCGTCCGCGGCCCGCCCGACCGGCGGCTGAGGAGGGTCAGCCGTTCGGCGGCCGCCGTCAGCCGCGCGACGTCGTCAGGCTCGCGCCCGGACACGACGGCAGCGAGCTCCGGTGTGACGACCTGCAGGATCGAGGTCTCCATGAGGAACCGCTGCAGCTCGTCCGGCAGGTCGCCGACGACCTCCTCGGCCAGGTAGTCGTACAGGTCGTGGTCCGCGCCGTTCAGCGTTCGCACGAACCGCCGGATCTCCGCCGGCGAGCGGTCCCGCAGCGCGGCCTGCACGAGCTGCAGCGATGCGATCCAGCCCTCGGTGCGGACAGCCAGGTCTTCGAGAACGTCCGGGTCGAGCCGTCGACCGTACGTCTCGGTGAACAGCTGTGCGGTCTCGGCCGCGTCGAACCGCAGGTCGTCCGTCCCGATCTCGGCGACCTCGCCGACCGACCGCAGCTTCGACAGCGGGACCGCCGGCGGTCGGCGGCTCGCGAACACCATGGTCAAGCGCTCCGGCGCCCGAGTCAGCAGCTCCCTTGCGACGTGCCGGACATCGGGCGCGTCGTCGACGAGGTGGAAGTCGTCGAAGATCAGGACCGCGCCACCGACGACGATCGTCGGCAGCTCGCGGATGAACGTGTCGAGCACCGCGTCACGGTTCGGCCCGGTGGTCCCGATCTCGGCCAGCAGCGCCGCGGTCTCGGGAGCGAATGTCGGGTCGTGCTCCCGGCCGGCGGCCACCAGGTGGTGGAGCAACGTGACCCAGTCCCGGTCGTCCGGATCGAGCCGGTACCACAGCGTCCGTGACCGGCTCCGCCTCGAGAAATCGGCGAGCAAGGTGGTCTTGCCGTACCCGGCGTCGGCCAGGACCAGCACCACCCGACCGTGGATCTTGACCCGCAGCCAGTCGAGCAGGCGCGGCCGTTCCAGGGTCTCGTCGCGCAGCGCCGGACGCTGCACCTTGGCGATCTGGATCGGGTAGCCGCTGGGTTCGTCGCTCAGCAGGGCACTCCTGGACGGCTTCGTCGGGGCGCGCGGTCCCGGATCGACGACGACGGCGGATCGATCGACGATCGGCCGGAGCGGTGCCCTCGCTCCGGGCGGCGCGAACGATATCGACCGCTGATGCGGGGTGTCAATGGAACCGATCCGGGGGCGGTCGGGCATGCGCCCCATGGTGGCCCGCGGCGCTCATCCCACGATTAGCTGCGAGGGCGTCAGCCCTCGTACTCGAAACCGATCTTCAGCTCGACGCGGTACTCGACGATCTCGCTGTCCTCGACCACCGCCGACGACTTCACGACCTCGACCGTCTGGATGTTCCGGACCGTCTTCGAGGCGGTGGCCACCGCCTGGCGCGCCGCGTCGCTCCACGACCGTGGGCTCGTCCCGACCATCTCACGGATGATGATGACGCCCACGGTGCACCTCCCAGGCAGCGCCTCGGTCGAGGCTCGGCCGGGTCATCATGCCACGAGGCCGACCCTCGCTCGGGTCGACCTCGTCGTGGCGGTATGGGTCCCCGCGATCGCGGGTCAGACGGACGCCGGCGTGTCCAGCGTTCCGGCGCGGACCTTGTCGAAGCACGAGCTGCAGTAGACGGGTCGGTCGTTGCGTGGCGCGAATGGCACCACGGCCTGACCGCCGCACGCACCGCAGACCGCGGCGTGGAACTCCCGTGGACCCTCATTGTTGCGGGCCCGCTTGGCCGCGGCGCGGCACGACGGGCAGCGCTGCGGGTCGTTGACCAGACTCTTGCTGGCGTAAAAGGCCTGTTCGCCGGCCGAGAAGGTGAACTCCTCCGCACAGTCGCGACAAGTCAGTGATCGGTCCTGGTACACCCTCTCCAGACCCTCCATGCTCGGACGCCGTGACGGACGGCCCAAACGAGCTACGACCGGAGCCGAAGCCGGGTGCGCTGGGGGGCATGGTTGGGGGCCGCGCGCCCGGTACGGTCCGGGCGTCAACCCGAGCCATTGCCGAGAAGATACGCGCGCCGTCAAGTACTTTCGTCACGTGTTCCGCGCAGGACGACCGGCGGGTCCGCGGGCGGCTCAGAAACGACCCGATCGGACGGCGGGATCCGCGGTCGTGGAACCGCTCCGGCCGCGCGTGCGTCCGGCGGCCATGACACACCTTCCACGCCGTCTGGCGTCCCTTCTCATCACCCCTGCGTTGGCCGTGACGTTCGTCGCCTGCAGCGCATCCGGCGCATCGACTGCACCCTCGGCGGTCCCCAGCGGTAGCCCGTCGGCGTCGCCCAGCGAGGCCCCGTCCGGTTCGCCGATCGGCGGCGGCGTCGACCACAAGACCGGTGCCACCGACGTCCTCCTCCGCTATGGCGAGGGCGGCGGCTTCATGATGGCCGGCGCCGCGGCGACGCAGGTCCCGCACTTCACCCTGTACGGGGACGGGACCGTCATCTTCCGCAACCCGATGCTCGAGGTCCCCGCGCCGCAGGGCTCGGTCATGACGGCCAGCCCGATGCGCACCGCCAAGCTCAGCGAGGAACAGATCCAGGAGCTGCTCGTGCTGGCCCTCGGCGAGGGCGGCCTCGCCGCCGCGCGTGAGAACTACGGGAACGACATGGTGGCCGATGCCTCGACGGCGGAGTTCACCATCGATGCCGGCGGCATCCAGAAGACCGTCTCGGTCTACGCGCTCGGGATGGACGCGCCCAACGGCGCCGACGCCAAGGCGCGCACGGCCTTCCAGGAACTCGCCGACACCCTCAACGACTTCGACCAGGGCGGCTCGATCCCGACCGACGTCTACGAACCCGCGCAGTATCGCGGCGTGCTGCTGGAGAGCCCGGACATGGACGCGCCCGACCTGCGCGAGTGGCCCTGGGCCGACCTGACGATCGCCGACTTCCCGACGGATGCCGACCCGAACGGGATCGCCTTCCCGCATCGGACGATGACGCCGGACGAGATCGACCAGCTCGACGTCGACGCGTACGAGGGCGGCTTCGCCGGGCTCCCGCTGCAGGGAACCGACGACAAGCTCTACACGATGTCGCTCCGCCCCCTCCTCCCCGACGACGAGAGCTAGCCGCTGGTCGCCCTTAGCTCACCTCGGCGAACCGCTCGCCTGCATAGGACACGAAGCGCGTCTGGCGCTTCTTGAACCAGAGCTGGACCTCGCCGGTCGGGCCGTTGCGGTGCTTGGCGAGCTTCAGGTTCACGACCTCGCCCTCGGCGTCCTGGTCGCTCTGATCGCCCGATCCCCGCTCCTTGTCACGCCACAGGAACATCACGAGGTCGGCGTCCTGCTCGATGGCGCCGGACTCGCGGAGGTCCGACAGCCGAGGCTCCTTCGACTCGCGCATCTCCGGCTGGCGTGACAGCTGCGAGAGCGCGATGACCGGCACCGACAGCTCGCGCGCGAGAGCCTTCAGCCCGCGCGAGATCTCGGAGACCTCCTGGACGCGGTTGGCATCCCGGTTCGTCGTCGTCGCCTGCATCAGCTGGAGGTAGTCGACCACCACGAGGTCGAGCCCGCTCTCCGCCTGGAGTCGGCGCGCCTTCGTCCGGAGCTCCATCGCGCTGATGTTCGGCGTGTCGTCGATGTACATCGGTGCCTCGGACAGCGAGTTCATCGCCGGGGCGATCCGGGCGAAGTCGAGCTCCTCGAGGAAGCCGGTCCGGAGCCGCTGCGAGTCGATGTTCGCGACGCTCGACAACAGGCGGAGGACGAGCTGTTCCTTGCTCATCTCGAGGCTGAACACGCCGACGCTCTTGCCCTCCTTGACCGCGGCGTTCTCGGCGATGTTGAGCGCGAAGCTCGTCTTGCCGACCGACGGCCGCGCGGCGACGACGACGAGGTCGCTCGGCTGGAGGCCCGTCGTCAGGGCATCGAGGTCGGTGAAGCCGGTGCGCACCCCGGAGATCTCGCCGCGGTGGGCGTGGAGGTAGTCGAGGCGGTCGTACGCGTCGTGCAGCAGCGCCTTGAGCGGGCTGAACCCGGCATCGATGCGCTTCTGGCTGACCGCGAACAGCTCTGCCTCGGCCCGGTCGATCGCCTCCTGGATCTCGGCCGGATCCTCGTAGCCGATGCCGGCGATGCGTCCCGCCGCCCCGATGAGGTTCCGCAGGACCGCCTTGCGCTCCACGATCCGCGCGTATTGGGCGGCGTGGACCGCGGTCGGTGTCTCGTTGCTCAGGCTCGACAGGTAGGCGCGTCCGCCGATCGCCTCGAGCTCCTCGCTCCGTTCGAGGGCCTCCGCGACGGTGACGATGTCGATGGGCTCGCGTCGCTCGAACAGGTCGAGGATCGCGGCGTAGATCCGCCCGTTCGCCTGGCGGTAGAAGTCGTCGGGCCGGAGGAACTCGGCGACCTCGACCACCGCGTCACGGTCGATCAGGATCGCGCCGAGGACCGACTGTTCGGCCTCGAGACTCTGGGGCGGCAGGCGGTCGATCATGGGTCCCCGAGATGACTGCTGGATGAAGACCTCACCATCGCGCCCTCGTCACGATCGCGGAAGAGGCTTATCCCCCAACCGCGTCCACCACTTCGCCAACCCCCGTTAGCCGGCTGTGGAAACCCCGTGGACAACTGATCGAAACGAGGATCGGCGCCATGGGCGTTCGTGGCCAAGGCGGCGTCTGAGCACGAGAGCGAGCGCACTCAATGTGCGTGAGCGAACGCGCGGAAGTCGCCAACGCCGGACACGGGCGACCCAGGGCGCCGCCAACTAGTCCAGCTTTCGAATGACCCCGATCAACTTGCCTTGAATACGGACATCGTCGTAGAACTGGGGCGGGTATTCCGGATTGGCGGGCTGGAGTCGGATCTTGTCCTTCTCCTTGAAGAAGCGCTTGAGGGTGACCGCGTTCTCCTCCACCTGCGCGACGACGATGTCGCCGTTGCGCGCGGTGGTCTGCGGGCGGATCAGGACGAAGTCGCCGTCCGCGATGTGCGCCTCGATCATGGAGTCGCCACGGACGCGCAGCACGTAGGCGTCGCCGCTCGGCGCGAGCATGTCCGGGACGGCGAGCGTCTCCGATGCGTCCTGGTATGCCTCGATCGGCCCGCCCGCGGCGATCTCGCCGATGACCGGCACGACGCGGGAGTCCGCGGTGGTCGCCTGGGGCACGAGCTCGCTCGAGAGGCCGAGCCTGATGGCGGCCGTCGGGGTCAGCCGGATGGCTCGGCTCTGGCCCTCGCCACGCTCGAGATAGCCCTCCCGTTCCAGCATCTGGAGGTGGTGGTGCACGGCCGACGTCGACGCGAGGCCGACCGCGGTCATGATCTCGCGCACCGACGGCGGATACCCGCGCGCGCGAAGCGTGGCAGCGATGAAGTCCAGGATCCTGACCTTGCGTTCGGCGTCGTGCTTCGTCACTCGCGCCTCCTTGCCGGGCATCATACCGAACGAACGTTCGATGTCAAGGCGTCGCGCCGCAGCCCCGCCGCGCATCGCTGGTAGACTCCCGGCCGAGTCGCGAGGAGGACAGATCGGACCATGGCCAGCAAGCGGAGCACCGGTCGCGCGAGCGTCGCCCGGATGGTGTCGCTGCTCGCCTTCCTGCCCATCGCGAGCCGCGTGCCCGACTACGCGCGGCTCATCGGCGCACTCGTCATCGACGAGCGGATGCCACCCGACCGCAAGGTCATGCTCGGGGCGGCGGCGGGCTACATCGTGATCGGCCGCGACATCATCCCCGACAGTGTCCCGCTCATCGGTGGCCTCGACGACCTCGTCGTCGTCGTGCTCGCGGTCGACCTGTTCCTCGACGGCGTCCCGCCCGAGCTCCTCGAGGAGAAGCTCGACGACCTTGCCATCGACCGCGCGTCGTTCTACCGCGACATCGCCCAGATCCGGCGCTTGACGCCGGGCCCGGTCCGTCGGACCATCCGCCGCATCCCCGGCCTCGTCTCGTCCGCTGGACGCGCCATCGACCGATCCGGCGTCGTGCCGCGCACGCGGGCCTGGATCACCAAGGAGGATCCCACCACTTGAAGGTCATCCTGACCAAGGACGTACCGACGCTCGGCAAGAGCGGCGATCTCAAGCAGGTCGCCGACGGGTACGCCACGAACTACCTGATCCCGCAGGCACTGGCGGTGCCCGCGGCCGGCGGGGCATACCGCGCCTGGCAGCACGACATCGCCAGCCGCGAGGACAAGCGCAAGCGAGAACGCGAGGAAGCCGAGATCGCCGCGACCCGCATCGCGTCAACGACGCTCACGATGGGCGTCAAGGTCGGCGAGGGCGGCAAGCTGTACGGGTCGATCACCTCCAAGGACATCGCCGACGCGCTGGCCCGCCGCGGCATCGAGATCGACCGCCACAAGATCGACCTCGAGGAGCCGCTCAAGTCGCTCGGCACCTACAAGGTGGCGATCAAGGTCTTCACCGGCATGACGCCGGAGGTCACGATCGTGGTCGAACCGAAAGGCTGAGCCTCGGCTGACGACCTCGTCTCAGAACGACACGAAGTCGATCGAGATCACCCACACGCCGTAGGCGCAGATCGCGATCGACGCGATCGCCGCCAGCCACGCCAGCCGCGACATCCCGCGCTCGAACACCGTCGCCAGGACGACGAACAGGAACGGCTGGACGTCCAGGCTGAAGCGGTAGCCGAACTGGGCCAGCCCGATGTTCCCGTGGGTGACGATCGGGATGCTGACGAGGGCGATCGCGACGGCCGACCCGAGCACTCGCGGATCCTGCAGCCGCGCCCTGACCAGCCACACCATGAGCGGCGTGGTCAGGAACAGCGCCAGGCCACGCCAGTCGGCCTGCAGGAACGGTGGATCGTCGACGTACCGCCACGACTGCAGGAAGATCGCGTACAGGTGGCGCGGGATGTACTCGATCGCGAAGATCCCGTGCTTGGCGTAGATGGGATCCTCGAGGACGCCGGGGATGAGCGTGTAGCCCTGGTCGAGCAGCGTGCCCCACCGCTCGAGGTTGTAGAGGAAGTACAGCAGCACCGGGATGGCCATCCCGCCGGCGAACCAGGCGGTCCGGCGGATCGCGAGTGCGCGGTCGGACGGGATCCGGATCGGCCAGCCGACGCCGAGCAGCAGCAGCCACACGCCGACGAACGCGAGTGCGACCGGTAGCCGCGAGATCGCGGCGAGGCCGAGCAGCAGCCCGACCGCGACCGGCCAGCGTCGGTCGAGTGCCAGCAGGACGGCGGCCGTGCCGAACATCACCGCGCACACGTGGCCCAGGTACCAGGCCGAGCCGACCTCGGCCACGTACCACAGGACCGTCCCGAAGCCGAACACCGCGGTCAGGACGAGTCGACGCGGGAGCGTCAGCGCGAACCGGCCGAACAGCAGCCAGGCCAGCCCGACCGAGATGCCCGCGTACAGGCACGACGCGACGTTCTGCGGGAACGTCGGCCCGAAGACCGCGACGAACGGCAGCAGCATGACCGCCGGGACCGGCGGATAGACGACGTACCAGCCACCGCCGCCGGGCACGAGCTCGTTGAGCCAGGACGGCGCCTCGAGCAGGTACAGCCGGCCGTCGAGGAACGCATCCGCGAGGCGGACGAAGTAGTCGAAATGGTTGGGCTCGCGCGACGTCGTGAGCAGGAAGACCCCGGCGGCGATCAGCGTGACGATCGCGGCCGACGCGAAACCCGGGAGGGCGCCGAACCCGCGGACCAGGTCGGCCAGCTCGGTGCGCTCGAGGTACGCGCCGAGCGAGCGGGGCGAGGCGACGGCCCCCGTCGGGCCACCGACCGGCGTGGTCGCTGACTGCGGCGTGCGCTCGGCCATCCCACGCGACGATACACTCTGCCCGCCTCGCCGGTCCCAGGCGATGGGGCCGAGCCCAGCGACACACGCGAGGTGCGATGTCCGCGCCGTCACGACTCCTCGATCGGCTGCCACCCGGCTTCGCCGACGCCGTTGCGCTGTTCCTGACGATGCGCGTCGCGCTCGGGCTCGTGGCGATCTACCTGTGGTGGCGGGGCGGGCTGCCCGGACCGTGCCATTTCGAGGTGGCGCGTAACGGGTGGCTGACGATCCCGCCGCTGGCCGACGAGGGCAGCGCGTTCCCGCTGGTCGGCGTCTGGCAGCGCTGGGACGCGTGCTGGTACTCGAAGATCGCGGCGTTCGGCTACGAGCCCGCCGAGATCAGCATCAACTTCTGGCCGATGTTCCCCATGCTGACCCGCGGCATCGCGCCGTGGGTCGGTGGGTCGGTCGCGCTCGGCGGGCTGATCGTCTCGGGGATCGCCTATATCGGCGCGATGATCGGCCTGTACCGACTGGTCGGGCGCGACATCGATCGCGAGGTCGCCCGTCGGACGATGCTATTCATCACGATCTTCCCGAGCGCGTTCTTCCTGTTCGCGCCATTCACCGAGGCACTGTTCCTCGCCCTGGCGGTCTGGACGATCGTCGCGGCCCGGGAGCGCCGCTGGGGCTGGGCGGCCATCCTCGGCGCGATGACGGCGCTGACCCGGATCCAGGGCGTCTTCCTCGTCCTGCCGATCGGCTGGGAGGTGCTCGTCGCGTCGGGCCTCGGCGCCTGGCGACCGTGGCGTGGTGCGCCGATGCCCGACGTGGACCGCCGGAGTCTCGTGTGGGGAGCCCTCGCGGCGCTCGGTCCGGTCCTTGGCTTCCTGGGCTACCTCGCCTTCGGCACCGTCCTCGTGGGGATGACGCCGTTCGACACCGTGGACGCATGGGGCGGCAAGGAGTTCTTCCCGCCGTGGGCCGTCATCGATGCCGCGCTGCGCTGGACGATCGAGCAGGCCGACCCGCTGCAGGGTCTGAACCTGGTGTTGATGCTCCTGTTCGGGGCCCTGCTGGCGGTCGGCATCAAGCGGCTGCCGGTCGCGTACACGCTGTTCGCCCTCCCGCAGTTCCTGCTGATCGCGACGCGGATCATGCCGACGCCGCTCACGTCGACGAGCCGCCTGCTGCTGGTGATCTTCCCGGCCTTCGTCGTGCTCGCGTTGATCCCCTGGCAGCGGGTGCGGCTCGGGTGGGCGATCACGTCGTTGCTGTTCCTCGGCATCCTCGTCCGGGAGTTCCTGGCCGGTATGTTCGTGGCGTAGCGTGTCGGGCATGGCCGAGCGGACCATCCTGCACGTCGACCTCGATGCGTTCTTCGCCGCAGTCGAGCAGCGCGACCGGCCCGAGCTGCGCGGCAAGCCGGTCATCGTCGGCGGCGACCCGCGCGGTCGCGGGGTCGTGTCCGCCGCGAGCTACGAGGCGCGGGCGTTCGGCGTCCGCTCCGCGATGTCGCTCACCGAGGCGCTGCGGCGCTGCCCCGACGGCGTGTTCCTGCCGGTCCGTGGCCGGGCGTACCAGCAGGCGTCGCGCGAGGTGATGTCGATCCTGCGGTCCTTCACGCCGCTGGTCGAGCCGGTCTCGATCGACGAGGCGTTCCTCGACGTGACGGGGTCGCGGCCGCTGTTCGGCGACGGTCCGACGATCGCGGGCAGCATCAAGACCGCGGTGCGCGACGAGGTCGGGCTGACGGCCTCGGTCGGCGTGGCGACGACCAAGCTCGTCGCGAAGATCGCGTCCGACCTGCGCAAGCCCGACGGGCTGGTCGTCGTGGCGCCCGGCGACGAGGCGACGTTCCTCGCGCCGCTGCCGATCTGGCGGCTGTGGGGGGTCGGGGAGAAGACCGCGACCGTCCTCGCCGAGTACGGCGTCCGGACCATCGGCGACCTCGCCGCGCTGTCGCCGGATCTCCTGGTCCGGCGATTCGGGAAGCACGGCGGTTCGCTCGCCACGCGGGCGATGGGCATGGATGCCGAGCCGGTCCACGAGGGCGATCCGGCCAAGTCGGTCGGTCACGAGACGACCTTCGACGTCGACAGCTCGGACCCGGAGGTCATCGAGCGCACATTGCTCGCGCTGAGCGAGGGCGTCGCCGGCCGTCTCCGGTCCGCCGGCGTCCGCGCATCGACGATCGCGGTCAAGGTCCGGGACTCGTCGTTCCGGACGATCACCCGCCAGCGCACGCTGCGCCAGCCGACCGACCTCACCGAACCGATCTACCGGACGGTGCTCGAGCTCGCGCGACCGGAGGTGCGCGGCATCCGGGTCCGCCTCCTCGGTGTCACCGCCTCGAACCTCGGGGAGCGCGAACAGCTCGGGTTGTTCCCGGACGAGGACCCGCGTCGACGGCGAGCCATCGAGGCGACGGACACGATCCGGCGCCGGTTCGGATCCAGCGCGGTCACCCGCGGGCGGCTGGTCGGCGCCGGGCTGCCCGCGCCGTTCGAGCGCGACCCGCGCAATCCGCTCGATCGGCGCGCGCGAGGCGTGGACAGCGACCCGGATGAGCCCGAGGTCGGCGGCGATCCGGGCCGTGACAGCCTAGGTGACACGGAGCTCGACGACATTCCACTCGACGACGCTTGACATCGAACACTTGTTCGGTCTAGTGTCGTCGCATCGAACAGATGTTCTGTCGTCCTGGTGCCCTGGACGACGGCTAGACCGCCCCCCAAGGAAGGAGCATCGGATGGCATTCATCCGTGTCGAGCCGGTCCCAGTGCAGGTCAGGACCGACTGGTTCACCGGTCGGCCGCGCGACGTCAGCTGGGGCACCGAACGGCTCCCGATCACGCAGGTCTCCGCGGTCCGCGTGGAAGCGGCCGCCTATCCAGTCGTCACCGGACCGCGCACGCTTTTCGAGGTCGAGACGCCGAAAGCACGCCTCGCGCTGTCGTACCAGCACCGGTCGAAGCGCTGGACGGTGACGGCGCTTGACGAGGCCCGCGCCGCCTAACCATCGAAGGCCAGCGGAGTCACCCCTCCCGACGCTCGCTGGCGAATTGTCGGAGTGAGGCGGGTGCGCCGGTACCGCACCCGCCTCTTCGACGCGTTCCGGAACCCGCGCGGAGGTACCGAACGGCAACCTACAATCGCGCGGTGGATGCCATTGGAGGCGAGGGGCGGTTCCGCGACCTCACGATCGCCGATTTCACCGAGCGGCTCGCCTCGTCCGATCCCGTCCCGGGCGGCGGCAGCGCCTCCGCGGTCGCGGCGGCGCTCGGTGCGAACCTCGTCACGATGGTCGCGTCGCTCACGACCGGTCGCGCCAAGTACGCCGACCACGAGCCGATGCTGGCATGGGCGCTGGAGACGGGGCGCCGCCTGTCGGACCGCTTCCTGACCCTCGCCGACGAGGATGCGGTGGCCTACGCCGGGTTCTCGGCGGCCCTCAAGCTGCCGCGCGAGTCCGACGAGCAGATCGCGATCCGGACCGACGCGATGCGGGCGGCGGCCCGGCGCGCGTCCGAGGTCCCGCTCGACTGCGTCGAGGCGTGTCTCGATCTCGTCGAGGCCGCCGAGGCTCTCGCGGGACGCAGCAACCCCAACGCCGCGAGCGACGTGGACGTGGCCGCCCTCCTCGGCGAGGCGGCAGCCCGCGGCGCAGCCGCGAACGTGCTCATCAACCTCGGCTCGACCGGCGATCCGGAGTTCGAGGGCACGATGACCGCGCGGGTTACCGAGCTCCTCGCCGCGGTCGAGGACCTCGCATCGCAAGCGCACCAGGCGGTCGTGTCGGGCGACGTGCGGGAACCGCTCGAGCCAAGCGGACGGGCGTGATCGACGCGTCGACCGGCACCGCACGCCTTCTCGAAGGCGGCCCGATCGCCGTCGAGATCCGGGCGGCGGTCGCCGAGGACGTCGTGGCCTTCACGAATGCCGAGCGCCGGCCGCCCGGCCTGGCGGTCGTCATCATCGGCCGTGACGCGCCGTCGACTGTCTACCTCGAACAGATCCTCCGGGGCTGCGCCAAGGTCGGCATCGACGCACGGTTCGCCGAGCTCGAGGGTGCCGCGACCGAGACGGCGGTCCTGTCAGCGATCCGCGACCTGAACGCGGACCCCACGGTCGACGGCGTCATCGTCCAGATGCCCCTGCCGCCCACGATCCGCCTCCGGACCATCGTCGATGCGATCGATCCGGCCAAGGACATCGATGGCATCCACCCGCTCAATGCCGGTCTCCTGCGACTCGGGTACGACGGGTTCCTCCCGGCGACGGCGCATGCCGCGGTCGAGATCCTGCGTCGCTCGGGCATCGAGATCGCCGGCATGGACGCGCTCGTGATCGGCCGCTCCGCCGTCGTCGGCATGCCCGCTGCGTTCCTGCTCGTCAAGGAGGACGCGACGGTCACGGTCAGCCATTCGCGGACGCGGGACCTTCCCGGGCACGTCGCCCGGGCCGACATCGTCGTGGTCGCCGCCGGCCATCCCGGCCTCGTGACCGGCGAGATGCTCAAGCCCGGAGCGGTCGTGGTCGACGTCGGGATCAACGTCGTCGATGGGCAGATCCGCGGCGACGTGGACTTCGACTCGGCCAGCCAGGTCGCATCGGCCATCACCCCGGTCCCCGGCGGGGTCGGGCCGCTCACGAACGCCCTGCTGCTCACGCACCTCATCCGGGCGGCGGAGAAGCAAGCCGCCGATCGCCGAGCAGCCGAGGAGCCGCGATGACCTTCCCGTCCGACCTCGAGATCGCCCGATCCGTCACGCCGCGGCCGATCGTCGACATCGCGGTCGAGCTGGGGCTCCGCCCCGAGGAGCTCGAGCTGTACGGTCCGACCAAGGCGAAGGTGACCCTGGAAGCGATCACCCGGCTCGAGGCCGAACAGCCGCGCGGGAAGTACGTCGTCGTCACAGCGATCACGCCGACGCCGCTCGGCGAGGGCAAGTCGACCACGACCGTCGGGCTCGCGCAGGGCTTGAACCGGATCGGGCGGAAGGCCTCGGTGAACATCCGCCAACCGTCGCTCGGCCCGGTCTTCGGCATCAAGGGTGGCGCCGCCGGCGGCGGCTACAGCCAGGTCATCCCGATGGAGGACTTCAACCTCCACCTCACCGGGGACGTCCATGCCATCGGCGCGGCCCACAACCTCGCCGGCGCCTTCATCGACAACAGCCTCCACCACAAGAACCCGCTCGGGATCGATCCGCACGGCATCCTCTGGCCACGCGTCCTCGACATCAGCGACCGGGCCCTGCGGCACGTGGTCATCGGGCTCGGCGGCGCACAGGATGGCGTCCCGCGTGAGACCGAGTTCGTGATCACGGTCGCGTCGGAGGTCATGGCGGTCCTCGCTCTCGCGACCGACCTGTTCGACCTCCGGGCGCGACTCGGGCGGATGGTCCTCGCGACGCGTGGCGACGGGTCGCCGGTGACCGCAGAGGACCTCGGGGTGGCCGGCTCCATGACCGTCCTGCTGCGCGATGCGATCAAGCCGAACCTGCTGCAGACGCTGGAGGGCGGTCCGGCGTTCGTCCACTGCGGGCCGTTCGGCAACATCGCCCACGGCAACAACTCGATCATCGCCGACCGGCTCGCCCTCGTGACCAACGACATCGTCTGCACCGAAGCGGGTTTCGGCTCGGACATGGGCGCCGAGAAGTTCTTCGACATCAAGTGCCGCGCGTCCGGGCTGGCACCCGACGCGGCCGTCGTCGTCGCCACGGTCCGGGCGCTCAAGATGCACGGCGGCGTCGGCAAGATCGTGGCGGGCAAGCCGCTCGACCCGGCGTTGCTGCAGGAGAACGTCGAGGCGGTGCGCACCGGCGCCTCGAACCTGGCCGCGCACATCGGCATCGTGCGGCGGTTCGGGATCCCGGCGGTCGTGGCGGTCAACTCGTTCCCGACCGACACGCTTGCGGAGGTCGAGGCGATCCGCGAGGTCGCGCTCGCCGCCGGCGCGCGCGACGCGGTCGTCGCGACCCACTTCACCGACGGCGGCGCGGGCGCCACGGACCTCGCCGAGGCGGTGTGGGCTGCGGCCGAGGACCCGTCGCGCAAGTTCCGGTTGCTCTACCCCGACGACGCGCCGCTCGGCGAGAAGATCCTGACGATCGTCAAGGAGGTCTACGGCGGTGACGGGATCGAGCTGACGCCGGGCGCCCAGAAGTCGCTCAAGCTCTACGAGTCGATGGGCTTCGGCAACCTGCCGGTGTGCATGGCGAAGACCCAGTACTCGATCAGCCACGACGCGGCACTCAAGGGCGCCCCATCGGGCTTCACCGTGCCGATCCGCGAGATCCGCCTGTCGGCAGGGGCCGGGTTCATCACGCCGCTGTGCGGGGAGATGCGGACGATGCCGGGGCTGCCGTCGAAGCCCGGCGGCGAGAAGATCGACATCGACGCCGAGGGGAACGTCGTCGGCCTGTTCTAGTCCCGCTCCGGGCGCACGCGCCGCAACACGCCGACGAGCCCGAGCAGGAACGCCACGCCGACGAGCAGCACGACGGCCAACGGCCCGACCACGCCCGCAACGGCTCCGGGATCGATCGCCACCGACCCGGATCCGGTCGGCGGACCGGTCCCGAGCGGCGCGCCCCCGCCGAACGTCCTGACCGCGTCCGCCAGCATCGCTTCACCCTCGGCGGTCGCCAGCGCCGCATGCGGACTGCACAGGCCCGTCCCGTACATGCCCTCCGTCCGATATGCAACGAAGATCCATTCGGTCCCGACGGGCAGTGGCGCCACCCCGCACGAAGCCCCGTCCCCGCTGAAGCTGTCGGCCGTGAACCACACGCGGGACTCGAGCGGCCCGCCGCCCCGGAACCAGCGCGACACGGTGACCGGGTAGCCCTGTCCATCCCGAGGGGCGACGAACCCGGTGAGGACCACGGCATCAGGGTCGTCGCGATACTCGGTCATCGGACCCGGCATCGCACAGGAGCACGCTGCAGCTGCCGGCGGCATCGCCAGCCCGGCCAGGGCGATCACGGCGATCAGGAAGGGGCGCGATGCGAGGCGACGTCGGCGCATGCCGGGATGACGCCGCCGGCCGGCTTTTTGTGCCGCGACCCTCAGGCGGCCCCGCCGGTCGCCAGCGCGAACGCCCCGACCACGGCGAGCCCGAGGACGATGCCGAGCACGCCGGCACCCCACGCGAACACGTCGAGGGGTCCGAGCGGCATCACGATCTCAGGAGCGTGGTCATCGTGGCCGTGATCCTCGCTCAGCAGAGCGGTGTCGTGTCCGGACGTCGTCATGGTCCGGACATTCTGGCAGACCGGTGGCCTCCGGGCCTCTAGACTCGATCCACATGACGGCCCGCTCCGACCCGCCGGGACGTGACGGCCTCCTGATGGCGAGCCTGCTCGGTCTCGGCCGCGATGGCCGCACGCTCGTTGCGATCCGGACGCTGCGGATGTTCGGCTACGGCTTCCTGGCCGTGGTCCTCGTCCTGTACCTCGACGCCAGCGGCCTCGACCCCCTCGGCATCGGCGCCGTGCTGACGCTGACGCTCGTCGGCGATGCCGTCATCTCCCTGTGGCTGACGACGCACGCCGACCGGTTCGGCCGTCGCCGGGTGCTCGTCATCAGCAGCCTGCTGGTGCTCGCCGCCGGGGCGGCGTTCGCGGCGACGGACTGGCTTCCGCTGCTCATCGTGGCCGGCATCGTCGGCGTCATCTCGCCGACCGGCAACGAAGTCGGCCCGTTCCTTGCCGTCGAGCAGGCGGCACTCGCCGAGGTCGTCCCGGGCCGGCATCGCACCGCGACCTTCGCCTGGTACAACCTCGCCGGCTACGTCGCGACGGCGACCGGGGCCCTTGCCGCGGGCCTCGTCGGGCAGGCGCTGATCTCGGCGGGCTGGGTCGCGGTGGACGCCTACCGGGTGGTGGTCGTCGGGTATGCCGCCATCGGGCTGGCGATGGCGGTCATCGCATCGCGGCTCGGTCCGGAGATCGAGGTGGGCGAACCGGCGACCGCCGACGGCATCGCCCGCCGGATCGGGCTTGGCCGGTCGCGATCGGTCGTCTTCCGCCTGGCGGCGCTCTTCTCGCTCGACGCCTTCGCCGGCGGGTTCGTCCCGCTGAGCCTGATGGCCTTCTGGTTCACGCTCCGATTCGGCGTGAGCCCGGCGACGCTCGGGGCGATCTTCTTCGCCTCGAACCTGCTGTCCGCCGTGTCGGCGTTGTCGGCCGCACGGATCGCGGCCAGGTTCGGACTCATCAACACGATGGTGTTCACCCATCTCCCCTCGAACGTCCTGCTGATGCTCGTCCCGCTGATGCCGACGCTACCGCTTGCTATCGCCGTCCTGCTGCTCCGGTTCAGCCTCAGCCAGATGGACGTGCCGACCCGCCAGTCGTACGTGATGGCGGTGGTCGAACCCGACGAGCGGTCGGCGGCGGCGGGTGTGACCGGGATCGCCCGGACCATGGGCGCCGCCATCTCACCGGCGATCTCGACCGTGTTGGTCACCGGCGCGGCGACCGCCGCGCTGCCGTTCTATCTGGCGGGCGGTCTCAAGATCCTGTACGACCTGCTGATCTACCGCGACTTCCGCGCAGTGCGGCCCGTGGAGGAGGCGACCAGCTAGCGCGTCTCGTGGGCCTCGGCCCGCGCAGCCCGGCGCGGCTTGATGATGCGGAACCAGATCCACGCGAGCGCGATGACGGCCAGCAGCGCGACGATCGCGTACTCGAAGCGCTTGAGGATCGGCCCGACCGCTTCCCAGTTCGCCCCGAGCTCGACGCCGGCGAACACGAGCAGCGCGGTGAACGGCAGCGAGCCGAGGAACGTGAACAGCGTGAAGCGACCCAGCGGCATCCGCGCGACACCGGCGGCGAACGACACCAGGGAGCGGACCACCGGCACCATCCGGCCGAAGAAGCTGGCCGCTTCGCCGTACCGGGCGAAGAACGTCTCCGCCCGGTCGAGGTCGGCCGGGCCGATCCCGATGTACCGGCCCCAGCGCTCGAAGATGGGTCGCCCGCCCCACGCCCCGATCGCGTACGCGATCAGCGCCCCGACGGTGGCCCCGAGCGTGCCGGCCAGCACGACCAGCCAGAAGGACCAGGGCTGACCGGTCAGCGGCTCGGTCGCGTCGCCGGTCCCGACAAGGAAGCCGGCGAACGGCAGCACGAGCTCGGACGGGATCGGGATCACGACGCTCTCGATGGCGACCCACATGGCGACGCCGAGGTAGCCGACCGCCTCGTAGATCTGTGTCACGAGGTCGCGGACAGGCCCATTCAGGAAGTCGAACACGGCCGGGAGTCTAGCGGACTATCCTCGGGACCGTGACCGACCCCATCGTCCTGACGGGCGCCGATCTGTCGATCGGCGATGTCGAGGCCGTGGCCCGCCACGGTGCGGTCGTGCAGCTCGACGACGCGGCCCGCGGACGGATGATCGAGGCGCGCGACGTGATCGACGCGCTGGTCGCCGAGGGTGCCGTCGTGTACGGCGTGACGACCGGCTTCGGCGACCTCGCCACGACGTTCATCGAGCCGGCGCAGGCCGGTCGCCTGCAGGAGAACCTGCTGATGAGCCACGCGGCCGGGGTCGGGCCCGCGTTCCCGCGCGAGGTCGTTCGGGCGATGCTCGTGCTCCGTGCGAACACCCTCGCGCTCGGTCACAGCGGCTGCCGGCCGCTCCTCGTCGAGCGGCTGTTGCGGTTCCTCGAGCTCGGGATCCACCCGGTCGTCCCGGAGCACGGCAGCCTCGGGGCGTCGGGCGACCTGGCCCCGCTCGCCCACCTCGCCCTGCCGCTCATCGGGCGCGGTGCCGTCGAGCTCGGCGATCGCGTGATGCCGGCCGCCGACGCGTTGAAGTCGGCCGGTCTGGAGCCGCTCGAGCTCGAGGCCAAAGAAGGGCTGGCGCTGCTCAACGGCACGCAGATGATGGGCGCCCTCGCCGCGCTGTTCCTCGCCGACGCCGACAGGCTGGTGCGGACCGCGAGCGTGGCCGCCGCCCAATCGGTCGAGGCGCTGCTCGGGACCGACGTCGCGTTCGCCGCCGCGTACCAGCTCGCGCGGCCGCACCCGGGCCAGATCGCGGTTGCAGCCGAGCTCCGCCACCTCCTGCGCGACAGCGGCGTCCAGCGCGCCCACCACGGCTCGACCCACAAGGTCCAGGACCCGTACTCGCTGCGTTGCGTGCCGCAGGTGCACGGCGCCGTCCGCGATGCGCTCGACCACCTCCGCCGGGTCCTCGATATCGAGCTCAACTCGGCGACCGACAACCCGCTGGTCTTCCCGGGTGGCGGGGTCGTCGACGCGGATGCGGTCGCCACCGGCGGCGGCCGGGTCATCAGCGGCGGCAACTTCCACGGCGAGCCGATCGCGCTGGCGCTGGACTACGCGAAGCTCGCGGTCGCCGAGCTGGGCGCCATCAGCGAGCGACGGACCGCGCTCCTGGTCGATGCCAGGCTCAACGGCGGACTGCCTCCGTTCCTCGCGTCGGCGTCCGGCGTCGAGTCCGGGATGATGATCTACCAGTACACGGCCGCCGCCCTCGCCTCGGAGCACAAGGTGCTCGCCCACCCGGCATCGGCCGACTCGATCCCGACGTCCGCCAACCAGGAGGACCACGTGTCGATGGGGTCGATCTCGGCGCGCCACGCACGGTTGATCCTGGACGGGGTGGAGCGGATCGTGGCGATCGAGCTGGTGGTCGGCGCCCAGGCGCTCGACCTCCGGCTCGCTTCGATGGCCGGCCCCGACGGCGCCGCTCCGGCACCCGGTGGCGGCGTGGCCGAGGCCCACGAACGCATCCGCGCCCGGGTCCCGCACCTCGACCGCGACCGCGAGCCCGGCCCGGACCTCGCCGCCGCGACGGCGCTCGTCCACGACGGCGCGCTGGCCGACCTGGCCGGCCCCGACCCGACGCCGCCGGGCGCGGATCGACCGGGTTGAGGTCGCGGGCGCCGTAGACTCCGGGTCCCATGCCACGACCAAGCGCCGGCCGGATCACCGTCGTCGATGTCACGGACGCGTCGTCGTTCGCGCTGCTGCCGCCGTGTGCTGACCCGACCTACGACCATCGCTCGTGCGACTACTGGGAGGACGCGGATCGCGGCTCGAAGGCCATCCGCCTCGCCTGGCTCGAGCCGGCTCCGCCGGAGGTCGACCCGCCGGCGCCGCCGGCAGTGGCCGCCAACCCGTTCCTCGCCGACCTCGAGGGAGCGGCCGCCAACCCGTTCGCGCCGCCGGGCACCCGTGGCGGGTCGTTCAACCCGTTCCTCGCCGACGACGGCGCCGACGCCGAGAACCCGTTCGCACCGCGGCGCGCCCCCCGGCCGGCCGTGGGCGGCGACGCGCTCCCCAAGCTCCGCCTGCTCGGCCGCGGGCTGGGGGTCGCCGGGTCGTACGCGAAGGTCCTGCTGCGTGATGACGCGCCCGCCGGCTACTGCCAGTTCGGACCACTGACCGCCTACCCCCGGGCGCAACGGACCCGCGAGCTGTACCCGGCGCTGCCCGACGCCCCCCTGCCCGCGGTCATCACCTGCATCGCGACCACCGCCGAGGCGCGCGGCCTCGGACTGGCTCGGACCCTCGTCGAGGCCGTCTGCGAGGACCTCGGCGGGCGCGGGTTCGCCGCGGTCGAGACGTACCCGGAGATCGGCACCCGCCCCGACGCGACCAGCGCGGCCACACCGGGCTTCTGGGAGTCGGTCGGCTTCGCGGTCGCGGCCTCCGATGAGCGCTTCCCGGTCATGCGCCGCGAGCTCGCGTGACCGGTCAGGGGCGCGGACGGCATTCGCGGCTGCTCGCGGGCGTCCTCCTGGCCGTCACGGCAGCACTGGCCGGCTGCATCCCGCCCGGCGCGAGCAACAGTCCGTCCGTGGCGCCGCCGGACGCGTCGAGCGTGCCGACCGTGACCGGCACGGATGCGGCATCGGCGACCCCGGCCGCGTCGGCGTCGACCGCCGACGGCATCGTGGTCGACCCGACGCTGCTGGCCCACCTGCCGCCCGACATCGCGGGGATCCCGCGCACCTCCGACCCGGAGACCGCCGCGGAGATCGCCGGCCAGCCGCTGCTCGACGCGATCCTCTCGGGGCTGGCGGTCGCGATCTACCCGGCCGACCCGGACTATGCGGTGGCGACCGTCGCGCGCCTGCGTCCCGACGCCTTCGACGACGCCCGGTTCCGGAGCTGGCGGGACACGTTCGACGAGGGCGTCTGCTCGGGGGCCGGCGGCGTCGCAGCGGGCCACTCCGAGCTGGAACTGGGCGGGCGCCAGGTCTTCCGGTCCGCCTGCAACGGCGGGGTCGCGATCTACCACGTCTGGCTGCCCGACAGCGACACGGTGGTGTCGGTCCAGGGCGCCGGCCCGCTCGACATGGGCCGCAGCGTGGTGAGCGGTCTGACGGAGTAGCCTGACGCGATGGTGACGAGCGACCGGCCGAGCCACGGTCCGCGCCCGGTCCGGGCGGCTCGTGGCGGCGAGCTGACATGCCGCGGCTGGGCGCAGGAAGCGGCCCTGCGGATGCTCATGAACAACCTCGACCCCGAGGTGGCCGAGGACCCGGACCACCTGGTCGTCTATGGCGGGACCGGTCGCGCGGCACGCAGCTGGGAGGCGTTCGACGCGATCGTCCGCGAGCTGCGCGCGCTCGCCGACGACGAGACGCTGCTGGTCCAGAGCGGCAAGCCGGTGGGCGTGCTGCGGACGCACGAGTGGGCACCCCGCGTGCTCATCGCGAACTCCAACCTGGTCGGCCGGTGGGCGACGTGGGAGCACTTCCGCGAGCTCGAGCGGAGCGGCCTGATGATGTACGGCCAGATGACCGCCGGGTCGTGGATCTACATCGGCACGCAGGGCATCCTGCAGGGCACGTACGAGACGTTCGCCGAGGCCGCGCGGCAGCACTTCGGCGGGTCGCTGCGCGGGACCGTGACGCTGACCGCGGGGCTCGGGGGCATGGGCGGCGCCCAGCCGCTCGCCGTCACGATGAACGATGGCGTCTGCCTCGCCATCGAGGTCGACGAGGCGCGCGCTCGCCGGCGGGTCGAGATCGGCTACGCCGACCGCCTGACCCACGACCCCGTCGAGGCGCTCGACTGGTCGCGCACGGCCGCGCGCGACGGCCAGGCCGTGTCGGTCGCGCTGGTCGGCAACGCCGCCGAGATCGAGCCGGCCTGGGCGGCGGCCGGCGAGCGGTTCGACCTCGTCACCGACCAGACCTCCGCGCACGACGCGCTCGGCGGCTACGTACCGGCCGAGATGACGCTCGCCGACGCGCTGACCCTTCGGGAGACGCAGCCGGAGGAATACGAACGCCGGTCCCGCGCCGCGATGGGCGCCCATGTCCGCGCGATGCTGGCGTTCCAGCGGGCCGGCGCGATCGTCTTCGACTACGGCAACAACCTGCGCGCCCAGGCGCTCGAGGCGGGCGTGACCGATGCCTTCGACTACCCCGGATTCGTGCCGGCGTTCATCCGCCCGCAGTTCTGCGAGGGTCGCGGCCCGTTCCGTTGGGTGGCGCTGTCGGGCGACCCGGCCGACATCGCCAGGACCGACCGGGCCGTCCTCGAGCTGTTTCCCGACGACGCCGGGTTGCGCCGCTGGATCGAGATGGCCGAGGCGCGGGTCCCATTCCAGGGCCTGCCCGCCCGGATCTGCTGGCTGGGCTACGGCGAGCGGTCGCGGGCAGGCCTCGCGTTCAACGAGCTGGTCGCCGCGGGCGAGGTCTCGGCGCCGATCGTCATCGGCCGCGACCACCTCGACGCCGGATCCGTCGCATCGCCGAACCGCGAGACCGAGGCGATGGCCGACGGGACCGACGCGGTGGC
Source organism: uncultured Chloroflexia bacterium (assembly GCA_963810285.1). Classification (GTDB taxonomy): domain Bacteria; phylum Chloroflexota; class Limnocylindria; order Limnocylindrales; family CSP1-4; genus SPCO01. The sequence goes on along the minus strand of CAWEMV010000002.1, from coordinate 950,288 downwards.
CGACTGGCCGCTGCTCAACGCACTCGTGAACACCGCCGCCGGCGCATCGTGGGTGTCGATCCATCACGGCGGCGGCGTCGGGATCGGCTTCTCCCAGCATGCCGGCATGGTGGTCGTCGCCGATGGCACGCCGCTGGCAGCGCAGAAGCTGGAACGGGTGCTGACGACCGATCCGGCGATGGGCGTCCTGCGCCATGTCGACGCCGGCTACGACCGGGCGATCGAGGTGGCACGCGAGCGCGGCGTCCGGGTGCCGATGCTCGACGCCTCCTGACGGCCCGCGGGCCGCTCGCGCGGGCCGCTCCCGGCCGACAGGTGACGGGTAGCATCACCGGATGCTCGTCGAATCGGTCCCCAACGTGTCCGAGGGCCGCCGGCTCGAGGTCGTCGACCGGCTCACGAACGCCATCGGATCCGTGTCCGGGGTCGCGCTCCTCGACCGCACGAGCGACGCCAGCCACAACCGCTCGGTATTCACGCTGGCCGGCGAGCACGACGCCGTCGCCGACGGGCTCGAGCGCCTCGTCGCCGCGGCCATCCACGAGATCGACATGGACGCCCATGAGGGCGAGCACCCGCGCATCGGCGCCGTCGACGTCATCCCGTTCATCCCGCTCGGCACGACCACGATGGACGATGTCGTCGAGCTCGCCCGCGGGTTCGGCGAACGGATCGCCGCCCGTTTCGACCTCCCGGTCTACCTCTACGCCCGTGCGGCGCGCCGCCCCGACCGCGAGAAGCTGGCCGATGTCCGGCGCGGCCAGTACGAGGGCCTCAAGACCGAGATCGGCCAGCACGGCCGGCAGCCCGACTACGGCCCGTCGCGCATGCACCCGTCCGCCGGCGCCGTCGCGGTCGGTGCCCGGCCGTTCCTGATCGCCTACAACATCAACCTCGGATCGGACGACGTCGAGCTCGCGAGGCGGATCGCCCGCCGCGTCCGCGAGTCGGGTGGCGGCCTGCCCCGGCTGCAGGCCAACGGCTTCGAGGTCCGCGAGCCTCAGCGCGGCCATGCACTCCGGGCGCAGGTGTCGATGAACCTCCTCGACTTCGCCGTGACGCCCCTGTGGATGGTGTGGGACGCGGTGCGCGACCTCGCCGCCGAGGACGGCATCAGCCCCGCGGAGTCGGAGCTCATCGGCCTCGCGCCGCTCGCGTCGCTCCTCGCGGTCGCCGATCACGCCGGGGCTTCGACCGACGACCCGGTCGAGGAACGCCTGGCGGCGGCCGCCGACTACCTCAGGCTGCGCGACTACTCCCCGATGCAGGTCCTCGAGCTGCGCCTCGACGCCGTGCGCGGCGGCGCCGACGCGGCGCGCGACGACGGCCCCCGGCCGACATGAGCGGCGGGCCGTTCCGCGTCATCGAGGGCGGCCGCACGGGGGAGCCGACACCGGGCCTGCTCATCGTCGGCGCGAGCGAGGTCGTCACCCTCGCGGGCGGGGTCCGGCGCGGGCCCGATCAGGGTGAGGTCGGCCGGCTGGTCGCGGACGACCGCACGGCGCCCGACGCCCCGACCGTGGCGGTCTGGGAAGGCCGCATCGCGGGCGTCGGGCCGAGGGTCGCGGTGGAGGCCGAGATCGAGGCGGACGGGCTGCCCCTCGCCCGCTTCGCGCGGGTCGACGCCGCCGGCGGGTCCGTGACGCCCGGGCTCATCGACCCGCACACCCACCTGCTGTTCGCCGGGTCGCGCGAGGACGAGCTGGTGCTCCGCCAATCGGGCGCGTCGTATCTCGACATCCTGGCGGCCGGCGGCGGCATCCTCTCGACGGTCGAGGCCACGCGTGCCGCATCGGAGGCCGCGCTCCTCGAGCACGGGCGACGCTGGCTCGACGAGATGCTCACCCACGGGGTCACGACGATCGAGGCGAAGTCCGGCTACGGGCTCGATCTCGAGACCGAGCTGCGGCTCGTCGACGTCGCGTACCGGCTCGGTCGCGAGGGGCCGATCGACGTCGTCCCGACGTGGCTCGGGGCACACGCCGTGCCGCCGGAGTTCCGGACCCGGCCCGACGGCATCGAGGCCTACGTCCGACACCTGGTCGACGAGCAGCTGCCGGGCATCGCCGCCCATGGCCGGGCTCGCTTCGCCGACGTGTTCTGCGAGGACGGTGTCTTCAGCCAGGACCAGTCGCGTCGCGTGCTCGAGGCGGCACGGGCCTTCGGCCTGCTGCCGCGGCTGCACGCCGACGAGCTCGCCCCGTCGGGGGGTGCGGAGCTGGCCGCCGAGCTCGGTGCGGCCTCGGCCGACCACCTGGCCACCCCGTCACCCGAGGGCATCGCCGCGCTGGCCGCGCGCCGCCGATGCCGACGACCCGGTCGTCGCGACGCTGTTGCCGGTGACGACATGGTTCCTGATGAAGGACCATCACGCCCCGGCCCGCGCGTTCATCGAGGCCGGCGTGCCGGTCGCCATCGGGACCGATTTCAACCCCGGGACCTCGCCGACGCCGAACCTCGCGCTCGCGATGTCGTTCGCCTGCATCAACCTGCGGATGACTCCGGACGAGGCCCTCGCGGCCGTCACGATCAACGCCGCTCGCGCGCTCGCGCTCGAGGACGACATCGGCTCGATCGAGCCGGGCAAGGCCGCCGATCTCGTGATCTGGCGGGTGCCGTCGAGCACCCGCATCGCGTATCACCCTGGCGCGGACCTCGTCGGCACCGTCATCAAGCGAGGTCGCGTCGTCCTCGATCGCCCCTAGGCCTGCTTCCCCCGCGACTCGAGGAGCACCGTCATCGTCTCGGCCGGCAGGCTCGACGCGGTCACCGACAGCTTCGGCTGCGTCACGGGCTCCGCGCCCATCTCGTGGAAGAACTTCCGTAGCGCCTCGGCGCAGTCGGCCTCGTCCTCGCAGAGCGGCATCGGCACGACGATCTTCGGGTCCAGCTGGGCCATCAGCGCCGCCGCCTTGGTCGGGCTCAGCGCGCCGCCGAGCGGGACGCACGCGATGTCCACCGGACCGATGTCGCCGAGCTTCTCCTCCGAGAGGAGGTGGCCGATCTCGCCGAGGTGGATGGTATGCACGCCGTCGACCTCGACGACGAACGAGACGCCCTTGCCGTGCTCCGCACCCTTGGCATCGTCCCGGTAGGTCCGGACGCCGGTGACGAGGACCTCCTTGACCTCGTACTCGCCAGGGCCGTCGAGCACGAACGCTGCATCGAGGCTGGACGGGATCAGCGTCGAGCCGTCACGCGAACGCTTGCCCTTGGGCTTGCCGCGCGCGACCGGAGCGTCGTCAGGATGGCTGAACGTGACGATGTCGCCGGTGATCCCGCGGCCGGTCGGGCCCACCACCGATTGATACGGGTCCGCGACGACGACCGCGTCCTTGCCGCGCACCCGGACGCACGTGCGCCCGTACCAGGTCAATTCCATATGGGTGGATTCTGACATAGCGCCCTGCACGGGCGCTCATCGCCTCGCCAACGAAAAGACCGGGAGCGCCTGCCCAATCGGCGCCCCCGGTCGGAGGGAGGGAGGATGGAACCCTGAGGGGTTCGTCCGATCGATACGCTACGTCGCCCTGATTCACGGTCTAGTCGTGAAGCGGTTAAGAAAGCGACATCGATGCCGGACTGCGACCCCCGCTTATGGGGCGCTTATGGCGGCCGTGTGACAATCCGCCGATGCATCGAGCCCGTCTTCGCCATCCCCTCCTGCTGTCGATCGCCGTCCCGCTGGTCGTCGCCGCCTGCGGTGGCGCCACCCCGTCGGCGAGTCCTTCACAGTCCGCGACGTCGTCCCCGCCCGCCTCCTCGCCGTCGGGTGCCTCCCCGAGCCCCAGCGGCTCGGCCGACCTCGATGCGATCTACGCCGAGATCAACGACCAGGTCCGCGCGATCCGCGGCCTCGAGGAGAAGACGCCCGTCACACCGAACATCGTGTCGCAGGAGGAGCTGGCTGAGGTCATCCGGACGTCCTTCGCGGAGGACTACCCGGCCGAGCAGGTGGCCGCGGACGAGCAGCTCTACCAGGGCCTCGGGCTGCTGCCGAAGGACCAGAAGCTGGCCGACGTGTACGTCGACCTGCTCGAGAGCCAGGTGGCCGGCCTGTACAACCCCGTCAATGAGCAGCTGTACGTGCTCTCGAAGGAGGGCGGCGTCGGCCCGGTCGAGAAGGTGTTCTACTCGCACGAGTACGACCACGCGCTCCAGGACCAGAACTTCGACCTCGAGGCCATCCAGTCCGGTCTCGAGGGGCAGTCGGACCGGGCGATGGCGCACCAGTCACTGGTCGAGGGCGACGCGTACGTCCTGATGACCGCGTGGCTGCAGCAGCACCTCACGCCGGCCGAGATCGGCGAGGTCATCACGGCCTCGCTCGACCCCGAGGCCCAGGCCGCGCTCGAGGGGATCCCGCCGATCGTCCAGGCGCAGATCCTGTTCTCGGCGATCCAGGGCATGACGTTCGTGATGGGGATGCAGGCCTCCGGCGGCTGGCCGGCTGTCGACCAGGCCTACGGCAACCTCCCGCAGTCGACCGAGCAGATCCTCCACCCCGACGTCTATGCCCGCGGCGAGGACCCCGTGGCGGTGGACCTGCCGGACGACATGGCGCAGACGCTCGGGTCCGGCTGGAGCCTCGTCCTCGAGGACACGATGGGTGAATACCAGACATCGATCTGGCTCGGAGCGCCGGACGTCGCGGCTGCGACGGACGGGGCCGCCGGCTGGGGCGGCGACCGCATCGCGATGCTGTCCGGACCGGACGACGCGTGGGCGATCGCCTGGCGCACCATCTGGGACAGCCCCGCCGATGCGACCGAGTTCGAGACCGTCGCCGAGACGGCGGTCACCAGGGCGGGCGGCCCGGGCGCCGTGCTTCCGGGCATCGGCGGGACCACCCGCTGGGTCGTCATCGGCAGCGACGACGCCACACTCGATACCGTGTCCAACGCCCTCGGCCTGGCCGGCTAGCGAGCTCGGCCGACCTACATCGACTCCGGCGCGGAGATCCCGAGCAGCCCGAGCGTCCTGGCGAGCGTGATCTGGGTCGCCCGGGCGAGGGCGAGCCGCGACGCCGATCGCCCCGGCTCCTTGGCATCGACGACCCGAGCATCGCGGTAGAACGCGTGGAACGCCGTCGCCAGCTCCGTCGCGTATGCGGTGATGCCCTGGGTCTCCTCGTCGACGACCGCGTCCTCGATCACCTCGGGCAGCCGCACGATCCGGCGCGCCAGGGCGGCCTCCGGGCCGTCGGCCAGCGTGCCCGCCACGCTCGCGGCCGGGGCCAGGCCGGCGTCGGCCGCCTTGCGCAGGATCGACGCGATGCGGGCGTGGGCGTACTGCACGTAGTACACGGGGTTCTCGTTCGACTGCTGTTTCGCGAGCTCGATGTCGAAGTCGATCGACGACGTCGCGGCGCGTGACGCGAACGACCACCGTGCGGCGTCGACACCGACCTCGGCGAGCAGCTCGTCCAGCGTGATGAACTCGCCGGCGCGCTTCGACATCGACACCTCGACGCCGTCGCGGACGAAGCGGACCCACGAGTACAGGAGCACCTGGACCGCGTCGACGTCGTAACCCATGGCACCCGCCGCGTTGCGCACGCGGGCGACGGTCCCGTGGTGGTCGGCGCCCCAGATGTAGATCAGGTGGTCGAAGCCGCGGCTGAACTTCTCCGTGACGTACCCGATGTCGGCGGCGAAGTATGTCGGCTGGCCATTGGAGCGATAGACGACCCGATCCTTGTCGTCGCCGAACGCGGTCGAGCGGAACCAGGTCGCCCCGTCCTCCTCGTAGAGATGGCCGCGCTCGCGCAGCCGCTCGACGGCCCGGTCGACCCAACCGTCGTCGTGCAGCGAGGCTTCCGTCGTCCAGACGTCGAAGTGGACGCCCAGCCGCTCGAGGCTCGCCTCGATGCCCTCGCGCACCGCGGCCGCCGCCCATCGCCCGACGATCGCGGCGGCGTCCGCACCGTCGCCCGTCGCCGCCGCCCACACGTCGTCGGGGAGCGCGGCCGCGAGGTCGTTCACGTAGTCGCCCCGGTAGCCGTCGTCGGGCACCGGCTCGCCTCGCTTGATGGCGCAGACGGACGCACCGAGCTGGTCGATCTGGCCGCCCGCGTCGTTGAAGTAGTACTCGCGCGTCACGCGCTGACCGCCCGCCTCGAGGACCCGGCTGAGCAGGTCGCCGATGAACGCGCCGCGCGCGTTGCCGATCGTGAGCGGGCCGGTCGGGTTGGCCGACACGAACTCGACGTTGACCGCGCGGGTCGAGATCGGCGCGACGCGTCCCCATGCATCCGGCTCGGCGAGGATCCCGTCCACGATCGCCTCGAACGCGGCCGGTTTGACACGGACGTTCAGGAACCCCGGCGGCGCGACCTCGACCGCCTCGACCGGCGACGCGGCGTCGGATCCGTCGCGGACCAGCTTGGCCGCCAGCAGCGTGGCGATCTCGAGCGGCGACTTGCGCGCCGGCCGGGCGAGCTTGAGCGCGAGGTTGCTGGCGAGGTCGCCGTGCTCCGGCTTGGCCGGGTGCTCGACCTCGACCGTCGGGCGCCTCTCGCCGGCGGGGATGCCGGGCAGTGCGCCCGAGTCGGTCGCCGTCGCCCACGCACGGTCGACCGCGTCGCGGACCTGGGTGCGCAGCGGGGCCGGGATCACGGGCGGTCGGACCTCCGTCGGGGAACCGGGTGGGCGCGACCCATCGTACCGGTGCGGCTCATGGGTCGTGGGTCCCGGGGTCCGGGGGTACCGGAACGGTGCCCGGTCGCACCACGCGGCGGATCGGTTGGGCGGAGCGCATGGGAGCGGTGCGGTCCTCGGTACTGGTGCGGACAGGACCCTCGTGCTTTCATCCGGGCCTCGATCGGTGCACGACAGATCCCAGAGTGTGACGACACCGGCCGGGGGGACCAATCGATCGAGGCGCGAGCCTCCTACCTGGGGACCGTCACATGTCGTCTCGTGCTACCCGTGCTCGCACCCACCTGACTCGCCGTGCCTCGTGGCTGGCTGTCGTCGCGCTGACCGTGGTGGCGCTCGTCGCGCCCGCGGCCGTCGCAGCGCACACGCCGAGGGTCTCGCTGACCTGCGAGGACGGACTCAGGGTCAACCTCACGCAGTACAACGGCAACGGCACCAACAGCGTGGCCGTGTCGATCGACGGGGCTCCGGTAGCCGGGTCGCCGTTCACGTTCAGCGGGTCGTTCTCGCAGACCTTCGCGGCCGAGCCGCCGACCGAGGCACACACGGCGACCGTCGCCGTCGCCGCCTGGGACGATCCGAACGGCAACCGCGGCTGGACCCGGACGTTCGAGCTGAGCATCGACGCCTGCGTCGAGCCGACCCCGACACCGACACCCGTGCCGCCGACGCCGACGCCGACGCCGACGCCGGAGGATGAGCCCACACCGCAGATCGAGGATGCCGAGCCGACACCGACGCCGCCGACCACCACCGACGTCGAGCCGACGGCCACGCCCGCCGCGCCCGCGCCGACCGGCGAGGTCGGTGGCTCGACCGGCACGCCGGCTGCCAGCAGCCGGGCGACCCTGCCGCCCACCGACGCCATCGACGGTGATGCCACGACCCCGGCCAGTGACGGCTGGCGGCTCGTTCTCCTGGCGGTCGCAGGCGCGCTTGCCGCCACCCTGCTCCTCACACCGGCCCGGGCCGTGGTCCGCAAGGACGACAGAGCTCGCTGATCCCGAGGTGCCATGACGCGCACCCGGCCCCGAGCCGCAGACGCCCGTCGCCCCAGCGGGGCGGCGGGCGTTCTCATGTCTAGATCCGGTACCGATCCCCGGGGTCGACGAGCTCGACCGGGCCGTCGAAGCGGGCCGTCACCGATGCGATCGTGGCGTCGCTGTCGTAGCCCATCTGGAGATGGGTGAGCAGGATCCGTCCGGCCCCCGTGCGCGCCCCCAGCGCGCCAACGGCAGGTCCATCGAGGTGCACGGTGTCGAACGGCACGGGTCCAGGTCCGAACGAGACCTCGCACAGGAGGGTGTCGCCCGGCCGGATCAGCACGTCAAGGTCCGACGCCCGCCCGCAGTCACCGGAGTACACGAGGCCGACACCGTCGCCGACCGACACCCGGTACGCGTGGCTGTCCGCCGTGTGCGTGACCCGCGCGGCCTCGAGCCGGATCCCGTCGATCGCCGAGGTGCCGACGACGACCGCCTCGATGTCGAGCGACCCCGCGCTGAACCCAGGCTCGTCATGCAGCGCATCCAGCCGCTGCTCGAGGCCATCGGGCGCGATGATCCGGACGTGGCGGACCGGCTCGAACTGCCAGCGCAGGTAGTGACGGAGCGCGACCAGGTCGATGAAGTGGTCGGGGTGGAGGTGGCTGATGACGAACGCGTCGACGGTGCTCGGCTCGATGGCGGCCGCCAGCCGCGGGAACGATCCTTGACCCAGGTCCAGGACGATCGCGGTCCCGCCCGAGCGGACCAGATAGGACGCGCCGGCGGACCCCGGCTTGTCGGTGTACGCCGGGCCCGCCCCGAGCACGTCGATCTGCAGGTCGGTGGATCCGTCGGGTGGCATCACGGGAATGTAGCCGACGGCGACGCGCCGGATGGGGACCGTCAGCGGTGGCCGGTGACCATCGGCACCGCGACCGACGGCCCGCCGCGCCGGAACGTGATCGCGTCGAAGCCGGCGGCAGCGGCCGAGTCGTAGCCGTCCTGCAGCGCCCACGCGAAGTGCTGCGCGCGGTGGGCGTCCGACCCGATCGTCACGGCCAGCCCGCCGAGCTCCCGGTAGCGCGCCACGATCGCCGGCGAGGGGTACGCCTCGCCGACCCCGTGCCTGAAGCCGCTCGTGTTGACCTCGAGGGCGGTGCCGGTGTCCACGAGTGCCCGCAGGATCGGCTCGTACAGCTCGGGCGCCGCGTCGTAGTCGGCCGCCGTGAGATGCGGATGGGTGTAGCGCTTCACGACGTCGATGTGGCCGATCGCGTCGAACAGCCCCGACCGGGCGGCGGCCAGGACCTCGTCGAAGGCAGGCGCCACGATGTCCGCGAAGGACCGGCCGGCGGTCCATGCCGCCACGCGCGACTCGCTGTACTGCGAGTCGAAGCGGTCGTGCCATGACCCGATCGTGAAGTCGTAGGTGTGGCGGCGGAGATGCTCGCGGATGTCGTCCTCCCACGACCGGTCGTAGGTCAGCTCGACGCCGAACCGGATGGCGACGCCGCGATCGGCCCAGCGCTCGGCAGCCTCGCGGACGACCCGCTCCCGCTGCTCGAACGTCGTGAAGCCGTAGGCGGGGGCATCCGGCTCGAAGTCGACGTGGTCGGTGATCGCGATCTCGGCGATCCCGAGCTCGACAGCCTGCTCGGCGAACGCGTCGATCGGGACATCGCTGTCGGGCGAGAGATCGGTGTGAAGGTGGGTGTCGACCGGCAGATGGCGCCCCCGTCGATCGATCACCCGGCGATCACGCCCAGCTCGCGACCGACGGTGGCGAAGGCCTCGAGCGCCCGATCGAGCTGGTCGTCGGCATGCGCCGCCGTGACGATCGTCCGGATGCGGGCCTGGTCGAGGGCGACGGTGGGGAAGACCACGGGCTGGGCGAACACGCCCTCGCCCATCAGCCGATCGCTGAACCGCATCGCGGTCTCGGGGTCGCCCATCATGACCGGGGTGATGGGCGTCTCGGATCGACCGGTGTCGAAGCCGAGCCGGACCAGCTCGCCCTTGAAGCGCTTCGTGTTCGACCAGAGTCGCTCGAGCAGCTCGGGCTCCTCCTGCATCACCTTGAGCGCCTCGCGGCACGCCGCGACGACCGCCGGCGGGTGGCTGGTCGAGAACAGGAACGGTCGCGCGCGCTGGGTCAGGATCTCGCGCAGCGCGGTCGAGCCCGCGACGTAGCCGCCGAGCGACCCGACGGCCTTGCTCAGCGTGCCGACCTGGATCGCGACACGGCCGTGCAGGCCGAAGTGGTCGACGCTGCCTCGTCCGTGCCGGCCCAGCACGCCGGAGGCGTGGGCGTCATCGACGAACACGGCGGCGCCGGCCGCCTCGGCCGCTTCGACGATCCCCGGAAGCGGCGCGATGTCGCCGTCCATCGAGAACACCCCGTCGGTCACCACGAGGATGAGCCGGTACGGCTCGCCGTTGCCCTCCCGTCCGAGCTCGACGGCCTCGTCGAGGACGGCCCGGAGCCCCTCGACATCGGCGTGCGGGAAGATCTTGCGCGGCGCCTTCGACAGACGCATCCCGTCGATGATCGATGCATGGTTGAGGGCGTCGCTCACGATGAGGTCGGTCTCGCCGGTGATCGTGGGGATGACCCCGGTGTTGGCCGTGAAGCCGGACTGGAAGGTCAGCACCGCTTGCGTGCCCTTGAACTCGGCCAGCTCGGCCTCGAGCGCCTCGTGCATCGACATCGTGCCGGCGATCGTCCGGACCGCGCCCGACCCGACCCCGAAGTCGCGCACCGACTGGAGGGCCGCCTCGCGGAGGCGCGGGTGATGGGTCAGCCCGAGGTAGTCGTTGGACGACAGGCTGATGACCCGACGCCCGTCGACCGACACGATCGGGCCCTGCGCCGAGGACATGATCCGCAGCGCGCGGTACAGGTGCCGCTCGCGCAGGGCGGCGACCTCGTCGTCGAGGAAGGCGAGCGGATCGGGGCGCGGCGTCGTCGACATGTCAGGTGGTCCAGTCCATGACCACTTTGCCCGAATCGCCGGTCCGTGCGGCGTCGAACGCGTCGGCGTGATCGCGGTACGCGAAGCGGTGGGTGATGACCGGCCGGAGGTCGAGGCCGGACTTGAGCATCACCGACATCTTGTACCAGGTCTCGTACATCTCCCGGCCGTAGATGCCCTGCAGCCGCAGCTGGTCGAAGACGACCCGGCCGACGTCGATCGGGATGTCTTCGGTCGGGATGCCGAGGATCGCCATGCCGGCGCCGTGGGCCATGTTCGCGAGGGCATCGCGGAGGGCGGCGCCGTTGCCCGACATCTCGAACACGACGTCGAAGCCCTCGACCATGCCGAGCTCGGCCTGGACGTCCTTGAGATCGTGTTCCGTGGGATCGACCACGAGGGTGGCGCCCATGCGCGTGGCCAGCTCGCGACGGGTCGCGTTCGGCTCACTCACGACGATGAACCGGGCACCGGCGTGGCGGGCGACGGCCGTCGCCATGAGGCCGATCGGGCCGGCGCCGACGACGAGGACATCCTCGCCGAGGACCGGGAACGCGAGCGCGGTGTGGACCGCATTGCCGAACGGGTCGAAGATCGCGGCGACGTCCTCGTCGATGCCGGGCCAGTGGTGCCAGACGTTGGTGACCGGCAGGACGACCTGCTCGGCGAAGGCGCCGTCACGCTGGACGCCGAGCCCGACGGTCCTGGCGCACAGGTGCCAGCGCCCGGCCCGACAGTGCCGGCAGCGGCCGCAGACGACGTGCCCCTCGCCGCTGACGATGTCGCCCGGGGCGATGTCATGGACGTTGCTGCCGACCTCCAGCACCTCGCCGACGAACTCGTGACCCACGACGAGCGGCGTGGTGATCGTGCGCTGGGCCCAGGCATCCCAGTCCACGATGTGCAGGTCGGTGCCGCAGATGCCGGTCTTGCGGACACGGATGCGCACGTCGTTGATCGTCATCGGCGGCTCGGGGACGTCGACGAGCTCGAGGCCCGGGCCGGCCGTCGTCTTGACGAGGGCCTGCATGGGCGGAGCGTACCGCGGCGCCGGGCGCCGGGCGCCGGCGGGGGCGGCGGGGCCGCTGGCCGCGGGCCCGCGGCATCTTCTCGTCTAGTCCTCCGGGGACTAGGAATCAGGACCTTGCGCCTTTTCGCTTCTCGGTCAGTCACCTCGTGACCGAGCGAGAAGGGGATCGCCCGGATCCGTGTAGGAAGCTCCTGCCCTAGTCACCGCACGGCTGGGCAGGAAGTCGTACGAGTCGGCCGGGCCGCGAGGCCCTAGTCGACCTCCGACCAGTCGACCACCGGGTTCTCCACACTTCCGATCCCCTCGATCTCGCAGCGCGCGCGGTCACCCGGCTCGAGGAACACCGGCGGGTCCCGGAACACGCCGACGCCCGACGGGGTACCCGTGGCGATGACGTCGCCCGGCTCGAGCGTGATGGTCGTCGAGATGTAGGCGATGAGGGTCGGGATGTCGCGGACCATGTCCGCGGTGGTGCCGTCCTGCATCAGGTGCTCCTCACCGTCCGGCGTGATCCGCCAGCTGCGGAGACGCAGCCCGGCCGAAGGATCGATCTCGTCCGCGGTCACGAACACCGGACCCATCGGCAGGAACGTGTCGCTTCCCTTGGCGCGCAGCCACTGGCCGTCGCCCCGCTCGCCCGGTGCCAACGCGGCCGGGACGCCCTGCCAGTCGCGGGCGCTCACGTCGTTGACGACGACGTAGCCGGCGACGTGGTCCATCGCGTCGGCGGGCGACACGCGTCGGGCGCGCGTGCCGATGACCACGCCCAGCTCGACCTCGAGATCGAGCGCGCGGGTGCCCTCGGGCCGGACGATCGACTCGCCGTCGGCGATGACCGCGTTCGCGAACTTCGAGAAGAGGACCGGGCGGGCCGGCGCGTCGCGGCCACCTTCGGCGACATGCTCGCGGTAGTTCAGCCCGACGCAGACGATCTTGCCTGGAGGCTCGATCGCCGGTGCCGGTCGAAGCGACCCGATCTCGTGCCGTTCGGTGCCGACCGTCACGGTCCGCCCGTCGAGGTCACCCGTCCGGACGCCGTCGTCGTCCTGGAACCGGAACCGGCGCATCGCGGTCCGCCGATCAGCTCGGGGATGCGCTCGGGCCCGACGCGCTCGGCGACGCAGCCGGCGACTCGCTCGGCTCCGCCGACGGGCTCGCGCCCGGATCGACCGACGGGCTCGGCGACACCTGGCACAGCTTCTCCGGGTTCGTCTGCTCGCCGTAGCGCGCGTAGAAGTCGAGGACCGCGGCCTGGTCGATCGACTCCATCGGGAGCACCCGATCCCAGACCAGCGCCGCGTACGGCCACGCCATCTGCTCGAACCGGGCGACGAGCGGCCCGGGCGACTGGCCGCCTGGCGGGAAGTCGCAGACGGGGCTGTTCGGCACGGCGTCGAACAACGCCCTTAGCGCCGCCTGGTCGGCGTCGGCGTCGCGATACAGGATCACCAGGCCACCGTGCTCGAGGTTGTGCACCCAGCCCTGCGGGATCGTGACGTCACCGGGGCCGTAGGGCCGTGCGGGGATCGGGCCGATGTCGGCGCCGATGTAGTGCCGCCCCGAGGCCGGAGGGCAGTAGGTGTAACGGACCTGGGTGCCCTGCTCGACGTGCACGTGGCCCATGTCCGGCTGCACATAGCCCGGCTGCGGCGACGCGCCCTCGGCCGGCGAGGCCGTCGCGTCCGGCTGCCACACCGTGGAGCAGGCGAACGCGGGCTGGGTGGCGGCCGCGAACACGCCGACGCCGACGACGGCGACGGTCGCGACCACGACCGCGGCGATCAGCCAGGTCCGGTATCGCTGGAGGAACGAGCCGCGGGCCGCGGGCCGCGACCGTTCGCGCCGACCGGCCCGCTGGGTGCCCGGGCTGGACGTCGAGCGCGTCGGCGCGCGCGCGGGTTCGGTCGCCGGCTTGGTCGTGGCGGCCTGGCCGGTCGCGGACGGTTGGCCGGCCATGCGCTGACGCCGGCGTGATTCCTTGCTCACTCGTGGATGCCTCGGTGCGGTCGATGGGTCGCCGGATCGATGTCGGACCCGGCGGCGACGATGGGCCGCGCGCGCAGAGGGTACCCGGCCTGCTCCGATCACGCGCGCGAAGTGGTGCCTCAGGCCTCCGACAGGTACGTGCGCACGTCGGGCCGGAGCAGCCCGCGGAACAGCAGGAGTCCGAACGCCGCGACGAAGACGGGCAACGCCGGATGGACCGGGCTGATCGCGAGCAGCACGACGAGCGGGACGGTCAGGCTGGCCAGGCCGACCGCCAGCCCGAACGCCGCCTGCTTGCGCTGGAGGACGAGCGTCGTCGTGAAGATCGTGTAGGCCAGCAGGATCATCACCACGATGCCCGTGGGGCTGACAGGCGCCGCGATGGCCTGGTCGACGACGAAACGCAGGCTCAGCCCGATACCCGCGAGGATCAGCAGCGCGTAGACAAGGAAGAGTCGGATCCCGAGGGGCATGCGGGCGCGGGCGGGGGACGGGTCGGGTGGTCGCTCGGTCACGGTCCCGCGATGGTACGGCCGACGACCGCGGAGCCGGCGCGTGAGCTCGGTCGTTCGGGTCTTGACACCCGCCGGACCCACGTCCTACAGTCCACTAAACCGGTTTGCTAAACCGGTTTGCAACGATGCCGGGCCTCCGCCACTCCTCCTCCTGCGGGGCCCCGCATCGCCCACGATGACCGGGAGTCGCCTTGGTGGAGCCTCGGACCCAACGACCTCGCATCGCCGACGTCGCCCGTGAGGCAGGCGTCAGCAAGACTGCCGTGTCGTTCGCGTTCAACTCGCCCGACCGTCTCGCGCCCGAGACGGCCGAGCGCATCCGTGGTATCGCCCACGAGCTCGGCTACGTCCCCCACCCGGTCGCCCGGATGCTCACCCAGCGCCAGACGATGACGATCGGGGTGCTCACGCCGCAGGCGCTCAGCGTCATCTTCAGCAACCCGTTCTTCGGGGCCTTCAGCGAGGGCGTCGCGCTCGTCGCCGAGGAGCACGGCTATGGCCTCCACTTCATCTCGCCGCTGCACGGCAGCCTGGTCCGCGCGATGACGCGCGCGACCGTCGACGGCGTGGTGGCCATCGGCCTCTCGGACGCGCACCCCGAGGTCGAGCAGATCCGGCGGGCCGGCTTGCCGATCGTCCTGGTCGATTCGGTGGCGCTGGCCGAGCACGGCTCGGTCGAGATCGACGACGCCGGCGGCGCTGAGGCGGCCGCGGCGCACATCGTCGGGCTCGGTCACCGCGACGTGCTGGTGCTGGGCGTGGAGCCGCCGGCGCCGGGTGGACCGGATCCGGACGGCGTCACGAGCCGCCGGCTGCGCGGCTATCGCGCGGCCTTCGCTGCGGTCGGCGTCGACATCCCGGACGATCGCGTCGTCGTCGGACCGGCCAGCATCGACGGCGGCATCGCCGCCATGACCGGTGCGTGGGACGACGGCCTGCGGCCGACCGCGGTCCTGGCCATGTCGGACGCGATGGCCATCGGCGCGATGCGCGCCCTGCGCGACCTCCGCCTCGACGTCCCAGGCGACGTGAGCGTGGTCGGCTTCGACGACATCGACCTCTCCCCGCACGTCGACCCCCCGCTCACGACGGTCCACCAGCCGATCCGTCGCAAGGGCGAGGAAGCGGTCCGTGCGTTGCTGACCGTCGTGGAACGACGGGGTCAAGCCACACCGGAGCACCGGCGCCTGGACACGCGGCTCATCATCCGCGGCTCGACCGGCCCGGTGCCCGACGAGCGACGGGAGGTGGCCGCGGACCAAGGCTGATGTGGCCGGGGTCCCCGGCGTAACGAGTCGGCGCAGTGCCGACGAGGTGTTGTGGACCGGACGGCGGAGCCGACCGGTCGAGAGAGGAGACAACGAAGACGATGAAGAAGCAGCTTCGGCTTGCCTCGATCGTGGCGGGGGTGGCGATCATCGCCGCGGCCTGCTCGGGTCCGAGTGCGAGCACCCCAGCCAGCACCGCGCCGTCGGCCGCCGCCCCGAGCGGCTCCGAGGCACCGAGTGGCTCTGCGGCCGCCGCGCCCCTGGTCGGCGATGTCACCCTGTGGCACTCGTACGGCTCAGGCGGTGGTGAGACGGGCGCCCTCAACACGGTCCTCGACAAGGTCCGCGCAGACAACCCCGAGCTCAACATCGAGGTCATCGAGCAGCCGTTCGACCAGATCTTCCTCAAGTGGCGGACCGACGTCGCCGCGGGTGGCGGAGCCGACATGTTCATCGCCCCGAACGACGACCTCGGCAAGGACGCACGCGAAGAGTCGATCCTCAACCTCGACGAGTTCCTCAACGGGAACCCGGCGCTCGAGGGCTACCAGCAGGTGGCCGTCGACGGATCCAAGGTCGACGGCTCGTTCTACATGGTCCCCGAGTCGCTGAAGGCGGTCGCGCTGTGGTACGACAAGAGCAAGGTCACCACGGTGCCCGCGGATAGTGCCGCCCTGCTGGCCGCCGTCAAGGACGGTTCGGTCAAGCTCGGGATCAACCAGGGTGTCTACCACCAGTTCGGTTGGACGGGCGCCTTCGGTGGCACGCTCATGGACGACACGGGCAAGTGCACCGCCGATGCTGGCGGCTTCGCCGAAGCCTTCGGCTACCTCAAGGAGCTCAAGGACGCCGGTGCGACGTTCAACACGGACGGCAACGCGCTCAAGGCCGCGTTCCAGACCGGCGAGATCAATGCGATCATCGACGGCCCGTGGCAGACCGCCGACTTCCGGACCGCACTCGGCGAGAACCTCGCCGTCGCGCCGATCCCGGCTGGGCCGACAGCTGCCGCCAACCCCTTCACCGGGACCGACGGCTGGTACATCAATCCCAACCTCGAACCCGAGCAGGCCAAGCTCGCGGTCGACACCGCCCTTGCGCTCACGTCTCAGGACGCGATGCAGGTCATGACTGACGATGCCGGGCACGTGCCGGCCAACCCCACGGTCCAGATCACCGATCCGATCACGCAGGGCTTCGCCGACGCCGCCGGCGCCGGTCTACCTCGGCCGCAGAACGCGCAGTTCGGCAACTGGTGGGGCCCGTTCGGCGATGCGCTGAACAAGGTCATCGACACCGGAGCCGACCCGGCCACCGCCGTCAAGGACGCGTGCGCCCTCATGAACGAGGCGAACGGCCTGTAGGCCTTCTCCTCGTCAGCACTGACGGGGGCGTCCACCGGGCGTCCCCGTCATACACTCTCACCGCCCTTCGAGTTCGTCGTCGACCCGCAGGAGACTTCGACCATGGCGACTGCCGCCGCCGCGCTTCCCCAGCGCAGCCGAGGCGCCCGGATGTCACGCCGCCTCCAGCCGTACCTGTACCTGGTGCCGGCGTTCGCCGTCATGGCGGTCATCACGTTCTACCCGTTGGTCTTCCAGGTCTGGATGTCGTTCCACGACTTCGGGCAGATCAACTTCCGTGTCCGCAATCCGGTGCCGGCCGAGTTCGTCGGGCTCGACAACTACATCCGGGTCGCGACCTCCAACCTCCAGATCCCCAACTTCGAGTTCGTCCGGCTCGTGTTGTTCAACCTCTTCTGGGCGTTCAGCAACGTCGTGGTCCACGTCATCATCGGCGTCTTCGTCGCTGTGATCCTCAACACGAAGGGTCTGTGGTTCAAGGGGATCTACCGGGCGCTCTTCATCCTGCCGGTCGTCATCCCGAACATCATCGTGGCCACGGTCTGGCGGAACATGTTCGACCAGCAGTCCGGCGCCGTGAACCTCGGCCTGCAGGGCCTCGGCGGCCTCGTCGGCATCTCCCCAGACCACCCGGCGTTCAACCTCGACTGGATCCGTCAGCCGGCCGACCCGATCTCATGGATCCCGCTGCCGCTGGCGTTCTTCGCGATGATCACGGCCAACACCTGGCTGGGCTGGCCGCTCAACTCGGTCGTCGCGACGGGAGCGCTGCAATCGATCCCCGGTGAGCTCTACGAGGCCGCCGAGATGGACGGGGCGAGCCCGTGGCAGAAGTTCAAGAACGTGACCGTGCCATTCCTTCGGCCGGCGATGCTGCCGTACGCCATCTACGGCTTCGTCATCACCTTCAACCTGTTCTTCCTGCCGTTCTTCATGACCCAGGGCGAGCCCTTCGGACGCACGGAGATCCTTGTCACCCAGGCATATCGGCTCGCGTACGAACGGCGACTGTTCGGCGTCGCAGCGGCCTTCGCGGTCTATCTCTTCTTCCTCCTCCTGATCATCACGCTCATCACCAACCGGATGGCGAAGGCGACCAAGAGCTATGCCGACTGACCGCCGACCCGCAGCGGAGATCGTCCTATGACCGCGCCCGCGACCACGGCCACGACGCGCAGCCTGCTGACCCGTGGCCTCAGCCTCAAGAGGACGTCCGGTGATCGGAAGCTGCCGCTGAGGCAGCAGATCGTCCTGCAGATCATCCTGCTGTTGATCACCGTCACGGTGCTGTTCCCGCTGGTCTGGATCGCCAGCATGGCGCTCGACCCGCGCAACCTGCCCAGGCCCGATGGACTCAACCTCATCCCGCCGGGCGCGTCGCTCGAGTCGTTCGCGAAGGTCATCGCCCAGCCGACGAGCAACCCCATCGGCTTCATCGAGCTCGCGCTCAACAGCATGAAGATCGCCATCTTCAGCGCGGCGATCGCGGTCGGCATCGGGATCCTGGCCGCCTACGCGTTCTCGCGGCTCAAGTTCCGCGGGCGGGAGGCCCTGATGATCCTCGTCCTCGGCGTGCTGATGCTGCCGGCCGTCGCGACGATCATCCCGCTGTTCATCTTCCTCAACCAGTTCCAGATCAACTTCGGCGACCTCTCGTTCAACCTGCGAGCCTCGCTCGCCGGCGTCACGCTTGCCGTGATCTCCGCCCAGCTGCCGTTCGCGATCTGGAACCTGAAGGGCTACCTCGACACGATCCCGCGCGACCTCGAGGAGGCGGCCGCAGTGGATGGGGCGACCCAGAACCAGGTCTTCCGCAAGATCATCCTGCCGCTGTCGGTGCCGGCGATCGCGGTGACCGGGTTCCTGGGCTTCCTTGGCGGGTGGACCGAGTACCTGACCGTCGCGATGTTCGTCAGCGAGGTCCACGACTGGACGCTGTCCCTCGCGCTCGGGAGCATGGTCGGCCAGTTCGCACGGACGACGAACTGGTCGCAGTTCGCCGCGTTCGCGATCCTGTTCGCGCTGCCGGTGTCGCTGGTGTTCTTCGTGTTCCAGCGCTACCTGGTCGGCGGCCTTGCGGTCGGCGGCGTCAAGGGCTGAGCGGCGTCTCCCGCTCGGCCCGCAGCGCAGCCCGCCAGTCGCGCATCGCGTCGAACCACGGCTTCCTCGAGACGAGCAGGGCGACGACCAGGAGGTCGCTCAGCCCGAGCATCAGCGACAGCGGGCTGCCGCCGGAGTTGAGCAGGTCGAGGAAGCCGAGCACGGCCGCGAAGTTGATCGCCAGCAGCCACGCTCGGCCGACGCGGATCAGCGCGCCGAGGGCGATCGACCCGACGCCGATGACCACGGTGCTGATGAACACGAGCTCGGCACCGGCGCGGCAGGCCGCGCGAGAACGCGAGGGCCGCGAACAGCCCGAGCGCGCCCGTCACGATCAGGATGGCCGCCGCCAGCTCGACCCCGCCCGGCCGATCCGGTTTGGCCGGCACCTCGTCCGTGGTCTCGGGGAGCGGCGGGCGCTCGTCGCTCATCCGGCCAGCTCCAGGACCACGATCTCGCGCGGCCCGAGCCGCTCGACCGGCACGTACCCATCGAAGCCACCGGCAGCCGTGACGACCGGTGGCGCTCCGGCGGCGGCGGTCCCATACAGGACGTCGACGCCGGTGACCTCGCACAGCGGCCCCTCGGCGAGGTCGAGGGCCGGGGACGTCACGGGCTCGGCGGACAGGTTCGCCACGACCAGTGCCGTCGCAGGCGTCCCCGGATCGTGCCGCAGGTAGGCGATGACCGACGGCTCGTCGGCGTCGACGACCGCGAGGTCGCCGCGGGACAGCGCCGGGTGTGCCGCGCGCACGGCCGCGAGGTCGCGGTATCGGGCAAGGAGCGAGTCCGGCTCCGCGCGCTCGCTTGCGACGTCGGTGCCGGGTGGGTCGTCGCCGAGCGGTTGCCACGGCGTGCCGGTCGTGAACCCCGCGCCCGGGCTCGTCGCGTCCCAGCGCATCGGGGTGCGGATGCGCTCGTCCGGCTTCCGGCCGGTCAGGCCGATCTCCTCGCCGTAATACACGAACGGGGTGCCGGCCCCGGTGAGCAGCAGCTCCCCGGCCAGGCCGGCTGCGGCCGGGTCACCGTCGAGCTCGGACATGATCCGGTCCTGGTCGTGGTTGGTCAGGAACGTCGCGAGGCCACCGGCCGGGTACAGCTCCGTCACCTCCTGCCACGCCGCGCGCAGCGAGCCACGATCACCCGAGCGCAGCGACGTGATCGTGGCGCTCGCCAGGCCGAAGTCGAACGTCAGGTCGAGCGCGCCGTCGCGGACGTAGCGCGACGACATCGACGACGCGTCCCACACCTCGCCCAGCACGAGCGCGTCCGGGTGGCGGGTCTTGATGCGCTCGCGGAAGCCCCGCAGCCAGTCGAAGGTCGCGTCGACGTTCTCGAGCTTGCGGCCGTCCTCGATGAGATGGCGCGCGGCATCGAGCCGGAAGCCGTCGACGCCGACGTCGGTCAGCCAGAAGTCGGCGATCGAATCGAGCTCCGCGGTGACGACCGGGTTCTCGAGGTCGAGGTCGGGCATGCCCTCCCAGAAGTAGCCGTAATAGAAGCGGTCGCCGTCCGGGTGCCAGACGCGGGCGCCGTCGGGCCGCGCGACGCCGGGGTGCTCGTCCGACCACACGTACCAGTCCTCGTGGCTCGAGCCGCGCACCCGCGCGTCCTGGAACCACGGGTGGTCGCGCGACGTGTGGTTGATGACGAGGTCGAGGATCACCGCGATGCCGCGCTCGTGGGCAGCGTCGACCATCGCCCGCAGGTCGTCGGCCGTGCCGTAGTCCTGCTCGACCGTCCGGTAGTCGACGACGTCGTAGCCGTGGTAGCTCGGCGACTCGGCGATCGGCATCAGCCACAGTCCGGTGACGCCGAGGTCGTCGTGGGTGGCCGGGTCGCCGTCGTTGAGGTCGTCGAGGTGCGCGGTCAGGCCGCGCAGATCGCCGATGCCGTCGCCGTCCGAGTCGGCGAAACTGCGGACGAACACCTCGTAGAAGACCCGGTCGCGCCACCACGCGCCCGGGGGCGGGCTCGCGGCCGGCCGGTCGCAGGCGACGCTCGACGCGGACGCCGATGCGGCCGGCGTCGCCTCGGCGGCGCTGGGCGCGGCGCTCGGGGCGGCTGCCGGCCCGGCGCAGGCGACCACAAGCAGCACGGCGGCCAGGGTGGCCGCGACAGGACGGGAGGACATCGGATGGAGTATCGCATCGGGTCGCCGGGACGGCCGTCGTGACGATCGACACGCCGGCCTGGGTCCGCGACGCGGTCTTCTACCAGATCTTCCCGGACCGCTTCGCCGCGAGCCAGCGGGTGTCGAAGCCCGGCCCGCTCGAACCGTGGGAGGCGCCGCCCACGTACCACGGATTCAAGGGCGGCGACCTGCTCGGCATCGCCGAGCACCTCGACTACCTCGAGGATCTCGGCATCAACGCGATCTACCTGACGCCGATCTTCGAGTCGGCCTCGAACCACCGCTACCACACCTACGACTACCTCCGGGTCGACCCCCTCCTCGGCGACGACGCGGCGTTGCGGTCCCTGCTCGATCTGGCGCACGAGCGGGGCATGCGGGTCATCCTCGACGGCGTCTTCAACCACACCGGTCGCGGTTTCTGGCCGTTCCACCACATCCTCGAGAACGGACCGGGATCGCCATACCGCGACTGGTTCCACATCGACCACGACGTCATCGAGGGCCGTCGCGAGTTCATGCCCTACCCGGCGCGGGATGCGCCGCCCGGCACGGCACTCGGCTACCAGGCGTGGTGGGGCCTGCCCGCGCTGCCGAAGCTCAACACCGACAACCCGGACGTCCGCGAGTACCTCATGTCGGTGGCCGAGCACTGGCTGCGCTTCGGCATCGACGGCTGGCGGCTCGACGTCCCGGGCGAGATCGACGACCCGCCGTTCTGGCAGGCCTTCCGCCAGCGCTGCCGGGCGATCCGCCCCGACGCCTATCTCGTCGGCGAGATCTGGGAGACCGCGCCGGACTGGGTCGCCGGCGACCGGTTCGACGCGCTGATGAACTATCCGCTCGCGGAAGCGATCCTCGGGTACGTCGGCGGGTCGCGCCTCGACATGGCCGTCGTCGAGGGGCACCACGAGTACCGACGTCACGTCCACCGACTCGACGGCGCCGGGTTCGCGGCGCGGCTGGTGGAGCTGCTCGGCGTCTACGACGCGGATGTCGTCGCCGTGCAGCTGAACCTGCTCGGGTCACACGACGCCCCGCGGGTGCGATCGGTGCTCGGCGGCGACCTCGCCGGGGTGCGCATGGCGACGCTCCTCCAGTGCCTGCTGCCGGGCGCGCCGTGCATCTACTACGGCGACGAGATCGGGCTTACGGGGGGCAACGACCCGGCGAACCGCGCAGCCTTCCCGTGGGACGAGGCGGCCTGGGATGCGGACCTGCGTGCCTTCGTCCGCTCGACGATCCGGCTGCGGGCATCGGAGCCCGCCCTGCGTCACGGCGCGACGACGGCGATCGGTGCCGAGGGGCCGGCGATGGCGATCGAGCGTCGGCTCGACGCGACACGGATCGTGCTGGCGCTGAACCCGGGCGACGAGCCGACGGAGCTGCCGGTGACCCTCGACGGCATCGGCGCGGGCCGCCTGGAACCGGTCTCGCTCGAGGGCTCGGGCGCCGCCGGGTCGGCGGTCGAGGTCACCGACGGTCATGCGCGCATCCGGTTGGAGGCCAGAGCAGGTTCGGTGTTCCGGATCGCCCCTGGCTAAAGCCCGAACCCGCCCGCGCCCTATACTCCCGGCCTGTGGCTGATCTCCCCATCGACCTGGAGACCGGGCTGTCCGAACATCTCGCCCGGATCCTGGATGTCGAGGGCAAGATCCCGCGGGCGATCGAAGCGCTGGGTCCGGTGGAGGGACGAGACGTCGTCGTCGTCGATGGCTCCGCGGGTCTGCGCGCTCGGCAGCTCACCTCGCTCGGTGCCCGCGTCACGCTCGTCGACTCGAGCGGGCCGGTGTCGTTCGATGCGCCCGACGCCTCGGCCGACGTCGTCGTGGGCCTGTGGTCCGCATTCCGCGGCGCGCCGTCGACCGACATCGACCGGGCGGCCCGGCTCCTTCGACCCGGTGGGCGGCTCCTCGTCGTCCACGATTACGGCCGTGACGACGTGGCCGAGCTCCGTGGCGACCTGCCCGAGTACGGCAGCTGGACGCGCCGCGACGGCCCGTTCCTCGGGTCCGGCTTCAAGATCCGCGTGCTCCATTGCTGGTGGACGTTCGACACGCTCGACGAGGCGCGGACGTTCCTCGATGCGGCATTCGGCGAGGCGGGCCGGACCGTCGCCGGGCGATTGACGCGACCGCGACTGTCGTACAACGTCGCGGTCTACCATCGGACTCTCGCGCAGGAGCCGTCGTGACCGACCGACGCGCCAAGGACCCATACGCCGACCAGCGCCGCCGGAGCTACACCGACGAGTACGACGTCGATGCGGGCTACGAACCGGTCGGCCGCGGCCGGCGCGTCTCCCCGGTTGCGATCTTCCTCGCAGTGGCGATCGTCGGCTCGGTCGCCTACATGGCGTACGTCCTGACCGTGCGCGAGGCCACGCAGATCCCGCTGCTGGCCTCGGGTGCGGTGATGTTGGCCATCGTGTTCGCGGCGCTGGCGGCCTTCTGCGTCAGGTCGATCTGGCGGTCCGGCACCGAGCCGGGGCATGGCGGCCGGATGCTGGTGACGGGGCTCGTCGGGGGCCTGGCGGCGATGGCCGCGGCCGGGTTCACCGCCGCCGCGATCATCCTGTTCCAGCTCGCCACCGGGTCCGGCTGAACGGGGACCCTCTGCTAGACTCGGCCCCCGGTCCGACCGAGCGCCCCCATCGTCTAGAGGCCTAGGACGCCACCCTTTCAAGGTGGAGATCAGGGGTTCGAATCCCCTTGGGGGCACCACCGCCCTGCTACCATCGCGACCGATGGAGATCATGGGCGTCCAGATCCGGACGATCATCAGCGACAACGTCGCCAAGCGCTGCACGGGCTGCGGCGAGGTCGTCGACGGCACACCCTGGCGGATCAACCTGCTCGACATCGTCGCGTCCCAGACGCCGGTCAGCTGGACGGATCGTCCCATCATCAACCCGGGCCCGTTCCAGTTCCACGGCGACCCCGAGTGCGTGCGTCGCTGGATGGCCGATCGCGACCTCCTCTTCTGTCGCAAGGGTGAGGTCCGCGAGATCATGCGACCGGTCCCCATCCCGGGCCCCGGCGAGGAGTCCGAGGGCGGTCGATGGGGCCTGTGCGACGGCATCCATCGCGACGATCACGAGTTCGTCCCGGCCTGACCGTCGCCTCACCGCGGCGCATTTGACACCCATACCGGGCGGACATATCCTCCGCACGCCCGGGCGGAATCTGGCACCCAGATTTACCCAGGTTTTCATGCCGACGGGCCGCCGGCCGTCTCCCCCCACGGCTTGGCCGGCCCGTCGGCGCCCGATCCTGTCGCGCATCCGAGAGGCCCGACGTGTCGCGATCCGCCCCCGCCCCGACCCCGCGTGGCCGCTGGATGTCGCTCGGGCCCGCCAGCCGACTGCTCGGTGTCGATCCCGACACGCTCCGGCGGTGGGCGGATGACGGCCGTGTCGGCGCGTGGACGACGCCGGGCGGTCACCGCCGGTTCGATCGGTCGGCGCTCGAGCGCCTGGCCGCCCAGCGGCGAGGCCCGGCGCTCCGGTCGCTGACGAGTCTCGGGGCATCGCCGGCGCGGTTGACCCGCGTCTACCGGCGGCACTACGCCGGCCCGCTGGCGACGGCACCTGTTGTCCATGCCGAGCGTGACGGCGACCGCGAGGCGTATCGCCGGGACGGGCGGCTGCTGGTCGGCGCGCTCATCGCATTCCTCGAGGCCGCTCCGGCGGACCACCCGACCCGCGAGCGCCTCGAGGCCGACGCACAGGCCGTCGTCGACGACCAGGCGAGCCGCCTCGTCGCCGGTGGGGCGAGCCTGACCGAGGCGGTGTCGTCCTTCGTGGCCGCCCGCCAGCCGTTCCTGGCCGAGCTGGCCGGTCTCGGCCGGCGACGATCACTCGATCCGGGCCGGCTGGCCGACCTGTACGACGACGCCTCCGCCCTGCTCGATCGCCTGCTGCTCCACTTCATCGAGACCTGCCAGCGCTCGCCGGTCTGACCGATGCGACTCGACGTCCTCCTGCCGTCCCTCACCGCGATCCTGGCCCTCGTCTTCAGCCTCGCGCTGTTCGACCAGTGGCGCGAGCGGCGGCAGGGCTTCCAGCTGATCTGGGCGATCGGGATGCTGTTCTACGGCATCGCCGCCGGCTGCGAGGCGCTGGCCGGGATCGGCGGCTGGAACGAGGCGCTCTACCGGACGTGGTACCTCACCGGCGCCGTGTGGACCGCCGGCTGGCTCGGGCTGGGCACCGCGTTCCTGCTGGGGCGGACACGCTTCGGCTACTGCTTCGCGCTGTGCCTGTTCCTGGCGGGTCTGTTCACGTTCCTCGTCCGCAACCGGCCGGAGTACGCCGGCGCCGGCACGCTGCCGCTGCTGTACTTCATCGCCGCCGGTCTGCTCGCGCTCGCCGTGGCGGTCGAGACGTACTTCCAGAACGAGCGCTGGCCCTCGCTCGCGGCCGGCGCGGTGGTCGGTGCCACGGTCCTGAGCGTCCTCCTGATGGCCGTCACCGTGATCCCGGCGCCGGGCTACGCCGTCGACGCGACGACCGGGATGCCGGTGGCGACGCTGCTGCCGCCGCAGCTCCGGCTGCTGACCCCGTTCCTCAACATCACCGGGGCATTCGCGCTCATCCTCGGCGCGATCTTCAGCACCTATGTGTTCATGCCCAAGCGGCGCGTGCTGCCCTACTCGCTCGACCCGAACCAGCCGGGCGACCAGTTCCTCTTCAACATCCTCATCGCGCCCGTGGCGATCCTCGTCAACTTCGTGGCGTCGCTGCCGGGCACCGTCGCGGCGCTCGCCATGGGCCGCATCCACAGCCGCGTCCCGGCCACGATCCTCATCGCGATCGGGGCGTTCATCCCGACCCTGACCGACTCGCTGAACCGCTTCGGCGCGACGGAGCTGTTCCAGCTCGGCAAGTTCCTGGGTGTCGTGTTCCTGTTCATCGGGTTCCTCGTGTCGATCGAGGTGTTCCGCGAGATCCGCATCCCGTTCACCTCCATCCGTTTCGCGACATCCCGCCGGGAAGCACCCGCCGCGGTCGTCCAGGCACGGTCCGCGGAGACCGCCGACCGGCTCGCCTGACGCCGGCGAGGAGGCCGGTCGGCCACCTCGGCGCGTCCGTGCTCGGGCCTCTACCATGCGCGGGTGTCCACCCCGACCATGACCCCCTCGGCATTGCCGTTGCGCGGCTTCGCGATCGTGATCGGAGCGGCGGCCTTGTTCGGGATGCTCGGCGTGCTGTCGCGAGCGGCGTACGCATCCGGGATGGAGCCGCCTGCGTTCGTCGCGTGGCGGGCGACGATCGGGTTCGCCGCACTCGGCCTGTTCGTCGCGTGGCGCGTGCGCCGTGGCGACACGCTGCTCGTGCGCCTCGGTGACATCCCGGTCCGGGCCCGCGTGGCGCTGCTCGCCGCGGCGCTCGCCGGCACGGTCCTCAACCTGTGCATGTTCATCGCCTTCGACCGCATCACGATCGCGCTCGCCCTGCTCGGCTTCTACACGTACCCCGCACTCGTCGCGGTCGCCAACGTCGTCCTCGGCCGGGAGCGCATGGATTGGTGGCGCGGCCTGGCCCTCGCGCTGGCGATCGGCGGGATGGTCGCTGTCGTGGCGTCGCAGCTCGATCCGGCGGCCGGCATCCGCCTCGACGTCGTCGGCATCGCGCTCGCCCTCGGGGCGGCGTTCAGTCAGACGATCTTCGTCCTGCTGGCGCGGGACGGCTACCCGGAGGTCCCGACCGAGCAGGCCATGACCACGGTCCTCCTCGTCTCGGCGTTCGGCGCGCTGGCCGTCGCGCTGCTCGCCGGCGGGGTCGACTCGCTCGCCCAGCCGCTGGCCGCGCCGGACGTGCTCCCGCTCCTGCTCTTCACCGGCGTCGTGGCCGCCGCCCTGCCGTCGTTCGCGTTCCTGACCGGGATCCGCATGATCGGCGGGACGCGGGCAGGGATCCTGATGCTGTTCGAGCCGGTCGTGGGCGTCGCGCTCGCGGCGTGGCTGCTGGCCGAGCCGCTCGCGCCGATCCAGGTCGTCGGCGCCGTCGCCGTCCTCGGGGCGGCGGTCATGCTGCAGCGGTCGCCTGGACCCGGACCCGTCGCGGACGAACCCGACGGCACCCGACCCGTCGTCGTGCCGGGCGGGCCGTGACCGCCTCGGGAGGGCCGGCGCCGGTGCCGGACGAGCGGATCCGTGTCCTGCTGGTCGACGACCACGCGATGGTCCGGCGAGGCATGCGCGACTTCCTCGAGCTCCACGCCGACCTCGAGGTCGTCGGCGAGGCGGTCGACGGCGGCGACGCCATCGAGCGTGCGACGGAGCTTCGGCCCGACGTCGTCGTGATGGACCTGATGATGCCCGGCATCGACGGCATCGAGGCGACCGGCCGGATCAAGGCGTCGGTCCCCGAGGTCGAGATCATCGCGATCACCAGCTTCGTCGAGGAGGCGCGGGTCGTCGCCGCCATCGAGGCCGGCGCGTCGGGCTTCCTGCTCAAGGACGCCGAGGCCGACGAGCTGGCCGGCGCCATCCGCGCCGCGTACGCCGGCGAGGTCCATCTCGACCCGGCCATCGCGGGCATCGTCGCCCGACGATTGCGCGACGGCGGCCGACCCACCGGGACCGGGGCGGCCGGCGAGGGCGACGGCATCGAGTCGCTGACGGCCCGCGAGCGCGACGTGCTGGCGCGGGTCGCCCGCGGGCTGCCGAACCGGCAGATCGCCGAGGACCTCGGCATCACCGAGCGCACGGCCCGGACCCACGTCTCGAACATCCTCGCCAAGCTCGGGCTCGCCAGCCGGACGCAGGCGGCCCTGCTCGCCGTCCAGCACGGTCTCGACCGCGAGGCCTGATCGCCGGGCGCCCATGACCGACACGTCGCCACCCGAGAGCTACGACATCGCCGGACCCGACGGTGCGCCGGCCATCGTGTTCGTCCATGGCACGCGGCTGACCCGCATGTCGTGGCGTGCCCAGATCGACGACCTCCGTGACACGTACCGGGTGATCGCGATCGACCTGCCCGGGCACGGGGCCCTTGCCGACCGCCCGTTCACGCTCGCGGCGGCTGCCGACGAGCTTGCGCGTGTCATCGAGACGGCGGGCGGAGGCCACGCGGTCGTGGTGGGGCTGTCACTCGGTGGCTACGTGGCGATGGACCTCGCCGCGCGACGCCCGGAGCTGGTGCGGGCGCTCGTGCTGTCGGGTGCGACCCAGGAGCCGGTCGGCGTGCGGGCGATGCCGTACCGGACCCTCGCGTGGGTCATGGACCACTCGGAGCGCCGCCGATTCTCGGCCGTCAACGCCTGGTTCTTCCGGCGGCGCTATCCGTCGATGATCGCCGATCCGATCGTCGCCGGCGGCTTCCACCCGTCCGCGGGCGCCGAGGCGATCCGCACGCTGATCGGCGAGCGATTCGGGCCCCGTCTGGCCGCGTATCCGGGCCCGGTCCTCATCCTCAACGGCGAGCTCGATCCGCTGTTCCGGCTCGGGGCAGGCGGCTTCGCGCGCGTCGCCCGGGACGTGCGCCGGGTGCGGCTGCGGGGTGCCACGCACCTCGCCAACCTCGACCGTCCGGCGGCATTCAGCCTCGCCGTGCGTCGCTTCGTCGAGGGCCTCGACGGCCGGTCCTGACGGGGCCCGGTGCTAGACTGGCTCGACCCACCCCATCTCCAGCCTTGAGGTTCCATGCGCGTTCGAAAGGCCGTCTTCCCCGCTGCCGGGTGGGGTACCCGCTTCCTCCCCGCGACCAAGGCGCAGCCCAAGGAGATGCTGCCGTTGGTCGACAAGCCGATCATCCAATACGCCGTGGAGGAGGCCGTCGCGGCCGGCATCGAGCAGGTCATCATCGTCACCTCGAGCCAGAAGCGCGCGATCGAGGACCACTTCGATCTGTCCTACGAGCTCGAGCACCTGCTCGAGGAAAAGGGCGAGATCGAGAAGCTGCGCCAGGTGCGCCACATCAGCGACCTCGCCCAGGTGGCGTACGTCCGCCAGAAGGAGCAGCTCGGCCTGGGACACGCCGTGCTGATGGCGAAGGACCTCATCGGCCACGAGCCGTTCGCCGTGATCCTCCCCGACGACGTCGTCATCTCCGACCGGCCGTGCATCGGTCAGCTCATCCATGCGTACCAGCAGACCCACGGGTCGGTCGTGGCGGTCATGGAGGTCCCGAACGAGGAGACGAGCCGCTACGGGGTCATCGCCGCGGAGCGCTCGGACGACCCGCTCGACCACGGTCGCCTGCACAAGGTGTCGCGGCTGGTCGAGAAGCCGAAGCCCGCCGACGCGCCGTCGAACCTCGCCATCATCGGCCGCTACGTGCTGACACCCAAGATCTTCGACAAGCTCGAGCAGACCCAGCGCGGCGCCGGCGGGGAGATCCAGCTCACCGACGCGATCGGCGCGATGATGGAGGAGCAGGGCGTCTACGCCTACGAGTTCGAGGGCACGCGCTACGACGCCGGGACGACGATGGGCTGGCTGAAGGCATCGGTCGAGCTGGCCCTCCAGCGCCCCGACCTGGCCGGCGAATTCCGCAGCTACCTGGCCGGGCTGCAGCTCTGACGCGGAGGGCATGGGGTACCATGCCGGCCGGAGCGCGTCGCACGTCGGCGACGCGCCGATCCATGTACGAGGGGCACGTTTGGCGGAGATCGGGACGATCCTCGGCGACCGGTACCGGCTGGTGGAGCTCGTCGGTGAAGGCGGCATGGCCACCATCTTCCGGGCGGTCGACACGCAGCTCGGACGCGACGTCGCGATCAAGCTGCTCCGCCCCGAGTACCTGCGCGACCCCGACTTCTCGTCGCGCTTCCGCCAGGAGGCGCAGAACGCCGCGTCGCTGAACCACCCGAACATCGTCGGCGTGTACGACTACGGCGAGGACCCGTCCGGGCCGTACATCGTCATGGAGTACGTCGACGGCGAGGACCTCGCGACGATCCTGCGCCGGAACGGCTCGCTCCCGCCCGCCCAGGCCGCCCGCATCGCGGCGGCGGTGGCGCGCGCGCTGGCGGTGGCCCATTCGCGGGGCATCGTCCACCGCGACGTGAAGCCCGGCAACGTGCTGATCGGTCGCGACGGGCGCGTCAAGGTGGCCGACTTCGGGATCGCCCGCGCCGTCGCCGAGGCGCAGATGACGCTGCCCGGCACCACGCTCGGGTCGGTGCATTACTTCAGCCCGGAGCAGGCGCGGGGCGAGTCCGCGACCAACGAGTCCGACATCTACGCGCTCGGCATCGTCCTGTACGAGATGCTCACCGGCACCCGCCCGTGGGAGGGCGACAGCGCCGCGGGCGTGGCGCTTGCCCGCCTGTCCGGGCCGGTCCCCGATCCGGCGCTGGTGCGGCCATCCGTCCCGCCCGACATGGCGGCGATCACCCGCAAGGCGCTCGCGCCGTTGCCGATCGACCGCTTCGCGTCCGCTGCGTCGATGGCCGACGCGCTCGAGACGTCGCGGACGATGGCTGGAGCCGCCGGGGCAGCCGGGGCCGCCGGCGCCGCGGGTCTGGCTGCCGGTGCCGGGGTCGCCGCCTCGGCCGGGGTCGCACGCTCGAACCCGACGGTCACGTCGTACCCGGACGAGGCCTACGCCGGTGCCGGTGTCGCCGCGGCGGCCGCGGCTGCCGATGACGAGGAGGGCGCGAACCCGATCGTGTGGGTCGCCGGCGCGCTGGCGATCGCCCTGCTGGCGGCCATCGGCTTCGTGGTGTTCCAGCTGCTGTCCCCGTCGACCCCGACGCAGCAGGTCGCGGTGCCGAACTTCGTGGGCACGCTGCTCGCGGACGCGACGCGCGAGGCCGACACGATCGGCCTCACGATCGAATCGACCGGCGTGACCTCCGAGCAGCCGGTCGGCACGATCCTGACCCAGGCCCCGCCGGCGGAGACGATGGTGGCCGTCGACTCGACGGTCCAGGTGACGGTCGCGGCCGGCGCGGAGCAGGTGGCGATGCCCGACCTGCGCAACAAGACCGAGGCCCTGGCGGTCCAGGAGATCGTGACCGCAGGTCTCGAGCCCGGGACGAAGACCGAGGCGTTCGACCCGGTCGTGCCGGTCGGGCTCGTGGTGACTCAGACGCCGGCACCGGGCTCGGTCGTGGTCAAGGGCACGCCGGTCGACTACACGATCTCGAAGGGACCGGAGCCGACCCCGACCCCGTCGCCGACGCCGGAACCCACGCCGGAACCCACGCCCGAGCCGACGCCGGAACCCACGCCTGAACCGACACCGGAGCCGACGCCCGAGCCGACGCCCGAACCGACACCGGAACCGACCCCCGTTCCGAGCTGATCCCCGCTAGTGGTCGAGGTCGCCCCAGAGGCTCCAGCCGGGCTCGCGGGCCGGCGCGATCGGGCGGGCCTGCGGCGCGACCGTCGCCACCTCCTCGTCCTCGATCGGCTCGGACGCCCCGTCGACCTCGACGAACTCGAGCGGCCGCTTGCGCTCCGCGTCTGTACGTGCGGCGACGATCGTGAGCGGGACCACGGTGGCGGCCTCGGCGCCTGACGCCCACGCCTCCCAGCAGCCGCGGATCTCCTCGCCGGAGAGCGGCTGGCGGGTGCGGTCCAGCCCGCAGTAGCCGAGCTGGGCGGCCACGGAGCGCCGGTAGTGGCGACACGTCGCGCAGGAGGTGGAGGACCGCCGACAGACCCAGCACCGCGCCGTCTCGGCCTGGGGAGTCCCGCAATGCGGACACCGCCACATCGGCATGGCCGCGATGGTAGCTGCGAGTGTCGGCGCTGTCGAGCGCCGCGGGCCGTCGGCTACTTCTTGATCGTGATGACGGACCGGTCGGTAGTGGTGCCGTGGTCGTCCGTCCGCACCAGCACCCCGATGTTGCCGCCGCCCCGGTCGGCGCCCTTCGGGATCCGTGTCGTGAACGACGCCTCGCCGTTCTCGTCGGTCACCGCGTCGCCGGTGATCGGCTGCACGCCCGGCACGCTGAGCGTGAAGGTGACCCGCGCCCCGGGCAGCGGCCGGCCGTCGGGGTCGTCGACGATGGTGACCAGCCGGATCTCGTACGGCAGGTTCCGCTGGCTGACCGAGTAGTTCGATGCGCTGAGCGACGCGCGCAACTTGCCGCTCCCGCGCCGCACGGTCAGCTCCTGGGTCGAGCTGTTGCCGGCCGGATCGGTGACGGTCACCTTGATGGGGTTCGAGCCGCCGGTCAGCGGCAGGCTCAGCGAGAACGTGCCGTCGGTGTCCGCGGTCCCGCCGATCGAGTCGCCGGTCTTGTTGTTGCGGGCGTTGATCGTCGAGCGACCCTGGGTGCGGCCCTGGAGCGTGACGGCCTTGCGGTTGACCGTGGCCCCGTCCTTGGGTGACGCGAGTCGGATCGCCGGCGCATCGTTGTCGAGCACCCAGCGGGCGAGCGGCGACTGCTCCGATTCGCCGCTGGGTCCGATGAGCGTGACGCTGAAATCGTTCACGCCCTTGGTCAGCGCCACCGGGATGATCATCTCCGGGGTCGGGGCGAGCGGCTTCTCGTCGATCGGTGCCGAAGCCTGGTCCTTCAGCGCGAGATACACCCGGACGAGGTAGTCGGGGTTGCCGGCCAGTTGCGAGGGCACGGTCACGGTCAGGTCGACCTGGCCCTGGTTCGTGTACGGCTCGGTCGGTGACTGGATGGTCGGGGCGTCGGGCACGGTCGCCGTCAGCTGCGATGGGACGGGTGTCGCCGTGACGCCCTGCATGAACGCGGAGATCGTCGTGCCGAGCCCGTTGGCGACGACGCCGATCCCGCCGGCGCCGACGTACAGCACGAGAGCCCCGACCGCCAGGACGCCGGCACCGAGCGCCAGTCGACCGATGAGCGGCACGCCTCGGCTGCGCCGGACCGGCGCGTGGACGGAGACCCGCCCGGGCGCGGGGGCCCGGGGTCGGACCTTGACGGGGGAGGGGCGTCCGCCGGACGGGGGGCGGGGCCGAACGTGGTTTGGGCGCGCAGTGCGCCGAGTCGCCATCGCGGGGGATTGTCGCACGACACGGCCAGCAGGGCCGTCCGGGCGTGTGACGGTCGCGGCGGCGGCGTCGTCGCCTGAGTGGACGCTGTGTCGGAGCGCGGCGGTGCGTTGTACTCTGGCGCGGTCGAGCGTGGCCGGACGTCACGGCCCGTCGACCACACGGCGCCCACTCGGGTGCCCGCAGGGATGGAGGATGCGTGCAGGCCCGCGATCCACGGACCGGACGACCTGTCGGCGGCTCGGGTCCGGGCCAGCCGAGCCGATCGGGCTCGACCTCGGGCCGGTCCGCCACCGGCCGCCCGGCATTCGGCGTCGGGCCGATCGCCCGGGTCACGCCGTCGCCGCTCGTCGCGCGACCAGCGCTCCCCGCGATGCCGGTCGGTTCGCATCCGGGCTTCGGGCTGCCGAACCTGCGGCGCAACGTCTGCCCGCACTTCTACATGACCGGGTCGCGCGGGGCGATCCCGATCCAGGCGCCGCACCTGCTCAAGGCGCTCATCCGCCAGGACGCCAACGTCTCGCGCTGCCAGCTGCGCGGCGGCGTCCACCTCGACCAGGGCTACGTCAACGACGTGTGCCTGACGCCCCGCTTCAACCAGTGCGTCTTCTACGAGGACGAGCTGACGCGCGAGTGACGGTCACGTCACGCTCCACCGACTACCACGAGGCGTTGGCGGCGCTCGCCGCCCGGGGTCGGTTCGGGATCCGGCTGGGACTCGGCCGGACGCGCGCCCTGCTCGCCGCCCTCGGCGACCCGCAGCTCGCCGTGCGTGGCGCACTGGTCGCGGGGACCAACGGGAAGGGCAGCGTGCTGGCGCTCGCCGGCAGCGCGCTGCGGGCCGCGGGGCTGCGGGTCGGCGAGACCCCCAAGCCTCACCTCGTCACGTATCGCGAGCGGGTGGCGGTCGACGGCCGGCCGATCTCGGTCGCCGACTTCACGCGCCATGTCGAGGCGGTGCTGGCCGTCGCCGACCGGGTCGCGCGCCGCCACGGCGAGCCGACCGAGTTCGAGCTGCTGACGGCGGTGGTCTTCCGCCACTTCGCCGAGGCGCACCTCGATGTCGCGCTGGTCGAGGTCGGGCTCGGTGGCCGGCTCGACGCGACCCACGCCTGGGATGGCGGCGTCGCGGCGGTCACCAACGTCGCGCTCGACCACACCGACCGCCTCGGGTCGACGATCATGGCGATCGCCCGCGAGAAGGCCGCGATCATCGAGCGCGGCGACATCGCCGTGACGGGCGCCGACTGGGGAGGCGCTCGCCGTCGTCCGCAGACGGGCGCGGCGCATGGGCGTGCCGCTGACCGAGGTCGGACCGGCGCCGCTCGTCGGCTGGGACCGCGACGGGCTGACCGTCGAACTGCCACGGCTCGGGGCGACGCGGGTGGGGCTGCGCGGCCGGCACCAGGCCGCCAACGTGGCGGTCGCGGACGCGTTGCTCGACGCGCTCGAGACAGCCGGGATCGCGACCGCGACGCCCGACGCCCGTCGCGAGGGCTATGCGAGCGCGGTGTGGCCGGGGCGCCTCGAGCTGCTGACGGTCGAGGGCGACGAGATCCTGCTCGACGGGGCCCACAACCCGGCCGGCGCCGCGGCGCTCGCCCAGGCGCTCGACGATCTGCGGCCGCACCTCGCCCCCGGCCCGCTGACGCTGGTCATCGGCGCCATGGCCGACAAGGACGTCGACGGGATCGTCGACGCGCTCGCCGGGGCGGCGGCGCTCGATGCGGCCACCGTCATCGCCACGACCGTCGAGGGGCCGCGGGCCATGCCGGCCGACGAGCTGGCCCGCCGCTCGCGCGACCGGGCGCCGGCGCTCGCCGAGGTGATCGCGGTCCCGGAGCCGCTGGCTGCGGTCGATCGGGCCCGGCAGCGACCCGGGCCGACCGTCGTCGCCGGCTCGCTGTACCTCGTCGGGGCGGTCCGGGCGGCGCTGGTCGACGACCCCGAGCTGCGCGACCCGCCGAGTCCATGAGCACCCCGCGGCCCACCCTCATCGGCAACACGATGTTCGCCTGGGGCGAACGGACGTTCGTGATGGGCATCCTGAACGTGACCCCCGACTCGTTCTCCGGCGACGGGCTGATCGGGGCCGTCGATCCCGTCGCGGCGGCCGTCGAGCAGGCCCGCCGCATGGTCGACGAGGGCGCCGATCTCCTCGACATCGGCGGCGAGTCGACCCGTCCGGGTCACGCGCCGGTCGACGCGGCGGAGGAGATCGGTCGCGTGATCCCGATCGTGGCCGCGGTCCACGAGGCGCTGCCCGACACGCCGATCAGCATCGACACCACGAAGGTCGTCGTCGCGGAATTGGCGCTGGCGGCCGGCGCGAGTCTGCTCAATCACGTCTGGGGCACGGGACAGGACCCCGACATGGCCGCGCTCGCGGCGCGGCAGGTCGTGCCGCTCGTCGTGACGCACAACCGGGCCGAGGCCCGCTACGACGACGTCGTGTCCGAGGTCGTCGCCGACCTGGCCGAGGCGCTCGAGCGGGCCGAGCGGGTCGGTGTCGAGCGGGACGCGCTCATCGTCGATCCCGGGATCGGCTTCGGGAAGACCGCCGACCACAACGTCACGCTGCTCCGTGACCTCGGCGCCCTGCGCGATCTCGGCCGGCCGATCCTGCTCGGGACGTCGCGCAAGTCGACCATCGGTCGGATCCTCGACCTGCCGCCCGAGGAACGCCTGGAGGGCACGATCGCCACGACCGCGCTCGGCATCGGATCCGGGGCCGATATCGTGCGCGTGCACGACGTCCGGCCGAACGTCCGGGCGGCCCGCGTCAGCGACGCCATCGTGCGTGGCCGCTGGCGGAGCGGACCCGAGGGAGGCCCAGGCTGAGCGATCGGATCGTCCTCGCCAACATGCGCTTCGAGGGCAAGCACGGCTACTACGACTGGGAGCTCCAGACCGCGCAGCCGTTCGAGGTCGATGTCGAGCTGGTCATGAACCTGCAGCCGGCCGGCATCGACGACGACCTCACGAAGACCATCGACTACGGCCGCGTCTACGAGATCGCCCGCCAGGTCGTCGAGTCGACCTCGTTCCGCCTGCTCGAGGCGATCGCGGAGGCGATCAGCCACGAGGTGCTGCTCGCCTTCGACGTGCGCGAGGTCGGCGTCCGGGTGCGCAAGCCGGCGGTCAAGCTGGGCGGCCCGCTCGACCACGCGGCGGTCGAGATCTGGCGACGGCCGGGCCCGGGATAGCGAACCGCCCGGTCCGCTGACGCGGGCCGGGCGGTCGGTCCTTCGGGCTGGTCGCCGGCGGCTACCGGGCGGGTCGGGTCGCGAGCGTCACGTCGACGGTCACGGTGTCCCCGTCGCGCAGCAGCTCGATCGTCACGGTGTCACCCGGGGCATGCAGGCTGAGCGTCGCATCGAGCGGGTGGTCGCCATCGATCGCCTGGCCATCGACCTTGGTGATGATGTCGCCCTCGCGGATGCCCGCCTTGTCGGCCGGGCTGTCCGGCACGACCGCCGGGCTCGTCCCGCCGTCGCCGACCTGGATCAGCGCGCCGTCGCTCACCGGCAGGTCGGCCTGGTCGGCGAACTGGCGGTCGATCGAGTGGTAGACGATGCCCATGTACGGCCGGGCCAGCGGCTCGCCGGCGATGGCCTGCTCCATGATCGGCCGGGCGATGTCGATCGGGATGGCGAAGCCGATGCCGTTCGAGTCGGCGGCGATCGCGGTGTTGATGCCGACGACGTTGGAGCCGGCGTCGAGCAGCGGGCCGCCGGAGTTGCCGGGGTTGATCGCCGCATCGGTCTGGATGAGGTTGTTCAGGTTCTGGTTGCCGTCGGTGACGAGGCTGCGGCCCGTGGCCGACACGATGCCGCTCGTGACCGAGTTCGAGTACGTGCCGAGCGGGCTGCCGATCGCGACGACGAGCTGGCCGACCTTGAGCTCGCTCGAGCGGCCGAGCGCCGCTGCCGGCAGGTCGGCGCCGTCGATCTTGACGATCGCCAGGTCGGTCAGCGTGTCGATGCCGTAGACCGTGCCGTTGAGGACGCGGCCGTCATTGAGCTCGACCGACAGCGTGTCGCTGCCCTCGACGACGTGGCGATTGGTCAGGATCCAGCCGGCCGTGTCGTAGATGACGCCGGACCCGACGCCCGTCGACGGGATGACACCCTGGGAGGTGTCGACGCTGCCGTTCACGTTGATCTTCACGACCGACGGGCTGGCCTTCGACGCGACCGCGATCGTCGCCGACGACTCGTCGATCGTGACGGGCTGGTTGTTGGCGCCGACGGTGGTCCCGGTCGTGCTGGTCGAGGTCGGGGTCGTGTCGTCGAGCGCGCCGGTGGCGTTGAGCGCGAAGACCGTGCCGCCCGACGCGAGGACGGCCGACAGCAGGGCGGCGCCCACGACGGTGCCCACCCCGGATCGACCCGACTTGGTCGAGGTGACGGGCGTGGATGCGACCGGTGCGGCCGGGATCGTGGCGGCCGGCTCGTACCAGCGCTCGGGGGTCGGCTGGGCGGGGACCGTCGTCTCCTGGCGCGCCCAGTCGGGGCGCGCGTCGGCGGGCGGCGAGTAGCGCTCGGGCTCGCCGGAGGTCCGGATCACGGGCGCCCGACCGGGATCGGCGGGCACCTCGTTGCGCTGTGTCATGTCTGGGTCGTCAGAACGCGGAGTCGTCATGTGGTTCGTGGTTCCTCTGGTCGGGGCCCGGCCGGTGAGCGGCCTCGGCGGTCTTGTCGGTTTGTGACGACTAGGGTGCCGAAGCAGGGTTCACGTGCGGGGAGTCGGACGATGAAGTTTCCGTCATGTTGCGCCGGGGATCCTGAGACCCGTCTGAGCGTGGGGAGTCGGTCGCGGCGGGGACGGCGGCGGCGATCCGCTCCGATCCCTCGGCCGCCGAGGCCACGTCCTCGCGCTTGGCGGCGGGCGAGTCGGCGACGTTGCGCGGGTCCTGCGGCAGGAGGACCGTGAACCGGCTGCCGTCGCCCGGTCCGCTCTCGACGGCGACCGAGCCGCCGTGGATGTCGACGATCGAGCGGACGATGGCGAGTCCCAGCCCGCTCCCGGCGCCGCGCGCCTCGTGCGCGCGCGAGCCACGGTAGAACCGCTCGAAGATGTGCGGCAGCTCGGACGCTCCGATGCCGACACCCGTATCGACGACATCGATCCGCGCGCCGTCGGTCGTCGACTGGACCGAGACCCGGACCGAGCCGCCGCGCGGCGTGAACTTGACCGCGTTGCCGACGAGGTTCGCGACGACCTGGCCGATGCGCGGCGGGTCGTGGCGGATGCGGATCGGGGTGGCCGGCAGGTCCAGCTGGACCGACACGCCGCGGCGGGCGGCCAGGGCGTCGTGCTGGTGGGTGGCCGATTCGACTGCCGCCCGGAGGTCCTCGGGCCGCAGGTCGAGCAGCACGAGCCCGGAGTCGAGCTTCGAGAGCTCGAGCAGGTTCTGGGCCATCCAGTCGAGGCGATCGATCTGGCTGGCGCTCGACTCGAGGAACTCGGCGCGTGCCTCGGGGTCGTCGCCGGCACGCTCCATGAGCAGCTGGTTGAACGTGCGCAGCGCGGACAGCGGCGTGCGCAGCTCGTGGGAGACGTCGGCGAGGAAGTCGCGGCTGCGGTCGCGGTCGCGGCGGATGAGCTCGACGCTCTCCGCGAGCCGGTCGGCCATGGCGTTGAACTGGATCGCCAGCTCGCCGAGCTCCGAGGAGCCGGCCCGGATCTGCGATGCCGGGACGCGTCGCGTCAGGTCGCCCTCGGCGAGCGCGCTCGCGGCGTCGGTCAGCTGCCGAAGCGGGGTCGTGAACCGGCGGGCCAAAGCCGCCGAGACGACGACCGCGAGGCCCAGCGCGAACAGGCCGACCGCGATCAGCAGGCCCGTCACGTTGGCGATCGCGGTCGCCCGGAACGTGTACGGGTCGGCAAGCGTGACCTGGAGCGTGTACTGCTCGTTGACCTCGCCCCCCGCGAACCAGTCGGTCGCCGAGGCGCCGCGTTCGCGGCTCTGACCGGGCAACGGCACCGCCCGGCGCGGCATGAAGAACGTGCCGTTGGACGCCGGCACGAACTGGTTGCCCTCGCCGGTCGGTTCGGTGCGACCCAGCTGGATGACGACGTCGGCCTGGGCCGCACGATCCGCGATGAGGTCGCGGACTCGCTCGTCCTGCAGGACGGCCTCGACGCGCGGGTTGATCGTGCCGGTGTCGTCGACCGCCGGGCCGCGGAGCGGATCGATGAAGGCGGTGACGAGCGCGGCCACCGTCTTGCGGCGCTCCGCGAGGTCGGCGTCCTGCTGGCGGCTGAAGTAGTCGTCGAGCCGGTTGACGACGAGGATGCCGACGAGGATGAGCGTCAAGGCGATGACCGCGAGGAACGCGATCGTCAGGCGGGCCTGGAACGTGTGCGGCATGAGGCGCCGCAGCCCGCGCGGCCACGCGAACCGGGTCACGGTCCTCTCATCGCTCCGCGAACGCGTAGCCGACGCCGCGGACCGTCAGGACGAACGCCGGTGTCGCCGGGTCGTCCTCGATCTTGTCGCGCAGGTGGCTGACGTGCACGTTGATGGTCTTCTCGTCCTGGTCGAGCGCCTCGTAGTCGCGCAGCAGCTCGAGCAGCTCGCTCCGCGTGTAGACGCGGCCGGGCCGCGACGCGAGGTGGCGAAGGATCTCGAACTCGGTCGGGGTCAGGCTGATGCGCCGCGCGCCGCGCTGGACACGCCGCCGCTCGAGGTCGATGACGAGGTCGCGATGCCGGAGGACCCGGCCACCGCCGGCGTCGGCGAGGTCGCCGTACGAGCGGCGAAGGAGCGCCTTGATCCGGCTCAGCAGCTCGCGCAGGCCGTACGGCTTGGTCAGGTAGTCGTCGGCGCCGAGCTCGAGGCCGATGACCTTGTCGACCTCGTCGTCGCGGGCCGTCAGGACGAGGATCGGCATCTTCGCGCCCGCCGCGCGGATGCGGCGCAGGACCTCGAACCCGTCGATGCCGGGCAGGCGCACGTCGAGGACCACGAGGTCGGGCGCCTCCTTCGTCGCGATCTCGAGCCCTTCCTCGCCGGAATGGGCGACGCCCACGTCGTAGCCCTCCTGCTGGAGGGCGTACTGGATGCCGCGAGCGACGGCGTACTCGTCTTCGACGATCAGGATCGTGGCTGCCACGCGCCGGATGCTACTCCGCGGCGTGGAAACAGGCCCGCCCCATGGCGGCGTCGGCGTGCGTTGCTCGCTGCTGGCGTTCGCTCACGCACCTCAGGGTGCGCTCGCTCACGTCCTCGCTCGCGCCTTCGCCGGCGCTCGCCCTGGGCGGGATCCTCGGTTCGTCGTTCTTGTCGTGGTATCCTGCGCTCCCGCTCCGGGCGCCTCGCCAACACCGGCCCCGCCGGCGAGCCGCAGCCCGACCCAAACGACCAACCATCACTCGAGGTCCCATCCATGGCAACCGCCCGCCCGACGCTGGCCGCCGAGCCGCGTGAGATCACCGGCAAGGCCGTCAAGCACCTGCGCGCGGCCGGCCGCCTCCC
This sequence comes from uncultured Chloroflexia bacterium, assembly GCA_963810285.1. Taxonomy (GTDB): domain Bacteria; phylum Chloroflexota; class Limnocylindria; order Limnocylindrales; family CSP1-4; genus SPCO01. The sequence goes on along the minus strand of CAWEMV010000002.1, from coordinate 909,862 downwards.
GGCCGTCGTGTACGGCCACGGCGTCGAGTCGACCAACGTGACGGTCAGCACGCACGATTTCGAGCTGCTGCGCCGGCAGGTCGGGTCGAACGCGCTGGTCGACCTGTCGGTCGACGGCAAGAAGGCCGATCCGGTCCTCATCTACGACGTGCAGATCCACCCGGTCAACCGGCGCCCGCTCCACGCCGACCTGTTCCTTGTCCGGATGACCGAGGAGCTGACGGTCGACGTGCCGCTCGTGGCGACCGGCACCTCGCACGCCGTCGAGCAGCTCAACGGGACGCTGCTCCACCCCGCCGAGACCGTGAAGGTCAAGGCGCTGCCGGATCACCTGCCGCAGTCGATCGAGTTCTCGGTCGAGTCGCTGGTCGACTTCGACGCGTCGATCTACGTGCGCGACCTGACCATCCCCGACGACGTGACGTTGCTCACCGACCCTGACGAGATCATCGCCAAGGTCCAGGCGCCGCGGATCGAGGTCGAGGAGGAGCCGGTCGTGGCCGAGGGCGAGGAGCTCGAGGGCGAGGAGGGCGAGGGCGCCGAGGGTGCCGAGGGCGAGGGCCCGTCCGAGGAGAGTGGCGAGGAGGGCTGACGCCCTCCCGTACCGGCTTCGCCTCCGCCCCCCGCGGCCCCCTACCTCACTCTCATGCACGTCTCAGGGCGTCTCGCGAGCATGCCCAGCTACCAGGAGGGATAGCCATCCCCAGTAGCTGACGGTTCCCGCGCCCACGGGTCCCGCGAGGACACCCATGTCAGAGACCCGTGCGCTCCATCCTGTCAACGACCCGACCGATGGCCGGACGGCCAGCGAGGCCGTCCTCTTCGAGATCCGGCGCGTCATCGTCGGCCAGGACGCCATGCTCGAGCGCGTCCTCGTCGCGCTCCTGTCCGGCGGCCACCTCCTGCTCGAGGGCGTGCCCGGCCTGGCCAAGACGCTCACCGTCAAGACGCTCGCCGACGTGCTCGACGCATCGTTCCGGCGCATCCAGTTCACGCCGGACCTCGTGCCGGCCGACCTCGTCGGCACCCGCATCTACCGCCCCGACAAGGGCACGTTCGACACCGAGCTCGGCCCGGTCTTCTGCAACTTCCTGCTGGCCGATGAGATCAACCGCGCGCCGGCCAAGGTCCAGTCCGCCCTGCTTGAGGTGATGCAGGAGCGCCAGGTCACGATCGGTCCCGAGACCTTCGCAGTCCCGCGCCCGTTCCTCGTCATGGCGACACAGAACCCGATCGAGGCCGAGGGCACATACCCGCTGCCCGAGGCGCAGGTCGACCGCTTCATGATGAAGGTCAAGGTCGATTACCCCAGCGCGGCCGAGGAGGCCACGGTCGTCGAGCGCTCGCTGGCCCGCGCGGCCGAGCTGGTGCCGATCCTCACGGCCGACGACCTCACCGCGCTGCAGGCGCTGACCGCCCAGGTCTACGTCGACCGCGCGATCGTCGACTACGCGGTCGCCCTGGCGCGCGCCACCCGCGAGCCGGCGGCGGTCGGGTTGCCCGGTGTCGCGCCGTACATCGCCTACGGCGCGAGCCCACGCGGCTCGATCAACCTCATCCACGCCGCCCGCGCGCTGGCCGTCGTCCGCGGTCGCCGCTACGTCCTGCCGCAGGACGTCGTCGACCTGTCGCCCGACGTGCTCCGCCACCGGATCGTGCCGAGCTTCTCGGCGCTCGCCGAGGAGGTGTCGGCCGACATGATCCTCGACCGGATCCTGCCGACGGTCGCCGTGCCGCAGCTCGTCGCGACCGAGCAGACGGCATGATCGCGGCCGTCCGACCCAAGGAGCGGCCGAAGGAGGCGCCGGGTCCCGGCCCGACCCCGGTCGCGCTGCTCCGCGCGCTCGACCTGACGATCGGGCGGCGCATCCACGGCCTCGTCCCCGGCGAGTTCCGTGCCCACGACCTGGGCGGCGGGCTCGAGCTGGCGCAGGTCCGGCCGTATCAGCCCGGCGATGACGTGCGCCGCATCGACTGGAACGTCACCGCCCGCACCACGGTCCCGCACGTCCGGGTGCACGTCCCGGAGCGAGCGCTCACCACGTGGCTCGTGCTCGACACATCGCCGTCGATGACGTTCGGCACCGCCCAGCGGCGCAAGGCCGACGTCGCCGAGGGGGTCGCGATCGCCGTCGGCCACCTCGCGACCCAGCGCGGCAACCGGCTCGGCATCGTGACGTTCGGTGGGGCGACCGACCGCCGCGTCCCGCCGACCGTGGGCCGGGACGGGCTGCTCGCGACACTGCTCGTCGCCCAGGAAGCGCAGGTCACGGATCACCGCCCCGGGCACCGCGTCGCCACCGCGTCGACCGCGCTGCGGTTCGTCGCCGCGACCGCTCGCCGTGGCGGCCTGGTCGTGGTGGTGTCCGACTTCCGCGGCCCGCGCGACTGGCTCAAGCCACTCGCCGGCGTCGCCGCGAGGCACCAGGTCGTCGCGGTGCAGATCGACGATCCGCGCGAGGGCGACCTGCCCGACGTCGGCGAGCTGACGCTCGTCGATGCGGAGACGGGCCGCGAGATCCGGGTCGACACGTCGTCGGCCAGAGCTGCGCGATCGCTTCGCCGAGGCCGCAGCCGACGAGCGCCGCTCGCTCGCGCTCGAGCTCCGTCGTATCGGGGTCGGGCACGTCGTGCTGTCGACGTCGACGAGCTGGCTGCACGACCTCGCCGGTCAGCTGCGGAACCTCGGGAGAGCGTCATGACGTTCGCCGAGCCGCTCCTGCTCCTGCTCCTGCTGGCCGTCCCGCTGGTCGTGATCGGGTACCTCCTGGTCCAGCGCCGGCGTGCCCGGTACGTCGTCCGCTTCACGAACGTCGACCTGCTCGCCAATCTCGTGCCCCGCACGCCGGCCTGGCGGCGCCACGTCCCACCGGCGCTGTACGTGCTGGCGATGAGCGCGCTGGTCATCGGGCTGGCGCGGCCGACCGCGATGATGGCCGTCCCGCGCGAGGACGCCACGATCGTCCTGGCGATGGACGTGTCGGGCTCGATGCTGGCCACCGACGTCGCGCCGAACCGCCTCGCCAGCGCCAGGGAGGCGGCCACCACCTTCATCGACCAGCTGCCGCCCACGTTCCAGGTCGGGCTGGTCACATTCAGCACGACCGCGCAGGTCGTGGTCACGCCGACCACCGACCGGGCTCGGATCACGGACGCCCTCGACCGGCTGTCCGCCGACGGCGGCACTGCGCTCGGCGACGCGATCGCGCGATCGACCGAGCTCGCGCAGGCCGTGATCGACCCGGAAGCGGCGTCGGCCGCGGGCGCCACCCCGGCGCCGTCGAGCGACCCCGACGATCCGTTGGCGCTGCCCTCGGCGGCACCGTCATCGGCGCCCTCGGCCGATCCCTCGGCCGCGCCCGAGAGCGGCGAGCCGCCGCTGGTCGCGACCGTGCTGCTGTCCGATGGCGCCAACTCCACCGGCGAGCTGGAACCCGACGAGGCGGCCCGCCAGGCCGCCGCAGCCGGCGTCCCGGTCTACACGATCGCGCTCGGCACGCCGACCGGCGTCGTGACCGTGCCGGACGAGTTCGGCATCCCGCAGACGATCGATGTCCCACCGGACACCGACACGCTCGCGGCCGTCGCCGAGACGACCGGTGCCCGGTCGTTCCAGGCGCCGACGGCGACCGACCTCACGGCCATCTACGAGAGCCTCGGCTCGCGGGTCGGCACGCGCGAGGAGCCGCAGGAGGTCACGCAGTGGTTCGCCGCTGCCGCGCTGGCGCTGATGCTGGCCGGTGCCGGTCTCGCCGTCCATTGGTTCAACCGCTTCCCGTGAGCACCACGACGAACGCCCGGATCGGAGTGTCGATGGCCTGACCCCACGACCGAGCCCCCGCACCGAACCAGCACACAAGGAGACAGCAGCATGACCTGGGAAGACCAGTTCGCGGGCGCGCCCCCTGCGTCGCCCGCCCCGAACCCCACACCTGCCGGACACCGACCCGACGGCATCCGCCGGGCGGTGCTCACCGCCGGCATCGCGGGCATCCTCCTCGTGACCGGTGGCGTCGCCGTCGTGGCGGCCGCCAGCCCCGAGCCGTCGGCGAGTGCCGCGCCGTCGACGGATCCGGGTGGCACCGCTCGCCCCGTCGGACGATGGCCAGCGCAACCACGACGGACAGCCGTGCCCGGATGACGGGGATGGGTCCGGCGGCTCGTCGGGCTCGTCCGGCTCCGACGGCAGCTCCGCCGACCCGAGCACGGTGACCCCGGCGACCTGACCCGAGCCACTCCTCCTCCTACAGGCGACCGGTCTCCGATCGGTCGCCTGTATCCGTGTCGTGCGGCAGCACCTGGTCGACCTCGCCAAGCACGTCGAGGAAGCCCGCGACCGGGCCCGTCGCGGGACCGATGTCGCGCCGCCTGATGGCGACGATGCGCCGCCTGATCGGTGCGGCACCCTCGATGTCGATCGCACGCAATCGACCGTCCGCAAGCTCGGCGGCCACCGAGGTGAGCGGCAGCAGCGCGACCCCCAGCCCCTGGCCCACCATCTGTTTCGCCGAGTCGATGTTGTCGAGCTCCATGACCCCGCCCGGCGCGACGCCCGCCTCGCGGAAGAAGGCGTTCGTCAGCTCGTAGTAGCTCGACGTCCGGTCGAACAGGATCAGCCGGGCCCCCGCCAGCTCGTGGATGCCGACCGTCGTCCGGTCGCCGAAGTGATGGCTGCCGCCGGCGACCAGCACCAGCTCGTCGTCGTACAACGACCGTGACTCGATGTCGGGGTGCTGCAGCTCGCGGACGAGCCCGAGATCGATCTCGCGTCGGAGCGCGAGCTCGAGGATCTCCTCGGAATGACCGGTCCGAACGACCAGTCGCACGTTGGGGAACCGGCGCGTGTAGCGGACGAGCAGCGCCGGTAGCACGTACGTGCTCACCGCGGGCGCCGCGCCGAGGACCAGCTCGCCGGTCCTGCCACGGCCCAGCTCCTTCAACAGGCTCGCCCCGGCATCCAGCGCGCCGACCGCCCGCTCGGCATAGGGCAGGAACGCCCGGCCCGCATCGGTCAGCTCCATGCCGTGTCGGCCGCGCAGGAAGAGGCTCGTCCCGAGCTCGGCCTCGAGCGCCTGGATGCGCGCCGTGAGCGCGGGCTGGGTCACGTGCAGCGCGCCAGCCGCGCGGCTGAGATTGCGGTGCCCGGCGACCTCGAGGAAGCCTTCGACCTGGCTGAGGAGCATCGGTTCGGGTCGCCTCCAGATATCAACGAGATCGATGGACAACATAACATCATTCGATTGGACTGATGTCTGGCCTGGCGCTAGGTTTGCTCCCTCGCCGGCCCCAGCGGCGTGCGAACGAGGAGACCAGCGATGACTCCGACCGCCGTCCCGACCCGGATCACGATCGACTTCCGGGACGCCGCCCTCCCATCGAGGACGTGGATCCTCGGCGTCGACGAGGCCGCCACTGACCGGATGGAGCTGATCGCCTTCGACGGCGCGCCGACGAGCGATGCCGCGCCGCGGCCACTCCCGGTCGCCCTGGCCGCGGTCGTCGCGGAGTGCGCCTGCCCCGACTTCTGCGAACGCGACCACGCGAACGAGTAGGGGAGCCACCACGATGACCGCCCTCGCGCCGCGCCCGACCGCCGGCCCGCCCGACGTCGTCTCGACCCCGCTCCTGCCCGATGGCTACGGTGTCCCGCCGTCGCGGTGGACCCATCCCTCGGTCCGGATGCGCGAATTGTTGCGCACCGAGCCATACCTGTTCGGCCCAGGCGTCTACGACCCGTTCGGCGCCCAGCTCGTGATGCACCACGGCTTCAAGGCGGTGTACTTCTCGGGCTATTCCTTCGCGATCGGCCACCTCGGCACGACCGACATGGACCTCTACAGCGGCCCGGAGATCGCCGACGGCGCGCGCCGGACCGTCTCCGCACTGCGCAAGTACCAGCTGACCGCCGCGGTCGGCGACCCCGAGAAGGGCGTCGGGCCGCGTCTCCTCGACATCCCGCCGGTCATCGTCGACATGGACGCGGGCTACGGGAACATCTTCAACGTCCAGCGCCAGACCGAGCTGCTGGTGACGGCAGGCGTGGCCGCCGCGCACCTCGAGGACCAGGTCCTGCCGAAGCGCTGCGGACACATCGGCGGGAAGGCGCTCGTCCCGACGACCGAGATGATCGGCAAGCTGCGGATGATGCGCGCGGTCGCCGACGACCTCGGCAACCCCGACTTCGTGGTCATCGCGCGGACCGACGGCCTGTCGGCGATCGATGCCCCGCAGACGGAGCGCGGCATGGCGCTGGCCGTGGATCGCGGGCTGCGCTATCTCGACTCCGGCATCCCCGACCTGCTGTGGTGCGAGTTCCCGACCGCCGACCGCGAGCCGGTCGAGACGTTCACGACCGAGATCCGCAAACGGTTCCCGGACGCCCGCTTCGCGTTCAACTACTCGAGCTCGTTCAAATGGTTCAACGAGCCCGATGCGATGACGTTCGCCGAGCTCGGCGCGATGGGCGTCGGGTTCATCTTCATCACGCTCGGTGGGCAGCACGCGACGGGCCATGGCCTCTCGACGCTGCTCGCGGCGATGGCCGAACGCCAGGAGCAGGGCTACATCGAGCTGCAGCGACGCGAGTGGGACCCGAGCGCGGACTTCCCGACCCGCTCGCACCACCAGTTCAGCGGCGTGCCCTACCACCACCTGGTCGGCAAGGCGTACGACGCGGCGCGGATGGGCACCGAGTTCGTCGAGGCGCTCCCGGACGACAAGGTGGTGTGAGGGAGGCCGGAGCTAGTCCGACCGCACCCCCGAGGCGTACACGATCGCGGCCCGGAAATGGAGCTCCTCCGGCTCCAGTCCCATCAGCCGCTCGCGGAACACCCGCAGGAACCGGCGGCGATCGACCCGGCCCATATCCTCGAACAGCGTCTGCTCGTCGAACTCGGTCAGGAACGCGATGTAGCTGTCGACCGTGAACGGGTGGTCGAGCACCTCGCGCGACGCGGTCACATCCCGGAACCCCGCCGCCCGCAGCTCGCCCATCGCCCGCTCGACCGACGGGATGTCACCGGTCCGTCGGTCGTCGTCCGCGTCCTCGTCGTAGCCGAACTCGTCGAGCAGCGCATCGAAGAGCCGATCCGGCGCGAACGCCCGCACGTCGACCAGCCACGTGACATGGGCGAACCGACCGCCCGGCCGGAGCACGCGCCGGATCTCGCGCAGTGCCTTCGCCCGGTTCGGCACCAGCTGCAGCACGAACGAGGACATCGCGGCATCGAAGGATCGGTCGGCGAACGGCATCTCTGCCGCGAACGCGACCCGACCCGTGAACCGGGCCCTGAGCCCATCGCCGGCGTCGGCGACCAGCGCCTCCGCGGCGCCGACCATCTCGCGCGACGCATCGACCCCGGTCACGCGGACCGACGGCCAGCGCTGCAGCGCTGGCCGGCTCAGGTTGCCCGTCCCGACCCCGACGTCGAGCAGCTGGGTGGCACCGGCTGCGACATCCTGGTCCAGCTGGTCGAGCAGCGCCAGGGCGCTCGGTGCCAGGACCGGTGCCCACCACTGCTCGTAGCCGGCCGCGATCCGGTCGTACCGTTCGGCCTGGTCGGTCATGGCGCCATCGTGCCACGCCGACCAGGCCACCCGACGCCTAGCCGGTCGCCGGCGCGTCCCCGTGCCGCCGCGGGCCCATCACGCCGAAGCGCCGCAGGACCGCGACGACCAGGAACACGACGATCCCGATCACCAGCAGCAGCGGCAGCCACACGATGGCGAACCAGATGCCGGCCGTCGTGAGTGCCTGGAGGATGTCGACCAGGCTGGCCGTCGCCTCGTCGACGATCTTGGCCGGCTCCCAGCTCTGTGCCGCGACCTGGACCGCGACGACCGGAGCGCTGAACCGCGCGGTCATCGTGGCGTACGCCGCCTGGTCCTCGAGCTGGGTCAGCTGTGCCGTGAGCTGCTCGATCTCGCCGCGGACGCTGGTCAGCTGGGCCTGCACCTCGAGCACGTCCGTGATACGCACCGCCTTCGACGCGATGTCCTGGAGCGCCGCCTCGCTCGCGCGAAGGTTGCGGATGCGGGCCTCGAGGTCGACGACGGCGCCGGTGACCTCGACCGCGTTCGTGCGCTCGTTGAGAACCTGTCCGCCGCCGCCGGTCAGCCCGCGCAGCAGGTCGAGCGCATCCTCCCACCGGGCGACCGGGATGCGATAGGTGACCGAGGCGAACGGGCCGTCGTCGACGGTCTGCGTCTCGGACGCGCCGATGTAGCCGCCCATCGCCCGGATCCCGTCGCGTGCCCTGGTCAGCGCGACGGTGACATCGGTGACCTCGAGCTCCATCTCGCCGGTGCGGACGATCTTCGCGTCGTCGACCTGGTTGACGACGTCGTCCGGCGGCACGGGCTGCTCGCCCGGAGCGGCCGGAGCCCCGACGGCGCGGCCGAGGCACCGCCGTCATCGGTGACGCCTCGTCCGACCGGGGCGCCGACCGGGGACAGCGCGGCGCTGCCGGCGCTTCCGCAGGCGACGAGCGCCAGGACCGCGGCGAGGGACAGGATCGGCAGAAGGATCGAATGTCGGTTGGCACGCATTCGCGCGACCTCCATGGTGCCCGCCGACCGGCATGGTCGGGCGCGGCATCCGGCGGACGCGCGACCGGGCCCGGCGGTTCCGTCGACGACCCCTGCCCGCCACACCGCCGAGCGGGCGCACGTCCATACGAAGACGCCTGCGCCTGCCCCCGTTGGACGAGGTCTGCTGCATGCCCCATCGTGATCCGCGCTCGTCGGCCCGCGTGCTCCTCGTCGTCGCTCTCGCGATCGGTGTGCTCGGCGAGATCGCACTCGACGGTCCGGCGCCCGGGATCAACGTGCTGCTCATGACCCTCGCCGTGCTCGGTGGAGCGTGGCTCGCCCGTCGACGCGGCCGCGCGCCCGACCCGATCGACACCTGGCTGCCGGTCACCGCGATCGTGCTCGCCGCGGGCATCGGGATCCGCGCCGATCCCTTCCTCGCGCTGCTCGATCTGGCCGGTGTCGCCGTCTTCACCGGGGCCAGCGTGGCGGCCTTCTCGGGCCTCGCTGTCACCCGCCGTTCGCTCAGCCTGGTCCTGCTGACGGGCGTCTGGGTCATGGAGTCGGCATTGGTCGGGACCGGCCGCCTCGTCCGGGCCGCGCGACCGCCCCGACGCGACGGACCGCGTGACTGGCCGGACTGGTTCGCTCCCGTCGTCCGCGGTCTCGCGCTCGCGATCCCACTCGTGATGATCTTCGCCGTGCTGTTCGCCTCCGCCGACCCGATCTTCCAGCGTGGCATGGACGACCTGCTCGGCTTCCGCATCGACCTCGGCGACCTGCCGGGTCGGATCCTGTTCGCGGCCGGCATCGCCTGGCTGGTCGGCGGGTTGCTGGCGGTCGCCGCACGCGGGATCCCGGCGGTCGAGGCTGCGTCGCTCGGTGCCGCCGCGCCGCCGGCATCGATCGGCATCACCCGCTCGCTCGGCACGACGGAGGCGCTGGTCGTCCTCGTCGCTGTCGACCTGATCGTCGGCCTGTTCGTCGGGCTCCAGGTGGCCTACCTGTTCGGCGGGCTCGACACGCTCGCGGCGGCCGGCATGACCTACAGCGCCTACGCTCGTCGAGGCTATTTCGAGCTCGTCGCTGCGGCCGCGCTGGCCGGCGCCCTGCTGGTCTTCCTCGAGTACCAGGTCATCGCGCGGACGCGGCCGTACGTGGTCCTGGCGATCGGTCTCGTGGCGCTGACGTTGGTCGTGCTGGCGTCGGCCGTCCTCCGTTTGCAGCTGTATCAGGACGCCTATGGCTGGACCGAGCTGCGGCTGTACGTCGCGGTGTCGATCGTCGCGATGGCCGCCACGCTCGTGACGATGGCGCTGTTCCTGGCCACCGATCGCACGCGCTGGCTCGGCCATGCCATGGCGGTCACCGGGGTGCTGGCGCTGGTCGGGCTCAACGTCCTGGCGCCGGCCGCGTTCGTCGCCGAGCGCAACATCCAGCGCGTCATCGACCCGAGCCTCGTGCCACCCGACGGCGAGGCGACGCTTGACGCCGACTACCTCGCGGTCCTGCCCGACGACGCCATCCCGGTGCTCGTCGCGGCGTTGCCTGCCCTGCCGCCCGCCGATGCCGATCGGCTCCGCGCGAGCCTCTTGGACCGCAAGGCGGAGCTCGCCGAGAACCCCGCGTACACCAGCCCGTTCGCGTGGAACCTCGGCCGCGAGCGGGCCGAGGCGGCCCTCGCGACGCTGCGCTGACCCGCTGGCCTACACTCGGTCGATGGCCATCGACCTGCCCGTCGCGCAACCGATCGAGCCGATGCTCGCCAAGGCCGTCGACGGCCTGCCCGAGGGCGACGGCTGGCTGTTCGAACCGAAATGGGACGGCTTCCGGGCCATCGTGTTCCGCGACGGCGACGAGGTGTACACGCAGTCGCGCGACCTCAAGCCGCTCGATCGCTACTTCCCCGAGCTGGCCGAGCCCGCTCAAGGCCGCCCTGCCGGAGCGCTGCGTCGTCGACGGCGAGGTCGTCATCGCCCAGGACGGAGCGCTCCAGTTCGAGTCGCTGCTGCTGCGCATCCACCCGGCCGCCTCGCGGGTCAACATGCTGGCCGCGGAGTCACCGGCCAGCTTCGTCGCCTGGGACCTGCTCGCGCTCGGCGACGAGGACCTGCGCGATGTTCCCCAGGGCGAGCGGCGGACCCGGCTCGAGTCGGCACTGAAGGGCGTGCAGCCGCCGGTCCACCTGACGCCCGCGACCCGCGACCGCGCGACGGCCGCCGACTGGTTCGACCGGTTCGAGGGCGCCGGGCTCGACGGCGTCGTCGCCAAGCGGCTCGACGCGCCGTACCAGCCGGGCAAGCGGGCGATGCTCAAGATCAAGCACCAGCGCACGGCCGACTGCGTCGTCGCCGGGTTCCGTTGGCACAAGAACGGCCCGGGCACGCACATCGGCTCGCTGCTGCTGGGCTTGTTCGACGACACCGGCAAGCTCAACCACGTCGGCATCACGTCATCGTTCTCGTGGGACCGGCGCGCCGAGCTGGCGGAGGAGCTGGCACCGCTCCGCGAGAACGCCATCGAGGGGCACCCCTGGCAGGAATGGGCCGAGTGGGCGAGCGCGGGCGACGCCGAGGCGTCGGGTCAGCGGCTGCCCGGCGCGACCTCGCGCTGGAACCGTGGCAAGGACCTGTCGTGGGAGCCGCTCCGCACCGAGCGGGTCGTCGAGGTCGCCTACGACCACCTGCAGGGGAGCCGCTTCCGGCACGCCACGACGTTCAAGCGCTGGCGCCCCGACAAGCCGCCGGCGGAGTGCCGCTACGACCAGCTCGAGACGAGCGTCCCATACGAGCTCGAGGCGATCTTCGGGAGCTGATGGACGGCTGCGGTTGTGACAAGGGCTTCGAGATCTTCGACCGGCAGTCGGCCGAGGGGGACCTCGAGCGTTACCGAAAGGGCGGGCCGGACGGGTCCACGCAGCTGCTCCTCGACCTCATCAAAGCCCGCGGCGTCCGCGGGGCCAGCGTGCTCGATATCGGCTCGGGCATCGGCGTCATCGACCACGAGCTGCTGCGCGAGGGCGCGGGCCACGCCGTGCTCGTCGACGCCTCGCCGCCGTCGCTCGAGGCAGCCAGGAACGAGGCGCGCCGCCGCGGCCATCTCGACCGCGTCGACTTCGTCGACGGCGACTTCGTGTCGCGCGCGTCGTCGATCGATGCGGCCGACATCGTCACGCTGGACCGGGTCGTGTGCTGCTACCCGGACATGGACTCGCTGGTGCGGCTGTCCGCGACACGCGCGAAGTCGCTGTACGGCCTCGTCCTGCCGCGCAACAACGCGATCAACCGGGTCGCGGTCGGCCTCGTGAACATCTGGTATCGCATCCGGGGCATGACGTACCGCACCTTCGCGCATCCGAACGATCGGGTCGACGCCATCGCGGCGGAGGCCGGCCTGCGTCCGAGCACCGAACGCACCACGCTCTTCTGGCGCGTCGTGCTGTACGAGCGGGCGCCAGCGACCGCCTGAGCCATCACGCGGTCGATTGGTGGTGCGTCGACACCACGCTTCCGCATGTCGGTGGTCGGCGCCGGGACCATCGTCCCATGGGGCGTCCGTCATCCGGCTGCCTAGAGTCGGCGCATGTTCGGCTCGCGCGCGCGACCGCCACGTCCGGTCCTGCTCATCCTCGTCTATGGCGCGTTCCTCGCCATCGTCGGGGCGGCCGCGACCGCGCAGTCGGTGCTGCTCGGCGCGCACTTCTCGACGTCGACCCTGACCGGGCTGGTCGGCAGCGACGCCGCGACGATCCGAGCCTTCGTCAACGCCTACGTCGAACCATCCCAGCTGAGCGCCAGGACGTCGTTGCCGGATGCGGATGTCGCCCGCCTCGAAGGCCAGCTCGCGACGCTCCCGCGACCGGGCGAGATCCTGCGCGTCGAGCTCCGGCGACCCGACGGCACGATCGTGGCCGCCAGCGAGTCCGGTCTTGGCGGCGTCGCGACCCCCGTCGACGGCGACGTCGCGCTCGCCCTCGGCGGTACCCCGCAGGCGGCCATCGGGCCGGTCGGCGAGGCCGCAGCCGGGCCGGGGACGCTTGCATCGCCGACGGTCCTGCGCGAGTTCCTGCCGCTGAGCGTGGACGGCGAGGTCCGCGGCGTGGTCGGCATCTGGCGCGACGCCGTCCCGATCCTGGCCCGCCTCGACGGGATGCGCCGTGAGATCGTCATCGTGACGCTCGCGGCGGCGCTGGTCGCGGCCGGGCTGCTGTTCCTCGTCTTCCGCTCCGCCCAGGCACGGCTGACGCGCCAGACGACCGCCCTGCTCGAGTCGACTCGCCGCGACGCGCTGACCGACACGCTCAATCACGGCTCGCTGGTCGGCCTGCTGGCGCAGGAGATCGAGCGCGCCCGCGACGACGTGCGGCCGATCGGCATCGCGCTCGTCGACATCGACAACTTCCGGCTGCTCAACGACAACCATGGCCACGACGCCGGCGACCTGGCGCTGGTCGCGGTCGCCGAGACGCTTGCGCGTCACCTGCCGGCGGGCATGGAGATGGGTCGCTATGGCCCCGACGAGTTCCTGCTCATCGCCTCGCCGAGCGCGGTGGCCGAGCTCGAGCCCGCCGTCGATCGGCTGCGGACCGACCTCGTCGACCTCAGCCTGCGCTTCGCCGAGACCGAGCGCCTGCCGATCACCGTGAGCGTCGGCATCGCGACCTATCCCGACCACGCGACCTCGGGCACCGGCCTGCTGGCGGTCGCGGCGGGCGTCCTCGAGGAGGCCAAGGCGAGCGGCGGCGACACCGTCCGCCACGCGGCCGACCGTTCAGACGACGACGATGCCGCCACGAGCTCGAGCTTCGACGTGCTGCAGGGCCTCGTCATCGCGGTCGACACGAAGGACCGCTACACCAAGCGCCATTCCGAGGACGTCGCTCGCTACGCGACGTTCATCGGCGAGCGGATCGGGCTCCCGGCGGACGAGATCCGCACGCTCGGGGTCGCCGGTCTGCTCCACGACATCGGCAAGATCGGCATCCCCGACGGGGTGCTGCGCAAGCCCGGGAAGCTGACCGAGTCCGAGTTCGCGGTGGTCAAGCAGCACGTGGCGCTCGGCGACATGATCGTCCGCGACCTGCCCGACATCGCCGCGGTCCGCGCCGGCATCCGGTATCACCACGAGCGCTGGGACGGCGCGGGCTACCTCGACCAGCTCGAGGGCGAGTCGATCCCGCTCATCGCGCGGATCCTCGCGGTCGCCGATGCGTTCTCGGCGATGACGACGACCCGCCCGTACCGCAAGGCGCTCGACGTGCGAGAGGCGCTCGACCGGCTGGGCGACGCGGCTGGCACGCAGCTCGAGGAGCGGCTGGTGCAGACGTTCATCGACGGCATCGAGCACGACGCCGACCCGCCCCTGCCCGGCGTCGTCGGGCATTCCAAGGCGCTGTGGGTCCCCGGCCGGCGCGTGGCGTGAGGCGGTCGATCGGGAGGGCGCTGCTCGGCCTGGCGGTCCTGGCGTCCGGATTCGCCGCGGCCTCCCCGGCCGCAGCCGGGATCCTGCCCGTAGCCGTGAACGACGCGTACTCAGCGGTCCACGGCAAGCTCCGGACTGTGGCGGCCCCGGGCGTCCTCGGCAACGACCTCCAGCTCGGTGGGGGGTTTTCCGCCGATCTGGTCAACGACGTCGACGATGGGACGCTCGACCTCGATGCGGACGGGAGCTTCACGTATCGCTCCGACGCCGACTTCGTGGGCACCGACCGGTTCACCTACCGGGTCGACGGCGGCCTGCTCGGCCTGTCGAACATCGCATCGGTGACGATCACGGTCACGAACGATCCTCCGGTCGCCGCTCCGAATGCGTATTCGGCCGTCGCCGACGTGGAGAAGACCATCAACGCGCCGGGCGTGCTCGGCAACGACGACGACTCCGACGGCGACGACTTGACGATGGACGTCGTGCAGGAGCCCGCGCACGGCAATCTCAACGAGGACGACGACGGCAGCTTCCGGTACAAGGCGGACGACGACTTCTCCGGGACCGACACCTGGCGCTACCGGGCGTGGGACGGGTTCGCCTGGTCGAACACCGTGACGGTGACGATGACGGTCTCGGGTCCGTCCGCGACACCGAGACCGACCCCGACGCCCACGCCACGGCCCACGCCGACGCCGACCCCTCGGCCGATCCTGCCGCTGCCGACGCTCATCCCGCTGCCGTCGGTCCCGCTGCCGTCGATCCCGCTGCCGAGCATCGTGCCGCTGCCGACGTTGACTCCCGTGCCGACACCCGCGCCGAGCACCCGGCCGTCGGATGCGCCGAGCGCAACCCCGAGCGCCCGTCCGGGGCCATCGGACGGCTCCGGACCGACCCCTGCGAGCTCGCCATCGGCCACGGACGATCCTGGCGCGCCCGCGGGTCCGCTCGGCTCGTCGGGCGGGAGCGGTTCGGGCAGCGGCGCGACGCCATCCGGTGGCGCCGCAGCTTCGCCGCCCGTCGACGCGTTCGTCGTGCCCGTCCCCCCCGCGGGCGCCGGGGTGCAGCTCGACGCTGGCGACGTGTCGCTCGGGGGGTTCGAATGGGCCGTGCCCGCCCTCGTGCTGACCGTGCCCGGCATCCTGATCGTGATCGCGGTGCTCGTGCAGGCGCTGATCGGCTTGGCCTGGCTGCCCCTCGTCCGCCGCTCGCTGGACGGCGACCGCCGTCGGCGAGTCGCGCTTGCCCGGGTCGGCCCGCGCTGAGGCCGACGCCGGTCAGCCGGCCTTCGGCTTCTCCTGCGTCGACCGTTTGCGCGGTGCCCGCTCGAGCTGGCCGGCCCGGTCCGGCCATTCGTAGCCGGCCCACGGGTCGTAGTCCGGGTCGAGCTGCTCCTGCGGTGGCCGGTCGGCCTCCGGGACGTGGGTCAGGTTGACCCGGACCCGATACCAGAGCGACGAGCGGCCGCGCATGCCGTCGACCAGCACGTCGGCCGGCTCCAGCGCCGTGGCCGCCTCGGGGTGCCGGACCTTCCAGCGCTCCAGGCCCTCCAGCGCCTCCGCCTTCGATGCGGCGCGCGAGATCTCGATGACCGGCACGTTGGTCTTGCGCCGGCCGGTCGGTGTCGGGCGCGATCCCTCCCACTCGGTCGGCAGGCCCGCGTTGGGGTCACCCGCCGCGACCGCGGCGGCACGCTCCGCCGCGACCTCCGGTGGCGGACCGCCGGACTCGCCACGACCGGCCTCGTACTCCGAATCCGGGCGGCGTTTGCGCGACGGCTGGACTCGCGGTGGCTCGCCGGCCTGCTTGGCGTAGTTGGGCGGCCACGGCGCGTCACCCTGGCCCTCCTGCTCGTGCTTCGCGGACAGCTCGAGCAGCGCGTCGAGGGAGCCGACCGCCTCGTCGATGCCGGCGCCGGGATCGCCGGTCGCGGCGAACCGCTCGGGCACCGTGGCGATCGTGAACGCCTCGGCGACGCAGTCGGGGACCTCGTCCCACGACAGCGGCGTCGACACGCGGGCGTCCGGCAGCGGCCGGACCGAGTACGCCGACGCGACCGTCCGGTCCTTGGCGTTCTGGTTGTAGTCGAGGAACACGCCGACGCGCTCCTCCTTCCACCACTTCGAGGTCGCCTTGCCGGGCATCCGCGCCTCGACGTCGCGGGCCAGCGCCAGGGCCGCCCGACGCACCTCCGGGTAGGTCCAGCGGCGCTCGATACGCACGTTGATGTGGATCCCGCGCGAGCCCGACGTCTTCGGCCAGCCCACCAGCCCGACGTCCTCGAGCGCAGCCTTGCAGCCCATCGCCACGTCGCGGATCTGCGGCCACTCGATGCCCGGCACCGGGTCGAGGTCGACCCGCAGCTCGTCGGGGTGGTCGAGGTCGTCGGCGCGGACGGGGTGGGGGTTCAGGTCGATGCAGCCGAGGTTGACGATCCAGGCGAGTGCCGCGGCCTCGTCGACCACGAT
Organism: uncultured Chloroflexia bacterium; assembly: GCA_963810285.1. Lineage (GTDB taxonomy): Bacteria > Chloroflexota > Limnocylindria > Limnocylindrales > CSP1-4 > SPCO01. The sequence goes on along the minus strand of CAWEMV010000002.1, from coordinate 893,441 downwards.
CTCGTCGGCGGTCCGCCCGGACGGGAACGTCAGCTCGGCGGTCCGGATCCAGTCGGGCGTGTTGTCGGGCGCCCGCTTCTGGAAGAACGGCTCCTTGGTGATGCCGTCCACGAACCGCTTGAGCGCCATCGGCCGGCCGCGGATGCCGGTCAGCGCACCGTCGGCGACCGCGAGGTAGTAGTGGACCAGGTCGAGCTTGGTATACCCGGTGTCAGGGAAGTAGACCTTCTGCGGGTTCGAGATCGAGACCTCGTGGCCGCCGATCTCGAGGATCTCCTTCGGGCTGGCCATCCCGACACGATACCGGCCGCCGGCCATCGACGGGCGCGCTACATTGCCCGGGTAGCTTGTCAATTCGCCGTCGGCCCGTTCGTCGGGAGGATGACGGCCGGCGATCGCGGCCGTCGTAACGCAGGAGGTGTCCCATGCAGTACCTGATCCTCATCTACGACGCCGAGTCGGCCAACCCGTCGCCCGAACCGCCGGACCCCGCGGTCTGGGGTCCGATGATGGAGGCGTACAACGCCTACAGCCAGATGCTCAAGGACAAGGGCGTGTTCGTCGCCGGCGAGGCGCTCCAGCCGGTCACGACCGCGACCACGCTGCGCCAGAAAGACGGCCAGACGATCACGACCGACGGGCCGTTCGCGGAGACGAAGGAGGCGCTCGGCGGGTTCTACCTCATCGAGGCGCCCGATCTCGACGCGGCGCTCCGCTATGGCGAGCAGTGCCCGGGCGTCCGCTTCGGATCGATCGAGGTCCGGCCGGTCATCGACTTCTCGCAGGCCGACGCTTCGCCGCCGGTCGGCGCCGCGTCGACGAACTGAGCATCGCCGCCCAGACCACCCACGAGCTCGTCGACCGCCTGTTCCGGGAGGAACAGGGACGGGCGGTCGCGACGCTCATCCGCGTCCTCGGCGACTTCGACCTCGCCGAGGAGGCGGTCCAGGACGCGTTCATCGCCGCCCTGGAGATCTGGCCCGAGCGGGGCGTCCCGGACAACCCCGGCGCGTGGATCACGACGACCGCCCGCAACCGGGCGATCGACCGGCTCCGCCGGCGCCGACGGTTGCGTGACAAGACCGAGGAGCTCGCGCGCGACGCCGTGATCGAGGCGGACCTGGCGGCCATCGAGCCGGACATCGGAACCGACGACGACATGCCGATCGCGGACGATCGCCTTCGTCTGATCTTCACGTGCTGCCATCCGGCGCTGCCGCTGGAGGGTCGGGTCGCGCTCACGTTGCGGACACTCGGCGGCCTGACGACACCCGAGATCGCCCGAGCGTTCCTGGTCCCAGAGCCGACGCTCGCGCAGCGCCTCGTCCGGGCCAAGCGCAAGATCCGCGACGCCGGCATCCCCTACCGGGTGCCGCCCCGCGAGCTGCTGGCGGAGCGCCTCGATGGCGTGCTGCGGGTCCTCTACCTCGTGTTCAACGAGGGCTACTCGGCGTCATCGGGGGATGCGCTGGTCCGCCGCGAGCTGAGCGGCGAGGCGATCCGCCTCGCCCGGCTGGTCGTCTCGATGCTCCCCGACGAGCCCGAGGCGGCCGGGCTGCTGGCGCTCACCCTCCTGCACGACGCCCGCCGCGAAGCCAGGGTCGACGAGGCCGGTCGCCTCGTGCTCCTGGAGGACCAGGACCGCGGGCGCTGGGACGCCGACCGCATCGAGGAGGGACGCGTGCTGATCGCGCGGACGCTCGCGTCCGGCCGGATCGGCCCGTACCAGCTCCAGGCCGCCATCGCGGCGCTGCACGACGAGGCGCCGTCGTGGTCCGCGACCGACTGGCCGCAGATCGCCGGGCTCTATCGCCGGCTCGTGGAGATCGATCCGTCGCCGGTCGTGGAGCTCAACCTGGCCGTCGCGGTCGCCATGGCTGAAGGTCCCGCGATCGGCCTGGCGATGATGGACGGGCTTGCCCAGACCGGGTCGCTCGACGACTACCCGTATCTGCACGCCGCACGCGGCGAGCTCCTGCGTCGCCTCGCTCGTCGGTCCGAGGCTGCGGACGCCTATCGGCGCGCCCTCGCCCTCACCGAGAACCGGACCGAGCGGGCGTTCCTGGAGGGCCGGCTCGACGACGTCACCGGCGATGCGGCTTCCGGGCGCCCCTCCTGATATACCCTTCGTCGGAGGCACATCCCCGCGAAGGAGGGACCCGATCGCTCGCATGTTGAAGGGCCCGCTCGGCCCGCTGCGCCCCGTCCTGCGTCCGATCTACCGCCGCCTGCTGGACTCCGGCGGGAGCGGTCCCAGCTCAGCGAGCGCCGTCCTCGATGCGATCGACATGAGCGGGCGACCCGTCCGTCCGATCCTGCGCAGCGAGTTCGACGCGATGGCCGCCGCAGACCCGTACTACAAGGGTCGCTGGCGGTACACGTCGGTCGCCCTGGCCGAGGCCGCGAAGCTCATCGTCCGCGACGACCTCCGCACCGCGCTCGAGGTCGGGGCGCCGGTCAAGCCGATCCTCACCGGGGCCCACGTCATGGACTACCGGCTGCGCGAGGAGCTCGACCCGAGCGTCGACATCACCGTCCACGACGCGACCAAGGTGCCGTGGCCGTTCGAGGACAAGCAGTTCGGGCTGTTCATCGCGTTGCAGGTGTTCGAGCATCTCGGCAAGCGCCAGCCGGACGCGTTCGGCGAGGTCCGGCGCGTCGCCCGCCACGCGATCATCTCGCTGCCCATCGGCTGGGACATGGGCGACCCCAAGAACATCCATCACAAGATCCCCGAGGAGCGGGTGCTCTCGTGGTTCGCGCCGACCGTCCCGACCCGGATCCTGGAGGGGAACCCGGGCCCCAAGAAGCGGGTCGTCTACGTCTTCGAGGACCTGGAGCCCTAGCCGGTCGGCGATGACCTTCGCCCGGCTCGTCGCGACGCTCGATCGCCCTGGGGTCGCCCTCGGCCTGTCACTGGCGACCGTCCTGCTCCCGGTGCTGTTCGTGCTGGTCATCCCGGATCCATTCGGCCAGCCGTTCGGCAAGGACGCGCTGCTGTATCGCGACGCCGCGAGTCGCTGGCTGGCCGGCGGCCCGTTCTACGAGCCGCGCCAGCTGGCCGGCCCGTACGAGGTCGCCCATGGCGACGTCCTGTATCCGCCGGTCGGGCTGTGGATCTTCGCCCCACTGGCCATCCTGCCGCTGGTCCCGGCGCTCGTCCTGTGGTGGGGCATCCCGATCGCGCTGACGGCGTGGGCGATCCACCGGGTCCGCCCGACACCGCTCGTGTGGCCGCTCATCGCGCTCTGCCTGGCCTGGCCGACGACGCCGCTCAAGGTGTGGACGGGCAACCCCGTGATCTGGTCCGTCGCGGCGATGGCCGTCTCGATCGTGTGGCGCGGTGGGGCGCCGTTCGCGCTGCTCAAGCCGAGCCTGTTCCCGTTCGCGCTGTTCGGGATCGGCCAGCGGGCGTGGTGGATCGGGCTGGCGATCTTCGTCGCGCTGTGCGTGCCGTTCGGGGCGATGTGGGCCGACTGGCTGACCACCGTCGTCAACTCGCGCGGCGCCGGGCTGCTGTACTCGGCGCTCGAGGCGCCGATGCTGGCGCTCCCGCTGGTGGCGTGGCTGGGGCGTCGCCGGGAACCGCGCGGCCGGTTCGTCCTCGATGTGACATCCTCGAAGGCGTGACCCCGGTTCTCCGAGGGCGTCGATGCTGAACGACGTCCTCATCCTGCTCGTCAGCCTCGTCGTCATCCTGTTCGCGGCCGAGCTGTTCACCAACGGCATCGAATGGATGGGCCGCAAGCTCGGTCTCGGCGAGGGCGCGGTCGGCTCCGTGCTGGCCGCGGTCGGCACGGCCCTGCCGGAGACGCTGATCCCGATCATCGCGATCGTCTTCGCGACCGCCGAAGGCGCCCACGAGGTCGGCGTCGGGGCGATCCTCGGCGCGCCGTTCATGCTCTCGACGCTGGCGATGTTCGTGACCGGGGTCGGCGTCTGGGCGTTCCGCCGGCGTCGGTCGACTGGGCTCACGGTCGCCGTCGACACGACGGTCCTCGCCCACGACCTGCGCTACTTCTTCATCGGCTACGGGCTGGCCATCGGCACCGCCTTCGTGCCGCCGGAGATCGGCTGGGTGCGGGTCGTCGTGGCCGTCGCGCTCGTCGCGATGTACGCGTGGTACGTCAAGGGCCACCTCGACGCCGATGCCGCCGAGCACGCGGGGGACCTCGCGCCGCTGCGGATGCATCGCATCGACCGCATGGCGCATCGCGACGACCCGAGCGAACCACGGCTGCGCGTGATCACCCTGCAGGTCATCGCCGCGGTCCTGTTGATCATCGTCGGGGCGATCTTCTTCATCGAGGCCGTCAACAACGTCGCGCACACGCTCGGCGTCAGCGAGGTGCTGCTGGCGCTGGTGATCGCGCCGATCGCGACCGAGCTGCCCGAGAAGTTCAACTCGATCATCTGGGTCCGCCAGGGCAAGGACACGCTGGCGCTGGGCAACATCACCGGGGCGATGGTCTTCCAGTCGGCGATCCCGACCGTGTTCGGGCTTCTGTTCGCGGCCGAGACCTGGGTCGTCGAGGAGGGCTCATACACGGCGTTCGCGTCCGCGGCGATCGCACTGATCGCGACGGCCGTCATCTTCATCCCGGCCCGCCGGCGAGGCGGGCTCGAGGCGCGCCACCTGATGGTCGGCGGGGTGTTCTATCTCGGCTACCTGCTGTTCGTCATCGGCCTGATCGGCGGCGTCTTCTAGGGCTCGGTGGCGACGGTGTGGGGCCCCTGCGCGCGCGAGACTCACAGTCCCGTCTCCGGGTCATCGGCCGCTTGGTCCGCCCTCAGGCCTGTTTCGTGACTGCCAGTCCCCGATCCGGTCCGAGGGACGCGCCCGACCCGGATCCGGCCCGAAAACGGGACTGACGGTCGCTCACGCGGCTTGGGCCCATCCAGCCCGTCGCGCTAGCATCCGCGCATCACACACAGGAGGGCGCGATGCCCACCGATCTGACCGTCGGGCTGTTCGACCAGCCCGGCACCCTGGCACAGGCGAGCGACGCGCTCGGCCGGGCCGGCGTCAACATCGACGGCGCATCCGGCTTCGTCTGCGACGGGCGGGGCGTCTACCACGTGCTGGTGCAGGACGCCGAGCGCGCCCGTCGAGCGCTGATCGACTCGGGCTTCGCCATCGAGGACGAACGACGGGTGGTGGTCACACCGGTCGCGGACCGGCCGGGAGCCGCGGCCGCGGTCCTGCGCCGGATCGCCGATGCGGAGATCAATATCGACCTGCTGTACATGACCGGTGACGGCCGGCTCGTGCTCAGCGGCCCCGACGTCGAGGGCATCCGGCGCGCGCTCGCGGAGTGATGCCGCCCGGGGATGCCATCGGCGGCCGGCTCGACGTGGAACAGCTCGCGAGGGAAGCGGAGACGACGCCGGAGCGGATCGAGCGCCTCGTGGCCGTCGGCGCGCTCCGCCCCGACGACGAGGGCACCTTCAGTGGCGGAGACATCGTCCGGTCACGGCTCCTTGCCGCGTTCGAGGCGGAAGGGGTGACGCTCGAGCAGATCGCACTCGGGATCCAGGAGCGGGCGATGACACTCGAGTACGTCGACCTGTTCTACCCACCCCCGAGCCCGCGCACCGGTCGGACATTCGGGCAGTTCGTCGAGGCATCGGGTGAGCGCGGGCAAATCCTGCCGCAGGCGATGGTGGCCATGGGCCTGTCGGTGCCGCCGGCGGACGCGCCGATGCGCACCGCCGACGAAGCCGTGCTCGGCGCGTTGCTCGAGGCGTGGTCGGTCGGCGACGACGAGGTCGTGGTCCGGGCCGCGAGGATCTCCGGGGACGCGGTCCGGCGTATCGCCGAGGGCTGGGTCGGTCTGTTCGATGAGGTCGTGAGCGGCCCGGTGGCGAGCATGTTCCGCACCGTGGACGAGCTCGCTGAAAGAGTCGTCATGCCCGCGGCCCGGGTCAACGCCACGAGTCGGGCGCTGATGGGGTGGCTGCTGGATCGGCATCTGGAACGGACGATGACCGAGCTGAATGTCATCGCACTGGAGCGCGAGCTCGAGCGCCGCGGGCTCGCCCCGCCGAGGCCGACGCGGCCGCCGGCCGTCGCGTTCGTGGACGTCACCGATTTCACGCGGCTGACCGCGGAAGGCGGAGACGAGGTCGGCGCCCGTACCGCCGTGCGGCTCGGTGAGCTGGCCGACGAGGTGGCGCGGTCGCACGACGGCCGCGTCGTCAAGCTCCTCGGCGACGGCGTGCTGCTCCTCTTCAGGAACGCGTGCGACGCGGTGCGGGCATCGCTCGAGCTGAGGGAGGCGATGGTTCGCTCGGGCCTGCCGCCCGCTCACGGCGGCGTCCATGCCGGTCCGGTCGTCCAGCGCGACGGCGATGTCTACGGGGCGACCGTGAACACCGCCGCGCGCGTCGCCGGCCGCGCCACGGCCGGCTCGATCCTCGTGACGGCGGCGGTCGTCGCGTCGTGCGATGGCGCCGAGATCATGTTCGAGCCGCGCGGCGAGCTGGCGTTGAAGGGGATCGACGATCCGGTCGTCGTGTTCGAAGCGCGGCCGACGGCCTGACCGCGACCTTGCCGGATCGGCGCCGACCCTACGAGCCGACGATCACGACCTCGAGGGTGCGCGGCCCGTGGACGCCCTCGACCCGCTGCAGCTCGATGTCGCTCGTCGCCGACGGACCGCTGATCCAGGTCAGCGGCCGCCGCGGTTCCAGCCGCTCGAGCGCCTCGGGGACGGCGCCGACGATTCGCCCGATCTCGACGATGCACAGGTGGTAGTCGGGCAGCAGTGACAGCGCTCGCCGCCCCTGGCCCGGCCCGGCGTCGAGCACGATGGTCCCGGTCTCGGCGATCGCCACGGCACAACCGGTGATGACGCCGTCGGCCGCGTCGAGGTCGACCTTCGACAGGGGCGGCGCATCGGCCAGCCGCTCGACGTCGGCGCGGGCGAGCCACGCATCGGGCAGGCCGGCGGGGACGACGAGGCGACGCGCGCTACGGCCCTGGAGCGCTTCGGCGACAAGCCCCGCCAGCTCGGCCGCGGTGGCGCGGTGCACGGTCGCGCGGTAGTCGGCGACGCGTTCCGCGAACAGCCCGACGATGTCGGTCCCGGCCGGCAGTGTCCGTTGGTAGTCGCGCGGGACGTCCGCGGCGGCGAGGCCAACGCCTAGCGCCTCGCGGACCCGTGCCAGCACGGCGTCCCGGGCCGTTTCGCCGGTCATCGTCGCCGCTCCTGCTCGCGCCACCATCGACGGAACGGCGTGCGCGCCGGCGTGGGCAGGTCGCGCCAGCGCAGCCAGGCCCCCAGCATCCCGGGCAGCGGCAGTCGACCGATCCGTCCGCCGCGTCCCACCAGCCGCCCGGCCAGGCCCGCGGCCCGCTCCGCCGCCCCGAGTCGTCGCGGGCCGCCGAGCGCGATCCCCAGCGATCCGAGCATCGCCGCCTCCTCGCTCAGCGTGCGCTGCCGCCAGCCGTGCTGGCGCACGACCTGCGTCCGCAGGTGGACGAGCACCTCGGGGATGTCGATGCGCACGGGACACACGTCGAAGCACGCCCCGCACAGCGACGAGGCGTACGGCAGCGACGCGGTCTGCTCGTCGACCGGACCGCGGGCGATGCCGCGCAGCTGCGGCGTGAGGATCGCGCCGATCGGTCCGGGATACGGCGACCCGTATGCGCGACCGCCGGTCCGCTCGTAGACGGGGCACACGTTGAGGCACGCTGAGCACTTGATGCACCGGAGCGCCTGCCGCCCGACGGCGTCGGACAGCGTGTCGGTCCGGCCGTTGTCGAGCAGGACCAAGTGGAACGCCGATGGCCCGTCGCCGGGCGTCACCCCGGTCCACATCGAGGTATAGGGGTTCATCCGCTCCGCGGTGGACGAGCGGGGCAGGAGCTGGAGGAACACCTCGAGGTCGCGCCAGGTCGGCACGAGCTTCTCGATGCCCATCACCGTGATGAGGACGTCGGGCAGCGTCACGCACATCCGCCCGTTGCCCTCGGACTCGACCACCATGACCGTGCCGGTGTCGGCCACGGCGAAGTTCGCACCGGAGACCGCGACCCGTGCGCGGAGGAACTTCTCGCGAAGGTGGAGGCGGGCGGCTTCGGCCAGGGCCCGGGGGTCGTCGGTCAGGTCGGCCGGTGCCGGTCGACCGGCGGCCGCCATCTCGCGCTGGAAGATCTCGCGGATCTCGTGTCGGTTGCGGTGGATGGCCGGCACGAGGATGTGCGACGGCAGGTCGTGGCCCAGCTGGACGATGAGCTCGGCGAGGTCGGTCTCCCACGCCGCGATGCCCTCGCGCGCGAGTGCCTCGTTGAGCTCGATCTCCTGGGTGACCATCGACTTGACCTTGACGACCTCGGTCGCCCCGGCGTCGCGCACGAGGCCGGCGACGATGGCGTTGGCCTCGACCGCGTCGCGCGCCCAGTGCACGGTCCCACCGGCCGCGGCGACGTTGGCCTCGAGCGCCTCAAGCAGCTCCGGCAACCGCGCGAGGACGTCGTCCTTGATCGCGGCACCGGCGAGCCGCAGCGCCTCCCAGTCGTCGCGCTCGGACACGGCCCGGGCGCGCTTGTCCCTGATCGTCGTCGTCGCGTGGCGCAGGTTAGTGCGGAGCTGCTCGTCGGCGAGCGCTTGCTTCGCGGCCGTCGGGAACGGCGGGGTGCCGGCGAACGTCGGCCCCGGCTCCAGGCCGGTGGGCCCCGTCACGTTTGGCTCTCCGGCCCGGCGAGGATCTCGGCCATGTGCATCACGCGGATCGGCGCGCCCTGGCGCGACAGCAGCCCGCCGATGTGCATCAGGCAGGACGTGTCGGCGGAGGTCAGGACGTCGGCACCAGATGCGCGGATCGCGGCCACCTTGTCGGCGCCCATCGCCACCGAGGTGTCCGCGTTCTTCACCGCGAACGTCCCTCCGAAGCCGCAGCACTCCTGTGCGCCGGGCAGGTCGACGAGCGTCAGCCCGTCGACCGCCTCGAGCAGCCGCTGTGGCCGGTCGCCGACGCGCAGCAGTCGGAGCGAGTGGCACGTCGGGTGGAACGCGACGGCGTGCGGGAACGACGCCTCGACATCGGTCACGCCGAGCACGTCGACCAGGAACTCCGACAGCTCGTAGGTTCGAGGGGCGACCTCGGCGACGGCGGTCACCAGCTCGGACGAGCCCGTCTCGCCGGCCACGACCGAGTGGTGCTGGCGGATCATCGCCGCGCACGACGCGGACGGGGTCACCACCGCATCGAAGCCCGCGAACGCCGCGGCGAACCGACGGACGAGCGGCACGCAATCGTCGCGATAGCCGGTGTTGAAGTGGATCTGCCCGCAGCAGGTCTGTTCGTTGGGAAACTCGACGGTCTGGCCGAGTCGGCGCAGCAGCCGCACCACGGCCTTGCCGACGTCGGGGAACAGCAGGTCGTTGAAGCAGGTGATGAACAGGCCGACGCGCACGGCGTCAGTGTGCCGGTGTCGAGCGACCGGTGGCCGGCTCGAACCGGCGCAGCGGCTGGGTGGCCCTGACCAGCGCGCGCAGGGCGTCCAGCCCGCCCGAGACCAGGCCGTGCGTCCGGGCCTGGACCAGGAGATTGCCCACGGCCGTCGCCTCGACCGGCCCGGCGACGACCTGCACGCCGCACGCGTCGGCGGTGAGCCGGCACAGGAGATCGTTGTTCGCGCCGCCGCCGACGAGGTGGATGGTCCGGATCTCTCGGCCGGACAGCCGGCTCGCGTCGTCGACCGCTCGTGCGTACGCCACGGCGAGGCTGTCGAGGATGCACCGCGCGAGGGCCGCTCTCGACCCGGGGACGGGCTGCCCGGTGGTGCGGCACGCGTCCTCGATGCGGACTGGCATGTCGCCGGGGGCCAGGAAGGCCGCGTCATCCGGGTCGATGAGAGGGCCGCCCGCCGGCAGCGCCGCGGCTCCGGTAAGCAGGTCGCCGAGGTCCGCCGGCTCGCCGGCCGATGCCCAGGTCCGCATCGACTCCTGGAGCAGCCACAGGCCGGCGACGTTGCGCAGGAACCGGACGGTCCCGTCGACGCCGCCCTCGTTCGTGAAGTTGGCCGCCCGGCTGTCCTCGGTCAGGATCGGCCGGTCGAGCTCGACGCCGACCAGCGACCACGTCCCGCACGAGATGTACGCGGACCGGTCGTCCTCGGCCGGCACGCCGACGACGGCCGAAGCGGTGTCGTGCGAGCCGACCAGGGTCACGACGATCTCGCCGAGCCCCGCCTCGGCGGCGACGTCGGGCGACACCGGTCCGAGCACCCCGCCGGCGTCGCGCAGGCCGACGAAGAGGTCGCGCCGGAAGTCGAGGCGGTCGATGACGTCCCACGCCCAGTCACGCGTGGCCGGGTCGAGCAGGCCGGTCGTCGAGGCGTTCGTTCGCTCCGTGACCGCGATCCCGGTCAGCCAGAAGCCGACGAGGTCGGGCATCAGCAGCATGGTCCGGGCATCCTGCCGGGCGGCGCTCGAGCGATCCGCGGCCAGCTGGTAGAGCGTGTTGAACGGCAGGAACTGGAGGCCGTTCCGGGCATACAGGGCCGGCCGGTCGAGGACGCGATGGACGGCATCGACGCCGACGGCGCTGCGCTCGTCGCGGTAGTGGTACGGCTCGTCGACGAGCGTGCCGCTCGCATCGAGCAGGCCGTAGTCGACGCCCCAGCCGTCGACCCCGACGCTGAGGAGGCCGGGCGAGGAGCGCGCCGCTCTCCGGAGACCGTCGACCACCTCGCGGCGCACCAGCTCGGCGTCCCAGTGCAGCCCGTCCGGGCGGCTCACCGGCGCGTTGACGAAGCGATGGACCTCCTCGAGCCGCAGCTCGTCGGGGCCGACGTGCCCGACGACGACCCGCCCGCTCGATGCCCCGAGGTCGACCGCGGCGAGGGTCCCGCTGGTCACCGCAGGAACGCGGCGGCGACCCCCGCGTCGACCGGGATGTGCAGACCGGTCGTCTGCGACAGGTCGCCGCCGACGAGCGCGAACACCGCCGCCGCGACATGCTCCGGCAGCACTTCCTTCTTGAGCAGCGTCCGCTGCGCGTAGAACTCGCCGAGCTTGTCCTCGCTGATCCCGTAGGTCTTGGCCCGGTCGGCGCCCCAGCCCTTCGAGAAGATCCCGGACCCCCGGACGACGCCGTCGGGGTTGACGCCGTTGACGCGGATGCCGAACTGCCCGAGCTCGGCGGCGAGGAGCCGGACCTGGTGGGCCTGGTCGGCCTTGGACGCGCTATAGGCGAGATTGTTGGGCCCGGCGAAGAACGCGTTCTTGCTGACCACGTAGACGAGGTCGCCGCCCATCGCCTGGTCGCGCATGACGCGCGCCGCCGCGCGCGACACGAGGAACGAGCCGCGGGCCATGACGTCGTGCTGGAGGTCCCAGTCGTCGACCGTCGTGTCGAACAGCGACTTCGAGATCGACAGTCCCGCGTTGTTGACCACGATGTCGACCCCGCCGAATGCGAGGACCGCGTCGCGGAATGCGACCGCGACCTGCTCCTCGTCGGTCACATCGCAGGCGATCGCGACGGCGACATCGAGTCCGCCGATCTCGCGCGCGACCGACTCGGCGTTGGCGGCATCGATGTCGGCGACCGCGACGCATGCGCCTTCCTCGGCGAGCCGGTGGGCGATCGCGCGGCCGATGCCCGAGCCCGCGCCGGTGACGAACGCGACCCGGGTCGCGAGCGGCTTGGGCCTGGGCAGCCGGGCGAGCTTGGCCTCCTCGAGCGACCAGTACTCGATGCGGAACTTCTCGGACTCCGGGATCGGCTCGTAGGTGGACAGCGCCTCGGCGCCGCGCATCACGTTGATCGCATTGACGAAGAACTCGCCGGCCACGCGCGCCATCTGTTTGGTCGCCCCGAAGCTGAACATCCCGATGCCGGGCACGAGGACGATCGCCGGGTCCGCCCCGCGCATCGGCGGGCTGTCGGGCGTCGCGTGGCGCTCGTAGTAGGCACGATAGTCGTCCCGGTACGCGGCGTGCAGGTCGCGCAGGCGGGTCTGGACGTCCTCGAGCGCGTGCGTGCCCGGCAGGTCGAGGACGAGCGGGCGGACCTTCGTGCGCAGGAAGTGGTCGGGGCATGACGTCCCGAGGCGCGCCAGCCTGGGCATCTCCTCGCGCGCGACGAAGTCGAGCACGACGTCGCTATCGGTGTAGTGGCCGATCTGCGGTCGGTCCGTCGAGGCGAGACCGCGCAGGAACGGCAGCAGCTCCGCGGCGCGCTCGCGTCGCGCGTCCTCGAGGAGTGGCTCGTGCCCGGCGACGACCGGCCCGAAGGGCTCGGCGCGCCCGTGCTCGTCGATGAAGCGTTCGGCGGTCCGGATGATGTCGAGCGAGTTGGACTCGCACGTCTCGGAGGTGTCGCCCCAGGCCGTGACGCCGTGGCCCCCGAGGACGACCCCGATGGCATCCGGCCGCTGCCGGCGGATGGCCGCGATGTCGAGACCGAGCTGGAAGCCCGGCCGTCGCCAGGGGACCCATGCGACCCGATCCCCGAAGCAGTCGCGCGTCAGCCCCTCGCCGTCGGCCGAGGTGGCCAGCGCGATGCCCGAGTCCGGGTGGAGGTGGTCGACGTGGCCGGCATCGACGAGCCCATGCATGGCGGTATCGATCGACGGGGACGCGCCACCGCGTCCGAACAGGCAGTGGTCGAACGCTGCGACCATCTCGTCCTCGCCGTCGACGCCCGGATAGACGTCGACGAGGGCGCGCAGCCGGTCGAGCCGAAGCACGGCCAGACCGGCCTCGGTCAGCGTGCCGAGATCGCCGCCGGACCCCTTGACCCACAGCAGCTCGACGTCACGTCCGGTCACCGGGTCGGTCGCCGACCCCTTGGCGGACGTGTTGCCGCCCGCGTAGTTCGTGGTGCGCGGGTCGGCGCCCAGCCGCCGTGACCGCTCGACGAGCTGGTCGACGACGGAGGGTGAGCGCCGCCCGGGCTCGGAGGAGGTGAGCCCGGGCGGCGTTGGGCTGATGGCGCGGGTGCGGGTCTCGCTCATCGACTTCGAAGCGTACTCCGGGCCGGCGCCCCGGATGGGATGCCATACCAGCGTGGCACAGGTTTCGATTGATTTCAATCACATTCTTGACATTGCGAAGAATGGTCAACTACCTTGCCTTCTCGCAAGGGTTCGAAACCCCCCGACGAGGGACCGTCCGCGCCAATGGATCCTCGGTCTGAGACCCGTGCCCCGTTCGCCTCGGAACGGCAGCAGCTGATCGCCCGGCTCGTGCAGGAGCACGGCCGAGCCCGTGTCGGCGACCTCGCCCGACGGTTCGACGTCTCTGCCGTGACCATCCGCAAGGACCTCCAGGCCCTCGAGGCGGAGGGCCGGCTGATCCGCGCCCACGGCGGTGCGATCGCCGCGGACGGCAATCGGCCGGAGAGCGCGTTCGAGGTCCGCGAGCGCGTACAGCCCGACGCCAAGGACCGCATCGGCCGGCTCGCTGCCGGCATGGTGGTCGACGGCGAGAGCATCGCCTTCGATGCCAGCACCACGGCCCTCGCCGCGGCGCGTCACCTGCGGGCCCGCGGCGGCTGGGTGCACCTCACGGTGATCACCAACGGCCTGCGCATCGCGCAGGAGCTGGCGGGCATCCCGGGCATCACGGTCGCGATGCCCGGTGGCTTCGTCCGCTGGGAGGCGCTGTCGGTCGTCGGGCCATTGGGCGACGGCCTGTTCCGCAAGGTCAACGTCCAGCGGGCGTTCCTCGGCGCGGCCGGGTTCAGCCTCGAGTCCGGTTTGAGCGACGCGACCGAGGAGGAGGCCCAGATCAAGCGCTCCATGGCCGATGCCGCGCGGGAGGTCATCGGCATCGTCGACAGCACGAAGTGGGGACGCTCGGCGTTCGCGACGTTCTGCCGGCTGTCCGACCTGTCGGCCGTCATCGCCGACGACGGCGCCCCGGCCGCCACCATCGCGGCGCTGCGCGGACGCGGGATCGAGGTGCACCTCGCAGCCGGTCGCGACGGCGCGCCGGGCGTCGATGCGACCGCGACGGTCGACCGATGACGATCGCGGAGCCCGTCGCGCCGGCCGCCCGCGCGTCGCTCGTCGGCGTCGCGAAGCGGTTCGACGCGACGCAGGCGCTCGACGACGTCTCGCTGGAGCTGCGGCCCGGGGAGGTCCATGGGCTCGTCGGCGAGAACGGCGCCGGCAAGAGCACGCTCGTCAAGATCCTGGCCGGCGTCCATCAGCCCGACACCGGCACGCTGCTGCTCGACGGTGAGGAGATCGCGCTGCACGGTCCGGCCCAGGCCCGGTCGCTGGGCATCGCGGTCGTCCACCAGGAGCCCCGGCTCTTCCCGGACCTGACGGTCGCGGAGAACGTCTTCCTCGGCCATGCGCCGGGTGGCGCCTTCGGGACGATCGACTGGGGTGCGATGCGCCGTCAGGCATCGGAGATCTTCGCGGGTCTCGGCGTCCGGATGGAGCCGGGCGCCATCGTCCGCGGGCTGTCGATGGCCGATCAGCAGCTCATCGAGATCGCCAAGGCGCTGTCGATCGAGGCGCGGGTCCTGATCCTCGACGAGCCGACGGCCTCGCTGTCGGCGCACGAGGTCGAGCGACTGTTCACGATCGTGCGGCAGACACGCGACCGCGGCGTCGCCGTGCTGTTCGTCAGCCACCGCCTCGACGAGGTGTTCGAGCTGTGCGACCGGGCGACGGTGCTCCGTGACGGCAAGCACGTCATCACGGCGGCCACTGCGGACCTGACACCAGCGGACCTGGTCCGCCACATGGTCGGCCGGACCGTGTCGCTGTTCCCCAAGGTCGAGTCGCCGATCGGGGACGTCCTGCTCGAGGTCGAGGGCCTGACGCGTGGCGAGGCGTTCCATGACGTGAGCTTCGCGGTCCGTGCCGGTGAGATCGTCGGTTTGGCTGGGCTGGTCGGCGCCGGTCGCACCGAGGTCGCCCGGGTCCTGTTCGGGGTCGATCGTGCCGACGCCGGCGTGATCCGGCTCGGCGGCGAGGCCGTGTCGTTCGCGAACCCCTCGACGGCCCTTGCGGCGGGCATCGCCTATCTCCCCGAAGACCGCCACCAGGACGGTCTCGTCCTCGACTTCCCGATCGCATCCAACGTCACGTTGCCGATCCTGTCGCGGCTGTTCCCGAAGCTGCTGATCCGCCAGTCGACGGAGCGGACGATCGGCACGCGCTACGTCGACCAGCTCAGGATCCGGGCGACGAGCGCCGACCAGCTCGCGAGCGCCCTGTCCGGTGGCAACCAGCAGAAGGTCGTGCTCGGCAAGTGGCTGGCGGCGGAGCCGCGGGTGCTGATCCTCGACGAGCCGACGCGCGGCATCGACATCGGCGCCAAGGTCGAGGTCCACCGCATCATCTCGGAGCTCGCCGCCTCCGGTCTCGCGATCATCCTCATCTCGAGCGACCTGCCGGAGGTCCTCGCGATGTCGGACCGGATCCTCGTCCTCCACGAGGGCGCCGTCACCGCCGAGATCGCCCGCGCCGACGCGACCGAGGAGTCGGTGATGTTCGCCGCGACCGCGCAGAGCAGCGCGGCCGCTCTGGAGAACGCCGATGTCTGACGCGGCCGTCGTCCAGGCACCCACGACCGGCGCGGTCGGCCGGGTCCTCGGGGCCGCGGCCCGTCAGCGCGAGCTCAGCCTGCTGCTGGTCCTGCTGGCGATGGGCGCGTTCGTGGCGATCCGGGCGCCGCAGGTCCTGTCGATCACCAACCTCACCGACGTCTCTGTCCTGGCCTCGATCATCGCGATCGCGGCGGTCGGCGAGGCGATGGTCGTCATCACCCGCAACGTGGACCTGTCGGTCGAGGCGATCATCGGTCTCGTCGCCTTCGTTGTGGCCGCGGTCCTTGCCGACCAGCTCATGCCGACGCCGCTGGCGATGGCGTTCGGCGTCGCGCTCGGGCTCGTGCTGGGGATGATCAACGGGATCATCGTGGCGGTGTTCCGGGTGCCGTCGATCGTGGCAACGCTGGGCACGCTGAGCATCTACCGGGGCGTCGACTTCCTGCTCGCCGGCGGCAAGCAGGTCACGCTCACCGAGCTGCCTCCCGGCTACACGAGCGCCGCGCGCTCGACGCTGGTCGGGATCCCCGTGTTCGTCCTCATCGCGGTGGTCATCGTCGCGGTGTGTGCCGTGGTGCTGCGCCAGACCCGGTTCGGCCGGTCGGTCTACGCGGTCGGCAGCAATCCGGAGGCCGCCGGGATCCTCGGCATCCGGACGGGTCTCGTGACGTTCGTGGTGTTCTCGGTGTGCGGTCTCCTGTGCGGGATCGCGGGCGTGATGTGGGGGATCCTCTTCGGCACGATCAACGCGACGGCTGCCACGGGCGTGACGCTGCAGGTGGTGGCCGCGGTCGTGGTCGGCGGCGTCAACATCTTCGGCGGCTCGGGCACGGTCGTCGGGGCGGCCCTGGGCGCCCTGTTCCTCGGGTTCATCTCGAACGCGCTCATCCTGCTGCGGCTGTCGCAGTTCTGGCTCCAGGCGTTCTACGGCCTGGTCATCCTGATCGCCGTCGCGCTCGACGCGGTGCTCGTGCGCCAGTTCCAGCGATCGGCCGCCGGGAGGCGTCGACGGTGACCGGGCGGGGTCTCGTCCGTGCGCTGGCGCGCTGGGAGGTGCTGCTCGCGGCGGTCCTCGTCGGGCTGATCGCGATCGGCGCGGCGATGTCGCCGGTGTTCCTGTCCGGCCGCAACTTCGCCAACCTCATCTCGGCCGTCATCGAGGTCGCGATCATGTCGCTGCCGATGGCGCTGATCATCATCGCCGGCGAGATCGACCTGTCGGTCGAGTCGATGGTCGGCCTGTCAGCGTCGATCCTCGGCTACCTCTATGCCGCGGGGGTGCCGATCGAGCTCGCGATCCCGATCGTCCTGGTCGTCGGCGCGCTTGGCGGACTGCTCAACGGCGTCCTCGTGACCCGCATGGGCCTGCCATCGCTGGTGGTGACGCTGGGCACGCTGGCGCTGTACCGCGGCCTTGCGCTCGTCGTCCTGGAGTCGCGCGGCATCAGCGAGTTCCCGACGTGGTTCACGACCTTCGGGTTCGGGACCGTGCCCGGGATGCCCTTTCCGTGGCCGTTCGTCGTGTACGTCGGCATCGCGCTGGTCCTCGCGGTGCTGCTCCACGGCACGTGGATCGGCCGACAGATCTACGCCATCGGCAAGAACCAGGCCGCGTCCCGGTTCTCGGGCGTGCGCGTCGCGCGCATGAAGCTGTGGCTCTTCGTGCTGTCCGGGACGGTAGCGGCGCTTGCCGGGGTGATCCTCACGGCCCGCTTCGCCAGCGCCCGGGCCGACGTCGGCGTCGGGCTGACGCTGGTCGTGGTCACGATCGTGCTGCTCGGTGGCATCGACATCTTCGGCGGCCGGGGCACGATCCCCGGCGTGGTCCTTGCGTTCTTCACGTTGGCCGTGCTGGGCAATGTCCTGCGGCTGACGAACGTGTCCTCCGACATCCAGAGCATCGTCGTCGGACTGCTGCTCATCGTGTCGGTGGTCATCCCCACCCTTGCTCGCCGGGTCAAGGAGGCATACGACCGAGCTCAAGGAGGTCGGCGCCTGCCGACCGGGTCGGTCGGAGGTCCAGGTGAGGCGGTCAGTCCCTGAGTAGAGGAGGTTGTGCATTGATCTCGCAACGATCCGGGCGGTTCGCCGCCCTGCTTGCCGCCGCGTCGATCGTGGTCGCGGCCTGTGGCACCACGGCTACGTCGTCGGCACCTGCCGCGACATCCGAGGCACCGTCAGCGTCGGCGTCGGCCGGAGCCTCGGCGTCGGCGAGCGCCGCCGGCGGCGCCACGTCGGTCACCTTCATCCCCAAGCAGATCAACAACCCGTACTTCGATGCGGCCAAGGAGGGCGCCGACAAGGCGGCCACCGAGCTGGGTGGCACCGTGACCCAGGTCGGTCCGAGCGCGGCGACCGAGGCGCAGGCCTCGTACATCCAGGACGCCACCACCCAGGGCGTCAGCGCCATCGCGATCTCGGCCAACGACCCCAACGCCGTCGTGCCCGCGCTGACGGCGGCCAAGGAAGCCGGCATCAAGGTCGTCGGCTACGACTCGAGCCCGGCGGTCGGTGCTTACGACGTGTTCGTCAACCAGACCGACTTCAGCCTGATCGGCCAGTCGATGGCCGACTGGGCGTGCAACCTCGCGCCGAGCTGCACCGGTGAGATCGCGATCCTGTCGGCGGCCGCCACGGCGTCGAACCAGAACACCTGGATCGAGGGCATGACGGGCATCATCGCCGGCGGCAAGTACACGGGTCTCAAGCTCGTCGACACCGTCTACGGCGACGACGACCCGCAGAAGAGCACGCAGCAGGCCCAGGCGTTGCTGCAGGCCCATCCGGATCTCAAGGTCATCGTGGCTCCGACGACCGTCGGGATCCTCGAGGCGGCCAAGGTCGTGCAGGCGGCCGGCAAGTCTGCCGACATCAAGGTCACCGGTCTCGGCTTCCCGAAGCAGATGGCGGCCTTCGTCAAGGACGGCACGACACCCGAGTTCGGGCTGTGGAGCGTGCCGGACCTCGGCTACCTCACCTTCCACGTCGCCGATGCCCTGGTGAAGGGCACGATCACCGGCGCCGTGGGCGACGAGCTCACGGTCGAGGGCCTCGACGGATCGCCCTACACGATCGGTGAGAACAACACGATCATCCTGGGCCCGCCCCTGACGTTCAACGCGGACAACATCGACCAGCAGCAGTGGGGCCCGTCCTGACCGACGCCCACTGCGCATGCGACGGGGCCAGGGGCAACGCCTCGGGCCCCGTCGAACGGAGGACCGGATGGAGCGGATCGGCTTCGCGATGCGGCTTCGGCCCGGGGCCGAGGCCGAGTACCGGCGTCGACATGCGGCCGTCTGGCCGGAACTGCTGGCCGACCTGAAGGCGGCCGGTGCACGGAACTACTCGATCTTCCTGCGGGGCGACGACCTGTTCGCCTACCTGGAGGTCGAGGACTTCGAACGGTTCACGACGACGATGGCCGCCAGCGCGGCGAATGCCCGCTGGCAGCCGGAGATGGCCGATCTCATCGACCCGCTGACGGACCCGGCCACGGGCTTCCACCGGCGGCTCGACGAGGTGTTCCATCTCGAGTGAGGGCCGCTACCGGATGAGGAGTAAGGTCCGGACGGAGGAGACGGCATGAGCGACAGCCCCACGGTCCCGATGGCGAGCCCGTCGCGCGACCTCGACCGGATCCGCTGGGCGACCACGGACCTGGCCGTCGAGATCCCGTCGTGGGGCTTCGTCAACACCGGGACCCGCTTCCGGGTGTTCCCCCAGCCGGGCGTCCCGCGCGACGCCTTCGAGAAGATCGAGGATGCGGCGACCGTCGCCCGCTACACCGGGATCGCCCGGACCGTCGCGCTGCACATCCCGTGGGATGCGGTCGACGACTACAAGGCGCTGGCGTCGTTCGCCGGCGAGCGCGGCATCCGGATCGGCGGCATCAACTCCAACACGTTCCAGGACGAGGACTACAAGCTCGGCTCGCTGTGTCACCCGGACGCCCGGGTCCGACGCAAGGCGATCGACGCGATCGTCGGCTGCTGCGAGATCGCGCGCGAGACCGGATCCGACATCGTCAAGGTGTGGCTGTCCGACGGCACGAACTATCCGGGCCAGGACGACTTCCGGGCGCGCCGACGGCGGCTCATCGACGCGTCTGACCGAGGTCTACGCGGCGCTGCCCGACGACGCCCGGATGGTGCTCGAGTACAAGCTGTACGAGCCGGCCTTCTACCACACCGACGTGCAGGACTGGGGCCAGTCGCTGTCGGTCTGCCAGCACCTCGGCGAGCGCGCACAGGTGTGCGTCGACACCGGCCACCACGCGATGGCGGTCAACATCGAGCAGATCGTCGCGATCCTGCTCCAGGAGGGCCGCCTCGGCGCGTTCGACCTCAACGACAAGAAGTACGGCGACGACGACCTCATCGTCGGCAGCATCGACCCGTACCAGCTGTTCCGGATCTTCCACGAGCTGGTGAGCGCGAGGCAGGACGGGTCCGACGAGGTCGCCCGCACCACCGCGGAGCGCGTCGTCTACATGCTCGACCAGTGCCACAACGTCGAGCCGAAGATCCCGGCGATGATCCGCTCGGTCATGACGCTCCAGGAGACGATGGCGCGGGCGCTGCTCGTCGACCACGAGGCGCTGCGCGCAGCGCAGGCCGCGGGCGACGTCCTCGAAGCGAACCGCCAGCTCCAGGACGCGTTCCAGACCGACGTGCGGCCGATGCTCGCGGAGCTCCGCCAAGAGGGTGGTCTGCCCGGCGATCCGTACCGCGCCTACCTCGAGAGCGGCGAAGCGGAGGAGCGTGCCGCCGCCCGCGTGGGCGGCGTGGCCGCGAGCTGGTGATGGGCGCCCTGACGCGTCCGCGTCCCGCGCCCGGCACGAGGCGTGAGCCCGCGGGACCGTTGCGCGGCCCCATCCTCCGGGGCGCGGCCGGTCGGGATCCGGACGCCCCGTCCCGAGTCACCATCGCTCCCGCGATGCGCCTCGAGGCCGGCAGCCGCTATTTCGAACGGGACACGGCGGTCGCGATCTTCGTCGCCCACCACTTCCCGACGATCGGCCGTCACGAACACGACTTCTACGAGCTCGCGGTGATCTCGACCGGACGCGGCCTGCACGAGAGCGAGCACGGCATCGTCCCGGTCGAGGCCGGCACCGTCGTGTTCATCCCGCCCGGGGTGAGCCACGAGTACCGCGGCTGCGAGGACCTCATCGTCGTCAACTGCCTGTTCCGGGCGGAGCTCGACGAGGCAGAGCTGATGTGGGCCTTCCGCGACGGGCATCTCAGCGTGCTGTTCAACCCCGACAGCCAGTCGAGCGACCGCGCGAACCGGCCGCCCGTGACGGTGCAGCTCGATGACGATCAACTGGGCGCCGTCCTCGACGCACTCGAGCCGATCCGGGCCGGCACGCCCGTCGCGCGGACGCGGACCGGTCAGCTGGCACACCTGCTGCTGGCCCTCGACGTGGTCGCGACCGCGCGGCGCGCGAACGACCCGACCGACGCGCGAGCGACGGCGCCCGCCGTGGTCGCGGCATCGCTCGACTTGATGTCGCGCGACATCGCCCACCCCTGGACGCTCGATGAGCTGAGCCGGCGGATGTTCGTCGGCCGCTTCCACCTCGCGCGGACGTTCGCCAAGTGCGTCGGCATGCCGCCGATGCACTACCTGGCGCGTCTGCGCGCGGAACGCGCGGCGGCGATGATCACGTCGACCGACCTGCCGATCGCCACGATCGGGGCGGCTGTCGGATGGCCGGATCCACCCTACTTCTCGCGACGCTTCCGGGCCGTCTTCGGCATCAGCCCGCGGGTCTACCGCAAGCGCCACCGACAGGACCCGTCGGGCCTCGACACGCACGACGAGCCCGCCGCGTGAGCGCAATGACGTCCAAGAACAAGTCAACAGGGGTCAAGTCCGCCCACCCCGTGTGAGCCATCGTGACCTGACCGGCCCCTCGCCTATCGGCGCCCCGGCGAGGAGCCGGACCGGGTTTACGAGGAGGCTGCTCATGCGCTCTTGGGATCTGAAGCGAGGCTCTGTCCTCGTGATGCTCGCCGCGGTCGCCGCCTCGGCGTGCAGCGGCGGCTTCGGTGGTGCGAGTGGCGCTCCATCGGCAAGCGCGGCCGCGTCGGCCGCACCCTCGGCGTCGGCGAGCGCCGCGGCGGAGCCCGTCACGCTGACGTATCTGGTGGACGACACCGACGCGACGCAGGCGCGGGCGAACGCCCTGGCCGCGGCCTACACGGAGAAGCACCCCAACGTCACGTTCGACGTCGAGACTCGGCCGGGCGGGACCGAGGGTGACAACATCGTCAAGACCCGGCTTTCGACCGGTGAGATGACCGACATCTTCTGGTACAACTCGGGCTCGCTGCTCCAGGCCTTGAACCCGACCGAGACGCTCGTCGACATCTCCGGCGAGCCGTACATCGCCAACATCGACGAGTCCTACCTGCCGACCGTCTCGCAGGACGACGCCATCTTCGGCGTCCCGAGCGAGACCGCCATGGGAGGCGGGATCCTGTACAACAAGAAGGTCTTCGCAGACAACGGACTCCAGGTCCCCACGTCGTGGGCCGAGTTCGGCGCGAACAACGACAAGCTGAAGACCGCCGGCGTCGCGCCGATCGGGGCGACGTACGCCGACACGTGGACGTCGCAGCTCTTCGTGCTGGCCGACTTCTACAACGTGCAGAGCGCCGTGCCCGACTTCGCAGAGCAGTACACGGCGAACAAGGCGCACTACTCCGACACGCCCGCCGCACTCGCCGGCTTCAAGCGGCTGCAGGAGGGCTTCGACAAGGGCTGGTACCAGGAGGACTTCGGCGCGGCCAAGCTCGACGATGGGCTCAACGCGCTCGCCGAGGGCACGATCGCGCAGTACCCGATGCTGACCTTCACCCTCGGCACGATCGCCGAGAACCATCCTGACAAGATCCAGGACATCGGCTTCTTCGGCCAGCCCGGCGACGACGCCGCCAAGAACGGCGCCACGATCTGGATGCCCGCGGCTACCTACATCGCCAAGTCGAGCGAGAACCAGGACGTGGCCAAGGACTTCCTCGGGTTCATCGCGTCCGTCGAGGGCACCGAGGTCCTGACCGAGGCCATCGCACCGTCCGGTCCGTACGTCATCAACGGCTCGAAGCTGCCCGATGACGCGCTGCCGGCGGTCAAGGACATCCAGACGTACCTCGAGAGCGACGCGGCCGGGCCGGCGCTCGAGTTCCTGTCGCCGGTCAAGGGTCCGTCGCTGGAGAACATCACGGTCGCCGTGGGCTCGGGCCTGAACACCGCCGAGGAAGGCGCCAAGCTCTACGACCAGGACGTCGAGAAGCAGGCCAAGCAGCTCGGTCTTCCGGGCTGGTAAGCCGACCGGCGTGGGCGTACTCCGCACGGAGCACGACCAGGGAGTCGATCAGGCGCGATCGACTCCCGCCGCCGGTCCCGTCCAGGCGCGGTCGGCCGACGACGCCGTCGTCGGCCGCCGCCAACGCTCGGTCTCGGCGCTGGGCGCCTATCCCTACTGGTTCTACCTGCCGGCGGCGATCGTCTTCGGCGTCATCTTCGTCCTGCCGACGCTCCTCTCGTTCTACTACAGCCTGACGCGCTGGACGCTGTTCGAGACCGAGTTCATCGGACTCGACAACTTCGTCCAGTTCACGCGCGAGCCGTCGCTCACGAACGGGCTGCGCAACACCTTCGTCTACGCCATCGTGACCAGCGGTCTGAAGGTCGTCCTCGGGATGCTGCTGGCGGTCCTGCTCACGTCCAGCATCCGGGCACGCAATGTCCTCCGGGCGGTCGTGTTCTTCCCGGTGCTGGTCAGCACGGTGGCGGTCGGCATCACGTTCGCGGTGCTCATGCATCCGTCGCGCGGGCTCATCAACACCGCGCTCGCGGCGGTCGGCATCGACGGTCCGGCGTGGCTCATCGATCCGGACATCGCGCTGCTGTCCGTGGCGCTGGTCGACGTCTGGAAGGGCGTCGGCATCGCGCTCGTGATCTTCATCGCGGGGATCCTGTCGATCCCCGAGGAGTACAACGACGCCGTCAAGCTCGAGGGTGGAGCGTGGGTCCGGTTTCGGCACATCATCGTGCCGCTCAGCCGCAACGCCACGTTCACCGTGATCCTGCTCTCGTTCATCAGCGGACTTGCGCACGTTCGACCTGATCTGGACGATGACCCGCGGCGGGCCCGGGTTCACGACCGACGTCCTGACCTCGACGATCTACAAGCAGTACCAGGCGGGCTTCTACGGGCTCGCCACGGCCGGCAACGTGATCCTGTTCATCGCCGTGACGGCGCTCGTGTACCCGTTGCAGCGGTTCTTCTCGAGACGGGAGATCGAGCTGTGAGACGCGTCCGCGACATCCGCAGCTGGTGGCTCGACGGCGTGGCGTTCCTCATCGCCGGCATCGTGTTCGTCGTGCCGTTCATCTTCATCGTGTTCACCGCCGCCAAGGATCGGGCGGAGGCGTCGCGGCTCCAGTTCACGCCACCGACCGAGTGGCAGCTGATCCCGAACGTCCTCGAGGTCATCGGCTTCAGGAACGACCTGATGGTCACGGCGCTCCGGAACAGCCTCATCCTGACGATCCTGTCGGTGGCGATCATCGTGGTCTTCGCGTCGATGGTCGGGTTCGTCCTGCAGCGCCGGCGCGACGGGGTCGCGCGGGTGGTGAGCGCCCTCGTCCTGGCCGGGCTGATCATCCCGCCCGCCATCGTCCCGACCATCTACGTCCTGCAGTCGATCGGGCTGTTCAAGACGCTGATCGGCCTGACGCTCGTCGAGGTCGCGTTCCTGCTGCCGTTCTCCGTCCTCATCTTCCGGACGTTCGTCGCGAGCATCCCGCGCGAGCTCGACGAGGCCGCGATCATCGACGGCGCGTCGCCGCTGCGACTGTTCGTCCACGTGATCTTCCCGCTCCTGCGTCCCGCGGTGATCACCGTGATCGTGGTCGCGTCGGTCGTGATCTACAACGACTTCGTCAACCCGCTGTACTTCCTGCCGGGGAACGAGAACGCCACCGCCCAGCTGACGCTGTTCGCGTTCCAGAGCCAGTTCAACACCCGCTGGAACCTCCTCTTCGCGGACGTGCTGCTCATCACGATCCCGCCGCTGGTCATGTTCATCTTCTTCCAGCGCCAGATCGTGTCCGGGATGGCCGCCGGGGCGGTCAAGGGGTGACGCTCGCCGTCGACCGGCTCCGGTGCCAGGTCCCCGCCGGCGTCCTGGCCATCGGGGACGGACCGGTCAGGCTGACGTGGCGTCTCGTCGCCGACGGGCCGGACGCTGTCCAGCTCGGGTATCGCGTCGACGCGGCGACGTCCGCCGACTTCGACGAGATCCTCGCCACGACCGGCGACGTCGACGGCGACGAGCAGGTCGCCGTGCTGGCGCCGGGCGGGCCGCTGTCCAGCCGGGAAGTCCGCCACTATCGGGTCCGAGTCCGCGACGCCTCGGGCTGGTCGGACTGGAGCGAGTCGCTCCTGGTCGAGGCCGGGCTCGTCCGCGCCACGGACTGGGTCGGCCAGGCGATCACGCTCCCCGGCGACCCCGGCAGCCGCGAGCAGGCGCCGGCCCCGCTGGTGCGTCGCGAGTTCGACGTCCCGTCGCCCGTGGCCCGGGCCCGCCTGTACGTCACCGCGCTCGGGCTGCATCGCGTCACGATCAACGGGCAGCATGTGTCGGCCGATCTCCTGGCGCCGGGCTGGACGACCTACCGCCACCGGCTGCTCGCCGATACGTACGACGTGACGGCGCTCGTGCGGACCGGCGGCAACGCGATCGGGGCGGTGCTCGGCGATGGCTGGTACCGCGGCCGCCTCGGCTGGCAGCCGGGGCACGAGCGCTGCCACTACGGCGATGAGATCGGGCTCATCGCCCAGCTCGAGGTCGAGTGTTCGGATGGCCGCCGCGTGACGGTGGCCACCGGCCCGGACTGGCGCGCGTCGACCGGCGAGATCCGATCCGCCGACCTGTACGACGGGAGCGTCATCGATCTCCGGGAACGGCAGGTCGACTGGGACTGCCCCGGGTTCGACGACTCGGCCTGGCACGACGTCGCGATCGTGCCGTTCGACGCCGGACGGATCGAGCCACGGACCGCCCCGCCGGTCCGCGTCGTCGCGACGCTGCCGGCCGATCGCTCACCGCGCGGCGACGGCTCGCTGGGCGCTCGACTGCGGCCAGAACATCTCGGGCTGGGTGCGGCTCGCGGTCCACGGCCACCGTGGCGACACCGTCACCGTCCGCCACGCCGAGGTGCTCGAGCCGGACGGCTCGCTCCACACGCGGGCGCTCCGGTCGGCCAGGGCGACCGATACGTACGTGCTCGCTGACGACGGGCCGGTCACGCTGGAACCCGCGTTCACCTTCCACGGCTTCCGCTATGCCGAGGTCGAGACGACCGCACGGATCCTCGACGCGGCGATGGTGGCGATCAGCAGCGACACCCCCCGGCGCGGCGACTTCGCGTGCTCGCAGCCGGTGCTCGGCCGGCTCCACGAGAACGTGGTGTGGTCGCAGCGCGACAACTTCGTCTCGGTGCCGACGGACTGTCCGCAACGCGACGAGCGACTGGGCTGGACGGGCGATGCCCAGGCGTTCGCGGACACCGCGTCGACGCTGTTCGACGCCGAGGCGTTCTGGCGCAGCTGGCTGCGCGACCTGGCGCTCGACCAGCACCCGACGCTGGGCGTGCCGACGGTCGTGCCCGATGTCGTGATCGACGGTGAACCGAGGTTCGGGCGCGCGGGCTGGGCCGATGCGGCGACGATCGTGCCATGGTCGGTGTACGAGGCGTACGGCGACCCGAGCGTGCTCGCCGACCAGCGCGACAGCATGGCGCAGTGGCTCGAGTCGCTGGCGGCACGGCGCGGTGCCGATGGCCTGCTCCCACCCTCGATGCAGTTCGGTGACTGGCTCGACCCCGACGCTCCATCCGATCGACCGTGGAAGGCCAAGGCCGACTCGACCTACATCGCGAACGCATTCCTCGTGCACAGTGCCCGCCTGACGGCGGACGCCGCCCGAGCGCTGGGCGACGGCGCGCTCGAGGCCCGAGCCCGGGCGCTCGCCGACGATGTCGCGCCCAGGACCTGGGAACGCTGGCGCGATCACGCACTGACCACGCAGACCGGCTGTGCCGTCGCCCTTCGGCTGGGCGTCGCGCCCGACGCGGAGCGCCCGGAGGTCGCCGCCGCCCTCGCCCGTCTGGTCCGCGACGCGGACGGGCGCGTCGCGACGGGGTTCCTCGGCACGCCGCTGGTCCTGCCCGCCCTCGCGGAGTTCGGGCACCTCGACGAGGCGTACCTGATGCTGCTGCGGCGCGACGACCCGTCGTGGCTGTACCAGGTCGAGCAGGGCGCGACGACGGTCTGGGAGCGCTGGGATGCGATCCGCCCCGACGGCTCCATCCACCCCGGCACGATGGCGCCGCCGCCCGACATGACCGGGTCGGACGAGGAGCACATGCTGTCGTTCAACCACTACGCCTACGGCGCGGTGATCGACTGGGTCTATCGGCACCTGGCCGGTCTCGCACCGGACCGCGCGCAGCCGGGCTACCGGCACGTCGTGCTGGCGCCGAAGCCGTGCGTCGGCATCGATTCGGCGCGTGCGTCGGTGGAGTCCGCCTACGGCCCGATCCGGACCGGTTGGCGCATCGCGACCGGCGAGATGACCGTCGATGTCGAGCTGCCGGTCGGGACGACCGCCACGTTCACGGCGGCGGTGACGTCGAGGTCCAGCGTGGCGGTCGATGGCCGGGCGTCCGCTCCGGTCGTCGACCTGGGACCGGGCCGGCACCGGCTGGTCGTGACCGATCCGGCCGTGGCCGACCCGGCGAGGGCGACGGCGGTCGCTCGGACGGCGGTCTGACCTCCAGGAAGAACCGACTTCTAATAGCGCCGCGTACTAGTTATAGTGGCTGCGCCGCCGGTCCCGGGTGCCTGGACGGATCCGTGTCCTGATCGACGGCTTGTTCCGAAGCGAGGTGAAGGACATGGCGGAAACCAGTCTCTATGACCGGCTTGGAGGTGCCTTCGCGATCGCCGCGGTGGTCGACCGCTTCAGCGACGCGCTGATCAAGAACCCGATCGTCGGCCAGGGCTCGCAGAACCCGGAGCTGCGCGAATGGCACACGAACAGCCTCGACCGGCTGCCGGGGCTCAAGTTCATGCGCACGCTGTGGGTGTGCAACGTGGCCGGCGGCCCGTTCCAGTTCACGGCCACGAAGCCGGGCAGCACCGTGCTCGGTCTCGAGGAAGCGCATCGGGAGCTGCGGATCGCGCCCGAGGAGTTCGACGAGGTGGCGGCGGAGCTTGCCCGGACCCTCGACTCGTTCGGCATCCCGCCGACGGAGAAGGACGAGGTGCTGGCGGCCTTCGCTGCCCACAAGGGCGAGGTGACCGAGGGTCACAGGGTCGCGGCCGGCGCGACCGCCTGAGCGTCAGGGCCCCTGGAACACCGACGTCAAGCGGCCGTCACGAGGGCGGGGTCGGGGCGAACTCCATCTCGCCATCGGGGCCCGTGAGCACGAGCCGGTCGGCTGCGATCTCGTACTTGGTCGCCCCGGATAGTCCGGCCAGGAAGGTGTCGGCCAGGGATGGTTCTGGACAGGCCGCCAGTGTCGACGGTCCCGGGGTGATCGTGATCCCGTTCGCCTCCGTCTCCGTGAACGTACCCGACACCTGGTTGCAGTCGACCTGGGCCGAGAACGTGCCGTCGCTGGCGAATGTGATGGTGTACTTCGTGGGATCCGGGATGACCTCGGCACCCGTGATCGACGAGGACGCCCAGAGCCACGGCGTGCCATGGATCGCGGGCGCGTTCGGGTCGAGGCTGACGGGCGCAGTCGGAGGTTGGGCGACGCACGCGACGGCCACGAGGCCGGCGACACACGCTATCGCGATCGACCTGATCAACGAGCTGAACATGGCTGCCTCCGTCCGGAGCCCGAGCGGGCGATACTCGCTCGGCCGAGGATACAGACGGAGCGGCCGCCGACCAGTGCGCCCACACGCGTTCCCGCCACCGCCGACTGGGTCCCATCCGTTCCCGACCCGGCAGTCGGTCAGCGTGCCGACACGCCTTATCAACGCTTGTAGTGCAGCGTAGGATGGCAGCGCGTCACCGAGTCGGGGCGTGTCGGCAGGCTTTGCCGCACACCCTCGGTGGCCGTTAGGAGGGCTCGGAACGGATGCAACGACCCATCGGCGTCACGCTGCTCGCTGTCGGAGCGGCGCTGGTCGGCCTCTATCAGATCTGGCGCGCCCTGGTGTTCATGGGCATCGTCAGCTTCAACTTCGTGGGCGAGACGGTCTCGTTCCCGAACCCGCAATGGGGCCAGGTGCTGTGGGCGTTCATCCTCGCCGCCATCTGGTTCTGGGTCGCGACCGGCTTCTGGAACGTCCGCGCGTACGCCTGGAGCTTCGGTAACTTCATCGCGCTGTTCACCCTGATCTGGGGTTTCTTCGCGGTGCTCTTCGGTTCCTCGGTCGAGGCAGAGACGATCCCCTGGCTCCTCGCCGGCGGCATCTTCCTGTACCTCAACTACCCGGGGGTCCGCGACCAGTTCTACGAGAAGGAGATGTCGCTCCTGACGCCCGAGCAGCGGGCCGCGATGGAGCAGATGCAGGCCGCGCAGAACGCGTTCACCCAGGCGGGCGCCGCGGGCGCTGCGGGCTCTGCTGCGGCAGCAGCTCCGCCTCCGGCGGCCGCACCGGCCGCACCGGCGGCTCCACCGCCGGCCGCTCCGGCTGCACCGCCTGCACGCCACCACGCCACGACCCACGGGCTGACGCGCTCCGCCCTTGGGCGGGTCGATTGGCCACACGACCGACCGGCTCCGCCGGTCGGTCTTCATGTCCGGCGCCGGATGCGACCGCTGTTCAGAATTTCCAGAAGACCGGCACGAGCAGCACCGACACGGCGAAGAACACGGCCATGACCACGAGGCCGAGCTTCCAGTAGTCGCCGAACCGGTAGCCCGCTGCGCCCATCGCGATGAGGTTGACCGGGGTCGCCACCGGCGTGAGCAAGGCCGCCGATGCCGCCACGCCGATCGACATCAGGACGGGCCGCACGTCCACGCCGAGCTCGCCGGCCGCCGAGACACCGATCGGGATCATGATCAGCGCGGTCGCCGTGTTGCTGATGAGCTGGCCGAAGATCGCGGTCACGACGAACAGGCCGGCCAGCAGTCCGTACGGTCCGAGCCCGCCCACGACGTCGATGAGACGTTCCGCGACGAGATCCGCGGCCCCGGACTCGAACATCGCCGTCGAGAGCGGAAGCATCGCCGCCACGAGCACGACCGTCGTCCACGTGATCGAACGATAGGCGCGCTCGATGGTGACGACGCGCAGGATGATCAACGCACCGGCGGCCAGCAATCCTGCCACCGCCGGCGGGACGACCCCGGTCACGAGCAGCACCACCATCCCTGCCAAAACAGCGAGCGCCTCGAACGCTCGTAGTCCGAGCGGGACGGCCTGGCGGCGGACGAGCTGCGGATGGTCGACGACCAGGACGCCGGGGTCGCTGGCCTTGGTCTCGAGTGCCTGCCAGGTGCCCTGCAGAAGCAACACATCTCCTGCCGCCAGATTGGTCGACTTCTCACCGACCTCGTCGCCCTGTCGGTGGATCGCCGCCACCACGAGATCACCAGTGGCGGTCGTCATCCCCTTGAAGATGCGCTCCCCGATGAACGGCGAGCGCGGCGGGATGACGACCTCCGCGAGGCCCACCTCCCGATTGAAGGCGACCGCCTCCGCGACCGCCCCGCTCCCCAGGCCGTACTGATCGACGAGCGTACGGGCGTGCCGGCTCAGGTCGGCCGAGATCGTCTCCGGCGTGCGGACCGGGAGCAGCCGGTCGCTGAGCAACACGACGACGACCATCGTGCCGATGAGCAGCGGCACGCCGACGAGCGCGAACTCGAAGAACCCGAACGTCTCACCCTGATACTCAAGGAGCGCATCGGAC
The DNA here is from genome assembly GCA_963810285.1 of uncultured Chloroflexia bacterium. Lineage (GTDB taxonomy): Bacteria > Chloroflexota > Limnocylindria > Limnocylindrales > CSP1-4 > SPCO01. The sequence continues at coordinate 862,956 of CAWEMV010000002.1, read as the reverse complement.
ACGAGCAGGTTCACGTTCGACCCCGTGAGCGCGAGCTGCGACCCGGCATGCGCTCCGAAGCACAGCGGGATCAGCAGCTTGGACGGGGCGATCCCGAGCCGCGTCGCGGTCACGACGACGACCGGTAGCAGCGCCGCGACCGACGCGTTGACGGTGACGAACGCCGTCAGCGCCGCCACGATCAGCATCATCAGCACGAGCAAACGGGTACGGCTTACCCCGGCCCGATCGATGAGCTGCTGGCCGGCCCATGCCGTGACGCCGGTCGAGTCGAGTGCTTCGCTCACGACGAACAGCGTCGCGATGAAGATGATGACCTGGTCGCCGAAGCCGGCCAGGGCCTGCGGGAGGGTGATCACGCCGGTCGCCCACAGGGCGAGCGCGGCGCCGATCGCGACGACCTCGACCGGCAGGCGCCCCCACACGAACAGGACGACGAGCGCCGCGATGACGGCGAACGTGATCGCGATGTCGCTCACTGCGGCGACCCGATCGGTGGCACCCGACCGTCAGGCCTGGACCGGATACCCGGGCCCGAGCGGCAACCCCAGGATGAACCAGAGGACGAACAGGATGATCCAGGAGGTCGCGATGATCACCACGTACGGGATCATCAGCGCGATGATGGTGCCGATGCCCGCGTCCTTCTGGTAGCGCTGGGCGATGGTGACCATGAAGGGCAGATAGACCATCAGTGGCGTCACGACGTTGAGCGGTGAATCGCCGACACGATAGGCGGCCAGCCCGGTCTGCGGCGGGACACCCAGCTGGATGAACAGCGGGATGAAGATCGGCGCGAAGATCGCCCATTTCGGCACAAGGCCCGGCATGATCACGTCGAGCAGCAGGATCACGACGATCATCCCGATGAGCAGCGGCAGTGCCCCGATGCCGGCAGCCGTCAGCGCTTCAGCGAGCGCGATCGCCAGCACGCTCGGGATATTGCTGTAATTGAAGTACGCGATGAACTGGCTGATCATCAGCAACATGAAGACGAGGCCGGCCAGGCCGGCGAACGTCTTCGTCACCGCCGCGATCACGTCGTTGGGATGCTTGAAGGTTCGCGCGCCGATCCCGAAGGCGACACCCGCGATCAGGAAGAACATCGCGATGATGAACAGCAGGCTGTCCATGAACGGGGTCGTGCCGATGATGTCGCCGGTCTCGGGATCGCGCAGCGCCGAGCCTTCCGGGAACGTGAGGAAGACGATGAGCCCGAGGAACACCAGGAACCCGATCAGCGCATAGCGCAGACCGCGTTTCTCAGCGGCCGGGTCGTGGACCTCGTCCGCCTCATCCTCGATGCTGATCCCGCTCGGCCCACTGGCGGTCGCCGGAACGTATGGCCCCAGGCGTGGCTCGACGATCCGTTCCGTGACGACGGCTGCCACGATCGCCAGCAGGACCGACGAGACGATGCTGAACCAGTAGTTGGCAACGATCGTCAATGGCGTCCCGCCGGCGGCCGCGAGCGCTTCGTTGGTGATCTCGGTGATCATCGCGTCGATCGGCCCGAGGATCGGATTCACCCCGAAGATGGCGCCGACCCCGGCGAAGCACGCGGCCATGCCGGCAAGCGGGTGGCGCCCGATGCTCAGGAACGCGGCAGCTCCGAGGGGCACGAGGATGAGATAGCCGGCATCCGAGGCGACGCTCGAAAGGACTCCGACGAAGATCAGGATGAACGACAGGAGGCGGCGCGGCGACGCCCCGACGAGGAGTCGGATGAGGGCCGCCATGAGGCCGCTGGCTTCGGCCACGCCTGCGCCCATCAGGGCGACGAATGTGACGGCGATCACCCCGAACCCAGCGAAGTTCGGCACGAACGACGTGAAGATGAAGCGGATGCCCTCGGTCGACAGCAGGCTGTTGATCGGGATCGTGACCGTCTCGAGGTGCCATCCGCCCTCGTAGTCGAGGCTCTCGGGTTCGAGGATCGGCTGGGTGGAGTCCTCGTAGTAGTCGGGGATGACCTCGACGGTGTCCGGGACCGCGACCTCATCGGTGACGCTGACTCCCGCGAACGAGAGGATGGCCGACAGGACGATGACGCCGATCATGAGGTAGAGGAACATCAGCACCGGGTGCGGGACCTTGTTCCCCGCCCGCTCGATCACGTCGAGCAGACGACCCATCGCGGTGTGTTCCGGGACGGCGGCGGCCTCGGTCATCGGTCCTTGCCCCTCCTGGTCGGCCGGAAGTCGGTCGCGAACGTCGCCAGCAGCCGCGTGCCGAAGGCCGTGGCCCCGGTCGGTCGCCAGCCGTCGTCGGCGTCGACGACCATCGGACCGCAGATGTCGAGATGGCCGAATGGGGTCCCGTCGACGAAGTCCTCGAGGAACAGACCGGCCGTGATCGTCCCCGCGTCGACGCCGCCCATGTTCTTGATGTCGGCGATCTTCGAGTCGAGCTTGCGCCGGTACTTCGGCACGAGCGGCAGCTCCCAGAGCGGTTCGTCGGTCTCGTCACCGGCGGCGCGCAGCTGGTCGACGATCCCGGGGTGGTTGCCCAGGACCGGTGCGAGCGCCGATCCGAAGGTCCGCAGCGCCGCCCCGGTCAGCGTGGCGATCGTGACGATGGCGTCGGCCTCGTCCTCGACCGCGAGCGCGATGCCGTCGGCCATCACGAGCCGTCCCTCGGCGTCCGCGTTGACGACCTCGACGGTCTTGCCGCCGCGGATCGTCAGGACATCGCCCAGCCTGGTCGCGGTGCCGGACGGCATGTTGTCGGTGCACATCAGGTAGCCGGTGACGGTCGACCTGCAGCCGAGGTCGCGCAGCGCGACCATCGCCCCGAAGATGGCTGCGGCGCCCGACATGTCGAGCTTCATCAGCGCGTGCATCGCGTCGGACGGCTTGAGGCTGATGCCGCCCGCGTCATACATGATCCCCTTGCCGACCAGGGCGAGGTGGCCGCCCGACCGGCCGCGGGGTCGGTAGGTCAGCTTGATGAGCCGCGCCTCCTCGGCGCTGCCGGCGTTGACCCCGAGCAGGCCGCCGCAGCCCATCTCGACGATGGCCGCCTGGTCGAACACCTCGACGTCGAGGCCGACGTCCGCGCCCAGCTCTTGGGCGACCTCGCCCATCCGCGTCGCGGTCAGGTGGGTCGCCGGTGCGTTGCAGAGGTCACGGGCGAGGTTCGTGGCGCGGGCCGTGACCAGACCGCGGTCGGCTCCGGTCCGGGTGGCGTCCGCGCGCTTCCGGTCGACCACGAGCGTGACGGCGGTCAGCGGCGCGTCCTTGGGCCGGTCGGCGAACACGCGGTAGCGGTAGCGAGCGAGGACGGCGCCCTCGACGGTGGCCTGGCCGACTGCGTCGGGGTCGACGTCGTCGATGCCGCGCAGATCGACGACGAGCTCGCCGTGGCGATGGGCCCGCTGGGCGAACCATGCCACCGCATCGCGGATCGCCGCGGCGCCCGTCTCGGCGCGGGGGCCGAGACCGGTCTCGATCACCAGCGGTCCCTTGACCTGCGGCAGGGCGAGGGTCTGGCCGACGGCGCCGTTGAAATCGGACGCCTCGAGCGTCGCCCGGTCGAACCCGACGCGCTTCGGGACAGTGCCGTCCGACGCCACCGGGATGCCGACCACGGTGGCACCGTCCGGGATGTCGGTATCGACGCGGATCGCGGGCGGGGTGGCCCGCCAGGACGGGACGGGGTCGAACGAGCGCGCCATGGCGACCTCCTACTTGAAGGTCAGCGTAGCGTCCTCACCGGTGAGGACCAGCTGGCCACCCGCGGATGCACCGAGATCACCCTCCTCCCGAGCACGACTTGGGTGCTCGCTCAGCAGGATAGGGGGCGCCGGCGTCGGGCACCTAGGGCGCGGGCACGTGCGGCGATGAGGGCACGCACGAACCGCGTCGGTGCGCGTTTGTCGGTCTCGTATGATTCGTCGTGCCGATGGTGTGACAATCGTTGGCACAGCCGTCCCGACCATCGAGGGTTGGTGTCGGAGGGGACCCGGCGCCGTCACTGAGCCCGTTCGCCGTCAGGCCCATCGAGGAGTCTTAGGTCCCACGCGCCGTCCCGATCGCATCCGAGCAGGAGTCAGTCCATGGGTTACAACCTGCAGAACCGCAGCTTCCTCAAGCTGCTCGACTTCAGCCCTCGAGACATCCGGTTCCTGCTCGACCTGTCACGGGACCTCAAGCGGGCGAAGTACGGCGGCTACGAGCAGCAACGGCTCCGCGGCAAGAACATCGCGATCATCTTCGAGAAGGCGTCGACACGAACGCGCGTCGCATTCGAGGTCGCCGCCTACGACCAGGGTGCGCATGTGACCTACCTGGGACCGAGCGGGTCACAGATCGGCCACAAGGAGTCGATGAAGGACACGGCCCGCGTCCTCGGTCGCATCTTCGATGGGATCGAGTACCGCGGGTTCGCCCAGGAGACGGTCGAGGACCTCGCGGAGTACGCCGGTGTCCCGGTGTGGAACGGCCTCACCGACGAGTTCCATCCGACCCAGATCCTCGCCGACGTGCTGACGATGACCGAGCATGCGGACAAGCCCATCTCGCAGATCTCGTTCTGCTACATGGGCGACGCGCGCAACAACATGGGCGACTCGCTGATGAGTGGCGGCGTGAAGCTCGGGATGGATGTCCGGCTCTGCGCTCCGAAGCACCTCTGGCCGGACAAGGACCTGGTCAAGACCTGCCGCGACATCGCAGCGCAGACCGGCGCCCGCCTCACCCTCACCGAGGATCCAGCGGATGGCGTGAAGGGCGTCGACTTCATCTACACCGACGTATGGGTCTCGATGGGAGAGCCCGACTCGGTGTGGGAGGAGCGGATCAAGCTGTTGAAGCCCTATCAGGTCAACGCCGAGCTCATCGAGAAAAGCGGCAACCCGGCCGTCAAGTTCATGCACTGCCTCCCGGCGTTCCATGACCGCGCGACCGAGGTCGGCGAAGAGATGTACCAGAAGTTCGGCATGGACGGCATGGAAGTCACGAACGACGTCTTCGAGTCTGAGCGGGCGGTCGTGTGGGACCAGGCCGAGAACCGGATGCACACGATCAAGGCGGTCATGGTCGCGACGATCGGCGACTGAGAGGACGGCATGAGGATCGTCGTGGCGCTCGGCGGCAATGCCCTGCTCAAGCGGGGCGAGCCGATGACGGCCGGCCACCAGCGGGCGAACATCGCGATCGCCGCCGGGGCGCTCGCCACGGTCGCGAACGAGCACGAGCTCGTCGTGGCCCATGGCAACGGGCCGCAGGTCGGTCTCCTCGCGCTCCAGGCCGAAGCGTATCCGGACGTGGAGGCGTACCCCCTCGACGTGCTCGGCGCCGAGACCGAGGGGATGATCGGCTACCTGCTCGAGCAGGAGCTCGGCAACGCGCTGCCGTTCGAGAAGCCGCTGGCCACGATCCTGACGATGGTCGAGGTCGACCCCGCGGACCCGGCGTTCGCCGACCCGACGAAGTTCGTCGGACCGGTCTACGAGGAGGTGACCGCGAAGCGGCTCGCAACCGAGAAGGGCTGGATCGTGAAGGCCGACGGCGACCATTGGCGGCGGGTCGTCGCGTCGCCCCGCCCCACGCGCATCTTCGAGATCCGGCCGATGCGCTGGCTGCTGGAGAAGGGCGTCGTGGTGATCTGCGCGGGTGGTGGCGGCATCCCGACCATGTACGCGGCGGGCGAAGACCGTCGACTGGTCGGGGTCGAGGCGGTCGTCGACAAGGACCTCGCGAGCAGCCTGCTGTCGCGCGAGCTCGAGGCCGACCTGCTGGTGATCGCGACCGACGTCGACGGGGTGTACGTCGACTGGGGCACCCCGACACAGCGGCGCATCGAGCGCACGACGGCCGACGAGCTCGAGGCCATCGACTTCCCGGCGGGCTCGATGGGCCCGAAGGTCGCGGCCGCCGCCGAGTTCGTGCGCGCGACGGGGCAGCGGTCGGCGATCGGGTCGCTGGAACAGATCGAGGGTCTCGTCGCCGGCACGGCCGGGACGAACGTCGTCTCGGCGTGAAGGAGGGATCGACGATGGCAGAGCTGGGTGTCCATTCCGAGGTCGGCAAGCTGCGACGGGTCATCGTCCACCGACCGGACCTCAGCCTCAAACGACTCACCCCGGGCAACCACGACGAGCTCCTGTTCGACGACGTCCTGTGGGTCGAGCGCGCGCAGTGGGAGCACGACCAGTTCGTCGCGCGCATGCGCGAGCGGGGCGTCGAGGTGCTCTACGTCCAGGATCTCCTGACCGAGGCGCTGGCGGCCAGCGACAACGGACGGCACCGCCTCATCGATCTGGTCGCGTCCGAGTCCGTCGTCGGGGCCAGCCTGGTCGACGAGGTCCGGGCATGCCTCGCCGGCCTCGCTCCCGATGATCTGGCACGGCATCTCATCGGTGGTCTCACGGTGGCCGAGTCGGGCCTCGACCTGGGCCGGCTGTCCAAGACGTCGTTGATCGGTGCCGCGATCGACGACGACTCGACGTTCGTGCTGCCGCCGTTGCCGAACTCGCTCTTCACCCGCGACTCGTCCTGCTGGATCTACGGCGGGGTATCGATCAACCCGATGTACTGGCCCGCGCGCCGACGCGAGGCCTACAACATGGCCGCGATCTACCGCGCTCATCCGATGTTCAAGGATGCCGAGTTCGACTTCTGGTATCCGTCCATGGGGGAAGACGACCGGTTCCGGACAGAGGACTTCGGGCGTGCATCGCTCGAAGGAGGCGACGTCGAGATCATCGGGAAGGGTACCGTGGCGATCGGCATGTCCGAGCGTACGACGGGGCGGATGATCGAGAAGATCGCCCTGGCGCTGTTCGAGAAAGAGGCCGCGGAGCGCGTCATCGCCGTCGTCATGACCAAGGATCGCGCGCATATGCACCTCGACACGGTGTTCACGCTGCTCGACCGGGACAAGGCGACCGCCTATCCGAAGGTCATCGGCGGCGTCCGCGCCATCAGCCTCCGGCCGGGCCCCAAGCCGGGCACGCTCGATGTCCGCGAGGACAAGGACCTGATCTCGGCGTTGGCCGACGCGCTCGGCGTGCCGAAGCTCCACGTGGTCGAGACCGGCGGGGACGTCTACCAGCAAGAGCGTGAACAGTGGGACGATGGCAATAACGTGGTCGCTCTGGAGCCGGGCGTGGTCGTCGCCTACGAACGCAACACCTTCACGATCTCGAAGATGCGCGAGGCCGGGGTCGAGGTCATCACGATCGAGGGCTTCGAGCTCGGCAAGGGACGGGGCGGAGGCCACTGCATGACCTGCCCGGTCATCCGCGACCCGATCTGAGGAGGCCGCTGATGGACGACGGACTCCGTTGGCTCGTGGCGATCGTGGTCGCGATCGCCATCGCCGCGCTCGTGGCGTTCGCCCGCGGCGAACCCGAGCACGGCGAACCGGCACCGGCGCCAGCTGCGGCGATCAGTGTCCTCGGCTGAGGTGGAGCGGGTGACGGCCCCTCGAGCACCGAGCCTGCTCGACGCGGTCATCCCCGTCGTCGCGCTGGTCACGCTCATCGCGCTGACCATCGCGCTGTTCGGGACCGACGCGACCGCCGGCCCGCTCCAGGTGGCGCTCCTCACGAGCGCCGTCGTCGCCGGTCTGATCGCGTTCAAGAACGGCTACACGTCCGCGCAGGTGCGCGAGGCGGCAGTCGGCGGCGTGTCGTCCGGGATGAGCGCGCTGTTCATCCTGATGGCGGTCGGTGCGCTCATCGGCACCTGGAACATGGCGGGCACGATCCCGACCGTCGTCTACTACGGCGTCGGGCTGCTCAGTGCGACCTGGTTCTATCCGGCGACCGCGCTGGTGTGCGGGCTGGTCGGACTCGCGATCGGCAGCTCGTGGACGACGGCGGCGACGCTCGGCGTGGCGTTCGTCGCGCTGGCTCCGCTCGTCGGCGCCAACCCGGCCATCGCCGCAGGGGCGGTGATCTCCGGCGCCTACTTCGGCGACAAGATGACGCCGGTCTCCGAGACCACCGTCCTGGTCCCGACGATGGTCGGCAAGGTGACGACGCAGGAGCACATCGGGGCGATGGTGTGGACGTCGGGCCCGGCCGTGATCATCGCGCTCGCGATCTTCACGATCCTCGGCTTCATGACACCGGTCACCGGTCCTGGCTTCGACCCGACCGTCGCGCAGGCCGCGCTGGCCGAGGAGTTCAACATCTCGCTCCTGAATCTCGTCCCGCTCGCCCTCCTCGTCGTCTTCTCGGTCCGTCGGTTCCCGCCATTCCTGTCGATCTTCTGTTCCGCGCTCATCGCCGGGGTCCTCGCCCTGTTCACGCAACCCGACGCGGTGGCGGCATTCGTCGACCGACCCGAGCTCGGGCCATTGGCGACGGGCATCCACGCGATCTACGCGGCGATGGCGACCGGCTTCGTGTCCTCGTCCGGCAACGAGACGATCGACGCGTTGTTCACGCGCGGCGGGATGGCCTCGATGCTGAACACGATCTGGCTCGTCCTCGCGGCACTCACGTTCGCCGCGATCATGGAGGAGGCCGGTTTCCTGGAGCGGCTCATCCGGCCGGTCATCGCCGGGGCGAAGTCGACCGGGCGGCTGTTCGCGTCCGTGATCGCGACCTGCATCGGCCTCAACATCATCGCCGGCGACCAGTACGTCTCGATCGTGATGCCGAGCCGCGTCTATCGGTTCGAGTTCGCCCGGCGCGGGCTGGCGCCACGCATGCTGTCGAGAGCCGTCGAGGACTCGGGCACAGTGACGTCGCCGCTCGTTCCGTGGAACAGCTGCGGCGCGTACATGGCCGGCGTCCTCGGGGTGGCCACGGTCGCGTACCTGCCGTTCTGCTTCTTCAACCTCCTGAGCCCGTTGATCTCGCTGCTCTATGGGTTCACCGGGTTCCACATCGAGCACGTGCCACCGTCCGAGACGATCGGCGACGGTGGCCCCGGCGTCCCCGACACGGTGTCCCCGGAAGGAAGCGCGGCGTGACCGCGGCGGTGAGCCAGGAGAGGCCCCCGAAGCGCGGGCTCGCGCTGCCGTCCGCATACACGATCCTGTTCGTCCTGATCGTCATCGTGGCGGCGCTCACCTGGATCATCCCGGCCGGCCAGTACGACACCGACGAGGGCGGCCAGCCCATCCCGGGCACGTACCACCAGGTCGAGCCGAACCCGCAGCGGATCATCGTCGACTCGCTGATGGCGCCGATCAACGGGCTGTACGGCATCGAGAGCGCCGAGGACGGCAGCATCAGCGTCTGGAACTCGGGCGAGCTCTTCGGGGCCATCGATGTCGCCCTGTTCATCCTCGTCATCGGCGGGTTCCTCGGCGTCACGATGAAGACCGGGGCCATCCAGGGTGGGATCGCCCGGATCGTCGAGCGGCTGCGCGGCCGGGAGAGCTGGATGATCCCGATCCTGATGACCGTGTTCGCCATCGGCGGCACGACGTTCGGGATGGCGGAGGAGAGCCTCGCCTTCTACGCGCTGATCATCACGGTCATGATCGCCGCAGGGTTCGACGCGCTCGTCGGGGCGTCGATCCTGCTGCTCGGCTGTGGCATCGGCGTCCTCGGCTCGACGATCAACCCGTTCGCGACGGGGATCGCCTCGGAGTTCGCCGGCGTGTCGATCGACCAGGGGCTGATCGGTCGGCTGGTGATCCTCGTCGTCGGGACCGCGATCGGGATCGTCTATGTCATGCGGTATGCGGCCAAGGTCAAGGCGGATCCGACGGCGTCGCTCGTCTACGACCTCAAGAGCGAGAACGAGGCGCAGTTCCAGTCCGGCTCGGCGGACGCCGACCAGGCCATGACGGCCGGCCAGAAGGGGGCCCTCGCGCTGTTCATCCTCGCCTTCCTGGTGATGATCTTCGGGGTCATCCCGTGGGAGGACCTCGGCATCGGCCTGCCGACGCTGTGGTGGTGGTTCCCCGAGATGACCGCCTCGTTCCTGTTGTTCTCGATCCTGATCGCCGTCGTCGCGCGGATGTCCGAGGGCACGTTCACCTCGACGTTCGTCGACGGCGCCCGCGATCTCCTCGGGGTCGCGCTGATCATCGGTGTCGCCCGCGGCATCACCGTGGTCATGAGCAACGGCCTCATCACCGACACTGTGCTCAATGCCGCCGAGCTGGCGGTCGCCGGCCTCGGCGGCGTCGCCTTCATCAACCTGATGTACGGACTGTTCCTGCCGCTGTCGTTCCTGATCCCATCGTCGTCGGGCCTGGCGACGGTGGCGATGCCGATCATGGCACCGCTCGCCGGCTTCGCCGATGTCCCGCCGCAGTTCGTGGTGACCGCCTATCAGGCGGCCAACGGCCTGATCAACCTCGTCACGCCGACGTCGGCCGTGGTCATGGGCGGTCTCGCGATCGCCCGCGTGGGTTACGGAACGTGGCTGAAGTTCGTGTGGCCGGTGTTGATACTGCTCGCGGCACTCACCATCGTCGTGCTAACTGGTGGGGTCCTATTGCAGGGATGACGGTCATCACCTGTGCGATCGCCATGACCGGGTACGTCGCCCGGTCACGAAGGAGGTAGGAAACGACATGCGAAATCCCCCGATCCTGATCTCGGTCATCGGCTTCTTCGCGCTGCTGGCCGGGTTCGGGTTCCTGTTCGTGGGTCTTCGGGCCCTCGGGTTCGACTGGTTCACCGTGCTCGGAGACCTGCCACCGTTGGAGCAGGTCGGTCTGTGGGGCTGGCTGATGATCGGCGCGGCGGTCGCGTGGATCCTGACCGCCTTCGGCCTGTGGGCGCTCCAGCCTTGGGCCCGAGTCGTGGCGATGGTCGTGGCCGGCTTCAGCCTGTTCGAGGCGGCCCTGGCGTTCTTCCAGTTCCCGGGGACCGGCATCGGGTTCACGATGTCCCTCATGCCGCTTCTGATCCTGTACTACCTCAATACCCGCGAGGTCAAGGACGCGTTCGGCGAGGCGGAGCCCCCGAGCGTCTGACCCATCACGACGGAGGGACACGGAACCATGAGCGAGAACGCGGCGGCCGTCCCGGGGGCTGACATCGCCTGGCATGCCCTCGAGCCGGCGGCCGCGCTCGAGCGTCTGGCCGTCACGCCCGAACGCGGCCTGACGAGCGTCGAGGTCGAGTCCCGGCGTGCCACCTATGGCGCGAACAAGTTCGCCGAGCCGGCCAAGGAACCACGCTGGCAGGCGTTCATCCGCCAGTACAAGGACCCGATGCAGATCGTCCTGCTGGCCGCCGGCATCCTGAGCCTCTTCATCCCGGGCCAGGTCCCGACCGGGGTCGTCCTCATCGCCCTGACGCTGTTCAACGCAGCCATGGGCCTCAACCAGGAGGGCAAGGCCTCGGCGAGCGTCGCAGCCCTCCAGAAGATGATGGTCGTCAACGCCAAGGTCCGCCGGGACGGCGCCCTGGCGACGCTGCCCATGGAGCAGCTCGTCCCGGGCGACATCGTCAACATCGAAGCGGGCGACCTCGTCCCGGCTGACGGGCGGCTGCTCACGGCGGCGACGCTCGAGATCGACGAGTCGGCGCTGACCGGCGAGAGCGTCCCCGTCCCCAAGCAGGTGGAAGCCGTCGCGGAGGACGCCGCGCTCGGCGACCGGATCGACCTCGCGTTCATGAACACGCAGGTCACGCGGGGGGCCGGCACGCTCCTGGTGACCAACACCGGGATGACCACCGAGGTCGGGCACATCAGCGGGATGCTGCAGACGACCGAGGACGAGGTCACCCCGTTGACCCGCCAGCTCAACTCCCTGACCAACCAGATCCTCGTCATCGCCGGGGTCGCGCTGCTCATCTCGATCGGACTCGGCCTTTGGCGCAACACGCCGTTCAGCGAGCTGTTCATCACGGCCATCGCGTTCGCGGTCTCGGCCATCCCGACCGGCCTGCCCGCAGTCGTCACGGCCATCCTGTCGATGGGTACCACCACGCTCGCGTCGGCCGGTGCGATCGTGAAGCGCCTGCGCTCCGTCGAAACGCTCGGCTCCACGTCGGCCATCAACTCTGACAAGACCGGCACGCTGACGCTCAACCAGATGACCGCCGTTCAGATGGCGGTCGTCGGGCGGCAATACGCGATCTCCGGCGAGGGGTACTCGACGGACGGCGCCATCACCCATGTCGGTGGCCAGCCGGACGTGCCGCTCGACGGTCTGCTGCTGCCGATGGCGCTGTGCGCCGACGCGGAGATCAGGGACGGCGGGCTCGTCGGCGACCCGACCGAGGGCGCCCTTGTCGTGCTCGCCGCGAAGGGCGGTGTCGATCCGACGCTCACCCGCGAGCAGTACCCGCGCGTCGCGACGCTGCCGTTCGACGCCGCCTACAAGTTCATGGCGACGTTCCACCGCATGACCGACGCGTCCGGGAAGGACGTCATCCGGAGCTACGTCAAGGGGGCGCCGGACCAGCTGCTGGCCCGCGCCACCGCCGCCGAGGGCCCGGACGGCACCAAGCTCCAGGTCGACGACAAGCTCCGCGAGCGGTACCTCGCGCTCAACGAGGAGTTCGGCGGCAAGGGCCTACGCGTCATGGCGACCGCGCAGCGAGATTTCGACCCTGCGGCGTTCGACCCCAACGCGGACCTGCTCCCCCTGGTGAGCGAGCTGACATTGCTGGCGCTCGTCGGCATCGTCGATCCGCCGCGGGCGGAGGCACGCGACGCGATCACCCGCGCCAAGGCTGCGGGAATCCAGGTCCGGATGATCACCGGCGACCATGCGATCACCGCCGAGGCGATCGCCCGTCAGCTCGGCATCGAGGGTCGCGCCATGACAGGCGCCGAGTTCGCGGCGATGTCCGAGGAGGAGGCAGACAAGCGGATCGATGACATCGGCGTCATCGCCAGGGTCGCCCCTGAGGACAAGGTCCACCTGGTCGACATCCTTCGGCGCAAGGGCCACATCGTGGCCATGACCGGCGACGGCGTGAACGACGCGCCCGCGCTCAAGAAGTCCGACATCGGCGTCGCGATGGGTATCACCGGCACGGAGGTCTCGAAGGAGGCCGCCGTCATGATCCTGACCGACGACAACTTCGCGACGATCGTCCGCGCAGTCGAGCTGGGGCGCTCGCTGTACGACAACCTGATGCGCTACATCCGGTTCCAGATGGCGAGCCTGTTCGGGTTCATCGGGACGTTCCTCGGCGCGAGCATCTTCAACATCCTCGGCGGCGTCCCGTTCCTGCCGCTCCAGACGCTCTGGATCAATTTCACGGTCACCGTGTTCCAGGCGGTGGGTCTCGGCTACAGCAAACCGCGGGTCGGATTGATGGATGAGCCGCCCCGCTCGAAGGACCAGCCGATCCTGCCGCGACCACTGGCGATCTGGCTGTTCTTCGTCGGGCTGGTTTTCGCCGCCGCGACGCTCGCGGTGATCGTCTGGGCCAGCAGCGCCTATGACGAGGCGATCGCGCACACCATGGCGCTCGTCACGTTCTCGCTGTTCCACGTCTTCTTCTCGCTCGAGACGGCCGACGAGGAGCGAACGATCTTCAGCAGCGAACTGATCGAGAACCCGACGCTTCTGAAGGCGACCGGGCTGTCCTTGCTGACGATCCTCCTGGCCACCACGTTCGGCCCGCTGCAGCGACTGCTCGACACGGTCGAGCTCTCCGTCGATCAGTGGGCCATATCGATCGCGGTCGCCGCGTCGATCATCGTCGTCGCGGAGATCCGCAAGTTCTTCCGACGCCGACGCTTGGTCGCTGCCAGCCCGATCGCGCAGCCCGAACTGGCCAGCCAGCCGTCGTGACGAACGCGTCGACCGCTCGATGACGGTCGGGACGATGGCGAACGCCCGACCGAGTGGCCCCGTGGACGACGTGCTCACCAAGGATTACACGTCGTCGATCTACGGGGCCTTGTTGGTCACGACGTTGGTCGCGGTCCAGTGGAAGGCGGATGCGGTCCCGGCGTTGATCGGCCTCACGCTCGTCACCGGGGTGGGCGTGTTCTGGCTGGCGCATGTCTGGGCAGCCGTCGTCAACAGCCGGCTGCATGGTCCCATCGCGCGTGTGGAGCTGCTGACCATCGCCCGGGACGAGGCCCCGATGCTGGCCGCGGTCGTCGTGCCGGGCTTGATCCTGGGACTCGGGCCGGCGCTGGGCATGTCGGTCGACGTCGCCATCGGGACCGCCCTCGCGGTCAGCATCGCGCAACTCTTCGTCTGGGGGCTTGCGGTCGGGCGTGCCGCACACGGCAGCTGGCAGCTCGCGCTCGCGGTCGCCGTCGTGGACTGCGCGCTCGGCATCCTGATCGTCGGCCTCAAGGTCGCGATCATCCATTGATGGCGCGAGGACACGTATGACCGCCATCGTGCCGCGTTGGGAGTGGCGGACGTTCGGCGAGCATTTCGGGCCTGCCGAGGCCGCATTCGCTGCGCTCGCGCCGACCGGCGTGCAGGAGAGCGATGAGCTGTACCTGCTGTCGCCGGCCGGCGATACGGTCAAGGTCCGGTCCGACCTGATGGACGTCAAGCGCCTGCGCGAGGTCGATGCGGCCGGGCTCGAGCGCTGGGAGCCGGTGCTCAAGGCCGGCTTCCCGATCCCGGCCGCTGACCTCGCCGGCGTCTTCGAGGCGCTGCACGTCGACGCGCCCGCGCTGGCTCGCGAGGAGTACACGCTCGATCAGTTCCTCGACGAGATCGCCCGGCCATCCGGGACGATCCGTCCGATCGAGGTGCACAAGCGCCGGGTCCGCTACACGGTCAACGGCTGCACGTCGGAGGTGAGCGACGTCGTCGCCGACGGGCTGACGACGCGCACGATCGCCATCGAATCGGAGGATGCCGCGGCCGTCGTCGAGGCGATCCGGATGGTCGGGCTCGACGGGTTCGTCAACACCAGCTATCCCAAGGGCCTGCGGGCGCTGCTCGACGGCCGGGCCGAGCGCTACGCGGTGATCGACGTCGGAACGAACTCCGTCAAGTTCCATGTCGGCGAGCATCGCGATCGCGGTTGGCACACGGTCGTCGACCGTGCCGAGGTGACCCGCCTGGGCGAAGGCATGGAGGCCGCCGGCGGAGACATCCAGCCGGCCGCGCGAGACCGGACGTTGGATGCGATCGCCGGCATGGTGGAGGAGGCGACCTCGCTCGGGGCCGCGGCGATCGCCGCGGTCGGCACGGAGGGCCTGCGAGCGGCCCACAACGGCGACGAGGTGGTCGACTCGATCAGGGAGCGGACCGGTATCACGGTCCGGGTCGTCACGGGCGACGATGAAGCCAGGCTGGCGTATCTGGCGGCCATCGCGACCACCGGCTCGGCGACGGGCTCGGTCGTGGTCTTCGATACGGGCGGCGGCAGCTCGCAGTTCACGTTCGGGCACGGCACGGAGGTCGACGAGCGGTTCAGCCTGCCGGTGGGTGCCGTGCGCTACACGGAGCGGTTCGGGCTCGCGAACGCCGTCACGACCGAGGTGCTCGCAGAAGCACGGGCGGCCATCGCCGCAGATCTCGCCCGCATCGACGGCCGCCCGGTGACCGACCACTTCATCGCGATGGGCGGCGCAACGACGAACCTCGCCGCCGTCCGGCACCAGCTCGCGGCCTACGATCCGGACGTCGTCCACATGACGGTCCTGGATCGGGCCGAGCTCGACCGCCAGATCGAGCTCTACCGGACCGCGGACGCGGACGACCGACGGCAGATCGTCGGCCTGCAATCGGGGCGGGCCGAGGTCATCCTCGCCGGCGCGTGCATCGTCCGGACGGTCATGGACAAGCTCGGGCAGGAGACCCTGACCGTCTGCGACCGTGGCCTTCGCCACGGACTGCTGGACGAGCGGTTCGGTCGACCGGTGCCGACCCGCTGAGACGGGTCAGTCGAACGCCAGTCCTTCGAGCGACGCCGACGGCTTGACGTCGCCGACCTTCACCATCCGGAACGACACCAGCAGACCGAGCAGGCCGGCGAGCAGCGGCACGAGCAGCGCGACCTGGAGGGCCAGCGGGCGGGCCTCGGTGTTGATCCGGATGATCTCCGCCTCGACGTCAGGCGGCTGGTTGACGATCAGCTCGTCGAGTTGCGTGTTGCTCATGATCTGCGCGTCCTCTTCGAGTCCCTGGGCGACCTGTTGCTGCTCGGCAGGATCGAGGACGGTGCTCGACTCGGCGAGGTTGGTGAACGAGAAGGCGAGGGCCGCCAGCATGACGCCGCCGGCCATCGCCAGGCCGAACGACAGGCCGAACGACCCGCCGGCCGAGTTCACGCCAGCGGCCTCGCTGATGCGCTCCTCGGAGATGGGAGCGAGCGTGTAGTTGTTGAGCTGCGAGACGAGGAGGCCGAGGCCGCAGCCGGCCACGATCAGCGGGATGGCGAGCCACAGCCCCGAGTCCGCCCTGGGGACGATGGGGATCATCACCAGGACGCCGACCAGGACCAGCGCGAAGCCGACCCTGATGATCGTGCTCGGCTTTCGGTCGCCTGCCCGCCGCCCGGCCAGCAACGCGATGAAGAACATGCTCAGCGACAGTGGGGCCAGCGACAGGCCCGCCTGGAGCGCGTTGTACTCGAGGACCATCTGCAGGAAGATCGGCAGCGAGATCATCAGGCCGCCGAGCGCGATCTGTTGCAGCGTCTGACCCGAGATCCCGAGCCGGAAGTTCGGTGACGTGAACAGATCGGGATCGATCAGCGCGACCTTCCCTTCGCGCTTGCGTCGTCGGAGCCACCACGCCAGCGCCGCGAGCGAGACCGCGCCGACGGCGATGAGGGCGCCGACGGCCTCGGCGCCTTCCTGCCAGGCCAGGATGCCGAGCACGATCCCACCCATCCCCAGGACCGACAGGACCGCACCGCCGAAGTCGATATGCCGATCGCCCGTGTAGGGCACGTCCTTGATCATCCCCATACCGAGCAGCACGACGGCGATGACGACCACCTCCAGCGCGAACCCGACACGCCACGACAGGAAGGTCGTGATGAAGCCACCGACCAGCGGGCCGACCGCCGCGGCGATCGCCGCCGACGCCCCGACCAGCGCATATACCTGCTTCTGCGCCGCTCCCTCGAAGTTGCCGTGGATGAGCGACTGCATCGACGGCAGCAGGAGCGATGCTCCAAGCCCGCCGAAGATCGCCCAGAAGATGATGATCGGCACGAGCGTCTGTGACAGCACCATCGCCATCGCTCCGATGGCGTAGCCGAGCAAGCCCAGCGTGAACGCGCGCTTGCGGCCGATGAGGTCGCCGACCTTGCTGCTGATCAGGATGAAGGCGGCCGAGACCAGGGCTTCCAGCGCGATCGCCGACTGGACGCCGCTGACGGTCGTCCCGAGGTCCTGGACGACGGCCGAGATCGACACGTTCATCAGCGACGTGTCGACGACGAGGACGAACATCGCTGCCGCGAGCCGCAGCGCGAGCCGCATGTCGACCGCGGGCGCTCCCGTCTCGGGCGCACTGACCGACGCTTCGGCCGTCAAGCTGGTCTGACCTCCCCTCGCGACCACGGGCTTCCGCACCGTGGGACGCGGGTCAGCCTATCACCCGGGTCGGGCCGCGTTTGCGCGCGGCTCGAAGATCACGACGGCGGTCTCGCGCGAGCGCCGCCGTGCGAAGGCATCCACGTCGCTGCCCCAGCCGCGGTACTCGTTGAACTTGCGCCACAGCCGCTCCCGCTCCTCGCCGTGGGCGGCGCGGCCGTGCACGACCCGCGTCCCGTCCTTGAGGTCGAGCACGACGTCGGGCTGTGCCTGGAGGTTCAGCCACCACGCCGGCTCGGGGTCGCCCCAACCGTTCATCGCCAGCGTCACGATGTTCGGGCCGTCCTCCTGGTAGCCGAGGATCGCGATGCGCTCCTTGCCGGACTTGCGCCCGACGGTCCGAAGCCGCATCTGGCCGAACTTGCCGTCGGCGGTCGGGAGCGACAGACCCCGCCGCCCGCCGGTGACGCGATATGCGGTGCGATGGGCGATCCACGCCGTATGGATGAACCAGCGCGGCGGGAGCCAGGGCGTGCGGTCCGGGGTCGGGTCGGTGCTCATCGCTCGTTCCTCCGTCGTATCTACGGTGTAGACCTACGGCGTAGATTAGCCGTCTACACCGTAGGACGTCAAGCCCCGGACCGGCTACCATCTGCCCATGCCCAGGCGAACCGCGCTCGAGACCCGGCGCCGGCCACGTGGCGGGACGCCGCTGCGTCGTGATCGCGTGCTCGAGGCTGCCGTCGCCCTCGCCGACCGCGAGGGGATCGGCTCGGTCAGCATGCGCCGGCTCGGCCAGGAGCTGGGCGTGGACCCGATGTCGATCTACAACCATGTCCGGGACAAGGACGACCTGCTCGATGGGATGGTCGACGTGGTCGTCGGCGAGATCGGGCCGCTGCCGTCCCCGGGTCGTGGCTGGAAGGCCGCGACGCGAGCGACGATCCTGTCCGCCCGGGCGACGATGCTCCGCCACCCGTGGGCGGCGCGGATCATCGAGTCGCGCTCGGCACCGAGTCCGTCGACGCTGCGCTACATGGACGAACTCGTGGGGATGCTCCGGACCGGCGGCTTCTCGCTCGACCTGACCCACCATGCGCTGCACGTGCTCGGCAGTCGCATCTTCGGGTTCAACCAGGATCTGTTCGACGACTCGGATGCCGGCGCCGACCCGGCGGCCACGGCCGCGATCACGGCCGCGATCGCCGAACAGATGGCGGCGTCGTTCCCGAACGTCGCGGAGCTGGCGGCCGCCGTCAGCCACGACGGCGGTCTCGGCGCGTGCGACGACGACGTGGAGTTCGCGTTCGGGCTGGACCTGATCCTCGACGGGCTGGAGCGGCTGCGCCGCGCGTCCTGATCCGCACCCCGGTGCTACAGTGTTGACTTATATAAGTCCACACTTGTAATATCCGAGACGTGCACGCGTTCGACGTCCTGGGCGACCCCGTCCGCCGCCGCATCCTCGAGCTCCTCGCCGACGGCGAGGTCTCGTCGGGGGCGATCACGGCGGTCGTCCAGGCGGAGTTCGGCATCTCGCAGCCGGCCGTCTCGCAGCATCTCAAGGTCCTCCGTGACAGCGGGTTCGCGACCGTCCGGCCCGAGGGCACCCGCCGCCTCTATGCGGTCGACGCCGCGCCGTTCCGCGAGCTCGACGGGTGGCTCGAACACTTCCGCGGGTTCTGGGAACAGCGCCTCGACTCCCTTGCCACCGAGCTGGCGCGCGGCAAGCGCGATCGCCGTCTGCGGGCGGCCGCCACCGACAGTCCGAAAGGAGCACCCCGATGATCGACATCGTCCGCGAGATCGAGGCCATCCAGCGCGCGGTCGGCGAGGGGCAGACCCCGGCCGGGCCCGGTCACGCCGTCCGACTCCAGCGCGACTTCGACGCGCCGATCGAGGATGTCTGGGACGCGCTGACGAACCCCGACCGGATCGGTCGCTGGTTCCTGCCGATCTCCGGCGACTACCGTCTCGGTGGTCGCTACCAGTTCGAGGGCAACGCCGGCGGCGAGATCGTCGCCTGCGAGCGACCCGACCGGCTGAAGGTGACCTGGGAGTACGGCGAGCCGACCAGCGACGCCGTCGCATCGGAGGTCGAGGTCCGGCTCTCGACCGTCGACGGGGGAGCCACGAGGTTCGAGTTCGAGCACACCGCGGTCGTGCCCGACGAGATGTGGGGCGAGTACGGGCCCGGCGCCGTCGGCGTCGGCTGGGACATGGGCCTGCTCGGGCTGGGGCTGCACCTGCGCGGCGGCTCGGTCGGGGACCCGGAGGCGTGGCAGCTGGCGCCGGAGGGCCGCGAGTTCGCGACCCGCAGCAGCGAGGCGTGGGGCGCGGCCAGCGAGGCCGCCGGCGTCGATCCCGAGGTGGTCGCGCGCAACGTCGCCAACACGACGACCTTCTACGCGCCCGATCCGAACGCCGTGTCCTAGAGGAGCGTCTCGCCGACGAAGCCACCGGCCGACGCCCCGGGCGGGATCGCGAAGATCGCCGACCCGATGTGCCGGATGTACTCGTTGAGCAGGTCCGGGGCGAGGGCGCGCTGCAGGGCGATGAACTGACCGGGCGCTCGCTGGAAGGACATGAAGAACAGGCCGGCGTCGAGGCGGCCGTACGGCGAGTTGCCGTCGACGTAGTTGTAGCCGCGGCGGAGGATCCGCATCCCGTCGTTTGCCGTCGGATGGGCGAGCCTGACGTGCGCCGCGACGTCGATGACCGGTGCGCCGTCCTTCGCGGCCGCGAAATCCGGCGCGGTGAACTCCTCGCCGCCGCTCAGCGGTGCGCCGGGCCCCTTGTTCCGACCGATGATCGTCTCCTGCTCGGCGAGCCGGACGCGGTCCCACGATTCGATGAGCATCTCGATCTTGCGGACGACGAGGTAGCTCCCGCCGGCCAGCCAGGCCGGCGAGCCGTCCGTCGGGACCCACACGTGCTGCTCGAGCGAGGGGCCGTCCTCGGCGAGGATGTTGTTCGTTCCGTCCTTGAAGCCCATGAGGTTGCGTGGCGTGACCTGTGCCGTTGTCGTCTTCGACGTCCGGCCGAAGCCCAGCTGCGACCAACGGATGGCGGCCCGACCGAATGCGATGCGCGACAGGTTGCGGATCGCATGGACCGCGACCTGCGGGTCGTCGGCGCAGACCTGCACGCACACGTCCCCGTGGCTCCACTCGGCCTTGAGCGCGTCGCCGACGAACGGTGGCAGGCGCTGGAGGTCCGGCGGGCGCTGCGCCGCCAGCCCGAACCGGTCGACGCCCTCCCGCTCGAACAGCCCTGGCCCGAAGCCGAACGTGACGGTCAGCCCGCTCGGCGGCAGGTCCAGCGCCTCGCCGGTATCGTCCGGTGGCGCCTCCGGGTCGCCACCGATCGCGCCGGCGGCGCTGACCTCGAGCCCCTGGGTCATCCGCGACGCGGCGTACGACCAGTCGCGCAGAAGCCCGACGAGGGCGTCGCGGTCGGTGCCCTCTATGAGGTCGAAGGCGGCGAAGTGGAGATGGTCCTGGACCGGCGTCGTGATGCCGGCCTGGTGCGCGCCGAAGAACGGATAGGTCTTCGCCGTGCCGGGCTGATCGGCAGCGGGCGTCTGGCCGGTCAGGATGGGACCGACGACCGGCCCGGCGAGGCTGCCGACCACGAGACCGGCCGCCCCGGCCGCGGCGGTCCCGAGCAGGGCCCGCCGCGACAGCCCCGGAGGTGTCTCGGACGTTCCCTCCGGGACCGGGCGCGCCTCGGGCTCGGCCTTGGTCACGACAGGATCGTACTCGTGAGCTGCGAGAGGGGCTCAGCCAGGGAATTGATCAGGGTCGTCAGGTCCCGCTTGTCATCGTCGGTCAGCTCGCCGTACGTGACGAACCCGTCCTCGAGGTTGCCGTACGTCGCGAGCTTCTCCTCGAGCGCGGTGAACCCGCTGTCGATCTGCTCGACCAGGGCCGTGCCCTCGGATCCCTTCGAGGCGGCATAGTCGCGGACGAGCGTGAAGGCCATCTTCGATCCCTCCACGTTGGCCGCGAAGTCCCACAGGTCGGTGCCTGACCACCAGTCCTCCTCGCCGGTGATCTTGCCGCTCGCCACCTCGTCGAGGAGGGCGATGGCACCGTTGCTCAGCCAGTCGACCCCCTGGTCGTCGAGGTAGGTCGTGAAGTCATCGGAGTGGACGTAGTCGTAGAGCTCGGTGACGTCGGCCACGAGCTGCTTGCCGAGCTCCGCCCGCTGCCCGGGGGTCGAGGGCTGCCAGTCCTGCCAGGCGTCGGTCTCGCCATCGGAGTTTAGCGCACCCTTGGCCGGCTCCCAGAGGTCCTTCTCGATCCGGTGGAACCCGGTCCAGTCGAGGCCCTCGGCCTTGGCGTCGACCTCGCGATAGTCGATCCGCGGGTCGAGGTCGCCGAGCGCCTCGGCGACCGGCTCGATGCGCTCGTAGTGCGTGCGGATGTCCGCGAACTGGCCCTTGGCCGCCTCATCGTCGCCCGCGACGTAGAGGTCGACGAAGCCCTTGGTCGCCGGCACGAGCTGGGCGACCTGCTCCTTGACGAACGCGGCGTAGAGGTCGACGGCTTGCTGCTTGACCTCGGCATCCGGCCCGGAAAGCGCGACCCGCTCGCCTGTCACCGTGAACGGACTGCGCCCGACCCCCAAGCCGACCATGCCGGGCTTGCAGAGGGTCTGGTAGCTGCCCGGCTGGACCGTCGCGGTCAGCGTCCGCGACGCGCCGGGAGCGATGTTCTCGACCTCGCCGATGATCCGCAGGCCATCGTCGGCCATGAGGTAGAACTCGGTCACCTGCGTCCCATCGTTCTTGACGTCGAACGCGAGCGTGCCGCTCGTCGCGCTGTTCGTCGCCACGGTGCAAGCGTCCTCGGTGGAGGTCACCGCGATGGCGCCACCCTGGGCCGATTGGTTCGGCACGCAAGCGGCGGTCAGGCCGGCGATGGCACCGATCGACGCGAGAACGAGGGCCGGGCGGGACAGCGTGACGCGGTTCATGGCTCTCCTCTGGGAAGGCTGACGGGGCCCTGGGTGGTCGTGGCGGCGATGGGGCGGGGTTGGGTGGACGCGGCGCGATGGCGGCGCAGGAAGATCCCGACCGACGATGACGATGTAGAGGGCCCAGGCGATGACCTCCAGCCAGGACATCTCCGGGGTGAGGCCGACCGTTCCCTTGAGCACGGCCGCGAGCGGACTGCGCGGGCGAGAGCACCTCGCCGATCGAGAATGCCCAGCCGAACGGGAACGCGGCGAGGCCGACCATCACCGCTCCCGTGGCCGGGTCGATCGGGGCGGCGGCCGTGTACGGCCCGGGCAGGACGCCCGCCTCCTGGAGGTCGTGGATGCCGTAGGCGAGGACGCCACCGGCCACGATGATGAGGAACACGCTCGTCCAGGTGAAGAACGTGCGCAGGTTGATCCGGACCATCCCGCGGTAGATGAGGTAGCCCAGGACCGTCGCGGTCAGCAGGCCGGCCACTGCGCCGATGAGGGCGCCCGAACCGCCGCCCATCGAGCGGATCATCGACCACAGGAACAGGGCGGTCTCGACACCCTCGCGGGCGACCGAGATGAACCCGATCGCGACGACGCCCCACAGGCCGCCGGTCGCGATCGCTCTGGCCATGCCGCCTTCGAGCTCGCCCTTCAACCCGCGAGCGGCGCGCTGCATCCAGAACACCATCGTCGTGACCATCGCCACGGCCAGGATCGACAGCGTGCCGCCGAGGACCTCCTGTGCCTCGAAGCTGAGCGTGTAGGCGCCGAACGTCAGGACGAACCCGAAACCGAGGGCGAGACCGATCGCCAGCCCGACGCCGAGCCACAGGCGAGGGAGCACGTCCCGTCGGTCGGATCGCACGAGGAATGCGACGAGGATCCCGATGACGAGGGCAGCTTCAAGGCCTTCCCGGAGGCCGATGACGAAGGTCGCGAACACGCTCTGATCACCGATGCTGACGAAGGGGACTTGTCGTGGCGCCACAATCTATGCTGGGCGCCGATTCAAGTCAACTTGCCAACGACTGCCAAGGCACGTTGTCATGGGGACGCGGGCCGAGTGCTACCTCTCGACGTCGCCTTGGACGACCCGGTATCGGATGTGGGTGACCTCCGGCGTGTGAACGACTCGGATGATCTCGAGGTCGATGGGGTCCGGCCCCAGGCCCTCGTAGAGGTGGACGCCCGAACCGAGGAGGATCGGCGCCAGGGCGACGTGGATCTCGTCGAGCAGGCCCGCCCGGAGCGCCTGGCGGAACGTGCTGCCCGTCCAGACCTGCACGTCCTTGTCGCCGGCTGCGGCCTTCGCCTGGCGGACCGCGCTCTCGATCCCGTCGGTCACGAAGACGAACGGCGAATCGGGCGTGAGCCACTCCGCGGGCGGATCGTGCGTCAATACGAAGCACGGCGCGCTCGGCGGATCGCCGCCCCATGCTCCGGCGATGTCGAAGGTCCGGCGGCCGACGATCCCGGCGCCTCCGGAACGCTCGTATGCCTCCATAAGCTCCGCGCTTGCGCGCGACACCATGAGCGTCGGCGAGCCGGGGACTGCGACCTCGGTGTCGCCGCTGAAGTACCACCGGAACAACCGGCCGGCCTCGTCGTTCGGCCCGGCGATGAAGCCGTCCAGCGAGACCGTCATGTAGAAGAAGACGATGCCCATCCCGCGCCTCCCGATCGAAGGGTACCGACTCCACGGAGGGATCCGCATCGGCTGGGCACCGCCCTCTCGATTGAGATGCCGATGCGATGGTGAGGCGACGGGGAGAATCTCGGCCCATGGCGGCGTGGCGACACCATCCGATGTCGGGAGTGGAGGACGGACGTGCTCCCTTCATCCAGGGATTCGATCGGATCGAGGAGGTACGACCATGGGCGAAGCCAAGACCGAGCGGCGGGATCCGGGGGCGTACATCGGCAACGAGCCGGAGCTGGAAGAGGAGTCGATCCCGGGCGGCGTCCAGCCCGGTGATGAGCGGGTCGCCGCGCACTCGACCCAGGTCGGCCCGAAAGGGGCGCGCGAGCCGAGCGGCCATCGCGACGGCCAGCCTGCCGACGACGACCAGGTACGGGAGGCCGGCCAGGACCGCTGATTCGCCCCCCAAGGGAGCCTCTCAACCGTGGAGGCCGATGATCGAACCGCGCCGGGCAGGACCTACCTGGACGCGCATGGCCGCTACCGGGAGGGTCAGGGCCGACCAGAACCGCCCATGGGTGCCGGCGAGATCGCGACGCTCCTGGGCTTCTTGGAGCGACAGCGCGCGACATTCGCCTGGAAGGTCGGTGGTCTTGATGCGAGCAGCCTGCGAGCGACGCTCGGCCCGTCCTCGATGACGGTGGGCGGGATGATCAAGCACCTCACGCGCTTCGAGGACGACATGTCGAACGAGTGGTTGCTCCAACGGGGGCAACTCCCACCGTGGAGTGCCATCGACTGGAAGGCTGACCACGATTGGGACTGGCGGAGCGCTCGCGAGGACACGCCGGCCCAGCTCTACGCAGCCTGGACGGATGCCGTCGCTCGCTGTCGCGCGGTCATGGATCAGGCAGTGACCGACCGTGCGAGCAGTGCCGCTCCCAGGCTGCGCTACATCCTGCCGAACATGATCGAGGAGTACGCCCGCCACAACGGGCACGCGGACCTCATCCGTGAATCGGTGGATGGCCTCGTCGGCCACGACCCGCCGGAGTAGTCGACAGGGGACGTGGAGTGTCCACGAACAAGAAACGCCTGGGCGCAAGGAACCGAGACAGAGAGGGAGTCAGGCGATGACCGAAACCAAGACCATTGACATCGCGGAACTGCACGGATACCTCAAGGGCATCCGCTTCACGATGTTCGCGACGCGTACGGGGGAGCGGATGCGCTCGCGCCCGATGACGACGATCGAGACCGACGAGCAAGGCGACACCCTCATCTTCCTCGGGAACGACGGGTCCGAGTTGCTCGACGACATCGGCCGTGACCCGGCCGTCAACTTGGCCTACTCGGACAACGACGGAGCGAAGTACGTGTCGGTCACCGGGATCGCCACGAGCCGGATCGACCAGGCGGTGGTCAAGAAGATATGGAACCCGATCCTGAAGGCCTGGTGGGACGGACCGGAGGACCCGGCCATCAGGGTCATCGAGGTCCGCATCCAAGAGGCTGAGTACTGGGCCGGTCCCGGCAATCGCGTCGCACGATTTGTCGGCATCATCGCCGCCGCAGCCAGTGGCGATGAATATGACGACGGCGAGCACGGCCGGGTGCAGGTCGGGTCAGACATCCGCTGAGTGGCCCATGGCCGACAGGTGTGCGGTCGTCAGCACGCGATCTGGTCAGGCCCGGATATCTCGACGGAAGTAAGTTGGAGCCGACACTCGGATTTGAACCGAGGACCTGCTGTTTACGAAACAGCTGCTCTACCGCTGAGCTATGTCGGCGCGGCCCAAGGATAGCCCATGGTCAACGAGGGCCCCCTGCTCGTCCATGAACGCCCCTAGGGCTGGATCTGGATCGACTCGATGACCTCGTGCATCTCGGCGAGGTCCTGCGGCAAAGTCCCGACGAAGTCTCCACTCTGGATCACGACGCGGACGCCATCGACATCAAGGCTCCAGATGTGCCATCGGTGGTACGGGCCCTGGGCGTAGAAGGCGGGCGCCCAGGGGTAGTACGCGGCTGTGCACTCGTTGATGTCCGACGGCACCTGAAGGTCGAGGTACTTCCCGGGGAATCCGCCGAGCGTGACGTCGACCGGAGCCGTCACATCGAGGAGTGGGTGAGCGGCGAGCGCATCCGCGAAATCGTCGGCGGTGGGCCCGACCTCGATGTCCGGCAGGGTGTCGACTTTGAGGCAGGGGTCGGTGAACAGCCAGCCGCCCCGAAGGAAGTGCAGGCTCATCCCAGTTGGCGCAACCGTCCCCGCGGACGGCTTGGTGACCGCAGCCCGGAAGCCGAATGCCCAACCCTCCGGCACCGTGTATGTGATGCCGATCGAGTCGTCGGCGGTCGTTTCGGTGCATCCCGACTGGCCCGCACAGACGCCCCAAGGCTCGGGCAGCGCTGGGTCGAAGGGTCTCGCGGTGTGGGTGCCGGCCGCGAGCCACTCCCCGATCACCTCGAACGAGGGGCTCGGCGTCGCGCTCGGCGGCGCGTCGGACGGACTCATCGTTGGCGTCGGCGTCTGACTTGGCAAGCTTGCGGAAGCCTTAGGCGATGCCTGAGCCGCTCCGCAGGCGCTAGCCACGATCACCGCTATGAGCACCAATGCCCTCAGACCTGCCTGCTGACCGAACGCGCGCGCAGCGATCATGGCTTCGGCTCCACCAACCACCCGTCATCGGGGGCATAGTCCGTGGCCACGACGCGACCATCCACGATCACCGAGGCCCACACGTAGAAGGGGTCGACCAGCCCGGGGATGCTTCCTCCGCCGGTCAGGTCTGCGCCAAAGCCGAGCCGTGCGCCGATGCCGGTCCACTCGCCCGGGAAGAATGTGTCGAAGTAGGTGTCGCCGACAGCCCCGTATCCCGGTCCGACCGCCGTGACCGTTCGGCCGATGTGAAGGTCCGTGATCCAGGCCCGATGCTGATCCTTCCCTGGCGCGGTTGCCGGGATGTTGTCGATCCCGAACCGCCTATCAGGGATGCCGTCGCGATCGTCATCCACGACGACGCCGTACGCGATCCATTGGTCCGAGGGAGCCACGAGCGGCGGGACGTTCGAGGCGAGGTCGATGATGATTCGCGCCCCGCCACCCTGCAGCTCCCGAATGTCGACCCACGGATGGGCAGCGGACCCGGTGTCGCCCAAGGGATCCGGGATCACCTCGTCCGCTTCATCTTGGAGCGGCACGAGGATCGCGCCGCCGGCGGGCTCGGGACGGGCCGGACCGGGCCAGTCCTCCTTCAGGCTCGCCTCGGTCCACAGGATCGGCGCGGACGTCGCGCTTGGACTGGCCGATGGACGACTCGCCGCATCGCTCTGACTGGGGCGAACCGTGGGTGTCAGGGTCAGTCCGCCGACCGGCGATGTCGGCGAGGCGGCCCCGCTTGGTGCGCCCTGCCCGGTCGCACAGCCGGTCGCCAGGAACACCACCATCGCCACGACTGCTGTGATCGGCGATGCCGACCGGCGGAACAAGCGCTTCATATCGATCCTTTGCGTCGGAGTCTCATCGCGTTCGCTCTATTGATGCCCGCCAACAGCGCAGGGTTGGGTCGGCGACATTTCACCGGGCAAAGATCGCAAGGCCGGATCACGGCTCGATCTGGATCGACTCCACGATCTGCCGGAGCTCCGCCCTGACATCATCGGAAGCGTCCGGATCCGAGAACGCGTCGATCACCAGGGGCGCGCCATCCACGTCGAGGATCCACACCCGGTCGACCTCGTTGCTGGCCGTCGGCGAGCTCGCCGGCCAGCCGTCGAGCCCTCCCCAGCCACAGTCGATCTGACCGGCGGTCCTCGTGAACTCGAGGTACTTCCCGCGATAGCCATCGAGCGTGACGTCCATGTTCTCCGAGATGCCGATCAACGGTTGACTCGCGAGAAACGCAACGAGATCGTCGACTGTGGCACGCCCGTCGACAGCACCTGCCCGCTCGGCGCACGCATCCTCGGTGTTCGTGCTGACCATCACGAACCTGAGACCCGTGCTCCCATCGTCCCGGGTGAGGCCGCCGACATGGTAAAAGCGGCTCTCTATGACGGCCGTCCAGCCGTCGGCGACGGTCATCGAGAGACGAACAGGGAAAGGATCCTCGAGCAGGTACGTGCCCGCCGGCTGCGTGTCAGGGGTAGCCTCCGGTGGAGCCTCTGCCTCCGGTTGCGACGCCTCCGGTTCCTCGGGTTGGGCACATTCCCTCGTCCCCAAACCGACTTCGACTTCAGTCTGGACGTCGCGCGTGCAGAGGTACGCGCTGTACGCCTCGCTCGTGATGTGCTCCATGCCCTCCGGCGGTTCGAACAGCGCTGCCGGCTGCTCGCCGAACGTGATCTCGGTGACCTCTCTGAGTCCGGTTCGCAGGATCAGCCGGGTCTCGATGTCAAGCCAGATCTCGCCGACGCACGCGAAGTGATGCGTGGGGCGTCCCGCAACGTCTTCGACGCCGATGTAGTTCCAGCCCGTTGCCGCGGTCCCATCGCCGACCTCACTCTGATCCCGCTCCATCTCGCAGCCCGGCCCTTCCTCGGAGTTGAGTACGGTCCGGATGAACACCCGCGGGTCATCGCCGAAGGCCTCATGGCCCGATTCGACCCAGACGGCCTCGGACTCGACCGGCGCCATCCCGCTGATGCGACCGCCGCTGAGGATCGTGTAGCTGGAGGGCTCCGTCGCATCGGCTGACTCGAACCGATCGAATCGGACGGCTCCCGACCGATCGACATAGATGCGGCCCTTGGCCGATCCGTCGCTGTCGCGCCACGACATCGCGAGGGGCGGCAGCTGGGGCAGACGCTCGTAGCTCGAGAGGACGAACGCCGGGACGTCGGCCGGCGGCTGGATGCTCAGGTCCGGGACGGGGTCTCGCTGGAGGAGGCGGAAGGCCCCGACGGCCGCGGCACTCGCGAGGGCCAGCGCGACCAGCAGGGCCGCGGCGATGAGCAGGCTGCGTCGGCGGCTGACCGGGTCCGCTTCGCTGAGCGCGCCGAGGAACGAGGGCAGCGCCCGCTGCTGTGGCGTGGCCTCGGCCAACTCGAGGATCCGGCTGCCCAGACCGCTCGGGGCGCGATCCGGCAGATGCGCCCGGAGCGCCAGGGAGATCTGCGCGTCCGTCAGCGGCCGGCCGTTCATGCCTCAGCCTCCATGGCCTTCTCGAGCGCGGTCCGAGCGGCGTGCAGACGCCACTTGGCCGTTCCGACGGGGATCCCGAGTGACCGCGCGATCTCTGCCACTGGCCGCTCCTCGACGTGGTGGAGTACGAGGATCATCCGGTCCTTCGGTCGCAGACGGTCGAAGGCGCGCGCGATGGCGTCGTTGGCGACCATCTCGTCCATCTGTGTCCTGGCATGGAGGTCCTGCGGCGGTTCCGGCTGAGCGGTTTCATCGCCCGGGTAGGCAGGCTGGACCGTCACCTCACGCAGACGCACGCGGTGCCGGCGTGTCATCAACGCGGCGTTCGCCACGATCCGGTTGAGCCAGCCATCGAAGGCCGCCGAATCACGCAGGCGTGGAAGCTGTCGCCAGGCGGAGACCAGCGCGTCCTGGGTTGCGTCGGCAGCGTCGGCATCGTTGGAGAGGATCGACCAGGCGAGGCGGTAGCAGCGGTCGATCCGGGTGTCGACGAGGACGCCGAACGCCGCAGCGTCACCGGCGCGAGCGCGCCGAACGAGCGCGTCATCTGCCGACACTGCCGATCTCGATGTCGTTCTCAGCCCAGTCACGTCACCCTCGGGCCTCCCGATCCTAGCGCTCGCTTGTCGCGAAGTCGCCATCGGTCGCTGCTGTCGGGAGTCCAGATGCCGCGAAGGGGGTGGTGGTTGGGTCGCGCGAGAGACGGTAGATCTCGCACATGGAGACGTCAGGCGGCACCTGCAGGTCGAGGTACTTGCCGAAGCCCCGGCAATGGTGACGTCGACCGGACCCGTCGCGTTGGGCGTGATACCCGCCCTTGGTTGACAGATTCGATTTAGTGCTAAATACTGCGATTGTTCGAGTCAGCCAGGCCCGACATCACATCCAATCCAGACCGAAGGGAAATCACAAGTCATGAAACGATCCATCACCTTCCTCGTGCCAGCGCTCGCGATCGCGATCGCGGGCTGCTCCGCCGCTGCATCGCCGAGCGCGTCGCCCACCGGGGCGTCGACACCGAGCCCGGCACCCACCACAGCCGCATCCCCAAGCCTGGCGCCTTCGGCTTCGGCAGCCGCCATGGCCAAGGACATCGTCGAGACTGCCACCGAGGCGGGCTCCTTCGCCACCCTCCTGACCGCCGTCAAGGCCGCCGGGCTCGTGGAGACGCTCCAGGGCGAGGGTCCCTACACCGTGCTTGCGCCCACTGACGAGGCCTTTGCGGCACTCCCAGCCGGCACGCTCGAAGGGCTGCTCGCCGACAAGGAGGCGCTCAAGCAGGTGTTGCTGTACCACGTCGTCTCGGGGGCCGTCCCATCCGATCAGATCGTCGGCCTCACCTCAGCCGATTCGGTCGAGGGTTCGCCGATCGCCATCGCTGTCAAAGACGGCGTGGTCTACCTGAACGACAGTGCGAAGGTCGTGACTCCCGACGTGATGGCGTCGAATGGTGTCATCCACGTCATCGACGAGGTCATCCTGCCGCCGACCAACTGACCCTGCGTACCACCAGCCTCCCACCCGAGGGTGTGGCCCTGTCTCCTCCGGGCCCACCCTCGTTCCGATAAGGACTTCCGCTTGATCGCCACCGACCGACTCATCGCCACGCCTACTGTCGAGCTCCCTGCGTCGCGGGCCGCGTCATTGCGGCGCTGGAACTTCGGCCTCGGCTTCGTCCATGCCGTCCAGGCTGTCGCCGTCCTGGCGCTCGCGACCGCCTTCGCGCTTCCCGTGACGGCAACGTTCATGGATGGGCCACCCGGTTCTGCGGCCGGCGCGCCGATCACCCTGTTCGAGGTCTCCGTGGCGTGGGGCGTCGCCCTCTTCCTCCTGCTGTCGGCCGTCTTCCACTGGCTGGTGGTGCTGCCCGGCGCCTTCGTGCGCTACACCTCCGGTCTCGTGGCGGAGCACAACTACTTCCGCTGGGCCGAGTACTCGCTCTCATCGTCGGTGATGATCGTGCTCATCGCGATGCTGACAGGGATCAGCGATGTCGCCGCACTGATCGGGATCTTCGCGGCCAATGCGGCGATGATCTTCTTCGGAGCGGTCCAGGAACGATACGAGCGACCGGGCGGTTCGCTGTGGCCGTTCTGGCTCGGATGCGTCGTCGGGATCGCGCCGTGGCTGGCCGTGGGCGTCTACCTTTGGTCGCCCGGGAGTACCGCCGAGCCGCCCGCTTTCGTCTACGCGATCTTCGTCTCGCTCTTCGTCTTCTTCAACATCTTCGCGCTTAACATGTGGCTCCAGTACCGGCGGGTCGGTCGGTGGAAGTCGTACGTATTCGGCGAGAAGGCCTACTTCATGCTCAGCCTGGTCGCAAAGTCGGCGCTCGCCTGGCAGGTGTTCGCGGGGACGCTGGCGGGTTGAACCCGTCGGACGCTCACGGCCATCTTAGCCTGCACGAGGCGGCCGATCTTCTCGGCGTCCACTACATGACGGTCTACCGTCGCGTCCGGCTGGGGATCTTGCCGGCCCGGAAGATCAGCGGCACGTGGATGGTCGATCCTGCCGATCTCGAGCGGGCCACGACAACGCTCGACCGTGGTCGCCGTCCGCCGCGGAAGCCATCCGCGGGTCACGATGTGGCAGGCACGACTCCAGGCGCGGATGCTTAGCGGTGACGTCGCCGGGAGCTGGCAGGTCGTCGAGGCTGCGATGGCCTCGGGGCTCGAGCCAGGCGAGATCTACGTCCGCGTCCTCGCGCCGTCGCTGCATGCCATCGGGGCGCTGTGGGGATCGGGTGGCGTCACCGTCGACCAGGAGCATCTCGCGAGCAGTGTGGCCACGACGCTGATCGGACGTCTGGGCCCCCGGTTCGTGCACCCTGGCCGCAAGAAAGGCGTCGTCATCGTCGCGATGCCGCCCGGAGAGCGTCATGGGCTCGGGGTCGCGATGCTCGCCGACATCCTGACCGGCGCCGGATATGAGGTCCTCAACCTGGGCCCCGACACGCCGACCGTGTCGCTCGCCGCTGCGATGCGCGATGCGGGACGTCTCGCAGCCGTCGTCGTGAGTGTCGTCGACATCGAGCGTCGTCCGGCAGCCGGACGCCTCTTGGCCGCCGCGCGCCGGGAACGACCGTCGGTTCCGCGCCTGGTAGGCGGAAACGCGGTTCCGGACGAACGCGTGGCGCTCGACCTCGGGGCGGACGGGTGGGTCGCGGATCCGCGAGGGCTCGGCGACCTGATCGAAGCGCTCAGGGCACGGGCGTGTTGATCGAGCACGCCGGGGATCTCCCCGAACTGGAGCAGCGGGACGAGACCGCGGCCGTTATCGACCGGTTCCTGGCCTAGTTCTCATACTCGCGTCGTGCGGATCCTCGTCGTCGGCGCGAGCGGCTACATCGGCGGGCGGCTCGTTCCGCTGCTCTCTGCGCGAGGCCACGAGCTCGTCCTGATGAGCCGCGACGCGCGGCCTCTCGCAGCCCGATTCCCGCAGGCGACGGTCGTCATCGCCGACCTGCTCGACCTTTCGACGTTGCCATCGGCGCTCGAGAGTATCGACGTCGCCTACTACTTGGCTCACTCGATGGGTTCGGGTGAACGGCAGTTCGCTGAGCGGGATCGGCTAGCAGCCCGCAACTTCGCGCAGACGGCGAAGCGTGCCGGCGTGTCACGGATCATCTACCTCGGCGGTTTGGGCGACGATTCGGCCGACCTCTCCCACCACCTGGCCAGCCGCCACGAAACGGGCGCCCAGCTCGCCGCATCCGGCGTGCCGGTCACCGAGTTCCGGGCGGCGGTGATCATCGGGTCCGGCAGCGCGTCGTTCGAGATCCTCCGCCACCTGACCGAGCGCCTGCCGATCATGGTCACGCCGCGTTGGGTGGCGACGCGCTGCCAACCGATCGGGATCGCCGACGTGCTCGACTACCTCGTCGGCGCGCTCGACCACGCGGAGGTGACGGGCATCGTCGAGATCGGCGGTCCCGACATCCTCTCGTACGGCGACATGATGCGGGCGTACGCCCGCATCCGCGGCCTCCATCGGCTGATGATCCCGGTTCCGGTGCTCACACCCCGGCTCTCGTCGTACTGGGTGAATCTGATCTCGCCGGTGCCGGCACGGATCGCACGGCCGCTTATCGAAGGCCTTCGCAACGAGGTCGTTGTCAGGGATCCCGGCCCGTCTGCCGTGTTCGGCCTCGAGCCGCATTCCTATGTCGAGGCGCTCGGGCAGGCGATCGATCGGACTAACCCGAACGGCGTCGAGTCCACCTGGTTCGACGCGCTCGCCGCAACGGATCGGGCGAGCCTCTCGTCGGTCACCTCCCGCGAGGGGATGATCGTCGAACGTCGGGAGCGGGTCGTCGCCGCGCCGCCCGAGCAGATCTTCGCCGAGGTGGAGCGCCTCGGCGGCGACGCGGGCTGGCCCTACGCGAACCTGCTCTGGAGGATCAGGGGACTGGTGGATCGCCTGGTCGGCGGTGTCGGGATGCGCCTCGGACGCCGCGACCCCGACCAGCTCCGGGTCGGCGACGCGCTCGACTTCTGGCGGGTGGAGGAGGTCCGGCGGCCGACCCTGCTCCGCCTGCGGGCGGAGATGAAGGTCCCCGGCCGTGCGTGGCTCCAGTACGAGGTGATCGCGACCGAGGGCGGCGGCCGTCTCGTCCAGACGGCGTTCTTCGAGCCAAAGGGGCTGCCTGGTCTCGCCTATTGGTACGTGCTCTACCCGGTGCACGGTCTGACCTTCCGCGGGACGCTCCGCGTCCTCGCGGAGCAGGTCGTGCGCCGGGCCGAGATGCAGGAGTGGTCACATCGCGAGGCGATCGGTTCGGCTGTGCCGGCCAGAGGCGCGTCCGCCGGACCTGATCCGCGTGGGCCACGCTGAGGAGGCAGTCCTCATCGTCCATCACGAGCCTCCTCGCACGAGTCGGCGGACGATGTCGATCGCCGGATCCATCGCGTCGGGTAGGACGAGGACGCCCTCGCGATCGGCGACCCGCGGCGCCGCGCGGCCGCCGACGGCGACCGTGGGCCGTGCTGCCGAACCGACGAGTGCCTCGATCGTCTCGGACGCTGGCGCCACATCAGGCTCACCCAGGACGCCGATGACGGCGACCCGCGCATGCGTCGTCTCGGCGGCCCGCACCCAGCTGGCGACGGGGACGTTCGCCCCCAGGTAGAGCACGGTCAGGCCGCGCCGCCGCGCACCGACGGCGAAACCCAGCGCGCCGATCTCATGCTGCCCGCCGGGTGGCATCCCGACGATGACCTCGAACCCGTATCCGGGGACGGCCGCCGCGTCGAAGAACCTCGCCAGGCGCCGGCGGATCGTCTCGCTCGCGACGTGTTCCATCGCGACGTCGATCGTCCCGTCTGCCCAATCGTCGCCGATGGCGCGCAACGCCGGAAAGACGACATGGCTGACCGCGGTCTCGAAGCGCTCCGTGGCGAACGCCTCGTCGAGGGCCTGCTCCATCGCGGCAACGTCCAACACGCGGGTCGCAGCGCGGATGACATCGACGAGATCCGTTGACATGGACGCCGCATCGGGATCGTCGGACGCGGCGCGTCCGCGTCGTGCTCGTGCGACGAGCTCCGCCAGCCCGCCGCCCGCCGTGAGGACCTGATCGGCGGCCTGGCTCGGGCGTACCCCCTCCACCTCGACGAGATGGCGCATCGCGAGCAATCGATCCAGGGCGTCATCGTCGTACAGCCGATAGCCGCTCGCCGTGCGCTCCGGCAGGACGACGCCGTAGCGGCGCTCCCATGCCCGGATGGTCGGGATCGTCAACCCGCTCCGGATCGCCGCCTGCTTGATGGTGTACATGGTTTGTCGACCTTATCACAGCCTCGACGCTTGACAAACGCTGGATGTGGCCGCTATCGTTCGCACCAACATTGGACAAAGGATAGACACATTGCTCGCAACCCTCATCGATCAACTCCTGGAGATCACGGTGATCGGCAGCTTCTCGCGCATCGGATATGACGTTCGCAGCCGACGTGTTCGACTGGACGGCGCCGACCGTCGACTCCCTGGCCGGACGGACGGTCCTGCTGACCGGTGCGACGTCCGGTCTCGGACGCGAAGCCGCGAATCAGCTCGCCATCGGTGGCGCCCGGGTCGTCCTCGTCGGACGCGATCAGGCGAAGCTCGACGCCGTCCGCGACGACCTGGTCCGCGACCATCGGGCCGACCGGTTCCCGACCGTCGTCGCCGACATGTCATCGCTCGCATCCGTGCATGGCGCCGTCGAGCGAGTCGTCTCGACCGAGCCGCGACTGGATGTCCTCATCGACAACGCCGGCGCGATGTTTCCGACACGGCAGACCAGCCCGGACGGCATCGAGTCGACGCTGGCCACGATGGTCGTGGGGCCGTTCGCCCTGATCTCGGGTCTTCTGCCACTCCTGCGCGCCACGTCGTCGGCGCGGGTCGTATCGGTGACGTCCGGCGGCCAGTACGCGCAACGGCTCGACCTCGATGACCTGCAATCCAGCACTCCGCCATTCGACGGCACGCGCGCATATGCGCGCGCGAAGCGGGCGCAGGTCTGCCTCATGCGCGAATGGTCACGCCGGATCCCGCGGGAGCAGATCGCGTTCAGCGCGATGCACCCGGGTTGGGCCGACACGCCCGGCGTGGCATCGGCCCTGCCCGGTTTCCACCGCGCGATGGGCCCGCTCCTGCGAACACCGCACCAGGGCGCGGACAGCATGGTCTGGCTGGCTGCGGACCCGCGTGGGCCCGAGCTGGCGGGCCGGCTGGTCCTCGACCGCCGCGCCCGACCGTTCGATCGCCTCCCCTCGACCCGGGTCGCACCGAGCTGACCGGCGCCGGCTCTGGGACGCCGTCGTCCGGCTGGCGGGCATCCCCGATCCCGCGCCCGAGCCGGCCCGCGGAGCGACGTCGTGACGCGCCTGAGTGAACGGATCGTCACCGACCTGCCGATCGAGACGGCCTTCGACTTCATCGCCGACTTCGCGAATGCGGCGGTCTGGGATCCCGGCGTGGCCTGGGGCCGACGACTGGAGTCGACCGACGAGCCTGTCGGCGTCGGCACGACCTACGAGCTCGGTGTCCGGATGGGCGGACGCGTCGCCCCGATGACGTACCGCATCGAGCGATTCGAACGGCCTGTGCGCGTCGTCCTCGTCGGGGCAGGATCAGGCGTCGACGCCATCGACCACATCCATTTCGAGCGCAGCGGCGGCGGGACGGCGATCCACTACACGGCTGACATCGAGCTGCGCGGGCTCCGCCGGCTCATCCAGCCGCTGCTGGGCCGCACCTTCGCGGCGATCGCCCGCGATGCGGCGACCGGCATGGCCGACACGCTCGCGGCGATGTCCAAGGCCGCCCGCCACGACCGGGTCGGTCGCTGATGCGCATCGCCATCATCGGGGCAGGCATCAGCGGGCTCAGTGCCGCCTATGCCTTGCATCGTGAGCACGACATCGCGCTGTACGACGCCGAGTCGCCGGTAGGCGGGCACGTGCACACCGTCACGGTCGACACGGCGGACGGCCCGCTCCCGGTCGACATGGGCTTCATCGTCCACAACGACGTCACCTACCCGACGTTCCTGGGCATGATCGGCGAGCTCGGCGTGCAGACCCAGCCGAGCGACATGTCCCTCGGCTCAGCCTGCCGCGGCTGCGGCGTCGAGTTCAGCTCGCGCGGCGCTCGTGGCTGGTTCGCCCAGCCGGGCGTCGCGGTGCGCCCCGGACACTGGCGTCTCCTCCCGGACATCCTGCGGTTCTACCGCGATGCCCGTCGTCGCCTCGATGACGGCGCGCCATCGCGCTCGACGCTCGGCGACTACCTCGGCGAGATGCGGTTCGGTGCCGGTTTCCGCGACCACTTCCTCGTGCCGATCACGTCAGCGGTGTGGTCCACGGCGTCGGCCGACATCCTCGACTACCCGCTGGACTATCTCCTGCGCTTCCTCGACCAGCACGGGTTGATCGGCGTCGGCCGCTCGCTCCAGTGGCGGACGATCACGGGCGGCTCGATGGTCTACGTGGAGCGGATCCTCGACCGGATCGGTCGCGACGTGGTCCGGGCGGGCGACCCGGTCGTCGACGTCGAGCGCGACGGGACGGGGATCCGCGTTCGGACAGCGGCGGGCACGAGCGATCGGTTCGATGCCGTCGTGCTCGCCACCCACGCCGACGATGCGCTTCGGATGCTTCGGGATGCCGACGGTCGAGAACGCCAGGCGCTCGATGCCTTCGCGTACACGACGAACCGGGTCGTCCTGCACACCGACGAACGGTTGCTGCCTCGACGTCGCGCAGCGCGCGCGTCGTGGAACGTCGACCAGGCCGACTGCCGGCGCACGGGCGAGCTCCTGACGATGACGTACCACATGAACCGTCTGCAGTCGCTGACGGGGCCGGTCGAGTACTGCGTCTCGGTCAATCCCGACGAGCGCCTGGACCCGGCGCGGATCCTGGCAGATCGCTCGATGCGCCATCCGAGCTACACCTTCGCCACGCTCGACGCGCAGGACGCGGTCGAGGGGATCCAGGGTTGGCGCCGGACGTGGTACGCCGGAGCGCACCTCGGCTACGGGTTCCACGAGGACGGATGCCGGTCCGGATTCGCGGCAGCCGAGCGAATCGCCGCCGCGGCGATCGAGGAGCGGGCAGCATGAGGTCGCACCTGCTCGAGGGCGTCGTCCGGCATCGCCGTGCCCGCCCCTTCATCTACGGGCTCGAGCACGGCGTGTTCTACGCCGCGCTGGACCTGGATGAACTGGACGACGTCGAGCGGTCGTCGCGCCTGCTGCGGCGCAATCGACGTGGGCTCGTCGCGTTCCGCGACGCCGATCACCTGATCCCGCCGGCCGACGACGTTCGATCGGCGTTCCTCGCTCACCTCCGCGCCGAGGGCATCGACCCGACCGGCTGGCAGGTCACGATGGTCGCGACCCTGCGGGTCGCCGGCTACGTCTTCGACCCGGCCAGCTTCTTCCTGTGCCGCGACCGGGATGGCGACCTGCGCGTCGTCGTCGTGGAGGTCCACAACACCCACGGCGAGCGTCACCTCTACACGCTCCGGCCCCGCACGGACGACCCGACGACCTTCGCCGCCGCCATGGACAAGGCGTTCTACGTCTCGCCATTCATCGAGGTGCGTGGCGGGTACGAGGTCCGGATCCGCGACGAGCCCGTCGCGGCTGCGCATCACCATCAACCAGCATCAGCCCGAGGGCCTCGAGCTGCACGCGAGCCTTGATCTCTCACGCCGACCCCTCACCGACATGGGCCTGGCGCGGATGCTCGTGCGCCATCCGTTCCTGCCACAGCGGACCATCGCCCTCATCCACTGGCACGCGCTGCGCCTGTGGTTGCGAGGGGCGCGATTCCGCCGGCATCGCGAGATCGCCCGATGAGCGACGCCGGACGGAGTATCACCGCGGGCCCGTCCCGCAGCGTCGCTCCCGATTCCCTGCTGGAGGGTGTGGCCTGGCGGGTCGGGCTGGCCGCCGCTGAGCGGATCGGCGTGGGACGGCTGACGGTCGTCCTGCCCGACGGGTCGTCACGGGTCTTCGGCGACCCCGCCGCTGCCCAAACCGGGGAGATCCGGATCCACGACGTCGCCGCCCTCACGCGGATCCTCGCCCGCGGTGAGACGGGCATCGGCGAGGCATACATGGACGGGACGTGGTCCAGCCCGGACCTCCCGGCGCTGCTTCGGCTCGGCGCGCTGAACCGCAAGGCGCTCGACCTGTCGGGCGGCTGGTTCCGGATCCCGATGCAGCTTGCCCGAACGCTCTCGCATCGTGCGCGCCGCAACACCAGGAGCGGGAGCCGCCGCAACATCGCCGCCCACTACGACCTGGGCAACGACTTCTACCGATTGTTCCTCGACGACTCGATGACCTACTCGAGCGCAGTCTTCGCCTCACCCGATCAATCGCTGGCCGAGGCGCAGTCGAACAAGTACCGCATCGTCGCGGCGAACGCGGGCCTCCAGGCGGGGCAGCACGTCCTGGAGATCGGCACGGGCTGGGGTGGGTTCGCGCTGTATGCCGCCGCAGAACTCGGCTGCCGGGTGACGACGATCACCATCTCGCGCGAGCAGTTCGAGCTGGCGAGATCGCGCGTGCGAACGGCCGGGCTCGCGCACCTCGTCGACGTCCAGCTCCGCGACTACCGCGACATCGAAGGGACGTACGACGCGATCGTCTCGATCGAGATGCTCGAGGCGGTCGGAGCCGAATACCTCGGGACGTTCTTCGAGACCTGCGATCGCGCCCTGCGCCCCGGTGGACGGCTGAGCCTGCAGGCCATCACGTTCCCGGATGCCGCCTACGAACGACAGCTGCGTGGCGCCAACTGGATCCAGACCTACATCTTCCCGGGCGGCCTGTGCCCGTCGCTTGCGACCATCGAGCGGGCGACCCGTCAGACCTCGCTGCTCGTCACCGGCGTGACCGACATCGCCGCCGACTACGTCCGGACGCTGCGCTCATGGCGCGAGGCGTTCCTCGATCGAGTCGACGACGTGCGGGGGCTCGGCTTCGACGATCGGTTCGTCCGGATGTGGGAGTACTACCTCGCCCTCAGCGAGGCCGGCTTCGCGACCGGTCTCAGCCAGGACCTGCAGATCGTTATGGAGAAGTCACGGGGCGTCGCGCGCACCCCCGGTCCTGAAAGCTCGGCCCTCGGCCTGCCTAGCTCTCCAGCCGGTGCCCGTTATCGCGCCTTGACCGTCGCCGGGCGCGATACCACGCAAGGTACTCGAGGAGCTCCTCGCGCTCGTCGTCCGTCAGATCTGCGAAAAGCGCTGCACCGACCGTTGCCGTGGCGTTGTCCTCGCTCTCGCCTGGCACGCGATAACCGCTGAGGCGCATCAGGTCCGCGTACGGAACGGCCAACGCCTCGCTGAGCTGCTGGAGGACATGCGGCGAGGGCTTCTTGACCGCGTCATTCTCGAGCTTGTTCAGGTAGGCAGGGGAGATGCGCGCCGCACGCGCGGCGTCGATCGCCGTCAACTCGCGCACCTCGCGCGCCTGCTTGAGCATGGCTCCGAACGACAATCCCACCGACCCCTCGCTCTACAGTGGACACCGATACACTACAGTTGACAATACCACCATCCTATGGTTCACTGCAACCACGGCAGCGGCCCTCAATGGATCTCCGGCGATGGACCAGTGCCACCTTCCCGGAACGAAGGTCGGCGGCAAGCTGGCGCGCCACCCGCACTGGTCGCGCACGGCTAGCCCGCGCGCCTTCGGGACCGGCGACCTAGGAGGTATCTGTGTTGGCCACAGCCACAACCACGAAGCGTCCGGCTCGCAGCACCAAGCGTGCCTCGGCCTCCCCGACAAGGGAACGCTTGTCCCGGAAACAACTTCGCCCGCTCGGTGACCGGGTCGTCGTTGAACCGACGCCCCACGACGAGATGACGAAGAGCGGCATCTTGATCCCCGATACCGTCAAGGAGAAGCCGCAGAAGGGGACGATCCTGGCGGTCGGCCCGGGTCGGATCCTCGACGACGGGAAGCGCGAGCAGATCGATGTGAAGAAGGGCGACAAGGTCCTCTACGCGAAGTACGCGGGCACCGAGTTCAGGATCGATGACGTGGACCTGCTCATCGTCAGCCAGAAGGACATCCTCGCGGTCGTCGCGAACTGATCCATCACCTATTGACTCAGCACAGTGCCGGATCGGCCCCGATGGACAGCCGGCGCTCTCGGAAGGGAAACCACACGCCATGGCCAAGCAGCTGCTCTTCGACGACATGGCTCGACGGGGCCTCAAACGCGGCGTCGACCGCCTGGCCGACGCGGTCCGGGTAACGCTTGGCCCAAAGGGTCGAAACGTCGTCCTGGACAAGAAGTTCGGGTCTCCCACCATCACCAATGACGGGGTGACGATCGCGCGCGACATCGAGCTCGCGGACCCGTTCGAGAACATGGGCGCGCAGCTCGTCAAGGAAGTCGCGACCAAGACCGACGACGTCGCTGGAGACGGCACGACGACCGCGGTCGTCCTCGCGCACGCCATGGTCAGCGAAGGCCTTCGGAACGTCACCGCCGGCGCCAACCCGATGCAGATCAAGGGCGGGATCGAGAAGGCGGTGGATGCCGTCGTCGACGAGATCAAGCGTGTCGCCCGCCCGGTCGACAACCGCGAGCAGATCGCCGCTGTCGCGTCGATCAGCGCGGCCGATCCCGAGGTCGGCGAGATCATCGCCGAGGTGATGGACAAGGTCGGCAAGGACGGCGTCATCACCGTCGAGGAAGGCCAGAGCCTCGGTCTCGAGAAGGAGTACACCGAGGGCATGCAGTTCGACCGGGGCTACCTCTCGGCGTACTTCGTGACCAACCCCGATCGCATGGAGGCGGTCCTCGAGGATCCGCTCCTGCTCATCACCGACAAGAAGATCTCGAGCGTCCAGGACATGCTCCCGGCCCTCGAGAAGGGCGTCCAGCAGGGCAAGCCCATGCTGATCATCGCCGAGGACATCGACGGCGAGGCCCTCGCGACGCTCGTCGTCAACAAGCTCCGCGGCACGGTCTCGGTCCTCGCCGTCAAGGCGCCGGGCTTCGGCGATCGGCGCAAGGAGATGCTCCGCGACATCGCGACCCTGACCGGCGGCACGGTCA
The DNA here is from genome assembly GCA_963810285.1 of uncultured Chloroflexia bacterium. Classification (GTDB taxonomy): domain Bacteria; phylum Chloroflexota; class Limnocylindria; order Limnocylindrales; family CSP1-4; genus SPCO01. The sequence continues at coordinate 821,271 of CAWEMV010000002.1, read as the reverse complement.
TCTCGGAAGAGGTCGGCCGCAAGCTCGACTCGGTCACGGCCGAGGACTTCGGCACCGCCCGCCGCGTCGTCGCGACCAAGGACGACACGACGATCATCGATGGCGGTGGCTCGGCCGACCAGATCAAGGGCCGCATGACCCAGATCAAGGCCCAGATCGAGGAGACGACCTCCGACTACGACAAGGAGAAGCTCCAGGAGCGGCTCGCCAAGCTGTCGGGTGGCGTCGCGGTGATCAAGGTCGGCGCGGCCACCGAGGTCGAGCTCAAGGAGAAGAAGCACCGCATCGAGGATGCGCTCTCGACGACCCGCGCGGCCGTCGAGGAGGGCCTCGTCGCCGGCGGTGGGACCACCCTCCTGCAGGCCATCCCCGCGCTCGACAAGATCAAGCTCGATGGCGACGCCCAGGTCGGTGTCGACATCGTCCGCAAGGCGCTCGAGGCGCCGGCCCGCCAGATCGCGGACAACGCCGGTGCGCCCGGCGAGGTCGTGGTCCAGCACGTCAAGGGCCTCAAGTCGGGGCAGGGCTACGACGCCCTCACCGGTGAGTACGGCGACCTGTTCAAGAAGGGCATCGTCGACGCCGCCAAGGTGACCCGATCGGCCCTCCAGAACGCCGCCTCCATCGCCGCGATGGTCCTGACCACGGAGACGCTGATCTCGGACCTCCCGGAGAGGAATCCAGCGCCAGTCGGTGCCGGTGCTGGTGCCGGTGCCGGCTACGGGGATATGGACTTCTAGTCCCGCATCCCAGCGCCAACGCACGAAGCCCGGGCTACCCGCTCGGGCTTCGCGATCGAGCTATGTCGCCCCGAACTTCGATGTAACAGCGAATCACCGCGAGACCGGTCAGCCGGTCCGTCGGGCGGTCAGCTCGGCCACCCACTCGCGCAGCCGGCCGAGGTGCTCGGCGTAATGCTCGCTGCCGGTCTTGCGGATCCACCACGCCGCTTCGTCGTCGGGCTCCGCCATCCGATACCACTCCTGGAGCATCCGGGATCGACCGGCATTCGCCTGGTTCCAGGCAACCTCCCATGACTGACCCTGCATCGCGGCCAGGAACTGGGCGTTGAGGGCGTCGATGTCGACATCGTGCCCCCCGTACGTTCCCGCGCTGATGCGCTCGAACTGGATCGCTGCCTGGGCCATCCACGTGCCGAGGTGGGCGACCACGTCGCGGATCGCCCAATCCGGGTCGCGGTAGTAGCCGGGCTCGAGGCACTCGGCCGGACTCAACGACCGCACGAGACCAGACAGCGCATACCAGCCCTGGCGCTCCGCCTCGATCTCCGTCGCGTAGGGATGATGCCGGTCGACGCTGGTTCCTGTCGTCATCGGGGCGACTCTACACCCGGCTCGTCCCATAGGATGCACGCGTGGACGACCCGACCGCGACCGCGCTCCTCGACCTCGCCGAGGACGCCGCTCCGCGCCTGCTCGGCCCGGATGCGGCCGCCTCGGTGGACCGTCTCGAGCGCGAGGACGCCGAGCTCCGCTCGGCGATGGCGTGGTTCGTCGACGAAGGACGCCCCGACTCGGGCCTCCGCCTGGCAAACGCGCTGTACCGGTTCTGGATCACGACCCGGCGGTTCGAGGATGGCGCGACCGCGTTCGACCTGGTCCTCCGCTCGGGCGCCGGCGACGACCGGCTCCGGGGACGGGCCTTCCTCAACGCCGGCTTCATGCCGTTCTGGCTGGGCGACGACCACCGAGCGGCGACGCTGTTCGATGCAGCGTTGGGCATGGGTCGGCGCCTCGACGAACCGACGCTGGTGTCGGGGGCGCTCGGGGGTCTGGCCAGGATCGCGCTGCGGACCGATGTCGCGGAGGGGCGACGGCTCGCCGCCGAGGCGCTCGAGGTGAGCGAGGCCGCCGGGGACGAGCCGGGCATATCCAACGCTCTGCACCTGCTGGGCGTCGGCGCCCAGATCGCTGGCGACCTGCCCGAGGCGCGCGAGTGGATGACCCGTCGACTCAAGCTGGCGCGCGCCGAGGGCAACGAGTTCGTGGTCGCGTCCGAGGCGAGCAACCTGAGCATGGTCGAGCGCCAGCTCGGCGACCTCGACACCGCCGAAGCACTCGCCCGGGAGGTGCTCGAGATCGGCCGGCGGACGGGCGAGCGGTTCACCACGCCATTCGCGATCAGCGGCCTGGCGGCGATCGCGACCGAGCGTGGCGACCTCGAGCGTGGCGCGACGCTGATCGGGGCCGCCGAAGCCATGATGGAGGCGTCGCAGATGGCGTGGCCGCCGGACGAGCGGCCCCACTACGAGCGGACGCTCGCGACGCTCGGCGAGGGGATGGCACCGGATGCGTTCGTGCGCGCACGAGCTACGGGACATGCGATGAGCTCCGACGACGCGGTCGGCTTTGCGCTTCGTGGTGATGCCGGCGCCATGGGCGCCTCGGGGCAGGGGCGCTAGACTTCCCGGACACGCGCGCCGAACTCGCCTTGCGGGCCAGGGGGATGACCGAGGACCTCTCCACACGTGGACCGGAGCAACCGCGACGCTTCAGCCGGCTCTGGCGGCTGGCGCCGTTCGCGGCCGGGGCGCTAGTGGCCCTCGGCGCGGTCCTGCTTGCCGGCGTCCTCTTTCCCGCCCCACGGCTCAGCCAGGACGACGTCGACGCGACCGTCGCGGAGGCGCTCGCGTCCGTCACTCCGGCGCCGGCGTACTCGGAATTCGTCTACCGGGCGGTCCGGCCATCGCTGGTCCTGGTCAGGACGACCGCCGCCGAAGGGACCGGTGACCCGAGCCGGGACGACGGGTTCGGCAGCGGCGTGATCGTGAACCTTGCCGGCGACATCCTCACGAGCTACCACGTCGTGGCCGGCGCCGGCACGGTCGAGGTGACCTTCGCGGACGGGACCGAATCGGACGCCGAAGTCATCGCCACCGAGCCGGACATCGACATCGCCGTGCTCCGGGCGGAGCGGCCGCCGATCGAGATGGTCCCGGCGACGCTCGGCGATCCCGGGAGCGTCCAGGAGGGCAGCGAGGCGTACACGCTGGGCAGTCCGTTCGGCCTCGCGGCCTCCGTGAGCGCCGGGGTGATCTCCGGGCTCGATCGCACGTTCCGGCTCGAGGAGACCGACCAGGTGCTCCGCGGGCTCATCCAGATCGATGCTGCGGTCAATCCGGGCAACTCCGGTGGACCGTTACTGAATCGAGAGGGTCACGTGATCGGCATCGTGACCGCGCTCCTCAACCCGAGCGGCGACGACGTGTTCGCCGGCATCGGTCTCGCTGTGCCGATCAACGTAGCGGGCGGCGCGGCCGGCCTGCCGCCGTACTGAGCAGCACGCACAGGGAGGCACGAGTGGAGCAGCAGACCAGCCAGGATCCGGCGGCCCCGATGGAGCGCCTGCTGTACGAGGTCAAGAAGGTCATCGTCGGCCAGGACCACCTGTTGGAGCGATTGATCGTCGCCCTGCTGGCGCGCGGCCACATCCTCGTGGAGGGCGTGCCCGGTCTCGCCAAGACGATGGCCATCCGGACGCTCGCGGAGGCGATCGGCGGCGAGTTCAAGCGGATCCAGTTCACGCCCGACCTCGTCCCGGCCGACCTGATCGGCACGCGCATCTACAACCAGAAGACCGGCGACTTCGGGACGACCCTCGGGCCCGTGTTCTGCAACCTGCTCCTCGCCGACGAGATCAACCGTGCGCCGGCCAAGGTGCAGAGCGCACTCCTCGAGGTCATGCAGGAGCGCCAGGTCACGATCGCCCGCGAGACCTACAAGGTGCCCGATCCGTTCCTCGTGCTGGCGACCCAGAACCCGATCGAGACCGAGGGCACGTACGCCCTGCCCGAGGCCCAGATCGACCGGTTCATGCTCAAGGTCCTCGTCGGCTACCCCAACCCGACCGAGGAGTTCGTGATCGTCGAGCGGATGACCGGGATCGTGCCGAGCGCCCATGAGGTGCTCTCGACCGAGGCGCTCCTGTCGATGCAGGCGGCGGCCGACCGCGTATTCGTCGACCCGGCGCTCCTCGACTACGCCGTCCGGCTCGCGACCGCGACGCGCGACCCGGCCGCCTACGGGCTCGGCGAGCTCGGCCGCTACATCACGTTCGGTGCCAGCCCGCGCGCGTCGATCAACCTGATCCTGACCGCCCGCGCGCTGGCGTTCGTCCGCGGCCGCGACTACGCCCTGCCAGAGGACGTCCTCGACATGGCCCTCGATGTCCTGCGGCATCGCCTCGTGCTCTCGTTCGAGGCGCTCTCCGACGACGTGACCAGCGACGACCTGCTGGCCACGGTCATCGAACGTATCCCCGTCCCCGTCGTCCCTCTGCGCGACCATGGCAACGTCCACGTCGGCGCCTGAGCGCATCCTCCAGCGCCTCGACTGGAAGGTCATCAGGCGCCTGGACGGTCAGCTCCAGGGCGACTACCGGACGCTGTTCCACGGCAACGGCGTCGACTTCGCCGACCTGCGCGAATACCAGTACGGCGATGACGTCCGCTACATCGATTGGAACGTCACCGCCCGGACGTCGACGCCCTACATCCGCGAATACGTCGAGGACCGCGAGATCACGGCCTGGTTCCTCCTCGACCTGAGCCCGTCGGTCGACTTCGGGACGCCCGACAGCGAGCGCGAGAAGCGGACCGTCCTCATCGACTTCGTCACGACGCTCGCTCGCCTCCTCACCCGCCACGGCAACCGGGTCGGGGCGATCTTCTACGGCCACCAGGTGGAGCGGACCATCCCGCCGCGCGGGGGCCGGATCCAGGTCCTCCGGATCGTCAACGACCTCCTGCGCCAGCCCCGCCTGGCGGCCGCGCCGTTCACCGATCTCGCGCCGCTCCTCGAGGCCGGCGAGCAGGCCATCAAGCGCCGCTCGCTGGTCTTCGTCATCTCGGACTTCATCAGCGCGCCCGGCTGGGAGCGGCCGTTGAACCTGCTGACCCAGCGTCACGAGGTGATGGCGGTGCGCCTGTTCGACCGGCGCGAGATCGAGCTGCCCGACGTCGGTGCGGTGCTGGTCGAGGATGCCGAGACCGGCGAGCAGATGTACATCGATACGCACGACAAGGGCTTCCGCACGCGGTTCCGGGAGGCATCGGACCGGCGCGAGACCACCCTGCGGGAGGCCTTCCGGCGGTCCGGCGTGGACGCCGTCTCGCTGTCGACCGACGAGGACCTCGTGCATGCCATCGTCCGCATGGCCACCCTGCGCCGACGGCGGCAGCGGAGGTAGGCGTGTCGTTCATCTGGCCGCCGATGCTGCTGCTCCTCCTGGCGATCCCGCTGGGCGCGCTCCTGTACATGTCACGCGAGCGGCGGCGGCGGGCGCGCATGGGCACGCTCGGCAGCCTCGCGCTCGCGCCGGGCCACGTCGCGAGCAGCCCTGGCATGCGTCGGCGGATCCCGCCGTTGCTCATGCTCGGGGGGTTGACGATCCTGGTCCTGGCGCTGGCGCGTCCGCAGAGCGTCATCGGCATCCCCCGCTTCGAGGGCACGGTGATCCTGTCGTTCGACGTGTCGGGCAGCATGGCCGCCGACGACGTCGCCCCGACGCGCATCGAGGCCGCCAAGGCGGCGGCGAGGGCGTTCGTCGCGCGCCAACCACCGTCGATCCTGGTCGGCGTCACGGCATTCAGCGACAGCGGCTTCTCGATGCTCGTGCCGACCGACGACGCGACGGAGGTCCTCGCCGCGATCGACCGCCTCGAACCGGAGCGGGGCACCTCGGTCGCCCGCGGGATCATCTCGTCGCTGACCGCGATCGCCGCCGCGGAGCAGGACCCCGAGGCCGGCTACTACACGAACCGGTCGCCCGACCCGATGCCGCTGCCGCCCATCGTCGAGCCGGGCACGGCCGTGCCTGCCGTCATCGTCCTCCTGACCGACGGCGAGAACAACGTCCAGCCCGACCCGCTCGCGGCGGCCGCCGCAGCGGCCGAGCGTGGGATCCGCGTGTTCGCGGTGGGCGTCGGGACCGAGGAGGGGACGACCATCGAGGTCGAGGGGTTCGTCGTCCACAGCCGGCTCGACGAGCCCCTGCTCCGGCGGATCACCGAGCTCAGCGGCGGTGCCTACTACGCCGCCGAGGATCCGTCCGAGATCGCCGGGATCTACGATCAGATCGCGACCCGGCTCGTCATCAAGGCCGAGGCCCAGGAAGTGACGTCGTTGTTCGCCGGGGCCGGCATCCTCGTCCTGGCGCTGGGCGGGCTGGTCGGGCTGCGCTGGCTGGGCCGGTTGCCATGAGGGCGACGCGGTGATGGACATGCTCGCTCCGGGCGCACTCCTGCTGCTGGCGGTCGTGCCGATCCTCGTCGGCGTCCGCTACTGGCTGCTCCGGCGACGGAAGCCCGCGCTCCGGTACTCGAGCCTGTCGCTCATGCGCGACGCTGCTCCGCGCTCGTCGTGGCTCCGCCGCCACCTGCCGTTCGCGCTGTTCGCCCTGGGTCTCGCCAGTCTCGTCGTGGCGATGGCGCGGCCGGTCCAGGTCGTCGCGGTGCCGGCTGGCCGCACGACCGTCATCCTCGCGATGGACGTGTCGCGCAGCATGTGTGCGACCGATATCCCGCCCAACCGCCTCCTCGCGGCCGAGACCGCGGCGGCCTCGTTCGTCGATCGCCAGGGCGGCTCGACCCAGATCGGCATCGTGGCATTCGCCGGATTCGCCGAGCTCGTCCAGGCGCCGACGACCGACCAGGAGGTGCTGATCGACGTCATCGAGAGCCTGACGACCGGCCGTCGCACGGCGATCGGCAGCGCGATCCTGGAATCGCTCGACGCGATCGCCGAGATCGACTCCAGCGTCGCCCCGATCGCGGACGATGCGATCCCGGGTGACGAGTCGGCGTCGGTCCCGAGGGGCGCCTATGCGCCGGCGATCATCGTGCTGCTCACCGACGGGGCCAGCAACAGCGGGCCCGTGCCGGTCGAGGCGGCGCAGGAGGCTGCGGCGCGCGGCGTGCGCGTCTACACCATCGGATTCGGCACGGCGGATCCGAACTCGGAGCGACCGCCGTGCGGGTACCAGTTCATCGGCAACGAGCCCTCCGAACAGCCCGGGTTCGGTGGCGGGGTCGGCGGTGGCGGTGGCGGCTTCCGGCGGGCGATCGACGAGGAGACGCTGACGGCCGTCGCCGACGCGACCGGCGGGACGTACTACCCGGCCGAGAGCGCCGACGAGCTCCACGACGTGTTCGAGAACCTCCCGACCCATCTGATCACCAAGAGCGAGGTCATGGAGGTCAGCGTCGTGTTCGTGGCGCTCGCCACGGTCCTCGTCGCCCTGGCCATCCTGCTGGCCCAGGCCTGGCGGCCGCTGCCCTAGGACCTGTCGATTCCGCGTCGTCCCGTTCGTCGTCGGGATGAGGGAGCGGATCCACCCGGACCGCCCATCGATGGCAGGAGGATCTCCATGGGTACCACGGTCGTCCACGTCGAGGTCACCGGCAAGGACGGTGCTTCGCTGCAGCAGTTCTACAAGGACATCTTCGGCTGGAGCCTGGACACGAACAACCCGGGCGGCTACGGCATGTACCGCCAGGGCGATGGCCTGACGGGCGGCATCGGCGCCACCCAGGACGGCAGCGCCGGGCAGGTCACGTTCTACGTCCACACCGACGACCCGCAGGCCGTCCTCGACAAGGTCTCGGCCGGCGGCGGTCGCGTCGTGATGCCGCTGACCGAGGTCGCGCCCGAGACCACGATCGCGCTCTTCGCGGACCCCGAGGGTCACGTCGTCGGGATCATGTAGCCCACGACGCGAGCCGCCACCACGGGCCGGTCCGACACGCTTCGGGCCGGCCCTTCGTTCGTCCGATCGGCACGCTCGGCGGCGACGTCGGATGGAGCGCGTGATAATGCGCTCGAGCGATCCTGATGATCCCGTCCCCACGGGTGATCCGCGCGGCGGAGCACCTCCGTCGACTGTTCGTCGCCGCCGGGCTTGCCTGGCTGGTGGTAGCCGCCGCCCGCGGGCCGGTCGACACCATCCGGGCCGCCGACGGGAGCGCGCCGATCTACGTGTTGACCACCACCGGCGTGGTCGACAACGTCATGGCCGGCTACATCGAGGAGGGCGTCGCTCGGGCCGCGACCGACGGATCGCCCGCCATCGTCGTGCAGCTCAACACCCCGGGTGGCAGCCTCGACGCCACGCAGCGCATCGTGTCGACGCTGCTCGAGGCGCCGCTGCCCACGATCGTCTGGGTCGCGCCCAGCGGCGGCCGGGCGGCCAGCGCCGGCACGTTCATCACGCTCGCGTCCAACCTCGCGTACATGGCGCCCGGCACCAATATCGGGGCGGCGTCGCCGGTCGGTGCGCAGGGTGAGGAGTTGAGCGGCACCATCGGGGACAAGGTCAAGAACGACGCCATCGCCAACATCCGGTCGATCGCCGAGGCCCGGGGTCGCGATGTCGACTGGGCGGTGTCGACCGTGGACAAGGCCGTCTCGTCGTCGGCTGTCGAGGCGGTCGCGATCGGGGCCGTCGACGGGATCGCGAGCTCGCTCGAGGAGGTCCGGCAGAAGGCGGACGGCCAGGTCGTCGAGGTCCGCTCGGAACCGGTGACGGTCGAGCTCGGCGATGCCCCGTTCACCGAGCTGGACATGAACCCGTTCCAGTCGATCATCCACCTGCTGTCCGATCCGAACATCGCGTTCATCCTGCTGACGATCGGCTTCTACGGGCTGCTGTTCGAGCTCCAGAGCCCGAACTTCGTCACCGGCGTCCTCGGCGGCATCGCGATCATCCTCGCGTTCGTCGGCTTCGGGAGCCTCCCGCTCAACGTCGGCGGCCTGCTGCTCATCGGCCTGGCGATCCTGTTGTTCTTCCTCGAGTTCACCGTGACGAGCCACGGCCTGCTCACCGTCGGCGGGCTGGTCTGCTTCGTGCTGGGCGCGTTCGCCTGTACACGGCGCCCGGATCGCCGACGGCCCCCGACGTCACGGTCGCGACCCCGCTCGTCGTCGCGATGGCGCTGATGACGGCAGCGTTCATGGCCCTCTGCCTCTTCGTCATCGTTCGCGTCCGACGGCGCAGCCTCGCCTACGCCGGCGTCTACGGCGCCGGCGGCACGAGCCTGGTGCCGCCCGGCAGCGAAGGAGTCGTCAAGGCACCGCTCGCGCCGCTCGGCGTCGTGTATGCCGCAGGCGAGGAGTGGACGGCCCGCTCGAGCAGCGGGGCGGACATCACGCTCGGCCAGGAGGTGCGCGTCGTCGGACAGGATGGGCTTACCCTCATCGTCGAGCCGGGACCGAGCACCGGTTCGGCCGCCGAGGGGAGCGCACCGTGACACCCGACCAGATCCTTCCGTCCGCCATCGTCGCGGTGCTGGCGATCCTCGCGATCGTGGGTGTCGCTCGCGTCATCCTCCGACGACGTGAGGACGCAAGCGCCTTCGGGGCCGGCGGCTCGAGCACCGTCCCGATCGGCATCGACGGGATCGCGCGAACAAGCGTCGGGCGAACCGGTGTCGTCTATGCGGCCGGCGAGGAATGGACCGCTCGCTCGAGCACCGGGTCGACCATCGGAGCGGGTGAACAGGTTCGCATCGTCGGCCAGGATGGGCTGACGCTCCTCGTCGTCGCAGTGCCTGCCGATCGTCCGGCAGGGGAGTAGGAGTCGATCGGAATGGAGATCCTTGCCGTCATCCTGCCGGTCATCTTCCTCATCCTCGTCGGCCTGTTCCTGTTCTGGGCCGCGATCAAGATCGTCAACCAGTACGAGCGGCTCCTGGTGTTCACGCTCGGACGGACGAGTCCCCAGGAGGTGAAGGGGCCGGGCTGGGTGTTCGTCGTCCCGATCCTGCAGCGTGGTGTGCGGGTCGACCTGCGCGAGCAGTTCATCGAGGTCCCGAGCCAGACGGGCATCACCAAGGACAACGCCCCGATCAGCATCGACTTCCTGATCTACTGGCGGATCGCCGACCCGTACAAGAGCGTCATCGAGGTCCAGAACTTCAACGGCGCGCTCCAGAACATCGCCACCACCACGCTGCGAGCGGTCGTGGGCGACATCCTCCTCGACGACGTGCTGTCCAAGCGCGAGCAGATCAACGAGGTGCTTCGCGTGAAGCTCGACGAGGTGACCGAGCGGTGGGGCGGCAAGGTCACGACCGTCGAGATCCGCGAGATCACGCCGCCGCGCGACGTCCAGGACGCGATGAATCGCCAGCTGTCCGCGGAGCGGACGCGCCGCGCGGTCATCACCGAATCCGAGGGGAGTCGGCAGTCGGCGATCAACGTCGCCGAGGGCACCAAGCAGGCCGAGATCCTGAGAGCCGAGGGCGATCGCCAGGCGGCGATCCTGCGGGCCGAGGGGTATGCGCTCGCCCTGCGCCAGATCTACGGCGCCGCCTCCACCGTAGACCAGAAGACCATGGCCCTCCAATACCTGGAGGCATTCAAGGCGCTGGGTGCGAGCCCCTCGACCAAGTACATCCTGCCGCTCGAGATCACCGGCCTCGCCGACTCGTTCCGTGGCTTCCTCGAGGCCGCGAACCAGGATCGCCCGACCGAGACGCCTCCTCCTCCGAATCCGTCGACCGGCTGATCACTCCGGCACCGCCTCGGCGGCGAACGACGCCATGTCGGGGAACGTCGCGTCCGGCGATGCATCCGCCGCGGGTGTCGCGCCCGAGCCGGGCCGGTCGTGGCGGCGATCGATCCAGACCGTCGTCAGGCCGAGACGCTTCGCCGGCACGTGGTCGTGGAACAGGCTCTGGGCGACATGGACGATCCGGTCCCGCGGCAGCCCGAGTCGCTCGAACGCGAACCGGAAGTTGGCCTCATCGGGTTTGTACGACCCGACCTGCTGGGCGGTGACGATCCAGTCGAAGTCGATGCCGAGCCGTCGGTTCGACGCCGCGAACAGGTCGTCGTCGCAGTTGGTGATGACGCCGAGGCGGAACCGCCGCTTGAGCCTCGCGAGGGCCGCCGCCGAGTCCGGTGAACGCCGGCCACTCCTCGACCGAGCCGGAGAACGCCGCGACCTCGTCGGCGGTCGGCTCGAACCCGAGCTCGTCGGCGACGCCCCGCAACCCGGTCGCCAGGACGTCGCGATATGTCAGATACGGGCCGGCCTCGGCGGCAGCCTCGTGTCTGGCGTAGCGGGTGAGCACGTCGTCGACGTCGGCGTTCGCGCCGCGTGTCCCGAGGACGCGTCGGAACGCCTCGGTCAGGCCCGCCTCCCAGTCGATGAGGGTGCCGTAACAGTCGAAGGTCAGGGCCTGGACGCCGGTGTAGTCGATGGCCATGGCGGGAACTCTAGCCGCGGCGGTCGCGTCCCGGAGCCATGGTCAGTCGAGGCATCCTGGCGATGCTGCTCGCGATATGGGTGCTGGTCGCCTGCAGCGGCGCGGCGGCGCCGACCGCCAGCCCGGTGCCGTCGGCCGGCGGCGAACCGGTCACGACCGCGGACGAGGCCGTCGCCGCCGTCATCGCCCATGACCCGAGGCTCGAGGGGATCATGCCGAGGAACTCGGACATGATCGGCCAGTCAAGCTGGTACGAGGTCGCGCCAGCATCGGGCGTCGGGGCCTTCCTCGTCGCGGTCACCGTTGGCTGGGGCGATTGCCCGTCCGGCTGCATCGACGAGCACACGTGGCTCTACGCCGTCGCCCCGGACGGGACGGTCACGCTTCAGCGGGAGTCCGGCGACGCGGTCCCGCCGAGCGCCTGGCCATCTCCGAAGACCGGGATCATCGTGACGGCGCACGCCGGGCCGACCTGCCCTGTCGAGACCGTCCCGCCGGACCCGGGCTGCGCGCCACGTCCCGTAAGTGAGGCGATGATCGACGTCCGGGATGCAAACGGCCGGAGCATCGCCCGACAGGCGACCGATCTCGCGGGGTCAGCGTTCCTCGAGGTTCCGCCGGGTGCATACCGCGTGACGATCGAGGATTCCGCGGACGGATTCATTGCCGCCCCCGAGGCCCAGGATGTCCAGATCGGAGCTGAGGCGGTCGCGACCGTAGCGTTCGCCTTCGATACCGGGATCCGCTGACCTGCAGGACTCGGTGCCCGGCGGCACCGGGAACACCATTCGTACCGCTTCTGCGGCACGGCTAGCGCGCTACATTCGCACCATGTCGAGTCGTCCTTCCCACTCAAACTTGGTCCACCTCGGGATCATGGCCGTCGTGCTGGTCGGCGCGCTCGGGATGGCCGGTCTCACCGCCGGCAGACCGGTCGGTCTGACCACCGAGCCCGGCGCGACCAGCGAGGATGGCCAACGGGACGAGCGGGCCGAGCGTCGACGGGACCGCGACGAGCGCGCCCGGGACAGGCGTGGCGATCGGGACGACCGCAAGGCCGAGCGGCGAAATGACCGCGCCAGGAGACAGGCCGAGCGGGAGGCCCGTCGTAGGGAACGGGCCGAACGCCGCAGGGCCGAACGGGAGCGAAACGCCGCGCCGTCCGCATCGCCGTCCACGGCGCCGTCACCCGCATCCTGATCGCGCGCCTCGTCGCGCAGCCGACGCCGCGTACGATGCCGCCATGCGCCTGCCCGTCGCCCTCGTCCAGCTCGATGCCACCGACGACGTCGACGCCAACGTCGAGCATGCGACGGCGCTTGCCGATGCGGCCGCGGCCGACGGTGCGCGCCTGATCGTCCTGCCCGAGTACCTGCAGTTCCGAGGCGACGACGACGGCTACCGGCGATCCGCTCGACCCGTCCCCGGACCGATCACGGACGCGTTCGGCGAGGTCGCGCGACGGCGCGGGACCTGGATCCTCGCCGGCAGCGTGGCGGAGTCGTCGGACGACCCGGACCGTCCCGTACAACACGAGCGTGCTCGTCGGTCCGGACGGGTCGATCGTCGCCACGTACCGCAAGATCCACCTGTTCGACGTCGCGGTGGATCACGGGCCGGTCGACACCGAGTCGGCCCGGGTGTCGGCGGGCGAGGAGGCGGTCGTGGCGGACGTCGACGGCGTCCGGGTCGGCCTGTCGGTCTGCTACGACCTGCGCTTCCCGGAGCTGTATCGGACGCTGGCGCTGGCAGGCGCGGAGGTGCTGGCGGTCCCGGCCAACTTCACCGAGCGGACCGGTCGCGACCACTGGGAGGTGCTGCTGCGCGCGCGGGCGATCGAGAACGGCGCGTGGGTGGTCGCCCCGGGCCAGGCTGGCGGCCCGCCCGGGCAGCCGGCGTTCGGCCGGTCGATGGTCATCGATCCGTGGGGCACGGTCGTCGCCCAGGCGTCCGACGGCGTCGGGACCATCCACGCGGTGATCGACACGGAGCGGGTCGAAGCGGTGCGTCGGCAGATCCCGTCGCTGGCCAACCGCCGGCCGGAGACGTATCAGCTGACGTAGGGCTTGGGGCGGAGGCCCGGAAAAGGAGGAGCCGCGCCCCCCGACGCGGCTCTCCGTAGTTGGTTCGTCCCCCTGGCTCGCGTCGGATATGGCGCTTTCCAACGAACCGATGCTGATATTGCGCCACCGACCTTGCAAACCGCCTTGAATCGTTGCGCAACTGCAAAAGTCGCTGGGCCGCTCAGGCGGCCTGGGTAAGACCGGTCACTGGGCCAGCCCGATGGCATACAGCGGGCTGTTCTCTTCAGGCGGCTGGTTTACCGTGCCCGGCACGTTCGGGTTGCTCGCCACCGAGTACGGGATGGTCCCCAGGAATCGACCGTTGATCTGGTCGACCGCGGGCTGCGCGAACCCGGTCAGGACGAACGCGGCGATCGCGACGACGCAGTAGCTGAAGCCGTTCCCGCCTCCACCCCCGGTCGTGCATCCCGGCGTGTTCGCCGGATCGTTGGTCTTGAGCACGATCGGGATGAGTACCGGCGTCTTGCTGTCGACCCATTGCTGGAGGCAGGTGCGGACCGAGCTGGCATTGGTCTTCCCGGGATCCCCGGGGAACTCGAGCGGCAGCGAGAACGGCGGGTTGTTCGGCGTGCAGACGCTCGTCGCCAGCGAACCGGCGCTGTTGCTTCCGTCCCAGGACACCCAGCCGAAGTTGCCCGGACCATTGGCGCCGCTCGTGAGCGCGTAGATCGTGCCCTCCTGGGTGGGCATCTGGGTCATCCCGATCGGCAGGAGCTGACCCCCCGGAGCACCCGGGAGTTTGCCGGCCAGGGATGTGGCGACCGTATCGACCCTCCAGGTCGTCTGGCCGATGATGCCGAGGAAGTAGGTCCGCGGATTCTTGGTCACGTCGACCTTCACGCCGAGCGCCCCCGACGGTGGCGCGCCATCCGACGCACCCACCGGACCGAGATCGACGAACGTCGCGCCGGACCGAGGTCCGACGTAGCGCGCCGTCCATGCGCAGTCGCCGCCCGTGGGGCAGCCGTTCACCGTCATCTTGGACGCGATCTGGGTGAACGCATTGTCGCTACCCGTGAACGCCTTGCCCGGTGTGCCGGTCGGCTTGACGTAGTAGTCGGCGATGCGCTTCGTGCCGGCCATCGAACCGATGTCGGCCGCATTCTGCGCATCACGGCGCTGCAGGAACACGTTGCCGCCGTCGATCACGAGACCGGCGATCAGGATCAATACGATGACGCCGCCGGCGAACAACGCAAGGATCTGACCGTCCTGGCGCCGACCCGCGACTTCGGCCCGGAGCATGGGCTTTCCCTCCTTGGTCCGGCGGCGGATACCGACGGACCTCACTGGATCTCTACCTTGGATTCGCCGACGATGACCGGCGGCGAGATGAGTTGGCCGATGACCGGTGTGAAGAACTTGAACGCGCCAGTGCCTGCTGCCGGGGTCTCGACACGGACCGTGAAGAGGTCGCCGGCCCGGCAATTGGTGGTCGAACAGCTGGCAGTGACGGTGAAGCTGGCCGGGGCGCCGGCGATACTCCGCTTGGCGAACTCCTGCGAGCAGGTGATCCGATTGCGCGGTGCGGTACCGGTCGGACACGCGAATGCCCACTGCTCGACCGAGCCGAACCTCGCGCCCTCCCGAGCAGCCTGGTTGAACGCCGTCGTGACGTAGATGTAGCGACCGATGTCGATGATCCCGAACAGCAGCAGGAAGAAGAGCGGTGCGACGATCGCGAATTCGGCGAGGGTTTGGCCCCGCAGCCTCGAGCGATCCCAACGGTGGCGCATCACTGGGCCCGGATGGTGATGGCCTGGTTAGCGTTGTTCGCGCACGTATAGGCCGTCTGGTTCTGGGTGATCGCATCCAACGAATTGGCGGCGCTCCCAGGTTGAGTCGTGAGGTTGCTGGCGGTGAAGCCGGCAGCAGTCCACGTCGACTTCGCCTGGCCTACGGTCTTGTTGTTCCCGTTCGGCGTCGGGTCGAGGGTGTCCACGAGATTCGGGATGACCACCTGACTTCCCGAGCAGGTCGCGGTCGTCACCGTCACTGCGGCCTGGCTCCCGGCAACGATGATCGAGTTGTCCGCTGCGGCCGTCGCCGCGAAGGGAAAGGCTCGTGTCTGCGACAGTGTCCGCGGGAACAGACAGGTGAAGGTGCTTCCGCTCTGCCCGGTTTCGGCCAGCGTCGTCGGGACCGAGCACGGGAGCGTGATCGGCGACCCCTCCTGCGTGACGGTCAGCGTGAAGTTGCGGGCGGTGCCCCCGCTGTTCGAGATCGTCAGGTAGAACCACGCGGTCGGATCCTGGATCTCGTCCGGAAGTGTCGCCGACGTGTTGCGTCGCAGTGTGAGATTGCCGTTCGAGTACTGTGGATTTCCGAGGAGTCCGTCCCCATCGCCACCCAGCCGAAACGGCGAGGCCCGCAGGTTCACCGTCAATTTGGGCACCGCCAGAACTTTCGTCAACGCATTGCCATTCGTCTGGCCAGTCGAAACCGATCCGGCCGTGCCCTGGGCGGTGACAGCGATCACGTGATCAGCGACGTCGTTCACGGGGTTGCTCGCCAGAGCGGGCTTCGTGAACGTACAGAATGCCGGGGCTGCTCCTTGCGGCATCGCCCCCGGCAGCGTCCCGCAGTTGCCCGGTGTGGAGATGGTGGCGTCGTTCTCGCGCCACCCGTACGTGATCCCCGTGAGTCCGATGTTGCCGGTGTTCCGGACGCGGACTTTGTAACTCACTGTCTGCGCCTCGGCGAACTGGAGGTACGTGGCCACGTTGGCCGAGTCCTGGCAGGGCGCGTAGTAGAAGTTCGGGGACGTGGTGGCGTCGGCTTGCGTACACGAGGTCGCCACCGCAGGGCCGTTCATCGCATTGCTGTTGTTGACCCAGACCAGCACCTCGAGGCCGGTAGGATCGAAGGCATCGGAGATGACCGTCGCCCGCGATTCCGACGTCAGCGTGAGGTTCTGGTTGACGATGCTGCCCAGGATCGGCGTGATCAGGCGGAACGGGTAGCTAACGGTCACCCGATACGTGAAGCCGTCGACGCAGTCGTTGATCGGTTGCACGAGCGCGCCGGCCGGTGTCAGGCAGGAGGCGTTCGTCGTGAACTGCGGTCCGATATTGGTCGCCTCGTTCTGGACGTGCCAGACCACGTTGTTCGGGTTGGCGCAGTTCGGGTTTCCGCTGTCGTCGCAGAGCGGGTTGCGCGATCCGAAGAAGGCGCCCTCCTTCGCCGCGTTCTCGACCGCCACGTAGGCATAGAACAAGCGGCCGAGATCGATCGCCGCTGCCAGCAGGATGAGCATGATCGGAAGCACGAGCGCGAACTCGACGAGGCTTTGGCCGCGCGTACGGGCGTGCCCGCCGTGGCGTGACGAGATGCGGAAACGGAAGAACATGGCCCCCTGGGAGGTGTTGCGAAAGCGTACCTATCCTCCCACCTCCACCTTGCACCTCACCTTACCGGTCGTGCTCGGAGGGTCGACATAGTCCGACCGGCCGGTGCCGACGGGACCAGTGGGTCGATTGTCCCGCGCCGTCCGACGATGCACGATCGTCGCATGAAGAAGCGAGTCCTGGCCGCGTTCCTCTGGTTCTACGCCGGGTGGTACGCCGGAGCGATCCTCTCCGACTTCCTCGGCGTGAGCCCGTTCCTCGGCCCGATCATCGGTGCCGCGGCCGCCGCCGTGATCGTCGGCGACCCGCGACGGATCATCTGGACCAAGCACCAGCACGCGTCGACCTCGGCCGAGTCTGCCTCGACCTCCGAGCTCGCCGCGTCCGCGGACATCGTCGCCGACCCCGCCTGACCTCAAGCGCCGTCGATCGAGGACGCCCGCCAGACATGGCGAGCGCCGGGTGCCTGTCGTCACCCGGCGCCCATGTTCCGGTCTGACGACCGGGATCGACGTCAGCGAACGAGCTGGACCGCCAGTGAGGCGAAGCCGCCAGGCGAGCTGCCGGTCGTCGGACCGAGGAAGAACTGCTTGCGCCACACGCCTGCGATGTCCTTGCCGCCGCGACATTCGGTCAGCTGGAACCCGGCGAAACCGATGATGTGGTACCAGCCGTTGGCGCCACCCCCGCCCGCGTAGTCCCAGATCGGGACCGTCACCACGATCTCGTTGTCGATGTAATACGAGCAGTCCGCGCTGACCTTGTTGCCTGGGAGGCTGCCGATCCGGTCAAGGTTCGGGTCGCCGGACGGCGCCGTGCAGCATCCGAAGCTGTTCGAGGGAGGCCCGATCTGCTCCTGGAGGAACGGCCGGTTCTCCTCGCACCCGGACGTCGTCGACATGCCCAGCCCGAAACCGGCGCACTGGCCGGTCGCACCGAACTTGAGCCAGCCGAATCCCCCGGGGACGTTGAGGTTGCCGGGCGTCAGCTGGACCGGCTGGCAATCAGGGCTCGATCCGACGGGCCCCGTGCAGAACGGATAGGTCTGGAAGAACGCCAGTGAGACTCCGGCAGGGAACACATTGCCCGACGGCGGTGCCGCGGCATAGCCGCCCCGCGCGGTCGCGACCGAGCTGGCGGTCCAGTTCCCGGAGCCGACGATCCCCAGAAGGTACGGCCGGAACGTCCGGCTCGTCCCGACGGTCACCCCCTCCGTTCCGGACGGGATGGTGCCGGCCCCGACCCAGCCCGTGAACGAGCCGGCCCGGCTGACGTATCGCGGACCGTTCGGTGCCCCGTAGGCGACGCTTGAGCCGCCGTTGGCGGCGACAGTCGAGTCGATCGCCGACACGACGTTGGCATCGGTCCCGTTGGCGACGTCTCCGTCGATCCACGTCGCGAGGATCCGGGCCCCGGCGAGCGCGGCGAAGTCCGAGGCGTTCTGCGACGCTCGGCGCTGGAGCAGGGCATTGCCGCCGTCGATGACAAGCGACACTGCCAGGACGATGACCGTCAAGCTGAGCCCGAACAGGGCGAGGATCTGGCCGCGGGGCCGCCCGGCACCCGTTTCGATGCTGGACATCGGTGTCCCCCTCAATTGATGACCATCGATGTCGACGCCGACATCGGGACGATTCCCACGATCTGCGAAAGGATCGGCGTGATGGGCCGGAAGGTCCCGGCGACTCGGACCGAGGCGACGTTGCCGGTGGTGTTGCTACTGCAGGTGCTGCCGGTCCAGACGCCGGTCGGGGCTCCCCCGCTCGGGTTGCATCGGACGAAGACGTCCGCGGACGTCACGGTCGCGAACGGGGCGATCATCCGGTTGGCGGCGGCGATGATGTCCGTCTTCAACGCCACGGCCGAGGCCGGACAGACCGGCCCGCCGGCGCTCCCGCAGCCGGGATCGCTCATGCCGATCCAGCTCGCCTCGACGGCCGCGAGTCGTGCCCCCTCGCGCGCCGCCTGGGAGAGGACGCTGTGGTGGTACACGAGGCGGCCGCCATCGATGAGCCCGAACAACAGCAACATGAAGATCGGGAAGACCAGGGCGAATTCGACCATGCTCTGGCCGGATCGGTCGCGGATCAACCGCTTCATAGCGCGACCACCCGGGTGACGCTCGTCGACCCGCTCGCGTTCGTGACCGTCAATCTGACGGTCCACGAGCCCTTGTTGCCGGGGAATGTGTGGGCAGGATTGGCGCGTTGCTCGACGGGGTGGCATCGCCGAAGTCCCAGAGCCAGGTCGTGATCGGGCAGGCGGCGGCCGCCGTCGACAGGTCGGTGAAGGTGACGTTCCGGCGCGGGTTGCCCGCTGTCCAGTTGAAGTCGGCGACCGGAGTGGGGCACGGCGTCGCGGTGGGCGTCGGGGTCGGTGCCGTCGTCGGCGTCGGCGTGGGCCCGGTCGTGGGCGTCGGTGTCGGCCCCGACGTCGGTGTGGGGGTCGGGATGGGCGGGGGAACGGTGACGGTTCGGATGGCCGTCAGCGACCCGCCCTGGTTGGTCACCTCCAGCTTGACCGCATACGTGCCGGACGCGGTGTAGGTATGGGAGACGGGGATGCTCGAGCCGACGGCGGTGTCCCCGTCACCGAAGTCCCAGTTGTAGCCGGAGATCGTGCAAACCCCGGAATCCGGTTTGGATCCGTCAGGGTTCGCGATGATGTCGTACCCGTTCGCCACGATCGTGAAGGTGGCGTTGGACGGGGCAGCGCACGACCCCGGGCCCCCACCAGTGGCCCCCGCCGCTGACACGAACACGGCGGTCGTCACCGACGACGACATCGCCAGGTTCGATCCGAGGAAATCGTTGATCAGTGGAGTGAGGAAGCGGAACGGCTGGCGGACGGTCACGGTCAGCGTGTTGCCGGAGCCTGCACCGCCCGGTGCGGCGGTACACGCGATGACGGTCCCCGCCTGGTTCCGGCAGGTCGTCGCGATCGGGTCGAGCGGGCCTTCGCCTTGCGTCTGCGAGTTCTTCTCCTGGACTGCGCGTGCCTGCATGCCAGCGCTATCGGTCGGCTGCGCGGCGCCGTAGGCGGCGGCTTCTCGAGCGGCGTTGCTGACCTGGATGTACGTGAAGAAGAGGCGGCCGAAGTCGACGGCCATCAACAGCAGGACCAGGAAGACTGGGATGATCAGGGCGAATTCGACGAGTGATTGGCCGTCTCGGCCGCTCTGCGGTGATGTCGCGCCGCGGCGCACGTGGTCGCGCGCGGGCGCCAACCGACGTTGGCTCATGAACGATGGTCCCCCCGTTTCGCCCGTACTTCCGGGTCAAGTGCGATGCGGGATTATCGAACCGCCGACCTTGCAGCGGAACTTGCATGAGACGGTCCCGACGCGGTCTCCGGTGCGGGCCAGCACCGACGCGTCCGATGGCAGGCGAGTTGCGCGCTCAGCCCTCGTCCGCCGACTCGCCGGGCAGCTCGATCGTGAACGCCGCCCCCCGGCCGGCCCCGCGCGGCTCCAGGACGAGCTCGCCGTCCATCGCCCGGCACAGCTCACGCGACACGTAGAGGCCGAGGCCGCTCCCGCCGTCGGCCGCCGCATCGCCGCCACGCTCGAACCGCGCGAACAGGCGATCGCGATCCGCATCGGCGATGCCCGGTCCTCCGTCGGTGATGGTCAGGTGCATCCGACGCTCGGCGCCGTCGACGACGATGCGCGCGGCGACGGGCGCCCCGCCGCCGTACTTCACCGCGTTGTCGAGCAGCGCCCACAGCACCTGGTCGAGCTGGTCCGGGTCGGCGACGGCGAGCCAGCCACCGGCCTCGTCCTCGACCGTGAACTCGACCTCGTTCACGCCCAACGCCTCCCACGCCTTGCGCAGGCGGGTCGCGAGCGACACGACCTCGCTGCGTGGCTTGAGCGCCCCGGATTCGAGGCGGGTCACCGTGAGCAGCTGGCGGACCATCCGCGACAGCCGCTCGGACTGCTCCGCGATGATGCCGAGGCGCCGGTCGGGCGACGCCACGTCGAGCTGTTCGGCGTACGCCCGGATGCTGGTCAGCGGCGTCTGCAGGTTGTGGCTCACGCCTCGAAGGAAGTCGTCCTTCGCCGCATCGAGCTCGCGCAGCTGCCGGTTCTGCGTCTCAACCCGGGCGTACAGCTGGGCGTTGCGGATCGCGGCCGCCATCTCGCTCGCGAACACCTCGAGGAGGTCCTGGTCGGCGCGCTCCCAGCGTCTCGTCGCCGGGAGGCGTCCGATCAGCACGCCGAGGTCCTCGCCGCCGGCGCGCATCACGGCGCGCAGCGGCCGGGACACGCCGGGCACGACCTCCTCTTCCTCCATGATCGCGGGGTCGCCCATGACGACCGTCGCGTCGATCAGCTGGAACGCCGACGTCGCGTCCTCGCCGGTCCGCTGGACGAGAGCCTCGACGTCGTCCTCGAGCGAGACCTCGTCGATGGCCGCCAGGATCCGCCCGAGCTCGCGGTTGCGTCGCTCGAGGTCGGCGGCGAGCCGGTTGTGGCTGTCGGCGAGGCGGGCGAGCTCGTCGTCGCCGACCACCTGCATCGGGCTGGCGAGGTCTCCCTTCGAAACGCGGTCGACCGCGGCGACCACCGAGCGCAGCGGGGCGAGCAGCTCGGTCGCCAGAGCGAACGCCGCCACGATCGCGAACGCGAGCAGGATCGCCAGGGTGAACAGCAGGATCTGCGCGAAGGTGGCGTCGTTGGTGCCGCTCCCCAGGAACGCCTGGAACGTGATCACGACCACCCCGAACACCGCCAACGGGACGATCGCCGTGAACAGCAGGGCGAGGGTGAGGCGGGAGCGGAAGCTGAGGCGCGGCGTCCGATCCGACGACGCGCCACCCGACGCCCGGACGGCGTGGTCGTCAGCCACCGGGATCCTTCGGCGGGTCGACCGCCACGAGCCGGTACCCGACACCGCGGACGGTCTGGACGTGGACCGGCCGGTTCGGGTCGACCTCGACCTTCTGCCGCAACCGGCGCATCGTGACCCATACGTACGAGGGATCGGCGTCCTCGGTCTCGGCCCAGCCCCGGGCGAGCAGCGTCTCGGTCGTGACGGTCTGACCGAGGTTGGCCGCGAGCGCGTACAGGAGCCGCGACTCGGTCGGCGTCAGCTGGACGACCTGCCCGTCGACGGCCGCTTCGCGTCGGTGCAGGTCGAGCGTCAGGTGCGGCCCGAGCGTCAGGGTCTTGCGCGGGACCTTGTCACCGAGGCGACGGAGCACGCGGTTGATGCGGGCCCGCAGCTCCGGGTAGTGGTACGGCTTGGTGATGTAGTCCTCGGCGACCTCCTCGAGCAGGTCGGCCTTCGAGTCGCCGGCGTCGATCGCGGACAGCACGATGATGGGCAGGTCGGCATGTGACTTGATCTCGCGGGCGAGGGTCAGGCCGTCCATCTGCGGCATCATCATGTCGATGATCAGCAGGTCCGGCCACGACGAGCGCAGGCGGCGCAGCGCCTCGGCGCCCTCGCGCGCGGTCATGACCTCGTAGCCGTCGGCGCGGAGCTGGTCGGCGAGCAGCACCAGCATGTTCGGGTCGTCGTCGACCAACAGGATCCGGGGTGCGTGCGGACCGGACAACATCCCCGCGAGTATAGGAGTGGCCCCCGCGCGGTCGGACGCTAGGGCGCCTTCGGGTCGACGAACCGGCAGCGCGGCCGCAAGGGGCACGCGTCGTGGTCGGGACGTTGGGCGTGACACACCTTGCGGCCGTGCTGGATCAGATTGACGTGCGCCTCGTACATCTCGTCGCCCCGGAACACGCCGAGGAACAGGTCGTGGGCGTCGTCGAGCGTCGCCTTGGGCGGCATCAGGCCCACCCGGCGCAGGATCCGCTCGATGTGCCGGTCGATGGGGAACAGCGGCTGGCCGAAGCAGAACAGCAGCAGGATCGACGCGGTCTTCTTGCCGATGCCGTCGATCTGGGTCAGCCAGTCGCGGGCCTCGAGCGGAGGCATGTCGGCGAGGAACTCGAGCGAGTAGTCGCCGCGCTCCTCGCGGATCTTGCGCAGCGTCGC
Source organism: uncultured Chloroflexia bacterium (assembly GCA_963810285.1). Lineage (GTDB taxonomy): Bacteria > Chloroflexota > Limnocylindria > Limnocylindrales > CSP1-4 > SPCO01. Next base: position 798,614 of record CAWEMV010000002.1, on the reverse strand, counting down.
CTGCAGGCGCGGCGCCTTCTGGTTGGCGAGGCCGCCGGGCCGGATCACGTCGGTCAGCTCGGGGATGGGGGCGTACTCCACCGCGGCCCAGTCGGGCGGTGCGCCCTCATGCAGGCCGACGCCACCCCAGCCGGCGCCGGGTCGGTGCGCCTCGGTCGGCAGCCCGCTCGGGTAGGCGTCGCGGAGCGCCTCGAACGCGACCTCGGCATTCACGTCCGCGCTGTTCTGGGTGAGGATCGTGAGGATCAGCTCGCTGGTCGGGTCGAGCCGGCGCTCCCAGGTCGGACGGCCGTACAGGGCCGCCAGCTCGTCCAGCGTGAAGCGCACCAGCCCCGGCCGATAGCGCTCGAGCCGCTTGGCGTAGCTCGCGCCCGGGTCCGAGAACTTGCGCTTCTTCGGACGGCGCTTCTTCGGTGCGGCGGCACCCGCCGCCGGCGTCACCACAGCGACACCAGGCGTCCGAGCCGCTCCCCGCAGCGCTCGAGCGGTGCCGTGCCCGCCGCCATCGCTGCCTCGATCGACATCGGTCGCTCCGTCACCGGGACGGCGACCGCGCCGACCTCCGCGAGCGCCGTGATCCCTCCGACCTCGACGCCGCCGCCGACGGCGATGCACGGGACGCCCGCGGCCGCCGCCCGCCTGGCGACGCCCAGGGCCGTCTTCCCGAAGCCGGTCTGGGCGTCGATCCGGCCCTCGCCCGTGATGACGAGGTCGGCGCGTTCGAGACGGGCAGGGAAGTCGGTCTCGTCCATCAACAGCTCCACCCCGGGTCGCAGGGCGAACGACCTGAACCGATCCTGGATCGCCAGCAGCGCGAACCCCACGCCGCCCGCGGCACCGGCGCCGGGCGTGTCTCGCTCGCGGCGCCCCTCGCGGGCTTCCAGCTCGTCCGCCCAGGCAGCGTTTCGCGCATCGAGCATCGCGATGTCGTCGGGGGTCGCGCCCTTCTGCGGCCCGTACGTCGCCGCCGCGCCCGTCGCGCCGAGCAGCGGGTTCGACACGTCGCACGCGACCTCGAGGTCGGCGGCGTCGAGGCGCCGGTCGGCGTCGGCCAGACCCTCGAGCAGGCCCAGCCCGCCGTCGGTCGTGGCGCTGCCCCCGATGCCGAGCGTCACGTGATGGGCGCCGGCGTCGATCGCGGCACCGAGCAGCTCCCCGGTGCCGACCGAGGTGGCGCCGATCGGGTCGCGTTCGTCGGCCGCGAGCCTCGACAGGCCCGACGCCTCGGCCATCTCGACGACGGCGCGGTCGCCGTCGTCGGACAAAAGCCAGCGCGCCTCGATCGGCCGACGGAGCGGGTCGTGGACCGGTGCAGTCCGCCATTGCCAGCCCCCGGCCGTCTCGATCGCTGCGAGGGTCCCCTCGCCGCCATCCGCCAACGGGCACAGCACGACCTCGTCGTCCGGCCGGGCACGCGACCATCCGTCGGCGAGCGCCCGAGCGACCTGCACCGACGTCAGCGATCCCTTGAACGAGTCGGGCGCGATGAGGACGACGCTCATCGGAGGTCCTTGAAGTAATACGTGGCCGCTTCCGGGACACCCTTCGTATCCAGCGCGTACGCAGGGATCGTGCCGACCGTCTGCCAGCCCAGCGACTCGTACAGCGCCGCTGCCGGGCTGCCGGTGACGGTGTCGAGGATCAGCATCCAGCGGCCATCGGCCCTCGCGCGCTCCTCCGCCGCCTGCATCAGCGCCCGGCCGACCCCCTGTCGGCGCGCTGACCGCAGCACGATGACCTTGCCGATCTCGGCGCGATGCGGCGAGTTGGGGTTGCGCGAGCGGTCGAGCAACGTGGAGCCCACGATGCGGTCGCCGTCGCGGGCGACGAACACCGTGATGGACCCGTCCGCGACCCCCGCGGAGCGGGCCGCCCACCACGCCGTGGCGTCCTCGGTCGCGATCCCCTCGAGGAAGTTGACCGATGCGCCGCCGTCGACCGCGTCCTTGAGGAGCGCGCCGAGTCCCTCGATGGCGTCGTCGTACGACGCCGGGTCGAGAGCCTCGATCCTCACCGGATGGACGGGTCGAGCGTGGCGCCGACCGCCGCGCGCCGGCGCTCCAGGTACTCCGGGATGCGGATCATCGGTGGGCGCTCCTGGTCGGCCAGCTCGATGACCTCGAGGGACAGCCGGCCCTTGCCCGAGCGGGGCAGCTTCATCGTCGAGCCGAGCTCGGCGAACAGCCGTGCCTTGCGACGCTCCTCGAGGCGCTTCATGACCGCCTGGAGGATCACGAACGACATCCGCGACAGCCCCTCGAGCTCCTGGTTGCGGTGGACCCGGCGCTCGAGGTCGACCTGCCCGAGGCCCTCGATGCCGACGCGCTCCGCCGCATCGATGAGGTGGCCGATCTCGACCGCGTAGCCCGTGAAGAACGGGATCGACTCGAGGAGCGTCCGGCGTCCGGCGTACTCGCCGGCGAGCGGCTGGATGAGCCCCGACAGCTCCGGGTAGAAGAGGTTGATCAGCGGTCGGGCGACGAGCTCGGTGACGCGACCGCCGCCGCCCTCCTTGAGCACGCCCTCCTGCACGATCGGGCGCTGGTAATAGGCCTTCACGTACTGCAGCCGCGGCTCGTGGAGCAGCGGACCGAGCGTCCCGTAGACCATCCGGTGGTGCCAGTGGCGGACGTCGGTATCGGCCCACACCACGATGTCCCCGGTGGTCGCGAACAGCGACTTCCAGAGCGCCTCGCCCTTGCCCCGGAACGAGCCGTAGCGCGCGAGCACGTCGGGGTGCTGCACGACCTTGGCGCCCTCGGCCTCGGCGATCTCGCGCGTGCGGTCGGTGGACGCCGAGTCGATCACCAGGATCTCGTCGAGCAGGGGGACCCGCCCGACCATCTCGCGGATCGCCTTGCGCACGATCGGGCCGATCGTCTCCTCCTCGTCGAGCGTCGGCAGGACGAGCGAGACCGTGACGCCTTGCTTCTCCTTGAGCTGGACGAGCCGGCGCAGGTCGCTGAACTCGGCATGGTGGAAGTTGGATTCGCCGAACCAGCGCTCGACCCGCGCCGGGACGGCTCGCGCCTCCTCGGCCGCCCGATCTGCCGCGATGAGCGACTCGGCCTTCGACGCGAGCGTGTCGAACGTCGCGCCACCGATCTCCTCGCGGGTCTTGACCACCACGACCGACGGCTTGGCACGGGCGGCGATCGCCTCGGGCAGCGCCCCGAAGAGGTAGGAGTCCGATCCGTCACCGCCGGGTGTCGCCGACGCCCCCATCACGACCAGGTCCGACTTCTCGGCCTCGCGCAGGATCGCGTTGCGGACGTTGGGCGCCTCGCGCAGCACGGCCTCGCCCTTGCCCTTGAGGTGCTGCTTGATGAACGTCGCGAGCGCCCGCTCCGCCTGGGCGCGGACCGCCATCGTGATCCCGGGCGGCACCAGGTGCAGGACGACGACCGTCGCACCGTGATAGGTCGCGATCGCGTCGGCGAACCGGATCGCGAGCTCGGCGTGCGGGCCGCCGCGGACCGGGACGAGCACGCGCGAGATGTCGCGCGACCCGCGCTGCTTGACGACCGCGATGTCGCAGGGCGACTCGCGGACGACCTCGTCGATGGTCGGGGAGAAGACGGTCGGGCCCCCGTTGCGCCCGTTGTCGCCGAGGGGCGCCTTGCCGCCCCAGCCGAAGATGATGAGGTCGGCCTCCTGCTCGGCCGACGCCTCGATGATGCCTTCCGCGGCGTGGCGGCCGATGCGGACGATGGGATGGATCGGCGTCCCGTCGGGCGCGTAGTCGAGCACCTTCTGGAGCAGCCGTCGGGCGTGTCGCGCGCGCGTCGCGCCTTCCGACAGCGGCATCCCTTCCGGCACCTCGACGATGCCCAGCGCCGTCAGCTCGCCAGAGCGCGGGTCGAGCATGGCCGCCCCGAGGCGGATCAGCTCCTCGGCCGTGCCCGGGTTGGCGACGGGGATGAGGATCCTCGCCGGCAACGGGGACTTGGCGCTCATGTCGTGCCGTTCCCGGCGTCGTGCCAGCGCTGGACCAGGTATGGCTTGAGGCGCTCGAACTCGCGGGCCTGGCGCTCGACGCGCTCCTCGGCCTGGTCGGTCGTGATGTGCCGGTTCTCGATGACGAACGAGCCGACCCGCCCGAAGTAGATCGGCACCAGCGCGGCGACGAAGCTCTCGAGCGGATGGCTGGGCTCGCGGGCGGTCAGGACCAGGTCGTAGACGACCCGTGCCCACAGGTCGTCCGGGAAGTGGAACTCGCTGACGGCCTCGGCCATCTCGAGCGTGGTCGCCGTCGTCGACACCACGTCGCCGCCGATGCCGAGCCGCGCCCGGGCGGCGTCGCCGAGCCGGCCCGCGTCCGCGGCGAGCTCCATGACCGTCTCGAACGATTCGGCCGAGAGCATCGAGCGCCACATGTCGGCCGAGGTCAGCGACCCGGCATGGAACTCGGACAGCAGCCGGAGCGTGTTCACCTCGAGCGGCGGCGGGTCGATGATCCGCTCGAACCCGTAGGCCGGGACGGTGTGGCTGCCGCGGATCGGGAGCCAGTGGTCGGCGTTGCGCACGGCCAGCCGCAGGATCGTCCCGACCACCTGGCGGAACATCGGACCGAGGTCGGCGCCGGGGTCCTTCGGGTCGTGGATCTTGGCGCCGAGCCGGGTCTGGCAGACGGCGAACCCGCCGGTCAGCGCCGACGTCGTCATCCAGATGTCGATGCCGAACTTGCTGATGTCGTCGGTCCAGTCGTCGAGCGTGAGGTAGTGGCGGACGAGGTCGCCGCTGACCCCGAAGTCCCCACCGATCGGCTGGCGGATGCGATGGCCGTACAGCGCGCGCGTCAGCGGATACGTGACGGTGTTGGTGATCGTGCCGTCGTACTTGTAGCGGGCGTAGAGCGGGGCAACGAAGTCGTAGCCGCCCTTGAGGATCGGGCCGGACAGCAGCTCGATCCACTCGGGCACGATCGAGCGCAGGTCGGAATCGACGACGACGAGCGCCTGCACCTCGAGGGCCGCGGCGATCTCGAAGATCGTGCGCAGCGCGGCGCCCTTGCCGCCGACACCATCGATCTCGGGATAGGTCAGGCTGACCCGCTCGAGCTTGTGGTTCGGCCTCGTGAGGAGGATCTGCTCGACGTAGTCGGGCGGCTCGGTCTCGATCACGACGCGGCCGGTGCCGTCGGGCGAGCCGGCGTCCGAGTTGACCACGACGGGTCGCAGATCCGGGAAGTACTGGACGAGCCCGGCCTGCGCGGCGCGCACCACGTAGCCGATCGTCGCGGCGTTCCGGTAGCTGGGGATGCCGACCATGATGTCGGCGTTGCCGAGCCGGGAGATCTGGTCCCGGACCGTCGGTGTGAGCACGGTTTCGGGCATCACCGAGACCGTACCACCGTGCGGCGCCGACGTGTGGCCCGCGGGCCCTCCGGTCAGCGGCGGGGCAGGTCGGTGGCGGTCCAGTCATGGGCGGTCTCGCCTGGGCGGTAGCGCGAGTTCGCGGCCTTGAACGTCATGCCGCGGAAGCCCTGCGCCCGCCACGAGCCGATCCACGTGTCGGCCGGCGTGCGGACGTACGGTCCAGGCCGGACGAGCTGGTCGGGCGACAGGACCGACTCGAGGATCCGTTTCCGCTCGAGCAGCGGGACGTCGAGCAGCCACTGGCCGTCGAGCCACAGCAGGTCGACGACGACGAGGTTCACGATATCGGTCTCGTCGAAGCTGGCGTCCTCGACCTCCGCGGCCTGCCGCTTCTCCATCTCGTCGAGCCGGTTGCGCCGTCCGCCGATGAAGAACCGTGTCATCTGGCTGGTCACGCTCGGGGGGTCGTACACGCCGACCTGGACACCGACGCCCTCGGACAGGATCCGCTTGGTCAGGTAGCCATCGAAGATCGCGCTGTCGGCGCCGACGGTCGCCCGCGCCAGGGCCGAGCGCAGTGACTCCTGCTCGTCGAACGTCTCGCCTTCTAGCCACAGGGTCGCCCGCCCATCGCCCACGGCCGCGAGGACGCGGACCCCGGGCCATGCCGGTTCGACCAGGGCGTCGTCGATGTCCATCGGGCGCTTCGAGCCGAACTCCTGCGGCCGGAGCGGACGAGCGAGATCGTGCGGGTCGGGACCGGGCATCGCCGGTCATCGTAGCCGGACGCCCCCCGCGTATCATCCGGCCGTGGCCAGCGCCGCCCCGTCCGTCGGCCCCGCGACCAGCGCCCGTGGCCTTGCCCGCCTGACCCCGTCCGGCCGCGCGATCGTGCCGGCCGCCTGGTCGCTCTACGACTTCGCGAACACGATCTTCAGCTTCGCGGTCGTGTCGGGCGCCATCGGGCTATACCTCAACGACCGGTTCGGCGAGCGCGACGGTGGCGTGCTGCTGGCCGTCGCGGTGGCGATCAGCGTGGGCATCAACGCGCTGGTGTCGCCGATCCTCGGAGCCTTCTCCGACCGCGGCGGCCGGCGGATGCCGTTCCTGCTCGGCTTCACCGCGCTGTGCATCGTCGCGACGTTCTTCATCGCCGACTTCACACCGCTGCTCGGCGTGATCCTCTTCATCACCGCGAACTTCGCCTATCAGGCCGCGCTCATCTACTACGACGCGACGCTCAAGACCGTGTCGTACCCGGCCACGCGCGGCCGCCTGTCGGGCATCGGCACGGCGATCGGCTACTGCGGCACGATCGTCGCCGGCCTGCTCATCCTCGTGCTCGACGTGCCGGTCGAGGCCAGGTTCCGACTGGCCGCCGTGCTCTATCTCGTGTTCGCGATCCCGATCTTCCTCGTCGTCCGTGAGCCCCGCGCCCACGACGAGACGCCCCTCACGGCGCGCGACGTCGTGGCGTCGTTCGGCAGGCTTCGGACGACGATCCAGCACGCCCGCGCGGTGCCCGGGCTCGGCCGGTTCCTGCTCGGTCGGTTCTTCTACAGCGACGCGGTCAACACCGTCATCGTGGTCATGAGCGTCGTCACGACCGAGACCCTCGGCGTCTCCGACGCGGCGGCCAACGGGATCCTGCTCGGCCTCACGGTCGTGGCCATCGCGATGAGCTTCGTGTGGGGCTGGCTGGCCGACCGGCTGGGACCGAAGCGAACGCTGGTCATCGTCCTCGCCTCGTGGGCGGTCGGTCTCGTCATCGGTGGCATCGCGATCGGCTTCGGGCCGAGCGGACTCCCGCCGTTCCTGGTCGCCGGGGCGATCCTCGGATCGGGCCTGGGCGGCGTCACCGTGGCGGACCGGGTGCTGATGATCCGGCTGTCACCGCCCGAGCGGATCGGCGAGTTCTTCGGGCTGTACGGCCTCGTCGGCAAGGGCTCGCAGGTCATCGGGACGCTGCTGTACGGGCTGACGCTGTTCCTGTTCCACGACACGCTCGGCGACACGGCCTACCAGATCGCGGTGATCAGCCTGCTCGTGACGATGATCATCGGCGCGTGGCTGGTATGGCCGGTCCGCGACGACTGGTCGGGCAGCCACGAGACCGACAGCGGCACCCTGCCGCTGCCCGAACGTCTCGCCCCCGCATCCGCTCCCATCGAGCCACGCGACCGCTGACCCGACCCATTCAACGGTCAAGCCGTCGGTAGCGGCGCACCCCCAGCGGCAGGAAGATCGCGGTGATCACGAGGGGCCAGATGACGGCCAGCTCGATCGCGTAGGTCGCCACGAACGAGTCGCCGCCGACACCGGGGTTGCCGAACAGCTCGCGCGTCGCGGTGACCGTCGCCGACAGCGGGTTCCACTCGGCGAGGGTCCCCAGCCAGACCGGCATCGTCTCGGTCGGGGCGAACGTGTTGGTGACCATGGTGAACGGGAACATCACGGTCTGGACGATCGCCAGCGCCGCCGCGCCAGTGAAGACGAGGCCCATCCACATACCCGCCCAGAGCACCGCGAACCGGAGCAGCAGGAGCAGGCCGATCGCCGCCGCGACCTCCGCGGGGCCGGTATGCCAGCGCCAGCCGAGCACGAGCCCGCAGGCGATCATGACGGCCAGCCCGAGCGAGGCGTACAGCATGTCCGAGGCGCCGCGGCCGAGGAGCACCGCCAGCGACGACATCGGCATCGAGCGGAACCGGTCGGTCACGCCCTTCTCGGAGTCCTGGCTCACGGCGATCATGGTCTCGCCGGTCCCGAACGCCATCGTCATCACGAACATCCCGGGCATCAGGAACTCGATGTAGGGCCCGCCGCCGGGCACCGTCATCGCGCCCCCGAAGAGGAACGCGAACAGCACGACGAGCATGATCATGAAGCCGAGCCCGGCCACGATCTGGATCGGTTCGCGCCGCCAGAACTGCAGCCCGCGAAGCGTCAATGTCCATGCGTCCGCCAGGGTCCACCGGATCGTGCTTGCCGTCATGCCGCCTCCTCCTCCGCGCTCGCGGGTTCGGTGCCGTGGCCGGTGAGGTGCAGGAAGACCTCGTCGAGCGTGGGCCGCCGGACGCCGACGTCCTCCGCATCGATCCCGTGGGCCTCGAGATCCCGGAGAAGCGCCGACAGCGACGACAGGCGTTCGTCGACCGGAGCGCTGACCCGTCGTCCGTCGGGATCGACGTCCGGCTCATGTCCGGCGACGCGCGCGAGGACCTCCGCGGCCGATGTGAGGTCCGCCGAGTGGCGGACGACGCACTCGAGCCGATCCCCGCCGATGCGCCCCTTGAGCTCGTCCGGCGACCCGGCGGCGATGACCCGGCCGTGGTCGACGACGCTGATCCGGTCGGCCAGCTGGTCCGCTTCATCGAGGTACTGGGTGGTCAGCAGGACGGTCGAGCCCTCGCCGACGAGCGCCCGGATGGCCGACCAGACCTCGTTCCGCCCGCGCGGATCGAGACCTGTCGTCGGCTCGTCGAGGAACAGGACGTCCGGCGCCAGGATGAGGCTCGCCGCGAGGTCGAGCCGCCGCCGCATCCCGCCCGAGAACCGCTTCACGGGGCGATCGGCCGCCTCCTCAAGGTCGAAGCGCTCCAGCAGCTCGTCGGCCCGCCGTCTCGCCGCGGCGGTCCCGATGTGGAAGAGACGCCCGAACATGACCAGGTTCTCGCGCCCGCTGAGCGACTCGTCGAGGGCGGCGCTCTGGCCGACCAGGCCGATCCGCCGGCGGACCTCGCCGGGCGACCGGGTGACGTCGTGGCCAGCCACTTCGGCCGTGCCGCCGTCCGGACGGACAAGCGTCGCCAGGATCCGGACGGCCGTCGTCTTGCCGGCGCCGTTGGGACCGAGCAGGCCGCAGACCGACCCCGCCGGGACCTCGAGGTCGAAGCCGTCGAGCGCGGTCGCCGTCCGGTACCGCTTCATCAGGCCGACGGCGCGGATGGCGGCGCGCCCATCGAGTCCGCCCATGACCACCTCCTACTCGATACGACGTACGGGGTTTTCCGACATGATACCGTACACCCTACGGAATACGCAAGCAGGCATCATCCGACCCGTCATGGCTCCCGAATACCTCGGACGCGGCGACCCGCGACGCAGCCTCGACCTGTTGTGGGGCGACGGCCCGCGCCCGACGCGTGGGCCGAAGCCCGCGTCGAGCGTGGCCACCATCGTGGCGACCGCGATCGAGCTCGCGGACGAGGAGGGCCTCGGCGGCCTGTCGATGCGTCGCGTCGCGGAGCGCCAGGGCGTCGGAACGATGTCGCTGTACACGTATGTGCCATCGAAGGCGGAGCTTCTCGAGCTGATGCTCGACACGGTGTTCGGCGAGCAGGTCGCGGGGATCCGCGCGGCGACCACCGACGGTTCCGACGACGCCAACGCCCCGTTGACCGTCGACTGGCGCGCCGGCCTGACGGCGAGGGCCCGCGTCGACTGGGACCTGTACCACCGCCATCCGTGGATCTTCCAGATCGCCAGCGGCCGCGGCGTGCTCGGCCCCAACGAGCTCCGGGTGTTCGACGCGACCCTGCGCGTCGTCGACGCGTCGGGCCTGTCCGGGCGCGAGATGGTGGCGGCCGTCGATCTCGTGGCGATGTACGTCGGCGGTGCCGCGCGCGTCGCCGTGGAGGCGGCGCAGGCGCCGGCGGCCACCGGTCTGTCCGACACCGAGTGGTGGCGTGCACGAGAGCTGATCCTCGCCGAGAAGATGGGTGACGGCGCCGACTTCCCGACGATCGTTCGGGTCAGCGCCGATGGCGGGTTCGACGTCGCACCAGACGCCGAGAACTACAACGAGGCGTTCGCGGTCGACGACTTCGAGTTCGGGCTCGAGCGCGTGCTCGATGGCATCGGCGCGTTCATCGCCGCTCGGGGTCAGTCCGGGTAGCCGCCCGGGTTCGCCCGGCGCCAGGCCCAAGCCGAGCCGACCATCACGTCGAGTGTCGGTCGCCGCGGTCGCCACCCCAGCACCGACGCGGCCACGTCCGATGTCGCGACGAGCACCGGCGGGTCGCCGGTCCGGCGCGGGCCGACGTCGTATGCGATCCGCTCGCCCACGACCGCCTCGGCGGCGGCGATCACCTCGAGGTTCGACGACCCGTCACCGTTGCCGAGATTGCAGGCGAGCAGGCCGTCGTGGGTCCACGCGTTCGCGGCGTCCGTCGCTTCGAGGGCGCGCAGGTGGGCATCGGCCAGGTCGGCCACATGGATGTAGTCGCGAATGCACGTCCCGTCGCGGGTCGGGTAGTCGTCGCCGAAGATCGTCATCGGTCGTCCCGCCTCGACCGCGGCGAGGATCGCCGGGATGAGATGGGTCTCCGGGTCGTGATCCTCGCCGATCGCGTCGGTCGCTCCGGCGACGTTGAAATAGCGCAGCGAGATCGCCCGGAGCCCGTAGGCGCGCCCGTACCAGTCGAGCGCCCCTTCGAGCGAGCGCTTGGTCTCGCCGTACGGGTTGATCGGGCGGAGCGGCGCGTCCTCCGGGATGGGCGTCGCGTCCGGCACGCCGTAGACCGCCGCGGTCGACGACAACACGAACCGGTGGACACCCGCCTCGCGTGCCGCCTCGAGCAACGCGATGCCGCCAGCGACGTTGTCGATGAAGTAGCGCGCCGGCTCCTGGAGCGACTCACCCACCACCGACCTCGCCGCGCAGTGGAGGATCGCCTCGACCGATTCGTCGAGCAGCAGCTGCCGGACGTGGTCGCCGTCGCCGTAGTGTCCGACGACGAGTCGCGCGGCCTCCGGGACGGCCGCGCGATGGCCGGTCGAGAGGTCATCGAGGACGACCACGTCGTGGCCGGCCGCGAGGAACGCCTCGACCGAGACCGCCCCGACGTACCCGGCACCGCCGGTCACGAGGATCCGCGTCATGGCTCGAACCTTAGCGGCGACGGAGCCGGTCGAGGATCGACCGACGCTCGGTCTCGGTCTCGGTCTCGGTCGGGGAGGACGTCTCGGCCGGCGTAGGCGTCTCGGCCGGTGACGGATCCGCCGGCGCCACGGGCACCGCCGTCATCGGGTCCGGCACCGGCTCCCCGCGGGTCGCCAGCACCTCCTCGAGGCGCCGGGCCAGTCGGAGCGCCGCCTCGTTCTCGGGGTCGATCGCCAGAGCGTCGCGGGCGAGCCGGTACGCCCCGAGGTCGTCGGCCCGTTCGAGCGCCACGCGCGCCAGCCCGACGACCGCGATCGAGTTGTGCGGGTCGGCGGCGGCCACCTGCCGGTACAGCTCCTCCGCCCGCTCGACGCGCCCGAACGACAGCGCCCGCTCGGCCTCCAGGAGCAGCTCGATCACGATCCCGGGTCCGTGGCGGCCATCGACCGGGCGACCGCCAGCAGTCGGTCACGCGTATTGAGCGTCGGGTCGCCGATGACCCGTTCGAGCAGGCGCCGCAGCGTCGAGCCGACGATGGGTCCCGGTTCCCACCCGAACTCCGCCATGAGGTCGGTGCCGTCGACGGCGAGGCCCGCGAGGTCCAGGGCCGCACCCGACTCGACCTGGGACCGGACGCGTGCCCGGAACTCCGCCAGGCCGCCGGCATCAGTGGCACGGCCCGACCCGGCATTGTCCGCCTCGCGCAGGAGGAACAGGTCGTCGAGCGCATCGCGGCCGACCTTCACGATGAAGCGCCGAACGGCGGTGTCCGACCACGTCGGGACGTACCCGAACATGTGCTGGCGGATCAGCAGGACCACACGGTCGCGCTCCGCCGTCGGCCAGCGCCAGCGCTCGAGCAGGTCGCTCGCCATCTCGGCCCCGGCGGTCTCATGGCCGACGAACCGGCCGTCGGCCATCGTCGCGGGCTTGCCGATGTCGTGGAGCAGCGCCGCCAGCCGGATGTGCGGCGGGTCGACGACCGCTCCGTCGACCGAGCGCAGCACGTGATCCCACAGGTCCTCGCCCGGGACCTTGTTCTGGGGCACGCCGCGCTGGGCGTCCAACTCCGGCGCGAGGTTCGCCAGGAGGCCGGTGTCGGCCGCCAGGCGAAGCCCGACCGACGGTCGAGGGGCCGCCAACAGCCGGCGCAACTCCTCGGCGATCCGCTCGCCGGACAGGTGCCTGACGACCTCGGCATGCACCTCGATGGCCGTCCGCGTCACCGGCTCGATCGTGAACTCGAGCGTTGCCGCGAGGCGCACCGCGCGGACCATCCTGAGCGCGTCCTCCTCGAACCGGGTCGGCGGGTCGCCCACCGCGCGGAGCGTCGCGGCAGCAAGGTCGTCGAGGCCGCGATGGGGATCGACGATCGCCGGCCGGGCCCCGGGCTCGGCACCCCATGCGATGGCGTTGACCGTGAAGTCACGCCGGGCCAGGTCGAGGTCGATCGAATCGGTGAACTCGACCCGGTGCGGCCGGCGGTGGTCGGCGTAGTCGTGGTCGGAGCGGAACGTCGTGATCTCGACCTCGCCGACGGCCGGGTCATCGGTCCGGACCGCGACCGTCCCGAAGGCGTTCTCGTAGACCGAGCCGGGGAGGAGCGCCTGCGTCACCTCCGGGAGGGCCGATGTGGCGAGGTCCCAGTCGGCCGGGTCGCGGCCGCGCAGCGTGTCGCGCAGCGACCCGCCCACGATGTACGCGGCATGCCCCGCCGACCACAGCGTCCCGAGCAGGTCGTGGACGGCCGCGGGGATCGCCGGTGCCGGGTCGATGGGGGCGGGTCCCGCGTCGGGCGTCAGTTCTTGCCCAGGAACAGGTAGGTCCGCCACGCGTCGTTCCGCTCGTCCACGAGATACGGCGTGAACAGCGAGTAGATATCGCTGCGCGGCTCGAACGGCTCGCGATGGAGTCGGAGGCGCGCCTCGTCGAGCAGCTTGCCGCCCTTGCGGTGATTGCACGGCTTGCACGCGGTGACCAGGTTCTCCCAGGTGTGGCTGCCGCCCCGGTGGCGCGGCACGACGTGGTCGAGCGTCAGGTCGTGGGTCTGGCGGCCGCAGTACTGGCAGGTATGTCGATCGCGCGTGAAGACCTCGCGGCGCGACAGCTTCACGCGCGGCCGCGGCCGCTTGATGAGGTGCTGGAGCCGGATGACCGACGGCGCGCGGAATTCCGTCCGCGGCGTCCGAATCATCTGGTGGTCGTACTCGATCACCTCGGCCTTCTCACCGAACAGGAGACGAAAGGCCCTCGGCAGATTGCAGACGTTGAGCGGCTCGTAGTTCTGGTTCAGAACGAGAACGACGCCGTCCATGGTTGCGGGAGGATAACAAGAACGCGAGCAAACGCAGGTCAGCCTGGCTCGCGACCCCGTGCGGCGCCGGTGGTCGCATCCCAGCCGCCGGCCTGGCCGACCTTCGTCGCGAGCGGCGTGCCCAGGGCATCGGCGATGAAGCGTGCGGCCGCCAGCACGCCGTCGAGCGAGACGCCGTGCTCGTAGCCGGATGCGTCGAGCAGGTACACGAGGTCCTCGGTCGCGAGGTTGCCGGCGGCGCCCGGCGCGTAGGGGCAGCCACCCGTGCCCCCGGTCGCCGAATCGAAGGTCCGGACCCCGGCGGCCAGGCCCATCGCGACATTGGCCAGCGCGGTCCCGCGCGTGTCGTGGAAGTGGTACGCCTGTCGCTCGACGGCGATGCCGCCGTCCTCGGCCAGCGCGACGATCTCGGCGACCTGGTCCGGGACGCCGACGCCGATCGTGTCGCCGAAGCAGACCTCGTCCGCACCCAGGTCGGCGAGGCGGCGTGCCACGCCGACGGCATCGAGCGGATCGACGCGCCCCGTGTACGGGCAGCCGAACGCGGTCGACACGTACGCGCGACGCCACCAGCCGAGCTGCCCGGCGCGGTCGAGAACGGGTGCGAACGCCGCCAGCGACGCCTCCACGGTCATGCCGATGTTGTGCGTCGTGAACGCGTCGGTGGCGGCGGTGAACACGGCGATGGCGTCGACGCCGGCCGCCTCGGCACGGCCGAGGCCACGCTCGTTCGGGACGAGGACGGGGTAGCGCACGCCGGGCTGGCGCGGGAGCCGGGCGACCAGCGCCTCCGCGTCGGCGAGCTGTGGGATCGCCCGGGGCGACACGAACGAGGTCGCCTCGATGTCGCGCAGCCCGGCGTCGACGAGCAGCTCGATGTAGCGGAGCTTGTCGTCGGTCGACACCTCGACCGGCTCGTTCTGGAGGCCGTCTCGCGGCCCGACCTCGTAGATCCGGACGCGACGCCCGTCGGTCGGCGTCATCGATGGCTCGTCAGACGAGCGGCGGGTCCATCGCCCGCTCGATGCGGGCGATCTCGATCTCGATCCGACCGATCAGGTCGACCGCCTCGACGTGCTCCTTGCTGCCCCACGGAGCGGCATTCCGTCGTGCGCGAGTCTCGCGGTGGAGCGCCAGCAGCTCCGCCCGGGTCTGCGGCAGCGGTGCCCCGGCGGGCGACGAGTCGGTCATGGGCGAAGCGTAGCGCGTCGCTCTCAGCGCGGCTCGACGATCGCCAGCCGCTGACCGCGCACGACCTGCTCCCCGGCGCGCACGACGAGGTCGACGACGGTCCCCGCGCGCGTCGCGGTCACCGCGTGCTCCATCTTCATCGCCTCGAGGGTCACGACGGCGTCGCCGGCGGCGACGTCGGTCCCGACCGGCGCCCCGATGGCCAGGATCACGCCCGGCATCGGCGCGACGAGCTCCATGGGTCCGGTGCCGTGGGCGGCCGCCGCCGCGCTCGCGGCGCGGTCGACGTCGGGCGGTGGTGCGACCCGGAAGCTGACGCTCCGACCGGCCAGGTCGAGATGGACCGTCTCGCCGTCGCGGACCTGCGCCGCCCGGGTCGTCGCGCTGGCAGGCGTGAGGCGGACCGTGCGGACCTCGTCCTCGGCGCTGAGCCGGACGGTGGGGGCCGCGTTGAGCCGGAATCCGTCACCCACGGGTCGGTCCGCGAGCAGGGTGCGGGCTGCCGCCACCCAGGCGGCGTCGGGGATTCGCGCTCGACGCTCCCAGTCGTCCGGCGGCCAGATCCGGTCCAGCGTGTCGGTCCGCGCGGCCCCATCGCGTACAGCCGGCTCCCGGACCAGCCAGCGAAGGAAGCGCAGGTTCGTCGTCAGCCCGAGGACGACGGTCTGTTCGAGGGCGTGCGTCAGCCGGTCGAGCGCCTCGTCGCGGTCCTGACCGTGGGCCACGATCTTGGCGAGCATCGGATCGAATCGGCCGCCGACCTCGTCGCCCTCGACGACCCCGGCGTCGACCCGGACGCCCTCGCCGGATGGCCAGCGCAGCCGGAGGACGTCGCCGGTCGCAGGGAGGAAGCCGTGCTCCGCATCCTCCGCGTAGAGACGGACCTCGATGGCGTGGCCGTCATGACGAACGTCCTCCTGCGAGAACCCCAGCGGCTCGCCGGCCGCGATGCGGAGCTGGTCCGCCACGAGGTCGCGCCCGGTCACGAGCTCGGTCACGGGATGCTCGACCTGGAGGCGCGTGTTCATCTCGAGGAACGTGAACGCGCCGCGATCGTCGAGCAGGAACTCGCAGGTGCCGGCGCTCTCGTAGCCGACGGCACGAGCCAGCCGCAGGGCGGCCTCGCCCATGCGCTCGCGCAGCGCGGGGTCGACCGCCGGTGAGCCGGCCTCCTCGAACACCTTCTGGTGGCGTCGCTGGATCGAGCAGTCGCGTTCCCCGAGGTGGACGCCATCGCCATGGCGGTCGAACAGGACCTGGATCTCGACGTGTCGCGCGCCCTCGACCAGGCGCTCGAGGATCAGCCGATCGTCGCCGAACGCGCCCGCGGCCTCACGGCGGGCGGTGGCCAGGTCGGTCCGCAGTCGATCGAGGTCGCGGACCGTCCGCATCCCCTTGCCGCCGCCGCCGGCGGCGGGTTTGACCAGCAGTGGCACGCCGATCCCCTCGGCGGCTGCGATGAGGGCGGCGTCGGACTGATCCGGGTCGTCGTAGCCCTCCGGCACCGGGATCCTCAGCTCCTTGGCGAGCCGGCGGGCCTGCCCCTTGTCGCCCATCGACCCGATCGCTCCGGGGGGCGGCCCGACCCACAGCAGACCGGCCTCGATCACCGCCTCGGCGAACCCGGCGTTCTCCGCGAGGAAGCCGAATCCCGGGTGGACCGCGTCTGCTCCAGCCTGGCGGGCGGCCTCGATCACGGCCGGTCCGTCCAGCAGGTCGATCGCCGCCGGACCGGTGGTCGCGGGGGCGACCGAGCGGATGCCGAGGCGCTCGCACGTGCGCTCGATGCGTCGAGCGATCTCGCCGCGGTTCGCGATGAACAGCGTCCGGATGGCGCCGGGCCGCTCCGTTGGTCGTGGTTCGTGGTGTGACGCGTCAATCGCGTCAAACGCGACACGCCAACGGCCACCAACACGGCGTGCAGGCAGCCGCCCACTGGCGATCCACCGCTGGACGGACCTCGTGGACGTCCCCAGCCGGCGTGCGACCTCGCTCGGACTCAGTTCCTCGGCCATTTCGTCGCGAGTGTCGCATACGACACGTCGAGCGACTAGCCCAAGCGTGCCACCGGTGCGTCAGCCGCTGCCGCGGGCGCCGAACCGCTCAATCGTCATCGCTCGGTGGCGTCCATGCCGGCGATCGCTTCGCGTCGAACGCGGCAAACCCTTCCCGGGCCTCGTCGCCGACGCGCTGGCGCGCGATCACGCGCGCGGTGTGCCACTTCGCCGAGCCGTGGCCCAGACCTCGGACCTCGCGGACGATGGCCTTGGCCGCCCGAACCGCCGTCGGGCCCGAGGACAGGACGTCGCCGATCGCGGCGTCCACCGCCGCATCGAGGGCGGCCTCGCCTTCGACGACCTCGTGGACCAGGCCGATCCGCTGGGCCCGGACCGCCTCGAATCGCCGGCCACCCGGGAACAGCGCCCGGGCATGGGTCTCGCCGATCTTGGCCACGACGAACGGGGCGATGACGGCCGGCAGGATCCCGAGGCGGGTCTCGGTGAACCCGAACCGTGCGCCACTCTCCGAGATCACCAGGTCCGCCACCGCGCACAGGCCCATGCCGCCGCCGAGGGCCGCGCCCTGGACCCGCGCGATGACGGGGACCGGGCACGTGTCGATGGCCTCGAACATGTCGGCCATGGCCATCGCATCCTGCTCGTTGCCCTCGACGTCGAGCGCCATCGCTGCGCGCATCCAGGCGACGTCCGCGCCGGCGCAGAACGACGGACCGTCGCCGGCCAGAACGACGGCCCGGAGCTCGGTGGGTGCCTCGCGCGCGAGCGCCGCGAACGTCGTTCGCAGCTCGGCGATGAGCGAGGCGTCGAACGCGTTGTGCACCTCGGGCCGGGCCAGCGTCACCCGCGCGACGACGTCGTCCGGCCCGGACCGCTCGAGACGCAGGGCCGGGCTCACCGGCGCATGGTACCCAGCGGGACGTCGCGCGGGAGCGCGCAAGAACTCCGGTGCGGCCGGACACCGAAGTACCACGACGGCCGGGTACATTTCTCCCATGGGCCCCGCGAACCCGTGGTCTCCGAACTGGCGTCCGGATCCGACCGGCCAACGCGCCGCGTCGATCCGGTCCAGCCGCCGCGGAGCCTTCTGGGCGGGGCTCCTTCTCTGGCCGCTCGTCCCGCTCGCCGCGGTGACGACACCCGGTGTCCCGACCGAGCTCGAACCTCGGCACCTCCTCGCGGTCGCGGCGTTGACCTGGCCCGGCCTGGCGCTGCTCGGTGCCGGCCTGGCGCCGGCGGCCGTCGGCTCCCGGATCGACGCGCTCATCGCCGGCGTAGCGCTCGGGATCGGCGCGCCGCTCGCCGCGATCGCCTCGATGCTGATCACGGTGGTGCCACTGGCCGCCCTGTTCGAGACCGATGGCGGAGTCGGTGCTGCGGTGGGGACCACCATCCGGCTGAGCGTGCTCGGCGGCCTGCGGTTCGCGCCGCTCGTCGCGCTGGCCGTCGTCCTGTGGCTCCTCCTGGTCCGACGGCTCGTTTCCCGCCCGATCACCGACTAGTCGAGCAGCCGCACCTCGTCGCCCACCCGGATCCGCCCGGGCTCGACGACGTCGGCCAGGACGCCCAGGTCGGCGTGCTTGCCGTCGCGCAATCCGCGATACGAGATGATCGTCCGGAGCGTGTCGAGGTCGGGCTCGCCGGTGTCCGGGTCGTGCGTCGTCATCGCGCAGCGGGCATCCTGCTTGGTGACACGCAGGATCGCGTCACCGAGCCCGATCCGGCGGTCGATCCACGTGTCCTCCTCGTGCGGCGCCGCACCCTCCAGGTTGATCAGCATGCGGAACCGACGACCGTCGACCGACTCCACCCCGGCATGCGCCGCGAGCTCGCGGAGCGACCCATCCGAGATGATGCTGGTCGGGTTGCCACGCCTGGTCCCGCCCGGCCGATCGCAGCGGATCAGGCGGATCGGGCTGCCGACGAAGTCGCTGAGGGCCTCGGCCCACGGTCCGATCACGACATGACCGACGCCGGTCCGCCCGTGGATCGGCGTCTCGACCGCGTCACCCTTCTCGACCTCGCCGTCGACGACGGTCCCGTCCGGGAAGCGCAGCCACAGCGTGGTCGCATCCGGGTCGGTCCGCGATGCGACCTGGACGAGCTTGAAGACGATCAGCTGGTCGATGAGGCGGTTGGCGTCGTTCGTCAGAAAGAACCGGCGGTCCTCGACGACGCCGACCTCCGTGACGTCGATCTCGGTCGGATGCTGCAGACCGAGGCTGCGGACGGGGGCGATCGAGAACTGCGCGACCTTGGGCATGCCCCGATGCTACCGGGTCACGGGACCAGCCGCCTCAGCGCAGCCCGACGCTCGCCAGCTCGGCCCTGGCCAGACGCTCGTAGCGGCCGGCCGCGTAGTCGCCGATCGGATCCGTGGTGTGCTCGAGCAGGTCGTCGTAGGGGAGCCGGTTGATGGCCCGGGTCGCCAACAGCTGCTGCATGGCCGGCGACGCGGCATCGACGCCCCCGCGGCGGATGACCTTGTGCGCGGCTCGAAGCGTGCCCACGCGTGCGGTGCGCCACGGCAGGTACTTGAATAGCCACGGCAGCACGAAGACGGCGACGACGAGGATCGCGAGGAGTCGGGCGATCAGGAGCAGCAACGATTCGATCTGCCCGCCGGCCTCGACGAACGGGGCGCCGGCGGTGCCGAACGCGCCCGTCGTCAGCGCATCGACGCCACCGCCGATGAGCGGGATGTTGCCCAGCACGTCGCCGATCTGGGTGCCGGCTCCCTGGATGCTGGTCCCGCCGTCCCGCAGCGTCCGACCCACGCTGGCATAGCCGGAGATCACGTCCTGGATCCTCAGCCCGACGATGATCCAGAACACGATCCAGATCAGCGTCGACACGTCCGCGACGATCTCGCGGATCCGGGCCGTCCCGACCTCGCTGTAGAACGTCGGCATCGGTCCCTCCTCCTGGTCAGCCGGTCACATCCGGAACACGCCGAACCTCGTCTCGGGGATCGGCGCGTGGAGCGCCGCCTCCAGACCGAGGCTCAGGATCCGTCGCGTATCGATGGGGTCGACGACCCCGTCGTCCCACAGCCGCGCGGTCGCGAAGTACGGCGAGCCCTCGCGCTCGTAGGTCTCGAGGATCGGCGCCTCGAAGGCGTCGCGCTCGGCGTCGTCCGCGAACTCGCCGCGGACCGTCGAGAGGACGCGAGCCGCCTGCTGGCCGCCCATCACCGAGATGCGGCTGTTCGGCCACGACCACAGGAAGCGCGGCTGGTAGGCGCGCCCGGCCATCGCGTAGTTGCCGGCGCCGAACGACCCGCCGATCAGGACCGTGAACTTGGGAACCTCCGCAGACGCCACCGCGGTGACCAGCTTCGCGCCGTCCTTGGCGATGCCGGCCTCCTCGTACTCGCGCCCCACCATGAAGCCGGTGATGTTCTGGAGGAAGACCAGCGGGATCCGGCGCTGGCATGCGAGCTCGATGAAGTGGGCGCCCTTGAGCGCCGACTGGCTGAACAGGATCCCGTCGTTGGCGAGGATGCCCACCGGATAGCCGTCGATGTGCGCGAAGCCGGTCACGAGCGTCTCGCCGTACAGCGGCTTGAACTCGTGGAACCGCGAGCCGTCCACGAGGCGCGCGACGATCTCGCGGACCGCCACCGGGCGGCGCGGGTCGGCCGACACGGCGCCGTACAGCCCGGCCGGGTCGACACCGGGTGACTCCGGCTGGCGGCGGTCCCACGGCGGCGGCGGTGGTCGGCGGCTGAGGTTGGCGACGATGGAGCGGCCGAGCGCCAGCGCGTGCTCGTCGTCGAGCGCCTCGTGGTCGGCGACCCCCGAGCGGCGCGTGTGGACCTCGGCGCCGCCGAGCTCCTCGGCGGTCACGTCCTCGCCGGTCGCCGCCTTCACCAGCGGCGGTCCGCCGAGGAAGATCGTCCCGGTGCCCTTGACGATGACGGTCTCGTCGCTCATCGCCGGCACGTACGCGCCACCGGCCGTGCACGAGCCCATCACCAGCGCGACCTGCGGGATCGCCGCGGCCGACATGCGCGCCTGGTTGTAGAAGATCCGCCCGAAGTGATCGCGGTCCGGGAAGACGTCGGCCTGCAGCGGCAGGAACGCGCCGCCGCTGTCCACGAGATAGATGCACGGCAGCCGGTTCTCGAGCGCGATCTCCTGGGCGCGAAGGTGCTTCTTGACCGTCATCGGGTAGTACGTGCCGCCCTTGACGGTCGCGTCGTTGGCGACGATGACGCACGTCGTGCCCTCGACACTGCCGATGCCGGTCACGATGCCCGCGCCCGGAGCATCGTCGTCGTACAGACCGCCGGCCGCGAGCGGGCTCAGCTCGAGGAACGGCGAGCCCGGGTCGACGAGGTGGTCGATGCGTTCGCGGACCGGCAGCTTGCCCCGCTCGCGGTGGCGCTCGATCGACCGGTCGTCCCCGCCGGCGCCACGGTCGGCGAGCTCGGCCTGTCGTCGGCGCAGGTCGTCGACCAGCGCGACCATCGCGTCGTGGTTCGCGCGCGTCTCCGCGGCGGCAGGGTCGAGCCGGCTCCGGAGGACGGGCATGACGCCGATGATAGGTCGGGGAACCGCACACGGACCGGCGCCGTCGGGCACCTGTGCGCTCGCTGGCCCTCGCGCTCGCCGCCATCGCCCTCGCCGTCGTCGCGTGCTCGCCCGCGGCGCTCGCCTCGCTGCTGCCGTCGACCGGGCCGCTCGTGACGGTCACGACCCGCGGCGGTGAGTGCCCTGACGGGCCGTGTGGCTCGACGCTCGTGATCGAGCGCGACGGTCGCCTGCACCAGACGGCGCCCGAGGTCGTCGAGCTCGGGCAGGTGCCGCCGGAGGCCCTGGCCACACTCGACGCGGCGATCCGTACGACGGACTTCGCAGGCCTCCGGGCCCGGCCGTTCATTGGGGAGTGCCCGGTCAACTTCGACGGGCAGGAGCGGATCTACGAGTTCGGGGCACCGGGCGGGCTGGAACGCATCGCGTCGTGCGAGACCGAGGTCGATCCGGCCCATCCGCTGTTCGCGGCGGTCGACGCCGTGCTCTCCGCCGGCGGCGCGGTCTGACCGGTCGATCGTCTAGCCGAGGACGTCGCCGAGCGCGGCGTCCATCGAGGGGTAGCGGAACTCGAAGCCGAGCTCGTGCGCCCGGGCGGGCGCCACGCGCCGCGACCCGAGCAGCAGGACGGCCTGCTCGCCGAGGACCAGCCTGACGAGCCGGGCCGGCACGGCGAAGCGACTCGGCCGGTGGAGGACGCGGGCCATCGTTCGCACGAAGTCGGCCTGGCGGCACGCGCCCGGGCTGGTGACGTTCAGGACGCCATCGACGTCGGCGCGCGTCATCGCGAGCCGGAACAGCGCGGCGGCGTCATCGATGTGGACCCAGCTCAGCCACTGGCGGCCGCTCCCGATACGTCCACCGAGGAACAGCCGCACGGGCAGCGCGAGGTACCAGACGAGGTCGGCATCGCGGGCCAGGACGTGGCCCTGGCGAAGCCGGACCACCCGGACGCCGAGCGACTCCGCGCGCACGGCCTCGTCCTCGACGGCCGTCGACACGCGCGCGAGGAACTCGTCGCCCATCGGCGTGGCCTCGGTCACCGGCGGCCCGTCCGGATCGGTCGACTCCGGATACGCGTCGATGCCGGTCACCACCACGAGGCTGGCGGGCCGCCGGTCTACCGGGAGTCGCTCGATGGCACCGACGATCGCGCGTACGGCGTCGACCCGGCTCGATGCGATGACCGCCTTGCGGCGACGGGTCCACGGCCACGGGGCGACCCGCGCGCCGGCCACGCACACGACAGAGTCGACGCCGTCGAGCGATGACGCGAGGCCCACGATGTCATCGGTCGACCAGTCGGCGAGCCGGCTGCCCCGCGGGACGCGGCGTCGGGCCTTGCGGGCGTCCCGTGAGAGGATGACCACCTCGGCACCATCATCGAGCAGCGATCGCGCCAGGGCGCGACCGACCAGACCGGATCCGCCGACGATGGCGGCCTTCATGCGTGGTGTCTCTCGTGCTACCATTCGATAGCAAGTTATGACCGAACAACTCGCTACTGTCAAGTCGCATGAATCGAGCGGGAGTGGGTCGAGACGCGGTCTGACGACCGCTGAGTCGATCCGGCTGGACCTCGCCGAGGCATGGGGCGAGATGGGCGCCTCCTGGGGCGTCACCCCCGCCATCGCTCGGGTGCAGGCCTATCTGATGGCTCGCCAGGAGCCGCTGACCGAGCGCGAGGTCCGCGAGGCGCTCGGGCTGTCCCACCGGGCGGCCAGCCTGGCGCTGGCGGAGGCGGAGAACTGGGGCATCGTCCAGCGCGTGCCGGAGCCACGGCGCGTCGGGCGACGCGGACCGGCGGGGACCGCGTTCCTCGCGGTCAACGATCACTGGCAGTGGTTCGGGCGGGTCATCGCCGAGCGCAAGAGCCGCGAGGGCGACCCGATCGTCGCCGTCCTCGAGGCCAAGGCGCAGGAGGCGGCCGACGCCGCGAGGGCGGAACCCGACGACGCCGAGCTGACGGCGCTCGCGGAGTGGCTGTCGTCGTTCGTGGTCTTCGTACGGCTCTTCGACCGGGCGGTCGGCCTCGTGCCACAGCTCGAGCCGCGCGAGCTCGAGCGCGCCCTGCAGCTCCTCGACCGGGTGCCCGATTCGACGGTCCTGCGGCTCTTCGACCTGCTGGGCGGGCTCGATGACGACGACGTGCTCGAGCTGGTCGAGGCAGTATCGCGGCTCTCGCCGACAGCGGCGCGCCGGGCGACCAAGCTGATGTCGGGCGTCGTGCGGACCGTGTCCCGCTAGCGTGCGAGGACTGTGAGCGAACCTCGGGTCGATCGACCGCACGTGCCGGGGTACGGCATCCCGCGCTCGACCAAGGGCGTCCTGCCCTGGTCGTGGGCGGTCGAGCGGCTCGAGCGGGCCGAGATCTACTGGCTGGCCACCGCCGCCGCCGATGGTGCGCCGCATCTCATCCCGATCTGGGGCGCGTGGGTCGACGGGCACTGGTATGTCGAGGGCGGCCCGACCCGCTGGCAGCGCAACCTGCGCGCCAATCCGAAGATGGCGATCCACGTCGAGGGGACCGGCTCCGGGGTGAACGACGCCGAGGTGGTCATCGTCGAGGGCTCGGCCGTCGAGCTGACCGCGCCGGAGGCGTCGATCGCCGACCGCATCCTGGCGGGCTACGCGAAGTACAAGCCGGCGTACGAGGCGTCGGCCGAGCACTGGACGCAGGGCGGCCTGTGGGAGCTGCACCCGAGCAAGGCATTCGCCTGGACGACGTTCCCGAAGGACATGACGCGGTACACGTTCGAGGACGGCTGACCCGACGTCAGGCGCCTTCTATCCCGGACTGTGACTCGCAGTCAGCGCCGTGGCCTCGAAGCGGCCCGGTGGAAATCCGCTCCCGCACGATCGGTGGCTGACAGTCCACAGAACCGGCCCGAGGCCGGGTGATGGAGGGCTCGGGACCGCCCTCGAGCCGCTCCTGCTGACTCACAGACACGTTTCGGCGCACGAACGTCTGGTGTGCGTGCTTCCTGGACTGCAGATAGCGGGTCGGAGTGGTGTCGGGCGGGTCCTCGACCCGGATCCGTGCTTGGCACGCACGTCCGGGCGGCAAGGGACAAGGTCGGTGGCCTTCGGCGCCGTTCTGCAGTCTGACAAGCACGCACCGCGGGCCGGTCCATCGCAGTCCAGTGGCCGCAGCGCGGGCCGAACCCCGCCGACGCTTGGGCCGGACGAGGCCCCGTGCCATAATCCGGACCGCGCGCGACGCACCGGATACGCCCCGTCGCGCGACTCGTGCACCTGAGGAACCACAGCCACATGACCGTCGAAACCTCCACCTGGGCGACCAAGAAGGGCCTCGCCCAGATGCTCAAGGGCGGCGTCATCATGGACGTCGTCACCCCCGACCAGGCCAAGATCGCCGAGGATGCCGGCGCCGTCGCGGTGATGGCGCTCGAGCGCGTCCCGGCCGACATCCGCAAGGCCGGCGGCGTCGCCCGCATGTCCGACCCGGAGATGATCACCGGGATCATGGACGCCGTGACGATCCCGGTCATGGCCAAGGCCCGGATCGGCCACTTCGTGGAGGCGCAGGTCCTGGAGGCGCTCGGCGTCGACTACATCGACGAGTCCGAGGTCCTGACCCCGGCCGACGAGAGCAACCACATCGACAAGCACGCCTTCAAGGTCCCGTTCGTGTGCGGCTGCCGCAACCTCGGCGAGGCCCTCCGCCGGATCAACGAGGGCGCCGCGATGATGCGGACCAAGGGTGAGGCCGGGACCGGCAACATCGTCGAGGCGGTCCGCCAGCTGCGCGACGTCAACAGCGAGATCCGCCGGCTGCAGAACGCTCGCGAGGACGAGCGGTTCGTGGCGGCGAAGGAGCTCCAGGCGCCGTACGAGCTGGTGAAGGACGTCGCCGAGCAGGGCAGGCTGCCGGTCGTCAATTTCGTCGCGGGGGGCATCTCGACGCCGTCGGACGCGGCGCTCGTGATGCAGCTCGGCGCGGAGGGGGTGTTCGTCGGCTCGGGCATCTTCAAGAGCGAGGACCCCGCCCGGATGGCGAACGCGATCGTCCAGGCGACGACCTTCTTCGACGACGCGAAGAAGATCGCGGAGGTGTCGAAGGGCCTCGGTGCGCCGATGCGCGGCATCGCCCTCGAGGAGATCCCGGAGCAGGAGCGCCTCGCCGTCCGCGGCTGGTAGTCCTCACACTGATGGCTAGCGGAGCGTCGCCTCAGTGTTCGGAGAGCGTGTGCCAGTAGACCGTCGGGACACCAATTCATGAAGATCGGCGTCCTGGCCCTGCAAGGGGCCTTCCGCGAGCATCTCGACACCCTGGATGCCATCGGCGTCGAGGGTGTTCGCGTGCGCGAGCCGGCCGACCTCGACGGGGTCAGCGGCCTGATCCTCCCCGGTGGCGAGAGCACGACGATGCGCCAGCTCATCGAGCGTTGGGGGCTGCACCGGCCGATCCTCGACCTGGCGGCGTCGGGCGCGCCGATCTTCGGCACGTGCGCCGGGATGATCGTCCTGGCGCGCGACATCGCCGGCGACGAGGAGCCGATCCTGCCGCTCCTCGACGTGCGGGTCGAGCGCAATGCCTTCGGCCGCCAGCTCGACTCGTTCGAGGCAGACCTCGACGTCGACGTCCTCGGTTCGACGCCGGTCCACGCGGTGTTCATCCGCGCGCCCGTCATCGAGCGGACCGGCCCCGACGTCGATGTCCTCGCCCGGCTCGACGACGGGCGCGTCGTCGCGGTCCGCGAGCGGAACGTGCTCGCCACGTCGTTCCATCCGGAGCTCGCTGGCGAAACGCGCTTCCACCGGCTCGTCGCCACGATGGCCGCGGAGCACGACGACCCCGGCGAGGGCTCTGGTCGGCGGCGCCACCCGACGCGCCGGGCACAGGCGCGATGACCACGGCGCGGGCCCCGCGCAAGCAGGGCAAGGTCCGGCCCGCCCGGCTGACGGACCTGGCCGCCCTCGGCGAGCTGTCGCGCCTGTGTCAGTCGGACGACGCATCTACCCGCTCGCTCGGCCTGCCGGTGAGCGGCCCGCCGATCGGCGTCTTCAGCCTGTTCCGGCTGCCGCTCGGCGCCTTCCGCCCCAACGACCTGATGTACGTGTACGAGGAGGGCGGTCGGATCTCCGGCCTGATCCGTGTCGAGCGCGAGTCGACCCGCGACGAGTGGACGATCGTCGAGCTCGATGCCGTCGGGATGGCCGACGCCGGCGACATCCGCTACCGGCTCGTCAACCAGCTGCTGCGCGAGGGTGCGCGGCGCGGGGCGGCGCGCTTCCACGTCGCGTGCGCCGACGTGGACGGCAACGTCGAGCTGATGATGCAGGCGGGCTTCATGCGCTACGGCGAGGAGCGCATCATGTTCCGGCCCGCCGAGGAGCTGCCCAAGCCGTGGACCGACAAGGCCGCCAGGGACGCCCGCATCCGGCCAGCCGAGCCGCTCGACGCTCTCGCCATGAGCCGCCTGTACCTCGCCGCGACGCCCGGTCCGGTCGCCCGGCTCGAGGCGTTCCGGCTGCCGGACTGGGAGCGCCAGGGCAACCATTCGCGCGTGCCACGATCGAGCCTTGCGCCGATCCTGCGGTTCGCCGACATCGAGGCCTACGTGCAGGCGTCGGCCGACGGCGGCAAGGACGGGACCGAGCTCGATGGGTTCCTCCAGGTCGGCGTCGCGAAGGAGGACCAGCCGCACTACTTGAAGGTCGTCGCAAGGCCCGAGGCCGATCCGACCGCGCTCATCGGCTTCGGGCTCGGCATCATCGAGGCACGCACCACGAAGGGCGGCGAGCATCGACACGATCACGGCGTCATCGCGCCCGTGCGAACCTATGAAGGACCGATCGACCGGCGCCTGGAGGACGCATCCTTCGGATCGATCGCGAGCGTCACGCTGCTCATGAAGGAGACCCTCGTCCGGGTCGCGGAGCCGGCGCTCGTGCCGGCCGTCCGCTAGTCGTTGCATTCGGAGGTCTGCGTGGGATCCGAGGACCGCCAGCGAGAGACCATCGACGATCTGGACGCGATGCTGTCATCGCTGCCGCCGGAGATCGTCGATGCGGTCCACGCGCTGCCGGATCGCGAGCAGCTGATCGAGGTCGTGATGGACCTCGGTCGCCGGCCCGAGGGCCGCTTTCCCGACTCCGAGGTCAGCCTGCTCGATCGCGAGATCGACGAGTCGGATATCGCCTTCGTGGTCGACCACATCGGCTCGTTCGGCGACGACAACCGGGCCGGCATCGAGCGCACGCTCCACCGCATCAGCGCGATCCGCAACCGCAACGGCAAGGTCGTGGGCCTGACCTGCCGGGTCGGCCGCGCCGTCTACGGGACGATCGAGATCATCGCGGACTTCGTCGAGACCGGGAAGTCGATCCTGATCATGGGCCGGCCCGGCATCGGCAAGACCACGATGCTGCGCGAGGCCGCCCGGGTGCTCGCCGACGACATGGGCAAGCGGGTCGTGGTGGTCGACACCTCCAACGAGATCGCCGGCGACGGCGACATCGCCCATCCGGCCATCGGCAAGGCGCGCCGGATGCAGGTGCGCACGCCGTCGATGCAGCACGAGGTGATGATCGAGGCGGTCGAGAACCACATGCCCCAGGTCATCGTCATCGACGAGATCGGCACGGAGCTCGAGGCGGCGGCCGCACGGACGATCGCCGAACGCGGCGTCCAGCTCATCGGCACCGCTCACGGCAACAACCTCGACAACCTGATGCTCAACCCGACGCTGTCCGATCTCATCGGCGGCATCCAGAGCGTGACCCTCGGCGACGAGGAGGCGCGCCGGCGGCGGACCCAGAAGAGCGTGCTCGAGCGCAAGGCGCCGCCGACCTTCGACGTCATCGTGGAGATCCAGGATCGCGAGCGGGTCGCGGTCCACAGCGACGTGGCGGAGACCGTCGACGCCCTGTTGCGTGGCGACGCGGTGGCGCCGGAGCTGCGCTGGCGCGACGAGGAGGGCGTCCACCGCTCGCAGGGCCGGCCGCGGCCGTCTCCCCGCGAACAGCTCGGCGCCGAACGGTTCGCGGGCCTCGTCGGCAGCGGCTCGCCGTGGCGGATGGAGCCGGGCTGGCGGGGCGAGGGCGCGCGCCCGGGCGGCTATCGCGACGCTGAGCGGGTCCCGTTCCGATCGGGCTACCGGCCGGGGGCATCGGGTGGCTGGCGCCAGGCCCGCGGCGGTCCGGGTCGCGAATCGCCGCGCGGCTCAGCCGCCGGCAGCGGACCGCGGACGATGCCGGGCGAGCGGATCGCGTCGCGTCCGGGCGAGGAACCATTCGTCGCCGGCGACATCGCCGACCGCGGACCGCTCGAGCGGAGCGGCACGACGACCGCGCTCGAGGCGCGGGCCCGCGAGCAGCGCGAGCTCGAACGCCAGAAGGCGTGGCGCGACCAGGCCTCTCGCGCGATGCAGTCGTACAAGGCCGAGGAGGGGACGGCACCGGTCAATGCCGACGACCTCGAGCCCGCGGACGAGGTCGATGGGCTGGCGCTGGGGGCGGCCGAGGGTGAGCACGGCGAGACGGTGCTGGTGCCGGGCGGTTCGCCGCTGCCGACGCTGCGGGTGCTGCCCCAGGGTGTCAGCCGCAAGCGCCTCGAGCAGGCGGTCCGCGACCTCGGGCTGCCGGTGGTCATCGCGCGCGACGTCGACGAGGCGGACGTCGTGATGACGCTCAAGAACGAGTACAAGCAGAAGACGCCGCTGCTCCGCGAGGCGGAGGAGCGGGCGATGCCGATCTACGTCCTCAAGAGCAACACCATCCCGCAGATGCAGTCGAGCCTGACCTCGATCTTCGCGCTCGAGATCGACCCGCGCGAGGCCGCGCTGCGCGAGACCGAGGACGCCATCGACGTCGTGCTCCGATCGTCGGAGGCGGTCGAGCTGTCACCGCAGAACGCCTACATCCGCCGGCTCCAGCACCAGATGGCCGAGCGCGCCAATCTCGTGTCGCGGTCCCGCGGACGCGAGCCGTTCCGGCGCGTCCGGCTGTACCCCGACGCCGCGCGCAGCAGCTGGCGATGACGAGCGAGACGGCGCCCGCATCGGTGCGCGCGGTCCTGCCGCGCGTCGCGCAGGGGCTCATCGGCTACGGCGTGATCGGCATCATCCTCGCGATCGTCGCGGCCATCGCGCTGGTCTGGGCAGCCGGCCGGTTCACGGCGCTCGGCGGTCGGGTCGAGACGCAGGTCGCGACGCTGGCCGACACGCTCGACCGCACCGCCGATGCACTGGAGGACGCGTCTGCATCGGCGACGTCGTTCGCCGTCACGCTCGAGCGGACGCCGCCGATCGTGCGCCAGGTCGGGTCGGCCATCGGGGCCGTCGAGGACAACCTCCGTGCGATCGCCGGCCAGCTGCAGGCGGTCGAGGTGCTCGGTCGGCAGCCGCTCGTCAACGTGGCGGCGAGCGTGAACGCCATCGCGACGTCGCTCGACGGGCTCGACACCCGCCTCGACCTGGTCGCCGGCGACCTCGAAAGCAACCGGGATTCGCTGCTCGCCAACGCCGACTCGCTGAGCGCCCTCAGCCAGCAGCTCGGGCTGGTCGCGGACGACCTGCGCAGCGGCGGCGTCCAGGACGCCCTGGCGGACGTCCGGGCGCTGCTGATCGTGCTCGGGCTCGTCCTGCTGGTCTGGATCGTCCTCCCGTCGGCCGGCGCGCTCGCGTTCGGCTGGTGGCTGCGCCGCGAGGTCGCCGCCGAGGCCGGCCCGGCGACCTAGCGCAGGTCGCGCCGGAGGGCCGAGCGCGCGGCGAGGTGACCACCCATGCCGTGGACGCCGCCACCCGGCGGGGTCGACGACGAGCACAGGTACAGGCCCGGGCCCGCGTGATACGGGTCGCGCGCGAGCGTCGGCCGGAAGAGCAGCTGGCGGATGTCGGCGATGCCGCCGTTGATGTCGCCGCCCACGTAGTTCGGGTCGTGCGCCTCCAGCTCGGCCGGCCCATGCGTCGCTCGTGCCAGGATGCGATCCCGGAACCCCGGCGCGAACCGCTCGACCTGGTCCTCGATGCGGTCGGTCATGTCGACGTCCGACCCCGCCGGCACGTGG
The DNA here is from genome assembly GCA_963810285.1 of uncultured Chloroflexia bacterium. Taxonomy (GTDB): domain Bacteria; phylum Chloroflexota; class Limnocylindria; order Limnocylindrales; family CSP1-4; genus SPCO01. The sequence continues at coordinate 768,320 of CAWEMV010000002.1, read as the reverse complement.
CAGTACGCCCACGCCGTGGTCGCGCCCGGCGGGGCGTCGGCCGGAACGCGTGACGGATCCCACGGGTCGTACTGGGCGAACAGCGTGAACGGCCGGTCCGGGGGTCGGCCGGTCGCGACCTGGCGTTCGGAGCGGACGATCTCGTCGAGCGTCCCGCCGAGGTGGACCGTGCCCGCCCGCCGCACGCCCTCGGCGCGCCACGGCACCGGGCCGCCGAGCGCCCAGTCGACCTTGAAGACGCCCGGGCCGTAGCGGAACCGCTCGTAGCGGCGCCGGGTGCGTGGCGGCAGCCGGTCGCCGGCGATGGCGACTGCCGCGCGCGGCGTCGTGTCGAGCAGCACGACCCGGGCTGGCGGCAGGTCGCCGAGGTCGCGGACCGGGTGGTCCGTGACGATCTCGCCGCCGTGCGCCCGCACCTCGTGGGCGAGGGCCTCGGCGACGGCCGCGGTGCCGCCGCGGACCATCGGCCAGCCGACGGCGTGCGCGTACGTCCCGAGGACGAGCCCGAACGCGGCGGACAGCGGCCGGTCCAACGCGACCATCGAGTGGGCCGCCATGCCACCGAACAGCGCCCGGGCCGCCTCGCCGTCGAACCGACCCCGGGCCAGCCCGGTCGCCGACCGGAGCGCCGGGAGGCCGAACCGGGCGAGCGCCAGAGGGTGGCGGGGGACGTGCACGACCGGCCGCAACAGCTCCCGTGCGAGCACCTCGGCATCGCGGGCGAGCGGTCCGAACAGCCGGCGCCACGCGGACCCGTCGTCCGTCCGGCGATCGGCATCGAGGCTGGCCGCGGTCGCGGTGAACGAGCGCTCGAGCACGACCGCCCGCCCGTCGTCGAACGGGTGGGCGAGCGGCGCCTTGGGCTCGACGAGCTCGACGCCGTGGGCCGCCCAGTCCACCGTCCGGAAGAACGGCGACGCCAGCAGCAGCGGCACGATCGAGGAGCAGACGTCATGGCGGAACCCGGGCAGCGTCAGCTCCATCGTCCGCATCCCGCCGCCGATGGTCGGCGCGCCCTCGACGACCAGCACCGATCGGCCGGCCCGAGCAAGCGTCAGCGCCGCGGCCAGGCCGTTCGGGCCGGCTCCGACCACGACGGCATCGAGCGCCGGCCGACCCGCTCCGGTCACTGGCGCGACCTCGTCAGGGACCGACCGCGCCGGACCCCGTCTCGAACGGCGAGCCCGGCGTGAGGACGACGTCGGGGAACGTGCCCGCCTGGCAGACAGGGCCGTACGTGGCGTCCTCGAGGTCCCCCATGACCACGGCCGGTTCGCCCGAGCCGGCCTCGTCGGCCGCCGTCGGGCCGAACAGCAGCCAGTCGGGCGGCTGCTCCGTCACGTCGAACGTGCGGACGAGCGTGAGCACGTCCTCCCAGCGACGCGGCGCCTGGACGCCCACGAGCGCGACTCCGCCGGGGCTGCCGGGTGCGCCCTCGTAGCGCAGCTCGTGGAGCCCCGTATCGTCCGACGTCCCGCTGATCGCGCACGTCGTGCCGTCGAAGGTCACCGCCAGCGAGCCCGCGAGCGTGAACGGCGTCGCCCGCGGCTCGCCCCGGCGCAGCGCGGCCAGCATCGCGGTCTCGACCGCGCTCTGATCGGCGGCCGCCGCGAAGCGGACCGTTCGGCCGGCCTCGTCGCGGGTAAGCCGCCCGTCCTGGCCGACGCTGACGGTCGCCTCGTCCCAGGTCACCAGGTCGGGCTGGGTCAGCGCCAGGGCTGCGAGCTCGTCCCATAGCTGCTGGCCCTGGTCCGGGCGCAGCCGATCGGGGTTGCGGACGAGCGACTCGTACATCACGTCGGCCGCGGCGGACGCACGATCGGTCGCCAGGCGGTCGGCGAGGTCGACCGGGACCGGCACGTCGTCGGTGGCATCGAGCGGGACGATCGAGATGGGCACGTCGGTCGCGAACACCGCCTCGACCGCCGACGGGTCGGCGAACGCGTTCCACTCGAGCGGGTCCTCGGCGTCGAGGCCGTCGACGAACACGTTGCCGGGGGCGTCGACGGTGCCAAGCATCGCGTGCACGGCGGCCAGCCGGTCGGGCAGGGTCGGGTCGGCCGCGAACGCGTCCTCGAGGTTCGTCAGCGGTCCCAGCGCGACGATCGTCGGGGCGCTCGGGCTGGAGTCGACGGTCTCCCTGATGAGCTCGACGGCGTCGAGCGGCACGCCGGCCTCGACCGTCGGTGCGATGTCGAAGCCGAAGGCGTCGTCCGCACGGGCACGCCAGTCGTCGGGGAACGGTCGGGCGTCGGGGCCGCCCTCCTCGCGGCCACAGCCGAACGGGATGTCGGGGTCGCCGAGCTCGTCGATCAGGAAGCGCGTGACGAGGCGGCCGGCCTGGCAGTGGATGAGCCCGGTGCCGCTGATCGTGATCGCCCGGACATCGAGCGCCGGGTCGCGGAGCATGACGAGGATCGCCCCGATGTCGCTCAGGTCGAGATCGGCATCGATGATGACCGGGATGCGATCGGTCGGCGGCTCACCGGTCACGATGGGAGCCGAGGCGTCAGGGTCGGTAGCGCATGCGGCGACCGCGCCGATGACGAGCGCGACAAGACCGGCGCGGACGAGGTGACGGAGGGCGGGCATCGGGGGCAATCCTACGGCCATCCCCGACTTCGCCCCCTTCAGCTCGCGATGGCGCCCCGGTCGAACCAGATCCGCTCCCCGGTGAACCGTTCCGTGGCGGGGTCCCACGGGAACAGGATGAGGACCTCCAGCGCGACCGCCAGCCCCGACGCCGGCACGCCGGCCCACGGTCCGTCGTTCGTGCCCGTCAGCGTGGCGACCTCGAACACGCCCTGTGGCCCGACCACGATCTCCGACAGTGCGAAGGCGTTGTCGGGGAAGGCCGCGAACAACTCCTCGTAGAAGCGGCGCGCTCCATCGTGGCCCTCCCAGCGCTGCCCGGTGACGACGATCTCGTAGGCGCAGTCCGGCGTGAGCGTGGCGACCAGCCCGTCGATGTCGCGCCGCTCCTCGGCGATCGAGTGGCGGACCCACAGCCGCTTGATGCGCCGGAGCTCGGCCGGGTCGAAGCCCCGGGCGAGGCGTGTCCGGATCGATCCGTCGCGGGTCACGCCACGACGGCGGTGGCGATCCCCTCGACCGCCTCGAGCGCCCGGTCGACCTCCTCCGCAGTGTTGTAGTGGACGAGCCCGAGCCGCAGGACGCCGCCGCTCTCGGCCTTCCCGAGCCGCTCGATGAGCCCGGTCGCATAGAAGTCGCCGTCCCAGACGTAGATGCCGCGGCGCCCGAGGTCCTCGGCCGCCGCGCGCGGGTGGACGCCGTCGATCGACACCGACACGGTCGGCACGCGGTCGCCGAACCGGGCTCGGTCGGTGATGCCGTGGATGGTCAGGCCGCGGATGGACTCGAGGCCCTCGATCAGCCGGGTCACCAGCTCGCGCTCATAGCCGACGATGGCCGTCATCCCGGCGACGAGCTCCGAGCGCCGATCGCCGCCCGGCCGGCCGAAGCGCCGGCCGACGTCGCGCAGGTAGTCGGTCGCGGCGAGCGTGCCGGCGATCGACTCGAAGGCCGCCGTCCCGGTCTCGAACCGGTCATGGGCCGGGCGCGCCTTGAACGCGGGCAGCGCGTCGAGGACGTCGGCCTTGCCGTACAGCGCGCCGAGATGCGGACCGAACCACTTGTACGCGCTGCAGACCAGGAAGTCGGCGTCGAGCGCGCGGACGTCGATCGGACCGTGCGGCGCGTAGGCGACCGCGTCGACGTAGGTCAGCGCACCGACCTCGTGGGCGCGGGCGACGATCTCGCGGACCGGGTTGATGGTGCCGACGGCGTTGCTCGCATAGCCGATGGCGACCAGCTTCGTCCGGCTGCTGAGCTTGGCCTCGAGGTCCTCGAGATCGAGCGTGACGTCGTCCACGCGGATGTCGACCTTGCGGACGGTGAGGCCGCGGTCGGCGGCCATCGCCTCCCACGTGCTCACGTTGGCTTCGTGGTCGAGCGTGGTCACGACGATCTCGTCGCCCGGTGCCAGCGTGGCGCCGATGCTCCGGCCGATCTGCAGCGTGAGCGTGGTCATGTTCAGGCCGAACTTGATCTCGTCGGGGCTGGCGGCCCCGAGGAAGTCGGCGACCGCGGCGTGGGCCTCGTCGACCATGGCATCCGACGCCTCGCTGGTCGCGAACGCCCCGCCGGCATTGGCGTTGGTCCCGGTGAGGTACGACCCGACGGCATCGACCACACGCTGCGGGACCTGGGTCCCGCCCGGCCCGTCGAGGAACACGACCGGACGTCCGTCGTGCTCGCGCCGCAGGGCCGGGAACTCGGACCGCAGCGCCTCGGCGTCGAACGCCGTCATCGGCCTCCGTCGTGCTCGATCGTGACGCCGGCCTCCTCGAGGATCGTCCGTGCGCGCCGGGCGACGAGGCTAGCCATGTCGTCGTCCGGCGGCACGACGATCGTCGCGCTGCCACCGGCGTTCATGAGCGCCGAGCCGTAGGCGGTCAGATCGTCGAGGATCACGTGCTCGGTCTGGCCGTCCATCTCGGCCGTCATCATGCCCCGGCCCGCGATGCGGATCGTCAAGTGCGGCGTCGTGGTGACCGCGGGCGCGGTCTCGATCGCGGCGGCGGGCGGTGCCTCGGCGGCGGGCGGTGCCTCGGCAGCGGGCGGTGCCTTGACCGCCAGCGCGGCGATCGCCACCGGAGCGAGCGGCTCGATCGCTGTCGATGACGCACCGGTCATCGCGGCCGCGACGCCGACGAGGTCGGGCGACCGGATGACCGGCGACGCCGCGGACGTCGCCCTCGCGACCGGCACCGCCGCCTCGGCCGCCCAGGCAGCACCCGTCGCAGCGAACACGGGTCGCCGCTGGACGATGTCCGGTTCGACCGCCTGTCGCGGGGCCGGAGCGGAGCGGGCCGTCCGGCCGCCGCCGGCGTCCGTGAGCAGGGCCACGCGCCGGTGCTGGACGCGGTCCTCGACCCACCAGATCAGGGCGACCAGGAAGATCGAGCTCAGCAGCACGACGATCGTGCCCAACCCGTCGAGCAGGAGCTGGCTGCGGATGGCAGCGTCGCTGGCCGGCCCGCCGAGGCCCAGGATGAAGCGGCTGATGCGCGGCACCACGAAGCCCGTCAGGAGGCCGACCCACGCTGCCAGCCCGAGGACGTGGATCCGACTGGCGCGGACCTCGAGTCGCAGGACGACGTCGCGGACGATCGCCGGCACCCGGATGAGGTTCAGCACCGGGATGAAGCACTCGACGAATGCCATCAGCCCGGTGACCGCGGGGTGGCCGAGCCCGAGGGCCGGCATCGACGTCACGGTCCGGCTGAGCCACAGTGCCCAGCCGATGAGCGCGAGGGCGGCCACGCCGAGCGCCAGGATCACGAGGTTGGCGACGTAGCGCGACTGCTCGTCGATAGCCGCCGTGCCGCCCAGGACCTGGACGTACAGGCTCGTCGTGACGACCGTCTGGATGACCTGCATCGCCGCCAGCGCGAGGATGAGCACCGACGCGAGGACCGCCACGCCGCGCGACGAGCGGAATGTCGGCAGGTCCGCGAGCCGGATGGCCGGCGTCGTGCTCGCCCGCGTCGATCCGATGTCCGCCGGATCGACGGCCGCGACCTCACGCGGTGAGCGGCAGTTGTAGCACTGCTTGGCGCCCGCGTTGTTGATCGAGCGGCACCCGCCGCAGACCCAGAACTCGCCTGCCAGCGTGCTCATCAGTGCTCGGTCGTTCCGGTGAACGTCCAGCCGTCGAGGCGGATGGCCGGGACCACGACACCTCCCAGGAAGCCCTTGAGCGTCTTGCGTTCCAGTGCGACGCCGACTGTACACGCCAGCGCCTCCAGGTAGCTCTGCGTGAACCGCAGGTTGCGCACGGGTCCCACGACGCGACCGTCCTCGACGAGGAAGGTGCCGTCGCGCGTCATGCCGGTGATGATGGCGAGCTTGGGATGGACCGGATTCGTGTAGTGGAACCGCGTCACGAGCAGGCCCCGGTCGAGACCGGCGATGAGGTCGTCGCGGGGAGTCGTGCCGGCCGCCATCAGCATGTTCAGCGGGAAGGGTCCCCACGGGTTCGGCGCGGGCAGGCCATGGCCCGTCGAGACGACGCCGTCGCGCCCCGCCGTCTGCGCATCGTGGACGACGCCGCGACACACGCCCCGATCGAGCAGCGTGACGCGCTGCTTGGCGACGCCCTCGTAGTCGAACCCCATCGGCATGCCGGCCGGGTCGCGACCGTCGTCGACGATCGACACGAGGTCGCTGCCGATCGTCCGCCCGATCTCGACGAAGCTGCGTTCCTCCTGGACCGCCAGTGCCGAGAAGCCGAGATAACCGAGCATGTCGAGGAGGTCGACGACGGCGTACTCCTCGAGCACCACCGGGTAATCGCCGGCGTCGATGGCCACGGCGTCGGCGGTCGCCCGCGCCTTGCCGGCGGCCTCGCGCCCGATGGCCCGCGCGTCGATGGCGGTCGCGTCGACGGCGGCCTGCTCGGCGTAGCCGGTGCCGCCGCCGGGACCCATCGACACGGTGAGCAGCTGCCCGGCGGTGCGGCTGCCGCCGACACGCACGCCGTTCGAGTTGGCGACGGCGACGGTCTCGACCCCGGTCGAGAATGACCCGAACGCCGTAACGCCGGACTCGTCCGCGGCGGCGATGACCTGCCGGACGCCGTCCGCCCGGAGCTCCGGGGAAGCCGCGGCCGTGGCCGGCGAGTAGGCCGCGTCGACGGCATCGACCGGGGTCGGTTCCGGGAGACCCGCCCAATCGTCGAGCTCCTCGACCACCCGCGCGATCGCCGCCGCGTTGGAAGCGAGCCGCCGCAAGCCCTCCTCGTCGGTCCTGCCCGACGACGCGACGCCGACCCGCTTGCCGGTCACGAACCGGAGGTTCACGGTCACGTTCGTCTCGGCCACGTTCTGGTGGATCTGGCTGTTGGCGAACCGGGTCAGCGAGGCGTGCTCGGCCATGACCAGGGCCTCGGCCTCCGTTGCGCCCTCGCGTGTCGCGTGGGCGAGGGCCCGCTCCGCAAGGTCGAGCGCGTCGCGCGCGCGTTCGTCGTTCACCGCCAGCTCACCACTTGCCGACCCCGACCTGGACGTCGCGGAAGCGTGCGCCCGGTACCGCGTGCCCGACGTGCCCGGTCTGGCCGGGCTCGCCCTTGCCGCAGTTGGGCGTGCCGAGCATCACGTAGCTTCGCTCGTCACCGACGGCGTCGCACGAGCGCCAGAACTCGTAGGTGATGCCGGTGTAGGTCGGGTTCTTGAAGAGCCGGCCCTTCTTGCCACCCTTGATCTCGTACGCGACCTCGGTGGCGAACTGGAAGTTCAGCCGGCGGTCGTCGATCGACCACGAGCGGTTCGACGCGAGGTACAGGCCGTCGTCCGTGTCCGCGACGATGTCGTCAAGGCTCATCCCGGGTCGGGGCAGCAGGTTGATGTTGGTCATCCGGATGAGCGGGATGCGGTTCCACCCGTCGGCGCGCATCGCGCCGCCGCTCGAGCGCCCGATGCGCGGGGCCGTCTCGCGGCTGCTGAGGTAGCCGACGAACGTGCCGTCCTGGACGAGCGGCACCGCCTGCGCGGCCACGCCCTCGTCGTCCCAGCCGAACGTGCCCATCCCGCCGGGCGCCGTGGCGTCGGCCACGATCGTGACCAGGTCCGACCCGTAGCGGAAGCCCTCGGCGAGCTTGTCGGTCGTGAGGAAGCTCGTGCCGGCGTAGGACGCCTCGGTCCCGAACACCCGATCGAGCTCGGTCGGGTGCCCGCAGCTCTCGTGCACCTGGAGGTAGAGCTGCGAGGGATCGAGCACGATCGTGAAACGACCGCTCGGGCACTGCGGCGCGGTCAGCAGGGCGACGGCCTCCTCCGCCAGCGGCTCCGCCCGGCCGGCGAGATCGAGACCGCGGATGTACTCGTAGCCCGCGGCCTGCCAGCCGCCGCCGGAGTCCGGGTAGGACCGGCGCTGATGCTCGTCGCCGTCGACCGCGTTCGCCTCGACCGCCGACCCGACGTGGGTGATGGTCTGCTCGGTGAACGAGCCGTCGGTGTCGGCGAACGTCTTCCACTCTCGCTGGGCCGCGTACATCGACTCCGTGAACGCGATGCCGGGGATGTGCGCGGCGGCCTGGTCGGCGGCCAGCAGGTCGGCGATCTTGCGCTCGATCGGGACCGCGAACGGGTCCTCCTCGATCGGCGTCTCGTACGACCCGGTCGCTGCGGGCCGGGTAGCGAGATCGGCCGGCTCGCGCAGGGCGGTCGCACTTGCCCGAGCGATGCGGACCGCGTCGGCCGCGACCCGATCGGCCTCGTCGAGACCGAGGACGTGACTGCTGGCGAAGCCCCACGCCCCGTCGACGACGACGCGGACCCCGAACCCCTCGCTCTCGTTCGAGGCCACGCCTTCGACACGGCCGGTCTTGATGGCGACCGACTCGTCGAGGCGGCGGACGACCCGGGCGTCGGCGTATCCGGCCCCCAGGGACGTGGCGGTATCGAGGGCGCGCTCGGTCAGATCTCGCATCGGGCGGTGCCAGCCTAGCAGCGGCCGGAACGGTCGGCACTCGGGCAGATGCCGTATCGGGCCGTGCCGGACCGGCGCTCACCCCCTAGCCCGCGACCCCGGACGCTGCTACCGTCTGGCGTCGGATCTCGAAGAGGTGGCGAGGGACGGATGGGCGAGGAACCGGGGACGTCGCGTGACCTCGACCAGGTCGACCGCCCGCCGCTACCGCTGGGGCTGTGGGTGATCGCGATCCTGCTCGTGATCGGCGGCATGATCTTCATGCTCGCCGTGCTCGGCGTCCGTCAGCCGGAGCTGACCGGCGGGATGCTCGGCATCGAACGGTCGCTGGAGGGTCGCGCGGGCATCGGCGTCTTCGCGGCGGCGATGATCGCCGCCGGGATCGGGATGCTGCTGCGGATCCGATCGGCCTGGGGCCTCGCGATGTTCCTGGTCATGCTCGGCCTCGCGGTCAACCTCTACTCGTACGTGTCCGGCGACCCGAACCTGATCCGCCTCACGCTCTTCGTCGTGACCGCGTTCTATCTCAACCAGCGGGCGGTCCGTGAGGTGTTCGCCGAGCGCCGCCTTGACGAGGCGCGCTGAGGTGGCCAGCGACCTCGAGCTCCTGCGGGCGCACGAGCCGATCGTCCGGTACAACCACGGCGAGCTGTTCTACCCGTGCGACGTCGACGGCTATCTCGCCGAGTGCGACCTGCTCGTCGGGACGTCCGAGCGCGACCGCCGGGTCATCGTGCCGGTGGGCGAGCTGACGCCGGAGCGCCTCGCCACCATGACGGCGCGACCCGGCGAGACGCTCTACCTGCGGCTCGTCCAGCAGCCGATGGCGCCGATCGAGCTCGCCCGCTGGCGGGTCCGGCCGGACCGCCCCGTGTTCCGCGCTCCCGGCCGCCTGGCGCGGGTGGGCCTGTTCGCGCGACTGGTCGATGCCGGGTTCTCGTTGTCATTGCTGCTCCGCGGCACGGTCCCGGGTGGCACCACCGCCGCAGCGCAGGTGAAGTACGCGCGCCTGCGCGAGCAGGACTCGCGCTACGTGTACTTCGGACGGGTGGTCAGGTCCGACGGCTGGGTCGCCCTCCAGTACCTCTACTTCTACTTCATGAACGACTACCGGTCGACGTTCCAGGGCGCGAACGACCATGAGGCCGACTGGGAGCAGGTGTTCGTGTACCTCGACGACACGGGGACGAGCCCGCGGCCGATGTGGATCGCCGCCGCCGCGCACGACTACGTCGGCGACGAGCTGCGTCGCCGATGGGACGACCCGACCCTCGAGAAGTCGGGCGACCATCCCATCGTCTACGCCGGCGCCGGCTCGCACGCGTCGTACTTCGAGCGCGGCGAGTACCTCACCGAGATCCCGTTGCCGGGTCTGCGCGGCCTGCGCGGGTTCCTCGAGGCGCTCCGCAGCTTCTGGCGCGAGTCGCTCCGCCAGCCCGACCCGGGCGATCTCGCCGCCAAGCTGTCGCACGCGCTCAGCGTGCCGTTCATCGACTACGCCCGGGGCGACGGCCTCACCGTCGGGCCGGGAACGCCGGCGGCGTGGACGCCGGTGTTGATCGACGACGAGACACCGTGGGTCGACGGGTTCCGCGGGCTGTTCGGGCTCGACACGTACGACCGCTTCGGCGGCGAGCGTGCGCCAGCCGGCCCGAAGTACGGCCGCAACGGCCTCGTCCGGATGTCGTGGAACGATCCGCTCGGGTTCGGCGGCCTCGACAAGGTCGCGCCGCCGTCGCGCCAGCCGGAGGAGCTCCGCGACCGGATCGACGAACGCGGGCGCCGGCTCGAGGAGCTCGACGCGGAGATCGTGGGGCGGGCCGCCAGCCTGCCGGGCCTCGAGCTCGAGACCCGGGGCCTCGGCGCCGACGGCGCCATGGCGTCGCTCCACGCGGCACGCGCCGCCGAGCTGGCGACCGCCACGGCCGAGCTGGAGGCGAAGCGCAAGGAGCGGGCGGCGACCGCGGACTCGAGCCTGGCCCTGCGGCGCGAGCTCGAGCGAGTCGAGGCCGGCGACTACGGCGATCCGCGTGCCCACCTCAAGCATCCCCATCGGCCCGTCCCGGAGACGTCCGTCCGCTACGGCCGCATCGTGGAGTTCTGGTCGGCCGTCAGCGTCGGCCTGCTGCTGCTGGCGATCGTGGGGCTGGTGTCACTGCGCCTCGTGCCGTGGTGGGGCGCGCTGCTGATCGCGTTCGCCGGCTACGTCGTGCTGGAGGCGGCGTTCCGCCGACAGCTGACGCTGCTGACGCTCCGGGTCGAGCTCACGCTGGCGATCATCGGGGCAGCGATCCTCATCTGGGAGGGCATGTTCGTGATCGTGATCGCGGCCATCGCCGCGCTGGCGCTCGTGATCGTGCTCGACAACGTGCGCGAGCTTCGGGCGGGCGGCGGCACGGGTCGCGACGCCAGCCGTCCGCCGGCCGTCGAGACGGCGGAGGGCGGGGCGGAGACGACCTAGCGGCCGGTCACAGCGCGGGCGCCGAGATCGCCGTCAGCGCCTGGATCGTCAGCACGGCGCCCAGCCCGAGGACGACCACCGACGCCGCGAGCGGCACGAGCTCTCGCACCCGCGTCACGCCGTCGCCCACCTGCATGCGGTCGACCCGCGCGCGGGCCGCGACGAGCGCGATGCCGATGCCGGCCATCACCGCCGCCATCCCGAGCCCGAACGCCAGGACCAGCACCAGGCCGAACGCGGGCCGGCCCGCGGCGATCGAGCCGAGCAGGATGAGGAGCGCGCTGGTCGACGGGATGAGTCCACCCGCCAGGCCGAGGACGAACAGCCCGCGCCAGGTGATGGTCGTGCCGGGCGCCGCGCCGTGCGGATGGCCGTGGTCGTGGTCGTGCCCGTGCGGATGGGCATGGCCGTGCGGGTGATCGTGGCCGTGGGGATGCGCATGGTCCCGCGGGTCCGCGTGGTCGTGTCGGGCATCGCGGGCCCGTCGTCGTCGACGGAGCTCGCCCAGCAGCATCCAGCCGCCGATGAGCACGATCGAGATCGCCGCCACGACCGGCGCCCAGCGCACGACTACGTCGGGCGCGAGGACGTCCGTCGCCGCGACGACGATCGCCGCCAGCACGAGGATCCCGGCAGTGTGCGACACGCTTACGGCCGCGCCGAGGCCCAGCGCGTGCCGTGCGCTGCCGCGCGTGCCCACCAGGTACGCCGCCATCAGCGTCTTGCCGTGACCGGGCGTCAGCGCGTGGCCGGCGCCCAATGCGGCTGCCGTTGCGAGCGACACGAGGATGACGAATGGCGTGAGGTCGGTCCTCCGGAAGATGTCCGGCAGCTCGGCACCGCCGATGCCACCCGGGACCGCGGCGGGCGCGACGGTCGCGACCGGGCCGGGATCGGGCGTCGGGGCCGTCGCCGGGGACGCGACCGTGGGTGCGGGTACCGGCGGCGCCCCGACCGCCACGGGCTGCGCATCGGGCACGTCGAAGACCGGCAGGGATGGGCCGCCGGCGCGCACCTCGACCACCAGCGAACGATCCACCAGCGGGCTCGCGAGGCGGTCCTGCGGGTACAGCAGCAGCCGGTCCGAGACGCCCGTCGCGCGAAGCGGCCCGGTCACCTCGCCCAACGTCACGCCGGACCCGATCGCCACGATCTCCCGCCAGCCGAGGCGTTCCTCGAACGTCGCGTCGCTGAAGGCGAGCCGGACCGCGCCCGACCCGATCGGCTCGGCCAGCCGCGCCTCGAACACGCATACCTGGCGCATCGTCGACAGGCCGCCCGCGCCGAGCGGGAACGACAGGCCGGCCTCGCTCAGCGCCAGCGGACGCGGAACCCCGTCGCCGACCGTGAGCGACAGCGACGACGCCAGACCGTCGCAGCCGGTGACGCGGCCCGCCTCGATCTCCTCGTCGGAGACCGATCCGTCCGCGTCGAGGTCGAAGTCCTGGCGCGCCTGGAAGGTCGGGATCTCGGCGTGGTCGATCACGACGTCGAGCAGGACGCGATCGCGCTCGACGCGCAGCCCGGCGTAGTGGTTGATCGTGAAGTTGCCGAGCGGGTGGGCCGCGGCGGTCGACGGCCAGCCCGCGACCAGCCCTGCCGCGAGGACCGCGGCGATCGCCGGCAGCGCGATGGATCGACGATGACGTCCCATGCCGAGGAGGGTACGCGGCGAGACCCGCGATGGATGAACGGCGGGCTACACTCGGCCCGATGTCCGGAGTCGAGGCCACGTCCGCGCGGGGGACGTTCATCACGATCGACGGGCCCGACGGTGGCGGCAAGACCACCCAGGCCGAGCGGCTGGCCACGCACCTCGCCGACCGCGGCGTGACGACCCATGTCACCCGCGAGCCGGGCGGCACCTGGCTCGGCGAGCGGATCCGCGAGATCCTGCTGATGCGGACCGGCTCGACCGCGCCCACCGATCCCCTCGCTGACGCGCTGCTCTTCAACGCCGCCCGCCGGCAGCTCGTCAGGGAGGTCATCAGGCCGGCCATCGATGCCGGCACGACGGTGGTCTGCGCCCGGTTCGCCGATTCGACGCTGGCGTACCAGGGCCACGGGGCCGGCATCGACCTCGACGACCTGCGCACGCTGGCCGACGCTGCCACCGACGGGCTGCAACCCGACCTGACGCTCGTGCTGGACGTCCCGGTGGACGTCGGCCTGGCCCGCAAGGCCCCGGGCGACGTCACCCGATTCGAGGCCGAGTACGACCTCGCATTCCATGAGCGGGTCCGGGCCGGTTTCCTCGCGATCGCGGCGGCCGAGCCCGATCGTGTCCTCGTCGTCGACGCCACCGGTGACGTCGAGGCCGTCAGTGCCACGATCGCCGGGATCGTCGATCGCCGACTGGGTCTCGGTGAACCGTCCGCACCCCGCGTGCGCAGTAACCGATGAGCGAGTCGTCGGGCCCGCTCCCGCTTCGCATGGCGACCGTCACCGACGACCTGGACCGCGCGGCGCTCGAGCGCATCGCCGGCGGCGAGTTAGACGCGCTCGATGACCTGTACGAGCGATACAAGACCATGGCCTACTCCATCGCATATCGGATCACCAACGACGCGACCCTCGCCGAGGACGTCGTCCAGGACGCCTTCCTCGGCGCGTGGCGCAATGCGTCGCGCTATGTCGCGGGTCGCGGCAGCGTGAAGACGTGGCTGCTGTCGATCGTCCATCACCGGGCGATCGACGCCGTGCGCCGCCGCCGGGCGACGGTCGACCTGCCCGAGTCCGACGACGCGCCGCCGCCACCCCTCCGCATGCCCGATGTCTGGTCCGAGGTGTCGTCCAACCTCGACGCCGACGAGGTGCGAGCGGCGCTGGCGTCGCTGACCGACGTCCAGCGCGAGGCGATCGAGCTCGCGTACTTCGGTGGCCTGACCCAGGTCGAGATCGCCGAGCGCACGGGCACGCCGCTCGGGACCGTCAAGAGCCGGATGCGGCTCGGCCTGCTCGCCATGCGCCGGGTGCTGTCGCCATGACCGACCAGCGACTGCCCGCGCTCACCTGCGACGAGGTCCGCGAGGTCGCCGCGTCGTTCGTGCTCGGCGCGTTGCCCGACGACGAGATGGCCGCCGTCCGCGAGCACCTCGCGACGTGCGTCCAGCCGCACCCAGAGGTCGCCGAGCTCGCCGGTGTCCTGCCGGTGTTCGACGCCAGCATCCCGCCGGTGGAGCCGCCCGCGGCGCTCAAGGACCGGATCATGGCGGCGGCCGCGGCGGACCTCGAGGCACGCCGAGCGGCCAGCGCGCCGCCGGCGCCGACCGCCGTCGAGACCGCCACGACCACGACACCCGCGACCGAACCCGCCACGGTGACCGAGCTGCGACCGCGGTCGAATCGTCTGTCCTGGGCGCTGGGCATCGCGGCCGTGCTCGCGATCGCCCTGCTCGGCGGCTGGAATCTGCTGCTCCAGACCCGGCTGAACGACGCCGAGCGCTACCAGCAGCAGGTGGCGGCCGTCGTGGACGCGGCGACGTCACCCGGCGCGCTCACCGCGGTCATGACCTCGGAGTCGGCCGACGGGCCGTCCGGGTTCGCCGCGGTCACCAGCGACGGCGTCGGCCGGATCGCGATGCGCGATCTCGATCCGACGTCGGGTGACGAGGTCTACGAGGGCTGGGTCATCGTGGGCGAGAACGCCCCGGTCGCCCTCGGTGGCTTCACGGTCGGCGCGGACGGCTTCGGCTATCTCGAGGCCGACGGCCTGCCGACGGATGGCGGGATCGTGCTGGCACTGACGCGAGAGCCGGGGCCGGGCGCGACCGCGCCGTCGAGCGCGCCCGTCTCGACCGGGACGACGAGCTCGGTCGGCTAGACCGCGCTAGCCGGCGACCGGACCGGGTCGCTCGGTCTTGGCCTGCTCGAGGGCGGCCGTGGCGGCGGCGATCAGGCCCTCGGCATCGGTCGCATCCGCCGGGAAGCGGGCGACACCGGCCGACACGCTGACCACGCGGCCGGACTCGCTCGGCAGTGCGGCGATCCCGTCCTGGACGCGCTTGGCGACGATGGATCCGGCCGCCCCCGGCGCCACGAGCACGAACTCGTCCCCACCGATGCGGCCCACGGTATCGACCATCCGGACCGACTCGGCCAGCACGGAGGCCACGCGGCGCAGGATGTCGTCGCCCGCCTGGTGGCCGTCATGCTCGTTGGCCGAGCGGAAGTCGTCGACGTCGAACAAGGCCAGCGACACCTCGCCGCCCTGCCGTCCGGCGCGGGCGATCTCGAGCTCCAGGACGCGAGCGACCGTCCGCTCGTTGGCGATGCCGGTCAGCGGGTCGGTGTGCGCCATCCGCTCGAACCATTCCGAGCGCTCCGAGGCGGTGGACGCGAGGCGGGCGCGGTCGGCGGTCAGCGCCGCTAGCGTGGCGAGGGCCGTGACCGTCGTGCGCTCCTCGTCGGAGCCGGCGTGTGGCGCGGCCCAGGTCATCCCGAGCGAGCCGAGCACGGTCTCGACGCCGCCGATCCCGACGACGAGCGGGACGATCGACTCGATGACCTCGCTGCCGTCCCCGTCCGTGGTCGCCCGGTCGAACGCTGCGGTCAGGCTCGCGACCGCGGTCATGTACGGGTGGTCCGCGGCCTGCGCCGCCTCGGCGAGCGCCGCCGCGCCGGCCTCGTCGAGCCCGACGGATGCGACCAGCTGCAGCCCGGGCCGATCCGGGTCGGCGAGGAAGATCACTGCCGTCAACGGGCCCAACGCGGCCACGCCGGCTGCCAGGACGCCGCCGAGCGCAGCATCGAGATCCTCGGCGGTCGCCGCCTCGATGGCGGCCGGCAGCTGGGTTCGGGGATCGCGGGTGGGACCGTCAGTGGCCACGTGTCGACTCCTGCTCGGGTCGGGCGGGTGGGCGGGCCGCATCGTACACCGCCCGCATCGGCCGGCGATGCGTTGACCCGGCCGACACCGGGCGTCGATACTTCCGCGGAATGAAGCTCGTCGTCGCGATCGTCCACAACGAGGATGCCGGGGCGCTCGTCGACGCATTGCTCGACAAGGAGTTCCGCGCGACCCGCGTGTCGAGCTCCGGCGGGTTCCTCAAGCAGTCGAATGCGACGATCTTCCTGGGCGTCGAGGAGGGCGAGGTCGACGAGGTGATCGGCATCGTCCGCGAGACGTGCACGTCGCGGACCCAGGTCGTCAACCCGATGCCGCCGATCATGGAGCCGGGCGAGTTCTTCATGCCCTATCCGCTCGAGGTCGAGGTGGGTGGGGCGACCGTGTTCGTCCTCGCCGTCGACCGGTTCGAGCGGCTGTAGCCGCGCATGGGCTGGACCCCGCCCGCGGTGGGTGAGCGCGGGACGTGGACGCGGACGTTCACGACCGCCGACGTCGAGGCGTTCGCCACCCTGACCGGCGACCGGAACCCGCTCCACTTCGACGTCGACTTCGCGACGCGAACGCAGCCCGGCGCCCTCATCGTCCACGGCGGCCTGACGACCGGCCTGTTCAACGCGCTGGTGGCCGAGGTCCTGCCCGGTCCGGGCAGCGTGTTCCTGCACCAGGAGTGGGACTATCCCGCGCCCGCCTATATCGGCGACACCGTGACCGCCGAGGCCGAGGTGATCGACGCGCGCGCGGACAAGCCGATCACGACGCTGCGCTGCGTCGCCCGCCGAACCGACGGGACCGAGGTCCTGCGCGGGACGTGCCTCGTGTACACGATGATCCCGGCGGAGCCGACGTGACATCGGCGGTCGTCACCGCCGAGCCGACCGAGCGCTGGTCGCAGCTCACGATCCTCGCCTTCGGGATGGTGCTGGCGATGTCGCCTTCGTTCGCGGCGGCCGCGGTCGCACCGATCCTTCGGGAGGACTGGGCGGTCGGCCCGCTCGATCTCGCGTTCCTCACGGTGATCGTCCAGCTCGGGTTCGCCGTGGGCGCGATCGGGCTGGCGGTCGTCGGCGCGCCGGACGTGATCCCTGGTCCGCGACTGTTCGCGGCCGGGGCAGTCGTCGCGGCCGTGGCCAACCTCGGCTTCGGGCTGGTCGCGGCGGATCCGGCGACGGCCGCCCCGTTCCGGTTCCTGACCGGCGCCGCCCTCGCCGCCGTGTACCCGGTCGCGATGAAGCTCGCCGCGGGCTGGTTCCGCCGGGACCGCGGGCTGGCGATCGGCGTCGTCAACGGCGCGCTGACGGTCGGCGTCGCGATGCCCTTCCTGTTCCGCGCGATCGGGGCGTACGCGGGCGTCGACTGGCGGCCCGTCGTCGTGGCCGCAAGCGTCGCCGCGATCGCCGGCGCGTTGCTGGTCGGCTGGGGTGGCCGGACCGGACCGCTCGATGTCGCGGCGCCGCGCTTCTCGCCCGCCATCGCGGCCGCGGCGTTCCGCGAGCCGTCGGTCCGGCTCGCCTCGCTCGGCTACTTCGGTCACATGTGGGAGCTGTTCGCGATGTGGACCTGGATCCCGATCTTCCTGCTGGCGTCGTTCGCGGCGGCCGGCGTGGTCGACCCGGCGATGGCGTCGCTCACGGCGTTCGCCGTGGTGGCCGCCGGCGGGATCGGGTCGGCGGTCGCCGGTGCCGTGGCCGATCGCGTCGGCCGGACGACCACGACGATCGTGGCCCTCGCCATCTCCGGTACGTCGGCGATCGTGGCCGGCCTCCTGTTCGGCGCCCCGATCGCCATCGTGGTCCTGGTCTCGCTGGTGTGGGGCATCTCCGTCGTCGCCGACTCGGCCCAGTTCTCGTCGGCGGTCTCCGAGCTTGCGCCTCCTGGCACGGCCGGCTCGGCGCTGTCGGTCCAGACCGCGATCGGCTTCACGCTGACGAGCGTCACGATCCTGGCGGTCGGCGTGCTCGACCCGACCAACGCCGATGGCTGGCGGCTCGCCTGGCTGCTGCTCGCGATCGGCCCGGTGGTGGGCATCGCTGCGATGCTGCGTCTGCGCGGCCGGCCGGACGCGGTCAAGATGGCGAACGGGCACCGATGAGCCCGATGCGGCCCGACCTCGTCGACTGCTGGGTCTTCCGCGTGGTCATGTCCGCTCGCGCGGTGCCGAGCACCGACATCCTGCTGCTCCGACGGGCCCCTGGCCGGATCCTGCCCGGCCTGTGGCAATGCGTGTCGGGCTCGCTCGAAGCCGACGACCGGGTCTCGCTCGGCGCGCTCCGCGAGCTGCGCGAGGAGACCGGGTTCGGCGAGGACGAGATCGAGGCGTTCTACGACCTCGACCTCGTCAACCAGTTCCACGAGCCGTCCTACGACGCCATCGTCACGGCCGCGGTGTTCGCGGTCCGGGTCCGTACCGATGCCGAGCCGACGCTGTCGCACGAGCACGACACGAGGCGCTGGGTCCCCGCCGACGACGCCTACCGCGAGGTGATCTGGCCCGGCTACCGGACGGCGATCGAGCGCATCCGCGACGACCTGACCGACCCGGAGCGGGCGGCGTGGTTCGAGCTCACGATGAAGGGCGACCGACGACCGCGGTAGACTCGGGGTCGAGGCGGCCCACCGTGAGGCGGCAGGGAGGGCGACGTGATCGATCGAACGGACGCACCCGAAGCGAGCAGCCCCGCGGCCGCGCGCCGCGCCTTCCGGTCCAAGGTCGACACGATCCGCCCCACCTATGGTTTCGAGGACGTCTCGCTCGCGCCCGGCACAGACACCGTCGAGCCCGCCGACGTCGACCTCGCCCAGCAGTTCTGCGGCATCGAGCTCGCGATCCCCGTCCTCGCGTCGGCGATGGACGCCGTCGTCGACGTCCGCATGGCGGGCGACCTCGCCCGGCTGGGCGGGCTGGCCGTCCTCAACCTCGAGGGCGTGCAGACGCGCTACGACGACCCCGACGCGATCCTCGAGCGCATCGCCACAGCACCCGACGAGGAGGTCCAGGACCTGCTCACCGAGGCCTACCAGCGACCGATCCGCGAGGACCTCATCGCGGCCCGCATCGAGGCGATCCACGCCGTGGGATCGCGTGCCGCCGTCGCGGCGACGCCGTCCGCGGCCCGCCGGTTCGGGCCGTTCAGCGCCGAGCACGGCGCCGACCTCTTCCTCGTCCAGAGCCAGGTCTCGTCGGCGCGCCATCTCGCCACCGAGTACGACCCGCTGTCGCTGGCGGACTTCACCCGTTATATGCCGATCCCGGTCGCCGTCGGCAACACGACCAACGCGGATGCCGCCTTCGCCCTCATGGAGCAGGGTGCCGCGGCGGTGTTCGTCGGGGTCGGGCCCGGCGCGGCATGCACGACCCGCGAGGTGCTCGGGATCGGCGTGCCGCAGGTGACCGCCATCAGCGACGTCGCGGCTGCCCGCGATGCCTACGTCGGCGAGACCGGCCGCTACGTGCCGGTCGTCGCTGACGGTGGCATGCGCCGTGGCGGCGAGCTGGCGAAGGCCATCGCCGCCGGCGCGGACGCGCTGATGCTCGGCTCGCCGCTCGCCCGGGCGACCGAGGCACCGGGACGCGGCACGAACTGGGGCATGGCGGCGCCGTCGCCGACGCTGCCACGCGGCACGCGGATCAAGGTCGGCAGCGTGGGACCGCTCGAGCGCATCCTGCTCGGTCCTGCCCACGTGACCGACGGCAGCGAGAACCTCGTCGGCGCGCTGCGCCAGTCGATGGCGGCCCTCGGGGCCCGGACGATCCGCGAGATGCAGGCCGTCGAGATGATCTACGCCCCCGCGATCGGGACCGAGGGCAAGTCGTGGCAACGGGGACGCTGATCCGCCACCACCCTCGCGGTCATCGCCGGCGCGCCGGGCTGGCGTTCACCGGCACTGGATCGGCGGACGACGAGGCCGGCACGTTCGAGATGGACGTGACCCGGGGTGGGGACCGGCTCCATTACGAGCGCGACGCCGAGGGTGGGATCGCGGTCACCGGCACGTACGCGGGCGCATCCGTGGACCTGGAGCGCTAGGGCTGCGCCCGTCGGCGGGCCGCGACGATGGCTCGATGGACGACGAGCTCGTCTGGCTCGGCAGGGTCGCGGGCGTGACCACGACCGGCCGTCGGAGCGGGCTGCCGCGCCGGGTCGCGGTCGGCTACCTTGACGAGCCGGACGGCTCGGTGCTCGTCGCCGCGACCGATCCGGCCGCCGCGTGGGCACGCAACCTCCTCGGCGAGGCCGCATGCACGGTCGAGGTCGGCGAGCGCCGGTTCGCCGCGGTCGCCGAACCGCTGGACGGCGCCGACCACGCGCGCGCGATCCGCGGACTCATCCTGCGCTACGGCACACCGGCCGAGGGGCTCGGCCGTGGCCCGAGCTTCCGCCTGCGGCCGGTCGAGGACTGACATCCGTCCATCCCGATTCGCGCCGGGTGTCGATGCCCGCGGGTCCGGCTCCTCGCCATCCTCCGGTCATCGGCCCGTCCTGCGGGCTGCAGGACTTGGAGGAACCGCATGACCGCCCCCGACCGCACGTACGACCCGATCCGCTTCCACCGCGGCAGCCGCGGCTTCGCCGCGTTCTTCACCGCCCTCAATGGCTTCGTGGTCCTGGGCATCGCGCTGTTCGTGGTCCCGACGCTGACCGTCGACCCGATCGCCGCCCGCTGGGCCGTGATCGTCGGTCTCGCCGTCGCCATCGCACACATCGCCGCCGTCGTCGGTCTGATCCGCGGTCGCCGCTGGAGCGCCACGCTCGTCGGCTACCTCGCCGCGGCCGGGATCGCCCTGTCGGCGTTCGGGGCCCTCCTCGCCCTGACCGGGATCGACGTATTCGCCGCCGACCGCGCATCGACGTTCGGGTTCTTCGCCTGGATGATCGCCACGTGGGCCATCGCCGCCCGCTGGGCATTCAAGCCGTTCTCGTTCACCCCGCAGGCGCACCGCGTCGCGACCGCCGTCCAGCGCCCGACACCGGATGTCCGTCCGGCCACCGGGGCCCGCAAGCGGACCGTCGTGCGACCGCTGGCAGCCGCCGCCGCCTAGCCGCACGGCGCTCGGCCGGCGCCACAAGTACGTCATCCGGCCCATCCCCGACAGGACGTTCGCCCGGTTTCGACCGGGCGAACGCACGCGCACGATGTCCGACATGGACAGCTTCGGGATGGTGCTCATCGCCATCAGCGCCCTCGCCCTGCTGGAGGTGGCCGCAGCCAACCTCCGCGGTGAGGAACGCCACCAGCGCGTCCGCCGCCCGTCCCGCCCGACGCGCTGATCCGGCGCCGACCCGCGCGACCGCACCGCGCCGCTATCCTGCGGCAGCCATGACCACGACCAGCCTCTACGAGCGCGCGGGTGGCATGCCGTTCTTCGAGGGTCTCGTCGGCCGCTTCTACACCGCCGTCGCGGCCGACCCGGTCCTCCGCCCGCTCTACCCCGAGGCTGACCTGGCTGGGGCGCAGCACCGGCTGACGCTGTTCCTGGTCCAGTACTGGGGAGGGCCGCGGACGTACGACGCCGAGCGGGGACATCCCCGTCTGCGGATGCGCCACGCGCCGTTCGCGATCGACGTCGTCGCGCGCGACCGCTGGCTGGCGCTGATGCGAGCCGCCCTCGCCGCGGAGGCGCCACCGACCGACGTCGCCTCGGAGCTGGACGCCTACCTGGCGATGGCCGCCGAGGCGATGCGCAACCGGCCCTGACCGGCCCAGCAGGCCCTACGACACCTCACGCAGGTACGTGAGGACGGCGAGCACCCGGCGGTGATCCTCCGCCGCCGGCTCGAGGCCGAGCTTGCTCAGGATGATCCGGACGTTGCCTTCGATGGTCTTCTCGGTCAGTCCGAGCCGCTCGCCGATCGCCCGGTTGGACCGTCCCTCGGCCATCAGCTCCAGGACACTCCGCTCACGACCGGTCAGCTCGTCCATGGGGCCGCGATCGCGCGGCCGCCCGAGCAGCACCGAGACCACCTCAGGGTCGACGACCGAACCCCCCGTCGCGACGCGGCGCACGGCGGCGACGAACTCCGCCAGGTCGCCGACACGATCCTTGAGCAGGTAGCCGATGCCCCGCGGCGTGTCGCGCAGGAGCTTCAGGACGTGCCGGGTCTCGATCGCGTTGGACAGGATCAGCAGACCGATCTCCGGGTGGACGGCCCGGATCTGGGCCGCAGCGTCCAGGCCCTCGGTCGTGTTCGTCGGCGGCATCCGGATGTCGATGATCGCCACGTCCGGCGCGGCCGCGTCGACGAGGCCGAGCAAGCCCGTGACATCGCCTGCTTGGCCGACGACCTCGATGTCCGCGGAGGCGAGCGCACTCGCGAGGGTCTCCCGGAAGAAGGCCGCGTCATCGGCGAGGACTACGCGCACGGGATGTCCGCGCGGATGCTGGTACCCGCGCCGCGCGAGCTGTGGACGGCGAAGGTGCCACCGACCGCGGCGACGCGATCAGCCAGGCCCTGGAGACCCGAGCCGGGATACGCCTCCGCGCCGCCCGGTCCATCGTCCCGAACCTCGACATGCAGCGTGCCGTCCCCATGGCGGACCTCGACCCAGGCCGCTGCGGTACCGGCGTACTTGGCGATGTTCGTCAGGCCCTCGGCGACGACGTAGTAGGCCGCCGACTCGATCGCGGGGTCGAACCGCCGATCGGGGACGACGGTCTTGACGGGCATCGTTGCGCGCTCGGCCAGGGCATCGATGGCCGCTGCGAGCCCGTCCTCGGTGAGGACCGCGGGGTGGATGCCACGGGCCAGGTCCCGCAGCTCGGTCAGCCCGCGTTCGAGCTCGTCGGAGGCGCGGTCGAGCATGTCGACCAGGTCGGGCGACCCCTCGTCGGCCCTGGCACGTGCCATCTGGAGCGCGAGGGCGAGGGTCACCAGCCGCTGTTGCGCCCCGTCGTGCAGGTCGCGCTCCACCCGCCGACGCTCGGCGTCGCCTGCCGCGACGATGCGTGCCCGAGATGCCTGGACCTCCGCGAGCTGGACGCGAAGCTCGCCCTGGAGCTGCTCGTTCTCGAGCGCGAGCCCAGCCGCCGCGGCGACCGAGGCGAGCAGGTCGTGCCGTTCTGCGAGCGCAGGATCGTGGATGAGCGCGGCGATCGTCCGACCGCCTCGGTCGATTCGCGTCACGGCCCGGTCCGGATCGTCGTTGCTCGTTGGGAGGACGAGCGGCGTCCCGGCGGCGTCCTCGAATCGATCCGTACCGGGCACCCGATACGCCACGACCAGCGATGGGTCGGACAGCGTCCGGGCGAGGGCCGCCTCCAGGTCGTCGGGCGCGGGTTCGTTGCCGCCCAGGCCGACCACGAGGTCGGCGACACGGCCTCGGGCGAACCGGTCCTGGCCGAGCCCCGCGAGGAACGCGACCGGGATGACCGAGGCCGTGACGACGGTCAGCCAGTGCCCGACGTCCCAGGCGAACGAGCGCCCGGCAAAGTCCGTCGCGCCGAGCAGGGTGATCGTCTCCACGACGATGCCCGACGTGAACCCGACGCCACCCGCCAGGATCGGGGCGGCGACTGCCCGCCCGGCCGCGGATTCCGACCGCCATCGGGCGACGATCAGGACCAGGACGGCCACCGCGATGGCCGCGATTGCGATCCGGAAGATCGCGTCGCCCTGGTCACGAAGCGTGACGTCGGCGATATACCGATCGACGGCCAGCGGATCGCCGACATCGAGATCCCCGGTCCACGGGAACACCAGGAACCGGAACAGACTGCGCATCGCCAGGACCGCCAGGAACGCCGCGACGACGAACCGTGATGCGCGCCAGCGCAGGTGGCCGGTCGGATAGGCCAGGATGAGCCACGCGAGGAGCGCGTCGTAGTAGCCCTGCATCGCGTGGGCCGTGCGATCGACGATGTGGATCCCCGAGGCCGAGGCCGTCCCCGCGTACCAGGCGAACCCGACCCCGATCATCAGCGGACCGATCCTGCTGCCGGGTGTGCGCGACCAGGCGACGTAGCCGCAAACAAGGAACGCGAGACCCGGCACCAGGTCGCCGAGCACCCAGATCAACGGCCATCCGCCCTGGAGACGGATGGCCTCGGCGAGGATGGCCCAGGCCACCCCTACCAGCACGATGCCGAGCCGGGCGGCGGGCGGGAACCGGATGCCCGCCCGTGCCCATGCGGCCGTCACACGACGCTCATCAGCCGGCGGGCGACCAGGGGTGCGCCTCGGTCACGACCGGCAGGACCGGATCCGGCGGATCCGGCACGGTCAGGTGGAGTCGCCCATCTTCGACGCGCCAGGTGAAGCGCACGATGTCACCGGCGAAGTCAGGCGGGAACGTCGTCGTCTGATCGATGGCATCGGCACCGACCGGGACGAACGTGCCGCGGAAGACAGGCCACTTCGGGGCGGGCTCCGTCGCCTGCAGGGTCGACCACGTGCCGTCCGTGCCGAACGTGGTCGTGAACACCCCGCTGTTCTCGTCGACGAGGTTGTCCCTCGACATGCCGATGGCCGCCAGGGACTCGTCGCTGACGGCGGCCAGGTCCGCCTCGGTGATGGTGGTCGTCCAGGTCCCGACCGGGAAGCCGGCCGGGAGGGCGATGGGACTCCCGCCGGCGGTCGTCGACGCGGCGGATGAGCCGCCCGTCGTTGCCGGACTCGCGCTGCACGCGGCCAGCACCGCAGCGAGAGTCATGCCGAGCAGCCCGCGAGCGGGGCGTGACAGGCCGAGGTGGATCATCGTGATGCCTCCTTCGTCGACGTCCGGAGGACCGCGTGCAGCGTATCCCCCGAGAGTCGTGATTTCGAGATGAACCCGACGGCGCCACTGTCCCGCAGCCGCCGGCCGTAGTCGCCCGCGTCCCGGGTCGACACCAGGACGACGGCCGGTGGTGACGGCCGATCGACGAGTTCGCGGGCCACCGCGAATCCGTCGATGTCCGGCAGCTGCACGTCCAACAGGACGATCGCCGGATGGAGCCGACCCGCTCGTTCGATGCCCGCGCGACCGTTGGCCGCGTCGGCCACCACCTCGAAGCCGGCGGCGGTCAGCAGGACCCGCGCATGCGCGCGGAACCCCGCATGGTCGTCGACGATGAGGACGGTGGGTCGATCCATGCGGTCCATCCTGTCGACGACCGCCGACACGGGATACGGTGCCAGCACCGGGCCCGTCGTCCGCGGATCCGGGTACCTCCACGGTGGCTGCCGGCCCCCGGCCGCGGACGTGCCCGGTACACTGCGGTCATCGGGTCGGCGCAGCGGAGGGCGGCATTGGCGGACACCGAGGGGTCACCTCGAACGACGGCACCCGAGCGCCCACCGCGTGACCGGGGCAAGACCGTCCACGGCGAGGCCGCGAACGCCGGCCACCGGGTCCTCGCCCCCGACGACGCCGAGGTCGAGGCCTATCTCGAGACCGCGCTCCATGCCCCGGCGCCCGACCGCGCCGATGCCGACGCCGCGACGACGACCGATGGACCGGTCGTCGTCCTCGATTTCGGCAGCCAGTTCGCCCAGCTGATCGCGCGCCGCGTCCGCGAGCTCGACGTCTACTCCGAGCTGCTTCCCCACGACACGCCCTACGTCGAGCTGGAGCGCCGCGGGACCCGCGCGATCATCCTGTCCGGCGGACCGAACTCCGTCTACGACGAGGCGGCACCGCGCCCCGACCCGGCCGTCTGGAGCGGCCGCATCCCGGTCCTCGGCATCTGCTACGGCGCGCAGCTGATGGCCAGCGAGCTCGGCGGTGATGTGCTCCCCGCCGGCAAGCGCGAGTACGGGCCGGCCAGCGTCCAGCTCGACATCGACGACGGCCTGTTCCGCGGACTCGACCGCGAGCAGCCGGTCTGGATGAGTCACGGCGACTCGATCACCCGCCTGCCGGAGGGCTTCGTGTCGACCGCGCAGACGGTGTCGACGCCGTTCGCCGGTCTGGAGTCGACCGAGCGCAACCTGTACGGCATCCAGTTCCACCCGGAGGTCGTCCACACGCCGCGTGGCAAGGACGTGCTGCGCAACTTCGTCGTCGGGATCGCCGGGGTCGAGCCATCGTGGACGGCCGCCAACTTCATCGAGACGACGGTGGCCGGCATCCGCGACCGGGTCGACCGGCATGCCCGCGAGACCGCCTCGGACGGCAAGGTGATCTGCGCGCTCTCGGGTGGCGTCGACTCGGCCGTCGCGGCGGCCCTCGTCCATCGCGCCGTCGGCGATCGACTCACCTGCATCTACGTCGACCACGGGCTGATGCGCAAGAAGGAATCGGAGCTGCTGCGCGAGACATTCGCCGAACACCTCGGGATGCAGCTGGTCATGGTCGACGCGCGCGAGCGGTTCCTTGCCAGGCTCGACGGCGTCGAGGACCCCGAGCAGAAGCGGCGGATCATCGGCGACGAGTTCATCCGCGTGTTCGAGGAGGAGGCGACGAGGCTCGGGCGCATCGACTTCCTGACGCAGGGCACGCTCTATCCGGACGTCATCGAGAGCGCCACTGCCGAGACCAAGGCCGCCCAGAAGATCAAGACCCACCACAACGTCGGCGGGCTGCCGGCCGACCTGCGCTTCCAGCTCATCGAGCCGCTGCGCTACCTGTTCAAGGACGAGGTCCGCAGGGTCGGCCTCGAGCTGGGCCTGCCGGAGGCGATGGTCCTGCGCCAGCCGTTCCCCGGACCAGGCCTCGCCATCCGGATCATCGGCGAGGTGACCCGCGAACGGCTCGACACGCTCCGGGAGGCGGACTGGATCGTCATCGACGAGATCAAGGCCGCGAACCTGTACCGCAGCCTGTGGCAGAGCTTCGCGATCCTGACCCCGGTCCGCTCGGTCGGCGTCATGGGCGACGGCCGGACGTACGCCAACGTCGTGGCCATCCGCGCCGTCACGTCGGAGGACGGCATGACCGCCGACTGGGCCAAGCTGCCGTACGACGTGCTGGCGAAGATCAGCAGCCGCATCGTCAACGAGGTCCCCGGCGTGAACCGGGTCGTCTACGACATCTCCTCCAAGCCACCGGCGACCATCGAGTGGGAATAGCGCTGGCTGGGTACTCCGTCGACCCCGGACCGATGGGGTATTCCGGACGCGCTACCTGGGGGTAGGATTCCGCCATGGTCGACGACATGCCAACCGCGGCCGGGTCGACGGATACCGTCTGTCCGTGGTGCTCCGCCTCCTATACGGGTGATCCCGAGACCTGCCCCTCGTGCGGGGCAGCGCTCGCGGTGGACCCGACGACGGAATCCGCCCTGCCCGGGCTGACCGCCATCGATGCCACGGCCATCGTCCGGGCCAAGACGCAGGTCCCGCGCCAGCGGAGCCGGCTGCTGTCGTGGATCAGCGGCGACTATCCCGAGGAGCCGAGCAGTGCCGCCGAGGCCGGCGCACTCGCCCCGCCCGATCCCGACGTTCGCCGCGAGATGCTCCGGCTCGAGCTCGAGGCCGAGGTCGCCAATCTCCAGGCCGAGACCGACGCGCTGATCGCCGAGGCGACCGTCGAGGGGCGCGCGCCGACCGCGACGCCCGAGGACGCCGCAGCCGCCGAGACCGTCGTCGCCGACCTCACCGAGGTCGCCACCGAGCTCGACGTGGTGGACGAGGCGCTCGACACCGATCCGCTCGGCGCAGAGGGCTCCAAACCGGTCTGACCCTCCGGCCGCGTAGACTGCGGCCGTGACCGACCGACTCCCGCCGCCTGGTCCGTCGTTCCTGCGCGAGCACGAGGTCCGCGTCGGCGACCGTGTGCTGCGGGCCGGGATGGCCCGTCCGTCCGATGCCCCCGACGGCTGGTGGCTCGCCCTGATGTGGGTCGCCGACGACGACGGCGTGGTGAGCTTCCGCGACGTGGCCCCGGCCGCCGGACCGCCGCCGGAGCCGCCCCTCGCCCGGCTCGGGCCGAGCCTGTCCGGTGCGTTATCCGGGTTCATCCTCGAGGACGCGGGCCGGCTGCAGGTGCGGGTCGCGCCGCTCGTCCCGCCTGACGACGCCACGCGACCATGGCGCGCGCCACTGGCGGTGCGGGCCGCGTTCCGGTTCGAACCGGCACGCGCCGCCGCGATGCGACCCAACGAACTGGCCGAGACCGTGCTCGCGGCGTTCCGCCGGTCGGTCGAAGGCCTCGCGCGGACGTAGTATCGGAAAATCCCATGCGCGACCTATTCGACGATTTCCTCGAGGAGCTACGCCGCCGCGAAGCGATCGCGCGCGGTGAGGACCCCGACGCCAACACTCCGAAGGAGGCCAAGCCGGTCGGTCCGAACCCGGACGACGACGGCGACGGTGACGGCGCGCCGCCACGCCGCCCGACCGCCCTGCGACGGCGTCGCGGCCGGTCGGGGCCCGCCTGGTGGGCCATCGGGCTGGGCATCCTCGCGCTGATCTTCGTCCTCAGCTTCGGCCTCGAGCTGTGGACCGACGCGCTGTGGTACCAGAGCGTCGGCTTCGACCCGGTGTTCTGGACGCGCCTCACCGCGCAGCTCGGGCTGTTCCTGGTCACGGCGATCCTCGCGCTTGTCGTCGTCCTGGCCAACATCGCCATCGCCGGTCGGCTGACTCGCGGCATGGGCGACGGCCAGAGCCCGTTCCGGTCGTGGTTCGATCGGATCAACGAGGCGACCGAATCGCGTCGGCCCGGTGGGCCCTGGGACGGCGGCCCGCGACCGGTCAGCATCGGGCCCGACGACATCCCCGACCTGACCCCGATCGCCGGCGTCGTCCTCGTCGGGCTGGCAGTCCTGGTGGCGCTGACGATCGGCGCATCCATCGCGGCGTCCTGGTCGACGATCCTCCTGTGGGCGAACCGCGTCCCGTTCTCGACCGATGCGACGGCGGTGGTTGACCCGATCTTCGGCCGCGACATCGGCTTCTTCATGTTCGAGCTGCCGTTCCTGCGGCTCGTCCAGTCGGTGTTCAACGGGATCGTCATCGCCAGCCTGCTCGCGGTCGGCGTGCGCTATCTCGTCGCGGCGTCGCGCGGCGAGCTGGAGTTCACGACTCCGATCCGCGTCCACGTCGGTGTGCTCGCCGGGCTGCTCCTCCTCTCGATCGCGTTCGGCTACCAGCTCGACAAGTACGAGCTCGCGTACAGCACGCGGGGCATCGCGACCGGCGTGTCCTACACCGACCAGAACGCCCAGTTCTTCGCCTACGACGTCCTCACGGTGCTGTCCGGGCTTGCCGCTGCGCTGCTCGTCGGCGGGGCGTTCACCCGGATGCTGTGGCCGCTGGGCCTGACGATCGGCCTGTGGTTCGTCGCGTCGCTGCTCATCGGCCGGCTGTATCCCGAGGCGATCCAGCGGCTGACCGTCCAGCCGAACCAGTTCGCGCAGGAGGAGCGCTACATCGCGAACAACATCGCGATGACCCGGATGGCGTTCGGGCTGGACGCGTGGGACCCGCGGTCGTTCCAGGGCGAGGCGCGGCTCGACGCCGCCGCCATCGAGGCGGAGGCGGACACGTTCCGGAACGCCCGGCTGTGGGACTACCGACCGCTGGGTGCCACGCTCGACCAGCTCCAGCGCGTCCGTCGCTACTACGACTTCGTCGATGTCGACACCGACCGCTACGACATCGAGGGCGTCCAGCGCCAGGTGATGCTGTCGGCCCGCGAGCTCGCGCTGGAGCAGAACCCGGCCGCGGTCGGCTTCGTGAACCAGCGGATCATCTACACCCACGGCATCGGCGCCGCGATGGTGCCGGTCAACGAGGTCGCGAACGAGGGGCAGCCGCGGCTGTTCATCCGCAACCTGCCGCCCGTGTCGAGCGACGGTGCGCCGGAGATCACGCAGCCCCGGATCTACTTCGGCGAGCGGCCGAGCGACTACATCATCACCGGCGCGCGCCAGTCGGAGTTCGACATCCCGACCGGCGACAGCGACGCCGGGAGCGAGGCCGGCACGAAGACGCGCTGGACCGGCGATACCGGCATCTCGATCGGCAACACGCTCATGCGCCTCCTGTTCGCGGCCCGGTTCCGCGACCTCGACCTGTTCATCAGCGACCAGGTGACGGCCGAGAGCCAGCTGCTCATGCACCGTTCGCTGGCCGACCGCATCCCGCGCATCGCGCCGTTCCTCGCGTACGACAAGGACCCGTACCTGGTCATCGACGGGAGCGGGCGCCTGCTGTACGTGCAGGACGCCTACACGATGTCGGACCGCTTCCCGCACGCCCAGTCGTTCGACCCGCGCGGGTTCGAGACGACCGGTCTCGGCGACGACCCGATCAACTACATCCGCAACAGCGTCAAGATCACGATGGACGCCTACGACGGAACGATGACCTTCTACATCGCGGACGATGCAGACCCGCTGATCCGTGCCTGGGCCGGGATCTTCCCGACCATGTTCCGACCGATCGACGAGCTCCCGGCGGACCTGACCGCGCATCTGCGCGTGCCCGAGGAGCTGTTCAACGTCCAGACCCGCGTGTTCGGGCGGTATCACGTCACGAACCCGTTGTCGTTCTTCTCGAGCGATGACCTGTGGACGGTCCCGCAGGGTCAGGGCAGCACCCAGAGCCTCCCGTCCGAGGCGTACTACGTGATCATGCGGATGCCCGGCGAGCCCGAAGCGGAGTTCCTGCTGCTCCAGCCGATGGTCCCCCTGAACCGCCCGAACATGATCTCGTGGATCGCGGCGCGGATGGACGAGCCGAACTACGGCGCCACGCGCGTCTATCGATTCCCATCCGACACCACGATCTTCGGACCCGCGCAGATCGAGGCGCGCATCGTCCAGGATCCCCTCATCAGCCAGCAGTTCACGCTGTGGAGCCAGGGCGGCAGCACGGTCATCCAGGGCAACCTCATCGTGGTGCCGGTCGACGATTCGCTGATCTACCTGCAGCCGGTCTACCTGCAGTCGCAGCAGTCGGCCTTCCCGGAATTCCAGCGCATCATCGTGGCGTCGCCCCGCCAGGTGGTCTGGGCGACCACGCTCGGGGAAGCCCTCGACCTGCTCCTCGAGGCGGAGGGCGAGAGCCCAGCGCCGACACCGACGCCCGGGCCGACACCGACGCCCGGACCGACACCGACGCCCGGACCGACACCGACGCCCGGACCGACCCAGAGCCCCGGACCGGACGGCCTGCCGACCGACGTCCCGGGACTCGTCGCCTACGCCAATCAGCATTTCGAGCTGGCGCAGGAAGCCCTCCGCGACGGTGACTTCGCGCGCTACGGCGAGGAGATCGCGTTGGTCGAGACCGCGCTGCAGCGGCTGAACGAGCTGGCGCCCGGCCTGACCTCCCCGTCGCCTGCTCCGTGAGCGTCGGGGCGACGCTCGTCGCCTCGTTCCTCGCGGTCCTCGACCGGCCCTCGACCTGGCCCCTGGCACTGGTCGCCTTCCTCGTCCGTGGCGGCTGGCTGTTGGTGCTCGCGCCGATCGTCGTGCTCCCGACCGCGGTGGGCCTGGCCAACGCCGTCTCGCCCCTGCTGGAGGACATCGCATTTGGACGGCCGACGGACGACCTGGTTCGTGCGATCACGCTCCTGTCCGCCGGCGTCGTGGCGTGGGTCGTCCTCGGCAGCCTGGTGGCCGCGATCGCCGAGGCCGAGGCAGTCCGGCGCATCGCGCCGGAGATCGACGCGTACGTCGACGCGGCGCCTCCGCGGGTCGGGACCGGCCGGGCGGCGCTGCGGATCGTGGCCGTCCGGTTCGCCGCGCTGGTCCCGTTCGTGGTCGCGCTGGCGTGGGGCGCGTCGCGCATCGTGGAGGTCGGCTACCGCGAGCTGACCGTGCCATCGGACGTCACCGTCGCCGTTGCGTGGCGGATCGTCGCCGGCGCGCCCGAGGCGCTCGCGGTCATTTTCGTGACCTGGCTCGTCGGCGAGGCGATCGGGGCGCTCGGGGCGCGACGCGTGGTGCTCGAGGGCGACGGCGCCGGCCGCGCGTTCCGGCGAGCAGCCGACCGATTCTTCCGCGCTCCGGCACGCCCGGTCGTCCTGGCCGTCCTGTCCACCGCCACCTTCGTGGCGGCCCTGGCCGTGACGGGTCTCGCGGCCGGCGCGACGTGGGACGCCCTCCGTTCGGCACTCGCGATCGAGGACGTGCCGGTCGTCGTGGTCGGTCTGCTCCTGGTCTTCGTCACGCTGTTCGCCGGCGGCCTGGTGCTCGTGGGACTGACGGCCGCGTGGCGGATCGCCCTCTGGACGTTCGAGTCCGTCCGTGAACGGGGCGGGACGTTCGGGGGAGGGGATGGCAGCCGGTCGGGGGATTAGCACCCGCGAGGCCGTCTGGCACGCTGGGCCATCCCTTGGACCCGGGGAGGGTCGAGGCCGACACGAGGTGACCGATGGCGGTGCAGTCGATCGTCTGCGGAACGTGCGAGGCAGCGGTGCCGTATGGCCGGCTGTCATGCCCGTCATGCGGCGAACTCCTGGCGTCGGTGGCGCGCCCCCGGCGGCCTGCACGATCCGCCGCCCGGGCCGAGGCGACTCCGGCCGCACCGTCCGGCGTGCCCGACGTCCTGTACCAGGCCGAGCCGCCGACCGCGACGATCGCCGCCGACCAGCCGCCGCCCGAGCCGGCGAGCCGCGACCTCGACGCCGAGCTGCCCTGGGTGTCCGCTGCGAGCGATGGTGACGCGGCGGAGCCGGAAGCGGACGTCGAAGCGCCATCCGGGTCCGCCGACGACGGTGATGACGTCGACGCGGACGTCGACGCGCCCGAGGAGCTCGACGACCTCGACGACGAGACGGCCACCCTGCCCGGATCGACGTGGGCGCTCGGCGCGACGTCGCTGGTCGGCACCCCGACCCCGTCCTACATGCCCCGCCCCGGTCTCCGGCCGACGACCGCACCCGCGGTCGCCTTCGCCGGCCCGGGCGCCTACGTGCCGCCGATGCCCGTCGCCGTCGTGGCAGCCGATGCCATCGCGCCGGCCCGCGCCTGGATCGGCCATGCCTCCGACCCGGTCAGCCCGACGCCCGTCCCCGAACCGCCGACCGTTGCCACGCCGGCTCCCGGCGCCCCGACCGCCGACCAGCGCGCGCGGTTCCTGGAGTTCGCCGGATGGCTCTCGGTCGCCGGCGCCGCCTTCTCCGCGGTGGGCTTCCTGCTGCCCTGGGGTCTCGTCATGATCGGCGGGTCCGGTGTGGACTACTTCGACCGCTGGGGGCTCGCCGGGCCTGCCCACGTCCTGGTCGTGGCCGGCCTGCTGACGATCCTCGCCCTGACCCTCGTGGCCAACCCCGTACCGGTCTGGATCCGGACCGGTCTGGCCGGTCTCGGTCTGGGTGCCTTGCTGTTCGGGCTCGTGTGGCCGTACCTGATCGGTCCACTCGGCTCCGGACCCGGCGTGCCGATCGTCGCGGTCGGCTCGATCGGGCTCGCCGCGTCGGGCATCCTGGCGCTCGTCGTCGACCGTCACGTCGGGGTGGATCCCGCCGTCTGAACCGGGTCGCCACCGGGCGACGTCGTCGGGCGGAGGGCCGGGGTCCCCCTGCTACACTGCCCACCGACCACACACCGGAGGGCCTACGACCGGCATGGATCACCGAGACGTCGATGCCTGAGATCCTCGACAGCATCGGCCAGACGATCAACGACATCGTCGAGAGCCCTGTCGTCCAGGTCGGTGCGCGGCTGATCTTCATCTACCTCGTGATCCTGTGGATCGCCTCGGCGTACTGGGCGTTCCGGGACATGCAGCAGCGCTCCGACAACGCGATCATGCCGTACGTCGTCGCGGCCGGGATCATCCTGTTCACCCCGTTCCTGTTCATCTTCGCGGTCTGGATCTACAAGATCATCCGGCCGCACGAGAAGGTCGGGGAGGTGTGGGAGCGCAACCTGGCCGAGGAGGCGCTGCTCAACGAGGTCGAGTCGATCAAGCACTGTCCGACCTGCGAGCGGCGGGTCGACGAGGAATGGATCATCTGCCCGTCGTGCCGGACCCGGCTCAGCCGCGTCTGCCCGAACTGCTCGCGCCTCGTCGGCCTGGACTGGTCGCTGTGCGCGTGGTGCGGCAAGGACTTCGAGCGCCGTGACGTCGTCCCGGCCGGCATGATCCAGCCGCTCCCGTCCGGCATGGAGGCGACGAGCCGCGTGCAGGCGCCGGGCGGCGCAGCCCAGCCCGCGATCCCGGCCTCGATCCAGACGTCGGTCCGGTCGCGCGGCGGGTCTCGCGCCTCCCGCTCGACCGCCGCTGCCCAGGATCCGCTGCCCGAGCGTTGACCGTCCCGGAGCCGGACCGGCCGGATCGACCGGGTGCATCGACATTCACCATCGAGGGGCGCTCCGCGCCCGGGCTCTTCGTGCTCGGCTGGCTGGCGTCGCTGGTCGGCCTGGGCGCGATCGTGGTCGCGGCGATGTCCGGGTCTGGGGCGGCCACCCCGATCCTGCTGTTCGGCGGTCTCGTCGTGCTCTCGGTCGGCCTCGTCGCCGGTGCGGGTGGCCAGGCGATCGAGCGCAAGGCCCGCGCGGTCCGCGCCTACACCGGCCCGTCGCCGTTCCTGCTGTTCGCGGCATCGATCCCCGTCAGCGGGGTCCTGCTGGTGGTCGCCGGCCTCGTCCTCGGCGTCGTGGGCGTCCCGGTCGACGGGCCGCTCGGCCGTCTCGCCTCGGTCGTCCTCCAGGCACTCGTCTACGTCGGTCTGATCAGACTCCTCGTCGTCGACACCGGCGCGTTGTCGTGGTCGGCCATGGGCATCACGCGACCGTCGATGCCGGCCATCGCGGATCTCTCCGCGGGCGCCGCCTGGGCGTTCGTCGTGATCCTCGCCACGATCCCAGTCGCCGCCCTCATCACCCGCTTCATCCCGACCACGCCGGTCAGCCCGCTGCCGCCGACGGGCGAGCTCGGCGGGTTCGTGGTGAACCTGCTGGCCGGGGTGGTCGTGGCGCCGATCAGCGAGGAGATCATGTTCCGGGCCTTCGCCACGACGGCGTGGATGCGCGACATGGGCCGGTGGCGCGGCGTCGTTCGAGGCGCGCTGTTCTTCGCGGTCGTCCACGTGCTCACGATCTCGGGCGTGACCGCAGGTCAGGCGCTGGGCGTGGCCGCGGCGGCCTTCCTCGGGCGGATCCCGGTCGCCTTCGCGCTGGGCTGGCTCTTCGCCCGGCGAGGGACGATCTGGGCACCCCTCGGGCTGCACGCGACGTTCAACGGCGTGCTCCTCGTGCTCGCCGAGATTGCCGCCCGGAGCGGGGTGGCGCCGGCCTGACCAGGTGCTAAGGCGCGGCCAAGCCGACGGTGAGGGTCCGGTGAGGGGTCGTCGCTAGGCTCCCATCGTCCTCGAGGTCCGGATGGCGGGAGGAATCGGCGGGCTCTCGTCGTCCGGGCCGCGGGGACCCCCGATCCCGCCGTCAGCCGGAGGCCGTCGTGCCGGAACCGATCGCAGCCTCCCGCCGGGGCCACGCCATCCGCGAGCTGCCGCCCACCGAGCGGCCGCGCGAACGGCTGGCTCTCCGTGGCGCCGCCGGGCTGACGT
The DNA here is from genome assembly GCA_963810285.1 of uncultured Chloroflexia bacterium. Classification (GTDB taxonomy): domain Bacteria; phylum Chloroflexota; class Limnocylindria; order Limnocylindrales; family CSP1-4; genus SPCO01. Next base: position 733,119 of record CAWEMV010000002.1, on the reverse strand, counting down.
CCGCGGAGCTCATCGCGCTGCTGTGGGGGAGCGGAGTGCGCGGCCGGTCTGCGGTCGACATCGCGACCGACGCGCTGGCGGCCCACGACGGGCTGACCGGCCTGGCCCGGGCGAGCGAGCTCGAGCTTGCCGCGGTGCCGGGGGTCGGTGCCGCCAAGGCAGCCCAGCTGGTGGCTGCATTCGAGCTAGGACGACGGCTCCTGGCCGACTGGCCGACGGCGCGCTGGGCCATCCGCGGGCCGCGCGACGTCGCCGACCGGCTGATCCTCCAGATGGGCGGGCTCGAACGCGAGGAGCTGCGGGTCGTCATCCTCGACACCAAGAACCACGTGCTGCGGGTGTCGACCGTCTACCAGGGCAACGTGTCGGCGTCGCTCGTCCGCGTCGGCGAGCTGTACCGGGATGCGGTCCGGCTCAACGCGGCGGGCGTGATCCTCGTCCACAACCATCCCAGCGGCGACCCGACCCCGTCGGCCGACGACCTGCACCTGACGGCCGAGGCGCTCGCCGCGGGCCGGTTGCTCGACATCGGCCTGCTCGACCACCTCGTCATCGGCCACGACGCGTTCGTCTCGATGCGCGACCGCGGGATCGCGTTCGATCGACCGGCCGGGCCGGGCCGCGACGACGGTCCGCGGCGCGGCTCCGGCGTGGGGTAGCCTTGCCTGCCATGTTGCAGGCATTCGCCCTCGGCGCGATCGCGCAGTCCTCGCTGCTGCTCAGCGGCGTCATCCCGTTCGTGCTGCGCATCCCCGACCGGATCGTCGGGATCCTCGCCGGAATCGGTGCCGGGGCGCTCATCGCGGCCGTGGCGTTCGACCTCGTGCCGGAGTCGATCGCCATCTCCGAGGTGGCGCTGTGGTTCTTCGTCGGCGCCGGGATCTTCCTGGTCGCGGATCGGATCATCGAGGAACGCTTCGGCGGGGACGACGCCGGGGGTGGCGGCGGCCCGCTGGGGATCGTGCTCGGCTCGGTCGTCGACGGCGTGCCCGAGTCGTTGATCTTCGGCATCCAGCTCGCGGCCGGGATCCCGATCAGCATCGCGTTCTTCGCCGCGGTCTTCGTCTCCAACATCCCCCAGGCGCTCGCGCCATCCGCCGACCTCATCAGGTCCGGCTGGAAGCCGCCCCGGATGATCTCCCTATGGAGCGCGGTGGTGCTCGCCTGCGGCGTCGCGTCGGCGATGGGCTGGCTGCTCGCGACGAACGTCGACGACGTGACCGGTGCCCGTGCCGCGGCCATCGCCGCCGGCGGCCTGCTGGCGATGCTCACCGCGTCGCTCGTGCCGTTCGCCTATGAGAAAGGCGGCGCCGGAGCCGCCCTCGGGACCGTGGTCGGCTTCTGCGCCTCGATGTCCCAGACCTGACGTCCGACCCACCCAAGAGGTCGTCGAGGGAGCCTCTGGTAGACTGCGCGGGCCTATCCGGCCCACACCCGACCTATCCCCGGCGAGACACGGCCACGACACCGGCCGGACGTCACGCCCGTTCGACCGCGACCCAGAGGACCCTCCCCGCCCATGCTCGATCGCCTGCTCGGCCTCTTCTCCCGCGACATCGGCATCGATCTCGGGACGGCCAACACGCTGGTCCACGTCCGGGACCGCGGGATCGTCATGAGCGAGCCGTCGGTCGTGGCGATCGACGCGAAAACGAAGCGGGTGTTGGCGATCGGCGCCGAGGCCAAGCGCATGGTCGGTCGGACGCCCGCCAACATCATCGCGGTGCGTCCCCTCCGCGACGGCGTCATCAGCGACTTCGACGTCACCGAGCAGATGATCAAGTACTTCGTGAACCGGGTCCACGATCGGATCGGGCTCATCCCGCGGCCGAGGATGCTGCTCGGCATCCCGTCCGGGGTGACCGAGGTCGAGAAGCGCGCCGTCCGCGACGCCGCCCTCAACGCCGGTGCACGTTGGGCGCGCCTGATCGAGGAGCCCATGGCCGCCGCGATCGGTGCCGGGCTCCCGGTCAGCGAGCCGTCGGGCAGCCTCATCGTCGACATCGGCGGCGGGACGACCGAGGTCGCGGTGATCTCACTCGGCGGCATCGTCGTCTCGCGCTCGATCCGGATCGGTGGCGACGAGATGGACCAGGACATCGTCTCGTTCGCCCGCCGCGAGTACAACCTGTTCCTCGGCGAGCGGACGGCCGAGGATATCAAGATCGCCATCGGCTCGTCCTATCCGGGCGAGTGGGATGCGCAGCGGGTCACGCTGCGGGGGCGCGACCTGCTGACGGGCCTGCCCCGCAGCGTCGAGGTCGGCGCCGATCAGATCCGCGAGGCGATCGAGCCGTCGGTCGCGCAGATCGTCGACACGGTCAAGGACACGATCGAGGAGACGCCGCCCGAGCTCGTCGCCGACATCATGGACCAGGGCATCGTCGTGGCCGGTGGCGGCGCGCTGCTGGCCGGGCTCGATCGGCGCATCGCCGAGGCGACCCAGATGCCGGTCCACATCGCCGACGACCCACTGACGTGCGTGGCCCGTGGGACCGGGGTCGTCCTGGAGGAGCTCGATGCGATGGACCGGGTGCTCGTCGCCGAGACCTACTCGCGGCCGCCACGATGACATCCGGCCCACGGTAGGCGTCCCCTTGACCCGCGACCGATGATCGACCTCCCGACGACCACCTCCCGATGACCACCGTCTCCACCGACCGCATCCTCCGCCGCCGCAGCGTCGTCTTCACCGTGCTCGTGTCGATCAGCCTGGTGTTGATGGCGTTCTCGGCGAACCCGCTCGTGCGCGAGTTCCAGAGCGGCATCGGCTTCGCGTTCCGGCCGATCCAGGGCGTCCTCAGCGATGTCGCCGGCGGCGTGGCCTCGATCGGGGCGGCCATCACCGAGATCGACCGGCTGCGCGTCGACAACGGCTCCCTCCGGTCGGAGAACGAGCGCCTGGCGAGCGAGAACGCCCGCCTGCAGGAGATCGCCCGCGAGAACGCCGTCCTCACCAACCTGCTGCAGCTGCGCGCCGGGTTCGACTTCGAGACCGCCGCCGCCAGCGTGATCTCGCGCGAGTCGTCCGAGTTCCGCCGTGTCGTGACGATCGACAAGGGCGCCCGCGCCGGCATCAGCGAGGGCGACGTGGTCGTGGCCGGCGGTGGGGCCCTGGTCGGGCGGGTGACCGAGGTCGGGCCCGACAGCGCGACGGTCGTGCTGCTCACCGACAGCAGCTCGACCGTCATCGGGCAGCTCGTGTCGAACGCCGCCACGGGTCAGGTGGTCGGCCAGCTCGGCGGGGTGCTGGTGATGGAGCAGATCGACTCGAGCGCCGAGGTGTCGCTCGGCGACGAGGTCGTGAGCGCCGGCATCGAGCTCGGCGGCGGCGTGCGGTCGCCGTATCCCAAGGGCCTGCTGATCGGCCAGGTGGTCGACATCCGGCGCGACGCGAATGCGGTCGTCCAGACCGCCTACCTGCAGCCGGCCGCGGATTTCGAGCGGCTCGAGTACGTGCTGGTCATCACCGACTACGAGGGCGGCCTGCCACCGCTCGAGGAGCAGCCAGTCGACTGCACCGACCCGGGCGACGAGGGCACCCTGCCCGAGGGCGAACAGCCGTGCATGCCGGCCTCGCCCAAGGCGACGACCAAACCGCGCTAGTCACGCTCGCGCGCCCGTCGCAGTCGTCGCACCGGCGCTCACCTCGCGATCACCGATGCCGCTGCTACCCTTGCGCGCGATGAAGGGCATCGTCCTCGCCGGCGGCACTGCCACGCGGCTGTTCCCGCTGACCATCGTCACCAACAAGCACCTGCTGCCGATCTATGACCGGCCGATGATCTACTACCCCATCGAGACGCTCGCCGGGATGGGCATCCGTGAGGTGATGGTGGTCGTCGGCGGCAAGAGCGTCGGGGACGTGGTCGAGCTGCTCGGCGACGGGTCGCATTTCGGGCTCGACCTCACCTACCGCTACCAGGCAGGGGCATTCGGCATCGCCCACGGCATCGGCCTCGCCCGCGGCTTCGTCGGCGCCGACGCGTTCTGCTGCGTCCTCGGCGACAACATCCTGCGCGGCCCGGCGCTTGCCGACGTCGCCGGCGAGTTCGAGTCCGGCGACCACGGGGCGGGGACCCTGCTCTACCGCGTCCCCGACCCGGAGCGATTCGGGGTCGCCGAGCTCGACGGGGAGGGCAACGTCGTCGGCTTCGAGGAGAAGCCGCAGCAGCCCAAGAGCGACCTGATCCCGATCGGCGTGTACTTCCTGCGGCCCGACGCCTTCGGCGTGATCGACCAGCTCGCCCCGTCCGGTCGCGGCGAGTTCGAGATCACCGACGTGCTCAACCACTACATCCCCGACGGACGCCTGTTCACCCGGATCTACGAGGGGCACTGGACCGACGCGGGCACGGTCCCGTCGCTGATCCGCGCCGCCGAGCTCGCCCGCGACGACGCCGACGCCGGGCGCCTTGCGCCACCCGTCGAGCGCCCCGTCTCGTGACCGGGATCCGCCACGTCCTCGTCACCGGTGGCGCCGGGTTCATCGGCTCGTGCTACGTCCGCGACGTGCTCGGCCGCCGCGACGGTACACGCATCACGGTCCTCGACAAGCTGACCTATGCCGGCAACGAGGCCAACCTCGCGCCGGTCCGCGACGACCCCGAGATGGCGGGGCGCTTCAAATTCGTCAAGGGCGACATCGCGGACCCCGACGTCGTCGAGCCGCTCGTGGCCGACGTCGACGCCGTGGTCAACTTCGCGGCCGAGTCGCACGTCGACCGCTCGATCCTTGACCCGGAGGCATTCCTGCGGACGGGCGTGATCGGCGTGCACGTGCTGATCGAGGCGTGCCGGACGGCGGCCCGCCGGCCCCGCTTCCTCCAGGTGTCGACCGACGAGGTCTACGGCTCGGTCGAGGCTGGCCACTCGACCGAGGACGATGCGCTGGCGCCTCGTTCGCCATACGCGGCTGCCAAGGCGGCCGGCGAGCTGCTCGTCCGCAGCTATGTCGTCACCCACGGGCTCGACGCGGTCGTGACCCGCGGATCGAACACCTACGGGCCGTACCACCACCCGGAGAAGCTGATCCCGCTGTTCGTCACCAACGCGATCGACGACCTGCCGCTGCCGTTGTACGGCGACGGCCTCCAGCGACGCGACTGGCTGTACGTATCCGACCACGCCGATGCGGTCGACTTCGTCCTGCGCCACGGCGTCGCCGGCGAGACGTACAACGTCCCGGGCGGCGTCGAGATGGCCAACCGCGACACCGTCCGCCTGCTCCTCGAGCACCTTGGCAAGCCGTGGTCGCTGGTCCGCCACGTCGAGGACCGCCCCGGCCACGACCGGCGCTACGCGATGGACGGCACGAAGATCGCGGCGCTCGGCTGGCAGCCGCGGACCTCGTTCGAGGACGGCCTGGCCCGCACGATCGACTGGTTCGTGGCCAACGAGCCATGGTGGCGCGCCGCCCGATCCGGCGACTGGGACGCCTATTACGAGCGCCAGTACGGGTCGCGCCTGCGGTCCGCCGGCTGACCGGCCGCCGACTGATGCGGGTCGCGGTCACCGGCGCGAACGGTCGACTGGGGCGTGCCCTCGTGACCGCCCTGGGCGATGCCCCCTACACCGGCCCGGCCGGGCCGATCGCATGGACACGTGCGGCGTTCGACCTCGACGTACCGGCGGGAATCGACGAGCGACTCGACCGCGACAGGCCCGAGATCGTGGTCAATGCTGCCGCCTGGACCGACGTCGACGGCGCCGCCCTCGACTTGGACCTCGCGCAGCGCCGCAACGCCGAGGCGGTCCGCGTCCTCGCCGAGGCCACGGCCGCGCGGGACATCGACCTGGTCCAGCTCAGTACGAACGAGGTCTTCGACGGCGAGCGCGGACACGACCGCGGCTATCGGCCCGACGATCCACCGGCGCCGGCAAACCCGTACGGTGCGTCGAAGCGCGACGGCGAGGCCGCCGCGCGTAGCCGCCTACCGCGATCGCCCATCCGGGCTTGCGATCGTGCGGACCGCGTGGCTGTACGGCCCACCCGGCAACGACTTCCCGACGAAGATCCTCGCCGCGGCCGAGCGCGCTCGCGCCGACGGCGCGCCGCTCCGCGTGGTCGGCGACGAGTTCGGGACGCCCACCTTCACCCATGACCTCGCCGAGGCGATCGCCGACCTGCTGGGCTCGGGCGACATCGGCGGCGTCCATCACATCGTCAACACCGGCGTGGCGTCGCGCGCCGACTGGGCCCGCGAGCTCTTCCGCCAGGCCGCCGTCGACGTCGCCGTCGAGGAAGTCCCGGCGGCCACCTGGCAGCGAGCCTCGACGCCACCGTCGTGGGGCGTGCTGGAGCCGACGCCGCTCCCGTCCGGCGAACCGATGCGGCCGTGGCCGCAGGCGCTCGCCGACTACCTGCCGACGCTGCTCCGGCAGCGCTCGGCCGCGGCCCGATGACCGGATCGCGGCTGCCGGGCGTCCGATACGGCGCAGTCGAGCGCCACGGTGACCAGCGTGGCGCGTTCCGCGAGATCTGGCGTGAGGACGTCGGCGACCCGATCGACCCCACGGAGGCCGGCGCCCCGCCCGGCATCCAGCCACGGTTCGTCCAGGCCAACCTGTCGAGCTCGACGGCCGGCGTGCTGCGCGGCCTGCATCTGCATCGACGTCAGCTCGACCGCTGGGTCGTGGCCTCCGGCCGGGCGTTCGTCGCGCTCGTGGACGTCCGCCCGATGCTCGATGGCGCCGATCGGCCGGGCGTCGAGACCCGCGAGCTCGGCCCCGACGATTGGGTCGAGATCCCGGTCGGCGTGGCGCACGGGTTCCTCGCCCTCGAGCCGCTCGAGCTGGTCTACTTCGTCACGACCGCCTACGACGGCACGGACGAGCTCGGGTTCGCCTGGGACGACCCGGTCGCGGCGGTGCCGTGGCCCGTGCTCCATGTCACCGCTGACGGGCGGCCGATCCTGTCGGAACGTGACCGGGCCAACCCCCCGCTCGGGGACCTCGTGGTGCGCCTGCGCGCCGGGCGCTGACCGACCCGACCCTCGCAGACCGCACCGGCTGGCACCGGACCCCAGCCCTCCAGCGCCGATGTGGCTAACGCCGCAGGGACCATGCCGCGATTGAGGGGCCCGCGTATGCTCGCGAGGCTGAAGCGGTCCGTCATCCCCCACCCTGCGGAGCGCCGGTGCATCGAGCCCTCGTCATCGCCCTGTTCGCGTCGTCCGTGGTCGCCGGTTCGCTGGCGATCGCGCCGAACGCGCGCGCCGCGGCCCGGCTGAGCCCGGCCAAGGTCGTGATCGTGGTCGGCGCCACGCACGGCGCCACGGCGTCGTATCGAGCGCGGGCGGATGCGGCCTACGCCGAGGCGCGCAGGCACACGTCCAACGTCGTCAAGGTGTACAGCCCGAACGCCACGTGGACGCGGGTCAAGGCCGCCGCGGTCGGGGCGTCCGTCCTCATCTACTTCGGCCACGGCAACGGCTGGCCGAGCCCGTACACGTACGACCCCCAGTACTCGACGAAGGACGGCTTCGGACTCAACTCCGACACCAACGGCGACGGGCGGCTGTCCGACAACGAGAACCGCTATTACGGCGAGCCGTACGTGCGCACGCTGGACCTCGCCCCGAACGCGGTCGTGATGCTCCACCACCTGTGCTACGCATCGGGCAACTCGGAGCCGGGCCACGCGCAGCCGACCGTCACCGTCGCCCGGCAGCGCATCAGCAACTACGCGGCCGGCTTCCTGCGCACGAACGCGCAGGCCGTCATCGCCGACGGCCATCGCGGCCCGGCCGACTACCTGCGGCTGCTGTTCACGACCGACCAGACGATCGAGTCGCTGTGGCGGACCGCGCCGGGCAACAACGGCCACGCCAGGTCGTTCACCTCGACGCGGACCAGCGGCGTGCGCGCCCTGATGGATCCCGAGGGGACGTCGAGCGGGTTCTATCGCTCACTGGTCACGGATCCGCTGCTGACGACCACGATGGTCACCGGGATCGTCGACACGAGCAGGCACCCGGGCACGTTCGTGATCCCGGGGCGGGCGGCCGTCGTGACGCCGGATGCGCCCCTCTACCCGGACGCCGCGACCGCGGCTGCCGGGACGCTCGACGCTGCCTCGACGTTGCCGGCCGGCACGCGGCTGGCCGTGCTCGCGCGCTCGACGCAGGCCGCGGTCGGCGGCGTCGCGCTGTACGAGGTCCGGGGCCTCGATGACCCAGCGCAGATCGGGCTCGTCCGCGGCCCCGACCTCGTACCGCGCGACAGCGTCCCGCCGCGCGTCCTCGCCGTCGACCCGGCCGCCCCGGTGCTCTCGCCCAACGACGACGACGTGGCCGACACCGCGACGCTGACCGCGCGCCTGTCCGAGCCGGCCGACTGGCGGATCCGGGTCCGCGACGCCGAGGGTGCGACCCTGTACGAGGCGACCGGCTCCGGCAACCAGCCCACGGCGACGTGGGACGGGCTCGTCGATGGCGTGGCCGTCGTCGACGGCACGTACGGCTACGTCATCGAGGCGACCGATCCGTGGGCGAACACCGGTTCGCGGAGCGGGTCGATGCGCGTCGATACGACCGGTCCGACCCTGTCGGCGGTGAGCCCGGCGGACGGGGCGGTGCCCTCGTTCGCCCCGAACGGCGACGGCGTCCGCGAGACCATCGCCTTGGCCGGGACGACCTCGGAGCGCGGCTCGGTCGCGGTCCAGGTCCGGGACGGCAGCGGGACGCTCGTGCGCTCGCTCAGCGCAGCGGCTGGTGCCGCCGGCCCGGTCGTGATCACGTGGGACGGCAAGGGCGCCGATGGCCGGTTCGTCGCCGACGGCGACTACGGCGTACGGTTCATCGGGAAGGACGCCCTCGGCAATGCCGGCGACGCCGTCGATCGGACGGTCCGGGTCGTCGGGCTGCTCGGGTACGTGACGTCATCCAAGGTCGTGTTCCACCCGCACGACCGGGATACGCTCGCACGGGCGACGCGCCTGTCGCTGACCCTGGCCCGGCCGGCGACCGTGACCTGGACGATCCGGAACGCCAGCGGCGCGGTCGTGGCGACGCTGCTCGACGGCGTCGAGCTGCCGGCCGGCGCCACCGCCCGCAACTACTACGGCACGGGGCCGTCGGGGGCGCTGCTGCCGCCCGGGCGCTACACGTCGTACGTGGCCGCCGGCGACGGCGCGGTGGACGCCACGCAGGCCGCGTCGTTCGAGATGAACGCCTTCGCGATCCGGCCCTCGGCATCGAGCGCGACGCGCGGCCGATCGATCACGCTGTCGGTCGTGTCCGCCGAGGCTCTGTCCCGGCTGCCCAGGGTCTATGTGACCCAGCCCGGTCACGCCGCGTGGGGCGTGACGTTCACCCGGATCTCGTCGTTCACGTACCGCGCGACGCTGCGACTCAAGACGGGCGGACGGTCCGGCAGCGTCTCGTTCCGCGTCCAGGCGACCGACTCGGGCGGCCGCTGGCAGAAGACCACGCTGACGTTGCCGCTCCGCTAGCGAGACCCCTCCGGACCCGACCGGACGTCAGCGTACCGGTCCGCGTCGGGACCTTCGGCGCCTTGCTCGCGCTTGCGTCGGGGGCGTACCGTCGATGGTCCGAACCGACGAGGTATGCCCGTTGCCCGTCCCCCCACGCCGCCCGTCTTCGACGCTGCGCCGCTCCACCGTCCGAGCCATCGCCCTGGCCGTCGCGCTCCTTGCGCAGGCATCCTTCAGCGTGGCCGCAGCCGGTCCAGCGGCACCACCGATCGACACGGGCGCCGAGGGCCTCGCACCGGGCATCCACTGGGAAGAGGCGCGTGCCCACGAGGACGACCGCATCGCGTTCACTCCGGGCGAGCGGGTCTCGGTCGGGTTCAAGCCCCGGGCCGGGGACCGCTGGGTCGTCGGCGGCGTGGCGCCACGGGCCCTGCCGGCGGGTCGCATCGACGGCACGCGGATCCGAGCGCAGGGACCGGCAGAGACGGACCAACCGCTCGACGACGAGTCGGGCGTCACCGGCGCGACCGCCGCATCGTGGTCCCCGCCCGACGAACCCTCGACGCGTGATCTCCAGGCGCCCGTGGGCGCCGGCGGGCTGCGTCGCGAGGTGTTCGGCTTCCTCCCGTACTGGCAGGTCGGCTCGAGCACGCTCCGGATCAACTACGACAAGATCTCGACGATCGCCTATTTCGGCGTCGGCGCCGCCGCCGACGGCAACCTCCAGAAGCGCAACAGCGACGGTTCGACGACGGTCGGCTGGAGTGGCTGGACGAGCTCGAAGCTGACATCGATCATCAACCGGGCGCACGCCACGGGGACGCGCGTCGTCCTGACCGTCCAGAGCTTCGCCTGGACCACCAGCGGCAGGTCCCGCCAGCGGGCGCTGCTCGCCAGCCCGACCGCCCGCAGCCGGCTGGCGCGACAGGTCGCGCTGGCGGTCCGCGACCGCGGGGCCGACGGCGTCAACCTCGACTTCGAGCCGCTCGCCTCGGGCTCCGCGGGCCAGTTCACGGCCCTTGTCCGGACCGTCCGCAGCGAGCTGGACAAGATCGCCCGCGGCTACCAGCTCACGTTCGACACGACCGGGTTCATCGGCAACTACCCGATCGAGGCGGCCACAGCGTCGGGCGGGGCGGATGCCATCTTCATCATGGGCTACGACTACCGCGGTTCGAGCAGCAGCCCGGTCGGCAGCGTCGCACCGCTGTCGAGATCGGGCTACGACATCCGCGAGACCGTGGCCGCGTACGCCGCCCGGGTCTCGCCATCGAAGCTGATCCTCGGCGTGCCGTACTACGGGCGAGCCTGGTCGACGTCCACGAGCTCGGCCCATTCGCGCAACATCAGCGGCACGAAGTACGGGTCGTCGGCGGCGGTGACGTACATCAACGCGCTGCCGTTCCTCAGCCGGTACGGGCGCCGGTACGACGCGACGGAGGCCGTCGCGTGGACCGTGTACCGCCGCCAGAACTGCACGTCGACGTACGGGTGCGTGAGCCCGTGGCGCCAGCTCTACATCGACGACTACCGCGCGCTCCGCGCCAAGTACGACCTCGTCAACAGCTACGGGCTTCGCGGTGCGGGCATCTGGGCGCTCGGCTATGACGGCACTCGCACCGAGCTGTGGAGCGCCATCAAGTCGAAGTTCATCGCCGACCGGGTCCCGCCGTCCATCGCCACCCCATCGACGACCGCGGTCCATTTCTCGCCCAACGGCGACGGCACGCTCGACGCCACGACGGCCCGGGTGCGGATCAGCGGCCACGTCAAGTGGGGCTACCGGGTCCAGTCGATCGCCGGGACGACGCTCGGGCCGCCGCTGCGGACGGGCACGCGGACGGCCGGGTCACCCGCCTACCGCTGGGATGGCCGCGCCGCGTCCGGCGCGATCGTGCCGGACGGCGTGTACCGGATCACGTTCTGGGCCGAAGATGCGTCGGCCAACCACGCCGAACGCGGGGTCAGCGTGCGCGTGGACACCCGCCGGGCGTCGGCCTCGTCGAGCGCGGGGATCGGCTTCATCACGCCCGACGCCGACCGCAAGGCCGACACGCTGCCGTTGCGCTGGTCGGCGACCGAGCCGTTGCGGGGCTACGCCACGGTCCGCAACGCCCGCGGGGCGGCCATCCGGGCCTGGTCGATCTCGGCTCGGACGAGCGGCGCGATCACGTGGGACGGACGGGATCGGACCGGCGCCGTCGCCGCCGACGGGCCGTACACCTACCGGGTCGACGGCCGCGACCGCGCGGGCAACCGCACGATGGTCGAGCGCCGGGTTCTCGTCGACCGCACGATCCTGTCGGTCCTCTGGACCGACCCGTCGTTCGATACCGGCGCCCGCCAGACGAGCCGGGCGTTCATCCGGCTCCGGCGCACGGCCGTCGTCAACGTCGGGATCTACCGCGGGAACACCCTCGTGCGGCGCGTGTGGACCGACAAGACGCTCGCCCGCGGGACGTACACCTACACGTGGGACGGCAGGACGGCGGCGGGCAACCACGTCGCGCCCGGCACGTACCGGATCAAGGTCACGGCGCGCAGCTGGATCGGCACGACCTGGTACGTTCGTAACGTCATGATCGAGGCCCACTGAGCCCGTCCGGCCGGCGGGTCGCGGCCACTACACTGCCGGCCATGACGAGCGAGGGCGCCCTTGGGACGGGGACGTGGGTCGTCCTCCCGACGTACGACGAGGCCGACAACATCCGGCCGGTCTCGGACGCCATCCTGGCGGCGCTGCCCGGCGCGACCCTGCTGGTCGTCGACGACGAGTCGCCCGATGGGACCGGCCGCATCGCCGATGAGCTGGCGGTTGCCGACGGGCGGATCCGGGTCCGCCATCGGGCCGCCAAGCAGGGTCTCGGCCGCGCGTATCTCGATGGCTTCCGGATCGCCCTGGAGGGCGGTGCGTCGGTCGTCGTGCAGATGGACGCCGACTTCAGCCACGACCCGACCGTGTTGCCGTCGCTCATCGCGCCGGTGGTCGAGGGCGACGCGGACCTCGTCATCGGCTCGCGCTACACCGCAGGCGGGGGTGTGCTCGACTGGGGCCTCGGCCGGCGGCTGATCTCGCGCGGCGGCTCGCTGTTCGCCCGGACGGTCCTCGGCCTGGGACCGCACGACCTGACCGGCGGCTTCAAGGCGTGGCGGGCCGAGACGCTCGAGGCCGTCCCGTTCGATGGGGTGCATGCCGGCGGCTACGTCTTCCAGATCGAGATGACGTTCCGGGCCAGTCGGGCCGGCGCGCGCGTCCGCGAGATCCCGATCGTGTTCCGCGACCGTCGCATCGGGCAGAGCAAGATGTCGCGCCGGATCGTCGTCGAGGCGCTGGTCGTGGTCGTCCAGCTCCGTCTCGAGGAGCTGCTCGGCCGGTGGCGGGAGCGGCGTCAGCCCACGTGATCGACCCGCCTGGGCTGCGCGTCGTGATGGACGTGCGAGCGCTCCAGGAGCCGTCGCGGGCACCACGGACGGCCGCCTATCTCGAGGGGCTGCTGGGCGCCTTCGATGCGGACCCGCTGCCCGGCGAATCGTTCGCGTTCCTGCTGGCGAGCGACGAGGACGACCCGACCGCCCGGTTCGACCGCCTCGAGGTGGTCGGCCGGCGGCTGCTGCCGCCGACCCGCCTGCTGCGATCCGCCGCGCTGACGGTGGACCCGTTCGTGCTGCGCGGCGCCTCGTTCGGGGCGGCCTGGCGAGCGGACCGTGGTGGCGCCGCGGGCGCCGTCTACCACACGGCCGGCGGCGGCCTGCCGATCGCCTCCTCGCTGCCGACCGTGGCGACCTTGCTCGACCTCGGCCCGTGGGAGCTGCCCGAGGCGTTCCAGGGCGGCGTCGCGTCGCGGTTCGGCCAGCGCCTGCGTGCCCGGCTCCTGCACGACGCCGCGGCCGTGCTCGTCGCGAGCGACGCCGTGGCGCGCGTCGGCCCGTCGGCTGCTGCGGCTCCGGCGCGACCGGCTCCGCGTCGTGCCGCTCGCGCCGCGCGCGGCGTACGCGGTCGGGCCCGCCGCGCTCGCGGAACGGGCGCCCGACGCCCGGGCCCTCGCCGAGCGGCTCGGGCTGGGGGAGCGCTATCTCGTCTATCCGGGTCGCCACGACATCCGTCAGGACGCGGCGACCATGCTCGCCGCGCTCGCTGCGCTCGGTCGGGCGGGCCGTCCCGAGGGCCTGGCAGCGACCGCGCCGTGGCCGCCGCGCGTGCTCGTGCTCGATGCGACGCCCGACGACCGGGCGGCGCTGGCCCGGATCGCGTCGCGCCACGGAGCGGGCGACCACCTCGTCTACGCACCGATGCTGCCGGTCGACGATGCCGCGGCCGTGGTCGCCGCCTCTCGGGGCGTCGTTCTGCCGATGGTCTCCGATGCGAGCGGCCTGGCCGCGCTCGATGCCCTCGCCGCCGGCGTGCCGGTCATCGCGTCGGCGGTCGGCGCGCTGCCGGACATCGTCGGCACGGCCGGCATCCTCGTCGAGCCGCGCGACCGCGAGCGGCTGGCGGTCGCGCTGCGTGCGGCATGGGGCGACGAGCCGGTGCGGACGGGGATCGTCGAGGCGGCCCGCGACCGATCGGTCGGGATGCGCACCTGGGCCGACGTCGCGGCCGACGTCAGGGCGATCTACGCCGAGGTCGGCCGACGCGGCTGACCGGCGTCAGGGCAGCTCGTCGCGGCGCTCCTTGAACGTCGGCACGTACTTGGGGACCTTGCCGTCCTTGATCGTGATCTTCGAACCGCGCGGCATGACCTGCACGAAGGTCTGGCCGACGGTCAGCGTGACCTGCTTGCCCTTCGCGTCGTAGAACCGCGTCGGGTCGGTCATCGACCGCTTGCGCCACGTGCCCTTCATGGTCTTGCCGTTGGTGGCGATCCATGCCGTGCCGCGCCCGATGACGTCGGCCTCGAGCCGGTTCTTCCGGCTGCCGTCGTTGAGCCGCCCGAAGGACATCGTCATGATCACGACGTTCTTCGGGGAGACCTGCTTGTCCCGGCCGCGGTCGATCTGGCGCTTCTCGCCGGTGACCGAGCGGCGGTACGTGTTGGTCTTGCGGTCGTAGCGGTAGGTGATCTTGTTGAGCGAGTAGGCGACGTCGATCCGACCACCCTGCGGCCGCAGGAGGATGTGCCGGTCCGGGGCGAACTTCCAGGCTGCCTTGATCGGGCCGTTCTTCGCGCCGACCCGCCGTGCCAGCTGCCACAGCTCCTTGCCGCTCGTGTAGACGTTGTGCGGCGCGAACCGGTCGCGGGTGCGGTGGAAGTAGACGCCGCCCCAGCGGAACTCGTCGGCGTTGTACACCAGCTGACCGCGGCCCCGTGTCTGCAGGGTCGACTGCGCCTGCGGCGAGCCGCCGACGTGGGCATACACGGCCTTCCACTCCGCCGCCCAGGCGATGTAGTACTGGCGGGCGCTGCGCACCGGCCCGACCGACGGCGGCACACGATCCTGGAACACCAGCATGTAGCGCGGGATGCCGCCTTCCGCCGGGGCCTGCCAGACCACGGAGGCGTCGTTGAAGCCGCTCTGCGGCCGCGCGTCCCAGTGGTCGTCGATCATCACCGCGATCGGGTGCCGGCGGGCGACCGCCGGCGCCACCTTGCGTCCGGTCAGCGGCGCGGCGACGAGCTCCGGGGTGGGGCTGGGGGTCGGTGTCGGCGAGGGCGTCGGTGTCGGGGTCGGCGTCGGCTCGGTGGTGGGCGTCGGGCTGGGTGTCGGTGCCGGACTCGGCGACAGCGACGCGAGGGCCTGACTCGCGTCGGGGTTCGAGACCGGGTTCGTACTCGGGCCGACCGCGCCGGCCGCGAACGCGCCGAGCCCGATCCCGGCCACGCCGGCGAACGCCAGCGACCAGAGGACGATCGATCTGCCCGAGCGAGTGCGTGCGGCCAACTGTCCCTCGACGTGCCCCGATCCGCGGGACGCATGGGCGTGCTCCGTCGGGACCGGCAGGATAGCCGAATCGTCGCAACCGTGACGACGTGGCGATAGGCTGGCCGGCATGCACGACATCACCACTCCGGACGGCGCCGCGCCGGCCGAACCGATCCATGCCGACGTGATCCAGGTCAGCCAGGGCGGCATCGAGACGGCCACGGCCGGTGCGATCGACATCCACCAGGGCGGGATCGTCCGCGCCGAGGCGACGGACATCGCCGTCGAGTCCGGCGGGATCGTCCTCGCCCGTGCTGACACGGTGTCGCTCGATCGCGGTTTCCTGGGCGTCGCCCTCGGCCGCGAGAGCCGGGTCATCCAATCGCTCGCGAGCCTCGTCGGCGCGAGCGAGGCGACGGTCGACCAATCGCTCGTCGGGTCCGTCGTCGGCGGCCGCGTCACGGTGCGCCAGCCGAGCGCCATCGGCGTCCTGATCGCGGGCACCGTCGAGGGCAGCGTGCGCCCGCTCATCGATTGGCGGGGGGCGCTCGCGTTCGGCGTCGCCGTCGGGGTGCTCGCCCGGGTGCTGCGCCGCTAGGCCGGCGAGGGCGTCGCAGTCGCGGGTTCCGGCATACTGCGGCCATGCCCGACCACCTCGTCCACGTCATCGGCGCTCGCCCGAATTTCATCAAGGCGGCGCCGGTCATCGGCGCGATCGGGCGCCGCGGGATCGCGCAGCGGGTCGTCCATACCGGGCAGCACTACGACGACCGGATGTCCGACGTCTTCTTCCGCGAGCTCGACCTGCCTCGACCCGACGTGAACCTCAACGTCGGCTCCGGCACGCACGCCGAGCAGACCGCGGGCGCGATGGTCGGTCTCGAGCGCGAGTTCGTCGCCGACCGGCCGCGACTGGTCGTCCTGTACGGCGACGTGAACAGCACGCTCGCCGGCAGCCTCGCCGCGGCGAAGCTGCAGGTCCCGTCGGCCCATGTCGAGGCAGGGTTGCGCTCGTTCGACCTGACGATGCCCGAGGAGATCAACCGGATGGTCAGCGACCTGCTGGCCGACCTGCTCTTCACGACGAGCCCGGAGGCGCTCGACCACCTGACGGCGATGGGTGTCGATCCCGTCCGCGTCCACTTCGTCGGCAACCCGATGATCGACACGCTCCTCAAGCACCGCGCCCGGTTCGACGATCCGTCGGAGCGCGTACGGCTCGGGCTCGACGGCGAGTTCGGCGTCGTGACGCTGCATCGGCCGTCGAACGTCGATGGTGACGCGAGCGCCCGCGCGATCGTCGAGGCGCTCAACGGCGTCGCCGCGATGGTGCCGCTGGTGATCCCGCTCCACCCGCGCGGTCGGGCGAACCTCGAGGCTGCCGGGCTGACCGATACGCCCCGGCTCCGGATCGTCGAACCCCTCGGCTACGTGGCGTTCCTCTCGCTGGTCGCGGCGGCGCGGCTGGTGCTGACCGATTCCGGGGGGATCCAGGAGGAGGCGACGATCCTCGATGTCCCGTGCCTGACGATCCGGCCCAACACCGAGCGGCCGATCACGATCAGCCACGGCACGAACCGGCTGGTCGCACCGACCGAGGTGGTCGCCGCCGCGCGCGAGGTGCTCGCGGGGCCTGCGCGACCGGCCGGGCCACGGCCGCCGCTGTGGGACGGCCACGCGGGTGAGCGCATCGCCGACGTCGTCGAGGGCTGGCTCGGCGACCGTTCCCCGTCTCGGCTCGCCGCCGGCCGGGCCGGCTGACGCCGCAGCGCCGGCTCACGCCTCAGGCGGGACCGACCACCGCATCGGCCGCCGCCCGGGTCAGGGCAAGCAGTCGCTTGTCGGGGCGCCGCAGGTCGATCATGACCAGCGGGTGGACGATGGCCGAGACCATCGCGGGCGACAGCCGCGGGCCGGTGTCCGGCAGGTTCGCGAGGATCAGCCGATGGCGCACCGACGGGTCCGCCGCCGAGCGCTCGTCGAAGTCCGCGAGCCGCCCATCGAGGTCGTCGCCCGCGGGCGCGCCGATCACGAGCTCGACGACATCGTCGGGGTGAAGACCAAGGGCATGCCGCGCAGCGAGCCGCCGGCCGTCGAACCCGCCGGACGTGTCGGGGCCGGCGACCGACCTGGCGTCGACGAGCGTCGCCCCGATCGATGTCGCCGTCGCGACCGCGGCGTCGCGAGCCTCGCTGGTCGAGGTCGGCACGACCGCGATCCCGAGCGACCAGGCGTCGACCGCCGAGGTCCGGCGCGGGTCCAGGTCGCCAGCCGTTCGTTCTACCCAGAGCCTGGCCGGCGACACCCCGGCCGCGGACAGGAACCGGGCGGCCGCGAAGACGTCGAGGGCGGCGCCGCGCGCCGAGTGCGCGGCGTCGCGGCGGCGCAGGATCATGCCGGCACTCCGCGCGCCTCGAGCACCGACCGGTACACGGCGTCCCAGCGCGGCTGGTTGGCCGCCCAGGTGCGCTCGGCCGTCACCCACTCGCGACCGGCGGCCGCGATCCGCGCGGCCAGCCCCGGATCGTCCATCAGGCGGGCCACCGCCGAGGCGAGTCCGGCCGGGTCCTCGGTGGGATAGGTCAGGGAGCGGATCCCGTCGGGCGCGATCTCGGTCAGGGCGGGCAGGTCGGCCACGATGAGCGGACGCCCCATCGACATCGCCTCGTAGGGCTTGAGCGGCGTGACCAGCCGGGCGGCCCGCTCGTCGGTGCGCGGGACGACGAACGCGTCGATGGTCGCGTACATCGCGCGCACGTCCTCGTGCGGGATCTGTCCGGTGAACACCACGCGGTCGCCGGCACCCGACGCGCGTGCGAACCGCTCGAGATGCTCGCGCCGCATACCGTCGCCGACGATCAGGCATGCGACGTCGCGACCCGCCGCCGCGAGCATGGCCGTGGCCGCGATGAGTGACTCGTGGTCCTCGCGCGGGTGGTCGAGGTTGCTGATGTAGCCGATCACGAACCGCTCGCGCAACCCGTAGCGCGCCCGGATCGACGGGTCGGGCGGCTGCGGCACGAAGATGTCCGGGTCGACGCCGTTGGGCACGACGAACACCCTGTCGGGCGGCACGCCGCGCTCGATGAGGTCGCCGCGCATCGTCTCGGCCAGGGTCACCACGGCGTCGGCGGCCAGCATCGCCCGGATGTCCGTCGCGGCCCGGCGTCGATGCCGCTCCGACTCGGTCCCCTGCGCCGGTGCGTCGAACAGCCCCCGGACCTCGTACACGACCGGCAGCTCGAAGTGGCGCCCGAGGGCCAGCCCGACCAGCGCGAGCTCGTAGCCGCGGAAGCCCGACGCCGCGTGGATGATCGCCGGCCGCTCCGAGCGGATGACATCGGCGGCGCGCCACGCGAAGTCGTCGAGGTAGATGTCGACCGGACCGTCGCTCGGATACGCCGGTCCGGGATCGAGGCGGTGGTGGCGCGTCCCGTCGACGTCCTCGACCGCCGGGCCCGGCTTGCCGGTGCGCCAGCGAGGGAACCCGAGCGGCGTCATCACCACCGGCTCCCAGCCGGCGTCGCGGATGGTCCGCAGGTTGTACGTGCTGCGCATCGTGTAGCCGGACTGCCGGTACGGCCGCGAGTCCTTGAGGATCTGCACGATGCGCCGCGACTCGACCGGCGCGAGGGACTCGACCGGCCCGGGCAGGCGCGGCGTCCAGCGCGGGTCGGTCTCGGTGATGTGGCCCGAGAGGCGGCGCTCGGCGACGTCGACCAGCGGCCACTGGCGCGACCGGCGCATCGCGACCGCGGTGGCGGCCATCGCCAGCCGGTCGCTCATCGAGCCCACCATCCGCCGCCAGCGCGGGTCGTCGGGCGACCGGTCGGCCTCGACGATGCCGGCCATCAGCGACAGCGCGCGCTCCGGGTCGCCGTCGCGCATCGCCACCTCGGCCTCGCGGAATCGAGGCGACGTATGGGTGACGCGGCGGAACACGGCCGCGGCCGGCCGCCGGACGACAGCCCGCAGACGGGCGCGGTCGCTCATCGGCTCGCCGGGTCGCGGGGACCGCGCATCAGATCGCGGCCGATCCGATCTGGGCCGCTCGCTCGGCACGACGCTCGCGCGAACGCTCGATGTGGATCCGGACGACTTCGGCTGGGTCGCCCTCGTGGACGACGCGACCCTGCTCGAGGAGGATCGCCCGGTTGCAGTACTCGGTCACCCAGGCCATGTCGTGGGTCACCAGCACGATGCCCTTGGCCGCCTTCACGAGGTCGATGACCCTGGCCTTCGACTTGGCACGGAACTCGGCGTCGCCCGTGGCAAGCACTTCGTCGAGGAGCAGGATGTCCGGGTCGACCGAGGTCGCGATGGCGAAGCCCAGGCGCGCGCGCATGCCGGACGAGTACGTCTTGAGCGGCGCGTCGATGAACCGGCCGAGTTCGGCGTACTCGATGATCGACTCCATCAGGTCGTCGACCACCGCGTCCGGCAGCCCCAGGAAGGCGCCGGCCAGCAGGATGTTGTCTCGGCCGCTCAGGTCGGTGTCGAAGCCGGCGCCGAGGGTGAGCAGGCTCGAGACGTGGCCGTGGACCTCGACCTCGCCCTCCGATGGCTGGATGATCCCGGCGAGGACCTGGAGGAGCGTGCTCTTGCCAGCGCCGTTGGGCCCGATGACCGCCAACGACTCGCCCTTGAGCAGCTGGAACGACACGTCGCGCAGCGCCCAGAACGGCTCGAGTGGCTCGCGCGACAACAGCTGCGCGAGCGAGTCCCTGATCGTGGTCTTCCTGGTGAACCGGAGGCTGTACTGCACGCCCAGGCCCACGGCGTCGATGGCGTGGGCGCCGGTCGGCTTGAGCGGCGGCGGCTGCTGGGCGACGCTCACAGGACCTTCGCGAACATGGGTTCGAGGCGCTTGAAGACCACGCAGCCGAACGCGATCAGCAGCACGCTGAACACGGCCAGCCAGCCGAGGGCCACCCAGTCGGGCATGTGTGGGCCGCTGACCGGGTCGCCGTAGATGACCGCCCGGTACGACTCGAACAGGATGGCGAACGGGTTGAGCTGGAACAGGCGGAGCAGGGCCGGGTTGTTGACGAAGACGGCGTTGTCCTGGATCAACTCGATGCTGTACAGGCCCGGCGACAGGTAGAACCACAGGCGGAGGAAGTGGCGCAGGACGTTGCCCAGGTCGCGGAAGAACACGTTGACCGAGGCGACGAGCAACGCGACGCCGACCGTGAACAGGAACTGCACGACGGCCACCACCGGGATCAGCAGCAGGTACGCGCTGATGCGGTGGGGATAGAAGAGCATGATGCCGAGCAGCGGGATGAGCCCGAACGCGAAGCCGACGACCGCGGCGCCGGTCGACGCCATCGGCAGGACGATCTTGGGGAATTGGATCTGGCGGATGAGGCTGCCCTGCCCGATGACCGACACGGTCGCGTCGTTCACGCTGCTGGAGAACCACTTCCAGGGCAGGATCGCGGCGAGCACGAACAGCGGGTAGTCGGGCGTCGGTCGCTGGAAGAGGATCGTCACGAAGACCACATAGACGACCATCTGGAGCAGCGGGTCGAGGACCCACCAGAGGTTGCCGAGGAACGTGTCGGCGCCCTTCTTCTTGATGTCCGCCCGCACGAGATAGCCCACCAGGCGGCGCCGCGAGCGGACGTCGTCGATGGCGTCGAGGAGCAGCCGAAGTGGTCCCGGCCGGGCCGCCGCATGGCGGAACTCGGCGGGGACTTCACTGGTGGTGGACATCGCGGCGAAGGGTAGCATGGAGGCCCCTTCCGGCCGGCTCCCGGCCACCTCCGGAGGGCCCCGTCACGGGCGCTCGACAGCCCTCCCGCAGCCAGTCCCGCTATCCTCTGGCGCGGACCGTGCCAGACGGATCCGACGACGACGTCGGCCGCGATGAGGGAACGGAGGGATCGTGAACGAGGACCGGCGGGTCGCCATCATCGGGTTGGGCTACGTCGGCCTGCCCCTGGCTATCGCGTTCGTCGAGGCCGGCCTGGAGGTCGAGGGGATCGACGCCTTCCCCGATCGCGTCGCCGAGCTCAGGGGCGGGACCTCGCCGATCGACGACGTGAGCGACGAGCGCCTCGTGAGCGCCCTCGCCCACGGCCTCACGGTCGTGTCTCCCGACGAGGCGCATCTCGCCGAGGCGGACGCGATCATCGTGTGCGTGCCCACGCCGATCACGACGACCAAGGACCCCGACCTGGCGCCGATGCTGGCAGCCGCCGAGACGATCCGCGGCGCGATCCATGCGGGCCAGCTCATCGTCCTCCAGTCGACGACGTTCCCGGGCACGACGACCGGCCCGTTCCGCGAGGTCGTCGAGCGCAGCGGCCTGACCGCCGGCACCGACTTCGACCTCGCGTTCGCGCCCGAGCGGGTCAACCCGGGCGACCCGGAGAGCGCCAGCAAGGGCGTCCCCCGGCTCGTCGGCGCGACGACGCCGGCGGGCACGGCGCGCGCGGCCGCGCTCCTGCGCAACATCAACGATGCCGTCATCGAGCTCAGCTCGCCCGACGCGGCCGAGCTGGCGAAGCTCCTCGAGAACGTCTTCCGGAACGTCAACATCGCGTTCGTCAACCAGCTGGCGCTGCTGTGCGAGCGGATGGGTCTCGACGTGTGGGAGGTCATCAACGCCGCCGCGACCAAGCCGTTCGGGTTCATGCGCTTCACGCCCGGGCCCGGCGTCGGCGGGCACTGCATCCCGGTCGATCCGTACTACCTGTCGTGGCGGGCGCGCGAGTTCGACTTCATCGACCGCTTCATCGAGCTCGCGGGCGACATCAACTTCGCGATGCCGCGCCACGTGGTCGACCTCGTGGCCGAGGCGCTCAACGACCGCGGCCGCGCCCTCAAGGGCGCGAAGGTAGCGGTGCTCGGGGTCGCCTTCAAGCCCAACGTCCGGGACGCCCGCAACTCCCCGGCCTCCGAGGTCATCGCCGGCATCGCCGAGCGCGGGGCCGACGTCCGCTTCCACGATCCGCACGTCACGTCGTTCACCGACGCGACAGGCGTCGAGCGGCAGGGCGCGTCCCTCGAGGAGCTGCTGGACTGGGCGGACGTGTTCGTGGTGGTCACCGCGCACGAGGCGATCGACTGGTGGTCGCTGTACGACCGCGCGGGCCTCGTCGTCGACACCGTGAACAGCTCGCGCGGTCACCCCACGCTCGAGCGCCAGGTCCTGCGGCTCGGGGCAGGCTGGTCGACGGGCGCGTGACGACGCGAGCCGGCGGCGCGCGGCCGGTGCTGATGATCGTCCACAGCTACTACGAGGAGGACCCCCGGGTCCGTCGCCAGGCGGAGACGCTCGTCGGGCTGGGCCGGCCGGTACACGTCATCGGTCTGCGACACGTCCATGACCCGGTCGAATCGGTTGTCGACGGCGTGCGGGTCCGCCACCTCGACGTCCAGCGCCACCAGGGCGCAGGGATCGTCGTCTACGTCGCCGAGTATCTGTCGTTCCTCGCCCGGTCGATGTGGGCGGCCGTCCGGCTCCACCGCCGCGAGCGGTTCGGGGTCGTCCAGGTCCATTCGCCGCCCGATTTCCTCGTCTTTGCCACGCTCCCGCTGCGGCTGCTCGGCGTGCCGGTCATCCTCGATCTCCACGAGGCGATGCCGGAGTTCTTCCGCGTCCGCTTCCCCGGAATGAGGAACCCGCTGGTCCACGGCCTGTTGCGCCTCCAGGAACGGCTGTCGATCGCGTACTCGAGTGCGACCGTGACGGTCACCGGGGCGATGGCCGACCGGCTGGCAGCGCTCGGGCTGGCGCGGGGCAAGCTGCACGTCGTCATCAACAGCCCGGCGCTGGCACGGTTCGACCCTGCTGGGCATCCGCGCCGACCATTCGGGGCGGACGGCCGCATCCGGCTGATCTACACGGGCGCCCTGACCCCGACCTATGAGCTGGACGCCACCCTCCGGGCCGTGGCCATGGTCCGGGCGCGTCGTCCCGACATCGACCTGACGATCGACCTCTACGGACGGGGCGATTCGGAGGCCGCCCTGCGGACGCTCGCGGACGACCTCGGGATCGGCGATCGAGTCACGTTCCACGGCCGCATCCCGCTCGACGCGGTACCGGCCGTCCTCGCAGGAGCCGACATCGCGCTGGCACCGACACGGCTCGACCGCTTCACGGCGCTGACGGTGTCCGGCAAGGTCTACGAAGCGGCGGCGATGAGGGTGCCGATCGTGGCCTCGTCGCTGCCGACCGTCGAGCACGACTTCCCAGACGGGGCGGTCCTGACCTACCCGTCGGGCGATGTCGACGCGATGGCCGACGCCATCATCCGCCTGGTCGACGACCCGACGGCTCGCGAACGCTCGGTGGCTGCGGCGTCGGCGATCGTCTCGGATCTGGCGTGGGAGACGGTGTCGCGCGACTACGTCGCGCTCGTCGACGGCCTCGCCCTGGACCGACCCCGTCGCTGAGGGCGCGCGAGCAGGTCGCGGTACAGGGCCAGCAGCGCCTCGGTCTCGTTCTCCCAGTTGTACGTCTCCTGGCCCGCGCGGTAGACCCGCTCGCGCATCGCGCGGCGCTCCTCGGCCGGCGCATCGACGATCTCGAGGATGCCGCGCGCGACATCCTTCGGGTCGGTCGGGTCGACCAGGACGCCGGCGCCCACCTCGGTGACGACGGAGGCCATGCCCGGCAGGTCGCTCGCGACGAGCGGCGTCCCGGCGGCGATCGCCTCCCACATCTTCTGGGGCGTCGTCATCGCGTGATTGGGGCTGGTCGGCTGGAAGAGCGACAGGATCACATCGGCCGACGCGGTCCAGTCGAGCAGGTCGTCCGGCGGCACCGGCTCGAGCATGTGGATCCGGTCGCGATGGGGCGAGGCCTTGACGAGCGCCTCGAAACGCGCCTTGTCGGGCCCGAAGCCGATGATCGTGAAGACCGCGTCGGGAACGTACTCGATGGCCTCGATCCCCTGCTCGATGCCCCGGTCGGTCATGAGGCCGCCCTGGTACTGGACGACGCGCACGTCGGGTCCGAGCCCAAGCTTCTGGCGGATGAGATCCGGCGGCGGCGACGAGCGCGTGTAGCGCTTCCGGGTGTTGCGCACGATCGGCGGCCGCGCGATGTCGAGCTGGGGCACGAGCATGTCGGCGTACTGGTCGCTGACGGTGAGCACCGCGTCGACCTTGTGGGCCCAGCGTCGCTCCAGATAGGCGAACGGCGCGACGAGAGCGCCCAGCCGCTGGAAGCCGCGGGCGCGCATGTACACGTCCCGGCTGTCATAGATCGCCCGCCCGCCGTGCGTCTTCCTGAGCCGGACGAGTGCGGGCAGCGAACCCGCCCACATCCCGTGCCAGATGTCGGCGGGCTCGACGTTCTCCTCGAGCGGGATCGCCCAGCCGATCGGATGCACCGGGAAGAGCATCGCGGCCTTCCACAGCGGGATGTTCCTGGCCCGCCGCGGGATGGCGGTCAGCGCGCGACGGCCACGGCGCAGGGCGCCTCGCCCGATGCGGACGACGCGTCCGCCGATCTTCCGGGTCAGGCTGCGCGGCGGCGGTGCGGTGGTCGGAACGGCGGGTGCGCGCGTTGCCGGCGCCGGCGTCGGGGTCGCGGCCGTTGCCGGCGCGGTCTCGCCGGCGCCCTCGGCATCGGTCGACACGGTCGAGGCCGCGCCGGCCGGACCCTCTCCACGGCCCGCCATGATCTCGGCGAGGCGCCGTCGCCCGCTGGCCCGTCGCCACGGCCAGACGAGCTCGGGGATGACCGGGATCCGGACGACGCGATAGCCGGGGCGCTGCTCCTCGAGCGGGAGGCCGCGCTGCCAGCGCGCGTAGACGATGACCTCGTATCCGGCCGCGAGGGCCGTCTCCGCCATGCGTTGCGTCCGCCCGTCGTACTCGCCGGACGAATAGGAAAGGTAGGCGATCCGGGGCATCGGCCGGAAACGCTAGCACAGCCACCCCTCCATGGGCCGACGCCGCCCCCCTATGCTGGGCGGGTGCCAGCGACATGTCCGCGCCTGACATGAGCGACCCACAGGCCCGCATCGACGAGCTGGAGCACGAGGTCGAACGCCTGCGCCGCGAGGTCGAGCGGCAGCGGCGACTCGGCCGCACGTCGGCCAGGGAGGCGATCCGGTCGGCCGAGCGCTACCGCCTGGTCCAGGAGCGGCTGATCGCCGCACGCGACCAGCTCAAGGCGCTCCAGGAGCGCCGGTCGGTGCGGATGGCGCTCGACATGAGCCAGAAGGTCCGCCGCGTCCGTCGCCGGCTCGGCCGGGGGACGCCGCCCGCGGAGGAGCCGACGCCCCGTCGCTCCACCCACCACCCGGTGACCGTCGACCAGGAACGGCAGTTCGTCGAGGCCGCGGCGGCACGGCTGCGCGACCTCCCGGCGCCGCCGACCAGCGGGCCGCTCGTGTCGATCGTCATGCTCAACCGCGATGGGGCGGAGCTGCTGGAGCGGTTCCTTCCCGCCCTGGCCGCGACCGCCTACCGGGACGTCGAGCTCATCGTCATCGACAACGCGTCGACCGACACCTCGCTCGCGGTGCTCGCCGCGTTCCAGCCCGGGTTCGAGGTCCGGGTCATCCGCAACGACGAGAACGCGACGTTCTCCGATGCGAACAACCAGGGCCTCGCGTCGGCGCGCGGCGAGCTCGTGCTGTTCCTCAACAACGACATCGAGCCGCTCGAACCCGGCTGGCTCGGGTGGCTGGTCGACAGCGCGGGCGGCTCGGACGTCGCGGCCGTCGGGCCTCGACTCGTCTATCCGCGGCGGACGACGCAGCCCCTCGCCGGCGCGAAGCACGCCGACCTGACCCTGCAGACCGCGGGTGTCGCCTTCCGCATGGTCGACGGGGCGCCGCTCCCGGTGGCCCTCGGGGCGGGGGAGGACGCTCTCTCGGACGCCGCCGTCGGCGTTCGCGACGTGGCGGCGCTCACGGCCGCATGCCTCCTGGTCCACCGCTCGGCGATCGAGGCGGTCGGCGGGTTCAGCCCCGGCTACGTGTACGGGCAGGAGGACGTCGACCTGTGCCTGAAGCTGCGCGACCGTGGCGGGCGGCTCGTGTACGACGGTCGCGCCGCGCTGTGGCACCACGAGTCGTCGACCCGCAACCTCGAGGAACGGGAGGCGCGGATGGCGCGGACGGTGGCGAACCGCGACCGCT
Source organism: uncultured Chloroflexia bacterium (assembly GCA_963810285.1). Lineage (GTDB taxonomy): Bacteria > Chloroflexota > Limnocylindria > Limnocylindrales > CSP1-4 > SPCO01. The sequence goes on along the minus strand of CAWEMV010000002.1, from coordinate 706,710 downwards.
TCGTCGGCCATTGGGGGCCGCGCCTGTATCGGACCGTGCTGGGTGACGCACTGCGCGGCGGTCGGTTCTGGTCCGCGGAGCCGTTCCGACTGGCGTGCGTCGGTCTGCCCGCCGCGATCGACGGCGCGCCCGAGCGCGGCTGGGCGGTCACCAGCCACGACCCGGAGCGGAACGGCCGCGACGCCGTCCCGGACGCCGTGCTCGTGGCCGAGCCCGGGCTCGACGCGCACGATCTGCCGACGTCCGCGATCCGCATCGCCTGGATCGCCGATCGACTCGATGACTGGCACGCCGGCCCGCCGCTCGACGACTACGACATCGTGGTCGTGCCCGACGCCGATGCGGGCGCGACGGTCGAGGCGCGCTCGCCCAAGACGCCGGTCATCGTCGCGACCGGGCCGACCGCCGAGGCGCTCGCGGCGGTCATCGAGCAGTGGCTCGCCGCAAGGCGCGTCGGGATCCGCATCGCCGTCCCCTCCTGGGACGTGGCCGAGGGCTGGGGTGACACGCATTTCGCCCGCGACATCCAGCGCGCGCTCGAGGCGGCCGGCCACCCGACCCGACTCCACCTGCGCCCGCACTGGGACGCGTGGTGGGCGACCCGCGACGATGTCGGCCTCCACCTGCTCGGTCGCGCCATCGCGCAGCGACGGCCTGGGCGGCTCGAGGTGCTGTGGCACATCAGCCATCCGGATGCGGCGTCGGAAGCGGTATACGACGCCCACGACCTCGTGTTCGTGGCGTCCGACAGCTTCGCCCGCTGGATGGACGGCCGGGTCGGCGTGCCGGTGCGCTCGCTCCACCAGGCGACGGATCCGCGCCGTTTCGATCCGTCGATGACGGGCCCGCATCACGAGCTGCTGTTCGTCGCCAACTCGCGAGGCGTGCGGCGTCATATCCTGGCCGACCTCCTGCCGACGAGCCGCGACCTGGCCGTCTACGGCCGTGCCTGGACGCCCGCCCGCCTCGACCCGCGCCATCTCGCCGGGGAGCACATCGCCAATGCCGAGCTCGGCGGCTACTACGCGTCGGCCGACATCGTCCTCAACGACCACTGGGCCGACATGCAGCGCGAGGGGTTCCTCTCGAACCGCCTGTACGACGCGTCGGCGGCGGGGGCGTTCGTCGTCAGCGACGGCATCGAGGGGCTCGAGGCCGAGTTCGACGGCGGCGTCGTCGCCTACGAGGATGCCGACGACCTGCGGACCATCATCGAGCGCTTCCTGGCCGACCCCGAGGCCCGGCGGGAACACGCGGCACGTGCCCGCGCCGCCGTCCTCGCCCGCCACACGTTCGAGCGCCGGATCGAGGAGATGCTGGCGGTGGTCGAGCCGATGCTCTCGGAGCGCGCGCCCGATCTCGAGACCGGGGTGCCGCAGCTCGTGGAGCGATGACCGGCCGACACCTCGTGTTCGTGCCCTCCATCGGGGACGCCCCGACGCCGAGCGACGACGTCGATGTCGTCGTCCTCGACACGGCATGGACACCCGGTCCGGCAGACCCGCCCGGCCCGATCCCGTTGCGGCGGGTCGCGGGCTCGGTCCTCGAGCGGATCGACCTCTACCGCGACGCGCTCGACCGGCTCGAGGCATGGGAGTCGGCGGCCAGCATCGCCGACCGCATGACGGCCGACGGCGTCTCCTGGTGGTTCCGCCAGCGCCCGTTCATCTGGTACTCGCTGCACGAGCATCGGCTCTGGCTTGCGATCCTCGACACGCTCGGCGCCCGGACGGCGACGACCATCGACATCCGCGCCGACGAGCCGGTGCTCGCGGCGGTCGCCGACGCGCTGGTGGCGACCACCGGTGCGGACCTGCGGCTGCCGCCACCCGAGCCCGAGCCGGACCGCCGCGGCCAAGGCGGCCGCATCGCGATCCACGATCGCGGCCCGGCGGTCGATCGTCCAGCGGATCCTGGCCCGGCTGCGCCCACCACCGACACCCGCGCCGCGCGAGCCGACGGCGCGCGACCGTCATGCCGAGCGTGCCGCGATCCTCGACCGGCGGGTCGAGCTGCTCGAGCGTGACGCCGGCCGGTCGGTGCTGGTCGTGTCCCACCCTCGCGTGTTCCAGGTCATCGCCGGCGACACCGACAGCCGGGTGGTCGATCCGCAGCTCGCGCCGGTGACCCAGCGACTGCAGGAGCGGGGCGTGCCGCTCGTCCACGTCGCCCTCGACCTCGACCCTCGCCGTGACGACGTCTGGCCGACGATCGAGGCCGACGACCGACTCCTCCCCGACGCCTATGTCCGTCGCCGCTGGGCGACCGATGCGTCGACCGAGCCGAGCGCGACCGCCGTGCTCGAGCGCCTCCGCGAGGCCCGCGGGATCGCGCTCGACGTCGACGGCGTCGACCTCGCCCCGGCGCTCCTCGGCCGGCTCGAGGCCGTCGCGGGTCCGTGGCTGGCCGGCCAGCTTCGGCTGAGCAGCGCCGCGCGCGGGATGTTCGAGGCCCTCCGGCCGGCGGCGATATTCCTCAACCACGAGGGGATCCGGACGCCGTGGCTGGCCGCCGCGCGCGCGAGCGGCGTCCCGATCCACGCGGTGCAGCACGGGATCATCTACCCGACACACCCGGTCTACCGGCACGGCCGCCATCCGGGTCTCGTCTACCCGGAGCGGACGTACGTATACGGGCCGTACGAGCAGGACGTGCTGCTGGAGTGTGGGGCGTATCGAGCCGACGAGGTCGAGGTGAGCGGGTCGCCGCGCCTCGACGTCGTCGACCCCGATGCCGCCCGGCGGGCCGCACAGGGCATCGAGGTCCGTCGATCGCTGGGCGTAGCGGATGGCGACCGGATGCTGGTCCTGTCGACGGCCAACCACGTCCTCGCCTGGCGGTTCCACATCGCCGACGCGATGGCACGCACCCTCGACGGACCGCTGCCCGGCGTGCACCTCGTGATCAAGCTCCATCCCGGCGAGCGGGACGAGGGACCGTACCGTGCGCTGATCGAGGGCCTGGCGATGGCCGGCGGCTACCCGCCACCGCCGATCACGATCGTCCACGACATCGACCTGTTCCGGCTGCTTGGCGCGGCCGACGCCCATCTCGGCTTCCACTCCACGGTGCTGACAGATGCCGTGGCCGCAGGGACCACGAACCTGATGGCTGCCGGCCAGGCCACGGCGGACCTGCTCGGCTATGTCGAGGCGGGGGTCGCGCAGCCCGTCCACGACGTCGCCGAGCTCCGCGCAGCCCTCGACGATCCGCATCCGCCGGCACCCGACGCCCGGGCCGCATTCCTCGGGCGCCACTTCCGGGCGGGCGACGCCAGCGAGCGGATCGCCGCCGGGATCGTGGCGGCGGCCGGTCTCGGCGGCTAGCGGAGCACCGGCCGGTGATCACGCTTCGGCCGGCGACCGCCGACGACGAGCGGCTCCTGCTCGCCTGGGCCAACGAACCGACGACGCGCGCGGCCGGCTTCCGCACGGCCGAGATCGCGCCTGACGAGCACCACCGCTGGCTGACGGCACGCCTCTCCTCCCCGACGAGTCGGCTGTACGTCGGGCTGCGCGATGGCGAGCCGATCGGGCAGGTCCGGCTGGACCGCGACGACGCCGGCCGCGTCGAGGTCGGCATCTCGGTCGCGGCCGAAGTCCGCGGCCAGGGCCTCGGGCGCGAGCTGCTCGCCGCCGCGCTCGACGCCGGCCGTGGGGACGACGCGCTCGCGGCGACCTCGTTCGTCGCACGCATCCGGCCCGGGAACGCCACCTCGATCGCGCTGTTCGAGGGAGCGGGCTTCCGCCACGCGCTGACGACGGACGTGGACGGCGTGCTCCTGCCTGGTCCTCGAGCGGGAAGTCGGTCCCCCGGTCAGTCGAGGCTGAGGATCTCGGCGGCGAGCCGGTCGCCGCCGTGACCGTCGATCGTCCGTCGCGCGGCGGTGGACATCGCCTCGCGCGCCGCGGCATCGCCGACGAGCTCGGCGATCGCCCGTCGGACCACGGCGGGGTCGACCGTCCGGCCGTCGCCGAGCCAGCGCGCCGAGCCCGTCCGGACGAACGCCGGGCCGACCCTGCGCTGATCGTCCGCGACCGCGACCAGGATCGCGGGCCGCCCGAGCGCGGCGACCTCGAACTTCATCGTCCCCGCCCCGAGCAGCACGACATCGGCATCGGCGACCAGGTCGGGCAGGTCGGCGGGATCGCGTCGGACGTCGGCATCCGCGGGAAGCTTGCCTCGATAGTCGCGGCCGACGACGACCGTCGTATCCCACCCGGGATCGGACGCGACGGCCGGGACGAGCCGCGCCGTCGCGGCGCTGGGGTCGCTGCCTCCGAAGCACACGAGGACGGCCGGGCGACGCCCATCCGTCGGGGCCTGCCGGCCGTCGGCGATGGCGCGCCAGGCCGCGCCGATCGGCACCCACCCGTAGCCGGCGACGACCCGATCGACGTCCGCCCGCCCGAGCCACCACGGCATCGACGGCTGGACGACGACCGCGGCGCGGCTCGCGTACCGCTCGCTGTCGTCGAACACGACGAGGCGATCCGGGTCCCGGCCGTCGGTCACTGCGGCGGGGTCGGGGACATCGATGACGACGATCGTGCCGGGCTCGACCGGCGACCCAGGCTTGACCAGGCGGGCGCCGGTCGCGGTCGCCCTGGCCCTGTCCGACGGGCTGGCCCGGCCCTCGATCAGCTCGAGCTCGAGCTCGACCCCGTCGCCCCAGCGCGCCTCGGCCAGGGACAGGGCACGGGCGAGGTGGCCACGGCCGATGCGCGGCCCGGTGCTCGCGACGAGCCGGAGCCGCGCCGGCACGTCAGCGCCGTTCGAGGAGCTGCCAGGTCACCCGGTCGAAGCCCGCGTCGCGATCGAGGAAGCCTTCCTCGACGACGCGGAGCTCCGGATGCCGACTTGCATAGACCGCCCCGTAGTCCCGCCGGAACAGCGAGCCGCTCTGGCCGTGATACGCCACCTCCTCGGTCCGGTCGGCGTGGTACTCGGCCCACAGGACGAACCGGTCCGAGCATCGGACGATCTCGTCGATGACCTCGCCGAGGCTCTCCTCCGGCTGATGGATCAGGACCCCGACGGTGTACGCGAGGTCGACGAGCCGGTCCCGGAACGGCAGCCGCCGAGCGGTGCTCATCACGAGGTTGGCGTCGGGCGCGACCTCGCGCGCACGCTCCAGTGCCGCGGCGCTGACATCGACGCCCCAGACGTTCGAGCCGTCGAGCCGGCGGGCGATCGGAGCGAGGTTCGCGCCCTGACCGCAGCCCACCTCCAGGACCGATCGGAGGGCGTGCCGATCGATGAGCGCGTCCCAGAAGGCCGCGCGCTCGCCGCTCTCGACGGGGTTGCGCGCGACGTACCGCGTGCCGAACTCGCCCGCCCACAGCTCCTCGAGCCGCGCTGCCTCGCGACCGCCTGCGTCGCCCATCAGAACATGTCCCACGCCAACGGCTCGTGGCGTTCGATGCGGCGCCGCGCGGTCCGTCCGACGACCTTGTCGAGGTCGGCCACCTCGAGCCCCGTGCCGGGCCGCAGGACGGCCACGTCGTCGGCGCTGACGACGGCTCCTGCGTCGATGGGTCGCGCCGCGAACAGCGACCGGCGTGCGGTGACGTAGAGGTCGTCCTCCGCGCGGGCCCGGCGCTTGACGCCGTCGCCCAGTGCCGCCTCGGTATCGCGGATCGCGCGCACCATCTCGGTCAGCTCGGCCGGCTCCAGGGCGAAGCGGTGGTCGGGTCCGGGCCGGCCCCGATCGGTCGTGAAGTGCTTCTCGATCACGGCCGCACCGAGGCTCGTCGCCACCACCGGCGCCAGCCAGCCCGGGGTGTGATCGCTCCAGCCGACGGGCACGCCGAACGCCCGGCGCATGGTCTCGATGGCGCGCAGATTCAGGTCGGAGAACGGTGGCGGGTAGTTGACGACGCAGTGGAGCAGGATCAGCTGCTCGTTGCCGGTGTCCCGGACGACGTCGACCGCGGCCTGCACGTCGGCGATGTCGGCCATGCCGGTCGAGCAGATGATCGGCTTGCCACGCGACGCGATGTCCCGGATCAGCGGCAGGTGCCACAGCTCGTACGTCGCGACCTTGAACGCCTTCACGCCGAGCGCATCGAGCAGGTCGACCGCCTCGTGGTCGAACGGCGTCGACAGGAAGTCGAGGCCGCGCTCCGCCGCGTGCTCGGCGAGCGGGCCGTGCCAGTCCCGCGGCAGCTCGAGCTGGCGGAACAGGTCCGACATCGTCTGTCCGGGTGGCAGGATCGCATCGAGGTACTCGGCGCGCGTGGGCGTCTCGGCGACGATCAGGTCGGAGCGGAACGTCTGGAACTTGACCGCGTCGGCCCCGGCCTCGGCGGCGACATCGATCAGCCGTCGGGCCTGGTCGAGGTCGCGGTCGTGGTTCGATCCCGCCTCGGCGATGACGTAGACGGGTGCACCCGCACCGACGGGCCGATCGCCGATCCGAACGACCTCCATCGCCCTACGACGCCGGCGCCGACGCCGCCGGCCCGTCCGTGGCGGTCGCGGCTCGCTTCGGGAGGCACAGGTAGAACGTCCGGTTTCGCAGCGTCGGCGGCACGAGCGCGAGCACGGTCCCGAACCCGCAGTCCTGGAGGATCCGGACGAGGTCCGGCTGGGTGGCCCAGAACGACGTCGGGTTGCCCCATGCCGCTCGCGGGGCGTCCTCGAGAGACGTCGGATGATCCGGCCGCAGCTCGGTGAAGGTGTGTCCGGCGTAGCCGCCTTCCAGGTGCGTCGGCGCCGTCGAATGGTGCGTGTCGAGGATCGTGACCGTGCCCGAACAACGGCGCAGGAGATCGAGCTGGTCGTCGAGCTCCATGTGGTACAGCAGCCCCATGAGCAGCACGACGTCGTAGCCCACGACCTCGGTCTCGCGGACGTCCTGCTGGACCCACTCGATCCCGGGCGTCATCGGCATCCGGACCGTCCGCGCATCGACGGCGGTGACGTTCCAGCCCATGTCCTGTGCCGCTATCGAGAACACCCCGTTCCCGCAGGCCAGGTCGATCAAGCGCCCCGCCGGGAACAGCGCCAGCAGCTGGCGCAGGATGGCTTCGCGACCCTCGAACCCGCCGCGGTCCGTGTCGTATAGCCACTCGATCTTCGGGCGCGCCGGCTTCGGACCCGACGCTGACGCCGCTGTGGCGGGCGGCGGGCTCGGGCGGAGCCCGAGTCGTCGGCTGGCCTTCCGGGCAAGGGATCGGATCACCGGTGTCGCTCCTCCATCCCGCGATCAGTGGCAGCGCTCGGGGTCGGTTCCCGCGGCGTCATCCTACTGATTGCCGAGGCGCCACGAGCGCTGGGCGACCGCCGCGTTGAGGTCGAGCAGGTCAGGCTCGCGGCGCGTGATCGCCTCGAGCTCGCCGAGGGCGACCGGCGGCCCGTGCCCGAGCCGTCGGGCGAGCTCGCGTGCGAAGGTGAGGTCATCGGCGGTGTCGACCGTGTACCGGCCGGCCGGCGTCGCTGGCTCCGGGCGCTCCAGCCGCCCGACCCGGAAGCGGTCCGGCTGGCGATAGAGGAACGGCATGACGTGCTCGCGGTCGGCGGCATCCGTCGCCTCGCGCGCCGCGAGCGCCAGGCCCGCCATGCGACACGTCTCGGCCGCGATGCCGAGCGGCCAGCCGTCGATGCCGACGTAGTCGAAGCCCCCGTCGACGAGCCGTTCGACCTGGGCTGCCGCGACGGTCGGGTCCGGGAACGGGTTGTCCGCGGTCTGGCGGATGACGACGTCGGCCCGGAACGGAGCGACCGCGTCGTGGCAGCGCGAGAGCACATCGGTCGCGGATCCGCGATGGACATCGACGCCGATCCGCTCGGCGGCCGCCACGACGGCGTCGTCGGCCGGCTCGGTGGTCGTCGCGACGACGACCCCGGCGATGCCCGGGATGGCCCGGACGCTGCGCACGGTCCACGACAGCATCGGCTCGCCCTCGATCGACTCGAGGACCTTGCCCGGCAGGCGGGTCGAGCCCATCCTCGCCTGGACCACCGCGACGGTCCGCGGCGGGGTCGACGGTCCGGATCCGCTATCCACCGGCCGCCTTGCGGAACGCCCGTGCCTCGTACTGTCCGCCGAAGCCCATCTCCTTGCCGAGGCTCTGGTGGGCGACCGACTGCATCCCGCGCGTCGTGAAGATCTGCCCGTAGTCGCGCGGGACGTGGCGCTGGGAGACGTGCCGCTCGTCCTCGATCGTGACGACCGTCGAGCGGGCGACGCGCACGACGTGATCGAAGATCCACTCACTGTCGGGGTGGATGTGTTCCAGGACCGCCATCGTGAAGATCAGGTCGATCGAGTCGTCGGCCATCTCGCGGATGGCGTCCTCGACCGGCGCGTTGATCAGGGCGGCCGACGCCGCCAGGTCCGGGTAGGACTGCCGCAGGACCGTCAGGGCATCCGCGTTGATCTCGATGCCCGAGAGTCGCCGATACCCCTCGTCATGCAGCTGCGCGAGGTTGCGACCGACGTTGCAGCCGATCTCGAGGATGCTCGCGTCGGGCGTGACGTACGGTCGGATGAAGTCGACCAGGAAGGCGCTTCGGCCGGTGTGCTCCAGGTACCGCTCCGGACGGTTCGTCGCGTCCGGGTCGCGCCAGAACTCATGCAGGTCGTCCTTCGGCAACAGCTCGGGCGTCGGTGGCGTCGTGGCGGGCGGTGTCGAGGCGGCCGTGGCGGTCGAAGCCGATCCGCGACCGAGCGTCCTCCGGATCAGGTCCATCGATCCTCCTTCAGGGTCATGTGGTGGCGTATGCCTCGGCGACCTTGTCGAGGGCGGCCACGACGTCGTCGAGGTCCGCGTCGGTCATGCCCGCGTGCAACGGGAGCGTCAACAGCCGCTCGTACGCCGCTTCGGCTACCGGCAGCGACAGGCCCGGGAACCGGTCGCGGTAGTACGGGTGCGTGTGGACCGGGATGTAGTGGACGTTGACCCCGATGTTCTCGGCCCGCATCGCGTGGAAGACCGTGGCGCGGTCGGCGCGGAGGCGATCGAGCCGGAGCCGGACGAACAGGAAGTGCCACGCCGGATCCGCGTCGGCAGCCACAGCCGGCAGCTCCACCGCCGGGTGGTCCGCCAGCCGCTCCAGGTAGCGCGAGGCCAGCTCGCGGCGGCGCGCCAGGAACGATCCGAGCCGTCGGATCTGCGATGAACCGAGTGCGGCGGCGATGTCGGTGAGCCGGTAGTTGTAGCCGAGCTCGACCATCGCATACGTCCAGTCGCGTCGCTCGGCAAGCTCGGTCGAGATGCCGTGGTTGCGGAACCGACGCAGCTGCTCCGCGAGGTCGTCGCGGTCGGTCAGCACGGCGCCACCCTCGCCGGTGGTCAGGATCTTCGCCGGATGCAGGCTCAGCACGGTCAGATCGGCAAGCGTCCCCACCCGGCGCCCGCCCAGGGTCGCCCCGAGCGAGTGGGCCGCGTCGGCGATCAGCGTCGCTCGCCCACCCGGAGCCGCGTCGGCGACGGCCCGTAGCGCGTCGTAATCGGCGGGGTGGCCGGCGTAGTCGACCGCGATGATCGCCCGGGTCGCCGGGCTGACGGCGCTCGCCACAGCGGCCGGCGAGATCAGCAGATCGTCGGGCGTCACGTCGGCGAAGCGCGGGGTCGCGCCCGCATAGAGCACCGCGTTGGCCGTGGCCGCGAACGTCATCGGTGTGGTGATCGCTTCGTCGCCCGGGCCGAGCCCCGCCGCGACCGCTGCTCCGTGCAGGGCCGCCGTGCCGGAGCTGTAGGCCACCGCGTGGCGGGCGCCTGTCGCCTCCGCCAGCAGCGCCTCGAAGGCCGGCACCCGCGGCCCGGTCGTCAGCCAGTCGGACCGCAGCGCCTCCGCGACCGCGGCGACATCCTCGTCCGAGATCACCTGGTGGGCGTAGGGCAGGAACGTGGCCCGGACCGGCGTGCCGCCGTCGATCGCCAGCCGCGTGGCCGCGCCGGTGCCCATCAGCGGCGCCGCCTCACAGGACCGGCACGCCGGCGCCCAGCCGCTCGCCCATCCACGCCCGCACGCGCTCGAGACCCTCGGGCAGCTCGACCGACGGCCGCCAGTCCAGCAGCTCGGCCGCCAGGCGCGGGTCGCAGCGCAGGACGGCGATCTCGCTCTGGGGGTGGATGTGCGGCACGTGCACGACCCGAGTCGCGTCCGGCTCGACCAGCGCAGCGAGCTCGTTGACGCTGACGTCGCGACCCGTCCCGGCGTTGAGGATGCGCCCCGCGGCCCGGTCGGAGCCCAGCGCCGCGACGACGAACCGCGCGCAATCCTCGACGTACAGGAGGTCGCGCGTCTGGGTGCCGTCGCCGAAGATCCGCAGCTCCTCGCCGAGGATCGAGCGGCGCGTGAAGATCGCCACCACCCCGCCCTCGCCGACCGAGCGCTGGAACGGCCCGTACGTGTTGAACGGGCGGACGACCGTCGTGGGCAGGCCATAGGCGTGGTGGTAGGAGAGCGTCAGCGCCTCACCGGCGAGCTTCGACGCCGCGTAGGGCGAGGCCGGCTTCGTGGGGTGCTCCTCGTCGATCCCGTCGCGATCGGCCCGGTCGTAGACCATGCACGTACTCATGAACAGCACCCGGGCGCGTCTCGCCCGGGCCGCCTCGAGCACGTTGAACGTGCCCACGACGTCGTTCTCGAACGTCGTCGCCGGGTCGTCGATCGACTCCTGGACCGAGATCGATGCAGCCAGGTGGGCGACCGCATCGACGTCCCGCAGCCAGCGCCGGCACGCGTCGGGGTCGCGGACGTCGCCACGCTCGAAGGTGCGGAGACCCGGCCGTCCGGCGAACTCGTCGAGCGCCGCCGCATCGCCGGCGACGAGATTGTCGATCGGCAGGACCTCGTGACCGTTCGCAAGCAGCTCGCCGACCACCCAGCGGCCGATGAACCCGGCCGCGCCGGTGACGAGGACCCTCATGCGGGGATCTCGGCCCGCCGCTCCGACTCGAAGGTCTCGGCCACCAGGCGTCGGACGCCGTCGAGGTCGAGCGGGTCGACCGCGTCGGACCGGTAGGCGCCGGCCGGCGCCGACGGCAGGTCGGCGTACGCGGCCCGGACCTCGGCGGCGACCTCGATCGACGGCAGCACCGCGAACATGTCGCCGAGGTCGACCGCGCGGGTCGACTCGTCCGCGGTCATCAGCTCCTCGTACGACTTCTCGCCGGCACGCGGCTCGAGCGGCTCACGCTGGATCGCCGCCGGCTCGTAGCCGTACACCGGGGCGACGACACCGATCGTCGCGGTGATGAGGTCGTCGAGGCGCGCGGCGGGCATCTTGAACACGAACACCTCGCCGCCGCGTGCGATGTCGGCCGCGTGGATCGCCAGCTCCACCGCCCGATCGACGCTCATGATGAACCGGGTCATCTCGGGATCCGTGACCGTGACCGGACCGCCGGCCGCGATCTGCCGCGCGAACAGCTCGATCGCCGAGCCGCGCGACCCGAGCACGTTCCCGAACCGGACGCTCGCGAAGACCGTCGGATGCCCGCCCCGGTAGTTGGTCGCCGCGCTGACCAGCTTCTCGGCCAGCAGCTTGCTCGCACCCATCACCGACGTCGGGTTGGCCGCCTTGTCGGACGACGTGAGGATCATCGTCGACACGCCGGCCGCGAGGCACGCGTCGATGACGTTCTGGGTCCCCGTCACGTTCGTCTGGGTGGCCTCGAACGGGTTGTACTCGCCGGACTCGACGTGCTTCAGGGCCGCACAGTGGAAGACGACATCGACGCCCTCGCAGGCCCGCAGCAGGCGGTCCCGGTCGCGGATGTCGCCGATGAGGAAGCGCACCTCCTGCCCGCGATGTCGGTGGCGCTGGTAGAACTGCTTGGTCTCGTCGCGCCCCAGGACGCGGACGACCTCGGGGTCCATCGCGAGCACGTGGTCGACGAGACGCGCGCCCACCGTCCCGGAGCCGCCGGTGACGAGCACACGCCGCCCCTGGAGATGCATGGTCACGTTGCTGGAGGATCCTCCTGGGCAGGACGCGCGAAAGGGCCTGACCCGGACATTACTGTACGATACCGGCCGCCCAACGAACTTTCGGCCTTCGTCCGCCGTGCCGCCTTGCCAGCAGGATCCACCACCCGAATGACGTTCCGAGCCAGACCCGTCGTGAAGCGCGTCTCGAAGCCGACCTGGGACAGCCGCGACCGCCGCAACTTCTTCCTCAATGTCGGCTTCGCCATCGCGGTCCTCGCCGCGGTCGTCATCCTCGGCATCGCCGTGGTCATCAGCTACTACAACGACCACCTCGCGCCGGTCGGCAGTGTCGACGGTCAGACCATCACCAAGGACGACCTGCGCGAGCGCGCCGAGATCGAGTCGTGGCGGCTCGAGCTCGCCGATCGCCAGGTCCAGACGCAGCTCGTCGCCGGCCGGCTCACCCAGGCGCAGGCCGAGCTCCAGACCCAGCAGATCGCCCAGCAGCGCGAACAGATCCTCCCGCTGTCGCTCGAGAAGATCATCGACAACCGGATCCAGGCGAAGCTCGCGGCGGAGGAGGGCGTCACCGTCACCGACGCCGACATCGACGCCCAGCTGACCGAGGAGGCCACGCTGCCGGAGGCGCGCCACGCGTGGCAGATCGAGGTCGAGCCCGAGACTGACCCGGGCGCGGCCGAGCCGACCGCGGCGCAGGTCGCCGCCGCCCGCACGAAGATCGACAAGGCCCTCGCCGACATCACCGGCGGCGCCAAGTGGGAGGACGTCGCCAGGACGATCTCGACCGACTCGGCCACCGCGCCGCAGGCGGGCGACCTCGGCTGGCTCGGCACCGGCGACACGCAGACCGACGAGGCGTTCCTCGCTGCCCTGTTCGCGGCCGATCCGAACACGCCGACCGGCGTCGTCCAGGGCGACGACGGGATCTTCCGCATCGGCCGCGTGACCGAGGTCGCGCCAGAGTCCGTCGACGGGGCATACACCGACACGATCGTCAACGACGGCGTCGACCTCGCCAAGTACCGGGCGGTCGTCCGCGGCGACGTCGTCCGCACGAAGATCGAGGACAAGCTCGTCGCCGACGCGACCAAGCCCGGGCCGCAGCGGCAGGCCGCCGAGATCTACCTGAGCAAGGCCACCGCGGACCTGCCAGACGAGGCGGTGAAGGTGCGGCACATCCTGTTCTCCCCCAAGGACGACCCGTCGGCCGCCTCGGGCCGCGAGATCCCCGAGACCGACCCGTCGTGGGGCCAGGCCAAGCTCGACGCCGACGCCGCCTATGCCAAGCTCAAGGACGACCCGGACGCGTTCGACCAGATCGCCCGCGAGACCAGCGACGAGGAGAGCGCCCGCGGCGCGGACGGCACTGGCGGCGTGCTCGACGCATACGTCAGCACCGACGAGAACTACGTCCCGAGCTTCAGCAAGCCGATCCTCGACGCCAAGGCCGCCGACGACCAGATCCTCGCGCCGATCAAGACCGAGTTCGGCTACCACATCGTCCAGGTCCTGAACCACGCGCCCGATCTCGCGAAGGTCAAGCAGCAGGTCGATGGGGGCGCCGACTTCGCCGATCTCGCGCGCGAGCTGTCGGAGGCCCCCGAGGGGGACCAGGGCGGCGACCTGGGGTGGATCGCCAGGGGGCAGCTCCAGCAGCAGCTGATCGACGCCATCTTCGCGGCCCAGGTCGGCAAGACCTCGGACGTGGTGACCGTCGCTGAAGACGGCGACTACCTCTTCCATGTCGCCGACGAGGAGGAGCGCACGCCGGAGGGCCGCCAGCTCGAGGAGATCCGATCGCGGGTCTTCGGCGACTGGTACCAGCCCAAGAAGGACGCCCTGGCCATCGAGCGCGACGAGACCGTCACCACCCCCGCCCCGGCGGGGTAGGCTCCGCACGTGCTGGACGCGCTCGTCACCGAGGCGCGACTCCGGTTCGGACTCGATCCGGCCACGGGCCTGCAGATCGTCGCAGTCGAGCGCCTGATCTCGACGCCGTTCGAGGCGTCGAGGCCGGTGCTGCTCGTCCCGCTGGCGGTCCTCCAGCCGGGCGCGGTCGCCGAACCCGGGCTGCCACTGCCCGGCCGGCACGGTCCGCGCGGGCGGACCGCGCTCGACGTCCTCGGGCGCGCCTATCCGGCCGATCACCCGGTCGGGCGGTTCGGCACCGCGACGTCCACCACGGTCGGCGCGCTCACCGACGACGAGCTCGTCGCGCCGCTCTATCTCGCGCCGCTCGCCCCGGAGGCCGCCGTGGCCGGTCCGTGGGCGATGCCGGCCATCAGCGACCGCCTGCGCGCCCCGGATGGCTGTCCGTGGGACCGCGAGCAGACCCACCAGTCGCTGCGCAGCCACCTGCTCGAGGAGGCGTACGAGGTCTACGACGCGCTCGATGCGGGCGCCACCCCGGAGCTGGCCGGCGAGCTCGGCGACCTGTGGCTGCAGATCGTGCTCCACTCGCAGCTGGCCGCCGAGGCCGGCGTGTTCGACCTGGCCGACGTCCAGGCGGCGATCGCGACCAAGATCGTCCGGCGCCACCCGCACGTGTTCGGCGAGGCGGAGGCGAGGACCGCGTCCGACGTCAACCGCCAGTGGGAGCGCATCAAGGCCGCCGAGCGCGAGGGCGAGGCGGATGGCACCGCGACCAAAGGCGCGCTCGACGGCATCTCCTCGACGCTGCCGGCGCTCGCCGCCAGCCAGGAGATGCAGGAGCGGGCCGCCAACATCGGCTATGACTGGCCGTCGATCGACGGCGTGCTCGACAAGGTCATCGAGGAGACCGAGGAGCTGCGCGAGGCCGCCGAGGACGGCGCGGACCCGGGCGCGTGGGCCGAGGAGTTCGGCGACCTGCTGTTCGTGCTGGTCAACGTCGCGCGCAAGCGCGGCGTCGAGGCCGAGGCCGCCGTCCGTGCCGCGAACGCGAAGTTCCGCCGACGGTTCGGCCGGGTCGAGGCGATGGCGGCCGATCGCGGTGTCGCGCTGCGCGACCTGGACTTTCCCGCGCTCGACGAGCTGTGGGACGCTGCCAAGGCGGAGGAGAGGATCAGCACATGACGATCGGCAACCGGCCACCCCTCGTTCGAGCCGACGGTCGAGAACCGCGCGAGCTGCGGGCCATCGGCTTCCAGCTCGGCGTCCAGAAGTGGGCCGAAGGGTCGTGCCTCGTCCGGTTCGGCGATACCCAGGTGCTGTGCGCGGCCACGATCGCCGACCGCGTCCCGCCCCACCTCCGTGGCAAGGGCACGGGTTGGGTGACCGCCGAGTACTCGATGCTCCCGCGCGCCACCGCCGAACGCAGCGACCGTGAGTCGGCCAAGGGGCGGATCGGCGGGCGGACGCACGAGATCCAGCGGCTCATCGGTCGCTCGTTGCGCGGGGTCGTCGACCTGTCGCGGCTCGGCGAGCGGACGATCACCGTCGACTGCGACGTGCTCCAGGCCGACGGCGGCACGCGTACCGCGTCGATCACCGGGGGCTACGTGGCGCTCGGGGCCGCACTCATCACGTACGGCATGGAGCGCCTCCTGACCTCGAAGGTCGCGGCCGTGTCGGTGGGCATCGTGGACGGGACCGGCTTCCTCGACCTCGACTACGGCGAGGATTCGCGCGCGGAGGTCGACATGAATGTCGTCGGCACCGACACCGGCACGTACGTCGAGATCCAGGGCACGGCCGAGGGTCGGCCGTTCGACCGGGCTGCGGCCACGTCGATGCTCGATCTCGCCGACGAGGGGCTGGCCACGCTGTTCGCGGCCCAGGCCGAGGTGCTCGCCACGGTCAGGCGGTGACCGAGCCGCGATTGCTGATCGCCACCCGGAGCGAGCACAAGCTGCGCGAGCTGCGGGAGCTGCTCGGGCTGGGGACTGGGATCGTGGTCTCGCTCGACGACGTCGGCGTCGAGGGCGAACCGGTCGAGGACGGCGAGACCTTCGAGACGAACGCGACGATCAAGGCCCACTTCGGGGCCGACGCCACCGGCCTGCCGACCCTGGCCGACGATTCCGGCATCGAGGTCGACGCCCTCGATGGTGCGCCGGGCGTGCGCACCCGCCGGTATGCCGGCGAGGACGCCACCGACGCTGACAACAACGCGAAGCTGCTGGCGGCGCTCGACGAGCTGCCGCCCGAGCGCCGCGGCGCACGCTACGTCTGCGTGCTCGTGCTCGCCGTGCCCGGGGAGCCGCTCGTCTACACGCGCGGCGAATGTCGTGGCCGGATCGCGACGGCGCCGCGTGGCACGGGTGGCTTCGGATACGACCCGATCTTCGAGCCGGCTGCGGAACCGCCCGGTGGCCGGACGTTCGGCGAGTGGTCCGCGAGAGAGAAGCACCGCATCTCGCACCGCGGCCGCGCGGCGCGCGAGATGGCGCCGCTGCTCGCGGAGCGCGGGTTCTGACGCGTGCGGATCTGCGTGTTCTGCGGCGCGAGCCCCGGCAACGAACCGCAGTACGTGGCCGCGGCGCGCGACGTCGGCGCGGGCCTGGCCGGCCGCCGCATCGGGCTCGTCTACGGCGGTGGACGGGTCGGCCTGATGGGTGCCGTCGCCGACGCCGCGCTGGACGCCGGCGGGGAGGTCATCGGCGTGATCCCGCGCGGCCTGGTCGACCGGGAGCTCGCCCACCCCGGGCTGTCGGAGCTGCGGGTCGTCGACACGCTCCACGAGCGCAAGGCGGTCATGGCCGACCTGGCCGACGCGTTCATCGCGCTGCCCGGCGGTCTCGGCACGCTGGAGGAGCTGGCCGAGGTCGTGTCGTGGGCCCAGCTCGAGCTCCACACCAAGCCGATCGGCCTGCTCGAGGTCGGCGACTACTGGACGCTGCTCCTGGCGTGGCTCGACATGGCCGTGGCCGAGGGCTTCGTGGCGCCAGCGCATCGTCGGCTCGTGGCCCGCGGCGACTCGCTCGACGGGCTGCTCGACGCGTTCTCGACCTGGCAGGCGCCGCCCGGCCGCTGGGAGGCCGGCTCCTAGGACCCGTTCGCGCCCCAGTGCCACGACGTGGCGACGTCGCCGATCATGTCGTACTGCCGCTGGAGGACGCCCGGCTGCATCGTCCACACGAAGTCGTAGGCCGTGCCGTCGAACGCCGCGACGAGGTGGATGACGTTGACCCGTCCCGAACCGAGGTCGACGTTCGGGTAGAGGACCGCGGTCGCGGCCTCGCTTCCGAGGTACGTCGGCACGATCGAGCCCGGCTCGCCGGCACCGATGTCGCGGTACTCGGCTCGGACGGCGTCCACGAGGTCGGCCGGCGTGCTGGTCATCGGCGACTCGCGGAGCCGGATCTGGGCCGTGCCATCGGGACTCAGGAACATCTCGAAGTCGTTCGTGGATGCGCCGGTCCGCCAGCCCGGTGGCAGCGCGAAGCTCAGCGGGAACGCCGATGACCGGTGCAGGGCCCAGTCCGTGGCGGGAGCGTCGATCGGCTCGGGCAGGCTCGCGATCGTCGTGTACTCCGCGTCGTGGGTGATGGCCCCACCGCCGAACCGGGCGAGCCGCTGACCGGTCAGCGACGATCGCATCCGGACCAGCCGGCCATCGGCGGTGAGGTCGTACGTGGCGGTCGCGTCGACGTCCTCCAGCTCGTTCCCGATCGCCAGCACGTACACGGGGTCGATCACGCCCGGGTCGGCGTAGCCGAGCTGGAACAACGTCTCGTCACCATCCGTCACGCGACCGGTCTCGACCAGCTCGCCGGCGTCCGGGTCGGCCGTGAGACGGAGCGGATGGTCGAACAGCCCGACGAACGGGATCCACGGTCCGTCGCCGCTGCGCGTGAACCCGGAGTCGCCGATCCACACCATCTCGTAGTCGGACTCCGCGACCATCGAGCTGCCCGTGGCCTGGTCGCTGCGCGTCCCCTCAGCCGCCCAGGCATCGGGCGTGACCCGCATCGTCCCGACGATGTGCGACGTGGTCGTCTCCGAGGTCTGGGTGCGGTCCATGCGCATGCGGTACGGGCCGGGTGCCCGCAGGATCTCGCGCAGGGCAGCGGGCAGGTCGACGGTCGGGCTCGCCGGCGCGCGGGTCGCGTCGCCGGTCGCCGGCGTCGGCGTCGCCGCCGACGGCCCGGGGCCTGGAGCGCATGCGGCAACGGCGAACGCGATGCCAAGTGCTGGGAGCAGACCCGACCGTGCCACGGCAGGCCGAGTCTACGGCGACGGCTTCGGCGAGGGCCACGCCTCGGGCGTGCCGCCGGGGGCCGGGAACAGCTTGCCGGCGACCTCGCGGATCGCCGTCAGGTCGGGCTTGAGCGACGAGCCGTAGCGCGTGTCGACGGTCTGGACCAGCGGATGGCGGATCACCGCCCGGGTGATGCCGCCCGATCCCATCTCGTCCATCGCCGCCGCCAGCTGCGGCAGGCGCTCGACCGGCAGGTCGGTCCGGACCGAGTCCCCGACGGCGCCGAGCAGCGCTGGCAGCTCCCAGAACACGCTGCCGCCCTCGGTCGCCGCGCCCTTGAGTGCGACGATGATCTGCTGTTGTCGGCCGGCCCGGGTGAAGTCGCTCTCGCCGGCCGACTTCCGGCTGCGCGCGTAGGCCAGCGCGTTCACGCCGTCGAGGTGGTGGGTCCCCTTGGTGATCGACCAGCCGCGTCCGTCGGCGCCGAACCCGTCATAGCCCGGGTCGTCGATAGCCTTGGGGACGGTCACGTCGACGCCGCCGACCGCGTCGACCATGGAGATGAACCCCTCGAACTCCATCGTCGCGTAGTAATGGATCGGGATGCCGAGCAGCGCACCGGCCGCGTCCTGGAGGGTGCGCAGGCCGCCCTTCGGGAAGTCGTCGGGATGGTTGTCGGCGTAGGCCATCAGCGAGTTGAGTTTCGGTCCGAAATCGTCGCCGTTGCCGAGCGGCACGTTCACGAGGTCGCGCGGCAGCGACACCATCGAGGCGGTCTTGCCGACCGGATCGAACGACACGACCATCATCGTGTCGGTCAGCACGGCCGTCCTGCCGGGTGCCGCGTCGAGCCCGAGGACCAGCACGTTGACCCGCTCGCCCTGAGCGGGCCCCGGGTCGTCGACGGGGCCGTCGGCGGCGAGCCCCTTCTCGTCGAAGATGCGCGCGAACGCGTCGCCGAACGCCGTCCCGTAGCGGAATACCGCGGCATGGGGGAGCAGCACGAGCAGGGCGATGATCGCGATCCCGACGATGCCCAGCCGCCCGGTGGGACCGTGGTGGCGTGTGTCGAGGAAGGCCTGTCCGACGGCAAGCAGCCGCCACAACAGGATCAGCAGGTTGAGCGTCAGCAGCGCGCTGAGGACCGCGGGGGCGACCGCCCAGGCGGCGATGCGCGTCGGCGTCTGGGTCGCCCACGTGATGCCGACCACCGCGGCGACGATGAGCGATGGGACCAGGAAGAGGAACGTCAGCCGCCGGCGTCGGTTCGACGCCTGACCAAGCCCGGGAATGATGGCCGACAGACCGGCGGCGACGAGCCGGCGGCGGTCGATGGGTCCGGACGATGATGCCGTCCGGATCCGGCTTGCGTGCACGACGGGCGAGGTCCCCTTTCGGTGCGTGGCGCTCGGCCGAGGATACCCGAGGCCGGCGCATGGGGACGCCGGGCGATCGATCAGCCTGCCTAGTGACCGCCCGGCGTCTTGCCCTGTGACGTGTCGAGGGGCGAGGGCGTGACGCGATCGCGCGCGATATCCATGCGCGTACCATCCTGTCGTCGGAGGGGTGTGAGTCCATTGCTGAAGGCCTGGATGGCGCGCCGGTGCGCACGAACCGGACGATGACGGCACGACTGCGGCCCGGACGCGTCGGCCGTTCGCTCGCACGACGCCTTCGCCGAGTCCTCGGCACCAAGCCTGCGAGCCCCGCGCCTGCCGGATCGGCGCCGGCGACCGCGCCGATCCGCCTCGGCCCGAACGATCCGGGAGGTACCCGGCGGATCCACGTTGGCTGTGGGGCCAACAACATCTTCCCCGATTGGTGGAATGTCGACATCCGCTCATTCCGTGGAGTCGACGAGATCTTTGACGCAACCGGTGCGTGGCCGTGGAGCGGGCTCGACGCCGTGTACGGCGAGCACTTCATCGAGCACCTGCCCCTCGATGGCGCGCTGCGGTTCATCCAGGAGGCCGCATCGTGCCTCCGCCCCGGCGGTGTCCTCCGGCTTTCGACCCCGTCGATCGAATGGGTCTGGGCGACCCACCTGTCACTGACGTCGGACGTCTCCGATGAGCGCCGGATCACCCAGACATACGCGGCCAATCGGGCGTTCCATGGCTGGGGTCACCAGTTCCTGTACAGCCGCCCGTTGCTCGAGCAGCTCCTCACCGGCGCAGGGTTCAAAACTCTCACCTGGCACGCCTACGGCGAGAGCGACGACCCGATGCTGCGCGGCCTCGAGCGGCATCGTGGCTACTCGATACACGACGGTTGGCCATCGGTCTGGATCGTCGAGGGCGTCCGCGGTCCGATCGCTTCAGCGCTCCCACAGGCCGTGAGCGACGAAGCCGAGCGCGAGTTCATCAGCCACACGCGCACGAGATCCGCGGCGGCAGCCGCACTGATCGGATCATCGCCTCAAGCCGGGCACGTCACGGGGACGCAGTCGCCGCAGGACACATGACGGACGGTGAGGCACGTGCAGCCGGCGCCCTGGCCCCCGAGTCCGAAGTGTGGCGTCGCCTCCTGCTCGGCACGGATCCGACCGTCGTCAGACTCCGCCGTCGGCATCGCCGCATCCCCGGTCCGCCACGCTGCAAGATGTGCGCGGCCCCATTCGGGCCGCCTGGGGGCTGGGTGCTTCGATACTTCGGACACGCACGTTGGGCGAAGAATCCGAAGTACTGCGAGGGCTGCTTCCGGACACTCCAAGCCAACCACGGCGGCGCCGAGGTCGACTGCTCGCTGCTATTCGCCGACGTCCGAGGATCGACCGCGCTCGCCGAGCGCATGCGCCCGACCGAGTTCCGAGCGTTGATGGGCCGCTTCTACGACGAGGCCTTCACCGCGCTGATCGACTTCAACGCGATCGTCGACAAGTTCGTTGGTGACGAGGTGATCGGCATCTTCATCCCGGCATATTCCGGCGAGGACCACGCTCGGCACGCGGTCGAAGCAGCACATGTGCTGCTCGAGGTAACCGGGCACGGCCACAGCGATGGGCCGTGGCTTCCAATCGGCATCGGCGTCCACAGCGGTGTCGCATTCGTTGGCTCCGTGGGCAAGGGGCCCGATACGGAGCTGACCGCGATGGGAGATGCAGTCAACGTGACCGCTCGGCTCGCAGCCGGGGCCGGCCCGGGCGAGATCCTGGCCACGAACGCAGCGGCCGAGGCGGCGGGAGGCATCGTCGGTCGTGAGAAACGCTCGCTGCAGCTGCGCGGGAAGTCCGGCCTCACCGAGGTCGTCGTCCTGACGATCGGCGATCTCTAGGTTGAGCGCCGGGAGCCGACTCGGGGCTCCGTCGGAGCCATGAGGCTTTCGGCTGTAGGCTAGGGCTCCTCCACGCTGTACCCGCCTACGAAGGACGGCCGATCCGTGATGCTTGTCGGGGACGATCCCCGGTTGCGCTCCTGACGCGAGTCCCGCTCCACCCGTTCCTGTTCGCCGCGTACGCGGTCCTGTTCCTCTATGCCGCGAACCTGGACGAGGTCCTCCCCGTCGACGCTGCCGCACCGTTGGCGCGGGGCGTCATCGCTGCCGCAGCCCTGACCGTCGTGCTGGGGCTCGTCCTTCGCGACATCCGCAAGGGGGCGATCGTCGCGACCGCGATCGTGGTCGCCTACTTCGGGTTCGGGCACGTCGCCAAGTCGCTCGCAGGCTTCGGGCTCGGTGACACCGCCCAGCTCGGTCTGTGGGCGCTCATCGTGATCGCGACGTTCGTGTTCGCGGCGCGCGCGACGTCATGGGTCCCACAGGTGACCGCCGGGCTCAACGTCGTCGCGGCGATCCTCATCGTCTTCGTGATGGCGTCGATCCTGCCGTACGAGATCGCCCGGGCTGGCCGGGAACCCATCTCGCATGCGGCTCCCGTCCTCGCCGGATCGGGCGCCGCTCCGGGGCGCGACATCTACTTCCTGGTCTTCGACCGATACGGCTCGGCAGACGCGCTCGAACGCCGCTTCGACATCACCGACAACGACATGTACGGCTGGCTCGAGGAGCGCGGGTTCCAGGTGCCGGCGAACAGCCACGCGAACTACCGCGCCACCGACTTCTCGCTGGCCGCGACCCTGAACATGCAGTTCCTCGACAACCTGACCCGCGACGTCGGCCGCGTCTCCGACGACCGGACGCCCGCGCAGGACATGATCCAGGAGCACGAGGTCGGCCGGTTCCTGAAGGCGCAGGGCTACCGCTACTACCAGATCGGGTCGTGGTTCGGCCCGACTCGCGCGGTCGCGATCGCCGACGAGAGCCTCGCCTACGGCGTGGCGACCGAGTTCGAGTCGGTCCTGAACGACCTGACGATCATGCCGGCGATCGACCGTGTCCGCGGCGTCGTGACCGCCGAGCCGAACACTCGCGATCGGCATCGGGAGGGAAGTCTGTTCGGGTTCCGGCAGCTGCGCCGGGTCGCGACGGCGCCCGGTCCGAAGTTCGTCTTCGCACACATCCTCCTGCCGCACGATCCCTACGTCTTCAAGGCCGACGGCTCTCCGTTGTCCGAAGCCGAGTCCAAAGCCACACCCGAGGCAAAGCTCTATCGCGACCACCTTGCGGTCGCGAACGCACAGATCAAGGAGATCGTCTCGTCCCTGCTCGCCGGCCCCGAAGAGAGCCGACCGATCGTGATCATCGAGGGCGACGAGGGACCGCTGATGTGCAAGGGCGTCGACTGCGTGAAGAACACCCCCGAATACCTGCGGATCCGTCTCGGGAACCTCGTCGCGATGTACCTGCCGGGCGTGGACGAGGTGCTTCCCGACACGTTCACGTCGGTCAACACGTTCCGGTTCCTGTTCCGGAAGTACTTCGGTGCCGACCTCGAGCCGCTTCCCGACCGCAGCTTCACGTGGCCCGACAACGAGCACATCTACGATTTCAGGGACGTGACCGACCTCATCCTCGACTCCGGCGGCTGATACGGATCCGCCGTCGGCGGTATCCTCCGGTCCTCCCCAGATCCGAGCTGGAGGTCCGAGCATGTCCCCACTTCTCGCGTACATCGACCCGGGTTCAGGCAGCTTGATCATCCAGGCCGCGATCGCGGCCGTCATCGCCATCCCGATCTTCTTCCGGTCGCAGATCGCCCGATTGGTCGCAGTGTTCCGGCACTCCGACGAACACGCATCCGCGGGCGGGGATGACACAGCCAGCAAACCCTGACCTGCGCGACCCTCGCGCGCTGGGGTCCGACGGGCGCGACGGGGCCTCGTTCCGCGATCCAAGCGGGTTCGTCTTCTGGCGCGACGGCCAGCCGTACCGTCAGATCCAGCAGGTGTTCGCGGCCGAGTGGGATGCATTCGAGGCGAGTCCGCTCAAGCAGCGGCTCATCGACCAGCGCCGGCTGATCCCGCACGAACCCGTCGGCCTCGACCTTGCGACCGCGCCCGGTGCACACGCGGTCATCCGACCCGAGCGGATCGAGTTCCTGAGCTATCCCTACGAGTGGACGTTCGGCGAGTTGCGCGAGGCGGCACTGCTGACGCTCGACATCCAGCTCGAGGCGATGGCTGCCGGCTGGACGCTGAAGGACGCGTCGGCCTACAACGTCCAGTTCCACGACGCTCGTCCGATCCACATCGACTCGTCGTCGTTCGAGCCGCTCGAAGACGGCGCACCGTGGGTCGCCTACCGTCAGTTCTGCGAACAGTTCCTGGCGCCGCTCGCGCTCGTCGCACGGCGCGACGTGCGCCTCGCCGAGCTCCTCCGGCTCGGGCCGGACGGGATCCCGCTCGACCTGACGAGTCGGCTGCTGCCGTGGACGACACGCTTCGACTTCGGCCTCCTCTCGCATGTCCATCTCCATGCGCGCGCACAGCGGCGTCACGCGGCGACCGACGACGACGGCCGGGCGGCGCGGCAGGCGCACCTCTCGCGGGCGCGCCTGGAGGGGCTCATCCGGAACCTGCGCTCGACCGTCGCCCGGCTCGACTGGCGCCCCGGCGGGACGGAGTGGGCCGACTACGGCGAGCTGACGAGCTACGGCGAGCGGGCGGCGGCCGAGAAGGAGCGCCTCGTCGGCGCGTTCGTGCGCGAGATGCCAGGCCGGACGGTGTGGGACCTCGGCGCGAATACCGGTCGCTTCAGCCTGATCGCGGCCGAGGCGGGCAAGCGCGTCGTCGCCTTCGACATCGATCCGGCCGCCGCCGAGCGACACTTCCGGGTCCGTCCGCGATGCCGGGCGGACCGACATCCTGCCGCTCGTCGCCGACATCGCGAATCCGAGCCCGGCGCTCGGCTGGGCCGGTCGCGAGCGGCGCTCACTCCTCGAGCGCGCCGACCCGGACGCGATCCTTGCGCTCGCCCTCGTCCACCACCTCGCGATCACCCGGAACGTGCCGCTCCCGATGCTCCTGGACCTGTTCGCGGACCTTGCGCCCTGGGCGATCGTGGAGTTCGTCCCGAAGGAGGACCCCAAGGTCCAGCGGCTCCTCGCCACGCGGCGTGACGTGTTCGCCGACTACGACCTGGACGGGTTCCGGGCGGCCGCGGTCACGCGCTTCGAGATCGTCCGCGAGGAGCCGATCGCGGAGAGCGTGCGGGTGCTGTTCCTGCTCCGCCGCCGCTGACGCCGAACGAACCGGGGCGCCATCGATCGCTGAACTCAGTGGGTTGGCCACATGAATCTTGGAGAGGACGAGCCATCGTGCCAGAGACCAGCATTCACGCGGTGGTCGGTGTCGGACCAGTCGGCCGAGCCGTGATCGATGAGCTGGACCGGCGTGAGCTCCCGGTTCGGGCCATCGCGCGACGTCCGGTCGCCGGCCTGCCGTCCCGGGTTGAGGTCGTGGTGGCCGACATCACCGATCCCGAGGCCGCGGGCCGGGCGATGGCGGGAGCGTCGGTCGTCTATCACGCGGCGTCGGCGCCATACCATCGCTGGCCCGACCTCCTGCCGCCCCTGATGCGCGGCGTGCTGGCCGGGGCGGCGGCGACCGGCGCTCGGATCGTCTACGCAGACAACCTGTATGCCTACGGCCCGGTCGAAGGGACGCTGACCGAGGGCCTCCCGTCGCGTGCCATGGGCCCGAATGGTCGTGTCCGGGCGACCCTCGCCGACCAGCTCATGGAGGCCCACGCGGCGGGCTCGGTGCGAGGGTCGATCGGGCGGGCATCCGACTATTTCGGCCCGCGAGGCCGCCAGTCGACCGCCGGCGAGCGGCTGTTCGTGCCGGCACTCGCCGGCAAGTCGGCGCAGGTACTCGGCAACCCCGATCTGCCTCACACGTTCACCTATCTGCCCGACTTCGGGCGCGCGCTGGTGACCCTCGGCACCCACCAGGAAGCATTCGGCCACGTCTGGCATGTGCCGAGCGCAGCTACGCTCTCGACGCGCGAGTTCATGACGCTCGTTTTCGAGGCGGCCGGGCAGCCACCGAAGCTCCGCGTGCTGCCATCGGCGCTCCTGACCGCCCTTGCCCTCGTCAACCCGACGCTGCGCGCCGTCCGCGAGCAGCAGTACCAGCGAGAGGGGCCGTGGATCGTCGACCATTCGAAGTTCGCCAGCGCCTTCGACGCCGATGTCACACCTCATCGCGAGGCGATCGCGGCCACCGTCGCGTGGTTCGCATCGGCTTTGCATTCGTCAGCCGAGCATTAGCGACGCGCTCGCCCAGGTGTCGGGCGTCATCCCAGTCGACTTGTCACGACATAGCCGGCGCGAGGAGTCGGGGCCTCACCGGCGTCAGTGGCGGGCCTTGCGGTTTCGTCAGACGTGCCGATGCAGGTCACTTTCGGGCGTCGTCTCCAGTGGATCCTGGTCCCTCGGCGGCTGCTCCCAGCCCATTTCCTCCGCCTCGCCTATGGCTAGATTGAGGTAGACGACCGAGTCATCGACGTTGGCGATCGCTGATGCCGGGACATACAGGTCACTCGAACGACCGACTCTCGAAGCGAGGACGTAGTTCTGGCCCACGTCCCGAATGGTGCCCAGGCGGTGTCCGTCATTCGCAACCACCGTCCAGCCGGCCTTCAGATCGGTCATGCGCATCTCCGCTCGGGGCCTCCTTGCACCTCGCTGACGCTCACGTGAACTGCCACGTGAGATTACCCTCCTGTGTCGAAAGGTACGAGACGAGGCTCGTCCACCTGGCCGTATCATTGCCGCTGTCGTGCCCGGCGGGGAGTAGCGAAGCCTGGTTATCGCACGTGCTTTGGGAGCACGAGATCGTGGGTTCGAATCCCACCTCCCCGACCAACCCCGAAACCTTGTCGATCGTCGGAGTACGAGTTCGCCGTCTGCCGAGTAGCACTTCGCTTCGGTGAAGAAGGTGGTGCGATAACGGTGTGGACGGCGCGGCACACGGTCGTCGCACAGGCCCTGCTGCTGGCCCGAGATGGTCAAGAGGTGGTACCTGCGGAAGCGCCGCGTTCGCTATGCTCCGTTGGAGCACGATGCGTAGGGGAACGTGGACCAACCGCAGCTGAGCTGGATAGCGAACTACATCTGGGGTATCGCGGACGACGTCCTGCGGGACCTCTATGTCCGGGGCAAGTATCGCGACGTGATCCTGCCGATGACGGTGGTCCGCCGACTGGACACCCTCTTGGAGCCGACGAAGCCTGCGGTCCTCGAGATGAAGTCCACACTCGACAGGGCCGGCGTTGTCAACCAAGACCAAGCGCTTCGCCAAGCTGCCGGGCAGGCGTTCTACAACACGTCAAGTTCACCCTGCGCGATCTTCGAAATCGAGCCAGCCAGTCGCGGCTCAAGGCGGACTTCGAGACCTACCTCGACGGCTTCTCATCCAACGTTCAGGAGATCCTCGAGAAGTTTGAGTTCCGCAATCAGATCTCGCGGTTATCCCGGGCCGACGCACTCGGCACCCTGATCGAGAAGCTCGTCTCGGCGGACGTGAACCTCAGCCCGAAGCCCGTCCTCAACGGAGACGGATCGATCAAGCACCCTGGCCTCGACAACCACGCCATGGGCACGATCTTCGAGGAGTTGGTTCGTCGCTTCAACGAGGAGAACAACGAAGAGGCGGGCGAGCGGGCGCGGCCGGCAGCGAACCGCGTGCGCGCGATGCGGGAGTAGACCCATGTCCACACCGGATCAATCCGTCGCTACGACAGCGGCCGAAGCCTATGAGAAATACATGGTGCCCGGCATGTTTCTCCATTGGGCGGAGATGCTTGTGCGGATCGCCGCGCCGCAGCCCGACGAGAACGTCCTCGACGTCGCATGCGGCACCGGGATCGGTGCGCGGCTCGTCGCAGAAATATCTGGCGGCACGGGCAGGATTGCGGGGCTCGACATCGATCAAGGGATGATCGAAGTTGCGCGCAAATCCGCCGGGCGCTGCGCCGTGCCGATCCAATGGCACTGTGCGAGCGCGCTCTCCATGCCCTTCGACGTGGCGTCGTTCGACCTGTGCCTGTGCCTGCAGGGTCTGCAGTTCCTGCCCGACCGCACCGCGGGTCTCGCGGAGCTGCGGCGCGTTCTCAAACCGACGGGTCGCCTCGTCGCGAGCATATGGGGACCGCTCGAAGCAAACGCGGGGCATCGCGCGGTTGTAGCCGCACTGGAGCGGCAAGGTGTCGATGCCACTGCGGCTAAGCGCGCGTGTTCTTTTGCCGACCCCGAAGAGATACGCGCGGCGGCCGTGCTGGCCGGGTTCAGGCAGATCGCCCTCCAGACCGAAGACGGCACGTCGCGCTTCGAGTCGATAGGCATTTTTCTCGACGGCATGACGATCGGCTCGCCTTCCACGCGCCATGCGGTCGCGCGCCTGCCCGAGGCGGGGCGATCCGTCTTCGCCAGCGACGTGAGCGCCGCGCTCGAGCCCTATGTCAGAAACGGCCGGCTCGAATATCCGATGCGCACGCACATCCTCGTTGCGCGGCCCTGAGGGCTACCGGATGCCTAGGACGCTGGCGCGGCTGCGTCTCTGGTTCCCCGCCGCAGGGGTGCAAGTCTCAGCGAAGTGCAACTCGGCAGGCCTGTGGCACCCCCCGATTCCGTCTCGGCCACACAGGGAATCTCACCGCAACGAACTCGGACTCGGCAATCCCAAGCGGTCAGCTCGACTTCGCTGTCGGCGTCGCTGAGCGTAGGAACGAGCGAGATCGGCGAACTCATGGTCGGTCCGTCGTCAAACCTTGATAGGCGGGCTGGTTCTCCGTCCTCCGAGCGGATGATTTTCCGTTGCTCGTTCGAGATGGGGACGGTAAGTCCTGATCTGGTCGTCGACCGAGGTTCGACTTCGCACAGAGCCGAGTAGCACTTCGCACGATCGCAGAGCGCTGTTGCGAGCGGCACACACGCTCATGCACGCACGTCCGCCAGGCCCTTTGACGCGACCAGTGGAGCACTAGGCAACAGTCGGGGTGAGGGCCCATCGTCGCGGTCGTCGCGCTTCGACCGATCGGGCCTCAGCTGGGGCCAGAGTCGACTCGCGACACCCTGCCCGTCCAGGCAGGGGCAACGGATGGTGCTCTGCTGGGTAGAGTTGCGCACGGGCGGCATCGCCTGATCGCCGATTGAACGGGGCTCGCGTGGCCGACCAATCTAAAGCCAGTTCAGCGAACGCCAGACCTCTCGAGGCCATCCTTTGGGATGCGGCCGACAAGATGCGTGGCAACCTCGAGGCCTCCGAGTACAAGCACGTCGCGCTCGGGCTCGTCTTTCTCAATACATCTCGGACGCGTTCGAGCAGCGCCACGGCTACCTTGAGTCGGCTACGGCCGACCCGAACAGTGAGTACTACATGCCAGACGCCGCTCGCCGGCATCTCGTGTCGGAGTCGCGGGACGAGTACACGTCGGAGGCCGTGTTTTGGGTGCCGGACCCTGCTCGGTGGCCATTCCTTCAAGCCAACGCGAAGCAACCCGAGATCGGCGTACTCATTGATGCCGCAATGGACGCGATCGAACGCGACAACCTCTCTCTGAAGGGTGTCCTGCCCAAGACGTACGGCCGAGCCGACATCGACAAGCGGCTACTTGGCGAGTTGGTCGACCTCATCGGATCCATCGGCTTTACCCAGGTGGATCATGGCTCGGACGACGTTCTTGGTCGAGTGTACGAATACTTCCTCGGCCAGTTCGCGAAGGCTGAGGGCCAGAAGGCGGGCGCCTTCTACACGCCCCGCTCCGTGGTCCGGCTATTGGTGGAGATGCTGGAGCCGTTCTAGGGGCGCGTGTCCACCGAGCCGCCGAGGCGTATGCGCTCCGACATGCACGGTTCGTGCGAGTGACCAACGGTCGCCGCGGTCGGCCACGGCGGAGCCGGATCAACTGATGCCAGTCCTCGCGGGTGATCCCGATTGGCAACGAGCCCTTCCACGCCTGGTGGCGCTCCAGGCACGCGAGGGCCTGAACGGCATCATGCTGCGAGCCGACCTTGCGAACGGGCTTCCGTCCGGCACGACGCTGCGACTCGCGGCGCGAGGCCTCGGCGGTCCGATCGTGGCCGCCAACCGGCCGGCCAGCCAACTCCTTGGGTCTGCGGTCTCGCTTCAGCGGCTTGCGGCGCTGCTCGCCATCGACGTTGACGAGTTGGAGCGCCATACGCTGTTGCACGAGATCCAGCGCCTGTTAGGAACGGAAACCACGTCGGTCCGGGTCGTCGGGCCCGAACAGCGATTCCGGGTCTGTCCTCGTTGCGTCGCCGAAGCGCAGCTGCTCCCGATCGAGCATGCGCTCCCGTTCGTCGCGACCTGTGAGCGGCACGGCGTCCAACTCGTCGACACCGGCACCTGCGGCCAGCGGCTCCGTTGCTTTGCCGGAGCGTCGCCGTTCACGTGCGCGGGCTGTGGAGAAGCGTGGCGGGATCTACCGGTGGTCACCTGCTCGCGACGGGAGCTTCTCGCCGCGAGTCGCCTCAACCACGCCTACACGGTGTTCCTGACGCGAGGCGAACGCGACTTCGTCCAGCGAGCGCGGCTGGTTCTCCAGATGGCCCGCTGGCCGCGCTGGCGCGGCGGCGACCTCGCGCCAGACGGGATGACCCAGCCCAGCGCTCAGGGCCTCGCCTTCCTGGCGAGCATCGGACGGATCGCCAAGGCATTCGCCGACCTCGCGATCCCACCCGAGCGGCTGCTGGAGGTGTATCCGCTGCCGGAACCTCGCCGTGGCCGCTGTCTAAACGAGGACTGCGAGGCATTCGGCACGACGGACTACATCCGCCACAACGGCAGCCGCAACGGTGCATGGGAGTCCTACTGTCTGTGGTGCGGCTCGAGATTCCTAGGCGATCGGATCATCCTCTGCTTCGATCTTGACAACGGAGACACACGGCTGTCGCGGACCGCGGTGATCCGAGCGCAGGAGCGCCTTGACGACTGGCGACAGAAACTGGCCGCCGTCATCGGCGACGCCGAGGCCCGTGGGAAACATCACTGCGACCGAGGCTGGCTTTCGCGTCCTCGGCCGCCCGTCGGGACGGTTGGCCTCTGGCTGCTCGATCAATGCGCCGCGACGACTCGACCCCAGACCGATACCAAGATCACAACGTCGATGACGATCGCGACGACGTAGAACGGGTGGAAATAGAGCGCGAGCGCGGCCAGGCCGAGCACGGCACCGAGAAGTGCCAGCATCTGCCACTGGCCGCTGACAGCCGAGACGCCGAGCCAGCCAAGGCCAGCACCGACCAGGGCCAGCCCTGCCGCCAGCCACAGGAGCCCGCCGACCACGGCCGGCCCCGACCCGAGGCTGAGCGCGTCGAAGGCCCACGACCGTCCGAGGGTCCCTGGCCACCACCCGAGCCACGATGGCGCCGGCATGGTCGCACTGGCGGGGTTGGACATGCTGCCAAACCCGATCATCGTGGTGATCAACCCGTGCGCAACGAGCACGATCCCGACGACAGCGTGTGGCATCTCACACCTCCGTGATGCTCCGGCGGTGGAGCGCCGGCAGTCCGACCTCGGCCAGCCAGCCGAGGGCAACGACGGTGATAGCGATCCCCATGACGAAGTAGATCGCCTGGAGCGGCGGCTCGTTGCTGTAGCCGATGATCGCGACTTCGACCGCGACCCAGATCAGCAGAGCGACGCCGACGGCGAACGCGGCGAACGGCGCGAGCGCATGCCGTCTCCAGGCCAGCCCAGCCGCCGCGAGCGGTCCGAGCCCGAGGACGGTGAACAGGATCAGTCCCGGCCGGAGGTAGGTTTCGAAGGGCGAGCCGGCGAGTGCCGACACCGGCAGCGGCATGATCTCGCCGCGCGGCGCGACGATGAGGACCAGGCCGCCGCCGAGCGCGCCGACCCCGAGGAGCACCTCAAGGGCGATGGTCGCCTTGGCGAAGCGGCTGAGCGGTGGGTTCGCTCGGCGCGCCGGCATTTCGGAGGCGGTTTGCATCGAACTCCTCAGTCTCACTTCCGGTACGTCGCGGGCACGATCGATTCGGTCATCAGCCGGTGGAACGCATCCGCCTCCTCGAAAACGACCGAGTGTCCGGCGTCCTCGTAGGTGATCAGTTCCTTGTGGGGCGCGGTCAGGCCGTCGAACCACTCGTGGGCAAGGTCTCGGCGGCCGGCCAGCTCATGTGCCCCGTCGAGCATGTACACCGGCACCTCTAGTGCCGTCACGTCGGTCCGGAAGTCGATGCCCTGGAGTTGCGGGTACATCAGCGAGAACATGTCGACGAGCCCGCGGATGACGTTCACCTTGTCGATGAACGAGTACTCGCTCGCGAGGACTCCGTAGGGCCCGACACCGGAGGCGTTGCCGCGGTCCGCGTAGGCGGCGGGCGGCGTATAGGGCGTCTCGAGCAGCGGGTAGTAGCCCATCACGACGCTGTTCGCCCAGGGCGTGTCGCGGTAGGGCGGCTCGCCGAGCGTCAGGATCTGGTCGTACAAGTCACCGCTGCCCGTGCGGTCGGCGTAGGCGAGCAGGTCGCGCCAGATGATCCGGTCGGTCTCACGCTGGCTGACCATCTGGCCCGAGCCGATGTACGCATGGAAGAGGTCGGGTCGATCCTGGACGGCGAGGACACCGAGCGTCGTCCCCCACGACTCCCCGAGCAGATAGATCTTCTGCTCGCCGAACCGGGTGCGGAGGTACTCGCTCAGCTCGACCGTATCGGCGACCGCTTGTTCAAGGGTCAGCGACGAGGTCGGGTCGAGCGCGGCATACGACCTGCCGCTCCCTCGCTGATCCCAGACGGCAACGACGAAGTCGGCCGTCAGCGGCTCGAGCAGCACCCGCGCGTATCCGAGATCGCTCTGCCCGGGTCCTCCCGCTAGGTACAGCACGACCGCCTTGTCGGGGTCTGCTGCACGGATCATGACGGTCTGGTCGGCGCCCCCAAGGCGCACAGTCGCCATCTCCGCGATGCCACGCGGCGCCGGCCGGCCGTCGGGCCCCATGACCGGAGGCGTCGAGGCCGGCCAGGCGACGAGGACCGCGAGCGCCGCTGCGATGACACCGACCATCGCGGAGCCGAGCGGCCGCCGCCGAGGGACACTCGGCGACCAGCCCAGTCGCCGCGCCACGGCGAGCCCGACCAGAACGCCAAAGGCGATCGGCGGCAGCACCACCATGGAATGGACGCCGCGGGTCAGGACGAAGGCAATGTCGCCGTAGGGGTTGTCGAGACGGAGGTCGAGCGACGGCCCGACGATGTTGAGCCGACCGGCCTCGATCCCCAGGAAGTAGACAGAGAAGAGGACGACGAGGCTCCAGCGAGACCGCACGAGTGCCCCGCCCACGGTGCCAACAAGGAGGCCGACGGCCATCACGAACAAGGCATTGGCTGTCGTCGTCGGCCCACGCGGTGCCACGAAGGATGTCAGGAGCCCGGCGGTCACGGCGATCCCAACGGCGACCGCCACGGCAAGCCTGCGATTGGTGACGAGCGACGCGGTCCCAGGTAGCGACAGCCCGGACGCGAGCGACGTAGGTTCGAGACGAGCCACGGGGCTGCCCTCCATGCGTGTCGCGGAGGGTCGCGTCTTCGGTTCCCGCCACCCACGGCGATCAATGGCATGGTCGCGGCTTCGATCTCACGAGCGTCAGTGCCGCCAGGCACATTCGCCCCGTGCCGCTCGACACCCCTGTGAACCACCGTGGCGCTCATACGGGCTCGGCGAACGCGCGTCCCGTCGCAGGGGACCACGCGTCAATCACGACCGCCGATAGGGCCATCTGGACGGGCATCCGGGATGTGCGGCCCTATGGCGCGAAGGTCGGTCCCACGATGCTGTCCATGGCGTATCAGGCCATTCGACGCAGCAAACAAGGTGTCCCATGCACACGATCTCGAACCGACTCGCCGCCCTTGCAACCGTGCTCGCTGCGGTCGCAGCGTTGGCTGGCCTGGCCGTCACCGGCCTCTACGTTGACTCGCCCAACTGGGTCCAGCAGGCGCAGGGAACTGACCTCGCGACTCTGTTCCTAGCCGTTCCCGTCCTGGCATCGGGCATGTGGACCGCCTCACGCGGCTCGTCGGCAGGTCGGCTGGCGGTCGTCGCGGGGCTGCTGTACCTCGTCTACAACTACGCGATCTTCGCGTTCTCGGTGGCGCTGAACCCGCTCACTGCCGTCCACATCGCCATCTTCGGCCTGTCGCTTTGGAGCCTCTTGCTGGCCGGTCGTTCTGCCGTCGAAGGCGCAGAGAGCGTGACCGGCCGCCTCAACCGGCGCGCGGCCGGCGGGCTCCTGATCGGGGTGGCGACGATGTTCGGACTGCTGTGGCTCGGGCAGATCGCGACGGTCGCCACGACGGGCGTCCTGCCATCGGACCTCGTCAAGGCGAACATCGCCAGCAACCCGGTCTACGCCCTCGACCTCGCCTTCTTCCTGCCTCTGTGCGCGATCGCCGGCGCCGGCCTTCTGCGTCGAAACGACGCCGCGGCCTTCGCCTTCCCCATGCTCGTGTGGGTGCCGCTGATGGGCGCGGGCGTGGTGGGCGGCATCGTGTTGATGGCCGCAGCCGGTGATCAGACGGCGGTGCCGGTGGGTGTCGCCATCACCGTTCTCGGGGTCGTGTCCTCGATCCTCGCCGCGGTCGCCATCGTCCGACCCCGAGAAGCCACCGGCCCGGCCCGTCTCACCACGCGTCCGGCACAGCAGGGAGGCTGATCGCCATGCGCAAGATCGTGACGTTCCTCGCGTTTCCAGCCATGACCGGCGCGGCGCTTGTCGCCGCGGTCGGCTTGTGGCGTCGCAATCCGCGAATCGGGACGGCGTTCGTCAACTCGGTTGTGAATCCAGCGCTCCTCCGGCGCGGGCTCGCGGGCTACGGGCACTCCGAGATCGGGACACTCGAGCACGTCGGACGAAAGTCGGGAATGCGGCGGCTGACCCCGGTCCATCCGGAGCCGACACCGACCGGTTTTCGGATCATCGTTCCGCTCGGCATGCGGTCCGAGTGGGCGCGCAACGTGATCGCGGCTGGTCACTGCCGGCTTCTGCTGCACGACCAGGTGTTCGACCTCGACGAGCCAGCGATGGTCGATGCCGGGGAGGCGCAGGATCTGCCCTGGTCGCTGAGGCGCGTTCTGGCGGCGCTCGGGTTCCAGTACCTCAACCTACGAACGTTCGCGTCGCACCAAGGCGGCCTCGAGATGGCAGATCGCGATGCGTTGGACGCAGACGCATCAAATGCAGAGGCGGTATCTCCCGTCGAGAGAGACGAGGCGATGGCTCTTCGCTGATCGTCTTCGGGGGGCCGAGGTCGACCCTGACCCGCGTCGAACCTGGGTTTCCTTCGGCCCCGGCGGTTCGTCGCGATCGACCGGCGGGAGTCTCTGGGGACCGATCTCTGACGTCGCGATCCGGGCGCGGGAGCGCACCGTCTTGGCCCTGATGGCCGAGGGTCGATCGAACCAGGCCATCGGCGATCGACTCGGGAATGGCGCGAATGACGGTCGAAGCCCACCTCGCGAAACACCTTCTCCAAGCTCGAGCTTGAGCCGGCCTCCGACGATCATCGACGCGTGTTGGCCGTGCTCGCCCACCTCCGCGGGCCCGGCTGAGCGACTCTTGAGTGGGTCTTGACGCTACTGCGGGGTATCCCAACAGAACGACCCGACGGATCACGCTGCTCAGGCCGCAGCCGGGAGGTGTCGTTGGGTCGCCGCCGTCGGAGCATCAGACGACCGCACGCCATTTACGAGCAGATAGAGGACCGTCCAGACCTCAGCGATCGTCGGCGGGATGGCCAGGAGGCCGTGGACCTGACGGCTGACGTTGGGGGCCACGAAGGCCAGGGTCAGGTCAACGAGGTAGGCGCTGCCACCGACGACCAGCACGACCCCCAGCGCCCGGGGGAACAGGCCCGAGGTGTAAGCGAGATAACCCAGCGGGATCAGCCACAGGCCGAAGAAGATCTGGGCGATGAGGAAGCCGTAGTGGTGGAGGTCCATGAGGAGCAAAACGAGGGCATCCGTACCGGCGGCGCCGAACCCGGTCGCGTAGGCGCCCTCACCGGAGACCAGCAGAGCGCCGATCTGGAAGACCTCGTTGATGCACATCACGGCCGTCGCGATCGCGACGAGGATCACCATCGCGCGAGCAACGCTCCGGTTGACGTCCTGGAGAATGGCGAACAGGACCATGGCGAGGAACACGAACACCGTCGCCTGGATCAGGTCCGCCAACACGCTTGCGCGGACGAGTCCGGCGTTTGCCGAGATGTTGCCCGCGGTCGTCAGCGCATCACCCGGCGCATACACCAGCGGGGTCACGTAGCCGATCGCGAAGCCGCTAAAAACGCCGACGATGAGGTAGAGCACCCCGGCGATCCTCGCGAGTTGCTTGGGGGACGACATCTGATCTCCTTGGCTGGACACGATGCAGCTGTAGCGGAAATCGCTAGTTGAGGCCCGGCTGCCGGCGACGAAGTTCGCCGCCGGAGCCTGAGGCAAGGTCGACGAACGCTACCCGCCCGCCCCGACCGCACGTGGCTCGAGCACGACGACGGCGGTGGGTCCTGAGCGCCGCGCCGCCCAGCCGTCGTAGTCGTCGCTCAACTCACGCCACCGCGCCCAGAGCCGATCACGTTCCTCGCCGACCGCGGCGCGACCGCGAACCGAACGAAGACCGTCCTTCAGCTCGACCGTCGTGTCAGGCTGCGCCTGGAGGTTCAGCCACCATGCCGG
Source organism: uncultured Chloroflexia bacterium (assembly GCA_963810285.1). Classification (GTDB taxonomy): domain Bacteria; phylum Chloroflexota; class Limnocylindria; order Limnocylindrales; family CSP1-4; genus SPCO01. Next base: position 670,626 of record CAWEMV010000002.1, on the reverse strand, counting down.
CTCCGCCTCCGCCCAGCCGTTCATGGCCAGGGTGACGAGGTTCGGTCCGTCCTCGAGGTAGCCCGACGATCGCGACCCGTGGCTCGCCGGACCGTCGCCCAACCGTCCTGAGTCGCATCATCCCGAACTTGCTGCCAGCCTCAGGTGGTCGGAGGCCGATCCGCCCCCCACTGAAGTCGATAGAGGGCGCGGTGCAGCACCCATGCCGTCCGAACGACCGGGCGGGGAGGGAGCGTTGCCGTCCGCTCCCGCTCGGCGGTCATGCGGCACCTGCCGTCGTCGTCGCGAACGGTGACTCGGTGGTCGACGAGGATGCGATCGATATCGCGGGTGTCAGCAACCAGCGCGGCCACGGCAGCAGGCCTGAAGCCCTTGAAGGTCAGCCAGAGGCCGAGCGACAGCTCCCACACGAAGATCAGCGGCAGCGCGATCAGCGGCAACACCGAAACCTGCTCTTGCAGGCCAAGGATGGACAGGGTCGCGGAGGCGAGGAACACCGGGGCACCGATGAGGCCCATCGCGGGAATCGCCCGCGGCACGAGGCGCGACCGGTAGAGCACGTAGCCAAGCAGCAGCGCGTTGAAGCCGGGCATGACGCCCGGGCCGACCAAGAACGTCACATCTCGGACCGCGACGAGGCCCTGGCCCACGGCGACCAAGGCGGACGCGTCGGTCCCGGCGGCTGCGCCGGCCTGACGCAGAGCACACGACGGCCATCAGGCACACGACGCCGATGACGATGACGGCCGCCTCGAAGATCCTGGTGGCGACGAAGCCGATCGAGGCTGCTTCGCTCTGCCGCTTGATCATCGGATAGAGCGCGACAGCGGTCCCGATGCAGGCGAGGGCGGTGATGATGTCGAAGAGCGCGCCCAACAGAACCTGGGAGTCGGCACCGGCACTGAGGATGTAGGCCGGATCGCTCAGCACGGGGCCATACAGGAAGACGGCCGGGATCGAGAAGATGAAGGTCATCAGGTACAGAACGCCCCCGGCGAGCGCGAGCCTTCTCCACGCGTCCGTCCGGACTCCATTCGTTCCAGTCATGCGTGCGGTGTCGGTCATGTCGATCTCCTTGTCGTTGGATTCAGTAGCTCGCTCGGGTCGTCGCGCACGATGGGCGGGTCGATCTCGTCTTCGTTGACCGAGATCAGGGTCATGCCAAGGTCGCGCAGCTTCTGGAGCAGGCCATGCAGGGCCGCCTGGTCGACGACCGGTCCGACGAGCACGGTCGTGCCGTCGCTCGCGTGAGTCAGGGACATCCCGCCGAGCCACTCGGCCCAGCTGCCGTCGAGGCGTCCCTTCAGGCGGATCTCGTAACGCTTTGCCTCGTGGCGGTCGTCGTGCGATCCGCGGCGCTCGTCCATCTGGCTCCTTCCCTGTCACGTCTCGCCGATGTCGGCATCTGCGACGGCCGAGGAGGCCACCGTGGACGGGAAGGTGGGGACGGCGCATCCCCATCTGTGGGGAGTGCCGTGGGGATTGTTAGCGGTCGCCGCGACGCGACAGGAGGCCGAGTTCTTCGCCGCGTCGAACGGCCGCTCGACGGCTGTTCACACCGAGCTTGGAATAGATGCTCTTGGTGTGGGTCCGGACGGTGCTCAGCCCCACGACCAGCTCGTCTGCGATACCGGGGCCATCAAGGTCGGAGGCGAGAAGCCGCAGGACATCAAGCTCTCGTTCGCTGAGCGGCTCCACCAGGCTCTGACGATCGACCGAACGGCGGTCGCCGCGTCCGAATGCGTCGAGCAGTCGTCGCACGTAGTCCGGCGTGATGCCACGACTTGCCGCCACTCCTAGCATGTCGGCAATCGGAGAGCCCTCGGCCACGAATGTTCGGATGTAGCCCTCCGGCTCTGCCAACGTCAGCGCGCGACCGAGCGGATCGAGTCCCGCGGCCCCGCGACCGCGATCATTCTGGGCGAGGGCTTGCAGCACGAGGATCTCGATGACGCTGCGCCACCGCCCGCCCGTTTCGGCGGCGACCAGCAGACGCTCAAGGAGCGCGACCGCTTCTTGGATCCGGCGCGGGTCATGGGTCCTGGTGCCCTGGGCCAGGAGCACCCTGGCAAGCGTGATGTGCTCGTACTCGCCGACGAAGCTCAGGTCGTCATCGACCGACAGTCCGCGCTCGCGGACCCAGGCTCCGGCCTCGCGCAGGCGGCCCTGCGCGGCATGGATCCGCGCTGCCTGGGCGGGAAGTGGCCGGGTCGACGGGGTAGTACTCGCTGACGAAGACACGCTCAGCGTCCTCCAGCAAGGCGAGGGCGCCGATCGGCATCACCCTCAGTCAGGCGGAGCTGTGCCATGGCGACGCGCGATCGGTAGGGGTTCTGGGCCAAGCCACCGAGGTCTCCAAGGTCATCGCTCAGCCGAAGGTGATCGGCGGCAGCATCGAGGTCATTCCACTCAAGGCACAGCTCAGCCAACCCCACGTGCATGTCACTCGCGCCGCGCAGGACGGTTGTCGTGCCGTCCGTCGCCATCCGCAAGCCTTGTTCGTAGCTCCTCATCGCCTCGTTCAGCCGCCCCTGGGCGATACGGATCTCCGCCAATGGTCGGTTGCAACCGATCGCATCGACGGCGTGGCCCGCGCGTTGCAGGCAGGCCATCGCCTCCGCCCAGAAGCCATGGGCGGCCTCGAGATCGCCACCTCCCCAGTGCGCCAGGGCAAGGAACCCCGCCGCTGCACCGCGCCCGAGTGGATCGTCGTCGCCGGCGAGGTCGAACGCCCGATGGGCGAAGGCCTCTGTCCGCTCGCGGTCGCCGTTCATCTGTGCCTGTGCGGCTCGATACAGGGCAACGGCGCTGGGCAACCGCCGGAACTCGGCTTCGTCAACCACGACCATCACCGCGGAGCGTGGCCTGCTGTCCCTGCCGATCGTCGGACGCTGGTTCCAGCCATCGTTCGGCCCCTCGCAACAGCACCTCGACATCGGCAGACTCGCCCGTGGCCATGAGTGTTCCGACATACCCGACGCTCAGGACCGGCCGATCCTGAAACACTTGATCAGGAAGCAGTTCGAACCAACGCCGCATCGTGGCTTCCTGGCGCGCCTGTCGGAGGCCCGGGATCGCCGGCTCGATCAGGTCGGCAGCCCGCTCGTAGTCCTCCCCGTCGAGTGCGTGGCGAATGGCCTCAAACCGCTCTCCCCGCTGCTCGTACCAGAGGCTCGCGCGCCGATGGAGGTCCGGGACGCTGTCCGGCTCCTCGCGCAACAGGCGCGCGCGGAGGACATCCGCGAACAGGTGGTGGTATCGGTACCACTCGCGGCGCGTGTCGAGCGGGATCACGAAGAGGTTTCGGCGATCCAGATCCTCGAGGGTCCTTTGACCGCCATCCTCTCCTGTGACGGCATCGCACAGGGCCCCCGTCAGCCGATCCAGGATGCAGGTCCAGAGGAGGAACCGGCGCACGTCGTCGGATTGGCGATCCAGGACCTCCTCGACGAGGTAGTCGACGACGAAGCGATCGTCGCCGGTGAAACCAGCGATGAAGCCGTCGACATCGTCCCGCCCCTGCATGGACAGGGCGGCCAGCTGGAGCGCGGCGATCCAACCCTCAGTCCGCTCTTCCAGCGCCGTGATCTGGCTCGCTTCGAGGTCCAGGCCGGCAGTCTGATTGAGATACGCAGCAGCCTCCTGGCGCGTGAAGCGCAGATCCGCGGCTCGTACTTCCACGAGTTGCCCCTGCGCCCTCAGACGCGCCAGCGGAAACGGTGGATCGACGCGGGTTGCGATCACGACGTGCGCCGATGTCGGCAAGTGCTCCAGCAGGAACGACACCTGATCTTGGATGTCGCTGGCATCGATGACATGGAAGTCGTCAAGCACCAAGAAGACGTCGGATCCGACCGAGCCAAGCTCGTTAGCGAGGTTCGTCACGACCGTCTCGATGGGCGGTGGTGTGGGCCCTTCCACCAGCAGGACTGTCTGTCCCGCGGTGGGCACCGCTCGGTGCAACGCTGTAGCCACGGCGAACCAGAAGGCGACGGACTCGTTATCAGTAGCCTCGAGGGACACCCATACAGGGATCACGTCGTCCGAGGCGGAGACCGCCAGCCAGTCGGCCAGCATGGTGGTCTTTCCGAAGCCCGGCGGGGCGGAGACGAGCGTCACCTTGGCACGCGTCGCTTGCCTCAATCGCTCCGACAGCCGAGGCCGACGTACCAAGGACTCGCGTGGACGGGGAATGTAGAACTTCGTATCGGGGAGGATGCGGGCCACGCGTCAGGGTACGCGCACACAATCGAGCTATTGCGTCATCGATCTGCGCGGTAAGGGCTGATTCCCGACCCTGCCGTTCTGCGGCCCTCTGGAGCCGGTCTTCGATCAGGCTTGGGGAAGCCCGATGACATCGGTCCCATCGTGGACCGATCGAGGCAAGCGGGTCGGGATTCAGGACCACGTGAGACATACCGGACCGCGATCATCGGGCCACGCGACGGAGACTCCATCGCCACCGTCATCCGCGATCAACCGCTCCGCCACCCACGCTCACCCTTCGAGCGCTCCAACGGAGATCTGCTCCGCGGATTTCCGCGCGGCGTCGGACCAAACGGCCGACAGCACGCACAATACGGGCCTCGAGCGGGGAGTAGTTGGACCCTCGCTATCAAACCTTTCTTGATAGCCGAGTAGGGCTTCGCGTCTGACCGAGCGGGACTTCGCTCGGTCGCGCCGAGCGCGAGTCGACGGCGATGAGGTACTGGACGCCGTCGCGCTCGCACAACTCATGCGCGTGGTTGACCGACGGAAACTCGCACCGTCGGCCCAGGGCTCTACGCCGGAGACGTGACCGGCGACTCGGAACTCGGAGACGGCAGCCTGATGATCGCGAGGATCGAAGCGAGCACGATCGCGGCACCGACCCATTGGCGAGGATCAAGGCGCTCACCCAGGAGAAGTGCGCCGGCCGTGACCCCGACGATCGGGATGAGGTAGAACGACAAAGCGGCAAGGGACGCCGGCACGTGTCGCAGCGCGCCGAGGTAGAACCAGTACGCGCCTGCGTAGTAGAGGACCCCAGACCCGATGGCACTGGCCAGCCCGAGCGGGGTCAAGGCGGCCGTTACCAGCTGACCGCCCGCCGAGGCGACCACCAACACGAGGATCAGCGCCAGGACAAGCGCGTGCCCCTGCTGGGCAAAGACGACCTGGCCGGTCTCCTTGGCATCAGGGATCCACCGGCGGGTGACGACCGAGTAGACCGCGCAGCAGGCGATGCCGGCGACGGTCAAGGCCACGCCGATCCACTGCCCGCTCGTCGAGGACGGGTCGTAGACGATCAAGACCATGCCCGCTACAGCGATCAGCGACAGCACGACGAAGGTCGACGTGATCCGCTCGTGCAGAAACAACCCGGCCAACGCGAGGATCATCAGCGGCTCGAGCGCCCAGAGGAGCACCGACAGGCTGGCCGTGATGTAGGTCAGGCCGAGGAGGCTGAGGGCGTAGGCCACGCCGGGGTTCAGCAACCCGAGGCGACCGAGCAGCGCAGCGCCATCAGTCCGGAACGAGATGCCCTGACGGCGCATGAGGATCGCGAGCACCGCGAGACTCGCGGCCAGTTGGACGGCGAGCAGCGTGAGTGGCGCGACCTCGGCCAAGGCCGCCTTGCTGATGACCGTCCCCAACCCCCAGCAGATGGCGGCGAGGATCAGCGCGGCGAGATCAGCGCGGGCGATGGATGAGCGGGACATGACGATGCTCCGTGCGAGGTGAGGACGACCGACAGAGACGGGTCGGGCCTGCTGGGTCCTCGTCATCACAGTGCGAGTAGCCGGGCACGCGCCGGCGGCTCCTTCGCGCTCTTGGCTTCGTCATCTGGGCTTCACCAGTGCGCGACGCATGGCGACCGACCGCAGCAGGGCAGGTCGCGGACCGAGGGCCAGTCGCCCGACACGGCGCGGCTCGTTTGCATCAGCAGCAGCCCTCGCCGCCGCAGCAGCCGCCGGCCTCGGCGACCGGCAGCAGGTCGCGCTTCGCGGTAAGGTCGATGAGCGGTCGGGCATCCGCGGGCTTGGTCGCCTTGATGATCGCGCTGATCATCCCGTCGGTGACGGTGTGCGAAGGCGTGATCGAGACGTCGGTCAGGCCGACTGCCTCGATGCCCTGCGCGGAACTCCGAGATGGACAGGGCGCCAGCGATGCAGCCGGCGTACGAGCCGCGCTCGGCGCGCTGCTCGGGGCTAAGCGAGTCGTCGGCCACGATGTCGCTGATGCCGATGCGACCGCCCGGGCGCAGGACGCGTGCGATCTCGGCAAAGACGGCGGGCTTGTCGGCAGCGAGGTTCACGACGCAGTTGCTGATGACGACATCGATCGACTCGGCCGGGAGCGGCACCGCTTCGATGTGGCCCTTGAGGAACTCGACGTTGGTCGCGCCAGCCTGGGCAGCGTTCCGCTGGGCCAACGCGAGCATCTCGTCGGTCATGTCGACACCGAAGGCACGACCGGTCGGACCGACCCGCTTGGCCGAGAGGAGGACGTCGATCCCGCCGCCGGAACCGAGGTCGAGGACCCGCTCGCCGGGATGGAGGTCGGCGACCGCGGTCGGGTTGCCGCAGCCGAGGGAGGCGAGGACCGCGGCGTCCGGCAGCTCGTCCCGCTCGAGCGCGGAGTAGAGGTTGGCGCCGATGGTCTCGGGATCGCTGCAACACGAGGAGCCTTGGGTCGCCCGGATCGCCGCATCTGCGTAGCGCTGGCGAACATTCTCGTGGATGGTCTCGGTGGCCTCGCTCGTAGTGGTCGCGGTGGTCATCGTTGGTGACTCCTCGGTGTCGTCGGGGCGGTGATGCATGTATTGATACTTGTCAAGATAGACATCTGTCAATACAGTTGCCGCATGAAGCGCCAGACCGACCCCGACGTCCTGCTCCTCCAGGCTGCCGCCGACCCGACCCGACTCGCGATCCTGCGCCAGCTGAGCGACTGCGCCGAGGTGTGCGCGTGCGACTTCACCGCCTGCTGCGACGTCAGCCAGCCAACCGTGTCGCATCACCTCAAGGTCCTCCGTGACGCCGGCTGGATCGAGGGCGAGCGGCGCGGCACCTGGATCTTCTACTCGCTGCGGCCCCAGGCCGTGCAGCGCTTCCAGGAACTCGCTGGCGGCTTTGCCCCGGCGATCACGCTCCCGGCCACATCGCGTCGCCTGCCAGTGCTCGAGGCGCGCGCGTAGGTCGGGCTTGACCTTCGAGTGACTCGAAGGTCTACGATCTGGTAGTGAAGATCGCTGAACTCGCCTCCCGCGCGGGCGTCGCTGCGACTGCGGTCCGCTGGTACGAGCAGGAGGGCGTCCTCCCTGCGCCCGCGCGAGCCCCTAACGGCTATCGCGACTACGACGATGTCGACCTGACTCGACTTCGACTCGTGCTGTCCTTACGTAGGCTCGGCCTAGCCCCGGAGGATGCCGGTCGCCTCGCGCGCCTCTGCCTCGAGCACGGTGCGATCGATCTCGACCTCGCGCCACTGCTGGCTGATCAGCGTCACGCGATCGCGCGCCAGCGAGCCGACCTCGATCGCCTCGAGGGCGAGTTGCTCGATCTCGAGTCCACTATCGCGGCCGCGGGTCGCGCCACTCGGAAGGAGGCTTCGATGCCCGCGGATCCGATCCGCGTCCTCTTTGTGTGCACCCACAACTCGGCCCGCAGCCAGATCGCCGAAGCGCTCCTAGGGCGTTACGGCGGCGACGACTTCGAGGTCTACTCGGCCGGAACCGAGGTCACCAAGGTCAACCCCTTCGCACTACAGGTCCTCCAGGAGGCCGGCATCGACTGGAGCGACGGCCGGAGCAAGTCGATCACGGAATTCCTCGACCAGCACTTCGACTACGTCATCACCGTCTGCGATCGCGCACGGGCCAACTGCCCGGCCTTTCCCGGTTCCGCCAACTCGCTGCACTGGGGCCTCGACGACCCGAGCGAGGTCGAGGGCACCGACGAGGACAAGTTGGCCGCGTTCCGCCGGACGGAGACCGAGGTGTCGGCGCGTCTCCGCCCCTTCATCGAAGTCGCGCTCCGGGCCGCCGGTCGACCGCGGCGTCCCGCCCTCGCCTGAGCGCGCTCGCCGCCGAGTTCATCGGGACCTTCGCCCTCGTCGCCTTTGGTTGCGGCGCGATTGCCAACGCCTCGCGGATTCGTCAGGCGGTCGACTTGCTGGTGGCCCGCTTGTGCTGGAGGATCCGGATCGCGTTGCCGAACGGGTCGCGGACGCCCATGTCGGTGCCGTAGAAATGGTCCGTGGGCTCCTGGGTGATGTCGGTGACGCCGCGTTCCTTGAGGGTCTCGTACAGCCCCTGGACGTCGTCGGTCAGGAAGACGAGACCGCCCATCGCGCCCTTCGTGATCAGCTCGCGGAGCTGCTCGGCGGTGGCCTCATCGTGAAGCGGCGGGCCGGGCTTCTCGAGGGAGATCTCGGTGCCCGGCTCGCCGGGAACGCGCACGGTCAGCCAGCGATAATCGCCCTGCTGGAAGTCCTGGCCCACTTCCAATCCCAGCTTGTTGACGTAGAAGTCGAGCGCCTCGTCCTTGTCGAGCACCATGACGGAGCTCACGTTCAGCTTGTTGATCATCGCGGGTCCTCCTCCGTGATCAGGCGCCGACGTACGTCGCGAGGTGCTCGCCGGTCAACGTGGATCGGCCGGCGACAAGGTCTGCGGGCGTGCCCTCGAAGACGATCCGGCCGCCGTCGTGTCCGGCGCCCGGACCGAGGTCGATGATCCAGTCGGCGTGGGCCATGACCGCCTGGTGATGCTCGATGACGATGACGGTCTTGCCGGCGTCGACGAGCCGGTCGAGCAAGCCCAGCAGGTTCTCGACATCGGCGAGGTGGAGGCCGGACGTCGGCTCGTCGAGGACGTAGATGCCGCCCTTGCCGGCCATGTGGGTGGCCAGCTTGAGCCGTTGGCGCTCGCCGCCGGACAGCGTCGGAAGGGGCTGTCCGAGGCTGAGGTAGCCCAGCCCGACGTCGACGAGCCGTTCGAGGATGGCATGAGCGGCGGGCGTCTTCGCCTCTCCGGCTCCGAAGAAGGCCTCGGCCTCGGTCACCGACATCGCGAGCACCTCGCTGATGTCACGGCCGCCGAGCTTGTACTCGAGCACCGAGGCCTCGAACCGCTTGCCCTCGCAGTCCTCGCACGTGGTCGCGACGGTCTCCATGAACCCGAGCTCGGTGTAGATCACGCCGGCACCGTTGCACGTCGGGCAGGCGCCCTCGGAGTTGGCGCTGAACAACGCCGGCTTGACGCCGTTGGCCTTGGCGAATGCCGTCCGTATCGGGTCGAGCAGGCCGGTGTACGTCGCCGGGTTGCTCCGCCGCGACCCCTTGATCGCGCCCTGGTCGATCGCGACCACCCCCTCCCGCCCCGAAACCGATCCGTCGATGAGGGAGCTCTTGCCCGACCCGGCCACCCCGGTCAGCACGACCAGCACGCCGAGCGGGATGTCGACGTCGACGTCCTGCAGGTTGTTGGTATCGGCGCCGCGTACCTCGAGGACGCCCGACCCCGTCCGGACGGAGGACTTCAGGGATGCGCGGTCGTCGAGGTGCCGTCCCGTGAGCGTGGAGCCGGCTCGCAGGCCCGCTACGGTGCCCTCGAAGACGACCTCGCCACCGGCCGTGCCGGCCCCGGGCCCGAGGTCGACCACGTGGTCGGCGATGTCGATGACCTCGGGCTTGTGCTCGACGACCAGGACGGTGTTGCCCTTGTCGCGCAGCCGCACCAGCAGCTCGTTCATGCGCTGGATGTCGTGCGGGTGCAAGCCGATGGTGGGCTCGTCGAAGACGTAGGTGACGTCGGTCAAGCGATGACCCGAGGTGACGGATCATCCGCGTGCGCTGCGCCTCGCCGCCCGACAGCGTCCCCGACGGTCGGTCGAGCGTCAGGTACCCGAGCCCGATCTCGACGAACGAGTCGAACGTGTGTTGCAGGCCGGCGAGCAGCGGCGCGACCGCCGGCTCGTCGAGGTCGCGCAGCCATCCGGCGAGATCGTCGAGCTGCATCGCGCAGGCGTCGGCGATGTTGATGCCCTTGATCTTCGACGAGCGGGCCGGCTCGTTGAGCCGCGTCCCGTCGCACTCGGGACATGCCGTGAACGTCACGGCTCGCTCGACGAAGGCCCGGATGTGCGGTTGCATCGCGTCGAGGTCCTTGGACAGCATCGACTTCTGGACCTTGGGGACGAGGCCCTCGTAGGTCAGGTTGATGCCCTCGACCTTGACCTTGGTCGCTTCCTGGTGGAGGAAGCGTTCGAGCTCGTCCGCGCTGTAGTCACGGATCCGCTTTGCCGGGTCGAGACCGGCCGCCGTGAAGATGCGCGTCGCCCAGCCATCGGGGGTGTAGCCGGGGACCTTGATCGCGCCCTCGGAGAGCGACTTGGTCTCGTCGTAGAGCTGGGTCAGGTCGATGTCGCTGACGGTGCCCATCCCCTCGCAACGCGGGCACATGCCGCCGTGGTAGATGGCGTTGCGCACGACGATGCGCTCGCCCTTGCCCTTGTCGACGCTCATCGCTCCGCTCGCCGTGCGCATCGGGACGTTGAACGAGAAGGCAGTCGGCGGTCCGACGTAGGGCTGCCCGAGGCGGCTGAAGAGCACCCGCAGCATGGCGTTGGCATCGGTCGCCGTGCCGACCGTCGAGCGGACGTTGGCACCCATCCGCTCCTGGTCGACGATGATCGCGGTCGTCAGCCCGTCGAGGACGTCGACGTCGGGCCGGGCGAGCGTCGGCATGAAGCCCTGCACGAACGCGCTGTAGGTCTCGTTGATCATCCGCTGCGACTCCGCGGCGATCGTGCCGAAGACCAGCGAGCTCTTGCCCGAGCCGGAGACGCCGGTGAACACCGTCAGCCGGCGCTTCGGGATCTCGACGCTGACGTTCTTGAGGTTGTTCACGCGTGCGCCCTGCACGCGGATCAGGTCGTGGCTGTCGGCAGCGTGGTGCGCGGGCGCCGTGGCGCTCCTCGTGGCGGTGGTCATCGTGTCGGCGGTGATGCGCTGCGGCTCAGGGCTCAGCTCACGGCCTTCTTCAGGAGAGCCGCGATCTTCGCCTCGTCGGCGGCGGTCAGCTTGCTCGTCAATGCGAACGCGGTCGGCCACATCGTGCCGTCGTCGAGCTTCGCGGTGTCCTCGAAGCCCAGCGTCGAGTACCGCGCCTTGAACTTGGCCATGGGCTGGAAGAAGCAGAGGACCTTGCCGTCCTTCGCGTAGGCAGGCATCCCGTAATAGGTCCGCGATGTGAGGTCCGGCGCGTTGGCCTTGACGAGGGCGTGGATCCGCTCGGCCAGCGCGCGATCGGCCGGCGGCATCTCGGCGATCTTCGCCAGCAGGTCCGCTTCGCCGTCTGCCCCCTTGCCGGAGCTCCGGCGCGCGGCGGCGGTCTTCATCTCCTTCGCGTGCTCCTGCATCGCGGCGCGCTCTTCGTCGGTCCACACCTCGGTGGCCTCTGTGCGATCGGGGCCCTTCTTCTTGGTGGTCTTCTTCGTGTCAGTCATCACGTGCCTCCTGCGAGTCCTCCTGGGGCGTCCCGCATCCTAGGGAGCGGCGGCGGCGGGCGCTTCTCCAAAACTGCTCGATCGCAGCGACACCCCTGCCGCCACCCTTGGCCGAGTGGCCCACATCTGGACGCAGTTGGGCGCCACCATCGGTCCGTTTCCCAGGCGGTAGGTCGACGGCGGCTCGCCGACGATGTCGCGGAACGTGCGGCTGAAGGTGCCCAGGCTGGTGAAGCCGACATCGAAGCAGATGTCGGTCACGCTGCGGTCGGTCTCGCGCAGGAGGAACATCGAGCGCTCGACCCGTCGGCGCTGCAGGTACCGGTGCGGTGTCTCACCGAACGCGGCACGGAAGCTGCGGATGAAGTGGGCCTCGGAGATGTGCGCCACCGCGGCCACGGCCGGCACGTCGAGCGGCTCGGCGTACGCGCGATCCATGGCGTCGCGGGCGCGCAGCAGGCGCCGGTTCATGTCCTCGACTTCCCGGCTCACGGTGCAACGCTACGTCATCACGGGTGTGCCCGCTCGGCTCCCGTCGGCGACCGGACGCTGGCTATCGTTGGGACGTGCAGCCCGACGAACCCACCGCCGCCGACATCGAAGACCTGGTGATCGACGCGCTCGATCGGCTCCCCGCGCCGTTCCGGGAGCAGCTCGGGAGCGTCGCGATCGTGGTCGAGGAAGAGCCGACCGCGGACCAGCTGGCGTCGGTCGGCGCGCACGGGCTCTACGGCCTCTACCACGGCGTGCCGCGCACGACGTACGGGGCCGATCAAGCCCAGTCGCCGAGCAAGATCACGATCTTCCGCGGACCACTGGCGCGGGCGAACCCGACGCCCGCACGTTTCGCGGCGGCCGTCACCGACACGGTCTACCACGAGATCGCCCATCACCTGGGCATCTCGGACGCGCGCCTCCACGAGCTCAGACGAGGGCGCTGAGGATCGCGACGACCGCGAAGGCGCCGATGATCAACCCGGAGACCATGTTCACCCGCCGGAGACCCGTGGAGGTCAGGCGCGACCGGAAGGCGCCGACCACGGTCACGAGGACGACCCACCAGGCGGCCGACCCGGCGAGCACGCCCAGCGTGAGCGACGCCGCGCCCGCCGCGTCCCCGCCGGTCACCCCGAGGCCGACGAACAATGCCGCGAACGAGAGGATCGTCATCGGGTTGGTCAGCGTCAGCGCGAGCGTGCTGAGGTAGGCGCCGGTCAGCCCGCGCCGTCCATCGCTCGTGGTCGCCGCGTCACCGGGGACGGACCGGGACGTCCGCCAGGCGACCCACAACAGGAAGGCGCCACCGACGAGCCCCAGCGCCCGGCGCCAGTCGACCAGCAGCTCGGTGATGGCGGTCAGGCCGAAGGCGGCGATCGCCCCGTAGGTGCCGTCGGCCGTGGCCACCCCCATCCCGGACACGATGCCGACGAGCCGGCCCTCGGCGAGCGTGCGGCGGATGACGAGCAGGCTGATCGGCCCGACCGCCGCCGCGATCGTGAAGCCGAGGATCAGCCCTCGGACGAAGAGTGTCGGTTCCATCGTGTCGTTCCCTCGTGGATAGCGAAACACCCTCGGCGTTCGTGCCGAGGGTGTCCCTCTCAGATCCGTGGTGGCGCCCTCTCGGGGCGCGGCGCATCAGCTCGAGCGGGCCCTCGCGGGCCGCTGCTGCGACAGGGCGGCGGTCGTGGCGTCGACGTGATGCATCGGGCGCAGGGTGGGGGATGGCGTGGGCCCGTGTCAACGCCCCGAACGGTGTCCGGATCGTTCCCGGCTATCATCGCGCCATGGACAGCCCACGCCGCGCGCGCGCTCGCGGCTCCCGAGCCGCGACGGCCGAGCGCTCCGAGCCACTCGCACTCGAGGCCGTCGACCACGAGCGCTTCCCCGATGTCGCCACGCGACGCGCGATCGATGGCGGCAAGGCCAGCGAGCGCTTCCGCGACCTCCTCGCCGAGGGCGGGCCGATCCTGGCGGACGGGGCGATGGGCACGTCGCTGTTCGCCAACGGCCTCCAGTTCGGCGACCCACCGGAAGTCTGGAACCTGACCCACCCCGACGTGATCCGGCGGATCCAGCGCGGCTTCCTCGACGCCGGGTCGCGGATCATCCTGACCAACACGTTCGGTGGCAACCGCCTCCGCCTCGCGCTGCACGGGCTGAGCGAGCGGGTCGACGAGCTCAACCGCACGGCGGCGATCCTCGCCAGGGCCGAGGTCACCGCTGCCGGTGGCGACGCGCTGGTCGCCGGCGACATCGGCCCGAGCGGCGAGATCGTCCAGCCGCTCGGCACGCTCGACTACGAGATCGCCGTCGACGTCTTCCGCGAGCAGGCGGCGTCGCTCGTGGCGGGCGGGGTCGACCTGATCTGGATCGAGACGATGTCCGACCTCAACGAGATCAAGGCCGCCATCGAGGGCGTCCGCCAGGCGTCGCCGGGGATCGCGCTCGTGGCGACGATGACGTTCGACACCCGGGGTCACACGATGATGGGCGTGACGCCCGAGCAGGCCGTCGAGGCCCTGGTCGCGTGGGGCGCCGACGCGGTCGGTGGCAACTGCGGCAACGGGCCGGACGAGCTGGTGCCCGTCATCGCGAGGATGCGCGCCGCGGACCCCGACGCGGTGCTCGTGGCCAAGTCGAACGCCGGCATGCCCGAGCTCGTCGACATGCGCGCCGTGTACCGAGCCGAGCCGGCGACGATGGCGTCGTACGGCCTCGAGATGCACGAGGCCGGCGCCACGATCGTGGGTGCGTGCTGTGGCAGCACGCCGGACCACCTGCGCGCCATGCACGACGCGCTGATCCCCGCCGCGGCCGGCTGAATCCAGCGCTGGTGCGCCCGCTCAAGGTCGGCGTCCAGCTGCCCGAGGTCGAGCGCGAGGTCCGCTGGCCCGAGCTGCTCGACATGACCCGCGCGATCGAGGACCTCGGCTACGACTCGGTGTGGCTCGGCGAGCACCTGCTGTACCGCTGGCCGGACCGGCCGCCACGTGCGCCGTGGGAGGCCTGGTCGATGCTCTCCGCGGTCGCCGCCAGCACGAGCCGGATCGCGTTCGGGCCGCTCGTCGCGTGCACGGCGTTCCACAACCCGGCCGTCCTCGCCAAGCAGGCCAGCACGATCGACGAGATCTCCGGCGGTCGGCTGATCCTGGGCCTCGGCGCGGGCTGGAACGAGACGGAGTTCCGGGCGTTCGGCGTCCCGTTCGACCATCGCGTCGACCGGTTCGAGGAGGCGTTCACCATCATCCGGACGCTGCTCCGGGACGGCGCCATCGACTTCGACGGGCGCTTCTACCAGGCACGCGACTGCGAGCTGCTCCCGCCCGGGCCGCGTCCGGGTGGCCCGCCGCTGATGATCGGCTCGAACGGCCCGCGGATGCTGCGCATCGCCCTGCCCCATGTCGACGCCTGGAACACCTGGTTCGCGGACATCGGCAACCACCCGTCGGGCGTCGCCCCGTTGCGTGACCGCGTCGACGATGCCTGTCGCGACGTCGGGCGCGATCCGGCCGACATCGAACGTACGGTCGCCGTCCTCGTGCGCTTCCCGGACGGCACGGGACGGATCCAGGGCAGCTACGCGGACGCCCCGCCGGGGCCGCTCGAAGGCTCACCCGAGGAGATGGCCGAGCGGCTCCGTGGGTACGCCGACGAAGGCATCGGGCACGTCCAGCTGGTGATCGATCCGATCACGCGGGGCGCGATCGAGGCGTTCGCGCCCGTCCTGCGGCTGTTGGATGGGTGACGCGGTACTAACGTAGGGTCGACGCCGGGCAGGCCCGATCCGTAGGATCGCGCGGCCATGGCTAGATCCCAGCTCCGGGGCGCGCGGCACGCTGTCGTGCTGCTCGCGGCCGCCGTGCTCGTCGGCGCGTGTGCGAGCACGCCTCCCGCCCCGTCCGCCACCGTCGCCCCGACCCCGCGGATCACCCCGAACCCGCACCTCCCGACACCCGCCACCGCGCAGCAGGTGTTCTCCGGGCTTGGCAAGGCCGGCATCCGAGTCACCGCCAACACCGCCACGGTCGGCAAGGAGGGCACGGAGGTCGTCACCAAGATCTACGCGACGTACGTGGGCTGGCCCCTCGACGTGACGCAGTTCAGCTCCCCCCAGGCGCTGACCGCGGTCACCAAGTGGAAGGCCGGCGAGGCACCCGGCCGCGGCGAGCCACCGGTGGCGCTGGCCGGCGCGAACATCCTCATCACGTGGGGCCCGCTGGCGTCGGGCAAGAAGCAACGCGAGCTGGATCCGCGCCAGTCCGTCGCCCTCCGCGACCTCGTCGCGGCGCTCGACGTCCTGCTGTCGCCACTCAAGGCCCGCACGACCGTGCCGGTGACGTTCTCCGCGCCGATCGCCGACGCGCCGAGCCCTGCGCCTTCGACCAAGCCCTGACCCCCGCACACGCCGTACATTGTCGGTATGACCGACGTCGACCGGCCGCGCACCCGTCCCGCCTCGAGGGAGGAGGTGTCGGACCTCGACAAGCGGATCATCGAGCACCTCCAGACCGACGGCCGTCGGCCGTTCACCCAGATCGCCGCACAGCTCGGCGTGAGCGAGGCGTCGGTCCGGGCCCGCACCAACCGCCTCATCGAGCGAGGCATCCTCCAGGTCGTCGGCGTGACCGACCCGCTCAAGCTCGGTTTCCAGCAGATGGCGATGATCGGCATCCGGTGCGAGTCCGATCGGCTCGTCTCGGTCGCGGAGGAGATCGCCGAGATGGCCGAGGTCGACTACGTCGTGATCACGGCCGGCACGTATGACCTCCTCATCGAGACCGTCTGCGAGGACAACGAGGCGCTGCTTCGCTTCCTGACCGAGCGATTGCGCGCGATCGACGGCGTGCGGGAGACCGAGACGTTCGTGTACCTGCGGATCGTCAAGCAGACGTACCAGTGGGGGACTCGCTAGTCCGACCACCGACCGCCGAAGGTCCGGCGCATGCGCGCACCGTCGCGTTCAGCGTGGCGGGTACGCACCAGCGGTTTTCCTGCGAAGCGGGTCTAAGATGACCATGTGCCTCCGCTGGAGCCGATCCTTGCGCTGATCGTCCTGGCCGTGATCGCGAACCTCGTCGTCATGGCCCTGCTCCTCGCGTCCCCGTACGTGGGACGCGGCCGCACCAAACGCTCGGCCGACGAGCGGCCGGACGTCCGCAGCGAACGGGTGCTGGCCTCGGCGGCGGTGACCGGCGGCAACGAGGAGCGGACCAACGACGGCGTCCCGACCCGCGCATACGACCGGGTCGTGCGGATCGCCTCGTGGGTGTTCCTGCTCGCCGCGACCACGATCGTCGGCGTCACCGGACTGTGGCCGGACAGCCAGACCGCGATCTTCATCCTGCTCGCGCTCACGGGCGTGTTCGTGCTGGTCATCCACGACGTCCTCCCGGCGAGCGCGCTCGGGCCGGCGAAGTTCGTGGTCGAGGGCTCGGTGGCGATCACCGTCGCGACGATGCTCGTGGCGCTGACCGGCGGGGCGGCCAGCCCGTTCTTCTTCGTGTATCCGCTGATCGTCGGCGGTGCCGCGCTCGTGGTCACGCCGTCGATCACCCTCGGGCTCGCGCTCACCGCGGTGCTCGGCTACCTGCTCGCTGTGATGGTCGGCACGACAGCCGCCGTGCTCGCCGACCCGCTGACGACCGCGACGATCGGCATCAACCTGACCGCCCTGATCCTGCTCGCCTACATCGCGATGGTCATCGCCCGAGAGCAGCGGACCTCGCGCGCCGCTGCCATCAAGCAGTCGACGATCGACCCGCTGACGTCACTGTTCAACCGAGGGTTCTTCTTCGCCGCGCTCGAGCGCGAGATCGCCCGCAGCGCGCGGTCGGGTCGGGGGTTCTGCCTGTTGATGATGGACCTCGACGAGCTCAAGGCCATCAACGACCGGCTCGGACACTTCCACGGCGACCGCGTCCTGAGCGCCGTCGGCCAGGTCGTGAACGAGGGGGTGCGGCGCATCGACACCGCGGCGCGCTACGGCGGCGACGAGTTCGTCGTGCTGCTGCCCGAGACCGACCCGACCGGCGCCTTCGTGCTCGCCGAGAAGATCCGGATCGGGGTCAACGAGCTCGATCTCGAGCTGCCCGACGACGCCGTTCGGCCGTCACTGTCGGTCGGCGTGGTCGCCTACCCGGACGACGGCTTCACTGCCGATGAGCTGATGATCAGCGCGGACCGCGCGATGTACACGAGCAAGCGTGCCGGCAAGAACCGGGTGACCGGCGTGAACGTGCCGGTCGACGCGCAGGCCGTGCGCTCCAAGGGCGGCATGGCGACGAAGGTCTAGCGGTCGTCAGGGACCCTGGCGCGACCAGCGCCAGGACATCGACGCCGACAGCGGCCGCCCCGGCTCCGCGACCGGCGGCTCGGTACCCGACAGCTCGGCAAGGTTGACCGCGTCCGGCGGTGCGGTCTGCGGTTCCACGCACATCGCATCGTCGCGCTCGTCGTACACGATCCAGACGCCGGCCGGCGAGGTGATCTCGAGCTCCAGGACGCCCGGCCACGTCAACCGCGGCGGCGCGTCGACGCCCGTGAATGCGTCATCCCACGGGCCGACGGTCGGGGGCCGCAGCTCGCCGGTCGGCAGGCCATCCGGGCCGCGAACGTACATCCGCGCGGCGTCGAAGGCGAGCGCCAGCTGGGCCACGCCGACCTGCCGGCGGAACCATGGGTGCCAGCCGAGCCATGCCGGCATGGGCTCGTCGGCCTCGAGCGTCAGCTGCGCGTCCAGCGCACCCGCGCCAAGCACGATCGACTGCGTGACGCGGCCGGCGAACGGCCAGCCTGGACCGAGATCCGTGGTCAGGATCGCGCGATCCTCGCTGACCGACTCCACGGTCCAGGCCCGCTCGAACACCGTCCCGTGGATCGCGTTCGGCCCGAGGTTCCGGGCCAGCTGGTGGGTCGCGCCGCGGAACCGCAGGACGCCATCCCGGATCCGGCCGGCGAACGGCACCATCGGGTAGCAGCCCCACCAGATCGGTCCGTCGCCGTCGGTCACCAGGAGCTCGTGCCCTCCCGCGACGAGCGACGCGAACCGCGCGCCGGCGGCCGGGTCGACCGTCAGCGCGTCCTCGCCGGCGCGCAGGACGAGGCGTTCGGTCATGTGGTCATCGTCATGACCCGGTCCGGCCGGAGCAGGAACGGCGGGAGGTAGGCCGGGATGTTGGAGAACGGCAGGACGTCGGGGTGCAGCTCGATACCGAGGACGTCGGCCATGAACGCCCGACGGGCCTCGATCCGGGCCCACGCCTCGGGATAGCCGGTCGCGAACGCCGCCCGCAGGGTCGCGTCGGCGAGGGCGATCCCGTCCTCGATGTTCGTCGTGAAGTACGGCGTGCCGGTCGCCGGGATGATGTCGACCTGCAACGCCATGCCCGACCGGAGCTCGATGTCCGAGCCCGCCGAGATCGGCGAGTTCACCCACTCGTCGAGGCCGATCTGGTGCCCCGGGTTCAGGAAGATGCCGAAGAACGGGTCGCCGAGGTGGCGCTCGATGATCGCGTGCAGCGCGCCGCCGGTCTGCCCGATGCGCAGCGCGCCGTACCACTCGGCGACCGCCGCGTAGTACGGCGCGACGAGGCGGTCGACGTAGTCGCCGATCCCGTCCGGCAGCCCGGTCGCGTCCTCGACCACGAACCCGGCCCGGCAGTTGAGCGCGCCCCAGATCCCGAACGCCACGGTGAACGGGTCGCCGTGCTCGATGGCGCGGTCGCCCGGGCTCATCAGCCCGAACGCGGCCCGCGGCCCGGCGCTGAGCATGACGTGGCACGACAGCGGCGAGCCGTCCCAGCCGAGCAGGGCGACCGCGTCGCGCTCGCGCAGCCCGGGACGGATGCCCGTGAGCACGTCCCGCACGCCGCTCGACGTCGTGCACGCCGCGGCCTCCATCGCGGCCAGCTGCTCGACCTCGTTGATCACCCGCAGGCCGTCGGCCGCGTCGATGAGCAGGTCGTTGGCGTTCTCGACGACCCCGCCCGACCCGACCTGTCGTCGCAGCGCATCGGCGAGGAACGAGGGCACCTCGAGCATCGAGCGGTCCGCATACGGCTTCCAGCCGACGACACCCACCCGCGCGCCGTCGACGACGCCCTCGTCACCGAGGATCTCGGCCAGCGGCCGCGACTTGTCGCGTGGCTGGCTCGGCAGGCTCAGGTCCTGGAACCAGCACGCGGCGCATCGGCGAGCGGCGCCGCACCGGCCATCCCGTAGCACTCGTTGCCGACGAGGATCGCCGGCTCGCCGCCGTCGCCGACGATCAGCACCGCCTCCTCGAAGCGCGGGTCGAAGCCGGTCAGGTACGCCAGGTTCGCGCTGTGCTCGCGATCGGCGTAGACCACGAGGCGGTCGTAGCCGCGAGCCTCCATCCGCTCCCGCAGCCGCTCCAGTCGCGCGCCGTACAGCGCCGCCGGCAGCTCGGGGGTCGCCGACGGCCGACCGAAGTCCGGCAGCGCCACCTCGGCCAGACGGGCCGCCCGGGTCGTCGTCATCCCGCGCTCCCTTCCTACGGCAGCAGCGGCTGCGCCGCGTCCGCGCCGCGCTCGATCCGGACGAGCTGGTCGGCCTCGACGGGCAGCCATGGTCCGACCTCGCCGTCCGGCCATGTCACCCGGACCTCGGCCGTCGTCGCCCCACCGAGGCCGAAGTGGAGTGGCACCAGCTGGCCGCTGGCGTGTCCGCCACCGACGGTGAGCTCCCGCTCGCGCTGGAGGGCGCCGGCCCGGACCGCGACCCATGCCCCGATCGCGTCGTGGTTGGGGGCGTCCTGCTCCAGGTCGACGGCGACCCAGCGGCCCATCGCCGAGGGGTTCGCGGCGTCGCCCGATCCGACGTTGCGCCAGAGCTGGACATTCTCGCGACGCACCACCTGGACAAGGTCGACCAGGCCGTCGAGGTTGAGGTCGGCGAGCGCCGCCCCGCGCCCCCGCTCGAAGCCGGCGATGCCGGCGGCCACCGCGCCTTCCGCGAACGTGCCGTCCGCCCCTCCGATCAGGAGGTTGCTCGGGTCCTTCGTGGCGTAGTCGAGCTGCGCGTCGACGTTGCCCTTGCTGACGAACAGGTCGGTCAGGCCGTCGTTGTTGACGTCCTCGAACGCCGGATGCCAGGCCGTCGAGGCAAGGTTCTGGCCGCCGGTGTACGGGATGTGCGCCGTGACGCCGCGGCGCAGGGCGATGTCACCGTACGTCGGCGCTGCCGGTCCCTCGAGCAGTGTCTGGAGCTTGTTGTCGCCCTGGCTGGTCAGGTAGACCTCCGGGTAGCCGTCGCCGGTCACGTCCTCGCTGGCGATGCCCATGCCCCACAGGCGCAGACGCTGCCAGCCATCCGCCCGCGTGTACTGGTGGGGCGGCTCGCCGGGCTCGATCCGCCAGAGCTGCTCCTCGCCGTCGCGGTAGTAGTGCCGGTCGTTCGAGACTCGAAGATCGCGCCGACCGCTCCGGTCCCAGTCGCTGAAGAGCAGCGACAGCGTGCACCAGCTCGGGCGCAGGGCGACGGCGTCGGCGTACGTGGTGCCGGACGCCGCCGGCCGGACGAGCCGGTCGTCCGCGCAGGCGCCGGACCACGTCCCGTCGGCATCGAGCGTGAGGTAGTCGCCGAAGGCGAGCGTCGGCAGGGTCGCAGCGTCCTCCCAGGTCGCGCTGAACGCCACGGTCCACTCGTCGCCGCCATCGAGCCCGAGCGCCTCGTTGGCACGCTCGAAGCGGCAGCCGCCGAGGCCGCGCAGCACGACGTCCTCGCCGTGCCGGAGGACGACCAGGTCGACCCGCCGGTCGCCGTCGACATCGACCGGATACGCGCCGGTCACCGCATCGAGGTCCGTCGCGGGATCGGCCAGCCGCTCGAACCGCAGCGCCCCGCCGACCTCGCTCCGGTTGCGGAACAGCGCGGCCGGTCCGGCGCCGCCCGCGAGGTACAGGTCAGGCAGCCCGTCGTCATCGCAATCGGTGGTCGCCACACCGCCACCGACGAAATACGCGAACTCCCCGTCGTAGGCGTGGTCGACGCCCGCGGCCGACGCCTCCTCGATGAACCGCGGCGGGCCGAGGGCCACGGGGGAGGCCGTCCCGATCCCCAGCGACGGCCCGATCGTCGCGACGGCCGCGACCGCGGCGATGACCAGCGCGACCAGCAGCACGAGCAGGGCGATCCAGCCGCCGCGCGGGATCGATCGGACGCGTGCCGCGATCAGCTGTCGGCTCCCGCGGGGAGGACGGCCACGTTGAGCCAGCGGTCGCCCAGCGCTCGTCGCATCACGAACGTCCTGGCGAACGGGATCTCGCGGCGGTCGACCACGGCGCCGGCCGCGTCATGGGTCTCCTCGGTCATCGTCCCGCGAGCATCGAGGGCCAGGCTCAGCCCGGTCTGGACGCCGAACGGCTCGAGCAGCGACATCGCGAGGCTGTCGAAGCGGTACCGCTCGGTGACCGTCCGGCCCGACCCTTCGGCCTCGCGCAGACGGGCCTGCATCTCGCCGAGCCGGTCGCCATGGTCGACGACGGCGAGGATGCCCGGGTCCCTCCGAAGCAGCGCCTGGTTCTCGAGCTCGAGGTTCTCGGCGAGGGTGAGCAGGATCGCCTGTGCCCCGGGGCCGGTGATCCCGTGATCCCAGTCCGTCACGTCCTGCGCGACCGTGATCGCCGGGAACGTGGCCGGATCGACCCGGTGCGGCACGCGCCCGAGGACGCCCGCCGTGTCGGGCGGCGCCGGTGCCCGGGCAGGGGTGCCGGCCACGACGATGCCCGCGCCGAGCATGAAGATCGCGCCGGCGAGAAGCGCGGCCCGGCCCAAGCCGCGCACGAGATGGCCATCCGCATCCCGACCGATCGCCAGGCGGGTGGTGAACCGGCCGACGGAGTCAGCGGCCGAGCCCGGCTCGGGGACGACGCGATCGACGATCGGGCGGACGGCGCAGATCGCGACGAGGCCGGCCAGGAGCGCGACCTTCGTCCCGAACTCGTCGGTCTGCGGCGCCATCAGCAGCGTGCTGGCGACCGCCACCAGCAGCCCGAACACGACCCGGCCGACCTGCCCGATCGGCACGGTCTTGGGGTCGGTGATCATGAAGAAGAGGAAGATCAAGACCTCGGGTGACGTGACCACCACCCGCCAGAAGTCGACGCCGCAGACCGGCGCGAACGCCCAGTTCGCGGTCATGCAGTGGCCGGATCCGGCTACCAGCCCGACACCGAGTGCCAGCGCGACCCAGAAGGTGGCCGCCAGCCCGAGCAGCCGGAGCCGCCGGGTGATCAGCAGACCGCCGCCGATGATCACCGCGTAGGCCAACAGCATCCAGACGTCCAGCGGTCCCCACCAGAAGTCGAGCGGTTCCACGCGCGTGCTGCCGAGCACGACGAACGCGACGACGAGCCCGATGTTCGACGGGTTGAACACGTGGTTGCCGCGATAGCGGATGACGTACTTCGAGAGCAGCGACAGACCGGCGACCACGGCGAACACGTACCAGGCGTAGGTGTTCCAGGGCTGGTCGGCTGGCGTCCCGACCACGCGCAGGATCAGTGCGACCCCGCTGCCGGTCAGCATCGCGCTGGCCGGCCACACGAACGCCCGGCTCTGGCGGAAGGTCAGCGCCACCTCGAGGATGGCGCAGGTCAGGATGGCCGCCAGGATCTGCGGGATGCTGACCTCGAAGTGCAGCCCCACCTGGCCGAGGACGTGGACCGTGATGATGACGGCCGCCACGTGCAGGCGCGGGTCGCGGATGCTGGGCAGGACCAGCGGGTAGCTCGTCCCGCCGACGGCGAGGGTCCGGCCGGTCATCGAGACATCGTATCCGCGACCTCGCGATCGGATCGTCGGATCAGCTTGACACGCCGAGCGGCACCGCGGAACCGCGCTCCGCCGATGCGAAGATCGCCTCGATGACCCGCAGGTTCGCCACGGCGTCCTCCGGCGGCACCGGGGTGGGCGTGCCGTCCAGCACCGCCGCGGCGAACGCCTCCGCCTCGGCCGTGTACGGATCCTTCGTGGTGAACTCGAGGATCTCGGTCGCCGGCGCGACCGGCGGGTCGCCGCCGGCGGTCAGGAATACCTGGGTCGGCCGGTCGGGCGGGATGTTGAACGGGATGCCGATCGTGACGAGACCATCGGTGCCGTAGATGTGGACCCGTTGGTCGGTCTCGGTCCGCGTCGAGCAGGTGAAGGTCGCGATGCCGTCGTCGAACTCGAGGATGGCGCTGGCGAGCACGTCGACCCCGCTGGTCGTATCGCGGCGGATCGCGCCGGCCACCCGCGAGGGTTCGCCGTCGAACAGCATCCGCGACAGGTTGATCGCGTAGCAGCCGATGTCGAACAGTGCACCGCCGCCGAACTCGAGGATGTTGCGGATGTTGGTCGGGTCGTCGTTGTAGTACGAGAACCAGCTCTGGACCGTCGCCAGGCGCCCGATCCGGCCGGACGCGACGACCTCCCGGGCGGCCACCCACGACGGATGGTGGCGGTACATGAACGCTTCCATCAGATGGACGCCGGCGGACCGCGCCGCCTCGAGCATGCGCTCGGCGTCGGCCGAGGTCATGGCCATCGGCTTCTCGCACAGGATGTGCTTGCCCGCCTCGGCCGCCGCGATCGTCCACTCGGCGTGGAGGTGGTTCGGCAACGGGATGTAGACGGCGTCGACCTCGGGGTCGGCCAGCAGCGCCTCGTACGACCCGTGCGAGCGCGGGATGCCCAGCTCGCCGGCGACGCGGCCGGCACGGTCGGCGTCGCGGGACCCGATGGCCACGATCTCGCAGCGCTCGGCGGCGCGGATGCCGGGGACGACCTTGTTGACCGCGATGTCGGCGGTGGACAGGATGCCCCAGCGCAGGGCGCTCGTCATCGACCAACTCCTCGACGATTCGTATTGACATGGCCGCGTCGTTGCGCGAGTCTCGCACACACATTTGAGAAAGAGGAACACAAACCTCGTGATGATCGGTCGTGACGAGCTCGGGCATCGGAGCGAGACCGTCCGTCGGGCGAACCTCAGCGCGATCCTGCGGGAGCTGCATGGCAGCGGCCCGCTGTCTCGGTCGGACCTCGTCGCGCGCACCGGGCTGACCCGCAGCGCCATCCGTGGGCTCATCGGCGAGCTGGTCGCCGGCCGGCTCGCAGCCGAGGGCCCGGCGACCCTCGATGGGACGCCCGGCCGGCCGTCACCGCTGGTCCGCCCGGACCAGCACGGTGCCGTCGTGCTGGCGCTCGAGATCGCCGTCGATTCGCTCGCGGCCGCCACGGTCGGACTGGGCGGCGAGGTCTTCGACAGTGTCCGGGTGGACCTGCCGCGGGGGCGGTCGAGCGTCGAGGACATCGCCGCCGCGCTGGCCGATCTCGCGGCTGCGGTCCGCGAACGACTCGTGGACGACGGATCGATCATCGGCGTCGGCGTTGCCGTCGTCGGTGTCGTCCGGCGGAGCGACGGCATGGTGGCCCTCGCACCCAACCTCGGATGGCGGGACGAGCCGCTGGGCCGGCACCTGTCGGACGCCCTCGGGCTCGACGTTCCCATGGTCTTTTCCAACGAGGCCGACCTGGCCGTCCTGGCCGAGCACCGTCGTGGCGCGGCCCGTGGCATCGACGACGTCGTCCTCGTCTGGGGCTCCGTCGGTGTCGGCGGTGGATTGATCGTCGACGGCGAGCCGCTGACCGGCGTGGCCGGCTACAGCGGCGAGGTCGGTCACATCCCCGTCAACCCGGACGGGCTGCCGTGCCGGTGCGGGTCGCTCGGCTGTTGGGAGACCGAGGTCGGCACGAGCGCGCTGTTGCGTCGCGCCGGCCGGTCGCCGGAGGGCGGCAGCGGCACGTACGATGCCGTGCTCGCCGACGCGCAGGCGGGCCATCCCGAGGCGCTGGCTGCATTCGCCGAGACCGGCCGCTGGCTCGGCATCGGCCTCGCTGGCATCGTCAACACCCTCAATCCGGAGCTCGTCGTGCTCGGCGGACGGCTCAGCGCGAGCTATCCGTTCGTGCGCTCGACGCTGGAAGCGGAGCTCGACCGGCGCGTGCTGCGCGCGTCGCGCCGGATCATGCACGTCGTCACCACCAGCCTCGGTGCCGATGCGCCCCTCCTGGGCGCTGCCGAGCTGGCGTTCGAACCGTTACTCGCAGATCCCGCGGCATGGCTGCGTCCCCGCCTGGCCATGACCGCACTGGCGAGCGCATGAGGAGGCCGTAGAAAGGAGGAACGGAGGGGGCGCGGGGCATCACCGATGGTAGCCTTGGGTCCGACATCGGACCGCTCGAGGCGTAACCGCACAGGAGGAGAGTCAAACGATGTCCATTCGAAGGGTGGCCGCGCTCTCGTTGAGCGCCGTCCTACTCCTCGCTGCCTGCTCGTCGGGCGGCGGTGCCTCAACGGCACCAAGCGCCGCAGCGAGCGCACCGACTGCCAGCGAACCCGCCGCCAGCGCGTCGGGCAGCGCGGCCGCTGCCGACTGCAAGGTCGGGGTGTCCTGGAACAACTTCAAGGAAGAGCGTTGGGCCAAGTGGGACGAGCCCAGCATCAAGGAGGTCGTCGAGGGTGCGGGCGGCTCGTACGTCGGCACCGACGCGGGTTCGTCCGCCGAGAAGCAGGCGACGGACGTCGAGCAGCTCATCACCGACGGCGCGAAGGTGATCATCATCCTGGCCCAGGACGGCACGGCGATCCAGCCGACCGTGCAGGCCGCGGTCGATCAAGGCATCCCCGTCATCGCGTACGACCGCCTGATCGAGAATCGAGAAGGCCTTCTACATCACCTTCGACAACCCGCTCGTCGGACAGCTGATGGCCGAGGAGATCATCAAGGTCGTGCCCAAGGGCAATTACGTGATCATCAAGGGCAACAGCGCCGACGCGAACTCCGACTTCCTGCGCTCGGGCATCGAGAAGGTCATCGGCGCATCGGTCGCGTCCGGCGACATCAAGATCGTCGGCGAGGACTACACCGACAACTGGGATGCCGCCATCGCGCAGACCACCATGGAGCAGTTCCTCACTGCCGAGGACAACAAGATCGATGCAGCCGTCGTGCTGAACGACGGCATGGCCGGCGGCGTCGTCGCTGCGCTCAAGGGCCAGGGCCTCGATGGCAAGGTCCCCGTCACGGGGCAGGACGCTGACAAGGCGGCCCTGAACCGGGTCGCGCTCGGCACCCAGCTCGTCAGCGTCGGCAAGGACGCTCGCCTGCTTGGCGCCGCGGCCGGCACCGCCCGCCGTCGCGCTCTGCGCCGGCACTGCGACTCGCCGACGTCGAAGGCGCTGTCCAGTTCGAGACCCCCGAGAAGAAGATCATGATGAGCTCGATGTTCCTGCAGCCCGAGCCCATCACCAAGGCCAACCTCCAGAAGGCCATCGACAACGAATGGGTCACCAAGGAGGAACTCTGCAAGGACGTGCCCGCCGGGTCCGTCCCGCCCTGCTAGGGATCACCCCAGCGCCGATATCCTCGCGCCCTGCTCCGCCGACGCGGAGCAGGGCGCGTCGCCGTACCCGGGCAGTGAGGGAGCCGGTTGATGAGCGAGACCACCATCGCCGCCGCACCGGAGGCCGGAGCCAGCCCCCCTCGGTCGATGCGGTCGATGCTCCTGTCGATGGAGATCGACACACGGTTGCTGGGCATGATCGGGGCAACGGCCGTCATCTGGATCGGGTTCAACATCCTGTCCGGAGGGCTCGTTCCTCACGGCTCGCAACCTCTGGAACCTCTCGGTCCAGTCGAGCGGCGGTCGCCGTCATGGCCTCCGGCATGGTCCTGATCATCGTGTCCCGGAACATCGACCTGTCCGTGGGGTCCATGCTCGGGTTCACGGGGATGTTCATGGCGATCATGCAGGCCGAGTGGCTGCCCAATACGCTCGGACTCGGCCTGGGTCACCCACTCACCTGGATCATCGCCCTGACCGCGGGCCTCCTCGTCGGCATCGCCGTCGGTGGCCTGCAGGGGCTCCTGGTCGCCTACGTCGGCATCCCATCGTTCATCGTCACGCTCGGCGGGCTGCTCGTCTGGCGCGGCTTCGCCTGGACCCTGGCCAGCGGTCGGACGATCGCGCCCCTGGACGGCACGCTTCCTGCTCCTGGGCGGCGGACCCAAAGGATCCGTCGGGGCCACCATCTCCGTGGATCATCGGCGGTCTTGCCGTTGCCGCGTTGATCTATGCCCTGATCACCGGCCGGCGACGTCGACGCCGCTACGGCTTCCCGGTCCGGCCGATGTGGGCCGAGATCACGATCGGCCTGGTCGGCTGTCTCGGCGCCTTCGGCGCGGTCTGGATCGCCAACAACTACTTCTGGCCTGAGGGCCTGGCCCGTGAGTTCGCCGCGGCCAACAACATCGCCTGGCCCGACGGCGGACTGCAGATCCCGACCGGCATCGCCAACCCTGTGCTCATCGCGATCGGCGTGACGGTGGTCATGACGATCCTCGCCACCCGGCGTCGCTTCGGTCGCTATGTCTACGCGATCGGCGGCAACCCCGAAGCGGCCGAGCTGGGTGGCATCAACACCAAGCGGATCATCATGATGACCTTCGTCCTCATGGGCGTCCTCGCCGCCGTCAGCGGTGCGATCTCGATCGCCCGCCTCGAGTCGGCGGTCGTCGGCCTCGGGGTCGGCGCCGAGCTGGCCGTCATCGCCGCTGTCGTCATCGGCGGAACGTCGTTCGCCGGCGGCATCGGGACCATCCCCGGCGCGGTCTTCGGCGCCGTCCTCATGCAGTCGCTCCAGTCGGGCATGGCCCTCCTGAAGGTCGCGGCCCCCATCCAGGACATCATCGTCGGCATCGTGCTCGTCACCGCGGTCGGTCTCGATACCGTCCTCCGGCGCCGAGCTGGGAGGCCCTGATGACACTCGCCGAATCCGTGACGCCTGAGCCACAGCCGCCACAGCCTGCGGTCGGGACGGCGCCGCTCGTCGAGATGCGGGACATCCGCGTCTCGTTCGGTGGCGTCCATGCCGTGGACGGGGTGAACGAGGATCTCCACGCCGGCGAGGTCGTCGGCCTGGTCGGCGGCAATGGCGCCGGCAAGTCGACCCTGATGAAGGTCCTGTCCGGTGCCCAGGTCGCCGATTCCGGCAAGGTCCTCGTCGATGGCGAGGAAGTCGCCATCAACAACCCGCGCGACGCGAAGGCCCTTGGGATCGAGACGATCTACCAGACGCTCGCGCTGGCGGACAACGTGGACGCTGCGGCCAACCTGTTCCTCGGCCGCGAGCTGACCACGCGCTTCGGATCACTCGACGACTCCGCGATGGAGTCCGCGACCCGCACGGTCATGGGCCGTCTCAACCCCCGGTTCAGGAACTTCAAGGCCCCCGTCAAGTCCCTGTCGGGGGGCCAGCGCCAGGCCGTCGCGATCGCGCGGGCCGTCTACTTCAACGCCAGGATCCTGATCATGGACGAGCCTACGGCCGCGCTCGGTCCGGCCGAGACCGCCCAGGTCCGCAACCTCATCCGGCAGCTGAAGGACGAGGGGATCGGCATCTTCCTGATCAGCCATGACATCCACGACGTGTTCGACCTGTCAGACCGGGTCAGCGTGATGTACCACGGCCGCATCGTCGACACGGTCGACAAGGGCGATGTCACGCCCGACGAGATCGTGGGCATGATCGTCCTCGGCAAGCGGCCTGAGGAGGCCAGCAAGAAGGAGCTTGAGCAGCTCGAGCTGCACACGTAGGGTCGGCTTTCAGCCCGTCGTGCGGTGGAACGTCGGGGCGAGCGCCGGGTAGAGCGCCCGATACGCCGCGTGCGCGGCCCGGTACGACGCCACGTCCGCGCCGGGTGACGCCGCCGGCACGACGGTCACCAGCGCCCCGGCGGCCGCCTCGACCGTCGGGAACCAGCCCGCGCCGACCCCGGCCAGCAACGCTGCGCCGTACGCGGCGCCCTCGGTCGTGCTGACGGTCGCGATCTCCGCCTCGAGGACGTCGGCGAGGATCCGGCGCCACAGCGGGCTGGCGATGCCGCCGCCGGATGCCCGGACCTGGGTCGGCGCCGGCATGCCGGCCGCGATCATCTGGTCGAGCCCGTCGCGCAGCCCGAAGGCCACGCCCTCCAGCACGGCACGAGTCAGGTGTCGCCGGTCGTGGCCGACGCTCAGACCGACGAACGCGCCACGGGCGAGCGGATCGGGGTGGGGGCTGCGCTCGCCGGTGAGGTAGGGCAGGAACAGCAGGCCGTCCGAGCCGGGCGGCACGCCCTCGGCCGACTCGGCCAGCGTCGCGAACGACTCGCCCGGTGCCAGGGCATCGCGGAACCAGCGCAGGCTGCCGGCCGCCGACAGCATCACCGTCATCATGTGCCAGCGGCCCGGGACGGCGTGGCAGAACGCGTGGACCTGGCCGGCCGGATCGCGCAGCGGCTCGGCAGTCGTGGCGAAGACCACGCCGGACGTTCCGAGCGACAGCGCGACCACGCCCGGCTCGACCGCGCCGACGCCGACGGCGTTGGCCGCCTGGTCGCCGCCGCCGGCCACGACCGGGGTACCGGCACGGAACCCCGTCGCCTCGGCCGCCGCGGCCGTGAGCGTCCCGGTCACCTCGGGGCCCTCGAACGTCGGCGGCAACCAGTCCGGCGCGATGTCCAGCGCGTCGAGCACCTCGCCCGACCAGTCGCGGGCCGTCAGGTCGAACAGCAGGGTCCCGGCACCATCGGCCTTGTCGAGCGCGTGCTCCCCGGTCAGCCGCAGCCGCACGTAGTCCTTGGGCAGCAGCACGTGGGCGATCCGCGCCCAGACATCCGGTTCGTGGTCGCGGACCCACACCAGCTTCGGCGCCGTGAACCCGGTCAGCGCGGTATTGCCGGTGATCTCGATCAGGCGCTCGGGCCCGACCGCCGCGCGGATCTCGTCGCACGCCTCGGCGGTGCGCTGGTCGTTCCACAGGATCGCCGGGCGGAGCACCTCGTCGGCCGCATCGAGCAGCACGGCGCCGTGCATCTGGCCGGTCAGCCCGACCGCGGCGACGTCCTCGCCGGCGACCCCCGAGGACGCCAGTACGGCCCGGACCGCGGTGACCGTCCCGTCCCACCACAGCCCCGGGTCCTGCTCCGTCCAGCCCGGCCGGGGCACGTCGTAGCCGTACTCGGCCGTGCCGATCCCGACGACCGTCCCGGTCTCGTCGACGAGGACGGCCTTGGTGGCCGTCGTCGAGACGTCGATGCCGACGACGTGCGCCACCGGTCAGCGACCGGCGGCGGTCGTCACCCGGGACGCGTCGGTCGCCCAGATCGACTGGTTGACGACGTTCTCGAGGGCCTCCTGCTGGCCCGACACGGGCCGGGGATCGATGTCGCCCGCGGCCACCTTGTCCGCGAGCGACTCGAGCGTCTCGCTGCCATCGAGGATGCTGGCCCCGAGCGGTCCGTCCCAGCCCGCGTAGCGCTCGGCCTTGCGCTCGGCGAGGTCGCCGCGCTCGACGAGGTCGGCCGCCACGAGCAGGGCCCGCGCGACGGTGTCCAACCCGCCGACGTGGGCATGGAACAGGTCGCTGCGGTCGGTGCTCTGGCGGCGCAGCTTGGCGTCGAAGTTGAAGCCGCCCGGCGCGATCCCGCCGTGGCGCAGGATCTCGTACAGCGGCAGCGCCAGGTCGTCGACCGAGTTCGGGAACTGGTCGGTGTCCCAGCCGTTCTGCGGGTCGCCACGGTTCGCGTCGATGCTGCCCAGGCTGCCGTTGGCGACCGCGGACGCGACCTCGTGGTGGAAGCTGTGGCCCGCCAGCGTCGCGTGGTTGGCCTCGATGTTGATGCGGTACTCGCCGTCGAGGCCGTGCCGGGCGAGGAAGCCGTCCACGGTCGACACGTCGTAGTCGTACTGGTGCTTGGTCGGCTCCATCGGCTTGGGCTCGATGAGCAGCTGGCCGTCGAACCCGATCTTGTGCTTGTGCTCCGCGACGAGGTGCAGGAACCGGGCGAGCTGCTCGCCTTCGCGCTTCAGGTCGGTGTTGAGGAGCGTGTCGTAGCCCTCGCGGCCGCCCCACAGGACGTAGTTCTGGCCGGACAGCCGCACGGTGACCTCGAGCATGTGCTTGACCTGGGCGGCCGCATAGGCGAACACCTCGGGGTCGGGGTTCGTGGCGGCACCGGCCTGGTAGCGCGGATGGGTGAACAGGTTGGCCGTGCCCCACAGGAGCCGGATCCCGGTCCGTTCCTGGTAGCCCACGGCGTCGTCGGCCAGGGCGTCCAGGTTGTCGCGGAACTCGGCGAAGGTGTCGCCCTCGGGCGCGACGTCGCGGTCGTGGAAGCAGAAGTACGGGATGTCGATCTTCTCGAAGAACTCGAAGGCCGCCGCCATCTTCTGGCGAGCCGCGTCCATGGGATCGCCGGCGTCACTCAGCCAGGGCCGGTCCATCGTCCCGATCCCGAACATGTCGATGCCCGGCCAGGCGAACGAATGCCAGAAGCAGACACCGGGTCGGAGGTGGTCCTCCATGCGCTGGCCGAGGACCAGCCGGTCCTTGTCGTAGACCTTGAACGCGAATGGGTTCGTGGAATCGAGCCCCTCGTATCGGATCGGCTCCGTGACCTCCGTGAAGAACGCCTCGCCCACGCCGATCCTCCTCCCGAACTCGCTCGACCTGCCTCGGCCGCAGCGTAGCACCGACGTTTGTAGGAGAGAAGCACAAATCCGCGGGCGCGGGGCCGCGAGACCGCCGGAGGGCTTAGTGGAGGCGCTCCAGCCGGACGATCGCCTCGTCCGCCGTGGCGTCGAGGTCGACGAGCTCGGGCGGCTCATCCGGATCGACGGCCCCGAGGGCGACCGGCGCATCGGGATCGCGCGCCTCGTGGAACGCGTAGTGGACGGGCTCCTCCTCCTGGACGCCCTTGGGCCAGCCCGCCGAGCGGAAGCCGATGAACCCGAGCCCGAACGCCTCGAGGGCCCGGCCGGTCGTCGGGCTCCTGACCCACGCGACGATGCAGGCCCCCACCAGTAGCAGGATCAGTGCGCTCGCGATGTCCATGGCACGTGCTCGCCACGAGGGTGCGCCGATGGCGCAGTCACGTCAAACGAGCCGACGGCCACGCCCGGTGTAGCATCGCGCGGTGAGCGACAGGGCCGAGCAGGGGTTCTCCACGCGCGCGATCCGCGCCGCCTCGCGCGTCCCGCGCGTCGACCAGCGGCCGACGACCGTGCCGATCTACCAGACCGCGACCTTCACCTCGACGGACGCCGAGGAGCTGGCCGACGTGGTCGCCGACGCGCGCGCAGGGTACTCGTACACACGCCTCTCCAACCCGACGAGCCGCGCGCTGGGCGATGCCTATGCCGAGCTCGCCGGCGCGGAGGTCGGCACGTCGCTGTCCTCCGGCATGGGCGCGGTCCACGCCGCCCTCGGCTCGCAGCTGTCGGCCGGCGACCGGCTGGTCGGACCCCTGGCGGCGTACGGCTCCACGCGCAAGCTCCTGGGCGACATCCTCACGAGGTTCGGCGTCCGGGTCGACCTCGTCGACATGACCGACAACACCGCCGTGGCCGCGGCCATCGCGGCCGCCCCGACGAAGGTCGTCTACGCCGAGACCATCGCCAACCCGACGACCGTGGTCACCGACCACGCGACGGTGGCGCGGCTCGCCCACGAGCACGGAGCGACCTACCTAGTCGACAACACCTTCGCCTCGCCGTACGTCTGCCGGCCGATCGAGCTCGGGGCGGACCTGGTCATCGAATCGGCGACCAAGTTCCTCGGCGGCCACAGCGACGTCATCGCCGGCGTCGTCGCCGGCCGCGCCGAGCTCGTCCGGCAGGTCGAGGCCTTCCAGAACGACACGGGCGGCACGGTCGGGCCCTTCGACGCGTTCCTCGTCCTGCGCGGGCTGCTGACCCTCGGCGTGCGCATGGACCGGCACGCCAGCAACGCCGCGGCACTCGGCGGGTGGCTCGAGCGTCAGGATGGTGTGGTCCGCGTCCTCTATCCGGGTCTGCCCAGCCATCCGCAGCGCGCCGTCGCCGTCCGACAGTTCCGCGACGGCGTGGCCGGCGGCATGCTCGCCTTCGAGGTCGAAGGTGGTCGAGCGGCCGGTCAGGCGATCATCGACACGATGGCCCTCCCCGAGCTGACCGCCTCGCTCGGCAGCGTCCACACGTTCGTCGTCCATCCGCCGTCGACCTCCCAGCGCCAGCTGTCCGAGGACGAGCTGATCGCCTCCGGCATCGGGCCGGGCCTGCTTCGGGTGTCGGTCGGCCTCGAGGATGTCGAGGACCTGCAAGCCGACCTCGCCGCCGCGCTCGCGGTGGCGCGTCGCGCGGCGAGCGGCGCCCCGGTCGGCGTCTAGGCCCTCCCCGTGGCGACACCGGCCGCCGTCCGGGCGGCGAGCGCCGCGGGCGCCCCGACCAACCCGCTCGCGCAGCTCGGCCAGGGCATCTGGCGACTGCTGACGTCGGTCGACTTCGCCGTCGCGCAGATCATCTTCCTCTCGATCCTCGCGGTCATCGGGATGACCCTCCAGCAGCTGCCCGACTTCGCGTCGCGCTCGGCCGGCGACTACGCGGCCGCGATGGAGGCCATCCACGTCCGCTATGACGCCGTGCTCGGGCCGGGTGTCGTCAACGTGCTCGAGCGGCTCGGCACGTTCGCGATCTTCAAGTCGGCGATCTTCGGGATCGCGCTCGTGGTCCTGGCCGTGTCGATCGTGGTGTGCACGCTGGATCGCACCCCGCGCCTGTGGCGGGACGTGTCCGCGGTGCGGGTCGCCCAACCGGAGCCGTTCTTCGATCCGCGGCTGCCGGACCGCGCGGCGATGGACGGTGTCGCGGCCGTCGACGTGTCGCGCGTCGTCCGCGGCCACGGGCTGCGCGTCCGCGAGGAGGTCGCACCGGACGGGACGACCCACGTCTACGGGGACCGCCACCAGTACACCAAGCTCGCGACGCTGTTCACGCACCTCGGTCTGATCCTGTTCCTCGTGGCGGCGGCCGTGACCTCGCGGTTCGGCGACGAGCAGGGCCTGATCGTGCCCGAGGGCGAGTCGCTGACCGTCCAGAACATCGGCACACCCGACCTGCTGCTCGTCAAGAACCTCGACTTCGAGGCGCCCGGCTTCGAGACCGGCATGCCGACCGACTTCACGACGGACCTCGCCGTCTTCCAGAACGGCACCGAGGTCGCCCGCAAGACGATCCGCGTCAACGACCCGCTCGCGGTCGGCGGCTACACGTTCCACCAGAACGGGTTCGGACCGGCGCCCCACCTCGTGATCCGGGACACGGACGGCGAACCGCTGTGGGACGCCCAGGTGCCCATGATCGGGGCCGCCGGCGGGGCGCCGTACGAGACGATGGCGGTGCCCGGCCGGGACCTCGGGCTGCAGCTGCTGCTCGGCCGGAACGACGCCGGCGAGGGCGTCCTGGTCGTCCTGCCATACCGGATCGTCGGGACCAACCCGGACGGCACGCCCGAGGTCGAGAACTTCGAGGCCGTGCGGCTGCAGCCCGGCGACGAGCAGGTGTCCGACGCGCTGGGCGTCTCGATCGCATTGACCGACTTCGGCGAGTACACACTGCTCATCGCCAAGCGCGATCCGGGTCAGGGCATCGTGTGGGCGGCGTTCCTGTCGCTGATCGCCGGGATCACGATCACGTTCTACCGTCCGCGGCGCCGGGTCTGGGCCCGCGTCGCACCGGACGGCCGCCTCGGCATCGTCTTCCGCGCCGACCGCTATGTCGACGTCGAACGCGAGTTCGGCGCGATCCTCGACGATCTCGTCGCGGTCCGTCGACCCGCGCCGGCGTGACGACGCTCGGCGAGCTGCATCGCGCGCTGTTCCCGACCGCCCGCCCGATCGGCTCGGCCGAGCTGGGGGAGGAGCGTGCCGCTCGCGAGGTCGGCTGGGTCCGCGTCCTCAAGCCACGCGTCCCGGCATTCGAGGCGCTCGAGACCGGCGATCTCGCGATCATCCCGGGCCCGGCGCTGGCGATGGTCGCGCCGGGCCCCGCGCAGGTCCACGACCTGACGGTCGCGCTCGCGCGGGCCCGCGTGCCGGCCGTGCTGCTGGTCGAGGGCGATGCCGGTGGCGAGGCGCTCGAGTCCGTCGGCGACGCGGCCCACACGGCCGGGTTGACCGCGCTCCACCTCGGACGGACCGATCCTGCCGCCCTCGAGCGCAGCGTCATCGGGTTCCTCGTGAACCGGCGCGCCGAGCTCGACCGCCGCGCGGCGGACCTGGAGACGCAGCTGGCCCGCTTCGCGCTCCTCGGTCGCGGGCTCGACGTCCAGGCCGCGACGATCGGGGCGTTCCTCGGGCGGGCCGTCGTCATCGAGGGCCGGCGCGGCGACCCGATCGCCGTCCACGCGCCGGCGGACCTGCCGGCCGCCGCCGCGGCCGTGGCCCGCTACCTGGCACGACCGAGCGGCGCGGGCGCCCTGCGGATCGATATCCCGGCACCGGCCGGCGAGACCGGTGGCGGGGGCCGGCTGATCCTGCTCGGGGACGAGCCGCCCAACGAGCTCGAGCGGATCGCCGCGGAACGTGTGGCGGCACTGCTCGCGCTCGAGCTGGCTCGCGACGAGGCGGTACGCCAGGCGCGAGAGGAGACGCGCCGTGGGGACCCGCTCCCCGCCGACGGCCCACCATGGGTCGTGATCCTCGCCGCCCAGGGCGCCTCGGACGGCCCGGACGACATCGCCGCCCGCGAGGAGACGCGGGCCGAGCTGCGACTGCTTATGTCGACCCGCCGGCTCCTTCTCAGGGGTAGCTCGGAGAGCCTCGAGCTGCGCTTGGTCGCCGCGGCACCCGCCGACGACCCGGACGGTCTCGCGACGGCCGGCCGGCTCGCTACCTTCCTCGACCGGACGGTCGCCGTGAGCCGCCCGTTCAACGAGCCCGGTGCCCGGCCCGCGGCCGAGGCGGCGGCCCGGGCGACGCTCGAGGCGGCCGACCTGCTGCCCGACCCGCCGCGGGTCGTGCGGGCATCGCGCCTGCCCGCCTACCTGCTGCTCGGGAACGTGCGCAACCTGCCCGACGGTGTCCGGCAGGCCCGCGAGCTGCTCGCGCCGATCCTGGTCGGCCGCCCCGATGCGCAGCGCGAACGGCTCGACACCCTCGCCGCGGTCCTCTCGTCACCGAGCCTCGGCGAGGCGGCCGTGCGGCTCGGCGTGCACCGCAACACGATCGCCTACCGCGTCCAGCGCCTCGAGCAACGGGCCGACTGGGACCTCGCCGACCCTGAGCTGCGGGTCGCGCTGCTCTTGGCGGTCAGGGTCATGCAAAATGCACAAGAGGCAGAGGCAGCGCCGGTACTGAACCGCAACCCGGTCGCCTGATATCGTGGTCTCCCGAGACGCGTGCCGCCGACTTTGGTGCGGCATGCACAATCGGACGGAGGACCACGTATCGCGATGACCACGCTCGAACGGATCCCCAGCGGCGTCGCCGCCCCCACCACGACCGTCGCCGATGTCCTGTCCCTGGCCCGCGAGGCGGGCGTCCTCATCGTCGACCTTCGGTTCGTCGACCTGCCCGGCCAATCGCAGCACTTCAGCATCCCGGTGAAGGACCTCAGCGAGGACCTGTTCATCGACGGGATCGGCTTCGATGGCTCGAGCATCCGTGGCTTCCAGCACATCCACGAGTCGGACATGCTCCTCATGCCCGACCCGACGACGGCCTACGTCGATCCGACGCTCGAGATCACGACGCTGATCCTGAGCTGCGACGTCGTCGAGCCCGGCAGCCGCGAGCCGTACAGCCGCGACCCGCGCTACGTCGCCCGCAAGGCCGAGCGCTACCTCGCCGAGAGCGGCATCGCGACGACCTCGTTCTGGGGCCCGGAGGTCGAGTTCTACATCTTCGACTCGCTCCGCTTCGACACTGCCGGCCACCGGTCGATGTACGAGATCGACTCGGACGAGGGCATCTGGAACTCGGGCCGCAACGGGACGCCGAACCTCGCCAACCGGCCGCGACCGAAGGAGGGCTACTTCCCGGTCCCGCCGATGGACACGCTCCAGGACCTGCGCAGCCGGATGGTCCTCGCGATGCAGGCGTCGGGCATCGACGTCGAGGTCCAGCACCACGAGGTCGGCGGCCCCGGTCAGTCCGAGATCGACATCCACTACGGGACCCTCGTCGAGACCGCCGACAAGGTCCTTCGCTACAAGTACATCGTCAAGCAGGTCGCCCACGCCGCCGGCAAGGTCGCCACGTTCATGCCCAAGCCCCTGTACGGCGATAACGGCTCGGGGATGCACACCCACCAGAGCCTGTGGAAGGACGGCACGAACCTCTTCTACGACGAGAAGGGCTACGCGCTGCTGTCGGACACCGCGCGCTGGTATATCGGCGGGTTGCTCAAGCACGCCAAGGCGGTGCTCGCCTTCGCCGCGCCGACGACCAACTCGTATCGCCGCCTGGTCCCGGGCTACGAGGCGCCGATCAACCTCGTCTACTCGCAGCGCAACCGCTCGGCGTGCATCCGCATCCCGACGTACTTCACGACGCCGGGTGCCCGACGGCTCGAGTTCCGCTCGCCCGACCCGACCTGCAACCCATACCTGTCGTTCAGCGCGCAGCTGCTCGCCGGTCTCGATGGCGTCATCAACAAGATCGAGCCGCCGACGCCGGTCGACGCCGACATCTACGAGCTGAGCGCCGAGGACAAGGCCGGCATCGACGGCACCCCCGGCTCGCTCGAGGAGGCGCTCGACGCGCTCGAGGCCGACCAGGAGTTCCTGTATCGCGGCGACGTCTTCACGAAGGACGTCGTCGAGGCCTGGCTCGACTTCAAGCGGGCCGGTGCCAAGGAGGTCCAGCTCCGCCCGCATCCGTACGAGTTCTATCTCTACAGCGAGATGTAGCGAGCACTCACCCGCGAGACCCGCCCGGCTGCGGCAGCAGCCGGGCGTATCCTTCTGCCCGACACCGACGAGGAGGAACCCGGTTGACCGTCGCGACGAGTCCTGACGCCAGCGCCAAGATCGAGGCCGCCAAGGAAAGCGGCATCCGTTTCGTGCAGCTCCAGTTCACCGACATCATCGGCCACGTCAAGGCCGTCACGATCCCGATCCACCAGCTCGACGGCTCGGTCAAGCACGGGACGTGGTTCGACGGCTCGTCGATCGAGGGGTTCACCCGGATCGCGGAATCCGACCAGTACCTGATGCCGGACATGGACACGTTCTCCGAGATCCCGTGGCAGCCGGGGTCCGGGCCGCGCGGCACGGCACGGGTCATCTGCGACGTCTACACACCCAACGGCGAGGCGTTCGTCGGCGACCCGCGATGGGTGCTGCGGCGCCAGGTCGAGCGGGCGAAGAAGCTGGGCTACGTCGTCAACACCGGGCCTGAGCTCGAGTTCTTCCTGTTCCGCCGGGGCGAGGACGGGGCGATCGAGCCGCTGCCCCACGATCAGGCCGGCTACTTCGACTTCTCGACCGACCTGGCCCAGGAGATCCGCCAGGACATGGTCGACGCGCTCGAGGCGTTCGGCATCAGGGTCGAGGCGGCCCACCACGAGGTGGCGGTCGGCCAGCACGAGATCGACTTCGAGTACTCCGACGCGCTGCGCACCGCCGACAACGCCATCACCTTCAAGTTCGCGCTCAAGGCGATCGCCCAGCAGCACGGCCTGTACGCCACGTTCATGCCGAAGCCGATCCACGGCATCAACGGCTCAGGGATGCATACCCACCAGTCGCTGTACTCGATCGCCGAGGGACGCAACGCGTTCGCCGACGCGGCCAATCCCTACGGGCTGTCCGATGTGGCCCGGTCGTACATGGCCGGCATCCTCGCCCACGCCCGCGGCATGATCGCGGTCCTGGCGCCGCTCGTGAATTCGTACAAGCGGCTCGTCCCGGGCTACGAGGCACCGACCTACCTGACCTGGGGTCGGACGAATCGGTCGGCGCTCATCCGCGTGCCGATGGTCTCGCCCGGCAAGTCGATCGAGGGGACCCGGGCCGAGGTCCGCTGCCCCGATCCCTCGTCGAACACCTACCTGGCGTTCGCGGCGATGATCGCTGCGGGGCTCGATGGCGTCGAGCAGGGGCTGTCGTTGGCCGAGCCGGTCGAGGAATCGCTCTTCGAGATGGACGCGAGCAGGATCGCCGAGAAGGGCATCCGGGAGCTGCCCGGGACGCTGGGCGAGGCGCTCGACGAGCTCGAGCGCGACGAGGTCATCCGCGACGCGCTCGGCGACCACATCTTCGAGCACTATGTCGATGCCAAGCGGGCCGAGTGGGACGAGTATCGGACGCAGGTATCCGACTGGGAGGTCGAGCGCTACCTCGACGAGTTCTAGAGGGGAGCAACAAACGTGGAACCCATCCTCATCGGGAGCGGGCTCTTCATCCTCGCGGCGGTCGTGTGGGTCGTCTGCGCGATCTACGCGTACCGCATGGCGCCGGGCTTCGGCCGCGGGGCTCTCACGTGGGGCATCCTCGGGATCTTCTTCGGCCCGATCGCCCTGATGATCCTGTACGTGCTCCCCAAGCGAGAGCCGAAGCCCGGCCACGGCAAGCGCCGCTCCGACCCTCGCACCGGGCTGTACGAGAAGCCGCACAAAGACTGAGGAATCGTCGCGGCCGTGCCGCGCGGTTTCCAAGTCGTGTAGTCCCACATGCACCCCCTGGGTGTGAGCGGGCAGCCGGCTCTCCGCGTACCCACCCCGTGCATGTGGGACTACAACGTTCGCGAGCGAAGTCCCGGGTAAGCCGCTAGCCCGTCTGTCGGAGAGCGGGGGCACGGTCAACCAAACCTCCCCCGGTGCGCGGGGCGAGGTGGCTGATCGCCCTCGGCGGCGGGCCGATGCCGGACGGCGCCGGCATGCTCTGGACCTCGAGTCGGATGGAGCGCCTCAGGCCGTTCCTGCCGTACCTCGACCATCGATGTCGACAGCGGAGCCGGGCTCGGCGCCCGCGCCGCCGATCGGCAGCATGAATCCGGCAAGATGGGCCTCGTGATGGAAGTCCGGCCGGGTCGCTCGCTCGGCCTGTTGTCGGTCGCCCATGCGGTCAACCACGCGTTCGCCGTCCTGCTCCCGCTGATCTTCCTGGCGATCATCGACGAGTTCGGCGTGACCGTGCAGTCGGTCGCGTTCCTTGCCGCCGCCGGGTCGATCTTCGCCGGCGTCGTCCAGCTCAGCTACGCCGAGCTGACCCGCCGCGTCTCGCGCCGGCGGCTGCTGGGGCTCGGCGGCATCCTGTTCGGTGGCGGGTTCGCGGCGATGGCGCTCGCGGTGAACTTCGTGACCTTCTCGATCCCGAACCTCGTTGCCCGGATCGGCACTTCACCGCAGCACCCGGTCGGCAACGGGCTCCTCGCCGAGCAGTACCCGCCCGAGCGGCGCGGCTTCGCGATCAGCGCCCATATCGCGGGCGGCAATGTCGGGACCGTGGTCGTGGCGGTGATCGGCACGCCGCTGCTCGCGCTGATCGGCTGGCGCGGGGTCTCAGTCGTGTTCGGCGTGGCCGCGATCGTCATCGCCATCGCCATCCTCGGCCTCATCCGCGAACGGGGTACCGACCGGGCGGCGGCCCGGGCGGGCGGCAGCAGCATCGACGCCCTCCGACGGGTCCTCGCGGACCGCGACCTCCGCTGGCTGTTCCTGACGTCCGTCCTGGGCGGCGGAGGTCGCGGGCTCGGCGTGGTCAACCTGTTCGCCCTGATCTACATGACCCGCGTCCTGGGCCTCGACGACGCGACGTCGGGCCTGATGTATGGCGCGCTGATCGTGTTCAGCGTGCCGATGCCGCTGCTCGCCGGCTGGGCGTCGGACCGGTTCGGGCGCAAGCCGCTGATCATCCTCGCCTACATCGGCGGCGCGATCGGCTTCGGCGTGTTCATCCTCGGTGGGTCGTCGATGGTGTGGCTGTGGGCCGGCATCGTCCTCATGGGCCTGTTCTCGTTCGCCGAGTCGCCCCAGCTCCAGGCGCTGCTCGCCGACATCGCGCCACCCGGCCACGCGCGACGCGTCGTACGCCCTGTACTTCACGCTGGCGTTCGGGGTCGGGTCGCTGTGGACCGCGCTGTACGGCACGGTCATCGAGGTGCTCGGCGAGCCGACCGGCATCCCGGTCGTCTTCGGGCTCATGGCGCTGTCGTTCCTCGCCGCGGCGCTCACGACGTTGCCCATCCGCACCGAACGGACGGAAGGGCAGGGAGGCTAGGGCATACTCCCGCCGTGGACGCGAGGATCCTGCTCGTCGAGGACGACCCGTCGATCCGGGAAGTGACCGCGATCGGGCTGCGCAATGCCGGCTTCACGGTCGAGGCCGCGGACGACGGACGAGCCGGGCTCGACCGGTTCGCGGCCGCGCCGTTCGACCTGGTGCTGCTCGACGTCATGCTGCCGCGGATCGACGGACTCGAGGTCGCCCGCGAGATCCGGCGCACGTCCACGGTCCCCATCGTGATGCTGACGGCACGCGGCGACACCATCGACGTCGTGGTCGGGCTCGAGGCCGGCGCCGACGACTACGTCGTCAAGCCATATCGAGCTGCCCGAGCTCGTCGCCCGGGTGCGGGCCGCGCTCCGGCGGGTCGGGCGAGGCGACGAGGACCCGACGCCGCAGCTCCGGCTCGGGCCGCTCCGGATCGACCTCGCCGGTCGGACCGTCAG
Organism: uncultured Chloroflexia bacterium; assembly: GCA_963810285.1. Classification (GTDB taxonomy): domain Bacteria; phylum Chloroflexota; class Limnocylindria; order Limnocylindrales; family CSP1-4; genus SPCO01. The sequence goes on along the minus strand of CAWEMV010000002.1, from coordinate 628,597 downwards.
CCGCAACGGGAACGGCGACATCCCGCTGACCCGGACCGAGTTCGACCTCCTGGTCGAGCTCGCCCGCCACCCCGGCCAGGTCCTCGCCCGCGACACGCTGCTCGACCGGATCTGGGGCTACGACTACCTCGGCGACTCGCGGCTGGTCGACGTCGCCGTCGGTCGGCTGCGGGCCAAGGTCGAGACCGACCCGTCGGCGCCCGAGCTGATCCTGACGGTCCGCGGAGCGGGCTACAAGGCCGCGCGGTAAGCCGGATGCGCTGGCCGCGTGGGGTCCGAGCCCGCTTGTCCCTGGCCCTGGTCGCGCTCGTGGCGACCACGGCGCTCCTCCTGGTGATCGGCGCCTCGGTGTTCGTCGAGGCGAGGCTGCGCGACCAGGCGCTGCGCGACGCCGCGGCCCAGGCCCGCTTCGACCTGACCGTCACGGTGCCCGAGCGGCAGCTGCCCGACCCGCCGACGGTCGAGGACATCACCCGGAGCGGGCTGCTCGACACGTTCCGCCAGCGCGAGGTCGAGACCGTCGTCGACCTCGGCGGCGGTGACACCGTCAAGTCCAACGATGCGCTCGACGACGTGCTCGAACGGCTCCCGCCGGACGTGCCCGCTCGCGTCGGCCGCGGCGAGGTCGCCTACGCCTGGATGGACGTCGGCGGCGAGCCGTCGCTCGTGGTCGGTGGTCTGGCGCCGGGCGGCGACCTCGCCTTCTACTTCGTCCGCGACATCTCGACCATCGAGACCGCGATCGACCAGCTCCGCGCGGTCCTGCTCGTGGCCGCGCTCGTCGCGGTCGTCATCGCCCTGCTCACGGCCCGCCGACTGGCGCGCGGCATCCTCGCCCCGATCGAGGAGGCCGGACGCACGGCCGAGCGCATCGAGCGGGGCGACCTGCTGGCTCGGGTGCCGGTCACGTCGCATGACGAGTTCGGCATCTGGGCGGATCGCTTCAACCGGATGACCGACACGCTGGCCGAGTCGATCCGCCGGCTCGAGGCTGCCCAGCACCAGAACCGTCGCTTCGTCGCGGACGTCTCGCACGAGCTGCGGACACCGCTGACTGCGCTGGTGGCCGAGGCGTCGATCGTGCGCGAGCACCTCGACGACATGCCGACCGAGACGCGTCGCGCGGCCGAGCTGCTGGTCACCGACGTCCACCGGATGAAGAACCTGGTCGAGGAGCTGATGGAGCTGTCACGCTTCGACGCCGACGTCGAGGAGGTCGAGGCCGAGCGGGTCGACCTCGGGCGGCTCGTCGAGACGGTGCGCGCCTCGCGCGCTCCGAAGGCCCGCTTCAGCCAGCCCGACAAGCCGGTCATCGTCGAGGCCGACCCGCGCCGCCTGGAGCGCATCCTCGCCAACTTCCTCGACAACGCCCGCGAGCATGCGGCCGCCAAGGACATCGAGATCGAGCTCGACGGCCGGCGCGACGAGGTCGTGATCGCCGTGTCGGACCGGGGCCCGGGCGTGCCGCCCGACCGCCTCGAGCTGATCTTCGACCGCTTCACCAAGGTCGATCCGTCGCGGTCGGGCGGCAGCAGCGGGCTGGGACTCGCCATCGCTGCGGAGCACGCCGCGCTGATGGGCGGATATCTGCAGGCCTCGAACCGCGAGGGTGGCGGCCTTCGGATCGAGCTGGTCATGCCGAAGGATGTCGACGGATCGTTACGTTCGGGACATGCGCCTGCGACGTGAGCGGGCGAGGCTGAGCGCACGAACCCACCACGAGGGACCAGCTTCGATGACCGCCCACCGACTCCCAACGCTCCTCGGCGTGCTCGTGCTCGCCGGCCTGCTCGTCGCGACCTCGGCATGCGCGACGTCCGGCGGCCTCGGCCAGGTGCCGACCGTGCCGCCGACCAGCCCGCCCTCGGTCGACCCGGGCCCACCCGATGCGACCCCCGCTTCGCCACCGTCCGGCTCGCCGAGCGCCTCACCGTCGGCATCGCCGAGCGGCCCATCGGTCCCGCCGGCCAGCCCATCGAGCGCGCCCCCGAGCGGGTCCCCATCGCCAGCGACCACGGACACCATGGTCCTGCGCGCGTATTACGTCCTCGAGGGCGCGCCCGGCGTCGAGGGCATCGTCCCGACCCTGCGGGTCGTGCCGCAGACGACGGGGGTCGCCCGCGCCGCGTTGGGCGCGCTCCTCGACCCGGATCCGATCCGCGACGACTACAGCCAGATCTCGACGGCCATCCCGTCCGGGACGCGCCTGCTCGGCATCTCGATCAAGAGCGGGGTCGCGACGGTCGACTTGTCGGGCGAGTTCGCGTCCGGCGGCGGCAGCGCGTCGCAGCACTATCGGCTGGCGCAAGTCGTGTACACCGTGACCCAGTTCCCGACCGTTCGCGCGGTCCTGTTCCAGGTCGACGGGCGGACCGTCACCACGTTCGGCTCCGAGGGAATCCAGCTCGACGGCCCGCAGGCCCGGTCGGACTTCCGCGAGCAGCTGCCGACGATCTTCGTCGACCGGCCGGCGTTCGGTGCCGCGGCGGGCAACCCGGCGCGGGTGACCGGGAGCGCCGACGTGTTCGAGGCGACGTTCCGGATCGCGATCCTCGACGGGGCGCGGAAGGTGCTGACCGACCAGCGCGCGATGGCGAATTGCGGTGCCGGCTGCGAGCCGCGTGGCACGTTCGACGTGCGGGTGCGTTACGACGTGCCGCGGGCGCAGTGGGGCACGCTGCGCGTGTACTACGGGTCGGCCAAGGACGGCAGCCCGCAGGACATCCGCGACTACCCGGTCTGGCTGACGCCCGCTCCCTGAGTCCGTCTCCGCGGGCGATGTGCTATCATCCGCAGGCTCTGTGAAACGAGCACCTCGGTCGGGGCGTGGCGCAGCCTGGTAGCGCGCATCGTTCGGGACGATGAAGTCGGAGGTTCAAATCCTCTCGCCCCGACCAAACCTACCTGATCGTCGAGCAACGCTCCGATCGTTCCCCCGACCCACTGTCGTTGGAGGCCCTTGCATTCGCTGGATCGTGGGCGTATAGTGAACCACATGGTTCAGTATACGAGCGGGCCACTCGATGCCTCCTTCGCGGCGCTCTCGGACGCCACCCGACGCGGCGTTCTGGAGCAGCTCGGACGTGCCGACGCTTCGATCACGGACCTGGCCCAGACGTTCCACATGACCCTCACGGGCATGAGGAAGCACGTCGGCGTCCTGGAGCAGGCCGAGCTCGTCACCACGGAGAAGGTCGGGCGCGTGCGGACCTGCCGGCTCGGCCCGCGCCGACTCGAAGACGAGACGGCATGGATCGAGCGGCACCGCCAGCTCTGGGACGCACGCTTCGACGAGCTGGACAAGGTCGTCGAGGAACTGAAACGGAAGGAGAAGGTCGATGGACGCAACGAGAGAGAGTGAGCCCACCGCCATGAAGAACCGTCACGACGGTGGAGCGGAAGTCCGAGCGTGAGCTCGTCGTCACGCGAACGTTCAACGGCCCGGCGCGCCTCGTGTTCGAGGCGTGGACCAAGCCCGAGCTGTTCAGGCAGTGGTGGGTGCCGAAGTCGCTGGGAATGTCCCTGCTTTCCTGCGAGATGGATGTTCGTGTCGGGGGCACGTACCGTTTGGAGTTCGCACTCGGGGACTCACAGGCGGCGTTCTTCGGCACGTACAAGGAAGTAACACCGCACTCGCGCCTCGTCTGGACCAATGAGGAAAGTGACGAGGGTTCCGTCACGACCGTGACCTTCGCGGAAGAAGGCGGCAAGACGTTGCTGGTCATGCACGAGCTCTATCCCTCGAAGGAAGCGCTCGACGCTGCCGGCACCGGGGCGGCGGATGCGATGGGAGAGACGTTCGAGCAACTGGACGAGCTTCTCGTCACCCTGGGCGCGAGCGAAGGGCGGTCATGACGTCGATCGGCGGCGGCCGGGAACGATCATCTGCCGCGTGACGGTCCTCCGAATCGAGGCCGATTCGACGCGGACAGTCACTTGGGCGTCATGAGGTTGGGTTCTGTCGGGCCGTGCCGCTCGACCCCGACCGCACCTACCTCATCGTCTGGCGACGGTAGGCTCCGACGAACAGCACGCGCAGCCGCCCTCAGCCGCTCCGGCGACAGCGTCCGCCGCGTCACAGCAGGGACCGTCGATGACCGCGAGCGACCGGCGGGGTCGCTCGAGGTGTCCCTGCAGTCCGGCCAACTTCGCGTCAAGGGCGTGAAGGCCGGCGATCCGGTCGGCGATCTCGGCGCGTCGCGCCTCGATCATCCGCGGTAGCTCGGCGGTCGAATCCCCGCAGTGCCCTGAATGACACCAGCCAGCGATCCTGGCGGCGTCCTCGAGCGGGAGATCCAAGCGCCGCAGGTCGATGATCAAGCGCAGGTGCTCGACATCTGCCGGTCCGTACTCCCGGTATGCGTTGTCCCGCCGGCTGGCCCGAGGCAACCGGCCGGAGCGTTCATAGAAGCGCACGGTGTCGGTCGAGACGCCCACGGCTTCAGCGATTTCGCCGATCCTCATGCGGCCAGCAAACCTTGGAGTGACTCGGAAGTCAAGGATGCTGGCGGACTTCAGTCAGCTCGTACGTGTTGCCCTCGCTGTCCTTGAACCACGCCGCCTTGGCCATGCCGAAGTCGGCCAACCCATCGACCATCTGCACATCTCCGAGATCGAACTCCTCGAAGATCACGCCACGTTCGCGCAGTTCGGCCATCACCGTTTCGATGTCCTTGACCTCCCAGCCCGCGATCGTGTTCTTGGCGGTCCCCGCTGACGCCGTGGCGTACAGGTACAACCAGGTCTCGCCGGCGAAGCGGTACCACGCGCCACCCGGATCCTGGTGCTCAGGGAGGAGTCCTAGCCGGTCCTCGTACCAACGGCGCGCCCGCTCGAGATCGTTCGCTGCGGCCCGGGCGCTGATCGGGAACTCGGCGAGGCTCGTCATGACGTCGCCGGAGCCATGGCCGGAGCCGACTCGACCTGCGCCTTGAGCCGCGAGAGTTCGCGCGCCGGCCCAGCCTTGGCCTCCATCGCAACCATCGGCGATAGCAGCCGCCACAGCCCGTGCAGTCGGATGTCCGCCCCGTAGCGCGCCTTGGTCGACGCTGGGCCAATGGCCTCGAGGTCCAGCGTGACCGTGAGATCGAATGGGACCCCTTGGACAGATTTCCAGGCGATCCGACGCCCCGGCTCTGCCTCGGACACCTCGAACTCGCCGTCCCACCCGAACGGGCCGAATCGCACACGTTCGCGTCCACGCGCCCCCACCTGCGTCCCATCTCCCTGCACGATCCGCGCGTCGGTGACGGTCATCCACTCCGCATGGCGGAGGATGTCGGCGGCGTATGCCCAGACGACCTGCGCAGACCGCTCGATAACCTGTTCGGCGACGGATCCGCTCATGCCCGAGCCTCCTTCTGCTCGACGACCGGCAGCGCGCCGGCGACGACCGTTGCAAGTCGCCCGTAGGCGGCCTCCTTCTCCCCCTGCATCCGTCGGACCGCAGCGGCATCCGCGGCCGCAGCACCCTCGTAACGCCCAGCGAAGTCGGAGACGGGTACCGCCGTCGGTCGGCTCAAGGTCCGCGGTCGCCGCGACGGGGCCTACTCCCGGCACGGACAGGCGCCACGCCACCCGGTCGTACGGCTGCCAGTCGACGATCTCTTCCAGGGTCGCCAGCCGTCCGGTCACGCACTGAGCCGTGGTCCCGACGCCGCGGCGCCCGCCGGCGGATGTCTCCGCGATGGTGATCGGGCCCTCCCACCTCGTTCGGAGGGCGGGCGACGTCAGGTGCGCCCAGATCACCGATGGGTCGGCGGCGAAGGATGCCTCGATGTCGAAGGCGAGATCGGAGTCGGCGATGTCGAGCCGGCGGATGGTGCTTTCGTCCTGCCAGCGTGCCTCGAGGTCCAACGTGAACGTGTCGACCCGGCCGAGGTGCTCGATGTCTTCTGCACCCGCCCGGAGCTGCAGGGCATCGGCATCGAGACCAAGAGCGTCAACGGCGGCGGCCGTGAACAGTGCGAAGCCGTTGGCTCGGGCCTCGGCGGCGCCTGCGCCCTTCAGCAAGCGATGGGCGACGATGACGTCGGAACCCGCCAGCTCGTCGCGCCCAGCGATGCGACTCCAGACGAAGCTCCCGTGGTGGACGAACACCTTGAGGTCGAGCCTCGGCGCCAGCCGACAGGAGTTGCAGTCACAGGTCGTCGCCTGGTCGATGCTCCGCAGGCGGCGGCGGAAGGCGAGGTAAGCGGCTTCGATCGCGTCGAGCAGTAGCGACCCGTCGGCGCGGCCGTCCTCGACGAACAGGAACGCGGCGTCACCCTCGAACTTGACCAGTCGGAATGGCGGCTCCAGCCGGCCGACGATCGTCTCCAGCAGGTCGCCAGCGATGGCCGGCGCGTGCTCGATCTCGCTCCCGGACAGGTACGCGGTGTAGCCAGTCAGATCGGCGAGGACCAGGAAGCCAGTCCGAGGTGTCGCTGCCATGTCTCCAAACGTAGACCTTGGAGTCGGTCCAATGTCAAGCGCCGACGCGAAAGTCCGATGAGGCCGAGACCGTCTCTTCCTCCACTACTCATCCGGTCTGATCGGCGCGGCCCCACCAGGCGATCGTCACGAGGACTCCGGCTGTTGCGACGACGAGGAGCACGAACACCCCAGCCGGGGCAACCGGCTCCACTGCTGCGCCACCGGCTCCACTGAGCAATGCCGGTATCGCCCAGGGAAACCACGCCCCCCAACCGAGGACGGTCAGGATCTGTGAAAGAGCGACCATCCCGACCGTCCATGCGAGGGGCGCGATGTAGCCACGTCCGACGCTGGCGAAGAACGCGGCCCAACCGAGCAGGGCCACCGTCAAGACTGCGGCCAGCGCGATGCCCACCGCCGTCGCCGGTCCCTCGGTCGGTGACCAACCCGGAAGATCAAGAAGGCCACCGATCACGAAGCCGAGTGCAAGGACCCAGGCCGTGATAACGACACCCCAGATCGTCACCACTACTGACTTCGCTAGGACGATCGTGCTCCGCGAGGTCGGGTTTGCGAGCAACCCACGAACGGTCTTGTCCGCGAACTCGCGTCCGAAGACCCAGGCTGTCAGGAAGGCGAACAGGACCGCTCCACCGACCGCTACCGCCTGGCCCAGCAGGTTGAGGTAGGTGGGCCAATCGGCTGTCCTCGCGGTGAGCTGCGCCTTCGCGCCAAGCAGCCCCAGCGTTCTGGCTCGCTCGGGGTCCTTGAGGATAGCCATGAACAGACCCATGACCAGTGGCGCGAACGAGAAGCCGATGGCAACGCCCCACGGGACGCGCGAGCGCCGCGCCTTGAGCATCTCGGTCCGCAGGGCGGCGACGAGACCGCTCACGACAGTTCGCCGCCGTGGCCGGTAGTCAACCGGATGAAGTGATCCTCGAGCGACTCGCGAGCGACCGCGAGGCGAGTCGGCGGCGTCCCCGCGGCGACCAGCAGGATCGCGACGTCGTCGGGTGCTTCCAGGGCGCGGGTCTCGCGTAGCTCGAGGACGACAGCTCCGTCGGTGGCCGCACGCCACCGCGGCGAGTAGCCCGCTCCGCGCAATGCTTCGCCGGCACGCTCGAGGTCCCGGCCCTCCACCTCGAGCCTGAGATCACGATGTGCCTCAAGGGCATCGTGGTCCAGTTCCTCCAGCAGCCGGCCTCGATGGACGATCCCGACCCTCGTCGCCAGCCGATCGACCTCACCGAGGATGTGGCTGGACATGAAGACCGTGACGCCTTGGTCGGCCGCGAGGCTGCGGAGCAGCTCGCGGATCTCGATGACTCCGGCGGGATCCAGCCCATTGGCTGGCTCATCGAGGACGAGCAGCTCCGGTGACGGCAGCAGCCCACGCGCAATGGCCAGTCGCTGCAGATTGCCGAGCGAAAGCGTGCCGGCTCGTCGATCCGCGTACGGGTCAAGTGCCAGCCGCTCGATGACTCGATCCACACCGGACGCGTCGGGCATCCCGGCCAAGCGGCGGGCGATGTCGAGGTTCTCTCGAACGGTGAGTTCCTGGTAGGCCGTCGCCGACTCGACGAGGTAACCGACACGCCGCCACAGGTCCGTCGCTCCGCTGCGTACACGTTCGCCGAACAGCTCGGCATGCCCCGCCGTCGGTCGGATCATCCCGAGCAGCATTCGGATCGTCGTTGACTTGCCGGCTCCGTTGAGACCGAGGAATCCGTAGATCTCGCCACGCGCGACGCGCAGGTCGACTTGGTCGACCGCCAACACACCGCCCCGGTACTGCTTGCTGAGGCCGGTTGTCGCGATCGCGAAATCGCTCATAGGGCGCTCCTCGGGTTGGCTGGCTCGTCCAGCCTCTCATCTCCCTACGAATGCCGTTCGGCCAGGTGGACAGCCGTCGGCCGCTCGAGTGTTGCGCAGAAGGCGGCCCCCTCGGGCCTCCACGTTCGTCGCGCGTCGCTACCCTTGCGGGAGATGCTTCCGGAAACGCGATACGCCCGACTTGGCGACCTCCATCTTGCGTATCAGGTGATGGGTGACGGACCGCCGGACATCCTGCTGCTCGACCAGTGGTTCGGCAATCTCGATGCCCAGTGGGACGTGCCGCCGCTGGCAGCGCTCCGTGAGCGCCTGGCGACATTCGGCCGGCTGATCATGTTCGACAAGCGGGGGACGGGCTTGTCCGACCCGATCCCGACCTCGTCGCTGCCGACCCTCGAGGAGTTCATGGCCGACATCCCGGCAGTGCTGGACACGGTCGGGTCCGAGCGGGCGGCGCTGATCACGAACATCGGCGGTGGGATCCTCGCGATGCCCTTCGCGGCAGCGCATCCCGAGCGGGTCTCGAGCCTGATCCTCGTCGATTGCTTCGCGCGGTTCCTCGAGGCGCCCGACTTCCCCATCGGGGCGCCGATCGCTGAGCTGATGCCCGCCCTCGAGGTTGCGGAGGGCGACACCGGCCGCGGGGTCATGATCGACCTGTTCGCGCCGTCTGTCGCCGGCGATGAGCGGATCCGCCGCTCGTGGGCGAGATACGAGCGTGGCGCGGCGACGCCCGGCAGCACCAAGGCGATCGTCCGCCTCATCTACGAGAGCGACGTGCGCGACGTCCTGCCTGCGATCCGTGTCCCGACGCTCGTCATCCATCGCGAGGCGGCCATGGGCTTCAGCGTCGCGCACGGGCGGTATCTCGCCGAGCACATCCCGGGTGCCAAGTACGTCGAGCTGCCCGGCGCCGACAACCTCATCTGGGCAGGCGATCAGGACGCGATCGTCGACGAGATCCAGGATTTCGTGACGGGCGTTCGACCGGTGCCCGATCCACGCCGGGTGCTCGCGACCGTGATGTTCACCGACATCGTCGGGTCGACACAGCTGGCGGCCGAGCTGGGTGACACCCGGTGGCAGCGGCTGCTGGCGGACCACAACCGGATCGTCCGGCACCAGCTCGAGCGGTTCGGCGGGACCGAGGTCAAGGTCACAGGCGACGGCTTCTTGGCCACGTTCGATGGCCCGGCCCGGGCGATCCGCTGTGCCGCGGCGATCCGCGACGAGGTCATGGATCTCGGGCTCGAGATCCGTGCCGGGCTCCACGTGGGCGAGATCGAGGTCGTGGCGGACGACATCGCCGGCCTCGCGGTCCACATCGCTGCAAGGGTCTCGGCCAAGGCCGGGGCCAGCGAGATCCTCGTCTCGAGCACCGTCAAGGACCTCGTCGTGGGGTCGGGACTGGACTTCGATGATCGCGGTACGCACGATCTGAAGGGTGTCCCCGGCTCGTGGCACCTCGTTGCCGTTCGACGCTGAAGCGATGCCACGTCTGCAGTCTCGTCCGTTCACCACGCCCGATGAGATGCGGACCTTTCCTCACGGCAGCGCTACGGTGCTCAAGCTCGACGAGGCCGTCGTTGGACGTGCCGTCTACGAGCCCGGCTGGCGATGGACGACGGCCATGCCACAGATCGCGGGCACGCCAACGTGCGAGCTGCATCACCTCGGCTACTCGATCTCCGGCTTCATGCACGTCGTGACGGACGACGGCCAGGAGCTCGACATCCTGCCCGACTCCGTCTATGAGATCCCCTCGGGACACGACGCCTGGGTCGTCGGCGACGAGCCATGGGTGACGCTCGAGTGGACCAGCGCCCGGGAGTTCGGCGTGTCGCCCGAAGGCCCTGGCGAGCGGATACTGGCGACCGTCCTGTTCACCGACATCGTCGACTCGACGGCGATCCTGCAGCGGGTGGGTGACGCGGAATGGCGGGACCTGTTGGCGACACACAATCGTCTGCTGCGCGAGGACCTCAACCTGTTCCGCGGGCGCGAGATCGCCACGACCGGGGACGGGTTCCTCGCGGTCTTTGATGGCGCCACCCGTGCCGTCCGCTGTGGCCTCGCCATGACGCGCTCCGCTCGAAGGGCGGGCTTGGCGATCCGGGTCGGCCTCCACACGGGCGAGGTCGAGATCAACGGGCCCAACGCTCGGGGCGTCGCCGTCCACGCAGCGGCGAGAGTCATGTCGTTCGCCACGGCGAGCGAGGTGCTTGTCTCCTGGACGACCAAGGACCTCCTCGAGGGCTCCGGGCTGACCCTCGAGGATGCCGGCACGCATGAGCTGAAAGGGCTCGACGGCCAACGCCGCCTCTTCAGGCTCGTCCCCGCCGGTGACCTGGCGTGACTCATCCCAGGACGACCGACGAGACGCGCATCGATCGCTGGCTGTGTGCCGTCCGCCTCGTGAAGACTCGCCCCCTTGCGACCCGATTATGCGAGGCCGGCCATGTCCTCGTGAATGGATCTCCGGCGAAGCCGTCGACAAAGCTTCGTGCAGGCGATCGGGTGGAGGCCCGCATCGCGGATCGCGCGCGCGTCGTCGAGGTCGTGAGGCCGATCGAGTCGCGTGTCGGGGCCCCGGTCGCGGTGACCTGCTACGTCGACCACAGCCCGCCGGTCGTGCGAGAGGCCGGGCCGGAGATCGTCCTCATCCGTGGGGAGGGTCGTCCGAGCAAGCGACTGCGGCGCGAGCTCGAGCGCCTGCGCCGGGCCGCCCCTGGCTGACTACCTCGTCGTCGAGCCAGGGGGCCGACGCAGGGTCGTGTAAAGCATCCTTGACATGATGTCAGTCACACAGTACATTCGCCGATGTCAAACACTCTTTACATCGGAGCGGATGCATGTCCAGCGAGGAGAGGGGCCAATGGGTCTACGTCGTCGCCATCGTCGTCACCTACGCCGCATACCTCGTCATCATCCTCGGGCAGCTCGGGCAGACCGCGCCGGCTGACATCGACTACGTGCCGACGATGCTGTGGTCGATCGGCATCGGCATCGCGCTCGCCATCGTCGGTCGCATCGTGGTCGAGATCGCCGGTGGCATCGCGGCCGAGATGGCGGGTCACGAGGAACGCCACGAGGCGGACGTCCGCGACCGTGACATCGGTCGCTTCGGCGAGTACTTCGCCGGCACGGTGCTCGGCGTCGGCATGGTCCTGCCGTTCGTCTTGACGCTGGCGGAGTTCGACTACTTCTGGATCGCGAACGCGATCTACCTCGCGTTCGTCGTGTCCGCGGTCGTCGGGGCGGTCGTCAAGCTCGTCGCGTATCGACGAGGCTTCTAGGCCGATGGGCAGGCCCACGAGGGTCAGCAACCAGATCCGGCGCCTGCGGTTCGAGGCCGGCGAGATGACCCAGGCCGAGCTTGCCCAGCGGGTCGGGGTCACGCGCCAGACGATCATCGCCATCGAGCAGGGTCGCTACTCGCCGTCCCTGGAGATGGCGTTCCAGATCGCCCACGCGTTCGGCGTGACGCTCGACGACGTCTTTCGATATGAGTCACCCGAAGGAGGCACGAAATGACCACGCCGACCACCACAGATCGCGGTCGCCCGGCGCGACTCCCGCCGCGCTGGGTCATCCGCACCGCTTGGACGATCCATCGCGCCATCTACTCCGTGACGGGCGGCAGGTTCGGGCTTCGCCGACCGACGCCCAAGGGGTGGGGGATGATGCGCCTCACCACGACCGGGCGCCGCTCGGGCACAGAGCGGCATGCCATCCTCGGCTACTACGAGGACGGTCCGAACCTGGTCACCATGGCGATGAACGGCTGGGGTGCACCCGAGCCGGCGTGGTGGCTCAACCTCCAGGCGAACCCCGACACCACGGTCGAGCTGGCCGATGGGCCGCGCGCTGTTCGAGGACGCGCCGCGACTCCGGATGAACGGCCCCGCCTGTGGGCCCGGTGGGCGGAGTACGACGGCGAGGAGTCCCTCGCGAGCTGGGCAGCGCGACGACCGCGGGAGACCGCGGTCGTCATCCTCGAGCCACGGCCCTCAGCGTGACCGATCGATGACGGCCCCGTTGAGCACGGCGGCGAAGCGCTTGGCGATCGAGGGCCAGCCATAGCGCTCGACCGCGACGGCGTGCCCGCGGGCGCCGCGGCGCGCTCGTTCGGCGGGGTCATCGATCGCCTCGAGCAGCGCGGCGGCCAGGTCGCCGACGTCGTCGGGCTCGACGAGCCAGCCCGTCTCTCCGTCGGCGATGATCTCGCCAGGACCAAAACGGTCGACGGCGATCGGCGGAACTCCGCACGCCATCGCCTCGACGAGCACGAGGCCGAACTGCTCGCGAACGGAGGCCAGCGCGAACACGTCGGCGACCGACAGGAACGTCGGCACCTCGAAGTGGTCGTACCAGCCGGCCAGGAAGACGCCGCTCACGCCGAGCCGGTCGACCGTGTCGGCCGGGTGCTCCCCCTCCCACTCGCCCGGATGGCCGCCGACGATCACGAGACCGGCGGGACCCCGCGCCCGGTCACGGGCGTGCGCGAAGGCCTCGATGAGCAGCGGCAGCCGCTTGACCGCGGTGAATCGGCTGACGGTGAGGATCACCGCGCCGTCGACGATCGGCGAGAGGTCCTCGGGGCGGTAGCCCACGCTGCCGGGGCGATGGTCCGCGCGCCAGCCGCGCGGCGCCTCGACGAGCGCATCTCGCCATAGCGTCGCGCGATCGATCTCGTGACGGACGAAGACACGCGGGTCGAACCCATTGGGCAGCACGACCAGTCGGCTCGCGCCGAGGCCGAGCACAGCGTCGGCGCGCGCGATCTCCGATGGCGATAGCACGACGAGCCGTTCGCACCTGTGCGCCCAGTCGCGCATCCGCCGGGCCCAGGCCGCAGCATGGGGCCAGCCCGGCGGCGGTCCGCCCGCGATCTCCTCGAGCATGAGCAGCTCGGTGCCGTGCAGGTGACCGATGACCGGCACGTCCGGCGCGACGCGCGCTGCCGCCTCGTGGATCGGGGTGAGGTGGTGGAGGTGCAGCGCGTCGGCATCGGCGGCGCCGGCGTCGGCCAGCGCACGCGCCCATGCCGTCACCTGTCGCTCGTAGGCGTCGTCGTCGAGCGCGGCGAACACGCGGTCCGGAGCGCCCGGTCGGTCCTCGTAGGACGGTTGGAGGGGCGCGGCCCCCGGTGGCGGATCGAACGGATACGGCGACGCGAGCGCTGCGTCGAAGGACACGGGGTGGATGTCGAGGTCGGCGTAGAAGCGAGCGGCGTCGCCGAACGCCCCGAGGTCGGTCCGCGAGCCCGAGACGACCGTGACGTCCCAACCGAATGACGGGAGCTCGAGCGCGAGCGCGCGGGCGACATGCGAGGAGCCGCCCCGGGGAAAGAACTGGAGCGCGCTCAGGACTCGGCGGCGACGAGACACCCGCCAAGTCTGAAGGACCTGTTAACAGCGCGGGCCAACCCCCCGGAGCGCGATTAGGTGCTCGGTAGCTCGGCCTGCGGGGTGTACACCCAGAGCAGCCTGAGTGGCTCGCCGCCGGTGTTCTTGTGCTGGTGGTAGACACCCTTCGGGACCCACATCGCGTGCCCGGGGCCGAACGCCGCCTCTTCGCCCTCGGAGACGACGAGCCCCGAGCCACTCAACGCGAGGTTGATCTCCTCCGACTCCGGGTGGACGTGGTAGGAGCTCGCCTCGCCCGGCTCGAAGATCGTGATCCCGGCCATGAATTCCTCGGAGCCCGTATCGGGCGACACGAAACGGAAGACCTTCCGCCGCCTGCCTGGCTCATCGAGGCCGATCCAGATCTGCTCGGCATCATCGAATGGCGAGATCAACCGTACCTTCATCGATCCGTCTCCTGGGCGAGGCTGTCGGGAACGGGAACCCCGTCATAGAACGCGGCTGTCGGGTCGATGAGTCGCATCGGTCGCTCGCGGTCGCGCTCCTCGACGATATGGGCGGCGAGACCGAAGCTGCGAGCGATCGCGAACACGAAGTCGCCGTACTCCGGGTCAAGTCGAAGCGCGGTGAGCGAGACCGCCAGAGCCCCATCGATGTTCACGGCGACCGGATGCCCCACGTGCCGGCCGACCCGGGCCGCGAGCGCCCGGACCGCCGCCAGGTGCCTCCGCTCCGCGAGCCCGGCGGCGACGTCGAGCAACGCCTCGGCTCGCCGGTCATCGGTATGCCACCGATGGCCGATGCCCGGCAGCCGGCGACCGGCGGCACGTTCCGTCTCGAACACGACATCTGCCCAGTCCTCGAGCTCACCGTCGGCCGGGGCAGCTGCGAGGATCCGCATCGCTCGTGCGACGACCGCGCCGTGGAGCTCGCCGAATGACAGGATCCCGCCTGCCAAAGCGCTCATCGGGGTCGCCCGCGTGGACGCGATCGTGCGCGCGACGAGCGCGGATGGAGCGAGCGGGCCATGGTCGATCGCCGCCACCAGGCATGCGCCCATCAGGTCGGCTTCGGCCTCGGATGGCGTGTCGCCGCGCCACAGGAGGAGGAGCATCGAGGGGAACGACGTCCGGCCGATGGCCGCATCGAGCGCGGTGCCACGGATGAACACTCGCTCATCGGTGGTCGCGGTGATCGCGCTGGACCACGCCGCGGCGCGAGCCGTCTGGCCCGCTCCCGCTCCTTCGTGGGCCTTCGTCATCTGGATCCCGCCGCCGGATCCGCCGCGTGGTAGATGCGCTCGATATCCCACGCGCCAGGCGTCATGACCGGCGTATTGCGCATCGGCACGTCGATGACCGTCGGGCGGCCCGAGGCACGTGCGGCCTGGAGTGCCGGGAGAAGCGCGTCCGCGTCCGCGACCCGCAGGCCATCGGCTCCACAGGCCCGGGCGATCGCCGCGAAGTCAGGCGAGTACGGGGCGCCGTCTGCCAGGAACTCGCACCCGAAGCCGCTGCCGTAGTGCTTGCGCTCCAGGCCGGCGATGGTCCCGAATGCCGCGTTGTTCATGACCACCCAGAGCGGTGCGATGCCCATCTCGACCGCCGTCGCCACGACGTTCGGGTTCGAGCCGAAGGCACCATCGCCGACCAGCGCGACCGCCGGGCGGTCGACGCCGGACGCGGCCACGCCGAGGACGGCGGACGGGCCGAAGCCCATCGTCGAGAAGCCCCCCGGCGTCAGGAACGAGTCGGGCGTGTCGACCGGATACTGCTGCGCGACCCCGTTCTTGTTCCAGCCGACGTCCGTGACCAGGATGGCGTCCGGGATCGCGATTCGGAGATCGGCCAGGATCCGCTCGGGCAGGAGCGGGAAGTCGGACGAGGTGGCGTTGGCCCGGCTCGGACCCAGGAACGTCTCGCGCTCGCTGCGCAGGCCCGTCCAGTCGAAGCCTCGATCGGGCGTCGGCTGTCCGTACGCCTCGAGGATCGCCTCGAGCGCCTGGCCGGCCTCGGCCGTGGCGGCGATGGTCGTCGGGTAGTTCCGGCCCGGCTCGTGGGGGTCGATGTCGACGTGGATGAGGCGGGTCGGCGGGACGTTGAAGGTCACCCCCGGCTCCCAGCTGCTGCTGTCGGTCTCGGGGAAGCGGGTCCCGACGGCGAGGATCACGTCGGCCTCGGCCGCCAACCGGTTCGCGGCCGGCGACCCCCAGAACCCGACGATGCCGACCAGCTGCGGGTGATCCGGCGGCAGCACGCCGGTGCCCATGAGCGTGTGCGCCACTGGCAGGCCCACCGTCTTCGCGAGTCTCGCGACTTGGGCGGTCGCCCGGCGCGTCCCGCCGCCTGCGAGCAGCAGCGGTCGCTGGGCGATCCGCAGCTCGGTCGCGATCGCCGACGCGGTCGCCGTGGACAGGGCCGGCCGCTCGACCGGCGAGGCTGCCCAGACCGGCGCATCCAGGGCCTCGCCCAGGATGTCCATCGGGATGGACACCAGCACCGGCCCCGGTCGGCCGGCGACCGCGAGGTCCCAGGCGCGGGCCATCGTCCGAGGCAGCTGGTCGGCGCGGCGGACGCGCCATGCCCGCTTCACGAACGGCTCGTAGATCGAGACCTGGTCGGCGTCGCGACGGAGGTTGACCTCCTGGTGGGGTCCTCGCCCCTCGTAATAGGACGGGACGTCGCCGGCGATGACGATGAGCGGGACGGAATCGAACGAGGCCGTCGCGACGCCGGTCACGGCGTTGGTCATGCCCGGCCCGACATGGAGGAGCACGACACCTGGCTTGCCTGACGCTCGCGCATACCCATCGGCCGCGTGGGCGGCGACCTGCTCGTGCCGCGTCGTCACGAACCGCGGGGCTCCGGCACGCTCGAGCGCCGCAAGCAGGGAGATGTTGGTATGTCCGCACAGACCGAAGATCACCTCGACACCGCGATCCGCCAGGAAGCTCGCGATGTGGTCGGCTGCCGTCACCCGCATTCGGCTCCTCCTTGCGTCCCGTATTTCGGGACCGCGTCCGTACAATAGGAACGTATGGGGCTCGCCCGAGCCGTGTCAAGTGTGCGTGGTCGGCGGATGGTTGACACTCGGTCGAAGCCGCCTCTACGATCGAACGGGTTCCGTAATACGGTCCGCTGTACATGATAGTGGGACCACCGAGGCGGCGCGCACCCGCCTACGGGCCGAGATCGCGGAGTTTGTCTGGATGGGAACGCGACCGATCACGCCGGAAGAGACCGCGCACGTCGATGAGCTGGTGGATCGCGCGCGTGCCGCGCTCCGCACCTTCGAGGGAGCGACCCAGGAGCAGGTCGATCGGCTCTGCCAGGCCGTCGCTTGGGCGGTCGCCAACGAGACGACGTTCGCCCGGCTGGCGCAGATGGGCGTCGATGAGAGCGGCATCGGTGACCCGGCGAGCCGGATCAACAAGCGCTTCAAGGTCATGGGCATCCTCCGTGATGTCCTGCGCCAACCGAGCGTCGGCGTGATCGAGACCATGCCCGAGAAGGGCATCGCCAAGTACGCCAAGCCGGTCGGCCTCGTCGCGTCGCTCGTGCCGACGACGAACCCGGAGCTCACCCCACCTGGTGTCGGGATGTTCGCCATCAAGTGTCGCGACGCCGTGATCTTCTCGCCGCATCCGCGGAGCAAGCGGACCACGTGGGAGACGGTGGAGATCATGCGCCGCACGCTTGCGCGCGAAGGCGCTCCAGCCGACCTCCTCCAATGCCTCGCGCGGCCGAGCATCCCGGCCGCCCAGTACCTGATGACCCGCGCCGACCTCGTCCAGGCGACGGGCGGACGCGACATGGTCAAGGCCGCCTACAGCTCAGGCACGCCGGCCTACGGTGTCGGTGCCGGCAATTCGACGATGGTCATCGACGAGACGGCCGATGTCGTCGAGGCGGCCCGCAACACGCGACTGAGCAAGACCTCGGACTACGGTTCGGGGTGCTCCGCGGACGGCAACCTGCTCGTCGACGACAGGGTCTACGTGTCGCTCCGCGACCGACTCGTGGCCGAGGGGGGTCACGTGACCTCGGCCGACGAGACCGAACGCCTTCGGGCGTTGCTGTGGGACGACGCGGGGCACCGCACGCCCGACACGATCGCGATCTCGGCCCAGGTCATCGCCCAGCGCGCCGGGTTCGAGATCGCGTCCGACCGGACCTTCTTCGTCGTCGAGCAGACCGAGATCGGTCGCCACAACGTGTTCAGCTCGGAGAAGCTCAGCGTCGTCCTGTCGATGTTTCGGTATGCCACCTTCGACGACGCACTCGACATGGTCCGGGCGATCTTCGAGGTCGGGGGCAAGGGTCACTCATGCGGCATCTACTCCTTCGACGACGACCACATCGACCGCCTCGCGCAGGTGGCACCGGTCAGTCGCATCATGGTCCGCCAGCCGCAGTCGAAGGCGAATGCCGGGGCATTCGACAACGGGATGCCCATGACCTCCAGCCTGGGATGCGGGACGTGGGGCGGCAACATCACCTCGGAGAACGTGCACCTCAAGCACTACATGAATACGACGTGGGTGAGTCGGCCGATCCCCGCCGACCGGCCGACCGAACAGGAGCTGTTCGGCGAGTTCTACGGCACACCTGTCGACTAGGCTTGGAGCGATCCTTCGGCGGGAGGCCATCCCATGTCGGTCCTGGAGAAAGCGAGCGACCTCATCGACTGCCTGGGCCAGGCGGGCGAACCGGTCACCCTGGCGCACGTGCGATCGGCGCTCGCGATGCCCAAGTCGTCGACCCATCGGTTGCTCAGCGAGCTGGCCGCCCTCGGGATCGTGCGCCGGACCGAGGACGGCCGCTATTCGCTCGGACCGCGGCTCCTCTATTGGGGTGAGGCGGCCGCCGAGACGTTCGACCTGCGGGCGATCGCCGAACCGACGATGCGGCGACTCCGCGATGAGCTCGGCGAGAGCGTCCACCTCTACGTGCGCGACGAGGACACCCGGATCTGCATCGCGGCCGTCGAGGCGCGGCACGAGCTCCGCCCGTTCATCCAGCTCGGTCGACCGTTGCCGCTCCGAGCAGGCGCAGCCGGCAAGGTCCTGCTGGCCTTCGCCGAGGACGACATCCAGCGACAGGAGCTGCAGCGCGCGGAAGCGGATGTCGAGCGCCTTCCGAATGCCCCGGGTCCGGACCTGGCTCGACAGCTCGATGTCGTCCGCGCCGAACGATGGGCGACGTCGGTCGGTGAACGCGAGAACGGCGTCGCGGCCGTCGCTGCGCCGGTGACCGACTCGACAGGCCGCGTCGTGGCCGCGCTCTGCATCTCGGGACCCACCACCCGGCTCACGACGGATCGACTCGAGGAGATGCGCGCACCCGTCCAGGCCTGCGCGGCCGAGGTCACGAGCCTCCTGCGCCGGGGCTGAGCATCGACGTCAGGTCAGGCCGAGCGCCCCCGGCAGCCACAGGGTCACGACCGGCACGTACGTGATGATCAGGAGCGTGATCAAGAGCGCCGGGAAGTAGTACAAGGCCCCACGGAACACGCGTTCGAGCGGGATCCCGGTGACGGAGCTGAGCACGAACGCGACACCGCCCATCGGCGGCGTGAGCAGCCCGATCATCAGGTTGAAGATGACGATCGAGCCGAACTGCAGCGGATCGATCCCGAACTCCACCGCGACTGGGAGCAGGATCGGCGTGATGATGAGGAGCGCCGAAGTTGGCTCGAGGATCATCCCGAGACCGATCAACAGGACGTTGATGATCAGCAGGAAGACGGCCGGGTTGTCGGTCACGCCCAACAGGCCCGCGGCGACGGCCTGCGGCACCTGCTCCTTGGCGAGGATCCAGCTGAGCAATGACGACGCACCGATGATGATCATGATCTGGGCCGTCACGATCGACGTGTCGCGCATGATCAGCACCATGTCGCGCCCCGACACCGTCCGGTAGCTCACCGCGAGCACGAGCATGTACAAGGCGCCGACCCCGGCCGCCTCCGTCGGGGTGAAGTATCCACCGAGGATGCCGCCGAGGATAAGGACCGGCGCGCCCATCGCCGGAAGGGCCCGCAGGACGGCGCGTCGGGCCGCCGCCCAGTCGTACGGCTCGCCCTGGAATTGCGTCTTGTTCCGTGCCCAGACCCAGATCGTGACGCATAGGGCGGTGGTCATGAGGATCGCCGGGATCACCGCTGCCGCGAACAGCGCGCCCGTGGAAACCGCGGCCACCGAGGCGAAGACCACGGCCGGGATGCTCGGCGGCATGATCGGGCTGATCATTGCCGAACTGGCGCTCAGGCCTACGGCGAACTCGGCGGGGTAGCCCTTTCGTCGCATGTGGTCGACCTCGATCGATCCGATGCCGGCGGCGTCCGCCAGTGCCGCGCCGCTCATCCACGAGAAGCCCAGGCTGACACCGACATTCACGTATGCCAGACCGGCGCGGAGGGGGCCGAGGAGCAGCACGGCAGCGTCGTAGAGTCGATCAGCGATCTCGGTCCGGGTCGCGATGATCCCCACGAGGATGAACAGCGGTACCGCCAGGAGTGGCCAGCTGTCGATGCCGGCCATCGCGAGCCGGAATGCCAGTCCCATCGAGTACCCCTCGCCGATGAGGTACAGCAGACACGGTCCGAGGATCGCGAACGCCATCGGCACGCGCAGCAGGAACAATCCAAGGATCAGGATCAGGAGCAGGGCGAGGCTCATGCTGCCGCTCCGGCTGGGCCGCGGCCGCGGACCTGCGGGATATCGGCCACGACGATCCACAGCGCAGCGCGTAGCAGCGTGAGGACGAACCCGACCATCGGCACGACGTAGATCCAGACCAACGGGATCTCAGCGGCCGGCGTCCGCTGGCCGATGTCACTGGCGATGAGGTCATAGATGGAATAGGCCATCGCCAGGCACGTCGCGCCCACGACGAGATGGACGAGGAGCTTGACCGCGCCCAGCGCCCGTGGCGGCAGGACGTAGTCCACCAGCTGGATCGTGATGTGCCGGTCGATGGCCATCAGGTAGCCGGACAGGATGAATGCCAGCCAGACCAGTGCGAGCTGAGCGACCTCTCCGGTCCATGCCCAGCCACCGCCAGGCAGATAGCGCTGCAGGACCTGCAGGAGCACCAAGGTGAAGAGCACGACCATGCAGGCCACGGCGATCGCCTGTTCGGCGAGGCCGATGTACCGGAAGATCGTCCGCAACGGCTCCCTGGTCGGCAGCAGCTCGCCCTGGGTGCCGGCACCGAGCCCCGGACCCGCGCCGGTCGCCTCGTCGGAGACCGGCAGTCCCTCCTGGACCATCGTCGGCGGAGCTCCTTTCAGGGCAGCATCGGGCCGGTCCCAATGCTAGCGGTGGCGGGATGTCCGATTGGCGAGTGGCACCCGCGGCCGGTCGGCCGCGGGTGCCGGAGGAGGAGCTACTGCGCCGTCGAGCGGATCGCCTCCAGGACCGGGATCTGCACGGCGTTGAAGTTGTCGCGGAGATAGGCCTCGGCCTTCGTCTGGAACGCCGCGCGGTCGACGTCCTCGACGATCTCGATCGTCTTGTTCGCTTTCCAGTCCGCGAGTGTCGTGGACTCGAACTCCTCGTCGCACCCGGGGACCTCGAGCACGGCCTTGTCGACCGCCGCCTGCAGGGCCGCCTGCTGCTCGGGGCTCATCGACGCCCATTTCTCCTCGTTGATGACCACCAGGTTGGAGTTCAGCTGGTGACTGGACATGCTGATGAAATCCTGGACTTCCTGGAAGTTGTTCGCCGCGATGTTGTTGATCGGGTTCTCCTGCCCATCGACCGTGCCCTGCTGCAGTGCGAGGTAGACCTCCTCGAACGCGACTGGGACCGCAGTGGCACCCATCGCTGCGGCGTTCATCAGGAACTGGGGCGAATTCGGGAACCGCATCCGAAGCCCCTCCAAGTCCGCTGGTGTGCGGATCGCCTTGTTCGCGGTGAACTGTCGAGCCCCGGCGGACCAGGCGCCCAGGACCCGAACGCCGGTCGCCGTCAGGAACCCGTCCTTGAGCGGCTGCGACGCCTCGGACGTGAAGAAGCGATGGAGATGGTCGGAGTCGTCAAAGACGAAGGCCCCGTCCACGACGCTCATCGGCGGGTACAACGCGCTCAGTGCGGAAGCACCCTGGATGTCCATGTCGATGTCGCCAGCCACGACCGACGTGATCCGGTCGGCGTCGCCACCGAGCTGGCTAGCGCCGGAGATGGTGATCGTCGTGCCGACGTCCGCCGCCGCGACCTCGTCGGCGATGACCTTGGCGCCGCAGGCATGCTGTGGCTGCGCATCCTGGTAGCTGTGCGCCAAGGTGAGCTCGACAGCGGTCTGCGACGCGGCCGCCGACGGCGAAGCGCTCCCGGGAGCCACCGACGCGGACTCGGAGGCCGGCGCCGATGGGCTGCCGGCCCCCGTCGCGCACCCGGCGACCAGTAGGACTGCCGCCAGCGCGACCGTGACCCGAGTGAACCGTGTGCTCATGTCTGGGCCTCCATCCTCGCGTGCTCATCGGTGACACCGCTGTGTCGCAACCGTTCCACAAAGTAGGACACGGGCCTATCTTACGGAACCGCAACTGGCGGTCAAGAGGATTTCGTGAGCGATGCCGACTTGCAGGCGAACCGCACGAGGGCGGGCCGCGCGGCATAGTACGTGAGCGATGGAAGCCGTCTTGATCGGGGCGCCGGGCAGTGGCGCCCGAGGTGTCGGTAGAGCCCTGGCCGAACGCCGTGGCGCCCGGTTCGTCGACCTCACCGGCGATCCGGCGCAGCGACCGGATGTCGTGTCCGGCGCCCGCCTTGGCGGTGAGCCAGACGCCGGCCCGACCCTGCGCCGGGTGATCGCCGCGGACCGGATCGTCGCCGACACCGCGCTCCGAGCTCGGCTCTTCCGGGGCCGACACGTGGTCTGGCTCGACGTCCCCGTCGACCAGCTCGTCGAGCGGCTGCGGGCCGTCCGGCGGACCGAGCTCGAGATTCGTGGTGATCTCTGGTCCTACACGTCGCGCCACCTCACCGAGTACGAGCCGTACTACGCGGCCGGCACCCGGATCGACGGGTCGGGCTCGATCGCGGCGACGATCGACCGGATCGATCCGGTGTTGAGCGAGCCGGTCGACAGCGGCACGCTCGTCCTCCGTGCGGTGCTCCACGACGGGTCGATCGAGCTCGGCGAGGGCATCCTCCGACGGAGTCTCGCCCACGTGCTCGGCGGGCTGGCGGTGCGCCGTGGGGTGGTCGTGACCTCACCGCGCAGCCGCGCACATGCCGATGCGGCCGTGGACATGGCCCGTAGCGGCGATTGCGCGGTCGACATCGAAGAGCTCCCGGACGGCGAACCCTCCAAGGTGCTCGCGAACCAGGAGTCGCTCTTCCGTCGGTTGGCCGCCCTCGGACTCGAGCGCGGGGAACCACTCATCGCGATCGGTGACGAGACCGTGCTCGAGGCGGCCACCTTCTCCGCGGCGGTCTGGTTGCGGGGGGTGCCGCTGATCGTCGTCCCCGTCACCACGCAGGGCCTCATCGACACAGCGATCGGCGGCAAGGGTGGGATCAACCTCCCCGGCGTCGGTCGGAACCTCCTCGGGTCGTTCCACAACGCCACCGCGGCGATCCTCGACATCGCCTTGACGAGCGGCGAGCCGGAGGCCGACCGACGTGCCGCCTTGGCCGAGGCGGTCAAGTACGGCCTTGTCAGCGACGAGGGCATCCTCGCGCTCCTGGAGAACGCGCCCGGCTTCGACGTTGATGGGACGGTGTCGGAAGCGACCGGTCTGCTCGAGCTCGTGGAGCGCTGCGCGCTGGCCAAGCGCCGGGTGGTCATCCAGGACGAGCGGGATACGGGCGACATCCGGATCGTCCTCAACCTCGGCCATACGTTGAGCCACGCCCTCGAGGCGGCGACCGGGTATCGGATGCGCCACGGGGAGGCTGTCGCCTATGGCCTGCGGACCTCGCTCGAGATCGGTACCAGCATGGGCGTCACACCTCGGTCTGTCGCCGCTCGCGCGACCCGTCTCCTCCAGCGGCTCGACCTCGGCCAGGAACCGATCAGCGTTCCCGTCCCAGAGGTCCTCGCGTACATCGAGGCGGACAAGAAGCGTCGAGATGGGAAGTTGCGATGGGTCCTGGTCGGGAAGTCGGGGGCCGAGGTGCACGAGGACGTCCCACCGGCCGTCGCACGCGCGGCGATCGATGCTGTCCTGTCGGGGACCGCCGGCCGGTCGTCCGAGGTGTCTTGACCCAGAACAACGCCGTCCAATAATCTGGGTCCATGTCCAGCCATGCGGAACGAAGCGGTGAACGCGTGGCCGGCCCGCTGTCCGACGTGCGGGTCCTCGAACTCGGCACGCTCATCGCCGGGCCGTTCGCCGGACGGTGGTTCGCGGATTTCGGCGCCGAGGTCATCAAGATCGAGCACCCCGAGTACGGTGATCCGCTTCGCGGATGGGGTGAGAGCGCCGGCGGCGACGAATCCCTCTGGCACCTCGTCCAGTCGCGCGGCAAGCGCTCGGTGGCGGCGGACCTCCACGATCCTGTCGACCAGGCGTTCGTTCGCCGACTCGCGCTCGAGAGCGACGTGCTCATCGAGAACTTCCGACCTGGCCGGCTCGAGCGATGGAACCTGGATCCCGAGGATCTCATCGAGGCAAGTCCACGACTCGTCGTGGTCCGGATCTCCGGCTATGGCCAGACCGGCCCCTTCCGCGAGCAACCCGGGTTCGGCACGATCGCCGAAGCGGCCGGAGGGCTCCGCTACATCACCGGAGAGCCCGAAGGGCCCCCGACACGGGTGGGGCTGAGCCTCGGCGACTCGATCGCATCGATGCACGCCCTCGTCGGTGCCCTGATCGCGCTTCACGAGCGCGAGCGCTCGGGGCGGGGACAGGTCGTCGATGTCGCACTGACCGAATCGTTGATCACCATGCTCGAGTCGGTCATCCCCGAGTACGGGTACCTTGGGATGATCCGCGAACGAACGGGCAACATCGCCCACAACTCGGCGCCGACGAACGCCTTCCGGTGTTCGGATGGTGCATTCGTCTGCATCGCCGCGAACACGACCGGCCTGTTTCGTGGGCTGTTCCAGGCGATGGGCCGCGGGGACTATGCCGACGACCCGGACCTGGCGACCAACAAGGGGCGGGTGCGACGGGCCGCCGACCTGGACGCCGTGATCGCGGACTGGACCAGAACCAGGACCGCGGGCGATGTCGTCGCGCTCCTGCGCGAGCGCCAGGTCCCGGTGAGTCGGATCAACAGCATCGCCGACATCGCCGCCGACCCGCAGGTCCTCGCGCGCGAGATGATCGTGGCCGTGGACGACGATCGGCTCGACCGACCCCTGCTCGTCCCGGGCATCGCCCCGAAGCTGTCGCGGACACCGGGTCGTGTTCCCGCCCTGGCGCGCCCGCTCGGTGCTGACACCGAGGCGGTCCGGGCGCAGTTCGGCGCCACCGGTGACAGAGCAGCCGAGCGTCCGGGGCCGTCGACAGCGGGCAAGCCGGTCGAGGCCGGCAGCAAGCCTCGCGGCTGAGTCCGTATGGGCTCGGTCCAGACGTTCCGCGGCCCGGTGGACGGGGCCGATCTCGGGACGACGCTGATCCACGAACACGTCTTCGTCCGAAATCTCGAGCTGGAGGGCGTCGTTCCCGGGCTGATCTTCCAGGTCGAGGAGGCCACCGAGCGCGCCATCCGCGAGTTGACCGCGCTGTCCGCGGCTGGGATCCGCACGGTGGTCGACCTGACCGTCCCGGGCCTCGGTCGCGCGATCCCGCCGGTCGCCGCGGTCGCCGAACGGGTCCCCCTGCACCTGGTCGCCGCTACCGGCTACTACACGGCGGACGTGCTTCCGCTCTACTTCCAGTTCCACGGCCCGGGCCGCCTCATCGACGAGCCTGATCCGCTGGTCGAGATGTTCGTCCGCGACATCGAGGAGGGGATCGGCGGGACACCCGTCCGGGCCGCCATGATCAAGGTCATGACCGGCACTGATGGTTTTACTCCGGATGTCGTGAGGGTGATGTCGGCCGCCGCGGCGGCCCACGCTCGGACCGGCGTCACGATCACGACCCACTCTGTGCCGGAGACCCGCGACGGCCTCGCACAGCAGGCGTTCCTCCAGGAGCACGGCGTCCCTGCGGGCCGGATCGTGATCGGCCATTCCGGCGACACCGAGGACCTGGACTACCTTCGCGAACTGATGGACAACGGGTCGACGATCGGGATGGACCGCTTCGGCATGGAACACGTCCTCTCCGATGACCGCAGGGTCGCCACCGTCCTCCGGTTGCTGGAGCGCGGCTACGCCGAGCGCATGGTGCTGTCGCATGATGCGGCGATCCACAGCCACGTCACGCCGCCTGCGTGGCGGGCTCGCGAGGCTCCGTACTGGCACATGGCAACCATCTCGAATCGGATCCTCCCGATGCTCCGTGCCGGGGGAGCGTCGGAGGCGGACCTGGAGCAGATGCTCGTCATCAACCCTCGCCGGCTGCTCGAGCCGTCGCGGTGAAGGCGGCGCTGCTCGTCGAACCCGGGCGGATCGTCGTTGACGATGTCCCGCCGCCGACGCCAGGCCCGGGCGAGGTGCGGATCAACGTCGCCGGGGTCGGCCTGTGCGGATCCGACCTGAGCGTCTTCCGCGGGGCGTGGGACACGCCGACACGTCCGTGGATCATTGGCCACGAGGCCTTCGGTACCATCGAGGCGGTTGGTCAGACGGTGCCCACGACGAGGCTTGGCGAGATCGTCGTCATCGAGCCCAACATCGTCTGTGGCACATGCGAGCCGTGTGCTCGAGGACGGACGTCAGCGTGCACATCCCGCCGGTCCGTGGGCATGAACCGACCTGGCTCGATCGCCGAACAGGTCGTCGTGCCGACGCAGCACGCCTGGCGAGTCACGACGGGGTCGGCCGAGGACCTCGTCTGCATCGAGCCGATGACGGTCGTCGAGACGGCGCTCCGGCGGCTCAGGGCTCCGGTCCCGGCATCGGTGCTGGTCGTGGGAGTAGGCGCCCAGGGATCCCTGATGTGCCTCGCGCTACAGCGCCACGGCGCCGAGGTCGTCGTGAGCGACGTCAACCCGGAACGCACGGCGTTCGCGGTCGGGCTTGGCGCGGTGGCGCTCGAGCAGACCGGCGAGGACCAGCGCTTCGACCTCGTCGTCGACACCGCCGGCACGCCGAAGGCCGTCGAGCTGGCGCTCGCGCGAGCCCAGGTCGGTGGCACGATCCTCGAGCTCAGCCTCGATAGTCGGCCGTTCGAGCTCACCGCCCAGGCACTCGTGCGCGGCCAGCTGACCCTGCAGGGCTCGTTGACCTACGACCACCCGCGGGATTTCGCCGAGACGGTGGCGCGGGTCGAGGAGGGGTCCGTGCAGCCTGGTCGGATCGTCACCGACGAGTTCTCGCTCGATGATGCGCAGCGTGCCTTCGAACGAGCGCCGTCAGCCCCGGGCAAGACCTGGATCCGCGTTGTTGCCGGATCTACCCGCGGGCCGCGGCTGAGGACACGGCCGCTCGCAGGCCCAGCAGATAGCTGTCGACGCCGAACCCGGCGATCCGGCCGGTGGCGATGTCCGAGAACACCGAGATCTCGCGGAAGGCCTCCCGGGCGTGGACGTTGGACATGTGGACCTCCACGACCGGCACCGACAGGATCGCAAGGGCGTCCCGGATCGCGTAGCTGTAGTGGGTCCAGGCGCCGGCGTTGATGACGACGGCCGCCGTCCCGTCCTCGTGCGCGGCGTGGATCCGCTCGCACATCGCCCCTTCGGCGTTCGTCTGGAACGTCTCGACGTCCACGTCGAGCTCCCGTCCGAGCTCGGTGAGTCGAGCGTCGATCTCGGCCAGCGTGATCGTCCCGTACATGGCCGGGTCGCGCTTCCCGAACATGTCGAGGTTGACCCCGTGAAGGACGAGGGCCTTCATCCCTCCGTCGGCTGCAGCGTGTCGAGTACCGCCCGGAGGTCGGCGATCGCCGATTCGACCCGGGCGATCGTCATCGCATGGTCGGAGGAAACGAGGACGTGGTCGCCGAAGGTCGCGAGACGCGTCCGGAGCAGGTCGACGTCGGCGGTGACGTGGTTGACGAGGTTCGCGACATCCTCCTCGTGGACGTAGCGGACGCCGCCAAGCTCGATACGCGCATACCCGGCGGAGTCGAGCCATCGCCGCAGGTAGTCGAGCGCGGATTCACCCGGCATCGCCGCGAACGGATAGTCCTCGTCGCCGGGCTCCCAGCGGATGCCTGGGCCGGTAGGGCCGGATAGGTCGACCATCGGCCGAGTGTAGCAAGCGTCGGTCGGCGCGGTCCGAAACGGGTCGAAGCCGCGCTAGCCGGACTGCGACGTGGTGAGCTCCGTCAGGCACTCGACGACCAGCGCGTGGTCGTCCAGCTGCGGCAGCCCGGAGACGATGACGACGCCGACGGGGCCGCGGTCGGTCACGATCAGCGGGAAGCCGCCACCGTGCGGTGCGTATTCCGGGAACTCGAGCGACGTCGCCTCGGCGAATGACGTCCCGGCGACTTCGTACTGCAAGCGTTCGTACAGCGACGAATGCCCGAACCGCTCGACGATCCGAGCCTTCCCCGCGATGTAGAGATCGTTGGTGGCATCGGTCCCGGCCCTGGCTGCGCGGAACACGATGCGTTCGCCCAACCGGACCTCGATGGTCACCGCCAGGCCACGGTCGGTGGCCTTGCTCAGCAGGGATGACCCCAGGGCCACCGCATCGTCCTCGTCCAGCGACGGAAGGACGAGCCGACGCTCCTGGTCGAGGAGCTCATCGAGCGTCGGATCCGGCTCTTCGGCGGTCATCTCGATCTCCTGCAGGTCGAATGAAACGGCCCCGCCGCGGGACGCGACGGGGCCGTCTGCGAGTTCGCTGGCGCTAACGATGTCAGCGAATGGCGCGGTGACCCTTGTAGTCGGACTCCTGCGCCGCTCGGGCGGCGACCCGAAGGCTGCCGTCGGGGAAGAACCCGGTCCTGGTCCGGGCCAGGGTCAGCACGGCGTCCGCGGCCGCGTCACCCATCTCGAACAGGGCCTGGGTGCTGAGGTTGTTGATCGTGTCGCACGCCTGGTGATAGCAGGGGTCGTACGGCTCGCCGGCGGTACCGCCGTAGACGGCCGCCTCCTCGGCTGTCTTGATGCCTTCGGCCCCGCTGAACAGCCCGCCCGCCGGGATGCCGACGGCGATGAACGGCCCGTAGTCCGAGCGACCGTCGAAGGCGGTCGGTTCGGTCGCGAGCCCTTGGGACGCGAAGTAGTCATTGAAGATCTGCTCGATCTCGGCCGAACCAGGCGGTCCCGGATCCGGCGTGTCCGAGCCGTCGCCGTCGTATACGAACCGGACATAGTTCGTCGAGCCGAGCATGTCGAAGTTCAGGTTGGCGAAGATCTTGGCGAGCTTTGCGTCGCTGAGTGTGTTGACGTAGTGCTCGGAGCCGAGGAGGTTCGCCTCCTCTGCTCCCCAGAACGCGAAGCGCACCTTCTGTCGCGGCTTGATCTTGAGTTCCGCCATCTCCTCGGCGATCTCGAGGATGGTCGAGCTGCCGCTGCCATTGTCGTTGATGCCGGGGCCCTCGACCACCGAGTCGAGATGCGCGCCCACGACTAGCACCTTGTCGGCGTCGCCGCCGGGCGAGTCGGCGATGACGTTCGTCGTCTTGGCTTCGAGGTCGACCTCGGTCGACGTAAAGACCCGGACGACGACCGTCTGGCCAGCCTGGATCTGGGCGTAGAGCGCCAGCGCGTCAGCGGAGCTGAGCCCGACGACCGGGATGTCCACCGGGACGCCGAGCGTGCCGATGAACAGCTCCGTACGGCCCGGGTTCCCTTCGTTGAAGATGATCGCCGCGTCGTAACCGGCATCCTGCGCATTCTTCGCCTTGTCCTCGAAGAAGCAGGTGCCGCGCTGGATCAGCGCGACCTGGAACCCAGGCCCGGCGGGCGGGAAGTCAGATGCCTCGCAGCCTGAGCTCGAGCTCGGCTCAGGCGTCGGCGGGTTCACGATGTCGTTCGTCGGGACGAGCTGTCCGGTGACGTCGCCGCTGCCCGAGAAATCGAACGTGCCGGTCTCGTAGTCCGTGGGGGTCGGCGATACCTGCGCGAGCTCGGCCGGGGCGAGCGCCTGGAAGAACGGGAACGTGAACTCCTGCACGGTCACCTTGTAGCCGGCCTTCTTGAGCGCCTTCTTGACGTAGTCGGCCGACGCGTCGTAGCCCGGCGTGCCGGAAGCACGGGTGCCGTCATTCTGGTTGGCGATCCGCTGGAACACCCGCTGATGGGCGAGGATCCCGCCGACCGTCACGGCCTTGCGGAGTCGCGTGCTGTCGATGTCGTCGACGGCGGACGCTGGTCCGACGATCGTCAGGACGAGCGTCGCCGCGGCCAATAGGGCGAAGAGCCTGCGCATATACATCCTCCTCCGGATCGGCCATCGATACGCGATCACCGACCGTCGATGCAGTCGGGCTGGGGATCACCGCGCAGCGGCCAAGTAGGGACAGTCTGGCCCGCGTCGGAGACGCGAGTCAAACCGCGACGCTCGCCAGGGGCAGTCAGCTTCCCGAGGTGAGCGAGTCCTTGGCTGCCGCCGCCTCGCGGTCGATCTCGGCTGCGATCTGCTTGTTGATCGCCTTCTCGACGATGGCGTCCGCCTCGGCGAGCGCCGCACGGATCTCGACGACCGCCGTGTCCTCCACGAGGGCGACGATACCGGCGGTGTTCGGCTTCATGACCCCTGCCAGCTCGTCTGCCAGGCCGTCGCGGTTGACCACGTTGCGCACCTTGCCGAGGGCCGCCCCGGCGGTGCCGAGCGCGGCGGCGCTGGCGAGGATCGACGGCGGGAAGATGACGCCAAGGATGGCCCCGCCGACCACGCCCCACTTGAGGCCCGTCTTCGTGCTGTGCTCGGTGACCTTGCCGAGGTGGACCTTGCCCTCCGCATCGCAGCTGGCGATGACGACGCCGTCGATCTTGAGCGGGCTGGTGCGCTCGATCTCCTGGAGCTGCGCGTACGCGGCCTCGGCGTCGGCCATCGTCGGGAACTGCGCCACGATCAGCGAGTGGGCGCCGTCGGTGACGAGGCCGATGACGACCTCCTGCTCACCCGAGTCGGCGCCGTCCGTGGCGGTAGTGCCCGAGGCGGCGGTGGGCTGGGTGCCCGCGTCCTGGGGCGTGGTGTCGTCGGTCATGATCTCCTCCTTGTCGTGTCCATCGATCCCATTTCAGCGTGTGCGCGACCGCGGGTCAACAGTGCCCGCGCCCCCGTCCTGGGCAAGCCGGGTCGTGGAGTGACATACCGATGCATCGCCGACCGCGGCCTGCGCTGGTCTCCCGACACCATCGCGCCACCACGCTTGCCGCCTGAGAGGCCCGCAGTGGGGCCGGGCCTTTGACCGGGAGGACGCACCGATGGGAGAAGCCAAGGTCGGCGAAGAGTTCATCACGCACGAGTACGACGAGGCCATCGCGATCCAGCAGTCGATCGTCGACGCCGAGACGACGCTCTCGACGGCACATCCCGTCGCGAGTGCGAAGAAGGCCATCAAGTCGAGCCTGACCGATGACAAGAAGTTCCTCGCGGAGCTCAAGAAGCTCGGCAAGCCGCACGGCGCGACCGGCAAGGTCGAAGACGTCGCGGGCGGGCTCAAGGAGCTCATGGAGTCGACCCTTGAGTCGGCCACGAAGGAGGGCGCCGACAGCGACTTCTACGAGGCGCATGCCGTCCTGCTCAATCTCAAGCGAAAGCAGATGGACTCCGCCGGCGGCATGCTGGCCATCGCCCGCGACCAGAAGGACACCGAGCTGCGGGATGCCTCGACGGCCTTCCAGAAGACGCAGAAGGCCAGCTCCGAGGACCTCACGGCCGAGCTCGCGGCGTACGCCGTCAAGATCGCGAAGGCGTCGGCATGAGCGCGGGGCGGGAACGCGACGCTGACGCCCCCGAGGATCCCGCGAACGTTCGTGGGTCGGGCGACGAGCGCGCCGATGGCCGGCCGACCGGCGACGACGGTGACCGCCTGAAGGCCGGTCAGAGCCACGGATCCGCCCCCACAGTGGCTCCGGAAGAGGAGGGTCACGAGCCCACGACCGAGCACGGGCCGGGCTCCGACCTCTAGGCACCGCCGACCATGGCGATCCTCGCTGCGCTGCTGGCCTTCGGGTCCAAGTTCGCCGGCAAGATCCTGACGACGGCGCTCGGCTGGGCGGCGACGCTGCTCTTCGGGCGCGTGCCGGCGGACCGGCAGATCCTGGTCCTCGGCATCACCTTCGGCAGCGTCATCTGGATCACGTTGCTCCTGGGCGTCCTGTTCCCGGAGATCGGCACCTTCCTGCTGCTCCTCGTGCCGCCGCAGGGGTTCGTGCCGGAGAACGTCATCCGACTGGCCATGCTCATTGCCGCGCTCATCGTGCCCGCGATCGTGGGAGCGCTGACGCTCAAGCTTCGTGACGAGTCGGCGGGCTCCGCCCGGGGGATCGTCGTGGGTGTGCTCCGCGGCTACCCGGTGACCGCGCTCCTCGCGGTCCTGCTGGTGTTTCTCGCGGGTCTCGCGGTCTGGCGAAAGGGCACCAGCCTCAGGAGGGGCTGGACCGACGCGCACGTTCCGATCGTGGTCGCCTCGGGTGCGTACGACCAGGTCGCCGACGACCTCGACAAGGCCGTGACCGCGGCCGGTCTCGAGGTGGAACCGCGAGCCGCACCGGCCTCGATGTCGACGCCCGCGCGGTGGCTCGCGAAGGCGGCCGGTCGAGGTCCCAGCGACCTCGTCCCGGAACGACTCGTCCAGCTGGATGGCGCGGACCTCGACATCCTCATCTATCCGATGGACCTGCTGATCTCGGGCAAGCCATTGCTGGTGAACCGGGCCCGCGCGGCGATGGCCAGCCGTATGACCACGACCGCCGCCCATCTCACGATCAGCGCCGAGGCCCAGGCGATCGAGGATCGTGTCGCGCGGCTGGGTCGGCGACCCGCGGGCGACGCCGACGCGCGACCGCGCTACGACGACGCTGCGGAGCGCGCGCTCGCCTCGATCGACGAGAAGCTGGCCACGGCCGAGATCCCGTACGAGGAGTGGGAGGTCCTCTACCGACAGCGTCTTCAAGTCGAGCGGGACCTACGGGCAGGCGCGATGGCGGAGGAGAGCGTGGTCGGCGCGGACGCCGTTCCCGGCGCGGCCGGCGCGGTCACGTCCCTCGACGCCGTCCGCCGCCTGCTCCGCACGGGCGCCGGCGCCCTCGTGGATGTCGCGGCCGACGAGCGAACGGTCAAGGCGCTCGATCGGGTCTCCGGCACGGACTGGCGATGGGCGGCGCGTGCCGCGTCCGTGGCGGCGGCGGCGGCGCGCGTCGTGGTCGGGGACCAGTCGCAGCCGCCGGACGTCGGTCGCGGCGAGCCATTGGCCACGCAGCCGGTCGACGAAGCGCCGACCACCACGCCTCCGGACGCCGCGGACGCAGGGGTCAGCCGAGTGTCGGCACCACGCAGCTGAAGGCGGTCGAACCGGCGGCCCGCGCCGCGCTCGCGACCACGGATCCGCCGGCGCTCGTCGCGGCGGCCGTCTCCGGCTGGACCACCAGCGCGGTGACCATGCCGAACATCCCGTCGGGGCCCTCCGCGTGCTGGAGGATGTGGCAGTGGAATGCCCACGCCCCGGGCTCGGTGCACTCGATCACGGCGTCCCAGCGCTCACCCGGGTTCACGCCGAGCGTGTCGCAGGTGAAGGCCGCGCCGCCGAGCGGGTAGCCGTCGCGGGCGACGATGCGCATCGGCATCCCGTGGAGATGCCACGGGTGCATCATGTTGCCCTCGTTCATGAAGCGGATGACGATCGTGTCGCCGAGGTTCGCCACGATCGGCGAAGTCGCCGGGAAGCCGCGGCCGTTGATCGTGAAGCCGCCGAGCGCGTCGTTGCTGATCCAGATGATGTCCTGGCTCACCCCGAACAGCGCGTCGTAGCGCTGTGCCGGGTCGCGCGGCTCGACGATGAACGCGCCGAGCAGTCCGCGCCCGACCTGGTCGGTCGCGTTGTGGTGGCTGTGGTACATGTGCGAGCCGGCGGGCTTGGCCACGAACTCGTAAGTGAAGGTGCCGCCAGGCGGGATCGGCTCCTGCGTGATATGCGGGACGCCGTCCATGTTGTTCGGCACCGACTGGCCGTGGAAGTGGATGCCGGTCGACTCGCTCATGTTGTTGGTGAAGGTCGCCCGGACCCGATCGCCCTCGACGACGGTGAGCCTCGGGCCGGGCCACGTCCCGTTGAAGCCGAGCGCCTGGACCGGCGGCTTCTCGGCATCGATCTGATGCTCCATCTCCTCGATCGTCAGCTCGAAGACCTTGACCCCGTCGACCAGCTGCGGCTCGGACGGCTGGTTGCCGGTCCCGGCCATCGACGCGCCCTCGCCGCCGAGGAAGCGCTCGACGACCGCCAGCGCGTTCGCGTCGTGGTCGACCGCCGGCGCCGACGCACTGGCCGACGGCGCCGCGCTGTGGTCCATCGACGGTGAGGCCGACGGCGCGCCCGATGCCGCTGCCGAGCCGGATGGTGCTGCCGAACCGGATGGTGCCGCCGAGCCGCTGGCAGCCGGCGCCAGCGTCGGGCCGAGCGTCCAGTTCGGTGCCGCGGCGGTCGGGGCACAGGCGGCCACGCCGACCGCGACGAGACCGCCGCCGGCGACGCGGAGCAGGTCCCGGCGGGTCAGGGAGATCCGTTCTTGTGTGTCGTCCTCTGCCTCCGTCGGACCGTCCGTGGGTCGCGCGTCGATGCGCTCGGTCGTCGGCATCGTGAAAGCCCTCCTGCTCGCATCCGAGCATACCGACCGGCATCGGGCGGTGCGCGAAGGCGCTAGCATCCATCCCGATGGCCGGCCCGCAGTTCGACGTCATCATCGTTGGCGGTGGCTCGGCCGGATCGGTGCTGGCCAACCGCCTGACGGAGGACCCTCACACCCGGGTCCTCGTGCTGGAGGCGGGCCGCTCGGACTGGCGCCTCGATCCGTTCATCCACATGCCCGCGGCATTGACCTTCCCGATCGGCAGCCGGTTCTACGACTGGCGCTACGAGTCGGAGCCCGAGCCGTTCATGCACGGTCGGCGGATCTTCCACGCCCGCGGCAAGGTCCTCGGCGGCAGCAGCAGCATCAATGGTCAGATCTTCCAGCGCGGCAACCCGCTCGACTACGAGCGCTGGGCCGCCGACCCCGGCATGGAGTCGTGGGACTTCGCCCACTGCCTGCCGTATCTCCGGAAGATGGAGACCGCGCTCGCCGCCGCCCCGGACGACCCCTGGCGAGGTCACGACGGGCCACTCGTGGTGGAACGCGGTCCCGCGACGAACCCGTTGTTCGGGGCGTTCTTCGCGAGTGCCCAGCAGGCCGGCTATCCGCTGACCGACGACGTCAACGGCTACCGCCAGGAGGGCTTCGCGCCATTCGACCGCAACATCCACCGCGGCCGCCGGCTGAGCGCTGCGCGCGCCTATCTCCACCCGATCCTGCGCCGCCGGTCGAACCTCTCGGTCTGGACGAGGCGGTTCGTCACGCGCGTGGTGACCGATGGGTCGCGGGCGGTCGGGGTCGAGGTCGCCCGCGGCAGCGACGGGCGTGGCGGGGTCGATCGCTACGACGCCGGCGAGGTGATCCTGGCCGGAGGTGCGATCAACAGTCCACAACTGCTGCTGTTGTCGGGGATCGGGCCCGCCGACCAGCTCCGCGCGCTGGGCATCCAGGTCGTCGCGGACCGGCCGGGGGTGGGGGAGAACCTGCAGGACCACCTCGAGGTCTACGTCCAGCATCAGAGCGCCCGTCCTGTCTCGATGCAGCCTGCAGCGACGCAGCGCTGGCGGCGACCGTTCATCGGTGCGCAGTGGCTGTTCCTGCGGTCCGGACCGGGGGCGTCCAACCACTTCGAGGGCGGCGGGTTCGTCCGCTCCAACGACGACGTCGCCTACCCCAACCTGATGTTCCACTTCCTGCCGATCGCGATCCGGTACGACGGGACGGCGGGGGCGAAGGGCCATGGCTACCAGGTCCATGTCGGGCCGATGTACTCGGACGCGCGCGGCAGGTTGACGCTGCGAAGCACCGACCCCCGGGAGCACCCCGCGCTGCTGTTCAACTACGTGTCGACCGCGCAGGACCGGCGCGAGTGGGTCGAGGCGGTCCGGGTGGCGCGGTCGATCCTCGGCCAGCCCGCGCTGGCCGAGTTCGATGGCGGTGAGACCTCGCCTGGGTCGGCGGTCGAGACCGACGAGCAGATCCTCGATTGGGTGGCACGCGACGCCGAGACCGCCCTGCATCCGTCGTGCACCGCCCGGATGGGCGTCGACGAGCTGTCGGTCGTCGATCCGACGACCATGCGGGTCCATGGGGTCGACGGTCTGCGCGTGATCGACGCGTCGTCGATGCCGTACGTCACCAACGCCAACATCTACGCGCCTGTGATGATGCTGGCCGAGAAGGCCGCCGACCTCGTCAAGGGCGACACGCCGCTGCCGCCAGATCCGCGCGACTTCTACCGGCACGGCGTGTCGGAGCCGCCACCGATCGACGCAGGCGGGTAGGCGCAGCCAACCGGACCGGACATCGTCATCCGTCGACTCGGGCTCGTCATCCGTCGGGCGTGACTCGCCCACCCGCGTCCGCTGCCGCCCTCACCGCGGGAGTCGACGATCGGGGCACACCCCCACACCACCCCGTGATCGCCACCTAGAAAGGACCGCCCCGATGGCCCTCGCCCGCATCGCCGCCTATGACCCCACCGGCCCCCACGATCTCGCCGCCTTCGCGGCGGGGATCAGCGGTGTCGTCATCCGCCCCGAGGACGAGGCCTACGACGAGGCCCGCCAGGTCCACAACGCCACGGTCGACCTCCGCCCGCTGGCCATCGTCCAGGCCGTGTCGGCCGCGGACGTCGCGCGGACCGTCGTGTTCGCTCGCGAGACCGGTCTCGACCTGGCCGTCCGCGGCGGCGCCCACAGCCTCGCCGGCTACGGAACGAACGACGGCGGCATCGTCCTCGATCTCGGCCTGATGAAGGGCCTCCACATCGACCCCGCCCGTCGGCTCGCCTGGGCCCAGGCCGGGCTGCGCGCCGGCGAGTACACCGCCGCGGCGGCCGAGCATGGCCTCGCGACGCCCTTCGGCGACACCGGCAGTGTCGGCATCGCCGGCCTGACCCTCGGTGGCGGCATCGGCTGGCTGGTCCGCAAGTACGGGCTGACGATCGACGCGCTCGTGTCGGTCGAGATCGTCACCGCCGACGGCCGTATCGTGGTCGCCAGCGAGGCCGAGCACCCCGACCTGTTCTGGGCGGTCCGCGGCGGCGGCGGCAACTTCGGTGTCGTGACCCGCTTCCAGTTCCGTCTGTACCCGGTCGGCATGATCCTCGGCGGCGCGCTGTTCCTGCCGCCGACGCGCGAGGTCCTGCGCGGCCTCGAGTCGGCCGCCGCGAACGCGCCCGAGGCGCTCTCGACCATCTCGTTCCTCATGCCCGCCCCGCCGGCTCCGTTCATCCCCGAGCACATCCAGGGCAAGCCCACGCTGGCGGTGATGTTCGTCTACGACGGCGACCCCGAGTCGGGTCAGGCGGCCCTGGCGCCGTTCCGTGCGCTGGCCACGCCGATGGCCGAGCTCGTCATGCCGATGCCCTATGTCGGCATCTACCAGATGCTCGCCGAGGCCGAGCAGCGGACATCGGCATCCCACCGCTCGCTGTTCCTCGACGCGCTCGACGACGACGCGGTCGACACGATCCTTGAGCGGATGGCCGACCCGAGCTCGCCGGCGGCGATGACCCAGATCCGGATCCTCGGTGGCGCGATGGCCCGCGTCGGTGTCGACGAGACCGCGTTCGCGCACCGGGACGCGAAGGTCCTGGTCGTTATCATCACGCCGTTCGAGGACCCGGCCGAGGCGCCGGTCCACGCGGCCTGGACACAGGCGTACTACGAGGCGCTTCGCCCCGGCTCGACCGGTGTCTACTCGAACTTCCTCGAGGCCGAGGGCGAGACCCGCATCCACGAGGCCTATCCCGAGGCGACCTACCAGCGCCTGGCCGACGTCAAGCGCCGGTACGACCCGAGCAACCTCTTCCGGCTCAACCAGAACATCCCGCCCGCTCCCCGGGCCTGACCCCAGTTCCCGTCGGACCCGGCGCTCCACCAGGGCGTCGGGTCCGCTGATTCTCCCCGCCTACTTCGCCGGCAGCGTCCTGCCGAAGGCGATCGCCCGCCCGATCCACTCGTCGAGCGCGGCGTCATCGGCCACGACGTCGGGCGGCAACGTCGCGTAGCCCTTCATCGTCCTGCCCGCCATCGGCTCGAACGGGCCGGCGCCCGGGAGCTCCAACAGGGCCGTCCGGTCCTCGTCGCCGAGCCGGATCATCCACGACTGGGCGAACAGCCCGGTGACGAGGTTGCCGCCGACGAACAACGCCGGGTAGCCGAACATCTTCCGCCGCTGGGCCTCCGGGAACCGGGCGGCCGCCACGTCGAAGCGGGCGACGAGCTCCGGAGACGACTTCTCGAATTTCGGCATGATTCGACCTCAGATGCCCTCGATGCGTCGGGGCGCCAGGCGAGGGCCGTAGCGGGGCGCACGGAGCCCGCTCGACTCCAGCAGGCGGACGACCAGCGCCCGTCGACCGCGGAACGGTTCGAGCAACTCCAGCATCCGCGCGTCGGTCGCCCGCGGCTCGCCCGCGAGCGCATACGCCACGAGGTGGGGCAGGTGGTAGTCGCCGACGCTCACCGCGTCGACGTCGCCGAGCGCCCGGACGCCGACCTCGGCCGCGGTCCACGGCCCGATCCCGGGGATCGCCTGCAGCCGCGCCGACGCCTCGGCGTGGGGCAGGTCGACGACGGCCTCGATCGACCGGGAGTTCCGCGCGATCGCCCGGATCAGGTCCGCCCGGCGACGCTCGAGCCCGAGCGTGTGGTACGACCAATACGGCAGCGCAGCCAGCGTTCGCGGCGCCGGCATCACCCGCAACCCGAGCTCGGGTGGGCCCGGCGCGGGCTCCCCGTGGAGCCGGACGAGCCCGTGCCACGCGCGGTGCGCCTCCGCGCCCGTGACCTTCTGCTCGAGGATCGCCGCGACGAGGGCGTCCATGACCGACCCCGTCCGCAGGATCCGGACCCCGGGGCGTCGCTTCGCCAGCGAGACGATCCGCGAGTCGTCGGTGTCGGCCAGCGTGTCGGTCCCCGCGGTGAAGAGCCGGGGCACGCGTCCGAGCGCCGCACCCGAACCGGGTCCCCAGGCGTCGGCGATCAGGTGTCGGCCGTCCAGGCGGAGGCCGACGGTGGCGACGCCGTCCGGCGTCCGGGTCGACCACCATGCCCGTCCGCTCGCGAGGCGGATCGTGCGGTCGCCGTGGCCGCGGACGAGCGGGCCGAGCGAACCCCCAAGGTCGAGCGGGCCGTCGAGCTGCAGGTCGATGGTCGCGTCGGGACGGGGCACGTCGGGAGTCTGTCACGGATCCGACACGACGGCGAGGCGTGAGCGTGTGCTACGCACACCCCGCTCGACGATACCGTCGGTCTCGACGTGCGACGCCCCAGAGTCGTCGCGGGCTTGGCGCTCATCGCCACGCTCGCCGCGGTCGCCGTCCCCGGACCGGCGGGTTCCATCAGCGCATCGCTGATCGGGACCCCCTCCGCCGACCTGTTCGATGTGGAGAGGACGGCGTTCATCCGTGGACCGATGACGACGACATACACCCTCGATCCGAGTGCCCGCTCCGCCGGCACCGTGGATCGCGAGTCGACATTGCTCGAGCCCAACACCGCGTACGCGCCACCGGCGGCACGACCCAAGTCGGCCCAGCCCGCCGCTCGTCCGACGGTCGTGCGCAAGCCGACCTGGCGCCTCGACGACGACGTGTCGTGGTACGGCCCGGGTTTCTACGACAAGCGCACCGCGTGCGGCATGGCGATGACGAGATCGCTGGTCGGGGTGGCCCATCGGAGCCTGCCGTGCGGTACCCGCATCACGTTCCGCGACCCTGTGAGCGGCCGGACGGTGACCGCCCCCGTGGTCGACCGCGGACCGTACGTGCGCGGCCGAACGTGGGACCTCACGCGTGGGCTGTGCATGCGCCTCGATCATTGCCACACCGGGGCGCTCTATTGGCGACCGGCCGCCGCCTGAGCGCGTGTCCGCAATAGCCGCGAGCCCGGCCTGATGGCCGGGCTCGCAGTCGTTCGCGGTGGTTTGCGGCCGGTGGCCGCGGTTACCTAGCGGAGGACGAAGAACTGGTCGAGCGTGACCCTCGGGTGCCCGGAGGTGCCGGACACGACGACCCGGATCGTGCGTGCGGTGCTCGTCGTGAACGAGCGCTGGAACACGATGCGCTTGTCGGTGTAGGACGCCGAGAACAGGTTCACGGTCGAGGCGAGGGAGCCGTTGATGTACACGCGGGCGGTCCCGTAGATGGGGCCGGTGCGGCTGAGCCAGCCGATCCGGTTGCCGGTGAACGTCAGCGACGCGCTGGCGTTCGCGGCCTGGCCCCACTTGGCCTTGCCACCGACGTACACGGTCGAGGTCGAGGTGCTCCATGGCCCGGTGTAGCTCACCGAGCTGCTGGACTCGCTGTAGCTCAACGTGCGGAACGTCGGGGTGTACTTGCCGGAGCTCGTCAGGCCGCGCCCGCTGTCCTTGACCAGCACGCGATAGCGATAGGTCGCGGACGACGTGCTCAGGTTCGCCTGGTAGGTGAGGGTCGGGTGGTTGACGGTCGCGACGGTCGTGAACGCCCCGCCGTTGACCTGGCGCTGGATGACGTAGCCGGCCACGCCGCTGCCGCCCGGGTTGTCCGTCCCGGCGGTCCACGAGATGCGGACCGGGATGCCGGACTGGCCGGTGCCGGCCACGATGTGGCTGACCGATGCCACCGGGTTCGGTGGCGTCACGTCGGACGACTGGACGTCGATGCTGTCGGTGACCGACGAGGCCGACACGTTGCCGGCGGCATCGACGAACCGGACGAAGACGGTCCTCGTCCCCGTGCCGCTCGCGAGCTGATGCTGCACGGTCGGCGCGTACGGGACCGGGGTGACGCCGGTGAAGTTGTCGACCTCGTTGGCGATCAGCACCGAGGCGACGCCGGAGGCATCCGTGGCGCTGAGTCCGAGGTTGACGAGGATGGAGTCGGTCTGGACGTCACCGTCGTTGATCTCGACGCTGCCGGTCGGCCCGGTGTTGTCGAGCTCGATGGTGTCGCTGACCGGCGCCGACCAGTTGCCGGCGGCGTCACGCCACTGGACGAACACGGTCTTGGTGCCCTCGCCCGCGGTCAGCGCCCAGACGATCGGCGTGGTGTAGACGAACGTGGACCCGGTCGTCAGGACGCCGCCGGCGGTGGCGCCGCTGTTCGAGATGCGGATGAGGCTCATGCCGCTGCCACCCGCGTTGTCGGCGCCGGGGGCGGCCACCGTCACGGCGGTCGTGTTGGTCCCGGCCGCGCCGGCGTTGATGGTCACGGTGCCGGTCGGGGCGGTGTTATCCGACGCCGGGAGCGGCATGTGATTGTGCAGGAAGACCTTGGCGTTGCCACCGGCAGCCGACGACAGGTTGTTGGCGGTGACGACGATGCCGGTCGACGAGTTGACCACCTGCTTGGTGGTGGATGCGTCGTCGATGAGGGTCTCGGTGGCGCTCTTGATGAACGGAAGGCCGCGCTGGATGGTCGAGTCGGCGGGGCCGCGGAAGACCATCGCGCCGGTGCCGCTGGTCGGCGCCGACTTGACATAGACGGTGCCGCCGCCGTTCGGCGAGGTCAGGAAGACGTAGGCGGTCTGGAGCTGCTCGCTGATCGCGACCTGCGGGCGGGTGTTGCAGTCGCCGACCGTGCCGACGAGGGTCGTCGACCAGGTCCCCGCCGTCGTGCGGCGGAAGAACTCGATCAGCGGGTGCGTCTGGCCCGTGGCGCAGTTCAGCGTGTCGCGGCCGGTCTTGCCGACCATGTAGAGGGTGCCATCACTGGCGTCCTTGATGTTGATGTGGTTGTCGGCGATCTGGTTCTGCCCGGCCGCGTTGAGGGTCGGGAGCCGTTCCAGCGTCCAGTTGCCGGCCACGGTCGGGTCGGCGACCGGGGCGTCGGCATACGCGAAGTAGTAGCCGTTGCCCTGGACCGGGTCGGCGGCCTCGGAGGCGTCCTGGTCGCTCCAGACGATGCCCACGCGCGAGCCGAACCCGATGACGCTCACCGTGTCGGCATGCGTCAGGGCGCCCTCGTTGATCGAATTGTCGACCTGGACGGGCAGCTGCGCGCCCGGCGTCCACGTCGTGCCCTCGTCGTCGGAGTAGCTGTACATGACCTTGCCGGCCTTCGGCCAGGCCACCCACAGGCGCCCGGACGAGTCGCGGTCGATGGTCACCGTCCACGAGCCACCGCGGAACGCTGGCGCGGCCGTGCTGGCGGTGCCGGCGATCGGGTGGATGCCGCCCACCTGCGTGTACACCCCGCCCGCGTAGCTGTACCGGAAGATCCGGATGTCGTCAGGCGTCGCCGGCACGGCGAACGGGATCGGACTGGTTCGGGTTCGAGACCGAGGCGACCCACAGCGTCGAGTCCGCGGTATCGAAGTAGTAGTCGGCGTGCGACGAGTCGCGCGCGTCGACGACGGTCGGCGTGACGGTCCAGGTG
The DNA here is from genome assembly GCA_963810285.1 of uncultured Chloroflexia bacterium. Taxonomy (GTDB): domain Bacteria; phylum Chloroflexota; class Limnocylindria; order Limnocylindrales; family CSP1-4; genus SPCO01. Next base: position 586,347 of record CAWEMV010000002.1, on the reverse strand, counting down.
GACTTGTCGGCGCTGAGCTTCCAGATCCGGTTCTCCGACCTCGGCGATGGCGCCGCCGTCGTGTACAGGAACATCCCGGCCCACCACTGGTTATCCGGGGTGTACCAGGTCTTCGACTGCTGCTTGTCGCTGTTCGGACGGGCCGCGCCACCGCCATAGGCGTGGTCGCGATAGCCGTTGGTGACCGGCGTGCCGGCGAGCACGGTGCCGCTGGCGAGCAACGTCGCCAGACCGGTCGTCGTCAGCAGCGTTGCCAGACGGCGGCGGCCCGAAAACGGGGCTTGAGACATGGACGGATGACCCCCTAGATGATTGCGGACGCCCGTGGCCCGATAGGACCATCGGAGTCGTCTCGATGAACGGCTGGACCAGCAGGATACGCGACCCGGCATAAAGTGGCGTTCAGCGCGCCACGTTTCGGTGACGGTGGGCAACGCCTCACTCGCCGCGGCTTCCGGCGACCAGATCCCGCGCCGCTGCGATGACCAGGTCGGGGCGGTCGGCCTGGATGACATGGCCGGCGCCCCAGGCGATCTCGTAGCGCACGTTGCCGGGCGACAGCCCACCGTAGGCCGACTCCCACGCCCTCGCGATGGCCTCGTTCGTCGCGTCGTCGAGCCGGGGCTCGCCGCGCGGCGCGCGCAGCACGACGACCGGGACGCCCGAGACGTCGGCGTCGCGGAGCTGCTGCTCGGACGTCGGCCAGTCGAGATCCTCGACGCCGGCGACCATGTCGCGCAGGCCCTGCGCCCGACCCTCGTACTCGCCCCGCAGCTCACCGAGGAGCGGGTGGATCCAGTCGGTCTCGAGGTCGACCCCGAAGCCGTCGACCAGCACCAGGCCGGCCACGTCGTCGGGGAACCGATCAGCGAAGACCCGCGCGTAGACCTCGCCGAGCGAGTGCCCGACGACCACGAACGGCGGCGACTCGCCGGCGGTCTCCAGCAGCGTCCGAAGGTCGTCGGCGGCGTCGGCGACGGTGTGTCGCCCGCGGGCGTCGCTCGAACCCCGACCCGCGCGGTCGTAGGCGCAGGTGCGGGTCGTCGCGGCCATGCCGTCGAGGACCGGGTTCCAACCCGCGACCCCGTCGCCCATGCCCGCCTCGAGCACGATCGTCGGCGAGCCGCTGCCGCGACAGTCGAGGTACAGGGAGCGTCCGCCGATGTCGATGCGCTCGCCGCCGCCGAGGTACGGCGCGGGGACGCGGTGGCGGGCGAGCCACGCCTCGAGGCCGCCGACCCGGGCGACGTCGACCGCCACGGCGAGGGCCAGACCGGCGATCACGACCAGCGCGAGGCGGAGCGGCTGGCGAAGGACGCCCATGCGCCCTACCGTAGCGGCATGTGCCGCAGCATCAAGACCCTCCGTCGTCCGGGTGAATCGGCGACGACCGGCGAACTGGAGGCAGCCGCCCGCCAGTACGTCCGCAAGCTCAGCGGCTATCGCGAGCCGAGCGCCCGGAACCGCGAGGCGTTCGAGTCGGCCATCGCCGAGATCGCCCACGCGTCGCAGCACCTGGTCGAGGCGCTGGGCATCGACGTCGAGGAAGGTCCGAACAAATGGATCGGGCGCGACGGCATGGTCCACCTGGAGCCGATCCGGATCCGCGGGTGACCACGGTCGCCGCTCCCTGGTGGGTCCGGCCGGGCGTGGGCATCGATGCCGACGACCGGCTGACGATCGCCGGCCGCGACGCCGAGTCCCTGGCCCGGGAGCACGGCACGCCGCTGTTCGTCTACGACCTGGCGCGGTTCGCCGAGAACGCCCGCGCGATCCAGGCGGCGTTCGCGCCGACCGGGCTGCCGTTCCACCTGCGCTTCGCGCTGAAGGCCAATCCGTCGCCCGAGGTGCTGCGCGTGTTCCGGTCCCTGGGGCTCCCGGGCTCGTCGGAGTCGGTCGGGATCGACGCGTGCTCGCCCGGCGAGGTGATGCGGGCGCTCGAGTGCGGCTGGCAGCCCGACGAGATCAGCTACACCGGCACGAACGTGTCGGAGCGCGACCTCGACGTGCTCCTGCTGCACGGTATCCACGTCAACCTCGACGCCATCAGCCAGGTCGAGCGGTATGGGCGACGCGCGCCGGGGTCGCGGATCGGCATCCGCATCGACCCGGCCTCGGGTGCCGGCTACAAGCCGCACCTCGAGTACAGCGGCGACCGACCGACGAAGTTCGGGATCGGTCTCGAGCGCCTCGACGATGCGCTCGCGGCGGCGGCCCGGCACGACCTCGCGATCGACACGATCCATTTCCACGCGGGCTCCGGCTGGCTGGCCGAGGGCCTCGACGCCTTCGAGCGGGCGCTGCCGGCGGCCGTCGAGGCGGTCCGACGAGCGCGGGCGGCCGGGCACGAGATCGTCGAGGTCAACGTCGGCGGCGGGCTGGGCGTGCCGGCCCGGTCGGACGAGACCATGGTCGACCTCGCGGCGTACGCGACGGCCGTAGCACGGGCGCTCGGGCCGCTCGGGGTCACCGTCACCGCCGAGCCGGGCGATGCGCTGACCAAGGACGCCGCGATCCTGCTGGGCGAGGTCGTGACCGTCGAGGAGCGTCGCGGCGTGACGTTCGTCGGGCTCGACATCGGTTGGAACGTGAACTGCGCGTACTTCATCTACGGCTTCGCCCAGGAGCTGGTCCCGTGCCGGCGACCGGGCGCCGCGCGACCGTGGCGGGTGACTGTCGCCGGCCACATCAACGAGGCGAGCGACGTGTTCGCCGAGGACTACCCGATGGCGCCGGTCGAGGAGGGCGAGATGGTCGCGTTGCTCAACGCCGGCGGCTACCTCCAGGCGATGAGCTCCACGCACTGTCTCCGTCCGACCGGGACCGCACTCTTCCTCGAGCGGTGAGGGACGGGGCGATGACGGGCTCCGTGAACCACGACGCGCCGCCGACCCGCCACATCGCGACGCGGTCGGTCGTGACCGTCCGAGGTTCGTCGCTCGAGGTCCGGGCGGACCGGGTGGTCGGCGAGGCGCCGCTCGAGATCCGGGCGGCCGGGCCCGGACAGGAACCGGTCGCGGTGGCCGTCACGATGCGCACCCCGGGGCACGAGCCCGAGCTGGCGGTCGGGTTCCTGCGGACCGAGGGTCTGATCGACGGCCCCGAAGTCGTCGGCACCGAGGGCGGCGACCCGGTCGCTCTCAGCCAGCCCGACGACACCATCGTGGTCCGGCTGTCGCGTCCGTTCGACTCGACGGCCATCGCCGAGCGCCACTTCGTCGCGACCGCGTCGTGCGGGATCTGCGGCAAGGCCTCGATCGACGAGGTCGCGGTGCGCTGCGCGCCGCTCCCCGATGGGCCGGTCGTGCCGCGGTCGGTGATCCTCGCGCTGCCGGACCTGCTGCGGGCCGCCCAGAAGGCGTTCGACGAGACGGGTGGCGTGCACGCCGCCGCGCTGTTCTCGCCGGGCGGTGAGCTGATCGAGATCCGCGAGGACGTCGGACGCCACAACGCGCTCGACAAGCTGGTCGGGTCGCAGCTGCTGGCGGGCGCGCTACCGCTGCACGACCGGATCCTGATGGTCTCGGGCCGGGTGAGCTTCGAGATCGTCCAGAAGGCCGCCGTGGCGGGCATCCCGATCGTGGCCGCGGTCTCGGCCCCGTCCGACCTGGCGGTCGAGACGTCCGAACGGCTCGGGGTCACGCTGGTCGGGTTCCTGCGCGGCGACGGGTTCAACGTGTACAGCCACGACCGACGGGTCGACCTGCGCGACCTGACGGGCTGGGGCTAGGGGTCCGGGCAAGCGCGCCCGGGCGGTGGTGATCGGCAGTCAGCATCGAGGCTCCGAAGGAACTGATCTCGGCTCCAGCACGGGCCTTCGTGACTGTCAGTCACCGGTCGGGCGACGTACAAGGCTCGATGCCGCGTCTCGACCCGTCGGTGCTGACTCCGCGTCGCCTAACCGGCAGATAAGCCCCGGTCGAGCGCCGTCGTGTTGGATATGTGGATGGCAATCCGACGGCCATCAGTCGAGCGACTGGTCCAGCAACGACTGAGGTCACTCGTCCGCAAGGTCGGTGACGACATTAGGCGGGTCCGGATCGACACGTCTGCCAGCCAAGCTGCCGTAGCCCGCGAGGCTGGCATCGATCGATCGCATGTGACCCGGATCGAAGCCGGCACGACCCAGGCCAGCCTGGAGACGCTCGTTGCGATCGCGGCGGCCTTGGGTGCCGATGTCAGCGTCCGCTTGTATCCGGGACGCGGCCTCGGCATCACCGACCGCCACCAGGCACCCATGATCGAGTGCCTGCTAGGCCAACTCGGGTCGGTATGGCGTCCGCACCTCGAGGTCGTGACGTTCCGGCCAGTGCGGGGGTTCATCGACGCGGTCCTCGAACGGCGCGACCATCCACTCCTCGTGATCGCTGAGTTCGAGTCGGCGTTGCCGAGGCTCGAGCAGCAGATCCGCTGGGCGTCCGAGAAGGCGGCCTCGATCAACTCCTCGGATCTCGTCGGACCCGGTCCCGCGCCTCGGACTTCGAAGTTGTTGGTCCTGCGTTCGACGGAGTCGACGCGAGGTCTCGCCCGGACGTTCGAGAAGACGCTTCAGGCCGCCTACCCGGCGTCGACTCGCGAAGCCGTCGAGTCGCTCCGGACCGGCTCCCCGTGGCCCGGCGACGCCATCATCTGGTTCCGGATCCAAGGAGACCGCGTCGAGTTGCTCGACGGGCCGCCGCGGGGAGTCAAGCTCGGTCGATCGTCGTGACCGGGAGTCAACACCGAGGGTCCGAAGGAGCCGATCGGCGCGTCCAGCACGAAGGTGGGTGACTCACACGCACACATCGACGCCGAACCGGCTCGATTCGGCGGTCATGGCGATCTTCGAGAGGCTGGGTGCTGACTCTCAGTCACGGGCAACGGCGCCCCAGCGAGTCGCGCGTTCGATCCAGATCCGGATCGCCGGGCGCCGCTCGAGGTCGTGATCGCGGTACTGCGGGTACTTCGCCCGGAGCGACGCCATGACCGCGACCGGAACGTCCGCCGACTCGACCAGCCTCGCCGATCCGGCCAGCCGTAGCCACGCCAGCTCGGACCAGTCCTCTGACCAGCGGTCGACCAGCAGCGTCACCGCCGGCCGGTCGACGATGTCGCGCACCCTCGCGAGCGACCGGACGTCCGCGACGACCTTCGGCTTCTCGTCGAGCGGCGTCCAGACGACGCCGTCCAGGAGCACGAAGCAGACCGGCACCAGCCGCGGGTGACCGTCGCCATCGACCGTCGCGAGGGTCGCCGTCCGCGCCGCCGCGAGGAGCGCCTGGTCAGCCGGCGTCAGGACCGGGGGCACTCGCCGGGCGCTCGTTGACGAACTCGAAGCCGAAGCGGCCCTTGATGCAGAGGTGGCCCTCGGTCACCGTCGAGTCGAGTGGCGAGGTCACCTTGAGGATCCGCTCGTCCTGGACGTGCAGGTCGACCACACATCCCACGCCGCAGTACGGGCAGATCGTCGAGGTCACGGTCTGGGCGTCTGGATCCCACGTGCCCTCCGCGCGCATGTCGTACTCGGTCTTGGCCATGAGCGCACCGGTCGGGCACACGCCGATGCAGTTTCCGCAATACACGCACGCCGACTCGGGCAGTGGGACGGCGGCCTCGGTCGAGATGCGCGCGTCGAACCCGCGTCCGGCGACCGCGATCGCGAACGTGTTCTGGGCGTCCTCGCCGCACGCCTCGACGCACTTGTAGCAGAGGATGCACTTCGAGTAGTCGCGTACGTAGAGATCGTTGTCGACCTTGGTCGGCTGGGCGACGGTGGCGGCGAACGCAGCCTCGACCGGGGTCGGTTCGTGGTGGTGTCCGGCCTCCAGGGCGTCGCGCGCGCCGGCCTCGGCGGGCGGCGCCGGCAGACCGAACCGCGTCGGGTCGGCGCCGTACCGGTCCATGTAGTCGTGGATCGCGCCGTCCGGCGTCGCGGGCCCCGTCAGCGACACGTCCACCGACGACCCGAGGAACTCGAGCACGACCTTGCGCGAGGTCCGCACCCGCTCGGTGTCGGTCTGCACGTCCATGCCCGGCTCGACCCGCCGCGAGCAGGCCGGTGCGAGCACGCGCGACCCGGCGACCTCGACGACACAGACCCGGCAGACGTTGACCGGGGTCAGGTTCTCGGCGTAGCAGAGCGTCGGCGTATCGATGCCGAGCGCGCGACAGGCGTCGAGGATCGTCGAGCCGGTCGGGACCGTGACCGCCTGCCCATCGACCGTGAGCTCGACCGGGGCCGGTGCCTCGACGGGTGGCGGCGTCGGTGGCTTCGATGGCCGTGCCGGTGGCGACAGGACGATCTCGGTCAGCGGCTGCGCGGCAGGCGCCTGGCCCGCGTGCGGCGAATGCGGATCGGGGGCGGGATCGCGCGTCATCGACAGGCCGGACGTGTCGTCGGTCACAGGGCCACCAGCCCGGGCTGTCGGAGCGCCGACTCGATGGCCGACGATGCGGTCTGGCCGAGCCCGCAGATCGACGCGTCGCGCATGGCCTGGCCGATCTCGCGCAACAGGACCAGCTCCTCGTCGCGCGTGCGGACGCGCGCCCCTGCGGCGAGCCGCGTCAGCAGCTCCTCCTGGCGGACGCTGCCGACTCGACACGGGACGCACTGCCCGCACGACTCGTCGCGGAAGAAGCGTGCGATGCGGCGCAGCGTGTCGACGAGGTCGACGGTCTCGTCGAACACCATGATCACGCCAGACCCGAGCGTCGCCCCGGCAGCGCGGGTGGCCTCGAAGGTCAGCGGCATGTCGAGCGCGTCGGCCCCGACGAAGACGCCGGCCGCGCCACCGAGCAGGATGGCCCGGATCGGGCGCCCGCCGCTGACCCCGCCGGCGAGCTCGATCAGGTCGCCGAGCGTCGCGCCGAACTCGACCTCGTAGACGCCGGGTCGCGCGACATGACCGGACAGGCAGAAGAGGCGCGGCCCGGTCGACCCCTCGGTGCCGATCCCGGCGTACGCCTCGCCGCCAAGCTCGAGCACGAGCGGCACGTTGACGAGCGTCTCGACGTTGTTGACCACGGTCGGCATGCCGAACAGCCCGACCTCGACCGGGAATGGCGGCTTGTTGCGTGGCTCGCCGCGCTTGCCCTCGATCGACTCGAAGAGCGCGGTCTCCTCGCCACAGATGTACGCGCCGGCGCCGCGGCGCACCTCGATCTCGAACGCGACGCCGGACCGGAGGATGTCGGCTCCGAGCAGGTCGGCAGCGCGCGCGGCCGCGATCGCGTCGCGGACATTCGCCTCGGCCTCCGGGTACTCGCCACGGATGTACAGGTAGCCGCGGGTGGCACCGGTCGCGAACGCCGCGATCGTCATCGCCTCGACCACCGCGAACGGATCGCCCTCGAGGAGGACGCGATCCTTGAACGTCCCCGGCTCCGACTCGTCGGCGTTGCACACGAGGTAGTGGGGCTGCGCCGGCTGGGCGGCGACCGCGGCCCACTTGCGGCCGGTCGGGAACGCCGCCCCTCCACGGCCCATCAGCTTCGACGCGGTCACCTCGGCGATGAGGGCCTCGGGGCCGATCTCGAACGCCTTCGCGAGCGCCGTGTAGCCGCCGTGCGCGCGGTAGTCGTCGAGCGACGTCGGGTCGACGACCCCGACTCGACGCAGCAGCCGGAGCGACGCGTCACCCGTCTGCGGGATCCGCGACGGCCGTCGCCGTGTCGACCCGCCGTCGAGCCGGGCGACGATGCCGGCCGCATCGACCGGCGCCGCGCTCATCACGCCGGGCGGATCGCCGGCGGTCGTGACCAGCGCGGCGGGCGCCAAATCGCAGAGCCCGAGGCAGGGCGATCGCTTCCAGCCGACGCGCCCGTCCCGTGCCGCCTCGCCCTCCGGCCCGACCGCCCGCCCGAGGTCGTCGCAGATCGCCTCCGCCCCGGCGACGCGACACGCGATGTCATCGCAGACGTGGGCCACCACCGGCGGCCGCGGCGTGGTCGCGTACAGGGCGTAGAACGTCGCGACGCCGTACGCCTCCGCCGGCGGCACGGCCAGCCGTCGCGAGATGTAGTTCAGCGCGGGCTGGCTGATCCAGCCGATGCGGTCCTGGACCGCGTGCAGCGCCGGCAGCAGCAGGGTTCGCTGCGATCGGAGTGCATGCCCGCCACGAGCGGCGTGACCGTCGATGCCCGGCCGCCGGGCTCCGCCGACCCACCCGGACTCCGGCTGGCCGAGCACGCTGTCGACTGCCGCACGCTCGGCGGGGGACGCGAGCGGCCCGATGACGTGCAGGTCCATCGGGTCGAGTGTAGCGGCGGGACCGTTCCGGTCGCGGCCCGGCGGTCCTCAGGCCGGGACGGCTTCGCCCAGCTTCTCGATGCGGATCGCGGTCGCCTTGAACTCGGCCGTGCCCGACTTCGGGTCGGTCGCGTCGATCGTCAGCAAGTTCGTCGCAACGTCGTCCTGGAAGTGCAGCGTCATGAACGTCAGACCGGGTCGGAGCGAGGGATCGATGCGGACCGGCACCTCGACCTGACCGCGTCGCGAGATCGCGCAGACCACCTCGCCGTCGGCGAACCCGTACGTCTCGGCGTCCTCCGGCGAGATGTCGAGCGATTCGCCCCGGCGGAGCGGCGACGTATAGCCCGCGGTCTGGACCCCGGTGTTGTACGAGTCGAGTCGACGGCCGGTCGTCAGCCGGATCGGATATTCGTCGGTCAGCTTGTCGACCGGCGGGTCGTGATCGACCGGAACGAACGGCACGCGATTGCCGGGCACGGGGTCCTCCCAGAGTCGACTGTGGAGGAACAGCTCGCCCGGGTGGTCCTCGTCGTAGCACGGCCACTGGATGCCGCCGAGCTCCTCGAGGCGCCGATAGGTCATGCCAGCGTGGACCGGCGACAGCGACCGGACCTCGTCCCACACCCGCTCGGCGTCGGGCTCGCCCCAGTCCTGGCCCATCCGGCGGGCGATGTCGAAGATGATCGCCAGATCGTCGCGGGCACCCTCGGGTGGGTCGACTGCCTTGCGGACGCGCTGGACGCGCCGTTCCGAGTTGGTCACCGTGCCCTCGCCCTCGGCCCAGGCGGCGCTCGCCGGCAGGACGACGTCCGCGAGCTCGGCCGTCCTGGTCAGGAACAGGTCCTGCACGACGAGCATGTCGAGCCCCTCGAGCAGACCGATGGCGCGGCGCTGGTCGGCCTCGGACTGGACCGGGTTCTCGCCGATGCAGTACACGGCCGTGAGGTCGCCCCGTTCCATCGCATCGAACATGCCCGACAGGTGCCAGCCTCGCTCCGGCGGGACCGTGACGCCCCAGGCCACGTCGAACTTCGCGCGGAGTTCGTCGTTCTCGACGTGCTGGAAGCCGGGCAGTCGATCGGGCAGGGCGCCCATGTCGCCACCGCCCTGCACGTTGTTCTGCCCACGGAGCGGGTTGACGCCGCTCCCGTAGCGACCGACGTGGCCGGTCAGGAGCACGAGATCGATCAGGGACAGGACGTTGTCGACCGCGTTGTGGTGCTCGGTGATGCCCAGCGTCCAGCAGATCATCGCCCGTGGTGCCGTGGCCAGCGCGTGCGCCAATTCGCGGATGGCGTCGGCCGGGACACCGGTCTCGCGCTCGGCATAGTCGAGCGTGTACGACTCGACCTTGGCCTTGTAGGCATCGAAGTCGGAGGTCGCCTGGCCGATGAACTCGCGGTGCTCCAGGCCCGAGGCGATGATCTCGCGCCCGATGGCGTTGGCCAGCGCGATGTCGCTGCCCACGTCCAGGCCCAGCCACGTGTCGGCCCATTCCGCGCTCGAGGTCCGGCGTGGGTCGACCGCGTAGAGCCGCGCGCCCTTGTGCACGGCCTTGAGGAGGTGGTGGAAGAAGATCGGATGCGTCTCGCGGGCATTGCTGCCCCAGAGGACGATCAGATCGGTGTCCTCGGCCTCACGGTATGAGCTTGTGCCGCCACCGGCACCGAACACGGTCGCCAGACCGGCGACGCTCGGAGCGTGTCAGGTGCGGTTGCAGCTATCGATGTTGTTGCTGCCCAGGACCGCCCGGCTGAACTTCTGCGCCGCGAAGTTGACCTCGTTGGTCGCCTTGCTGCAGCTGAAGGTGCCGAACGTCGTCGGGCCGTGCGCGGCCCTGGCCGCGGTGAACCCGGCGACGACGCGGTCGAGCGCTTCGTCCCACGTCGCGGGTCGAAGCTCGCTGCCCTTCGTGTCGCGGACGAGGGGCTGGGTCAGCCGTACGTAGGGCCTTGCCACATCGTGGCCTCCTGCGGATGCCGACCCAGCGAGTGTACCGCCGAGGCCGGGCCCCGGCCTGACGGGCCGAACCCGTCGCGCGCTTCCCAGACGGCAAAAGGAGCCGCTAGCCCGTCGAGTCAGCTCCCCGGGGGTGCGATCGTGCCTGACGAGCACGTCCGGACGCCGGGCGCGTCACCTTCGCCGCTTTCAGCCCCGATCTGCAGTCTGACAGCACGCCGTTGGCAGTTAGTCGCACGTCGGTGACTACGAGACATCACGGAGCCGCCGAACGTCGCTATTGGCCGTGTCAGCGCGGCGGTTGCTGACTGATGGTCACGGGAAGGGGCTGAGAGGCCTCCGACGCGTCCTATCGAGGCCTTGGTGTTGACTGGGTGTCACACGAGGGCCACGCCCGAGCCCTCGGTCACCGACCCGATCCGCCAGTGGTCGACGCCGGCGTCATCGAGGGCCGCTGTGACCGCCTCGAGCCGCTCGTCCGGGATGGCAGCGAGCAGGCCACCGCTCGTCTGCGGGTCGTGGGCGAGCGTGACGAGCACCGGATCGACCCCCGGCGCCACTTCCAGCGCGTCGGCCACGAACCGGCGGTTGTGCGCGGCCCCACCGGTCTCGACGCCGTCCCGGGCGAGATCGAGCGCGCCGGGCAGGGCCGGAAGCGACGCCGCATCGAACGCCAACCGGACGCCGGACGCGCGCGCCATCTCCAGGCCGTGGCCGAGCAGCGCGAAGCCCGTGACGTCGGTCGCCCCGCGGATGTCATTCGCCACGAGGACCTCGGCGGCGGCCCGGTTCAGGCCCCGCATCGAGTCGATCGCCGACGCGAGGTCGGCGGCGGCGGTCCGGCCTTGTCGCGAGCCGCTGACCAGCACCCCTGTCCCGAGCCGCTTGGTCAGCAACAGCGTGTCGCCGGCCCGGGCACCGCCCTTGCGCAGCAGCCGGTCGGGGTGGGCCGCGCCGATGACCGCCAGGCCGTACTTCGGCTCCGGGTCGCGGATCGTGTGCCCGCCGGCCAGGGTGCCGCCGGCCTCGCGGACCTTCGCGGACGCGCCGCCGAACACCTCGGTCAGCACGTCCCGCGGCAGCTCCTCGGGGAATGCCGCGATCGACAGCGCGAACAGGACGCGGCCACCCATGGCGAACACGTCGCTCAGCGCGTTCGCGGCCGCGATCTCACCGAACGTCCGGGCGTCGTCGACCAGCGGCGGGAAGAAGTCGAGCGTGCCGATGACCACGAGGTCGTCGCTGATGCGATAGGCGGCAGCGTCGTCGGGCGGGTCGAGACCGGCGATCAGGTCGGCCGGAGCGGTCTCGGCGCCGAGACCCGCGAGCGCATCGGACAGGAGGTCCGCCCCGAGCTTCGCCGCGCAACCGCCGCAGTCGGTGAGCGTGGTGAGGCGCAGGCTCGGCACATCGGCGAGGCTGGTCATCACCCGATGATAGGCGCGCTCCGGATTACCATCGCTCCTGGGAGCGGTCGGGCCCCGGTGGGTCCCCCGGTCTTCAAAACCGGTGACGCCGCGCTCGGCGTGGCGTGGTGGGTTCGACTCCCACGCGTTCCCGCCACGGAGGACCGATGTCGTCGAAGTCGGCCGATCGCCCTCGCCCGCCCAGCGTCGAGGCCGTGCTCAAGGTGCTGCGCCCGTTCATCGACGGCGTCGACCGTGATGCCCTCACAGGGGTCGTGCGAGAGGTCATCGATGACGAACGGGCGACCGTCGCCGGAGGCGCGGCCCGGCGCGACGCGGCCCAGCTGGCCGCCGCCGCCCGGGAGCGCCTCGACGCGTTCGCGACCGCCGGCATCGAGCCGGTCATCAACGCCACCGGGGTCATCGTCCACACGAATCTCGGTCGCGCGCCGTGGCCGCCTGCGGTCGCCCGTGCGACCGCCGAGCTGGCGACCGACGCGCTGCTCCTCGAGCTCGATCGGGAGACCGGCAGGCGTGGCGCGCGGGCCCGTGTGGCCGAGGACCACCTCGTCGCGCTGACGGGCGCCGACGATGCGCTCGTCACCAACAACAACGCCGCCGCGCTGGCGCTCGCGGTCGCCTTGGCCGGTCGCGGCGGGATCGTCGTCTCGCGCGGGGAGCTGGTCGAGATCGGGGGCGGGGTGCGGATCCCCGACATCATCCGGCGCGCCGGCGCACGGCTCATCGAGGTCGGGACGACCAACCGCACCCGGAGCGCCGACTTCGAGGTGCCCCTGGCCGCCGGCCGCGCCCGCGCCGTGCTGCGCGTCCACCCATCGAACTTCGCGATGACCGGCTTCACGGAGGCGCCCGACCCGACCGAGGTGGCCGGACTGGCGCACCGCCACGATGCGATCGTGATCGACGATCTCGGGTCGGGCGCACTGCTCGACACCGCGGTCTTCGGGCTCGCCCACGAGCCGATGCCGGCCGAGCGGCTCGCCGCCGGATCGGACGTCGTGACGTTCAGCGGCGACAAGCTGGTCGGTGGCCCGCAGGCCGGGCTGATCGTCGGTCGGGCCGATCTCGTCGCCAGGATCCGGCGCGATCCGCTGGCACGCGCGATGCGACCGGACAAGACGACGATGGCCGCGGTCGCGCTGACGCTCGGCCTGTACCGCGCCGGCCGCGCGACGACCGACATCCCGGTCTGGCGGATGATCGCCGCGCCGGTGGATGACCTCCGGGGGCGCGCGTCCGCCCTGGCCGATGCGCTCGGCGGTCGGGTCGACGTGGTCGACGTCCGATCGACGGTCGGCGGCGGGTCGCTGCCCGGCGAGACCCTCCCATCCGTGGCGATCGCGCTCCGCGGCGGCTCGGCGGCGAGACGCCTCGCTGCGCTTCGGCGCGGCACGCCGGCGGTCATCGGCCGCATCGAGGACGGGCGCCTGATCCTCGATCTACGGACCGTGGCGCCCGATGCCGACCGGGTACTCGGGCGGGCAGTCGACGCCGTCATCGGCGCATGACCCTCGTCGTTGGCACGGCCGGCCACATCGACCACGGGAAGACCACGCTGCTGCGGAGGCTGACCGGCATCGATGCGGACCGACTGCCCGAGGAGCGCCGGCGGGGCATGACGATCGACGTCGGGTACGCGCACCTCGACCTCGATGACGGCTCGTCGATCGACTTCGTCGACGTGCCGGGGCACGACCGGCTGGTCGGCAACATGCTGGTCGGGGCCGGCGAGATCGATGCGGTGCTGCTGGTCGTCGCCGCCGATGACGGCCCGCACGCCCAGACACGCGAGCATCTCGCGTTGCTCGACGCGCTCGGGGTCGCGCCCGGGCTGGCCGTCGTGACGAAGATCGACGCCGTGCCGCCGGAGCGCGTCGCCGAGGTCGTCGCGGCCGTGACCGACCTGCTGTCGCCGACGACCCTTGCCGGCAGCCCCGTCGTGCCCGCGTCCGGCGTGACCGGACAGGGCATCGACCAGGTGCGGGCGGCGCTGCTCGAGCTGCGCGGCCAGGTGCGTCGGGACGCCCGGCCGCCGACCCTGTCGATCGACCGGGCGTTCACGGTCAAGGGTCGCGGCGCCGTCGTGACCGGCACGCTGCGCGGCGGGCCGCTCGGTCGTGGCGACACGCTGCGCCTGGTCCCGGGTGACCGGGAGGTTCGCGTCCGCGAGGTGCAGGTCCACGGCACGACCGTGGACCGCGTCGACGACGGTGGCCGGACGGCGCTCAACCTCGCCGGCATCGATGCGGCCGATGTGCATCGCGGCATGATCCTGACCGCCGACCCTGCGGTCGTCGCGACGGACCGCATCCTCGCGGCGTTCGGCGTACCGGTCGCCGATCGGAGCCGGGGCCGGCTGCACGCCGGGACGGCGGCCGCGGACGCGGCGATCGGTCGGAGCGGTCGCGATGCGCTCGTCCTGCCCGACGGGCACGCGGCCGGGATCGTCCGGCTGGCCGAGCCGATCGGGCTCCGGCAGGGCGACCGGTTCGTCCTGCGCCGCGGCGCCGACATCGATCCGGTCGGCGGCATCGTCCTCGACACCGAACCGCCGCGTGGGATCTCTCGCCGGCGGCAGACCGTCGAGCGCGTCGCCGCCCTCGCGTCGGAGGCAGACCCGGTGGTTGCCCGGCTCGACCTGCACGGCGCCCTCGGACGCCGGCTCGCCCCGGACGTGGACGACCTCGCCGCCGATGCCGCGCTCGCGGCCGTCGACCCGGTCGCCCCTCTGGCCGATATCCGGACGGCGGTCGCACGGACCCTCCGCCGGGCCGTCGCCATCCGCCGCGACGACGCAGCCGGTGCAGCGGCGGATGCCGTCGACCGCCTCGTCGCGGACGGCCGCCTGGTCCGCGACGACGACGTCGTCCGACGGCCCGGGGTTGCGGTCGCGACCCCGGACCCAGCCGTCGCCGCCGCGATGGACCGGCTCGAGGCAGCGCTCGCCGTCGTTGCCCCACCGCCCCTGGCCGATGCCGCACAGGCAGCCGGCTGCCCGCCCGCCGGCATCAGCGACCTCGAGCGTGCCGGGCGGATCGTCGTTCTCGAGCCGGACCTCGCCTACGCGATGGCGACGTACCGCGACCTGTCGGCTCGGGCCCTGTCGATGGCCGCGCACTCGCCGCTGACGCCGGCGGCATTCCGCGACGCGACCGGCACGAGCCGCAAGTACGTCATGGCCATCCTCGAGGACCTCGACCGGCGGGCGATCCTGCGGCGCACGCCCGACGGGCACGTGCCGGGCCCGAAGGCCCCTGCCGCTGTCGGTCGATGACCGAGCGGATCGCGGCCGTGGTCCTGGCCGGCGGCCGGTCGTCGAGGTTCGGTCGGGACAAGCTCGCCGAACCGATCGCCGGCCGACCGATGCTCGGGCACGCGGTCGACGCCGTCCGCGCGGTGGCGACCGACGTCATCGTGGTGATCTCCCCCGATGCGACGCCGCCGTCGGTCCCCGGCGTCGGGATCGCCCGTGACGCGCAGGCCTTCGAGGGGCCGCTCGCCGGATTGGTGGCCGGCCTCGCCGCGCTCGATCCCGCGGTCGAGCGGGTCGTCGTCGTGGGCGGCGACATGCCGACGCTCGTGCCGGAGGTCCTCGCTCGCTTGCTGGACGCCCTCGAACGGCACGAGGGAGCGGTGCTCTCGGACCAGGACGGTCCCCGCCCGCTGCCGATGGCCGTCCGGCGATCGGTCGCCGGTCCAGCCACGGAACGGCTCGTCGCCGCCGGTGAGCGTCGTCTGCGCGCGCTCTTCGGCGAGCTCGACGTCGCGGTGATCCCGGCCGTGACCTGGCAGGCCGACGATCAGGCCGGCGTCACGCTCCGCGACGTCGACGTCCCGGACGATCTCCCGGGCTGACGGCAGACACACGACGACCCCCGTTGGAGGACGGGGGTCGTCGTGGCGGTCGGACGAAGCTGAAGGGAGGAGTCCTCAGCTCCGGTTGGCAGTGTCGTCGAGGGCCGGGAACATCGATCCGCGGTTGTCGAGCGGAGTGCCGAGGTTGGCCCACGCATTCGACGCAGCGGAGGCGATCCGCTTCAGCAGCGACGGGCGGTCGGGCCGCTCGACTCGATGCTGGGCTGCCTCGTCGAGCAGGTCCTGCAGGTGTGCGTTCACGTACACGATCGAGAGTGCGTTCATGGCTGATCGCTCCTTTCTGCGTCGCCCGGTCAGTCCGGGTGCGCAGATGGAGCATCGTGCTGCCACCTTCCAGCGAACACCGACGTCCGATGTCAAACCGACATCGTCATCCGTCCATGCCCGCGCGATCCCTCAGCCGTCGAGCGCGGGGTCCTCGAACACGGCGACTCCTTCGACGAACGTGCCGACGACGCGCGTGTCGCCGATGGCGCCGGCGCCGCGGTCGAACAGGTCCCGGTCCAGGACCGCGAGATCGGCGAGCTTGCCGTCCTCCAGCGTCCCGGTCTCGTCGTCGAGGTGGTTCACGTAGGCGGCGTTGCAGGTGAACCCCGCGAGCGCATCGATGAGGTCGAGGCGCTCGTCGGGCAGGAAGACGTCCCGTTCCGCCGAAAAGTCGTCAGGTGCCATGCGTTCGACGGCCACGTGCATCTCCGACAGCGCGTTCGGGCTCGAGACGGACCAGTCCGAGCCCATGGCGATCACCGCCCCGGCCGCTCGCAGCGATCGGAAGGGATACTGCCACCTCCAACGCTCGCCGATGAACGGCATCGTCAGGATGTCCATCTGGTCCTCGTGGGCGGCCCACAGCGGCTGCGCGTTGGCCACGACGCTGAGCACTCGGAAGCGCGGGATGTCGTCCGGATGGATCAGCTGGATGTGGGCGATGTGAGGCCGCGTGTCCGACGGACCGTTCGCCCGCCGCGCCGCCTCGACCGCGTCGAGCGCCGACCGCACCGCCCGGTCGCCGATCGCGTGGAAGTGGGGCTGGAAGCCCAGCGCGTCGAGCTGCGGGACCCAGCTCGCCAGCCCGTCGGGGTCGATCTGGAGCAGGCCGCGGTTGTCGGTCGTGCCGCCCTTGCCATCGCCGTACGGCTCGAGCATCGCCGCGGTGAAGTTCTCCATCACCCCGTCCATCATCAGCTTGACGCTCGTGGCTCGGTACCGGCCGATGGACGTCGCCCGCCGGCGCTCGACGAACTCGTCGATCTGGTCGGCGCCCCGCTTCCATTCCCACCACATCGCGCCGACGACGCGGGCCGTCAGCTCGCCGCGGTTCGCCAGCGTCACGTAGGCGCGTTCCTCGACCCCCGACTCGATGATCGCGTCCTGCCAGCCGGTGATGCCGAACCCGTGCAGGTGCCGCTGGCCGAGGCGCAGCGCCTCCTCGAGGTCGGCCGGGCTGTCGTCCGGGAGCAACCGCGCCACGAGGTCCATCGCACCCTCGTGGAGGGTCCCGGACGGCGTCCCATCGGGATCGCGTTCGATCCGGCCATCGCTCGGGTCGGGCGTGTCCGCGGTGATGCCGGCGAGCTCGAGCGCCCTCGAGTTGACCCACGCCCCGTGTCCGTCCCGGTTGGTCAGGAACGCCGGCCGATCCGGCACGATCCGGTCGAGGTCCTCGCGCCGCGGCGTGCCGCTCTCGAAGGCGGCCATGTACCAGCCGCCACCGCGGATCCAGGTCTCCTCCGGATGGGACGCCGCGTAGGCCTCGATCCGGTCGTACCCGGGACCGGACATCGCGTCTTCGTGGAGGTCGCAGCGGAGCATCGCGATCCCGCCGTGCACCGGATGGACGTGGGCGTCCTGGAAGCCGGGCGTGACGGTCCGGCCGCGGAGCTCGATGACCCGCGTCGACGGGCCGACGAATGTTCGCACCGTGCTGTCCGGTCCCACGGCGACGATCCGGCCGTCGCGCACGGCGAGGGCGCTGGCCCAGGACCGGGCGGCGTCCATCGTCGCGATGCGGCCACCAAGGAGCGCGAGGTCGGCGGGCTGGTCGGTCATGGCCCTGAGTCTCGCAGCGTCGCGCCAGCCGCCCCGCGGGCATCCCGCACCCCGCGACGCGCTAGCATCCGCCGCCATGACAAGTGTGCATCTGCTCCATGCCGGCTATACCGGCGAACGGACCGCCTCGTCGATCACGCTGGTGCGCGACGGCGATGCCCTGATCGTCAGCGACCCGGGGATGGTCGCCACCCGATCGCTGATCCTCGACCCGCTCGCCGACCTAGGTGTCGCGCCGGAGGCGGTGACCCACGTGTTCCTCAGCCACCACCACCCCGACCACACGATGAACGTGGCGTTGTTCCCGAATGCCGAGGTCGTCGACTTCTGGGCGCGCTACAAGGACGACCTGTGGCTCGACATGCCGGGCGACGGTTACCAGCTCTCACCGAGGGCGCAGCTGTGGCTGACGCCCGGTCACACCGGCGAGGACGCGTCGCTGATCGTCGAGGCAGACGACGGCGTCTACGCCATGAGCCATCTGTGGTGGCATGCAGACCGGAGCCCCGAGCTCGACCCCTACTGCGACGACCAGGCGGCGATCATGGTCGGGCGGGAGCGGGTGCTCGGCATCGCGGACGTCGTGGTCCCGGGCCACGGCGGCCCGTTCCGCGTCGAGCGCTAGGAACCGGGCTCCGGGGACCGGCGTCGAGGGCGCACCACCGCCGTTCGATCCCGGAGGAACCGCATGCGCCC
Source organism: uncultured Chloroflexia bacterium (assembly GCA_963810285.1). Taxonomy (GTDB): domain Bacteria; phylum Chloroflexota; class Limnocylindria; order Limnocylindrales; family CSP1-4; genus SPCO01. The sequence continues at coordinate 568,110 of CAWEMV010000002.1, read as the reverse complement.
CGCCGCCCTGGCCCTCACCGCCGTCCTCGTCCTCTCGCTGGCGGCGTGCGGCGTCGCATCGCAGACGAGCACGGGTCAGCCTGCGAAGCCGGCGCCCAGCGCGCCCGTCGCAGTCGACCCCGGTCCGGCGATCGATACCGACGCGTTGGTCGCTGCCGCCGCCGACGCGGACGGCCAGGCTGTCCGCGTCAAGGGCTTCCTGCTGGCCATGGACGGCACGACCCGGCTGTGCTCGGTCGTGATGGAGTCCTATCCGCCGCAATGCGGTGGGGGCACTGTCACCCTCGAGGGCGAGGTCCCGGACGACGTCGTCGCCGGCCTCGACCGGACGAAGGAGGCCGACCTCGCCCAGGCGAACTGGGGTTGGGTCGAGGTGACCGGCACGTTCGACGCGACCGGGACGGGCGGGACCCCGACGATCGCGATCAGCGAGATCCGGCTCGCCGCGCCGTGATGTTCAGCCGCACGTAGTCGATCACCGGCTCGCCGACGCCGTCGGCGACGCTCCTGACGAAGGCGTCACGCTCGCCCTCGGGCAGCCGCGCGACGTGGTCGCCGAGGACGACGGTCCGCAGGAACGTCTCGAACGGCTCGCCGGGCTCGAACCGGGTCGGCTCGTCGGACAGCCAGCACTCGACATCGACGTAGCCGGCCGCATCGAGCCGGCGGGTCGTGTCGAGCGGGGTCGCGAAGTGCTTGTTGCCGAGCCAGCCGTCACCGGTCCGCGCGAGGACCCGCAGCACGTTCGCGATGTTGCCGGCGCCGCCACACTGGGCGACCAGCCAGCCGCCCGGCTTCGTGACCGCGGCGAGGTTGCGGAACAGCGCGTCGTGGTCGAGAACCCAGTGGAACGTCGCGGTCGAGAGCACCGCGTCGACCTCGCCATCGACCGGGAGCGGGCGACCGAGGTCGGCGACGACGTATTCGATCCGGTCGCCGAAGGGGGCGAGTCGTTCGCGGGCGGCATCGACCATCGACGGAGATCCGTCGAGCGCGACCACACGGCCACGCGGCAGCCGCTCGGCGAGCTGCTCGGTGACGCGGCCGGATCCGCAGCCCGCATCGAGGACATGCTCATCGCCCTCGAGGGGCAGGCGGTCGAGGACGGCCGTCCCCCAGCGGGCCTGGGGATCGGCGATGCGGTCGTAGGTCCGTGCGTCCCAGTCGCGAGTCGTGTTCGACTGTCGCTCCACGTCGCGGCGATGGTAGCGCGGTCCCGCGGCTAGACTCACCGGCGATGCCCGGACCCATCGCTCTCGTCGGCGCCGGCGAGTTCCTGCCGGCCATGGCCGCGTTCGATGCGGACCTGCTCGCCGCCACCGGTGTCGGCCGGCCGCGGGTGGCCATCCTCCCGACCGCGTCGTACCCCGACGGCGAGCCAGTGTTCCAGCGATGGGCGGCGATGGGCGTGAGCCATTTCGCGGGTCTCGGCGCCGACGTCGAGCCGGTGCTCGTCCGCGACCGCGCGGGCGCCGACGACCCGGGTGCCGCCCAGGCCGTGGGCGAGGCCGATCTCGTGTACCTGTCGGGCGGGAAGCCGGCGTACCTGCTCAGGGCGCTGACGGGGACTGCCGTCGGGCGGGCACTGGCGGCGGCGCACGAACGAGGCGCTGCCCTGGCGGGCTGCTCGGCGGGCGCGATGGCGCTGGCCGGGCATGCGTTCGACTTCCGGGTGCGGCTCGTGCCGTGGCCGTTGCGCTGGGGCCAGGGTTTCGGATTCGCGGCGGGCGTCTCGGTCGTGCCGCATTATGACGCGTGGCCCGAGCCGTTCTCGGCCTTGATCGCGTTCCAGGCGCCACGCGGGTCGGTGGTGATGGGCATCGACGAGGACACCGCCGTCATGGGTCACGACGGCGGGTGGCAGGTCCACGGGCTGTCGCGCGTGACGGTCTGGCGCGGCCACCGACGCGAACGGTTCCGTGCCGGCGAGGTGTTCCGGCTCTAGTCGCGCGCCCCAGCGGAGCCCGTAGCGCGGTCAGTCGGGGCGGACGGTCCGGAAGCAGTCGGAGCAGTAGACGGGCCGATCCATGCGCGGCCGGAACGGCACCTGCGCCTGGTTGCCACACGAGGAGCACACGACCGCGAAGTACTCGCGATCGGGGCGCTCGACGCTGCGCTCGTAGCCGCGCGGGCCACCGATGTCGCGGACGTCGGTGCCGCCGTCACGCGCCGCGCGCCGGCTGGCGCGGCAGCTCGTGCAGCGCTTGGGATCGGATACGAACCCCTTCTGGGCGTAGTACTCCTGATCGGCAGCGGAGTGGATGAAGTCGACACCGCAGTCGACGCAATTGAGGGTCCGATCAGCGTAGGTCACGTTGCGTTGCTCCTCCGGGGCGCGAGATGATTCGGGGCGCTGCGGAGGGCGGCCGCATCGGCAGTCGGGAACGCGCGAGGTCTGGCGAGAGATGCCGGGCCCGCGACCCAGGTGCCGATGTGGAGTCCCTGTTGCGGGGCGCACCGGTGCTTAGTGCGGCGCAGGATACAACGGGTTCGAAAATCTCACATCGCGGGCCGTCGCACCTACTGGCAGCCGTGACAACGTACCTGTCACAATGGCGCGCGACGATCCGGGACGGCGAGCGGGGAGTCATGGGGGCGCCTCGCTCGCGCCACCTGCCGCCCCATCGCAGCGCCGGATCGCTGATGCCCGACCCGTCCACTGCGAGAGGCAAGACCCGACCGGATGCTACGCATCATCCACACCGCGGACGTCCATCTCGGCGCGCGACACGACGACCTCGGTGAGCAGGCCAGCGCCCAACGCGAGCGCCAATTCGCCGCCTTCGCCGCCACCGTCGACCTGGCGCTGGCCGAGAAGGTCGATCTTGTCCTGATCGCCGGCGATCTCTTCGACAGCAACGTGCAGCCGCGTCGCTCGGTCGAGCGAGTCGCGGCGCAGCTCAAGCGGCTGGCCGCCGGCAAGATCCGGACGGTCATCGTCCCTGGCACGCACGACTGCTACGACCGGGCGTCGATCTACCGCGCGTACGACCTAAAGTCGCTCGCCGGCAGCAACGCCGACGACGACTGGGTCACGGTCCTCACGCCCGAGCTGCCGCGTGTCCACCTGCCGGCGTGCGACGTGATGGTCCACGGCCCGGTCTTCGCGACGAAGCGCGCCCCGCACAGCCCGCTCGCGGATATCGACGTCGTCGCCCACGCGGAGGTCGCGACGTGGAACATCGGGCTCATCCACGGATCGATCGCGATCCCGGGCAAGACCGAGCGCGATGAGGTCGTCATCACGACCGACGAGATCGCCGCAAGCGGCCTCGACTATTTGGCCCTCGGCCATTGGCACTCGGCCCGCGTGACGAAGGCGGGCGGCGTGACGTACGCCTATTCGGGCGCGCCCGAGCCGGTCGCGGTCCACCAGGACCGCGCGGGCAAGGTGCTCCATGTCGAGCTCGAGGAGACCGGGACGGGTCGCGACGTCACGGTCGCAGAGCGGCGTGTCGGCAAGACGCGCTTCGAGAAGCTCGACCTCGACGCCGCCGGCATCACGACGCAGCCGGCCCTCGTCGACAGCCTGATGCGCAAGGGCGACGCGGACCTCGTGCTCGACGTCCGGATCGTCGGCGTCCGACCGGACGAGCTCGATCTCGATCCCGAGGAGGTCGAGGCCGCGGTCGGCTCGGCGTTCCTCAAGGTCCGCGTCCGCGACATGAGCTCGCCGGCGCTGACCGAGGGGGCGCTGCCATCCGCGGACACGATTGCAGGCGCGTTCATCCGCGACCTCGAGGCCCGCATCGCCGAGCTCGAGGCGGCGCCCGGCTCCGATGACGGCGCGGGTGGTGTCGACACCTCGGCCGAAGCGGGCGAGCTGCGCGACGCGCTCCGGCTCGGGCGGCTCCTGCTGAGCGGCCACGAGGTGTCGCTGTGAGGATCCGCCGGCTGCAGGTCCGCGACCTGCGGCGCTACCGCGAGCTCGACATCGACCTCGCGCCCGGCGTCACGGTCGTGCGAGGTCCCAACGAGGCCGGCAAGAGCACGATCCAGCGCGCCATCGAGTTGGCCCTCACCCGCCGTGTCACGAGCAACGCCGCCGACCTCGACACGCTTCGACCGTGGGACGCCGGCACCGAGGCCCGTCCGTGGGTCGCCATCGAGTTCGAGCAGGACGAGGAGGACGGCCGGACGGCCACCGGCACGCTCGAGAAGTGGTTCGGCGGCCAGAAGGGGACGGTCGACCTGGTCTACGACGGCCAACGCGTCACCGACCCCGCCCTCGCCGACCAGGTGCTGGCCGAGCTGTCGGGGGTGCCGACGGAGGCGTTCTTCCGCTCGACCGCGTCGGTCCGCCACCACGAGATCAGCGACCTCGCCCGCGACGAGAGCGCGCTGCGCGACCGGCTCCAGGCGAGCATCAGCGGTGCCGACCGCGGCACCGGGCGCGCCAAGAAGAAGCTCGAGCGGGCGATCTACGAGCTGACGACGCGCGGCGACAAGAACCCGGGCCGCCTCAAGGTCGCCGAGGCGGCGGTCGCCCAGACCGCCGCGACCGTCGAGAAGGGTGAGCTCGACCTCGCCCAGCTCGAGCGGGATCGCGACTCGCTGTCGGCCGCCCGCGAGCGCCGCACCGAGGCCGAGGGGAGCGTGGCCGAGCGCCGGTCGCTCCTCGAGAAGGCTCGCCAGGCCGAGCGGCTCGAGGCGGAGCGGACCTCCGCCCGGGAGCGCTATGAACGCTTCCGCGAGGCGGTCGAGGTGTCGACCGAGGTCGACGAGCTGGCCCAGACCCATCCGTCGCCGAACCCGCTGCCGGTGGTCCGCCAGGCCGTCGACCGACTGCGCGCGCTGGACACGCGCATCCGCGAGCTGCGTGCGTCGCTCGCGGGCGAGGTCGACGTCCAGTTCGAGGTCGCGCCCGAGCCGACCTGGCGGCCGCTCGCCCGCTGGGGTGTCATCGCCGCGATCGTCGGGCTGGTCCTCGGGGTCGGCGGCTTCATCCTGCGCAGCCTCGGCATCCTCGACGTCGGCCAGCCACCGCTCTATCTCGGTGCGGCCATCGCACTGATCGGCGGGATCCTCGGTGCGGTCGCCCTGTGGCTCCGTCGCGGCGCCCGGATGCAGGAGCAGTTACGCGACGTCGAGATCGACCGCCGGCTGCGCGGCCGGTCCGAGATGGAGGCCGAGCTCCGTCAGGCGGAAGCCGACGCGGAGCAGCAGCTCGGCACGCTCGGTCTCGAGGACATCGCGACCGCCGAGGACATGCTCGCTCGCGAGGAGGCGCACGTCGCCCGGATGGACCAGCTCACCGCCCAGCTCGACGGGCTCGTCGGCAAGGAGCCGCGCGAGGCGCTGCCGACGCTGCGCGACGGCGCCGCCCTGGAGATCGAGCAGAAGACCAGCGCGCTCGAGTCGCTCGGGCCGATCGCCAAGGAGCCGCGCGCTCGTGAACGGCTCGAAGTCGAGGTGCGCGACCAGGAGGCCGCGCTCGACCGGGCCCGTGATGACGAGGCGAACGCACGCGCGCGGGTCGAGAACAACGCCGTCGACGCCGAGCGGGTGGCCGAGGAGAGCGAGCGCCTCTCGACGTGGCGCGAGTCGCTCGGCACGCTCCAGCGCCGGCACCGGGTGCTCGACACGACGCTGCGCGCGATCGAGCGGGCCGAGACCGCGACGATGAAGACCGCGACCCGCTATCTCGAGGGCCACATGGTCCGTGACGTTTCGAACGTCACCGGCGGTCGCTACCGCCGGGTGCGGGTCGACGACAAGACACTCGACATCGACGTCCACGCCCCGGAGCGCGGCGACTGGGTGTCGGTCAGCGCGCTCAGTCAGGGCACGCTCGACCTCGTCTACCTGACCGCCCGGCTCGGGCTCGTCCGCCTCGTGACCGGCGATCGCCGGCCGCCGCTGGTCTTCGACGATCCGTTCGTCACGCTCGACGACGATCGCGCCGGCCGGGCGCTCGCGCTGCTCAAGCGCATCGCCGACGATTTCCAGATCATCTACCTGACCACGTCGGACCGGTACGACGGAGCCGCCCACGCGGTCGTCGAGCTGCCCGGTCCGGCCACGGTCGACGACGGGGTCAGCGACCCCGCCCTCGCTCCGCTCGAGACCACCACCGGGGCGCGATCCTGATCGACGCCCTCCCCGCGGGCACCCTCACCGTCATCTTCGGGCTGGCCGCCGCGGTCGCGTGGGGAGGCGGCGACTTCGGTGGCGGCCTCGCCAGTCGGCGCGTCGCGGTCTACGGGGTGGTGCTGGTCTCGCAGGCCACGGGCCTGGTCCTGTGCGTCGCGCTGGCGCTCCTCCTCGGGGAGTCGTTCCCGACCGGCAGCGACCTGCTCGTGTGCCTGGTCGCGGGCATCCTCGGCGCGTTCGGCATCACCATGCTGTACCGCGGCCTGGCGATCGGCCGGATGGGGATCGTCGCGCCGGTGACCGGCGTGCTCGCGGCCGTGATCCCGGTCCTGGCCGGCTTCGTGATCGAGGGCATCCCGCCGCCGATGGTCATCATCGGCATCGTGCTCGCGGTCGCCGCGGTGATCCTCGTGTCGCGGGTCGCCGATGAGAGCGGCGGGCGGGCCGGGCTCACCGAGGCGCTGACCGGCGGCGTCGCGATCGGCCTGTTCGGCGTTGCCATCGCCCAGCTCACCACGGGCGACGTCTTCGCGGACCTGAGCGCCATCCGCCTCGTCCAGCTCCTGCTCGTGGTCGGCGCGGCGCTGGTGACCCGCTCGGCGTGGCGTCCGCCGGGATCGCTGCTCCTGCCGCTCGTGCTGATCGGCGTGCTCGACACGGCCGGCAACGGCTTCTACCTCGCCGCGGTCCAGACGGGCCAGCTGGCGATCGCGTCGGTGCTGTCGGCGATGTACCCGGTCGTAACGGTCATCCTCGCCGCCGTCGTGCTGCGCGAGCCGGTGACACGCGATCACACGATCGGCATCGGGCTCGCCGGCGTCGCCATCGCGCTCATCGGCGCGGGCGGCGCGTAAGGGTCAGACCCGCCGCCTCGAGCGGTGTCCGCAGCACCGTCACGCTCTCGAAGCCCTCGGCGGCCAGCTCCGCGCGGTCGACCGTGCGCCGGACCGCGGCGAGCTGGCGCTCGATGACGTCGTCGCCGACGACCCGTCGTCGGGTGGCGTTCTGAGCCCGGACGATGGCGGCGGGCAGGTCGAGCACGATCGCCACGAGCGGGACCCCGGCGATGCGGGCCCGATCGACGAGCGGACGCCGGGCGTGGACCGAGGTATTGGTCGCGTCGACGACGGTCAGGCGACCCTCGGCGAGGCGTCGCTCGACCATGCGGTACAGGATGCGGAACGCGGCGGCCGATGCGCGCTGGTCGGCCTCGTCGCCCGCGACGACCTCGCGGAGCATGTCCGACGAGACGATCTCATCGGGCGCGAACAGGCGGGCGGCGAGCGTCGACTTGCCCGAACCCGCGGCACCGACCAGGACGACCAGGCTCGGATCGGGGACGACGAGCGTCGCCACCTACGTCGTCGCGACCCGACGGACCTCGTAGCCGCCGCCCTCGGCGGGGCGGACCTCGTAGCTGGGCTGGTCGTACACGGTCGGGCCGCGTCGGGCGCGCCCGTCCTCGAGGTCGAACCGCGAGTAGTGCCATGGGCACTCGATGCAGCCGTCCACGACCTTGCCCTCGGCGAGCGGGCCGCCGGCATGGGCGCACACGCCGTGCATGGCATGGATCGTGGTTCCGATCCGGACCAGGATGAGGTCGTTGATCCCGGCGCGCATCTTGGTCGGCGTGGCCTCGGGCAGCTGGCCCAGGTCGGCCACCTCGCCGGTATCGAGCTTGACCCACTTGGTGCCGGGGCCTCGGAACGCGTGCCGGCTGACCATGTTGCCGAGCGTGTAGGCGACCTCGCCGCCGACGAACGCACCGGCCGACACGAGGAGGAACCCGATGATGGATATGGCGATCGGGACGGTGCGGTCGGCCGGCGCGCCGGAGCGCAGGACGAGCGACACGATCAGCAGGAGGAGGGCGACGACCATCAGCGTCGCGTGGAGCGTCGCCCGGGTCAGCGGCGTGCCGGTGGTCTCGCTGTAGTCGGCCAGCCCCGAGGCAGCCGACGCCAGCATGAACAGGATGGTCCCGACGAGCATGATGTCGGCCGCGGTCGGTTGACCGATGAGGTCGAGAACGACCACCCCCAGCAGCATGCCGATCGGGATGTCCGTCGTCGCGGCATGGAGCGGGTGTCCCAGCCACCGCCCATTGAGCAGATCCCGGATGGGATGGATCGGCCGGAACAGGGCCTTCGCCCAACGCCGATTGAACTCTCCCAACGGCCGGGCCCAGCCGTCGTTCATGGCCACGAGTCGGGCCAGCAGGTGCGCCATCGACCACCTCCGTCGGCCGAATCTACGCCGATGGCGGGTCGATGGATGTTGCAACCACGTCGCGCATACCACATCGCCATCCACATCCCATCCACATCGGTGGGAAAGTCGGGGATAAGCCACGGGAGATTCGTTCGAAGTTCGTGGATAAGGCCGTTGTGGCCGCGGTGGCGCGGCGGCTACTGTTGGTCTTGCCCGAAGGGGCAGGTGCGAACCGACAGACCGCACCGGGGAGCGATCCTCGGGACGGTCCCGGGAGCCGGGTTCGGTGGCTGCAAGGCCATCGAGCGAGGAGCCCGGGCGGAGCGCAGGGACTCCGGACTTGTTCGGAGCCGCTGCGAGACGACTGGCGGTCCTCCCACCAGTTCCTTCGGGCGCTTTCGTGTGTGCGGGCGTGGTCGCACCCGGCCGGCCGTCGCCCCGGGCCGGTAGGCTCCGACAGTGACGGCCACCGCCTCCACGACCACACCCCGACCCGCCCAGGACTGGCGGACGCTGCTGGTCGTGTTCTGGCTGACCTCGATGGTCGAGGGGCTCGGTGTCAGCCAGATCTTCGCGCTCGTCCCGACCTACCTGCGCCAGATGGGCGTGCCCCAGGACGAGCGCCTCGCGTTCGTCGGGCTGTTCACCGCGTTGATCTTCGTGGTCGGCATGCCGCTCGTGCCGCTGTGGGGCGTGTGGGCCGACAAGTACAGCCGCAAGGCGGTCATCGTCCGCAGCGCGCTCGTCGAGGCGGTCGTGTTCGCTGGGGTCGCCCTGTCGCGCGAGCCGTGGCAGCTGGCACTGAGCATGCTCCTGATCGGGTTCCAGCTCGGGAACACGGGCGTCATGCTCGCGGGCATCCGGGACGTCACGCCGCGCCTTCGCCTGGGCACGGTCATGGGCATCTTCGGAGCGTCGACCGCCGTGGGTATGGCCCTCGGGCCGACCCTCGCCGGGCTGCTCATCGACGGTCTCGGCTGGTCGCTCCCGGGTGTGTTCTGGCTGTCGGCCGCGCTGTCAGTCGGGACCGCGTTGCTCGTGACGTTCGGGTCGCGCGAGGTCCGGCCCTCGGTCGTGCCGGAGGGCCGGGTCCTGACCCTCGCCTTCGGCGCGCTCCGCGCCGTCCTGACCGACCCGATCGTGCTCCGCATCTTCCTGATCTACGGCGTGTCGTTCCTGGCCAACCAGATGAGCCGGCCGTACCTGCCGGTCGTCGTCGAGGGACTGGCCGGCACCGGCGCCGGGCTCGCCTCGGCGATCGCGCTGGTGATGGGCACCGCCGCGCTGGTCGGCGGGCTGATCGGCCCGGTCGGCGGCTGGTTCGGCGACCGCATCGGGTTCCGGCCGGTCCTGGTGATCGCGCTGGCGGGCGGCGGCGTGGTCCTCGCCTTCATGCCGTTCGCGCCCGCGGTCGCGGGGCTGGCCGGGCTGGCGGTCGTGTTCGCCGCCGCGACGGCGACGGTCAGCGCGATGGTCTTCAGCATGCTGGCGACCGAGGTGCCGCCCGAGCGCCGCTCGGCGACGCTGAACCTCGTCTACCTGCCGCTCTACGCGGCCGGCATCGTCGGCCCTGCGCTCGGCGCGGTGGTCGTGCGGGCCGGCGGGTTGGCGGCCCCGTTCCTGCTCGGCGGCGCGGTGTTCGTGATCGGCGCTGTCGTCGTCGCGACCCGCGCCCGCCGCCAAACGGATGACATGAAGGCGCCGACGGGCGTCCCCCAGACGGCCCGTCGGCGCTAGGTGTCAGCGAAGCGTGTACCCATCCATACGCCGGAACCGCCCGGGCGGATGACCCGGAACGTCAGGCCGGTTCGATCGCTGCTCGCGTGTTCGGCTGGCGGGGCGGCCGGACCGGCGCCACGTTCTCGCGCAGCGCGATGCACGCGAGCAGCATCGACAGCCCGCCGTACCACAGTGCCGGCAGCGCCAGCATCCCGGCGACCGGCACCGTCCAGCGCCGCCCGGTCCACGCGCCCCACACGACGAGCGCCACCGCGAAGGGCAGCCGCACGACGAACGGGATCGGCACGGCCGCCCACGTGCCGTCACGACCGGCGACGCGGGTCAGGACCTCGCCCCATGCCGTCCACGCCGACGGCCAGACGACGAACGACACGACCACGATCGCCGCCGTCGAGCCGATCGCGATCGCGAGGTTCCGCCATTCGCGACGGACCACGAACCACAGCAGCCCGATGCCGGGCGTGATCTTCGTGAGCAGGATGATCGACCACGTCCACGGCCAGCGGAACCCGAGAACGATCGCGGCGGCCAGCACCAGGTGGATGTTGCCGCCGGCCAGCTCCATGAGCGCCAGCAGGATGCCGACCGCGTACCAGCGCGGGCCGGTCAGCACGTATGCCGCGCCGAGGAGGATCGCCGTCCAGGCGGCCATGAACGCCTGCCACGGCAGGAACCGGATCGGCTGGAGCAGCTGCAGGAACGCGGGCGAGTACACGTACGCGATGGGGTCGGTCCAGTCCGAGCGGGCGTACGGATCGGCGAGCGTCGGGAACCAGTAGCAATAGGCGTCCTGACCGGTGCCCCACAGGCGGCCCCACGGCGACGAGAACACCACGATGACCGCCCATACGACCACGGCGAGCCCCGGACCCAGCCACGGATGGCGGTCGAGCCACTCGCCGAGCGCACGGATCCGCCCGGCGATGCGTCCGGTCAACACGAGTCGTGCCGTACCATTCCGCCGTGCCGAACATCGCTCTTCCGCGACCGCTGCCGCGTCCGCGCCGTCGAACCGGCGGCTCGGCGGATGTCGTGCCGCCCGAGACGGTCGCGGAGCCGGAGATCATCGAGGCGTCCGGGATCCGCTGGATCCACATCGAATCGCCGCGCACGGCCGACCGCGACTGGCTGGAAGAGCACTTCGATTTCCACCAACTCGATTACGAGGACGTCTTCTCGCGCAACCAGCGCCCGAAGCTCGACCAGTACGACGACTACGTCTTCATCGTGCTGCACTTCCCGCTCTTCGACAAGGACAGCGGGCGCATCCTCACGGCGGAGCTCGACCTGTTCATGGGCGCCGACTTCCTGATCACGCTGCCGAACATCCCGCTGCCGCCGCTGTCGGCGATGTTCGAGCGCTACCGCGAGAAGGAAGACCTGCGCGAGGAGGTCTTCTCGAAGGGCTCGGGCTACCTGCTCTACAAGATCGTCGACACGGGCGTCGATGCCTCGTTCCCGATGCTGCGCAAGACCGGTCTCAAGCTCGAGCGGCTCGAGGACGACATCTTCGAGGGCCGCTCGTCGGAGATCGTGCGCGATATCTCCGACACGAAGCAGGAGATCATCAACTTCCGCAAGATCGTCCGCCCGCAGCGCGCGGTGTTGCGCGACCTCGAGCGCACCAAGCAGCGCTACCTCCAGGAGGAGCTCGAGATCTACTTCGACGACATCTCGGATGCCGCCGAACGGATCTGGGACACGCTCGAGAACTACAAGGAGGTCATCGAGGGCCTCGAGTCGACCAACGAGGCGGTCCTCTCGCACCGGCTGAACGACTCGTTCCGGATCCTCACCGCGGCCAGCGTCGTGCTGCTGCCGCTGACGCTCATCGCCAGCATCTTCGGGATGAACGTGCACTTCCCGGGTGAGGGCGAGGCGTACTCGTTCTACCTGATCATCGGCTTGATGGCGATCGTCCTTGTCGGGCTCGTCATCCTGTTCCGCCGCCGGGGGTGGCTGTAGCGGCGTAGGCTGGACCGCCCATGACGACGGACGATCGGATCGATCGCGGTCGCGCGGCGTACGCCCGCAAGGCGTGGACGGAGGCATTCGAGCAGCTGTCGGCGGCCGATGCCGAGGCGTCGCTGGCGCTCGACGACCTCGAGCTTGCCGGTTTCGCCGCCCAATACGCTGGCCACTGGGACGTCTCGGTGGACCTCGGGGTGCGGTTCCACCGCGCCGCCATCGAGGCCGGCGAGATCGCCCGTGCTGCGCGTGTGGGGTTCTGGATCGGGATGGCGTTCCTCCGGCGCGGCGACGTGACCCAGGGCGGGGGCTGGATCGGGCGGGCGACGCACCTGCTCGACGAGCACGACCTCGACACGGTCGAGCGCGGCTACCTGGCCGTCCCCGACGGCATCCGCCAGGTCGAGGCCGACCCGGCGGCCGCGCTCGCGGCGTTCCAGCGTGCGGCCGACTACGCGGAGCGGTTCGGCGACGCCGACCTCATGGCCATGTCGCGCCTCGGCCGGGGCCGATCGCTCATCGGGCTGGGCGAGACCGAGCGCGGCGTGGCGTTCCTCGACGACGCCATGGTCGCGGTGATGTCCGATGACCTGTCGCCGACCGTGACCGGCATCGTGTACTGCGCATCGATCGAGGCGTTCGCCGAGATCTTCGACCTGCGCCGGGCCCAGGACTGGACCCAGGCGCTCAGCGAGTGGAGCGAGCGCCAGCCGGGGCTCGTCCCGTTCCGGGGCCGCTGTCTCGTGTACCGCAGCGAGCTCAAGCGCCTCCACGGCGACTGGGCCGCCGCGTTCGACGAGGCGCGCCAGGCGCAGGAATTGCTGCTCCGGCCGCCGCCCGAGGCCGCGGTCGGCGAGGCGTACTACGAGCAGGCCGAGCTGCACCGCTTGCGTGGCGAGTACGCGGCGGCCGAGACCGCCTACCGCGAGGCCAGCCAGTGGGGCCGCCGCCCGGAGCCCGGCCTCGCGCTGCTGCTGCTCGCCCGCGGGCGGGGTCCGGCGGCTCGGGCCATGATCGACCGCGCCGTCGTCGAGGCGCCCGACGACATCGGCCGCGTGCGGCTCCTGCCGACACTGGCGCAGATCACGCTCGCGACCGGCGACCTGGTCGCGGCGCGGACCACGGTCGACGAGCTCGCGGCCGCCGAGCGGACCCGGCCGGCGCCGATGCTGTCGGCGACCATCGCCCGCCTCGACGGCGAGCTGCGGCTGGCCGAGGGCGAGCCCCTCGAGGCGCTGCCGCAGCTCCGCCGGGCCGAGTCGATCTGGCGCGAGCTCGACGCGCCGTACGACGCCGCGTGCGTGCGGGCCGCGCTCGGCGACGTCCTCCGCCGGCTGGGCGACGCGGACTCCGCGACGCTCGAGTTCGACGCCGCGCTGCGGACGTTCCGCGAGCTCGGGGCCGCGCCCGACGTCGACCGCGTCGAGCGGCTCGCCGGCCGCCCGGCCGGTCATCCAGGCGGGCTGTCGGATCGCGAGGTGGAGGTCCTCCGGCGGGTCGTGGCCGGCGACACCAATCGGTCGATCGCGGCGGCCCTGGGGATCAGCGAGCGGACGGTCGACCGCCACGTCAGCAACATCTTCGTGAAGCTCGGCGTGTCGTCACGCGCGGCCGCGACCGCGTTCGCAGTCGAGCACGACCTCGCCTGACCCGCTCCGGTACCCATCGGCCCGCCCCGCGCGGATTGGGTAGTTCGGCCGATGCGGCGCCCACCCGGCGCGACCTAGCGTCGTCGACGGCGACCGGCCCTGTCGGTCGCCTCCGACAGACAGCGGGAGGCCAGCGTGGATACGACCGAAGCACCCGAACGAGTGGACACGCTGATCATCGGCGGGGGGCAGACGGGCCTGGCTGCGGGCTACCACCTCGCGAGGCGGGGCCGTTCGTTCCTGATCGTCGATGCGAACGAACGGATCGGCGACCAGTGGCGTCACCGGTATGACTCGCTTCGCCTGTTCAGCCCGGCGCGTTGGGACGCGCTCCCGGGCATGCGGTTCCCCGCGCCCGGCTGGAGCTCGCCGACGGCACGCCAGATGGGGGACTATCTCGAGGCGTACGCGGCCGCGTCCGAATTCCCCGTTCGGATGGACACGCGAGTCGAGCGCCTGGTTCGCGCGGACGACGGCAGCGACGACCTGATCGCGGTACTACCGGACGGCCGGATCCGGGCGCGCCAGGTGATCGTGGCGACCGGCGCGTTCGCACGGCCCAGGATCCCGGACGTCGCCGGCCGGCTCGACCCGGCGATCCGTCAGATCCACTCCAGCGAGTATCGCAACCCGTCACAGCTGGCCGACGGTCCGGTGCTGGTCGTCGGGGTCGGGCACTCCGGGGCGGACATCGCGTACGAGGTGGCCGGCACCCATCGCACGATCCTCTCCGGCACGTCACACGGCGAGCTGCCGTTCCGCGTGCTGGACACGTGGCGTGCCCGGCTGTTCCTGCCGCTGCTCGCGTTCGTCGAGCAGCACGTGCTCACGATCCGCACGCCGATCGGCCGGCGAGCGTCGGCCAGCTCGCGCGTGCTGCCGGCGCCCCTCCTGCGCGTCCGCCGATCCGAGCTCTGGCACGCGGGTGTCGATCTGCGCGAGACCCGGGTCTCGGACGTTCGGAACGGCATGCCGGTCCTCGAGGATGGGGCCGTCGTGGACGTCGCGAACGTGATCTGGGCGACGGGCTTCCGGCCCGACTACGCCTGGGTCGAGCCTGCGGAGCTGGCCGCCGACGGATGGCCGATCCAGCATCGTGGCGTCGCGTCGGCGCCCGGGCTCTACTTCCTCGGCGTCCCGTTCCAGTACGGGCTCACGTCGATGCTCATCGATGGCGCATCACGCGACGCGGCGTATGTCGTCGACCGGATCGCCGAGCGAGCGACCGCCGCACGTCGTGGCGGGGCGCTGGAAGCCGCCCCGGTCGGGTAGCGGGTCAGCCCGGGAGGTCGCGCTCCTCGGGCCCGACGTAGTTGACGTCGGGCCGGATCAGCCGGTTGTCGGCCGCCTGCTCGAGGGCGTGGGCGGTCCACCCGGCGTGGCGGGCGAGCGAGAACGTCGCCGGGAACAGGTCAGGCGCGAGGCCGACGCCCATCAGCACCGGCGCCGCGTAGAACTCGACGTTGGTGCGCAGCGGCCGATCGGGGTGCTTCTCGGCGAGGACCCGCAGGGCGACGTCCTCGACCTCGGTCGCGAGCGCCAGCCAGGAGGGTTTGTTGGCCATGCCCTCGGCCACCGTGCGGAGCGCGGCGGCACGCGGGTCGTACGCCCGGTACACGCGATGCCCGAAGCCCATCAGCCGCTCGCCGCGATCGAGCGCGTCGCGCACCCACTGCTCGGCGTGCTCGGCCGAACCGACCTGCGCCAGCTGGTCCACGACCTCCGACGGCGCCCCGCCGTGGAGCGGGCCCTTCATCGTGCCGATCGCGCCGGTCACGGCCGACGCGAGGTCGGAACGGGTCGAGGTGATCACCCGCGCCGTGAACGTCGACGCGTTGAAGCTGTGCTCCGCCCCGACGATGAAGTACGCATCGAGCGCCCGAGCCGTGCCCTCGTCGGGCCGCTCCCCGGTGAGCTGGTACAGGAACCCCGCGGTCAGGTCGAGCGACGGGTCGGGGTCGACCGGGTCGTCGCCAGACCGCAGCCGGGCGAACGCCGCGAGGGCCGTCGGCGAGAACGCCGTGAGCGCCCGTGCCGCCTCGACGGTCGGCGGCCACGGCAGATCCTGCGTCGCGCCCCACGCCGACACCGCGGTCCGCAGCGCGTCCATCGGCTTGGCGTCCGCCGGCAGCGCCCGCAGCACCTCGAGGACCTCGGCCGGCAGCGGTCCGGTCGACAGCCGATGCGACGGGTCCCACTCGCCGGTCCAGAGGAGGTTCGCGACCGCCGGATACGTGCCGCGCTCGACGAGGTCGCCGATGCGGTAGCCGCGGTACAGGAGGCGACCGGCCGCGCCGTCGATGTACGAGAGGCTGGTCTCGCCCGCGATCACGCCCTCGAGCCCCGGCGAGTACGGGCGGGTCGCCTGCACGGAGGTCTCGGTCGCGGCGTCGGCCGGCGGGGAGTCGGTCATGCGTTGCGGTCCAGCGCGTTGAGGACGAGTCGCACGACGACCGCGCCGAGGACCGCCGCGATGATCACCGCGAAGAACCCGCTCACCGGTCCGAGGCCCATCTGGTCGGCCAGCCAGCCGCCGATCACGCCGCCGACGATGCCGACCACGATGTTCGGCAGGCATCCCCGAGCCGTCCGGCCGCCGACCAGCGCGCCCGAGATGGCGCCTGCGATCAGGCCGAGGATGATCCACTCGACGATCCCCAGATCGGGCATGAGGCGAGTATCCCACGGTGACCCGCGTCAGCGGGTCACGGCTCGGCGAGGAACGCCGTGACCGCCTCGACGAACGCATCGGGGTGGGTGTGGTGGGCGGCGTGGCGCGCGCCGGGGATCACCACGACGCGGCCGTCGGCGAGGCGCGCGTCGAGGGCCGTCGTCGCATCCGCGAAGGCCGGCAGGCTGTCCCCGCCGAGGATCTGGAGGACCGGCTGCCGGATGTCCCCGAGCGCCTCCAGGCCGGCCGCGGCCGCTTCATCCTCCCAGCGCAGCTCGCGCGGGATCGTGTGGGCCGCCGCGACCCGCAACGGCCACACCGGATCGGCCCGGTACGCCGCCAGTGCCGCCTCGTCCATGCCGACGACCCGCCGCATGAACGCCTCGAGCAGCGCCTCGTGGTGGCCGGCTCGATCCAGCTCGGTGAGCTCCGCGGCGAGGCCCGTGTCCCCGTACCGGCTGCCCGGCGGCGACGGCGCTCCCTCGTAGCTCACGACCCGCCGGATCGCGCCGGTGCGCAGGGCCGCGCCAAGCGCGCATCGCCCGCCGTACGAGTGTCCGACGACGTCGACCGCGTCGGCGCTCGCCGCGGCGGCGACCGCCTCGGCGACCGCCGCGACGTCCTCGAACTCCCGCTCGATCGCGTACGGCAGCGTGTCGCCCGACGCACCCCGACCGCGCCGGTCGATGGCGTGGACGGTGCGGCGCTCGGCCAGCCGCGGCCCGACGACCCGGAACGTCGTGTGGTCGCCAGCCGTCCCGTGCACGAGGACCACGGCGGGCCCGGACCCGCTCGTGAACACTGCGATCGGCGTGCCGTCGGCGGAGACGACCGTTCGGCTCGGGGGCGGCGTCATCCGGGCGCGTCGGGCCGCCAGCGGTACAGCACGTCGGGCTGGTGCTCCATGTTGCGCGAGCCGTCCGAGAAGGCGACCGGCTCGAAGTCCGCGCCGTTCGTAGAACCGCCGCGCGAACGCGTTCACCTGGAAGCAGAACAGGTCGAGCCCGTCGGGGCGGCGCTCCTTGGCGAACGCGAGGAGGCGACCGCCCAGGCCACGACCGATCCAGTCCGGCGCCACGTACAGCTGCTCGACCATCGTGTCCGACAGCGCCATGAGCGCGACGACCCGGCCATCGCTCGCCGGGTCGGCGGCCACCCACGTCTCGTGGTTGGGCACGAGCTCCGTCGTCAGCCAGGTCCGGACCTGCGTCGTCCGGCGCGCCGGGCGGGAAGTCGAACGTCGCCCGCCACGAGGTCAGCCAGACGTCGACGATACCGGGGCCGTCCTCGTCCGCGGCGCGCCGGATGACGAGCTCGTCGGTCGCCCCCGGCGTCACCGCGGCAGGTCGGCGGCGGCGGCCTCGTCGAGGACCCATGTCGCCCCGTCGCGGACCGCCAGCTGGCCAGGCAGCTGGCGCGGGTCGCGGTCGGCGCCGAAGATGCGCCGGACCACGTCGGCCTTGCCCGCGCCATGGGCGATCACGACCACCCGCCGCGCCACCCGGACCAGCGCCGGGTTGAGCGTCACGCGGTCGACGTGCGGCTCGACGTGGCTCGGGGCCGGGATCGCCAGCGCCCATCGGATCGAGCGGAAGGCGGCCGACCCGGGGAAGACCGACAGGATGTGGCCATCCGGCCCGAGACCCAGCAGCATCAGGTCGAGCACTGGCCAGTCGTCGACCTCCGGCAGCCCGGCGGCCCGCAGCTCCTCGACGAGCTGTCCGGCGCACCAGTCCGGCCCGCGCTGCATGCCGATCGCCTCCCCGGTCTTGAACGGGTGGATGTTGGCGATCGGGATGCGGACGCGGTGTCCCGGGTCGTCCGAGTGCACGGACTCCCACGCGCCGGCCCCGAGCAGCACGTCGTCGAACGGCCGGACGTTGGACAGCGGGTGGTCGCTCGGCACGAACCGGTCATCGCCCCACCACGTGTGGACGTCGCCCCACGGCACGGCCCGCCCGATCTCGGCGTCGAGCATCGCCCGATAGATGCCCACCGGGGTCGAGCCGCCGGTCGTCGCCCAGTCCGCGCGGCCGCGCTCGCGGACCGCCTCGCTCAGGGCGTCGGCGATGATCGCGGCGGCCCCTTCCGCGGCCGCCGCCGGATCGGCCGCGACCACGATCTCCGGGCCGGTCACGCCGGCCGGCCGTTCGTCGGTGGTCCGATCAGCTTCGCCGCCATGTCGAGCGTGCCGACCGACACGCCGTCGCGCCGGCCGACCTCGATGGCCTCGGCGAGCAGGTCGACGTCGCCGCGGCGGACGGCCAGGAACTCGCGATCGAGCACCTCGACGCCGTCCTGCCACACCCGCACGTGGACGGTCTCGGCCTCGGCGGTCACGTCGGCGCGCAGCTCCGAGCCGCGGCGCTCGCACAGCAGCTCGACCCGGAGCGTCGTGCCGGCGGGCATCGTGGACGCCACGGGCCGGATCACGACCGACACCTCGCTGCGCCCGTCCGACAGCGTCGACACGAGGCCGCGGCTCATGACCGGCCGCGAACCGGCGCCCGACCGCGTCTTCGCGCTTCCCGCGCCGCTGCCGGTCGCCGCTGCCAGCGGCTTGACGACCGTCAGGCCCAGCCGCGACGCGAGCCACGCGACGTGGTAGACGGGCTTGACCATGTTGGTCGAGCCCGGCCCACCGGTCTCGTCGTGCGTCCCGTACGTGACCGCGATGCGGCGCAGCGAGCGCAGGTACGGCAGGAAGTCCGGGTCGTCGAAGATCGACGCGATCGCCTCCCGCCAGCGCGACTGGCGGACCATCGCGAAGTCGCTCACCGCGAGCCGCGTCGTGTCGGCGACGGCCGCCATCTCGACGAGCCGGGCCAGGCCGTCGCCGCTCCAGGACGAGCCGTCAACGACCATCCGGTCGGCGGTCGTCAGCAGGTCGACGCACGCCCGCGACGTGAACGGCGGCTCGCCCGGCCACCAGACCGTGACCGGCAGGTCGTGGATGATCAGCGGCGCCACGATCGCCGTGAGGTGGCGGCCGGCCTCGCCGCCGGCGATGAGGTGGATGGTCTCGGCGCACGTCTCGGGCGCGTCCTCGCGCGGCAGGATGCAGTGCGCCTCGACCCGCGCGTCGATCCACGACGGGCCGTCGGCGTCGGCCGACTGGACGACGATCGTCCGCGACGGGTGCTTGCCGGTCAGCGCCTGGATCGTCGCCGCGCCCCGTTCTGCGATCTCCGGTCGCCGGGCGACCACCACGAGGTTCATCACGCTGGTCCGCGCCGCGACGTGGCGGCCGGGCTCGCCCTCGATGTCGGTGGTCATGTCCTGCTTGGCCCAGATCCCGGCCAGCTCCTTCTCGACGTCGGCGATGCTGTGGGCACGCGCCGACCAGCGCAAGACCGGCTCGTTGACGAGCATCGGCGCCGGGCCGGTCACGCCGTCGCCCTCAGATCCGGCGCCATCGCTTGCCCTCGCGCGCCAGCAGCTCGTCGGCGGCGGCCGGTCCCCACGTGCCGGCCTCGTAGTTCGGGAAGTCGGGCGCCGGCGCGTTCGCCCAGGCGTCGATGAGCGGGTCGGCGATGCTCCATGCCTCCTCGACCTCGTCGGCCCGGGTGAACAGCGACTGGTCGCCCTGGAGGGCGTCGAGGATGAGCGTCTCGTACGCCTCGGGCGCGTCGACGCTGAACGCCGAGCCATAGGTGAAGTCCATCGTCACCGATCGCACGTCGAGGCCCAGACCCGGGACCTTGGCCCCGAACCGCAGCATGATCCCCTCGTCCGGCTGGATGCGGATGGCGAGCAGGTTCGCGTCGGGCTCCGCGCCGGTGTCCTTGAACAGGTGGTGCGGCACCGCCCGGAACTGGATGGCGATCTCGGTCGCGCGCTTGGGCAGGCGCTTGCCGGTGCGCACGTAGAAGGGGACGCCGGACCAGCGCCAGTCGTCGATGTTGAGCCGGGCCGCGATGAACGTCTCGGTCTCCGACTCCGGGTCGACCTCGGGCTCGGCGCGGTAGGCGGGCACCGGCTCGCCGGCGACCCAGCCCGGGCCGTACTGGCCGCGCACCACCTCGCGCAGCGGATCGGCCGGGCGCGTGGCCACCGCCCGCAGCACCTTGACCTTCTCGTCGCGCAGCGCGTCGGCATCGAACGTCGCCGGCGGCTCCATCGCGACCAGGCTGACGAGCTGGAGCAGGTGGTTCTGGAGGACGTCCCGGACGGCGCCGGTCTCCTCGTAGAACTTGCCGCGGCTCTCGATGCCGATCGACTCCGCCACCGTGATCTGGATGTGGTCGACGTAGCGCCGGTTCCAGAGCGGTTCGAAGATGCCGTTGCCGAACCGGAACACCAGCAGGTTGCGGACGGTCTCCTTGCCCAGGTAGTGGTCGATGCGATAGACCTGCGACTCGCGGAAGACCTTGCCGACCTCGCGGTTCAGCCGGCGGGCGGAATCGAGGTCGTGGCCGAACGGCTTCTCGATGATGACCCGCCGCCAGCCGCCGTCGTGGCGCTCGTGATCGAGGCCGACCCGGCCGAGCTGGGCGACGATCTCCGCGAACTGCGAGGGCTGCGTCGCGAGGTAGAACAGCCGGTTGCCGCGCGTGCCCTCGCTCTCGTCGAGCTCGTCGAGGGTGGCCACGAGCTCGTCGAACCCGGCCGGATCGTCGAAGTCGAGTCGGTTGTAGCGGATGTGCTGGCTGAACGACCGCCACGCCGCCTCGTCGAGCGGGAGGACCCGGCTGTACTCCTCGAGCGACGCCCGCAGCTCGGCCCGGAACGCGTCGTCGTCGTACTCGCGGCGGCCGATCGCGAGCAGCACGAACTCGTGCGGCAGCAGGTTCGTCCGCCACAGGTGGTACATCGCCGGGACGACCTTGCGGTGGGCGAGGTCGCCGGTCGCCCCGAACAGCACGAGGACGCACGGATCGGGCACGCGCTCGAGCCGGAGCCCCTCGCGCAGCACGTTCTCGACCGGCTTCGACTTCGACGGGCGCTTGCCCTGGCGCGCCTCGCGCAGCTCGCGCATCGTCCGCGGCGCGTCCTTGGGCCGCGGCGCGGGCTGCGCCGGGATGGGCTGGTCGGGCGGTGCCTCGGCCGGGGCCGGTCGCTTGGGGGGCGCCTTGGTCGCCATGGCCTACTCGGAAACCTCGGGCCAATGGCGTCGCGGGGCTTCGCCTTGGACCTCGGTGCGGTCGAGGCGCTTCATCATTCCGTCTTTACTGCATGACCGCCGAACTCGTTGCGGAGCGCGGCGAGGACCTTGCCGCCGTAGGAGTCGTCCTGGCGGGACCGGAACCGGGTCTGCAGCGACAGCGTGATGACCGGCGCGGGCACGTCCCGGTCGATCGCCTCCTGGACGGTCCAGCGGCCCTCCCCGGAGTCTGCCACCCAGCCCTTCAGGTGCTCGAGGTCCTGGCCGTTCGACTGGAACGCGCGGCCCAGCAGCTCGAGCAGCCACGAGCGGACGACCGAGCCCTGCATCCACAGCCCCGAGATCGCGCCGAGGTCGAGGTCGTAGTCGCTCGCGTGCATGATCTCGAAGCCCTCGGCGTACGCCTGCATCAGGCCGTACTCGATGCCGTTGTGGACCATCTTCACGTAATGGCCCGCGCCGGGGCCACCGACGTGGAGGTAGCCGCCTTCGGGCGCGAGCGTGTTGAAGATCGGCTCCAGCGGGGTCACGGCCGCCGCGTCGCCACCGACCATCAGGCAGTAGCCGACCTGCAGCCCCCAGATCCCGCCCGACGTGCCCGCGTCGACGTAGTGGATGCCCCTTCTCCTTGAGCGTCGCGTGGCGGCGCACGTCGTCGTGGAAGTTGGTGTTGCCGCCGTCGATGATCGTGTCGCCGGGCTCGAGGTGCTCGAGCAACTCCTCGATCTGCGCCTCGGTCGCGTCCCCGGCCGGGACCATGACCCACACCGCCCGGGGCGCCTCGAGCTTCTGCACGAGCTCCTCGATCGAGAAGGTCGCGGTCGCACCCTCGCCCTCGGCCTCGATCTCCGTCGACTTCTCCGGCGTGCGGTTGTAGACCATGATCTCGTGCCCGTCGCGGACCAGCCGTCGCACCATGTTGGCGCCCATCCGACCGAGACCGATGAAGCCGATGCGCATGGGCGTCAACCCTCCGTCGAGCTGGCGAGCGCGGCATCGAACGCGCGCTCGAGGGCGGCCAGACCCGCGTCGGGGTCGGTGCCGAGGTGGACCCGCAGGATCGGCAGGTCGTGGGCGGCGATGGCGGCGTGGTCGCCGTCGGCCTGGGCGTCGATGAGGCGGCCGAACGTGTACGGCCAGCCGGGGATCTCGCGGTCGGTCGGGTGGTCGGCGGTGAGCTGCACGAACCAGCCGGTCGACGGCCCGCCCTTGTGGAGCTGGCCCGTGGAGTGCAGGAAGCGCGGCCCGTAGCCGGCCGTGGTCGCGTTCCGCGTGGCGTCTCGGAGGGCGGACCGGATGCGGCCGAACGCGACGTCGCGCGCCTCGGTCGGGGCGATGAACGCCTGGAGCGCCAGGTACGCGTTCGGCGCGCGCCGGGCGAGGTGCTCGGCGAGCCGGTCGGCGAGGGCCGGGTCGTCGGCCGCGACGAACGGCACGGTCGAGTCGGTGGCCTGGCCGCGCTCGGCTCGCTCGAGCGCGTCGCGGGTGAGCTGCTTCGCCTCCTCGACGTTGGGCTGGTCGAACGGGTCGATGCCGAGGACCGCCCCGGCGATCGCGGTCGCGACCTCCCAGCGGACGAACTCCCCGCCGAGGTCGACCGGGTCGGGGAGCGCGATGCGGATCACCGGGTGGCCGCTCCCCGCGAGTGCGTCGGCGAGGGCCGCCCGGCCGCCGTCGCTGCCGCCGTCGAGCGCGATGCGCACGAACACCCGGTCATCGCCGTAGGCCTCGGGGGCGCCGATCGGCTCGCCGTCGACCGGCACGATCCCGGTGCCGCGCTTGCCGGTGCTCTCGGCGATGAGCTGCTCGGCCCAGGCCCCGAACGAGGCGATCTCGTCGTCGGGCAGGAACGTGAGCTTGTCGCGGCCCGCAGCCGCGAGGGAGCCGAGGGCGATGCCCAGTGAGACGCCCGGGTTCGCGTCGGGGTCGGGCTCGCGGCACGCCCCGAGCATCGCGTTCGCCGAGGCGAGCAGCGCGTCGAGGTCGAGGCCGATCAACGACGCTGGCACCAGGCCGACGTACGTCAGCGCGCTGTAGCGACCGCCGATGTCGGGCGGGTTGAGGAACACCTCGCGGAACTCGTCGTGGTGGCGGATCGCCTCGACGCTCTTGCCCGGGTCGGTGATGGCCACGACCATCGCGCCCGGCTTCTCCCAGGCGTGGTGCTTGACGGCGTCGAGCGCCTTCTTCGCGCGCTCCCACGCCGCGGCCAGAAAGGCGTTCGGCTCCACCGTCGTGCCGGACTTGCTGGCGACGATGACCAGGGTCGCGAACGGTTCGAGGTCGTCGAGGACCGCCGACACCGCGGCGGGGTCGGTCGAGTCGAGGATGCGCAGGTCGAGGTAGCCCTCGGTCGACCCGAACGTCCGGTGCAGCACGTCCGGGGCGAGGCTGCTCCCGCCCATGCCGGCCACGATGGCCGTCGTGAACCCGGCGTCGACGATCCCGTCGCCGAAGCCCTCGAGCGACGGGACGTTGTCGGCGAAGTCGACCGGGGCGTCGAGCCAGCCCAGCCGGTCGGCGATGGTCGCCGCGATCGCGGGATCCTCGGTCCATAGCGAGGTGTCCCGGTCGAACAGCCGGGTCGCCCACTCGCCCTCGCGCGCCCGCTCGACCGCCGTTCGATATGCGGCCTCGGCCTCGCCGAGGGCGAGGGTCGGGACCTGGACGGCGGACGAGACGGGATCGGTCATCGTTGCCTCCGAAGCTGCCGGGGGCGTTCATGGTACCCGCCGCACGGGCCTCGAACGTACGTCACACTGCAGTCGATGCGGCCTCGGTTTCGTGTCAGCCTCTGGCTGATCGCGTGGGTGGTGCTGGGCTGTTCCCCGGCGCCGTCGGCGACCCCGTCGGTGACCGCGCCGCCGATACCGGCCGACGTGGTCGCCTGGCCCGATGTCACGTGGGAACCAGTCGAGGTCGCCGACGACACGGGACCCGGCGACGGCGAGCAGATCGTGTCGGTGACGGCCGGACCCGAGGGGTTCGTCGCTGTCGGCTACCGCGATGCGGGCGGTGTCAGCGATGGGCTGATCTGGCACTCGCCCGATGGCGAGACCTGGACGGCGGCGGCTCGTCCGGACGTCCTGGAGCACGTCGAGCTGGTGGACGTCGCGCCGGCGCCCGAGGGCTTCGTGGCGATGGGCATCGGGGCGCTCGGTGCGGCGAACGAGCGGCCGCACGTCGTGTTCTTCCGGTCGCCGGATGGGCGCTCGTGGGAGCGGCTCGGCGACATCCCCGGGTCCGCCGACACGTACCCTGGCTCGCTGACCGGCGGACCGGCGGGCATCCTCGCGGCCGGCAGCGATGCCGACGGCGGGACCGCGCTGTGGCGGTCGATCGATGGGCGGTCGTTCGAGCGGGTGAACGTCGACGTGGCACGGGGCGGCGAGGTGACCGATCCCAAGGCCGTCGCCGGCGGCTATCTCGCGCTCGGCTCGGCGGTGGAGCGGCCGAGGCTGCTGCGCTCGTCGGACGGGATCGGCTGGACGGCCACCCCGATCGAGGCGTCCGACGCGGTGCTCGCGGTGCGGGTCGTGCCCGGCGAGTGGGGCATCGTGGTCCAGGGCCTGTGGGCCGGTGACTGCAGCCCGATGGCCTCGTGCCCCGGCCAGGCGGTGGCGTGGTGGTCGGGTGACGGGTCGGCGTGGACGCGGCTCCCCGCGGAGGGATCGCCGATCAGCAGTGGCTCCAGCCTCATCGTGCCGGCCGGGCAACACGGGCTGCTGGCCATCGACGGCGCGAGTGCCTGGGCGAGCCCAGACGGCTGGGCGTGGCGTCCGCTGCCCGAACCTGGCGACGGGTCGATGGCGGTGAGCGACGCGGTGGTCGATGGCGACGTGATCGTGGCGGTCGGCACGATCGCCGGCGAGGACGGGATCAACCGCGGCGCGATCGTCGTCGCGCGCTAGGGGCGGTTGCGCTCAGCCTTCGTCGGCCTCGATCTCGAGGACCTTGTCGAGCCGACGCTGGTGGCGCGGCTCGCCGCTGAACGTGGCCGCGAGAAAGGCGAGGGTGCACTCGAGGGCGGGCTCGGGGCCGATCACGCGCGCACCGAGGGTGAGCACGTTCATGTCGTCGTGCTCGACGCCCTGGTGGGCCGAGTACGTGTCGTGGCAGACCGCCGCCCGGATGCCGCGCATCTTGGTGGCGGCGACGCTGGCGCCGACACCCGACCCGCAGATGAGGACCCCGCGCTCCGCGCCGCCGTCGAGGATGGCGTCGCCCAGGCGGCGCGCGAAATCCGGGTAGTCGTCGGTCGGGTCCGAGCCGTCGCCCCCGAGGTCGATGAGCTCGTGGCCGAGGTCGCGCTCGCTGATGCGCCGGATCAGCTCGTCCTTGAGCGCGGCGCCCGCGTGGTCGGCCGAGAACGCGACTCGCATGGCCGAAGCATAGGCGGTCGTTCGGGCGGTACGCTGGCGGGAGGATGATCGCCCCGGAGCATCTCGCGAACCGCGACCTCGACGTCGCCTCGGTGCTCGATGCCGCGCCGCTGCCGCAGGCGGCCCGGATCGTGATCGTCGGCGGCGGGATCGTCGGGGCGTCGATCGCCTATCACCTTGCACTCTCGGGCGAGTCGGACGTCACGCTCGTCGAGCGCGGCCGCCTGACCAACGGCACGACGTGGCACGCGGCCGGGCTCGTGTCGCTGGTCCGCGGCACCCACGCGCTGACCGAGCTGTCGCGGATCAACGTCGAGACGTACGAGCGGGTCGCGCGCGAGACCGGCATCGACCCGGGCTTCCGCCAGGTCGGGTCGCTGACGGTCGCCCGGACCGAGGAGCGCTTCCACGAGATCCGCCGGCCGGTATCGATCGCGCGCGACACCGGGCTGCCGTGGGAGATCGTCGATCGCGGGAGGATCCGCGAGCTGTGGCCGGAGGCGCTCGTCGACGACCTCGTGGGTGGCGTGTTCTTCCCCGGCGACGGCACGATCAACCCGGGGGCGGCGACGCTGGCGCTGGCGCGCGCGGCGGTGGACCGCGGCGTCCGCTACGTGCCCGGGACGACGGTCACGGGGTTCCGCCGTGGCCCCGACGGCCGACGCGTGACCGGCATCACGACGAGCGCCGGCGACCTTGAGGCCGAGGTCGTCGTCCTCGCGGCCGGGCTGTGGACCTCGGAGCTGGCCCGCCTCGCCGACGCCAGCGTCGCGCTCTATCCGGCCGAGCACGTCTGGGTCATGACCGAGGAGACACCGGCCGCGACCGAGGACCTGCCGTTCTTGCGCGACCTCGACGGCTACCTGTACATCCGCCATCACGGTGGTCGGTTCGTGCTCGGCGCGTTCGAGCCGAACGGCAAGCCGTGGGCGCCATCGGGCGTGCCGACCGACGGCTTCGCCGAGCTCGGGCCCGACTGGGACCACATGGGCCCCGTGCTGACGGCGGCCCGCGCGCGCGTCCCCGCCTTGGCCGATCTCGGGTTCGGGCACTTCCTGCGCGGGCCGGAGAGCTTCACGCCGGATGCCAACCTCCAGCTCGGTTTCGTCCCGGAGGTGCCGGGGCTCTTCGTCGCCGCGGGGCTGAACTCGCAGGGGATCATCTTCGGGCCGGGCGTCGGGAAGGCGGCGGCCGAGTGGATCCTGGCCGGGCACATGACCATGGATCTCGTCGAGATCGACGTCGCCCGGATGGGTCGATGGGCGAGCCAGCGACGCTGGCTCAACGAGCGGACGGTCGAGACGCTCGGCGGCCTCTACGCGATGCACTGGCCGGGGAAGCAGCCCGAGACGGCCCGCGGGGTGCGTCGACTGCCGCTCGACGCCGCGTACCGGGCGGCCGGCGCGGCGATGGGCCAGGTCGGCGGCTGGGAGCGGCCGTTGTGGTTCGAGCCTGGCGACGGGCCGGCGTTCGAGTACTCCTACACCGATCCGTCGTGGTTCCCGGCCGTCCGCGACGAGGTCCGGGCGACGCGCGAGGGCGTCGCCCTGTACGACCTCACGACGTACGCCAAGTTCGAGGTCGCCGGCCCGGGCGCGCGGGCCGGCCTCCAGCGACTGGTCACGTCCGACCTCGACGTCGCGCCGGGCCGGGTCGTCTACACGATCCTCGCCGACGAGCGTGGCGGGATCCTGATGGACCCGACGATCACCCGCCTCGACGACGACCGGTTCCTCGTCCTCGCCCCGACGGTCTCGCAACGCCGGACCGAGGGCCTACTCCGGGCCGGGCTACCGGGCGATGCCGTGGTCACCGACGTCACCTCCGGCGTGGCGACGATCCACATCGCCGGGCCGCGCTCGCGCGACTTGCTGGCCCGCCTGACCGATGCCGACGTGTCGACCGATGCCTGGCCGTTCCTCGAGGGACGGCAGATCGAGGTCGGTCGGGTGGGGGCGCTCGCGCTGCGCGTCTCGTTCACCGGTGAGCTCGGCTGGGAGCTGCTGGTGCCGACCGAGTTCGTCGCCGACCTCCACGAGCAGGTGGTGTCGGCGGGCGCCGACCTCGGGCTTCGGCATGCCGGTGCGTTCGCCTTCGAGGCCGCCCGGCTCGAGCGTGGGTTCCGGTCGTGGGGCCACGACATCGGGCCACTCGACGACCCGTTCGCGGCCGGTCTCGGGTTCGCGGTCTCGCGTCGCAAGACCGCCGAGTTCGTCGGGCGAGAGGCCCTCGAGCGTCTGCGCGAGGTCCCCGACGAAGAGCGGCCACGCCGGCTCGTCTCGCTCCACGCCCCGTCGGCCGTGCTGTGGCACGGCGAATCCGTCGTGCGCGGCGCGGAGCGCGTGGGGCACGTGATGAGCGCCTCGATCGCGCCGACCCTCGGCGGGTCGATCGCCCTGGCCTGGGTTCACGGACCGCTCGATGGCGACGATTGGTGCGTCGAGATCGCCGGCGACCCGGCCACGTGCGCCGTCAGTCGCGAGCCGCTCTACGACCCGCGCGGGGAACGCCTGCGTTCGTGACCTCCAGGACATGGACCGGGACGTCGAGCGGTGGCCAGCCAGCAGCATCTGCCGTCACGACGCGGTCGGCGTCGAGGTCGAGCGCCGTCCCGATGATCATCGCGTCCGGCATCGGCATGCGCCGGCCATGGCGCGCCCGCAGCGACGCCGCCCGCCGGCCGACCGACCGCGACGCGGGCTCGACCGTGGCCGGGATCGCATCGATGAGGGTGTCGCGGAAGTCCGGCCCGAGCGGATCGTCCTGGAACGATCGGACCATGTATTCGGCATAGGCGACGACCGGGACGACGAAGCGGTCGCCGGACTCGCGTCCTTCGGCGATGACCGCACGGGCGCCATCGTGATGGGCGTCGCTGGCGTCGACCAGGGCGATGAGCACGCTGGCGTCGAGGACTACCGTTCCCATTCGTCGCGTAGCCCCCGGAGGTAGTCCGGCGGGAACATGCCGGTCATCGAGCCGAGGTGGCGATCGAGCGGGTCCTCCTCGCGCCGGAGGACGATCTCGCCGGTCGTCTTGGCCTCGACGAGGAGGCTGTCGCCGGGCTTGACCCCGGCGGTCAGGAGTGCGTCGACCGGCAGCGTCACTTGGTTCTTGCGGCTGACCCTGGTGAACCCCTTACGACGCCGCTGCTTTACTCGTTGGACCATGAGTAAAGGTTAGCACCGGCGGCGACGTCCGTCAGCTGTGGCCCGGGTCGGAGTCCTCGGTCCGGTCGACCCCGGCCTCGCCCGCACGGAGCGTCGGATGCGCACCGCCGCCCATGTGGCCGAAGTGCCCGCCGTCGACGGTGCCGATCCGGCCGCGCAGCCCGTCGCGGACCACCCGCAGCCCGACCGCCGCGACCCGCGCCGCGGTGAACCCGAAGTGCTCGAAGATCGTGCCGGCCGGCGCCGACGCGCCGAAGTGGTCGAGCCCGATGATCGCGCCCTCGTCGCCGACCCAGCGGTCCCAGCCCAGCGACACGCCGACCTCGACCGACGACGCGCTTGCGCACCGCCGGCGGCAGCACCTCGTGCTGGTACGACACGTCCTGCGCCTCGAAGCGCTCCCAGCAGGGGAGTGACACGACGCGTGTCGGGACGCCGTCGTCCTCGAGCTCATCGGCTGCCGCGACGGCCAGCTGCAGCTCGGACCCTGTCGCGATGAGGATCAGCGACGGCCGCGCCGCCCCGCCCGCGGCATCGCGCAGCACGTACCCGCCACGGCGCACGCCGTCGCGTGCCTTCTCGGCCGTGCCGGTCAGGACGGGGAGCTTCTGGCGGGTGAGCGCCAGCGCCACGGGCCCGTCGCGCCGCTCCACCGCCAGGGCCCACGCCGCCGCCGTCTCGTTGGCATCGCCCGGCCGGACGAACCACAGGTTGGGGATCGCCCGCAGCGCCGCGTAGTGCTCGACCGACTGGTGGGTCGGCCCGTCCTCGCCGAGGCCCACCGAGTCGTGCGTCCAGACGTGGATCACGTGCAGCCCGGCCAGCGCGCCCAGCCGCACGGACCCGCGCATGTAGTCGCTGAACGTCAGGAACGTGGCGTCGTACGGGATGAACCCGCCGTGGTAGGCGATGCCGTTCGCGGCGCCGCCCATGCCGTGCTCGCGCACGCCGAAGCGCAGGTTCCGACCGGCCTCGTCGGCGCTGAACTGGCCCTCGCCCTTGATGTCGGTCAGGTTCGACTCCGACAGGTCGGCCGCCCCGCCGAACAGCTCCGGCACGGTCGCGGCCAGCGCCTGGATCGCGTCCTGCGACGCGTTGCGGGTGGCGATCTCCTCGCCCGACCTCGTACGTCTTGAGGCCGCCGTCCCAGCCGTTCGCGAGCCGTCGCGCCATCCGCCGCCGGAAGCGCGTCGCCCAGGTCGGGGAACGCACCGCCGTACGCCTGCAGCCTGGTCTTCCACTCGGAGACCAGCTCCTCGCCGGCCTCGACCGCGCCGCGGAACACCGCGAGTGCCTCGTCCGGCACGTAGAACGTCCTGTCCGGATCCCAGCCGTAGGCCTCCTTGGTCAGCTTCACCTCGTCGGGGCCGAGCGGCGAGCCGTGGGCCTTCTGCGAGTCCTGCTTGTTCGGGCTGCCGAAGCCGATGTGCGTGCGGACCGCGATGATCGACGGCCGCTCGTCGGCCCGCGCCGCCGTGATGGCCGCCTCGATCTCGTCGAGGTCGTTGCCGTCCTCGACCCGCGACGCGTGCCAGCCGTACGCCTCGTAGCGCTTGGGGACGTCCTCCGACCAGGCCATCGACGTCGGCCCGTCGAGCTGGACGTGGTTGTCGTCATACAGCACGACGAGCTTGCCGAGTCGCAGGTGCCCCGCCAGCGACGACAGCCTCCGACGCGATGCCCTCCTGGAGGTCGCCGTCGGACGCGATGACGTACGTCCAGTGGTCGACGATGTCGTGCCCGTCGCGGTTGAACTCGGCCGCCAGGCGACGCTCGGCGATGGCCATCCCGACCGCGTTCGCCAGCCCCTGGCCGAGCGGCCCGGTCGTCGCCTCGACGCCCGGCGTCAGCCCCGACTCCGGGTGTCCCGGCGTCTGCGAGCCCCACTGCCGGAACGCCTTGAGCTCCGACGAGCGGCAGGTCGTAGCCGGTCAGGTGGAGCAGCGAGTACAGCAGCATCGAGGCGTGCCCGGCGGACAGCACGAACCGGTCGCGGTCGGGCCAGTCGGGGTGGGTCGGGGCGTGGCGCAGGAAGCGCGTCCACAGCACGTACGCCATCGGCGCCGCGCCCATCGGCGCGCCGGGGTGCCCGGAGTTCGCCTGCTGCACGCCGTCGATCGACAGCGTGCGGATCGTGTCGATGGCGAGTCGGTCGATGTCGGTCGTCACGGCGGCCATGGGCCATTGTAGGTCGATGCGGACGGTATGCTCGGACCATGCCGTCCCTCCGACCGACCGGCACGCGCCGGTCCACGGGCCGGATCCGGGTCGTCGTCGTGGGCGACCTCGTCGTCGACGTCGTGCTCAAGCCCGATCGGGCGCTCGAGCACGGCTCCGACGTCCCGGGCCGCGTCTTCCTCGCCCAGGGCGGCTCGGCCGCGACCGCCGCCCGCTGGCTCGGCCGGCTCGGGGCACGCTCATCGCTGATCGCCGCGGTCGGTCGCGATGCCGCGGGCCGGGCCCTGGTCGACGTCATCAAGGCGGACGGCGTCACGCCGCGCGTGGTCCGCATCGCCGGTGCGCGCACGGGCAGGATCGGCGTCATGGTCTCGACCGATGGCCAGCGCTCGTTCGTCCAGGACCGCGCCGCCGCGCTGCAGCTCGCAGCCGGAGCGACCTCAAGCCGGCCTGGTTCGCCCGGGCCGACGCGCTCCACCTGCCGGTCTACTCGCTCCTCGACGAGCCGCTCGGCCTCGCCGGCCGCCGGGCCATCGAGCTGGCCCGTGCCGCGAACGCCGCGATCAGCCTCGACCTCGCCTCGATCGGCCCGCTGCTCGCCCGCGGCCGCCGATGCCGCCCGGGCACTCGTCAGCGAGATCTCGCCGGACATCCTGTTCGCGACCGCGGCCGAGGCCGAGGCGCTGCTCGGCAAGTACGCCGTCGAGGGCCTGCTCGACGACGCGCACATCGCGGTCGTCAAGCGCGGTCCGGAGGGCGCCACGGTCCTCGCCCGCGAGGGCGACGGCCACCTCCGGTTCGAGGTCGCGACCGAGCACATCGCCGCCACCGACACGACCGGCGCGGGCGACGCGTTCGATGCCGGCTTCCTGGTCGGCTGGTTCACGTCCCGCGCCGCCGGCAAGTCGCTCCCGGCGTCACTCCAGCGGGCGGCCCTCGCCGGTCACCGGGCCGCCGCCAAGCAGTTGTCGTCGCCCCGCGGGGAGCTCCCGATCGCCTGAGTTCCGTGGGGGCGCTCGGGTTCCGCGCTTCGCTCCCTCCGCTTGCCTGCGGCTGCGCTAGCGGTCGCTTCGCGCGGACCTCTCCCGCCCAGCCACGACCAGCTGCAGTGGGGGTTGTCCCGCAGCGATGCGACGCTACGTCCCGCGGGTGACCCGGACGTCCTCGATCTGCGCCTCGACCAGGCTGTTCGAGCCGCCGTCGACCGCCTCGATGTGGATGCGGATCGTCTGACCCTTCCACGTCTCGAGCGGGACCGTGACGTTGCGCCACGCGCCGTCGACGTCGGCCCCGGAGCCCGCTCGCGTGAAGACCGGCGTCCGCGTGCCACCGGACCCCTCGATGCTGACGACCAGCCGGTCGGCCGACGACGAGTTCGAGCCGTGGGCGAAGTTGTAGCGGAAGAACAGCTTCTGGCCGGTCGTGGTCGGCAGCCGGATCGGCACCGAGCGGATGGAGCTGCGGCCGTCGAGGTCGTACGAGTTGGCGGATGCGCCGGCGGCCGGGCCGGTCGAGAGGGCGCGTGCCCCGGACGCGACCGTGCCCAGCTGCTTGGTGCCGCTCGATGACGTGGTCGCCGGGTTGGCCCGGGCGAACCTGCCGGTCGTGGCGGTGTCGGTGCCGTCGGGGTTCACGGCCCAGCCGCGGGCCGCCTCGAAGTCGTCGTCGAAGGCACCGCAGCGTGACGTCTGGTACGAGAGGCCGATGACCCCGTACGGGCACCATGCCCGCTCGGCCAGGTAGAGGACCGCGTTCCGGTTGCGGCCGGTCTCCGACGCGATGCGGCTGTCGTCGAGGTAGTCGCCGTTCGACATCTCGAAGGTGTACGAGAAGATGCGGTACACGCCGTAGGCGTAGTCGCGGGACGTTCCCTTCGTGATGTACAGGTCGCTCGCCTGTTGCGGTCGGTAGCCGTTGGTCGCGGCCATCGCCCTGCCCATGCGCACGTGTGCCAGGTAGTCGGCACTGGTCATGTCGATCGGCACGTTGCGTGTACGTGTAGCCGTACGGCCACATGACCAGCCGGCCGGCCTCGTGGAACGTGATGTAGGTCCGGATCTGCTGCTTGCTGCCGATGACCCGGCTGCGCAGGAAGTCGCGCATCGCCTGGGTCTCGGGCGCCGAGAACGGGCTCGGCCCGCGGTAGGTGATGGCGGCGGGGTTCGAGCTCGTCCGCCCGCCGCAGCCCCAGTTGTAGCTGTAGTTGCGGTTGAGGTCGGTGCCGATGGAGCTGCTGCCCGGGGTCGGCTGGCGGTTCTTGCGCCAGTAGTGGAAGCGGCCGCCGACGATGTCCCACTCGCTGCCGTCGGGGTTCATGTTGAAGACGATCCAGACCTCGCGGCTGTTCACGATGTTGGTGATGCGCGTGTCGCTGCCGTAGCCGTTCACCAGCCAGCCCATGATCCGGAGCGTCATCTCGACGCCCATGTGCTCGTCGGCGTGGTGGCCGCCGTCATACAGGACCTCGGGCTCGTTCTCGTCGACCGCGACGTTGTCCGAGATCTTCATCGCCCACAGCTGCTTGCCCTTGTAGCTCGTGCCGATGCTGAAGCGACGGGCGATGGTGGGATGGGCGGCGGCCGCGGCCTGCACCGCGGCCGACATCTCGGTGTACGTGTGGTAGCCCTCGTAGCCGCGCGGGAACTCGACGCGGGCGAGGGCGCTCGCAGGAGCCACCAGCAGGAGGGCGAGCGCGGCGAGGGCGACGGCTGTCAGGGTGCGTCGGGGGCGGCGACGTGGGGACGTCATCGTCCGATGATGCCCGCCCTGTCCAGCCGAAGCGATGCCGGGATGGGGCCAGTCACCCGTGACCGAAGGTCCGGACACGGATCGGCCGACCCGCCGCTAGAGAGCGAGGTGGATGCGGACGGCGTCCTCAAGCTCCTGGAGGCTCGCGCTGGCGACAGCGCCGACCCGATCGCTGAGCCGGCTGACGTCCACCGCGCGGATCTGCTCGGCTTGGGCCTTCGAGTCGAGGTCAAGGCCAGAGTCAGCGGCGGTCAGGAACACCTGGAACGGGAAGACGCGGTCGACGGCGGACGTGACCGGGATGACCGTGACGACACCATGCCCGCGACGCATCGCCGCCGCATTCGCGGCGTCGTTGCTGATCACGATGGCCGGCCGTGTCTTGTTCGACTCCGATCCGACCGCCGGGTCGAAGTCGACCAGGTGGATGGCGCCGCGGCGGATCACCGCAGGCCGTCCGCCGTCGTCCGATCCCACAACGCTGCTTCGCCGCTGGCGGCCCACTCATCGAACGCCGCCTCGTACGCCGTCTCGAGCTCCGATGTCCGAAGCAGGCGGACCGCACGCTGGACCGCCGCGGACCGGGAGTCGAGCTTGCGGCGGGTCGCGAACTCGTCGAGGAACCGGACGTCGTCGTCAGGCAGGCTGATGCTGACTTTCATACCGTGATACTACTCCGAGTCGTACCAAGGTAGCAACACGTTCACGACCGAAGGTAGCGGTCGAACCAGGCGAGGATCCGGGTCATCCGGTCGATGCGGCGGTCGGGTCGACCGGCCGCGGCGTACACGTGGTACTCGTCGGGGTACAGGACGTATTCGACGGTCCGCCGCAGGTGTCGTAGCGCGACGAAGAACTGCTCGTTGTCGGCGGCGGTGCAGCGAAGGTCGGCCTCGGCCTGGAGCATCAGCAGCGGCGTATGCACCTTGGCGACGTTGCGGAGCGGCGACTGCCGCCAGAGCTTGTCGATGCCCGCCTCCGAGAACACGTCGCCCATGCGCGCGGCCCGGACGAACTCGGGACCACTGTCGGTGTTGGCCCACGCCGCCACCTGGTTGGTCACGCCGTTCTCCGAGACGCCGGCCTTGAAGCGATCGGTCGTGCCGACCAGCCAGTTGACCATGAACCCGCCGTAGCTCAGGCCCATCACGCCGAGCCGCTTCGGATCTGCGAGCCCGAAGCCGACGACGTGGTCGACCGCAGCGTGGACGTCGGCGGCATCGACGCCGCCCCAGTCACCGAGCTGCGGTCGGATCCAGTCGGCGCCGTAGGTGGCCGAGCCGCGGATGTTGGGCAGGATCACCCGGTATCCACGGGCGGTCAGCAGGATCACCTCGAGATGCGGGGCCGGCGCCCATGCCCCGAGCGGGCCGCCGTGGACATCGACGACCGCAGGGAGTGGCTTCCCGTCCGCACCGGGTGGCGAGGCGATCCACACGTCGATCTGACCACCCTCGCCTCGCGCCTGGACGAGTCGCATCTCGGGCATCTCGAAGGCGTCCTGCCAGCGCGAGCCGAACGTCGAGCGCGTCGTCCAGGCGCCATCGTCGACGGTCATCAGCTCCATCGCGCGGGTGCCCAGCGTTCCGAGCGCGGCGATCGTGCCGTCTCGCGCCACGGCGATCGTGTGGGTCGCGACCTCACCGCCGGCCACGGGCTCGCAGCCGCGCGACTCGCCGGTCGCCGCGTCGATCGAGAAGACGTACGGGTGCGAGCGGCCGCGATCCGAGATCGTCGCCACGATCCGGCGGTCGTCGAGCCACGCCGGGCCGTGGTGGCCGTGCACGAACCAGCCGGTGAGGTCGGTGTCGACCCAATTGCCGACGGGCCGGTCGAGGTCCGGGGCGAGATGCTGCGGCGGCCGCGAGCCGTCGGCCGGTCCGAGGATCATGCCGGGGCTGATGTGGTCGAGCGGCTCGGGCTCGAGGATGCCGACCGCCGCGATCCAGCGACCGTCGGGGGACCAGGCGGCGTGGTTCGCCCAGCCGCCCGGCGCGAGGACTTCGCGTGGCTCGGCCTCGCGGTCGTCCACGTGGACCGCCCAGATCGTCGTTCGCGGGTGGAGGTCGGGCTCGGGGCCGCGATCGCTCGTGAGGGCGATCGTCTTGCTGTCGGGGTGCCACGCGATGTCGGCGACGCCCCAGTCGCCGCTCGTGACCTGGCGCGGTCCGCCGCTCGGGAGGTCCATGACGAACAGGTGCGACCAGCGGTCGAGATGCCCCTCCTCGTCCCAGCGCCAGTCGGACCGCGTGATGTGCCGTGCGATCGGGCCGTCGTTCCTGGTCGCCTTGCCTCGCCGCGCGATGGGTGCCGTCTCCCCGACGATGAACCGGGGCGGGTCGACCTCGGCCGTGAACGCGAGCCGGTTGCCGTCGGGCGACCAGGCGATCTCGCCGACCGCCCCATGCCGCCCGACCTTGGCCGGCCAGATCCTGCCGGGCCGGCCGAGGTCGAGCAGGTGGATGGCCGCGACGGAGTCGTCGTCGGCGGGATCGGAGCGGACGAAGGCGACCGTGTGGCGGTCCGGGCAGAGCCGCGGCTTGGTGTCGCGGACCGTGCCCTCGGTGAGCTGGCGCGGCCGGGGGGTCGGGCTTTCGGACGCGAGGTCGATCGCGAACAGGTGGCTGACGTACCGGTTGCCCTTGATCGACCGGCGGACCGCGATCGCCGTCGCGCCATCGGGCGACAGGTCGAGCTCCTCGACCACGACGACGCGGCGGAGGTCCTCTGGGGTCATCGGGCGACGGGCCAGCATCAGCGACAGGGTAGCGGCGACGCTACGCTTCCGACGTGCCCGAACCGTCGCCCGCGTCGTCCTCCGTCGCCGAGCGGCTCGTCGTCGCGCCCGAGGTGGCCGCGGCGCTGGCCGAGGGTCGGCCGGTCGTCGCGCTCGAGTCGACGCTGATCAGCCACGGACTGCCGTACCCGCAGAACTTGGAGGTTGCGTCGGCCTCGGAGGCTGCCGTGCGCGAGACGCCCGATGCCGTGCCGGCGACCGTGGCGGTCCGCGACGGCCGGCTGCTGGTCGGGTTGGACGCGGCGGCGCTCGAGGCGCTGGCGACGGCCCCCGCCGGGTCGGTGCGCAAGGCCGCCCGCCCGAGCCTCGCGGTCGCGCTGGCCGAGGGCGGTTGGGCGGCGACCACGGTGTCGGCCACGATGATCGCCGCGGCGGCGGCCGGGATCCGGGTGTTCGCGACAGGCGGCATCGGAGGCGTCCATCGCGGCGCGCTCGACGCGTCGGCCACGGGCGCGCCGGCGTCGCTCGACATCTCGTCGGACCTCGAGGAGCTCGGCCGGACCGCGATCGCCGTGGTCTGCGCGGGCCCGAAGGCGATCCTCGATGTGCCGGCGACGCTCGAGTACCTCGAGACGCGGGGCGTGCCGGTCATCGTGATCGGGCAGGACCAGGTCCCCGGGTTCTTCGCGCGCTCGTCGGGCATCCCGGCACCGGCCGTGGCCGCGGGCGTGGATGCCGCCGCGCGGATCGTGGCCGCGCACCTCGGGCTGGGACTGGGCAGCGGGGCGCTGGTGTGCGTGCCGGTACCCTCGGACGCGGCACTCCCCGATGACGTTGCCCGCGACGCCGTGGCGCGCGCGACCGCCGACGCCGAGGCGGCCGGGGTCCACGGACCGGCGTTGACGCCGTGGCTGCTCGCCCGGATCGCGGAGCTGACCGCTGGCCGGTCGGTGCCGGCGAACACCGCGTTGATCGTGAACGACGCGCGCGTCGCAGGCTCGCTGGCCGCACGGATCACGTAGCGCGCGGGAGCGCACGCGAGTGGCCGCCAGCCGTATTGCCGGGGGCACGAGGGGTCGGTACACTCGCCGGACTCGCTGGAGCCCCGCGTCGGCGCGCCGCGCCAAACGAGCGTGGGCGGCCCGACAAGCCACCGATCCTGGAGGAACCGCGCCGTATGCGCATCTACGAGGGAAGCCCGCGTCAGGACTTCGAGGAAGTCTTCCGCTCGATCGGCGCGTTCCTCGATCAGCGCGGCATGAAGGACATCCTCCTCGTGGAGGCGCCCGACGGGTTCATCGTCCAGGGCCTCGTGATCTCCGGCAACAGCGTCGGAGCCTGGTCGGAGTCGATGGGGACGCAGGTCAAGGAGACCCTCACGTTCCTCGACGACGACATCGCGCGGTTCATGGAGGAGGCCGCGGCCCGGCGTGGTCGCTCCGGACCGCTGCCCGCCCACGACGCCGGCTACTACGAGACCGCGTTCCGCGTGCTCGGTCGATACATGGACGACCAGAAGCCACGCGACGTGTTCTTCTTCGAGCAGGACGGCGCGTTCGTCGTCCGACTGCTGATGTCCGGCCAGGCCGGCAGCCAGCACCAGCTCTCGGAGTTCACCCGCGAGGACATCGCCCAGATGGTCGCTCGCGGCCCCGCGCTGCGGAACCCCGTGTCGATCCCCGGTGCCACCAAGAGCACCACGACCAGCGCCTGAACGGAGGAACGCCCATGAAAGCCCTCAAGACCGTCGCCGTCGCCCTCGGCATCACGCTGGCGGCGCTCATCGTCATCCCGCTCGTCGTCCTGGCCGGGCTGTTCGTGTGGCTGAAGCTCACCGAGGAGGACGACGAGGAGCTGCTCGAGCTCGAGCGCGACGCCGTCTGATCTGATCGACCCCGACATCCCCGCCGCATCATCGACGCCCGCCGAACGACCGGCGGGCGTTCGACTGTCCAGCGACCGCCGCGTCGCCGAGGCCGCCGTCCTCGCGGTCATGGTCGTCTGGGCGGCGAACTTCATCGTCGTCAAGGACGCGATCGCGACCATGCCGCCGGTCGCGTTCACGATGCTCCGCTATGGGTTAGCGGCCCTCGCGCTGCTGGCGATCCTGCGCTGGTCCGAGGGTGCGGTCCGGCTGCCGCGCCCGGACCTCGCCCGGATCCTGATCCTCGGCGGGCTCGGCTTCGGGCTCTACCAGATCCTGTGGACGACGGGCCTGCAGTACATCCCGGCCGGTGACAGCGCGCTGATCATCGCGTCGACCCCGGTGCTGGTCGCGGTGCTGGCCGTTGTGGCCGGCGCCGACACGCTCACCCCGATGAAGTTCGCCGGCGCGACGCTGTCGTTCCTCGGCGTCGTCGTGGTGATCGCGGCGGGTGTCGGGATCTCGCTCGGCGGGTCGGCGCTCGGCAGCGCATTGACGTTGGCCGCGGCGTTCTGCTGGGCGTCGTACACGGCGTTCGCGGCGCCGGTGCTGCGGCGGCACTCCCCATTGGTGCTGACGACGTGGGCGACGATCGGCGGGGTCCTGGTGCTCATCCCGGTGGGTATGGGGCAGCTGCTGGCGCCGGGCGTGCTCGGTCCCGAGCTGGCCGACCATGCCGTGCCGATCGCGCTGGCGATCGTGTACTCGGGCGTGCTGGCGGCGGCCATCGCCAACGTGATCGTGTTCAACGGGGTGATGCTCCTCGGTCCGACCCGGGTCATCACGCTCCAGTCGTTCGTGCCCCCGATGGCGGTCGTCATGGCGTTCGTGTTCCTGGGCGAGCCGATCCGGCCGGCACAGGTCGTCGGCGGGCTGATCATCGTGCTGGGCGTGGCGCTGACGCGCCGGGGGTCGGGGCGGGCCGTGGCGGTGCGACGATGACGGCCTCCCCGCCGCTCGCGATCCTCGTCGACTACGACGGCACGATCTCGCTCACCGACGTGACCGACCAGGTCATGGCCGAGCACGTGCCCGGCGTCTGGGAGGAGGCCGCGGCGCGCTACGACGCGGGGCTGATGGGATCGCGCCGACTGATGGCCTGGGAGATGTCGCTGGTCGAGGCCGATCCGGCGGCGCTGCTGGCGACCGCGGCGCGACAGCCGCACGATCCGGGCTTCGTGCCGTTCGTGCAGCGGGCCCAGGAGGCGGGGATCCCGGTCGAGATCGTGTCGGATGGCTTTGGGTACTTCATCCAGCCGGCGCTCGATGCGCTCGGGGTGGGGGAGCTCCCGGTGGTGACCGCCCGGACCGAGTTCCACGGCCGTCGGGCGACCATCGAGTTCCCGAACGGGCATCCCCGCTGCTTCGTATGCGGCACGTGCAAGCGCGAGCGAGTGCTGTCGCACCAGGCCGCGGGCCGCCAGGTCGTATTCATCGGCGACGGCGAGAGCGACCGGTACGCGGCGGGCTACGCGGACATCGTGTTCGCGAAGCGATCGCTGGAGCGGATCTGCCTCGAGGCCGGCTGGCCGTTCCAGCGCTGGACGGCGTTCAGCGAGATCGAGGCGTGGCTCGCCGACACGATCGAGGCGTGGCGGGCCGATCCGTCCACGCTCGAGGTGGGGCCGCAGCGCGAGTACTTCTGCGGTCCGGAGGCGTGGGGCGAGGGCCTCGAGGACCCGCCGCCGGGCTGGTGGCCGCCGCCGGCGTCAGCATCCCGAACGACGTAGTCCCACATGCGTCCGGTGCATGCGCCGGGGTGGGCCGGCGCTGCCGGACCCACCCCGTGCGTGTGGGACTACAGGATGTGTGCGGTCGACGCCGCGCCGGCCATCAGAACCGCATGCGATCCCGACGTGCCGGCGTCGGGCGCTCGCCCGCCGCCTGCGACGACCGCGCCGATATCGGCGCCGCGCACAGCCCGGCATCGGGGAACGGCCCCGGCACCGCGCCGAGGAACTTCGGGATGTCGCGCTTCCCGAGTTCGCGCTCGAGATCGTACGCAAGCGCGATGAGCCTCGGCTCGTCGAGGAAGCGACCGGACATCCAGACGCAGCCCGGTCGCCCGTCCGCCGCGATCCCCGCCGGCACCGAGATGCTCGCGTAGCCGGCGACAGCCGCCGCCGAGTACCCGACCGAGTAGGCCGGTGAGACGAGCGTGTCGAGGTCGTACGTGTCGAGCACGCGGTCGAGCCCCTGCGGCCCGGCCAGCTCGACGCTCAGCGCTCGTGCCGCCAGGTAGGCCGGGTCGGTCAGGTCGCCGGACGTGGCCTCGGCCATGTCGAAGATCTCCTGGCCGAAGTAACGCATCTCCTCGGGGCAGTGCTCGATGTTGAACTCGATCAGGTCGGCCAGCGTCCGCATCGTCGTGTGGCGAAGCGGCTTCAGGTACGCCGCGATGTCGTGCTTGAACTCGTTCAGGAGGACCGTGAACTCCGGGTCGAACCAGGTGTTCGGGTCGGGGCACTCCGCCGGGTCGATGTCGACGATCGTGGCCCCGGCATCGGCCATGACATCGAGCGCCGCCTCGGTCACGAGGTTGAGCTCGGGGTCGGCGAAGTAGTCCTCCTGGAAGTTCAGCCGGTCGACGCCGATGCGGGCGCCCTTCAGCGACCCGCGCTTGAGGTACTTCGTGTAGTCCCGTGGCAGCCGGTGACCCTTCACCGGCCCGAACGGCGACTTCATCACGTTGAGCATCAGCGCCGCATCGGTCACGGTCCGGGTCATCGGGCCGGCCGTGTCCTGCGAGTGGGCGATCGGGATGATCCCCCGCTGCGACACCAGCCCGAGCGTGGGCTTGATCCCGACGACGGCGTTGTTGCCGGCCGGGCACAGGATCGAGCCGTCGGTCTCGGTGCCGACCGCGCCCGCGCACAGATTGGCCGCCGCCGCGACCGCCGAGCCGGAGCTCGAGCCGCACGGATCCCAGTCCAGCACGTACGGGTTGCGGGTGAAGTCGCCGCGTGCGCTCCAGCCGTTCGGGAAGCCGGGCGGGATGAAGCCGCGGAAGTTGGCCCATTCCGACAGGTTGGCTTTTCCTAGGACGACCGCCCCGGCCCTTCGCAGGCGCGTGACGATCTCGGCGTCGCGCCGGACCTGGCTTCCCTCGAGGGCGAGCGACCCGGCTGTCGTCTCCATGCGGTCGTTGGTGGCGATGTTGTCCTTGAGCAGGATCGGGATGCCGTGGAGCGGGCCGCGGACGCTGTGGCGTCGCCGCTCCTTGTCGCGCTGGGCCGCGATCTTGAGGACCTGTGGGTTCGTCTCGATCACCGCGCCGAGCACCGGGTTGAGGTCGCGGATCCGGCGCAAGTACGCCTTGGTCAGGCCGACGCTCGAGATCTCGCCGCGGCGCATCAGCCGCTGGAGGTCGCGGAACGACGCCTCGAACCAGTCCTCGTCCTCGTCGCGCCGCCGAGCGCGGCGGATCCCCGCGTCGGTCGGTGGGTCGTACGCCAGCGCGCTCGAAGCACCGCCTCCCATCAGCAGCGCGGCACCTCCGGCCGCGGTCGCACCAAGGAACCGACGACGGCTCAGCCGCCGATCGAGCGCGCTCGACATGAGATCCCTCCCGTTACCGCACCGGGGGCCGGGTGCGGTGGCGTGCGTGTAGTCAACACCTCCGGGACGAGCGCCGTGCACCCGATCTGCATGACATGTCGACACGCAGCGATTTGGCGGTGCCTCGAGGCACCACCCGACCCGGACCGGCGACCGCCTGGATTGAAACATCGAGCGTCGACGGGCCTCTGCTACGGTGAGACGCCCGTCACGGGCTGCCAAGAGGGGTTCGCCGATCGTGGATCGCGAGCTGGTCGTCCGCGCGCAACGAGGGGACCGCGACGCGTATGAGGCGCTCGCGCGGGCATCGGTGTCGCGGTTGTATCTGGCTGCGAGTCGGATCGTTCGCGACATCGATCGCGCCGACGAGGCCGTCCAGCAGACGCTCGTTGCGATATGGCGCGAGCTGCCGAGCCTGCGCGATCCAGACCGCTTCGAGGCATGGACGTATCGACTGGTCGTCCGCTTCTGCCTGCTCGAGTCGCGGCGGGTACGACGGACCGGCGTCCGTGAGGTCAGCCTCGACGACGCGACGCCAGCTCGGACCGACGCGTTCGCCGATTCCGACCTTCGCGACCAGCTCGATCGAGCGCTCGCCGATCTCACGCCGGAGCATCGAGCCGTCGTCGTCCTCCATCACTATGTCGGTCTCCCTCTGGCGGAGATCGCCGACATCGTCGGCGTGCCGTACGGGACGGTCGGGTCACGGCTCCACCATGCGACCCGCGCGCTCCGAGCCTCGATCGCGGCAGGCGAGCGCGTGCCCGCGACGGAAGGGCAGCCGGCATGAGCGCGACGTTCGACTTCGATCGGCTGCTGGGGTCCGTGCTCGACGCGAGCGGCCCGCAGAGCGTGCCCCCGACGATCGTCGAGACCGCGGTCGCCAGGTCCCGCGACGTCGGCCAGCGGCGGCCGCTCGTCCGGACGCTGGATCGGCGCTCGTGGCCGCCTCGGACGATGTCGCTCGCCAACCCGACGGTCGGACGCCTTGCGATGCTCGTGATCGTCGCGTTGCTGCTCGCGGCGATGGCCGCGGCTGCGCTCAACGTCGGCAGTCAGCTGTGGCGCCGATCCCCAGGTTCGTGGACACCGGCCGCCGCGATGCACCTGGCACGCGATGACAGTGGGATGGTCGTGCTGCTCGCCGACGGCCGGGTCCTGGCGCTGGGCAGCCGGCCGAGCTCGACCGGGCGGTCGTCCACGTCGGCCGAGGTGTACGACCCGGTGGCGAATACCTGGACTGCCGTGGCCGACATGGCGACGGGTCGCACATACGGGACCGCGACGCTGCTGCCGGACGGCAAGGTGCTGGTCGCGGGCGGCGGCGACGCGGGTGGCTCCACGGCGTCGGCGGAGCTGTTCGACCCGGCGACCGGCACGTGGGCCCCGACCGCCGACATGATCGAAGCACACAACCAGCACGCGGCG
Organism: uncultured Chloroflexia bacterium; assembly: GCA_963810285.1. Taxonomy (GTDB): domain Bacteria; phylum Chloroflexota; class Limnocylindria; order Limnocylindrales; family CSP1-4; genus SPCO01. The sequence continues at coordinate 524,549 of CAWEMV010000002.1, read as the reverse complement.
ATCCTGCTCCAGAGCGGCGACGTCCTCGTGGCGGGGGGGACCCCGGGCTCGAACCCCACGCTGGTCGCGGAGATCTTCGATCCGGACACAGGGACGTGGCGCGCGACGGGCGCGATGTCGGTATGGCGGGCTTCGCCCACGATCACGCTCCTCGCCGACGGCACGGTCCTCGTGGTCGAGGGCTTCGGCAGTGATATCGAGCTGCGGTCCGCCGAGATCTACGACCCGGCAACCGAGACATGGAGCCCGACCGGCGACCTGACCGACTCGCGTGCCGATGACCAGACCGCGACGATGCTGCCCGACGGCACCGTGCTGGTGGTCGGCGGGGACCGATCACTGCCGGAGCTCTACGACCCTGCCACGCGAACGTTCACGACCGTCACTCCGATGCCCCGGCAGCAGCGCTGGCACACGGCGACGCTCCTGCCCGGTGGGCGGGTCCTGTTCGCGGGTGGTGGGTACGGGGACACCCTGCCGTTGGATGTCGCCGCGCTGTACGACCCGGCTGACGGGTCCTGGTCTCCCGCGGCTCCGCTCGTAGAAGCGCGGATGGGTGGCAAGGCCGTGCTCCTGCCGGATGGCTCGGTGCTCGTCGTTGGCGGTGTCGGCGCCGGCGGCGGTCCGCTCGCATCGGTCGAGCGATATGGACCGCCTCCGTGGAGCCTGTTCGGCGGGGATTGAAAGGTCCGGGCGCGGCGGGCCTCAGTCCGGTGGCTCCGCGATTTAGCGGTCCTGGCCACGACGCGCTTTCGCCGGAAGGAAGCCAACGATGAACCGAGTCCAGCCCCTACTGGTCGTGACGCTGCTTCTCGTCGCGACGGTCGGATGCAGCATCGCAGCATCCACAGGGACAGCACTGCCGACCGGTGGTCCGACAGTTACCGCCGCTCCTTCCACGGCACTCGGCTCTGCTGACGTCGGTCGCTCGCTTGCGGCCGGGACGTACCAGGTCGGCGACCCGTTCGGCGTCCCGACGACGATCCAGGTTCCCGGGGGTTGGAAGCTCGACAACCTCGACCAGGGCGACATCTACCTCTCTTCGGCCGACGCGTGGATCGTCATCGACATCCTCGAGAACCTCTTCGCCGATCCGTGTCAGTCGTCGGGAGGTCCCATCCAGCCGCCCGTGCCGCCGACCGTTGATGCGATCGTTGCCGGGTTCCAGGGGATGACCGGCTTCACGGCCGGTCCCGTGTCGGACCTCGCCGTCGGAGCGCACGCGGGCAAGGCATTCGACCTGCAGAACGCGATTCACACGGGATCGGCCGATTGCTACCAGATCGACCTCCTCCCGATGTGGACCAACCGGGCCGGCTCCGAGCAATGGACGGTCGGTGGGTCCCGGGAGCAGATGTGGGTGATCGACGTCGAGGGAACGCCGGTCGTGGTGGATCGCGGCGGTACCGACGTGGATCCCGTGGCCGAGTCGATCCGGTTCGGATCACCGGTCGCGTGGACGACACCGACACCGACACCGGCGCCGACCGGGCCCGGCCTGAGCTACGTGGCTCTCGGCGACTCGCTCCTCTTTGCGGCCGAGCAGGATTGCGACGGCTGCACGTCCGGCGCGGTCCTCTACGGAGAGCGGATGGCTACAGACCTGGGCGTCCCGGTCGAGGTGCACAACCTCACGATGCACAACGGCCTGACAAGCCCGATGCTCCTGGAATACTTCGAGCGCGGGGTCAAGCTCGGCCGAGATCCCGAGGATCTCTTCACCGCGGTCGCCGATGCCGATGTCATCAGCGTGACGATCGGGTTCAACGATGCGTCGACGCCGGATCCCAACAACATCCCGCCCTTGCGCAAGGCCTACGAGGCCAACCTGGACGGGATCCTCTCGCGGATCGTCGAGCTCCGTGCCGGCAAGCCTACCGCCCTCCGGGTGACGAACATCTACAACAACGGCGGCGCCCCGTGGACGGCTGTCGTCGAGGCGATGAACGAGGTCGCCTGCGACGTCGCGCAGCGGCATGGCGCGGCGTGCGTCGATCTCTACGCCCCATTCATGGGGCCCGACGGCCTCGGCCCGGTCCAGAGCGGCTATCTCGGCGCCGACATGACGCATCCCAGCCAGCGCGGCATGGAGGTCATCGCCGACGCCCTCGTCGGCGCCGGCTACGGGCCGCTCCGATGACGTCCTCCAGATCGATCAACGCCGCCAGGTGCGCCGTCGCGGCGATGATCGTGCTCGCCGTCGTGAGCGGGGCCTGCTCGCCCGCACCGGCGCCCCGACCCTCGGCATCCGTGCCGGTGCAGCCGTCACCGACGGCGTCGCTTCTGCCGACAGCAGGTTCGCCGACGGCGAGCCCGGCGATCGCCCCAAGCGCGGTCTTCGGACCCCTGCCGGGCGTGCTCGACGACGCGGCCGTCGGCGCGTCCATGCAGGCTGCGCTCGACGCGGCGATCACCCGGGGAGCCCCGGACATCATGGCCGCGGTCGTCACGCCCCGCGGCGCGTGGTCCGGCGCTGCCGGGGTGGGCGGGTCCGATGCCCGACCGGCGACAGCCGAGGACGCGTACTACGTCGGTTCGATCTCGCAGATCTTCACGGCCGCGACCATGCTGGGGCTCGCCGAGGGGGGCCGCGTCGACCTCGACGCGCCGCTCGCGGACTACCTGGGCGACCTCGCCGTCGACAGCAACGAGGCGACCGTCCGGCAGGCGCTCGCCCACCGGACGGGCCTGGGCGACTTCCCGCCCGAGACAGCGGAGACGATCCGGTCGGATCCGGGTCGCCATTGGACACCCGAGGAGGTCGTCGGCCATTTCGTCGCGCCGACCGGCTCGCCGGGCGACGCGTACCGGCTCGCGGGTCCCAACTACACGCTGCTTGCCGCGGCTGCCCAGGGCGCCACCGGCAACACCTTCGCCAAGGTCATGCGAACGTCGATCCTCGACCCGGTCGGCGCCACGCGGATCGTGCAGCAGGGCGAGGACGAGGCGACGCCGACGCCCTGGGCCCTACCGATCGCGGCGCACGCCGGCCCATTCGCGCTCGAGGACTACGGAACGGGCGGCGTGATCTCCTGCATGTCGTCGGTCTCGTTCTCGCGTGGCTATGGCGCCGTCGCCGCCGACGCACCGTCGCTCGCGGCGTGGATCTGGCACCTCTTCGCCGGCGACGTCGTCGACGAGGCGTCGCTCGGCCTCATGCTTCCCGGCTCGGATGGGCATGGGTTCGGGTTGGATGTGCTGGCGGGCATGGGCGGCGACGGCGTCATCGGCCAGATCGGCAGCAAGACCGGCTACAGCGCGATCCTCGCGATCTGGCCGGGGGAACAGACCGTGTCCGTGGTGTTCGTCAACGACCTCGAGTTCATCATCGACCCGGTCGCCGTCGAGCTTCGGGACATCGCCATCGGCGGTTGACGGGGCAGCAGGCCGGCTTCGCTTCCGGGGCGCCGCGCGATTCGCGTCAGACCGCGCTTTCCGATAGCATCAGAAAAACCCCGGAGGAACCACGACCCATGTCGAAGTATGTCTTCGTGACAGGCGGTGTCGCGAGCAGTCTCGGCAAAGGCATCACCGCGGCCAGCGTCGGCCGCATCCTCAAGGCCCGAAGCCTGCGGGTGAGCATCCTCAAGCTCGACCCGTACATCAACGTCGACCCCGGCACGATGTCGCCGTACCAGCACGGCGAGGTGTTCGTCACCGACGACGGCGCCGAGACCGACCTCGACCTCGGCCACTACGAGCGGTTCATCGACGCCAACCTGAGCCAGCTGTCGAACGTCACGACCGGCCGCATCTACCAGGCGGTCATCGCCAAGGAGCGGCGCGGCGATTACCTCGGCGGCACCGTCCAGGTCATCCCGCACATCACCAACGAGATCAAGGAGCGCATCGGGCGGGTCGCCCGTGACGGCGAGCCCGACGTCGTGATCGTCGAGGTCGGCGGGACCGTCGGCGACATCGAGAGCCTGCCGTTCCTCGAGGCCATCCGGCAGATGCGCAAGGACGTCGGCCGGGCCAACGTGCTCTACGTCCACGTCACGCTGCTCCCCGAGCTGGCCGCGACGGGCGAGCTCAAGACCAAGCCGACCCAGCACTCGGTCAAGGAGCTGCGCGGCATCGGCATCCAGCCCGACGTCATCGTCCTGCGCTCTGACCGGCCGGTCAGCGACGAGATCCGCGAGAAGATCGCGCTGTTCACGGACGTCGCGCCCGAGGCGGTCATCCCGGCGGAGACCGCCGAGTCGATCTACGAGGTCCCGCTCCTGTTCGAGGAGGCCGGCCTCGGCCGGCTCATCGTCCGCGACCTCGGCCTGGGCGATCCCGAGGCGCTGCCCGATCTCGATGGCTGGCGCGCGCTGGTCGAGCGCATCAAGGCGCCCAAGCCGACGCTCGAGATCGGCCTCGTCGGCAAGTACATCGAGCTGCCCGACGCGTACCTGTCGGTCACCGAGGCGCTCAAGCACGCCGCGTGGGCCCACGGCGTCCACGCCAAGGTCCGCTGGGTCGACTCGGAGGCGCTCACCAAGGGCAACCTCCACGAGGCGCTCGACGGCGTGGCCGGCGTCCTCGTCCCGGGTGGCTTCGGCCACCGCGGCATCGAGGGCAAGGTCCTCGCGGCCCACTACGCCCGCGACCACGGCATCCCGTACCTCGGTCTGTGCCTGGGGCTCCAGTGCGCGGTCATCGAGTTCGCCCGCGACGTGATCGGCACGTCCGACGCCAACTCGACCGAGTTCGACATGTTCACCGAGCACCCGGTCATCGACTTCATGCCCGACCAGCGCGAGATGGAGGACAAGGGCGGGACGATGCGGCTTGGGCTGTATCCGGCCCGGCTGACGCCCGGCTCGAAGGCCGCCGCGGTCTACGGCCAGGAGGTCATCTACGAGCGCCATCGCCACCGGTTCGAGGTGAACAACCGCTACCGGCAGACGCTCGAGGCCGCGGGCATGGTGCTGTCCGGGCAGTCGCCCGACGGCCGCCTGGTCGAGATCGTCGAGCTGGCCGATCATCCGTGGTTCGTTGCCAGCCAGTTCCACCCCGAGTTCAAGTCGCGACCGGAGCGGCCGCACCCGCTGTTCGACGGTTTCGTGGCGGCGTCGATCGCGGTGGCCGACGGCCGCGAGCCGGTGCTCCAGCCGCGGATCGTGGAGCGGCCCGCGACGGTCGCCGGCGCCGAGTCCGAGGCAGCAGCGCCGGCCTGAGACTCCCGCTTCGTTCTTGCACCGGCCGGCGCCAACGACCTCTGGACGGTTGGCGCGAGGCCTGGGAAATGCGGATTCGCCGGGATCCTGTCGTCGGCTGCCACCCCGTGACGGGCCGGGCGATCGAGGGGCCTCGGCTCGGTGATCGTTCTCCGGTAGCGTCGCGGGGTGCAAGGCGGCCGCCTGGGCCCGGCGTCTTCACGTCCAGTCCTGAGGCGACTACGGATCGAGCGATCCGGGCCATCTGCTTCACGCTCAGTCCCGGGGCGGATGGCTGGGTAGCAGATCGGGCGGTTTCGCCGGCGAGGGCTCCGCGGCGAGTCCTGACGTGACTAGAACGGAAGTGGCCAGCGTCCGAGCACGTCGCGTGGATGCAAGTCCACCTCCCATCCTCCCGGTGCCTGCGCAACGAGGTCGTCGTCAGCATTCGGGCAGTCGGCTCCTCAGGCCCGATGTGTATCGGGGCGAGCCCGCGAGCAGGACGTGGCATGACCGATCTACTGCCCGGCGATGCCGGTGCCGTCACCAAGGGCGCCGATGACGACTCGGACGACCTCCGCTCGGATCCGGGCAAGCTCAAGAAGAAGGTCTATGAACGCGAGCTAGCCCGGCTGCAGCTCGAGCTCGTCAAGATGGAGGACTGGGTCAGGGCGAAACGGCTTCGGGTGGTCGTCCTGTTCGAAGGTCGCGACGCAGCGGGCAAGGGTGGTGTCATCAAGCGGATCATGGACGGCGTCAATCCGCGCATCTGCCGTGTGGTGGCTCTCGCCGCTCCGAACGAACGCGAGCAGGGCCAGTGGTACTTCCAACGCTACGTCGCGCAGCTGCCGACAGCCGGCGAGATCGTCCTGTTCGATCGCAGCTGGTACAACCGCGCCGGAGTGGAACGGGTCATGGGTTTTGCCACGCCCGAGGAAGTCGCGGAGTTCATGCGCGCGTGTCCCGAATTCGAGCGGATGCTCATCCGCTCCGGCACGATCCTCGTCAAGTACTGGTTCTCGGTCAGCGACGACGAGCAGGAGCGCCGGTTCCAGGCGCGCATCAACGACCCCGCGAAGAGTTGGAAGCTCAGCCCGATGGACCTCGAGGCGCGCTCTCGATGGGTCGACTTCTCGCGGGCCAAGGACGAGATGTTCGGACACACGGACACCGACGACTCACCGTGGTGGGTGGTCGAATCGGACGACAAGCGGCGCGCCCACCTGAACTGCATCACCCACTTGCTCAGCCAGGTGCCATACGAGGACCTCCCGGACCAGGAGCTCGTCCTCCCGCCACGCCAATCCGACGACGGGTACGTCAGGCCACCGAGGTCGAGTCAGCGGTACGTGCCACAGGCATGGTGATGGCCTTGCCGCCGGCAACGTCTCGCACGCGTAGAATCGGATCCCTCGCACGAACGGAGCACCCACCATGAAGATCTTCCTCGACACCGCCGACATCGATGAGATCCGGACCGTCGCGAAGTGGGGCGTGCTCGACGGCGTCACCACCAACCCGACCCTCTTCTCCAAGACGACCGGCCGCAGCTACGAGGAGGTCCTCAAGGAGATCTGCACGATCACCAGCGGGCCGGTGTCGGCGGAGGTCGTCGCCGAGGACGTCGACGGCATGCTGACCGAGGGTCGGGCGTTCGCCAAGCTCGCCCCGAACATCGTGGTCAAGGTCCCGATGAGCGAGGAAGGCCTCGAGGCGATGAGCCGCTTCGCCGAGGAGGGCATCAAGACCAACTGCACGTTGATCTTCACGGCCAACCAGGGCCTCCTCGCGGCGAAGGCGGGGGCGAGCCTGCTGTCGCCGTTCGTCGGCCGCCTCGACGACATCAACCAGGACGGCATGCAAGTCATCCGCGAGCTGGCCGAGATCGTCGCGATCCACGAGCTCGAGACCGAGGTCCTCGCGGCATCCATCCGCAATCCGCTGCACATGACCCAGGCCGCGCTGGCCGGCGCCCACGTCGCGACGCTGCCGTTCAAGGTCCTTCAGCAGATGGTCCACCACCCGTTGACCGACAAGGGCATCGTCCAGTTCCGCTCGGACTGGGACACGGCGCGCAAGGCGCTGGCGGCGCGTAGCGGCAAGGCGCCCGAGGACATCAAGCCGACCGAGGCGCGAGCCTAGATCCAGCCACCCCGATCGGAGGAGGATCGCGTGGCAGTGACTGAGGAGATCCTCGGCCAGTTCCTCGGTGACGACTCGTTCCCCGTGACCTGGGACTCCGAGGTCGAGCAGAGGTTCTTCTGGGTCTACGACGACCTCCACATCCCGCATCCGGTCAGCCCGATGTTCTTCGACATCGGTGGCTGGTGGCTCAGCTGCGATCACATGTTCCGGCGGTTCGGGACGCCGTTCGCGGTCGACTGGCTGGCCAAGAACGTGAACGGCTACGTCTACACGACGGCCATCCCGGCGGACCCCTCGCTCACCATCGAGGGCACCGAGTACTCGTCGCGCTACCAGGCCCGCGTCCCGCGCGACCCCACGTTCGCGACGACCATGGGCGCCTACCTCGATACGGTGCTGCCGGTCTACGGCGAGCGCTTCGCCGACTGGTGGCACGACCGGCTCGTGCCCGAGATGCAGCGCAACTTCGTCTATCTCGAGGAGCAGCTCGATGCCGCGGACCAGATGTCGCTCGCCGAGACCGCGACGCTGCTCGAGGACGCCATCGACGTCCACGACCGGCACTGGAAGATCCACTGGATGCTCAACTTCGCCCAGCTGTCGGCGACGTTGCGACTCCGGGCGGTGATGAAGGACACCCGCGGCTCGGTCGACGAGGAGCTGCTCGGGCGGCTCCAGAACTCCGCGTCCGACCGCAACTGGGACTCGATCGAGGCGCTCTGGCGGATGAAGGACGAGGTCCGCGACGACACCGAGCTCCGCGCGGCGTTCGAGGCGGAGCGGGTCGCCGACATCGAGGGCGCGCTCCGCGGCAGCGACCGCGGTGGACGGTTCATCGCCGAGCGGATCGAGCCGTACCAGCGCGAGTTCGGATGGCACGCCGTCTGGAGTCACGAGTTCATCTTCCCGACGGTCCGCGAGCAGACCGGCCCGGTCCTCGAGCTCATCCGCGACTACCTGCGTAGCGACTACGACTACCCGACCGCGATCGACCAGATGCGCGCGGACATCGAGGCGGCCTCGCAGCAGATCCTCGACGGGCTGGACGGCGACGCGCGTGAGCGGATGCGCGCCGCAAACGAGGTCAACCTCCGGATGGCGCCGCTGACGCCCGACCACCACTTCTACATCGACCAGGGCGCGAACGCGCACGTCCGGCTGGTGCTGCTGGCGGTCGGCACGAAGCTGGTCGACGCGGGCCGGCTCGAGCAGCCCGATGACGTCATGTTCCTGCGCTACAACGAGCTGCGGGCGCTCATCGGCAGCGCCGATGCCCTCGACGCCCGGTCGATCGTCGCGACCCGCAGGACGGAGCGCGACGCCGCCCGGCAGGTCCACCCGCGCGACTGGGTCGGCACCGTCACCCCGTCGCAGCTCGCCTTCCCGTACCTCGTCAACTGGGGCTACCCGGAGCGCTTCCACCGAGGTCAGGCGGCAGCCACCGGCGAGGGCGACGATGCGGTGATCGAGGGCATCGCCGGGTCGCCCGGGGTCATCGAGGGCACCGCCCGCGTGGTCATGACCGTCGACGAGTTCGACGAGGTCCGCGACGGGGACATCCTCGTGTGCCAGATGACGAACCCGGCCTGGGTCGTGCTGTTCACGAAGATCGCCGCGCTGGTCACCGACACCGGCGGCACGACGTCGCACCCGGCCGTGCTCTCACGCGAGTTCGGCATCCCCGCGGTCATCGGCACGTCGGTCGCCACGAAGCGGATCAGCACGGGCGACCGCATCCGGGTCGACGGCACGAACGGCCGGGTCGAGGTGCTGGCGAGCGCCGAGAACGCAGCGGATGAGACCGCGGCCGCCGAGACGGCCGCGATCGGCCGGTGACCACCACCCTCCAACGCTCGCAGGAGTTCGTCGCCGGGCCGGCCCGGCTGCGGGTCGACGTCCACGGCGCGGAGCCCGTCGACGATGCCCTCGCCGACAAGGACTTCCTCGACTACCGCCTGGCCGACGTCGGGATCGCGACCGAGATCACGCTCGCCGAGCCGGACATCGTCTGGGAGCGCGATGCGCCCAAGGGCATCGACTACGACGGCCGGCGGATGCGGTTCACCGGTCCGTGGCCATCCGGCCCGATGCAGAAGGTCGTGGTGACGATGCTCGCGCTGCGGCTCGAGGAGGCTGGGCTCCACCCGTTCCATTCCTCGGCCGTTCGCTACCGCGACCGGACCGTCCTGTTCCTGGGCGGCGAGTCCAACCACGGCAAGTCGATGGGGCAGATCGAGGCGTGCCGCAGGGGAGCCCTGCTCGTGTCGACCGAGACGACCGTCATCGACGAGGATGGGCGGGTGGTCGACGGTTCGAAGCATCCGTTCCTCAAGAAGCGCAACGTGGGCACCGAGCGGGCCGACAAGGCCGCCCCGGACCGCGCCGTCGAGAAGTTCTTCGGCGAGATGCCGACCTGGGAGCTGCACACGACGCCGGACCCGGTCGATGTCGTGATCGTCCCGGCGATCGACGGCAACTTCGACGCCTCGACGGTCGAGATGATCCCGTTCGAGCGGCAGTTCCAGACGTTCCACTCGCTCCAGAACTACTTCCTGCTCAACGAGCTGCTCGCCCCCGGCTTCCCGATGCCGATGGTCGACACCGGGGAGCGGCGCGCCGCGCGCGCCGCGTTCGTCGATCGGTTCAGCGAGCGTCCGTACCACTTCGTGCGCGCCGCCACGCCGCAGGTGCTGCTGGACGAGGTGGAGCGGGTCCTCTAGACCCGGACCGATGCGCGCGTTCGCCTACGAGCGCCCGGCCCGCCTCGACGATGCCATCCGACTGCTCGCCGAGGGCGGCGTCGACGCCCGGCCGCTGGCCGGCGGCACCGACCTGATCATCCGCATCCGCGACGGCTCGATCCGACCGCAGACGGTCGTCGACGTGAAGGGCATCGCCGAGCTGGACGACGCCATCCGCGAGACCGACGGCACCTTCGTGATCGGGGCACGGACCGTCATGACCGACATCGCGGCGGACGAGCGGATCCGACGCGACTTCGAGGCGCTGGCCGAGGCGGCCGCGGTGGTCGGCGCGGTCCAGATCCGCAACCGGGCGACGCTCGCCGGGAACCTGTGCAATGCGTCGCCCGCGGCCGACACGGCGCCGGCCTTGCTGGTCGACGGCGCCACGGTGGTCGCGACCGGCACCGCGGGTGTCCGCCGCATCCCGCTCGACGACTTCTTCGTCCGGTCGGGGGTCACGACGCTGGGCAGCGACGAGCTGGTGACCGCGATCGAGCTGCCCCGACCGCCCGTGGCGCGCGGATCCGTGCACGTCCGGCGGACCCGCCGGCGCGGCCACGACCTCGCCTCGGCGACGCTGGCCTGCTCGGTCGGGGCCGACGGGACCACGCGCCTCGCGTACGGCAGCCTCGGGCCGCGGCCGTTGCTCGTCGTCGACGACACAGGCGTGCTGGCCGACTCGGCCGCGCCTGACGCAGCGAAGATGGAGCGGCTCGACGCGCTGTTCGTCGATGCCCGCCCGTCGCCCACCTCGATGCGGGCGAGCCCCGACTACCGTCTCGCGATGCTGCGGGTGCTCGGGCTGCGCGCGGTCGCCACGGCGGCGGCCAGGCTCGCGTCGCGATGACCACCCGGATCGAGCTCGAGGTCAACGGCCGCGCGCGCTCGCTCGACGTGCTGCCGCAACACACGCTCCTCGACGTCCTGCGCGACGACCTCGGGCTGACCGGGACCAAGGAGTGCTGCCTGGTCGGCGAGTGCGGGGCGTGCACGGTCATGATCGATGGACGGACGGTCGATTCGTGCCTGGTGCTCGGCGTCGAGGCGCACGGGGCGAGCGTCACGACCGTCGAGGGGCTGGCGGTGGACGGCCGGCTGAGCCCCGTCCAGCGCGCGTTCCTCGACCACGGCGCGGCGCAGTGCGGGTTCTGCATCCCGGGCCAGCTCCTGTCGGCGCACGCGCTGCTCGCCGAGGTCCCTCGGCCGTCCCGCGCCGAGGTCGAGGAGGGGCTGGCCGGCAACCTGTGCCGGTGCGCCGGGTACGAGCAGATCATCGAGGCCGTGCTGGCGGCGGCGTCGGGCGGTCAGGCCGAGAACGAGCCCGCGGTCACACCGGTCGGCGATCGCTCGTCGACGCCCGACGCCGAGCTCGCTCCGCAATGACGTCGGGCGTCGGCGGCTCCCCGGCCCGGGTCGGCGGTGTCGAGCGCGTCACCGGGCGGCAGGCATACGTCGCCGACATCCGCCTCGAGGACACCCTCCACGTCAAGCTCGTGACGCTCGACGTCGCACGGGCGCGCATCGGCGCGATCGACACGCGGGCCGCGCTCGACGTCCCGGGCGTGCGCCTCGTGATGACACCAGCCGACCTGCACCAGCCGATGCCACGCTTCGGGCCGCAGCGCCGCGACCGACCGGTGCTCGCGACCGGCGAGACCGCGTACCACGGCGAGCCCGTGGCGGCCGTCGCGGCGGAGACCCGGGACGCCGCGGAGGAGGCGGCGCGGCTGGTCCGGGTGGAGTGCGAGGAGCTGGCGGCGGTGCACACGCTGGCCGCCTCGCTGGCGCCCGACGCGCCGCGCGTCCAGGACCCCGCCCTCCGGCCCGACGACCCGCTGGCGCACACCAACGTCCTCCGCGAGCACCACTACGGCTGGGGGGACGTCGACGCCGCGGAAGTCGAGGCCGAGGTCGTGGTCGAGGGCAGATACGCCTTCCCGATGGTCACCCAGTTCGCGATCGAGCCGCACGCGTTCATGGCCGCGCCCGACGGCGACGGCATCGCGATCTGGAGCGCCATCCAGCACCCGTACTGGCTGCAGCGGGTCATCGCCGACCTGCTCGACCTGCCGCTCTCGAAGGTGCGCGTCCATGCCCCGGACCCGGGTGGCGCGTTCGGTGGCAAGCAGCACGCCAAGTACGAGCCGCTCCTCGCGTTCATGGCCCGGGCCACCGGCCGCCCGGTCCGGCTCGTGCTGACGCTGGAGGAGACGTTCCAGGCGGTCCGCCGCGGTGCCGCCGAGATCCGCGTCCGCTCGGGCTTCCGGCGCGACGGCACGCTCGTCTTCCGCGACATCGCGTCCGACTACCTCATCGGCGCGTACGCGGACATCGCCGACCGGACGGTTGCCAAGGGCAGCTACACCTCGACCGGCCCGTACCGCTGCCCCGCCGCGCGGGTCGTCGCCCGAAGCGTGCTGTCGCATACCGTGCCCTCGACCGCGTTCCGGGGCTTCGGCAACCCGCAGCAGATCTGGGCGGTCGAATCGAACATGGACGAGGCGGCGCGGACGCTCGGCATCGACCCGCTCGAGCTGCGGCTGCGCAACCTGCCACGACCCGGCGAGGTGTTCCTGCCCGACGACCGGCCGGCCGACGGCGACTGGGCGCAGTCGGTCGAGCGCGTGGCGGAGCTCATCGACTGGCGCTCGCCGACCCCGGCGGGTCGCGGTCGCGGGCTGGCCATCGGGCTGAAGTCGGGGCCGACGACCGGCCTGTCGTACTCGACGGTCCGGCTGCTCGCGGACGGTAGCGTCGTGGTCAACGCGGGCACGTCCGACATGGGCCAGGGGGCGCGGACGATCTTCGCCCAGATCGCGGCCAGCGAGCTCGGCGCGCCGCTCGAGTGGGTGACGGTCGTGATGGGCGACACCGCGGTCGTGCCGTACGACCAGCAGACGTCGGCGAGCCGCTCGTCGGTGCTGATGGGGAACGCGGTGCTGCTGGCGTGCCGCGACGTCCAGGCGAGGCTCCGCGCGATGGCGGCACGCCTCGAGTCGGTCGACGAGGCCGATGTGGTCGTCGACCGCGGCGAGGTGAGCCTCGGCAACCGGACGCTGCCGATCCGCGACGTCCTGGCCCGAGGGCTCGGCCGGCTCGGTGGCGAGGTGATCGGGATCGGCGAGTCGCGCAAGGAGGCCGATCCCGACCACCCGCTCGGCGGGACCGCGGCGTTCTACGAGTTCAACGCCACCGCGGTCGAGGTCGAGGTCGACCGCGACACCGGCGACATCGTCATCGCGCGGTACGCCACGGTGTCCGACGTCGGCAAGGCGCTCAACCCGGCCCAGGTGCGCGGACAGGACGAGGGCGCGGCGGTGATGGGCCTCGGGCACACGCTGATGGAGCACTACATCTGGGACGACGCCGGCCGGATCCGCAACCTCGGTGCGATCGATTACCGGATCCCGACGAGCATGGATCTACCGCTCGAGATGCACAGTGCGATCGTGGAGAACGAGGACGGACCCGGGCCGTACGGCGCCAAGGGCATGAGCGAGGGCGCGCTGCTGCCGGTCGCACCGGCGGTGGCCGCCGCGGTCCGCGACGCGACGGGGGTCGTGATCCGCGACCTGCCCCTGACGCCGGAGCGCGTGTGGCGGGCATTGCGGGACGCGGAGCCGTCATGACCCGGTCCACGTACCGGCTCGACGAGCCGGTCGGCGCGTCGCTCGACGAGGCGCGGGCGCTGGTCGGCGGCAAGGCCGCCAACCTCGGGGTCATGGCCCGCGACCTGGGGCTGCCGGTGCCGCCCGGCTTCGCGATCACGACCGAGACGTGCCGGTCCTACCTGGCGGGCGGCTGGCCGGACGGCCTCGACGACGAGCTCCGCGACCGGATGGCCGAGGTCGAGACGGCGGTCGGCCGGCGGTTCGGCGACCCGGCGGACCCGCTGCTGGTGAGCGTCCGGTCGGGGGCGCCGGTGTCGATGCCCGGGATGATGGACACGATCCTCGACCTCGGGCTCGACGATGCGACCGAGGCCGGGCTGGCCCGCGTCAGCGGCAGCGCCGACTTCGCGCGCGGCTGTCGCGAGCGGTTCGTCGCGACGTTCCGATCGAGCGCCGGCGGCGACCCGCCGGCCGATCCGTGGAGCCAGCTGCGCGCGGCGATCGAGGCCGTCTTCCGCTCGTGGAACGCGGATCGAGCCGTCGCGTACCGGCGCAAGGAGGCCATCCCCGACGACCTCGGCACGGCCGTCACGGTGCAGGCGATGGTGTTCGGCAACCGCGGCTCGACGTCGGCGACCGGGGTGCTGTTCACGCGTAACCCGGCGACCGGCGAGCCGACGCTCTATGGCGACGTGCTGTTCGACGCCCAGGGCGAGGAGGTCGTCGCCGGCACCCACCGGACCGAGCCGATCACGGCGCTCGACGAGCGCCTGGCCGAGGTGGCCGCCGAGCTGCGCCGCCACGCCGCCACGCTCGAGCGCCACTACGCCGACCTGTGCGACATCGAGTTCACGGTCGAGGACGGCCGGCTCTGGCTGCTCCAGGTCCGGGTCGGCAAGCGCAGCCCGCAGGCGGCGCTGCGCATCGCGGTCGACATGGCCGAGGACCCGGGCTTCCCGCTGTCGCGCGAGGACGCGGTCCGACGGGTGCTCCCGCAGCTCGCCGACCCGCCCCGGGTGACCAGCGCGCGCGGCGGCTTCCTGCTCCCGCTCACGACCGGGCTCGGCGCCTCGCCGGGCGTCGCCGGCGGGCCGATCGTCACCAGCCCCGACGATGCCCTCGCGTCGGCCGAGGCGGGCACGCCGGCGGTGCTCGTCCGTGCCGAGACCTCGCCCGACGACGTCCACGGCATGGCCCGGGCGGCGGGCATCCTCACGTCGCGTGGCGGGCTCGCCAGCCACGCCGCGGTCGTCGCGCGCGGCTGGGGCATCCCGGCGGTGGTCGGCGCGTCGGCGGTGCGCGTCGGGATAGGGGAGCGTGGCCATCGGCGACCGGGTGCTCGAGGCGGGCGCGACCATCACCATCGACGGCGACACCGGCGAGGTGTTCGAGGGGACGGTGCCCGGAACGAGCGAGGTCGTGCCCGAAGCCGCGACGATGCTCGCCTGGGCCGATGCGCTGGGGATCGCCGTCGGCGAGCGCGCGGACGCGGCGTCGGCGGAGCCGCCGCCCGCTCGCGCGTCGGGCGTCGCCGGACCGCTGTCTCCGGGTCATCTCCCTGAAGGGGTTCGCACCGCTCGAGGGCGTCGCTGATGCCGTCCTGTCGACGCCGGACGACGTGCGCCCGGTGGTCGACCAGCTGGCGCTGGACGGGCTGGTCGCGACGACCGCCGGCGCATACAAGCTGACCGACGCGGGCACGACGCGGGTCGCGTCGCTGGTCGCGGCCGAGCGCTCAGCGTGGGGTGAGGGAGCGGCGGCTGCCGCGCTCGACGCCTTCCTCGATCTCGACCACCTGACCAAGGCCACGGTCACCGCCTGGCAGCTCCGCGACGACGGCAGCGTCAACGACCACGCGGACGCTCCGTACGACGCCGCCGTCCTGGACCGTCTTGCCGCGCTACACGACGACGCGATGACCTGGCTCGCGCCGATCGAGTCCGGCTGCCCGCGGCTCGCGGACTATCGCGTCCGGCTCGGCCACGCGGTCGAGGCAGCGCGGGGCGGCGACGGCCGGTACGTGGCCTCACCCCGGGTCGACAGCTACCACGGGATCTGGTTCGAGCTCCACGAGGACCTGATCCAGCTCGCCGGCCGAACGCGTGAGGCAGAGTCGGCGGCGGGTCGTGCCTAGGCCCGTCCGGCCGCGCCCAGCATGGTCGCCGTGAGTCCATCGATCGCTCGACCAGTCATCACCGATGCGTCCGAGCGCGAGCGCTACGAGGCCGACCTCGAAGGCGAGCTCGCGGGCGTCCTCGAATACCAGGTCTCGCGCGGGCAGATCGCCCTCATCCATACCGAGGTGCTGCCCATCCACGAGGGCCGAGGCGTGGGTTCGGCGCTCGTCCGTTTCGCACTCGAAGACGCGCGCCGGCGCGGCCTGCAGGCAATCCCCATCTGTCCGTACGTCCAGGGGTACCTGAAGGAACACCCGGAGGCACGTATCTGACAGTTCCCGTGCGTGCGCGCGGGGCTGTTCGAGCGACGTATCGTGTAGGCGACATGGGTCGTATGCCCGAGCCGATTGAACCACCGGTCCGACTGATCATCGACGTCGTCATGCCCTGGATGCGCCGCCTAGCTGGGATCGCCCGCGACCGAGCGCACGGCGTGCGCCGATCCGCCACGGCGTGGGTCGCGGTGCGACGTGCGACGTATCGGACCGCGCAGCATCGGCGTTGGACGGTCGCCCCGGTCGTCGGTGCGGTCGTGCACTCGTCTGGGGCGCAGACGGTCGTCGGCGTCGGTATCGGAATGGCGGTCGCTGCGGTGCTTGTCCACACCTACGCCGCGCCCGGTCCCGCCGCGCCCGGTCCCGCCGCGCCAGCCCCGCGCATGGAGGTGGCGCTTGCTGCTGCGCACGGCAGCCTGGTGTCGATCGCGGACGCACGGGATCAGCGTCCGACGACCGAGTCGACCGCGCCCATACCGACGACCGGCGTCGCGTCGCCGGAGACTCCGGCGCCGACAAGGGCACCGAGCCAGCGATCCGAAGCGGCACCCAGACCGACCGCTGCACCGTCATCGACCCGGGGTTCTGGCCTGACGGCGGTGGCCGTCCCGAAGCCGCCGCGCGACCCGCGAGGAGAGAGGACCGACCGGGGAGCCGGGAAGAAGGAACGACCGGACCGATCCCAGAAGCACGATAGGTCGCCGAAGTCACCCAAATCCCCAAAGCGGGGCCACTGACCACTCGAGGCCTGTCAGCGCCCCTTCGAGTAGCCCGTCGCGGTGAGCTTGTCCCAGAGCGAGCCGGCGTTGTTGTTCTGGATGTGATCCATCATGTACGCCTGCCCCACGTCGACCGGGCCGAACTGGTCGTCGAACCGGACGCGCGCGATGGTCTCCTCGCGTGACCAGCCCTTCGCCACCGCGTCGGCGACGGCGGCCTTCCAGGACATCAGTACCGCCCGCTGCGTCTGCACGTAGTCGAGCCCGACCACGGGACCATGCCCCGGGACCACGCGGTCGACATCCAGTGCCCGGATCGTCTCGAGCGCCTCGAGCCACTGGTCGACGTTGGAGGTCATGAGCCAGGTCTGGCAGCCCGAGAAGATCGTGTCGCCGGTGAACACGACGCGCTCCTCGGGGACGTGGACCGCGAGCTGCCCCGGCGTGTGGCCCGGCGTCCAGTGGCAGTCGATCGTGTGGTCGCCGACGCGCAGTCGCAGCAGGTCGCCGGTGAACACCACTGTCCCGCGCGGCAGGTCGGCGTAGTACTCGTCGCGGTCGGGGATGAGCGCGGCGCCCTCCGGGTCGTCGGTGGGGACCGCCTCGAGCGCGTAGTCGAACGGGTCGAGCGCCGCCTTGGGGTCCATGAAGATGTCCCACAGGGCCTTGTGGTTGACGACCTCGCCGGCCCCGCGGAACCAGTGGTTGCCGAAGATGTGGTCGACATGGTTCTCGGTGTTGATGAGGTAGCGGATCGGGCCGTGCGTCTCGGCCTCCGCGCGCATCGCGACCGCCCGAGTCGGGAGCTGCGGCGTGTCGATGACCACGACGCCGTCGGAGGTGACGACGAAGCTCGGGTTGCAGCCACGCAGCTTCGTGGTCGTGAAGACGTTCGGGGTGACCTGCTCCATCATCGAGGTCAGCTGGTCGGTCACGGGGACTCCTTCACTGGGTCGCGGTCAGCCCGCCATCGATGCCCAGCACCTGGCCGGTGACGAACGAGGCGGCGTCGGAACAGAAGAAGATGGCCGGCCCGACGAGGTCGCTCGTTTCGCCCACCCGCCCGAGCGGGATGCGGTTGACGATGCCCGCCTTGAATGCCGGGTCCTCGAGGAGCGTGGCGACCTGGGGCGTGTCGACGAACGTCGGCATGATCGCGTTGACCATGATCCCGTGCTTCGCCCACTCGGTCGCCCACTGGCGGGTGAGCGAGCTGATCGCGCCCTTGGCGGCCACGTACGCCGAGTAGCCGGCGTTGATGCCGAGGTTGGCGCGGACCGACGTGATGTTGAGGATCCGTCCGCCATGGCCGGCCTCGATCATCCGGCGCGCGACGGCCTGGGTCGGCACGACCGTGCTCCGGACGTTGAGCTCCATGATCCAGTCCCACGCCTCGCGCGGGTACGCCTCGGCCGGGTGGAGCTCCTTGCCGGCGCCGCCGCCGACCGCGTTGACGAGGATGTCGATGCGGCCGAAGCGCTCGACCGTCTCCTGAGCCAGCCGATCGGCGTCGGCCTCGTCGGTGACATCGGCCACGATCGCGGCTCCCTCGGACCCGGCCGCCGCGACCCGCGCGACCGCCGCGTCGAGCGTCGCCCCCGTCCGGCCGACGACCGCGACGCGCGCGCCGGCCCGGGCCAGCGCCTCCGCCAGCGCCGCTCCGATGGCGCCCCCGCCGCCGGCGACCAGGGCGACCCTGCCCCCGAGATCGAAGATGTCGAGCTGTGCCATCAGGCGGTCATTGTCGCCCAGACACGGCCGATCCGGGTGGCCCGGACCACGCGATAGAAAAGCGTTACTATCGGGGCCCTCGTCACACGGAGGCGGACATGTCCCTGGACCTCGACGGCCTCATCCCGGCGACCGTACTGCCGATGGATGCCGACGGCCGGATCGACGAGCCGGCACTCCGTGCGTACATCGGCTGGGTGGTGGAGCAGGGACCCGTCGCGCTGGCCATCAACGTCGACACGGGCGAGGGGCCGCACCTTACCCACGACGAGAAGGTCCGCGTCCTCGAGATCGTCAACGACGTCACCGACACGCCCATCGTCGCCGGTCTCGCCGGCCCGTCGACCGAGGCGGCGGTACGCCAGGCGCGCGACTTCGGGGCCGCCGGCGCCGATGCCCTGCTGACGTTTCCGATCCCGGCGTACCTGAGCGAGCCGCTCGACCCGCGGGTCCCGGTCGGCTACCTGAGCGCCGTGGCGGAGGTGGGCCTGCCGCTGATCCTGTTCCAGCTGCAGCCCGCCCTCGCCGGCGTCAACTTCGAGCCGGAGACCCTGCGCGCGATGGCCGGGGTCGAGGGCGTGGTCGCGATCAAGGAGGCGTCGTTCGACGCCCGCCGGTTCGTCGACACCGCCCGGCTCCTCGAGGACCTGCCGCGACCGATCACGCTGCTGACCGGCAACGACAACTTCATCCTCGAGTCGTTCATGCTCGGCGCGACCGGCGCGCTCATCGGGTTCGGCGCGGTCATGACCCGCGAGCAGGTCGCGATGATCGATGCGTGGCGGGCCGGCCGGATCGACGAGGCACGCGCGCTCGGCGCGCGGGTCCAGCGGCTCGCCGACGTCGTGTTCGCCCGGCCGGTCGGGGACTACCGGGTCCGCCTGAAGGAATGCCTGCGCATCCTGGGCGTGCTCGAGCACGCCCATGTCCGCCCGCCGCTGCTCCCGGTCTCCGACGTGGAGCGGGCCTTCCTCACGACCGTCCTGGCCGAGGTCGGCCTGCTGTCCGCGCCGCCTGCCCCCGCGCTCGTCTGATCCATCCGTCACCCAAGGAGGAGGCAATGGCCACGGAGCCCGCGGACGTCCTGATCATCGGGGCCGGCGCGTCCGGCGGCGTCGTGGCCAAGCGCCTGGCCGAGGCGGGCTTCGGCGTGGTGTGCCTCGAGCAGGGCGACTGGCTCGACCGCGCGGACTACCCGGGCAACAAGCTCGATTGGGAGCTCAAGGCGCGCAAGGACTGGGCCACCAGCCCGAACATCCGCGGGCTCGCGCAGGACTACCCGATCGTCGAGGACGACACGCCCGTCTCGCCGCTCATGTACAACGCGGTGGGTGGGTCGACGATCATCTTCGCCGGCGCGTGGCCGCGGGCCCTGCCCTCGGACTTCCGCGTCCGCTCGCTCGACGGCGTCGCCGACGACTGGCCGATCGACTATTTCGAGCTGCTGCCGTACTTCTACCGGACCGACCGTGACTTCGGCGTGTCCGGGCTGCCCGGCGACCCGGCCTACCCGCCCGACACCGAGGACGCGCCGATGCCCCCGCTGCCGATCGGCTCGGCCGGGCTCAAGGTCGCGCGCGGCATGACCAGGCTCGGCTGGCACTGGTGGCCGGAGTTCAACTCGATCAACTCGGTCGCCTACGACGGCCGCCGGCCGTGCGTCCAGCGGAGCACCTGCCAGTCGGGCTGCAACGAGGGCGCCAAGGCGTCGACCGACCTGACCCACTGGCCCAAGGCCATCGCCAATGGGGCGCGGCTGGTGACCGGCGCCCGGGTCCGCCGCATCGAGACCGACGCGAAGGGCCTGGCGACCGGCGCGACCTGGATCGACCGCGACGGCGCCGAGCACTTCGAGCCGGCGAAGGTCGTGGTCGTCGCGGCCAACGCGATCGGCACGCCGCGGCTCCTGCTGCTGTCGGCCTCGCCGGCGCACCCCGACGGGCTGGCCAACTCGTCGGGCCTGGTCGGCAAGCGGCTGATGATGCATCCGTTCGCCAACGTCGCCGGCCTGTTCGAGGACCCGCTGATGAGCTGGCAGGGCCAGTTCGGCGACCTCATCGAGTCGCTCGAGTTCTACGAGACCGACGAGCGGCGCGGCTTCGTCCGCGGCGCACGCTGGGGCCTGGCCCCGACCGGCGGACCGATCAACACCGCGCTCCCGAGCCGTGCCGGCGAACAGGCCTGGGGGTCCGGGCATCACGCCCACGTGCGGACGCACCTGGGCCACGGCGCCAACTGGGGGCTCTTCGCCGAAGACCTGCCCGACGAGGCCAATCACATCACGCTGTCGTCGACGGTCACGGACGCCGCGGGCATCCCCGCGCCGGAGGTGCACTACACGATGGCCGACAACGCGCGCCGGATGCTGGACTTCCATATCGAGCGGGCCACGGAGTCGATGGAGGCGGCCGGCGCCTACAAGATCGAGGTCGACCGGCTGATGCGCTACTCCGGCTGGCACCTGCTGGGCACGGCTCGGATGGGCGACGACCCGGCATCGTCGGTGCTGGACCGCTGGAACCGCGCCCACGACGTGCCGAACCTGTACGTCGTCGACGGCTCGTGCTTCGTCACGTCGTCGGGCGTGAACCCGACCTCCACGATCGTGTCGATCGCGCTGCGCGCGGCCGACCACATGATCGAGACGCGCTTCGAGCAGCAGGTGCCGGCATGACGCAGGAGACGGGGGCCCCGACCGACCTCGAGGGCGGGATGCCGGCGACGGACCGCGCGGACGAAGGCGCGCCGGCGCTGACCGACGGGGAGCGCGAAACGTTCTCGGCCATCGCCGACCACCTGATCCCGGCCGCGGATGGGATGCCGTCGGCGGCCGACGTCGTGGTCGACGAGCGTCTGCGGTTCGTGCTCCGCGCCCGGTCCGACCTGGCCGAACCGCTCACGGTCGGCGCTCCGGCCCGATCTCGGCCCGGACGTCGCCGACCGACTCGCGGCGCTCGCCGACGAGCCCGCCAGCCTGGCGGCGCTCCAGCTGGCGATCGTCGGGGGCTACTACACGGATCGCCGGGTCCGGGAGCTGATCGGGTATCCCGGCCAGGTGGCGCTCGAGCTCCGCTCGTGGGAATACCCCGTCTACCTCGAGGAAGGTCTGATCGACGCCGTCGTCGCCCGCGGGCCGGTGTGGCGCGATCCGGCGACCGGCCAGCGCGCGGTCGCCAGCGGTGCGCCGCGAACCTACGCGGAGCGCTTCGTGCCGGATGCTGCGACGCCCGACGGGGCGACGCCCGAAGGAGGACAGTGATGGCCGTCATCGCCCCCGACACGACGGAGTCCTCCGCGCCCGGCTGGCTCGCGTCGTTCGTCACCACGTGGGAGCCGGGCACCGGCGCCCCGGTCGAGGACCACGAGCCGGCGACCGGCCGGCACATCGCGACCGTCAGCGGCTCCACCCCGGACGACGTCGCGCGCGCCGCCGCGGCAGCCAGGGCCGCGCAGCCGGCCTGGGCCGACACGAGCTACCAGGAGCGCTCGCGGATCCTGCGCAGGGCGGCCGACATCTACGAGGCCAACCGCGAGGAGTTCGGCACATGGACGATGCGCGAGACCGGCGCGTCGCACAGCAAGATGCACCACGAGTCGAACTTCGCCTACGGCGAGATCCTGAGCGCCGCGACGCTGCCGTGGCAGCCCTACGGCTCGCTCGTCCCGAGCGTCGTGAAGGGCCGCCTGTCGATGGTCCGGCGCATCCCGGTCGGCGTGGTCGGCGCGATCACCCCGTGGAACTCGCCCAGCGTCCTCGGCATGCGGGTCGTCGCGCCGGCGCTCGCGCTCGGCAACGCGGTCATCCTCAAGCCCGATCCGCAGACGCCGGTGATCGGCGGCGCGATGTTCGAGGCGGTCTTCCGCGAGGCCGGCCTGCCCGACGGGCTGCTCCAGATCGTCGTCGGCGGCGCCGACGTCGGCGAGGCGCTCGTCACCGACCCGAACGTCCCGGTCGTGTCGTTCACCGGGTCGACCGCCGCGGGTCGGCGGGTCGGCGAGCTGGCCGGGGCGCGCCTCAAGCGCGTGTCGCTGGAGCTCGGCGGGAACAACGCATTCATCGTGCTCGACGACGCGGACCTCGCGGCGGCGACCGCCGCCGGCGCGTTCTCCGCGTTCCAGTTCCAGGGCCAGGTGTGCTTCGCGGCGGGTCGCCACATCGTCCACGAGAGCGTGGCCGACGACTACATCGACGCGTTGCGCGACAAAGCGCAGGGCCTGCGCATGGGCGACCCGTACCGCGAGGATGTCCAGCTCGGGCCGATCGTCAACGAGAAGCAGGTCCGGAGGGTCGACGACATCGTCCAGCGCTCGGTGCAGGGCGGCGCCCGGCTCGTGACCGGCGGCTCGCACGAGGGGCTGTTCTACCAGCCGACCGTGCTGGCCGACGTGACCCAGGACCTGCCGGCCTGGACCGATGAGATCTTCGGGCCGGTGGCGCCGGTCACGACGTTCAAGACCGACGAGGAAGCGCTCGCGCTCGCGAACAGCAGCGAGTACGGGCTCGTCGGTGCGGTCTACTCGCGCTCGCTGTCGCACGGCCTGTCGGTCGCCAACCGGATCAAGGCCGGCATGGTCCACGTCAACGACGGCACGCTCAACGACGAGGCGACGATCCCGTTCGGCGGCACCGGGATGTCGGGCAACGGCACCCGCTACGGCGGCGAGGCGAACCTCGACAACTTCACCGAGTGGCAGTGGGTCACGGTGCGCGACGAGCCCCCGACGTTCCCGTTCTGATGGCCGCTTGATGGCATCGATCACCGACGTCGCCCGCCGCGCGGGCGTGTCGACCGCGACCGTCTCGCGCGTGGTGTCCGCCGCGCCGTACGCGGTCAGCCCGGCCACCCGCGAGCGGGTCCTCGACGCGGCCCGCGAGCTGGACTACGTCCCGAACGCGCTCGCCCGCGGTCTGCTAAAGAGCTACATCCCGGTCGTCGGGGTCATCGTCCACGACATCACCGACCCGTACTTCTCGGAGGTCGTGCGCGGCGTCGAGGACGCCGCCTCGGACGGCGGATTCCTCGTGATCACCTGCAGCTCCGACCGCGACCCCGAGCGCGAGCACTCGTACGTGCGTCTGCTCCGCTCGATGCGGGCGGGGACGCTGATCTTCGCCGGCAGCGGACTGGATGACCCGTCGCTCAACGCGCGGATGCGCCGGCACACCGCCGCCATGCGCGCCTACGGCGCGGCGGTCGTCCATCTCTCGCCGCACGCGTCGGGCGAGGCCGAGGTCGGCGTCGACAACGCGGCAGGGATCGCATCGATGGTCGCGGCGCTCGTGGGCATGGGCCATCGCCGGATCGCGTTCCTGGCCGGTCCGCCGTCGCTGTTCGTGGCGCGCCAGCGCCTGGCCGGCTATCGGCAGGGGCTTGACGACGCGGGTCTCGCGTTCGACGAGCGCCTCGTCGTGACGACCGGGCTGTTCAACCAGGAAGGCGGCGAGATCGGCGTCGACAGGCTCCTCGCCGAGCAGGTGGAGTTCACCGCGATCGTCGCGGCGAACGACCTGCTGGCCCTCGGCGCGCTCGGACGGCTCGGCGCGCTCGGCATCGACGTCCCGGGCCGCGTCTCGGTCGCCGGCTTCGACGACATCCAGACCGCGGCGCTCACCGCGCCGTCGCTGTCGACCGTGCGGCTGCCACTCCACGAGATCGGCCGGCGCGGGTTCGAGCACGCCGCGCGCGTGCTCGACGGCGGCCGGCCGGCACGCGTCGTCCTGCCGACCGAGCTCGTCCTGCGCGAGTCGACCGGGCCGGCCCGCTGATGGGCGACGCGCTGGCGGGCCGCGTGGTGCTCGTGACCGGCAGCAGCCGGGGCATCGGTGCCGAGGTGGCGGCCAAGGCCGCGGCGGAGGGCGCAACGGTCGGGGTCCACTACCACCGCTCCCGGGAGGCCGCCGACGCGACGCTCGCGCGCGTGCGCGAGGCCGGTGCCGACGGGGCGTGCTTCGGTGCCGACGTCAGCGTCGGTGACGAGGCCGAGGGCCTGGTGGCCGCCGTGATCGAGCGCTTCGGGCGCATCGATGGCCTGGTGAACAACGCCGGCACGAGCCAGGTCGGGCCGTTCCTCGACATCGAGCCAGCCGAGTGGGACGCGGTCATCCGGACCGACCTGACGGCCACGTACCACACGACCCGGGCCGCCCTGCCGTCGATGGTCGAGCGCGGCAGCGGGTCGATCGTGAACGTCGCGTCGCGGCTCGGGCAGATGGGCATCACCGAGACTGCGGCCTACAGCGCCGCGAAAGCCGGGCTCATCGGGCTCACCCGGTCGCTCGCCCGCGAGTTCGGCGCGACCGGCGTCCGGATCAACGCCGTCGCCCCGGGCATGACGATCACCGAGATGACGGCCGACCTGCTCGACTCCGAGACGGGTCGGGCACGGCTGCGCGACATGCCGCTCGGCCGCTACGGGCGCGCCGACGAGGTGGCCGACACCGTGATCTTCCTGCTGTCGGACGCCGCCGGCCTGTACCTCGGCCAGACGCTCAACCCGAATGCCGGCGGGTACATGCCGTGAGCAAGGTGATCCCGGTCAGGGACGCGGTCGGGCTCGTGCGCGACAGCAGCACGGTGGTCATCGGCGGGTCCGGCGCCGGCCACGCCTTGCCGCAGCGCTTCATCGACGAGCTCGCGGCGGTCTACGCCGAGGAGGGCCGGCCGCGCGACCTGACCACGGTCCGGGTCGTCGGCATCGGCGACTTCGCGGATCGCGGGTTCTCGCAGCTCGGCCTGCCCGGGCTGATGCGGCGGACCATCGGCAGCAACATCGGCAAC
This sequence comes from uncultured Chloroflexia bacterium, assembly GCA_963810285.1. Taxonomy (GTDB): domain Bacteria; phylum Chloroflexota; class Limnocylindria; order Limnocylindrales; family CSP1-4; genus SPCO01. The sequence goes on along the minus strand of CAWEMV010000002.1, from coordinate 499,224 downwards.
GAGCCGCGGCTCGGCGCACTGGTCGAGGCGAACGAGCTCGAGTCGTACTCGTTCCCGCAGGGCGTGCTCTCGCAGCTGATGCGCGAGATCGCCGCCGGGCGGCCCGGGCTCGTGACGCAGGTCGGCCTGGGCACGTACGTCGATCCACGCCACACCGGCGGCAAGCAGAACGCGCGCACGACCGAGGACCTTGTCGAGGTGGTCACGCTGCGCGGGCGCGAGTGGCTGCTGTTCCACGCCTTCCCGATCGACGTGGCGGTCATCCGCGGCACCACCGCCGACGAGGACGGCAACCTGACGATGGAGGGCGAGGCGGTCCAGGGCGAGATGCTGGCCATGGCGATGGCGGCCCGAAACAGCGGCGGGATCGTCATCGCCCAGGTCCGTCAGCTCGCGCGGCGGGGCAGCCTGCGGATGCGCGACGTCAAGGTTCCGGCGGCGCTGATCGATCACGTATTCGTCGACCCCGAGCAGTGGCAGACGTACATCACCCAGGACTCGCCGTACTACGCGGGTGCCCTGCGCAGGCCCGTGACCGACGAGCCGCCGCTGCCGCTCGACGTCCGCAAGATCATCGCCCGGCGCTCGCTGCTCGAGTTCCCGCCCGGCGCGATCTGCAACCTCGGGTTCGGCATCAGCCAGCTCATCGGCCGGGTGGCCTGGGAGGAGCGCATCACCGACCAGCTGGTGCTGACCGTCGAGCAGGGCATCTTCGGGGGCGTGCCGGTCGCCGGCAACGAGGGCGGTGCCGGCTTCAACTACCAGGCGATGATCGACCAGCCGTATATGTTCGACTTCTACGACGGCGGAGGGCTCGACGTGGCCAGCCTCTCGTTCGCCGAGGTCGACGCCGAGGGCAACGTCAACGTCCACGCGTTCGAGGGTCGCGTCCGCGGCCCGGGTGGCTTCCCGAACATCAGCGCGAAGACCGGCAAGATCAACTTCGTCGGGACGCTGACCGCGCGTGGTCTCGAGATCGACATCGACGATGGCGTCCGTATCGCGTCCGAGGGCAGCCTCGGCAAGTTCGTCCCGGCGGTGAAGGAGATCTCGTTCAACGGCCGGCTCGCGCGGGAGCGCGGCCAGCAGGTCCGGTACATCACCGAGCGGGCGGTGTTCGAGCTGGCCGACGATGGCCTGGTGCTGATCGAGGTCGCACCGGGCATCGACATCGACCGCGACGTGCTCGGGCAGATGGGCTTCCGTCCGAGGGTGGCCGACGACCTGCGCGAGATGGACCGCAGGCTGTACGCGACCGGGCCGATGGGCCTCGCCGCCGACTTCGTGGGCACGGCATGAGCGGCCTGATCGCGCTGGAGCTCGGGACCGTGGCGCATCTGACCCTCCAGAACCCGCCGCTCAACCTGGTCACGCGCGAGCTGCTGGAGGAGCTGTCCGTCGCGCTCGACACGCTCGCCGCGGCGGCCCCGGGCGACGTGCGTGCGGTCGTCGTGACCGGGGCCGGCGAGCGTGCGTTCTCGGCCGGGTCGCACGTCGGCGAGTTCGAGTCACAGCGGGGCGAGGCCGGGCGGGCGCGCCACGAGCTCGAATCGGGTGTCGCCGACCGGCTCGCGCGGCTGCCGATGCCGACGATCGCCGCGATCGAGGGCAACGCGCTGGGCGGCGGCCTCGAGCTGGCGCTGTGCTGCGACATCCGGATCGCGTCCGACCGCGCGAAGCTCGGGCTGCCCGAGGTGCGGCTGGCGGTCACCCCCGGCGCCGGCGGCACCCAGCGGCTGCCGCGCGTCGTCGGCGCGGCGCGGGCCAAGGAGCTGATCCTGACCGGTCGGGTGCTGAGCGCGGAGGATGCCGAGCGGATCGGGCTGGTCAGCCGGGTCGTGCCCGCCGGCGGGGCGCTCGCGGCGGCCGATGCCGTCGCCGCGGAGATCGCGGCTCGCGGACCGGTCGCGGTGCGCGAGGCGAAGCGGCTCATCGACCTCGCGACCGACACCGACCTTGCGGCCGGGCTCGCCGCCGAGCTCGACGCCTCGGACCGGGTGTTCGCGAGCGACGACATGCTCGAAGGCGCGACCGCGTTCTTCGCCAAGCGCGATCCGGAGTACCGCGGCCGATGAGGCCGCCGCAGCGAGGACATCTGCCACATGACTGACGTCGGCCGGTTCGGGGTGTTCCTGCCCTCCTATGTCTGGGAGGGCGACGGCTCGGAGCGCGCTCGCGGGATCAAGGCGTTCGCCCGGACGGTCGAGGACCTGGGCTTCGATTCGCTGTTCATCACGGACCACCTCCTGGTCGGCAAGCGGTTCTACTCGGTGAACTGGCTCGAGCCGCTGATGGCGCTCGGTGTGGCGGCCGGGGTCACGGAGCGGGTGCGGCTGGGAACGTCGATCCTGATCATGCCGCTGCGGAACCCGGTCCTCCTGGCCAAGGAGCTGGCCACGCTCCAGTTCCTGTCGGACGACCGGATGGTCCTGGGCGCCGGCGTCGGCTGGAACGAGGTCGAGTACGAGGCGGTCGGCGTCCACAAGTCGGAGCGCGGCAAGCGCACCGACGAGATGCTCGACATCATGCTGCCGCTGCTCGATGGCGAGACCGTGACCTACCACGGCCGCTACTTCTCGATCGACGACGTGTTCATCGAGCCGCGGACGGGCCAGCGCCCGCCGGTCTGGGTCGGCGGAGGCTCGCAGCTCGCGAACCCGAAGTCACCCGACGTGCCGAAGTTCGTCGAGTCGGTCAAGGCGCGCACGCTCCGCGCGGATGGCTGGATCCCGCGGCCGACCTGCCCGCCGCCCGACATCCGGCGCGACTGGGACGAGCTGCAGGCGTTCTTCGGCGAGAACGGTCACGACGCGACAGAACTATCGGTCGCCCACGAGAATTTCCTGCACCTCGTCCTGACGAGCGATCCGGCGAAGGCCCGCGAGGAGCAGCACCGCGCGTTCCTCAAGGTCATGAGCGGCGAGCGCGGGCCGGACTATCTCGAGAGCGTCTACCTGTTCGGGACGCCGGACGAGATCGTCGCGTCGCTCCAGGCGCGGGTCGACGCCGGCGTCGAGCAGTTCATCCTCCACACCATGACCCCCGACCCGGCGCAGCTCCATGCGTGGGTGGACGAGATCATCCCGAACGTGATCTTCCCGCCGACCGCGGGACCCGTCCGCAAGCCGAACCGGGACCGGGTCGCCGTCCCGTCGTGACCCGTCAGGTCGCGCTGCTGGGCAACCCGCTCAAGCGACGGCATTCGCAGGTCATGCACGACGCGGCGTTCGACGCCGCGGGCATCGACGCCCGCTACGTGCTGATGGAGCTGGAGCCCGGCGAGGTCGAGCCGGCCGTGGCCGCCGCGCGCGGACCGGACTGGCTGGGCCTCGGGGTGACCGCGCCGTACAAGCGGGTCGTGGCCGGTCTCGTCGACGAGGTCGAGCCGGACGCCGAGACCATCGGCGCCGTGAACAACGTCGTCCGCAGCGACGACGGCCGGCTCGTCGGCTTCAACAGCGACGCGCCGGGGTTCGTCGCCGGCGTCGAGGGGGCGATGGGCCGCTCGCTCGACGGCGCCGAGGTGGTCGTCGCCGGCGCCGGCGGGGTCGCCCATGCGGTCGTGTACGCGTGCCTGCAACGTGGCGCGCGCCGGCTGACGATCGGCAACCGCACGTGGGCATCGGCGGGCGCACTGGCCGAGCGGTTCGCCGAGATCGGCACGGCCGAGATCGAGGCGGTCGCCCTCGGCGAGGGGACCTTCACGGAGGCCCTGGGCAGCGCGGACGTCGCGATCAACGCGACCACCGTCGGCATGCTCGACCCCGGGGTGACGATCGATGTGAACGCGCTGCCGGCTCGTGCGACCGTGTTCGATCTCGTCTACGTCCCCGCCGAGACGTCGCTCCTCCGGGCGGCACGCTTGCGCGGCCTGCGGGCGGCCAACGGGTCCGAGATGCTCGTCGCCCAGGCCGCCATCGCGTTCGAGCGCTGGACCGGCGTCGGCGGCATGGAGGGCGTCATGCGCGATGCCGTGGCGCCACTGCTGGCCGACGCGAACGCGCGGGCCTGACGATGCGCGTGGCGGTGTCGAGGCCCGGTGCGATCTACACGGTCGGTCGCAACTACGACGGCCCGGGAGCTGCGCCCCGCCCGGATCGGCCACTGATCTACGGCAAGGCGCTGTCATCCATCGCGGCGCATGGCGAGACGCTGACCTGGGACCGCGAGCTCACGCCGAATGTCGATGCGGAGGTCGAGCTCGGGGTGGTGATGGGGATCGACAGTGGCGTCTTCGGCTACACGATCGTCAACGACGTCTCGTCGCGGGACCCGTGGCTCGACGGCGACCAATGGCTGCTCGGCAAATCGATGCCGGGCTTCTGCCCGGTCGGGCCGTGGGTCGTGACCGCCGATGAGCTCGACCCGGGCGACCTGGCGCTCGGTTGCACGATCAACGGCGAACCGATCCAGGACGGCCGGACGAGCGATATGCGCTTCTCGATCGCCGAGGTCATCGCGTATCTCGGCCGGCACGTCCGGCTGGAGCCGGGGGACCTCATCGTGTCGGGGACGCCTCCACGGCTGGCGACGCCGCCCGGACCCGACCGCCATCTCGAGGCCGGGGACGTCGTCACGTGCCGGATCGAAGGGATCGGCGAGCTCACCACCAACATCGGCTGAACGAGGAGGACCGATGAAGCCAGCGACGGTGTTCCTGGGCGAGATGACGAACCCCGAGGTCGAGGCGTTCGTGCGCGAGCACACGACGGTCATCGTGCCGACCGGCTCGACCGAGCAGCACGGCCCGCACGGGCCGCTCGCCACCGACACGATCGTCCCGACCGAGGTCGCCCGGCGCGTCGCCCCGAAGGTCGGTGCCGCGGTCGCGCCGCCGATCGGCTATGGGCTGTCGTACCCGCACGCCGGGTTCACGGGGGTCGTCTACCTGCGCATCCCGACGTTCATGGCGCTCGTCGAGGACGTCGCGGTCGGCCTGGCCACGATGGGCTTCCGGACGATCGTGTTCCTCAACGGCCACTACGACAACACGCTCGCGATCGCGTACGCGTGCGCCAACGCCGCCGACCGGCTGCCCGAGGGGACGCGCGCCTTCCCGATCAACTACTGGGACGGGCTGACCGCCGAGGAATCGGCCGAGTTCTTCGGGCCGACCGCCGGCCTGCACGCGAACCGCGCCGAGACGTCGGCGGTGATGGCGGTCGACGAGCGGTTCGTCGACATCGACCGCGCGAATGCGGAGATGCCGCCGTTCCCCGACGTCGGCAGCCCGGCCGGCGTCCACACCGCGTTCTTCTTCTCGACCCCCGGGTCGGTGTACCGGGCGACGCAGTCGGGGACGTGGGGCGACGCGCGCGAGGCGTCGGTCGAATACGGCGAGCGCTACCTCGACGTCGTCGAGGCGGCGACGCTGCGGATGCTCGAGGACGTCGAGAGGACGTTCGCGGCGATGCCCCCGCGCTGAGGGTCAGTCGCCCGCGACCCAGGAACCGCCGCGCATCACGCGGCACACGCGCAGCTCGTCGTCGAGCTCGACGAGGTCGGCCCGCTGGCCGACGGCGATGCGCCCCCGGTCGCCGACGCCGAGGAGGGCAAGCGGGTTGGCGCTCGCCGCCGCGACCGCGTCGTGCAGCGGCAGCCCGGCGGCGACCACGTTCCGCACGGCGCTGTCGAGCGCGATGACCGAGCCCGCCAGCGTGTCGGTGCCAGCCAGCGTCACCCGCTCCCCGACGACCTCGACGTCGAGGCCGCCGATCCGGCCCGGGCCGTCGCCTGTCCCGGCGACCGCGAGCGCGTCGCTCACCAGCAGCAGCCGGTCGGCCGGCTTGAGGCGGGTGATCAGCGGCCACAGCGCCGGGTGGACGTGGACGCCGTCGGCGATGAGCTCGACATAGGCTGTGTCGTCGAGGAGCGCCGCGACCGCGACGCCGGGCGATCGGTGGTCGACGCCGGTCATCGCGTTGAACAGGTGGGTCGTCGAGGACGCGCCCGCGGCATAGCCCGCCCGGGCCTCGTCGATGAGCGCCGCCGAGTGCCCGACCGACACCGCGACCCCTTGCTCGTGCAACCGGCGGATGAGATCGAGCGCGCCGGGCAGCTCGGGCGCGACCGTGGTCAGCCGGAGGCCATCGGCCAGTGCCTCCAGCGTCGACGCCGGCGCGCCGTCCGGGGCCCTCAGGTGGGCCGCGTCGTGGGCGCCCCGCCGGGCCGGTGCCAGGAACGGGCCCTCGAGGTTGAAGCCGAGCGGCTCGGCGCCATCGGCCGGCGCGTCAGGCTGCCACGCCCGGACGCGATCGGCAAAGGCGGCGAGATCGCCGAGCGGCGCGCTCACGGCGGTCGGCAGGAACGACGTGACGCCCCGGCGCAGCAGCGCCCGCGCCATGCCGTCGAGCGCGTCGGCGTCGCCCATCGCAGCGTGGCCACCCCAGCCGTGCACGTGGACGTCGACGAAGCCGGGCGCGACGTAGCGCGCCTCGTCCGCCACGGGCCCGACGTCGAGGTCGACCGCCGTGATCCGGCCGTCGTCGACGGTCACCCGACCGGGCGCGACGCGGTCGTCGAGGACGAGCCGGCCCTCGATCGTCGCGGTCATCGGGCCGCGTCGACCGCCGGCGCCTCGACGTCGAACTGGACGACCAGCGCGTAGCGCCCGGCGACGTAGCGCGACTCGGTCGCCTCGACCCGCCGGCCGTCGTCGTCCTCGATGACCCGGCGCTCGACGAGCAGCGGCTCGCCGGTCCGCATCCCGAGATGCCGGCATCCTCCGCCGTCGCCGCGGCGGCGGCGATCGTGCCGGTCCCGCGACGCAGCCGGAAGCCGGCGCGTCCGAGGGTCTCGTGGAGCGAGCCCCGGGCCAGGTCGGCCGTCATCACGGCGCTCGCGCAGGCGTCGATGAGAGCCGTGGTCTCGAGCGCGATCGGCTCGCCGTCGGCGAGGCGCAGCCTGACGCAGGTGGACGACGGGCTGGCGGGCCGGGATGCCAAGGCTGGTCGACTCGAGGTCGGACGCCGGGCGGATCACGCGGGTCAGCACGCGGGAGCTCGGGACCCTGCCTGCCCGTTGCATCTCGCGGCTGAACGTCATCAGCCGGTTGGCGCGCCGGTGGGCGAGCGGCGTCGCCACGAAGCTGCCCCGGCCCGGCTCGCGGGTGATCAGCCCGTCCGCGGCCAGGCGCTGCATCGCGTTGCGGGCGGTCATCCGGCTGACCCCGAACTCCGCGCACAGGTCGGTGTCGGATGGCAGGCGCTCTCCGGGCGAGAGGGTCGCGATCCGCTCGCGCAAGGCCTGCTCGATCTGGCGGTAGTGCGGCTGGTAGTCGGACTCGGTCATGACGCCCCTGTCGCGATCGCCGGTGCCGGCCGGCCGTCGGCCCGGGCCGTCTCTGCGCCGTGGATGGCGGCGCCGATCGCGCCCGCCCACGTCCCGAGCTCGGCGGTCACGACCTCGACGTCGTCGAGGGACGTCGTGTGGACGCGTCGGCGCAGCTCATCGTGGATCGGGTCCAGCAGCAGGTCGGCGGCTGCGGCGTTGCCGCCGCCGATGACGACGCGATCGGGCGTCACGACCGCGATCATGCTGGCGATGCCGATCCCGAGGTAGCGCCCGACCCGCGCGAAGCCCTCCAGGGCCGTGGCGTCGCCGGCACGCGCCCGCGCGATCGCCTCCTCGACGGTGTTCGCGCCGCACGCCTCCGCGATGCGATCGGCACGGGCGTACGCCTCGAGGCAGCCGCGGTTGCCGCACCCGCACGACGGCCCGTCGGGCTCGATCGTCTGGTGCCCGAGCTCGCCGCCGGTGCCGTCGTGGCCCTGGTACACGCGGCCGTCGACCGCGAACACGCCGCCCACGCCGGTCCCGAGCGTGAACCCGATCATCGACGAGGCGCCGCGCGCCGCCCCGAGCCGCAGCTCGGCCAGCCCGAACGCCCGCGCATCGTTGATGAGCGCCGACGGCACGCCGAGGGCGGCACCGACCGGCCCGGCCACCGGCACGCCGGCCCACGACGTCGGGAAGTTGACGAGGAAGCGGGTCGTGCCCGCCGCCGGGTCGTACAGCCCGGGGACGCCGATCCCGACCGAGGCGACGCCGGGGAACCGCGCCATCGCCCGCCGCCCGACGTCGACGAGGCGCCTGACGACGGCGTCGGGGCCGTCGGAGGCCGATGTCGGGATCTGCTCGCGGTCGATGACCCGCCACGTATCGGCGTCGTGCTCGACGACGACCGCCTTGATGTTCGTCCCGCCGAGATCGAGCCCGAGGTGCCGACTGGCCGACGGCGCGTCGCTCGCGCCCATCAGGTCTCCCCGGTCACCCGCGTGTAGGCAGCCGCGACGACGACGATGATCGCGCCGTACAGGATCTGGCGGACCGATTCCGGATACCCGAGCGACGTCAGCAGCGAGCCGACCACCGTCAGGATCAGCGCGCCGACGATCGTGCCGCCGAAGCCGCCGCGGCCGCCCATGATCGACGTCCCACCGATGACCGCCGCGGCGACCGACGGCAGCACGTAACTGTCGGCGAGGGTCACGCTGGCGACGTTGGTCAGACCCGAGATCAGGAACCCGGCGATCCCGGCCAGCACCGCAGAGAGCACGTACAGCAGGACGATCACCTGCCACGCCCGGGCGCCGGACAGGCGCGTGGCGATCGGGTTGTCGCCGATCGCGTACAGCAGCCGGCCGTAGCCGGTCCGCCGCAGGCCGAGCAGGATCAGGAGCATGATCGGTATGAAGACCACCAGGCTGTACGGGATGACCTGCAGCAGCGTCCCGCTCCCGAGCGTGCGCAGCCCGGGCGGCACGCCGGAGCCGGTCTGGACCATCTGGAGCTGCCACACATTCGCGAACCCGAGCACGACCAGGCTGATGCCGAGGGTCATGATCAGCGGGTGGACGCGGAACACGCCCACGCCGACGCCGGTGATCAACCCGGTGATCGCCGCGACGGACAGCGCCACGATGATGCCGACGCCGAGCCCCGGGCCGCCGACGAGCGTCGCGAGGACGAACCCGGTCATCGAGGCGACGGCGCCGACCGACAGGTCGATGCCGCCGGTGAGCATCGTCAGGGTCTGGCAGCCGGCCAGGATCGCCAGCGGCACGGCGGCGCGCGTGATCGTGCCGATCCACTGCGTCGTGACGAGGCCCGGACGGACGAGCTCGCTGACCACGACGAGGATGCCGAGGAGCACGAGGAGCGGGACGATCGGCCGGTCGCGGAAGAGACGACGCCAGCCATTCGCCGTGAGCCACGGGTTCCGTGTCCGGGGCGTGTCGACCACGCTGGTCACGCCCGGGTCCGCCGGAGCTGGATGAGTGTCCCGAGCATGACCACGCCGATGAGGATGACCCCCTGGGCCACGGTCGAGAGATTGGTGTTCAGCCGCAGGAACGTCAGGTCGGTCCGGATGAGCTGGAGCACGAGCACCGCGACGATCGGACCGAAGAGTCCGCCGCGGCCACCGGCCAGGCTGACCCCGCCGAGGACCACCGCGGCCACGCTCAGCAGGGTGTATGGCCCGGGGACCGGTGTCCCGATCCCGGTGCTCGCGGTCAGGCTCAGGCCGGCCAGCGCGGCGAAGAGGCCACCGATCGTGTAGGCGATCAGCCTCGTGCGACCGACCGACACGCCGCTCCGGAACGCCGCGAGCCGATGGCTGCCGATCGCGTAGATCGACAGGCCCACCTTGGAACGGCGGATCGGCAGCCAGATCACCGCGACGACGACGAGCAGCACGACCGCCGCCTTGGGGATCCACTCGATGCCGACGGACCCACTGACCAGGTCCTTGAGCCAGTCCGCCGAGGCGCCGCCCGGTCGCTGCAGGACGAGCAGCGCGCAGCCGGCCCAGACGAACGACATCGCCAGCGTGACCACGATGTCGGGCACGCGGGTCAGGACGACCAGGCCGCCGTTGACCGCGCCAAGGAGGAGGCCGAGGCCGAGGACGAGGAGCACCACGACGACGCCGAACCCCTCGCCCTGGTTCGCCATGAGGGCCGCCGCGACGACGTTGGTGAGCGCCATCATCGAGCCGATCGAGAGGTCGATCCCGCCCGAGATCACGATGATCGCCTGGGCGACCGCCGCCAGCGCCAGCGGGAGCACCGAGATCGCCAGGCCCTGGACGCCGCTGACGCCGTAGGTCGGCTGGATGTACCTGGTGAAGAGCAGCAGCAGGACGAAGAACCCGAGCAGCCCGATCGTCCAGGCGTTCCGGCGCGCCCAGTCGGCCACGGCCTCGGCCGGACGGGCCCGCGCCGCGTCGACCGGGCTCGCGGCGGCCGTCATCGGTCGCTCACGTCGGTGGTCCCGTCGCCGGCGGTCTCGCCGCCGGTTTCAGCTGCGGCCAGTCCTTCGGCCGCGAGCTCCTCGGCTGCGAGCTCGTCGGGGAGCGCCGCGTCCGACTTGAGGTTGTAAGCCGCGCGCAGCAGCGCCGGCTCGTCCGCGTCGGCGGCGGTCAGCTCGGCGACGACCCGCCCGCCGAAGATCACGATCGCCCGGTCGCAGGCGAGCTGGATCTCCTTGAGCTCCGACGTGTAGAGGAGCACCGCGGCGCCCGCCTCGGCCAGGTCGCGCAGCAGCAGATAGATCTGGTGCTTGGTGCGGATGTCGATGCCACGCGTCGGGTCGAAGCAGAGCATCGTCCGCACGCCGCCCGCCACCCAACGGGCGATCGTCACCTTCTGCTGGTTGCCGCCGGACAGGCGCCGAACCTCGCCCGTCGCGCGCGTGTCGATCTGGAGCGTGCCGATCGCCGTGTCGACCTGCTTGCGCTCCTTGCCGAGGTCGATCGGACCCCAGCGCCTGATCCGCGACGAGAACGGCAGCGCGATGTTCTCGCGCACCGAGCGCTGCATGAGCAGTGCCTCGGCGCGGTCGGCCGGTACGTAGACGAGACCGGCCCGGATGGCGTCGGCCGGGTGGCGGAACGAGACCGGGGATCCGTCGACGAGCAGCTCGCCAGCGCTCGGTCGCTCCGAGCCGGCCAGGATGTCGAACAGCTCGTCCTGGCCCTGGCCCTCGAGCGCGACGACGCCGAGCACCTCGCCCGGGTAGAGGTCGAACGACACGTCCTCGAGCTTCGCGCTGGCCGTCAGGCCGCGAGCGGAGATGCGCGGCGGCACGTCGGCGGGCCGCGTGGCACCGGCGATGCGTTCGGCGGCCGCGGGCATGTCATCGACGATCTCGCCGAGCATCAGCTCGACGATCCGATCCTCGGAGCCCTGCGCCACCGGGACGACGCCGACCGTCTCGCCCTCGCGCAGGACCGTCGCCCGGTCGCACACCGCGGCGATCTCGATCATCCGATGCGAGATGAAGATCACGGAGTTCTTGCCACCGCGCTGGCGGCCGATGACCTCGAGGACGCGCTCGGTGAGGTTCGCGGGCAGGGCCGCGGTCATCTCGTCGAGCATCAGCACGTCGGGTTCGATGGCCATCGCCCGCGCAAGGTCGATGATCCGGAGCGACGCGAGCGGCACCTGGCGTACCAGGTCCGACAGGTCGAGGTCGGTCAGGCCGAGTTCCGCCACCCAGTGGCGGAATGCGCTCGAGCGGCGTCTCGGTCAGCCGCAGGTTCGAGCGGATGTCGAGGTCGGGGATGAGCGCCGGTTCCTGGTACACCGACACGATGCCGCCGCGCCTGGCCTCGGCGGGCGAGCGGGCGACCCACTTCTTGCCCTGGACGGTGATGCTGCCGCCATCGGGCTGGACGGCGCCCGTGAGGATCTTGACGAGCGTGCTCTTGCCGGCGCCGTTGGCGCCCATCAGCGCGTGGACCTCGCCGGGTCGGACCGCCAGCGACGCCGACCGCAGCGCGACGACCGCTCCATAGGTCTTGGAGACGCTGGTCGCCTCGAGCAGGTGATCCGTGGCCGCGACTGTCATCGGTCCTCGGATAGTACTCACGGGAGATGCCGGCGAGGCCGGCACCTCCCGTGGTGGGACGATGGGCTGAGGGAGTCTAGGACTCGCCCGGGCCCTTGCAGGCGACGGCCTGCTCCGGGGTGTACGAGGTGAAGCCCTCGATCTCGAGCCCGAGCGGCCACAGCGGGTCGAGCCCGTCGACCTGCCATGACTCGAGCGTCGTCTTGCCGGGATCGCTCGTGTTGTCCGCGAGGACCGGCTTGAGCAGGACCGTATTCGGCTGCGTCGCCGACGGGTCCGTCTCGGGGGTCTCACCCTGGAGGATGCGGAGCGCCAGGTTGACGCCCGCGCCGCCGACTGCGGCGGTGTTGGTGACCGCGGCGCCCTTGAGCTCCGTCTCGGTCAGCAGCTGGTTGACGAAGGCGCCGAGGTCCGCGCCGACGATCGGCACGAACGGCTTGTTGGCGCCCTTGATGGCGTCGACGACCTGCGAGTCCATGCCCGACGTCCAGATGCCCTGGATGGCATCGTACTGGCCGGACGCGATGAAGTCGTTGATCAGGGTCGTGGTGGTGGCCGGATCCCAGCCGGTGGCGACGCCATCGGCATTCGGGACGACCTTGATGCCCGGATAGTCCTTCAGGACCTCCTTGAAGCCGATGTCACGGTCGCTGTCGGCCGGGTGACCGGCGAGACCGCGCATGTAGTACACGGTCCCGTTGCCGCCGAGCTGATCGAACAGCCACTTGGCGCCGAGCTTCGCGTACTCCACCTGGTTGTTGTAGAGGTTGTAGGTGTCCGGGTTCGTGACGTAGGCGTCGACCGAGATGGTCGGGATGCCCTGGGCCTTGGCCTCTTCCAGCGCCGGGTTGAGCGCCGCCGGATCGTTCGGGTTGAACACGATCGCGTCGACGTCGGCCGCGATCAGGTCGCGGATGTCCGACAGCTGGCCGGCAGCGTCCGTGTTGCGGTGGAACGTGACGAGCTCGGAGACCTGGCCGGAGGCGAGCGCCTCGGCCTTGGCGGTGCAGACCTGCTCCTCGCGGAAGCCGTTGCCCACGCCACCACCATTGGAGTAGCCGATCTTGAACTGCGCCGCCGCCGAGGCCGAAGCGGACTCGGACGCGGCCGGTGCCGATGCGGACTCGGACGCGGCCGGCGCAGAGCTCGGCGCCGCCGACCCGCCCGGGGTCGAGCACGCGACCGCGAGCACCGCGATCGAGGCCAGACCGAGCAGCCGCTTGGGGATGGACTTCTGGATCATTCGCTCTCCTCCTCATGTACCGACGCGCCGATCTGGTCGCGCCGTGGAATCGACTGAGAAATGTGAACGCCGGATTCGCTATCTATCGTCGCCACCTCCTCCGCGTCGCGCCCGCCGTCATCACGCCTCCCTTGTGATGGCTCGAGCGATGCGTCGCGCGTGCTCCTGATACGCGGCATCGAACAACGCCCGCGAGCGCTCGGCGCCGACGACCGAGGCCCGGGTGATGGTCGGCGGCAACGCCCCTCGCTCCGCGAGGAGCTGGGCGGTCCGCACCTTGATGCTGTTGACGACGGCCACCGCGGCGAGGGTCGATCCCGGTCCGACCGGGGTGTCGACGCCGTCGATGTCGATGAGCGCGTCGGCGTGGGGCGTGCACAGGTCGATGACCAGGTCGGCCTCGTCCGCAAGGCGGACGCCCGTGACCGGGTCGGGTTCACCAGTCGTCGACTGCGCGACGGAGGTTACCGCGACGACGCGAAGCCCGCGCGCGCGGGCACCCCGCGCCATCTCGACCGGTACCGCGGTCGCGCCGCCGGCCGAGAAGACGATCATCACGTCCTTCGGCCCGAACACGAAGTTCGAGAGGATCACGCCGGCCAGCCCGGGCATCCGCTCGATGGCCATCGCCTGGCGCTGGCCGTTCGCGCCGACCACCTGGGTGTGGAACGTCATCGACAGCTCGACGATCGGGTTGAACCCGGGATACGAGCCGTAGCGCGGGAACATCTCCTCGACCGGGATGCGCGAGTGACCGGTCCCGAACAAGTGGACAAGACCGTCGGCCGCGATCGCCTCGGCGCACCACTGGCTCGCCCGCTCCATCGCGTCGGCCTGCGTCCCGGCCAGCCGGTCGAGCACGACCCGGGCGGCATCCAGCCACGCCAGCACCGGTGCGGCCGTGGCGGCACCCATCAGTAGGAGCCCGCTCTGTCGGCGGTCGCGCCGCTGGTCGCCGCGGCCGGCGCCCGCCCGGCCTTGCGGGCCCGGAAGTCGTCGATGATGGCCTTCGTGGCGGTGGCTCCGATGCGGGTCACGCCGAGGTCCATGACTTCGATGAGGGCGTCGAGCGTGCGCACGCCGCCGGCCGCCTTGACCCCGACGTTCGGCGACGTGCTGGCGCGCATCAGGCGCAGGTCCTCGTGGGTCGCGCCGCCCGGCGCGAAGCCCGTCGAGGTCTTGACGAAGTCCGCCCCGGCGGCCTCCGACAGCCGGCAGGCGCGGACCTTCTCGTCGTCGCTGAGATAGGCGTTCTCGAAGATGACCTTGACGATCGCGTTGCCGGCGTGGGCGACCTCGACCACCGCCCGGATGTCGGCTTCGACGTCGGTGTCGCGCCCGGATCGAAGGGCCCCGATCTGGATGACCATGTCGAGCTCGGTGGCGCCGTCGGCCAGCGCCTGGCGTGCTTCGAACACCTTCGTCGCCGTCGGCTGGCCACCGTGGGGGAAACCGATGACCGTGCCGACGGCGACGTCGGTGTCGTGGAGAAGCGAGACGGCCCGGGTGACATCCGCGGGGCGGACGCACACCGATGCGACGTCGTAGTCGGCCGCCAGGCGGCAGCCGTCCTCGATGAACGCGTCGTCGAGCTCGGGACGCAGCAGCGAATGGTCGATGGTCTTCGCGATGTCGCGCTCGGTGAGGTCGTCGATCGAGAGTGTCATGGCCTCAGTGACAGTACGGACGCAGGACGTCGCGGGCGATGAGGAACCCCTGCTTGACCTTCTCGTCGGTGCCCTCGAAGCGGCGGTCCTCGTGCTCGATGATGCAGTCGCCCTCGTAGCCCTGGCGGTAGAGCTCGCCGTGGACGACGCCCCAGTCGACCTCGCCGAGGCCGGGCAGGCGCGGGATCTGCCAGCCCATGCCCATCGAGAAGATGCCGCGCTCGTAGAGCCCGTCGCGGTCGATCATCAGGTCCTTGGCCTGGTAGTGCAGGACGTTCGGCCCGAACTCCTTGAGGAACCGCCGGATGTCGATCATCTGGAGGATCAGGTGCGACGGGTCGAAGTTGAGCCCGATCGTGTCGCCCCACTGCTCGAGGATGCGGCGCCACTGGCGCGGCGTGGTGGCGATGTTGTGGCCGCCCGGCCACTCGTCGTACGAGAACAGCATCGGGCAGTTCTCGAGGGTGATCTTCACGCCCTGGTCGTTGGCGAACGCGACGATGTCCGGCCAGACCCGCAGCGCCTCCTCCCAGTTGTCGTCGAGGTGCTTTGCGCCGTCGCCGCCCATGAACGTGTTGACCAGCGGGATGTCCATCTTGCGGGCCGCGACCATCACCGCCTTGAGGTGGTCGGTGACCTCGGCGCGGTGCTCGGGATCCGGGTGGAGCGGGTTCGGGTAGTAGCCCAGCCCGGAGATGGACAGCCCCTTCGAGGCGATCTCGTCGACGATCTCGGTGGCCTGCCCGTCGGACAGGTTCCTGACGTCGATGTGGCTCGTGCCCGCATAGCGGCGCACCGGACCGTCGGCCCTGGGCCAGCAGGCGATCTCGAGGACCTCGAAGTCGGCGCTGGCGGCCCAGTCGACGACCTCCATGAGCGGCGTATCCGCGAACGGGGCGGTCAGGAACCCGAGCTTCACAGTGGTGCCACCTCCGAGGTCGCGTGGTGGCGGACGGGCTCGCCGGTCACGCCGCGCTGGACATCGACCCAGCGCCCCTCGCGGGCGCTGCGGGCGATCGCCTCGCCGACGAGCATCTCGTCGTGGCCGGCGGCGAAGGTCGGGTAGCCGGGCGGGGAGGAGGGCCGCCCGGCTACCACGTCCGCGTACACGGCCCGGAAGTGGGCGCAGAACGTGTCGAAGAACCCCTCGGCGTGCCCGGCCGGCAGCGCGGACGCCGCCTGCCCGGCGGCGCCCATCAGGGCCGGGTTGCGGAGCAGCACCTCGTTGGGCCGCTCGCGATGGCCGATCCATGCCTGGTCGGGCTGCTCGCTGTCCCACGCCCACGCGCCGTCGGAGCCGTCGATCTCGTAGACCAGCGAGTTCTTCCGACCGGGGCTGATCTGGGAGATGCTCACTGCGCCCCGAGCGCCGCCGTCGAAGCGCAGCAGGATCGTGGCCGTGTCCTCGGTCGAGATGTCCCGCTCGATGGTCTCGGCCGAGCGGTCCGTCGAGAACGTCTCGACCGGGCCCGTCGGTTCCTGGCGGGTCGCGATGAAGGTGGTCAGGTCGGCCATCACCGACGCGACGTGCTGGCCGGTGACGTACGTCATCAGGTCGAGCCAGTGCGAGCCGATGTCGCCGACCGCCCGGAGCGCGCCCCCACGGTCGGGTTGGAGCCGCCAGTTCCAGTCACTGTCGAGCAGCAGCCAGTCCTGGAAGTAGCGGCCGGTCACGAGCCGGACCTCGCCGAGGCCACCCCCGGCGACCAGCTCGCGCGCGTGCTGGTTGAGGGGGTAGTAGCGGATGTTGAAGTTCGTCGCGTTGATAAGGCCGCACTCGGCGGCCAGCTCGACGAGCTCGGCCGAGGCGTCGGCGGTCATCGCCAGCGGCTTCTCGCAGACGACGTGCTTGCCCGCCTCGAGCGCCGCGCGTGCCTGGCTGACGTGCAGGTCGTTGGGGGACGTCACGTGGACGACGCGCACGCGGTCGTCGGCGAGGAGGTCGTCGAGCGAGCGGTACGCCTTGGGGACGCCGAGTGCATCGGCTCGTGCCGCGCCGCGCTCCGCGGTGCTGCCGAGCACACCGTGGACGGTCACGCCGATGCGGCGCAGCGCCTCGACATGCACGGTGCCGATGAACCCTGTGCCGATCACCGCGGCGCCGATCGTGGCGAGGTTCGCCATGGCGTCGGGTCTCCTCCTGTCGGCGCAATCGTCTAGACGGTCTAGATGGGTGCGCGATCGTAGTCAGCGGCCCCAGCCGAGTCAACCGCGCTCCTCACGCGACCCGACTGCCACCGCAGCATACTTCGGCGTGTCAAGTGCAAAAGTCGGTGCTTGGCGGGCCGGGAGCCGTGTAGCATCGGGTCATGACCGACCACCCGGACCCGATCGCTTCGAACGGCCCGGCACCGCTCCCCGACGAGGTCCTCGACGACCTCGTCACGGTCCTCGACGAGATCCGCATCGGGCGATCGCGGTCGCGTTCCGAGCTGGGCGCGCGGACCGGTCTCGGCCGGGCGATCGTCGCCCGACGCGTGCAGGACCTGCTCGATCGCGGTCTCGTTACCGAGGGTGAGGTCGGGCCGAGCACCGGCGGTCGCCCGCCGCGCCAGCTGGCCTTCCGGGCCGACGCCGGTCACGTGCTGGTCGCCGACCTGGGCGCGACCAGCATCAGCGTCGGCGTGACCGACCTGGCGGGCCGCATCCTCGGCCACTACACGGAGCCCGCCGACATCGCCAGCGGCCCCGAGGTCGTGCTCGGCCGGGTCGAGGAGCTGTTCCAGGAGCTGCAGCACACGACCAGGGCGATCCCCGGCACGGTCTGGGGCGTGGGCCTCGGTGTGCCCGGACCGGTGGAGTTCGCGTCCGGCAGGCCGATCTCGCCACCGATCATGCCCGGCTGGGACGGATACCCGATCCGCGAGCGCTTCACGGAGCGCTTCGCCGCGCCGGTCTGGGTCGACAACGACGTCAACGTCCTGGCGCTCGGGGAGTGGCGGGCCGGCATCGCCCAGGGCCACGAGAACGTCGTCGTGATCAAGATCGGGACCGGCATCGGGGCGGGCATCATCTCCGACGGCCGGCTCCATCGCGGCGCCCAGGGGAGCGCCGGCGACGTCGGTCACATCCAGGTCGTCGACGACGCCTCGGTGCTGTGTCGCTGCGGCAACGTCGGCTGCCTCGAGGCGCTGGCCGGCGGGGCGGCCATCGGCCGCCACGGTGAGGCGGCCGCCCTCGAGGGTCGCAGCGCACGGCTGCAGGCCGCGCTTGACGAACACGGTTCGCTGACGGCCGAGGACGTTGCCCGCGCCGCGGCGTTCGGCGACCCGGTCGCGGTCGACCTGCTCCAGTCGGCCGGCCGGCGGGTCGGCCACATGCTCGCGAGCGTCGTGAACTTCTTCAACCCGTCGCTGGTGATCATCGGGGGCGGCGTGGCCCAGAGCGGCGACCAGCTCCTCGCATCGATCCGCGAGACGGTCTACCGCCGCTCGCTGCCGCTGGCGACCCGCGAGCTGCTGATCCAGCGCTCCTCGCTCGGGCTCCTCGGTGGCGTCATCGGGACATCGGCACTCGTCGTCGATCAGCTGTTCGCGCGCGACTCGATCGAGCGCTGGCTCCCGGCAGGCCATCCGGCCGCCGTCCCGGAGGCGGTGACCGCCTGACGACGTGGCGGGCGGGAATCAGGTCGCCGGCGGCGCAGTGCTCTCGCGGACGACCAGCTCGGTGGCCAGCTCGATGCGCGGCTGGGCCGGCGGGACGCCGCGCGCCAGGTCGAGCACCAGCTCGGCGGCGGTCTCGGCCATCTCGATGAGCGGCTGGCGAACGGTCGTGAGCGGTGGCCCGACCCAGCGCGCGACCGGCAGGTCGTCGAAGCCGACCACGCTCAGGTCCTCGGGGATGTGCAGCCGGCTCTCGCGCGCGGCCTGGTAGACGCCGAGGGCCTGCAGGTCGTTGCCGGCGAAGATCGCCGTCGGACGGTCCGGCATGCGTAGGAGCGCGCGGCCCTTCTCGATGCCCTCGTCCACGTGGAACCGGCCGTGGCTGATGAGGCGCGGATCGATCGGCACGTCGGCCTCGTCCATCGCCGCCCGGTAGCCATCGAGCCGGGCACGGCTGCACAGGATGCCGGGCGGGCCGCCGATGACGCCGATGCGCCGATGGCCAAGGCTCAGCAGGTGCCGTGTGGCGGTCAGCCCGCCGTTCCAGTTGGTCGCCCCGATCGACGGCGTGTCGTGCAGCGGCTCGCCGGTCGGGTCGAGCACGACGAACGGGATGCCGCGGCTGCGCAGCTGCTCGCGGATGGCCGGGCTGAGGTCGGAGAACACCGCGATGACGCCCATCGGCCGGCGAGCGAGGACGCCCTCGATCCAGCCGCGGCCGGGCGTCCGCCGGCCCTGCATCTCGGTCAGCACGACCGCCAGGTGGTTGATGCCGGCGATCCGCTCGACGCCACGGACGATCTCGAGCGCCCACTCGCTTTCGAGCTCGTGGAAGATCAGCTCGAGGATCGGGGCGGCCCGTTGGGCACGGTTCGCTCGGTGGTAGCCATTGGCCTGGATCGCCTCCTCGACGCGCTGCCGGGTCTGGGGCGACACGTCCGACCGGCCATTGATCACCTTCGAGACGGTCGGGACCGACACCCCCGCCAGCTCGGCGATGTCGGCGATGGTCGTGGACCGGCCGCGTCGCGATGGGCGGTCGAGGGTCGACGTCATGCGGCGCAGTGTAGCGAGTCGCGCATCATTTCGAAAGTTTCGAGTGCCTCGCCGCGCACGGTAGCCGGCGGCTTCCACATGATATTGACGCTGTCCTGCCCGGCGACTAGCATCGCCGCACCGAAAGCAGTCGGTCGCCGCTTCGCAACTTTCGGACAGCTCGTCGCCTGGAGGAGCCCCCGATCACGTTTCCCACCGGCTGGGCCCCCATCCCGGCCGCCGGCCGATCCGCCCCGCCACGCCTCCTCCGATGGCGGGGCGGGACGGCCGGCCCTCACCGACGCACCGCCCTTGGTCCGGCACCGCAGCTCGAGGAGGAGGAGTCATCAGCCAACCGGGCGCATCGCACGACGGACGAGACCATCGAAGAGAGGAGGCACGGTCCATGGTGTCCCAGCGTCGGCTCGCAGCACTGCTCGCCTCGGCGGCGATCGTGTTCGCGGCCTGTTCGAGCAGCGGGGCGTCGACCGCCCCCAGCGCGGCTTCATCCGAGGCGGCCCCATCGGCGGCGACCTCGCCATCGGAGGCCGCCGCGCCGGTCACCATCGACTGGTGGCACATCCAGAACAACGACCCGGGCAAGTCGCTCTGGCAGGACATGGCCGATGAGTTCACGGCCGAGCACCCGAACGTGACCGTCAAGATCACGATCCTCGAGAACGACACGTTCAAGCCCAAGCTCACGACGGAGATCCAGGGCGGCAACGTGCCGGACCTGTTCCAGTCGTGGGGCGGTGGCGGCATGGCCGAGCAGGTGACCGCCGGCGTGCTGAAGGACGTCACCGCCGACGTCGCCGACTGGAAGGACACGATCAACCCGGGCGCCCTCGGCATGTACCAGCTCGACGGCAAGCAGTACGGGATCCCGTTCGATCTCGGCATGGTCGGCGTCTGGTACAACAAGGAACAGTTCACGCAGGCCGGGATCACGACGCCGCCGGCGACGTGGACCGAGTTCCTGGCCGCCATCGACAAGCTCAAGACGGCCGGCATCACCCCGGTGTCGGTCGGCGGCAGCCCGGCGACCTGGACCGAGATGTTCTGGTGGGCGTATCTGGCGGTCCGCCTGTGCGGCGCCGACACGATGCAGCAGGCTGCGGCGACCGGTGACTGGAGTGCGCCGTGCTTCGTCGAGGCCGGCACGAAGCTCGACGAGCTCGTCGCCAAGGAGCCGTTCCAGGAGGGCTTCCTCGCAGCGGTGTGGGACGGCGCCGGCGGCCAGGCCGCCACGATGGCCGTCGAAAAGGCTGCGATGATGCTGATGGGCCAGTGGGCGCCAGGGACCATGGCCGCCAACACGGCCGACAAGCAGCCGGTGACGTTCGACCTCGGCTGGTTCCCGTTCCCGAGCCTCGATGGCGGCGCCGGAGCGCCGACCGACGGCTTCGGTGGCGGGAACGGGTTCGCGGTCGGGAAGGACGCACCGCCGGAAGCGGTGGAATTCCTGAAGTACATCAGCACGGTCGACAACGCCAAGCGATGGGGCGCGCTGAACACCGGCATCCTGCCGGTGACCGTGGGCGCCGAGTCGTCCGTGACCGACCCGCAGTTGACGTCCGTGCTCGACGCTCGCGCCGACGCCGAGTACGTCCAGCTCTACCTCGACCAGGCCACGACGCCGGAGCTCGGCGCGGTGATCAACGACGCCGTCGCGACGCTGTTCGCCGGGACCGGGACACCGGACCAGGTCACCAAGACGATCACCGACGCCGCCAAGACCGGCGGCTGAACTCGTTGATCGACGAGACCGAACGGGCCGGCACCGTGCTGGCCCGTTCGCGATTCCCGCGCTGGACGACGATCGCGCTGTTCCTGCTGCCGGCGCTGACCCTGTACGGCATCTTCGTATTGATCCCGGTCGTGCAGGCGGCGCACTTCAGCCTCTACAAGTGGAACGGGCTCACCCCGCTCACCGACTTCGTCGGGCTCGCGAACTTCCAGCGGGCGCTGTCGGACCCGACGTTCATCAAGGCGGCGACGCACAACGCCATCATCATCGTGCTGTCGCTCGCGATCCAGATCCCCTTCGCGCTGGGCGTCGCCCTGATGCTCAACCGGCGCTTTCGCGGACGCGCGATCTTCCGTCTGATCTTCTTCGCCCCGTACGTCATCGCCGAGGTCATCGCCGGGGTGGTCTGGCGACTGATCCTCCAACCGGACGGGCTGGCCGACGGCGTGCTGACGTCGGTCGGCCTGGGCTCCCTCTATCACCCCTGGCTGGCCGACCCCGACACGGTCCTGTGGGCGATGTTCGTCATCATCTCGTGGAAGTACTTCGGCTTCCACATGATCCTCATGCTCGCCGGCCTGCAGGGGATCCCGAGGGAGCTCGAGGAGGCCGCCGCGATCGACGGGGCCACCCGCCGCCAGACGATCCGCCACGTCACGCTGCCCCTGCTCGGGCCGACGATCCGGGTGTCCGTGTTCCTGTCGATCATCGGCGCACTCCAGCTCTTCGACCTCGTCTGGGTGACGACCGGCGGCGGGCCGGTGGACGCGTCGAACACGATGGCCACCTATCTCGTCGACTGGGGGTTCGAGCGCTTCCAGCTCGGCTACGGCAGCGCGATCGCCGTGATCCTGTTCGTCATCGCGCTGGTCGTCGGGCTCGCATACCAGCGGCTCGTCCTCCGTCGTGACATCGACGGCGCCATGACCGGGGGAGCCGGCTAGTGGCCGGCGAGACGGGCGTCATCGCGACCGAGCGGTCCACCACGACCCGACTCGGCGTCACGTTCTCCGGCGTGCTCCGCTGGGGCGTGCTCGTCGTGGTCGCCGCCACGATCGTCATCCCCGCGGCTTACGCGGTCCTGAGCGGCTTCAAGGACAACTACCAGATCACGCTCAGCCCGATGGCGCTGCCGGACCCGTGGATCGTCGACAACTACACGACCGTCCTGACGTCCGAGTCGTTCTGGCGGCAGACCATCAACAGCGTGGTGGTCGCGCTGATCGCGGCGTTCGTCGTCGTGTCGTTCGCCGCGCTCGCGGCGTTCGTCTTCGCCCGCCGCGCGTTCCCCGGTCGCGAGCTGTTGTTCACGATCTTCACGCTCGGCCTGTTCTTCCCGTCGGCGGTGGCGATCCTGCCGCTGTTCATCCTCGTCCGCGCGCTCGGCCTGCTGGACAACCCGCTCGGGATCGCGCTGCCGCAGGCCGCCTTCGCGCTGCCGCTGACGATCATCATCCTGCGGCCGTTCTTCCGGAGCATCCCTCGGGAGCTCGAGGACGCCGCCTACATCGACGGCTGCGGCCCGTTCGGGTTCTTCTGGCGCGTGCTGCTGCCGCTGTCGAAGCCGGCGCTCGCCACGGTGTCCGTGCTGGTCATCGTCACCAGCTGGAACCAGTTCCTGCTGCCGCTGGTCATGCTGTCCGACCAGGAGAACTGGACGCTGCCGCTCGGCGTCACGAACTTCTCGACCCAGTACTCGACCGACACGGCGCTCGTCCTGGCCTACACCACGCTGGCGCTGATCCCGGCCCTCATCTTCTATGTCATCGCCGAGCGCCAGCTCGTCGGCGGGCTGACGACGGGCAGCGTGAAGGGCTAGCCGTGTCGACCGAAGCCGTCCGCGCCGCGCCCTACCGCGATCCGTCGCGGCCGATCGACGAGCGGGTCGCGGACCTGCTCCGGCGGATGACCCGCGCGGAGAAGCTGGCCCAGCTCGGGTCGTTCTGGGCGTTCGAGGTGGTCGGTGACGACGGGCTCGACCGCGAGCGCCTCGCCGTCCTCGCCGAGGACGGCCTTGGCGAGCTGACGAGGCTCGCCGGCTCGACGAACCTCCGCCCGATCGAGGTCGCCGAGGCGGCCAACGCCGTCCAGCGCTTCCTCGTCGAGGAGACGCGGCTCGGCATCCCGGCCGTCATCCACGAGGAGTGCCTGCACGGGCTGCTGGCGTGGGCCGCGCCGTGCTTCCAGCAATCGATCGGCGCCGCCGCCGCGTTCGACACTGCGCTCGTCGGCGAGGTCGCCGCGACCATCCGCCGGCGGATGCTGATGACCGGCGCACGACATGCCCTGGGCCCGGTCTTCGACATCGGGCGCGATCCGCGCTGGGGTCGCATCGAGGAGACGTACGGCGAGGACCCGTATCTCGCGGCCGAGCTGGGCTGCGCGTACGTCGTGGCGCTGCAGGGCGACACGCTGGCCGACGGCGTCGCGGCGACCGGCAAGCACATGGTCGGGCACGGTCTGGCCGAGGGCGGGATGAACATGGCGCCCGCCCATATCGGGCCGCGCGAGCTGCGCGACGAGCAGCTGTTCCCGTTCGAGGCGGCGGTCCGGCTCACGGGTCTCGCCTCGATGATGCCCGCCTACGGCGACGTCGACGGGGTCGCGTGCCACGCGTCGACCGAGCTCCTCGGCACGATCCTGCGCGATGAGTGGGGCTTCGACGGCATCGTCTCGTCCGACTACATCGCCATCGAGATGCTGGCCACGGCCCACCGCCTGACCAGCGACCTCGGGGAGGCGGCCCGTCTCGCGCTGGTGGCCGGCGTCGACTCCGAGCTGCCGCGCACCGCGGCGTACGGGCCACCGCTCGCCGAGGCGCTCGACGACGGTCGCGTCGACGAGGCGACGGTCGATGCGTCGGTCGCCCGGATGCTGCGCCTCAAGTTCCGCCTCGGGCTGTTCGAGCGGCCATACGTCGAGGTGCCCGCGCCCGACGACCTCGACGCCCTCGCCGCCGACGAGGCGCGGGTCGCCCGCGACCTGGCCCGCCGCTCCCTGGTGCTCGTCGCCAACGATGGCATCCTCCCGCTCGCCTCGACGGCTCGCCGGATCGCCGTCGTCGGTCCGATCGCCGACAGTGCCCGCGACCTCCTCGGCGACTACAGCCACCTCGTCCACATCGAGACGCTCAACGAGATGCGGACCCAGGGCAACGCGCTCGGCGTCGGCGACCACGCCACGGTCGCGGCCGCCGACGAGCTGGAGGGGCGCGGCACGATCCTCGACGCCCTGCGTTCCGCGTTGCCGGATGCCGATCTCCGCCATGAGCCGGGCTGCGGGATCTCCGACGGCACCGACGAGGGCATCGCCGCCGCGGTCGACGCCGCGCGCGACGCCGAGCTCGCGATCGTCGTGCTCGGCGAGCGCTCGGGCCTGACCAACGACTCGACGACCGGCGAGTTCCGCGACCGGCGCGACCTCGGGTTCTCGGGGCGCCAGCAGGAGCTGCTCGACGCGGTGGTCGCGACCGGCACCCCGGTGGTGCTCGTCGTGGTCAGCGGCCGGCCGCTGGCGATCGAGCGGGCCGCCCGCGACTGCGCCGCCATCCTCTTCGCGTGGGTCCCGGGCGACGCCGGACCGGCGGCCATCGCCGACGCCCTGACCGGCGTCGTCAACCCCGGCGGCAAGCTGCCGATCTCGATCCCGCGCACCGTCGGACAGGTGCCGGTCAGCTATCGCCACCACCCGACCGGCGGCCACTCGCAGCCCAAGATCGACTACGTCGACGGTCCGACGACGCCGCTGTGGCCGTTCGGCTTCGGCCTGTCCTACACGGCGTTCGCCCTGCGTGACCTCCGCGTCGACCGGATCGCCGTCCCGACCGACGGTGGCCGGCTGATGATCAGCGTCGACGTCGTGAACACGGGCGAGCGACCGGGTGACGAGGTCGTCCAGCTGTACGCCCGCGACGAGGCGGCCACGGTCGCGCGGCCCGTGCTCGAGCTGCGCGGCTACCGGCGGGTCACGCTCGAGCCCGGCGAATGCCGGACGGTCACCTTCCGGCTCGCGGCGGAGCAGTTCTGCTACACGGGTGCGGATCTCCGGCGCGTCGTCGAGCCGGGGGTCATCACGTTGTCGGTCGGCACGTCATCGGTCGACCGGCCGCTGGCGGTGACGATCGAGCTGACCGGCCCGGTCGTCGAGGTCGTCGAGCGGCATCATTACCTGACCGAGACCACTGTCGGCTGACGCCGGCCCGGTCACCGGAGCCGGTCGCCACCGCACCGAGGTCACCATGGCCGCCTTCGACCTCCCGCTCGACCAGCTGCGCGCCTACCGGCCCGAGCGCGACGAGCCCGGCGACTTCGACGCGTTCTGGGAAGACACGCTGGCGACCTCGCGCGAGGCGGCCTCGGCGCCGACGTTCGACCGCGTCGACGGTCCGTTGCGGACCGTGACCGTCGACGACGTGACGTTCTCGGGGTTCGCCGGCCAGCCGATCCGGGCGTGGTTGCTCACGCCGGCCGGCGCGACCGGCCGGCTGCCGACGGTCGTCGAGTACATCGGCTACGGCGGCGGGCGCTCGTACCCGACCGAGTGGCTGCGCTGGGCGTCGGCCGGGTACGCCTCGTTCGTCATGGACACCCGCGGCCAGGGGAGTGCCTGGAGCCCGGGCGACACGCCGGACCCCGACCCGACCGCCGAGACCGGGCAGTACCCGGGCTTCGTGACGCGCGGGATCGGGTCCGCGGCCACGTACTACTACCGCCGTCTCATCACCGACGCGGTGCTGGCGCTGGACGCCGCCCGGCAGCATCCGCTGGTCGACCCGGACCGGCTCGTCGTGACCGGCCAGAGCCAGGGTGGCGGGCTCGCGCTGGCCGTGGCCGGGTTGTCGAGCGATGTCCGGGCGGCGGCGATCGACGTCCCGTTCCTGTGCCACTGGCGTCGGGCGATCGAGATCACCGACGAGCATCCGTACCAGGAGCTGACGCGCTACCTCGCGGTCCGGCGCGACCAGGCCGATGCGGCCTTCGCGACCGTGAGCTACCACGATGGGCTCAACTTCGCGGCCCGAGCGACGGCGCCGGCGCTGTTCTCGGTCGGCCTCATGGACGACATCTGCCCGCCGTCGACGGTGTTCGCGGCGTTCAACCACTACGCCGGACCGCACGACATCAGCGTCTGGCCGTACAACGGCCACGAGGCCGGCGAGCTCGTGCAGCAGGCCGAGCGCTACGCGTTCCTCGAGCGGCTCGGCCTGGCGCCCTGACGCGCCCCGGCCGACCGCGGGTCAGCCCGCGACGACCCGGTCGCTGAAGTCGCCCGACGCCTCGTCCTTGAGGATCAGCTTCTGGCGGCCGTCGGGCAGGATCTCGCGCTTGATCACGGTCTGGCCCTCGAACGACTCGGGGCTCGACGCGATCCGGGCGGTCGAACCGCCGCGCCAGTCCATCGCGACCGGTTCCCAGC
Source organism: uncultured Chloroflexia bacterium (assembly GCA_963810285.1). GTDB lineage: Bacteria > Chloroflexota > Limnocylindria > Limnocylindrales > CSP1-4 > SPCO01. The sequence goes on along the minus strand of CAWEMV010000002.1, from coordinate 472,659 downwards.
GGCCGCTCTCGGCGGACCGATAGCAGGCGTCCATGACGGCGTTGACGACGTAGCCGTCGTAGAACGTCTCGCGCGGCTGGTCGCCGCCGTCCATGGCCCGGAACATGTCGCTGAACATGTCGACGTAGCCGAGCTCCGACGCCTCGTCGCCGACAGGGAACAGCCAGCCGGCCGCGGTCTCGGCCTTCTCCGCGACGTACCCGCCATCACCGCCGGCGGTGAACATCTCGAACCCGGTGCGCAGGAAGTGGTTCAGCCAGATGGTGCCGTGCGTGCCGGCCACCTCGTCGCGCAGGTCCATGCCGCCGCGGAACGTCCAGCTGACCTCGAACTGCCCGATCGCGCCGGACTCGAAGCGGATCAGCGCGATCGCGTTGTCCTCGTCGCTGATCGGGTGGACGAGGGTGTCGGTGTGGCACATCACCTCGACCGGCCGGTTCCCCTTGCCGACGAAGTTGCGGATGATCTCGATGCAATGGCAGCCGAGGTCGATGATGGCCCCGCCACCGGTCAGCCGGCCGTCCCAGAACCACGCCGAATGCGGCCCCGGGTGCGTCTCGCGTGAGCGGACCCAGGTGACCGCCCCGACCGCGCCGCCCTCGACGGCGGCGATCGCCTTGAGGGTCTTCGGCGTGTAGACGAGGTCCTCGAGATAGCCGGCGAACACGCCGGCCGACTCGACCGCCTCGAGCATGCGCTTGGCCTCCTCGGCGGTGCGCCCGAGCGGCTTGGTGCACAGCACCGCCTTGCCGGCCCGGGCGGTGAGGCTGATGGCCTCCTCGTGCATGAAGTTCGGGACGCCGACGACCACGACGTCGGTGTCGGGGTGCTCGATCGCGGCCTGGAGGTCGGTCACCGCGGTCGGGATGCCCCAGCGCTCGCCGAACGCCTCGCCGCGGTCCTCGCTCCGCGAGTACACGACCTCGACCCGGTCGCGACCGCGCTGCCCGTGCAGCGTCGCCGAGTAGAACTCGCCGATGAGCCCGGTGCCGAGCAATGTGATGCGGTGGCTCTCCACGCCGATGCTCCTCTCAGGCTGGCGGTGCGGACGTCCGTCCGAGGACGAGGTCCCGACCGGCGACCAGGGCCCGCAGCTTGGCGAGCGTCGCCCAGCGGGCGGTCTGGCTGAACCCGCAGTCGGGGACGAGCGTGAGACGGTCGGCCGGGACGCCGGCGGCCAGGACCGCGTCGATCCGCTCGGCGACCTCCTCGGCGGTCTCGAGGTGATAGTTCTTCACGTCGACCACGCCCGCCGCCACGTCCCGACCGGCGGCCGCGATGTCGCCCAGCAGGTCGACCTCCGCCATCTCGCGGTTGGCGAACTCGAGGACCAGCTCGTCGACGCGGAACGCGAGCATCGCGTCGAAGACCGGGCGGTACGTCCGCCGGGCGAGTGGCCGGCCGAGGTAGTTCCCGAAGCACAGGTGCGCCCCGAGTCGGACGCGGCCGACGATCGGCTCGACGGCCGCGTTGAACAGGGCGGCGAAGTCGGACGGCGCGTCGGGATGGATGGCGGGCGACGGGTCGTCGATCTGGATGTGCGTCGCGCCGGCCTCGGCCAGGGCCTGGAGCTCGGCGCGCAGGATCGGCACGATCGCCGCGGCGGCATCGTCGCGCTCGGCGTAGACCTCGCCCGGGCCGGTCCGCAGCCGGCCCGACAGCGTGTACGGCCCGGGCAGCGTGACCTTCAGCGGCCGTCGCGCACGGCCGGCCGCATAGCGGTATTCGGCCACGACGCCGAGGCCGCCTGGCGCGGCGATCGGCTCGAGCACCTCGAAGCGGTGCTGCTGGTCGTGCCCGCCGGCGCCGAGCCGCCGGTCCGGCGGCAGGGCCCGGATACCGGTCAGGTGGCTGTAGAACTCGGCCGTGAAGAAGCCGGCGCGGCGCATCTCGCCGTCGCTGACGAGATCGATCCCGGCCTCCTCCTGGTCGCGCAGGGCGAGGTCGACGGCGTCGTCGAGCATCTCGGCCACGTCGGCCGGCCCGAACTCGCCGCGCTCGGCCGCGGCGATGCCGGCGACGAACCACGACGGCCGCGCGTGCGACCCGACGACGCTGGTCCGGAGCGCGTCGGTCATGCCGTGGCCTCGATCATGCGGCGATCCCTCCATCGACTCGCTCATGGCGTCGGCTCCGCGGTCGTCGACACGATCGACCAGCCGCCGTCGACCGCCAGGGACTGGCCCGTAACGGTACGTGACTCGTCGGACAGGAAGAAGATCGCCGCCTTGGCCACCTCGTCCGGGTCGAGCATCGGGCCGGCGAGCGGCTGCTTGCGCGCGGCGTACTCGAGGATGTGCCCGTCCGACGCGGCGCGCGTCGCCATCGGCGTGTCGGTCAGCGACGGGGCGACGAGGTTCACCCGGATCCGGTCCGCGATGTAGGTCGCTGCCATCGACGTCATCAACGCGGTCAGCGCCCCCTTCGCCGCCGCGTAGCCGTGCGTCCCGAACAGCTCCGGGACGGGTGCGCCTGTCGTGACGCTGCCGAGGATGAGGACCGATCCGCGGATCCCGGACGCGTCGGGCTCCTGGTCGCGCATCGCCCGGATCGTCCGCGAGCAGACGAGGACCTGGGTCCGCAGGTTGAGCGCCGCGGTGGCCTCCCACGCGTCGGCGGTGAGCGCATGGATCGGGCCGTCGCCGAAGCTGCCGGCCGCTGCCGCCGGCCGCCGAGAACAGGGCGTCGATCCGCCCGAAGTGATCCAACGCCGCCGCCACCGCCCGGTCGACCGCCGCCTCGTCGGTCAGGTCGGCGGCGATCCAGGCGCCCCGCTCGAGCCGCTCGGCGAGGGCTCTGGCGTGCTCCCCGGTGCGTGAGACGACGAAGACCGAGGCGCCCTCGACGGTCGCCCGCTCGGCCGTGGCGGCGGCGATCCCGGTCGAGCCGGTGACCAGCACGACGCGGCCGTGGAGTCGTTCCCTGGGTTCGGGCATGGGCGCATGCTACGACCTGCGCTAGCATCGCTGGCATCATGGAGACGGTCCCGGTCAGCGCCTTCGATGCGGCCACGGGCGGTCGCGACGTGTACCTCGACATCGAGCTGCGTCGCGGATCGCTGCGCCGCAACCTCCGCTGTGCGTTGCGCGAGGCGATCCAGGATGGACGCCTGAGCGCGGGCACGCGGCTGCCGTCCTCGCGCCGGCTCGCGTCGGACCTGCAGGTCTCGCGCGGCGTGGTGGCCGACACGTACGACCAGCTCGCGGCCGAGGGCTACCTGGCCGTCGCCCCGCGCCAGGCGCCGGTCGTGGTGGCGGTCGCGCCGCCAACGCCGCTGGCCGCCGAGCCCGAGCGCCCGACGTGGCCGCTCGACTTCGTGGCGACGACCCCGGACGTCGAGCTGTTCCCGCGCCGGGCGTGGCTGCGAGCGATGGAACGGGCGATGCGCGCGGCGCCCAACGCGGCGTTCGACTATGGCGACCACCGCGGGCGTCCGGAGCTCCGGGCGGCGCTGCGCGACTATCTCGGCCGGGTCCGCGGCGTCCGCACCGAGCCGGAGCGGATCGTCGTCACGCAGGGCTTCACCCAGGCGCTGTACATCCTGTGCCGGGTGCTGCGTGCCGGCGGTTCGCGGACGATCATGTGCGAGACCCCGTCGCAGCCGAACCCGTGGCAGACCATCACGGCTGCCGGTCTGACGATCGAGGCGGTGCCGGTCGACGACCGCGGTCTCCGGACCGACCGACTCGACGAGGCCGCCGGGGACGCGGTGCTCGTGACGCCCGCCCACCAGTTCCCGACGGGGACCGTGATGGCGCCCGATCGCCGGGCCGAGCTCGTCGCCTGGGCGCGTCGTCGAGACCGGCTCATCCTCGAGGACGACTACGACGCCGAGTTCCGCTACGACCGGGTCGCGATCGGCGCGATCCAGGGGCTGGACCCGGGTCGCGTCGTGCACCTCGGTACGACGTCGAAGACGCTCGCGCCGGGGATCCGGATCGGCTGGATGAGCGTGCCGGTGGACCTGGTCGACGAGATCAAGGCCGAGAAGTCGGCGCTCGACTCCGGCTCGCCGACGATCGAGCAGCTGGCCTTCGCCGACCTGCTCGCCAGCGGCGAGTACGACCGCCACGTCGCCCGTGCCCGACAGGTCTACCGGCATCGGCGGGACGCGCTGGTCGGGGTGGTCGCCCGGCACCTGCCGGGGCTGCGGCTCGACGGTGCCGCCGCCGGGCTCCACGTCCTGCTGCGCCTGCCCGACGCGATCGACGATGTCGCCGTCGCCCACGATGCGGCCGAGCGCGGCATCCGGGTCGACGCGCTGTCACCGATGTCGTTGGTCGATGCGCCGGATCGCGGTCTGGTGCTCGGCTACAGCCGGCTGCCCGCCGAGGGCATGGACGCGGCGGTCGGACGCCTGGCCGAGGTCATCCGCGCGGCGGGCGCGACACGGGCATCCGGGGGTCAGGCCTCGTCCGCGTAGTCCCAGGCCCGGACGACGCCGGGCTCCACGCGAATGACCGCACCCGGCGCGTACGACGACACCATCCGGTCCGCGGCCTCCGGCCCGTCGTAGCGCAGCGCCGTCCGGCGCAGGACGTCGTAGAAATCAGCCGGGACGGTCGACACCGTCGCCTCGCCGCGCAGCTCGAAGCCCTTGTAGGGCCACTCCTGGTTGGCGACGACGACCGTGACGCGCGGGTCGCGCAGGACATGACCGACCTTGCCGCCCTCGGGCGTCGGCACCCACATGTTGATGCCGTCCTCGTACCACTCGAACCAGACCGGCGAGAGCATGATCGTCTCGTCCTTCCGGCGGGTGGCGAGGACCGCGATGAGCGGTTGCTCGAGCAGGTCGCCGACGTCGTCGGCGCCGAGATCGGTGCGCATGTCAGGAGTCGGTGTGCGAGACGGCCGTGATCATGCCGTCATGGTCCGCCATCCGTGGCCCCATGGCTAGGTCCACAACGGCAGGACTCGATGGGGCCAGGACGCCCGTTGACGGGTCATCGTCCGGGGTCTATGCTCCGCGTATCCCGACCGGTACCGCGCTGCGGCAGCGATTCCGCGCGCACACCCGCTCGGCCCCCAGCGATCCGGACCGCGAGCCGCCAGGCCCCGCCCGAGTCCCCGCCCCTACGTACCCAGGTGACCCCGACCAGATGCCCGCCCCAGGCCCCGACCAGCGTTCCCGCAATCGCCGTCCGCGACGACGCGGCCAATCCTCCTTCCGCGCTCCCGTCTCGGAGTTCGAGGAGCAACAGGAGATCGAGGCGGCGCGCGAGCGCAACGACCTCGAGGTCAGCGACCTGCGCGAGATGAGCGTCACCGAGCTCCGACAGGTCAGTCGGGAGCTCGAGATCGACGCGGCGGTCGACCGCAAGGACGACCTGGTCGACCAGATCCTCCAGCGCCAGACCGAGCGCGCCGGTCACGCCTACGCCACCGGCATCCTCGACATCGTCGACGAGGGCTTCGGCTTCATGCGTCGGCACGGTCTGCTGCCGAGCCCCGAGGACGTGTACGTCAGCTCGAGCCAGGTCCGCCGCTTCGGCCTGCGGATCGGCGACCGCATCTCGGGCGCCGTGCGCGCGCCCCGCGAGGCAGAGAAGTACTGGGGCATGCTGCGGGTCGATGCGGTCAACGGCGTCGACACCGACACCGCCCGCCGCCGCCCGGTCTTCGGCGACCTGACGCCGGTCCACCCCGACGAGCTGATCAACCTCGAGACCGATTCCAAGAACCTGAGCCAGCGGCTGATCAACCTCGTCAACCCGCTCGGCAAGGGCCAGCGCGCCCTGATCGTCAGCCCGCCCAAGGCCGGCAAGACGATGCTCCTCAAGCAGATCGCCAACGGCGTCAGCGCCAACTACCCGGACATCCTCCTGATGGTCGCCCTCATCGGCGAGCGACCGGAGGAGGTCACCGACATGCGCCGGAGCGTCAAGGGCGAGGTCATCTCCTCGACCTTCGACGAGCCGACCGAGAACCACACGCATGTCGCGGAGATGGCACTCGAGATCGCCAAGCGCCAGGTCGAGACCGGCCGCGACGTCGTGATCCTGCTCGACTCGATCACCCGTCTCGCGCGCGCCTACAACCTCGCCCTGCCGCCGAGCGGCCGGACGCTGTCGGGCGGCATCGATCCGATCGCGCTCTACCCGCCGAAGCGGTTCTTCGGCGCCGCCCGCAATATCGAGGAGGGTGGTTCGCTGACGATCATCGCGACCTGCCTCATCGACACGGGCTCCCGGATGGACGACGTCATCTACGAGGAGTTCAAGGGCACCGGCAACTCGGAGCTCATCCTCGACCGGAAGCTGGCCGAGAAGCGGATCTACCCCTCGATCGACGTCCAGCGCTCGGGTACCCGCCGCGAGGAGCTGCTGCTCGAGGAGGGCACGCTCAAGATGGTCTGGACGATGCGCCGGATGCTGTCGGCGGTCGGCACCAACGAGGGCATCGAGATCCTGCTCAACCGGCTGTCCAAGACGCAGTCCAACGCCGAGTTCCTGGCATCGCTCACCAAGAACCTCGACGCCTGAGCTCGCCCGGCGTGACGCGTTCACGCCCCGGAAACCTCTCGATGACCCTCGTCCCGTTTGCCACCCTCAGCGCGTGCGTGGTACGTTTCGCGACGATGTCGTAAGTCCGACGTGATGTCGGACGCGGCCGCGAACAGAGAGCCCCAGCTCGAAACCGCGACCCCGGACGGGCCCCGAGAGCCCAACCCCAAGCGCCAACCCCCCACAGCGCCCCGGGCTCGTCCTCACGTCAGGAGACCGTATTGCTGAATGCGTCGGTCGGCGTGCAGCGCGTCCTTGACCGCGTGCGCCGAACTACGTTCGACACGATGCCCGCGATGACCTTACCGACCCGACCCCGGGTCCCCGCGCGCGTATCGCGTCCGCGAACCGGTCTCCAGGCGACACCGACCCGCATCTATCCCGCCCCCCATCGTCGGGGGCGGTCGTTCGCGTTGCGCACGTTCACGATGCGGTCGTTCGCGTTGCCGCCGCTCGCGTTCCATCGGCCCGGGATCCGCGATGTCGGGCAGTTCCGAGCCATCCCCGGCGTGGCCCGGCGCCGGGCGGGCCGCCTCGCGGTCGCGCTCGGTCATGAGCGGGTCGTCGCCGTGGCCGCCGCGGGCATCCTCCTGACGGCGTCGTTCATGAGCGTCGGACCCGGCCGCGCCTCGGGCGATACCGGCGGGCCATCAGGCGATGGCCCAGCGCCACGTCTCGCCATCGCCGGCTCGGCCGACGGCGACGATGTCGGCTCGGTCGAGGAGGCGTACGTGCCCCAGAGCCGTCGCGCCGACGAGGGCGACGCGGCCGGCACGGTCCCGCATCCCGACCTGGAGCCGACCGAGATCGCCCGCTTCGCCACCGGGGACGTCGACGCGCTGAACCGGGCACAGACCGCAGCGATCCTGGCCGCGCAGCCGGTCGACGTCGAGGGACCGTACCTCGACGACGGCACGCTGCTCAAGCCGGTCGCGGTCGATACGTCCGTGCCCGACGGCAGCGACCTCCTGCGGACCTACCGCGTCCGCTCCGGCGACACGCTCGCCAACATCGCCCGTCACTTCGACGTGTCGATGATGACCCTGTGGTGGGCCAACAAGCTCAAGTCCAAGGACCGGCTCGTGGTCGGCCAGCAGCTGCGCATCCCGCCCGTCAACGGGCTCGTCGTCGAGGTCACGCCGGTCGACACGCTGACCAGCCTGGCGGCACGCTACAAGGTCGACGAGCAGGAGATCCTGTCGACCAACAAGCTCGACGATCGCAACCTCGTCGTCGGCCAGGTCCTGATGCTGCCCGGCGCGCGCGGCGCCAAGATCGAGGTCCCGAAGCCCAAGCGACGCTCGACGAGCTCGGTGTCGACGCCGACGCGGCCGCGCTCGACCGGCGGCGGGACGCGGTCGGTCCGGCCGCCGCGCGTCTACAACGGCGGCGGCATGTCGTGGCCGACCTCGAGCCGCCACATCAGCCAGTACTTCCACTACGGCCACTACGGCATCGACATCGACGGCTCGACGGGCGACCCGGTCTACGCTGCCGCGTCGGGGACCGTGGTCTTCGCCGGCTGGAAGAACAACGGTGGCGGCTACCAGGTGTGGATCGCCCATGGCTCCGGGCTGTACACGACGTACAACCACATGTCCGGGGTCTCGGTCGGGCGGGGCCAGAGTGTCGGTCGCGGCCAGCGCGTGGGGCGCGTGGGCGCGACGGGCTACGCGTCGGGCGCGCACCTCCACTTCGAGGTGTGGCGGGGCCGCATCTGGGACGGCGGACGGCGGATCAACCCGCTCGCCTACCTCTAGGCCACGCTCCGCCGTACCGAGCGGGACACCGGCGCCCGGGTGTCCGGCCGGCACGCGACCCCGTGCGAGAATGACCTCGATGTTCCTCGATCGCGTGAAGATCTGGGTCCGCGCCGGTGACGGCGGCGACGGGGCCGCGACCTTCCGCAAGGAGGCGCATGTCCCCCGCGGTGGACCTGATGGCGGTGACGGAGGCCGCGGCGGGTCGGTCCATCTCCGGGTCGATCCCGGGCAGACCACGCTCCGTGACTTCCAGTACCGGCACCACTTCAAGGCGGTCCCCGGTGGCCGCGGCACGCGGGCTCGCCGGCACGGCAAGGCCGGCGACGACCTGATCCTGGACGTCCCGCCCGGGACCGCGATCCTCGATGACGAGTCGGGCGCCATCCTCGCCGACCTCGTCGCGACCGGGCAGCAGGCGATGGTCGCCCGCGGCGGCCGCGGTGGCCTCGGCAACACGCACTTCAAGACCGCCACGCACCAGGCGCCCAAGCACGCCCAGAAGGGTGAGCCGGGCGAGGAGCGCTGGCTCCGGCTCGAGCTCCGGCTGATCGCCGACATCGGCCTCGTCGGGCTCCCCAACGCCGGCAAGTCGACGCTGCTCGCCGCGCTGACCGCCGCCCAACCGAAGATCGCCGACTACCCGTTCACCACTCTCGAGCCGAACCTCGGCGTGATGGACATGGGCGAGGACGACGAGCGGCGGCCGACCATCGCGGACGTGCCGGGGCTCATCGAGGGCGCCTCGGGCGGCGCCGGACTGGGCCACGCATTCCTGCGCCACGTCGAGCGCACGCGGGTCCTCGTCCACGTCGTCGACGGCGCGTCGCGCGATCCCGACTGGGACTACGAGGTCATCCGCGACGAGCTGGCCGCACACGACCCGGCGTTGCTCGAGAAGCCGATGCTCGTGGCCTTCAACAAGATCGATATCCCGGCCGCCGCCGAGGTCTGGTCGCCGTTCGCCCGCAAACGCCGCGACGAGGGCCGGGACGCAGTCTCGATCTCGGCCTCGACCGGGCAGGGGCTGGACGCGTTCCGCGAGCGCCTCGCCGCGATGCTGCCGTCCGCGGAGGACCTCGACGCTCCACCCGAGCCCGCCGGCGTCGTCGTCCACCGCATCGAGGCGATGCGCGACGGCTTCGCGATCGAGCGTGACGCCGACGGAGCGTTCCGCGTCCGGGGCAAGCGGATCGAGCGGATCGCGGCGCAGACGAACTTCGATGTCGAGGAATTGGCGGACCGGTTCCAGCGCGACCTCGCCCGGCTGGGCATCGACGCCGAGCTGCGGCGAGCCGGCGTCGCGACTGGCGACCTCGTGCGCATCGGCGCCACCGAGCTCGAGTGGGAGCCGCAGCCATGGGAGGGCGCGTGACCGACCGCCTGCGGGGCGCGACCGGGGTCTTCGGCGGCACGTTCGACCCGATCCACGTCGCCCACCTCGCGATCGCGGAGGCGGCATGCGACACATTCGGGCTCCGGCGCGTGCTGTTCGTGCCGGCCGCGGAGCCGCCCCACAAGCCGGGCCGGCGGATCACGCCGGTCGAGGATCGCCTGGCGATGGTCGAGGCGGCGGTGGCGGGCAATGAGAGGTTCGAGGTCAGCCGTGTCGAGGTCGACCGCGCCGGGCCGTCGTACACGGTCGACACGCTCGCCGAGCTGCGCGCCGCGCGGCCCGCCGAGCGGCTGGCGCTGCTGCTGTCGGCCGAGTCGTTCCAGGAGCTGCCGACCTGGCACGAACCCGCCCGGATCCTCGACCTGGCCGACGTCATCGTCGCGCCCCGGGACGGGTACACCGACGCGGACGCGTCGTTCCTTGCCCGCGCGTTCCCGGGCAGCGGCGCCGAGGCGGCCTTCCTCGACGGTCCCAGGATCCGGCTGTCGGCGTCCGAGATCCGCGAGCGGGCCGGGGCCGGCCGGAGCGTGCGGTACCTCGTCCCGGATGCGGTCGCCGCGTATATCGGCGACCATGGGCTCTACCAGGATCAAGGGAGGAACCATCGATCGTGACCGACCCAGCGCTCCCGGATGCCGTCGGCCCCAGCGCCGATGGGCTGCCCCGGCGAGCCAGCGCCGCACCCGTCCAGACCGATGAGCGCGCCGCGCTCGACCTCGCCCGCCGCATCGTGGAGCTGGCCGAGGACAAGAAGGCGGCCGACATGGTGGTGCTCGAGCTCACGCCGCTGACGACGCTCGCCGACTACTTCGTGATCTGCTCGGGCGGCTCGGAACGCCAGCTCGACGCGATCGCGGACGGCATCATCTCGGGGCTGCGCGACGAGAAGGTCCGGGCGATCGGGCGGGAGGGGACGGCCGCGTCGCACTGGGTGCTGATCGACTACGGGTCGGTCATCGTCCACATCTTCACGCCGCCCGAGCGCGACTACTACGGCCTCGAGAAGCACTGGTCCGAGGCGAAGACGATCCTCCGCGTCCAGTAGCGCGGCGCTCGCCGGGCCTGCCAGAGGGCCCGTCAGTACTCTCCTGTACCGGTCACCGGGGTACCGTCGGGTCATGATGGTCGGGCGACCGGCCGTGCAGCATCGTGGCATGTCCTCCACGCGAGATCGCTGCCCAGCCTGCGGTCACCGGCTCATCTCGACCCGGTTCGACACGACGTTCCGGTTGCCCGACCGGAGCGAGCGGCTGTGCTTCGGCATCCCCGGGGGCCTGTGCGAGGACTGCTCGCAGCTCTACATCGACCCGGACCTGATCGAGCTCCTCGATCTCGCCGAAGGCCGTTGCGTCTTCGCCATCGAGAGCGACCTCGTGGTCCAGGAGCAGGCCTGGTCGTCCGCCGACTGACGGCCTGAGGCGTGCCGTCGGTCCCCGGTCAGCCGGGGCCGACGAGCCGCTCGCTCCCTCCCGCGTGATCGCGGACCCAGAGCAGGAACGCCAGCCGGCGCTGCGCGACGTCCGACTCGGAGCCCGGGACGCCCTTCACCATCGCGTCGAGCTCCACCAGGCCATGGAGCGCCGCGGTCAGCTCGGCCGTCGTCCAGCGGCGTGCCTGGGCAGCCAGCGTCTTCGCGCGGTACTCGCTGTTGATGCCCATGGCCCGGGCGGCCTCGGGCAGCGTCTTCCCGGCAGCCAGTCGATCACCGAGCTCCAGCAGCTCGACGACGCGCCGGTGGAGCACGGCCAGGAGGACCGGTTCCGGCGTGGCATCGAACAGCCGGTCGATGGCCGTCGCGGCCGGGTCGACCCGGCGCTCCCCGATGGCGTCCCCCAGGGCCCAGACCGATGCGGGCGTCGTCTCGGACACGAGCGCACGGACATCGTCGGCGGTGACGGGCCCCTCGTCGACGACGTGCCGCAGGGCCAGCTTGTCAAGCTCACCGGCGGCGATGCGGCTGAGGAACCGCCGGTCGACGTCGCCCTCGGTCACCCGCGCCCCGAGCCGGTCGGCGAGCTCGCGGGCGGCGCCCGTCGCGAGGCCGAGACCACGGTCGCGGGCTTCGCCGGTGATCCAGGCAGCCAGGGCCGTCGGGCGCGGCGCCATCGCGTCGCGGATCGCCCCGCCGGCGGTCTTCACGGCGTCCGACAGGCGGCGCACGCCCGGCCCCTTGGCGTTCGACTTCGCGGCCTCGACGAAGGCCAGGGCGTGACCCGGCGCCATGAGCCCGATCGTCTCGACCACGCGGTCGCGCGTGTCGTTGCGCCGGGCTAGGGCACCCGGGTTGGCGACCACCGCCAGCGTCCCGGCCCCGAACATGGTCGGCGTCGCGAGACGCTCGTACAGGGCGGCCGCGTCGCTCGTCGCGGTCGTCGGGTCGGCGCGCAGGTCCCAGCGCTCCAATGGCGAGTCGAGCTCGGCCTCCAGCGCCGTCGCGAACCGTGCGACGAGTCGATGCGCCAGCAGCTCGTCGTCGCCCCACACGTAGAGCAGCGGCGTGATCACCTGGCCCGGTTCTCACACGGGCACGGCTCTGCGACGGTCGCCGGCCGGAGGGGGCAGGGCAGGGCAGCGGCCTCGGTCGGAGCGGGGATCGCCATCGGCCGGATGGTAGCCGAGGGCGGCCGCGGCGACGTGGAGCGGCGCCGCCGGTGACGGTGTGGCCGGCGGCCCGCCGACGAACGGCTGGATAGGGACGGCGCACAGGAACGACCGTGGGACGGATGTCTGCCGCACGACGGCGGCGGTGGCACTGACCGCGGCCCGACGCGGCGAGGCGCGGACCGACATGCCACGCGCGTCGAAGGCCACGCTGACGGTCCCGTCCCGGTCCGTCCGGAACACGCGGGCGCCGGACATGGCCAGCCGCTCGATCGTCGCCCGGGCCGGGTGCCCGTACGGGTTGCCGGCGCCCGCGGAGGCGACCGCCACGCGCGGACGGACCGCCGCCACGAACGCGTCGGTCGTCGCCGTACGGCTTCCGTGGTGGGCGACCTTGAGCAGATCGACCGGCGCCAGACCGGCGGCGAGCAGGGACGGGTCGACCTCCTCTTCGACGTCGCCCGCCAGCAGGAAGCGCCGCTCCCCGATGGTCCCGAGCATCACGACCGAGACGTTGTTGATGCCCGTGCCGGTGTCCGGTGGTTCGGCCGGCACCTGACCCCGGATCGGCCACAGGACGCGGAGTCCGATCTCGTCGACGGCGAGCCGATCGCCGGCCGCGAGCGACAGGCGCAGCGCCGCGTCGCGCCGACCGATCCGGTCGAGCCACGCCGCGTAGCCGGGTCCGGGTCCGCGCATGCCCGGCTCGAACACGCGACCGATGCGGTAGCGGTCGAGCAGCAGCGCCAACCCGGCGACATGGTCCTCATGGGGGTGGCTCAGGACGAGCGCGTCGATGCGCCGGTCCCACGCCGGGATCAGCCGATCGAGCTCGACCAGCAGTCGATCGGGGTCGGGGCCGCCATCGACGAGCAGCCGACCACCGCGCGACCCTTCGATCAGGATCGCGTCGCCTTGCCCGACGTCGAGGACCGTCACCCGGGCGATCCCGGCCGGCCGGCTGGCCGCGACGCCACCGACGACCGCAACGGCGACGATGAGCGCACCGGTCGCGACGCGCATCGGCATCGACCGCGCGGCTCTGTTGGCGTCCCGTGGGCGGTCCGACGCCGGTCGCGAGCCTGTTGGTCGTCGGCGCCTTCGCCAGACGATCCATGTCGCGGCGATCACCGTGGATCCGACGGCCAGGCCGAGCCCGGCCGGCGCGTCGAACGCGACGCTTGCCATCGGCAGCCCCGCAGCGACGTCGACGATCACGATGATCGACCGCAGCGCCACCCAGCCGGGTGCCGCGAGGGCGATGCCGATGCCGGACGGCGCACCCGCCGCCACCAGCGCACCACCGGCGAGCGCGACCAGTCCCGCCGCCATCGCTGGCGCCACCAGCGGCACGACCACCAGGTTGACCGCCGGAGCGACCACGGCCAGCCGGCCGAACGTCGCCAGGACGACCGGGAGCGTGGCCGCCTGTGCCGCGAGCGAGACGCCCAGGCTCTCGCCCAGCCAGCGCGGCAGCCGCCCTCCGCTCCGGCGGTCGAGTCGATCGGTGATCGGGCTGGCCCATGCGATCAGCCCTGCCGTCGCCAGCGTCGAGAGCTGGAAGCCGGCATCGGCGATGAGTCGAGGGTCGACCAGGAGCAGGAGCGCGGCCGCCCATCCGAGGGCCGCGGCCGCTCGACCGGCGCGACCGCTCTCGCGGGCAAGCAGGACGACGCCGGCCATCGCTCCGGCGCGCAGGACCGACGGCGAGGCGCCGGCGAAGGCGACATAGGCCGCGATCGCGATGGCGGTGATGACCGATCGGCGGCGCCGGCCGAACCGGCCGCCGACCGCCGCGACGGCCGCGGCCACGATCGCGATGTTCCAGCCGGAGATGGCCACGACGTGGCTGACGCCGGCGGTCGTGAATGCTGTGGCGACACCGCGGTCGACCCGGTCGCGGAGCCCGATCAGGATCCCGGCCGCGAGACCGGCCTCGGGCTCGGGGAGGACGCGGGTCAGGACGTCGCCCGCGGCGCGCCTCGCCGACTCGAGTCCGCTGGCAAGATCCGATCGCCGTCCGCGCAGCTCGAGCGTGCGGGCGTCGAGCGTGCCCCACGCCCCGATCCGATCGAGGTACTGCCCGTAGGGGCTGTCCGGACGTTCGCGCACGCGCCCGCCGACCTCGACGAGATCGCCCGGGCCGACCGGCGGGTAGCGGGGCATGGTCGCGGCCAGCCGGAAGCTGGCCACGCCCTCGTCGGCCGTCCGGAGCGTCGCGACCTGCCGACCGTCGCGCGGCGGACCGACGCCCTCGACGACCATCGCCCATGGCCCCGATCCGTCCGGGTTGCCGTCGAACGGGACGGGGGCCGGACCGAGGACGCCCCGGAGCACGACGATGACCACTCCGGCGCACAGCGCCACCGCCCTGTGGCGGTAGGCGGCGCGTGCGGCAACGGTGACCGACAACGCCGCTGCCGCGACGGCCAGGGCGATCGCCACCACCCGCCGATCGTCCGCCGCGACGACAGCGGCACCGATGGCGGCCCCGACGGCCAGCCAACCGCTGCGCGGCACCTAGCCGACCGTGACGAGCGCGCGGAGGTTCTCGAAGGTCTTCTCGCCGAGCACGCCGCGAGACCGCAGCTCCTCGACCGCCGTGAATGGTGCCTCCTCGCGAGCCGCGATGATCTTGGACGCCGTCGCCGGACCGACGCCCGGCAGCGTCTCGAGCTCCGTCTGCGTCGCGCGGTTCAGGTCGACGAGGGCGCCGCCGCCCCGGCTACCAGTCGCTGCGGCGCCCGACGGGGCAGTGGCGACGTCGTCCCTCGACGGGACGCGGATGTGGTCGCCGTCGCGCAGCGGCGCGGCGAGGTTGAGCTCCTGCTCCGCCCGGGCGGTGTCGACGCGTGGCCCGTAGCCACCGGCCACGCGGACCAGGTCAGCCAGGCGCGATCCGACGGGCAGGCTGTAGACGCCCGGCACCGGGACGGCGCCGACGATCTCCACGACCAGCTCCTGGCCGGCGATGGTCCCGGACGAGATCGGGACGTCGTCGCTGCCGACCGCCAGCGGCGACCCGCCGTCCACGCGGAGGCTGCCGTCGCCGGTCCCGAGGGCCAGCACGATGGCCACGGCAGCACAGGCGATCGCGCCGCCGCCGATCGCGACGAGCTTCGCGATGGCGACCGGGGTCGCCGTCGGGCTCGGCACCGGCGTGGTCCGCACGGGGCCTCCCGCCGGACGCCGTGCCTGCCGGTTCCTCCAGCACCCGCCACGGCGGGGTCGCGCTCGGCTCCATGTGCACGCTCCGCGGCGGGCGGATCCAGGATGGGGGACGCCGCAGGATGTGCGACGTCCCGTCATGTCGGGGGCACTTCCGACGCGGCGGGACGTCTGGATCGGACCTTAGCGAGGGGCTCTTAGCTGCGGCTTACTTGGCGACCCGTCAGCGGAACGATGTCGGCAGGCCACGTTCAGAAGCGCTCCCAGTCGACCCAGCGAGTGCCGTCCCACCAGCGGTGCCACACCCGGCCGTCGCGGCCGGGGGCGAAGACGTCGATCCGGTCGGCGCCCGACGACGACGCGGCCGGACTTCCCGTCAGCTCCCCGCCCATCGGTTCCCACTCGTGCCACGAGGTGCCATCCCAGTAGCGGTTCCACAGCTGGCCGTCGTCGAAGATCGCGAACACCTGGAGCTCGTCGACGCCCCACGCCGTCGCGGCCGGCGCCGACGCGAGCCGTCCGCCCAGCGACTCCGGCTCGGACCAGCGGCTGCCGTCGAACGAGCGATGCTCCAGCGTCCGGTCGTCGGCGACGGTGAACAGGTCGATCCGATCCGGTCCCCAGGAGACGGCCGTGGTCGACGTCGTCATCCGCGCAGCCTACGCGACCGTGAGTCGCGTTTTCGAGCCGAAGCACGGGCGGCCGACCCGCCCGGCTCCGACTCGGGACTGTGAGTCACGCTTCGGCCCCGAGGGACTCGATCCGCGAGTGTTCGGTCGGAAAACGGGACTGTGAGTCTGGTGCACGGCGTGCGGCCCCGACGCGCCATGCCTCCGGAATCGAAGAGCGCCTGCCGGGAGGGGCAGGCGCTCGTCGCGGTCGGGAAGCGAAGGTGATCGGCTAGTCCGCGACGGCGATACTGCGGCCGAGGTCGTCGGCGAGGCGATCGTCGAGTCGACGGGTCGCCGCGGCAGCGCCGAGGCTGATCGCCGCCGTGACGCGGGCGAGCCCACGCCGAAGGGCGGACGGTCGACCCTCACTCGGGAGCCAGTCGTATTCCGCCTGGCCGTCGCGGGCCAGACGCTCGAGCCGGCGCTGGTCCAACTCGCGCGAACGGTCGTTCGCGAGATCCAGCGCGATCAGGGTGTAGTAGGAATGCACAGGATCCTCCTCGGGGATGGTCGGTGGTCTAGCGGACGTGGGTATCGGGGATCTGAGATCGCGAGTCCACTCCGTAGCGGACGGAGCCGAGGCCCAGGCCGGTGAAGCCGATGACCAGGACCACGAGCATGACGATGGCTTCCATGTTCGGTCCTCCTGTGGACTTGTGTAACCCGTTTCTGGCTTCTTATCGGTTACTAGTCGTACTGTAGCCCCTTGCGCGTAACCTGTCAATAGGTCTAAAGTGGTTATGACATGAACAAAGCCAACGGGGCATTCGTGCCCAGAAGCCACCACGCGCACGAAGTCGACATCGAGGACACGTTCGACTTCCTGAACACCGACGACCTCGAGAACGGTTTCCCGCTCGAACGCCTGCCGACGCTCGGCGACGCGCTGTCCTGGTTCGTGGAGCGCGGGGTGATCCACGGCGAGGGAGCCGATCGGCTGGGCCACCAGGCTGAAGCCGACACGGACAGCGCCGCACGCGAGCTGGCCCGCATCCACGCCGTCCGCGGCGCGCTGCGTGAGGTGGCCGACGCGATCACCGAGCACCGTCCGCCGACGAAGGCCGCCCTCGACACCGTGAACCGGGCGCTCCACGCGCGCCAGGTCATCGAGCTCGTGCCCTCGACCGACGGCTGCGTGGCGGTCGACCACCGCCACGTCGGCGACCCGGTCGACGACGCGCTCGCCCGCCTGTGCGATCCGCTCGTGACAGAGCTGACCAGCGGCGATCCGGACCGGATCAAGGTGTGCGACAACGACCGTTGCCTGTGGGTCTTCTACGACACCTCGCGCACGGGGCGCCGGCGCTGGTGCGACATGGCCACGTGCGGCAACCGCGCCAAGGCCGCCCGCCACCGGGCGCGCTCGAAGGCGGCGACCGAGGCGGAGGCGGGGGCGACGATCGAGGCCGCCCCGCCGATATGACCTAGCGAGTGAGCGTCAGCACCGCGTAGCGGCACAACGGCCAGAGCTCCGGCCAGCGCTTGAGCAGCAGCCGGTCGAACTCGCGCAGCACCGGGATCTTCGTGCCATGGCCGAACCCGCGCTCGATCATGCTGAAGATCTGCACGCCCCGGATCTGCGAGGACGCGAACGGCGCCATCCACGCATCGATGTCCTCGGGCCGGAGCGGGATGTCGGCGCCCCGCTCGTGCTTGTGCGGATACGGCACATAGTCGCGCGCCAGCCGGACGATCGGGTTCGTGCCGAGCGGCTCTGAGAACGCCGCCCGCGCGCCGGGCCGGAGGACCCGGGCCAGCTCGCTCGCGCCGGCCACCGGGTCGAGATGGTGGAGCACCGCCTTCCCGAACGCGAGGTCGAAGCTCGCATCGTCGAAGGGGAGCTGCTCGCCCGGCGCGACCCGGAAGTCGATCTGGTTGTTGACCCCGAGCATCCGGGCCCGTTCTCGCGCCACCTCGATGCTCCGCTCCGACAGATCGAACGCCGAGACCTGGGCGCCACTGAGCGCCAGGAGGACGGTCAGCTTGCCCATCCCGCAGCCGTACTCGATGACCTGCTTGTCGCGCAGGTCGCCGAGGAAGTCGGTCACTCCCGGCAGCAGCGCATCGGTCTTCGCGTACGCGACGAAGTCCGTCCCTGGCGCCGGCAGGACGATCGGCTCGGTCGTCGTTCCGGCGTGGGCATCCCACTTCGCACGCTCGATGGCATAGCGTTCGTCTGTCGCGGTCATCGGGTTCCTCCTCCGGGTCGCGCGACTCCCCCCGGGTCGACGCTGGGCATTCGTCAACGAACCATCGGGTGCACCCGAGAGCGCGTCAATCTCGAAGTTGCGAAAGGCAAGCGGTTTGGTGCCGCCTGGCACCATTATCGGTGAGGATAGGGGTGGTCGGGGGTCGAGCGGTGCGGTCGTCCGCCCGTCAGGCGTCGCGCAAGACGATGTTCACGAGCTTGCCGCCGCCGGCGATGACGATCCGGTCCGGTGCGCGCCCGGCGAGGATAGCCGTCACCTTCGGGTCGGCGAGGACCTCCGTCTCGATGTCCTGCGGGGTCGCGTCGGCGCCGACGAACACCCGGCTGCGCAGCTTGCCGTTGACCTGGACGGGCACCTCGCGGATGGACACCACCACGGCCGACTCGTCGACGACCGGCCACGTCTCGGCGTGGATGGATGTCCAGTCGCGACCGGCCGCCTCGGCGCGCCGAGACCACAGCTCCTCGGTGACGTGCGGGGCCGCCGGTGCCAGCATCAGCAGCAGCAGGCGGATCGCCTCGTCCCACTCGTCATCCCCGGCGACCTCGGTCCCGCGATAGCGGTACAAGGTGTTCGAGAGCTCCATGAGCTTGGCGAGCATCGTGTTGAACCGGAAGCCCTCGTAGTCCTCCGTCACGTCGCGCAGCGTCCGATGCGCCGCCGCCCGGATGGCGGCCGCGGCGTCGGCGGCGCTCTCGCCCGGTGGCAGGCTGCCCGATGCCGGGTCGCCCGGCTCCCGACCGTGCGGGTCGAGCGTCAGCGTCCAGACCCGGTTGAGGAACCGGTGGACGCCGCCGATGCCGCTCGGGCTCCACGGGCCGCCCTGGTCCCACGGACCCATGAACATCAGGAACAGGCGGACCGTGTCGGCGCCGTATCGCTCGACGAGCTCGTCCGGGTCCTGGACGTTGCCGCGGGACTTCGACATGCGCTCGCCGTCGGCGCCGAGGATCTGGCCCTGGTTGAACACCCGCTTCCACGGCTCGTTCTGCTGGACGAGCCCGACGTCGCGCATCATCTTCGTGAACTCGCGCGCGTACAGCAGGTGCATCACGGCATGCTCCGCACCGCCCGTGTACTGCTCGACCGGCGTCCACGTCTCGACCATGTCCGGGTCGATCGGGCCGTCCGGCTTGTGCGGCGACAGGTACCGATACCAGTACCAGGACGAGTCGATGAAGGTGTCCATCGTGTCGGTCTCGCGCCTGGCCGGGCCGGCGCACGACGGGCACGCCACGTCCAGGAACGCCGAATCCCGGGTCAGCGGGTTCACGCCGCTGCCGGCGTAGTCGACGGTGTCGGGCAGGAGCACCGGCAGGTCGTCGTCGGGCACCGGCACGATCCCGCAGCGCTCGCAGTGGATGACCGGGATCGGCGTGCCCCAGTAGCGTTGACGGCTGATCAGCCAGTCGCGCAGCCGGTACGTGACCGCCGGCGTGCCCTTCCCGCGCTCGTCGAGCCAAGCGACGATCCGCCGCCCGCCCTCGTCGGCGGGGAGCCCGCTGAACTCGCCGCTGTCAACGAGGATCTCGCCCTCGGCGTGCGCCAGGTACGCCTCGCCGAGATCGACGTCGGCCTCGCCCGGCGGGGCCACGACACGGCGGATCGGCAGCCCGAACGCCTTGGCGAACGCGTAGTCGCGCTCATCGTGGGCGGGGACGGCCATGATCGCCCCGGTGCCGTAGCCACCGAGCACGTAGTCGGCCACGAAGATCGGGATCCGCTCGCCGTTGACCGGGTTGATCGCGTCCGCACCGATGGCGATGCCGGTCTTCTCGCGCTCGGTCGAGAGGCGGTCGATCTCGGTCTCGGTCTCGGCACGCGCGACGTACGCCTCGACCTCCGCCCGGCGCTCCGGCGCCGTGAGCTCCTCGACGAGCGGATGCTCGGGGGCGAGCACCATGAACGTGGCACCGAACAGCGTGTCCGGCCGGGTCGTGAAGACGCGCAGCTCCGCACCGCCGGCGTGATGGTCGGCGGGCGCGGTCTCGAACAGGATCTCGCCGCCCTCGGAGCGGCCGATCCAGTTGGTCTGCATGATCCGGACGGGCTCCGGGAACTGGATCTCGCTGAAGTCGAGCAGCTCGTCCGCGTACTTGGTGACGCGCAGGTACCACTGGTCGAGCTCACGCTTCTCGACCTTCGCACCGCACCGCCAGCAGTGTCGGTCCGCGCCCTCGACCTGCTCGCGCGCAAGCGTCCCGTCGTTGGGGCACCAGTCGACCGCCGACTTCGCCCGGTAGGCCAGGCCCGCCTTCAGGAACTGGAGGAAGAACCACTGGTTCCAGCGGTAGTAGTCCGGATCGCAGGTGACGACCTCGGCGCTCCAGTCGAACGTCGCGCCCATCCGCCGCAGCTGGCGGCGCATGTTGTCGATGTTCGACATCGTCCAGTCGCGCGGGTTGATCCGGTTCCGGATCGCGGCGTTCTCGGCGGGCAGCCCGAAGGCATCGAAGCCGATCGGCAGGAACACGTTCTTGCCGTGCATCCGCCGGAACCGGGCGAGCGCGTCGGTCGGCGTCTTGATGTACCAGTGCCCGATGTGGATGTCGCCGGACGGGTAGGGGTACATCGTCAACAGGTAGTAGCGGTCGCGCGTGTCGCCGAGGTCCGTCCGGTACAGCTCGAGCTCATCCCAGCGCGCCTGCCAGCGCGGCTCGATGGCGGCGGGGTCGTAGCGCTCGACCCGGATTCGGCTGTCGGCGGTCTCGGTCACGACGGTTCGGGCCCTCGTTCGGCCGGGTATGGAACACCCCCCGCCGTCGGCGAGGGGTGATGATCGGCGGTCTCGTCAGACTGGTGGAGCTACGGGGACTCGAACCCCGGACCCCCTGCATGCCATGCAGGTGCTCTTCCAGCTGAGCTATAGCCCCACGGAGCGCGGATTGTAGCATCCGGGCCGGTCGGGCCCGGCGCGATGGCCGGTGCGGGATGGCATCATCGGGATGTGACGGCCTTCGACCTGCTCATCCGGGGCGGCACGGTCGTGGACGGCACCGGGACGCCGGGTCGGCCCGCCGACGTCGGGATCCTCGGGGATCGCGTGCTTGCGGTCGGCGACCTCGCGCCGGTCGATGGCGCGGCCCGCACCATCGACGCGTCCGGTCTGGTCGTGACTCCGGGGTTCATCGACCCGCATGGCCACTCCGACGGTTCGCTGTTCCTTGATGGGGCGCTGGCGAGCCACCTCCGCCAGGGCTTCACGACGCAGCTGTCGGGCAACTGCGGCGAGTCGCTGGCGCCGATCACCGATGCGGGACGCGAGGTGGTCGAGCTGGCGCTGCGACCGCACGAGCTGGTCGCGCGCTGGGGCACGTTCGGGGAGTATCTCGACGCGGTCGAGGCGGAGCCGCTCGGTCCGAACGTCGCGTTCCTGGTGGGGCACGGGACCGTCCGGGCGTCGGTCATGGGCGCCGAGGGTCGGGTGGCCACGGGACCGGAACGCGAGGCGATGGTCCGTGAGGTCGAGGCGGCCATGGATGCCGGTGCGACCGGGCTGTCGTCCGGGTTGATCTACGCGCCGGGCCTGCATGCGGATGCGGCGGAGGTGCGAGCCCTCGCCACGACCGCGACCCGGCGGGGCGGCCTGTATGCCTCGCACCTGCGCAACGAGGCCGACGGCCTGTTCGAGGCGCTCGACGAGGCGATCGGGACCGTGCGCTCCGCCGCCGAAGCAGGCGTCGTCGCACCGCGGCTCCAGGTGTCGCACCTCAAGTGCGCATCGCGCCAGGTCCAGGGCCGGGCGGCCGAGGCGATCGCCGTGCTCGAACGTGCTCGCGCGGACGGCCTCGACGTCGGGGCCGACCAGTACCCGTACACGGCGGCGGCGACGACGCTCACCACGATCCTGCCGCCGGCGCTGCTCGGTCTCGGCATCGAGGCGGCGGTCGCGGCGCTCGGCGACCGCGATGTCCGCGACCGCGTCCGGACCGAGATCGAGCGCGGGATCTCGGGCTGGGAGAACGTCGGCCGCGACCCCGGCTGGGACGGGATCCGCATCTCCTGGGCGTCGAGCCACCCGGACTGGTCGGGCCGGTCGCTGGCGGAGCTCGGCGATGCCCTCGGCACCGACCCGGCCGACGTCGCCTTCGACGCGCTGGTCGACGACCGGATGGACGTGGCGGTCGTGATCGACTGCATGACCGACGAGGATGTCGACACGATCATGGCCGTCCCGTGGATCGCGGTGTGCACCGACGCATCCGGCCGGCGGCCGGGCCACGCGGTCCTCGACGCCGGCCGGCCGCACCCGCGAACATACGGCAGCACCGCCCGGGTGCTCGGGACGTACGTCCGCGATCGCGCGACGCTGACGCTGGAGGCGGCGGTCGCGAAGCTCACATCGGTGCCGGCCGCCCGCCTCGGTCTGCGCGACCGCGGCGTGCTTCGCGAGGGGGCGTTCGCGGACATCGTCGTCGTCGATCCCGCGACGGTCGCTGACGCGGCCACGTACGAGGCGCCGAGTCGACACCCGACCGGCATCGAGCACGTCATCGTCAACGGCCGCATCGCGGTCGACGGCGGTGCGGAGACCGGGGAGCGCCCGGGACGCCTGCTGCGGCGGGACGCGTGAGCCGACCACCCGGCGGCGGGGCGATGGAGGCGCCGGCCATCGCCGACCTGCCCGGTGGCCCGCTGCCGTTCACGCTCCGGCACTCGCCGCGGGCACGGACGCTGCGGGTGGTCATCCACCCCGACCGGGGCGTGATCGTGACCCTCCCCGCGACCCGTGCGGCGCGACGCGACGGCGAGCGGCGGGCCGTGGCGTTCCTGGCCGAGCGCGAGGGGTGGGTCCGTCGACACCTGGACGAGCAGGCCGCGCTCGCCACCCGGCTCGCGGCCCGCGGCGGCGCCCGCGACGGTGGCGTCGTCCCGTTCCGGGGCGACCTGCAGCGGATCCGGGTCGTGCCCGCGGTGTCCGGCACTCGGCGCTCGGACGTGGTCGCCTTCGATGACGAGCTGGTCGTCCACCGGGTCGCCCGCGACCGGCGCCCTGATGCCGCGATCCTGGAGCGGTGGCTGCGCGAGGAAGCGCGCCGCGCCATCGACGCCGCGGTCGCCGAGCACGCGGCGGCCCTCGGCGTCAGTCCGTCCGGCGTCACGCTGCGCGACCCACGCACCCGCTGGGGGAGTGCCTCGCGGACCGGTCGCCTGTCCTTCTCATGGCGGCTGGTCCTGGCCCCGCCCGAGGCACTCGAGACGGTCGTGTGCCACGAGCTCGCCCACCTCCGGGTATTCGGCCACGGCCCGCGGTTCTGGGCGCTGGTCGCCAGCCGTCGACCCGACCACCGGACCTGGCGACGCTGGCTCCACGACCACGCGACCGAGCTCCATCGCGCCCTGGCGACGACCTAGTTCGGCAGCCCGCGATCCGGCGCGCCGATGAGCGCGACAGTCGCGCCCGTCCAGCGCAGCGGATCGACGTCGAGCTCGTCGTGCGCACCGTGGGCGATCGCCTCCCACAGGTCGAAGGCGAGGTCGTCGGCGACGTCGTCGGGCAACGCGACGAGGGTGTTCCTGACCGGGGTCATCAGCAGCCGTGGCGTCGGTCCGAGGATCGGTGCCAGCAGCTCCGGCGCGAGGATCAGCGACGAGCCCCAGCCCTGGCCCTGGACCGCCGTGACGTCGACGCCCCCGAGCGGGAACGACTCGATGACCGGCGGCTCGTGCCGCACCAGCTCGGCGAGGTTCGCGAGGGCCGTGCCGAGCAGCGTCGCATGGTCGACGTCCCAGCCGTCGAGGAGGGCCTGGCTCACATGTGAGAACGCCGGGCCGAGATCGATCCCGAACCCCGTCCAGACGCCCGGTGGGACGAGCAGGTGGAGGGGCGCGATGTCGGGCGGGTAGGGGTGGTGTCGTCGCTTGAGGACCGGCACGATCCGCGGCGCGATGGCCGACCACGGCCCGGTCGGGTCGAAGCCCCGGAAGGCGCCGAGCAGCTGCTCCACGAGGTCCGGGTCCATGGTGCCGCCGAGCGGGTGGAGCGTGAGCCCGTCAGTCCGCCGCGCGCCCCGAGTGGCCTTGCGATGGGATCGTCGTTCCGCCTTCCGGCACTTGGCTGCCTTCATGCCGGCCATCCTGATGATGGCCGCTCACCCGGGGCGTATCGGCGACTGCATCCGCACTCACCAGACCGAACTGCATCGACTTGAATGCCACCAGGCCCGCGGCTGCGGCGGCGAGCGACGCCAGCACCCACGCCGGCGACAGCACGACACTCGCGAGCGGGATGGCCAGCACGATCGCGATCTCGGCGGCGATCAGCTCTCTCCGGGCGAGCCGGCTGCCGCCGATCTGCACGTAGAGCGCGTATCGAGCGGCGAGGAAGATCGCCAGCGGGACCGCGACGCTGTAGCCGACCAGGAACCGTGACGCGGCGACTTCGTGCGTGATCGCCTCCACGGTCACCTCGATCCCGGCACCGATCGCCGCAAGCGCGGCGAACACGAAGAAGTGCCCGTAGCCCCAGATGAACCTCAGATCGCGGCGGGCTTCCAGCTTGGGGGCGTCCGAGTCGAGGAAGTACAGCCACCAGCACGCGAACAGCAGCACGAGCGCGGCGATGGCAGCGATCGTGAGATCGAACGAGAGCCCCGACGCCGTCTTGGCAGCGACGAACGCGGTCGTCGCCGCGAGCACGCTCTCGCCCAGAACGATGATCGTGAACAACCCGTACCGCTCGGCGATGTGATGGGGATGCCACGGCGTCATGTGCCGTCGCTCCGCCCACACGGGGATCAGCAGCTCGACGATCCCAAGCGCGACGAAGGTCACCACGGACACTGCAGTAGGCAGCGCGAGCCGGGCGATCCACAGCAGCTGGACCGCGGCGATGGGGACCGCGAATCGCAGCGCCGTCTCCCGATACTCCGGCACGGATCGGGCGACGCGCAGCCATTGCGCCACCAGGGCTATCCGCATCAGCACGTATCCGGCGACCGCGGTCGCGAACTGACCGTCCTGGAACGCCGGACCCACGCCTGCCGCGAGCACGAGGACGCCGGCCATCTGGACCATCGTCAGGACGCGATAGAGCGCGTCGTCGCAGTCGAACGCGGATGCGAACCAGGTGAAGTTCATCCACGCCCACCAGATGCCGAAGAAGATGAGCAGGTACCCCACGATCCCATCGACGGGATGGTCGTCGACGATCGCGTGGGCGAGCTCGGGCACCACGGCCGCCACCGCCACCACGAACGTCAGGTCAAAGAGGAGCTCGAGCGGCGTCGAGGCTCGATGCGGCTCCTTTGGGTCGCGCGCCCGCATCGTGGTCAGCACGCGGATCGCTCCCGCATCACCGGGCGAGGAGGACGGCCACCAGCGCGAGCGCGGCGGGCAGCGCCTGGACGACCAGGATCCGCCGCGAGACCGTCAGGCCGCCGTACGAGCCTGCGATGATCACGCACCCCAGGAAGAACACCTTGAAGTAGAGGGCGCTCGGCTCCGGGATCACCAGGCTCAGGCCGAGACCCGCCGCGAGGAACCCGTTGTATAACCCCTGGTTCGCGGCCAGCGTGGCCATCGTGTCGGCCTGCTCGGGCGTCGTCCCGAACGCCTGCCGGCCGCGCGAGGTGCGCCAGAGGAACATCTCGAGGACCAGGATGTAGACGTGGATCAGCGCGACGAGCGCGACGAGTCCCGCGGCGACGATCGACACGAGGGTCCTCCGATCCGTGACCTCGGACCGTGACATGAGGTGGTGGAGATGAGGGGACTCGAACCCCTGACCCCCGCGATGCGAACGCGGTGCTCTCCCAGCTGAGCTACATCCCCACGGGCGTTCGAGTGTAGCACGAGGCCCCCTCCGGACCCGCTCGAGCGCTCGTCCCGGGCCACGCGACGGGGAGCCGCGCGAGGCCTCGCCACTCTAGGCTCCGCCGATGTCCCTCGGCCTGCTGACCGGTCTTGGCGCTGCCGTGTGCTGGGGCACGCTCGACCTCTTCTCGGCACTCGCGAGCCGCCGCATCGGCAGCCTCCGGGTCACGAGCGGGATGCAGATCGTCGGGGCGCTGCTGATCTGGCTGGTGGCCGTCGTCACGAGCACGCCAGTGCCGACCGACCCGTTCGTCCTCGTCGGTGGCGGTCTCGTCGGGCTGGCCGGGGCGGGCGCGTACCTGTCCTACTTCACCGGTCTGCGGATCGGCCCGATCGCCGTGGTCAGCGGGATGGTGTCAGCGTACGGCGGCCTCACCGTCGTGCTGGCGGTGGTCCTGCGCGGGGAAGCGCTGTCGCCGCTCCAGGCCCTCGGTGCCACGCTCGCCACCGTCGGCGTCGTGCTGACCGGCATCGCCTTCGATGGCGGCCTGCGTGGCGTGAAGTTCGCGAGCCCGGGCGTCGTCTTCGCCGTCGTGGCGCTGATCCTCTTCGCGACGATGACGATCGCCAGCGACATCGTCATCGATCGCGCGCCGTGGCTGCAGGTGCTGATGGTCGCGCGGGCCGTCAACGCCCTCGCATCGATCATCATCCTGGCGCTCGCGACGACCGCCCTCAGGCGCCTCGCCGCGCCGATGATCGATGGCGACGACGGTGACGTGAGCGGCAGGAGCATCGAGCCGAGGGTGGCCGCTGCGGTCGTCCTGGCCGGCACGCTCGACATCATCGGCCTGATGCTGTTCGCGTACGGGCTCGAGCACGCCGAGACCTGGCTCGTCGGTCTCGCGTCCTCGTTCGGGCCGGCGGTGACGATCATCGCCGCCGTCGCCCTGCTCGGCGAACGGCTCCGCCCGGTCCAGTGGCTGGGCATGTCCGCGATCCTGCTGGGGATGATCGCGATCGGGCTGCCTTGATCGGTCGTCGGCCCTTCAGGCGGGCAAGCTGAACCAGAAGCGCGTCTGACCGTCGCCCGACTCGGCGCCGACGCGCCCACCGGACGACTCGACCAGCTGCTTGACGATGGCCAGGCCGATGCCGGCACCGCCGCGCGCCCGGTCGCGCGACTTCTCGACCCGGTAGAACCGTTCGAACACCCGCTCGAGGTCCTCGGGCGGGATGCCCTCACCGGTGTTCGACACCGACACCAGCACGTCGGCCGGGCGACGCTCGGCTCGGACCGTCACGACGCCGCCGCGCGGCGTGTAGCGAACGGCGTTCGACAGCAGGTTCGCGAGGACCTGGGCGAGCCGGTCCGGGTCGGCGCGGGCGGGCAGCGCGTCCGGAAGATCGTCATGGAGGCGAAGCCCGGCCCGCTCGATCGATGGCGCCGCAAGCTCGAGCGCCGACCGGATCGCTCGCGGTCAGGTCGAGCTCGACGAGTCGCACCGGGCTCGCGCCGGCGTCGCCCTCGGCGAGCGCATCGAGCGAGCGCGAGAGGCGGACCAGCCGGTCGGCCTCCTCGTGGAGCGACTCGTACGTCGCCGCGTCGGCTTCGATGACGCCGTCGCGCAGCGCTTCGAGATAGCCCTGCAGGTTGGTCAGCGGCGTGCGCAGCTCGTGCGCGGCGTTGGCGATGAAGTCACGCCGCATCGCTTCCTGACGCTCGAGCGAGGCCGCCATCTGGTTGAACGAATCGGCGAGGCTGGCGACCTCCTCGGGTCCCTCGCGCGGGACGCGCGCGGCGTAGTCGCCGTCGGCGATCCGCCGGGCGGCTCCGCCGATCTCCGCCAGCGGCCTGGCGAGCATCCGCGCGAGGACGATCGCCAGGCCGACGCTCGCGATGACCGCGACGATCGACGCCGTCAGGACCACCCTGGTGACCGAGTCGTCGTACATGTCCCGCGCGTGCTCGGCCGAATTGCCCGCCTCCATCATCAGCGCGGTGAACGCGTCCGCCCCGATGACGGCCACGCCGATGCCGAGGATCACCAGGCCGACCGCGGCGCTGGCGATGGCCGCCAGCGCGATGCGCGCCGCGATGCCGCGGCCGATCACGTCCGGGCGGCCCGGTACCCGACGCCCCGGACCGTCTGCACGTAACGCGGCGCGTCGGGATCGTCGTCGAGCTTGTCCCGAAGCCGGCGGATGTGGACGTCGATCGTGCGATCGAGGATGTCGGCCGACTCGTGGCCGTAGATCGCGTCGAGGAGCTGGTCGCGCGACAGGACACGGCCGTCGGCGGCGAGGATCGTCGAGAGCAGCTTGAACTCGACCCGGGTCAGGTCGATCGCGGTTTCGCCTCGACGGACCTCATGTCGCTCCGCGTCGATCGTCAGATCGCCATGACGCAGCACCGACGACGACCGCTCCGGCTGGCCGGCCGTGAGGCTGCCGCTCCGCCGGAGGATCGACTTGACCCGCAGCACCAGCTCGGCCGGTGAGAATGGCTTGGGCAGGTAGTCGTCGGCGCCATCCTCGAGCCCGGCGATGCGGTCGATGGTCGAGCTCCGCGCGGACAGCACGAGGATCGGCGTGCGCCCCGCCTCGTCGTCGCGGCGGACCGCGCGGATGACGGCCCGCCCGTCCAGCTCGGGCAGCATCAGGTCGAGCACGACGAGCGCTGGCGCGTGCGTCTCGATCGCGTCGAGGGCGCCGGGCCCGTCCGCGGCGGTCACGACGCTGAACCCGTCACGCTCGAGGTAGGTCCGGACGAGCCGGACGATCTTGGCGTCGTCGTCGACGACGAGGATCGGCGCAGCGGGGATCGCCGGGTCGGCGGGCGCGGACGGCATGGGCAGCATCGTAGGCCGATGCTAGGGGGTGGCGGTGTCGATCCGGTGACGGGCGTTTTCCATCTTGTCCGACTAGAACATCTGTTCTAGTATGGGCGTCCGATGTCGACCGGTCGTGGTGATGTGGACGCCGCTGTCGCGGGCCTCCGGGCCCGGTGGGGTGCCGCAGCTCCCGGGGTCGTCGGCGCGCTGGCCCTGGCGGAGCCGGCGGAGGTCGACGATCTCCAGCCACGGTCCGACCCCCGACCCGACGATCGCGTCATCCACACCGGCTTCGCCGCGCTCGACGCGATCCTCGGACCGGGCGGCCTGCCGAGGTCGGCCAGCGTCGCGATCCGCGGCGAGGGCTCGAGCGGCCGGACCACGCTCAGCCTGCGGGTCGCCGCCGAGGCGCAGGCGCAGGGCTCGGTCGTGGCCTGGCTCGACCTGTCGCGCAGCTTCGACCCGGTCGAGGCGGTCGCCCGCGGGATCGACCTCGAGTGGCTCGTCGTCATCGCGCCGGCCAGCCTCGACGAGGGGCTGTCGATCGCCGGCTCGCTGCTCGCGGGCCGCTCGGTCGACATGCTCGTCCTCGACCTGCCCGGCGGCCGGCTGGCCAGGACCGACACGCCGCCGAAGGTCGCCGACCGGCTCCATCGGCTCGCGGCACTCGCGCGGCGCGCCGAGACGCTGCTGCTGATCCTCGATGCGCCCGGGCTGGCCGGCGGGCTGGCGACCGCGGTCGCCCAGTCGACCGGCATCCGGCTCGAGCTGGCGCGTCGGTCGTGGGTCCGGCTGGGACGCGACGTGGTCGGCCAGCGGACCGAGGCGCTGATCACGCACAACCGGCACGGTCCGCCGGGGCGCCGGGCGACGCTCCGGATCCTCTACGCCGACGGCGGCGAGCGGGACACCTGTCTCGCCGACGAGGCCCTCCTCATCGACCACGCCCCCGTTCACGAGGCCCCCGATCGCGAGATCCACCATGCGACGGCTGCACCTGTTCCTGCCGCACCTGCCACTCCACCTGGCGCTGGCCCGACGCTCCGAGCCCTGCCCGCTCCCAGGCCCGCTCGTGCTGGGCGGCCGGCCGTGGGACCCGGGTCCGGTCATCGACGCCGACCCGACCGCCCGGGCGCTCGGCGTCCGGCGCGGGATGCCGCTGGGGAGCGCGCATCGCCTCGTCCCTGAGGCGACCTTCATCGACCCCGATCCCGATGCGGACCGGGGGACCGCCGAGGCCGTGTTCGAGGCGCTCGGGGCGTCCAGCCCGAGCCTCGCCGGGACGGCCGACCCGCTCGACGTGGCCTTCGGGCTGTTCGAGGTCGGGATCGACGGGCTCGAGCCGTTGTGGGGCGCCGAGCCGGTGCTCGTCGAGCGACTGGCCGGAGCGGTGGCGAGGTCGCTCCCGGGCGAGGTTCGGCCCCGGGTCGGGATCGCCGGCACGCATTTCGCCGCGACGATCGCCGCGATGGCCGCCCGGCCCGAGGCGTCCATCGCCGTCCCGCCCGGCGACGAGGCCGCGTTCCTCGCCGATCGCTCGTCGGGCCTGCTGACCACCGACCCCGACGTCCGTGCCCGGCTGACCCGCTTCGGGCTGCGCCGGATCGGCGCGGTCGCCGAGCTGCCTCGGACCGCGCTGATCGCCCGGTTCGGCGACGAGGGCGCGCTGTTGCACGCCCGGGCCAACGGCCAGGAGACCGATCCGTTCCGGTCGCGACGAGCGACCGAGCGCCTGGGTCTCGCCGTGCCGATCGATCCGCCGGTCGAGGACCTCGAGCCGCTCCGGTTCGTGCTCCACCGACTCGTCGGCGCGCTCACCGGGCAGCTCACCGGTCACGGGCTCGCCGCGGACCGGGCGGTGCTGACGCTGGAGCTCGACCTGGCGTTCGCGCCGGCCGGGACGTCGCCGCGGATCGAGGTCGTGCAGCGCTTCCCGGAGCCCACCGCGGACGCCGAGGCCGTCGAGCGGCTGCTGTTCGCGAGGCTCGAGCGGGAGCCTCCGTCCGCCGCGGTCGAGCGGCTGGACCTCGAGCTGCGAGGCACGATCCCGGCCGCCGGGCAGCAACTGCCGTTGTTCGTGCCACAGGCCGCGCGCACGGCGCGACTCGGCTGGCAGCTCGCCCGGCTGGCGCTGACCTACGGCGAGGACCGGGTGGGTCGGGTGGCCCTGGCCGACCCCGAGGCGCCGCTGCCGGAGCGGCGCTGGACGTGGCGGACGGTCGGGCTGGACGGGGATGCCCGGGACGGGTCGCCGGCGTGACCCGGTTGCTGCGGGAGCATCCGCGCATCGACGTCGAGCTCGACGCCGACGGGCGACTCGTGGCGATCCGCTGGAACGGGCGGCGCGAGGCGGTCGAGATCTGCAATCGCTGGCGGGTCGAGGAGACGTGGTGGCGCGACCCGATCGCGCGCGACTACGCCAAGGTCGTCGGAGAGCGCTGGCTCGCGCTCATCTACCAGGACCGCATCGCCGGCACATGGCATCTCGAGCGCCTGTACGACTGACGTCGCGCAGGCCCGTCAGCGAACCGGCGACCCGAGCAGCAGGCTCACCACGAAGAGGACGAGCAGCACCCCGATCGCGAGGAGCAGGGCGCCGATGTCGCGCGGTCGCGTCGACTGCATGGCACGTTCCCCCAGCGTCGAGCACACCCCAGGCCCGACCGTCATCGCGCAGCATAGCCGCTTCGTGGTGCGTCCACGCAACACCCGCGCGGGCGTCAATCAGCCGGGCAGGCCGAGCCGTACAGGACCGTGACGAACGTGACGTCGCCGAGCGGCGCGACCCTCGTCTGGACCATGCAGTCGCCACCGCCCGTCGAGTCGAGGACATAGCCACCGTCCTCCTCGGGTCCGTTCAGACCGAGCGTGCTGAACGTCGCGGTCTCCAGCGCGTCCTGCATCCAGCTGGCGATCTCCTGCGGGTCGCCGCCGGATACGGCGTAGCGGGCGCTGGCCGGCTCGCCCGACGCGTCGTCGGCCGGCGTCGAGCCCGGGTACCGCGGGAACGCCGCCGGGACGGCGTCCCAGATGCGGCCCCAGTCGGTGTCGGTCTGGCCGGTCTCGGGAGCCGCGCTCGAGGGATCGACAGGAGCCTCGGCCGAGGCTGACACCGAGGCGCTGGGCTCGGCCGGCGCTTCGCTGGCGGACGGGGCGCCTGGTGAGACCGGGCCGCTCGGCCCGCACGCGGCAAGGGCCAGCACGAGCGGCGCGATCGGGAGGAGGCGGCGGGGTCGCGTGGACATCGTGGGAGTCTAGCCCCGGACAGGACAGGACCCCGTCGCCCCCAGCGACGGGGTCCTGTGGCCGGAACGTTGCTCACCAGCGATCCGGCGGGTCGGCGATCCGACCATCGCAGTCGGTGCCGACGATCGTCCCGAGCCCCCAGGCGCCGAGACGTATGTGGTGCTAGATCGACGCCATCTGGAACGCGAGCATCGCGGGCAGGACGACGAGGATCAAGAGCAGCGCGACCACCACCGTGAGGGCCGTCCGGACCGCGGTCGTGGCGACCGGTCGGATCGGGCGATCGAGGTGGATGGGCGCGTGCATGCGACAAAGACGCCGAAGGCGAACCGTTTGTTTCGCATGTCGCACTGTGAACATTTGTTCTATACTCGTCAACCCCCTGATGCGCCCCCGAGCGGAGCGACCGTCGTGGCGACCATCCCGTATGCCGAGCTCCACGCCCACACCAACTTCTCGTTCCTCGACGGGGCGTCGCCCGCCGACGACCTGGTCGAACGCGCCGTCGCGCTCGGTCTGACCGGACTGGCGGCGACCGACCGGAACGGCCTGTACGGGGCCGTCCGGTTCATGGGTGCCGCGGAAGATGCCGGGCTGCACGGGATCGTCGGGACGGAGATCGAGCTGCTCGATCCCGCCGCGCCCGACCACGACCGGATCGTCATCCCGCCGCGGCGCCGGCCACGTCGCCGGCGCGCCGAGCCCGTGCCCGCCGAGCCGGTCGCGAGCGACGGTCGACCCGCCCGTCCACGACCCGAGCGCGCGCGGCTGCCCGGCCATCGCGACCCGGTCAAGGAGGACTTCCGCGGCGTCAGTGAACGGGTCCGCGGTCCGCACCTCGTGCTGCTGGCGCGCTCGGCTGCCGGCTGGCGCAGCCTGAGCCGGCTCATCTCGCGGGCCAACCTGGCCGGGACCAAGGCCGTGCCGCGCTTCCGCCACGACCTGCTCGAGACCGAGCACGAGGGCGTGGTGGCGCTGTCCGGGTGTCGCGACGGGGAGATCGCCCGGCGGCTGCGGGTCGGCGACCGGGCGGGCGCGCGGGCGGTCGCGGAACGATACGCGTCGATCTTCGGACGCGGCGATGGGCCGTCGACCAGCGGCTTCTTCATCGAGCTGTCCCACCACCTCCTGCCCGACGACGACTGGCTCGTCGCCGAGTCGGCCGTGCTCGCGGCGGAGCTCGGCCTGCCGGTCGTGGTCACCAACGACGTCCACTACGCGACCGCCGACGACCGCGAGTTCCACGACGTCCTGGCCGCGATCCGGCACGGCCGGACGCTCGACACGCTGGCCGACCTGCGGCGACCGGACGGCGAGTCCTACCTGAAGTCCGGCGCGGAGCTGGCCGCGCTCGCCGACGGCTTCGACCCCGCCACCGCGAGCGCCTGGCGCGAGGGGATCGCGACGTCGGTCGAGGTCGCGGCGGCGTGCGAGCTCGACCTCGGCTTCGAGCGCTACCGCTTCCCGGGCTTCCCGGTGCCCAGCGGGGAGACGCCGTTCTCGTACCTGTCGGAGCTGTGCTGGGCGGGCGCCCGTCGGCTGTACCACCCGACGACGTCGGAGGTCGTCACGCGGCTGGCCCACGAGCTCGACGTCATCGAGCGGGCCGGCCTCGCCGAGTTCTTCCTCATCTGCTGGGACCTCATGCGGTTCGCCAAGGAACGGGGGATCCCTGCCCAGGGCCGGGGCAGCGCGACCAGCTCGATCGTGTCGTACACCCTCGGCATCAGCCGGGTCGAGCCGATCGCCCACAGCCTCCTGTTCGAGCGGTTCATCAACGAGGGCCGGACGACCTACCCGGACGTCGACATCGATTTCAGCTCGGAGCGCCGCGAGGAGGTCATCCAGTACGTCTACCGGCGCTACGGGCCGGAGCACACGGGCATGGTCTGCAACCTCGTCACGTACCGAGCGCGGTCGGCGGTGCGCGAGGTCGGCTACGCGCTGGGGTTCCCGCGGCCGCTCGTCGATCGGGTCGCCAAGGCACTCGAGACGTACGACTCGGTCATGGTCCGGCGCGATCTCGAGGCCGACGGCGGGTTCGCCGAGTTCTTCCGACGGACGGGCGAGGGACTACCGGGCGAGGCCCTGGCGGCGGAGCAGGCCGGGGCACGCGGCCTCGTCGACGGGATGGGCCAGCTGCAGCAGCGGGTCCCGCTCGTCGGCAAGATCCCGCCCTGGCGCCAGCCGCCGACACCGGAGGACCCGAACGCACCACGACCGTTCGCCTGGCTCCGGGAGGCGGAGGGTGGACACGAGGTGGAGGCCGAGCCGTTCCGCGAGGATCCGCTCGCGCCGGTCGCCACGATCCGACCGGGTGGCCCGTCCGACGACGAGGGCGGACCTGGGGACTCCCCGGCGAGCGTGGCCTGGCTGCGGGCCGGGCGCGGCACCGGCTACCCGGGCCACGCGCCGGGGTCCGTGCCGGTGGACCCGGACCACGGCATGCCGCTTCCCCCGCCGCGAAAGACCGATCGACTCGGGCGCCCCAGCATGTGGGACCCACCGCCGGACACGCGCGCCCACAGCAACTCCGTGGCCCGGGTCGAGGTCGACCCGCCGCCCCAGGCCCGCGGCGGTTCCACCGTCGGGCTGTCGCACTGGGAGCGCTGGCTCGAGTTCTGCGCCCGCATCGACGGCTTCCCGCGCCATCTGTCGATCCACTCGGGCGGCATGCTCGTGACTGCCGCCCCGCTCATCGACATCGCCCCGCTCGAGCACGCCACGATGACCGACCGGGTCGTCGTCCAGTTCGACAAGCGCGACGTCGAGACGCTCAAGCTCATCAAGCTCGACCTGCTCGGACTCGGCATGCTCGCCGCGATCGACGAGACCCGCCAGCTCATCGAGCACGACTGCGCGGTCTGTCTCGACCTCGACCGGCTGCCCGAGGAGGTCCCCGAGGTCTTCGAGATGCTCGGGGCGGCCGACACGGTCGGGGTGTTCCAGGTCGAGAGCCGGGCCCAGATGCAGACGCTCCCGAAGTCGAGGCCGGGCAGCCTCGACGACCTCGTGGTCGAGGTCGCGATCATCCGGCCCGGCCCGATCCAGGGCAACGCCGTCCACCCGTACCTGCGCCGCAAGCAGGGCATCGAGCCGGTCGCCTATCTCCACCCCAGCCTCGAGCCGGTGCTCAGGGACACCCTCGGCGTGATCCTCTACCAGGAGCAGGTGATGCGCATCGCGATCGAGGTCGCCGGGTTCTCGCCGGCCGAGTCGGACGGGTTCCGGCGGGCGATGGGCACGTGGCGCTCGAGCCGGGAGATGGAGAAGCTCCACGCGCAGTTCGTCGAGGGCACCATGCGCCAGCCCGGGATGGTCATGGAGGACGCCGAAGAGCTGTTCCGCCAGGTCGCCGCGTTCGCCTCGTTCGGGTTCGCCAAGAGCCATGCCGCGGCGTTCGCGCGGACCGCCTACGAGTCGTCGTTCCTCAAGCTGTTCTACCCGGCCCAGTTCCTGGTCGGGCTCATCAACGCCCAGCCGATGGGCTTCTACCCGGTCGAGGTGCTCGTCAACGACACCAAGCGCCACGGCGTAGCCGTCCTGCCGGTCGACATCAACGCCTCCGCCTACCGGACGACGACCGAATGGGTCGGACCGGACGGCCAGCCGGCCCCGGTCGTCTCGTCGGGCTGCGTCGTCCCGTCGATCGCGGCGCGCGAGCGGTGGACTCCGCCGTCGAGCGCGGGCTGGGGGGTTCGGCTCGGGCTCCACCTGGTGAAGGGCATCGGCGAGCAGCACGAGGCGCTGCTCGACGACGAGCGGGTGCGTGGCCCGTACAAGAGCCTGGTCGACATCGTCGAGCGGACCGATCTGCCCGAGGAGGTCCTCGAGCGGCTCATCCGGAGTGGCGCGATGGACTCGCTGGGTCGGCCGCGCCGGGAGCTGCTGTGGCAGCTCCGCGAGGTGGCCGGAGCGTCACGCGGCCGGATGGACGGGCGGACCGTCCGCGCGCTGGGCCGGGCGGCCGGCAAGCGCGGGGCGGCCGCCGGCCGGCCGATGGACCTGCGCCTCCCGGCGACCGACGTGCCGCCGCTGCCGCCGATCACCGAGTCGGAGCGGATCGGCGATGCCTATGCGGTCCTAGGGGTGGATGCCAAACGGCAGGTGGTCGGGTTGTTCCGGGGCGCGCTGGACCGACTGGGAGCGGTCACCAACGCCTCGCTCCCGGACCGGCGCCCGGGATCGGTCCGGGTCGGCGGGCTGGTCGTGACGCGGCAGCACCCGATGACGGCGAAGGGCACGGTGTTCCTCGCCCTCGAGGACGAGACCGGCATGGTCAACGTCACGCTCTGGCCGTCGACCTGGGAGCGGCTGCGTGGCGTCGTCCGTCGCCACGCCCTGCTGCTCATCGACGGCGAGCTCCAGCGCGAGGGCTCGGTCGTCAACCTCGTCGCCCACGCGGCCCGGGCGTTGCCCGACGCCGCGGCCGAGGTCGGCGGGCCGGAGGGGCCAGGCGGCGTCCGGCAGATGGGCCAAGCCGGCATGCGCCGGCTTACGTAACGCACGGACAACTCGGCTGTCGCGGCTGGACGGCCCGGCGGGCGTTGGAGCACTGCGCTCCTCGCTCACGCACCGGCGGGTGCGCTCGCTCCGGTGCTCGGCTCCGCCTTCGCCGGACCGCCCATCCGCGACGAACGTCGTCGCGCCGCGGGGATCAGCGGCGGGCGCTGGCTTTCTGGTTCGCGCCGGGTGTTCGGGTGCGGCCGTCGGGGCGGCCTGATGGTCCTGCCGCGCGGCGAGCGCGGTTCGGGTTCGACAGGTACAGGAAGCGCCGGTACCAGGCCGCGGTCGACGCGAAGAACGCCCCGACGATCGGCGACATCAGGAACGCCGCGATGACCACGTCGCGGGCGAGGACCGCTGTATCCGCGGTCGGTGAGATCCCGACGTAGCCGGTGAGCACGAGGCCCGAGTAGCAGGCCGCGGCGACGAGCCCGACCAGGACACCCAGCAGCCAGCTCGCCCGGGGCGCCAGGAAGCCGGCGATGAACACGCCGCCGATCGCCGGGGTCACGACGAAGTACTGGAACATGAACACCGTGATGATCGACAGGATGTCCGTCCGGCCTTCCGGTCGGATGACGATGAACAGCACGAGGCTCGCCAGCGTCAGCAGGACCGGGATCCAGAACGCCCGATGGCGGATCAGCTGCGGTAGCGCCCGCAGGTCGCTGCGCAGGTCGAGCGGTCGGAACGCCTCGCGAAAGGCCGCGCTGATGCTTCGCCGTCCGTCGGGTGCCGGAGCGCTGGCAGACGCCGAGGCGCCGCCGGGATCGACCGCCCCGGCCTCCTCGGCCCCATCCGCGTCGACGAGCCCCTGCTCGATGCGGTAACGGCGTCGGGCCTCGGCCCGGTCGGTCCTCTTGGCGCGCGCCACGGTCTCTCCTGGTCTATCCGGTCGGGACGGGATGGGTGGCGGCCATCGTAGTCGATGGCCGCCACGCAGGGCGTCGATCGCTGGTCGATCGGCGGTTTGGTCCGGGATAAGCGGCGTCTGGTATCAATCGCGTCGCGCCGCCACCCGCTCGACCCCGCCGGGAGGTAACGCGCATGCAACGCGTCCGGCGCGCGGTCGTCACCGCGCTCGCACTCGTCCTCGCCCTCGGGCAGACGAGCGGGCCGGCGGCCCGATGGTGGATCGCGCCGGCCGCGGCCGCGGCGGCCGACGTCACCTGGCCGACGTCGACGCTCGTCGTATCGGAGCTGCAGACCGGCGGGACGAGCGCGTCGGACGAATTCGTCGAGATCGCCAACCAGGGAACCGGCCCGGTCGACCTCATCGGGCTCGAGGTCGTCTACGCCACCTCCTCGGGCTCCACGGTGACGCGCAAGGCGACGTGGACCTCGTCGTCGATCCTCGCGCCGGGCCGGCGCGTCCTCCTGGCGAACAGCGCCGGTGCCTTCGCGGGCATCGCCGACGCGCCGTATTCGGGCGGCTTTGCGGCGACCGGTGGCGCGCTCGCGCTGCGCGTCGTCGGAGGGGACGTGGTCGACGCCATCGGCTGGGGCGATGCCACGAACACGTTCGTCGAGGGGACCGTCGCATCGGTGCCGCCGCCCGGGTCCAGCCTGGAGCGGCGCGCCGGTGGCGCCTTCGGCAATGGCATCGACACGAACGACAACGCCGACGACTGGGTCGTGTCGTCCACACCGAGCCCACAGGGGCTTGCCTCGCCTCCGGTCCCGGATCCGGGTCCGTCGCCGACTCCCGGTCCGTCGCCGACCCCCGGTCCGACGGCCGAGCCGAGCCCGACGACCACGCCGAGCGCGCCGACCCCGGAGCCGACAGCGTCACCGAAGCCCACCCCGTCGATCGTGCCGATCGCGACCGCACGCTCGATACCGGACGGCACGCTGGTGACGGTCGCGGGCGTGCTGACCACCGGGCTCGGCCAGCTGGAGGCAGGCCGGACGGCGTTCCTCCAGGACGACAGCGGTGGCATCGCGCTGTACCTCGATGCCGCGGTGGTCGCGCCGCTGCCGGCGGGGACCGCGGTGATCGTCGCGGCGACCGTCGACGACAGGTTCGCCCAGCGCACGCTGCGGGCCGCGGAAGGCGACATCCGACCGACCGGGACGCCAGGGCTGCCGCCCGCGTTGTCGATCAACACCGGGGCGGCCGGCGAGGCCGTCGAGGGTCGCCGGCTCCACGTCACGGGGTCGCTCGTCGCCGGGCCCGATGCGCTGGCCGACGGCACGGCCGTGATGGTCGACGACGGCAGCGGTCCGGTGCGGGTCATCGTCACGCCCGAGGCGCTGGCCGGCCGCGAACTCGGGATCGGATCGCAGGTCACGGCCAGCGGGCCGCTCGGCCAACGGGACAGCTCCGGCACAGGCCTCGAAGGCTATCGGCTATTCGTCACAGCGGGAGCGGATCTGGCGATCGAGCCTCCGGCCACGCCCAGCCCGGTCGCCACGCCTTCACCCACGCCGACCACCGAGCCCAGCCCGTCATCGACCCCGGATCCGTCACCGTCGCCCACGCTGATGCCGTCGGCGTCCCCATCGCCCACGCCGTCCGTCCCGACGATCGCCGTGGTCCGTGCGATGCCCGTCGGGTCGACGGTGACGGTGCGCGGCGTCGTGACCGGCGAGGCCGGTCGCCTCGGTTCGCCCGCGCTGTTGGCGATCGCCGACGGCACCAGCGGGATCGTCGTCAAGCTGCCGACCGGCGTGGGAGCGCCGGCGCGGGGTCGGGTCGTCGTCGCGACAGGGAAGCTGGCGGATCCCTATGGGCAGCTCGAGGTCCGTCCAGCGGCGAACGGCTTCGTGATCGTCGGCACCGGGTCGCTGCCCGCCGCGATCGATCTGCGGTCGTCAGGTCCGGGCGAGGCCACCGAGGGTCGGCTCGTGCGCCTGACCGGTATCGTGCTCACGCGGCCGGCCATGTCGACGAGCGGCGATCTCACGGTGACGATCCAGATCGCGGGCGCGCGCGTCAGGGTCATGGCGGACGCGTCGAGCGGACTGCGACGCAGCGCGTTCATCCCGCTCGCGCGGTACCGCGTGACCGGCATCTCCGGCCAGCGGGCGTCCAGGAAGGGCGCGGCCGACGGCTACCGCGTGTGGGCGCGCGACGCTCGCGACGTGGTGCTGGTCACGGCCGCGCCGAGGAGCACGCCGCGGTCGTCGGGTTCGCCCCGAGCGTCTGGTGCGGCACCGACGGTCATCTCGATCGCGGCGGCCACGCGGACCACCGGTCGCGACGTGGCGGTCGAGGGCGTCGTCACGGTGTCGGCCAGCCTGCTCGACGCGAGCCGTCGACGGATCGTGATCCAGGACGCGACCGGAGGGATCGAGGTCCTGCTGCCGAAGGACGTCGGCGCGCCCGGCCTCGGCGCGCGGATCAGGGTCAGAGGGTCGATCGGCACCGCGTACGGCGCCCCCCGGCTGCGTGCGACCGAGGTCGACCGGCGCGGTTCGGCCCACGTCCCGGCAGCCCTGCGGATCGTTGGACCCCTCACGGCCGCTCACACCTGGCGCCTCGTGACGGTCTCCGGTCGGGTCGAGAGCGTCCGCAAGCTCGGTGAGCGCTGGCGGGCCGAGATCGGGGTCGGGACGCAGCGGCACGTCGTCGTGGCCCAGCCCGGCGCGCACATCCCGATCACCGCGCTCGGCGAGGGTGGCACGGCTGAGGTCGTCGGCGTCGTGCGACCCGCCAACCCGAGCGCGAGCGACCGGCGCCCGAACATCCTGCCGCGATCGACCCGCGACGTCCGCCGGGGAGCGGCTGGATCCGGCACGTCCGCGGCGGGCGGTGCCGCGGGTGGCCGGTCCGTGCCCGGCGACGACACGACGGCGACTGACCCGATGGGCGCGGCGGCCCTCGACGGAGCGACCGATGCCGACCTGGTCGATCTCGCGTCGCTCGACGGCAGCGTCGTTCGCGTCGGCGGCCTCGTCGTCGATCTCGGGCCCGATGGCTTCACGCTCGACGACGGGACCGCGACCGGGCGGGTGATCCTGGCCGGAGCGGCTGCCGAGTGGATCGACCTCGTCGAGCCCGGCGACGCCATCAACGTCGTGGGCCGGGTCACCGCCCTGCCCGATGGCGAGTTCGCCGTCGTGGTGGAGGATCCCGCGACCATCGCGTTGGGTAGCGCCCTCGGCGGGGCGGATCCCGCGACCACGCCCCAACGGCCCTCGCCGGCCGCGTCCGACGGGGAGTCGTCGGTCCGGGCGGCCGGCATCGCCGACGGCTCGATCGGCCTGCCGGGGGTGGGCGCGGGTCTCGGCGGTCTCCTTGCGGTCAGCCTGCTGTCGCTGGTCGCGGCGGCGCTCCGGCGACGCCATGCACGACGCCTGCTCGCGGTCCGCATGGCCGCCCGTCTGGCGTCGATCGGCGGTCCGGCGGACGTCGCCCGCACCGCGACCGACCGCCCGACGAGGACCT
The DNA here is from genome assembly GCA_963810285.1 of uncultured Chloroflexia bacterium. Taxonomy (GTDB): domain Bacteria; phylum Chloroflexota; class Limnocylindria; order Limnocylindrales; family CSP1-4; genus SPCO01. The sequence goes on along the minus strand of CAWEMV010000002.1, from coordinate 431,616 downwards.
GAGGTCGGCTCGTGCGTGGTCCGAGCACGGGTCACGCACGGCCATCGGGCCGCCGATTCGTGCATACGCACGCTTGACGCGTGCGAAAACGCGTGACTATCCTCGGCCGAGTTTCGCGCCAGCGAAGCAGGCACGTGCGTGAGGAGAGGTCTTGCCGAACGCGGAGATCCGCGTCGAAAGTCCTCGGGATCGCCGGATCGCGGTCCCGGAAGGGGAACGGCAGTACCACATCGGACTCGGACCGGGAGACCTGGCCGAGTACATCCTCCTCCCCGGTGACCAGGATCGGACCACCCGGATCGCCTCGCGCTTCGATTCCATCGAGCTCGAGCATCGACACCGGGAGTTCGCGTCTGCCACCGGCACGTACCGGGGCCAGCGGGTGTCGGTCGTCTCGACCGGCATCGGCACGGACAACGTCGAGATCGCCGTGGCCGAGATCCTGGCGATCACGCAGCGTCCGACCTTCATCAGGGTCGGCTCGTGCGGAGCCCTCCAGCCGGAGATGAGCCTGGGCGACCTCGCCATCACCACCGGAGGGGTTCGTCTCGAGACGACGACGAGCTGGTACGTCCACGATGGGTATCCCGCGGTCGCCGATTACGAGGCGGTCATGGCACTCATCGAGGCGGCGGAACGGCTCGGCCATCGCTACCACGTCGGGGTCACCGCGACGGCACCGGGGTTCTTCGGGGCGCAGGGGCGTCCCATCCCGCAGTTGCCCATCCGATACCCTGACCTGGCGGAGGACATGACTCGCCAGCGGGTCATGAACTTCGAGATGGAGGCATCGGCCTTGCTGGTGTTCGCGTCGCTTGCCGGCTGCCGAGCCGGCGTCGTCTGCGCGGTCTACGCCAACCGGACGACCGGCGAGTTCATCAACGGGTCGATGAAGGACGCAGCCGAGGCGGCCTGCGTCGACACCGGCTTGGAAAGCCTGCTGGTGCTGGCCGAGATGGATGCCCAGAAGCGAACCGCGTCGACGGACCGCTGGCGGCCGTCGCTGTGGTCGACCTAGCGCGATCCCCTGAGCGGAGTCGGGACAGATCGCCCCGTGACGCTCGAACCCGAGGAGGAACCCAGATGGCTGAGGCCTACTGCGTCAAGGACAAGAAGAAGGTGGAAGTCCAGAACGCACAGCGCATCACCATGAAGAACGGCAAGCCGGCCCTGCAGGGCACGTGCCCGATCTGCGGCAACAAGGTCTTCAAGATCGGCGGCTGACCGACCCGGATTCATCCCCCTACGGACGACGGCCCCCGCCCGGACAGCGGGGGCCGTTCCATGTCCGGCGTCCAGTAGAATGGACCCGTTCCCCGACTGATCACCGCGCGCGAGCCGCGCGCAGCACCAGCGGGCCGACAGGCGCCGCAGGAGGTTCCCCACGATGGCTGTCCGCGTCGGCATCAACGGCTTCGGCCGCATCGGCCGCCAGTCGCTCAAGGCGCTCATCGAACGCGCCCCCGACGTCGAGGTCGTCGCGGTCAACGACCTCGTCGACGCCGAGATGAACGCGCTGCTCTTCAAGCACGATTCGACGTATGGCTCGTACGACGGCGACGTGCGGGCGGGCGACAGCTCGATCGTCATCGACGGCCGCGAGATCCGCATCCTGGCGGAGAGGGACCCGGCGGCCCTGCCATGGGGCGACCTCGGGGTCGACATCGTCCTCGAGTCGACCGGCATCTTCACCGACGCGGAGAAGGCCCAGGCACACATCGCGGCCGGCGCCCAGAAGGTGATCATCAGCGCTCCCGCCAAGCACGAGGACATCACGATCGTCCTGGGCGTGAACGAGGATCGCTACGACCCGGCCAGCCACCACGTCATCAGCAACGCCAGCTGCACGACGAACTGCCTCGCCCCGGCCGCCAAGGTCGTCCACGACCTGCTCGGCATCGAGAAGGGGTTGATGAACACCATCCACAGCTACACGAACGACCAGCGCATCCTCGACGTCGCCCACAAGGATCCTCGCCGAGCCCGGTCCGCCGGCCAGAACATCATCCCGACGACGACCGGCGCGGCGAAGGCGCTGGCGCTGGTCATCCCCGACCTCGAGGGCCGGTTCGACGGGTTCAGCCTGCGCGTCCCGACGCCGACCGTCAGCGTCGTCGACTTCACGGCGACCGTCCGTCGCGAGACCAGCGTGGAGGAGGTCAACGACGCGTTCCGCGCGGCCGCGGCCGGACCGATGGACGGCATCCTGGGCGTATCCGACGAGCCGCTGGTATCGATGGACTTCAAGGGCGACACGCGGTCGTCGATCATCGATGCCGAGTCGACCATGGTGTTGGGCGGCGACATGGTGAAGGTCATCGCCTGGTACGACAACGAGTGGGGCTACAGCTGCCGGATCGCCGACCTTATCGCCTTCGTCGCCGCCCGCCTGCCGGTCGCCGCCTGACGACCGGCTGATCGCCGAGATGGACAAGCTCACGATCCGTGACGCGGACCTCGCCGGCCAGCGCGTCTTCGTCCGCGTCGACTTCAACGTGCCGATCGCGGACGGCAAGGTCCAGGACGACTCCCGGATCCGTGCCGCCATCCCGACGATCGCGACGCTGGTCCAGGCGGGCGCCAGGGTGGTCCTGGCGAGCCACCTCGGCCGGCCGAACGGCAAGGTCTCGGACAGCCTCCGCCTCCGCCCGGTCGGCCTGCGGCTGACCGAGCTGATCCGCCGCAACGTCCCGGTCACCGGCGACGCCCTCGGCATCGGCACCGAGGATGCGCTCAAGCGGATGCGTCCGGGCGAGATCGTCCTGCTCGAGAACCTGCGCTTCCACCCCGAGGAGGAGGCCAACGACCCGGAGTTCGCTGCGACGCTCGCGTCGTACGCGGACATCTATGTCAACGATGCGTTCGGGACCGCGCATCGAGCGCACGCGAGCACGGTCGGCGTCGCGAAGCTGCTGCCGGCCTACGCCGGGCTCCTGATGGAGCGCGAGATCGCGATGCTCTCGAGGCTGCTCGAGTCGCCGGAGCGCCCGTTCGCGGCGATCCTCGGTGGCGCCAAGGTCAGCGACAAGATCGCGGTCATCGGCAACCTGCTGACCAGGGTCGACCTCCTGGTCCTCGGGGGCGGCATGGCCAACACGTTCCTGCTCGCGCAAGGCAAGGCCATCGGCAAGAGCCTCGCCGAGCCCGACAAGGTCGAGGACGCCCGGCGAATCCTCGCTCGCGCCGAGAAGAACAAGGTCCGGGTCGTCCTCCCGGTCGACGTCATCGTCGCCAAGGAGGTCACCCGCGGGACCGAGTACAAGACGCTCCAGGCCGAGAAGATCCCGGCCAGCTGGCACATCGTCGACATCGGCAACACCAGCCAGGACCTGATGGTGTCCGAGCTGGCCGACGTCCGGACCGTGTTCTGGAACGGGCCGCTGGGCGTCTTCGAGATCCCGTCGTTCGCGCACGGGACCAACGCCGTCGCGCGGATGCTCGCGGATCGCGCCGAGGCGGGGGCCACGGTCGTGGTCGGCGGCGGCGACTCGGTCGCGGCCATCACCCGCCAGGGGCTGGCGCAGAAGATGACCCACATCTCGACGGGTGGCGGCGCATCGCTCGAGTTCCTCGAGGGCCGCGAGCTGCCGGGCGTGACGGTGCTGCTGGACCGCCCCGAGCCGGAGAAGCCGAAGCGATCCGCCGGGAAGGCGGCATCGAAGAAGCCGGCCGCCGACAAGCCCGCCGCCGCCGCGGCGAAGCCAGCCGCGAAGTCCCGGAGCCGATCGTGACGCTGATCGACGGCGTCGACGCCCGCGAGATCCTCGACTCGCGCGGCAACCCGACGGTGGAGGTGGACGTCGTCCTGGTCGACGGCTCGGTCGGCCGTGCGGCGGTCCCGAGCGGAGCGTCGACCGGTGCACACGAGGCGGTCGAGCTGCGCGACGGCGAGGCCGCCCGCTACGGCGGGAAGGGCGTCCTGAACGCAGTACGCAACGTGACCGACCGGATCGCCCCGGAGCTCATCGGCCTCGATGCATCCGACCAGTCGGGCGTGGACGCCCTGCTGATCGACCTCGACGGCACGCCGAACAAGGGGTCGCTCGGCGCCAACGCGATCCTCGGCGTGTCCCTCGCCTGCGCGCACGCCGCGGCTGCCGCGTTCGACCAGCCGCTCTATCGCTATCTCGGCGGGGTCGGCGCACGGACCCTGCCGGTCCCGATGTTCAACATCCTCAACGGTGGCAAGCACGCCCAGGACTCGACCGACTTCCAGGAGTTCATGGTCATGCCGATCGGCGTCGAGACGTACGGCGAGTCGCTGCGAGCGGGGTCCGAGATCTTCGCGGTGCTCCGCTCGATCCTGCACGACGAGGGCCATGCGACGGGGCAGGGCGACGAGGGCGGGTTCGCGCCCTCGCTCGAGTCGAACGAGGCCGCGGTCGAGGTGATCTTGCGCGCCATCGAGGGGGCTGGCTATCGACCCGGCGAGGACGTGGCGATCGCGCTCGACCCGGCGACCACCGAGCTGGTCGAGGAGGGGAGCGGCGCCGACGGCGCCCCGACACGCTACGTCCTGGCCAAGGAGGACCGCACGTTGGAGAGCGGCGAGCTGGTCGACCTGTGGGTCGACTGGACGTCGCGCTACCCGATCGTGTCGATCGAGGATGGGCTGGCCGAGGACGACTGGCTCGGCTGGACCCAGCTCACCGAGCGACTGGGCGACCGGGTCCAGCTCGTCGGCGACGACCTGCTCGTCACCAACACCGAGCGGATCGCCCGCGCCATCGAGCTCCGTGCGGCGAACTCCGTCCTGATCAAGCTCAACCAGATCGGCACGCTGACAGAGACGATCGAGGCGATCGAGCTCGCCCGGGCTGTCGGCTGGTCGGCGGTCGTGTCGCATCGCTCCGGCGAGACCGAGGACACGACCATCGCCGACCTCGTCGTGGCCATGGGCACGGGCCAGATCAAGACCGGGGCGCCATCGCGTTCCGAACGGGTCGCGAAGTACAACCGGCTGCTCAGGATCGAGGGCGAGCTCGGCGACGGGGCGCGCTACCTCGGTCGGGCCGCGCTCGCGGGGTCGTGACGCGGTTCGTCGATCGCGGGGCCATCGTGGCGGCCTACGTCGGCATCGGGATGGCGCTCACGATCGCGGCGAGCTTCATCCTCATCATCCCCATCGAGCCGATCGTCTGGCTGCTCGCCGTCCCGTGCGGGCTGCTCATCGGCTACTACGCGAACCAGCGCTCCGACCGCCGGGCCGGGCCGTGGTCGCGCATCCTCCGCAACGGGCTCTTCGCGGCGGTCGTCACCGGGCTGACGCTGGCGATCCTGCTGCTGCTGCTGAAATCGATCTTCTTCTTCGCCGATACCGGCTACCCCGATTTCAACCGCGCCGATGCGGCCGGCCAGCCGATCCCGCCAACGTGCTCGACGGGGGCCGACTGCGTCCAGGCGCGCTACCTGGCGCTCGGCCGCGGCCCCGAGCTCGAGGCGGCGGGCGTGACGGACATCGAGACGTTCACGTCGTTCTACTGGCGGTACCAGCTGACGGTCTCGGGCGCGGTGCTGCTGGCGACGACCGTCGGCGGTCTCGGCGGGGCGGTCCTGTACGGGCTGTTCCGGCCCAAGCCGGTCGCGCCGGACGGATCCGTCACGACGACCCCGGCATGACGACGCCCCGGGCGATGCCCGGGGCGGTCGGTGCAGCGCGAACGCCGAGGGGTTAGCTCTTCGTCGTCGACTTCTTCGCGGGAGCCTTGGCGGTGGCCTTGGTCGTCGTCGACTTGGCGGTCGACTTCGCGGCCGTCTTCTTGGCTGGCGCCTTGGTCTTGGTCGCCGCCTTCGCCGTCGGCTTGGCGGGGGCGGTCTCCGTCGCGGCCGAGGCAGTCGCGGTCGCGGCGGCAGCCTCCGCGCGGGCGGTCTTGCTCAGCGCGGCGCGTGCCTTGCCGGCCGCCGTCTGGGCACCCTTGGCCTTGGCCGACTTGCCCGCGGCGATGCGGGCCTTCGCCGCCTTGGCCGCGGCGGTCTTGCCGGTCTGCTTCGTGACGCGGCCGGAGGTCCCGACGATCGTGCCACCCAGGGCGGCGTTGACCCGGCGGGTCAGGCGCGACTTGCGGCGGGCCGCGGCGTTCGGGTGGATGGCGCCGGCCTTGGCGGCGCGATCGAGCGCCGACAGGGCATCCGTGAGCGCTGCGGTCGCGGTCTCGACATCGGTCGACGCGCCGACCGTGCTGAGGGCCTTCGCGACGTAGGTCTTCGCGGCGGTGCGACGCGGGCCGAGCACCTCGTGGCGGCGATTCGCCTGCCGGACGCGCTTGAGACCGGATGGCGTACGGGCGCCGGACCAGGTGCGGGGCGTCTTGGCCAAAGGGGGAACCTCTCAGGTATGGACTGGATGGGTTTCTGACTGCACGCGCGGCGACGCGATGTGAGCGCCGGACGCGGAGCCGGATGCTACCACAGGACCCCGGCCCTCCCTCGCGCCGACTCCACGGCGGCTACACTCCCGCGTCGTGACCATCCCCCAGGACCGACTGCGCAACTTCTCGATCATCGCCCACATCGACCACGGCAAGTCGACGCTGGCCGACCGCCTGCTCGAGCTGACCCACACGATCGATGCGCGGCAGATGACGAGCCAGGTCCTCGACTCGATGGACCTCGAGCGTGAGAAGGGCATCACGATCAAGGCCCGCGCTGTCCGACTCGAGTACACCGCCCAGGACGGCCTCACCTACGGGCTCAACCTCATCGACACGCCCGGCCACGTCGACTTCGCCTACGAGGTCAGCCACAGCCTGCAGGCCTGCGAGGGGGCCATCCTCGTGGTCGACGCCACGCAGGGCATCGAGGCCCAGACGCTCGCCAACGTCCATCTCGCGCTGCGCGAGAACCTGACGCTCATCCCGGTCCTCAACAAGATCGACCTGCCGTCGGCCGATCCGGACACGATCATCGACGAGCTCGAGAACGTCCTCGCCATCCCGCGCGAGGAGGTCATCCTCGCGAGCGCCAAGGACGGGACCGGCGTCGTCGACATCCTCGAGGCCATCGTCGCGCGGATCCCGGCGCCCCGGGGCGACCCGGCGGCACCCGTCCAGGGGCTGATCTTCGACAGCCACTACGACGCCTACAAGGGCGTCATCGTCTACGTGCGGATGGCGCAGGGCACGCTCAAGCGGACCGAGCCGATCCGCCTGATGGCGAGCGGCGCCGAGGCCGAGCCGCTCGAGCTCGGCGTGTTCCGACCGCAGCTCGTCCCGGTCAGGCAGCTCACCGCCGGCGAGGTCGGCTACGTCGCGACCGGCCTCAAGAACGTCCGCGAGGCGCAGGTCGGCGACACGGTCACGGCCCAGGCCCGTCCGGCGACGGAACCGCTGCCCGGCTACCAGGAGGCCAAGAGCCTGGTCTTCGCCGGCATCTATCCGGTGAGCGGCGAGGACTACCCGCTCCTGCGCGAGGCGCTCGACAAGCTGCATCTCAACGACGCCAGCTTCACGTTCGAGCCCGAGAGCTCGGTCGCGCTCGGGTTCGGCTTCCGCTGCGGCTTCCTCGGCCTGCTCCACATGGAGATCGTCCAGGAACGGCTCGAACGCGAGTTCGGGCTCGACCTCATCGCGTCGGCCCCGTCGGTCGAGTACCACGTCGTCCTCGAGCACGGCCGCGGACGCGTCGTGGTCGACAACCCTGCGCTGCTGCCGAACCCGTCCGACATCGAGTCGATCGAGGAGCCGTGGGTCAACCTCAGCGTCGTGAGCCCGAGCCAATACATCGGTTCGATCATGGAGCTGTCCACGAACCGGCGGGGCACGTTCGTCAACATGGAGTACCTCGACCCGACGCGGGTCGTGCTCCACTTCGAGATGCCCCTCGCCGAGCTCATCGTCGACTACTTCGACCAGCTGAAGAGCCGGAGCCAGGGCTATGCCTCGATGGACTACGAGGAGCTCGGCTATCGAGCGGCGAACCTCGCCAAGGTCGACATCCTCGTCAACGGCGAGCCGGTCGACGCGCTCAGCCTCATCGTCCATCGCGACCGCGCCCAGAGCACCGGGCGCGCGCTGGCGGAGCGGCTGAAGCAGCTGATCCCGCGCCAGATGTTCGAGATCCCGATCCAGGCGGCCATCGGCAGCAACGTCATCGCCCGCGAGAGCGTCCGGGCGATGCGCAAGAACGTGCTGGCCAAGTGTTACGGTGGCGACATCACCCGCAAGCGGAAACTGCTCGAGAAGCAGAAAGAGGGCAAGCAGCGGATGAAGCGCGTCGGGTCGGTCGAGATCCCGCAGGAAGCGTTCCTGGCGATGCTGCGCATGGACGAGGGCTGATCGCCGCGTGGAGGAGCTCCTCGACATCTCCCGTGGCCTGATCGTCGGCGGGCTGACGCTCCTGCTGGTCCTGCTCCGTCTCGACGCAGAGCGGTTCGGGACCGCCGAGTACTACGAGGCCACCCGCGACGGCGAGCGACCGCGGGTCCGTCGCCGTCTCGCGTGGTACGGCCTGGGCGTCGCCCTGGTGCTTGCGGTCGCGTACATCGCCCCGGCGCCGCAGGCCGACCTGTCCCTCGGGACCGGCGACCGCCTCGGCGCGGTGATGGGCGGCCTCATCTTCGCCGCCCTCGGCGTGGCCCAGGCGCTCGCCTTCGCGACGCTTCGCTACCAGCGCATCCGGTTCCCGGCCACGAGCTCGTACCCCGGGGCGCTGCTGAACTCGACCGCGACGGCGTTCATCGACGAGGCGACGTTCCGCGGCGCCATCTTCGGGACACTGATGATGCTCGGCCTCGAGGCCAATCTCGCCAACATCATCCAGACCCTCCTCTATGCGCTCACGACGCGGCTCGGCGCCCCGGGACGCGACCGCTACCTGCTGGTCCTGACGCTTGCGATCGGCCTCATCGCGGGCTGGCTGACTGCCGTGACCGGCGGGATCGCCGCCGCGTTCCTCGGTCATGCCGCGACCCGCTTCGCGGTCTTCCTCGCGACGGGGCACACCGGCCAGACGCTGCCGAAAGGCCGCGAGGTCGAGGAGATCGATCGGCGCCGTCGACCGCCCGAAGGCTGGCGGGTCATCGGCTCGAGGGAGTCCGCGCAGCGGGATCGCTGAGGGTGGCCCCACCGCCGACCGCGCGACCTCCGGTCGCGCTCTACATCCACGTCCCGTTCTGCGTGTCGCTGTGCCCGTACTGCGACTTCGTGGTCATCGCCGGGTCCGCGGCGCGCGGTCCGCGCAACCGCGTCGGCCAGTTCCTCGACGCGCTCCTTGTCGAGCTCGAGCAGCGAGCCGATGTCCTCGACGAGGCCTTCGGGGAGCGCGGCGGTCCGGGTCGACCCCCGCTCGCCTCGGTCTATCTCGGTGGCGGGACGCCGTCCTTGCTGCCACCCGACGAGGTCGAGCGGGTCCTGGCGCGCGTGCGCGCTCGCTTCGGCCTGGCCTCGGACGCCGAGATCACGATCGAGTCGAACCCCGGGCCGGACGAGCGCGGCGACCCGCGCGCCCTGCGCTCGGCGGGCGTCACCCGCATGTCGTTCGGCGCCCAATCCTTCGACGACCGCGAGCTGCGCCGCCTCGGACGACGGCATCGGGCCCAGCACGTCGGCGAGGCTGTCGCCGATGCCCGTGACGCCGGGATCCGGTCGATCAACGTCGACCTGCTGTACGACATCCCGGACGCCGGTCTGGCGACCTGGATGGGGACGCTCGACGCGGCGCTCGCCGTCGAGCCCGACCATCTCTCGCTGTACGCCCTGACGCTCGACGATCCGGATGCCGAAGGGCTGACCGGACCCGTCGGCGACCACCTGCCGACGACGAAGGGCGCACGTCGCTGGCGGGACGCGGCCCGTCCGGGCCAGGACGAGGACCGTGCCGCGGGTCAGTACCACCACGCCGCGGTCGTGCTCGCCGACGCCGGCTATCGCGGCTACGAGATCTCGAACTGGGCGCGGCCGGGGCACGAGAGCCGGCACAACCTCGCGTACTGGCGACGCCTGCCGCACGAGGCCCTCGGACCGGGCGCACACGCGTTCGATGGCGCAACGCGACGATGGACGGCAGCGCGACTCGATGGATACGTCGCGGCGCTGGCGGGTCCGACGCCAGCCCTGCCACCGGGCGGCGCCGAGGTGCTCGACGAGGTGACCGCCGCCGCCGAGTCGGTGATCCTCGGGCTGCGGCTGGACACCGGCGTCCCGTTGCGGGACGCGCACGAGCCGCCCCTCGCCGATACGTTCGGCTGGGCCCTTGCCGCCGAGCTGCTGACCGTGACCGACGACGACCGCGTCGTGCTCACGACGCGTGGTCGCCTGTTGTCCAACGAGGTATTCGGTCGGTTGATCTGAGGGGATCGGAAGCGGCGTCGATGCGTTGACACTCGCATTCCGGGACTGCTACGATGCGACGACGTTAGTTAGCACTCTCACCCATCGAGTGCTAACCACCACGGGAGAACGAGTTTGGCGCGTCGGATCCGCCGCCCGCTCGGCCCGTTGGACCTCCGCTCCCAGGCGATCCTCCGGGCCGTCATCGACGAATACGTCACGACCGCACAGCCGGTCGGGAGCCACGCGCTCGTGGAGCGCTACGGACTCGGCGTGTCCAGCGCCACGGTCCGCAACATCCTGGCCGAGCTGGAGATGGCCGGGCTGCTGACGCATCCCCACACGAGCGCCGGCCGGATGCCGACCGATGCCGGCTACCGCTTCTACGTGGAGTCGATCGTCGACGCGGCCCCGCTGCCGGCGGTCGAGCAGCTCATGATCCGCCACCAGTTCGGGCAGGTCGAGTACGCCAGCGAGCACTGGTTCCGGCTCGCCGCCACGACCCTCGCCGGGCTGACCCGCTCGGCCGGGCTCGCGACGCCGGCCAAGCCCAACGCGGCCCACATCCGGCGAGTCGACCTCGTCGCGGTCAACGAGCGGATGGCGAGTCTCATCCTCGTCCTGCGCGAGGGGGCGATCAAGCAGTCGGCGGTCACCCTCGACGACGACGATTCGGTCGACCAGGCCACGCTCAACCGCGTCGCCGGCCTGCTCAACGAGCACCTGCTCGACGCCACCGCGGCGACCGCCGAGGCCACCGTCGCGCGGCTGTCAGAAACGGACCCGCTCCAGCGCATCGCCCGGCTCGTCGGCCAGCGGATCGTCCGGATCTTGCGCGAGTACGACACGGCGTCGGTCGAGGAGGTCTTCTCCGACGGTCTGCTCAACGTCATGGAGGCCCCGGAGTTCGCCCAGAGCGACAAGCTCCGCCAGGTGTTCACGGCCCTCGAGAACCGCGCCTACCTCGGCGAGCTCGTCGGGAGCATCGCCGGGTCGGGCCGGATCCGGGTCGTGATCGGCGCGGAGAACCCGCGCGCCGAGATGCATGGCGTGTCGCTCGTCCTCGCCCCGTACGGCCGACCCGGTCGCGCCCTCGGCGTCGTCGGTGTGCTCGGCCCGACCCGGATGAGCTACCCGCACGCGATCGGCACGGTCGCCTTCGTGTCCGGTCTCATGAACGAACTGGTGGATCACCTGTATGCCTGACCAGCGCCAGCGCACTCGCGCCGAGGAGCGCGCCGAGGACATCGACATCCGGCCCTCGAAGCTGCTCGCCGACATCGAGGAGCTCCAGGGCCAGCTCGGGGCGACCCGGACCGAGGCCGACGAGTACCTCGCTGCGCTCCAGCGGGAGCGAGCCGAGTTCCTCAACTTCAAGCGGCGCACGGCCGAGGAGCGCGAGCGCGAGCTCGGCCTGGCCGGCGAGGACCTCATCCGCAAGGTGCTGGTGCTCGCCGACGACTTCGACCGCGCCATCGACGCCCGCCCCGAGTCGATCGCCCACGAGTCGTGGTTCGAGGGCCTGGCGGCCATCGACCGCAAGCTGCGGCTCCTCCTCGAGAGCGAGGGGGTCACCCCGATCGACGCCGATCCGGGGACCGCGTTCGACCCGCGCGAGCACGATGCGATCGCGAACGTGCCGGGCACGGGCCGCGCCGAGGGCGAGATCGTCGAGCAGGTCCGGCGCGGGTATCGACTACGCGACCGCGTCCTGCGGCCGGCGCTCGTCGCCGTCGCCGCGGCACCCGAGCCCGGCGGCGACGCCGGACCAACCACCGACCGACCCAACTGACGAACCAGAGCCAGACCAGCACCCGAGCGAGGAGCAGACAGCCACCATGGGCAAGATCATCGGCATCGACCTCGGCACGACGAACTCCGTCGTCGCCGTGATGGAGGGCGGCGAACCGACCGTCATCGCATCGGCGGAGGGCGGGCGGACCATCCCGAGCGTCGTCGCGTTCACAAAGACCGGCGAGCGGCTGGTCGGCCAGCTGGCCAAGCGCCAGGCCGTGACCAATCCAACCAATACCGTCTATTCGATCAAGCGCTTCATGGGTCGCCGCTGGGACGACACCGAGGTCAAGCGCTCGCGCGAGCTCGTCCCGTACACCGTCGACAAGGACCCGAGCTCGGACGGCATGGTCGTGAAGCTGGCGGACGGCAAGACCTACACGCCGCCCGAGATCAGCGCGATGATCCTCCAGAAGCTGCGGACCGACGCCGAGGCATACCTGGGCGAGAAGGTGACCGAGGCGGTCATCACGGTCCCGGCGTACTTCGACGACACCCAGCGCCAGGCGACCAAGGACGCCGGTCGCATCGCCGGCCTCGATGTCAAGCGGATCATCAACGAGCCGACCGCCTCGGCGCTCGCATACGGCCTCGACAAGAAGGGCGACGAGAAGATCGCCGTCTACGATCTCGGCGGCGGCACATTCGACATCTCGATCCTCGAGCTGGGCGAGGGGGTCTTCGAGGTCAAGGCCACCAACGGCGACACCCACCTCGGTGGCGACGACTTCGACCAGCGCGTCATCGACTGGCTGCTGGCCGAGTTCAAGAAGGACCAGGGCATCGACCTCTCGAAGGACCAGCAGGCCCTGCAGCGCCTCAAGGAGGCGGCCGAGAAGGCGAAGATCGAGCTGTCCACCACTGCCACGACCGAGATCAACCTGCCGTACGTCACGGCGGACGCCTCGGGCCCCAAGCACCTCGTCATCTCGCTGACCCGGGCGAAGCTCGAGGACCTCGTCGCCGACCTGGTCAACAAGACCGAGGCCCCGGTGAAGGCCGCGCTCAAGGATGCCGGTCTCAAGCCTGGTGACATCGACGAGGTCATCCTCGTTGGCGGCCAGACCCGCATGCCGGCCGTCGTCGAGGCGGTCAAGGCGATGTTCGACGGCAAGGAACCCCACAAGGGCGTCAACCCGGACGAGGTCGTCGCGGTCGGGGCGGCCATCCAGGCCGGCGTGCTGGCCGGCGACGTCAAGGACGTCCTGCTCCTCGACGTGACCCCGCTTTCGCTCGGCATCGAGACGCTGGGCGGCGTGATGACCAAGCTCATCGAGCGGAACACGACCATCCCGACGTCCAAGTCGCAGGTGTTCTCGACGGCGTCGGACAACCAGAACCAGGTCGAGATCCACGTGCTCCAGGGCGAGCGCGACTTCGCGGCCGACAACAAGACGCTCGGCCGGTTCATCCTCGACGGGATCCCGCCGGCGCCGCGCGGCGTGCCCCAGATCGAGGTGACGTTCGACATCGACGCCAACGGCATCCTCGACGTCAAGGCCAAGGACCGTGCGACCGGCAAGGAACAGCAGGTCCGGATCACCGCGTCGTCGATGCTCTCGAAGGATGCGGTGGACCAGATGGTCCGCGACGCCGCCGAGCACGCCGATGAGGACAAGCAGCGGCGCGAGGAAGTCGAGACGCGGAACCAGGCCGAGGCGCTGACGTTCCAGGCCGAGCGGACGCTCAAGGACCTGGGCGAGAAGGTCTCGTCCGAGGACAAGCTCGAGGTCGAGAACCAGGTGTCCTCGCTCCGCGAGGCGCTCAAGGGCTCCGACCTGGACCAGATCCGCGCCGGCATGACGGCGCTGGCCGAGACCCTCAACCGCGTGTCGACGGCCGCCTACCAGGCATCCGCCGCCGAGGCGGGCCCGACGAACGGTGCGGACGGTGGCGAGTCCGGCGCTGACGGCGAGGCCGGCTCCGAGGAGGGCGCCGCGCCCGAGGGCGAAGGCGAGGGCGAAGAAGCCGTGGAGGGCGAGTTCAAGGAAGTCTGAGGCCGCGGGGGTCCGGGCCGTGCCCCGCGGTCCCGCGTTTTCGTCAACGGCTCGCCACGCGGACCACAGACGACGATCGCGTCGTCAACGGCTCGCTGCACGCGCCGCTGATGGATCTCAGCGGACGATCGAGCGTGATCCGCGCGTCGAGCTCACGCCGAGTGCCGTTGGCGCACGTCTCTGGCCCGTCTCGGGAGCCGTTGGCAAGAACATCAACCCAGAGATCGTGCCGGACGGCGATCGCAACCATCGGTTGACGTCAGCGGTCCGCGCCGGGAACGCGTTTCGGAAGGTCGCTTCGTGATCAAGGACCCGTCGCCGAGTCGTACTCGCCTCCGGGAGCACTAGGATCCGTCCTACCAGGTCGACATCCCAACCCCGCTCTTGGGCGATCTTGGGCGCGAGGCGGACCTTGCGATCCAGGGTCGTCAACATGCCGCCGACGTCGGGCACGACCGTCTTCACCTCGATGACCAGCAGCGCTCTGCTCGACGGGTGGTACGCGAGGATGTCGATGGAGCCGCGCTCTCCGTAGATGTTGAACGAGGCTTCGGTGACGGCCTCCCAGCCGTCGGCCCGGAGTCGCTGCACCATGCGATCGACGAGACCGGCATGTCGTCGGTCTCGAAGACGGTCAAGCGCTTCGCCCTGGTACAGGATCCGCACGGATAGGTATCCACCCAGGGCCGCAACGATGGCGACGAGCGGGTCGACGGGGACGCGTCCCATGCGGCCCCCTTCGACGGCCGCGACCGCCCAGCGGGAGACGCGAGCCTCAGCCGCGAGGCGGCGTTGTGACCAGCCGCGCCGTCGCCGGAGGAGGCGGACATCGCTCCCGAAGCGCACCACATCCACCCGGCGAGTCTGGCCGGCGGGGCTTACCCCGGGCTTACCGGTGCAGGAACAGGTCGACCCCCGGGGCGAACGACATCGCGGCGATCACGATCAGGTACGCCACGAACAGGAGCGTCCCGGCGGCGAGGTGCAGGCGGATGTTGACGCCCATGTACGCCATCAGGCCGTACGGGTTGTCGTAGTTCGGCGTCAGCCCGGCCGACACCCGACGTGCCAACGGGATCGTCAGCAGCATCAGCAGCGTCGGGATGGGCAGCACGCCTGCCGCAACCCCGATCACCACCGCGAGGTACGCAGCGCCCGCGGCGACGTTATAGCCCGCGACGATCGTGGACCGCGAGAAGCGCACCGGCAACGTCCGCTTCCCGGCGTGCGCGTCGCCGCGTCGGTCCGGGATCTCGTTGACGTACAGGATCAGTGCCACCAGCAGTGCGATCGGGATCGACGCCACGAACGGCTCCCAGGCCAACGCACCGCGCGTCTGCACGACATACGCACCGAGCAGCATGAGCGTCCCGAACCCGAGCGCGACGGCCACCTCGCCCAGGCCGCGGTAGACGAACTTCAACGGCGGCGCCGTGTACCCCAGCGACACGATGAAACCCACGACGCCGATGACGAGCAGCGCCTCCGACCCGCGCATCGCCATCAGGACGAGCCCGACGACCGCCGCAGCCACGTAGAACGCCGTCGCGAGCGACGCCATCTGGCGAAGCGACACCAGCCCGTACTGGATCACGCGCGACCCGCCGCTGAACTGCGTCGGGGTGACGTTCGCGTCGTCGGCGCCCTGGACGGTATCGAACACGTCATTCGCGACGTTCAGACCGAGTTGGACGAACGCGGCACCGATCACGGTCAGGGCGGCCGCCGCCAGGTCGAACGTGCCGTGGCTCGCGGCGATCGCGATCCCCACGAGCACCGGCACGATCGTGGCGGTCAGGAACGGCAGGCGCGTCGAGCGGAGCGCCAGGAACCCGAACGACAAGCGCGGCTTGACCGGCGTGCCGCGCTCGGCCGAGAGCGCGTCGAAGTATCGGCGGGATCGCGGCACGGACCGCTCCGAATATTCGAAGAACGGCACCTCGGACTCGTCCCAGCCCCACGCCGATCGCCCGACGAGGGTCAGCATCCGATCCATGGTGTCCGGCCGGATGCCGGGTGATACCCGACCCCAGACGGTCACATGCCGCCGCTCGTCGTAGCCATACCCCGGCTGCGGGCGGATGTGCGAGCCGGTCAGCGACACCTCCCGGTCGATGGGGACGGCGAACCCGGCCGGCGGTGCGAACGTCGCCGTGCTAGCGACCGGATCGATCGTCGCCTCGACCGCGACCGACACCGGATACCCGGTCTCCTCGACCCAGGACGCGACTTGGAACGGATACGTCCCGAGCTTCTCGAGTCCGGAGCGGGCGTCGAGCGCGATGGTGGACCGCATCACGCCGCTTCCGTCCGGAGGTCGGTGACGTGGGGGCCCTGCGACGTGTCGCCGTCGGGCCAGTAGAGGACGCGCCGCGGCACGATCTCGATGAGCGCCCGCTCGAAGAACAGGGGCAGGGCGACCCGCGCCTTGAGGAACGCGACGATCGCGGGCTCCTTGGCGGACCAGATCGGCAGGAGTCGCTCCCACCCGCCGTGTGGGTCCTCCGCGATGACGCGTGCATCGCCTTGCACGGTCACCCGATCCGCCCGGCCACCGACGCTCACCGGATCGGTCACCGACACCGACACACGCGCGTTCCCGTCGATGTGCTCGAGCTTGCGGCTGAACAGCGTCGACGAGGTCATGTAGATCCGTTCGCCGTCCCAGAGCGGGATCAGCGGATAGGTGACCGGTCGACCGGCTCCGTCGATGACCGTCAGCTCGGCGACGAGCGCCGACTCGAGCAGCTCGACGACCGGCGCTGGGATGGTTCCCATGCCGGCATGATAGCAGTTGGTGCTACCTCTGTGTAGCACGTTTCTCCACATCTGACGGTGGCGACGCGCTCACGGCGGGCAGAGTACGATTCCCGCCCATGCCCGACCCGCTCGTGGCCGCGAGCGCGCCCGATCCCGGCGCGGCTGCCACATCGCTCATCCATGCCCGGGGCCTGACCAAGCGCTTCGGCGACTTCACCGCGGTCGACGCGATCGACTTCGACGTCGCGCGAGGCGAGTCGTTCGGCTTCCTCGGACCCAACGGCGCCGGCAAGACATCGACCATGCGGATGATCGGCTGCGTCTCGCCGATGTCCGGCGGGACGCTGCGGATCCTCGACCAGGACCCCGACGCCGACGGGCCGAAGATCCGCGCCCGCCTCGGGGTCGTGCCCCAGCAGGACACGCTCGACAACGAGCTCACAGTCCGCGAGAACCTCCTCATCTACGGCCGCTACTTCGGCCTGAGCCGGGCGGACTGCGCTCGCCGCGCCGACGACCTGCTCGACTTCGCGCAGCTCACCGAGCGTGTCGACGACCAGGTGGAACACCTGTCGGGCGGCATGAAGCGACGCCTGACGATCGCCCGGAGCCTCATCAACGAGCCCGAGCTCATGCTCCTCGACGAGCCGACGACCGGCCTCGACCCGCAGGCGCGTCACCTGCTCTGGGACCGGCTGTACCGGCTCAAGCAGCGCGGCGTGACGCTGGTCCTGACGACCCACTACATGGACGAGGCGGAGCAACTGTGCGATCGCCTCGTGGTCATGGACAAGGCGAGGATCGTGGCCGAGGGGTCACCGCGCGCCCTCATCGAGCAGTACTCGACCCGCGAGGTCACCGAGCTGCGCTTCGCCGCGGGCGTCCAGGAGACCCTCGATGGCCAGCTCGACGGGTTGGCCGAGCGGATCGAGCGGCTGCCCGATCGGATCCTGCTCTACGCCGACGACGGCGAGGCGGCCGTTGCCGCCGCCCACGCCCGCGGCCTCGAGCCCGAGACGGTGCTGGTCCGCCGGTCGACGCTCGAGGACGTGTTCCTCCGGCTGACCGGCCGCACGCTGATCGAGTGACGGCGGGGGCGCGCATGACCGCACATGCCCCCGCGTCGTCGGGCATCGGCCGGGTCTTCGAGCACCGGTTCCTGTCCTACCGCCGGACGTTCCGCGCGAGCATCTTCAGCTCGTTCCTGACGCCCGTCCTGTTCCTGACGGCGATGGGTCTCGGGCTCGGCACGTACGTCGACTCGACCACGACCGACGCGCTCGGCGGCGTGCCGTACATCGCATTCCTCGCGCCGGGCCTGCTGGTGGCCAGCGCGATGCAGGCGGCCTCGTTCGAGGCGACGTTCCCGATCATGGGCGGCCTCGTCTGGAGCCGCGTCTACCACGCGATGTACGCGACGCCGATCACCCCACGCGACGTCGCGCTCGGCAACCTGGCCTGGATCGGCGCCCGGCTGCTGCTCATCGCGACGGTCTTCACGATCGTCATCATCGCGTTCGGGGCAGCCCTGTCGCCGCTGGTCGTGCTGGCGATCCCCGTCGCGGCGCTCACCGGTCTCGCGTTCGCCGCGCCGATCGCCGCGTTCGCCGCGACCCAGCGGACGCCCGACCGGTTCGCGGCGATCTTCCGCTTCGTCATCACGCCGCTGTTCATCTTCTCGGGCACGTTCTTCCCGGTCGAGGCCCTGCCGCCGGTCGTCCAGCCCCTCGCCTGGCTGACGCCGCTGTACCACGGCGGCGTGCTCGCGCGCGGCCTGTCGCTCGGCACGATCGGCGAGTCGCCGACGATCCCGCTCGCGCTGGTGCACCTGGCGATCCTGCTGGGCTTCGTCATCGTCGGCACGCTCGTCGCGATCCGCACGTTCACCGACAAGCTGGTGCGCGGATGACCGCCTTCCCGCTGACCTCGACGCTGCTGATCGGTAGCCGGCGGTCGCTGCGCCTGGTCGAGCGCAACCTGTACGTCTACCGGCACGGCTGGCTGGTCATCCTATCGGGCTTCTTCGAGCCGTTGTTCTACCTGCTCGGCATCGGCTTCGGGATCGGGACCCTGGTCGGTTCCGTGATGGGACCGGGCGGCCAGGAGATCCCGTACCAGCTGTTCGTCGCGCCGGCACTCCTGGCCAGCGCGTCGATGAACGGCGCGATCAACGAGAGCACGTTCAACTTCTTCTTCAAGCTCAACTACGACAAGACGTTCGTGGCCATCCTCGCCACTCCGCTGTCGTCGGGTGACATCGCGGTCGGCGAGCTGATCTGGGCGCTGATCCGCGGCGGGCTGTACGCGATCGGCTTCCTCGTCGTGATGCTCGTGCTCGGCCTCGTCGTGTCGCCGTGGATCGTGCTGGCATTCCCCGCCGCGCTGCTGGTCGGCTTCGCGTTCGGCGCGGTCGGGATGGCGGCCACGTCGTTCATGAAGACCTGGCAGGACTTCGACCTGATCCAGCTGGTCGTGTTGCCGCTGTTCCTGTTCTCGGCCACGTTCTACCCGATCGAGACCTACCCCGAGGCGATCCGGGTCTTCGTCCAGTTGACGCCGCTCTACCAGGGTGTCGACCTGATCCGCTCGCTCGCCGTCGGGGCGATCTCGCCGGTGCTGCTCGTCCACGTCGCGTACCTGACCATCATGGGGTTCATCGGGCTGTTCGTCGTTTCGCGCCGGCTCGACAAGCTCCTGCTCCAGTGACCGACCGGGCCGCGCTCGCGGCCCTCACCGCGGAGATCGTCGCGTGCAGGCGCTGCCCGAGGCTCGTCGAATGGCGCGAGCGAGTGGCGCGCGAGAAGGTCGCCCGGTTCCGTCATGAGACCTACTGGGGCCGACCGGTGCCGGGCTTCGGCGATCCGGAGGCGCGCATCCTGCTCGTCGGCCTCGCGCCGGCCGCCCATGGAGGAAACCGCACCGGCCGCGTCTTCACCGGCGACGCGTCGGGTGACTTCCTGTGGGCCGCCCTGCACCGCGCCGGCCTCGCCGACCGTCCGTCGTCGCGTCGCGCCGACGACGGGCTGACGCTGCGCGAGGTGTACATCGCCGCCGCCGTGCGCTGCGCCCCACCCGCCAACAAGCCCACGCCCGGCGAGCGGGACACCTGTGCTCCGTACCTCGCCCGCGAGCTCCGCCTGCTCGCAAACATCGAGGTCGTGCTCGCGCTCGGCGCGTACGGCTGGGACGCCGCGCTCCGGGCGTTGGCCGCCGGCGGTGAGCGGGTCGCGGTCAAGCCACGCTTCGGGCACGGGGCGGTCGCCGAGGTCGGCCGCTACCGTCTCGTCGGCTCGTACCACCCGAGCCAGCAGAACACGTTCACCGGCAAGCTGACGCCGGCCATGCTCGACGAGGTCCTCGCAACGGCCAAGGACCTCGCCCTCTCGTAGACTTCTCGCTCGATGGCCACCACCGAGCGAGATCTGTACGACGTCCTGGGCGTCCCACGCGATGCCAGCGATGGCGACATCAAGCGCGCCTTCCGCAAGCTCGCCCAGCAATGGCATCCCGACGTCAACAAGGATCCCGACGCGCCGGTTCGCTTCAAGGAGGCCAGCGAGGCCTATCAGATCCTGTCCGACCCGGAGCGGCGCCAGCGCTATGACATGTTCGGGCGGGCCGGGGTCGACGGCGGCCCTGCCGGCGCCGGCTTCGAGGGGTTCGGCGGCTTCAGCGACATCTTCGATGCATTCTTCGGCGGGGCCACCGCCGGCGCGACGCGGCGCGGCCGGCCGCAGGCCGGTTCGGACCTTCGCTACGACCTGCGCATCTCGTTCGAGGAGGCGGTCAAGGGCACCGACAAGGAGATCGACTTCCGGTCGCTCGGACGGTGCGAGACGTGCGATGGCAGTGGGGCCGCGCCCGGGACGTCGGCGACGACGTGTCCCCAGTGCGACGGTCGCGGCGAGGTACGCAGCGTCCGCCAGACGATGCTCGGACAGATGGTCAACGTGTCGGCCTGCCCGCGCTGCCGGGGCGAGGGCAAGATCGTCGCGTCGCCGTGCGAGACCTGCCGCGGCGATGGACGGACCGAGCGCAAGCGCACGCTCCGGGTGTCGATCCCGGCGGGCATCGACGAGGGCCACCAGATCCGCCTCACCAACGAGGGCGAGCTCGGCCCCCGCGGCGGGTCGCCCGGCTCGTTGTACGTGGCGGTCCACGTCGCACCGCACCCGAGCCTCAAGCGCGACGGCACCGAGCTCTACTACGAGGCGACGATCTCGATCGCGCAGGCCGCCCTCGGCACGACGCTGACCGTGCCGACCGTCGACGGGAGCGAGGAGGTCGAGATCAAGCCCGGCACGCAGCCCGACACCGCGATCCGGCTGCGCGGCAAGGGCGTGCCCCACCTGCGCCGCTCCGGGTCGCGCGGCGACCTCCACGTCCTCGTCGATGTCGAGGTCCCGAAGAAGCTGTCCAGGAAGCAGCGCGAGCTGCTCGAGGCGTTCGCGCGCGAGTCGGGCGAGTCGGTCGGCGGGTCGGGCGGCATCCTCGACAAGCTCGGGCTCGGTTGACCGACGCGCCGCCGGCGGCCTGGCTCGAGCTCGCCGTCGAGGCGGACCTCGAGGCGGTCGAGGCGGTCAGCGAGATCCTCGGTCGGGTGGCGACCGGCGGCACCAGCGTCGAACCGGCGTTCGACCTCGTCGACGAGGGCCTCGGTGCCCGGGTCGACCCGGCCCGGCCCGCGGTCGTCCGCGGCTACGTGGCGGCGCGGGACGCGTCCGCGGCGGAGGCCGCCGTGGCCGAGGCCAGCGAGGCGCTCGGCCACCTCCAGGCGTTCGGCCTCCGACCGATCGGCGAGCTCCGGACGCGGGTCGTCGAGGACGCCGACTGGGCCGACGCATGGAGGGCCCACTTCCCGGTGCTCCGGGTCGGCGGGCGGCTCGTCATCCGACCGACGTGGCGACGCCATCGACGGAGGCGGAAGGACGTCGTCGTGGCGCTCGATCCGGGGATGGCCTTCGGCACCGGGCTGCACCCGACGACCCGCCTGTGCCTGGCCGCGCTCGAGCCGCTGGCCGACGACGGCCGCCTCGCCGGTGCGCGGGTGCTCGACGTGGGCTGCGGCTCCGGGATCCTCGCCATCGCGGCCCTGCGGCTCGGCGCCGGGACCGCGCTCGGTGTCGACACCGACCCGATCGCGGTCGAGGCGACGACCGCGAACGCCCGCCGCAACCGGCTGGGACGTCGGATCCGGGTGCGCGAGGGCAGCCTGCCGAGCGGCGAACCGCCGTTCGACGTCGTCCTTGCGAACCTCATCGCCGGCGTCCTCGTCCCGCTCGCGGGGGCCCTCCGCGGCGAACTGCGACCCGACGGCACGCTCCTCGCGTCGGGCATCTTCGTCGATCGTGAGGCGGAGGTCGGCGACGCCTTCGCCGCCGCCGGTCTCGAGCTGACCGGCCGTCGGGCGGAGGGCGATTGGGTCGCCCTCGAGGCCCGACGGCCATGACCGTCGCCCGCTGGTACGATCGGCCGGATGCCCGCGAACCTCGTGCCGGTCCTGCTGGTCACCCACATCGTCCTGGCGATCTCGCTGTTCCTGCCGTCGATCCTGCTGCCGTTCGCGCTGCGAACTCGGCGCGCGGCGGTCGACTCCGACAGCGGGGTCGTGCGCTCGCTGCTGTGGGCCCAGTCGAACGGGACGCTGATCATCGGGGCCGGCCTGGCGATCACCGGCATCGGCCTCGTCCTCGCCTTGGGGCCGGCGCTGCTCCAGCAGCCGTGGTTGCTGATCGCGCTCGCGGTCTACGCGTTGAACCTCGGCATCGCGTTCTTCATCCAGCGCCCGAACCTGCGTCGCCTCATCGGCATCAAGGCGGCCAACGATGATCAGGTCTGGCTCGAGCGCGCGCGTCGCCAGCGGTACGTCAGCTATCTGATGGCCGGGCTGGTGGGCCTGATCGGGTTCCTGATGAGCACGAAGCCGGCGTTCTGATGGCGACCGACTGCCTCTTCTGCCGGATCGTCGCGGGCGAGCTGCCGGCGACGCCGGTCCACGACGACGACCTGATCATCGCGATCCGCGACATCGCGCCGCGGGCGCCGACCCACATCCTCCTCGTCCCGAAGCGCCACATCGCCTCGGCCCTCGAGCTGACCGAGGCCGACGCCCCGCTCGTCGGTCGCATCTTCGCGGTGGCGGCCGACCTCGCCCGCTCCGAGGGCATCGCCGACGGCGGCTACCGGCTCGTGTCGAACGTCGGGCGTTGGGGCGGCCAGTCGGTCGACCATCTCCATATCCACCTCATGGGCGGCCGCGCCTTCGAATGGCCGCCCGGTTGATCCGCGCGCTGGCGGGCGTCGTCGCGATCGCCCTGCTCGTCGGCGCCTGCGCAGGCGGGTCTGGCGGCGTCGCCACGCCAGCGCCTGTCGTCGCGACCGAGGGACCGACGCGGACGCCTGGACCGGCCGTGGTCCAGACGCGCGGCGAGCTGGTCCGTGCCCTGGGTACTCGGAACCTCGTGCTCCAGGATTCGCAGGCGCCCTTCCGGCCGCCCGAGGACGCGCGGTTCACGACCACGCCACGTGCCCTGTACCAGGTCATCCTGCCGACCGCGCCCCGCGAGGGCTTCATCGTCGTGTACGAGTTCGCCGACCCGACGGCGGCAGCCGAGGCCGCGGCCGAGCAGGCCGCCTACCTGGCGACCGGCCCGGCCCGGGTCCAGTCGGCGGTCGGCGCGCGCCACATCATCCGGCTGGTCGGCTCGACGGTCGTGCTCTACTCGTGGGTCCCGGCGGGGGCCGAGGACCCGCTCCACCCCGAGATCCAGGCCGCGCTCGAGACGCTCGGGACGGGCGTGCCGGTCCCGTCCTGACCCCTCACGCTTGACCCGTCACCTCCCGTCTGAGACGGGCAGGGCGGCATCCGTCGACGCCCACCGCCGGATCGGGTCGCGTCGGATCTTCAGGGTGTGGGTCCGCGGGAAGTCCTCGCCCGGCCACAGCCGCCAGCCGGCGATCCGCTGGTTCGGCCCGAGGGTCGCGTTCGCCGCCCGGACCGCGCCGTCGACGCGCGCCGTCGTCGCGGCCGATTCCTCGCCGTCGAGCGCCAGGACGACCGCCTCGATCCGGCCCGGCGCGGTCTCGACCACGACCGCGTCGCGCAGCTCGGCGATCCGGAGCGCGTTCTCGATGTCCTCGGGGTACACGTTGAAGCCGTTCGGCAGCACGATGATGTCCTTGATCCGGCCGCTCAGGATCAGGCGGCCCGCGTCGTCGAAGCGGCCGAGGTCGCCGGTCCGGTACCAGCCGTCCCCGGTGAAGGCCTGCGCCGTCAGCTCCGGCGCGTTCCAGTAGCCGCCGAAGACCGTACGGCCGCGGAACTGGATCTCCCCGTCGGGCGCGAGCCGCATCTCGATGCCCTCCGGGACGCGCCCGACCGTCCCCGGACCGTGGTCGTCGAGCGTCGTGCATGAGCCGGTCCCGGTCTCGGTCGCGCCGTATCCCTGGAGGACGGTGACGCCGAGGTCCTCCCACGCCTGCTGGAGGGCGGGCGGCAGGAACGCGCCGGACGACAGGAACAGCCGGAAGTGCCCGCCGAGCTGCTGGTGGATGCTCCGGAACAGCAGCCTCCGGACGGCGACCGGCAGACGTCGGGCGACGCCGCGCAGCCGCTCGAATGACGCGCTGCGATCGCGCTTCGCGACCTCGCGCTCGATGGCGCTCCAGAACAGGTCGAGCACCTGGGGCACGACCACCATGCTGGTGACCCGGTGGGCACGCAGGGCGTCGAAGATGACCCGCGGGTTGCGGCTGCGGACGTACAGGATGTCCGCGCCGACATCGAGCGCGTAGTACAGGCCGACCGCCTGCTCGAGCAGGTGCGACAGCGGCAGGAGCGAGACGATGCGGTGGTCCATCGGCGGCACGATCCGGTGGAACGACTCGATCGATGCGACCACGTTGTCGTGGGCCAGCATCACGCCCTTCGGCGTGCCGGTCGTACCGCTGGTGAACACCAGCTCGAACACTTCGTCGGCGCCGGGGCGCTTCCAGGACGCGTGGCGCGCCTCCCAGTCGGGCGGGAAGGCGGGGTCGTCGTCGGCCGGCTCGGCCACGAGCGCGTCGACGGTCGTGGTCGGGAAGTCGGCCAGGCCCGCCTCGCGCGGGTCCGGCGCGTCACGCCCCGTGCCGAGGACCAGGTGGCGGGCGCCCGACGCCCCCACGATCGTCTCGACCGCATCCGCCGACATCCGCAGGTCGAGCGGCACGAGGACCAGCCGGGCGTGCATGGCGCCGTAGTAGGCGGCGGCCAGGTCGGGGGTCGATGGGCTCCAGGTCAGGATCCGGTCACCCGGCTCGAGGTCCATGGCGCGCAGACGCCACGCCGCGATCCGCGCCCGCCGGTCGAGCTCGCGGTAGCTCCAGGTCGTGGTCGAGCCGTCGTCGTGGCGCGCGCCGAGCGCCGGCCGCTCGCCGTAGCGCGTGACGGCGCGTTCGAGCAGGTCCAGCAGGGTCGTCATGTGGCGGGGATGCTACCTGCCGGGAGTCAGCCCGCGTCCATCGCCCGGAGACGGTCCCGATGGCGGTCGGTCAGCGCGCGCATGCCGACCAGCTGATCTCGCATGGTCGCGAGCTCGGCCAGCGTGAACCCGGCGAGCATGGGTGAACCCTCGGCGACGAGCGGCCCATAGAGGGCGGTGACCCGGTCGTTGCCCGCATCGGTCATCCCGACCAGGACCTGGCGGCGGTCGCCGTCGTTCCGACCCCGCAGGACGTAGCCCTTCCGCTCGAGCCGATCGATCATCGACGTCGTCGCCGCCGCCGACAGGCCCGTCGCCTCGGCCAGCCTGGTGGCGGTCATCGGCCCCTCGGTCAGCCAGTCCAGGCAGCGCAGGTCGGTCGGGTTGAGGCCGAGGACCCGGCCGACCTCGTCGTCGAACGCCTGGGTGCTGCGCTGGTAGGCCTGCATCGCGCGTCCGACTTCCGAGACCAGCCCTTGACGTTTCGCGCCCACGGCAATATCCTTCGAGTATCAAACTATCTGGTAAGCGAACCATACCGAAGTCGTAAGGAAGGATAGCACGATGGACGCCCTGATCGTGGGCGCCGGCATCGCCGGCCCTGTCACCGCCATGGCACTCCAGAAGGCCGGGATCTCCGCGCGCATCGTCGAGGCGCATCGGCTCGACGGGGGTGACGTCGGCTCGTATCTGTCGGTGTCGCCCAACGGGCTCGATGCGCTCGACGTCATCGGCGCGCTGCCGGTCGCGCGGGGAGAGGGCTTCGCCCACCGGCGCAACGTGCTTCGGGGCAGTTCGGGACGCATGCTCGCGGACATCGTGATCGGTCGGCCGCTCGACGACGGCACGCCGTCGCTCACGATGAAGCGGTCGAGGGTCGCGTCGCGGCTGGCCGAGGAGGCCACGCGCCGGGGCATCGCGATCGAGGGTGGTCGCCGGCTCCGCCATGCTGCACGGGAGGGCGAGCGGGTCGTCGCGACGTTCGATGACGGATCGACCGTCACTGCCGACCTGCTGATCGGGGCCGACGGCGTCCACTCCGTCGTACGCCGGCTCATCGATCCGAATGCGCCCGACGCGCGCTACGTCGGGCTGACGAACTTCGGCGGGATCACGTCGTCCGCGGCCGCTCCGGCCATCGCCATCGAGCCGGAGACGTGGCAGTTCGTCTTCGGCCGTCGCGCGTTCTTCGGCGCCCAGCGGGCACCGAACGGCGACATCGTGTGGTTCGTCAATGCGCCGCGAGGCCCGATCGGCCGGGAGGAGCGGACGACCACGTCGGACGAGACCTGGCAGCGCTGGCTCGCCTCGTTGTTCACGGAGGACGCGTGGCCCGCGGCCGAGCTCATCCGAGCGGGCCGCCTGGATCTCGCGGCCGACAACACGTACGACCTGGGCCATGTCCCGGCCTGGCATCGCGACAGGATGATCGTCATCGGAGACGCCGCGCACGCCCCCGCGCCGAGCTCGGGCCAGGGTGCTTCGATGGCCATGGAGGACGGGGTCGTCCTGGCGATGGCGCTGCGCGATTCACCGACGATCGACGTCGCGTTCGCGGCGTACGAGCGCACCCGTCGCGAGCGGGTGGAGCGGATCGTCGCGTATGGAGCCCGGAGCAGCTCCGCGAAGATCCCCGGTCGTGTCGGTCGGGTCGCCCGCGATGCCTTCCTGCGCCTCGCGTTCCGGTACCTCGTCACCGAGCGCTCGGTGGCATGGATGTACGGTCACCGGATCGATTGGGAGACCCGGATCGCGCCCGCCGGACACGCCGTCGCAGCCGTTTGACCGCCCCCTACCCCTCGGGTAGACTCCGGCGGCTCTGACGGCCCCAGACCGTCGAGTCGCATCCGGTCGGTCGGCCGCGCACCGGATGCGTCACGCGCGAGACCCTGGTCGGAGGAGGTGAACACCGATTGGCTGAAGTCCGAGTGGGAGAGAACGAGACGTTCGAAAGCGCCCTGCGTCGCTTCAACAAGAAGATCCAGCAGAGCGGCATCCTCGCCGAGGCTCGCCGCCGCGAGCACTACGAGAAGCCCTCCGTGAAGCGCAAGCGCAAGGAAGCCAAGCGCAAGAAGAACGCCCGAACGCAGACCGGCTAGGCGGGATCACCCGCGACCGGAACCCCTGCGGTCCCACGGGCGTCTCGCACGACTGCCCGAGGTAGCCAAGACCGGTGTCCCTGCAAGAGCGAGTCCAGCACGACATCACCGCCGCCATGCGCGGGGGTGACACGCTGCGCCGCGACGTCCTCCGCCTGGCGTCCAACGCCGCGTACACGGTCGAGAAGCGCAACCAGCGGCCGCTCACCGACGACGAGTACCTGACGGTGCTCGCCCGCGAGGTCAAGACGCGGCGGGAATCCGTCGAGGCGTACACCAACGCCGGACGCCCCGAGCTCGCAGCGGCCGAGCAGGCCGAGATCGAGATCCTCACCGAGTACCTGCCCCAGGCCCTGTCGGACGACGAGATCGACGCGCTCATCGCCGAGGCGATCGCCGAGACCGGCGCGTCGAGCGCCCGCGACATGGGGACGGTCATGGGCTGGCTCGCCCCGCGGACACGAGGCCGCGCCGACGGGAAGCGTCGTCAGCGGCCGCGTCGCGAGCGCCCTCGCGCGTGCCGACCTGGCCGGACATGACGGCGGCACCCACTGATGCTCACCCAGCGCGCGCCGGTCCTCGCCCGCTTCACCCGGAGCGACGCCACCCGCCTCGCGGTCGCAGCTGCCAGCCTCGTGCTGGCCCTAACGGCGATCCTCGCCGTCGACATCCTGCCGGCCGAGACGCCCACCTACGAGGTCGGCCAGGTCGTCCGCGAGGACGTAGTCGCGCCGCGGGCCACGTCGTTCGAGAGTCAGTCGCTCACCGACGAGGCGCGCGAGGAGGCACGGGCCGCTGTTCCACCCCAATACGACTTCACGTCCGAGAAGGCGATCACGATCGCCGACGAGCAGGCGCGCGCGTTCGACCAGCGCGTCCAGCGCATCGACACGGCATTCGGGACGGACCTCACCGCGGAGGAACGCGCCGCGCTTCTGGACACGGCGATCCCGGGACTGTCGGAGACGGCCAAGGCGACGCTCCTGGCCATGGAGGCTCCCCGCTGGGCGGCCGTCCGGACCGAAGCCGCACGGATCCTCGACGCGACCCTTCGGACCGAGCTGCGCGACAGCGATGTGGCTGAGACGAGATCGACCATCGATGGCCGAATGGCCGGTGACCTCGACGAGTCCGAGCGCATGCTCGCCGCCGAGCTCATCGCGCCACTCGTCGTCCCCAACTCATCGTTCGACCAGACGCTGTTCAACCAGGCCCGCGACCGGGCCGCCGAGAACGTGACCCCGGTCCCGGTGTCGATCGTCCAGGGGCAGGTCGTGGTACGGAACGGGGAACCGCTCTCGGCCGCCGACCTCGAGGTCATCGAGGCTCTCGGCCTCGGCCAGGCGGCGACGTTCGACGTGGCGAGCCTCGCCGGCTGGTTCCTGCTGGCGGTACTGACCGTGACGATGCTGCTGACCTGGATCTGGCGGTTCCGGCCCTCGTTCTGGCACCGCGACAACGTGCTGATGCTGATCGGACTGCTCGTGGTCGGTACGACCCTTGCGCTGAAGATCACCGCCGGCCGCGAGGTGCTCGGGTACTTCCTCCCGACGGCAGCCATCGGCATGCTCCTCGCGATCCTCCTGGACGCCTCGCTCGCGACGATCGTCACCGCCCTGATCGCGGTGATCGGCGGCGCGGTCGCCGGTGGCAGCCTGGAGTTCGCCGCCTACATCTTCCTCGGCGGCCTCGCCGGCATCGTCGCCATCCGCAAGGGCGACCGCCTGCAGGTCTTCGTCCAGGCGGCGATCGCGGTCTTCATCGTCAACGCGCTCGTCGTATCGGTCTTCTCCCTGCTTGGGGCACGCGACATCCGGGGCGTCCTCGAGCTGTGGTTCGCCTCGGCGGTGTCGGCCGGAGGCTCGTCGGTCGCGGCCGTGGGCACGTTCGCGGTGCTCGGCTCGGCATTCGGGATCCTGACCGTCTTCCAGCTGCTCGAGCTCGCCAATCCTTCACAGCCACTGCTGCGCCGGCTGCTGGTCGAGACGCCGGGCACGTACCACCACTCGCTCATGGTCGGCAACCTGGCCGAACGCGCGGCCGAGGCGATCGGCGCCGACCCGCTGGTGACCCGAGTCGCGGCCTACTACCACGACATCGGCAAGCTCTCGAACCCGCTCGCGTTCATCGAGAACCAGGCTGGTGGCGAGAACATCCACGACGAGCTCGAGCCCGACGTCAGCGCACAGGTCCTCAAGCAGCACGTCGCCGACGGCATCGACACTGCGTACGCCGCGCACCTGCCCAAGGTGCTGATCGCCTTCATCCCGCAGCACCACGGCACGGCCGTGATGAGCTACTTCCTGGCGCGTGCCCGCGAGCGAGCGGCGGAGCCGTATGGTGGGCTCGGCTCGAAGGAGGGTGCGGCGGCGGCCGCGGCCATCGACGAGCGCCGGTTCCGGCACGCCGGCCCCAAGCCACAGACCCGCGAAGCGGCGCTGATCATGCTCGCCGACGGCGTCGAGGCGTCCGTTCGATCGCTCGCCTCGCGTGATGAGCCAGCCATCCGGGCGATGGTCGTGCGCATCGTCGACGAGCGCGTCGCCGACGGCCAGTTCGACGAGTGCGATATCACGCTGCGCGACCTTGAGCGGATCAAGACCGCGTTCGTCGAGCAGCTGCTGGGCATGTACCACACGCGGATCGCCTACCCGCAGAACACCGTCGTGGAACTCGAGTCCCGCCGGGCCGCCGCCGGCGGCGGAGGCGACCGGCCCGCCTCGTGACGCGGTCGATCTACCGCCCACCCTGGCGGATCGACCTCGACGTGCGCGACGGCGTCCGTTCGCCGGCCTCGGCGGCGTCGCTGTCCCGGGCCGTGGCGGCGGCACTCGATGCGGCCCACGTCCCGTCGCCGGCCTCGATCGGGCTGGTCCTGTCGGATGACGCCGAGCTGACGGAGCTCAACGAGACCCACATGGGGCACGTCGGCTCGACCGACGTGCTGTCGTTCCCGCTCGACCCGTCCGCCGCCTTCACGCTCCCACCCCGCATGCGGCCGCACCTGGGCGACATCGTCGTGTCGGTGGAACGGGCCATCGAGCAGGCCTCCAGCGGCCGGGGTGGTCAGACCGGCGACGTCCGCTGGTCCGCCGCAGACGAGCTTCGACTGCTGGTCACGCATGGGACTCTCCACATCTGTGGCTGGGACCACGCGACGCCCGACGACGAGGCCGCGATGCGCGACCTGGAACGGAAGGTCCTGGCGCTCAGGCCGTGGCCGCCGGCAGGCCATCGTCCAGCAGGACGGGCTCCGGGAGCCGGCTGAGCAGGAACTCGAGACGCGCGAGCCCCTCGTGGACGGCGACGTGGTCGAATGGCCGGGCCATCCCCTCGAGCTCGACGTGGATCGATCGAGCGATCGTCAGCGCCTGACGGCCTGGCAGGGTCGGGATCAGGTAGCGCGTCCGCCGGTCGCGAGCGGCCCGCTTGGTGCGCAGATAGCCACGGTCGACGAGTCGCGCGACGAGGCTCGTGAAGGTCGACTGGCGCATGCCGAGCCGGCGCCGGATAGTGGCGGCGGTGGCGCGCTCATCCTCGACCGCCGTCCACATCACGAGGTACTCGTTGGCCGATAGGCCGATCTCGACGATGTGGTCCTGGAAGGCGTGGGCGAGCTCGTTCCGTGCATGCGTGAGCGAGCTGAGAAACGTGGCCATCGCGGATCCTCCTGTCGGATCGGCGGCGTGAACGTGCGCGGGGCATCACGCCCCATGTCGATGCGCCGAAATCGGCGCGACCGGGGCCGAGCGTACGCGTGGCGGCTCTCCCGCCGATCATCGGCCGCCGCGATCCGTGCACGACGTCGCTCCTCCAGACACGAGATGCGACGAAATCGGCGCAGTCGGTGGGGGAGGTGACCGGCGCGCTGGATCGGGGAGGTGACCGCCGCCCGGTGGGCATGAGCGCGCCCACTCCCCGACCGCTACCATCGACGGACGGCCCACCCGACAGGGTTTCGGGCCGCGTCGTGCTGTCCCCAACCTGGAGGATCGGTGAAGGTCGTCGTCGGGCTCGGCAACCCTGGAGAGCGCTACGCCGGGACCCGCCACAACATCGGCTGGCTCGTGCTCGACCGGATCGGGGAGCGGGCGGGCTGGTCGGGTCGCGGGCGCCAGCGCGACGCATCGAACGTGGTCATGGGGCGCTTCAACGGCCTCGACCTGACGCTCGTCAAGCCGCTGACGTGGATGAACGACTCGGGCATCGCGGTCCGCAAGGTGCTCGCCCGCGAGCACGCGCCGCTGGCCGAGCTGCTCGTCGTCGCGGACGACTTCGCGCTGCCCTTCGGCAAGCTCCGGTTCCGTGAATCGGGCAGCGCCGGCGGCCACAACGGCCTGCGCTCCATCGTCGACGAGCTCGGGACCGAGAAGTTCAGCCGGTTCCGGATCGGTATCGGGGATCCGGTGCGCAACGCCCGCGACCACGTGCTGTCGCGCTTCGAGCCCGATGAGGTACAGCGGCTCGACGAGCTGCTCGACACGGCGGCCGACGCTGTCGAGACGTGGGCGCGCGACGGGACGAGCAAGGCGGCCAATCGCTTCAACACGTTCCAGCTCCGCGAGGCCGACATGACCCGGCTTGCCCCG
This sequence comes from uncultured Chloroflexia bacterium, assembly GCA_963810285.1. Taxonomy (GTDB): domain Bacteria; phylum Chloroflexota; class Limnocylindria; order Limnocylindrales; family CSP1-4; genus SPCO01. Next base: position 399,650 of record CAWEMV010000002.1, on the reverse strand, counting down.
CCCGGCGAGGTCGACGGTCCACCCGACGAGCAGGGCATCCGTCGGACGAAGACGGGCTGGCGCCGCGTGCTACCCGGGCGCAGCGGCACGCCCGATGCCTGACCAGACGCGTCCGCCGCTGCGTGGCCGTCGCGGCCGTGACCGACGTATCGCGGAGCGGGTCGCGGCCGACTTCGCGGCGCGACACGCGCCGACACGCGACGAGGACTCGGCAGACCTCGATGTCGCCTCGGTCGATGCCGAGGTCGACGCCGCCCGGCGCGAAGCGGCACGCCCGCGACCGGCGCGGACGGCCCGCCGGCTCGATGACCGGCCGCGGTCCGGGCATCGTCTGCCGGACCTTTCGGCTCTGCCGCCGTTGCTGGCCGCGACCGGCTCGTTCGCCACGATCCGCGAACGGCTCGGGACCGCCGCCGACATCGAGCGGCCCGGCGTCCGGCGACACGCCGGCGTCGTAACGGTCCCCCACGGCGCGAAGACCTACCTTGCGGCCGCGCTCGCCCTCGACGAGCGGATCGTGTGGGTCGCGCGGGACGCCGAGATCGGCGATCGCGTCGCGGAGGAGCTGCAGGCCTGGCTCGGCGACCCCGCGGCGGTCGCGGTCCTCGACCCGCGCACGGCGCTCGCGTACGAACGCAGCGAGCTGGTCGCCGACGAGACGGCCGCCCGGGTCGCAGCGCTCGCCGCGTGGCGCGGGGGACGCGCACGGGTGCTGGTCGCCAGCGTCCAGGCGCTGATCCAGCACACGATCGCTCCCGAGGACCTGCCCGACGAGGCTCGTGAGCTGCGGGTCGGGGCGCGTCTCCACCAGGATGCACTGCTGCGCGACCTCTTCGATCTCGGCTACAGCCCGGTCACCGAGGTCGCCGGCCGGGGCGAGTTCGCCCGGCGGGGCGGCATCGTCGACGTGTTCCCGCCGTCGATGGACCTGCCGATCCGGATCGAGCTGTTCGGCGACGAGATCGACTCGCTGCGCTCGTTCGACCCGACCGACCAGCGCACGACCGGCAAGATCGACCGTGCGGTCCTGCTGCCCGCGTCGGAGTTCCTGCTCCCCTCGGCGGGCGTGGCCGCGATCCGCGACCGGCTCGGACGTGGCGCCGCGCGACTCTCGGAACGCCTTGCCGGCGACCTCGCCCGGTTCGAGGGCACGTCGGACGACCCGCTGCGGCCCGGCGTCGACGCCCCGAGCGAGTCGCGGGCACTGGCGGTCGGCGACGCCGCCGAGGTGTGGGCCGCCCACCTCGCGCCGTCCACCGGTCTCGACCACATCGACCCGGGCACGATCCTCGTCCTCGACGAGCCGGGCGACATCGCCGAGTCCGCGGCGTTCCTGTGGCGGCAGGCCGACGAGCGCCGGACAGAGCTGGTCGAGGCCGGCGAGCTGCCGAAGGACTGGCCCTCGACCTACCTGCCGCCGCGCGAGTGGAAGGGCCGGCTGGCCGCCTCACGGACCCTCGAGCTGACGTGGGAATCAGAGCAGCCGAGCGACGTCGCGATGGCGGCGGGTGCACGCGGGTCCGGCGACCTGTTCGGCTGGCGGGAACCGACGCTGCCGCTCGGCCGGGCCGGACGGCTCGGCGAGGCAGTCGAGTCGTGGCGTGCGGATGGCGCCCGCATCGTCCTCGCCTCCGACCAGGCGCCGCGGCTGGCCGAGGTCCTGGAGGAAGCCGGTCACAGCGTCGCGGTCGTCGACCGCATCGACCAGCCGCCGCCACCCGGGGCGATCGTCCTCGTCGGCAGGAGCCTCAACGGCGGGTTCGGCGACGGACCCGACGGCGTCACGTTCGTCACCGACCGCGAGCTGTTCGGCACCGTCCGGGTGCGGCGCCCGAAGGCACTCCGCCGCGTCGTGCCTCGCGACATCCTCGAACGGCTCACGCCGGGCGACCTCGTCGTGCACATCGACCACGGTGTCGCGCGCTACGAGCAGATGCTGCGCCGCGGCGGGTCGGGCGAGGAGCGCGACTACCTCGAGCTGTCGTTCGCTGGCGGCGACCGGATCTTCGTGCCCGTCGAGCAGATCGGTCGCGTCACGCGCTACGCGGGCGGCGAGCGGCCGGCCCTGAGCAAGCTCGGCGGCACGGACTGGCTGCGTGCGAAGCAGCGCGTCCGCAAGGCCGTCGCCGAGCTCGCCGACGAGCTGCTCGCGCTGTACGCGGCACGAGAGAGCGCAGAGGGCCACGCGTTCGCGTCCGACACGCCATGGCAGGCCGAGATGGAGGCGTCGTTCCCGTACGAGGAAACGGTCGATCAGCTCCGCGCGTCGGCCGAGGTCAAGGCCGACATGGAACGATCGGTGCCGATGGACCGGCTGGTGGTCGGCGACGTCGGCTACGGCAAGACCGAGGTCGCCCTCCGCGGCGCATTCAAGGCCATGCAGGACGATAAGCAGGTCGCCGTGCTGGTCCCCACGACCGTGCTCGCCGCGCAGCACCACACGACGTTCGGCCAGCGCTTCGCCGCCTACCCGCTGGAGGTCCGGCTGCTGTCCCGGTTCGTGTCGGCGAAGGACCAGGCGGCGACGCTCGCCGGCCTCGCCGACGGGTCGGTCGACGTCGTCATCGGCACCCACCGGCTGCTGTCGAAGGACGTCCGGTTCCGCGACCTCGGGCTGGTCGTGGTCGACGAGGAGCAGCGCTTCGGGGTGGCCGCCAAGGAGCGGCTCAAGCAGCTCCGACGCGAGGTCGACGTGCTGACGCTGTCGGCGACGCCGATCCCGCGCACGCTCAACCTGGCGATGGCCGGCATCCGCGACCTCTCGGTCATCGAGACGCCGCCCGAGGACCGGCTGCCGATCCAGACTCGCGTGGCCGAGGCGTCGGCCGGGCTCGTGCGCGACGCGATCCTGCGCGAGCTCGACCGGGGCGGACAGGTGTTCTACGTCCACAACCGGGTCGAGACGATCGAGGCCCAGGCCGAGCAGCTCCGCCGGCTGCTGCCCGACGCCCGCTTCGTGGTCGGGCACGGCCAGATGGGCGAGGGCGCCCTCGAGAAGGTGATGATCGCGTTCGCGGCGGGCGAGGCCGACGTGCTGGTCTGCACGACGATCATCGAATCGGGCCTCGACATCCCGAACGCCAACACCATCGTCATCGACCGTGCGGACACGCTCGGCCTCGCCCAGCTGTACCAGCTCCGTGGCCGGGTCGGGCGATCGTCGCGACGGGCCTACGCGTACCTGCTATATCGGCGTCGCGAGCGCCTGTCCGACGAGGCGCGCAAGCGGCTGCAGGCCATCTTCAACGCCTCGGAGCTAGGGGCCGGCTTCCAGATCGCGCTGTCGGACCTCGAGATCCGCGGCGCGGGCAACATCCTCGGTGGCGAGCAGTCGGGCCATATGGCGGCGGTCGGCTTCGACCTGTATTCGCGGATGCTGGGGGAGGCGGTCGAGGCCCAGAAGGCATCGCGCGAGGGCCGTGCCCCGATCGTGGAGGCGCCCCAGGCCGTGGTCGACCTGCCGATCGATGCCCACCTGCCCGACGACTACGTGCCCGACGAGGCCCAGAAACTCGAGCTGTACCGCCGGCTGGCGAGGGCGCGGTCGACCGGTGATGTGGCGGCCTTCCGCCAGGAGGTCACCGACCGGTTCGGCCCGATGCCGTCGTCGGTCCAGCGGCTGGTCGAGGTGGCCGAGTTGCGGCTGTCCGCCGAGGCGGCGGGCGTGTCGTCGATCTCGCGCGAGGAGGGCCGACTGGTCGTGCGCTTCGGCGCCGGCCTGACCCGCGCGGCCGCGATGCGGCTGCTCGGAGATGGGGGCGTGCCGGGCGTTCGTCCGGGCGACGTCACGTTCGCCTCGAACCAGGTGCGGATCCGCGTCCCGTCCGGTCCGGGCACCGCCTGGCGGCTGACGCAGGCCGTCGTCGCGCGGCTGTCCGCCGAGGCATGAGCTGGAGGGGCGATCGATTGAGCCGGCGATCGGAGGAGGAGGCACGACGTGGGTGAGTACGCGCAGCTGTCGAGCGGGAAGGTCTGGTACGACGAGCACGGCGACGGCATGCCGCTGGTGCTCATCCATGGCGGCGCCGTCGATGGGCGGTTCTTCGACGAGAACGTGGGTCCCTTGTCCGAGTCATTCCGCGTCATCACCATCGACCTGTGGGGGCACGGCCGGACGCCCGACCGCGACGGGCCGTTCACGCTCAATTCGTTCGCGACCGATACGGCCGAGCTGATCGAGCGCGTCGTCGGCGGACGGGCACATGTGCTCGGGCACAGCATCGGTGCCTGCGTGGCGCTGATCCTCGCGCTGCGCCGGCCCGAGCTGATCGATCGGCTGATCCTGGCGAGCGGTGGCTTCGACTCGTCCGGTGAGCAGATCGAGGACATCGATGCCGCGGTGACGGGGACCGTCGCCTTCCTCGGCTCGACGTACGGTGCCGTGTCGCCCGATGGCGAGTCGCACTTCCCGATCGTCGTCCGCAAGGACTTCGAGATGAGCAACAGGGAGCCGCGCCTGACCGAGGAGGAGGTCGGCCAGGTCCGGGCGCGGACCCTCGTGCTGTCCGCCGATGACGACCTGACGCCGCTGACCCACACCGTGGCGATGTACGGGGCGATCCCGGACTCCGAGCTGGCGATCGTGCCGGGCACGTCCCACTTCTTCCTCCAGGAGAAGCCCGAGGCGAGCACCGGGATCATCCGCTCGTTCCTCGCCGACGACCCGGTGGCGACCGTGGCCCCGGTCCGGCGCGCTCCTGCCGCGACCACGGGGGATGGCGGCCCCTGACGCGACCGCGGAAAGCGCGGCACACTTGGACCATGTCACTGAGCCAAGCTGAAGCGGACCGCCATCGCGGCCACCCCGCCCACGGTGGCGGAGGACTGTGGTCCCGCGGTCGACGCAGCCTGACCGTCGGGCTCGTCCTCACGATCACGCTCGTGGCGTTCGAGGCGCTCGCCGTCTCGACGATCATGCCGATCGTCGCCCGCGAGCTGCAGGGCATCGAGCTGTACGGGTGGGTGTTCACCGCGTTCATGCTCGGCTCGCTGATCGGCATCGTCGTCGTCGGCGGGCTCATCGACCGGCGCGGTCTCGGCGGCCCGTTCGCCGTCGGCATCGGCCTGTTCGCCATCGGCCTCATCATCGGTGGCCTGGCACCGTCGATGCCGGTCCTCGTCGTCGCCCGCTTCATCCAGGGCCTCGGTGCGGGGACCGTACCGCCGATCGCGTACGTGGCCATCGGCCGGAGCCTGCCGGAGCACCTGCGACCGCAGATGTTCGCGACGCTGTCGACCGCGTGGGTCCTGCCCGGCGTGCTCGGACCGGCCCTTGCGGGGATCGTCGCGGAGGTGGCCGGCTGGCGCTGGGTGTTCCTCGGCCTGCTGCCGCTCATCATGCTCTCGTCGGCCATCGCCTTCCCGGCCGTGCGCAGCATCGGCCCCGACCCCACCGACGCGGCCAATGCCGCGACGCTGCGCGAACGCGCCCCGCTCGCGATCGTCGTCGCGCTGGGTGCCGGCTTCCTGCTCGCGGGGCTGACGAGCGGCCAGCCCATCCTGCTCGTCGTGCTCGGCATCGTCGGGACGTTGCTGGCCATCTACGCGCTGCGCCGCCTGACGCCACCCGGCACGCTGCGTGCCGCCCGCGGGCTGCCGGCCGCGGTGCTGATGCGCGGGATCATCACGTTCGCGTTCTTCGCGGTCGATGCCTACGTCGCGCTGGCGCTCGTCGACTGGCGTGGGCTGCGTGTCGTCGAAGCCGGCCTCGCGCTCACCGCGGCGACGATCAGCTGGACCGCCGGCTCGTGGACCCAGGCGCACTTCTCGTCCCGGCACCAGCCCGAGTGGTTCGTCCGGGTCGGCTTGGTCGTGCTCGTGGTCGGGCTGGCCAGCTTCACGATCGTGCTGCTGCCGAGTCTCTCGCCATGGCTCGCCGTGCCGACGCTCGCCGTTGCCGGCTATGCGATGGGCCTTGCCTACTCACCGCTGGCGCTCATCGTGCTCAAGGAGGCGCCGTCGGCCGAGCAGGGCCGGGCATCGGCCGCGATCTCGCTGACCGACTCGCTCGGGACCGCGCTCGGGACCGGCATCACCGGCGCGCTTGTCGCCGCCTCGGTGCGGGGCACCGGCGACCCGGCGGCCGGGCTCGCGATCGGCTTCGGTGTCGCGGTCGGCGTCGCGCTGCTCGGCGTGGCGCTCGGCGGCCGGTTGCACGCCGTGTCGGCGCCGGACCGAGTCGCGGGGGTGGCGGTCGCGCCGGGCTCCTGACACCGGACCGGGCGCCCGGCTGCGGTAGACTTTCGGCCGGTCCGACGCCGTGCCCTGCACCCCCGACGTCCGCGGACCGCGTAGCGATCGAGGGAGGACCCGATCCCGATGTCGGCCGAGGCACTTCGCGAGCGGATCCGCGAGATCCCGGATTTCCCCAAGCCCGGGATCCTGTTCTACGACATCACGACCCTGCTCAAGGATCCGGCCGCCTACAAGGAATCGATCGACCTGATGCTCGAGCCGTACAAGGACGAGCAGGTCGACATCGTGGTCGGCATGGAGTCGCGCGGGTTCATCTTCAGCGCGCCGATGGCCTACCAGCTCGACGCGGGCCTGGTCCCGGTGCGCAAGCTCGGCAAGCTGCCGGCCGAGACCATCACGGTCGAGTACGCCCTCGAGTACGGCTCGAACACCCTCGAGATCCACCGGGACGCCATCCAGCCGGGCCAGAAGGTGCTGATCGTCGACGACCTGCTGGCGACGGGTGGGACGGTCAAGGGTACGATCGAGCTGATCGAGCGCCTCAAGGGCGAGGTCATCGGGCTCGGCTTCCTGGTCGAGCTCGAGTTCCTCAAGGGCCGCGACCGGCTCGATGGACGCCGGGTCACCAGCGTCGTCCAGTACTGAGCCGCAGCAGCCGTCCGGCGGGCCGTACGATCGAGCGACGGGGATCGAGCGACGATTGACTGACACCCCAGGCACCCGACCCGAGAGCCCTCCGACGCCGTCCGCGTCCGAGACGCCCGAGACGGCCGAGACGCCCTCGGAGGGCGCCGATGCCGGGCGCCGCCAGTTCTTCCGCGAGTTCGCCGGGGAGCTGTTCCACGGTGCGGCCGGGGTGGTCGGGGCCGCCCAGACCCTCCAGCGGATGTCGGCCGAGGCCGCGAGCGCGATCCTCGACCCGTCGGGGTTCGCACCGGTCGCCGAGCGCGCCATCCCCGCACCGCCGACCGGCTTCCGTGCCGCCTTCCGCGAGAGCCCCGGCGTCCTGCATCTCGTCGACCAGCGCAAGCTGCCCGACGTCCTCGAGGAGTTCGAGGCGAGGAACGCGGCGCAGGTGGGCTACGCGATCCGCGAGATGATCATCCGCGGGGCACCCGCGATCGGGCAGGCGGCGGCGCTCGGGCTCGCGCTCACGGCGAACGCGAATCGGTCCACCCGCCCGTACGCGCGACGGGCGACGCTGCGCGGCGCTGCCAACGTCCTGCGCAACTCGCGACCGACCGCCGTCAACCTGCGCTGGGCGGTCGACCGGGTGATGACGGCATACGAGGCGGTCGGCGACCTGTCCGAGGATGGCGACGCGGTCGCGGCAGCGATCCGCGCCGAGGCGGACGCGATCGTCTTCGAGGCGACCGAGGACCACGGGCGGCTGGCCGGGTTCGGCGCCGCGGTCCTGGAGGTCCGGGACGAGGGTCCGCTACGGATCCTGACCCACTGCAACACCGGGCCGCTCGCGTGCGGTCAGTTCGGCACCGCGCTCGGCGTCGTCCAGGCGGCCCATCACGCCGGACGCGAGCTCCATGTCTGGGTCGACGAGACACGCCCCTACCTGCAGGGCTCGCGGCTGACCGCCTGGGAGCTGGCGCAGGCCGGCGTGCCGCACACCTTGATCCCCGACGTTGCCGCGGGCCACCTCATGGCGACCGGCGAGGTCGACGCGGTGATCGTCGGCGCGGACCGCATCGCCGCCAACGGTGACACGGCCAACAAGGTCGGCACGTACACGCTGGCGGTGCTGGCCGCCCGGCACGGCATCCCGTTCTTCATCGCTGCCCCGATCAGCACCGTCGACCTGGCGACGGCGACCGGCGCGGACATCCCGATCGAGGAGCGCGCCCCGATCGAGGTCCTGGCGTTCCGCGGGATCCGCGTCGCGCCACCCGACACCGAGGTCCGCAACCCGGCGTTCGACATCACGCCGGCCGACCTCATCGGCGGCATCGTGACCGACGAGGGCGTGCTCCGGCCGCCGTACGACACGGCGCTGGCGGAGGCGGCCGAGTCCCGGGAGCGTCGACGAGCCGCGAGTCCCGGGTTCGCGCCGCCGGCCGGGTCGGGCGCCTGATGGCCAGCGTGGTCCTCGGCCGCCGGTCCACGACCGTCGCCCGCCAGACGACCGACCAGGACGCGCTGCGGTCCTTCCTCGGCCAGGACCGGCTGTACGCCGCGTATGCGATCTGCGATCTCGAGGAGCGCGAGTTCCGGCGGACCCGCTGGGGCGCCGCCTTCGAGGGCGACGAGCTCGTCGCGGTCGGTCTCGAGTACACCGGCCCGACGCCGCAGCCGCTGTTCGTGATGGGCAGCACGGATGGCATCGCCGCGGTCCTGCGTGACGTCATCCGCCCCCGCGCCGCGTACATCGCGGCGCGCTCGGACATGCTGCCGGCGATCGAGACGCAGTACCGGGTCGACGCGGGTCCGCAGATGGTCCGGATGTGGGTCGATCGCGCCCACTTCCGGCCGTACCCGGCGACCGTCCAGAAGCTGTTGCCGGTCGAGATCGGCGAGCTCAACCGGCTCTACCAGCTCGGCTTCGCCGCATGGCTCCCGTCGAGCTCCATCGCCGACGGCGTCTACTACGGATTGCGGGTCAACGGCCGGCTGGTCGCCGCCGCCGGTACGCACGTCATCAGCCCGGCCGCCCGTCTCGCCGTCGTCGGCAACGTGCTGACCCACATGGACTACCGTGGTCGGGGGTTCGCGACCGCCGTGACCGGCGCCGTCACCGCCGAGCTGCTGCGGAGCTGCGACCAGGTCGTGCTGAACGTCCGGGCCGACAATCCGCCGGCCATCAACGCCTACCGCCACCTCGGGTATGCCGAGCACGCCCGCTTCGAGGAGCGACTGATCCATCGGATCGGCCCACCGTGGGCCGACCTCACGGCGCCGCTGCGGCGCCTCTTCACCCGCAAGGAGATCGACCGCCGATGACCGCCCAGACCACGCTGCCCGCCCACGACCTGACCGACCTCGGACTCGCGTCCGAGGGCGTGCGCCGGATCGAATGGGCCGAGCGCGAGATGCCGGTGCTGCGCCTGATCCGCGAGCGGTTCGAGCGCGACCGGCCGCTCGACGGCCTGCGGGTCGGGGCGTGCCTCCACGTCACGACCGAGACGGCCAACCTCATGCGCACGCTCAAGGCCGGCGGCGCCGAGGTCGTGCTCGCCGCGTCGAACCCGCTCTCGACGAAGGACGACGTCGCCGCGGCGCTCGTCGCCGAGTACGGCATCCCGACGTTCGCCCGGCGCGGCGAGGACCGCGACACCTACTACGCGCACCTCAACGCGGTCGCCGACACGCATCCCCAGATCACGATGGACGACGGGTGCGACCTGGTGTCGCTGCTCCACAGCGAGCGAGCGGCGCAGGTCAAGGAGGTCCTTGCCGGGACCGAGGAGACGACGACCGGCGTCATCCGCCTCAAGGCGATGGCCGCCGATGGAGCCCTCGGGTTCCCGGTCGTGGCCGTCAACGAGGCCCAGACCAAGCACCTGTTCGACAACCGCTACGGCACGGGCCAGTCGACGGTCGACGGCATCGTCCGGGCCACCAACATGCTCATCGCGGGTCGGCGCGTCGTCATCGCCGGCTATGGCTGGGTCGGCAAGGGCATCGCCGCGCGCATGGCCGGCCACGGAGCCCACGTCGCGGTCGTCGAGGTCGACCCGGTCCGGGCGCTCGAGGCGCTGATGGACGGGTACGCCGTCATGACCCACACCGACGCCGCCCGGTGGGGCGAGCTGTTCGTCACCGCAACCGGCAACCTCAACGTCTTCCGGCGTGAGCACTTCGAGGCGATGCGCGACGGCGCGGTGATGGCCAACTCCGGCCACTTCGACGCCGAGCTCGACCTGGCCGCGCTTCGCGCGCTCGCCGAGGGCCACGTGCGCGAGGTCCGCGAGAACGTCCAGGAGTTCGACCTCGGCGGCAAGAAGATCCACCTCATCGCCGAGGGGCGACTCGTCAACCTGGGCGCTGCCGAGGGCCACCCGGCCGCGGTCATGGACATGAGCTTCGCGAACCAGGCGCTCAGCGCCGAGTACGTCGCCAACCACCACGGCGAGCTCGAGCCGAAGGTGTACGTCGTGCCCGAGGCGATCGACGCCGAGGTCGCCCGCCTCAAGCTGGCGGCGCTGGGCATCGAGCTCGAGCCGATGACCGCCGAGCAGTCGGAGTACGTCAGCTCCTGGCAGCACGGAACGTAGTCCGGGCGCTCATCCGCCCTCGTGCCCGCGTTGCCTCCTGCGCGCGCTCGCTCACGCACGTTCGAGTGCGCTCGCTCGCGTGCTCGTCGGCGCCTTGGCACGAGGCCGCCTGAGCGCCCGGGAGGGGTGACGCGGTAGGGTTCGGCCATGGAGCAGGAACCCGCGGTCGACCCGGCCGCCGCCGAGCCGACACCGGCGGGGCCTGCCGTGCTGCCGTACGGCAGCTGGCCATCGCCGATCCGTGTCGACGACATCGTCGGTGCCGTCGTCCGGCTGAGCGATCCGTGGATCGACGGCGACGACGTCTACTGGATCGAGGGTCGCCCGGCCGAAGGGCGGCCGGAGCGTCCTGGTCCGGCGCTCCGGCGACGGCTACACCGCCGACCGCACGCCGCCGCCGTTCGACGTCCGGTCGCGCGTCCACGAGTACGGGGGCGGTGCATACACCGTCGCCGGCGGGACGGCGGTGTTCTCGAACGTCCTCGACGGTCGCCTGTACCGGCTGGATCCGGGCGACGACGCGCCGCAGCCGATCACGCCGGACGGTCCGTACCGCTACGCCGACCTGCGCTTCGATGCGCCGCGCCGTCGATTCCTCGCGATCCGCGAGGACCACAGCGGCGAGGGCGATCCCGTCGCGGCCATCGTCGACGTGCCGCTCGATGGCGATCGTCGGCCGCGCGTGCTGTACACGGGCCCCGACTTCCTGGCCGCGCCGCGCCCGTCGCCCGACGGCCTGCGGCTGGCGTGGCTCGAGTGGGACCACCCGGACATGCCATGGGACGCGACCCGGCTGCGCGTCGCGGCGTTCGGCAAGGACGGCTCGCTCGGACAGGGCGACCTGGCCGCCGGCGGTCACGACGAGTCGATCGCCCAGCCCGAGTGGGCGCCAGACGGGGCGCTGCACTTCGTCAGCGACCGCACCGGCTGGTGGAACCTGTACCGCCTGGCCGAGGGACCGCAGCTCCAGCTGCTCGCCCGGCTCGAGGCCGAGTTCGCCGACCCGGCTTGGGTCTTCGACCGCTCGTCCTACGGGTTCCTGCCGAACGGCTCGATCGTGGCCGTCGGCCGCGCGCGTGGCCGCGACCGGCTGTTCCACATCGACCCCGACAGCCTGGTCGGCGAGGTCGAGTCGCCGTTCACCGACGTCGGCACGATCCGGGTCGGTGGGGCCGGAGTGGTGGCCAACGTCGGCACGCCGATCGAGCCGCCGACGATCGTCTCGCTCGATCCCGCGACCCTCGCCGCATCGGGCGTGCTCCGCCACTCGACGTCGCTCTCCATCGACCGGCGTTCCATCTCGGTGCCCGAGGCCATCACGTTCCCGACGGCGGGTGGCCGCGTGGCGCACGCCCTGTTCTACCGGCCGGTCAACCCCGACGCGGTCGGCCCCGACGGCGAGCTGCCGCCGCTCGTCGTGCGCTCGCATGGCGGCCCGACGGCGAACGCGATCAACGCGCTCGAGCTCGGGTTCCAGTTCCTGACCTCGCGCGGCATCGCCGTCGTCGACGTCGACTATGGCGGGAGCACCGGCTACGGCCGTGCGTACCGCCGATCGCTCGAGGGCGAGTGGGGGGTCGTGGACGTCGACGACTGCGTCGGTGCGGCCCGCTACCTGGTCGACCGGGGCGACGTCGATGGCGACCGGCTGGCGATCGAGGGCGGCAGCGCGGGCGGCTTCACGACGCTCGCCGCGCTCGCGTTCCGTGACGTGTTCTCGGCCGGCATCAGCCTGTTCGGCGTGGCCGACCTCGAGCTGCTGGCCCGGGAGACCCACAAGTTCGAGGCGCGCTACATGGATCGGCTCGTCGGGCCGTACCCGGAGCGGGCCGATCTCTACCGCGAGCGCTCGCCGATCCACTCGCTCGACGACATCGACTGCCCGGTCCTCGTGCTCCAGGGTCTCGACGACCGCATCGTGACGCCGGCCAACGCCGAGATGCTGGTCGCCGCCCTCGCCCGCAACGGCATCCCGCACGCATACATCGCCTTCGAGGGGGAGGGCCACGGGTTCCGCGGCGAGGCTGCCCAGCGCCGGACGCTCGAGGCGAAGCTCGCGTTCCTGGGGGCGGTGTGGCACTTCAGGCCGGACGACGACATCGAGCCGCTCGAGCTGCCCGGCATCGAGACCTGGCGATCCCGGCGCACGGTCGCGATCGGCTGAGCCGGGTCGGACCGATCGGCGTGCTCCCGGCTCCGGCGCGGTCGTGACGCTCCCGCACGAGTTCGGGGAGATCGAGCTCGTCTTCCTGATGCTGTTCGCGGCCATCGGCCTGTCGTTCCTGGCGCGCCGGCTGCGCATCGCCGACCCGATCGTGCTGCTGGTAGGCGGCGTCGCCCTGGGGCTGCTGCCGGACCTGCCGCGGATCGAGCTCGACCCCGACCTCGTGTTCCTGCTGTTCCTGCCGCCGATCCTGTTCTCGGCCGCCTACTTCACGCCGATCCGGGACTTCAAGGCCAACGCCCGCCCGATCCTGCTGCTGGCGGTCGGGCTCGTGCTGTTCACCACCGTCGTCGTCGGCCTCGTCGTCCAGGTCCTCGTGCCCGGCATCGAGCCGGCGGTGGCGTTCACGCTGGGGGCGATCGTCGCGCCACCCGACGCCGTCTCGGCCACCGCGATCTTCCGCCGGCTGGGCGTGCCGCGTCGGATCGTCACGATCCTGGAGGGCGAGAGCCTCATCAACGACGCGTCATCGCTCATCGCGTACCGCGCCGCGGTGGCGGCGGTGGTGACCGGGGTGTTCTCGCTGGTCGAGGCCACCCAGCAGTTCGTGATCGTCAGCGTCGGCGGCATCGTCGTCGGGGTGATCATCGGGGTCGTGCTGGCGCGGGCGCTGTCGCGAACCGGCGATCCGGTGCTCGAGATCATCGTGACGCTGGTCGCGCCGTTCACGGCGTACGTGCTCGCGGAACAGCTCGGGTTCTCGGGTGTGCTGGCGACGGTCGTCGCCGGCCTGATCACCGGCCGGCGCGCGGCGCGCGTGCTGTCGCCCGAGGCACGCCTGCTCGGGCGCGGCGCCTGGGGCACCACGATCTGGGTGATCAACGTGTTCGTGTTCATGCTGGTCGGGCTGCAGGTGCCCGACATCGTGAGCAGCCTGTCGGCGTTCACGACGGCGGACCTCATCCGGCTCGGCGCGGCCGTCGGGCTGACCGTCATCGTGACCCGCATCGTGTGGGTCTACCCGGCGACGTACCTGCCCAGGTTCCTGAGCGCGAAGCTGCGCGAGCGCGACCCGTACCCGCCCCCGCAGGCGGTGTTCATCGTGGCGTGGGCGGGCATGCGCGGCGTGGTGTCGCTCGCCGCGGCGCTGGCGTTGCCGGCCGACTTCCCGCAACGCGACCTCCTGCTGTACCTCACGGTCGCGGTCATCGTCGCGACCCTCGTCGGGCAGGGGCTGACCCTGCCACTGCTCGTCCATGGGCTCGGCGTCGCCGATGGCCACGACGACCTGGAGCACGAGGAACAGCACGCGCGGCTGGCGGCGGCCGAGGCCGGTCGCGCCCGGCTCCAGGACCTGGCCCTCGAGTACCCCGGCCATCTCGAGCTCATCGACCAGCTGCGGACCCGATTCGACCACGAGTCGGACCACGTCTGGCAGCACGCGGAGGAGGCGCCGTCCGCGGCCGACCAGGAGCTCATCGACCATCGGGCCATCCGCGCGGCCGTCCTGCTGGCCGAGCGCGAGGCGGTGATCCGGCTCCGCGACGAGGGCGAGATCAACGACGAGGTCCTGCGCCGGATCGAGCAGGACCTCGACCTCGAGGCGCTTCGCACCGGAGCCTGAGCACGGCCGCTGGCGGTCGTGGCCTGGTGGTACCCTTCGCCGCGATGAGCATCCTCGACGCCTCCCAGTACCTGTTCACCTCCGAGTCCGTCACGGAGGGCCACCCCGACAAGATGTGCGACCAGGTCTCGGACGCCATCCTCGACGCGATCATCCGGGATGACCCGGACGCCCGGGTGGCCTGCGAGACGGCGACGACGACCGGCCTGGTGCTGGTCCTCGGCGAGATCACGACGCACACCTACATCGATTTCCAGGCCATCGTCCGCGACACCGTCCGCGACATCGGGTATACGCGTGCCGACTACGGGTTCGACTACCAGACGTGCGGCACGCTGGTCTCGGTCAAGGGCCAGTCGCCGGACATCGCGCAGGGTGTCGACGCCGCGCTCGAGATCCGCGACGACGCCGCGTCGGCGTTGGAGCTCGGTGCGGGCGACCAGGGCATGATGTTCGGCTTCGCGTGCCGCGAGACGCCGGAGCTGATGCCGCTGCCGATCGCGCTCGCCCATCGGATGGCCCGCCGGCTGACCGAGGTCCGCAAGTCCGGGCAGCTGCCATACCTGCGGCCCGACGGCAAGACGCAGGTCACGGTCGAGTACGAGCGAGGCGTGCCCGTTCGCGTCAAGACCGTCGTCGTATCGGCGCAGCACGATCCCGATGCCCGCCCCGAGCGGCTCCGCTCGGAGATCGTCGAGGCGGTCATCCTCCCGTCGATCCCGCACGAGCTTCGCGACGTCGACCCGGTCATGCACGTCAACCCGACCGGCCGCTTCGTCACCGGCGGACCGATGGGCGACGCGGGCCTGACCGGTCGCAAGATCATCGTCGACACGTACGGCGGCATGGCCCGGCACGGCGGCGGCGCCTTCTCGGGCAAGGATCCGACGAAGGTCGACCGCTCCGCCGCGTACGCCGCCCGCTGGGTCGCCAAGAACGTCGTCGCCGCCGGCCTCGCCGACCGCTTCGAGGTGGAGGTCGCCTACGGCATCGGCATCGCCCGACCGATCAGCTTCAGCGTCGACTCGTTCGGCACCGGCAAGATCGCCGACGAGGCCATCCAGGCGCTCGTCGAGCGACAGTTCGACCTGCGGCCGGCGTCGATCATCGCGGCGCTCGACCTGCGCCGGCCGATCTACCGCCAGACCGCGGCGTACGGCCACTTCGGTCGGCCCGACCTCGACCTGCCGTGGGAGCGCACCGACAAGGCCGCGCTGCTCGCGTCCGAGGCCGGACTGCCGGAGCCCGAGCTCGAGCCGGTCACCGCGTAACGTCCGAGTCCGCGGCAGCGGATCCCGGTCGGTCCGATCGTGGAGGCCCTCGGCGCGGCAGGGTGGGGCGCCATCGCCGCATCCTCGCTGGTCATCGGCGCGCTGATCGCCCTCGCCCGCCCGGTCGCCAGGCGGCCGCTCGGGCTGATCATGGCGTTCGGGTCGGGTGTCCTGCTGAGCTCGGTCGCCTACGAGCTGGTCGAGGAGGCCGTCGCCGTCGGCGGCCAGCTGCCCCTGGCCGTCGGGCTGGGCAGCGGTGCGCTGGTCTTCTTCCTCGGCAACCGCTTCATCGACGCGCGCGGCGCGGCCGGGATGGGCACCATGCGCGGTCCGTCGTCGCCGGAGTCGGGGCTGGCCATCGTCCTCGGCGCGGCCCTCGATGGGATCCCCGAGTCGGTCGTGCTCGGGCTGACGATGAGCTCGGGCGGTGGCGTCAGCATCGCCTTTCTGGCAGCGGTGTTCATGTCGAACCTGCCGGAGGGAATCGCCGGGACCGCCGGGCTCCGAGCCGGCGGCTGGCGGCCGCGCCCGATCATCAGGCTGTGGCTGATCGTGGTGGTCGCCTCGGCGGTCGCGGCGCTCGTCGGTGCGACGGTCCTGGCCGGCGGTCAGGGCGAGCTCCACGCGTTCATCCTTGGGTTCGCCGGCGGCGCGATCCTGACGATGCTCGCCGACACCCTCATCCCCGAGGCGTTCGAGCACGCCGGCGGCGCGGCAGGCTTGCTCACGACGCTGGGCTTCGGTGTCGCCTTCGCGCTGACCCTGCTCGACTGACGGACCGCGTCAGCCGCCGCCGGCGTTCTCCGCCACCATCCCGGCGACCCCACCGACCTGCCCGCGGCCACCCGATCGCCGGGCGCTCCGCGTCAGGGCGAACTGGCCGACGAGCAGGATGCCGAGCGTGATCAGCAGCATCACGGCCGCGATCGCGTTCGTCGACGGGGTGACCCCGACGCGGATCTGGCCGAAGACGTAGAGCGGCAGCGTCGAGGTGCCGCGGCCGTTGACGAACGTCGAGATGAGGTAGTCGTCGAAGGCGAACGTGAACGCCAGGAGGAAGCTCGCGACGATGGCTGGGAGCAGCTGCGGGAAGGTCACCTGCCAGAACGTCTTCCACGGCGTCCCGTACAGGTCGTAGCTCGCATCGACGAGCGTCCGGTCCATGCCCGAGAGCCGCGCGCGCACCAGCAACAGCGTGAGGCTGATGTTGAACAGCGACAGCGCGCCGACCATCGTGTGGAACCCGAAGCCGATCTCGGTGCCGGTGAGGTTCGTGATGATCCCGTCCCGGCCGATCGTGCTGGCGAAGAACACCAGCGTCGCGATGGCGATCACCAGCTCGGGGACGATGATGCTGATGTACGTCAGTCCATCGAACGGCAGGCGGAACCACTTCGGGGTCCGTTGCAGGCCGAGCGCCGCCATCGTGCCGACGATGGTCGAGAAGACCGCCGTGAAGAAGCCGACGATCAGGCTGTTCGTGAGATAGCGCTGGACCTCGCGATTGGTGAAGACGTACTCGTACCAGCGCAGGCTGAAGCCGTCCCAATCCGTGACCCGGCGCTCGGTGGCGTTGAAGCTGAAGACCACCACGATGATGATCGGGATGTACAGGAACAGGTAGACGAGCGCCGTATGGCCCCGCAGCCAGAGCTCGACCAGGGTGCCGAACCGGTCGGTGCCGGCCCTGGCGCGCCCGCCCAGCGTCCGCGCAGCGGGGATCGGGACGGACGGGGCGGTCATAGCACGCTCACGTCACGCACCTGGCGCCCGCGGTTGGTGAACCACACGTAGAAGGCCACGCTGATCATCATCACCATGATCAGCGCCACGGCCTGCGCCGAGCCCGACGGCCAGTTGCGCGCGTCGAAGAACCGCAGCACGAGCGAGTTGCCGGCCGTGAACACGCGGCCGTAGCCGAGGATCTCGGGGATGACGTACTCGCCCATCATCGGGATGAACACGAGGATGCTGCCGGTGATGAGGCCGGGAAGCGCGATCGGCAGGGTGATCTGGCGGAACGTCGCCCAGCGTCCGGCACCGAGATCCTTGGAGGCCTCCACCAGCGTCCGGTCGATGCGCTCGAGCGTGACGTATAGCGGGAACACCATCAGCGGCAGGTAGCCGTACACGAGGCCGATGAGCACGGCCGCCTCCGTCCCGAGGATGCGGAAGGTGCGGTTGCCTGTCGCGTCGGCGACGAAGCCCGCGATCCCGTCCGGGCCGAGGATGACGATCCAGGCATAGGTGCGGATCAGGAAGCTCGTCCAGAACGGGATGACGAGCAGGATGATGAAGAGCGCCTTGCGGCTGCCGGCCCGCGTCGCGATGAAGTACGCCAGCGGCAGCCCGACGAGCAACGCCAGGAGGGTCCCGACGACGGCCAGGAACAGGCTCGTGATGAACGGGTCAGGGCTGCGGATGATGCTCGTGTAGTTCTCGAGCGTGAACCCGCCCGCGTAGCCACCGGTCGGGCTGCGCTCGCCGAAGCTGAACAGGATGACGATCGCGATCGGCGCGATGAGCAGGATCAGGTACCACGCCGAGGCCGGCAGGAGGAGGGCGGCCGTCAGCAGACGGCCGCGCCTCGCTCCGGGCATCGACCGCGCCGGGGCGGCCGGCGCGTCGCTCGTCATGTCCGTCGTCAGCCGCCGACGTTCTGGCTGAATTCCTCCCAGATCTCGACGCGCAGCGGGTCCGTGGACACGTCGCGGGCGCCTTCGAGACTGGAGAAGAGGGCGTCCGGCACGAACACCGTCGGGTCGTTCAGGATCTCCGGCGCGACGAGCTCCTTGGCCGCGTCGTTCGGCGTGGCGTACCGGTTGGTCTCGGTCTCCTTGGCCTGGATCGCCGGCTCGTGGATGAAGTTGAGCCACGCGTACGCCGCTTCCGGATGTGGCCCGTCTGCCAGCATCGTCCAGGTGTCGACCCAGAAGAGCGTGCCGTCCTCGGGCACGATGTACTCGATGTCGGCCGTCTCGGGCTCATCGCGCAACGAGACCACGCCGCCGGTCCACACGAGGCCCATCACGGCCTCCTCGCTGGCGAGCTTGTCGCCGTAGTCGTTCGAGTCGAGCGCCAGCACGTGCGGGGCGACGCCACGCAGCAGCTCGCGCGCCTCGCCGAGCTCGGTCGGGTCGGTCGAGTTGAGCGAATAGCCCAGCGCCTTGAGTGGGGCCGTCATCACGTCGCCCGCCGACTCGACCATCACGATCCGGCCGGAGTACTTCGGCGCGACCTCGAAGAACTGCTTCCACGTCTTGATCTCTTCGGTCACGACCTTCTTGCGGATCGCGATGCCGGTGGTGCCCCAGTCCTTCGGGACGTGGTAGCGGTTGTACTTGGCGTCGGGCCCGGCCGGGTCGTAGAAGTCCTGGAAGGTCGGGTTGATCAGCGCCGCATTCGGGATCCGGTCGAAGTCGAGCTCGACGATGAAGCCCTCGTCGGCCATGACCTTGACGAACTCGGCGGTCGGGGAGGCGATGTCGTACAGCCCGGTCGCCCCGCCCTGGAGCTTCGTCAGCAACGCCTCGTTCGAGTCGTAGATGTCGTAGGTCCAGTCGGCGATGTTGTAGCGGGCCTTGAACTCCTCGATGTTCTCGAGGTCGATGTACTCGGCCCAGTTGTACATGAACAGCCCGCCCTCGGTCGCGTACGAGGGGGCAGGGGCGGCCGACGTCCCCGGCTCACCGGAGGCCGCCGCCGAGGGTGCGGCTGCGCTGGCTGCAGCGGACGCCGCGGCGGATGGTCCGCCACCGCCGCTGCAGGCCGCGAGGAACGCAGCGCTCGCCGACAGTCCGCCGGCCTGCAGCAGGCCGCGCCGGCTGACTGGCCGGCGGGTCATCTGCCTGATGATCCGGTCGATGTCCTGGTCTGCCACGATCCGAACTCCTCCTCCCGGTCGACCCGGGTGTGCACACCTCATCCCGCGAGGATGAGGTTCGCCTCCTCCTGCCACCGGACGACCACCGGGTCACCCGGACCGACTCCCGGGGCGCCCCCGGCGCCCCCTGCGTTCTGGTGGCGGACGATCACCTCGCCCGCCTCATCGGTCTTGACGCGATATTCCGTCGTGTCCCCGAGGTAGGTGCCCTGCTCGACCCTCCCGCGGAGCTGGGTCATGCCCTCGCGGGCGGCCTCGGCAGCCTCGGCCGGCACGACCTCGAGCCGCTCCGGGCGAGTGATCACCGTCACCGCCGCGCCGACCTCGGGTCGGGCCTCGGGGTCGGTCGGGGTCCCCCGCAAGGTCATGCCGCGGCTGGTGCGGACGACCATCGTCGTGCCGCCGTCCTCGACGACCGTGGCGTCCATGAAGTTCGAGGTGCCGATGAAGTCCGCGACGAAGCGGTTGACCGGCCGCTCGTAGAGGACGGTCGGGTCGCCCTTCTGCTGGATGAGCCCGTCGCGCATCACGACGATGACGTCGCTCATCGTGAGCGCCTCCTCCTGATCGTGGGTCACGTAGACGAACGTGATACCGACCTCGCGCTGGAGGGCCTTGAGCTCGAGCTGCATCTCCTTGCGCAGCTTGAGGTCCAGGGCCCCGAGCGGCTCGTCGAGGAGGAGGACCGTGGGCCGGTTGACGAGCGCGCGGGCGAGCGCCACGCGCTGCTGCTGGCCGCCCGACATCTCCCAGGTGCGGCGCTTCTCGTAGCCGTTGAGGCGGACCAGCGAGAGCGCCTCGCTCACGCGCCGGTCCTGCTCCTTCTTGTCGACCTTGCGCTGGCGCAGTCCGTAGCCGACGTTCTGGGCAACGTTCATATGCGGGAACAGCGCGTAGTGCTGGAAGACCGTGTTGACGTTGCGCTGGTAGGGCGGGACGCCGGCGATCGGCTGGCCGGCCAGGAAGATCTCGCCCTCGGTCGGCTGCTCGAACCCGGCGATCATCCGCAACGTGGTCGTCTTGCCGCAGCCGGACGGCCCGAGCAGCGAGTAGAACTCGCCGCGCTCGATCGAAAGGTCCATCGCATCGACGGCCGTGACGGGGCCGAAGCGCTTGGTGACGCGCTGGATCTGGACGTCGGGGGCGTCCGTCCGGGCGCGTTGGGGCGGTGCGACGGTCGAACCGTCAGGCCGGGCGTCGATCGTGGGGGCAGCGGTCAACGGCGGTCCCTCGCGCGATGGTGCCGGACATCGAGCATGGATCGCTGTAGCGGTGCTACAGGCTCACGCATCGTAGGGGCGACGCCAGCGCTCGTCAACGCGAGAGTCGTGCGAATCTCGTGGCGGTCATGTCTTGCGATCCGGCATCATCGTGGCATCCTGAAGCCACACTTCAGGACCTCGACGGATCAGGCTGCAGCGGAGGGAGGCCCGACCCGTGGTGACGGAGCTCGATCTCGGGACTCGGATCCGCTCGCTGCGCCAGGCGAGGCGGCTCACCCTGCGCGACGTCGCCGAGCGGGCGGGTGTGACCGAGAGCTTCCTGTCCCAGGTCGAGCGCGACGTGACCAGCCCGTCGATCGCCACCGTCCACCGTATCGCCCGGGCGCTCGATCTCTCGATCGCCCAGCTGTTCACGCCCGATGCCGACACCGGCCGTGTCGTTCGCCGAGAGGCGCGCCAGCGCATCGAGTACCCGGGCCTCGGGGCGGTCGACGAGTTCCTGACCGCCGACACCTCGGGCAGGCTGCAGGTGATCCAGTCGACCATCGATCCGGGAGGCGGGACCGGGGCCGACCCGTACACGCACGAATTGGACGAGGAGGTCGTGGTGGTGCTGGCCGGCGTCCTCGACCTGTGGGTCGGCGACGAGCATTACGTCCTGCGCCAGGGCGATGCGATCACGTACCCGTCGCGGATCCCGCACTGGAACGTCAACAACGGGACCGATCCCGCGACCGTCCTGTTCTGCCTCACGCCGCCGAGCTTCTGATCGGGTCCGGTGCCCACCGTCACCGGGCTGGGACCTTCGGGTCGGTCACGAGGGGTAGCGTCCGGGCGGTAGGCTGTTCCCATGGACCGACCCTCGACATCGCGTCGACGGGTGCAGCGGCTGCTCGTGGCCGCCGCGCTGGGTCTGGCCGTGCTCGGGGCCATGCCGTGGCCGACGGCGGCCGACGAATCCAGCCCACCGTCGACCGAGGCCACCGCCTCGCCATCGACCGAACCCTCGCCATCGAGCGGCCCGACACCGCCGCCCGAGCCGACGCCGGCCCCCACACCGCCGCCCGAGCCGACGCCCGACCCCACGCCGGCTCCGACGCCCGACGCGACGCCCAACACCCCGCTCGAACAGACGGCGAACCCGACCACCACGCAGACCCCGGCCCCGACCGCGAGCCGGACGCCGAGCCCCTCGCCGCGGCTCACCACGACGAGCCTCAATCTGTACCGCTGGTCCGCGATGGTCCGCCAGTACACGAACTACTGGTGCGTGCCGGCCACCGTCCAGTCGATGGCCAACCTCGTGCTCCGGACGAGCAACCGCACGTACGCCCGGCAGTCGTACATCTATCGACTGACCCGGATGCACAACCGCCACCGATACGCCACCCGCGGCAACGACCCGCAGGGCTGGGCATGGTCGCTGCGCTACTTCACCCACGGCCGTCGGTATATCGCCAGGGCGTACACGGACAAGACCACGGCGATCAACTCGATCGCGGCGTCGATCGCCCGTACCCGGCATCCCGTCGGGGTGACCGTCAACGCCGGGACGCATGCGTGGGTGGTCCTCGGCTACCGCCAGACGTTCGACCGGACCGAGCCCTCGAAGAAGACCGTGCTCGGGTTCTATGTCAGCGGGCCGCTCGGGACCGCGCGCGACCGCTGGCCGTACCGCTACCTGACCGTCTCCCAGTTCAAGGAGGTCTTCACCCGCTACCACGAGTGGCAGCGGAGGGTGATCTGGGAAGGCCGGTGGGTGGTCGTCGGGCAGTGACCCGACCACGCCCGCGCCGCATGGGCGGCGCTACGATGGTCCGCGCATGTATGCGGTCATCATGGCCGGCGGCGGGGGGACCCGACTCCATCCGCTGAGTCGTCCCGAGCGCCCCAAGCCGTTCCTGCCGCTCGTCGGCGAGGAGACCCTCATCCAGTCGACGTACCGCCGGCTGCGGCCGCTCAGCGAGTCGATCACCGTCGTGACCGATCGGCGCTACGAGCGCCTCGTGCGCGACCAGGTGCCTGATGCCGAGCTGCTCCTCGAGCCGATGGGCCGGAACACGGCGGCCGCGATCGCGCTCGCGACCGCTGCCATCGACCGGCCGCCCGACGAGGTGATGCTCGTCATCCCGGCCGATGCGCACATCGACCCCGCGCGCGAGGGCGTGTACCGGGACGTGCTGCGGGCGGCGGCCGAGCGTCTCGCGACTGGCTCGTTCGGCATCGACGACCCGCTCGTGACGCTTGGCACCGAGGTGACCCGGCCGGCGACCGAGTACGGCTACCTGCTGCCACGGCTCGCTGCGCGCGAGGACATCGACGGGCTCGCCGCCTACCCGCTGCAGGCCTTCGAGGAGAAACCCAAGCCGGCCCGTGCCGAGGACCTCTTCGAGCGGGTCCCCGGCGCCGCCTGGAACGCCGGCATGTTCATCTGGCGACGGCGAGCTATCCGCGAGGCCCTGCTGCGCTATACCGGCCTGGTCCAGTCGCTGGAGCCGATGGCGGGCGCGCCACAGCTGCTGGAGCGCGCCTACGAATTGATCCAGCAGCCCCTGTCGATCGACCACGCCGTCATGGAGGGCGCGGCACGCAACGGCCAGGTCGTTATGGCCTCGATGGACGTCGGCTGGTCCGACCTCGGGTCGTGGAGCGCGCTGCTCGCCGCGAACGGCACGCGCGGCGAGGGCGCCGTCGTCCAGCCGGGCGAGACCGTCCAGGTCGACCGTGACGACCTCGTCGTGCGGCGCGTCGACGGGCGTCTCGGCGTCATCGCCCCGCCGGAGCGCGGTAGCATGACCGCGGCGCAACCGATCGCCGTGCTGCGTGGATCGGCGCCGGACATCGACCTCGTCACCGCGCTCATCGAGCGCTGCGCGGGGGCTGGAGGCTGAGTGACCGCGACCGCCGGCGCCTCGGCGCCCACGACCATCGTCTTCGGGACCGACGGCTGGCGCGCCCGCATCGCTGACGAGTTCACCTTCGACAACGTCCGCCGCTGTGCCGACGGTGTCGCCCACTACGTCACGGAGACTGGGACGGCCGCCAAGGGGGTCGTCGTGGCGTTCGACCGGCGGTTCGCCTCCGAGCACTTCGCGGCCGCGGCGGCGGAGGTGCTGCTCGCCCACGACATCCCGGTCGTCATGGCCCAGCACGCGGTCCCGACGCAGATGAGCTCGTTCGAGGTCGTGGAACGCGGTGCCGCCGCCGGCATCGTCATCACCGCCTCCCACAACCCGTGGGTGGACAACGGCTTCAAGGTGAAGGCGCCGACCGGGGCGGCCGCCGGCCCCGAGATCCTCGCCGCGATCGAGTCGCGACTGGCGGTCAATGGCGGCGAGCGGGTCGACCGCCGGCCGCTGGCCGACGCCGAGGCGGCCGGCCTCGTCGAGCGGTTCGATCCGTACGACGGCTACGAGCGCTTCGTGCGGCGAACCCTAGACCTCGATGCCCTCCGGGCGGCCGACCTCTCGGTCCTCGTCGATCCGCTGTTCGGCGCCGGCGCCGGCTGGATCAGTCGACTGCTCGCCGGCGGCGCGATCCGGGTCCGGGAGATCCACCAGGAGCGGAACCCGTACTTCGGGGGCCTCAACCCTGAGCCCATCCGCCCGAACGTCGACGAGGCGCTGGGCATGCTTGCCGGCGGCGGCTACGACCTCGGGCTGCTGCTCGACGGCGACGCCGATCGGGCGGGCGCGGCGGACGAGACCGGGGCGTTCATCCACCAGCTCCAGGTGACCGGCCTGCTGATGTACTACCTGGCCGAGCACCGGGGCTGGCGCGATCCAGTGGTCGTCAGCGTGAACAACACCTCGATGGCGGCTCGGCTCGGCGAGCGCTATGGCATCGCGACCCACGAGACGCCGGTCGGGTTCAAGTTCATCGGCCCGCGGATGATCGAGACCGGCGCGATGATGGGCGCCGAGGAATCCGGCGGCTTCGGGTTCGGCATGCACCTCCCGGAGCGCGACGGGATCTATGCCGACCTGCTGCTGCTCGACCTGTTCCTGCGCGAACGGGCGGCCGGCCGCTGGCCGGTGTCGCGGGCGATGGACCATTTCCACGAGATCGCCGGGCCGTCGTTCTACCGGCGGATCGACGTGCACGTCGACCGCGCCGACTATCCGGAGGTCAAGCGCCGGCTGCTCGTCGATCTCGCCGCTGCGGGACCCTCGGACCTGGCCGGCGAGCCCGTTGCGCGAACGGTGGCGCTTGATACCGGCGATGGCTTCAAGTTCTTCCTCGCCGACGGCTCGTGGCTGCTCATCCGGGCGTCGGGCACCGAGCCGCTGGTGCGGGTCTACACCGAGGCCACGTCGCCGGACGTCCGCGAGGCGATGCTCGTGGCCGGCGAGCGGCTGGTGCGCGGGACGTGACCGAGCGTCGCGTCGACAAGCCCTGGGGCTATGAGCTCATCTGGGCGCACACCGACCGCTACGTCGGCAAGGTCCTCGTCATCGAGGCCGGCTCCCGGCTGTCGCTCCAGCGACACGAGGTCAAGGACGAGTCCGTCCTCGTGCGGTCCGGCCTGTTGCGGCTCCATCTCGAGGACGACGATGGGGTCATGCGCCAGTACGACCTGGGGCCCGGTGACCACCGGCGCGTGCCGGTCGGGCGGATCCATCGCTTCGAGGCGATCGAGCGCTGCGAGCTGATCGAGGTGTCGACGCCGGAGCTCGACGATGTCATCCGCCTCGAGGACGATTTCGGTCGCGAGGGGACCAACGCGCCCTGACCGCGGGACGATTTCGGGGGTGACCCCGGCGGGTCTCCGGTGTAGTCTTCAGGGACGCGACCGCCATCACCGGTCGACGGTGCGGACCGGACGGCGGCCTCGTCAGTGCCCATGTGGCGGCGGAGGATGCACGCGATGCACAGTTCCCTGATCGGCAAGGTCGAGAAGGCGAATCGCTATGCGCGAGAGCTCGATCGGATGTCCATCGATCGTCTTTCGCTCACGTTTCGCGGCGACAACGACACCCACCATGTCGCCCTCGAAGCCGGCCAGTGGCGTTGCACCTGCCACTACTTCGAGAGCTGGGGTTCGTGCGTCCATCTCCTCACCCTGCAGAAGGTCTTCGGCGTGATGCTGCCCGACGACGCGCAGGTGTCGATCTTCTCCGCCGGGCAACCCGTCGCGAGCACGTAGGAGCGTCGCCGAAGCGCCTCCGGCTCTCGCCATCAGCTGACCTCGGCCGCCCAGAAGTAGCTCGCGTCGCCAGCCCCTTCGGCATACGTGACGTGGACCTCGATCGTCCACGACCCGTCGGGCGGAGCCGCGAAGGCGGGCGTTCCGGCACCTTCGCCGAGGAGCGTTGCGCCGTCCGGTCCATCCGCTCCGGACGGGACCGACCGCGCCCGCCATGCCGCGACCGGACGGGCCGGCTCGACCGTCACCGACAGCGGTTCGCCCGCCCCGACCGCGATCGGCGAGCCCGCGAGCCATGGGCTGTCGGATCCGCCGTCGCCCCACGCGTACGTGCCGAGCTGGCCGGCCACGGCGTCGCCGCCTTCGGCCGCGAGCAGTGCGGCCGGTGGCCCGTCGGCGGGCCGCGACGGTGAGGTCGCGGCGGACGACGGATCTGGCAGCTCGCTGGCGGTCGCCGGCCAGGATGATGGCGTCGGCGAGGCGACGGGAGGGACGGAAGGGACCGGTGCCGGACTCGACGGGGCGGCGACCGACGAGCATCCCGCCAGCACCCACGCCGCCAGCCATGGCAGGATCGTCCTGGTGCGATGCGGACTCATCTGACGACGTCCTCCCACTACGGCTCGACGACCGGGTCCGGGCAGTTCGCCGTGCATGGCGCGACGGTCACCCGGACCGTGCCGCTGGTGTCGCCTCTGAGCCCCTCCGACGCCGGCGTCGCGAACGTCGCGCGGAAGTCGGCCGAGCCGTACAGCCGCAGTGACGCCCGGTACGTCCCGGTCGGCGACCCCGAGGTCAGCGTCGCGAGGTTCGTCCACGTCGTCGAGCCGAGCGCCCGCCGCTGGAGTCGGACCGTGCGCGTGCCGATCGGGTTGACCCCGAGGCGGCCGTAGTCGGCGTCGCTGGCGACGCGCAGCAACGACGTGATGGCGACCAGCCCGCCGTACGGGATCGACGTGTCGCTGAACGACAGGCTCAGCACGGTGACGAGGTCGAGGCAGCTCGAGTAGATCGACGACAGCGTCGGCATGTCGTAGACGATCTGGAGCCTGGCCGTGTCGCACGGGCCGTAGACGTGCATGTTGTAGCCGGTCCTGGGCCGGCTCCGCGACACGGTCTGGACGACTGCGTCGGTGTAGTCGCTGTCGTTCGGGTAGTTCAGGTGGTGGCCGAGGATCTCGACGTGGCCGAACTCGTCGAGCGCGATCGTCTCGGCGTCGTAGCAGCCGTTGGCCGACTGCATCTGGCACCAGCGCAGGGTGCCCCAGTCGAAGGCGCGGCCGTGCTCGCGCAGCCACATCGTGAAGCCGGTCGGGGCGGAGCGGGTGAAGCAGCCGATGCCGTTCGCGCCGCAGGTCCCGGTCCCATAGCCGATGGGGTTGGCACCGCCCGAGTCGTAGGCGAACGTCGCGGCCCGCGACGCCCGGGTGTCGTTGCTGTCGTCGGCCGCGGCGACGATCGCGCTGCGGATGGCCGATGGCGGCTCGGACCCGGCGCGCCAGCGGAACTCGAGGGCCTGGTTCTGGCCGAACGGCGACCCGCTCAGCGTGGGGTCTGGCCCGTGGGCGCCCGCGGTCGAAGCGACGATCATGGCGAGCGACACGCCGACCAGTAGGGCGGTCGTGCGATGGGAGCGGCGGCCGCGGCGCACGGTCATCGGGGCACCTCGTCGAGACGGACGGCCCGGCCGTCCGAGACGTGGCGGAGGACGGCCGGTTGGTCGCCGGCGACCGGCAGGCGACCGTCCGGCCCGAACGGGATCCAGCCGGCACCGAGCTCGGCGCCACCACCCGACCACGACGGCGGCCCGATGAGCCGTTGGCCGTCGGCCGGGAGCGGCAGCGGATGGGGGTCGCGCCCGTCCGGACGGATGGCCCGAACCACACCGCCGTCGGCGTCGACCTCGTGAACGAGGAGTGCCCGACCGGCAGCGTCGCGGGCGAGCACCGCCTGACCCGCGGTATCGGCGAGCGTCACCGGTGGGCCACCGTCCTGGTCGAGTGCGAGCAGCGGGCAGGGCAGGCCCAGGCATGCGCCACGTGCGATGACCAGCTCGTCGGCGACCCCGACGAGCGAGCCGACCGACGGGTCGGCGACGAGGACCGACGAGGCGGAGGCCATGTCTAGCAGGCGGAACCGGCAGGCGACCTCGCCGCACGACTCGACGACGAGCGTCCGGCCGTCCTGGCTCCAGCCGAGCTGCGTGAGCCAGGTCGGTCCGAAGCGGGCGTCGGCGTCGATCGGGCCGAGGATCCGGCTCGCGTCGCCGCCGTCCAGAGGCCTTGCCCAGACCCCGAGGTCCGAGCGCGCCCGGCGGTCGACCCGGAACTCGACGATCGACCGGCCATCCGGCGTGAGCGTCGCGTGGCGGACGACGTGTCCGGATCGGCCGACGGCCCACGTGCAGCCCGCACCGAGATCGAGCAGCGACAGTCGGGAGGTGCGGCCGTCGTCCGTGCCCGACAGGATCGTGCCACCGAACGGCCCGGACGCGAACGACTCGGCGTCGAGATCGACGTGGGCCGCTGCATCACCGTCGCCGCGCCCCACGGACAGTCGCTGCCCGGTCCGGATGCCGTCGGTGATGACCGGGTCGAGCCGGTACCACGCGCCGATCCCACCGGGGCCGGGACCGGGCGGACCGACGCACGGCGGCGGCAGCCATGCCCCCGGGTCGCCGGTCGTGGTGGCCGCGGCGACTACGACGGCGCCGACCGTCGCGAGCACCGGACCGATGCGCCTGGGCCATCGTGACTCCACCATGTCGGGCCTCCGCCGGCGGGCAGCGATGCCGGCGGAGAGGGCGAGGCAGGCATCCTACGGATGACCGCTTCACCCGCACTTATCGGCGCGTCGGAGGCGTGTGCTACGCTCCCGCGACGTTCCCGTCGAACGCCGTGAGATCGCGAAGCCGGTGTGAATCCGGCACAGTCCCGCTACGGTGAACCGCCCTCGGGCGGAAGTCCGGTCGCCGATCCACGGTGCATGCTCGAACCTTCGAGAGAAAGGTAGGCAGACCGTGAATCGCATCACCTGACCCCTCCTTCGACACGATCCGAAGCGAGGGGTCTCGTGCGTCCCGCGCGACCCTCCGGCCCATTCCCCGGTACGGAGATCCCATCGATGCCGCTCTTCGATCGACGCCGCGTCGTCCTCCCCAGCCTGATCCTCGCCGTCCTGGTCGCCGCCTGCTCGGCGCCAGGCGCCACCACCTCGCCGTCGGCGTCGACCGCGCCGGCAAGCCTTACCGCAGCTCCATCCGCCAGCGCGGCACCCAGCCCGTCGCCGGCGGCCTTCCCGGTCACGGTCACCGATGACGAGGGCACCGCCGTCGAGATCGCCGAAGAGCCGGACACGATCGTCTCGCTCACCCCGGCGAACACCGAGATCCTGTTCGCGGTCGGCGCCGGCGATCGCGTGGTCGCGACCGACGACGGCAGCGACTACCCGGATCAGGCCGCAGGACTGCCCGACGTCGCGACGTTCGACGGCGTCGACGTCGAGAAGATCGTCGCCCTCGAGCCCGACCTCGTCGTCGCCGGCGGGCTCGGGTTCACGCCGACGGATGCGATCAAGCAGCTGCGCGACCTCGACATCCCGGTCGTGGTCACCTACGCCCCGTCGGTCGATGGGGTGTACAAGGACATCGAGACGATCGGAGAGGCGACCGGGACGACCGATGCCGCGACCGCGCTGACCGCCGACATGCGCGGCGAGGTCGATGCCATCAGCGGCGCCGTGTCGGGCCAGAGCCCGAAACCCCGTGTCTTCTACGACGTCGGGTACGACCCTGCGACGGGTGCCATCTTCGCTCCGGCCGACCAGTCGTTCCTCGCCGAGATGGTCACGCTCGCCGGTGCCGACACGATCACGACCGGTGATCCGAACACCTACGAGATCCCGCTCGAGACGCTCATCACGAAGGACCCGGAGGTCATCGTGCTGGGCGTGAACGCCTTTTACTCGCCGACACCCGATGGGGTCGCGACCCGCCCCGGCTGGAACGCGATGACCGCGGTGAAGAACGGCGACATCAGGCCGGTCAACGACATCGCGATCACCCGGCCCGGGCCGCGTCTGCCGATCGGGATGCGCGACCTGGCCAGCGTGATCTGGCCCGACGTGGCGCTGCCGGCGGCGTCCTAGGCGAGCGTGTCTGCCGGCGCGATCTCCCACGACCTGACCCACGGCGGCGTCGCCGCCTGGGTCAGGGCCCGGCCGGTCGTCGTCGGTCTGGTCGCGTGCCTCGCGCTGGTCGTGCTGCTGGTGCTCGGGGTCGGCCTCGGGACGGTCCGCATCAGCCCGGCCGAGACCATCGGCGTCATCCTCTCGAAGACGCTCGGGATCGACATCGGCGTGTCGTGGACGCATGCCACCGAAGTGATCGTCTGGGACCTGCGACTGCCCCGGGTCCTGACGGCGATGGTCGTCGGGGCAGGGCTGGCCGTGGCCGGCGCCACGTTCCAGGGGCTCCTCCGCAACCCGCTGGCCGACCCGTACGTGCTCGGGACGGCGTCGGGCGCGGCGCTCGGCGCGGCCATCGCCGTGCTGCTCCCGATCCAGCTCGTCCTCATCGAGTTCGGATTGCTCCACGGCCTCGCCTTCGCCGGGGCGTTGCTGGCGGCCTGGGTCGTGTTCCGCCTCGGCGGCACGGGCACCACCGGCGGCGTGACCCGCCTGCTGCTGACGGGGTACGCGGTGGGCTCGGTCCTCGCTGCGCTGCTGACGATGGCGATGTACATGTCCGGGGTCGAGCTGCGCCAGATCTTCTCATTCCTGCTCGGCGGACTCGGGGGCTCGTCGTGGACGCGCCTGCTCGTCGCAGCCCCACTCATCCTCGCCGCCTCGGCCCTGACGATCGCCCGCAGCCGGTCACTCGACGGGTTGCTGCTGGGCGACGTCGCGGCGCGCCACCTCGGGGTCGACGTCGGGCGTGAGCGCGGGATCCTGCTCGGCCTCGCCTCGATGGCGACCGCCGCGGCCGTCACGATCAGCGGGCTCATCGGGTTCGTCGGGCTGGTCGTGCCGCACGTCGTGCGCATGCTCGTCGGGCCGACGGCCCATCGGGTGCTGCCACTCTCGGCGGTCGTGGGCGCGGCGTTGCTGACCGCCGCCGACCTCGTCGCCCGGCTCGCGGGCGACATCCCGGTCGGCGTGGTCATGGCACTGCTCGGCGCGCCGTTCTTCCTGTTCCTCCTGCAGCGGACTCGATCGGGGTACCAGCTGTGACCGCGGTCGAGCCCATCCTCGCCGCGAGTGACGTGACGGTGGCCTACGGTGCGCGGACCGTCCTCGACGGTGCATCGCTGGTCGTTCGGGGCGGCGAGCGTGTGGCGCTGGTCGGGCCCAACGGTGCCGGCAAGTCGACGCTCCTCCGCGCGCTCACAGGCGTGCTCGCACCGCGGTCCGGGTCGATCCGGCTGTGTGGGGAGTCGATGGAGCGCGTCCACCGCAAGGCGCTCGCCCGGACGATCGGGGTCGTCCCCGAGCTCGCCGACCTGCCGTTCGCGATGCCGGTGGACGAGGTGGTCGCGCTCGGCCGGCTGCCGCATGAGCCGCCGTTCACCGGGCTTCGCCGATCCGACCTCGACGCCGTCGATGGCGCCATCGATCGCGTCGGCATCGCCGCCCTGCGTGGCCGCGACGTGCGCGAGCTGTCGATGGGCGAACGGCAGCTCGTGTTCATCGCGGTGGCGGTCGCCCAGGCGGCGCCGATCCTCGTCCTCGACGAGCCGACCGCCCACCTCGACATCCGGCACCAGGTCGAGGTGATGGAGCTGCTGGTCGAGCTCAACAGGCGCGACGGCACGACGGTCGTCGCGGTGCTCCACGATCTCGCGCTGGCGGCCCATTTCTTCCCCCGCGTCGTCGTCCTCGACAAGGGTCGGGTGGTCGCCGACGGGCCGCCCGCCGAGACCCTCGACCCGGCCCGGATCCGGGCCGTCTTCGGCGTCGACCCGGCGCTCGTGCGTCTGCCGGCCGGGGCGACGTGATCGTGGACGCCGTACGCAGCGCCCTCGGGCTGCTGACGCGCATCCCGATCGGGTCGGTCGTCGCCGATCGACCCGGGGCCGCGGCGTTCGGCATCGTCGGGGCCGCGGTCGGGGGCGTGGCCGCCATCCCGCTGGTGCTGCTCGGAGGGCCGGCCGGCGAGCCGTGGCTCGGCGCGATCGCGGCCGTTGCCATGATGGCGCTCACGACCGGCGCGCTTCACCTCGACGGACTGGCCGACACGGCCGACGCGCTGCTCGCTCGCGACCCGGCGGCAGCCGAGCGGGCGCGCAAGGACCCGGCCATCGGGTCGGGTGGTGCGATCGCGCTGATCCTCGTCCTGGGCGCCGAGACCGCCGCGCTCGCCAGCCTGGCCGGATCGGGGCCCGCGATCGCGGGCGCCGCGCTCGTCGCCGTCGCGGCGGTATCCCGGGTCGTGCCGGTCGTCGCGTCCCGGCTGCTGCCGGCATCGGGCGACACCGCCGGGCTCGCCGGCTGGTTCCGCGACCGCATCTCGACCGGCGAGGTGGTCGTGGCCGTGGTGACGGCCGCCCTGGTCGTCGTCGGGGCAGGCACCCTCACGGCGGCCGCGCTCGAGGGGCCGGCGGCATGGCCGATCGTCGCCGGCGCGACCGCCGGCCTCGTCCTGGGCCTGGCGGCCGGCGCGGCGATCGGCGCGATGCGCGGCGGGCTCGACGGCGATGCGTTGGGCGCGGCCATCGAGGTGTCGATGGTGATCGGGCTGGCTGCCGCGGCCGTCACGGCCCGCTGACGGCCGATGGCGACACCGTTGATCCTCGCCCTCGGCGGGACGCGGAGCGGCAAGAGCCGCTACGGGCTGGCGACGACCCGGCGCCTCGCTGGCGACGGGCGTGCGTGGTTCCTCGGGACCGCGTGGAGCGGCGACGCCGAGCTCGACGACCGGATCCGGCGTCACCGGCTCGAGCGTCCCGACGACTGGCCGACGGTCGACGTCGGCGCCGACCTGGCGGCGGCGATCGGCTCGACCGATCGGGACGAGCCTGTCCTCATCGACGGGCTGACCCTGTGGCTGAGCACGGTCCTCGGCGACGACGCACCGGCCATCGACCCGATCCTCGACGGACCGGTTGCGGCGGCGTACGCCGCGATCGCAGCCCGCCCGGGCCCGGTCGTCGTCGTGAGCGACGAGGTGGGCCTCGGCATCGTCCCCATGCATCCCAACGCCCGGGCGTACCGCGACCTCGTCGGGATCGCGCACCAGCGGCTCGCGACGATGGCCGACGAGGTCGTGCTGTGCGTCGCCGGGCTGCCGCTGCGCCTCAAGCCATGACCGAGGACGTCATCGGGTCGGCGATCGCCGCCGTCGGCGCGCTGGGCCCGCCCGATGCCGCGGCACGTGCGGAGGCCGGCGCGATCCTCGACGCGCTCACGAAGCCACCCGGCAGTCTGGGTCGTCTCGAGTGGCTGGCGGTCGAGCTGGCCGGCATCACCGGTACGCCCCGACCGACCCTCCGGCACCGCGCGATCGCGGTGGCGGCCGCCGACCACGGCGTCACCCGCCAGGGGGTCTCGGCCTACCCGGGCGACGTGACGGGGCAGATGGTCGCCAACTTCCTCGCGGGCGGCGCGGCCATCAACGCGCTCGCCGGGTCGGTCGGTGCGAGCGTCACCGTCATCGACGTCGGCGTGGCCAGCGAGATCCCGGCGGTCGCCGTAACGACGGGCGCCCCCGTCGACCTGATCCGGGCCCGCATCCGCCGGAGCACTGCCGACATGACGGAGGGTCCGGCCATGCACCGCGACGAGGCGGTGCGCGCGGTCGGCGTCGGGCTCGACGTGGCCCGTGCGCTGCGCGATCGGGGTGTCGAGCTGCTCGGCGTCGGAGAGATGGGCATCGGCAACACGACCGCCGCGAGCGCGATCACGGCGGCCATGACCGGCATCGCCGCGGACCGTGTCACCGGCCGCGGCACCGGCATCGACGATGCGACCCGTGACCGCAAGGTCGCGGTCGTCGAGCGCGCGCTCGCGCGGCACCGGCCCGACCCGGCCGACCCCATCGGCACGCTCGCTGCCGTCGGCGGTCTCGAGATCGGGGCGCTGGTCGGGCTGATCCTCGGCGCCGCCGGGGCCCGGATCCCGGTCATCCTCGATGGGTTCATCACGGCCGCCGCAGCGCTGCTCGCGGTCGGTCTGGCGCCGTCGGTCGCCGACCGGCTCCTGGCCGGTCATCGCAGCGTCGAGCCGGGCCACGCAGTCATCCTCGATCGGCTCGGCCGTCGACCGCTGCTGGAGCTCGATCTGCGTCTGGGCGAGGGGACCGGCGCGGCCCTCGCGATGTCGCTGGTCGACGCCGCGGTCGCCGTCCGGGACGGGATGGCCACGTTCGATGCCGCCGCCGTTTCCGGTCCGGTCGAACGCGCGCCGCGCTGACCGGTGGTCGACATCGTCCTGGTCCGACACGCGAGCACGGCGTGGTCGGGCGTGCGCTATTGCGGGCACAGCGATCCGCCGTTGTCCGACGGGGGGCGGGCGGAGGCGGCACGCCTCGGGAAGGCGCTCGCGCCGCAGCTCGAGCCGGGCACCAGGTTCGTGACCAGCCCGTCCCGGCGGGCCGTTGCCACCGCCGCGGCCATCGTCGCCGCCGCGGGCGCCGCCGGGGCCGACGTCGACGACCGGTGGCGCGAGGCGGACCTGGGCCTCGTCGAGGGCCGCACGTTCGATGAGGTCGTCGCGATCGCGCCGGATCTTGCCGGCCACCTGGCCCGCGGGGTGCTCGCCGTAGACTGGCCCGATGGCGAGACGCATGCGGCGCTCGCGGAGCGCGTATCGACCGCGTGGCGCGACCTCGTGGCCGCCGGGGAGACCGTCGTCGTCGTGACCCACGCCGGGCCGCTCATGCACGTGCTGGCCATCGCCGCCCACCGGCAGATCCATGCCGACGACCTTGTCGCCCCGGCGGTCGCCGTCCGTGTCGACGTCTCCGCCGAGGGGCCGTCGACCGTGACCGTGCTACCCTCCGGCGCGTGACGCGACGCCCGTCGGGTCCGCCGGAGCGGCCTCGCCCGTTCCGCCGCCGGTCCTCCCTTCCGCTCCATCTCCTCGGCGCCCTGGTCGCGGTCGCCCTCGTGGCCGCGGCGTGCATCGGCGGCCAGACGGCCGCCCCCACGCCGTCGCCGGCCGCCTCGATCGCCGCAGCGTCGCCGTCGGCCTCGTCGACGCCCTCGGCGTCAGTCGAGCCGACCGCCTCGCCCGAGCCCAGCGCGTCGCCGAGCGAGAGCGCCAAGGGGTCGGAGGACCCGTCGACCTCCGGGGCGACATCCGAGGTGTGCAGCGGGACCGCCGACAACCGTGAGTTCTTCGAGGGGGCGGCCGCGGGACTCGGATGGCCCGTCTACTGCGCCGTCCTGCCCGCCCGCTGGAACGTCACGCGTGGCAGCTGGAGCGGCGGCAACGGGGGCACGGTCGACATCGCCTACGCGGGCCCGAACGGCGCCACCCTCGCCCTCCAGCAGGGCGCGTTCTGCGCCGCCGGCGGTGATTGCGTGCCCCCCGGCACGCCGTCGGGTGATGCGACGTTCGGCGACCAGACCGGTGCGCTGGTGAGCCTCGATGACGGCGGGTGGGCGATCGTCGTCGACCGCGGTGCGAACCCGAGCTGGCTGGTGACCGGGCAGGGCATGGACGAGGCGACCTTCCGGTCGCTGGCGGCGGGCCTCGCCCGCCTGGACTGACCCCGGCCCACGCCTAGGTCGGGCGAGCCTCCGCGGGCGGTGCCTCGGCCAGGGCGGCCTCGGCGAGCGCGGCGATCGCGTCGACCGTGGCGTCCATGTCGGCGTCGTCGCGCTGCATCACCGCGGTCGCGCCGAAGCCGATGACCGGTGCGCCGCTCGTGGCGATCACGCGGACCGATGCGATCGCCGTCGCCAGCGCCAGACCGTCGGCTTCGGGCACCGCCAGCGCCCAGCCGTCGGCGGCGTCGAGCGCGTCCATGTCGAACGCCACGTACCAGGCGTCGATCCGCTCGGCGACCGTCGACGCCCACGCGGCGGCCGCGGCCTGACCGGCCGCGTCGGCGAGCATCCCGGCGCCGAAGTGCGCGACGCCGCTGGCGGCGAGCATCCGGGACTCGGTCTCGTCGAGGACCTGGCCGCCGAATAGCGCCGCATCCCGCTCGGCCACGGTCGGCGCCTCGGCGGCGGCCACGAGGTCCGGGTCGCCCCGGCCGATCGTCATCGCGAAGGGCATCCCCCAGATGTTGCCCGACGGCGTCGTATCCGGGGTGTTGAAGTCGCCGTGCGCATCGAACCAGGCGAGGCCCAGCGTGGTGTCCGGACGAGCCCGACGGATGCCGGCCAGCGCGCCGGCATGGGTCGTGCAGTCGCCGCCGAGCGCAAGGAGACGGACATCGTCGCCGCCCTGGACGAGCCCCGTCTGGACATGGCTCGCGAGACGGCCGAGGTACTCGACGATGCGGTCCCGGTTCTTTGCCCGCGGGTCGGGATCGGGCGCCCAACCGGGGTCGTTGGCCGCGTCTCCATGGTCCAGCCACGTGACGCCGGACAGTGCGGGCCGGGCGGCCAGACGATCGCGCAGGCCGAGCCGGCGGAGCTCCGTGGGGGTGGCGTCCATGCCGGCGAAGTGGCCGCCCAGTGCGGTCGGCGAACCGGCGATCACGACCGTCGGGGCGATCACGTCGTCAGGATACCGGTATCGAGCCGGTCGGCCGTGGGCCATCATGGCCGTCATGCGGATCGCCGACTTCGCCCTCGAGCGGTACTTCGCGCGCTGGGAGTTCGCCGTCGAACACGTGCTGTGCGCGTCGGACGTGCAGGGCTACCCGATGGCCGACCTGCTGGACCTGGCCGACGACGAGACGAGGGCGCTGTGGGATGGGCTTGCCCTCGGCTACACCGAGTCGACCGGCCACCCGTTGCTCCGACGCGAGATCGCAGCGCTGTACGACGACCTCGATCCCGATGGCGTGCTGGTGTTCGCCGGGGCGGAGGAGGGGATCTTCTGCCTCGCGAACGTGATGCTCGGACCGGGCGACCACGCGATCGTCACGTGGCCCGGCTACCAGAGCCTGTACGAGGTCGCGCGTTCGACCGGCGCCGACGTCACCCTCCATGAGCTGCGCGAGGACACGGGCTGGTCGCTCGACCTCGACCTGCTCGGGCGCCAGGTCACGCCGTCGACGCGGCTGATCGTGGTCAACGCCCCGCACAACCCGACCGGGATGCTGCCCGACCGGGCGACGTTCGACGCCCTCGTGGCGATCGCCGACGACGCCGGCGCGCACCTGCTGCTCGACGAGGTCTACCGGTTCCTCGAGTTCGACGCGGCCGATCGTCTTCCCGCCGGCGCCGACGCGACGCCGCGCGGCATCTCGCTCGGCGTCATGTCCAAGTCGTTCGCGATGGCCGGTCTGCGGATCGGCTGGCTCGCCACCAGCGACCGCGAGCTACTGGCCCGCTGCGCGGCGTTCAAGGACTACACGACGATCTGCTCGTCGGCCCCGTCCGAGGTGCTCGCGACGATCGGGCTGCGCGCCCGCAACGAGGTCCTGCGTCGGTCGCGCGAGATCGTGGCCGCGAACCTCGAGCGTCTGGACGCGTTCTTCGACGACTGGGCGGACCGGTTCACGTGGGTCCGGCCGCGGGCGGGATCCGTCGGGTTCCCCCGTCTGACGGTGCCGGGCGTCGGGATCGACGAATGGGCGGCCGGTCTCGTGGAGGCGGCCGGTGTGCTGTTGCTGCCGGGCTCGCAGTTCGGGTACGGCGGCAACCAGTTCCGGATCGGGTTCGGCCGGACCGACCTGCCGGTCGCGCTCGAGCGGCTCGAGGAGCACGCCCGCCGGACCCTGCGCTGATCGGGGCTCTGGTGGCGGCTCGGACCTATACTCGGCGCTCCCGTTCGGCGCCGAGCCGACCCGCTTCCGGGAGACCCTGCGCGTGATCTCGTCGCTGGCCGCCATGCTGCACGTGAGCCTCCGTCGGTCCCGTGCCACGTGGCCGATCGTCGTCGCGGCCGGGCTCATCTGCCTGCTGGCGACCAGCCTGATGGCCGCCGCGCCGATGTACGCCGGCGCGGTATCGATCGCCGGTCTCCACCGGCTGCTCGCCGACGCGCCGCCGGCCGACGCCAACGTCGGCGTGTCGCTCAGGACCGAGCCGGCGGCATGGGACGCGATCGACACGTTCGTGACGGGCGAGCTCGACCGGGCGATCGGGGCGCCCGGCGCGACGATCCAGCGGTCCGGCCGCTCGGATTCGTTCGAGCTGCCCAGCGTGCCGTCCGGCCTGCTGGTGGACCTCGTCGAGATCGCCTTCGTCGAGGGCATCGAGGACCACGCGACGATGGTCGAGGGCAGCTGGCCGGCCGGGACGGTCCCCGCCGAGGCCGCGGTCCCGGTCGCGATCGCCGACGGCGTCGCGGCCCGGCTCGGGCTGGCCGTCGGCGACGAGCTGGATCTCGCGAGCCGCGTCCATGCCGGGTTCAGCACGCCGGTCCGGATCGAGGGCGTGTACCGGATCACCGATCCGAACGACCCGTTCTGGTGGGCCGAAGCGCAGCTGGTCGACGGCATCGAGACGAGCGAACGGTTCGCGACCCACGGCCCGTTCATCACGACACCGGTGGCATTCCTCGAGCGCGCGTCGGCCAGCCAGGCCGAGGTCGGATGGCGGGCGTTCCCCCACGCCGAGGGGCTGACCCTGGCCGACATCGACCCCGTGGCGGCGCGGGTCGACGCGTTGGACGACAGGCTCGAGGCCGGCCTTGGGGGGACGTCGGTCACGGTCGAGACCCGCCTGCCCGAGATCCTCACCGAGGCGCAGCGATCGCTGCTCGCGAGCCGGACGGGCGTCATGCTCCTGACCGCCCAGTTCGTGGTGCTCGCGGCCTACGCCGTGCTCATGAGCGCCGCCCTGCTCGTCGAGCACCGCCGCATGGATACCGCGATGCTCCGCTCGCGCGGTGCCGGGCCGGCGCGCATCGGCGTGCTGGCCCTGATCGAAGGGCTGTTGCTCACCGTCCCAGCCGCGCTCGCGGGCCCGTGGCTCGCCGCGCTCGTCCTGCGCGCCCTCAACGAGATCGGACCGCTCGCCGACATCGGGCTCAGGATCGAGCCCGTGGTCAGCGCCGACGCCTACGCTGCCGCCGCGCTGGCGGCCGCCGCCTGTCTCGTCGCGCTGCTGCTGCCGGCCATCCCGCGCATCCGCTCGTTCGCGTCCGTCCAGGGCAGCGTCGGCCGGGCCGAGACCCGGACGGCCGGCCAGCGGTTCGGCATCGACATCGCGTTGCTCGCGGTCGCCGCGATCGGGCTCTGGCAGCTCCGCTTCTACGGCGCTCCGCTCACGCGGACCGTGCAGGGCACGCTCGGTATCGATCCGCTGCTGGTCGCGACGCCGGCGATCGGGTTCCTCGCCGGCGCGGTGCTCGCCCTGCGGATCGTCCCGCTCATCGCCTCGGTCATCGAGCGCGCCACGACCCGGCGGCGTGGGCTCGTGCCGTCGCTCGGTGCCCGCCAGCTGTCGCGCCGGCCGCTGCGCTACACGCGCGCCGCGCTCCTGCTGATGCTGGCGATGTCGATGGGCGTGTTCGCGATGACCTACATCCGGACGTGGAGCGACTCGCAGCGCGACCAGGCGACGTTCCAGGTCGGTGCCGACGTGCGCGCCGCGCCAGGCCGGCGCGCGGCCGATCTGCCGGTCTGGGCGCTCGACCGGGCGTATGCCGGCGTGCCCGGCGTGACCGACCGGATGGCCGTCGGCGGCTCGCCGATCCGCGTGCCGCGCTCCGATGCGACCGGCGAGCTGCTCGCCGTCGACGCCTCGATCGCCGGCTCGGTGGTGGCGGTCCGCCCCGATCTCGTCGGTCGGCCGATCGCCGAGCTCATGGCGCCGCTCGTCGCGGCACGGCCCGTGGTCGAGCCAATGCCGATCCCGGGTGAGGCTCGACGGCTCCGGTTCGACGTCGAGCTCGCGATCGACGAGCTGCGCGCGCCGGAGGTCGACGTCGAGACCGGTGAGATTGAGATGCGTCCGGTCGACCCGTCGATGCTCGACGGACGACCCGTCCTGACCCCGGCCGTCGTGGTGCTCGACGCCGCCGGCCAGGTGCATCGGTTCGCCGCCGAGCCGGTGCCGTTCGCTCCGGGCCCGGTCCCGGTCGAGATCGCGCTCGGCACGACCGACCGGGCCGACGCGTCGTTCGCCTATCCGCTCCGCCTGATGGCGGTCGAGGTCGGCCTCACGCTGCCGGCGACGACCGAGGCCACGGTCGCCAGCGTCGAGCTCGGTCGGGTCCAGGCATCGGCCGAGCCGACCGGCGGATCGCCGGACGACTGGAGCGTCGTCCCACTGGAGCGCGACCAGGGTTGGCGCCTGACGACCTCGATCTTCGGGGCGCCCCACCAGCGGGTCGGCGACCGGGTGACCGGCGGTACGCTGTCGCTCGACGTGCCCGCCGACGGGCTGCCGACCATCGCCGGTGTCGACCGGTTCGGACGCGGGACCGCCCTGACCTTCGCCCCGTCCGAGCTCGACGGGATCAGCGGCGAGCCGCTTCGGGTCATCGCGACGGAGGCCTGGCTCGACGCGACGGCGCGGCGCGTCGGTGACATCGTGCCCTTGGCGATCGGCGGCGTGGACCGAGAGGTCCGCATCGTCGATTCGGTCCGGGCGTTCCCGACGATCGACCCCGAGCGTCCGGCCCTCATCGCCGACCTGCCGACCGTCAGCCTGCTGCGGTTCGAGGGCAACGAGGCGGTCGACCCGCCGCGCGAGTGGTGGTTCGCGACCGTGGACGGCCTGGACGCCGCGGTCGCCGAGCGACTTCGCGACCCGGTCATCGGCAGCCCGTCTGCGGTCAGCCTCACCGAGCGTGCGGATGCCCTCGCCACCGATCCGGTCGCGCTCGGGGTCATCGGTGCCCTG
This sequence comes from uncultured Chloroflexia bacterium, assembly GCA_963810285.1. Lineage (GTDB taxonomy): Bacteria > Chloroflexota > Limnocylindria > Limnocylindrales > CSP1-4 > SPCO01. Next base: position 359,006 of record CAWEMV010000002.1, on the reverse strand, counting down.
AGCATCGGCGTCGCCGCGGCCGCGGCATTCGCAATCGTCGGCTTCATCGTCAGCGCCGCCGTCTCGGCGCGCGAGCGCGTCACCGAGTTCGCGCTGCTGCGCGCGCTGGGGCTCTCTTCGGGCCAGCTGTCGGGCTGGCTGTCGCTCGAGAACGCCACGCTCGCGGTCATCAGCCTGGTCGCGGGCACGGCACTCGGCCTGCTCATCGCGTGGGTCGCGCTGCCGTTCGTCACCGTGACCCGCAGCGCCGAGACCGCCTTCCCGCCGGTCGAGGTCGCCGTCCCGTGGACGACGATCGGTCTGCTCGAGGTCGCCGGCATCGCCGCCCTGGCACTGGCCATCGTCGGGCTCACCTGGTCGCTCGGCCGCATCGGCATGGCGTCGGCGCTGCGCATGGGGGAGGACTAGGGTCGTGCGCCAGGTCGGTGCCATCGCGGTCCTGTTGCGCCGCTTCCGCGTCGAGCGCGGCGTCACCCTCGCGCTGTTCGCGCTGGTCGCGCTGACGAGCCTCGTCGTGGCGGTCAGCCCCCGGCTGTTCGATCGTGTCGCGGACGAGGGGTTGCGCTACGAGATCCAGCGCGGCACGGCCATCGGGCGGAACCTGCAGTTCACGTCTGTCGATCAGATCCGCGCCGACCCGGTCGACCCGACCGGGCTCATCACGGCTCGTGGCGAGGCTCGGCTCGAGCGGCTCCCGCCATCGGTCCGGGACATCGTGGCGACGAGCGATGCGGTCGTCGAGTCGCCTCGCTTCAGCCTCGTGGACCCGCCGATCTACACCACGCACGTCACGATGCGCTACCAGGATGGCGTCGCCGACCGGCTGGCGTTCGTCGACGGCCGCGCGCCCGAGGCCCGCCCGCCCGCGACGGATCCGACCGCCCCGCCACGGTTCGAGATCGCGCTGTCGAGCGACACGGCCGCCACGGTGCAGGTCGAGCTCGGCGACGTGCTGGCAGCGTCGGTCGACCCCGGCGACCCGATGATCCGGACCTTCTTCCCGCAGCCGAGCGCCGACGTCGAGCTCGAGGTCGTCGGCCTGTTCGACGTGACCGATCCGGCCGACCCGGCGTGGTTCGACGATCCGGCATACGACCAGGCCGCCATCGGGGGCACGGCCGACGCGCCGATCGCATTCGCCACGGCGCTGTTCGCGCCGGCCGCCTACGACGCGGTCATGGCCCTCGGCCTGCCCGCTCGCTACGAGTGGCGCTACCGCGTCGACGTCGGACGTCTCGACGCGGGCCGCCTGGAGACGCTGGTCCCGGACCTCCGGCGGCTCGACACCGAGTTCGGCACGAACCGCGCCGGGTTCGGGAACGTCGTCTACCGGTCCGGCCTGCTCGAAGGCATCGAGCGCTACCAGGCCCAGCGAGCCGCCAGCGAGGCGGTCCTGTCGGTCGCCGCCATCGGCCCGCTCGCGGTCGCCGCCGGTGCGCTCGCGCTCGTCGCCATCGTCATCATCCGCCGCCGCCGGGCGGCCCTCGCCCTGTCGCGGGGCAGGGGTGCCTCGTCCGGTCAGCTGCTCGCGGCCCAGCTCTGGGAGGGCGTCCTCATCACGGTGCCGGCGGCGGTTGCCGGCCTGCTCGCTGCACGGATGGCGGTGCCGGGGCGGTCCGACCCGGTCTCGACGATCGGCGCGGTCCTCGTGGCGGTCGCCGTGACGGCCCTCCTGGTGCTCGCGACATGGCCCCGCACGCGGCGGGCACGCCGCGATGCGGAGCGCGACGACGTCCCGGCCCGGCGCTACGGCCCGCGCAGGCTCGTGCTCGAGGCGACGGTCGTCGCGGTCGCCATCGTCGCCGCGTGGCTGCTGCGCGAGCGTGGGCTGGGCGCCCAGCGCAGCGGCGGGACCGGCGATTTCGACCCGTTCCTCGCCGCCGCGCCCGTGCTGATCGGCATCGCCACCGCGCTCCTGACGATCCGCCTGTACCCGCTCCCGGTCCGAGCGCTCGCGTGGTCGTCGGCGCGGCGGCGCGACCTCGTCCCGTCGCTCGGTCTGCGCAGCATCGGCCGTGACCCGGGGTCGGCCTACCTGCCGTTGCTCGTCGTCACGCTGACCGTCGCGATCGGCGTCTTCTCGTCGGTCCTCGCCGTGACCGTGGAGCGCGGTCAGGTGATGGCGTCCTGGGCGGCGACCGGGGCGGACTACCGCATCGATGCCGCCGGCCCGACCAAGCTCCCGGACGAGGCGGACCTCGCCGCGCTGCCCGGCGTCGAGGCCGTGGCGTCGGGCTCGGTGGTGCGCACCGGCAGCCTGCCCGACGAGCCCCGCCATCGCACCCCGACGACGCTCGTCGCGATGGACGTGCCGGCGTACGACGCGGTGCTCGCCGGATCGCCCGTCGAGCGCCCGATCCCGGCCGCACTCAGCGCGCCGCCGACGGGTCCCGATGCCGGCACACCGGACCAGCCGATCCCGGTCGTGGTCTCACGCCGCCTGCCGAACGGCTGGGCGCCGCTCGCCGTCGGCGAGACGTTCCGGCTTGAGCTCCGCGAGCAGCCCGTCAGCGTGACCGTCGCCGGGTTCGCGGACGACCTGCCGGGCATCCCCGGCGGCACGCCGTTCGTCCTCGCGCCGCTGGCGTCCGTGACCGGCGACGGGGCGAGGACACCGGTCCGGCCGACGATCCGGTTCGTCCGCGGCCCTGCGTCGATCGAGCCGGCGTTGCGTGCGGCGGTCCCGGCTGGATCCGTGGAGCTGATGTCGCGCCACGCGGCGCTCGCGGCGCAGCGGTCCGCGCCGCTGGTCGGGGCGATCGGCGACGGGTTCGAGCTGGCGGTCGTCGCGGCGGCGGTCTACGCAGCCATGGCCATCGTCGCCGCGGTCACGCTCGACGCCCAGCGACGGGGTCGGGAGCTGGCGTACCTGCGGACCCTCGGGCTGACGCCGGGCCAGTCGGTCTGGCTGACTTTCGTGGAACACGCACCGCCGACGCTGCTGGCGCTCGGCGTCGGCATCGCGCTCGGGCTCGGCATGGCATGGCTGCTGGCGCCCGGCCTCGGCCTCGGGGCATTCATCGCACCCGACGCGGTCGTCCGCCTGCAGATCGACTGGCCGGCGGTCGCGTCGATGGCCGCCACGGTGCTGGTCGTCATCGTCGTCATGGTCGGCGGCAGCTCGTGGCTCGCCCGTCGGCTCGAGCCGAGCCAGGCGCTGCGGATCGGTGACGCATGAGCGAACCCATGCCCGAGATCGAGGAGCTGCCCGAGATCGTCGACCTGCCGGCCGCGGAGGGCCGTGCGCGCCGGCCGCGGCCGCGCTACGGCGGGGGGCCGCTCATCGTGTGCGACAACCTGGTCAAGATCTACAAGGTCGCCGATCTCGAGGTCGTCGCCCTGCAGGGCCTCGACCTGGTGGTCGAGCAGGGCGAGTTCATCGCGCTCGTCGGCGCGTCGGGTTCCGGCAAGAGCACGCTCCTCAACGTGCTCGGCGGGCTCGACGTCCCGTCCGCCGGCCGGGCCGTCGTCGCGGGCTACGCCCTGGCGGAGCTCGGCCCCCGGGAGCAGACGCGCTATCTGCGCCAGGTCATCGGGTTCATCTGGCAGCAGACCGGCCGGAACCTGCTGCCGTACCTCACGGCCGCCGAGAACGTGGCGCTGCCGATGGCGTTCGACGGCGTCGCCGACGACGTGCGCGCCACACGGTCGATGGAGCTGCTGCGCGCGGTCGGGATGGCGGACCGCGCCGACCAGCGGCCCGATCGGATGTCGGGCGGCGAACAGCAGCGTGTCGCGATCGCGGTTGCGCTGGCCAACGGTCCCGAGGTGCTCCTCGCCGACGAGCCGACCGGCGAGCTCGACTCCGACACCGCGGCCGACATCTTCGAGCTGCTGCGCCGGCTCAACCGCGAGACCGGCGTCACGATCGTCGTCGCCACCCACGACCCGCTCGTGAGCGGCCAGGTCCGGCGAACCGTGGCCATCCGCGACGGGCGGGTCAGCAGCGAGGTCCTCCGCCACCGTGCGAGCGAGGTGGAGGAGCACCACGTCGAGACCGAATACGCCGTCCTCGACCGCGTCGGCCGGCTGCAGCTGCCACGCGACTACGTCGAGGCGCTGGGTCTCGCCGATCGGGTGCGGCTCGAGCTCGAGGACGACCACATCACGATCCGACCCGACGACCGGCCGGCAGACCGGTGAGCGCGCCGCCGCCCCGCCCCGGGCCCGACGGGCCGATGGTCGAGACGCGCGGCCTCGGTCGTGACTACGTCACCGGCTCCAGCGTCGTGCACGCCCTGTCGGATGTGGACCTGCGCGTGGGTCGCGGCGAGCTCGTCGCGATCCGCGGACGATCCGGCTCGGGCAAGACCACCCTGCTGTCGCTGCTTGGCGGGCTCGACCGGCCCACAAGCGGTCAGGTCCTCATCGACGGGCGGTCGGTCGGCGACATGGGCGCCGACGACCTGGTCGAGCTGCGCCGGCGCCGCATCGGGTTCATCTTCCAGGCGTTCGGCCTGCTGTCGATCCTGTCGGCGGCGGAGAACGTCGAGGTCCCGCTCCGGCTCGTGCGCACGCCCGCGACCGAGCGCGACGACCGGGTCAGGGACCTGCTCGAGCTCGTGGGGCTCGGCGAGCGTGGCCGCCACCGGCCGCACGAGCTGTCGGGCGGGGAGCAGCAGCGGGTGGCCATCGCCCGGGCGCTGGCCAACCGGCCCGACGTGCTGCTCGCGGACGAGCCGACCGGTCAGCTGGACTCCGCGACCGGGCGATCGATCATGACCCTGCTGCGCTCGGTGGTCCGGAGCGAGGGCGTGACCGCGGTCATCGCGACCCACGACCCGCTGCTCATCGACCTGGCCGACCGTGTCGTGGAGCTGAAGGACGGTCGCCTCTCGAACGGGACGGGCTAGGAGCGGCCTGGGCCGCGCGTCACGCGGCCCCGAGGGCGACGATCGGGCGCTCGGTCAGCAGGCGGCGGGCGGCATCGAAGAACGAGCGGGGCTGCGACCGCCCATGCCAGCCCAGCGCCTTCGCCGGGGTCAGGCGGATCGTCGCCGAATAGGTCGCCGCGAACTCGTCGGGCGTCAGACCGAGCGCCGAGATGCGCTCGCGGTATTTGGTCAGGAACGGCGCGGGCAGCGGCGCGGGGCCGTCATCGACGCGTGCCGTCGCCTCGAGCAGCCCTACGTCGAAGTCGTCATCGGCGTCGCCCAACGCGAGCATGGCCCGTGGGTCGTTGCGGAGGTTGCGGACCTTGCGCGCCGCCGGCTTGGAGCGGATGACGATCGCCTCGCCGTCCCAGACGAACCAGACCGGGACGAGGTGCGGGGCGCCGTCGGTCCGGATCGAGGACAGCCAGACGACCGGTTCCGTCTCGAGGAACCGCTGGATGCGGAACGCGGCGATGGTCGTGCTGTCCATGCCGCCAGCATCGGCGGCGACCCGGTCCCGGGCCTCGGACGCCGGTCATGGACCGGCATGGACATGCGTCGTATCGGGTCAGCTACCTTTGCCGCCGCCCATCATCCCGCCGAGGCCACCGAGCAGGTCGTCAAGACCTGCGGCCCCGCCGCCCGCCTGGCCACCCTGGCCGCCGCTCCCGCCGAGCAGGCCGCCCAGCAGCCCGCCGATGTCGGGCATGCCCGACTGCGCCGCCTGGTTGAGGCCGCCGTCGGGCACCTGGCCCTTGGGCGTCAGGGTGTTGATGATCTGGGGCAGGAACGCGGCCAGCAGCGGCAGCAGGGTGCCGATGTCGAGACCGGACTTGCCGGCGAGCCGCTGGACCTCGTCGTCTCCGAGCGCGGAGCCGAGCGCCTGCGGGTCGACGGGCTGGTTCGGGCCGCCGCCGATCCACGTGTTGACGGCATCGCCGTAGCCGGCGTCGTTGAGCTTGCCGACCATGGCGTCGAGCCCGCCTTCATCGCGGACCGCGCCAGCCAGCCCGGTGAGCGATGCGGCCGGATCCGATCCCAGACCCTGGGTCAGCTTCGACAGATCGTCCATGGGAGACCCTCCCCGAGGGATGGCGACCCGGGCCGTGCCGGGGTTCCGCCCGAGCCTACGCGGCAGCGCGCCGCCGCCCAAGCGTGCGCACCGGTCAATCGGCCGAGGCGCCACCCTCCGGCTCGGGCAGGTCCCACGACCAGGTCTTGAGCCGGCGTAGCAACCGGCGTCCGGTCAGGTCGAGGTGGATGGGCGTGACGGCGATCCGTCGGTTCACGACCGCGTGGAAGTCGGTGCCGGGGACGGCCAGCCCCGACGGGGGCGGTCCGCCGATCCAGAAGTACGGGATGCCGCGCGGGTCGGCGCGCTCCACGAGCTCGTCGGAGTACACCCGCCGGCCGAGCCGGGTGACCTCGATGCCCTCGCATTCCTCGAGCGGGACGGCCGGCACGTTGACGTTGACGAGTTCACCACGCGACAGGCCCTCGGCCAGGATGTTCCGGGCCACGATCGTCGCCGCGTAGCCGGCCAGCGTGAAATCGGGGTGCTCGTAGTACTCCTGCGAGATGGCGAACGCCGGGCAGCTGTTGATGACCGCCTCCATCGCCGCACTGACGGTGCCCGAATAGGTGATGTCGTCGCCGAGGTTCGCCCCGTAGTTGATGCCCGACGCCACCAGGTCGAAGCCGTGTCCGAAGTAACCCAGGAACGCGAGGCTCACCGCGTCGGTCGGTGAACCGTCGACCGAATACGCGGTCGACCCGTCGGCGAGCACCCGTTCGCGCACGCGCAGCGGACGCATCAGGGTCTTCTGGTGGCCGACCGCGCTCTGGTTCGTGTCGGGCGCGACGACCGTGGTCTCGCCCATCGACTCGAGCGCCTGCTTGAGGGCCAGCAGGCCGCGCGACTCGACGCCGTCGTCGTTGGTGATCAGGATCCGCGGCTTGCTCGTCCATTCCGGCACAGGCTTGCTCGGGGTGCGCAGCGCGCGCGGGCCACCGCGTGCGGCGCCGCCGGCGAGCGGCTCACCACGCTCCTTGTCGAGGTCGCGCCGCTCGGAGCGCGCCCGCTCGCGGGTCATGTCCGGGACTTCGCCGCGGGCGGCCTTCGTCTCGCGCGGCGTGGACGGCTCGTCGGTCGGTTCGTCGGTCACGGTTCGGGCACGTCGACGGCCTGGCCGGGCGCCGGCTCGCGGGGCACCTGGACCGGCCGGCCCTCGCGCTCGCTCAGGCGCTTGGCCGCGCGGCCCGCGACGGTCCGGTCGCCCGTGGTGCGATGAAGGAAGTGGAAGAAGAACGCCGACACGACCGCTGCGACCGGGATGCCGAAGATGGCTCCCGGTATCCCCGCGATCTTCGCCCCGACGAGCACCGACCCGAGGACGACCACCGGGTGGATCCCGACCGCGCCCTGCATGATCCGTGGTTGGAGCACGTTCATCACGACCAGCCAGCCGGCGCCCATGACGAGGATCGTCGGCAGCACCGCGTCCGGCTTGGAGAACAGCGCGACGAGGACCGGCGGCGCCCAGGCGATGAAGGGGCCGAAGAACGGGATCGCCATCAGCACGCCGGCGGCGATCGCCGACAGCGCGGTCAGGCCCAGGCCGAAGACGAGGTGGGGAACGAGGGCGACGGCGAAGTAGGTCAGGCCCATGACAGCCTGCCCACGGAGGAAGCCCCCGAACGACTTCGCGGTCGCCGTCTGCAGCAGCCGCGCCTCCTCGGCGTAGGACGGCGGGACGAGCCGGAAGAGGAAGGCCATGATCTGGTCGCGGTCGATGACCATGTAGATCGACAGGATGAACACGATGAGCATCGTCCCGATCGCGCCGACGCTGGCGACGGCGATCGACTGGAGCGGCACGATGAGCTGGCCGGCGAGATCGTCGAGGTTGTCGAGCACCGCCTGCGCCTGCGTGGCGAGGTCGACCTGGGTGAGGCCGATCGAATCGAGCCACGCCTGTATCGGCGCGACGATGGTCCCGATGTCCGCGCGGATGTCCGGCAGCGACGCGACGAGCTGGGTGATCGAGTTCGACAGCGCCTGGGCGACGACGAGGATGAGGAAGATCAGCCCGGCCACGATGGCCGAGTAGACGAGGACGGTCGCGAGCTCGCGCGGCAGGCGCGGGATGAGCGCCACGATGCGGGTGACGACCGGGCTGATGATGAACGCCAGCAGCCAGGCGAGGAAGAACGTCAGGAGCACGTCGCCGAAGTAGAAGATCCCCTCGGCGGTCAGGCTGATCGCGAGGTAGGCGAGGACGATCGTCGCGAGGATGAGGATCGCGCTGACGAGGCGGCGGTCGCGGCCCCCGGGCGGGATGGCCTCGAGCATGACGCTTAGCGGAGACCCATCTTCTGGCGGACCTCGTCGATGGTCGCCTGGGCGATCGGCCGCACCCGCTCGGCGCCGTCGGCGAGGATGCGATCGATGCGATCGGGGTCGTCCATCAGCGCACGGTACCGCTCACGCGCCTCCGCGTAGTGGCCGAGCACCCGGTCGGCCAGCAGCTTCTTGGTGTCGACGCAGCCGGTCCGGGCGGTGCGCTCGCCCTCCCAGATCTCGTCGTAGTCGTCGCCGAACGAGCGGTGGAGCTGGCAGACGTTGCAGACCTCGGGGCGACCCGGATCGGTGCGCAGGATGCGCTTGGTGTCGGTGACCATCGACATGATCTGCTTCCTGATCACGTCGTCCGGCGCGAAGATGTCCACGGTGTTTCCGAGCGACTTGCTCATCTTCCGGACGCCGTCGGTGCCGAGCACGATGGGCGCCTCGGTCAGGACGGCCTGGGGTTCCGGGAAGGTCTTGCCGTAGCGGTTGTTGAAGGCGCGCACGATCTCGCGCGACAGCTCGAGGTGGGCCACCTGGTCCTTGCCGACGGGCACCAGCGACGCCTTGTAGATGACGATGTCGGCGGCCTGCAGGACCGGGTACGTCAGCAGACCATGGTTGATGTCGTCGGGCTGGTTCTGGCGCTTCTCCTTGTAGGTCGGCGTCCGCTCCAGCCAGCTGACGGGGGTCACCGTCGCGAGCAGCCAGGCGAGCTCGGTGTGCTCGGGTCGATGGCTCTGGACGAACAGCGTGCAGCGCTCCGGATCGAGCCCGAGCGCAAGCAATCCGGCCGCCATCTCGCGGGTCTGGCGCCGCACCCGGTCGGCGTCATGGAGACTCGTCAGCGCGTGGTAGTCGACGATGCAGTAGATCGCCTCGTACTCCCACTGGAGCTTCACGTAGTTGCGGATCGCGCCGAGGTCGTTGCCGATGTGGGGCACCCCGGATGGCTGGATGCCGGAGAAGATCCGTGGGCGGGGAGCGGGCGCCTCGACCGGTGACGGCGCGGGCAGGATCTCGGTCGTCATCGAGCGCGAGTGTACTGGACCGTCCTGCACGGTCGGTCACCGGTCCGGCGCCGCATCGGCCCGTGCGCACCGCTCGCCGGTGGCAACTGTGATGCGGCTGTAATGCTCCGTGGCACTTCCGTCATGTACCTCCTCCCGGTCCACGGGCTTGCATCGCGTCGACCCCCAGCGTGCCCTCTCGCGTCCCTGGATCCCGAGGGGAGGTGAGCTGCCACCGCCGGACCTCCATGCCTGACTCGATGCGCGTGGCCCAGCCACGCGGCCCCCCGACGAGTCCCGGTTCGACCGGGCCCCGCTCCCGTTTGGAGGAGGGATCCCCTTGGCCACCACGACCGCCCCACAGGCCGGTACGGCCGAGTCCACGGTCTACCGCTACAAATTGCCCTTCGTCATCGCGGCATCCGCCGCGGGCACGGTCATCGAGTGGTACGACTTCTACCTGTACGGTGTGCTCGCGGCGTTCTTCGCGACGCAGTTCTTCCCGCCCGGCAACGACGTCGCCGCGCTGCTCTCGTCGCTGGCCACGTTCGGCGCAGGGTTCGCCGTGCGCCCCTTCGGGGCTGCGGTCTTCGGCCGCATCGGCGACCTCGTCGGCCGCAAGTTCACGTTCCTGCTGACGATCACGATCATGGGCATCGCGACCGCCCTCGTCGGCGTGCTGCCGACGTATGCCCAGATCGGCATCCTCGCCCCGATCATCCTGGTGACCCTCCGGCTCGCCCAGGGTCTCGCCCTCGGTGGCGAGTACGGCGGCGCCGCGATCTACGTCGCCGAGCACGCCCCGGACCACCAGCGCGGCAAGTACACGAGCTGGATCCAGACGACCGCCACGATCGGGCTCCTGCTCGCCCTCGTGGTCATCCTCTTCTTCCGGCTGGTCATGGGCGACGTCGCGTTCCGGGAGTACGGCTGGCGGATCCCCTTCATCCTGTCGGCCGTCCTGGTCGTGCTCGCGCTGTTCATCCGCCTCCGGCTGCAGGAGACGCCGCTCTTCACGCAGCTCAAGGCCGAAGGGAAGTCGTCCAGCTCGCCCTGGCGCGACAGCTTCGGCAACCCCGGCAACCGACGGCTGATCCTGCTCGCGCTGTTCGGCATGACGGCAGGGCAGGCCGTGGTCTGGTATCAGGGCCAGTTCCAGGCCCTGTTCTTCATGCAGAACATCCTCGGCGTGAAGTTCAGCACCGCGTACTTCATCGTCGGTACGGCGATCGTCCTGGCCACTCCGTTCTTCATCTTCTTCGGGAGGTTGTCGGACAGGGTCGGACGCAAACCGATCATCCTCGGTGGCTGTCTTATCGCCGCGGTGAGCTACTACCCGATCTACAACCTCATGTTCTCGATGGCGAACCCGGTCCTCAACCCGAAGACCGACCCGCTCATCACGTCCACGTACATCAGCGCAGACCCGAACGTCCTGGCGCTCACCGCGCTGGTCTGGATCCAGGTCGTGTTCGTCACGATGGTCTACGGGCCGATCGCGGCGTTCCTCGTCGAGTACTTCCCGGCGCGCATCCGCTACACCTCGCTGTCGATCCCGTACCACATCGGCAACGGCTGGTTCGGCGGCTTCCTGCCGCTCATCGCTGCGAGCCTGTTCGCGGCGACCGGCAACATCTACGCCGGGTTGGTCTACCCGATCGTCGTCGCGTTGATGACGGCGTTCATCGGCTGGCGGTTCGTCCGCGAGTCGCACGAGACGCGGATCTGGGACGAGGTCGGCGGCGAGGCCGACAACGTCCCGAAGGAGGCCGCCACCGTGACCTGAGCCCGACTCGAGCGGGCAACAGGGGGGAGCGTGAGGACCGAGGGCCGCTTCGGCGGCCCTCGGTCTCGCGTTCGGGGATCGGACCCATGACACGCGCGCGGGCTACCATTCGGACCGATGCGCGTCCCCCGTCACGAGCCCCGCCCGTGAGCCGTCCGCCGCTGCGCGTGGCGGTGCTCGGTGCCGGGACGGTGGGTGGCGCCGTCCTCCACGGCCTGGCCCACCATCCGGACCGGCTCACGACCGCCGATGGCCAGCCGATCACGCTGACGGCCGTGGCCGTCCGCGACATGGAGCGGGCGCGCGGCAACGGCATCCCGACCGACCTGTTGACCGACGCGCCGGCCCACCTCGTCGCCGACCCCGACACCGATGTGATCGTCGAGCTGATGGGCGGGCTCGAGCCGGCCCGGACGCTCATCGCGGCGGCGCTCGGCGCGGGCAAGGCGGTCGTCACCGCGAACAAGTCGGTCATCGCCCGGCACGGTCCGGAGCTGGAGGCCGAGGCCCGCCGGAGCGGCGCGGCGTTCCGCTTCGAGGCCGCGGTCGCCGGCGGGATCCCCGTCCTCGGCCCGCTGGCCCTGGACCTGGCCGGCAACGACATCATCCGCGTGCGCGGCATCGTGAACGGCACGACCAACTACATCCTGACGGCCATGGCGGAGGACGGGCGGCCGTACGACGACGTGCTGGTCGACGCCCAGGAGCTGGGCTACGCCGAGGCCGACCCGAGCGGCGACGTCGAGGGCGACGACGCCGTCAACAAGGTCGTCATCCTGGCCCGGCTCGCGTTCGGGCGGTGGCTCGACCCGTCGTCCGTCGGGCGCCGACCGCCGACCGCGCGCGGCACGGGCCGCCCGGGCATCACCGGGGTGACGGACCAGGAGATCGAGGGCGCCGCGGCGCTCGGCCTGACGCTCAAGCTGCTCGCGACGGCGACCCGTCGCGACGCCGCCATCGAAGCCGCCGTCATCCCGACCGCGGTGCCGTCCGACAGCCCGTTCGGGTGGACTGACGGGGTCACGAACCGGGTCGAGATCGAGGCCGAGCCGCTCGGGGTGGTCCGCCTCGCGGGGCCCGGTGCCGGCGGCGCGGCGACGAGCAGCGCCGTGCTCGGCGACCTCGTCGCGGTCGCGCGCGGCCTGGGCTCGACGTGGGCCGGGCTGCCACCGGCGGTCGACGCCGCGGTCGCGGCGGCCGATCCGCTCGACGCGCCGCGACGCTGGTTCGCGTTCGTGCGATCGGTGCGTGGCGGCCACCTGCCGCCCGTCATCGAGCGCGCCGCGTCGGTCGGGTTCGAGGACGGCAACGCGATCCGGACCGAGGTCGCGACGCTCGACGAGGCGAAGGCGGCGTTCGACGCGATCCTGCCCGACGGGACCGACGTCACGCTGTACCCGGTCGATGACTGACGCCCCGTCGACGGCCACCGGGATGCGGCCGCGGCTGATCGACCGCTACCGGCGGTTCCTGCCCGTCACCGATGCGACCCCGCCCCTCGGTCTCGGCGAGGGTGGCACGCCGCTCATCCACGCCGCGCGGCTGGGCGAGGCCATCGGCGCCCCGAACCTGTACCTCAAGATCGAGGGTCAGAACCCGACCGGCTCGTTCAAGGACCGGGGCATGGTGGTGGCCGTCGCCAAGGCGGTCGAGGGCGGGGCGAAGGCGATCGTCTGCGCCTCGACCGGCAACACGTCGGCATCGGCCGCGGCCTATGGCGCGGTCGCCGGCCTCGAGGTCATCGTCGTCCTGCCGCGCGGCCAGATCGCCCTCGGCAAGCTGCTCCAGGCGCTCGCGGCCGGGGCACGAGTCGTGTCGGTCGACGGCAACTTCGATGACGCACTGCGCATCGTGCGCGCGCTCGCCGAGCAGGATGAGCACCCGGTGACGCTGGTGAACTCGGTCAACCCGTACCGCTTGGAGGGACAGAAGACCGCGGCGTTCGAGATCTGCGACGACCTCGGTCGCGCCCCGGACGTGCTGGCCATCCCGGTCGGCAACGCCGGCAACATCAGCGCCTACTGGGACGGCTTCCAGGAGTACGCGACCGCCGGGATCGTGCGCGCAAAGCCACAGATGTGGGGCTTCCAGGCCGAGGGCGCGGCACCACTCGTCCACGGTCGTCGGGTCGAGCACCCCGAGACCGTGGCCACGGCGATCCGGATCGGCGCCCCGGCGTCGTGGGACAAGGCGCTCGCCGCTCGCTCCGAGAGCGACGGCCGGATCGAGGCCGTCAGCGATGCCGAGATCCTCGCCGCGTACCGCTACCTGGCCACGCTCGAGGGCGTGTTCTGCGAGCCGGCATCGGCGGCGAGCGTCGCCGGCGTACGCAAGATGGCGATGGCCGGCGCCCTCGACCCGACGGCGACCGTCGTGGCCGTGATCACCGGCCACGGGCTCAAGGACCCGCACACGGCGGAACGCCAGGTGCCCGGCGTCATCGAGGCGGCGCCGACGCTCGGCGCGGTCGCCGTCGCCCTCGGCTGGACCTGAGGGTGGTCGCCCACTGGCTGGCCGAGCTCGACGGACGCCGGGTCACGGTCGAGGTGCCCGCGTCGTCGGCCAACCTCGGCGCGGGCTTCGACTGCCTCGGGGTCGCCCTCGCGCTGACCAACCGGGTCGAGGTCGAGGTCCGCGGCTGGAGCCGCGGCGAGATCGAGCTCACCGTCGACGGCGAGGGCCGCGAGGAGCTGGCCGAGGACCGTGACAACCGGTTCGTGCGGGGGCTCGAGGCGGCCATGGGCGCGGCCCGCGGCGAGCTGCCGGAGGGCGTCGGCTGGCGGATCGACATGCGCAACGACATCCCGCTGGCGCGCGGGCTCGGATCGTCCGCCGCCGCCACCGTCGCGGGCATCGTGGCCGCGAACGCCCTGCTGGGCGGTCCGCTCGACATGGCCACCCAGCTCCGCATCGCGGCCGGCATCGAGGGCCATCCCGACAACGCCGCGGCAGCGCTGCACGGCGGGTTCGTCGTTTCGAGCACGACGCCCGAGGGCGTCGAGGCCATCCGGATCGAGGTCCCGCGCGACCTGCGCGCGGTCCTGTTCATCCCCGACCGGCGCCTGCCGACCGACGCGATGCGCAAGGCGCTCCCGGCGACGATCCCGCTCGACGACGCCGTCGCCAACCTGGGTGCCGTGGCCCTCGGCGTGGCGGGACTGTCCGCTGGACGCACCGACCTGCTCGCCCGGCTCACCATCGACCGACTCCACGAGCCGTATCGCGCGGTCGTCTACCCGGAGCTGCCGCGGATGGTCGCCGCGGCCCGCGAGGCTGGCGCGCTCGGGGCGTGCCTGTCGGGTGCCGGGTCGACGATCCTCGCCTTCGCCGATTCGATGTCGCGGATCTCGCGGGTCGAGGCCGCGTTCGTCGCCACGGCCGCCGACAGCGATCTCGACGGTCGCGTGGTCGTGGTCAAGCCCCGCAGCGCCGGTGCCCGGGTCGTCACCACCGGGCAGTGATCGACACCGGGCAGCTCAGCCGCCCGAGTGGTCGGCGATGAACGAGATGACCTCGTCCCATGCGGCGGCGCTCTCGCGCGCGAAGTCGGTCGCCTTGCGGTCGAAGAAGCTGTGGGGTGCGCCCGGGTAGGTCACGACCCGGTGGTCGACGCCACGCTTGGTGAGCCCGCGGTCGAACGCCGCGACCGCATCGGCCGTGATCGCCCCGTCGGCGCCGCCGAACAAGCCGAGGACCGGGGATGCCACATCGTCGAGCCGGTCGAGCGGCGCCGGTGCGTCGTTGCGCCAAGGTCCCTCGAGCGTGCCGTACAGGCCGATCGCGCCGGCCAGGTCGAGCCCGAGCGTCGTGGCGAGGAACGACATCCGTCCGCCCATGCAGAACCCGATGGTGAAGGTGGTCGCGACGCCGTCGTCGCGGAGCGAGGCCACCGCAGCGGCGACATCCGCCGAGATGCCCGCCCACGTCGTGGCCTGCACGTGGGGCATGTGGTCGAAGCCTTCGCCGCGCCGGTTCGCGCCGGCAGTCCGGCCGAACCAGTCGATCGCCAGGGCATCGACGCCCCGTTCCGCGAAGCGCAGCGCGAGCTCCTCGTAGAAGGGATGGAGACCGCGGACGTCCGGCAGGATCGCGACGCCGGACCCGTTCGGCTTCGTCGGGCGAGCACGGAACGCTGCGAAGCGGTTGCCGTCGTCGGCCGCGACCTCGACCAGCCGGCCGTCGAGGGCGGCACCAGCGATCGGGTCGATGGGCGGTCGACTGTCGTGATCGAAGCACATCTGGAACGCGACCTCCGGGATGCTGTCGCCGATCGGATCGTGCCGCCGATCGGATCGTGCCGCCGATCGGATCGTGCCGCCGATCGGATGCGCCGAAATCGTCGCACTTCGCGTCGAGTCGAGCAGGATCGTGCACGACGCCAGGCGTCCGCCTGGGCGTCGACCCGACGCCGTGCACGAATTGTCTCCAAGCAGGACCCAGATGCGACGAAATCGGCGCATCGCCGTGGAGACCGCCGCCGGGACTGCCGTGTGGACCGCCGCCAGGATCGCCGCCGGGATGACCGCGGGGACGCCCAAAGGAAGGACGGCCGGAGCGGCGAACCCCCGGCGGTAGAATGCCGGGATGCCCGCCCCCCTCGTCGTCCAGAAGTTCGGCGGCTCGTCGGTCGCCGGAGCGGACCGGATCAAGCGGGTCGCCCGGCGCATCGCGCGCGAGCGCGCGGCTGGCCACGCGCTGGTGGTCGTGGTCTCGGCGATGGGCGACACCACCGACGAGCTGCTCGGCCTCGCCGCCGCGATCACCGACGAGCCCGACCCGCGCGAGCTCGACGTCCTGCTGGCCACGGGTGAGCACCAGAGCGCGACGCTCCTGTCGATGGCGCTGCACGCCATCGACATCCCGGCCATCAGCCTGAGCGGGCCGCAGGCCGGCATCACCACCGACGGCACCTACGGCCGGGCTCGCATCGCCGGCGTCGAGCCGCGCCGGGTCCGCGCCGAGCTCGAGAGCGGCAAGGTCGTCATCGTCGCCGGCTTCCAGGGGCAGAGCTCGCAGTCGGCCACCGACCAGGAGATCACCACGCTCGGCCGCGGCGGCAGCGACACGACGGCGGTGGCGCTGGCGGCCTCGCTCCGCGCCGAGCGCTGCCAGATCTTCACGGACGTTCGGGGCATCTACACGGCGGATCCACGGCTGGTGCCGGTCGCCCGCCAGCTGCCCCTCATCGGCTACGAGGAGATGCTCGAGCTCGCGCACCAGGGCGCCCAGGTCATGCAGGTCCGCGCCGTCGAGCTCGGCTGGATCAACGATGTCGTCATCGAGGTGCTCAGCTCGTTCGAGGACGCGCCGGGCACGCTCATCAAGGAGGACCCGCTCGTGGAGCAGCGCAACAAGGTCCGCGGCCTCGCCCACGACCGGAACGTCGCCAAGGTCACGATCGTCGCGGTGCCGGACCGGCCGGGCATCGCCCGGGCCATCTTCGAGCCGCTCGCCGGCGCCGGCGTCAACGTCGACATGATCGTCCAGAACGTCGGCCACGGCGGCGAGACCGACATGTCGTTCACGGTCCCCCGGGTCGAGCTCGGCAAGGCCAAGAAGACGCTCGAGCCGATCGTCCGCGAACTCGGCGCCCGTGAGCTGACCACCGACGCGTCGGTGGCCAAGGTGAGCATCGTCGGCGCGGGCCTGCACAACGCTCCGGGCTACGCGGCGCGGATGTTCGGGACGCTGGCCGACGCCAACGTCAACATCGAGATGATCTCGACCTCGGAGGTCCGCATCACCTGCATGATCGCGGAGGAGGAGCTGGAGACCGCCCTGCGTGCGCTCCACGAGGCGTTCGAGCTCGAGCGCCCGGAGCCCGTCGAGGTCGCGGCGGCCGGTTGAGCCCCTTCCTCGGTCGCCGTGAACGCTTCGATGTCGTCGGCTCGACCAACGACATCGTGCGGGGCTGGCTCGATGAGGGGACGCCGGAGGTGTGCCTCGCGATCGCCGACGAGCAGACCGCGGGCCGGGGTCGCGACGGTCGATCGTGGACGGCCCCGGCCGGATCGTCGCTGCTGCTGTCGCTCGGCTTCCGGCCATGGTGGCTGCGCCCGGAGCATGCCTGGCGGCTGGCAGCCATCGTGTCGGTGGCGATGGCGGAGGCGGCCGACGCGGCCCTCGGCGCAGCGTCGGGGACCGTCGAGCTCAAGTGGCCCAACGACCTCGTGATCGTCGACGACGGCCGGATCCGTAAGCTCGCGGGCGTTCTCGGCGAGACCGACGGGCTCGGGACGGACGACCCGCGGGCGGTCATCGGGATCGGGGTCAACGTCGATTGGGCGGCCGAGGACATCCCCGCCGACCTCGTCGGCGCGATGACCTCGCTCCGCGCCGTCGCGGGCCACCCCATCGACGGCGAGACGTTGCTCGACGTCTTCCTCGGCCGCCTGGAGTCGATGGTCCACACGGCCCGGCTGACGGGCTTCGAGGCGGACGGCTGGGTCGCCCGACAGGTCACGACCGGCCGGCCGGTCGATCTCATCGCGCCCGACGGCTCCAGCGCCACGGTCCGTGCCGCCGGCGTCGATCCCGACAGCGGTGCGCTCCTGATCGACGACCCCGTGGCTCCCGACGGGGTCCGACCGGTGCTCGTCGGCGAGATCCGTCACGTCCGCGTCGCCGGACCAGCCCCGGCTGGGGTGTAACGCCATGGCGCGACCGGCATTGAGGAAGACGTCGCGGCCGGAGGCGGCCGCTCGCCCGCGTCTTGCCCACCTCGACCTCGACCGGTCGCTCGTGGACGCGGCCCGGGCCGATCCTGCGCGGTTCGACGCCCTCTACAGGAAGTACGTGGCCCAGGTGTACAGCTACGCGGTCTACGAGCTCGGCGACCACCACGAGGCGGAAGACGCCACGGAGCGGACGTTCCTGTCCGCCCTGGCCGGGTTGCCACGCTTCCAGGAGCGGGCCGGGCCGGACGACGGCGAAGGTGCGTCCACGTTCCGCATCTGGCTGTTCCGGATCGCTCGCAACGTCGTGGCCGAGCGACGCCGGCGGTGGCGACGCCGGCCGGAGGCGCCACTCGACGCCGCGCTCGGCACGCCCGACCCGACCGACGTCGAGCGGGTCGTCGTCGACCGAGAGTCGGCGATGGCGGCGTGGCGGGCGGTCGACCGGCTCGGTGGCGACCGCCGACGGGCGGTCATCCTGCGGTTCGTGCACGAGATGTCGACCGCGGAGATCGCCGCGGTCCTCGACAAGTCGGAAGGGGCGGTCCGGGTCCTCATCCATCGCGGTCTTCGCGGAGTCGCACGCGACCTCGCCGCCCGCCGCGAGGGGAGGGCGTGACCCCGGGTTCGTCACCGCGCGACGGAGAGATCGAGGCGCTCGTCGTCGACCGCTATCTCGATTCGCTCATCGCCCGCGCGCCGGCCGACACGGCCGACGTCCCGCCCGAGCTCCGCGCGACGGCGGAGCGACTGGCGAGGTCCCTGCCGCGCTATCACCCGTCATTCCGCTTCGAGGAGGCCCTCGCCGCTCGGCTGGCGGCGGTCGGTTCCGGTCGAGCAGGGGCGTTGATCGAGTTCCCGGTGGCCGCGTCGCGCGAGGACGTCACGCCCGGCCGTCATGGCCAGGTCCACCCGGTCGTGCTCCGCGGCGTGCTCACGTCCGCCGCGATCTCGCTGGCCGGCGCGGCCTGGGTCGCGTGGCGGCGCGGCCGGCCGACGGATGACCCCATGACGCGCGCGATCCGGGCGGTCGCGCGGACGAGGGTCGTCTGATGCCGCTCAAGCTGCCCTCCTTCCGGGCGCGCCGGGACGTCTACCCGCCGGACCTGTGGACCAAGTGCCCGACCTGCTCGACGATGCTGTTCAACAAGCAGCTCGACAAGAACCTGCGGGTGTGCATGACCTGCGGCCACCACTTCCGCCTGTCCGCCGAGGCCCGCCTCGGCCACCTGCTCGACCCGGGCACCTGGTCGGAACGCGATGCCGGGCTGCAGTCGGTCGACGCCCTCGGCTTCGTCGACCAGAAGCCCTACCCGGACCGCCTCGCCGCCGCCCAGCTGGCGACCGGGATGCGCGACGCCGCCGTGTGGGGCACAGGCGCGATCGGCGGGCACGAGCTCGCGATCTGCGTCATGGACTTCGGGTTCATGGGCGGGTCGATGGGCGCGGTCGTCGGCGAGAAGGTGACCCGCGCAGCGGAGCACGCGCTCGCCGCGCGGGTGCCGCTGATCGTCGTCAGCGCATCGGGCGGCGCCCGGATGCAGGAGGGCACGCTCGCCCTGATGCAGCTGGCCAAGACGCTCGCCGCCCTCGAGCGACTGCGGGCCGGCGGCGTGCCGTTCATCTCGGTCATGTCCGACCCGACCACCGGTGGCGTGTTCGCGTCGTTCGCCGCGGTCGGCGACGTGAACGTGGCCGAGCCCAACGCCCTCATCGGCTTCGCCGGGGCGCGGGTCACGGCCGGCACGATCGCGGCCGAGCTGCCGCCCGGCTTCCAGCGCGCGGAGTTCCTGTTCAGCCACGGCTTCGTCGACCGGGTGGTCGTGCGTCCCGAGCTCCACGACGAGCTCTCGAGCCTGCTCCGCCTGTTGCCGGCCCGCGGGTCGTTCGAGCCGGCGGAGCCGATCGAGGAAGTCCCGGCATTCCGGCCGTTCTCGTTCCTGACCACCATCGCCGACCGCGTCGGCGAGCTGGCCAACGGCGACGGCTCGTCGAGCGACGACGAGATCGACGCGACGACGCCGGTGACGGTGCCGGCCGTGGCAGCCGATGGGGTCGTCGAGGTCGCCGCGGCCGAGGCCGCGCCGCGTGACGACGTGTGGGCTCGTGTCCTGCTGGCTCGCAACCTGCACCGGCCACGAACGCTCGAGTTCGTCGACGCCATGGCCGACGAGTTCATCGAGCTCCATGGCGACCGCTTGTTCGGGGACGACGCGGCGATCGTCGCCGGCCTCGCCCGCATCGACGGTCGACGCGTCGCCATCGTCGGCCAGCAGAAGGGCGCCGACACCGACGAGAACATCAAGCGCAACTTCGGCATGCCCCATCCGGAGGGCTACCGCAAGGCGATGCGGGTCATGGAGCTGGCAGAGCGCGCCGGGCTGCCGATCGTCACGTTCGTCGACGTGCCTGGCGCCCACCCCGGACCCGAGTCCGAGGAGCGCGGGATCGCCGAGGCCATCGCCCGTTCGATCGGGTTGATGAGCCGCCTGCGCACGCCCATCGTCACGATCATCACCGGCGAGGGCGGCTCCGGCGGGGCGCTGGCGATCGCCGTCGGCGACGTCGTCATCGCGCTCGAGAATGCGGTCTACTCGGTCATCAGCCCGGAGGGCTGCGCCTCGATCCTGTGGCGGACGCCCGACGAGGCGGCCAGTGCGGCCGCGGCCATGCGCATGTCGGCGGCCGATCAGCACGCCCTCGGCGTCGTCGACATCGTGGTGCCCGAACCGGGCGAGGGCGCCCACGACGAGCCGGCCGCCACCGCCGACCGATTGCGGGCGATCATCATCGACCGGCTCGATGCGCTCGTCGAGATCCCGATCGACACCCTGGTCGACCAGCGCTACCGACGCTACCGTGCCCTGGGCGCCTACACTGAGGTCGCCCGACCCGACGTCCCCGGACGCGTGGACCGCAGCCTGGCGGACCGCCTGCGCGATCTGCTCGATCCGGCGCGGCGAGGCCTGGTCGGGGTGGAGGTGTGGTCCCGCGACGACGAGCCGCCGGCGCGGGAGGAGGTGTAGGGAGTGCCCGATCCGCTGCCGAACGACGCCCGGCGACGGGACCCCGACGCGCGCGACCGCGCCGCCGACCACGTGGCGATCGACCGACTCACCGCGGAGCTGCTGCCGGCCCTCATCGCCAAGCTCGGCGCGACGGGTCTCGGCGAGCTCGAGGTCCGCGAGGGCGCCTGGCGCGTCCGACTCCGCCGCCCGGCGAGTGCCGGGTCGGGCGGTTCGCGCGACCGGCGCGCAGGCGATCGGGCCGCGAGCGAGCGTTCCGGCGAGCGCGGCCCCGAGCGACCGCCGCGGGCCCAGCATCTCCACCCGCATCCCGAGCCGCCGTCGACGGCGCGGTCGGACGGGCAGGGCGTCGCGACGTCGCCGGCGGTCGGCGTCTTCCAGCCGCGCAAGGACCTGTCGGTCGGGACCCGCGTGCTCGCCGGCGACCGGCTCGGAGCCGTCGACATGCTCGGCGTCGCCCAGGAGGTGATCGCCCCGATCGACGGCATCGTCGGCGAGACGCTCGTCGAGCCGGGCGACGCCGTCGAGTACGGCCAGGAGCTGCTGATCATCGACTTCGTCGTCCCGATGTCGACCAACGGCACGGGCGCCTGACCGGATGTTCCGAAAGGTCCTGATCGCCAACCGCGGGGAGATCGCGCTGCGCATCCTTCGCGCGTGCCGGGAGCTCGGCGTCGAGTCGGTCGTCGCCTACAGCGAAGCCGACCGGGAGTCGCTGCCGGTGGGGCTGGCCGATGAGGCGATCTGCATCGGTCCACCCGATGCCCAGCGGTCCTACCTGTCGGCCCCGTCGGTCATCTCGGCGGCGCTCATCACCGGCTGCGATGCCATCCATCCGGGCTACGGCTTCCTGTCCGAGGACGAGGGCTTCGCCGAGGTGGTCGCGGCGCACGGTCTGACCTTCATCGGGCCTCCGGCAAACGTGCTCGAGCGGTTCGCCAGCAAGGCCGGCACGCGCCAGCTCCTCGGCGCCCACGGACTGCCGACGATCCCGGGTTCGGACGGCATGCTGCGCGACGACCTGCATGCCCTGTCGGAGGCCGACCGTATCGGCTACCCGGTGCTGGTCAAGCCATCGGCCGGCGGGGGAGGCAAGGGCATGCGCATGGTCCGCACCGCGCGCGAGCTCGAGTCGGTGCTCAAGGTCTGCCGCAGCGAGGCCAAGGCCGCGTTCGGCGACGACTCGTTGTACCTCGAGAAGTGGCTCGACGAGAACCGCCACGTCGAGGTCCAGGTCGCCGTCGACCGCTACGGCCATGGCATCCACCTCGGCGAGCGGGACTGCTCCGTGCAGCGGCGCCACCAGAAGATCCTCGAGGAGGCGCCGACCCCGGCCATGTCCGACGCGGCTCGTGCAGAGCTCGCCGAGCGCGCCGTGCGCGCGGTCGTGGCCGCCGGCTACGAGAACGTGGGCACCCTCGAGTTCCTCGTCGATGCGCGCGGCGACTTCTACTTCATCGAGATCAACTGCCGGATCCAGGTCGAGCATCCCGTGACCGAGAGCCTGACCGGCGTCGACCTCGTCGCGATGCAGATGCGCATCGCCGCGGGCGAGCCGCTCGGCATCACCCAGGCCGACATCCGCTTCGACGGGCACGCGATCGAGTTCCGCATCAACGCCGAGGACCCCGCCCACGACTTCCGACCGGGCGCCGGCGTCGTCGAGCGCTACCACGCCCCGGGCGGCCCCGGCGTGCGCATGGACTCGCACCTGTTCACCGGCTACGAGGTCCCGCCGTACTACGACTCGCTCCTGGGCAAGCTCATCGTGTGGGGCCCGGACCGGTCGACCGCCATCGCCCGTGGCCGAGTGGCCCTCGAGGAGCTCGTCATCGAGGGCATCACCACGAACGTCGACATCCACCAGGCGCTGCTCGCATCGGAGACGTTCCTGGAGGGACGGATGAC
The DNA here is from genome assembly GCA_963810285.1 of uncultured Chloroflexia bacterium. GTDB lineage: Bacteria > Chloroflexota > Limnocylindria > Limnocylindrales > CSP1-4 > SPCO01. Next base: position 336,382 of record CAWEMV010000002.1, on the reverse strand, counting down.
GACGAACCTGCTCGACCGGGTGGGCAGCGCGGCGTTCCTCGCGGCGGCTGCCCGGGCATGAGGGTCGTGCAGACCTGCACATGCCGGTCCGATGCCGGCGCCGCTCACCGCCCAGACTGAACCACCACACCGAGTCCAGGAGTCGCCCGTGACCGAGACCGTCCACACGACCGCCGAGATCGAGTCCCTCATCCCGCACCGCCACCCGTTCCTGCTGGTCGACCGCATCGTCGAGTACGACCCGGACGCGTCGCGCATCGTGGGGATCAAGGGCATCACGGCGACCGAGTGGTACTTCGCGGGGCACTTCCCGGGATTGCCGGTGATGCCCGGCGTGCTGCAGGTCGAGGCGCTCGCCCAGACGATGGCCGTGTACGTCGCCAAGCAGCCCGGGTTCGGCGACCGGATCGGGCTGTTCGCCGGCATCGACGACGTCCGCTTCAAGCGGATCGTGGCGCCCGGGGACACGCTCCGGCTCGAGGTGACGATGGAGAAGCTCGGCTCGCGCTTCGGCAAGGCCCGGGGCGTGGCGACCGTCGATGGCGAGGTCGCCTGCGCGGGCACGCTGAGCTTCATCATCCCGCCCGAGGGCGCCCTCCGATGACCCGGATCGCCGCGTTGTCCGACATCCACGGCAATGCCTCCGCGCTCGAGGCGGTCCTGGCCGACATCGCCGGCGAGAAGCCCGACGCGGTCATGATCGCCGGGGATCTCGTGCTCAACGGGCCCGAGCCCGCCCTCGTCGTGGACGTCCTGCGCAGCCTCGGCGACAGCGCGTTGATCGTCGGCGGCAACACCGATATCGCGGTCGCCGATTTCGATTACGCGGCCGCCTTCCCGTGGATGACCGACGGCGTGCCGGACGCGATCGTCGATGGCGCCGAGTGGGCGCACGAGCAGCTCGGGGCCGATCGCGTCGACTGGCTCCGCCGCCTGCCAGCCGAGCGGCGATTGCGGACCGACGACGACACGCTCGTGCTGGCCTGTCATGCCTCGCCCGGATCGCAGACCGCCGGCTTCGACCAGGGCCTCGATCCGTCCGTGACGATCGAGCGGGTCGCCCGGACGGACGCCCGCGTCATCGTCTGCGGGCATACCCACGAGCCCGAGGTGCGCGACCTCGGCTGGAAGGTCATCGTGAACGACGGGTCGGCGGGCTACGTCTTCGACGGCGACCCGACCGCCTCGTGGGCGCTCATCGACATCGCCGACGGCGAGGTCAACGCCGAGATCCGGCGGACGACGTTCGACACGCTCGGCGTCGCCAACGCCATCTCCGCGCGTGGCCTGGCCGGCGACGTCTACCGCGCCGCGACGGTCCGCACCGGGAAGCTCGTGCGATGAGCCCGGCGACCGGGACCGATCGACGCGTCGTCGTCACCGGGATGGGCACGCTGACGGCGCTCGGCAACGACGTGGCGAGCACCTGGGCGGGCATGGTGGCGGGACGCTCCGGGATCGCCACGATCGACGCGTTCGATCCCTCGCGGCTGAGCGCCCGGATCGCCGGCCAGGTGCGCGACTTCGAGCCGGGCCATGTCGTCGACCGCAAGGACCAGCGCCGGATGGACCGCTACATCCAGCTCGGCCTCGTCGCGGCGCGCGAGGCGATGGACCAGGCCGGCCTGCCGGAGCGCCTCGACGGCGAGCTCGCCGAGCGCACGGGCTGCATCCTGGGGACCGGCCTGGGTGGGGTCGGGACGCTGGAGGACGGCTTCGCCACCAATGTCACGCGAGGCCCCGACCGGATCAGCCCGTTCCTGATCGCGTACGGGATCCCCAACGTGGGGTCGGGCCAGATCGCGATCAGCTTCGGCATGACCGGGCCGAACTTCGCTACGGTGTCCGCCTGCGCGACCGGCGGCCACGCGATCGGCGAGGCGTTCGAGACGATCCGTCGCGACGACGCCGACGTCATGCTGGCCGGCGGCTCGGAGGCTGGCATCTTCGAGCCGCTGGTGGGCGGCTTCGCGTCGATGCGCGCGCTGTCGACCCGCAACGACGACCCCGAAGCGGCCTCGCGACCGTTCGACACGGGCCGTGACGGGTTCGTGTGCGGCGAAGGCGCCGGCGTGCTCGTGCTCGAGGAGCTGACCCACGCGGACGCCCGCGGAGCGACCCCGCTCGCCGAGCTCGTGGGCTACGGCGCGACGGCGGACGCCTCGCACATCACGCTGCCGGCACCGGGCGGCATCGGCGCGGTCCGGGCCGCCCGCCGGGCGCTCGAGAAGGCCGGGCTGACCGCCGACGACATCGACCATGTCAACGCGCACGCGACGTCGACGCCGGAGGGCGATCGTTCGGAGCTCGAGGCGATCCGGACCATCCTCGGCGATCGTGCGGGCGACGTGCCGATCACCGCCAACAAGTCGATGATCGGGCACACGCTGGGTGCGGCCGGAGCGATCGAATCGATCGTCACGGTCATGACGATCCGAGAGTCGTGCGTGCCGCCGACGACCAACCTGTCCGATCCGGATCCGGCCGCGGAGGGCATGACGATCGTCGTCGACGAGGCCGCCCGCCACGACGTGCTAGTGGCGCTGTCCAACTCGTTCGGGTTCGGCGGGCAGAACACCGCCCTGGTCTTCCGGCGGTTCGACGCGTGACCGACGAGATCGAGCCGATGGCCGTGGGGCCCGGACCCGATGGCGCCGGGCCCGCGCCGTCCGCCGAACCGCCGAGCGACGGCGCGGACCGGGAGCTGCTCGCGCTGATCGATCGACTCGCGACGCTGCTCGACCGCTCGGACCTGACCGAGCTCGAGGTCGAGTCGGGCGGCACCGGCCTCGTGCTGCGGAAGCCGTCGGCGCTCGCGCCCATCACGGTGGCCAGCGTGGCCGCCTCGTCACCGGCCGCCGCGACGAGCGCGGCGCCGGCCACGCCGAGCGCGCCCGCCACGGAGACCGCGGCCCAGGCCAGGCCGTCGGTCAAGGCGCCGCTGACCGGCATCTTCTACGCCTCCCCGGCGCCCGGCTCGGCACCGTACGTGACGGTCGGCGGCGAGGTCGCGGTCGGTCAGATCATCGGTCTGATCGAGGCGATGAAGCTCTTCAACGAGATCAAGTCGGACCTCGGCGGACGCGTCGTCAGGGTCGTGGCCGAGAGCGGGACGCTGGTCAAGGCCAGGCAGCCGCTCGTCGAGGTGGACCCGCTGTGACGGACACCGCACCGCACCGCGCCCATGTCACCGGGTGGGGTCGCTACGCGCCGGCGCAGGTGCTCACGAACGCCGATCTCGAGCGGATGGTCGACACGTCCGACGAGTGGATCGTCTCGAGGACCGGCATCCGAGAGCGGCGGGTCGCCGCCGCCAACGAGACGACCGCGTCGATGGCCGCCGTCGCATCGCTGCGGGCGATCCGAACGGCCGGCATCGACCCGGACGACATCGACCTCATCCTGCTCGCCACGCTGACCCCCGACTACTGGATGCCGTCGACCGCCGCGCTCGTCAAGGAGGCGATCGGCAGCACGAGGGCCGCGGCGATGGACGTGGCTGCGGCGTGCTCGGGGTTCGTGTATGCGTTCGCGACGGCGCAGGCGTTCATCGCCGGCGGGCTGGCCCGGCACGTGCTCGTGATCGGGGCGGAGCTGCTGACGCGGTTCCTCGACTACACCGACCGGAGCACCTGCATCCTGTTCGGCGATGGTGCTGGTGCCGTCGTCCTGTCGGCGAGCGACGAGCCCGGCGGGGCATTGGGCATCGAGCTGACGACCGCGCCGCAGGGCGCCTACATGATCTGGCTGCCGGCCGGTGGCGCGAAGAGTCCGCCGTCCGCCGAGACCATCGCCCGCGGCGAGCACTTCATCCGCATGGAGGGCAAGGAGACCTACCGGTTCGCGACGAAGACGATGGCGACGACGGCCCTCGAGTCGGTCAGGAAATCGGGTCTCGACGCGGCAGACATCGACCTGTTCATCCCGCACCAGGCCAACATCCGCATCGTCGAGGCCGTGGCCAAGGGGCTCGACCTGCCCATGGACAAGATGTACGTGAACCTCGACCGCTACGGCAACACCTCGGCGGCATCGGTGCCGATCGCGCTGGCCGAGGCGGTCAACGAGGGCCGGGTCGACGTCGGCGATCGGATCGTGATGGTCGCCTTCGGGGCGGGCTTCACGTCGGGGGCGGTGACCGTGGAATGGACGGCCGACCCGAAGCGCGGTCTCGAGGGCGAGGCGGCGGTCGACCCGGATGACGTACAGGTCCGTCTGCCGGTCGACTGGGATTCGGTCGACCCCATCCCGGCCGCCCTGGTCGAGCTGATGTCGCGTCCGGGCGGCGTCGACGTCCCGCTCGACGATGTCGTCCCGGGCGAGCCCGACCACGCGAACCCCGAACGAACCGAGACGGAGGTCCGTGCATGATCGACCTGAGCGGCAAGTCGGCGCTCGTGACCGGCGGATCGCGCGGGATCGGCAAGGCGGTCGCCCTGCGGCTCGCGCGACAGGGCGCCGATGTCGCGTTCAGCTACAAGGGCAACGCCGACGCCGCGAAGGCGACGGCGGCCGAGATCGAGTCGATCGGCACGAAGGCGCTGTCCAGCCAGGCCGATGCGCGCGACCCGGAGTCCGCCGACGCGCTCGTGAAGGCGACCCTTGCCGCCTTCGGCAAGGTCGACATCCTCGTCAACAACGCGGGCGTCACGCGGGACGACCTGATCATGCGCATGACCGAGGAGGCGTGGCGCGAGGTGCTCGAGACGAACCTGTTCGGGGCGTTCTGGATGACCAAGGCGGTGACCCGCCCGATGCTCAAGGCGCGGGCGGGGCGGATCGTCAATATCACGTCGGTGTCCGGGCAGGCCGGGCAGATGGGCCAGGCCAACTACAGCTCGGCGAAGGCCGGGCTGATCGGGCTGACCAAGGCGACGGCCCGGGAGCTCGCATCGCGCGGCATCACGGTCAACGCGGTCGCTCCCGGGTTCGTGCTCACCGAGCTCACCCAGGACCTTCCGGACGATCTCAAGGCGGAGATCACCGCGCGGACGCCGCTCGGGCGGTTCGGCACGACCGAGGAGATCGCGGACGCGGTGGCTTTCCTCGCCTCCGAGGAGGCCCGGTACATCACCGGCCAGGTGCTGGCCGTCGATGGCGGCCTCGTGATGATGTAGGGCGCCGACTCGCGTCTCCATGTCCCACGACTACGGCGAACGACCTAGGACCACCCGCGGCCGTACCCGGTACCGCTGACCCGCCCCTCGCGACCCCTCCGCGATGGGACCATCTCGACGATGATCGAGCGTGCCCGACCAGGCGATGCTGCCGCCCCGCGCCCGGCTCCGGCCAAGCCCTCGCTGTTCCGGCGATTGCTGGCGGCGCCGGACGGGCACCGGGAGGCCGATCCACTGACCGCGGGCCGGCCCGGGCTGGAGTCCGAGCTCGCCGAGCGGCTCGACAGCGTGCTCGGGATCGCCGAGCGGCTCGCCGCCTCGCACGATCGCCACGAGCTGTTCCGGACCATCGTCGACGAGACGAAGCGCGCGCTCCGGGTCGACTACGTCAACATCCGCGTCCTGCGCGACGACCACCTGCACGTGGCCGCCTGGGCGGGCCTGCCGGACAGCGTCGCCTCGGTGCTGCCGGTGCTCGGCGTCCACGAGGGCTGGGTCGGTGAGGTCCTGCGCACCGGTCGTGTCGCCGCGTGGAGCGACGTCGCCGCCGACCGGCGCTACGGCATCGAGCGGTATGACGGGGTCCTCGACATCGGCGCCGATCTCGTCGCGCCGCTGCTCCATCACGAGCGGCTGATCGGGACGCTCTCGGCGGTCACCCGCGAACCCCGAGCATGGACCGATGGCGACGTGGCATTCATCACGACGCTCGCCACGCACGCCGGCATCGCGCTCACCAACGCCGAGCTGTTCGAGCAGACCGAGGCCAGGGCCGCCCAGCTGGCGGTGCTCCAGGCGGCATCGGGTCGGCTGAGCCGGGCGGCCTCGGTGGAGGCCGTCGGCCGCGCCATCGTCGAGGAGACGCGCCGGATCATCGACTACCACAACGCCCGTGTGTACCTGCTCGAGGCGCCCGACCAGGTCGTGCCGATCGCGTTCGAAGGTCGGGTCGGCGCCTATGAGCAGGTGGACCTCGACCTGCTCCGCTGCCGGCTCGGCGAGGGCTTCACGGGCTGGGTCGCCCAGCATGGCGAGCCGCTGCTCATCAACGACGCGAACCGCGACACCAGGGGCGCGACGATCACGGGCACCGACGACATCGACGAGTCGATGCTGGTCGTGCCGATGCGCTACGACGGCGTCACCGTCGGGGTCATCACGCTGTCCAAGCTCGGTCTCGCCGGGTTCGACGGTGACGACCTGCGGCTGCTCACGATCCTCGCCGACCACGCGGCGACGGCGCTCGAGACGGCCCGGTTGCTGACCCGCAGCCAGGAGCTGGCACGCGAGCTGCGGCGGTTGCTCGACATGAGCGGTGAGCTGTCCGAGAGCCTCGACCCGCGCCAGGTCGCCAACCTGATGGCCGGTCACCTGGCCCGCGCGATGGGCGTCGACGAGTGCGCGATCAGCTACTGGGACCGGCCGTCGGGCCGGCTCGAATCGCTCGGCTACTACCCGCCGATCCGGCTCGAGGAGCTGGAGCCGTACTTCGAGGTCGCCGGCTACCCCGAGACGCTGCGCGTGCTCGAGCGGGGGCAGACGGTGATCATCGATGCGGAGGACCGCCACGCCGACCCGGCCGAGGTCGCGCTCCTGAAGCGCGACGGGAACCGGGTCCTGGTCATGCTGCCGCTGGTCGCCAAGGGCCAGGCCATCGGTCTCGTCGAGATGTTCTCGCGGACCGAGGTCCGCTGGGACCCGCAGCGACTCGAGGTCGCCCGGACCATGGCCAACGAGGCGGCCATGGCGCTCGAGAACGCTCGGCTCTACGAGGACCTCCGCAAGCGCGCCGACCGCGACCCGCTGACCGGCTTCTACAACCACCGCTACCTGCACGAGCGGATGGGGGAGGAGGTCGTGCGGTCGCAGCGTGGCAAGCGTCCGCTGAGCGTGATCATGCTCGACCTCGACGACTTCAAGCTCGTCAACGACACGTTCGGGCACCTATTCGGCGACCGCTACCTGGCCTGGACGGCGGAGCTCATCCGGGCGACGCTACGCGCGTCCGACGTGCCCGCTCGCTACGGCGGCGACGAGTTCGCGGTGATCCTGCCCGACACCGACGGCGACGAGGCCGGTCGCGCCGCCGAGCGCATCCTCGATGCCTTCGCCGAGCGCCCGTTCACGGCGGAGCAGCGCGGGCCGGTGCCCATCGTGGCGTCGATCGGCGTGTCGACGTTCCCCGCCGACGGCCGGACCGCGACCGAGCTGATCGCGGCCGCCGACCGCGCGCTGTACGGGGTCAAGCGCGATGGCGGACACGGCCACGCCGCGCGGGCCGACCGTTCCCGTGCGGGGGCGTTCGACGAGGTGGCCGATCCCGACGGCGCCGCGGCGTAGGGCCCTCACCAAACGGAAGTACCAGCCCGATCCGGCCATCGGTACTACGCCGTCTAGTGGACGCGGCGACCTCGGCACCCCATCCTGTATTCCCGACGTGACTGGAGCCACACCCCGCACCGCGCGACCCGTGGACCCGATGGATCGCCGGATCCGCCGGTCCTGGTGGACGTTCTCCCTCGCCTTCGTCGTCGTCGGCATCGTCGCGCTGCTGCGCGCGGTGGCGGCCGACGCGAGCTTCGCCGACCGGATCCTCTTCGGGGTGGTCCTCGTCGCGGGGCTCGCGGCCTTCATCCACGGCGAGGCGGTCGCGGGACTCGACGCCCGCCGGCGTGGTGAGGCCGAATTGTTCGCCCGGATCCTGAGCGGCCTGTCGCGGTCTGTGTCGCCCGACGCCATCGTCGATGCCATCGCCGGGGAGCTCGGCGCAGCGACCGGCGCGGACCACGTCGTGGTCGTGCGCCGGAACGAGGACGGCCGCGGGCTCGGCGCCCATCTCGTGAGCCTCCGACCGGGCGTGCCCGACCATTCCACGCCGCTGCCGCTGGGCGACCTGCGCGACCCGATCCACGGGCGGGCGGCCACGCCTGCCGAGGCCGCCGACCGGATCGCCTGGCGGGTGAAGGACGTGTACGGGCTGGGCCAGGTGCTGTCGGTGCCGCTGTCGACGCCCGATGGGGTCGTCGGGGCGCTCGTCGTGTCGCGCCGGGTCGGGTCGACCTGGCCGGAGTCGACGCGGCGGATCCTCGGTGGCGCGGCGATCGAGGCGTCGGCCGCGCTCGCCCGGGTGTACTCGCACCGCGACGCCGAGGCGCGCGCATCCACAGACTCGCTGACCGGACTCCCGAACCGGCGTTACTTCGACGAGTTCGTCGGCCTGCTCGCCCAGCGCCGGCGGGCGGGTGACGCGGTCGGCATCCTGATGGTCGACGTCGACCGGTTCAAGCTGCTCAACGACAAGCATGGCCACGCCACGGGTGACCAGGTGCTCAAGGCCGTGGCGGGGGCGATCGTATCGGCCGTGCGCGAGGACGACGTGCCGGCCCGGTTCGGCGGGGAGGAGTTCGTGGTGCTGCTGCGGAACCCCGATCCGGGGGTCGCGGTGGAGATCGGCGAACGGATCCGGGCGGCGGTCCGCGGGCTCGACCTGCGGCGCCTCGACGTGCACACGGTGAGCGTGTCGGTCGGCGTGGCCGTGGCCACGGGTCCCGACGATCCCATCGGGGAGCTCATCGAGGTCGCGGACGATGCGCTGTACCGCGCCAAGCGCGGAGGTCGGGACCGGGTCGTCGCCGCGTAGGGGGCGCCCACGCCCGCGTACCATCGCGGGCATGCCGCGCCGTGTCGCCCGCACCGACCCACCGCCCGAGACGGAGCCTGCGATGCCGGTCATCGACGCCGACCTCGAGCCGGCCGACCCTGACCTCCGCGACGACGACGAGGAGTCGCCGCCGGAGCTGACCAACGGCTACCTCGCCCGGATGTTCCACGAGATCGGCGACATGCTCGAGGTCAAGGGCGCGCTCTCGTTCAAGACCGTCGCCTATCACCGGGCGGCCGACGCCATCGGGCGCAGCCCGGTCGACGTCGTCGCGGCATATCGGGCGGGCGAGGTCCCGAGGATCCCTGGCGTCGGCGCCGCGATCAGCGACAAGATCGAGGAGTTCGCGACGACCGGGCGGATGGCCTACTACGACAAGCTGGTCGCCGAGGTGCCACCCGGCCTGGTCGGCTGGCTGCGGATCCCGGGGCTCGGACCGAAGACCGTCCGCCAGATCTGGCTCGAGCTCGGCATCGTCTCGATGGACGACCTCCGCCGGGCGGCCGAGGCCGGCCGCTTGCGCGAGCTCAAGGGTCTGAGCGCCCGCACCGAGCAGCTGATCCTCGAGGGCATCTCCCGGCTCGAGACGACGCCGCGGCGGATGCTCCTGCCCCGCGCTGAGGCCACGATCCTGGGCCTGGTGGACGCCCTGGCCGGCACACCCGGCCTGACCTTGATCGAGCCGGCCGGATCGTTCCGCCGCCGGCGCGAGTCGATCGGCGACCTCGACCTCCTCGCCGAGACCGACGACGGGCCGGGCCTGATCGAGCGGTTCACCACGATGGGCATCGTCGAGCAGGTCCTCAACAGGGGTGGCTACAAGGCCGCCGTCCAGGCGATGCGCGGCCCGCAGATCGACCTGATGGTGATGCCCCCCGGCGCCGCCGGGACCTACCGCGTCCATTTCACCGGCTCGAAGGAGCACAACGTCCGGCTCCGCGAGCGGGCCCGGGACATGGGCTGGAGCCTGTCGGAGAAGGGCTTCCTGCGGATCGGCGAGGACGGCGAGCCGTTGACCGGCGACGCGGCCGAGCTGCGGACGTTCGCGACCGAGGCGGAGGTGTATGCGTTCCTCGGCCTGCCGTTCATCGAACCCGAGCTGCGCGAGGACCAGGGCGAGATCGAGGCGGCGCTCGCCGGTCGACTCCCGCGGCTCATCGAGCTCGGCGACCTGACCGGCGACCTCCACAGCCATTCCGACTGGTCGGATGGCACCCACACGATCGAGGTCATGGCCGAGACAGCCCGGCGTCGCGGCCACGCCTACCAGGTGCTGACCGACCACAGCCAGTCGCTGGCGATCGCCCGTGGCCTGACCGCCGAGCGTGTCGAGGAGCAGCGCGCGATCATCGCGGGGCTCAATGCCCGGTACGCGGAGGAGGAGGCCGCGGGCACCGCGCCGCCGGAGACGCCAGTCGACGGCTTCCGGCTGCTCCATGGATGCGAGCTCGAGATCCGCGCCGACGGCGAGCTCGACTACCCCGACGAGCTGCTCGCCAGGTTCGACGTCGTGGTCGCGTCCGTCCATGTCGGGCGCCGCCAGTCGAAGGCCGACCTGACCCGGCGCACGCTCAACGGCATCCGCAGCCCGCACGTCGACGTCATCGCCCACCCGTCGGGTCGCATGATCGGCGGCCGGGACGACCTCGACCTGGACTGGGACACCGTGTACGCGGAGGCGGCCCGGACGGGCACGGTGCTCGAGATGAACGGCTCGCCCCATCGGCTCGACCTCGCGGTCGAGCGGGCGCGTCGGGCGGTCGGCATGGGCTGCATGCTCTCGATCGACTCGGACGCGCACCGGATCGCCGAGTTCGACCACCTCCGGTGGGGCGTGACGCAGGCACGTCGGGCATGGGTCGAGCCGGCGAGCGTCCTCAACACGCGCCCGCGGGACGAGGTCCTCGACTGGGTGTCCGGCAAGCCGGGGCGCGTGTGATGACCGGCGGCTCGCGTACCATCGCGACGATGGACGCCGATCGATCCGGCCGACGCGACCTCGCGCTGGCCGCGGTCATCGTCGTCGGCCTGTCCCGTCTGATCGAGCCGCCCGGGGTCTGGATCGTGGCGGTCTTCCTGCTCGGCGCGATCATCCTCGGCAGCCTGCAGGTCCTCGGTGACGAGGCCGCCCACACGGACAGCCACCCGCTCGGCATCCCGATCGAGTCGCTGATCCTGCCGGCCGTGGCGGCCGTTGCCTGCGTCGGGGCGATCCGCCTCGTGCCGTTCGGGCTGGCACTGGCGCCGGCGCTGCTCATCACCGGCATCATCGTGGATCGCTGCCTCGCCCTCGAGGCGCGCATCCTCGCCTCGCCATCGGGTCTCGACGACGAGGGACGGACGGCGGTCCTGGTCACGACCCTCATCGTCGGCTTCCTCGCCTTCGTGGGCGTCGCGGCCACCGTCCCGGGCGGGCTCGCCCAGCCCGGGTCCAGCGGCGCCGCGGGCCTGCCACTACCGCGCCGGGAGCTGCTGGTCCTGGCCGCGGGCGATGCGACGGTCGCGTTCCTGCTCGGCTACCGGGCGGCCGCGCTGCGGACCTCGTCGCTGCGCGACGCACTGTGGTCGGCCGCGACGTACGCGATCGCGATCGCCATCGCCGCCGCCACCCTGCGGTTCGTCCAGATCCCGCGCCTGATGGGCCCGGCGCTCCTGACGCTGACCTTCTACCTGTGGGATGCCTTCCACGCCGCGAGCCCGTCCCGGCGCCGGGACGTCCGCTGGCTGTGGCAGACGCTGCTGCTGGCGGTCCTCGGGCTCGTGGTGATCGGTCTCAACCTGCTCGTCCGGGAGTGACGGCCGTCGCTCGTGACTCCCAGTCAGCACCGGAGGGTCGAAGGCCTCGGCGACCGACCCCTCGGCGGCCGAACGTGCCTCCCAGACACCGTTGAACGCTGAGGACCCGCCCCGCGCGACCTCGACCAGTTCGTGATGACTGGCAGGCACGAGCCCCGCCCTAGCGGCTGATGTGTGCTTACCAGTCGGCACTGGAGGATCCAAGGCCGTTCCGACCTGGTCCTCGGCGGACGAACGTGCCCCCCAGACACATCTGGAGGGCGAGGACCTGCCACACGCGACACTCGATCCCTTTCTGCAGACTGGGAAGCACGCTGACTCCGGCCGCGCCTCGGACGGCTGCCGCCCCGGCCGGATGGCCTCTCCGTTTGACGGGCGCGGCCACCGATGCTAGAAAGCGATGCCCCGTACCCGGTGCTTCGCTGCGCCCGAAAGGACGACGACCCCTGTGACCTTCCCCGACGTCGAGACGACCCCGCAGAGTCCTGCCAACCTGACCCGGACGAAGCGACAGCTTGCCGAGCAGGCCATCGCCCACGCCTCCGGCGCCGAGTGGGCGGAGGCTGCGGAGACGAACCGCAAGCTGCTCGAGCTGGGCCCCGACCCGGAGGCCGAGAACCGCCTCGCCAAGGCCCTCTGGGAGCTCGGCATGCTCGCCGATGCGCGTGAGCACTACCAGACCGCCCTTGCCCTCGACCCGACCAACCGGATCGCCGAGCGCAACATCGACCGGCTGAAGGTGCTGCTGAACGCGGCCGGCGACAAGACCGTGCCCGCGGCCGACGGCAGCAAGGCGCCCGTGAGCATCTTCGTCGAGGAGACCGGCAAGACCGGGTTCGCGTTCCTGACCGACCTCGCCACTCCCAAGGAGCTCGCCCAGGTGAACCCGGGCGACGCGGTCGAGCTGACGCCCGAGAAGAGCCGCCTCATCGCGTATTCGAACGGGATGCGGATCGGTGTCGTCGAGCCGCGCGTCGCGGCCCGGTTGCTCAAGCTCATCGCGGATGGCAACAAGTACGCGGCCGGTGTCACGAGCCTCGGGGACAAGGACGTCCGCCTGATCATCCGCGAGACGTTCCAGGACCCGAGCAACTACGGCAAGGTGAGCTTCCCGACCGCGGCCAAGTCGACCGACCTTCGCCCGTACACCAAGGGCACCCTCGTCCGCGAGGAGATGGAGCTCGAGGAGGATCTCGAGGACGACGAGGAGGACGAGGAGATCGAGGATCTCGACCGGGTCCTCCCGCCCGAGTCGACGACCGACGAGGCGTTCGAAGAGGAGCCGGACGAACTCGACGAGTCCTAGGCCCGAGTCACATCGCCCGGAGGGCCGCCCGACCCGGCGGCCTTCCATCGTGGGCTAGCATTCCCCGAGATGACGGTCCGTGCCCATGCCTCGCGCGCCGACACCGGCGGCCGGCTGGCGGTCTTCGAGCGCCTGGCGCCCGCGCCCGCGCCCGGCCTCCTCGCCGCGCGCATCGACGCCCACACCGGCCCCGGTGACGTCGTCGCCGACCTGGCCGGTCGCGGCGGCTGGGTGGCCCGCGCCGCGGTCGATCGCCAGCGCCGCGCCGTCTCGATCGAATCGACCCCGCTGACCCGGATGCTCGCGGAGGTCGTGCTCCGCCCGCCGGACGTCCGTCACCTCGACGCCGCGTTCCAGGGCATGTCGGCGTCGCCCCGTGGCGAGTCGAGCCTCAAGGTGTCGATGGGCGACCTGTTCGCGACGCGTTGCGCGACGTGCGGGCGGGTCCTCGTCGCCGACGAGTTCACCTGGTCCGTCGACGGCGACGGGCCGGCCCGACCGACCACGCGGCACTACCGCTGCACGGTCTGCCGGGACATGCGCGGCGGATCCGAGGGCCGCCACGGCGAGCTCGAGGCGGAGGACCTCGCGCGGGCCATGAGCGATGTCGATGCCGGTGCCGCCCGGTCGTGGGCGCGCGACCGGTTCCCGGTGGTCGACGGCGCGCCGGACCTCGTGGACGAGCTGCTCGATCTGCACACGCCCCGCCAGCTCGTGGCGCTCACGGCGATCCTGGAACGCATCGAGGCGGACCTCCGTGCGGCACCCGTGCTCGCGGCGCTGCGCCTCGCGCTGCTCCACGCGCTCATCCCGTCGAGCCGGCTCGCGACCGGCGTCGGCCGGGGCGGGGCGCTGCGCATCGCCGGCGGCCACGTCCGCCTGCCGGCGGCGACCCACTGGCGGGAGCGCAACCCGTGGCTCGCCTTCGAAGAGGCGTTCCGCACGGTCCGCGGGTTCGTCCAGAACCTCGAAGGCGGCGCGCTGGGACCGCTCCAGGCCCGCCTCGGCGAGGACCTCCGATCGCTGGCCGAGGGCTCGGCGACCGCGGTGCTGACCGTGGCCAGCCCCTCGGCGGTCCGCGCGCTGAGCGACGCCGATGTGCCGGGCCGGACCTCCGGTCCACCGACACCCCGGGTCCGGCTCGTGCTCGGCCAGCCGCCGATGCGCCCGAGCCTCGACCGCCTGGGCGTCGCCTATCACGGGACGGCCTGGACGCTCGGACGGGAGGCCGCGTCGATGCTCCCGATCGACGCCCTGGCCGATCCCTCGCTGCGCGCGCCGTGGTCCTGGCAGGCCGTGACGATCGGCCGGTCGCTCGCGGCGGTGGAGCCGTCGATGGCCCGCGACGGCCGCGTCGTCCAGCTGGTCGACGGTGGCGCCGAGGCGCTGGCCGCCGTCGCCATCGGTGCGGCATCCGCCGGCTACCGCATCGTCGTGGCGCGCCAGTCCGACCCCGACGACGTCGGAGCCGGCGTCATCGAGATGGTGCCGCCCGGTGCTGCCGTCCCGCCCGGGCCGCGGACCCGGGCCAACGTCGCGCTGCCGTACGCGTCGGGCGGCTCGGGCGATCCCGACATCGTGCCCGGTCGAGGCCTGTTCGCGCCGCCCGAGCGGTTCGACCAGCGGCCGTTCTCGGCGAGCGACGCGGCCAGGATCGTGACCGAGACCGCGGTCGAGACGCTGCGGGCGCGCGGCGAGCCAGCCCGCACAGAACGGCTGTTCGGCGAGATCCTCGTCGGTCTCGACCGGTCGGGTCACCTCCGCCGCCTGTCGACCGGCACGCGACCGAGCGAGGGACCCTCGACGGGCGACGACAGCCGCCCGCCGACCTCACCAGCGGACCAGCCGGCCGGCCAGCCCGACGCGCCGCAGCCCGCCGCCGAGCTGGCTGCCGGGGAGAGCGGGCCGCCGGTCGCCACGCGTCGAGCCACGGCTGTGGCCGACGCGGCGCCCGACCCGGTCGAGCGGCTCCTGGCGCTGATCCGCGACGAGCTCGCGCGCGCAGACCACCCGCGGCTGTCGGAGATCGAGCCGGGTCGCTGGTGGCTCACCGAGACGGCCGACCGGGACGCCGCCGCGGCGCCCCTCGCGGATCGCGTCGAGTGGGCCGTCTTCAGCCTCCTGTCCACGGCCGGTCCGCTGTCCGAGAGCGCGTTCTACGACCGTATCGCCACGCTGTTCACCGGTCACGACCTGCCCGACGAGACCCTCGTCCGGGCGTGCCTCGACAGCTACCGCAGCATGGCCAGCACGCCCGACCGGCTCGTCACCGGCGACGACCTGCTTCGTCGCAGCCAGGACCACACCGAGCTGCTCGCCGCCATCACCGAGACCGGGCACCGGCTCGGCCTGCGCGTCTGGCTGGCGGCACGTGAGCAGGCCCGCCGTCACGGTCGTGGCCACCTTGGCGACCTGCTCGACGATCGCGAGCGGGGCGCCTACCTCGGCAGCATCGGCAAGGCGGTCGATGCGCTCGCCGAGGTCGATGCGATCTGGTACATCCGCGGCAAGGTGGCGTTGATGTTCGAGGTCGAGTGGACGGCCATGCTCGGCGAGCCGCTGCTGCGGCGCCACGCGCGGATCGGGTCGGACGAGCGGTACATCCGGTTCCTCGCGGTCGCCCCCGAGCGGACCGACCTCATCCGCCACAAGCTCGATCGCTCGCCACTCCTCCGGGCGGCGATGGACGAACACGGCTGGAACCTCATCAAGTGGGACCACCTCCGGACATTCCTCGCCGCCGAGCAGCCGGACCTCGAGGAGCTCGAGCCGCTGCTGGGCCTCGATCCCGTGGTCGAGCGCGGCGGCGAGCAGATGCCGCTCTTCGGCGGCTGACGGGCGCGCCCGCTACCCTAGGCGCCGATCCCCGCATCGCCCACCGGCTGCATCGAGAGGGCTCGCTCCGTGACCGACCAGCGCTCCGACGTGAACGACCTTGCCCACCGGTTCTGGGAGGGCATCCTCGAGCTCAACCCGACGACCGCCACGTTCTACGGCGACGAACGCTACGCCGACCGGCTCGAGGACCCGTCGTCGGAGGGTCGGGCGAGGACGCGGGCACTCATGGAGCGGACCGCCGCGGAGGCGGCGGCGATCCCGGTCGATGGGCTGTCGACCGAGGAGCGCATCACCCGGGACATGCTCCGGGTCATCGGCGAGCTGTCGATCGAAGAGGACGACCAGGGTCTCCACCAGCTCCGGGTCGTCGACCAGATGGGCGGGCCCCAGCAGCTGCTGCCGCAGCTCACCGCGTTCCAGCCGGTCGACACGCCGGAGCGGCTCGAGGCGTTCATCGGTCGATTGCGCGCCTACCCGGCCTTCATGGCCGCCAACGCCGACATCCTGCGGGAGGCCCTCGACAGCGGGCTGACGGCGCCGTCGATCGTCACCGAGCGGGTGATCGCGCAGCTCGAGCGGATGCTGGCCATCCCGGTCGACCAGGCGATCGTGCCGGGCAGCGTCCAGGGCGCGTCGGACGAGGATCGCGAGCGGATCCGCGACGTCGTCCGCGATGTCGTCTACCCGGCCGATGCCGCGTTCCTCGAGTCGATGCGCGGCGAGTATCGCCACGCGAGCCGCGAGGAGCCGGGCATCTGGTCGGCGCCGAACGGTGATGCCATCTACCGGACGGCCATCCGCAGCTGGACCACGCTCGAGCTCGATCCCGAGGAGATCCACAAGATCGGTCTGGAGGAGCTGGCCGCCATCGACGAGGAGCGGCGCGACATCGCTCGTACGGGCGGGTTCGATGGCGACGTCGCGGCCTACCGCGCTTCGCTCGAGGACGCCCCCGGCAACACGCCGGACAGCAAGGACGAGCTGGTCGAGCGGGCCCGCGAGGACATCGACCGCGCGATGGCCGAGGCGCCCCGCTATTTCGGCGTCCTGCCCCGCGCCGGGCTCGAGGTGCGGCCGGTCGAGGAGTACAAGGAGAAGGACGCGCCGTTCGCCTACTACTACCCGCCCTCCGCGAACGGCGACCGGCACGGCATCTACTACGCCAACGGCTACGACCTGCCGTCGCGCAAGTACACCAAGCTGGCATCGACGACGTACCACGAGGCGGCGCCCGGCCACCACTTCCAGATCGCGCTCGAGATGGAGAACCCGAACCTCATCACGTTTCGCCGCCTCGGCGCGCGGATGGTCGGTGGCGCGTACGTCGAGGGCTGGGGGCTGTACAGCGAGCGGCTCGCCGACGAGATGGGCCTGTACCGGTCCGAGGCCGAGCGGTTCGGGATGCTCGACGGGCAGGCCTGGCGGGCCGCCCGGCTGGTCGTCGACACCGGGCTCCATGCCCTTCGCTGGGACCGGCAGCGGTCGATCGACTTCATGCGTCACGACGCCGGCCTATCGGAGACCGATGCCGTCATCGAGACCGACCGCTACATCTGCTGGCCGGGGCAGGCCCTCACGTACATGCTCGGCAAGCGCCAGATCGAGGCGCTCCGCCGCCAGATCGCGGCGCGCGACGGCGACCGCTTCGACCTCCGCGAGTTCCATGACCAGGTGCTCGGACACGGGTCGCTGCCACTGGCCACGCTCGCCCGCGAGCTGCCGACGTGGGTGGCCGAGCCGGCCTGATCCCGGTCGCGCGGCCGCCTACGAGTCGAAACCGACCCCGATCGCGTCGAGCGTTCGGAGGATCAGGCTGCGCCTGCCGCCGTTGCGGTCCGCGCGGTCGAGCTCGTGGCGGACCGTGTCGATCGTGAACGAGCGCAACGGCTCGGGCGGGAACGGGATCGGCGGGCTGGCGACGATCCGCAGTCGAAGGCGGTCCTCGTCGGGCCGGAGGATGAGGTCGCGCACGACGCCGCCCGCCCAGCGGCTCGACCCGACCCCCAGGCCGGTGTAGCCGAGGGCGTACACGACCCGCCCGCCCAGCAGCCGTCCGAACGTGACCGTGAACCGCGAGGTCGTGTCGATGGCGCCGCCCCAGCGATACGGGAAGTCGAGCCCGTCGAGCTGGGGGAACGCCCGGAAGAACTGGGATGCGAGCCTGGCGAAGCTGGCCGGTCGCCGGTCGAGCTCGGGTGCGACCCGGCTGCCGCGGTGATGGATCGCGTCGTAGCCACCCCACAGGATCCGGTCGTCGGCGGTCAGCCTGAAGTAGTGGAATTGGTTGTTGCCGTCCGACAGCCCCTGGCGCCGGTGCCAGCCGATCGACGCCCGCTGCTCGGGCGTGAGGGGCTCCGACACGAGGACGTAGTCGTAGACGGGGACGAACGTCGACGACAGCCGTCCGAGCCAGCCCGAATAGGCCGAGGTGGCCACCACCACATGCGTCGCATCCACGGTCGCCCCATCGGCCGTGGTGAGGCGGACGCCGCCGGCGCGGCGGTCCAGGCGCGTCACCCGGGCCCGCTCGTGGATGCGCACCCCGCGTTCGCGCGCGACGCGGGCGATGCCGCGGCACAGCCTGGCCGGGTCGAGGAGGACGTCCCGGCCGGGCGGGCGATAGATGCCCGCGTGCCAGAGCGGCGAGTGGACCTCCGCCTGCGCGGCATCGCGGTCCAGGAACTCGAGGTGCTCGCCGTGCTCGGCCGCCTCGTCGACCCACGCCCGGAACTCGTCGGCCTGCCACGCCTGGTCGGCCAGCGCCAGCACGCCGGTCTCCTCGAGATCGCAGTCGACGCCGTGGTCGCGCGTGAAGGCGATCAGACCGGCGAGGTTGTCGAGCCCCTCCCGCTCGAGCCGGTCGAGCTCGTCGGGGAAATGCCGGACCCCGTTCCCGAGCCCGTGGGTCAGGCTGGCCTCGCAGAAGCCCCCGTTGCGGCCGCTCGCCCCGAACCCGACCGTCTCCATCTCGAGCACCGCGACGTGCAGCGCCGGGTCCGTGTCGGTGAGCGCGATCGCGGTCCACAAGCCGGTGAAGCCGGCGCCGATGATCGCCACGTCGACGACCGCGTGCTCGCCGGCGGCGAGAGGCGGATCGGCCGTGCCGTCGGGCGGGGAGTCGCGGAGCCAGTACGAGATCGGCTCGGTCACGGCGGGATGGTCGCACGTCTCATCTCCCTCCACCGGGAACGTCGCGTGATTCGTGGGTCCATCGCATCGAGCGACGGATTTCGTGGCACGCGCGCCACACGCGGACGAATGTCGCGTTGACGCCCGTTCGGGGCGTGTGGCACGATGGGCGCCCGCGCGTTCCGTATCGCGCAACGCCCGTCCCACGGTCCGGGCCCCTCCCGACCGCGCCACACGAGGATCCGCATGGCCACTGAGCCCGCCCCCGCTCACGTCGTCCCGGGCGTCCGTCGCGACCGCCAGCTGGCGCTGTATCGGCGCGCGTCGGAGCGACTGCCCGGCGGCACGGACTCGAATTTCCGAGCGTGGGGCGACGACACGATCTACGTCGATCGCGGTCAGGGCGGGCTCGTCTGGGATGCCGACGGCAACGAGTTCGTCGACCTGCGGATGGGCTACGGACCGGTCATCCTCGGCCACGGCGACCCGCGCGTCGACGACTACGTCAACGAGCGGATGCGCAAGGGCGTGAGCTTCAGCTTGACGAGCGAGGACGAGATCCGCGCGGTCGAGCTCGTCTGCGAGCTGACGGGCTGGGTCGACATGGCGCGTATGACCGTGTCCGGCACCGAGGCCACGATGCACCTGATGCGGCTCGCCCGGGCGTTCACGGGTCGCGAGCGCATCGTCAAGTTCGAGGGCCAGTACCACGGCGTCCACGACTACGCCCTGATCAGCGTCGGCCCCGACGACATGTCCGAGCTCGGCGACGCCGACGCGCCGATGGCGCTGGCGTGGGGCCGGGGCATCCCGGGCGCCGTTGCCGAGACGATCATCCCGGCCCGCTACAACCGCATCGACCGGCTCCGGCGCCTGTTCGAGGAGCGGGGCGACGAGATCGCAGCGGTCATCGTCGAGCCGGTGCTCGGCAACGCGCAGGGCATCATGCCGGCACCAGGCTTCCACCAGCAGATGCGCGCGCTGACCGAGGAGTTCGGGATCCTGCTGATCTTCGACGAGGTGAAGACCGGGTTCCGCTTCGCGAAGGGCGGGGCGGCCGAGTTCTTCGGCATCAAGCCCGACCTCGCGTCGTTCGCCAAGGCGATGGGCAACGGCTATCCGGCGGCGGCGTTCGGCGGCCGACGCGAGATCATGGAACTGCTGCCGGAGCACGTCAGCCACGGCGGCACGTACGCCGGCAACCGGGTCGCGGCCGCAGCTGCGGTCGCGACGCTCCAGATCCTGCGTGACACGAACGCGCTGGACACGATCCATGCCACGGGCCGGACCATCCAGGATGGCCTCAAGGAGATCCTCGATCCGGTGGGCATCCCGTACCACTTCACGGGTCACCCTTCGATGTTCGGGCTCATGTTCCGCGAGGAGGTCGCGACCGAGTATCGCGACTGGGCCACCAGCGACCACGAGCTGTACGACGCGATCGCGATCGGCATGCATGCTCGCGGCGCCATGCCCGAACCGGATTCGCGCGAGCCCTGGTTCGTCTGCGAGGCGCATGCCGACGCCGACATCATCGACCGCGTGCTGACCGCCTTCTCCGAGTCGCTGGACGCGGCCCTCGAGGCGCGTGCCCACGGTGCCGAGGCGCCCACGCCACACGGCGGCATGGCCTCGCCGGCAGCCGGCTAGAGTCGCCGATGGTCCTCGACGGCAACGCGGTCCGCTCGGTCGATCGAGCGGCGGCGCTCCTCCTGGCCCTTGGCGAGTCGCAGGGTGAGGCCGGCGTGACCGAGCTCGCGCGGCGCCTCGGGCTGCACAAGTCGACGGCCTCGCGCCTCCTGGCGACGCTGCAGAAGCGCGGCCTGGTCGAGCAGGACGACGAGACCGGCAAGTACCGGCTCGGGCTGGTCGTCATCCGGCTTGCCGAACAGGCTGAGCGGACGCTCGACCTGCGCGGTCTCTCGATGCCCGAGCTCGAGCGCCTGGCGCGCCTGACGCACGAGACGACCGGGGTCGGCATCATCGAGGGCGAGTCACTGCTGACGGTCGCCCAGGTCGACGGGCCGAACCTCATCGCCGTCGGCGACTGGACCGGGCGCTCGACGCCGCTCCATTGCGTCGCGTCGGGCAAGGTGCTGATGTCGTCGCTCGCCGAGCGGGAGGTGCTGCGGATCGTCCGTCGCGGCCTCGTCCAGTACACGGAACGGACGATCGTCGAGCTCGAGCCGCTGCTCGAGGAGCTGGCGCGGATCCGGCGGCGCGGGTACGCGACGGCGATCGGCGAGTACGAGCTCGGGCTGAACGCGGTGAGCGCGCCGATCCACGATGCGCGGGGCAACGTGATCGCCGCGGTCGATATCTGGGGCCCGGCCTTCCGGCTCACTCCGCGGCGCATCCCCGAGCTGGCGGCACAGGCGCGTGAGGCTGCGGCCGCGATCTCGGTCCGCCTGGGTGCCTCGGTCCCGGAGCGCCAGCCGGCCGACGCACCGGTCCACGCCACGGCCTGATCGGCCGGTTCCGGCGGCCCGTCCATCGCGCGACGCGTCAGCCCGGCTGACAGTCAGTGGTTCTGACACCACACGTCAGCACAGGCAACGAGACTCGGTAGGCTAGGGGCATGACACCCGAGGATCTCGACGGCCTCGTCGCTTGGCTGCGGGCCACGGTCGTGCCGGTCCTGTTCATCGCGATCGCCGCCCTGATCGCGATGCGCATCGCGGGCGTGTTCGTGCACGGCATCGTGCAGGCGCTGTTCGACCGCGAGGCGGCCGAGGGCACGGCCCAGCAGCTGACCGCGGCCGAGGTCAAGAAGCGGATGGATACGCTCGACAGCCTGGCCACCCAGCTCATCCGGTTCTTCATCGGCGTGATCGCCCTGCTGATGATCCTGGGCACGCTCGGGCTGGACATCGGGCCGGCGGTGGCGGGGCTCGGCGTGGTCGGTATCGCGATCGGGTTCGGCGCCCAGGCGTTCGTCCGTGACTACTTCAACGGCGCGCTCATCCTCATCGAGAACCAGTTCAGCGTCGGCGACGTCGTCCGCCTGGCCGGCGTCGACGGCACGGTCGAGGACTTCACGCTGCGGCGGACGACGGTCCGCGACCTCGATGGCATCCTCCACACCATCCCCAACGGCGAGATCAAGGTGGCCTCGAACCTCACCCGCGTGTGGGCCCGCATCAACCAGGACGTGACGGTGCGGCACGGCACCGATATCGAGCGGGCGATCGTGGTCGTCGACGAGGTCGGCCTGGCGATGGCCGCCGACCCGGCCTGGCGATCGCGCATCCTCGAACCGCCGCGAGTCGACCGAGTCGAGGCGATCGGCGAGCAGGGCGTCACGCTCAAGATCCTCGGGTCGGTGCGCGCGCCCGAGCAGTGGGCCGCGGCGGGCGAGTACCGGATGCGCCTGCTCGCGGCCCTCGATGCGCACGGGATCGACACGCCCGGCCGCATCGGCCCCGCCGACCCGGACCGCTCGACGCCCATCGCGTCGCGGTAGGATGACCCGGCCAGCTTGACTCCCGGAGGTGGATGTCCGTGAGCCTCGACCAGTCCCCGACCCAGGCCGCCGCCATCGAGAACCTGCTCGCCGAGAACCGGACGTTCGTGCCGGATCCGGCCTTTGCCGGGCAAGCCAACGCCACGCCGGATCTGTACGCCGAGGCCGAGGCCGACCCGGTCGAGTTCTGGGCACGACTTGCCCGCGAACGGCTGGATTGGGACGAGCCGTTCACGACGACTCTCGAGTGGGACCTCCCGTTCGCGAAGTGGTTCGTCGGCGGCAAGCTCAACATCGCATACAACTGCGTCGACCGGCACGTGAAGAACGGGCTGGGCGACAAGGTCGCCTATCACTGGATCGGCGAGCCGGGCGATACGCGGACCCTGACCTACGGCGACCTCCACCGCGAGGTCCAGAAGGCGGCCAATGCGCTCAAGGAGCTCGGCGTGGGCACCGGCGATCGGGTCGCCATCTACATGCCGATGATCCCGGAGCTGCCGATCGCGATGCTGGCGTGCGCCCGGATCGGGGCACCGCACACGGTCGTGTTCGCGGGCTTCTCCGCTGAGGCGCTCGGCGGACGGATCAACGACGCCGAGGCCAAGCTCGTCATCACCGCCGACGGCAGCTACCGACGCGGCAAGGCGATGCCGCTGAAGCAGGCGGTGGACGACGCCGTCGCCGGCAGTCCGACCGTCGAGCACGTGCTGATGGTCAAGCGGCTCGGCGACGAGGCCCCCGACACGACCGTCGTCGAGGGACGCGACGTGTGGTGGCACGACGTGGTCGAGCGCCAGCCCGCCGACTGCCCGCCCGTCCCGCTCGACTCGGAGCACATGCTGTACCTGCTCTACACATCGGGCACGACGGCGAAGCCCAAGGGGATCATGCACACGACCGCGGGCTACCTCCTGGGCACCTCGTATACGCACTGGACGATCTTCGACGTCAAGCCCGACGACGTGTACTGGTGCGCCGCAGACATCGGGTGGGTGACCGGCCACAGCTACATCGTGTACGGGCCGCTGGCCAACGCCACGACCGGCATCCTCTACGAGGGCTCGCCGGACACGCCCGCCTGGGACCGCTGGTGGTCGATCATCGAGGAGTACAAGGTCAACATCCTGTACTGCGCCCCGACCGCCATCCGCGCGTTCATGAAGCAGGGCGAGTCGTTCCCGGCCGGGCACGACCTGTCGTCGCTGCGCGTGCTGGGGTCGGTCGGCGAGCCGATCAACCCCGAGGCGTGGCTGTGGTACCACGAGAACATCGGCGGCGGTGGCACGCCGATCGTCGACACCTGGTGGCAGACGGAGACAGGGCAGATCCTGATCAGCCCGCTCCCAGGGGTGACCACGACCAAGCCCGGCAGCGCCACGTTCCCGTTCCCTGGCATCGAGGCCGACGTGGTCGACGGCGACGGGAACAGCGTGCCGTTCGGCGGTGGCGGCTACCTCGTCCTCAAGCGGCCGTGGCCGGGCATGCTCCGCGGCATCTACGGCGACCCGGAGCGTTATAAGGAGACCTACTGGAGCCGCTTCCCCGGGATGTACTTCGCGGGCGACGGTGCGAAGCGCGACGCCGAGGGCTACTTCTGGCTCCTCGGCCGGGTCGACGACGTGATGAACGTGTCCGGCCATCGCATCTCGACCATCGAGGTCGAGTCGGCACTGGTCGACCACAAGGGGGTCGCCGAGGCGGCGGTCGTCGGCAAGAACGACCCGATCACCGGCCAGGCGATCTTCGCCTACGTGATCCTGCGCTCCGGCGTCGACCCGACCGACCAGCTCGGCGACGAGCTGCGGAGCCACGTCGCCAAGGTCATCGGTCCGATCGCCAAGCCCAAGTTCCTGTTCTTCACCCCGGACCTGCCCAAGACCCGCTCGGGCAAGATCATGCGCCGGCTGCTGCGCGATATCGCCGAGGCACGCACCCTCGGCGACACCACCACCCTTGCCGACCCGAACGTCGTCGAGACGATCCGCGAGAACAGCTGGAAGGCCGAGGACTGACGTGCCGTTCGATTTCCTGAAGCGCAACAAGAAGACCGAGGCCGACGAGGCCGTGCCGCCGGTCGCCGATGGCCCGGCCCCGGCCGATGCGCGCGGCATCGCGTTCGACGGCCTGACCGAGGAGTGGCGGATCGTCGGCAACATGGAGGTCGGCAGCCGGCTGTCCGACGTGTTGAACAAGCGCGAGTCGATCACGATCTCCGACGTCCGGTGGGCGCCGGCCGACGGCTCAGCGGGATTCGAACCGGCGCCCGGGCTGCGGGCGATCGATCCCTACGACCTGATCCTGGTGCTGGCCGGCGAGACCACGCTGCCACCGCTGACCGACGACGAGAAGTCGGCGCACAAGGTCCACAAGGTGTCGTACGACGTCGCGATGGAAGTGCCGCCGTACCGCGTCATCGGGACCGTCTACCTCCATCCCGGCACCGACCCCGAGCGGTTGCTCGACCGCGCGACGGAGATGTTCGTGCCGGTCGTGGACGCGACCGCATATCGCGGCGATCAGGCGATGGGTCCGGAGATGGACGCGGTCCTCGTCAACCGCGCCTACCTGCGCGGCATCCAGCAGGTGGATCGCCGGACCGGCCAGCGCCCCCAGGGGCTGCCCGGTTCGCCGTTGGGTGGCACGTCGTGGCAGGAGCGGTCTCGATAGCGTCGAGGGCTCGACCGACCTGCCCGCCTCGCTGGTGGGCGGCGGTCGCGGGACTACGAAGCGCGCGCGGACGTCTTGGCGCGGTTGAACAGGCCGAACGGCACCTTCATGGCCGGCGCCGCGACCGGGGTGCCGAGCACGCGGTCTGCCAGTGCGTCGAAGTCGTCGGTGATCCGTTCCTTCGGGAACATCTCGATGAGCGTCCGGCCCTCGTTGGCGGCCCGGACGAACAGCAGCCCGCCCGACCGGATGAGGGCGATCGACGGCATCCCGACGGTTCGCTCGATGTCGGCGACGCCGACGCCGCTGTTCGCCCGGTTGATCACGAGCGACAGCCGCTCGCGGACGCCCAGCTCGGTGGCGTAATCGGCCAGCTGGACCGCGGCGCGGATGGCCGGCACGTCCGGGGTGACCGGCACGAGGATGCGATCGGCGACCTTGAAGATGGCGTCGTTGAGCTTCCCGTATGACGGGTGGAGGTCGACCACGATGAAGTCGACGCCGCGGCGTGCCGCGGTGATCTCGTCGGCGACGCGGTCGGGCTCGAGGATGTCGGTGTCGAGCGGCGACGACGTCAGCGCGGCGACGCGCATCCCAGAGGGATGGGCCGACGCGATGTCGTCGAGGCTCTCGCGCGGGCCGCCCTCGGCCTGGTCGCGCCAGCTGTCGGAGAGCGTTCGCACGCCGTCGATGCCGAGCGACGTCGCGACATGGCCGGTGACGGTGTCGGCGTCGACGAGCAAGACCTTGTGGCCGCGCCGCGTCTGGAGGACCGAGGCGAGGTTCGTGGCGATCGTCGTCTTGCCGACGCCGCCCTTCGGGTTGAAGACCGCGATGATCGTCGCGCGGCTCGCCCAGCCGTCGGTCTCGATCGGTCCACCCTGGAGGATGGGTCCCGATCCGTCGTCGACGGTCTGGCTGCGGATGCACATGGCCTCCACGCGCCAGCGAAGCGACTCGGCCGAGTACGGGCGGGTGAAGTATTCGTCCTCGACCACGCCGGACGCGGCCTCGAGGCGCGTCATCGCGCGCTCGGACATGACCATCAGGGCGGGGATGGCGCGACCCGCGTCGCGCAGGAGCGAGTAGTACTCGAGCGACTGGTCGAGATCGGTCTCGCCGTCGAGGATGGCGACCGCGACGTCTCGCCGGCTGGCGAGCAGCGCTTCGAGCTGCTCGGGTCGGCTGATCGACGCGACCGTGAAGCCGGCCGCTCGCAACTCGGCCGCGACCGGCGCCGCCTCGTTACCGGGCAGGGCTACCGCGATGGCCGGGCGGGCCATGGCCGCTAGCTCTCGCTTTCCGGATCGCGCGCGGCGACGGTCAGCTCACCGGGAGCCTCGTCGGTGACGCGGGCACTGAAGCCGGGCAGCGACGCGATCCCGTCGCCGAGGGCCAGACCGTTGTCGTGCGTGACGGCGAAGACGAACTCGCCATCGGGGCCGGACGACACGCCGACCGATCGAACACCGGCGACGCGCGCCAGGTTGCGCTTGAAGCCGGCGATGCTGGCGACGCTGACGAGGCCGGTCACGACCACGCGGGTCGTGGCGCTGTCGGTGGGCGCCTGGTCGTCGGCGACGAGTCCGGCGAGCCGGGCCGCCAGGGCGTCCTCGGCGATGGTCGGGATCTCGTCGTCGGCGCCGGAGGCCTCGGCCGGGTAGGCGGCGGCCTCGGCTTCCGCGGCGGCGAAGTCGGGCTCGATGCCGATCGCGGTCAGGCGCGGGTCGGCGTCGCTCGGGGTCTCGGATTCGGGGGCGTCGGCGGTGATGCCGAAGAGGTCGCCACTGTCCGCGCTCGCCTCGACGGAGCCGGTCTCGGCGCTGGCCTCGACGGGGCTGTCCTCGGCGACGGGCGTCTCGACGGTCTCGGCCGGCTCTGTGGTCTCGACGGTCTCGGCGACGACCGGCTCAGCCGCGGTTTCGGCCGCGGCCACCGGGGCCTCGTCGGCCTGGGCGATCTCGGGTCCGGTGATCGATGCCCATGCGTCGTCGGCGTCGAAGGGCGGGGGCTCGGGCAGGGTCTCCGCCATCGAGGCGAAGCGGGTCGGGTCGTCTTCGGACAGCAGTCGCTCGAAGAAGGCGGCCATCTCGGTCTCGAACGAGGCCACCCGGCTCTGGACGCGCTCGATGCGCGCCTCGATCTCGGCGGCGTGCGCCTCGATCTCGCGCTCGAGCCGCTCCTTGCGATCGGTGACGCGCTCGTCGGTCTCCTCGCGGATGCGCGCGATCTCGGCCTTCGACCACTCGCGGACACTGGCGATGTCGTCGTCAGCGCGCTTGCGCAGCTCGGTCGCCTCGTCGGCGCTGGTGGCGTGGATGCCCTCGATGTGCGCCTTGGCGTCGGTGGCGAAGCGCTCGAGCGAGTCCGCTCGTGCTGACTCGGCGGCCGCCTGCATGGCGCGGGTGAGGTCGGCCATGAACTTGTTGGCCTTGCGCTCGGGTGCCGGCGTCGGTGCGCTGGCTGCCTCGGGCGTCGTGACCGGCTCGGTCGCGGCAGGCTCAGCCTGGGCGGCCTCCCCTGAGGTGGTCGCGGGGGTGTCGATCATCGTCGGCGTCTCGCTCTCGCTCTCGCTCTGCTGGGCAGGATCCATGGCCGTCGGCTCGTCTCCACTGACTGCGGACTGATCCTCGGACTCGTTTCGGTCCCCACTCCACGGGAGTCGGAAACCGCTTTTCGCGTCGGTCGATGCCATGCGATGGATCCTCGTCGGAAGATGTGCGCTCTATCGGGGCGTGGTCGGCATCGTGCCAGCAGGGTTTGGTGGGGTGGAGTCCGCTAGTGGTACCAGAGGTGTACGCCGGTCGTACCGCCGGATCCCCCTGACCTACGCCGTTGTGCTGATGCAACGCCGTTCATCGTAGGATGCGGGTCCCATGGATGCCATGTTGACGCCGGCGCCGCTCGATCGACTCGGTCGACCCCTGCACGACCTGCGCATCTCGGTCACCGACAGGTGCAACTTCCGTTGCACGTACTGCATGCCGAAGGAGATCTTCGGCCGCGACTTCGAGTTCCTCCCGAAGGACCAGGTGCTGTCGCTCGAGGAGATCCACCGGGCCGCGCGGGCGTTCGTCGCGCTGGGCGTCGAGAAGCTTCGCATCACCGGCGGCGAGCCGCTGGTCCGGCGCGGCCTGCCGGACCTGATCCGCATGCTGGCGACGCTGCAGACGTCGGACGGCCGTCCCCTCGACCTGACGCTCACCACGAACGGGGCCGCGTTGCGTGCGCTGGCCCGCCCACTGGCGGAGGCCGGGCTGCGTCGCGTGTCGGTCAGCCTCGACTCGCTCGATGACGAGGTCTTCGGGGCCATGAACGGCGTCGACTTCCCGGTGGCCCGCGTGCTCGACGGGGTCGATGCGGCGTTGGAGGCCGGGCTCGGCCCGGTGAAGATCAACATGGTCGTGCGCCGCGGCGTCAACGAAGACTCCGTCGTGCCGATGGCCAGCTGGGCGCGCGCCACCGGCGTGACCCTGCGGTTCATCGAGTACATGGACGTCGGCCATTCGAACGGCTGGCGCCTCGACGAGGTCGTGCCCGCCGCCGAGCTGATCGACCTCGTGACCGCGGCCTGGCCGGCCGTGCCGGTCGATGCCGGCTACCGCGGCGAGGTGGCCGACCGATGGCGCTACGTCGACGGAGCGGGGGAGTTCGGCGTCATCTCGTCGGTGACCCGGCCGTTCTGCCGCGACTGCACGCGTGCCCGACTGTCGGCCGACGGCCAGCTGTACACGTGTCTGTTCGCGGTTGCCGGTCGGGACGTCCGCGCGGTGCTCCGCGACGGCTCCACGGACGAGCAGCTGGTGGCGTTCCTGGCCGAGCTGTGGCGCGACCGTGACGACCGATACTCGGAGCTGCGCGCCCTGTCGACGAGCGATCTGCCCAAGATCGAGATGTTCGCGATGGGTGGCTGATCACCGCTCGTCCACAGAGTTATCCACACGCCGACCACACGTCCGACATTCCCGTGGACGGCCGTCAGAAGATCAATTCCATGTTCGTGGATAAGCGCGTTGACCGTGCCCGGAGCCGGCCGATACCGTAGGTCGTGCCCGAAGGGGCCGACAGGATCGCAGGAACCGAGATCACATCAAGGACCTTCGTTCCGCCGCCGGTCGCTTCGGGCGCTTCGTTGCCCGCGGTCCCGGTCGTCTCACCACGGCCGGATCCCAGGGATTGCGCCCGGCGGGACGTGATCGGCATCCCGGTGTCGGTACTTCCGTCGGGCGCGACGAAGCCCCCGCTCCTCCCACCCCGACACCACCTCGTCCTGTCATGCTGGACGCCCGCCCGGAGGCTCGCATGTCGGACGTGCTGACCGTCGATCCCACCCGGCCGATCCCGCCCGTCGTCCAGCCAGAGCGGATCGCCGCCCTCGTCACGGCCGTTCGCGACCGGACGACCATCGTTCCCGAGGTCGGCATCGTGCTCGGCTCCGGGCTCGGCGGTCTGGCCGACGACCTGCAGGATGCCGTCTCCATCCCGTTCGACGCCCTGCCCGGCTGGCCGGCTGCCACGGCGCCCGGCCACGTCGGGCGGCTGCTGTTGGGGTCGCTCGGCGACCGGTCGGTGGTCATGCTGCAGGGCCGCTTCCACCTGTACGAGGGGAACGACCCGGGCCTCGTGGTGCAGCCGGTCCTGCTGTTCCGCGCGCTCGGCGCTCGGGTGGTGGTGCTGACCAACGCGGCCGGAGGCCTGGACCCCTCGTTCGGGCCAGGCACGCTGATGATCATGCGCGACCACATCAACCTCACCGGCCGCTCGCCGCTCATCGGACCGAACGCCGACGCACTCGGGCCGCGCTTCCCGGACATGACCGAGGCGTGGAGCCCGCGGCTGCGCGCCCGACTCCATACCGCCGCGACCGCCGAGGACGTCGAGATGGCCGAGGGCGTCTACGTCGGCCTCACCGGACCGACGTACGAGACCCCGGCCGAGGTGCGGATGCTCGCCGCGCTCGGCGGCGATGCCGTGGGGATGTCGACGGTCCTCGAGTGCATCGCCGCGCGGTGGGTCGGGCTGGAGGTGTGCGGCGTGTCGCTGGTCACCAATGCCGGCGCCGGGTACACCGGTCAGCCGCTGACCCACGAGGAGGTCCTCGAGGCGGGTGCGGTCGCCGGCCCACGGCTCGCCCGCGTGCTGCGCCGCTTCGTGACCGATCTCGGGGACGACTGACAGGTCCCGACGGTGACCGAGATCCGCCTGGTCCAGGGCGACATCACGACGGTCGAGTCGTGCGCGATCGTCAACGCCGCGAACAGCGCCCTCGTCGGTGGCGGCGGCGTCGACGGGGCGATCCACCGGGCGGGCGGCCCGGCGATCATGGCCGACCTCGAAGACCGGTATGGGCCGGCGCGCCATTGCCCGACCGGCGGTGCCGTGGTCAGCGTCGCAGGGCGCCTGCCGGCATCGATCGTGATCCACGCCGTCGGACCGGTGTGGCGTGGCGGCTCGTCCGCCGAGCCGGAGCAGCTGGCGAGCGCCTACCGGACGGCGCTGGACCTCGCCGTGCGCGAGGGCTGTCGGTCGGTGGCGCTGCCGTCGATCTCGACGGGGGTCTTCGCCTATCCGGTCGAAGCCGCTGCGGCGATCGCGCTCGCCACGGTCGACGCGTGGATCTCGGCCCACCCGGATGCCCTCGACTCGGTCACGTTCGTGCTGTTCTCCGCCGACACGCTCGACGCGTTCGAGCGCGCGCTGGCGGCATGACGGCCGCGAGCGCATCGCCGCGTGTCCTCGACCGGCGGACCCTCAACCGGACGCTGCTCGCGCGCCAGCTCCTGCTCGAGCGAGAGCCACGCACGCCGAGCGAGGTCGTCGAGTACCTCGTCGGTCTGCAGGCCCAGGAGCCACCCGACCCCTATGTCGCCCTCTGGTCGCGCATCGACGGCTTCGACCCGACGGAGCTCAGCGCGCTGATCGAGGAGCGGCGGGCGGTCCGGATGGGCCTCCTGCGCGGGACGCTCCACCTGGCGACGACGGACGACGCGCTCATCCAGTACCCGATCCTCGCCGACGTCATGCGCCGGTCCTGGCGCAGCAGCCCGTTCATCAAGCGGCTCGACGGCGTCGACGTCGAGGCGGTGATCGCGACCGCCCGGCCGATCCTCGAGGAGCGGCCGCGCACGCCGACCGAGCTGGGCGCGGCGCTCGTCCCGGACTGGCCGGACCGCGACCCGGCCTCGCTCGCCTACGCGGCCCGCTTCCTGCTGCCGCTGGTCCAGGTGCCGCCGCGGGGGCTGTGGGGCCGGACGGGGCGGGCGACAAACACGACGCTCGAGGCGTGGGCCGGACGCCCGCTGGAGCCGAGCCCGAGCGTCGACGACCTGGTGCTGCGCTACCTCACCGCGTTCGGACCGGCGACCGTCGGCGACATGCGCGTCTGGTCGTGGCTGACCGGGCTGCGCGAGGTCGTCGACAGGCTTCGGCCGCGGCTCCGGACGTTCCGCGACGAGGCCGGTCGTGAGCTGCTCGACGTCCAGGACGGGCTCATCGCCGATCCCGACGTGCCGGCGCCGGTCCGCTTCCTCCCGCAGTACGACAACGTGTTCCTATCACACGAGGACCGCTCCCGGATCAACGGGGAGCTGTCGTGGGGCATCGAGTTCGGCTGGAAGGGGCCCATCCTCATCGACGGCGGGATCGCGGCCGCGTGGCGTGTCCGTCGAGCGGGCAGGGCGGCGACCATGACCGTCGAGCTGGGCCGTCGACTGACGCCGGCCCAGCGCCTCGAGCTGGAGGAAGAGGCGACGGCACTGGCGGACTTCCTGTATCCGACCGGGTCCCGCGAGCTGGTGATCGTCGACGGCGACTAGACTCGCGACAGGTTCCCGGCCCGCGGTCAGGCCTGTGGCAGCTCCCGGCCCGCGGCCTTCGCGGCCGCGGCCTTCTCCGCCCACGCGCCCAGGACGTTGTCCTTGTGCGGCCGGATCGGGCAGTGCTCGTC
The DNA here is from genome assembly GCA_963810285.1 of uncultured Chloroflexia bacterium. Lineage (GTDB taxonomy): Bacteria > Chloroflexota > Limnocylindria > Limnocylindrales > CSP1-4 > SPCO01. The sequence goes on along the minus strand of CAWEMV010000002.1, from coordinate 304,456 downwards.
GCGGTTGCCGAACTCGTCGCAGTAGCCCAGCGGCACGCACTTGGGCGCCAGGAACGAGCCGAGGAACGGCGAGACCGTGAAGATCTGCTGGCGGATGAGCTGGAACAGCCGGCGGATCTCCCACTGCGCCATCGTGCACAGGCGCAGCCCGGACATGTGGATGAGGGCCCGCAGGTTGGCCGTCATGACGAGGTTGGTCCGGGTCGCGTTCGGGAAGACGAACCGGGCATCCTCGCCCGGCAACCCCGCCTCGAGCATCTCCCCGTACAGGTCGAGTGCACTCCCGACCTGCGACTCGTAGCGCTCTCGCAGCTCCACGTCGCCCTCGGCGATCGAGTGCGGGAGCATGGTCGCGGCGCCCTTGAACTTCACGTAGCGCTGGCTCTGCTGGTCGAACGCCACGCCGGCCCGGTGGCGCACCAGCTGATGCGACAGCGTCCGTGACACGCCGGTGATGCCGAACGTGAACACGATGTGCTCGATGGTCGATCCGTGCCCCGACTCGATCACCGACGCGATCAGCTTCTGCATCTTCGCCGGGTCGAACTCGCCGTCGACCGACTTGCGGAAGATCTCCTCCGGCGGCATCTCCGAGTAGCACGTCCGGCAGGCCGTGTAGATGATCGGGACGTAGAACTGCTCGACGATCTCGCGGTTCGGGAAGAGCAGCGTGGCCGTCATCCCGAGCTCTCGTCGCCCGGGGTTCTTGGGGATGCCGGTCTTCGGGCGAGGAGCGGGGATCGGCTCGGCGGTCATCGACCGCCAGTCTATCCGAACCGACCGTCCAGGCCGGTCAGCTGCAGCCGGTCAGTAGTAGTCCGAGCAGGACAGGAAGTAGCCGCAGCGGCAGATGAGCTTGCACTTGCGCTCGTCCATGGCGGCCCCGCAGTTCGCACAGGTGAGCATGAGCGCGCCGGGGTCGGGCGCCTGATCGACTGCGTCGTCGAGCAGCACGAGCGGCACCACGGGCGTGTCCGGGTCCGACTCCCGGAACGGTTCGTTCATCCCACGCGCTCCACGTGCGCCGCCGGCGGGACCGGATCGGTCGTCTCGAGAGCGTACGCCACGAGCTCGTCGTACGGCATGGCCGCACCCTGCGCCGCGAGCACCGCCAGCTGGTCGGCGGGCAGCGCGTCCTTCGGCGTAGAGACGTCGAAGAGGTGTTTCATCTGGTCGACGTAGTCGGCAAGGGAGGTCCCGGTGGTCTCCTGGAGGCTGCGCGCCGCGCCCCACAGCCGACCCGCCCGTTCCACGTCACCCGCGCCGAGCTCGCTCAGCGCGATGTCGTCGAGCGACAGGGTGACGCCCGAGACGTCGCCCGACTCGTAGAAGTGCTGGAGTGCGTGGCGGCCGATCTCCTTGGCCTCGGCCCATTCGTGCCTGCCGACCATCGACAACGAGAGCATGTGGAGCGACCAGGCCTCCATCGTCCGATGCCCGGCCGCCCGGTGCAGCTCGAGCGAGCGTCGATACCATCGCTCCGCCTCTGCTGCGTCCGAGCTGAAGTAGGCGAGGCTCCCGAGCCCCCACAGGATGTTGCCCTCGCCGCCGGTGTCGCCCAGCTCGCGATAGATGTCGAGCGCCTCGTTCAGCCGCGTCCGGCTTCGCCCTGCCGCCTCGTCGGTCATGTCGCCGCCCATGATCTCGATCATGTCGGCATATGCCCGGTTGAACAGCGCGTTGGCGATCTCGCGCCGATCGCCGATCTCCTGCCAGAGCCGGAGCTGTTCGTCGTACAGGCGTGAGGCCGTCTCCTGGTCCGACTGCCAGTAGGCGATGCCCCCGTACGCCTCCGCGAACCGCGCCTGGTCGACGAGGTCGAGCTCCCAGCCCTGCGACGCGAGCTGCTCGAACCGGGCCCGCGCCTCGTTGAGGTAGCCGCGCTGCTGCCAGAACCGCCACATCGCGAACGACAGCCGTGCGCCGAGCGGCGGGTCGGGCCTCGCGATCGCCCAGTCGAGCGCCGCGCGCGCGTTGTCGTGGTCGCGCTCGAGGCGCTCCAGCCAGACCCGCTGGTCCGCGCCCGACAGCTCGGGGGCTGCCCGCTCCGCGAGGTCGAGCATCGCCGCGGCGTGGCGGTCCGCGATGGCCCCCGCCTCGTCGCGCGTCGCCAGCATCTCCGCGGCGAACTCGCGGATGGTCTCGAGCATCGCGAACCGCGGCTCGGGCCCGTCGTCGGGGCGGACCAGGCTCTGGTCGACCAGCTCGCCGATCCTGTCCACGACATCGCCGCCGATCTCGTCCGCCGGGCCGCAGACCCGTTCCGCGATCTCGAGGTCGAACCCGCCGCGGAACACCGATAGCCGGTCGGCGAGGCGGCGCGCCCCGTCGTCGAGCAGGTCGTAGCTCCAGGCGATCGCGCCGCGCAGGGTCTGCTGGCGCTCCGGCAGGTCGCGCGAGCCGGTCGTGAGCAGCGCCAGGTGGTGCTCGAGCCGCGCCAGGATCTGGTCCGGTGTCAGGAGCTTGATGCGGGCCGCGGCGAGCTCGATCGCGAGCGGCATGCCGTGGAGCCGCGCCGAGATCCCCGCCACCGCCGGAGCGTTGTCGTTGGTGACGGCGAAGCCCGGCCGGACCGACGACGCCCGCGCGATGAACAGGCGCACGGCCTCGAACTGGGTGAGCGCCGCCGCGTCGAGGTCGCGCAGGCCGCGTGGCAGGTTCAGTCGCTCCATCTCGGACAGGTGGCTGAGGTCGGGTGGGGCGGGCAGGCCCGGGACCGGGTACTCCTGCTCGCCGCTCACCCGCAGCGGGATGCGGGTCGTGACGACGCAGCGCAGGTTCGGGCAGCGGCGGAGCAGCTCGGCGACGTCCGTGCCGGCGTCCACCACCTGCTCGAAGTTGTCGAGCACGAGCAGGACGTGCCCCGCGCCGATGTGATCGCTGAGCAGGTCGATGGCGGTGCGGACCTTGCTGTCGGCGAGCCCGAGCGTCCGCGCGATGGTCGGCGCGACGATGGCCGGATCGCGCACGGCATCGAGGGCGACGAACCACACGCCGTCGGGGAAGTCGTCGGCGGCGGCCGCGGCGACCTGGAGCGACAGCCGCGTCTTGCCGGTCCCGCCCGGTCCGGTCAGGGTCAGGAGCCTGGTCGTCCGCAGCAGCCCGACCGCCTCGTCCAGCTCGTGCTCCCGACCGACGAACGAGGTGAGCTGGGTCGGCAGGTTGTTCGGTCGCGCGTCGAGCGAGCGCAGCGGCGGGAAGGTGTCCGGCAGCCCGTCGATGAGCAGCTGGCTCAGGTGCTCCGGCTCGCGCAGGTCCTTGAGCCGGTGGAGACCGACGTCGCGCAGGCCGACGCCGTCGCGCAGGTCGTCGGCGATCAGCGACCGCGTCGCGTCGCTGAGCAGGACCTGGCCGCCGTGGGCGACCGCGGTGATGCGCGCGGTGCGGTTGATGTCGTACCCGATCACGTCGCCGCCGTCGAGCCGTTCGATGTCGCCGGTGTGCAGGCCCATCCGCACCCGGACCGGGGCATCGTCCGGCCACGGTTCCGCGGCGATGGCGCGCTGGCCGTCGACCGCCGCCGCCACGGCGTCAGCGGCGCGCCGGAAGATCACGAAGAACGAATCGCCCTCCGTCGACTGCTCGTGGCCATCGTGGGCGGCGAACGCGGCCCGCAGCAGCGCACGATGTCGCTCACGCACGTCGCGGTACGGGCCACTGCCGAGCGCGAGCTCGATGCGGGTCGAGCCCTCGATGTCGCTGAACAGGCACGTGACGGTGCCGGTCGGCGGTCTGGGGTCCAGGGGCATCTCCCTCGGAATGTCGGGCGTCAGTGTCGTTCGGCTTCGGTCAGACGTCGCAGCCGGCCCGCCAGCCCGCGCATGATCGCGAGCGCGACCGCGGGCTCGTCCCGCACGACGGCCTCGAAGTCCCAGGTCGCGAGGGCCAGGCAGGTCGTCGGCTCGTTGGCGACCACCTGCGCGGTCCGCGGCTGCCCGTCGAGCACCGACAGCTCCCCGAAGAAGTCGCCGGGCCCGATGGTCGCGATCGTGCGGCCGTCGCGCACCACCCGCACGCTGCCGCTGGCGACCATGAAGAACCCGGTGCCGACCTCGCCCTGGCGGGCGATCACGTGGTCCTTGGGGAACCCGACCTCGACGACCCGCTGGGCGATCGTGGCGATCCCGGCGTCATCGACGCCGTCGAGCAGCGGCGCGCGCGCCAGCAGCTCGGCCCGATGGTCGTGGGTGAGCGTCATGCCGGCCTCCATGGTGGTCCCGTGATGCTGCGCTGCACGATGGCGGAGCGTCAAGCAACGCTCGCGTGGCACGATGCACGCGATGATCGACCGCGACCAGCTGCTCGATGACATCGCCGGGTTCGGGCTCTTCGCCGACCTGTCCGCTCCCCAGCTCGAGGCGATCATCCACATCTTCGACGAGCGGATGTTCGCGGCCGGCGAGACGATCCTCCACCAGGGCCTGTCGGGGTCGGGCTTCTACGTCATCGTCGACGGCGAGGCGGCGGTCCGGATCGACGGGGTCGACCGGGCGCAGCTGAGCCGTGGTGACTTCTTCGGCGAGGTGTCGATCCTCCTCGGCGTGCCGTCGATCGCGGACGTCGTCGCGACCCGCCAGATGCGCTGCCTCGTGCTGGCCGGCCCCCGGGTCGAGCCGTTCCTCGTGAGCCAGCCCAAGGTGATGTACCGGATGCTCCAGGCGCAGGCCCGCCGGCTACGAGCGGCGAACCGATGGGGAGCCTGAGCGACCCGACCCGACCGTTCCCGCCCGGCGCATACCCGGTCGTCGTCATCGGCTCGGGTCCCGGCGGTCTTCAGGCCTCGTACGCCCTGCGACGGTACGGGATCGCGCACGCGGTGCTGTCGCAGGATCCGGCGCCGGGCGGGATGTTCCGCCGCTGGCCGCACTTCCAGCGGCTGCTGTCATGGACCAAGCCGCATGCGCCGGCACCGCGCGGCTCGCGCGCGTACGAGCGCTATGACTGGAACAGCCTGCTCGCCGACGAGCCCGAAGCCCGCGCCCTCCAGCCCGAGCTCATGGATGGGACCTCGTCGTTCCCGTCCCGGCCCGAGATGGAGGAGAACCTGGGCCGGTACGCCGAACGGGCGAACATCGAGGTCCGCTACGGCTGTCGGTGGACGAGCACGCGCCAGGTCGAGGATGCCGAGGGCGCCCGGTTCGTCCTGTCGACGACCGACGGCGAGTATCGGGCCGAGACGCTGGTGATCGCGGTCGGCGTGGCCGAGCCGTTCACTCCGCCCGCCATCGGCATGGACCTGACCCACCACTACGCCGAGGTCCGGCCGGTCGAGACGTACGCCGGGCGGCGGGTCCTGATCCTGGGCAAGCAGAACTCCGGGTTCGAGCTGGCCAGCGGGTTCCTGCCGTGGGCGCGCGCGATCGTCCTCGCCTCGCCGTCACCGGCTCGCCTGTCGGTGCAGACGCGATCGCTCGCCGGCGTCCGCGCCCGCTACGTCCAGCCGTACGAGGACTTCGTGCTGGGCGGCGGCGTCGCGGTCCTCGACGCCGCGCTCGACCGCATCGAGCGGACCGAGGGCGGCGACGGGAGCCTGACCGTCCGGTTGCGGCGGACCGACACCGGAGACGACATCGCCATCGAGGTCGACGACGTGATCTCGGCGACCGGCTTCGTAACGCCGATCCTCGACCTGCCCGAGATCGGCTGCTCGGTCAGCGGCCGCAGTCGCCTGCCGCTCGTCACGCCCTGGTGGGAGAGCACGACGCTGTCCGGCGTGTACTTCGCCGGGACGATCGGCCAGGCGGCCAAGGGTCTGGAGAAGCACGGCGTGCCGGCCAACTCGGGGGCCGTCCACGGCGCGCGGTACAACGCGATGGTCCTCGCCCGACGGATCGCGACCCAGCGCTTCGGCGTCGATGTCCCCCGACCGGCGGTCGCGCCGGACGCGCTCGTGGCGACCGTCGCGACCGAGCTTGCGGAAGCCCCCGAGCTGTGGCACCAGCGTGCCTACCTGACGCGCGTCTTCACGGTCGACCCGGACGCCGGACCGGTGGACGACGGGGTCCAGCCACTGACCACCTTCCTCGACGCCGGCGGGCCCGACGCGCTCGCCGTCACGCTCGAGGCTGACGGCAGCGGCGCCATCTATCCGGTCCTCTACACGCGCATCCAGGGCGAGATCCAGGAGCGGAAGCTCGAGGCCGACCCGCTGCTCCGCTACGACGGCGACGCGACGCGGTCGGCGGTCGCGGCCATCGTGCGCGAGGTGGTCCCGGAGGCCGTCCCGAGCTGACCCGCCTCAGGCGAGCCGAGCCAGCCGTTCCGCCGCCGCCCCGAGCGTCTCGAGCGTCTTCGGGAAGGCGAACCGCAGCTTCGACCGACCGAGCTCGGGTCGTGAGAAGAACGACGAACCCGGGACCGCCGCCACGCCCGGCTCGCGGATCAGCCGGTGGGCGAACGCGACGTCGTCCTCGTCCGCCGCGACGAGGTCGCGGATGTCGGTCATGACGTAGTAGGCGCCCCTGGGCTCGTGGACCCGGAAGCCGGCGTCCCGGAGGGCCGGCACGAGCACGTCGCGCCGCTCCCGGTAGCCGGCCACGAGATCGGCGTAGTACGCATCTGGGAAGCCGAGCGCGGTCACCGCCGCCGCCTGCAGGGGCGCCGCCGCGCCGACCGTCAGGAAGTCGTGCACGCGCCTGATGCCGAGCGAGAGCTCGGGCGACGCGATCGTCCAGCCGATCCGCCAGCCGGTCACCGAGTACGTCTTCGACATCGAGTGGATGCTCACGGTCCGCTCCGCCATGTCGGGCAGCGTCGCGAGCGGGATGTGCTCGCCCTCGAACACGAGGTGCTCGTAGATGTCGTCGGTGAAGGCGATGACGTCGTGCTCGACGCACAGCGAGGCGACGAGCTCGAGCTCCTCGCGCGTGAACACCTTGCCGGTCGGGTTATGCGGCGAGTTGAGGACGATGCCGCGCGTCCGCGGCCCGAACGCCCGGCGCAGCTCGTCGGGATCGATCGTCCAGTCGGGCTCGTGGAGCGTGACGTAGCGCGGCACGGCGTCGGACAGGATCGCGTCGGGTCCGTAGTTCTCATAGAACGGCTCGAAGACGATGACCTCGTCGCCGGGATCGAGGATGCCGAGCATCGCCGCGATCATCGCCTCGGTCGCGCCGCACGTGACCGTGACCTGGGTCTCCGGGTCGATCTCCCCGAACCCCGGGAAGTGGCGGGGCGTGGTCGCTGCGATGGCGTCGCGCAACGGCTTCGATCCCCACGTGATCGCGTACTGGTTGATGTCGGCGTCGACCGCCTCGGCGACCGCGCGCTTGAGCTCGGGTGGACAGGCGAAGTCCGGGAACCCCTGCGCGAGGCTGACCGCGCCGTGAGCGACGGCGACGCGGTTCATCTCGCGGATGACCGACTCGGTGAACGACTCGGCCTTCCGGCTGATGCGGCGACTGGTGATCACGCCGTCAGTCTAGGGGCCCGCCAGGACGCGCTCGAAGAAGCCGGTCAAGCGCGTCTCGTACGCATCGGGGACGAGGCCCATCGCCTTGGTATGTTCGGCGCCGGGCACGATCCAGGTCGTGACGTCCACGCCGGCCGCCTCGGCCTCCCTGGCGAGCGTCCGTCCGTAGTCGACGCTGAGTCGCCGGTCGGCGTCGCCGTGGCTGATGTACAGCGACCGGCCCGCCATCCTGCGCACCGCTTCGAGGGGACTGCGCGATCGCAGGTCGTCGCCGCTCAGGAGCCGCGCCATCGCGATGCCGCCCTCCTCCAGGACGCCGGGATACCCGTTCCGGGCAAGCTCGGCCTTGATGGCGTCGCCGATGTCGGCGTAGCTCGAGTCCTCCCAGGTCGCGGCAACGGCCGGCTCCTCGCCGGCAGCGATGAGCACGCTGGCCGCGCCGAGCGAGACGCCGAGCAGTCCGATGCGATCGGCGGGCAGCCCCTGCTCGGAACGCAGCCAGTCCCATGCACCGAGGACGTCGCGGTACTCCTCGGTCCCGCCGGCGTAGCGACCGTCCTCCTCCGTCGAGTCGCCATGGTCGCGGATGTCGATCAGCAGGACCGAGAAGCCGTGGCGATGGAGCATGCCGGCCGGAAGCAGCACGTCGGGGTCGCGCTTGCAGGCGGTGTGGCCATGGACGACGACGACCGCGGGCGCCGGCGAGCCGTCGGCGGGCTGGTCCTCGGCCTGGACCCACCAGCCGCTGATGTCGATCCCGACATCGCGGCTCGGGATCGTGACCTCCACCGGGGCCGGCATCGCGTAGGGGGTGGTGTCCAGCCCCCGATAGGCGAACGCCGTCGGGTCGTTGTCGGCCCACTCCGGGTGGCACTCCCCGCTCACCTGGGTCAGCCGGTCCCACACCATCGCGCTCGCGACGCCATAGCCGACCAGGAGGATCAGGAGCGATGCGACCACGAGGATCGTGATGATTCGCCGCACGTGCGGCACGCTACATCGCGGCCGTCATACGAGCTGGCGCGGGATGCGCTCCTCCCACCGCCGCTCGAAGAACCGCTGATCGTCCACGTCGACCTCGAGACGTACCGACAGGTCGAAGTCCGAGACCGTGCTGCGCTGGCGCGAGACGGCCCGGATCTCGATCCGCGTCAGCTCGCCGTCCCGGTCCACCTCGCGCTCCTGCCATCGATACACGACGTCCGCGTCGAGCTCGACGCGGGCCGGGTCCTCGTCCCACGCCGTCATCCGGATCGATTCGGCCGCGTAGAGCCGTCGGCCATCCGGCACGATCTCCTCGCCGCCGTCGTGGAAGCGGACCGTGGTCGAGCCGTCGAGGACGTCCTCCTCGATCAGCCACTGCGGTGGGTCGGACGCTGCCGGCCCGGCGCCGTCGGCGGCCTCGGGCGACGGCCAGGACAGGTCGGGCGGGTCGGTCCTGAACGCCGGCACCGGCAGGTCCCCGTCCGCACCGGCCGGCGGGACGACCGGCAGCACGAGCCGGGACGGGGTGGCGGGCCCGCGGTGGACCCGGATGGTCGCGGGATGCGGCGAGGGCCACAGCACCGGCCACAGCGACGACGCGAGCGCGACCCGCAGCCGGTGGCCCGCCAGCCATCGGTATCCGGCGGTGCGCAACGGGATCTCGACCTGCTCCACGACGCCGGGTCGGAGCGGTTCCGGATCGGCGTGGGATCGCCGATGGGTCAGGTTCAGCACGCCGGCGCTGACCAGGGCGGACGTACCGTCGGGCGCGACGTCCGACAGTCGGACCGACAGCATCGCGACCGGCGAATCGACCTCGACGTGGACGACGACCTCGGGCACGCCGAGCACCTCGAGCGGCGCGGCGAGCGCCTCCGACGTGTACGTCGGGCCGCCCGACTCGTCCGGCCGCAGGTCGCGGGCCAGCCCGTTGGGCTCCTCGCCGGCACCCCACGAGAGCGCACCGCGGGTGCCCGTGGTCGGCCGATGCCGGAACGTGTCCGCAGCAGCGGCGCCGGCCGCCCCCTCGTCCAGCGACCCGTCGCCGAAGGCCCATGTCCGCGACGTCGTCGCCGGATGCGGGTACGCCGACGTCGCCCGCCAGCGCCCGGGCAGTGACGATGGGAAGGCGATGGGCGGCGCGTACTCGTGCTCGAACCAGACGACGGCCGGCTCGTCCTCCCAGCCGTTCTCCACGCCGTCGAGGTGACGGGCGAAGAAGCGGGCGATCTCGTGCAGGTCGTCGAGGTTCGGTCCGGGTGCCGCGCTGTGCGGCCACGAATGGACCCAGTTGCCGACGAGCGTGTGCGATGGCGACGGGCAGCGGGCCTGCATGCGGAACGCCGGGTCGACGTACGAGTCGTGCCAGCCGCCGATGTTGAAGATCGGCACCTCGATGGCCGCGTAGTCGGGCGCCAGCGAGCCCTGCCGCCAGTACGGCCCATCGGTCTGGTGGCGGAGCCAGGCGAACAGCCACGGCGGGGTTGCCTCAAGCCGGGCCCGCCACTCGTCCCGCCAGCGCGGCCCACGGAAGGCGGCATCCGGCGGCATCGCGTTCATCGCCACCTGGCTGACGGCGTATTGCGACAGCTCGCTCACCGTGACGCACCCGCCGCGGTAGTGGACGTCGTCGAGATAGCGGTCGTCGGTGGCCATGACCGGCACGATCGCGCTGAGGTGCGGCGGGCGCAGCGCCGCGACCTGGATCGAGGTGAAGCCGCCGTACGAGATGCCCCACATCCCGACCGCGCCGTTGGACCACGGCTGTGCCGAAAGCCATTCGACCGCGTCGTAGCCGTCGACGGTCTCCTCGGCGGTGTACTCGTCGAGCGCGATCCCGCCGGACGAGCCGGTGCCGCGGACGTCGAGCCGGCACAGGGCGAACCCGCGCGCCGCGAACCACTCGCCCCGGGACATGTCGACCGTCCGGCGCCAGTTGTCCTTGCCGTACGGGATCATCTCGAGGATGGCCGGGAAGCGCCTCGTGCCGTCGTCGCGTGCGACCGGGCGCCAGATGTTGGCCGACAGCGCGGTCCCGTCGCGGACGACGATCCGCGCATCCCAGTCGACCTCGACGTCGAAGCGCGGCTCGGGCGCCGGACGCGTGTCGGTCATGCGCACGAGTCTAGGGCCGCCCACCTTCGCCCCACGGGGGCGCTCGCGCCATGCGACGATGCCGGCATGGAGGGTCGGTTCGTCCGCCACAGCAGGCGGGTCGCGTACGAGAACCCGTGGATCACGGTCTGGCATGACGAGGTCACCCGACCCGACGGCAGCCCGGGCATCTACGGTGTCGTCCACTTCGAGAGCCTGGCCGCCGGCGTCATCGCCTTCGACGACGACGACCGCATCGTGCTCGTCGGCCAGCATCGATACACGCTCGACCGTGACTCGTGGGAGATCCCCGAGGGGGGTGTGCCACCGACTGAGACGCCCCTGCAGGGCATCCAGCGCGAGCTGCGCGAGGAGACGGGGCTCGCGGCCGACGACTGGCGCGAGCTGTGCCGGCTCGAACTGTCCAACTCGGTGACGGACGAGGTCGCCATCCTGTTCGTCGCACGGGGGCTGCACCAGGGCGAGGCGACGCCCGAGCCGACCGAGTCGATCGCGCTGCGCTGGGTCCGGTTCGACGAGGCGGTCGAGATGGTCCGCGACGGACGCATCACCGACGTGATGAGCGTCGCCGCCATCCTGCGCGTCGCGCTCGATCGGGTAACGACCCGATGACCCGGACCGACTGGGACGTCGTCGTGGTCGGTCTCGGGGCGATCGGGTCGGCCGCCGCCTACTGGGCGTCGACGCGGCCCGGCGTCCGCGTGCTCGGCCTCGAGCGCTTCGAGCTCGGCCATGCGAACGGCGCGTCGGCCGACCACAGCCGGATCATCCGGCTCTCGTACCACCGACCGGACTACGTCCGATTGGCCGATCGGGCCTACGCGTCGTGGGCGGCCGTCGAGGACGAGGCCGGCGACCGGATCGTCACCGTGACCGGCGGCCTGGATCTATGGCCGGCCGACGCGGCCATCCCGCAGGCGGATTACGCGGACAGCCTCGGCACGGAAGGCGTCCCGTTCGAGCTGCTCGACGCGGCCGAGATCATGGCTCGCTGGCCGCAGTGGCGGTTGACCGACGACGTCACCGGCATGTGGCAGGCGCGCGGCGGCATCGCCGACCCCTACCGCGGCAATGCCGCCCATCGCCGGCTGGCGGCGGCCCGGGGCGCGACGCTGCGCGAGCGGATGCCGGTCGAGGCGATCCGGGAGCGCGGCGGTGCGTACGAGGTCGACGCCGGCGGGACCACGCAGACGGCAGGCGCCGTCGTGCTGGCGACGGATGCCTGGACGAACGACCTCCTTGCGGGCTTCGACCGGCAGCTGCCGCTCACGGTCACGAAGGAGCAGGTGACCTACTTCGCCGCGCCCGATCCCGCGGCATTCAGCCCGGACCGGTTCCCGGTGTGGATCTGGATGGACGACCCGTCGTTCTATGGCTTCCCGGTCTACGGCGAGGCCGGGCCGAAGGTCGCCCAGGACTGCGGCGGCCGGCCCACGACCCCGGCCACGCGGACGTTCGAGCCCGACGAGGCGATCCGCGACCGGGTCCGCGCCTTCCTCGAGACGCGCCTGCCGGGCGCGCTCGGACCCGAGCTGCTCACGAAGACCTGCCTCTACACGCTGACGCCCGAACGCGACTTCGTGGTCGACCGGCTGCCGGACGCGCCGGGCGTGGTGGTCGGGCTCGGGGCGGCGCACGGCTTCAAGTTCGCGTCGGCGCTGGGCCGGATCCTCGTCGAGCTCGCGCTCGACGGCGGCTCGCCCTCGGACGGCGAGCTCGGGGCGTTCCGGATCGACCGCCCGATGCTGCTCCAGGTCGATCCACCGCTGATGCCCCTCGTCTGAAGGACCCGTCCAGCGGTCCGTTTCTTGCACCGGTCCCCAGCGTGTGCGAGGGTACGGCCGACTCGACCGGCGACGGTCAGGCAACCGCGACGAAGCGGCGACCCGAGGAGAGGCGCGGGTCGCCTGGAGGAGGAGTCGAATGCGTTCGACCACGCGTGCCCGGATGGGTCGGATCCTTGCTGCGGTCGGACTGCTCGGCGCGCTGCTCCTGCCCGCGGCGTCGCCGATCTCGGCGGCGAAGGGCGACGGCATCCTTCGCGTCGGGACGGACCAGGAGTTCTCGGGCCTCAATCCGTGGGCAGCCACGTACGTCCTCGACTACGAGGTCTTCACGCTCAACTACGACCTGCTGGTCGGATATGACCAGAACCTCGAGTACACGGGCAGCTTCGCCGAATCCTGGGAGACGTCGGCGGACGGCAAGACGACGACCTTCAAGATCCGACCCGGGATGCAGTGGTCGGACGGTGAGCCGGCGACGGCGGAGGACGCCCGCTACACCTACCAGCTCGTGCTGGACGCGACCGCCGAGGAGGTGACGCTCGGGTCCGGCTACCTGGACGGGTACCTGACGTCCGCGAACCTGACCGCGGTGAGCGCGCCCGACGCCGAGACACTCGTGGTCGAAACGTCGACCCCGACGTCCCTGCTGATCCCCGCCTACGTACCGATCCTGCCGAAGCACATCTGGGAGGGGCACACGCTCCAGCAGATCGCCAACTCCGAGGCCGAGGGCTTCTTCGCGAACGATCCGCCGGTCGTCGGGACGGGTCCGTACCAGGCCGTCGAGTTCGTCCCCGGCCAGTTCATGCGCTTCGCGCGCAACGAGAACTACTGGGGCCAGCAGGGCGCCGCGGACGAGATCATCCTCCAGCACTTCGAGAGCAGCGAGACGATGGTGGCGGCGCTGCGGAACGGCGAGATCGACTACGCACGAGGCATCGCCGCGGACGCCTTCGATGCCCTCGAGGGCGATCCGGAGATCACCACCGTCGAGGGCTTCGCGAACGGCTACTCGTACCTGACGTTCAACGGGTACCCCCGTCCGATCGAGGGCGGTGGAGCGTCCACCACGGCGGTCGCCGATCCGGCGTTCCGCGACGCGCTCGGCTACGCCGTCGACCTGGATGTATCTGGTGGACCGTGTCCTGGCGGGCCACGGCACGCCGGGGACCAGCCTGCTCCCGCCGTTCCATGCCAACTGGTACGTCCCGCCTGCCGCCGATGTGTTGCGCACGTTCGACCTCGCGGTGGCCGATCAGAAGCTCGTCGCGGCCGGCTACGTCAAGGACGCGGCCGGCAAGCGCCTCGACAAGGAAGGAAAGCCGATCACGCTGGGGATGACGTGGCCCACGTCCGAACCCGAGCTCGCGACGGCCGCCCAATTCATCACCGAGTGGTGGGGCACCCTCGGGATCGGGGTCGAGGCCGGCGTCACGGATGACGACACGCTCCTGGTCGACATCACGCCCCCCGAGTACGACCCGCCCGGTACCGCCAAGTTCGACACCTACATGTGGGGTTGGGTCGGCGATGTCGATCCCTCGTCCCTCCTCGACCCGTTCACGACCGCCCAGATCGGTGCCTCGAGCGACACGTTCTGGTCGAACCCCCGGTTCGACGAGCTGTTCATCCAACAGGGCCAGACCCAGGACGTCGCCGAGCGCAAGGCGATGCTCCAGGAGATGCAGGAGATCTTCTACCGGGAGCTGCCCAACATCCCCCTCTACTACGACTCCGAGCTGCACGCCTACCGGACCGACAACTTCACCGGCTGGGTGAACCAACCGCCCGAGACCGGCACGCCGCTCTTCGGCTTCGGGCCGATCGGGTACACGATCCTGACGGCCGCCGGCTCCGAACCGAGCCCGAGCGCGTCGGCAGGCGCCGCGCCATCCGCGGGTGCGTCGCCGAGTGCCGGCGGCGGCACGGGCGCACCGGCGTCCGACTCGAACACGGGGTTGCTGCTCGCGATCGCCGCGATCGTCGGCATCGCCATCGTCGGCGGCGGTCTCCTGATGCGGCGACGCGGGGCGACGAACGCCGAGGAGGAGTGACGGCCGACCAGGCGTCGCCCGCTCCGACGCGCTGACAAGCGATGGCCACACGGTTCGCGGTGCGCCGCCTGGTGCAGGCGGCCATCACGATCCTCATGATCATCGTGCTCAACTTCCTGCTGTTCCGGGCGATGCCCGGATCGCCGGAACGGATCCTCGCCCGGAACCCGAACGTCTCGCCCCAGGCCATCCAGCAGATCCGGGAGCGCTGGGGGATCGACAAGCCACTGGTCCCCGACCAGCTGGTCGCGTACGTCGCGGCGACGGCTCGCGGCGACCTCGGGAATGCGTTCGCGTCCCAGGGCCGCCCGGTGACCGAGGTGATCGGGAGCCGGCTCGGACCGACGCTGCTGCTGTTCGGCCTCGGTGAGCTGATCGCCATCGTCGTGGGCCTCGGTCTCGGCGCCTACGCCGGCTGGCGACGAGGCGGGGCGGCCGACATCGTCGGCAACGGGGTCTCGCTGATCCTGTATTCGATGCCCTACTTCCTGCTCGGGATGATCCTGCTCCTGATCTTTGCCACGACGCTGCACTGGTTCCCGTCCTTCGGCATGACGACCCCGGGCGCGACCTACGACTCGCCGCTCGAGTATCTCGGCGATCTCCTCTCGCACCTCGTCCTGCCCGTCGCGACGGTCGCCCTCGGGTTGATCGGCCAGTACTCGATCCTCATGCGCTCCTCGATCATCGAAACGCTCAACGACGAGTACATCACCACGGCGCGGGCGAAGGGCCTGGTCGAGGGCCGGATCCTGCGCGCGCACGCGATCCCCAACGCGATGCTTCCCGCCGTGTCGTTGATCGCCATCAACCTCGGCTACGTGGTCGCGGGAGCGATCACCGTCGAGGTCGTGTTCAACTGGCCCGGCCTGGGGACGTTGACGGTCGAGGCCTTGAATGCCCGCGATTACCCGGTCCTGCAGGGGATCTTCCTGGTCCTCAGCGTCTCGGTGGTGCTGGCGAACCTTGGCGCCGACATGATCTACGGGCGGCTCGACCCACGGGTACGGGCGTGACGACGCCGTCCGTCACCGCGACGCCCGGGGCCCTGGCGCCCGCCGCGCCGGCCGACCGACTGCTCCGTCGGGTCCTGGCCAGGCCCGACGGCCTGATCGGCTTCGCCATCCTGGCCTTCTTCACCGTGCTCGCCCTCATCCCCGATCTCCTCGTCGGCCCGTTGCAGACAGCGGTGACCGCCACGGGCGACCGGCTCGAACCGCCGAGCCTGCAGTACCCGCTGGGCACCGACGAGATCGGGCGGAGCATGCTGAACCTCACCGTCCACGGCACCCGGATCTCGATGGTGATCGGCCTGCTCGCGACCGTCATCACCGTGTTCCTGGGCGGCGTGATCGGGGTCGTCAGCGGCTTCGTCGGTGGACGTACCGACGGCGCACTGATGCGGGTGACGGACTTCTTCCTCGTCCTGCCGACCTTCGTCCTCGCCCTGATCCTCGCGCCGATCATCGCCGACGTGATCGGCTCGGGCAGCGTGTTCTTCGGCATCCGCACCACGCTGATCGTCATCGTGGTCGTCGTCGGCATCACCAGCTGGGCCTCGACGGCGCGGATCCTGCGTGCCCAGACGCTCTCGCTGAAGGAACGTCCGTTCGTCGATCGGGCCCGCGTCATCGGCGCGGGCCGCATGCACATCATGGCCAACCACATCCTGCCCAACGTCATGAACCTCATCGTCGCGAATGCCGTGCTCGTGTTCGCGGGTGCGGTGCTGACCGAGACGACGCTCTCGTTCGTCGGTCTCGGCGATCCGTTCCAGCCGTCCTGGGGTCAGCTGCTGAACGCCGCCGAGGAGGTCGGTGCCCCGAGTCTTGGTGCGTGGTGGTACTTCGTCCCACCGGGCGCCTGCATCGTCCTGGTCGTCTTCGCGTTCACGCTGCTCGGAACGGCGCTCGACGACCTCCTGAACCCGCGGCGGAGGGCACGCCGATGACCATGATCCCGCCATCGTCCCGACCGGGGATGACCCCGCCGGACATCGAGCCGGAGGAGCTGGTCGAGCCGGAGGAGCCGATCGAGCCGACCGCCCCCACGACCACGGTCGTCCGTCGCGAACGGGTGTTGCCCAAGCAGGCCGACCCGGCGGCCCCGCTGCTGGTCGTCGAGGACCTGCGGACACACTTCACGGTCGGGTCGGGCACCGTCCACGCGGTCGACGGGGTCTCGTTCCGCCTCGACCATGGCGAGGCGCTGGGCATCGCCGGCGAGTCCGGCTGTGGCAAGACCACGACCGCCCTGTCGCTGGTGCGCATCCTGCCGCCCAACGCGCACATCGTGTCGGGTCGCATCAGCCTCATGGGCATCGACCTCGTGCCCAAGAGCGAGAACGCCCTGCGGCGCTATCGGTGGCGCGAGGTGAGCATCGTCTTCCAGGGCGCGATGAACGCGCTCAACCCGGTCCGCCGCGTCCGCGATCAGATCGCCGAGCCGATCGAGGAACGCCTCGGCGAGTCGCCGAAGGCCGCGGGCAAGCGCGCGGACGAGCTGCTCGAGCTCGTCGGGATCCCCCGCAAGCGCGGGGGCGTCTACCCGCACCAGCTGTCGGGCGGCATGCGCCAGCGGGCGATGATCGCGATGGCGCTTGCATGCGATCCGGCGGTCATCATCGGGGATGAGCCGACGACCGCGCTCGACGTGATGATCCAGGCGCAGATCCTCGAGCTGCTCGAGGACCTCCGGCACAAGCTCGGGCCTGTCGATCATCCTCATCACCCACGACCTGTCGGTCATCGCCGAGACCTGCGATCGGGTGATGATCATGTACGCGGGTCGCGTCGCGGAGGAGGGCCCGGTCGACGAGGTCTTCCGGCGCCCACGGCACCCCTACACGCAGAAGCTGCTCTCGGCGTTCCCGAACATCCACGCCGATCGACGGACGCTCGACGTCATCCCGGGCTCGCCACCGGACCTGCGCACGCCACCGCCGGGCTGCCGGTTCGCTCCGCGATGCCCGCTCGTCATGGCCGTCTGTACCGAGGTCGTCCCGCCGGAGACGACGTTCGATGGCGTCCGGGTCGCCTGTCACCTCTACCCCCAGGACGGTGACGGCGAGCCGGTCGCCGTACCCGCGGCTGCCGCGATCGACCTGCCGACGAGCGGGGTCGCCTGATGGTCGATGAGCTGTTCCGGATCGAGGGCCTCGAGGTCCACTTCCCGCTCGGCGGCGGGCTGTTCGACACGCTGACCAGGCGACCCATCGGGCTCGTCCGGGCGGTGGACGGCGTCGACCTGACGCTTCGGCGCGGCGAGGTACTCGCGCTGGTCGGTGAGTCGGGGAGCGGCAAGACGACGATCGGCCGGGTCATCGTCAAGCTCACCCGCCAGACCGCGGGCAGCGTCTCGTTCGAGGGGCGCGACGTGAGCGACCTCTGGTCGGTCAAGGAGCTGCGCGACTACCGCCGGCGGGTCCAGCTGATCTTCCAGGACCCGTACGAGACGCTCGACCCCAAGAAGTCCATCCACGAGTTCGTCGCCGAGCCGCTCGAGGTCAACGGCATCGGCACGCGGAGCGATCGGCGCGAACGGGTCATCGCGGCGCTGGAGGCTGCCGGCCTGCGACCCGGCGCCGAGTACGCCTCGCGCTTCCCGCACGAGCTGTCGGGTGGCCAGCGTCAGCGCGTGGTCATCGCCGGCGCCCTGGTCATGGACCCGGAGGTCATCGTCGCCGACGAGCCGGTGTCGATGCTTGACGTGTCGATCCGGACCGAGCTGCTCCGTCTGATGCTCGACCTGCGTGAGGAGCGTGGTCTCACCTACCTGTTCATCACCCATGACCTGTCGCTCGCGTGGGTCATCGCCGACCGCATCGCGGTCATGTACCTCGGGCGGATCATGGAGATCGGCGCCGCCGAGACCGTGATCCGATCGCCGCGCAACCCGTACACCGAGGCGCTGGTGTCGGTCTCGCCCTCGCCGGAGCCGCCGACGCCGGGCGCGCGGACGGCCCGGACGATCCTCAGGGGCGAGACGCCCGACGCCGCGCACGTGCCGGCCGGCTGCCGCTTCCACCCGCGCTGCCCGAAGGTCTTCGACCGCTGTCGCACCGAGTCGCCGCCGCTGTTCGACCTCGGCGACGGGCATGCGTCGGCATGCTGGCTGGCCGAGCCCGGGATGGCCGATGGCGGGCGCGCCCTGCCGGTCGTGGACGGGGCCGCACCGGCCACCTGATCGAGCGATTCGGGGCATACTCGCCGACCCATGCTCGCTCGACACCGCCGGGCCACGGTCGTCCTCCTCGCCGGTCTGTGCGCCGTGCTCACGGGCCTGCCCGGACCGGCGGTCGCCCAGGAGGAGCGGACGCTCCGCATCGCGACGGTCCAGGAGTTCGATTCGGTCAACCCGCACCTGTCGTTCATCGGCTCGTCGGCGGAGGCGATGATCCTCGACTACGACGTGCTGGTCGGCTTCGGGCCCGATCTCGATTACGCGCCGACGGGCTTCGCCGAGTCGTGGACCCAGGACGGCGCAACGTGGACCTTCGCGATCCGCGATGGCATGCGCTGGTCGGATGGCCAGCCGGCCGACGCCGGCGGACGTCGCGTTCACGTTCCAGTACATCCTCGCCAGCATGGACCCCGCGTACCAGGGCCCGTGGGCACCCGACGGCAACGACGTCCCTGGACAGGGCCAGACCCGCGGTGACGGGCGGCCCGACAACCCCCTGTCGCTGTACGGCGACGTGCTGGTCAACGCGGTCGGCCTGCAGACCGTCGAGCTGGTCGACGAGCGGACCGTCGTGCTGACCACGACGGCCCCGACCACGCTGCTCCTCGGTGCCTACGTACCGATCCTGCCCGAGCACATCTGGTCCACGGTCACGTTCCGCCAGGCCGTCACCGACTTCCAGGCCGAACCTCCGGTCGTCGGCACCGGCCCGTTCCAGATCGTGGAGTGGGAGCGCGGCACGTCGGCCCGCTTCGTCCGCAACCCGTTCTACTGGGGGAAGCAGCCGTTCCTCGACGAGGTCGTCTTCCGGTTCTATGACGACCAGCCGGCGATGGCCGCGGCGCTCCGCGCCGGCGAGGTCGACTACGTCCGGGGCGTGCGTCACGACCAGTTCGACGGGCTCGACGGCGAGGCCGACATCGTCGGCACGGCCGGCAAGGGACCGGGCTACACCCACGTCGCGTTCAACGCCTATCCCGAGCAGATCGACGGCGGTGGGCCGTCCACGTCGGCCGTTCGCGACCCGCTGTTCCGCGATGCGCTCGGCTATGCGATCAGCCCGGGGCCGCTCATCGACGCCGCGCTGAGCGGGCATGCGACGCCCGGCACCACCGCGATCCCGCCCCTGTTCGCACCGTTCCATGCCGAGCCGTCGACCCCGCGGCGGTTCGACCCGACCGAGGCGCAGCGCCGGCTCGAAGCGGCCGGCTACCGCGACAGCGATCGCGACGGCCGTCGCGAGGACAAGGAGGGACGGCCGATCGAGCTGCGGCTCTTCTTCCCGACGTCCGACCCCAAGTACGCCGCCGTGGCACGGGCGCTCACGTTCCGCTGGGAGCGCGTCGGGGTCGGGGTGACCGCGCGGGGCCTCGCGTCCGACACGCTCGCGGAGCTGCTGTACGTGCCCGAGGCCGGCGGGACGGCGGACTACGACGTCGAGCTGTGGGGCTGGACGGGCTCACCAGACCCGGATTTCCTGCTGTCGCTGCTGACGACCGACCAGATCGGCGTGTGGAGCGACAGCAACTACTCGAACCCGGCGTACGACGCGCTGTTCGACCAGCAGCGCCAGGCCCAGACCGTCGACGCCCGGCCGCCGGTCGTCCACGACATGCTCGACCTCGCCTACGACGAGGCGCCCTACCTCATCCTGTTCTACGACGATGACCTCCATGCCTACCGCACCGACCGGTTCGAGGGCTGGTCGGCCGGTCCGGGAGACGGCCGGGTGAACTTCTTCACGTTCGGCGTCGCGGCCTACCTCGACCTCGTCCCGGTCGGGTACACGCCGTCGCCCAGCCCGGCGACGCCGACCCCGGTCGCACCCAGCGTGCCGCCACCGACCCCGGTGCCGACCGCCGCCCCGACCCCGGCGCCCCAAGCGCTCGCTGGTGCCCGATCCGTGCTCACGACGCCGGTGCTGGTCGGGCTGCTGGTCGCCGTCGGCGGCGTGACCGCCGCGCTCGTCACGGCCAGGCTCCGACGCGGGCCGCCGCCATGACCGGCCCTGACGGGAGCGTCGCGCCTGCGCTCGATCCGCGGGCCATCGCCGAGCTGCTGGCAGCCACGGCCGCGACGGTCGCTGAGGAGCTGCGGGCGC
Source organism: uncultured Chloroflexia bacterium (assembly GCA_963810285.1). Lineage (GTDB taxonomy): Bacteria > Chloroflexota > Limnocylindria > Limnocylindrales > CSP1-4 > SPCO01. The sequence continues at coordinate 283,822 of CAWEMV010000002.1, read as the reverse complement.
TCGGCGCCGACGCCGGATGGCGCCCGGCAGCCGGCGAATGGAGCGCGATCGAGTGCGTCGGCCACCTCATCGAGGCCGAGCGACGCGGCTTCGCAGGACGGATCCGGACGATCCTCGCCGCGCCCCTGGAGGGCGCTCCCACGATGCTGGCGGGGTGGGATCCGCCGGCGGTCGCCGCGGCCCGGCGCGATCACGAGCGACCGCCGGCGGAGCTCGTCGACGAGTTCGTCGCGCTGCGGGCCGACAGCGTCGTGCTGATGCGCGGGTTGACCGAGGACGACCTCGTCCGGTCGGGGCGGCACCCGCAGGTCGGCGAGCTGCGGGTCGGCGAGCTGGTCGGCGAGTGGGTCCACCACGACCGCAACCACGTCCGCCAGATGCTGGCGGTCACCCAGGCCCGGGTGTGGGACCAGCTGGGCAACGCGCAGCGGTTCAGCCTCGAGGAGGCGGAGTAGCCCGCTGCGGACCTGGCTCAGCGAGGCTCGAGGATCACGACGACGATCGGGCGCGCGGTCTTCCGCTTGTACGCCGCGTAGTTGCGGAGACCGGCCACGAACCGCGGCCAGAGCCGTTCCTCCTCATCGGCCGTGGCCTGCCGAGCCCGGACGGGACGCTCCACCTTGCGGATCTCGATCGCCGCGTCCGGCGTCGCCTGCAGGTTCAACCACCATGCGGGATCGTCGTCGCGGCCGCCGTTCGACGTGATGATGGCGACGTTGTCGCCGTCCTCGACGTAGTACAGCGGCGTACGCCGCGCCTCCCCGGTCCGCCGTCCGGTCGTCCGGAGGTGGAGGGTCTGCATGCGGACCGGGGTTCGGCTCGGGCGCTAGGCCGTGGGCTCCGCCGGGGCTGCGTCGGCCGCGGTCTCCTCGCGGATGACCAGCCAGTACACCGCCCACCCCGCGATGGCGCCACCGATCGGCGCGACCAGGTAGATCCACAGCGCGCTCAGGTCGCCGCCGATCAGCGCCGATCCGATCGATCGGGCCGGGTTGACCGACGCACCGGACAGCGTCGCGCTCGCGAAGTGGATCGCGACCAGCGTGAGGGGGATGGCCAGGGCCGCCAGCGCCGCCGCTCGCTGCATGCAGACGAGGATCACCAGGATGAACCCGGCCGTCATGACGAACTCGATGATCAGCGCCCCGATGTCGGATACGCCGCCGCCCGGCTTGGTGATGCCGTCGGCGACCGCCTGCTGGCCCGCCACGACCGCCACGACCGCCGCAGCCGCGATCGCCCCGATGACCTGCGCCAGGATGTAGCCGATCGCGTCGGTCACCTCCACTCGCTTGTCGAGCACCGCCGCGACCGTCACCGCGGGATTGAAGTGGCCACCTGAGATGTGACCGACCGCGAAGATCGCGGCGAGCAGGCCGAGGCCGAACGAGAACGGGACGACGAGCAGGTTCGGCGTGTCCACCGACGCACCGCCGATCGCCGGGACCGACAGGTAGCCGATCGTCAGGAAGAGGAACGTGCCGATCAGCTCCGCCAGGTACTTGCGGGTGTCCATGATCCCTCCACGTAAGGTCCGTTGCCTCACCGCAACGGTCTGGGCGAGACCGATGCTACCCGGTCGGTCCAGCCCCGGAGCTGTCCCGGGCCTCGACGTCCACGCGCAGACGCGCGGCTCGCACGAGGAGGCTGTCGCGCCAGGTCCGGCACAGGACCTCGACCAGCTCGAGCCGATCGACCGCCGCATCGGGGTCCGCCCCGACCGCGACCGCGCCGTGCCGCTCGAGCAGCGCCACGTCCGCGCGCGGCAGCGGACCCTCGGACAACGATCGCGCGACGCGGGCTGCCAGCTCGTCGCTGCCCATCTCGCCGAACGGCACGAACGGCAGGCGGGGGATGAGCAGGGCCGTCTCGGGCAGGGCGCTCGGGTCGGGGATCTCGCCGCCGAGGGTCAGCGCCATCGAGGCGGGCAGATGGGCATGGGCGACAGCGCCGATGTCCGGCCGGGCTGCATACACCGCGAGGTGGATCGCGAGGTCCGATGACGGCCCGCGACCCGAGGACGACCGGGCATCGCGGGCCCCGGGGCCGATCGTCACGACGACGATGTCGTCCTCGCGCAGCTCGTCCTTGCGCCGACCCCTGGGCGTGACCGCCACCCGGTCCCCGTCAAGCCGGACGGACAGGTTGCCCTCGCCGGCGGAGATCAGGCCGCGCGACCCGAGTCGACGCCCGGCGGCGACGATCCCGGCGGCGGCGATGCTCGGGTCCACGCATCGATGGTAGTGGAGGCGGACGGCCACCCGCCCCTCGTACCATCCGCTGGTGCCCGAGCCCCGACCCCTCCGTCGCAACCGCGACTTCAAGGTCCTGCTGACGTCGCAGGCCATCTCCGCCGTCGGCGATGCGGTCACGTTCACGGCGCTGCCGCTGCTCGTCCTGGCACTCACCGGCTCGGGCCTGATGATGGGCATCGTCGGGGCGCTCGGGATGCTGCCCGACCTGTTCTTCGGCATGGTGGCGGGCGCGCTCGCGGACCGCGGCGACCGGCGCCGGATGATGCTCCTGGCGGATCTCGGACGCGCCGGGCTGACCGCACTCATCCCGCTGTCGGTCCTGATCGGCGGCCCGACGATCGCGGTGATCCTCATCGTCGTCGCGCCACTGAGCATCCTGCGCGCGCTGTTCATCGCCGGATACAGCGCCTCGGTGCCGATGCTCGTCGGGCGGTCCGATCTCGGCCGGGCACTGTCGATCTTCGAAGCGATCTACTCGTTCGGCTTCATCATCGGCCCGGCGATCGCCGGGTTCCTCGCGGCAACGATCGGTCCGGGGCCGACGCTCGCCATCGACGCCGCGTCGTTCGCCCTGTCCTCGCTCGCGATCGCGTTCATGCGCCCCCTGCGGCCGCCGGCCGACCGGCCGCCGGCGTCGCTCGTGGCCGACATCCGCGAAGGCATCGACTACATCGTCGGTCACGCGGCCCTGCGGTCGATCATCCTGTTCTGGGGACTGGTCGCCATCACCACCGCGCCACTCGTCACGGTCCTGGCGGTCCTCGTCACGCGCGACCACGGCTACGACGCGGCGGTCCTCGGACTGGTCCTCACCGCGTTCGGGGTCGGCACGGTCGTCGGTGCGCTGCTGACGGCCCGAGCGAAGCGACGACCGGTCGCGCCGTCGATGCTCGGCGGGACGGCCGGCATCGGCGTTCTCGCCATCGTCGTCGCCGTCAGCGACCAGGTCCCGGTCCTGCTCGCGGCGGCCGGCCTGGCCGGCATCTGCCAGAGCCTCGTGTTCCTGACGTACATCACCGCCCGGACGAACTACGTCCCGGATGCCCTGCTCGGGCGGGTCGGCAGTACGGCGCGGACGATCTCGCTCGGTCTCCAGCCGATCGGGATGCTCGCGGGCGGCCTGCTGATCGACCTCACCAGCGGCTCGACGACGATCGCGCTCATGGGCGTCGTGCTCATCGGGCTCGCGCTGGTGTTCACGCCGGTCGCCCCGCTGCGTCGCGCGACGACGCAGCCCGCGACGCCGCGGTAGCGGTCAGGCGGCGGCGTCCAGCGCGGCAGCCGGGTCCGGGGCGACGTCGACGGTGATGCCGCAGCCGTCGCATGTGACGGCCGCGAGCGACTCGTCGGTGGTGGCCTCGCCCGCGCAAAGCGGGCAGTCGATGGTGATCATGTCGGTCTTTCGTGACTCCAGGCGGTGATCCGATGCCCGGAGTGTCGTCGGGTCCTGTGACAGCTAGGCTGTCGCGCCGTAGCGGAAACACCCGGGCAGGTGATCGTCGACCAGCCCGACGCTCTGCATGAACGCGTACACGATCGTCGACCCGACGAACCGGAAGCCGCGGGTCCGCAGGTCGCGCGACAGCGCGTCCGAGACCGGCGTCGAGGCGGGGATGTCGCCCCGCTGCGTGCCCGCCGGGAGCATCGCCGGCACGCCCGGCACCATGCTCGCGAGGTAGGTGTCGAACGACCCGAACTCGTCGGCCAGCGCCAGCACGCCCGCCGCGTTGCCGATCGTGGCATCGATCTTCGCGCGGTTGCGCACGATGCCGGCGTCCGCCATCAGCCGGGCGCGGTCGGCGTCATCGAAGGCGGCGACGACCCGGGGATCGAACCCGCGGAAGGCCGCCCGGAACGACTCGCGCTTGTTGAGGATGGTCGACCATGACAATCCGGCCTGGAACGACTCGAGCGCGAGCCGCTCGAACAGCTCCCGGTCGTCGTGGCAGGGCACGCCCCACTCGGTATCGTGGTACTCGACCATCCGCGCGTCGGGCCGGGCGACATCGGCGGACGACCACCAGCAGCGCTCCGGTCCGTCGGTCATCGCCGCAGGCTACGCTAACCGGCGTCATGGCGTTCCACTGCTATCTCGGTCACGGCGCCTCGGGTACGTCCGAGAGCATGCGCCCGTTCGTCGAGGGCCTGCGGACCCGCGGCATCGAGGCGACCGCCATCGACCTGCCCAAGCGGAAGGCCGAGGCCGCCGTGCCGGCCTTCCACGAGGTCGTCCCGAGCAGACCGGACGTCGTCGTCGGCGGCCACTCGTACGGTGGCCGTGTGGCCAGCCTGGCGGCGGCAGAGCCCGACGCCCCGTTCGCCGCGCTGGTCCTGTTCTCGTTCCCGCTCCATCCGCCGGGATCGCCCGAACGGACCGAGGCTCGCACGAGCCACTTCTCGTCGATCCGATGCCCGACGCTCCTGCTGTCGGGTGAGGCCGACCCGTTCGCCCGTCTCGAGCTGCTGCACGAGGCCGTCGGGCGGTTCGGCGGTCCTGCCGAGCTCGTCACCTACCCGAAGCTCGGTCACGGGCTCAAGCCGGTCCTCGACGAGGCCCTCGATCGCGTCGCCGCGTTCCTCGGGGAGGTGGCAGAAGACCGCCCCACCCCCACCTGACCGACGGGCTATTGCCCGCCCTTGCGGGCGGTCGATACCCTGTATGCCCTGTGGTCCGGCTCGGCGCGAAGGGCGCCGGCCTGACCGACCGGCGTGTCGTGGGAGTGCCCATACCGCGACCCAAGCGCGGTGCTTCCCGGCCCCGGACCGAGCCGCCCCGACGTGCTCACCGCGTCGGACCGGCGGGAAGGAGTCGGTATTGCGAGCCCAGTTCCCGGGCGGCCTCGTCGCGGTCGTCGTCGCCACCTCCCTGACCGTCCTCGTCGGCGGCATCGCGCCCCACGACGTGGCGTCCCCCGACATGACCGTGGCGGGGGCGCCGCACGGCCTCGCGCGCTTCAAGGCGGCCGTGGGGCAGATCGAATCGGGCGGCCGGTACACGGCCCGGAACCCGACGTCGGGTGCCTACGGGAAGTACCAGATCCTCCCGGCGAACTGGCCGGTCTGGGCACGCCAGTACCTGGGCAACCCCAACGCCGTCCAGACCCCACGCAACCAGGAGCGCGTCGCGTCCGGCAAGATGACCTCGCTGCTGCGCTGGCTCGGGTCGTGGCGACGGGTCGCCTACTGGTGGCTGACCGGCTCGTCACGGACCAGCGGCTGGTCGACGTACGCCCGGGCCTACGTCGAGCGGGTCATGGATCGCTACACGGCGTCCGCCCCCGCGCGGCGATCGCCCGTCCGAACGCGCGTCGTGACCGACCGCTCGAAGTCCATCGTCTACCGCGGCACGTGGCGGGTCGCCCGGCACGCCGGCTACGACGGCGACGTCGTCCGATACGCCACGTCGAAGGGTGCCAGCGCGACCCTGGCCTTCACCGGTCGACGCGTCATCTGGCATGGTCCGACCGGCCCGACCCGGGGCAAGGCGCGGATCTTCGTGGACGGCAAGGCCGTGCGGACGATCGACCTCCGGCGCCGCAGCTTCGACCCGCGAGCCGCCCTGTTCTCCACGCGCTGGTCGAAGAGCGGCAGGCACACGATCCGTATCGTCGTGCTCGGGACGAGCCGTCGACCGATGGTCGCCATCGACGATCTCACGGTCGTTCGATAGCGGCGGTGACTCCCCGGCTCAGCGAGTGGCGATCACCTCGATCTCGACCGCGTAGTCGGCCGCCAGCGCGGTCACGCCGACCGTCGCCCGCGTGGGCGGGTCGGTCGGGAAGTACTCGCGATAGACCGTGTTCATCGCCGCGAAGTCGCCGAAGTCGCGGAGGTAGACCGTGGCCTTGACCACGTCGGCGTAGGACAGCCCGGCCGCCTCCAGCAGCCGCCCGACGTTGTCGAGCATCGCCCGGGTCTCGGCCTCGATCCCGCCGGGGACGGCGCCGTGCGATCCGGGCGCATCGCCGACCTGGCCGGCCAGGAACACGAAACCGTTCGCCTCGACCACCTGCGAGAACGGATACGGTCCGGGTTCGATGCCGGGCAGGTCGGGCACGAGCTTGGGCATGGGTGCCTCCTTCCACGTGGAGTGTGCGGCACGGCGCCGACCGGCGACCGGCCGGCACGATAGCCTTCGCGTCGATGGCCGTCATCGAGACCCGGGGTCTCACGAAACGCTACGGGCGCGAGCCGACGCCTGCCCTGGCCGACCTCGACCTCGCCGTCGAGGCGGGCGAGATCTTCGGCTTCCTCGGCCCCAACGGGGCAGGGAAGTCGACCACGATCCGGCTGCTGCTGGGCTTCCTGCACGCGACCGCCGGCGCGGCCAGTGTGCTCGGCCACGACATCGAGGCGGGTTCCGTCGAGATCCGACGGCGGACGGGCTACCTGCCCGGCGGCATCGCGTTCTGGGACGGGCTGACCGGTGAGCGGCTGCTCGACGAGCTCGGTGACATGTCCGGACGCCCGCCGGTCCGTCGTGCCGAGCTGCTCGAACGGCTCGAGCTGGCCGATGCGATGCGTCGTCAGGTGCGCGACTACTCGCGCGGGATGCGCCAGAAGCTCGGCATCATCCAGGCACTCCAGCACGACCCGGAGCTGGCGATCCTCGACGAGCCCTCCGAGGGCCTCGACCCGCTGATGCAGCGCGCGTTCTACGAGATCCTCGAGGAGCTGCGCGCCGCCGGCCGCACGATCTTCTTCTCGTCCCACGTGCTGTCCGAGGTCGAACGGGTCTGCGATCGCGTCGCGATCGTCCGTCAGGGCAGGCTGGTCGCCCTCGAGGACATCGGGTCGCTGCTGGCGCGACGCAAGCGACAGGTCGAGATGCGCTTCGTGGGCGACCCGCCGATGCTCGAGTACGTGTCCGGCGTCAGCGACGTCCACGTCACCGGAGACCGGCTGACCTGCATGCTCGAGGGCGATGTCGCGCCGTTCCTGGCGGCCATCGCGTTCGCCAGGGTCCATGACCTGACGATCGAGCCTGCCCGGCTCGAGGACGCCTTCCTCGAGTACTACGCCGACGAGGGCGACGTAGCGATGCCCGCGTGAACGCCGCCTACTTCGCCCATCTGTGGCGTGCCTTCCGGTGGCGGCTCCTGCTCGTCGTCATCGCCCTGATCGTGTGGGGATCGCTGCTGCCGATCGTCTACGACGCGTTCGGCGAGCAGTTCGAGGAGCTCATGGCCACCGGCGTCATCCCGACGCAGTTCGCGCAGTTCGGTGGTGGCGACATCTTCTCGCTGACCGGCTCGGTCGCCCTCGGGTTCATCCACCCGTTCGCGGTCGCCCTCAACCTGGTCTTCGCGGTGGGCTTCGCCGCTGCGGCCATCGCCGGGGAGCGGCAGCGGGGCACGCTCGAGGTCCTGCTCGCCCGGCCCATCTCGCGACGACGCGCGTACGGCACCGTGGCGATCGCGACCGCGTTGTTCGTCTGCGCGACCGTTGCGGGACTGACCCTGGGTGCCCTGCTCGGATCGGCGATCACCGGCCGGGTCGACGAGCTCGGCGCGGGGAACCTGCCGCTGCTGTGGCTGAACGCCGTGCTCCTGTATGCCGCGTTCGGGGCGGTCGCGCTCGCGGCGTCGGTCTCCTTCGACCGGCTCGCGCCGGCCCTCGGCGTGGCGCTGGCGTTCGTGCTCGTGTCGTACTTCTTCGAGGCCATCGGCTCGCTCTGGCCGGACGCGGCGTTCCTGCAGGACTACTCGCTGTTCCATTACCTCGATGCCCGCGCCGACCTGACCGGGCTGCCCCGGTGGCAGGACTTCGGGATCCTCGCCGCGGTGGTCGCCCTCGCGGTCGGCTACGCGCTGGTCGTCTTTCCGCGGCGGGACCTCGCCGCGCCGGCCTGACGGCCGCGAGCGATCAGAGCCGCCGGTCGGACGCCTCGACCGCGCGCTCGCACCACCACGCCAGGTCGTCGGCGGCGGTCACGCCTGACGGCAGCGTGATGCCGCCGGTCGCATCGAGGCCCTTGCGCCAGCCGCGGAGGAGCAGGCCGACGATCCAGATCAGGTCGAGCTGGACATCCCAGTCGCCCGCAAGGCTGGCGAAGTCCTGTCGTCCGCTCTCCGAGCCCCACCGATCGCTGTCCCATTCCAGGGCCGACCGGTAGTCGGCCAGGACGATGTCCGGCGTCACGGCCAGGGACGCGCTGTTCGAGACGAGGAGCCAACCGAGCTCGACGGCCACGGGCGCCAGGAGCGTCATCTGCCAATCGATGAACCCGACCGCCTTCGCCCCGAACAGGGCGACGTTGGCGAACTTGACGTCGCCGTGCAGGCCACGGGCCGGGAGCGCGTCGAGCGCCGCCACGAGCGGCGCGGGATCGTCCCCGAGCCGGTCGATCAGGTCGCGGGCGGCATCGGGCGCGGCGTGGTCGAACGCGTCCCAGCCGGCCAGGAACCGGTCGCCGACCGGGTTCCCATCGGCGGCGTATCTGTTAGCTGACCTGCGAGTGAGGAGCGTCAGGCGCTCCGCCAACGCACACCACGGCGGTGCTGGATGCCCCTCTCGTTCGGCCGTCGTCGCCAGGACATCCGGCCACGGCAAGCTGTGCAGCCGGGCGACCGCGCTCAGGATGCGGGACAGCGTCTCGCGACCGATGACCGGGTCGAACCCTGGCCGCTCCCAGGCGATGAGCTCGTCGGAGAGGTCGGGCATCAGGATCGCGACCCCATCCCGGTCGCTGGCCGCCCCGATGTACGGGAGTGTCCGTCCCCACAGGCCACCCAGCCAGGTCGACGGGAGCGCCGCGAGCCAACCCTCGCGCAGGTCCTCGTCGTGGGTCGCCCGGGCGATCCAGTCCTGCGCCAGCGACGTCCGCTTCAGCACGAACCGCCGGCCCGTCTGGTCCTGGAGGCTGGTGAACGTCGCTCCGGACCAGCCGTCGTTGGGGAACTCGTGTTCCGGCGACAGGTCCAGGCCGTGTTCGGTCAGGAGGTCGAGCAGCGTGCGGTCCCGCCAGCCGGCCATCGCGCCTCCTCAGCAGGGCGCGGGCACGTCGTCGGCACCGTCGGGGCCGCCATCGACGTACACGACATGCGAGTCCGGGCAGTTCCGCGTCAGGACGACGACCAGCGGCTCGGTCGTGCTGGCGTTCTCCTCGACATGGATCTCATCCGCAGGGATGTACACGAAATCCCCGGTCGCGGCCGACATCTCGTGCTCCAGCCCGCTCGGGCCCCACGTATAGCGGGCGGTGCCCGATACGATGTAGATCGACGTCTCGCAGTCGCCGTGGTGGTGGACTCGCGTCTTGTCGCCGGGCGCCGTCGAGACGATCGACGAATACAGCCGCTCCGATCCGACCGTCGGTCGCGAGATCGCGATCGAGCGCTCCATGCCGGCATGCTGGCCGACGGTCGTGACGCGGTCGGCGGGCGTGACCCGGGTCGCCATCACCCGGACCCGTCGAGGCGCTCGACGACGCGGAACCACTCGCACACGACGACGGTCGAGTCGGTGAGCTCGAAGGCCGGGTCGTGGAGCCCGGCCCGAAGGTCGTCGATGTAGCCGTTCCAGAAGCGCTCGTGCGAGACCCGCCATGCTCGGGCATCGGCGTAGCCCTCGCCCTCGGCCCGGGCGAACTCGTCGCTCACCAGGGCGATCGTCGACAGATCCACGCGCGTGATCTCGATGACGGCCACCGGTCGACCGTCGGAGTCGAGCAGGACCTCTCGATCACCGGGTCGTGACGGGAAGTCGCCGTCGACGACGTAGTCGACCGCCAGACCAGCCGTCGCGACCTTCGTCCCATCCAGCGCGAGCGCCGTGAGCTCGTCGCGCAACGGACCGGGGAACACGAAGCCCCAGGCCGGCAGGCCGAGGTGGGTGGCGGGTTCGACGGGCTCGGGCATGGGCCGATGATAGGTCGCTACCATCGCGCCGATGACCTCGCCGCCCAGGTTCCGGCTGATCGATGCGCCGTCAGCGCTCCACCCACTGCCTCGGTTCTCGGCGGCCCTCGATGGCGGGACGGAGGTCTGGATCAAGCGCGAGGACCTGTTGCCGCTGGCGTTCGGCGGCAACAAGCTGCGCAACCTGGAGTTCCTCGTCGGGGCGGCGCTCGCCGAGGGCTGCGACACGCTCGTCACCAGCGGGCGGCGCTGGTCCAACCACGCCCGCCTGACCGCGGCGGCCGGGGTCAGGGCCGGCCTGGCGGTGCACCTCGTGCTGTCGGGTCCGCCGGCCGAGGCACCCGGGCCCGGCATCCTTGTCGCCCGGGCGCTCGGGGCGACGATCCACCAGCTCGCCACCGCCGATCGGGCTGACCGCGACGCGATGGTGCGACGCGTGGCGGAGGAAATCGAAGCCGCGGGCGGCCACCCGTACGTCATCGGTACCGGTGGCTCGTCGGTGGTCGGCGTGTGGGGTCAGCTGCTGGCCGGTCGCGAGGTGGCCGCCCAGGCGGACGAGGTCGGGCTCGCGATCGACCGGATCGTTCTGCCGTCGGCGACCGGCGGGACCCAGGCCGGTCTGCTCGTGGGGGTCCGCCCGCCGACGCGCGTGACCGGCGTCGTCGTGGCCCGACCCGCCGCGGAGCTGCGCCCGCTCATCGCCGAGACGGTCGGGCGCCTCGGCGGGTCGATCGAGGTCTCCGACATCGAGCTCGACGAGAGCCAGCTCGGCGACGGCTACGGCCGACCGACCGCGGCCGCAGCGGAGGCCGCCGCGCTCCTCGCCCGGACCGAGGCGATCCTCGTCGACCCGATCTACACGGCCAAGGCGCTGGCCGGTCTCGTCGCGGCCGTCCGGTCGGGGGCCTGGGCCGGCGAGCGCATCGTGTTCTGGCACGCCGGCGGCCTGCCGGGGCTGTTCGAGCCCCTGGACTGAGGCACGCGGCTGTGGCTACTCCCCGGCCGACCGCCAGGCGTCGCGCAGCTTCATCCGGCCTGCCGTCTGGAGCACGGCCCCCGCGTACACGCGAGCGCCGATCGTGAACAGCACCCAGATCGCGACGACGGTCAGGACGATCGAGATAAGCACTTCGATCGGGCTGATCGCGTCGAAGGCCGCCCGCAGCGGCACCACGAACGGGGCCGATGCCGGGACGAACGTCGCGATCGTGGCGACCGGGCCGTCCGGATCGTTGATCACCGAGAAGACCGCCACGAAGTAGCTGATCATCGCGATCATCGTGACCGGGGTCGACGCGTTCGAGGCCTCCTCCATGCGCGACGCGAGCGCCCCCAGGAAGCCCAGCGCCGTCGAGTACAGCGTGTATCCGAGGATGAACCAGATCACGAGCAGGGCGATCGCATAGGGGGTCGTCGCGGGCAGCGTGAACCGGTCGGTGGCGACCGCCGCCCCGAGTGCCGCGACCACGAACACCAGCAGCTGGACCAGGCCGAGGACACCGATCCCGAGGACCTTGCCCATCAGCAGATCGCGTGGCCGGACGGTCGACAGGACCACCTCCACGACGCGGCTCTGCTTCTCCTCCACGACGCCGGTGAGCACCGTGAAACCGAAGCTGAAGATCGCCACGAGGATCAGCACCGCCCCGATGTTGGCGAACAGGAAGCGCGACTCGTCGGCCTCGGTCTGCGGGTCGAGCGACTCGACCGTCGGCGTCACCTGGGCGCCGGCCAACGCCCCGGGGTCGACCCCCGACTCGGTCATGACGGCCTGCACGCGGAGCGCGACGACGGCCGCCGACACGATCTGGCTCGCGACCTGATCGGGCTCCTCGGCGAAGCGGATCTCGCCCGACGACGAGAGGTCCGCCGGGATCTCGGCCACGGCATCGACCGTTTCGGCCTCCAGGGCGGCGTCGGCCGCGACCGCGTCGGGATACGTCTCGACCGCGACCTGCTGCTCGACCTGCGCGGCCGTCGCCAGGATCGCCGCGTCGAGGCCCGGCGGCGCCGGCTCGACGATGCCGATCACCGTGGTGTCCTCGTCGCCGAACAGGATGCTCGGGACGACGAACGAACCGACCACGAGCAGCGTCGTGAAGACCACCGAGAAGATGAACCCGCGACTTCGCCCGCGCTCGATGATCTCGCGCTTCGCGACCAGCCAGACGCTCCGCCAGCGGCTCATCGAGCGTCCTCCCCGGCGCCGACCGGCGTCGCCGGCGTGATCGCCTCCATGAACAGCTCCGACAGCTTGGGCGGCTGGTAGGCGAACGTGCGGACCTCGCCCGCGGCGCGAGCTCGAACCAGCATCGCGTCGAGGTCGACGTCGTCACGCACCAACAGCTTCACGCGGTCGCCGGCACGCTCGAGGACCGTGAGCGAGCCGTCGCCGTCGAGCCACGTGCCGTCGGACCCGACGACCTCGACCTCGAGGTGGCGCCGTCCCGATCGCGACTTGAGCTCGTCGATCGCACCGGCGGCAACGATCCGGCCCCGGGCGATGATCACCACGTCCTGGCAGACGTCCTCGACGAGGTCGAGCTGGTGACTCGAGAACACGACCCCGACGCCCGCAGCCGCGCGCTCGTGGATGACCTCGGTCATCGTCGCCACGCCGATCGGGTCGAGCCCGGAGAAGGGCTCGTCGAGGACCAGCAGCTCCGGGTCGTGGGCGAGGGCGACGGCCAGCTGGATGCGCTGCTGGTTGCCGTGCGACAGCTCCTCGAGCTTGGACTTGGCGCGGTCGCCGAGGCCCATCCGTTCGAGCCAGCGCGTCGCTGCGGCGTTCGCGTCGCGGCCCGACAGCCCGTGCTGCTGGGCGAAGTAGCTCATCTGCTCGCCGACCCGCATCCGCGGGTACAGACCGCGCTGCTCGGGCATGTAGCCGAAGCGGAGGCGGGCGTCGCGGCCGACCGGCGCGCCCTCCCAGCGGACCTCCCCACGGTCGGGTCTGACCAGGCCGAAGATGCACCGCATCGTCGTGGTCTTGCCGGCGCCGTTCGGCCCGAGGAACCCGACCACCCGGCCGGGCCGCGCCTCGAAGCTCGCGCCGTCGAGCGCGACCACCGGTCCATAGCGTTTCGCCAGATCGACGATCTCGAGCATCGTCTCTCTAGGGTACAGAAGGAACGACCCCGGCCTCCTCGATGAGGGCCGGGGTCGTCGGGTAGGAGGGTTCGCGTGGGCGGGGGTTAGCTCGCGGTCAGCGTCCCGGTCATGTTCGGGTGGACCTCGCACCAGAACTGGTACGCACCGGCGGCCAGCGCCGGCACGGCATTCGTGACCTGGCCCTTGTTGATGATCTCGCCCTTGAAGACGGTGGCGCCGGAGCCATCCTTGATCGCGATGTTGTGCGGGACGTCCTCCTGGTTGTCGAGGACGATGTCGGTCGCCGTGTCGGCCGGGATCGTGACCGTGGTCGGCGTGAACGCGAGGTCCTTCGCGACGATGACGACGCCGTCGCCGGCCGCAGGCGAGCTGCCGGGGCTGGCCGGCGCGCCGGTGGCGGGTGCCGTCGACGTGCCGCCGGAACAGGCGATGGTGAGGAGGGCGACGGCGGCGAGGCCGAGACCCAGGACGAGACGCTTCATGCGGTGGGCTCCTTCGGGCACGCGACGAGCCGCGTCGATCGACGCGGCTCGGCGGAGGTTCGTGGCGAGTGGTACGAGAACGATACGACGGATCAGGCGCCGGCGCCGGCGGCGCCGCGGTTGCGGGCCACGAGGGCGGTCAGGCTGGCCAGCTCGCGCTTGACGACAGCGACCGGGTTGCCGTCCATGCGGGCGAAGTCGATGGCGACGAGCGCGATCAGCGCGACCTCGATGCCCTTCGCGATGTACGCGGTCTGGTAGTACGGGCCCTGGATCGCCCAGCCGAGGATCGTGGTCGCCGCGTAGCCCATGAGGCCGAGGCGGATGAACCAGCGGAAGCGGACCGCGAGCGCCAGCGGGATGACCATCGCCACGGCGGCGGTGAAGTAGCCCAGGGCGTTCAGCGTGAACAGCAGGCCACCCAGCTTCAGGTGGATGTACCCGGTGGTGATCGCGAGCGCGACGATCGCGGCGCGGATGACGACGTCGGAAGCGCGGAGCGGCGTTCGAGTGGCGAACATCTGTGTCGGGACCTCGTAACTGCGGTGGGCCGGGTGGTGTCCGGTTCGTGGATGCATGGTCCCGTGCCACACTCCCGCCTGGCCCCCGGCAAGGGACGCCGAATCGGCCGGACGCTCGGCCCTGCGTCATCGTCGCCGCTCGTCGACGGAGCCCCTCGGCCGGATGACGTAGCCGCGACGGCCGAACGTCGATGCCCCGTGTTCGGCAGTGCGGCGTATCCTCACGGCCGATGACCGCCCCGTCCCGACGTCGACGCGCTTCCACGCCGTCGCCCGAGCCGTCCAGTCCGCCCGTCAAGCGATCGAAGCCTGCTGCGTCCGCACCGGCCAAGACCAAGGCCAAGGCCGAGACCGCGTCGACGGGCCCGCGTCCCGCGCGCTCGCCCGAGCCCGATGGCGGCGACGCCCTGATCCACCGGCTGCTCATTGCCGCGGTCGAGGAGACCGCGCGACTCCTCGAAGTGGACGGCGCGATGGTCTACCTCGTTGATCCCGCCACCGGCCACCTCAAGTTCGCGCACGATGCCGGGATCAAGCGCGCGCGGACGCGCGAGTGGATCCGGGCCATCGACCTCGCGCCGGGCGTCGGCATGTTCGGTCGTGCCGTCGCCGACCGTGCCGTGGTGATGACCCGCGACTACCGCCGCGACGAGTCGTTCCGGCACGCCTCCCGGACGGACCGAGTGGTCGATGACCTCGGCATCATGTCGATGGTCGTCGCGCCGCTCGTCGCTGGGGACGAGGTGTTCGGGGCGCTCGGTGCGTTCTCGCGGCGAGTCGATGCGTTCGACGCGGCCCAGATCGCGCTCGTCCGGTCCCTCGCCGAGCATGCCGCCAGCGCGATGGCGAACGCCAGGCTCATCGGGGAGCTCGACCGCTCGCGACAGGAGCTCGACCGCTCGCGCGGCGACCTCCAGCTCCGGGCGGAGGCGGAACAGGCCCTCCGCGAGATCGCCGCTCGCATCACCGCCCTGCGCGACCCGGCCGAGATCCTCCAGGAGGTGGTCGAGCTGGCAAGCCGGCTGGTCGGCGGTGAGGGCGCCATCCTCGACCTGCTCGACCCGCCGACCGGTCTGTTGCGCTGGGCGTACGACGACGGCCTCGGCCGGCTGTTCAGCGACGAGGAGCGAGCCAAGCTCTGGATCTCGGTCGGGGAGGGCGCGACCGGCGTGGCCGTCGCCGAGGACCGCGTCGTCGTCGCCGGCGACGACCTCCCGTCGCTCTTCCCGCCGGGGCCCGAGAACAGCGAGTTCTACCGCCGCACCGGCTTCCGCTCGATGATCGCGGCGCCGATCACCGGCGAACAGGGGCCGCTCGGCGTGATCGAGGTCTACGCGGTCCGGCCCGACGCGTTCGACGACGCCGACGCGACGCTCATCCGAGCGCTGACCGGCCAGGCCGCCATCGCGATCACCAATGCGCGCCTGATCACCGAGCTCGCCGACTCGCGGGCGGCCCTCGCACGGACCGCGGAGGCGGAGCGGACGCTGCGCGAGATCGCGGCGCGCGTCAGCGCGATGCGCGACAAGGACGAGATCCTGCAGGCCGTCGTCGACGCCGCGACCCGGCTGCTCCGGTCGGGCGGCGCGATGATCGACCTCATCGACCAGGTCCAGGCCTCGGGTGGCGCGTACCGCCACACCGACGAGCGGCTGATCGAGAACGAACGGTTCCTCGAGGACGTCGAGCTCGAGCTCGATGCGGGCGTGTCCGGGCTGACGCTGCGGACCGGCAAGGTCGAGTGGACCGGCGATTACGTCGCCGACCAGCGCTTCGCGCACACCCCGGAACGCGACGACTTCGTGCGCGAGAGCGGCACCCGGTCGGTGATCGCCGCGCCGCTGCTCAGCCGCGGCGAGGTCATCGGCGCCATCACCGCGTACTCCGACCGGGAGGACGCGTTCGACGAGCAGGATGGCGCGGTCCTGACCGGGCTCGCGGACCAGGCGGCGGTCGCGATCGCCAACGTCACCCTCATCGCCGAGCTCGAGCGGTCGCGCGAGGAGAACGCCCGTCGTGCCGACGCCGAGCGGACGCTGCGCGAGATCGCCGTCCGCGTGTCGTCGATCCTCGATCCGACCGAGGTGCTCGACCGGATCGTCGTCGACGCCGCCCGGCTGCTCGAGTCGGATGGCTCCCGGATCGACTTGTGGGACGAGGAAACGAGATCGCTGCTGTGGGCCTACTCCGCGGGCGACGCGATGCGCAACGTCCCCGACTGGGGCAAGAGCGACGGCCTCAAGCCGGGCCAGGCGGTAGCCGGGCTGGCCTTCGCCGAGCAGCGCGCGTACATGACCGACGACTACCTCGCCGACGATCGGTTCCACACCACGCCGGGCATCGAGGCGTTCATCACGGAGGCTGGCATCCGGGCGGTGATCGCCGTCCCGCTGACGGGCGAGGACGCGCGGCCGCTCGGCGTGCTCTCGGTCGTCTCGCGTGCGCCCGGGGCCTACACCGACGCCGACGTCGAGACGCTGTCGGCGCTCGCGACCCACGCCTCGATCGCGATCGTGAACGCCAACCTGATGGAGGCGCTGGCGCGCTCGCAGACCGACGTCGAGCGGCGTGCCGATGCGGAGCGCAGCCTGCGCCAGATCGCCACGCGCATCACCGCGCTGCGCGAACCGGACGAGGTCCTCCAGGACGTCGTCGACCAGGCGCGGCGGCTGCTCCGTGCCGACGGTGCGGTCATCGACCAGTACGACCCCGAGCGCGAGCGCCTGATCTGGGCATACGACGCAGGCCTGCCCATCGAGCAGCGCGAGGCGCTCAAGATGAACAGCCTCCGGCTCGGGCAGGGCGTGTCCGGCAAGGCCGTGGCCGAGCGACGGGTCATCCACGTCGGCGACTACAGCACGGCCGAGTTCGAGCACGACGACCTGACCGACTCGCTGGCCGAGCTCTCGTCGGTGCGCGACCTGATCGCCGCGCCGATCATCGGCGAGGCCGGACCGCTCGGCGCGATCGAGGTCATCAGCCACGATCCCGATTCCTTCGACGAGCTCGATGCCACGGTCCTGGGCAGCCTCGCCGAGCAGGCCGCGATCGCGATCACCAATGCGAGGCTCATCGACGAGCTCGAGCGCTCGCGCGTGGCCCTCGCCCGCCGGGCCGAGACCGAGCGCTCGCTGCGCGACATCACGGCTCGCATCGCCGCCCTGCGCGACCCGGACGAGGTCCTCGAGCGCGTCGTCGAGGACGCGAAGCGGCTCCTCGAGACCGATGGTGCACACCTGACGCGGATGGCCCCGACCGGCGGCTACCTGATCCCGGTCGTGGTCGCCGGCGGCGCCGACGCCGAGGTCCGCGGCTGGCTCATGGGCATGCGGTTCCCGCTCGGTGGCGGCATCAATGGCCTTGCGGCCCAGGACGGCGTGCCCGTCTGGACGTCGGACTACATGACCGATCCGCGGATCCCGCACGAGCCCGACGACCAGGACGTGGCCCGCCGGATGGGTCTCGTCGGTATGGCCGCCGCGCCGCTGCGAGCCCCCGGGGGCGACGTCATCGGGACGCTCGCGATCTCGACCGCCGAGCCACGGGCGTTCGAGGCCGACGACCTCGACCTGCTCCAGGGTCTCGCCGACCAGGCCGCGATCGCGCTGACCAACTCGAACCTGCTCGCGCGGGTCACCCACGAGGAGGCGCGCTTCCGCGGGTTGGTCCAGACGACGCCCGACGTCATCTGGCGTGCCGACGGCGACGGTGTCTTCACGTTCATGGCCGACTCGGGCGCCGCGCTCTTCGGCTGGCCGATCGAGAAGATCGTCGGCGAGCACTTCGGCTTCCTGACCCACCCCGATTCGATGCCGATCGCCCGCGAGGCGTTCCAGGCCGTGGGCCGCGACCCGGACCTCATCGAGCGGGTCCCGCTGGTCCTGGTCCGGCATGACGGCTCGACGTTCGCCGCCGAGGTCACGACGGCCGGCGTCTTCGAGGATGGCGCATGGGTCGGCGCCCAGGGCACGGTCCGCGACGTGTCCGAACGGGCCCGTCTCGAACGCGAGCTGCGCGAGTCGGAGGAGCGCTACCGCTACCTCGTCCAGAACGCGCCAGACCTCATCTGGTCGATGGGCGCGGACGCCCGCCTGACGTTCCTGTCGGACGCGGTCGAGCGGCTGACCGGCTTCCGACCCGACGAGCTGATCGGCCAGCACTTCGGCGCGCTCGTCCACGAATTGTCGCAGGACGTCGCCGAGATCGACTGGACGGCCGCCCTCCAGTCGCAGCACCAGGAGGTCCGTGGCAGGCTCAACCTCCAGCATCGCGACGGTTCGGCGGTCCCCGCCGAATTCATCGCGCTGGCCAGCCTGGACGAGGCGGGCGCGTTCGCCGGGGCCAACGGGTCGGTCCGCGACATGCGCGAGCGCGACCGGCTCGAGCGCGACCTGCGGGCGTCCGAGGATCGCTACCGCAACCTCGCGTCATCGTCGCCCGACATGGTCTTCGCGACCGACGCCGAAGGCCGCTACACGTTCCTTTCAGATCGGGCCTTCACGATGCTCGGCTGGGATCTGGAGAGCAGCCTGGGGCGCCCGTTCTTCGAGCGCGTCGCGCCGGGCTGGGAGGCCGCGGCGGCCGCCAGCTACGAAGCGGTCCTCGCCGATCCGACGACGGTCCACTCCATCCGCATGGACTTCCTCGACGGGTCGGGCGCACCGCGCGAGCTCGAGATCAACGTCCTGGGCAAGGTCGACGATGGCGAGCTGGTCGGCATCAACGGCGTGGCCCGCGACATCTCCGAACGGCTCCGCCTCGAGCGCGAGCTCAGCCAGTCGGAGGAGCGCTACCGGTTCCTCGTCCAGAACTCGCCGGACATCGTGTTCTCGACCGACGCCGAGGGCCGCTTCACGTTCCTGTCGGATGCCGTCGAGCGCCTCCTCGGGTACCACTCGGCCGACGTCATCGGCCAGCATTTCTCATCGCTCGTCGACCAGACCACGATGCCGCTCGCGGGCAACCGCTGGGCGGAGCTCGTCGCCGACCCCGATCGCGAGCAGCAGGCCAACCTCGTCCTGCGCGGCGCCGACGGCCGGATGGTGCCGGTCGACGTGCGGGCCATCGGGATCACGGACGGCGACGCGTTCGCCGGCATCCAGGGTGCGAGCCGCGACGTCAGCGACCAGGCCCGGCTCGAGAGCGAGCTTCGCCGACAGGCCGGCGAGCTGGCCGCCGGCGAGGAGCGCGCGCACCTCGCCCGGGAGCTGCACGACTCGGTCACGCAGGCGCTGTTCTCGATGACGCTCGTCACCCGCTCGGTCGAGATGCTGCTGGACCGCGACCCCGACGCGGCGCGCGAGCAGCTGACCCAGCTGCGCGAGCTGCAGCGCGAGGCCCTCGCCGAGATGCGGGCCCTGATCTTCGAGCTCCGGCCCGGGAACCTCGAGCAGGACGGCCTCGTGCGCGCGCTCAAGACGCACGCGTCGGCCCTCCAGGGCCGGCTCGGGCTGCCGATCGTCGTCGAGAGCGACCTGACCGACCGCCTGCCGCTGCCGGCCGAGGAGGTCCTGTACCGCATCGCCCAGGAGGCGCTCCACAACGTCGTGAAGCACGCCGCGGCACGGCAGGTCAGGGTCGACGTCCGCCACTACGAGGGCGGCGCCCGCCTCCGGGTCGAAGACGACGGCAAGGGGTTCGACCCCGAGGGCGTCCCCGACGGGCATCTCGGGCTGGCCGGCATGCGCGCCCGGTCCGAGCGGGTCGGCGCGCACTTCTCGTGTACGAGCAAGCCCGGCGAGGGGACCACGATCGAGGTTGTGATGGAGCCCGGTGTGCTCGCCGGGCTGGCCGCGGCGACCGGCATCCCGCGGGCGGGCAGCGCGCTTGACCCCGCCCCGATCCGCGACGGATGACGTAGGCGGACCTGTCGTTCTGCCGACACTTGCCCCCGGCGAAGGTCTCTTCCTCCACCACCCCCGGAGCCCCACCATGGGGCCATGTCTCAACCCAGTCCCCGGTACGACGGCCCGCTCCGCGTCCTGGTCGTCGACGCCGATGACCGGGTGCGAGAGAGCCTCGCCGGTCTCCTCAGCATCGGTGGCCGATGCATGGTCGTCGCCAGCGCCGGCCAGGTCGGGCCGGCCCTCGATCTCGCCATCGATCACCAACCGGACGTCGTCATCGTCGACCCGCGGCTCCCCGAGGTCGACGGCGGCATCGCGTTCATCTCAAGCCTGCGCGCGCAGCTGCCGTCGGTGCGCATCCTCGCGATGGGCTGGTCGGACACGCTCGAGGCCGACGTGATCCACAGCGGAGCCGATGGTTTCGTGCGCAAGACGTTCCGTCCCGCCGAGCTGGTCGCCGCGGTCCTGGCGACGACCCACGGCCCAGGCTCGCATCCCGCCTCCGGCGCAGCCTGAGGGCGGACCGACGGTCCTTTGCTAGACTCCGTGACGCCCCCCGAAGCGCTCTTCCCGTCAACGGTGCCCACAGCTGCGCCAGGAGCCGATGTGACCGAAACCTCGCCGATCCGTGTCCTGATCGTGGACGACCACTCCGTCGTCCGGATGGGGCTCAAGATGTTCTTCGACCTCCAGGCCGACATCGAGGTCGTCGGCGAGGCTGCCGACGGTTCCGAGGGTGTCGCGATGGCCCGCCGACTGGAACCCGACGTGGTGCTCATGGACCTGCTGATGCCGAACATGGACGGCGTGACCGCCATCGGCCGCATCAAGGCCGAGCGCCCCGAGACCGAGATCGTGACGATGACCTCGTTCATCGAGGAGGAGAAGGTCACCTCCGCGCTCGAGGCCGGCGCGTCCGGATACGTGCTCAAGGATGCGGAGGCCGAGGAGGTCGCCGCCGCGGTGCGCGCCGCGTACGCCGGCGAGGTCCACCTCGACCCGGCGGTCGCGCGGTTGCTCGCCGAGCGGATGCGGGCCAAGAAGTCGCCCCAGGAGGCGCTGGCCGAGCCGCTGACCGACCGCGAGAAGGACGTGCTCCGCCTGCTCGGCCAGGGCATGAGCAACAAGGAGATCGGCACCGAGCTGTTCATCACCGAGCGGACGGCCCGGACGTACGTGTCGAACATCCTCGGCAAGCTCGGGCTGGCGTCGCGCACGCAGGCCGCGCTGTATGCGGTCGAGCACAAGCTGGTCGACGGCCCCAAGGCCTAGTCGAGCCTCGGTCGGAGGTCGCTACTCGACCGAGACCACGCGGTACGCCACCGGTCCGCGCGGCGTCTCGACCGTCACCTCGTCCCCTGCCTCCGCGCCGAGCATCGCCCGGCCGACCGGTGACGCTGCCGACAGCCGACCGGCCGAAGGAGCGGACTCGAACGAGCCGACGAGCGTGTACGTCTCGACTTCGCCGTCGACCTCCACGGTCACCCGCGAACCGATGTCGGCGCCGGCGCCGGCCGACGGCGCCTCGGCGATGACGACGTCCCGCAACCGCGCTTCGAGCGCCTGGATCCGACCCTCCAGGAACGACTGCTCCTCACGCGCGGCGGTGTAGTCGGCGTTCTCCTTCAGGTCGCCCAGCTCCTTGGCGGTCCGGATCCGGGCGATGACCTCGGGGCGGCGGACCTGGGTCAGCTCGCGGAGCTCCACCCGCAGCCGGTCGACGCCCTCGGCGGTGAGGGTGACCGGTGCGGATGCGGCCTTCCTTGACGCGGACCGCGACGGCGCAGGCGCCTTCGCCGCCGCCGGCGACCTCCGGCGACGCTCCGGCGGTTCGCCTCGGGCGCCCTCCGCATCGCCGTCGGGCACGACCACGACGCGCGTCGACGGTGGCGCCGGCTCCGGGACCTCAGGCAGCAGCGATCCCGCCAGCCCCGATGCCCGGCGTTCGCCGGTCGGCCGGCGCAGGTTGGCGAACGGCAGGACGACCGATCGATCGGGCAGCGCCGCGAGGTCCTCGGCGGGGACGTCCTCGGCGAACGTCGCGAGGAGGGCGTCCTCGTACTCCTCGGTCGCCCCGGTCTCCGTCCACCAGACGCGGAGCGAGGCGACGACGTCGCCGTCGAGCGCATGCAGCCAGTGCCCGCCGGCGTACGGCCGTCGATCGCCGAGCTCCGTCCGCTGCATCGCCGCGACCCGCGCCCCCACCGATGCCGTGGACACGCCGACGTACAGCACCGTCTGCGAGGGCAGCCAGAACGACGCGAGGCGTGCCGAGAGTGCACGCGATGCCGGTCGCTCGCCGTCCAGCATCAGCCCGGGCACGCGCTCGATCCACTTGCCGACCCGGGTCAGCTCGATCGGCGCACGCGGTCGCGGTGCGGTCAGCTCGACGACGAACACGCCCGGACCACGTGCCGGCACGGGTCGGCCCCACACGACCGGCCCGTCGGCAAGCAGCCCGACTGCACGCAGCAGGGCGGCGGCGTTCAAGGGCGGACCGTGCAGAGGGGCACCGGGGGATGGTAGCGGTCCGGGGTCCGCGGTATCGTGCCCGCTGCAATGGCCGAGACCCGGCCACGCCGGGCCGGGATCCGGCGGGCCCTCCTGATCCTCCCGATCGCGCTATCGGCTGCCGTCGCGACCGTCGCGCTCGGTCCGCTCGTGCCGGCGCCGCGCGCTCCCCAGCTGGCGGCTACGGACCCGTCCCCCGACGCGCCCCGCGCGACCCCCGCGCGACCGTCCTCGACCCCCGCGCGACCGTCGGCGAGCGTCGGCCCGTCGCCGACGCCAGCCACGGAGCCGAGCCCGTCGGCGTCCGCATCGCCCGCCGGGTCGCCCGGTCCCGCGCCCATCGCCGGTGCCCCGCCGGTCGCCGATCCGCCGGCCTCCATCACCCGGCCGCGTCTCGCTCCGGCGACCAGGCTGGCGCTCCAGAGCCGATTGGACCGGCTCCGCGACCGCTACGCGATCCCCGGCATCTCGGTCGCCATCGTCCTGCCCGACGGCTCGACGTGGCTCGGCGTCAGCGGCATGGCCGACATCGGCGGCAAGTCCGCCGTCACCCGCTCGACGTCGTTCGCGATCGCGAGCGTCAGCAAGACGTTCACGGCCGCGCTGATCATGGCGCTCGCCGAGGAGGGCCGCCTCGACCTCGACGCCCCGGTCCGGCACTACCTGCCGGGCGTCAAGAAGGTGTCGACGAAGGTGAAGGTCCGCCAGCTGCTCGATCACACGAGCGGCCTGCGCGACTACTTCTTCCACCCGTCGATCGACCGCCAGCTGCTCGTCCGGCCTGCGCGCACCTGGCGTGCGGCCCAGGCGCTGCGCTACGTGGGCAAGGCCTACTTCGAAGCGGGCAAGGGCTGGCACTACTCGAACACGAACTACCTCGTGCTCGGCATGCTCGCCGAGGCCGTCGGCAAGGCGCCGCTCGCCGACCAGGTGCGGGCCCGGTTCCTGCTCCCGCTGGACCTCGGACGGACGTGGTACCAGCCCGAGGAACGAGCGTTGAAGGACGTCGCCCATGGCTATCGCTTCGCGTCGGCCGGACGCACGGCGAAGGCGATCGACCTGTCCGACGGCACCGCGCGGGTCCCGTTCACATCGGTCGTGACGGCCGCCGGTGCCGCAGGCGGGTTCGCCTCGAACGCCCGCGATCTCGCGATGTGGGCGCACGCACTGTACGGCGGGGAGGTCCTCGCGCCGGCATACCTCAAGGCGATGGTCGACGTCCGCCGGACCGCCGCGGCCAAGTCGGCGATCCCGTACGGCTATGGCGTCCAGGCGCTCGAGATCGACGGTCGGCCGTCGGTCGGGCATTCCGGCCGCCTGCTCGGGTTCCGATCGGCGGTCCGCTACCTGCCCGACCAGGGCATCGCGATCGCCGTCCTGACCAACCAGAGCCGGGCCGATCCGGCACCGATCGTCCGCTCGCTGCTCCGACTGGCGCTCACCCCCCGAGACACCGCCTGCCGCTGCCCCGAGCGCCGCTGACCGTTCCCGGGTGCGGCGCGGTACCGGTCCCGGCCAGTACGCATAGGCGACTTGTCGTGCACGCGCCGGGGCCGCACGGTTGGGGTTCGCTTGCGGGGCCAGCATGCCGATCCGAGTCGACGCCTACATCTCCGAGGGGGTCGCGAAGGGCGTCCTCGCGCGTGAGGGACACGTCCGCGATGCCCTCGAGCAGGCCGGAGCCCTGCCGCTCGCCGGCGTCCAGTGGCAGGCATTCGATTCCACGGCGCGCCCGGCCGCCGACATGTCGATCCCCAGCGACGACGTGCTCATCGTCATCTGCGACGACGACCCGAGCGTGCCGGTCCACGCCCAGTGGCACGGCATCCGGCTCGAGGTCGGCCCCTACACGCTCGAAGGCGAGATGCCGACCCTGCCCGGGTTCGACCCGGGCCGCGCCCTGACACGCCCCAGCGGCGAGTTCATCCAGCTCCGAGACGTCAGCATCGGGTTGCGCTCGGACAGCGGTCCCGGGGCGCCGCTCACGCCGGTCGGTCATATCGCCCTCGTCAACCGCTACACGGTCGAGAGCGTCGCGTGCGACCTCATGCTCGGGTTCTTCTTCCCGGGCGCCGCGATGGTCCAGCAGGAGGTCGCGGAGACCGGGGCGCCCTGACCTAGCGTCGTCCTCGCGACCGGCGCCCGGAGCCGCCCGAGCCGGCGCCCGCGCCCGAACGCTGTCGGACCGGCTTGCGGTGAGCATGGTGCTCGCGCCCGACGTGGGCATGCCCGGAACGCATCCCGAGCGGGCGCGGCTCGACCGATCGATCCGGGATGAACCCGTCCTCGACCGTCCACGGGATCGCCTTCTTGAGCATCCGCTGGATGCCTCGCAGCAGCTCGACCTCGTCGATGCAGACGAGGCTGATCGCCGCGCCCGTGGCGCCCGCCCGCCCGGTCCGGCCGATCCGGTGGATGTAGTCCTGCGGGTTCCACGGGAGCTCGAAGTTCACGACCGCGGGCAGGTCCTCGATGTCGAGGCCACGGGCGGCCACGTCGGTCGCCACGAGCACGCGGATGTCGCCCGACTTGAAGCCCTCGAGGGCCCGCGTGCGTTCGGGCTGTGATCGGTCGCTGTGGATGGCGACCGCTTCGAGCCCCGCCCTGTCCAGGCGCGACGCCAGCCGTGACGCGGCGAGCTTCGTCCTCGTGAACACCAGCACCTGGTGCAGGTCGCCGGCGCGGATCAGGTGGGCCAGCAGCTCTTCCTTGCGGTCACGGTCGACCGGGTAGACGAGCTGACGGATGCCCTCGACGGTCGTGTTGCGAGGCGCGACCTCGACGGTCTCTGGATCCCGCAGGATGGTCCCGGACAGCCGGCGGATGTCGTCCGAGAAGGTGGCCGAGAACATCAGGTTCTGGCGTTTGGCCGGCAGCAGCTCGATGATCCGCTGGATATCGGGCAGGAAGCCCATGTCGAGCATCCGGTCCGCCTCGTCGAGGACGAGGATCTCGACCTGGCCGAGGTTCGCGACCTTCTGGCCGACGAGATCGAGCAGTCGCCCCGGCGTCGCGGTCAGGATCTCGACGCCGGCACGCAGCGCCTTGATCTGCGGATCCATGGGGATGCCGCCGTACACGACCGTCGACCGCAGCGGCACGGTACGCCCGTACGTGCGCACGGCCTCGTCGACCTGCATCGCGAGCTCGCGGGTGGGCACGAGGATGAGGGCGCGCACCGGATGGCGGGCCGGTGAGAAGGACGAGTTCGCCTGCCCTCGCAGTCGATCGAGGATCGGCAGGGTGAAGGCGGCCGTCTTGCCGGTCCCGGTCTGGGCCGCCGCCAGGACGTCGCGTCCCTGCAGGACGAACGGGATGGCCGCGGCCTGGACGGGCGTCGGCGTGACGTAGCCCTCGGCGGCCACCATCTCGATGAGGTCGGCCGACAGGCCGAGCGTGTCGAAGGTCAAGGATGTCGCTCCTGCGTGGATCCCTGCCGTCGCGGGGCGGATCCGCGGAGCGCGACGGCGGCGCCGGAGAGCGCACGAGGGATGTCGTGCTGCCGTCCGTCGGCCGTCCGGACTATAGCCGAAATCTGCCCACTACCTGCGGTGCGTGCCGGCACCGCGATCGCGCAGGCGTGCACGGGGGTCAGGGGCTCGACGGGACCTCTGGCGGGGGACGGGGCTTGTGCGACGCTGCCATACTCCCTCTCGAGGCCCCCACCGCCATCGATAGACAGGCCCAATCGAAGACGCCGCCCCCCACGGCAGGAACCCTGTCACCGTCGAGACATCGCCTCGACGGCCTCGTGCCGGCTCACCCGGGATCGAGGGCCCCCACCGACCGCGCCATCGCGGTTCGTCCGCCCAGCCCACGCGCCTCGCTCCTGCCGTCGGCGGCATAGCACCACCGTCCATCGCGTGCCCCCACGCGATGTTCCGGCAGGGAGGAGGCACGTCGTTGCCAGTTCGTATCGGCGCCCAGCGGGCGTCCGTCCACCTCACCCACCGCGTGATCGTCACCGCACTCATCGCCGCACTGGTCGCCGGTTTCGGCGCTCTGGCGGCTCCCCGGGACACCCGGGCGGCGGCCGCCATCAAGGTCGTCGTCGTGGTCGGTCCCGTCGGTTCCAGCACCGGCAAGTACCGCGACAGCGCTCGCAGCTACGCCAGGCTGGCCCGCTCGTACGGCGCCTCCGTCAGCGAGATCTACAGTCCCTACGCGACGTGGTCCCGAGTCCGGGCTGCGGCGCAGGGCGCGAACCTGCTGATCTACCTCGGTCACGGGAACGGCTATCCCAGCCCCTACGGCGCCTTCCAGCGCATGACCAAGGACGGGATGGGGCTCAACGCCGCATACGGCAAGGGCAACTCCAACACGAAGTATTACGGCGAGTACTACGTCGACCGCTACATCCAGATGGATCCGAACGCGGTCGTGATCCTCAACCGGCTGTGCTACGCCTCGGGCAACTCCGAGTGGGGCTCGTCCAACCCGTCCAAGACGACCGCCATCCGGCGCGTCGACAACTTCGGTGCCGGGTTCCTGCGCGCCGGCGCCAAGGTCGTCTACGCGGAGGCGATCAACAGCGTCTCGCACCAGATCCGCGGGTTGTTCACGAGCAGTTCGAACGTGAACACCATCTTCAAGACCCATCCGAGCGCGAGCCTGGCCCGCGACTTCTACGTCAGCTCGTCGCGCACGTCCGGCATGCGGATCCACATGGACCCGCCGCAGCGCGGCAAGTACTGGCGCTCGATCGTCGGCAACCTCAGCTTGCTGGCGACGCAGTGGCGGGCGTCGGCCCGCTGAGCCGTTTCGCGCAAGCGCCTACACGGGAGGCCCGGCACCGCCGGGCCTCTTCGATTCCGGGAGGCGATCGGCGACCGGACACGCGGAGGCCCCGGTACCGGACGTGGGGGGAACGTCCGGCCCGGGGCCAGGATCGGACGGCCCGTGGCCGCCCTGAGGGATCGATGTTGCGCGGTCTCGCCGACTAGACGCTCGCGGCCTGCGCCACGATGCCGAGGCTGGCGAGCACCAGCATCAACAGGATGAGGAGCGACGGGAGGAGCCCGTAGGCGTCTGCCCGCGCCATCGGGGTCGAAGCCATGTTCGGTCTCCTTTCCGGCTCCGGGCCCGACCTGGGTGATCGGGACTGCCGTCATCGTGCGTGAATGTGCCCCGGATGGCTGCCGACGTTCGTGGCGGATCGGGCTGGACGGATGACGAGGTGCTGGCGAGTCCCCGATGGCCGACTACCATGCGGGGATGACCGCGACGATCGACCGACTCCCGTTCACCGGCGATGACGAGGCGGACCGCCTGCTTGTCACCGAGCCCCTGGCCCTGCTCATCGGCTTCGCCCTCGACCAACAGGTCACCGTCCAGAAGGCGTTCAGCGGACCGGCCGAGCTGAAGCGACGCCTCGGCCACCTCGACGCCGAGCGGATCGCGACGACCGACCCCGCGAGACTGGACGAGGTGTTCCGGGAGCGGCCGGCGCTCCACCGGTTCCCAGGCTCCATGGCCGGCAAGGTCCAGCAGCTCGCAGCAGCGGTGGCCCGCGACTACGGCGACGACGCGAGCCGGATCTGGACGGAGGCGGTCGACGGGCGCGATCTCGAGCGACGGCTGCTGGCCCTGCCGGGGATCGGCGAGATGAAGACGAAAAGCATCATCGCGATCCTCGGCAAGCGACTGGGCGTGGACCTGCCCGGCATGGCCGACGTGATGCCGACCCATCCGACGCTTGGCGACGTCGACTCGGCCGAGGCGCTGGCGGACTACCAGGCCGGGAAGCGTGCGATGAAGGCCGCGCAGCGAGTCGCGAAAGCCTGATCGAACACGAAACGACCCCGGTGGAGACCGGGGTCGTTTCGCCTGCGCTGGAGTCGAGGTGGTCAGCGCCCGGCGAGCCAGGCTCGCCCGTCACGATCGTCGATCCCGGGTCGGGAATCGACGCCGAAGCGCATCGCCGCCGCGGCGAGCGCCACGAACGGTCCGATGAAGATGGTCGCCGCCAGGACGGCCGTCGCGATGTCGATGGTCATCTCGTTCGTCCTACCTTTCGGGTCCACTTGACGGGGCCAGATCTGCATCCTGTTGACATTGGACTGTCTGGACGGCATATTGACGCGCATGACAGACCAGTCCAATAGCCAATTGGGTACAAGTGGACTGAAAAGGCAATCAATGGTCTCAGCTGCGGCGCTGGTGGATCTCATCGGGCCGTGGGCGGACGGGGCCGACCCGCTCAACGAGCAGCTCGCCGACGCGCTGACACGCGCGATCGAGGTCGGGCTGCTGCCACCAGGCACCCGGCTGCCCGCCGAACGGGAGCTGGCACGCGAGCTCGCCCTCAGTCGCACCACGATCGTGGCCGCCTACGACCGGCTGCGCCTGGCGGGGCTCGCCCGAAGCCGCCAGGGCAGCGGCACACGGGTCACCTCCCGACGCCTGGGGCTGCTGGCGATGGCGCCGACGCCGGCGGAGGAGACCGACACCGAGCCGCTCGTCCGTGTCGGTCGCGCTGCCCCGGCGATCGCGAGCGACTGGCGACTCGATCACGCCGGTCCGGCGGACGCCATCCAGTTCACGATCGGCGCGCTGCCGGCAGGTCCAGCCGTCGCCGACTGCGTCGAGACGGCCATGCGCGAGGACGTGCCCGGACTCCTCGCCGAACTCGGGTACGACCCGTTCGGATGGCCTCGGCTGCGGATCGCCATCGCGGGCTACCTCGAGCGGCTCGGTGTTCCGACCGACCCCGATGAGGTGCTCATCACCAACGGGGCGCAGCAGGCCGTCCACCTCGTCGGCTCGCAGATCGCCGGGCCGGGCAGCGCCGTCGTCCTCGAGAATCCCACCTATATCGGTGCGATCGACGCGTTCCGAACGACCGGCAACCGCCTCTTGCCCATGCCGATCGGCGCCGACGGACCGCGCATCGAAGTCGCCGGGCTGTTGGCGGCGAGCGCGCCGGTCCGTCTCGTCTACGTCGTCCCGACCTTCCACAACCCGACCGGCGTGACGATGTCGGAGGGGCGCCGTCGGGAGCTCGCGACAGCAGCGGGCGAGTTCGGGTTCCAGGTCGTCGAGGACCTCACGCCCGATGCGTCACTCGGCGTCGGGGTCCCGCCGCCGATCGCGGCGTTCGACCCGGGCGACCGGGTCATCACGATCGGCTCGTTGAGCAAGATCGCCTGGGGCGGGCTGCGGATCGGCTGGATCCGGGCGCCGCGCGCCGACATCGACCGACTCGTCGCCGGCAAGATCGTCGCCGACCACTCGACGAGCCTCATCACGCAGGCCATCGCCGCGCGCGTCATGGAGCGGATCGATGACGTCGCCGCCGGCAGCAACGCGTTGGCCGTCGAGCGGCGGGCGGTGCTCACACGCGCGCTCGCCGAGCGTCTGCCGGACTGGTCGTGGGCGATGCCGAAGGGCGGCCTGTCGCTGTGGGTCGAGCTACCCGACGCGGACGCGGTCCAGTTCAGCCGGCTCGCTGCCCGCCACGGCGTCATCGTCCGGCCGGGACCGCTGGCGTCGCCCGACGGCGGCTTCCGAGACCATATCCGAATCGCCTACGGCGCCGAGCCAGACCGGCTCGTCGAGGGCGTCGAGCGGCTCGCGGCCGCGTGGGCGGAATACACGCCAGCGCGTCGGTTCGCACGACCGTCCCTGGCGGTCAGCGTCTAGCGAACCAGCGCCTCGAACAGTCGCTGGAGCTCGGCCGGGGGGTCGTCCGTGAGGCCGGTATGGACCGGCGAGGGCTGGATGATCGTGCTGGCTGGCGACACGAGCCAATGGAAGCGTTTCGCGATCGGCAGCTGCGCGATCGGACCTCCTCGCTCGTCGCCGCCGGCGATCCGCTCGATGGCATCGAGGTGGAGCCGAATGGTCGCCGGATCGGCATCGGGCGCGATCGCCCGCAGGCGCGATTCGTCCAAGGAGGTCACGGCACCGACGAAGGCCTTCGAGCGGCAGAGCAGCACGACGCCCGCGTTGATGCGCTCGTCGCGTTCGACGTGGGGCACGACCTGGATGAGGGCGTACTGATACGGGCTACGCGTCATGGCGGACACGTTCGGCCTCCTCCACGAACCGTGTCCGTGCGATAAGTCGGCGGTCCAGGTAGCGGATGTATGCGGCGCGCTGAGCGTCCGCCCCACCGACGAGGGGATCATCCGGCAGCCAGGCGTCCGGGATCGCCGTCACGAGGTCGCTGAACAGGTCGACGCCGAGGCGGCCGGCCAGTCGGTCGTCAGCCTCGTCCAGCGGTCCCGCGAACGGCAGCAGGACGTGGTCGCGGATGCGCTCGAATGCGCGCTCCGCGCTGGCGTCGACATCGCGCCACGTGTGGTGGATGTACAGCGCCGCGCCGTGGTCGATGAGCCAGATCCGCCCGTGCCACACGAGAAGATTCGGGTTGACCGGGCTGCGATCGGGGTTGGTCACGAACGCGTCCAGCCAGACGACGTCGGCGGCAATCGCCGGGTCGACGATGGGTGCGGCACCAGGGTTGAAGGTCAGGGCGCCCGGCAGGAAGTCGAGGCCCAGGTTCAGGCCGCCGCTGCGGTGGACGAGATCCTGCAGCTCCTCGTCGGGCTCGGCGTCGCCGAGCGCCGGGTCCACCTCGATCATCACGAGGTCGGGGACCAGGAGGCCGAGGGCTCGTCCGATCTCACCGGCGAGCCATTCGGCCACGAGCGCACGGGGACCCTGCCCGGCCCCGTGGAACTTGACCACGTAGAGACCGTCGTCATCGGCCTCGACGAGACCAGGCAGCGAGCCGCCTTCGCGAAGCGGCGTGACGTACCGGGTCGCGGTCACGTGTCGGGCGGTTCGTGGGCGAGCGTGGAGCATCGCGCCGGAGTCTAGCGTTCCGGTCGACGCGTGCAGGAGCGCACGAGTTCGGCGGCTTCCAGCCACCACTGCGCGTACGCTCAGCCACGTGACCGACAAAGAACGCCGCCTGGATCCTGGGCAGACGCTGGACGACGCCGATGCGCTCGAGGCCGATCGGGCGCTCCTGCTCGAGCTCGAGCCCGAAGCCGGCCGGCTGCTCGAGCGGCACCTCAAGGTCGCGCAGGAGTGGTTCCCGCACGACTTCATCCCGTATCGCCTTGGTCGGGACTTCGACAAGGAACCGTGGACGCCAGACCAGCCACGGCTGACCGGTGTCGCACAGACCGCGTTCGAGGTCGGCCTCCTGACCGAGGACAACCTGCCTTCGTATCACCGGCTCATCCACGGGATGTTCGGCAAGGGCGACGGGGCGTGGCTCAATTGGGTCGGTCGGTGGACCGCCGAGGAAGGACGCCACGCGATCGTGCTGCGCGACTACCTGACCGTCACCCGGAACATCGATCCTGTGGCGCTCGAGCGGGGTCGCATGTCGCAGTTGCAGCAGGGTTACGAGCATGCGGCTCCGACGACGCTGCGCGGCCTGGCCTACGTGGCGTTCCAGGAGCTGGCCACACGCATCGCACACCGGAACACCGGTCGCTTCTCGTCCGATCCGGTGGCCGACAGGATCATGGTTCGCATCGCTTCGGACGAGAACCTCCACATGGTCTTCTACCGGGACATCCTGGGCGCCGCGCTCAAGGTCCAGCCGTCGGCCGCGGTGCGGGCGATCGTCGACGAGGTGCTTGCGTTCGAGATGCCGGGGGCGGCGATCCCGGGCTTCGTCCGCAAGGCCGCGCAGATCGCGAAGGCGGGCATCTACGACCTTCGCGTCCACCACGATGAGGTCTTGCTGCCGATCCTGCGCCACTGGCGGATCTTCGAGCTCGAGGGACTCGATGCCGCCGCAGAGGACGCGCGCCGTCGACTCGCCGAGCACCTTGCGGCGGTCGACGAGGCGGCGCGCCGGTTCGAGCAGCGGGTCGCGGCGTCGGGCAGCGCCAGGGTTGCCTCGACGGGCTGATCCGGTCGCGGCGGTCGTTCAGCCCAGAAGCTGTGCCAGCCAGCGGAACGCGGCGCCGACCACGAGGGCGCACAGCCACAGGAACCCGATCACGAACATCGCCAGCCCGATGAAGAACGCCCGGTGGCGACGGGTCGATGTCTCCGGCTCCAGCGCATAGCGTCGGAACAGGTCGAGGTTCCTGGCGTTCGACCGGAAGAACAGGTCGTAGGCGTCACCGATCAGCGGGATGGCGCCGATCCCGAGGTCGAGGGTGAGGTTGACGACCATCCGACCCAGGACGACTCGGGGGATCCCGAACCGCGTCGCCTCGAGGATCAGCCACGCCCCGGGGATCGCCGTCACGACGTCGCCGATCACGGGGATCAACCCGACGATCGGATCGACGCCGAGCTTCATCGACGTGCCGGGCACGCGGAACAGGTCGTCGAGCACGTGGCTCATGCGCAGGATGCGCCGCTCGGCCGAGTGGTACCGCTCGACTCGGGACTGGCCGATGACATCGCCGTGGACCGCCATGTTTCGAGTATGGACAGATGTCCATGCCGGTTCATGTCGTCCGCCGGGTGGCGCGTTGCAGGTGGCCGCCTATCGTCGTGGCAAGCAAGAGATGGACCGCCGGACAACGAGACGATCGACCGGCGGCGCGTCGATCCTCCGGCGGGATGCCGGGCGACGACGGAGCCGGCAATACTTGCCGGACGGTGGTCCGCCGACTGCGACAACTGAAGAACAACTGAAGAACAACCGAATCGCCGCTGGCCGCTCGAGCGTGGGGACGTCGAGCGGCCAAGCGGTGTCTTGGCATGGGTTGGTCGCACCGGCCCGATCGCCAGCAGCGATCGTTCTCGAGGCCACGGCGCCAAGCGCCCCCGGTCTGATCGCGCAGAGCGATCGAACAGTGACCTCGGACGGCTGTCCGGCGGTTTCGATCACTCGCAGCGATCACCAGGGGCGAGATCTGCGGCTTCAGGCAGAACACGATCGCTCAGGGCGATCAACGCCAAGAGGCGACCGACCAAACATGACGGGTTCCGGCAGGTATGTCCGCCACACTGCAACCATGATGAACATCGAACTCGCCCGCATCCTCCAGGACGACCGTGAGCGCGAGATCGAAGCCGCGCTCCGCATCCGGCGGTTCCTCAAGCCGACCGCGACCCTCGAATCGAACCCGCCCGCGCCACGGACGATCCGGCACACTCACAGGCCTGCGTCGACCGGCGCCGCATCTCGATAACGGTCTGCGACGCGCATCGCCAGCGTCGCGACGCGCTCGCGCATCTCCGGCGGTCCGAGGACCTCGAGGTTCGGTCCGACGGCCAATAGCAGGTTCGGCGCCTCGTGCGGATAGCTGATGCGCATTCGGAGGTGGACCGTCCCGTCCTCCGCGTCGTCCGCGACACGTTCCGACGCCTCGGCCCGGCCGAGGCCGAACACGTCGTCGATCCGGTAGAGCTGGTCCGCGCGGATCCGGACGTCGACCACGACGGTCGGTGTGTCGCGCACGAACGCGGCGCTCGACTCCGACCAGTACGCCGCCAGGTCGAAGTCGTCGGGCCTGTCGACCGGTTCGTCGAGCA
The DNA here is from genome assembly GCA_963810285.1 of uncultured Chloroflexia bacterium. Taxonomy (GTDB): domain Bacteria; phylum Chloroflexota; class Limnocylindria; order Limnocylindrales; family CSP1-4; genus SPCO01. Next base: position 249,780 of record CAWEMV010000002.1, on the reverse strand, counting down.
ACGTCGCATCGACCACCCGTGACGCACGATACGTGCGGATCTGAGCATCCACGGTCGCCACCACGTACCAGACGCCGCCCTTCAGCACGAGGCCCAGCGGCCCGATGGTGCGCTCGACGAGGTCATGGTCGCGTTGGTACTCGATCGTGACGCAGCGGCTTTCCCAGACCGCGGTCGACAGTGCCACGAGCTGCGGCACCTGTTCGCTGAGCTGGTACCAGCCGGCCGGATCGAGGTGGAAGCGCTGGAGCAATCGCGGCGCGCGCGACCGGAGCTCGGGCGGCAGCGCCGCCATCACCTTCAGCTGCGCTGCGGCGACGACGGTGCCCAGGCCGAGTTGCGCCGCCGGGCCGGGCAGGCCGCTCAGGAACAGGGCCTCGGCCTCGTCGGCGGTCATGCCCGTGAGCCGGGTGCGGTAGCCGTCGACGAGCCGGATGCCGCCGGCCGGGCCCCGCTCGGCGTAGATCGGGACGCCGGCGGCGCTGAGCTCCTCGACGTCGCGATGGATCGTGCGGACCGACACCTCGAGCTCTCGGGCGAGCTCGGCAGCCGTCATCCCGCCACGGCTCTGCAGCAGGAGCAGGAGATTGACCAGCCGGCTCGCGCGCATCGACGAAGGATATCGCACACATGACAGCTTCTGGCATGTACCGTCGACCGGCTACCGCGACGCCTAGTTCTGGCGGCGTTCCTCCGTGCCGCCTTCGCGCAGGAACCGCTCGATCTCGCCGATCAGGTCATCGCCCGACGGCAGCCGCTGCTCGTCGACCATCGACTCGAGCCGCTCCACGTACGTGCGCGTCGTCTCCTCGAGCGCGGTCGCGGTGTCGAGCCGGGTCCGCAGCTGACGCGACTCCTCGGCCAGCTCGCCGGTCGGCAGGTCGATGTCCAGGTGGCGACCGAGTGCCTCGAGCAGCGCGAGCGACGCCGCCGGGTACGGGCCCGAGACGTAGTGCGGCACCTGTGCGAAGTAGCCGACCGCAGGAGTCCCACCCTCGGCGACGGCCATCTCGAGCACGCTGATCGCGGCCCCTGGGACGCGCAAGATCCCCGCCGGCCCGGGCTGGATGTCGCCGCGCAGGCGGCCGGGCTCCGACGTCGTGCCCAGGATCGGCACGTCGCGGGTGTGGGGCACCGCGGCCGGGATCGCACCGAGGCTGACCCACTCCACGACGCCGAGCCGGTGCGCCAGTTCCACGACCGCGGCCGCGAACGCCTGCCAGCGGTCGTCCGGTTCCGGCCCGGCCAGGATCAGCAGGTCACGCTCGCTGAACCTCGCCCGTCGCACGACGAGCTCGGGCCAGGTGAGCTCGGTGAGCCGGCCGTCGACGATCTGGAGCGTCGGCCGCCTGGCTCGGTAGTCGAACAGCGAGTCCGGGTCGAAGGTCGCGACGTCCTCGGCGTCTTCGAGCAGTCGCTCGAGCGCACTGGTCGCGGCACTGCCGGCATCGACCCAGCCGTCGAACGCGGCGACGAACGTCGGCGCGATCAGGTCGCCCGGGTCACCGGGGCTGCCGGGCCCGGCCAGCGAGTACAGGCTCACGCCGAGAGTCTACGCGGCGATCCGTGCGCGGCCCCCGTCGCAGGGAGCGGGCATGACGAAACGGCGATCCCATGATTCAATATTCGACATCAACCGTGAATCGCGGCGGGGTTGTATCGTCCACGCCGACTTTGGCAGATTCGTGGGCGTCCACATCGGCCCCGCTCGAACATCCCAGGAGGGAACCTTTGCGCAGCAGGTTCGCGCGGCGTGCCCCCATCACGGCCGCGCTCATCATCTCGGCTCTTGGCTTGACCACGTTCGCGCCCCTCGTCGGTGCAGCGAACGGCCTCGAGGTCACGACACCGTTCCCCGCGGTCGCCGTCGCGCCCGGGAACAAGGTCAGCTTCGACCTGACGGTGACCTCGGTCCGACAGGCGAACGTCGACCTGTCACTCGCGAATGTCCCCAGCGGCTGGACCGCCAGCCTCCTCGGCGGCGGGTTCGTCGTCGACGGCGTTGCCGTCGGTCCGGACACGGACGGCGAGGTCCGTCTCGACGTGACCGTCCCCGCCGAGGCACCCGCCGGCACGTCGACCATCCGCGTCAACGCCCGCGGCGGTGGCGCCGCCGACACGCTGGCGATCTCGATCCGTGTGAACGCCGATGCGGCGGGCACGCTGACGATGACCACCAACACGCCCGAGCTGACCGGTGCCTCGGACAAGGAGTTCAAGTTCGACCTGCAGCTCCAGAACGACACGGCCCAGGACGTCACGGTCTCGGCCAACGCGACCGGCCCTGCCGGCTGGAGCGTCGAGACCACGCTCACCGGCGCGACCGATGCCGCGTCCACCGTGGTCGAGACCGGGGCGTCGCAGAGCATCAGCGTCACCGTCACGCCGGCGGAGAACACGCCTGCCGATACGTACCCGATCCACGTCACGGCCACCGCCGGCGATCAGGTCGTCGAGTCCGACCTCGCGATCATCATCACGGGCTCCTACGACATGACCCTGACCACGCCCGGCGAGGTGCTGTCGACGCGAGGCTCCGCCGGCTCGGCCACGACCCAGGAGTTCGAGATCGCCAACACCGGCACGGCGCCCATCACCAACGTCGTGCTGACCGGCACGCCGCCGACGGGCTGGACCGTCACGGTCGCCCCGGAGGCAGGCCTGCCGTCGATCGAGCCGCAGACGACCGGCAAGGTCACCGCCACGATCACCCCATCGAGCGACGCCGTCGCCGGCGACTACGTCGTGTCCTTTCAGGCCGTCTCGGCCGAGAACACGACCGGCGAGACCGCCCAGATCCGGTTCACGGTCGAGACGTCGCCGGTCTGGGCGCTCGTCGGGATCGCGCTCATCGCGCTGATCCTCGGGGGCCTGTTCTACGTCTTCCGCACCTACGGCCGCCGATGAGCGCGACGCCCGGACGGATCGCCTCGAAGCGCAAGGCGGTCCGGCGCGCGCCCGCTACGGCTGAGGACCCGGCCACCGGCAGCCCGAAGGCACCGATCCGCATCAAGACCCGCGGTCTGACCAAGCGCTACGACGACCTCGTCGCGGTCGACCACCTCGACCTCGACGTCCGGGCCGGCGAGATCTTCGGGCTGCTCGGCCAGAACGGCGCGGGCAAGACCACGACGATCCTGATGCTGCTCGGGCTGACCGAGGCGAGCGAGGGCGCGGCGCGGGTGGTCGGCCTCGATCCGTCGCGCGGCCCGCTCGAGGTCAAGCGCAGGGTCGGCTACCTGCCCGACAGTGTCGGCTTCTATGGCGACCTGACGGGTCGGCAGAACCTGCGTTACACGGCCCGGCTCAACCGGCTCGACAAGGCCCAGGCCGAGGTCACCATCGACGAGGTCCTGGAGCAGGTCGGGCTGACCGACCGCGCCGACGATCCGGTCGACGAATACTCGCGCGGGATGATCCAGCGTCTCGGCATCGCCGACGCGCTGATCAAGGACCCCGACGTGCTCATCCTCGATGAGCCGACGGCCGCGATCGACCCGCTCGGCGTCACCGAGATCCTCGACCTGCTGCGCCGCCTCGTGAACGAGCGCGGCATGGCCATCCTCCTCTCGAGCCATCTGCTCAACCAGGTCCAGTCGGTGTGCGACCGGATCGGCATCTTCGCGTCAGGCCGGCTCATCGGGCAGGGGACCATGAAGCAGCTCGCGGAGCGGTTCGGTGAGGAGCGCGATGAGCTCGAGGTCGGCTTCGACGTCCGTTCCGAGACCGACGCCGAGCGCGCCCGGTCGGTGATCCGCGCCGTCCCGGGGGTCGCGTCGATCGCGCCGAGCATCCGGCCCGGCGATCCGTGGCACGTCTCCGTCGCCGAGGGCGCCGACGCGGCCACCGTCCGGTCGGGCGTGCTGGCCGCCGTCGCGGAGCATCAGCTGCCGTTGACATCGATCCGCCTCATGGTCCCGTCGCTCGAGGACATCTACCGCCGTGCGGTCGCCGGACCGCGTGCCCAGGCCGCGATGGCCGCTCGAACGACGAGGGAGGTGCCGGCATGAGCGCCACGACGCCGACCGTCGATCAGCCGGCGGCGGCGCCCGCCACGGATGCGCCGGATCGCGGCCGCTCGATCCCGCGCGCCGGCTGGATGGTCATCGCTGCCAAGGAGTTCGGCGACCACCTGCTGTCGTCGCGGTTCATCGTCCTGCTGCTGATCCTCGGGCTGGCCGTCGGCATCCCGATCTTCCTTGCGACCGAGCAGATCAAGAACCTCGCATCCCAGGTGAGCGGCGTGCCGGCCCTGTTCGTGGCGCTGTTCATCATCGGCCCCCAGGACGTCTCGATCTTCCAGCTCGACGTGACGGTCGTGTCGTTCATCGGGCTGGTCGCACCGCTGCTCGGCCTGGCGTTCGCGTTCGATGCGGTCAACGGCGAGCGTTCACAAGGCACGCTGCCGCGCTTGCTCTCGCAGCCGATCCACCGCGATGACGTCATCAACGGCAAGTTCGCCGCCGGTCTGGCGGTGATCGGGCTCGTGCTGGTGACCGTGTGCGGCCTGATCGCGGCCTTCGGGCTGATCCGACTGGGCATCGTTCCGGCGGCCTACGAGGTCCTCCGGCTGCTCGTCTGGATCCTGGTCACGATCGTCTACGTCGGGCTGTGGCTGGCGTTCGGCCTGCTGCTGTCGGTGGTGTTCCGCCGGGCGGCGACCTCGGCGCTGATCGGCTTCGGCGTGTGGCTGGTGGTGGCGGTGTTCGGCCAGTTCCTGGCGCGGTTCCTGCTGGCGTTCGTCCTGCCGGTCACCTCGGCGTTGTCCGAGGAGAACCTGCAGACGCTCGCCGCCCAGACCGCGATCCTGCGGTTGCTGCCGACCACCCTCTACAACGAGATCTCGCTCGTCCTGCTCAACCCCGGCCTGACCCAGACCACCACGCCGGCCACCGTCGGCCAGACGGTCCAGCTCGGGCAACAGATCCCGAGCCAGCTGTCGCTCGACCAGAGCTTCTTGCTGATCTGGCCGCAGCTCGTGGCGCTGGTGGCGATGATGACCGCCTGCTTCGCGGTGGCGTACGTCCTGTTCATGCGCCAGGAGGTCCGCGCCTAGGCCCGAGCCAGCGCTCCGGCCTCCAGCCCGAGCTCCCGCTCGGCCGCGACGATCGACCAGGCCACGACCTCGTCGCGGCTGATCGTCGTCCCGTGCGCGACGACCTGGAGCGCCAGACCGTCCAGCAGCGACAGGATCCGCCACGCAGCACCGGCCGGATCGGCGCACTGGAAGGCACCGGACCCTACGCCGTCGCGGATCGTCCGTTCGAGCAGCGATTGCCACTCGAGGTTGAGCCGACGCGAGGTGGCCCGGACCGCCGGTCGTCGGCCGGCCTCGGCCCACGCATCGAGCCATAGTTGGAACGCCCAGTCCTTGTCGGCGGGCGTGTAGGTCCGGAAGAACACGCGCAGCGCCTCGAGTGGCGAGTCCGCGTCCGCCATCGCCCGCGCCGACGAACCAAGGTCCTGCGACGCGACCAGCTCGAACGCTGCCGCGAGCACGTCGTCCATCGACGCGAAGTAGTGGTGGATCAGCCCCGACGACGTGCCCATGCGGGCCGCCACGTCGCGGACCGTCGTCGACGCGAGCCCCTTCGAGACCGCCACGTCCAGCGCCGCAGCGACGATCGCCTCGCGTCGCTGGTCGGGCGTCATCCGCCGGCCTGAGGTCACCACGCCCGCAGCGTAGGACGATATTGCGCAGACGTCCAATAACCGGTACCGTCCCGGCATGCTGGCGACGAGGGGCCGAACGACCACCGACGGCGCGACCGGCGCGGTGATCCGGGGCACGCCGTTCCACGAGCGCACCAACGCGCTCAACGAGACGCAGCTCTGGAGCCACTGGTCCGGCCACCTGGCGGCGACCCGCTACCAGATGTCGGACAAGATGGAGTACTTCGCGGTCCGCAACGCCGCCGGACTGTTCGACTCGAGCCCGCTGTTCAAGTATCGGATCACGGGCAGCGACGCCGAGACGTTCCTCTCGGGGATCCTCGCCCGCGACATCCGCGCCTGCGCACCGGGTCATGCCCACTACACGTGCTGGCTCGACGATCGCGGCTTCGTCATCGAGGACGGCGTCATCCTGCGGACCGGGCGCGACGAATTCCTGCTCACCTGCGCCGAGCCGAACCTCGCCTACTTCGAGGACCGCATCGACCGCCATGACGTGCGGATCGAGGAGGTCAGTCACGACATCGGGACGCTCGCCCTGCAGGGCCCACGCAGCCGCGACCTGCTCAAGCGCCTCGTCCCGCAGATGGAGCACATCCCGTACTTCGGGGTCGCGAAGGGCGAGATCGGTGGCGCCGGCGTGACGGTCAGCCGGACCGGCTACAGCGGCGACCTCGGCTACGAGGTCTGGGTCGACACGTCAGATGCCGTCCACGTCTGGGACACCCTGTGGGAGTCGATGGACGGCCACGGCGTGCTCCCGTTCGGGCTCGATGCGCTGTACATGCTGCGCATCGAGGCGGGTCTGCTGCTGCTCGACGTCGACTTCGACTCGAGCCGGTTCGCGTGGAACGACTCGCACCGGTCGACCCCGATCGAGCTCGGTTGGGGCTGGATGTTCAAGGACCTCAAGTCGGACGACCGGGCGTTCATCGGCCGCAAGGCCCTCGAGCGGGAGATCGCCGACAAGACGTCGCGCTGGCGGATGTCCGGGCTGATCGTCGACTGGAAGGACTACGACCGCGTCTACAACGAGGCCGGCCAGATCCCGCCCAAGGACCACACGCCGGTCCAGGACGACTGGATCGTCTACGACGACGACTACCAGGAGCAGGTCGGCTACGCCACGAGCTTCATGTACTCGCCGATGCTCCAGCGCCACATCGCCATCGCCCGCGTCCGCCCGGACCTGGCGGCGACCGGCACCCGGCTCAAGCTCGAGTTCACCGTCGACCACCACTACCAGCAGGTCGCCGCGCACGTCGCGCGGTTGCCGCTCTACAACCCACCCCGAAAGACGGCCTGACCATGACGATGACCGCACCCAAGGCGACCCGGAAGACCCCGAAGTCCGCCGGCTCCACCAAGTCGACCAGATCGACGTCGAAGTCCGACCGGACGTACGACGCGATCATCGTGGGCGGCGGCCACAACGGCCTCGTCAACGGCGCCTACCTGGCCAAGGCCGGGCTGCGGGTGCTGATCCTCGAGCGCCGCCACCTCGTCGGCGGTGCGGCGATCACCGAGGAGCTCCGGCCGGGCTTCTGGTTCACGACGTTCTCGTACGCGCTGTCGCTGCTGCGGCCCGACATCATCCACGAGCTCGAGCTGACCAAGCACGGCTTCATGCCGCTGCTCATGTCGACCACGTTGGCGCCCGACGAGGACGGCGACTACATGCTGTTCACCCAGGACCACGGGCTGAACCAGCAGGAGATCGCCCGGCACTCGAAGCACGACGCCGACGCCTACGACCAGTACAGCCATGACATCGAGATGGTCTGCCAGGCCATCAAGCCGCTGCTCGACATGGTCCCGCCGGACATCTTCAGCGACGACCCCGAGGAGCTGCTGGCGCTGGCCGGCCTCGGGCAGCGCTTCCGGAAGATGGACAAGCGGGTCGTCCACAACGCCATGCGGCTGCTGACCGGCAGCGCCGCCGACTTCCTCGACGACTACTTCGAGTCGGAGCTGCTCAAGGGCTACCTCGCGTCGTCGAGCATCATCGGCACCAAGGTCGGGCCTCGGTCGCAGGGCTCCGGTCTCGTGCTCCTGTACCACACGATCGGCGAGCACGACGGCGAGTTCGGCGCGTGGGCGTTCCACAAGCGCGGCAACGGCGGGTTCACGCAGGTCCTCGCGCGGGCGGCCGAGGCGTTCGGCGCGGAGATCCGCCTCGAGTCGCCCGTCGACTCGGTCATCACGAAGCACGGGCAGGCGACGGGCGTCGCCCTCACCGATGGCACCGAGTTCTACGCCGACACGGTCGTTTCCGCCCTCGATCCGCGCCGGACGTTCCTCGAGCTGGTCGAGCCGCGCGAGCTGCCCGACGACCTCGTCGAGAACATCCGGCGGTTCCGCTTCCAGGGCACGAGCTCGAAGGTCAACTTCGCGCTCGACGATCTGCCGACGTTCCCGGCCCTCGGCAAGAAGGCCGACCACTTCCGCGGCTTCACCAACATCGGCCCGTCGATGGACTACCTCGAGCGGGCGTTCGACGATGCCAAGTACGGCTGGTACAGCGAGCGCCCGTACATCGACATGGCCATCCAGTCGACGATCGACCCGGACATGGCGCCGCCCGGCAAGCACGTCATGAGCTGCTTCATCCAGTACACGCCGTACAAGCTCCGCGAGAGCGACTGGGATGCCGAGAAGGAGAACCTCGGCGACACCGTGCAGCGGACGCTCGAGTCGTTCTTCCCGGGCTTCGGCGACCTGGTCCTTCAGCGCGAGATCCGCACCCCGCTCGACATCGAGCGGACGGTCGGCCTGAGCGAGGGCAACATCTTCGCGGGCGAGTTCCTCGCGCCGCAGATGTTCTTCTTCCGACCGGCACCCGGCTGGTCGCAATACCGCACGCCGATCGACGGCTACTACCAGTGCGGCTCCGGCACCCACCCGGGTGGTTGCGTCATGGGTGCCCCGGGCAAGCTCGCCGCCGGTCAGATCGTGAAGGATCGCGCGAAGGTCGCCGGCCGGGCATAGAATCCCCATAGCGGGACCGCGACGGCCCGCGAGGGGTCAGTCGCGCCGACCGCCCTGAACCGGTGCGTGGGCCATGACCAGACTCCGCCACGACCTCGACTTCCTGACGACCGTCGCCCTGCTGGCGACAGCCGCGGCGACCGCCGTCACGGGGGTGATCGCCGACCTCTGGGATCTCAACGACTTCTGGTATCACACCGTGTCCGGGTATGCCATGGGTGTGTTTGCGATCGTGCACGTCCTACTCAACTACGAGCGGTTGACCGCCTACGCACGCTTCCGCTGGCGCTCGATGCGACACCGCGCATCGGTCGTCGCCGTCCCCCGGCCGAGACCCGGATCACAGCCGGATGAGAGCGGCGAGGTCGAGCCGGTGGGCTGGCCGTCGACGTTCGGACGTGCGCTGGTCTCTCGCCGCGGCCTGTTCGGGCTGACACTCGGTGGCGTGGCGGGCGTGGTCCTCGGCCGCGGCCTACGGCAGGCGCCGCCGATCGAGGCCGGATCGGACGTCGGCGTCATCTACCACCAGTGGAGCAAGCCCGGCATCCTCGATGCTCTCGGGTCTGTCGCGAACTGGGGCCGGCCGGTGGAGCTGTACAAGGCCTACCCGGGTGCCCCGGTCGTCGACCTGCCCGAGCCGGATCTCGACGGCGGCTTGCCCACGGCCCAGGCCATCGCCGCGCGACGTTCCACACGCGACTACGTCGCCACGGCGATGACTCCCGCGGAGCTGTCGAGGCTGCTGTTCCTGACGAGCGGCGTCGCCGCGGACAAGTTCGGCAACGCCCGGCGCACCGCGCCGTCATCGGGCGCGCTCTACCCGATCGAGGTCTATGCGGTCGTCCACCGCGTCGACGGGATCGATCCGGGCGTCTACCACTACGCCTACCGCGAGCACGCGCTCGAGCGAGTCCGCGGCGGCGACTTCCGCCAGCACGTCGTCGACCACGGGATCGCCCAGGAGTTCCTCGGCGAATGCGGTGTCGTCCTATACCTCACGATGATCCTCCAGCGGATGCGGCCGAAGTACCAGGACCGGAGCTACCGCTACGGGCTCCTTGAAGCGGGGCACCTCGGCGAGAACGCCTACCTCGCGGCGACGTCGATGGGTCTCGGCGCATGCGGCGTGGGGGCGTTCATGGACGACGCGATGAACGAGATGCTTGGCGTCGACGGCGTCGAGGAGGCGGCCGTCTACATGCTCGCGGCAGGTCGAGTCACGGGCGCGCCGACGGCCTGATCGCCCGTGAATCGCGAAGCCGGCGGCTGTCGCCGCCGGCTTCGGTCTCCCCCGTGGTGTCTACTTGATCAGCTCGCCATCGGCGCCGATCACGAACCAGACCTCGTTGAGACCCTGGCCCTTGGTGTCGCCGGCGGCCGAGTCGTTGGCGAAGTAGTACAGCGTCCAGGTCCCGTACTTGAGCTGGCTGCCGCCGTCGGTGCGTGCCACGGTCGAGAGCTTGCTCGCGTCGAGCCCGGTGCCGACCGTCACGGCAGCCGCGTCATCGGCGAGGACTGGCGGCCACGCGGTCGCGCAATCGTCGTAGCAGGTCGGCGTCCCGGCCTCGTCCGGCGTGAACCCGTACAGGGTCATCCCGGCGCCGTCGGTGATGATCTGGCCGAGGTCGCTTTCGGCGACCTTCAGCTCGACCGCGGCTGCGGCCGGCGCCGACTCGGATGCTGCCGCGGACTCCGACGGCGCCTCCGATGCCGGGGCCGATGCCGAGGCCTCGACGGATGGAGCCGCCGCGGACGGCGATGCGGCGCCTCCGCTCGAGCAGGCGGCCACGACCGCCACGGCGGACAGCAGGGCCGGGATCAGCAGTGATCGGCGAAATTCGGTGGTCATCTATCGGTCTCCTCCGCAAGGCTGGGGTCCACCGTTGGCTACGTCCGGCGCGCCGGACCGGTTTCCGGGCGCTACCCTCGACGGCGTGGCCCGCTCGACCGCCGCCCGCCCCCGCGTCGCTCCGGCGCCGTCCCCGGAGGGCATCCTGTTCTTCGTCCACGGCGCGAACGAGACGACCGAGGGCCTGGCCCGGAACGTGGCCCGCATCGAGGACCAGGTCCGACGGCGCGGCTGGGATGTGCGCGTCGTCGCGCCGGAATGGCGGCGTCGCTCGGGGCTCCGACTGGGCAACTGGCGCAAGGCTGTCTACCGCCAGGCGCGACCGACGCCGATCTCGCTCGCGAGCCTGCCCACCGGTGTGGGTCGGGCCGGGGTCCTGAGGCTGGTCACGAACTACTTCGAGGGCCGGCGCGAGTCGCTGCTCGACACGTTCGGCGCACAGCTCCTCGCCGATGTCATCGGCTACCACGAGCACCGCGCCTCGATCCAGTCGGTGCTCCAGGAGGAGCTCGGCAAGGCCAGCCGCGGCGGGCGTGGACGGCCGGTCCTGCCCGTCGGGCTCAGCCTCGGCGGGATCGCGCTGGTGGATCTCGTCGCCGCCTGGCCGGATGCACCGGTCGAGGCATGCGTGACGGTCGGGTCGCAGGCACCGCTGCTGTACACGTTCGATGCGATCCCGTCGCTGCCATACGACGAGGCCGACCCGCCGCACCTGCCCGTCCCGTGGCTGAACGTCTACGACAGCCGAGACTTCCTGTCGTTCGTGGCCGAGCCGTTGTTCAGGCGGACCGATGGCCTTGCGAGCGTGGTCGACCTGCGGGTCCACTCCGGCAAGGACTTCCCGCGCTCGCACTCCTCGTACTGGGAGCTCGCACCGGTCTGGGATGCGATCGCGACGGCGTTCACCTGGAAGCGCACCGAGCGGCTCACGGTGCGGGAGGCCAGGCAGCTCGGGTTCGAGGCGCGCAAGGCGCCGGCCCCGCGCGGCTAGCCAGCGGTCTCGACAGACTAGAACATCTGTTCTATCATCGTCCGATCATGCGGCCGGAATACCGCGACGAGCCCTGTCGGACGGCCCTCAACCGCGTCCGCAACATGGGGTTCAAGTGGTCGCTCAACCCGTACATGGGCTGCGTCCACCAGTGCACGTTCTGCTTCGTCCGCGCATTCGAACACCTCGCCGACCGGCCGGCGGACGCGCGGTACGGCACGTCGATCCGGGTCAAGACCAACCTGGTCGAGGTCCTGCGCCGGGAGCTCGCACGCAAGTCCTGGGAGCGAGAGCAGGTGGTCGTCGGGACCGCGACCGACCCGTACCAGCCGGCCGAGGGTCACTTCCGGCTCACCCGCCGCGCGATCGAGGCATTGGCCGATGCTCGCACGCCGATCGGCATCATCACGCGCGGTCCGCTGATCGTCCGCGACATCGACGTCCTGGTCGAGGCGTCCCGCCGGGCGAATGTCGGGGTGACGTTCTCGATCCCCACGCTCGACCGGGACATCTGGCGCCGGACCGAGCCGGGGACCGCGCCGCCACGCCAGCGCCTGCGGGCGATCCGTGCGCTGATCGAGGCTGGGGTCGAGGCGAGCGTCGGCATGGCGCCCATCCTGCCGGGGCTGTCTGACGACCCCGCGAAGATGGCCGACGTCATCCGGGCCGCGCGTGACGCCGGCGCAACCGCGGTGTGGGCCAACGTCCTCTACCTGCGGCCGGGCACGCGCGAGCATTTCCTCGACAACCTCGCGCGCGACTGGCCGGAGCTGCTCCCGCGCTACGCGCGCCTGTACGAGGGCCGCGCCTACGTCGAGAAGCCGGTCGTGAACGCCGTCAAGGGCGAGGTCCGCGACCTTGCGGCCCTCCACGGCATCGCGGACCGCCGCGCCCGACCGGTCAGGCCGGCACCGGAGCCGCTCGCCGAGCAACTGCCGCTGCTGGCATTCGCGTCACCCGCCGCGGGGCCAGCGCGCTGACCTGGGCGCGGAGCGGGGGAGGGCATCCCAGTCGGCACGGACCGGCGAGAAGATGTCGACGACCACGGCGCCGTTCGGACCGGCGACCGCGTCGTGCGGCAGGTTCGAGGTGATCCGCCACGTCCCGCCCGGGCCGAGATCGCGTCGCTCGCCGTCGATCGTGAACGTGATCGACCCCTCGATGCACATGCCGAGCTGCTCGTGCTCGTGGCGGTGGTCTGGCACGATCGCGCCGGGTGCCAGCTCGACCACGGCGAGGCTGGCGTTGTCCCCGACGATGACGCGCGCCTGGACCGTGTCGCCCCACACGTCGCGCGCGGGCACGTCGACGATGTCGCGCAGGTTCGAGTCGTGCACGTCGGCCATGCTGCCGACAGCGTAGCGCCGGTAGGCTTCCATCCGTGCAGATCTCGCTCCAGACGGCCCGCCGGTTCGTCCTCGGGCGGCAGGGCCTCTGGCCCGGGCGCCGCTGGCGCGGGATTCGTGGCACCGACCGCGCGATGCGCACGATGGAGCACGTCCAGCTCGACCCGCTGGGCATCATGGCGCGCGCCCAGGACCTCGCCCTCCACAGCCGGGTCATCGACTATCGCCCCGACGACTGGGCCACGCTCACCTACGGCAAGCGACGGTTCTTCGATTGGGGCGGCTGGCTCGCCGTCCGCCCGATGGAGGAGCTGCCGTACTGGCGGAACCTCATGCGCCGGGAGCGTGAGCACGGCCATTGGCGTGAGGTCGAGCACGAGCATCACGCGACGATCGTCGAGATGCGGGCGGCGCTCCGAGAGCGCGGGACGATCGCCAACCGCGATTTCGCCATGGCGACACGCATGCGCACCGACAGCTACCGCGGTCGCAAGGACAGCGCCGTGGCGCTCTATTACCTGTGGCGGGTCGGCGAGGCGATGGTCCACCACCGCGAGCGGTTCGAACGCGTCTACGCCCCGACCGAGGCGATCGCGCCGGCCGACCTGCTCGAGCCGGCATCGGACGCCGAGACCGACGACTTCATGCGTCGCAAGCACGTCGCGTTCGAGGGGCTGTCCCCGCTGACCGGGTCGTACGCGATGTACCAGAAGAACGAGCGTGGTGCCGTCATCGACTGGCGGGATCGGGCGGTCGCGGCCGGGGAGCTGGTCGAGGTGTTCGTCGAAGGCTGGCGGGGGCCGCGCTGGATGCTCTCCGACGACGTCAGGACGCTCGAGACGATCGCCCGCGGGCGAGTACCGCGGCCATGGCGCCCGAAGGGGACGACCACGATCGAGGAGGCGACCTTCCTCTCGCCGCTCGAGCCGGCCAGCGCCCGGGGCAGGGCCAAGCCGCTGTTCGACTTCGACTACACCTGGGAGGTCTACACGCCGGCTGCCAAGCGCAAGTTCGGCTACTACGCGCTGCCGGTGCTCTGGCACGACCGACTGGTCGCCCGGTTCGACGGTCGCTTCGAGCGGACGACGTCGACGCTGGCGATCCTCGGGCTGTGGCTCGAGGACGAGACGCTGGCTCGGGACGACGCGTTCGTGGAGGCCTTCGCACGCGGGATGGATCGGATGCAGCAGTTCCTCGGCGCCGACGTGCTCGATGCGAGCGGCGTACCCCAACGGCCGATCCGGAGCAGGCTCGCCCGTTGAGATTTCGTTCGAACGTGTGATGTCCTCGCAGCGTCTGCACCCCGATGTTCGTTGTGGCCGATCATCGGTGGATACGGACTCCGCCCCATCACCCAGGTCTCGGTCGACGACACCTGGTCGGCGTTGCGGTTCCGCCCGCTTCGCGAGGGCGAGGCCCAGTTCAGCGGAGGTCGCTGAGCCCTAGGCCGGGGGAGGCGACTGCCAGCTGACGGCCGGTTCGTACCCGAAGAGCTGCCTCGCGCGGTCGATCGCTAGGAGCGTCTCGCGACCCGCGACCTCCCTCGTCAGCGGGACATCGGGGAACTCACGCCGCACGAGGTCGGCGCTGTCGGCGGTCATGCACGTGTCGGCCGCGGCGACGATGCAGATCTCGGCGCCACCGATGTCCGCCTCCAGCCCTAGCCGGACCGCTTGTGCGACGTCGCGCGCGTCGACGTAGCCCCACAGGTTCCAGCGCCGGACCGCCGGATCGTCCTGCCAGGTCTGGAATGCCGCGTAGTCCTCCGGCTCCATGATGTTCGAGATGCGCAGGCCGAGGAACGGGATCCCGGACCGTCGGGCCAGCTGATCGGCCATGGTCTCGCCGACCAGCTTCGACAGCGCGTACGACGTCTCCGGTCGCGGCGGATGGGATTCGTCGATGGGTGCGAATGCGGGTGGTCGGTCGAACGGCAGGCCGAGCACGGTCTCGCTCGACGCCCACACGACCCGCCCGACGCCGTTCTGGACCGCAGCCGCAAATACGTTGTACGTGGACATGGTGTTGATCCGGAATGTCTCGCCAGGAGGCCGTAGCTCGGGGGCCGGGATCGCCGCGAGGTGGACGACCGCGTCGGCGCCGTCGATGAGCTCGAGGGCCGAACCGAGATCGGTCAGGTCGGCCCGGACGCACAGGCCATGCGCGCTGCCGTCGTGGACCGCGTCGACGTTGAGCACGGCGTGGCCCCGCGCTCGCAGGTCGCGAACGACCCACCGACCGGCCTTGCCGCTTCCGCCGGTGACGACGACCCGCATCGGGTCAGGCGGTCATCGCTGCGTCGACCATCGGACGAACCACCGTGGCGAGGGATTCCATCGTCTCGGCATCGTACGGCGCCGGGAGCTCGACGATGAAGGTCTCGAACCCGACCCGTACGTAGCCGAGCATCGTCTCCGCGATCTGTTCGGGCGTGCCGGTCCAGAACGAGGTGTCGCCCTCGACCCGAGACGGCGGCGTGCGGTTGCGCTCGAGGATGTCGAGGCGGACCCGTTCAGCGTCGGCCTCGGACGAGCGGATGGTGATCTTGCAGCCGACCGTGCGCTCGATCTCGGCCTCATCGCGGCCCACGTCGGCACAGTGGGATCGCAGCACGGCGTCCTTGTGAGCGACCTCCTCGGGCGTGCCGAAGACGTTCCACATGTCGGCGTGCTCGGCGACGATGCGGAGGGTCTTCCGCTCGCCACCGCCGCCGATCATGATCGGCATGTGGGCCTGGACCGGGGACGGGTCGAGGCGCAGCTCGTCGAAGGCATAGCGACCGCCTGCCGGGCTCGTCACCGACTCGCCGTCGAGCATCGACCGCATCGCCGGGACCGCCTCGGCCAGCCAGTCGAGCCGCTGCCCGAACCCGCTGCCGAAGTCCAGGCCGAACGCGCGGTGCTCGAGCTCGAACCACGCCCCGCCGATGCCCAGGATCGCCCGGCCGTCGCTGATGTGGTCGATGGTCGTGACGGCCTTGACCGCGACGCCTGGGTTGCGGAACGTGTTGGCGCCGACGAACAGCCCGAGCCGGATGCGCTCGGTCGCCTGGGCGAGGGCGGCCAGGGCCGTGTAGCCCTCGAAGATCGGTTGATGCGGGTCGCCGAAGATGGCGTAGACGTGATCCCACGTCCACAGGGTCTCGTAGCCGAGCTCCTCGGCTCGCCGACCGGCCGCCACGAACGACGGCCAATCGCTCGCCTGGCTCCACAGGTTGATGCCCAGCTTGACGCCCATGCATTTCCTCCACGCTGCCCGGCCAGCCTACCATCTCGATTCGCGAGAATTCGAATGTGCGCACACGTTTGCATCCGTGGTATCGTGGCCCGGGCTCAAGGGTGGCGGACTGGTCGCACCCGGCTGACCGGACGGGCCCGGAGCCTGGCATGGAGGAGCACAGGATGAGGAGCCAACCCCGGTTGCCCGTCCTCGCGATCGCGGCGATCCTCGCGATCGCGGCGTGCGGCGGTGGCGCGACACCGACCACAGCGCCCGCGAGCGCACCGGCGAGCGCATCGGCCAGCGCAGACGCGTCGGCATCCGCGAGCCCCGGTGGCTCGCCGGTCGGCGCGATCCCCGAGCAGGGCGTCGACGACGGCGCGACCATCACGATGTGGAGCCGCGCAGCCACCGAGACGCGCGTCCAGTCGCAGGTCGATGAGTACAACGCGACGCACCAGAACAAGGTCGAGCTGCGCCTCGTTCCGACCGACGAATACGTCGGGGTCGTGGGCAACGCGGCGACGGCCAACGAGCTGCCGGACCTGTTCTCGGCCGACGTCGTGTTCATGCCGAACTGGACGTCGCAGGGCCTGTTCATGGACATCACCGAGCGCATCGATGGACTGCCGGGTATCGACAACGTCGGCCAGGCGCACATCGTCGCGTCGTCGTGGGAAGGCAAGAAGTACGGCCTTCCGTTCATCATCGATCTGTCGGTGTGGATGTACAACAAGGACCTCTTCCGACAGGCCGGGCTCGATCCGGAAGATGCGCCGACGACCCTCAAGGAGTTCGCCGACGCCGCCCGCGCGGTCCAGAAGCTCGGCATCGACGGGACGTACGGCACCTACTTCGGCGGGAACTGCGGCGGCTGCAACGTCTTCACGTGGTGGCCGATCATCTGGGCCGAGGGTGGCGATGTCATGAACGAGGACGGCACCGAGGCCACGCTCAACACCGATACGGCCAAGGAGATCTACCGGACCTTCGGCGCCCTTTGGGACGAGGGCGTGATCAACCCGGAGTCCGTGCAGGAAGCCGGGCCCACCTGGACCCAGCCGTTCCCCGCGGGCAAGGTCGGCATCATGCCGATGCCGGCCAGCCTTCAGGAGAGCGAAGGCATGCCGCTCGACAATCTTGGTGTGACCGCCATCGCGGGCACGACCAAGGGTGAATCCACCTTCGTCGGCGGAGACAGCATCGGGCTGTCCAAGGACAGCAAGAACCCCGAACAAGCCTGGAACTTCATCACCTGGATGCTCGGTGACCACAACCAGGTCGAGGTCGTGGCGAAGGCAGGCAACGTCGTGGCCCGCACCGACCTCGCCGACAACCAGTACAGCTCGGCCGACCCGAGGCTGGTCCTCTTCAACGAGGTGGCGGGGGTCGGCAAGACGCCGTTCGCCCTCCACTTCAATGCTGCGTACAACGACCCGCAGAGCCCGTGGATCCAGCTGTTCAGAGCAGCCGTCTTCGACGACGCCGACGACGCGGCGATCGACGCGGGCAACACGAGCATCACATCGGTCCTGCAGGGCAACTAGCAGGTCGCCGATCCAAGCCGATTTGAACGACAGGGTGCGGGTCTCCCCAAGGGCCCGCACCCTGTCACCATCTTCTCGACTCGTCGAGGACCACGCACAGCCATGAGCGTCACATCACGCCTCACCGCCCGAAGGCCGACCGTCCGGGCCGGTGCCTGGGGTCGCCGACGCCGTCTCGCGGGCATCGCGTACGCGCTGCCGACGCTCGTGTTCGTGCTCGTGTTCTTCATCTGGCCGCTGCTGCTGGTGGGTCAGATGTCAGCGAGCGACTGGAAGCTCCTGGGCGGCGACAAGGGATTCAACTTCCCGCAGAACTACGGGGCGCTCAATAACAACCCGCTGTTCTGGCCGGCGGTCGAGTTCACCATCCGCTACACGGTCATCGTGACCGTCCTGCTCATCGGCCTGGGACTCGGCCTCGCCCTCCTGGTGCAGGAGTCGAGCCGGTGGGTCGGGATGCTGCGCACCGTGTTCCTCATCCCGCTCGCGGTCGGGCTCGCGGCCGCGTCGCTGCTGTTCTGGGGGTTCTACTCGGACAGCATCGGGCCGGTGAACCCGCTGCTCCAGAGCGCCGGGCTGATCGACGACCCGATCCTGTTCTTTGCGACCCACACGAATGCCTTCCTCTCGACGGTCTTCATGATCGTCTGGAAGTTCGTCGGTCTCTACATGCTCATCCTGCTCGTCGGACTGCAGGCCATCTCCACGGAGTTCTACGAGGCCGCGTCGATCGATGGCGCCGGTCGGATGCAGACCTTCCGGCACATCACGCTGCCGCTGTTGCGCCCGTCACTCGCCCTGGCGCTGATCCTCTGCGTGACCGGGTCGCTGTTGGCGTTCGACCACTTCTACCTCCTCACCAAGGGGGGTCCGGACAATTCCACGGTCACGATCGTGCAGCTCATCTATCAGCAGGCCTTCGTGCGCCAGAACCTCGGGACCGCCGCCGCCATCTCGCTGGTCCTGCTGGGCGCGCTCCTGATCCTCAACCTCATCTGGTTCCGCCTGCTTCGACGCGGGACGGCAGTGGCATGAGCGACCGATGAGGCAGCCGTCGATGTTCGCCCGGACGCCCTACTACGTCCTGACCGGCGGCCTTGTCATCATCTTCCTGTTCCCGATCGTCTGGGCCACGATCGCGTCGTTCAGCGCGCAGGCCGGCTCAGCGCAGACGTTCGGCTACGGCCTTGGCAACTACCAGCGGCTGTTCGATTTCCAGGAAGGCCTGCCCCGGTACTTCACGAACAGCGTCATCATCTCGGCGCTGACGGTGTTCTTCACGGTCACCGTCTCGGCGCTGGGCGGCTATTCGTTCGCCCGCTTCGAGTTCCCGGGCAAGAACATCCTGTTCCTGCTCACGCTGGCGATCCTGATGGTCCCGGGCGCGACCCTGCTGATCCCGCTGTACGTGCTGCTGCGCCAGCTGAACCTCGACAACACCCTGCTCGGTCTGAGCCTCGTGCTGGCCGTGTACCAGCTGCCGTTCGCCACCTTCATGATGCGGATCTCGTTCGAAGCCGTGCCTCGCGAGCTCGAGGAATCGGCACTCGTCGACGGCGCCAACTCGTTCGACGTGCTGCGCAGCATCATGCTTCCTGCGGTCATCCCCGGCCTGATCACGGTCGTGCTCTTCGCGTTCCTTGCCTCCTGGAACGACTTCTTTGCGCCGCTGATCCTCATCAGCGACCCGAGCCAGTCACCGCTGCCGCTGGCGATCGCCGTCCTGCGGCAGCAGACGATGGGCGTCATCGACTACGGCGCCACCGAGGCGGGCGTCGTGGTCATGACGGTGCCCTGCATCATCCTGTTCGTCCTGCTGCAGCGCTACTACATGCGGGGCTTCATGTCCGGGGCCGTGAAGGGATGACCCACCCGCTGCACGAGCTGGAGGCCTGGTTCGTCACCGGCAGCCAGCACCTCTATGGCGAGACCGTCCTCGAGCGTGTCGACGAGAACGCGCGGCACATCGCGCGCTGCCTCGACGAGGCGGCCGATGTCCCGGTGCGCATCGTCGCCAAACCGGTGGTGACCACGCCGGAGGCGATCGCCGCGGTCCTGCGCGACGCCGACGCCAGCCCGACCTGCATCGGCGTCGTGGCGTGGATGCACACGTTCTCGCCGGCCAAGATGTGGATCGGCGGCCTGACCGACCTGCGCAAGCCGCTGGTCCACCTGCACACGCAGTACAACCGCGACCTGCCGTGGGCCGACATCGACATGGACTTCATGAACCTGAACCAGGCCGCCCACGGCGACCGCGAGTTCGCGTTCATCCAGACCCGCCTGCGCCGCGGGCGCAAGACCGTCGTCGGCCACTGGGAGGACAGCGCGGTGCTGGCCCGGCTGGGCGCCTGGACCAGGGCGGCAGCCGGCTGGCACGAGGCGCACCGGCTCAAGGTCGCCCGGTTCGGGGACAACATGCGCCAGGTCGCCGTGACCGAGGGCGACAAGGTCGAGGCGCAGGCGCGGCTCGGGTTCGCGGTCAACGGCTACGGCGTCAACGAGCTGGTCGAGCGGGTGTCGGCCGTGCCGGATGCCACGGTCGCGGAGCTGGTCGAGGCGTACGAGGGGTGCTACGACGTCGCGGCCGAGCTGCGACCGTCGGGCGATCGCCACGCCGAGCTGCGGACCGCCGCCCGCATCGAGGGCGGTCTGCGGTCGTTCCTCGAGGATGGTGGCTTCGGCGCGTTCACCGACACCTTCGAGGACCTCGGCGGCCTCGAGCAGCTGCCCGGCATCGGCGTCCAGCGGCTGATGGCCGACGGCTACGGCTTCGGTGCCGAGGGCGACTGGAAGGCCGCGGCGCTGGTCCGCATCCTGAAGGTCATGGGCGACGGCCTGCCGGGCGGGACGTCGTTCATGGAGGACTACACGTACCACCTCGGCGATCCCGTGCCGGAGGTCCTCGGCGCGCACATGCTCGAGGTCTGCCCGTCGCTCACGGCTGACCGACCCTCGTGCGAGATCCACCCGCTGTCGATCGGCGGACGGTCGGACCCGGTCCGGCTCGTGTTCGACGCCACGCCCGGACCGGCCGTCATCCTCGGGCTGGCGGACCTCGGCGACCGTTTCCGGCTGATCGCGAGCGAGGTCGACATCGTGGCCGCGGACGAGCCGCTGCCGAAGCTGCCGGTCGCGCGCGCCGTGTGGCGACCGCGACCGAGCCTGGCGACGGCCGCGGAGGCCTGGCTGATGGCGGGTGGTCCGCATCACACCGCGATGACCACCAGCCTCGGCATCGAGGCGCTGAGCGACTTCGCCGACATCGCCGACATGGAGCTGGTCACGATCGACGCCTCGACCAGCTCGACGGCATTCAAGCGCGAGCTCCGCTGGAACCAGGCGTACTACTACCTCAACCGGGGCCCGTAGCGATGGCCCATCCGACCGGGACCGCCACGAGCATCGCCGCCGTCCTCCCGACGGCAGGCGCGCAGTCGCGCCTCCGGCCGATCAGTGCCGCCGACGTCACCGTGACCGGCGGTTTCTGGGGGGCTCGTCTCGAGGCGAACCGCGAGCGGACCATCCCGGCTGGCTACGCGCAGCTCGAGGGAGCCGGGACGCTGCACAACTTCGCGCTCGCCGCCGGCGCCGCGGAGGCCGGCGATGGCTACCGCGCGCTCGGGATCATGTTCGACAAGCCGTTCCCGTTCCTCGACTCCGACGTCTACAAGTGGCTGGAGGGGGCGGGCTGGGAGCTGGGTCGCTCGCGCGATCCGCGCATCGCCGATATGGCCGAGGAGGCGATCGGCCTCGTCCAGGCTGCGCAACGCCCCGACGGCTACCTCAACACGTTCGTCCAGGTGCTCGTCCCGGGCTCGGAGTACCGGGACCTCGAGTGGGGCCACGAGCTCTACTGCTTCGGCCACCTCCTCCAGGCGGCCCTCGCCTGGCACCGTGCGCTCGGCGACGACCGTCTCCTCGTCGTCGCCGAGCGTGCGGTCGATTCCGTCGAGCGCGTCGCTCGGCTCGAATGGGCGGGTCGCCGTCGACGGCCATCCCGAGATCGAGATGGCCCTGGTCGAGCTGTACCGGGCCACCGGCGAGCGACGACATCTCGACCTCGCCGCGACATTCATCGAGCGCCGCGGGCGCGGGCTGCTCGGAGCCGGCCGGTTCGGCCGGGCGTACTGGCAGGATCACCTGCCGGTCGCCGAGGCGCCATCGGTCGCGGGCCACGCGGTGCGCCAGATGTACCTCGACTGCGGTGCCGTCGACGTCGCGGTCGAGACCGGGGACCCCGCCCTCCTCGATGCCGTCCTTCGCCGCTGGCGCGACATGGTCGCGACGCGGATGTACCTCACCGGCGCCCTCGGCAGCCGCCACAAGGACGAGGCGTTCGGCGATCCCTACGAGCTGCCGCCCGACCGCGCCTATGCCGAGACCTGCGCGGCGATCGCCTCGACGATGCTGGCCTGGCGGCTCCTGCTCGCGACCGGCGATCCCGAGTGCGCCGACGTGCTGGAGCGGACGATCTACAACGGCGTGCTGCCGGGGTTGTCGCTCGACGGGACGTCGTTCTTCTACGTGAACCCGCTCCAGCGCCGGACGCATCGCGCCTGGGCCGAGCCGACCGACGGCCGGCGGGCACCGTGGTACGCCTGCGCGTGCTGTCCGCCCAACCTGATGCGGACGATCGCCTCGTTCCCCGGCGCCATCGCGACGACCGACGACGGTGGCATCCAGCTCCACCAGTACGCCACCGGCGAGATCGGCGCGGACGTGCCCGGGGGTCGCGCACGGATCGCCGTCGCGACCGACTACCCGTGGGACGGACGGATCGAGGTCACCGTGCTCGAGACGCCGACCGATCCCTGGACCCTGGGCATGCGCGTGCCGGGCTGGGCGTCCGCCGCGACGGTGCGGCCGCCAGACGGCGACCCGGTCAGCGCGACCGGCGCGGTCAGTGAGACCCGGTCGTGGCGGGCCGGCGACACGTTGACCCTCGAGCTCGACATGCCGTCGCGCATCACGACGCCGGACCCGCGCATCGACGCGATCCGCGGGTGCGTCGCCCTCGAGCGAGGGCCGCTCGTGTACTGCATCGAGACGGCCGACCTGGCGGGCGGCGTCGAGCTCGAGGATGTGACGCTCGACCCGGGCGCGCAGCCGACCGAGGCCGCCCGGACCGACCTCGACGGCGTCGTCGGGATGACGGTGCCGGCACGCGTCGGCGCCGAGCGGGTCGACGTCGCGGCCATCCCGTACTACGCGTGGGGCAATCGCTCGCCCGAGGCGATGCGCGTCTGGATCCCCTCGCAGCGGTCATGAGCGACCTGGCCGACCTGCGCGCCCGCGTCGCCGCGGCGAACCGCGCCATCCACGACGCGGGTCTCGTGACGCTCAACTTCGGCAACGTGAGCGGCGTCGACCGGGACGAGGGCGTGCTGGTGATCAAGCCGAGCGGCGTCCGGTACGACGAGCTGCGCGCCGAGGCGATGGTGGTCGTGGCGCTGGACGACGGCCGGGTGGTCGACGGCTCGCTCCGCCCGTCGACCGACACGCCGACGCACCGCACGCTGTACGAGGCGTTCCCGGGCGTCGGCGGGGTCGTCCACACGCATTCGCCCGAGCGCGACGGCCTGGGCCCAGGCCGGTCGCGCGATCCCGTGCTTCGGCACGACCCACGCCGACTTCTTCCGCGGCGAGGTCCCGGTGAGCCGGCCCCTGCGCGCCGACGAGATCGCCGGCGACTACGAGCGGGAGACCGGCCGGGTCATCGTCGAGACGCTCGCCGATGCCGGGCGGAGCCCGATCGACGCTCCGGCCGTCCTCGTCGGCTCGCACGGCCCGTTCGCCTGGGGGTCATCGCCCGAAGACGCCGTCGAGGTGGCGATCGCCCTGGAGGCCGTGGCCGCGATGGCCTACCAGACCCTCGTGATCGAAGCGAGCGCCTCGGAGATCGGCGAGGACCTGCTCGCCCGCCATTTCGACCGGAAGCACGGCGTCGGTGCCTACTACGGCCAGGGTGACCGCTCGTGAGGTACGCCGTCGGCATCGACTTCGGCACCGAGTCCGGCCGGGCGGTGCTGGTCGACGTCGCGACCGGCGACGAGCTGGCGACCGCGGTCCACGAGTACGCGAACGGCGTCATCGACGAGCGCCTGCCCGCACCGCACGGCGACGTCATCCTCGAGCCCGAGTGGGCGCTGCAGGATCCGGCCGACTACATCGCGACGATCCGCGCCACCGTGCCGGCCGTCCTCCGCGCGGCCGGCGCCGCGCCCGACGACGTCATCGGCGTCGGCATCGACTTCACCGCCTGCACGATGCTGCCCACGACCGACGACGGCCGGCCGCTGTCGGAGCTCCCGGAGTTCCGAGCGGAGCCGCACGCCTGGGTGAAGCTGTGGAAGCACCACGCGGCCCAGCCCGAGGCCGACCGGATCAACGCCCTGGCCGAGACCCGCGGCGAGACGTGGCTGGCGCGCTATGGCGGGCGGACGTCGTCGGAGTGGTTCTACGCCAAGGCCCTCCAGATCCTCGACGAGGCGCCGCACATCTACGCCGCGGCGGACCGGCTCATCGAGGCGGCCGACTGGGTCGTCTGGCGGCTGACCGGTCACGAGGTGCGCAACGCCTGCACGGCCGGCTACAAGGCGATCTGGTCGAAGTCGGACGGGTTCCCGGACGCGTCGTTCTTCGCCACGCTCGACCCCCGCTTCGAGCGCGTCGTCGACGACAAGATGTCGCGTGACGTCGCCCCGCTCGGCGGGTCGGCGGGCGGCCTCTCGGCGGAGGCCGCCGCATGGACCGGGCTCCGGCCGGGGACCCCGGTGGCCGTCGCCAACGTCGACGCCCACGTGTCGGTGCCGGCGGTCGGTGTCACCCGGCCCGGCACGATGGTCGCGGTGATGGGCACGAGCACCTGCCACCTGGTCCTCGGGTCGCGCCCGGCACTGGCGGAGGGGATGTGCGGCGTCGTCGAGGACGGCATCGTGCCCGGCCTGTTCGGGTTCGAGGCGGGCCAGGCGGCGGTCGGCGACATCTTCGGGTGGTTCACGCGCCACGCCGTCCCGCCCGACGTCCACGAGGCGGCCCGGGCGGCCGGCATGAGCGTGCACGCGCTGCTCGAGCGGGACGCCGCGGCGCTTCGTCCGGGCGCGAGCGGCCTCATCGCCCTCGACTGGTGGAACGGCAATCGGTCGATCCTCGTCGACGCCGACGTCAGCGGCGTGCTGCTCGGCGCGACCCTGGCGACTCGCCCGGCCGACATCTACCGGGCGCTCCTCGAGGCCACCGCCTTCGGGACACGGACGATCATCGAGTCGCTCGAGGCCGGCGGCGTCGCCGTCGACCGCATCGTCGCGTGCGGCGGCCTGCCGGAACGCAACCGCCTGCTCATGCAGCTCACCGCCGATATCACAGGGCGCGAGGTCGACATCGCGGCGTCGAGCCAGGCCGGCGGCGGTCGGGTCGGCGATGCACGGCGCCGTGGCGGCCGGTACGGCCGGCGGCGGCTACGACTCGATCGAGGATGCCGCGGCGGCGATGGCGCGGCCGCACACCCGCACCTGCCTGCCCGACCCGGAGGCGGCGGCGACCTACACCCGCCTGCACGCCGAGTACCGCACCCTGCACGACTACTTCGGACGGGGCGCCAATGACGTGATGAAGCGCCTCAGGACGATCCAGCGCGAGGCGCTGCGACCGACGGTCGAGACGTCGACCCGCCCGGCTACGCCTGTCGCCGGCTGACCGCTCCCGTTCCGGATCGCCCGTCGGTCGGCGGCGGTGCTGTCGACTCGCGCACGATCAACGAGGGCTCGATGACGCGGACGGTCGGCTCCCGCGGCTGACGCGGGTCGCGGGCGGCCTCGACCGCCAGCTCGATCCCCTCGCGAACGATGTCGGCCGTCGGCATCCGGAGCGTCGTGAGGGCCGGGATCGTGTGGCTTGCGAACAGGATGTCGTCGAACCCGACCACCGACAGGTCATCGGGCACGACCAGGCCCCGGCTGTGCGCCTCGTGCAGCACGCCCATCGCCAGCGTGTCGGTCGAGGTCACGATCGCGGTCGGCGGGTGGTCGAGGCCGAGCAGGTTGCGCGCCGCGGTCTCCCCGCCGGTCGGCGTGTTCGGCACCTGCCGGATGAAGCCGTCGGGCACGCCGCCGAACCGCTCGCCCATGAACTCGATGAATGCCGCCTCGCGTTCCCGGATGTCGCCGAGGAGCCGGGCACTCACGAACGCGATGTCGCGGTGGCCCAGACCGACGAGATGCTCGAGCCCGGCCCGGATGCCGGCCGCGTTGTCGACGTCGACGGTCGGGACGTCGAGGGGACTGGTGCCCTGCCACAGCGCCACGACCGGGACGATCGAGTCGCGCAGGTCCTTGAGCAGCCGCGGCTGCTCCTGCAGGTCGCCGAGCAGGACGATCGCATCGCAGTGGCGGGTCTCGAGGACCGCGGTGAGCGCGATGGCCTCGTCGGCTCGGCCATGGGCGTGTCCCAGCACCACGTTGTAGCCGCGCGCCCTCGCCTCGCGCGACAGGGCCTCGATGGCGCCCGCGAAGAACGGGTCGGTGATGTCGCGGACGACGGCGCCGAGGAGCATCGTCGGCGCGCCGCGCAGCCCACGGGCCAGGGGGTTCGGCCGATAGCCGAGCTCGAGCGCGGCGGCGTGCACGCGCTCGCGCGTCTCGGCGGTGATCGGCACCCGCGTGGCGACGTCGTTGAGGACGCGGGACACGGTGCTCTGCGACACGCCAGCGAGCAGCGCGATGTCGCGCATCGTGGGGACGCCGCCCGAACGACGTGGGTCCATGACGGCAAGCCTAGCATGATGCGGTCATACGTTTGCATGGCTCGGCGAGGGGTGGACCTCCTGTGCCGGCGTACGCCGATGGCGTCGCGTCAACCGCTCGCCCGTTGATGACGCCGCAAGCCGCCGCGGCGCACGATCCGGGCACGCACCGGAGGTGTCCCATGTTCCCGACTGCCAATGCCTACTCGAGCTTCGCGACCAACGACGTCGCGGCCTCGAAGCGGTTCTACGGCGAGACGCTCGGCCTCGACGTGGGCGAGCTGTACGACGGCACGCTGCTCGAGCTCCGGCTCGCCGACGACAAGCGCGTGCTCGTCTACGACAAGCCCGACTTCGTCCCGGCGACGTACACCGTCCTCAACTTCCCGGTCCCGGATGTCGATGCGGCCGTCGAGGAGCTGACCCGGTCGGGCGTGGAGATGGCCCGCTTCGACGGCTTCGACCAGGACGACAAGGGCATCGCCCGCGGCGACGGGCCGACCATCGCCTGGTTCCGCGATCCGACCGGCAACATCCTGGCCGTCCACGACGAGTCGCCGCCGCCCGCCTGACGGTCACGCCCGGCTGGTGCAGGATGGGCTGACGCCACGCAACGCTGCGGGGCGCACAATCCGACGGTCACGGTCGTTCGAGGGAGGGGATCGTCCATGCGCCGCAGGAAGCTCGCTGGTCTCGTCGTCGCCACGTTGCTGATCGCGGGCCTCGCGCCGGGGCTTGCGCTCGGCGCCGAGTTCTCGCCCGGGTCCGCCGGCATCGGCGATCCGTACTTCCCCAAGGACGGCAATGGTGGCTACGACGTCATCTCGTACTCCCTGGACGTGCGCTACGAGCCCGATCGCGACCGCCTGACCGGCATCGCGACGATCCGCGCCCGCGCGACGAAGAATCTATCTCGGTTCAATCTCGACTTCGACGGCCTGCGCCTGCGAAAGGCGACCGTCAACGGTAAGGAGGCACGCACGCGGCGTGCCGACGGCGAGCTGATCGTGACGCCCCGGTCCGGGCTTCGGAAGGGGTCGACGTTCACCGCGGTCTTCCGCTACGACGGCGTGCCCGAGCCGATCGAGGACCTGTTCGGGCTGTCCGGCTTCCTCCACACCGACGACGGCGCGCTCGTGATGGGCCAGCCGCATGTCGCCTCGTACTGGTTCCCGGCGAACGACCACCCGCGCGACAAGGCGCGCTTCCGGATCCGCATCACGGTGCCGCGCGGCCTCGAGGCGATCTCGAACGGCGTGCTGCTCCGCAAGACGAACTCGAGCCGATGGTCGACTTGGACGTGGGATGCGCGTGAACCCATGGCGCCATACCTCGCGACGATGGCGATCGGCCAGTTCGACGTCCGCTCCTACCGCGCTGATGGCATCAAGTACTGGGATGCGATCGACCAGGGGCTGATGGAGGATCGCCTGCCGCCTGCCGCCCCGACGGACGGAACGCAGCTCCTGTACTCGCAGGTCGGCGAGCCGGCGTACAAGCGCCTGACGCGCGTCATCGCCGTACCGCCGGGTGGGTCGAACCTGTCGTTCGATGTCAACCGCGATACCGAAGAAGGGTGGGACTTCCTGTTCGTGGAGGCCCGCACGGCCGGCGGCTCCGACTGGACGACGTTGCCGGACGCGAACGGCCACACGACGCAGGACATCGGGGCCTGCCCGGGCTTCGTCGAATCCACGAACCCATTCCTGGAGCACTACCTGAAGATCGTCGTCATCCCGAACGACCCCTCGACACCCGACGACGACGAGGTCACGTGCGAGCCGACCGGCAGCACCGGGGAATGGCACGCGATCAGCGGCTCTGGCGACGGCTGGGAGACGTGGTCGGTCACGCTCCCGAACACCACCGCGGCCACTCGCCAGGTCGAGGTATCGATCACCTACGCCAGCGACTTCTCCGTCCAGGGTCGGGGCGTCGCTCTCGACCGGATCGTCTCGTCGACCGGCGTCGGCTCGACCAGCTTCGAGGCCGACGGCAACCAGCTCGATGGCTGGGTGGCGCCGATCGCCGGCCCGCCCGGCAGCGCGGACAACCCGAATACCTGGGAGCCTGCGACCCAGGTGGCGGCCATCCCGGGCGTCGGCGTCGATGCACTCGCATCGCTCGATCGACAGACCGAGATCATCGCGACCGAGGAAGGCTGGTTCGGGAACTACCCGTTCTCGGCATCGGGCGGCATCGTGGATAACGCCCCGGTGTTCTTCGCGCTCGAGACCCAGACACGGCCGGTGTACTCGCCGGTCTTCTTCTTCGGCGGCCCGGACGACTTCGTCGTCGTCCATGAGCTCGCCCACCAGTGGTACGGCGACAGCCTCGCGGTCCACGCCTGGCAGCACATCTGGCTGAACGAGGGCTTCGCCTCGTATGCCGAGTGGCTGTGGAGCGAACGCGAGGGGTTCGAGACCGCGCAACAGATCTTCGACTCGCACAACCTGATCCCGATCGACTCGGGCTACTGGGACCTGCCGATCGGCGATCCGGGTCCGGACCACCTGTTCGACGGTCAGGTGTACTCCCGCGGGGCCGCGACCCTGCACGCACTCCGGGTCGAGGTCGGTGACGCTGACTTCTTCCGCATCCTGCGGACGTGGGCTCGCACGGAGAAGGGCGGGACGGTCACGACCCGTGAGTTCATCCGGCTCGCCGAGCGGCTGTCGGGCGAGGACCTCGACGATCTGTTCGACGAGTGGCTGTCCGCCGGCAAGCCGGCTGGACTGCCCGAGCCACCGCCGGAGCCGATGGGCACCCAGAGGCGCTCGACGGCGGCGGGCAGGGCGGATCTTCCGGCAGCGTTGGAGTCGCTGGCGGAGCGTCTCAAGGGGCGGCCGGGCAACCCGTTCCCGCGCTAGATGACGTCGCCCTCGTACCCGGCTGCCACGTACGAGGGTGACGGCGGTCTCGTCAACGCGCGGCTTCGGCTGGCCGGTGCCGAGCCCGAAGTCCGCTATCGCAACGGCGGGACCGCGCAGTACCTGGCCACCGGCGAGTCGACCGGTGGCCAGTTCGGCCTGTACCGATGGAACATGTCGCCGGCCGTGAGCGGCCCCGAGCCCCACTTCCACCGGTCGATCTCGGAGTCGTTCTTCGTGATCTCCGGCGCGCTCAAGTTGTACGACGGGACGATATGGCTCGAGGCGCGACCGGGCGACTACCTGTTCGTGCCCGAGGGCGGCATCCACGGGTTCCGCAACGAATCGGGCGACGACGCGTCGATGCTGATCCTGTTCGCTCCGGGAGCGCCACGCGAGGACTACTTCGAGACGCTGGCCCGGGTGTCCGAGGGGATGACGATGACCGAGGAGGAGCGTGCCGCGTTCATGATCCGGCACGACACGTTCTGGGTGTGACGTCCGGGCACATCGTCCCGTTCGACGATCTCGAGCACGGCGAGCACGCGCACGAGTTCGTCGGGGCCGAGCATGGCGATGTCCCGTTCTGCGTGATCCTCGTCCACTCGCGACCGGGCGTCGGGCCGCGCCTCCACCGTCACCCGTACGCCGAGGTGTTCATCGTGGAGTCCGGGCAGGCGACCTTCCGGATCGGTGACGACACTGTGGTGGTCGAAGCCGGCCACGTGGTGGTCAGTCCGGCCGGCGAGGCGCATGGCTTCACGAACACGGGGACGGGCGAGCTGCGCCTGACCGCGATCCACGGTGCGGGGCGCTTCGACACGGAGTGGCTGGCCGGCCCCGACCCGACCTGGACGTCGAGACCGAAGGACCCGCTCTGATCCTTGGGCTGGTCGGGGGAACGGTCACTTGCGATTCGCAAGCGACAGGAGTATGTTGTTGCAGATGCAACCAACCGCACACACCAGGGACGCCGTCGTCGAGCGCTTGCTCGCGCGCGGCGGGCTCATCGACATCACCACGACCGGACGCCGGACGGGACGGCCTCGCCGCGTCGAGATCGTCTTCCACAACATCGACGGCCGGCTGTTCATCAGCGGCATGCCGCGCGTCGACCGCAAGCGCGACTGGCTGCGCAACCTCGAGGCGGATGCGCACCTCACGGTCCACCTGAAGGGCACGGTCTTCGCCGATCTTCCGGCGACCGCTCGCGTCATCGCCGATCCTTCCGAGCGGCAACGGATCGCCGAGTGGCTCGTGGCGAACGCGTGGCAGCGGATGGACGCCGACGCGATGACCGCGCACGCCCCGATGATCGAGGTCACGCTCGACCCGTCCGCCTGATCGGGGGCGCCCTGGCGCACTGTCTGGACGACGTGTGGCAGGATTGGCAGCCCCGAGCGCCGGATCCACGCCCCCAGCCCGAGTCGGCGCCCGATCACTGACGCGATGCAGATATCGACATCCGCCCCCGCATGACCACCGACGGACGGTTCTGCCCGACCTGCGGCCGCCGCCGCACGGGCTTCTATCGCTTCTGCCACGAATGCGGCTACGACTTCGACGAGCTCGCGCCGCGCTCGTCCAAGGGCATCGCCGACGCTGCCCAGACCGCCGAGCCGGTGGCCGGCCCGCTGCCCGACGCGATCTCACCGGTCCTCAACGTCGTTTCTACTGAGCGCCCGGCCGAGCCGATGCCGGGGCCCCGGTGGCGGATCGACGAGCGGTCGTTGGTCCGGATCGCGGCCGTCGGCATCGGTGCCCTCCTCGTCCTCGGGTTCGCCTCGAACCTGCTCCGTCCGAACGCCCGCACGTCGGCTACCGCAGTCCCGAGCGTCGCAATCGCCTCGCCCACGGTCGTGGAGTCGCTCACGCCGTCCGAGACGATCGCCGAGCCGACGTTCGCGCCGGTGGGCACGACCCAGCTGGCGGTGGTCGAGCGGGTGATCGATGGCGACACCATCGAGGTCGACATCGACGGCGAGCTCTATCCGCTCCGCTACATCGGGATGGACGCGCCGGAGGTCGACGCGACGGACCCCACCGTCAAGCAGTTCGCCGATGCCGCGACGGTGGCAAATGGAGCCCTGGTCGACGGGGAGGAGGTCTACGTCGAACGCGACGTGTCGGAGACCGATCAGTTCGGGCGCCTTCTGCGGAACGTGTGGATCGTCGACCCCGAGGAGGGCATGGTCCTCGTCAACCTCGAGCTCGTGCGGGACGGCTTCGCGCAGGTCGCGACGTTCCCGCCGGACGTGGAGTACGAGGACCTGCTGACGAGCGCGCAGGAGGAAGCGCGATCGCAGGGCCGCGGGCTATGGGCATCAGGCGCCGCGCCGTCATCCGTAGGACACTGATCTCGACCGGTCACACGCCGCCGGTCACGGAGGACCTGCCATGACGCTGACCGACGAGCAGGCGCTCGCCCGCTACCGCTACATGCTGTCGACCGCGCCGCCCGAGGACATCGAGCGGGCGCACGAGGAGGCCTTCGCACGGCTGACGCCCGACCAACGGCGGCAGGCGATCCAGGCCCTCGCGAAGGTCGTGCCACTGAGCGAGATCACCGGGGACGATCCGGCCTCGCTGGCGCGGACCGCGACGCGGGCCGAGGTGCGCCAGCCTGGCACGATCGAGCGGGCATGGGGTGGTGCCGGCGCCGGCCCGGGGATGGGCAGCTGGTTCCTGTCGACGCTGGCGGCGACCTTCATCGGGACGGCCATCGCGCAGTCGTTCTTCGACAACGACGCCGGGTTCGAGGGCGGCACCGACTCGGCCGATACCGCCGATACCGGCGATGCCGGGGACACGGCCGATCTCGGTGGCGGGGATTTCGGCGGCGGGGACTTCGGTGGCGGTGACTTCGGCGGTGGCGACTTCGGAGGGATCTGACCCGCCGACCCGCCCCCGATCAGGCGGCCGTCTGCCGGGAACCGAGCCGTCGGTGCAGGTCAAAACGCACGTGCCGCCCGGGTTCGAGTGTCGCCCGCCAGCCGCGTACGATGCCCGCGATGCGCGATCGATTCAACTCGTTCGTCGAGCAACACGAAGTCGCCTGGGAGCTGACGATGGCGACGCTTGCCGTCGCCTACGTCGTGATCGGGTTCGCCATCGACGAGCCCGGCGTGTCACCCGGGCTCGTCGCCGTCGACCGCCTGCTGACGGCGATCTTCCTGGCCGAGTTCGCGATCCGGATCGTCGCAAGCCGCAATCGTGGGCGATATCTGCGCGAGCACTTCATCGACCTCGTGGCGCTCATCCCGCTCGCCCGAGGCCTTCGCGTGCTCCGCCTCCTTCGGCTGCTAAGGCCGATCGCCGGCACGCGGCGAGCCTTCCTCGAGGTCGACCGCCTCGCCGATCACCACGGGCTCGGCTCGCTCGTCATCGCCTGGTTCGGGGTGATGTTCCTCGCGTCGTGGGGCTTCCTGCTGGCCGAGGGCGCGCGCAATCCCGACGTGAACGAGCCTGGTGACGCGATCTGGTGGGGGCTGATGACGCTGACCAACGGCCCGACCGACGTCGTCGCCCGGACGAGCGAGGGCCAGTGGATCACCGCGTTCATGCTGGTGGTCGGCGTCGCCCTGTTCGGGGCCATGACCGCCGTCCTCGTCAGCTACTTCGTGTCGATCGACATCACCGACGACGCGACCGACGAGCTGCGGTCGCTGGCGCGACTGCGCGACGAGGGCCTGATCACCGCGACCGACTACGACGCGACCAAATCAGGATCCTCGAGCGCCTTGCGACGCAGGCGATCCCGGACGACTGACCAGCTGCCGCGGGCGGACTAGGCCGTGACGCCGACCGGTTGCACGGCGTCCGCGATGATGCGCCACTCTGTCGACGTGACGGGGCGGCGGTTCTGGAACGCGGAGATCGAGACGCTGTCGCCTCGCGACCGACGGCGCCTCGAGGACGAACGCCTGGCCGAGCAGGTCGCCTACCTCCACGCGACAAGCCCGTTCTACCGGTCGGCCCTCGACGCGGCCGGCCTCCGACCGGCCGACATCCGCCACGTCGAGGACCTCGCCCGCATCCCGTTCATGGAGAAGTCCGACATCGCCGCGTCGCAGGCCGACGGCACGCTGCTCGGGGCGAACCAATGCGCGCCGCTCGACCGGATCGTCCGCATCCAGGCGACCGGCGGCACGACCGGGCAACCGATCCGCATCGGGCTCACCCGGCGCGACATCGAGGACTACGGGGAGATGGGTGCCCGCGCCCTGTGGGCGATGGGCTGCCGGCCGGGCGAGATCGTCTTCGAATGCATGAACTACAACCTGTACTCGGGCGGTCTCAGCGACCACCTGACCTTCGAGACGCTGGGTGCCGCGACGATCCCGTTCGGTGTCGGCCAGTCGGAGCGGCTGCTGACGATGATGCGCGGCCTCAGCGATCCGGTCGGCATCTGGGCCACGCCGTCGTACGCGGTCCGCCTGTCGGAGGTCGCTCGCGACATGGGCATCGAGCCGGTATCGATCGGGCTGCGGAAGGGCTACTTCTCGGGTGAGGCGGGGCTGCAGGTGCCGGGCTATCGGGAGCAGGTCGAGGCGACCTGGGGCATGGTCGCGCGCGACCAGTACGGCACCGGTGAGCTCGGGCTGCATTCCGGCGAGTGCGAGCGGCTCGACGGCGTCCACTTCGGCGGCACCGGGTTCGCGGTCGCCGAGCTCATCGACCCCGACACGGGCGACGTCCTGCCGTTCACCGACGGGCAGCAGGGCGAGGTCGTCTACACCTCGATCCGCCGCGAGGCGAGCCCGTTGCTGCGGATGCGCTCGCACGACCTGATGCAGGTCTTCACGGAGCCGTGCGGCTGCGGTCGGACGAGCTTCCGGTTCCGCATCCTCGGTCGGTCCGACGACATGTTCATCGTCAAGGGCGTGAACGTGTTCCCGGTGGCCATCCAGGCGTCGCTGATGACGCTTGCCCCACGGGTGACGGGCGAGTTCCGGGTCGATCTCCATCGACCGCCGCCGATCGATTACCCGGTGCCGCTCGCGGTCGAGACGTCGCCCGACGGCGCGGACGACCGCGGCGAGGCGCTGGCGCGCGAAGTGGTCGAGCGGCTCCAGCGCGACCTGAACTTCAGGGCCGACGTCACGCTCGTCGCGCCGGGCACGATCGCCGGCGAAGGGAAGACCCGGCGCGTCATCCGAAGCTATCGAGGGGAGGCTGGCTAGTGGCGGTCGTCGAGGTCGAGGTCCGCGGCGATGTGGCCGTCATCGCCCTGGATCGCCCGGAGAAGCTGAATGCCATCAGCGTCGAGATGCTCGACCAGCTGCTCGACGCCGTCGGGGCGATCGCGAGCACGGAGTCGATCGGCGCGGCGGTGCTCACCGGTCGCGGACGGGCGTTCTCGACCGGAGGCGACATCACCGAGATGCATGGCATGGATGAGGCGCGGTTCGCCGACACGATCGCGCGCTACATGCGCGTCTCGACCGCGTTCCGGTCGTGCCCCAAGCCGGTCGTCGCCGCGATCCATGGCTACGCCCTCGCCGGCGGGTTCGAGCTTGCGCTGATGTGCGACGTCCGCTTTGCCGCGGCAGGCACGCAGTTCGGCCTGCCCGACACCCCGCTCGGACTGAGCCCGACGAGCGGCATGACCTACCTCCTGCCACGGATCGTCGGCCTGGGTCGGGCGCTGCACCTGGCCCTGTCGGCCGAGCACATCGACGCCGACGAGGCCGAGCGCATCGGCCTCGTGAGCCGGGTCGTCGCACCGGAGTCGCTGCTCGATGAGGCCGAGGCCTTCGCACACCGGATCGCCGGCTATCCAGCGGTGGGCGTGGCCTGGACGAAGCGGGCGATCCACGAGGCGATGGACGGCGACTTCGCGTCGGCCACTCGACTCGAGACCGAGGCGGAGCTCGAATGCTTCCGGTCGGACGAGACTCGGACCCAGCTCCAGGCGTTCGCGGAGCGTCCGCGCGGTTGAGTTGACCGTCCCGTCCGGGACGGGTATCGTAAGCGACTACTTACGTAAGGAGTCGCCTACGTGGCCCTCGCGGCGGACGACCTGAGCCTCGTCTTCCACGCCCTCGCGGATCCGACCCGTCGGGCGATCCTTTCCAGGCTGCGGGACGGGACGACCACGGTCGGCGAGCTGGCCCGGCCATTCGACATGAGCCGCCCGGCGGTCTCGCAGCACCTCGGCGTGCTCGAGCGCGCGGGTCTCATCGAGCGCACCGCCGAAGCCCAGTGGCGGCGGGTCACGCTGCGGACGCAGCCGCTCGACGAGGTGTCCGCCTGGATCGACCGCCACCGGGCCGAGTGGACCGAGCGGTTCGACCTGCTCGAGGAGCGACTCCGTGAGATGAAGGGAAACTCCGATGCCTGATCAGACCGCCACGCGCCAGAAGGAGTTCACGATCTCGCGGGTGCTCGACGCGTCCCGCGAGGCCGTCTGGCGCGCCTGGACCGACCCGGACGAAGCGCCGTACTGGCTCCACCCGCGCGGCGTCACGACTCCCCGTGCGCACGTCGACTTCGACGTCCGTCCGGGCGGCGACTATCGCTACACGATGGTCGCGGCCGATGGCACCGAGATCCTCACCGTGGGGACATACCGCGAGGTCGTCCCGCCCGAGCGACTGGTGTTCACGTGGGGCAGCCCGGGCGATACCGACGAGGAGCGGGCGGTCATCACCGTGGACCTCCTTGATCACGGCCCGTCCGGCGGGCAGACGCTGATGACGTTCCACCTCGACGGGATGGCCGGTATGCCCGGCGACAGCTTCGTCTACGACGGCTGGAGCGAGGCGTTCGACCTGCTCGACGAGCGGCTGGTCGGCGGGGTTGCCCGCTGATGGGCCGCCTGACCGTCGAGCAGATCGTCAGCGCCGATGGCTACGCGGCCGACGCCGACGGCGGCATCGATTTCTTCCGGGCTGTCGACGCGATCGACTCGGACGATGCCGACCAGCTCGCGTTCCTCGAGGACGTCGACGCGATCCTGATGGGCGCGACCACCTACCGGATGTTCGCCGACTACTGGCCCAAGGTCACCCCGGACGTCGAACGGGTGGCCGAGCCGATCAACCGGCTGCCCAAGTTCGTCGTATCGAACACGCTCGAGACCGCGCCGTGGGGCGACGACACGATCGACATCCTGCGCGGCGACGGGGCGGAGTCCGCGGCCGCTCTCAAGGAGCGGTTCGATGGCATCGTCGTGTGGGGCAGCCTGACCCTCGCCGACGCGCTGTTCGAGACCGGGCTTGTCGATGCCCTGCGGCTGCGGGTCGTGCCGGTCCTCATCGGGGAGGGCCGCTCGTTCACGCCGGCGAGTCTCGCCGAGCGACGGCTCGAGCTCGACCATGTGGTACCGCACCCGAGCGGCTACGTCGGCCTGACGTACCGCCTGCGCTGAGGTCCGCTCTGGTCGGTACGATCGGCGGGTGGCGCTGTTCAGGTACGACCCGGAGATCGTCGCGCGATACCCGACCGTCGTCGGTGGCGTGCTGCACGCGGTCGACCTGCGGAACGGCCCATCGCCGGTCGAGCTCGCCGAGGCGTTCGCGGCGGAGCAGCGGACCGTCCTGGACCGGCTGGGCGACACACCGCTCTCCGAGGTGCCGAGTCTCGCCGCCTGGCGGCGGGCGTTCCGGGCCTTCGGCGTCGACCCGACGGCCTATCGCTCGGCGGCCGAGGCGCTGCTGCGCCGGCTGACCAAGCAGGGGTCGATCCCGTCGATCAACACGCTCGTCGACATCGGCAACCTCGTGAGCATCCGCTACGCGCTGCCGGTCGCCGTGTTCGACCTCGTGTCGATCGAGGGTGGACTCACGGTCCGGTTCGCCACCGGCGAGGAGTCCTTCACCGATCTGGGATCGGGCGCCACCGAGCGGCCCGAGCCGGGGGAGGTGATCTTCATCGACGAGGCCGACCACGTCGCCGCGCGGCGCTGGTGTTGGCGTCAGTCGGCCGAGAGCGCCAGCGCCGGGTCGACAACGGGGGTGCTCGTCACCGTCGAGGGCCATCACGAAGGCGCGCGCGAGGACGTCGAGGCGGCGGTCGCCGACCTCGACGGGCTGCTCCGGTCGTTCGCGGACGCATCGAGGATCCGAACCGCCATCGTCGACGCGGAGGCTCCGGCCTTCGACTGAGGCTTTCAGCGGAGCGGGCGGTAGAACGCCCGGATGTCGCCGACCAGCTCGGTCGGTGCCTTGTGGGCCGCGAAGTGCCCGCCGCTCGGGTACATGTTCCAGCTGACGATGTTCGAGTGGTCGCGCTCGGCGAACCGGCGGATGCCGCTGAAGTCACCGCCGAACCCGGCGAGGCCGATCGGGACCGTCGTCGGCTCGGTGGGACGCTCCTCGGCGTGGACGTTCTCGTAGTAGAGCCGCCCAGCAGATGCCGCGGTCCCGGTCAGCCAGTACAGCATCACGTTCGTGAGCTGGAAGTCCAGGTCGAGGTCCTCGCCCAAGAGCTGCGCGTTCCAGGCCAGCAGCCCGAGTGGCGAGTCGGTGATCCCGTAGGCGACCGTCTGCGGCTGCTCCGAGAAGGCCTTGTTGAACGACATCTTGTTCTCGAAGAACCACTGGAGCGTGCCGAGCTCGGTCATCTCCTCCGCGGTCATGCCCTCGAACTCGGATGGATCGCCCGAAGGGAACGAGAAGATCTGCGTGACGTGGACGCCGACGACGCGGTCGGGGTCGAGTCGCCCGACCTCGGGCGAGATCAGCGAGCCGGCGTCGTTGCCCGCGGCGCCGTATCGGTCGTAGTCCAGGCGACGCATCAGCTCGACCCACGCTCGCGCGATCCGATAGTTGCTCCAGCCGCGCTCGCGCGTCGGCCCAGACAGCCCGTAGCCGGGCATCGACGGGATGACGAGATCGAACGCGTCGGCCGGGTCGCCGCCGTGGGCGCGAGGGTCGCTGAGCGGCCCGATGATGTCGAGGAATTCGGCGATCGAGCCCGGCCAGCCGTGGGTGACGATCAACGGCAGCGCGTTCGACTCGGGGGAGCGGACGTGCAGGAAGTGGACGTTCTGGCCGTCGATCTCCGTGGTGAACTGCGGGTACGCGTTGAACCGCGCCTCGGCCGTCCGCCAGTCGTAGGTCGTCCGCCAGTGGTCGTACAGCGTCCGGACGTACGACTGCTTGACGCCATCGTCGACATCGCCGGGGAGCTCGTCGGGCCAACGAGCGCGGTCGAGCCGGTCGCGCAGGTCGTCGAGATCGGCCTGCGGGATGTCGAGCGTGAACGGCCGGATCGTGCTGTCGCTCATGTCCTTGCCTCCGTTTCGTCCATTGGAACGGAATAAAGTGTTCCGTTCCATTATGACCAGGGATGGCTATCTTGTCCAGATGGAAAGGGACGAGCGCCCGCTCAGCGGCCGGCGTGCGCAGGCGCGTCGCAACGACCCGCGGATCCGGGAAGCCGCCCGCGAGGTCTTCACCGCCGACCCGGGCGCGTCGATGTCGGCGGTCGCGGCGCGGGCCGGCGTAGGGATGAGTGCGCTATACCGCCGCTATGGGAGCAAGGAGGACCTGCTCCGCCAGATCGCGCGTGACGGCTTGGCGCGCTACCTCGAGGAGGCTGGGGCGGCCGTCGCAGACGAGCGTGACCCGTGGGAGGCCTTCGTGGCGTTCATGGGCAGGCTGCTCGACGCGCAGACCGTCGCGATCACGATGAGCCTGGCCGGGACGTTCGCTCCGAACGAGGAGCTGTACGCCATGTCCGAGCGGGCGGCCGAGCTGAATGCGCGGATCGTCGAGCGGACGAAGGCCGCGGGTGGATTGCGGCCCGACGTCGTCGTCGACGACCTGTCGCTCATCCTCGAGCAGGTGTCGTCGATCCGGCTCGGCGACGACGGGCGGACCCGCGAGCTGCGGCATCGCTACCTGGCGCTCTTCCTCGATGGCTTGCGTGCGGACGGAGCCGATCCGCTCCCCGGCCCGCCGCCGGCGCCGGACGAGTTGGCGTCGAGGTGGATGCCCTAGGAATCGATCGACCCGGGTCGCATGGACCCGGGTCGATGTGCTTGTGGAGCGGCGGACCGATCGGTCCGCGCGAGCCGTCCTAGGCGGCGCGCACCTTGTTGGCGCGCGGGCCCTTGGGGCTCTGCTCGACGTCGAACTCGACCTTCTCGCCGCCGGCGAGGCGGTCGAAGTCGAGGGGCGCCTCGAGGCTGTTGCGATGGAAGAAGTATTCCTTCTGATCCTCGGCCTCGATGAAGCCGAAGCCTCGATCGGCGACGACGCGCTTGACTGTTCCGGTGGCCATCATGACCTCCTGAATTCTCGAACTGGATTGCGGGCGCACGGTCCGTTCGAGAGGAAGTCGACCACGCGAGCTTCGCCACAAGAGGCGGCGAGCGTCCACCGTACCACGGCACCGACCTATCCGTTGAGTCCTCGCTATCGAAGAGCAGGCGTCCCGCGGGTCACCCGAGGAGGGTCAGCCGCCGCCGTCGAGATACGCCAGCACGGCGAGGACACGACGATTGTCGCGGGCATCCTCCTCGAGACCGAGCTTCGAGAAGATGACCGTGATCGCGCCCTCGACGGTCCGGGGCGTGACGCCGAGGTCGTCGCCGATCGAACGGTTGGATCGGCCCTGGGCCACGAGCTCGAGGATCTCCTGCTCGCGCGGGGTCAGCCGGCTGAGCCTGTCAGTCGCGCTTCGTGCTCGGACGAGCTCATCGACGACGCTCGGATCGACCGCCGATCCGCCCGCGGCAACGCGTCGGGCCGCGTCGGCGAGCTCGCTCGCCTCAGCGAGCCGATCCTTGAGCAGGTAGCCGACACCGCCGGCCCCCGCACCGAGAAGACGCAGCGCGTACTCCGGTTCCAGGTATTGCGACAGCACGAGCACCCGCACGCGTTCGCCGTACTGCTTCCTGATGTCGAGCGCGGCCGTCAGCCCGGCATTTCCGCCCGGTGGCATCCGGATATCGACGACCGCAAGGTCAGGGGCCTCCTCGGCGACGGCCGACATCAATTCGTCGGCAGTCCGCGCCTCTCGGATGACGCGGATCCCGGCGTCCTCGAGGATGCGGATGACCCCGGAACGGATGACCGCGGAGTCGTCCGCGACGACGGCTCGGATCGGGGGATCGGGCGTCGTCACCGGAGTGGCACCTCTGCGCGGATCCTCGTCCCGCGCCCGGCCGGCGAGTCGATCGAAAGGCGGCCGTCGACCGACGCCAGCCTGTCGGCAAGGCCGGCAAGTCCGCTCCCTCGGCCGGGATCCGCGCCGCCCACGCCGTCATCGGCGACGAGGATCTCCAGTCGATCCCCGAGATCGCGGATCGACACGTCTACCCGGGTCGCCTCCCCATGGCGCGCCGCATTGGTCAGCGCCTCCGCGACGGTGAAGTAGGCGCTGGCCTCGATATGGCGAGGCAGTCGGCGCTCCAGATCGATCCGCGTATCGACGGCCACGCTCGACCGGCGACCGAGTGCGGCGACGGCCGCTGGCAAGCCCTCGTCCTCGAGCAGGGCTGGATGGATCCCGCGCGCGAGCTCGCGCAGGTCACGAATAGCCGACTGGACTTCCGTGGCCGCGACGGTGAGGGTCTCCCGGAGCTCGCTCGGTACGTCGATCGCATCGGCCGACTGCCGGGCTTGCTGCAGCGCGATGGTCACACCGACCAGCCGCTGCTGGGCACCGTCGTGGAGGTCGCGCTCGATGCGGCGACGCTCCTCCTCCGCGGCAAGGACCAGCCGCGAACGCGACGCACGGACCTCCTCGAGCTGGGTCTGGAGCGCTCCATCGAGGCGCTCGTTCTCCACGGCGAGACGGAGAACGGCCATCACCGATCGAACGAGTGTGGGGTCCTCACGCAGGACGGG
The DNA here is from genome assembly GCA_963810285.1 of uncultured Chloroflexia bacterium. Classification (GTDB taxonomy): domain Bacteria; phylum Chloroflexota; class Limnocylindria; order Limnocylindrales; family CSP1-4; genus SPCO01. The sequence goes on along the minus strand of CAWEMV010000002.1, from coordinate 208,753 downwards.
ATCGTGGACGATCGCCGCGAGCGGTCGACCCTCGTGCTCGAGGAGCGTGACGGCGTGCTGCTCGTCCTCGACCGGTGCCGTAGCCGGCCGACCATCAGCGGCCGTCCAGCCGAGACCGGCCGGGTCGGGGCGGAGCAGGCGGACCTCCGGATCGCCGAGGGCCGCCGCGAGGGCCGACTGCAGGCGCACCGGGGAGGGCAACCGCTCGAGTCCGACGGCCAGGGGCACGAGCGGTCCACCGGCCTGTCGAAGGCGGAAGGATCCAACGAGGAAGCCGATCGGGACGAGCAGCCGAGCGCCGAACAGCGACCACGACGTCACCGCGTCCCACGGCTCCGCCAGCTCGACCAGCGGCTGGCCAGTGGCGGCCGTGTACGCGAACTCGACCGCGTCGAACGCGGCAGCCGCCATCGCGACGACGCCTGCCGCGAGGATCGGCCACATGACCCGGCGCACGAGCGGCCGACTGGTGACGAGCCTCCAGACGCAGACGCCGGCCACGGCGAGCGCAAGGATCGCGATCGCGACGTTCGACGCGGTCTCGATGGCGATGAACGCAGTCGGATCTGTTGTGATCGCGAAGGGATTCGGCGGGCACTCGGAGCAGCCGAACATCGACGGATCCTGCAGAAAGAGTCGTGATGCGCTCCGGACCAGGAAGGCCCCCAGCATGGCCCACGCAAGCGCCCGTCCAGCGCCAGTCGGCAGCCGAGCCGGGAGCGCGAGCACGAGGACCGCGATGGCGACGTCGTAGTACCGCTCGAACGCGAAGCCGACGTACGAGAGCGTCGGATGGCCCGTCGGGCCGTAGCTGCCAACGAAGTTGAGCACGCCACACGCGATCAGCAGCGGTCCCGTCAGCACTTCCGGTCGCCGCAGCCAGGCGATGACGCCCGACCCGATGTACACGAGCCCGATCGTCGTATCGAGGATGAGGAAGTCGGGCGGGGCGCCGCTCGCGATGCCGACGAGGAGCGTCACGACCGTGAACACGAGGGCGCTTACGGTCGCGACCACGAGCGCCGTCGGCGGACTCGGGCGTGCCGGAGTTCGCGCGGGGGATCCGATGAGGGGTCCTGACGACGTCATGGCCCTGCATCGTCGCACGGCGTTGGCCGGTGGGGACCCGGGAAATCACGGGTGCCCGAGCACGAGGTGGCTCGCTGGGCGACCAACGGGGATCGGCGCAGGCTCGGTCGACCGATCCGCATCAGGAGGACCCGCCATGTCGAGACTCGACGGCCGCGTCGACGGAGGCTTCACATCGTTCGCCCGCGCCGCATGGTCGATCCTGATCGCAGGGATCGTCGTGGCGTGCGGCGCGTCAACGACGCCGCCCTCACCACCACCGTCCGAGCCCCATACGGGGTTCGCACCGGTGGAGCTGAAGGTGCCGGGTGGGCCCGATTGGCTGGTATCGACAGCCGGTTCGCTGTGGGTGAAGCGCGACGACGGGCACGTCAACCGCATCGATCCTGAGACCGGTGATGTCCAGGCCGAGATCGTGACGAGGATCACCAGCACGGACGGATGCAACGGTCTCGGCGTCTCGGCCGATGCCGTCTGGACGTGCTCAGGTCCGGACCTCGTCCGGATCGATCCCGAAACGAACGAGGTGACCGACACGATCCCCATCGGCAAGGTCTTCTCGCAGGGTCGCCTCGTGGAGGCGACAGACCGGATCTGGGTCCTCTCGGGAAACGGCGACAAGCTCGTCGGCGTGACCACGACCGACAACACGCCGGGCGACCAGGTGGCGCTGCCCGTCGCGTGTGCGGATCTGGCGGTGGCGGGTGACGTGATCTACGCGGCCTGCCCCGACGCAGACACGGTCCTGCGGTTCGACCCAGCGACCGCGTCGGTGACGGCCAAGGTGACCGTACCCGACGCGGCGCAGATCAGCGCGACCAGCGGGGCAGTCTGGGTCGCGGGCGGGGACGGGCTGGTGCGGATGGATCCGAGCTCGCTCGCCACGAATTTGACAGTCCCCGGGATGTCGACAGGTTGGCTCGGGAGCATCCTGGCCGGTCCGGCCGATGTGTGGGTTCGGGGTGACGATCCGTTCCTCACGCGCGTCGACGCCGCCACCGGTGCCCGGACGCGGATCGTCAGCGCGCCCTTCGGCGCCGGCGACGTGTTGGTCGAGGGGGACCGAGTCTGGACGAGCGACAACGAGGGCAACATCCTCGTCCGCTTGACGATCCCTGCCTAGGAACGTGGATGACGTTCTTACCTGGATCGGTCTGTCGACCCGCGCCGCAAGGCCGGGTAGGTATGGTGGGCCCTCACCGTACCGATAGAGGGGAGGGACCGTGTCTGGGTCATTGCGCGAACTCGGCGCGCAGCTCGCCGGGGAGGTCGTGTTGCCCGGAGACGACGGGTGGGATGCCGCCCGGTCGGCGTGGAACCTGTCGGTCGACCAGCGGCCGGTCGCCGTCGTGCTGCCCGGGAACGCGGCCGACGTGGTCGCGACGGTCCGTCTGGCCGGGGAGCACGGTCTCGCGATCGCCTTCAACGCCGGAGGCCACAACCCCGGTCCGATCAGGTGGGACGACCCGACCGTCCTCCTCAAGTTCGAGCGGATGCGCGGCATCGAGGTCGATCCGGCCGCGCTCCGGGCGCGGGTCGAGGCTGGCGTCCTGGCCAAGCCACTGGCCGTGGCGGCGGGGGAGCACGGTCTCGCGTTCCTGTCCGGCACGGCGGCCGATGTCGGCGTGGTCGGCTACGCCCTCGGCGGCGGGTTGAGCTGGCTGGCCCGCAAGTACGGACTGGCCTGCAACTCGATCGCCGCCGCTGATGTGGTCCTCGCCGACGGCCGCCACATCCGTGCCGACTGCGACACCGAGCCGGAACTGTTCTGGGGGATCCGCGGCGGCGGCGGCAACCTCGGCGCGGTCACCGCGCTGGAGTTCGAGCTCGTCCCGCTGACCGAGCTGTATGCGGGTGCCCTGTTCTGGCCGGTCGAGCGAGCGGCCGAGATCCTGTCGACCTGGCGACGCTGGATCGACACCGTGCCCGACACCTGCGAGTCGCTCGGGCGGATGCTCCAGCTGCCGGACGTGCCGTTCTTGCCCGAACAGCTGCGCGGCCGGCCATTCGTGCTGGTCGAGGCCGCGTGCATCGGTACCGAGGCGGACGGCGTCGAGCTCCTTCGACCGCTGCGCGAGCTCGAACCGGAGTTCGACACGTTCACGATGATGCCCCCGAGCGACCTCAGCCTCGTGAACATGGACCCGGAGGAGCCGCTGCCCTACGACGGCGACGGCATCCTGCTCGACGCGTTCCCGGCCGAGGCCGTCGAACCGTTGGTCACGTCGTTCGTCGGCTCACCACTGCTCCACGTCGAGGTGCGCCACCTCGGCGGCGAGCTGGCCGTCGAATTGGCGGACCACGGGGTGCTGGACGCGATCGACCAGCCGTTCGTGCTGTTCACCTTCGGCCTGGCGCTTGACGCCGAGATGCTGGCAGCGGTCCAGGATCACGCGCAGCGGGTCCTCGCGGCGATGGCGCCGTGGGACAGCGGCCGGCGGTACCTGAACTTCGCCGAGACGAGGGTCGATCCTCGGACCATCTACCCGGCAGCGAGCTTCGACCGCCTTATACAGGCGAAGGCGCGCTACGACCCGACGAACATGTTCCGCGCCAACCATCCGCTCCAACGAGACTCCATGGCAGCGGCCAGACCCCGTCAGGTCAATCCGGCGACCGCGCCGCGTCCATGACCTCGCGAAGGCTTTCGACCGGACCAAGATGTGCAAGCTTGTCCGGGTTGACCACCGAGCGGATCGTCGCGACTCGGCCGTCGACGACCTCGATCGACATCACCGAGAAGACGCCGCCGCGCGGGCCGCGGAAGATGACGCCGGGCTGGCCGTTGATCCGGTGCAGCTCCAGCGTCGCGCCCAGCGTCTCGGTCTGGCGGCCCATCTGTGCGAACAGCCGGGCGACCTTGTCGGCGCCGACGATCGGCTCGTACCACTGGGGGACCTTGCCGCCGCCGTCGCCATGGACGATCACGTCCTCCGCGAGCAGCTCGACCAGGCCGTCGAGATCTCCCCGCTCTGCCGCGCCGACGAACCGACTCACGAGCTGGTCGAGCTCGGCCACATCAGTGTCGAAACGAGGCCGATTCTCGGCGATGAAGCGCCGTGCCCGTACCGCGTGCTGACGGCACGTGGCCGCGGACTTGCGAACGATCCTTCCGATCTCCTCGAAGTCGTAGCCGAACACGTCGTGGAGCAGGAAGATCGCGCGCTCGACCGGGGTCAGCCGCTCGAGCAGGACGAGGAACGACATCGACAGGGAGTCGGCCTGCTCGGCGTGCGCGGCTGGGTCGCCAGCACCCTCGTCCGTCACGAGCGGCTCTGGTAGCCACTCGCCGACATACGTCTCGCGCCGCACTTTGGCCGAGCGAAGGTGGTCGATCGCAAGGCGCGTGACGACGGCCGAGAGGTACGCCTTCGGCGACTCGACCGCGGTGTCCTTGCCGAGGGCCCGCTGATAGCGGACGAATGCCTCCTGCACGACGTCCTCGGCGTCGCTGACACTCCCGAGCATCCGATAGGCGATCGAGAACAGCAGCGGGCGAAGGTCGACGTAGGCTTCGGCGACACCCGACTCGACGTCGCGGCTCACGCTGCCGAGATCGCCTCATGGTCGATGTCAGTTGCGCGCGGCGGCAGCGGGACGGGCGTGTCGAGTCCGTTCCGGAAGCCGTCCCGCCAGCTCGGCCAGATCGGCTGCCAGCCGAGCTCGCGCTTCGCCTTCGCGTTCGATGAGCCGCGCCCCTCGGTCATCATCGTCACCGCGACCTCGCCCGCCAGCAGCCGCCCAAGCCAGGCGGGAATGCGGAGCGGTTTTGGCGCCCCGAGCGCTTCGGCGACCGCCGGGATGAACTCCCGGCTCGGCGTCGGCTCGTCGTCGACGATGTTGTAGATGCCGCGCCGACCACGCTCGAGGGCGGCCAGCGTCCCGCTCGCCGCGTCGTCGATGTGCGTCGACGACACGATGCCCGCCCCGTTGCCGATGACCGGGAACATCCGCTTGCGAAGGATGCCGCCGAGCGCCTCGGACGAGCCCGGGCCGTAGAGGCCACCGTACCGCACGACGATCCCCTCGAGTGGCGCCTCGAGCACGGCGCGCTCGAGAAACTTGATGGCAGCGAGCGTCTGCACCTGATCCTTGACCGGTTGCGGATCCAGGGGGTCGTCCTCCGTCTTGATCCACGAGCCCTCGCGGCTGTTGCTCCAGCCGGTAAAGCTCTGGGCGACGAAGCGCTTGACGCCGCTCGCCTGGGCGGCCCCCAGTAGGTTCTCCGTGCCCTCGGTCCGGAGCCGGTTCGTCAATGCGAACCAGCGGTCGAAGTTGCGGAAGTCGGGCGTGCCCGAGAGGGCCGTCATCTCGTGGATGATGGCATCCGGCTCAGCTCGAGCCACGGCCTGGCCGATCCCGGCGGCGTCGAGCCCGTCGACCACGACCGGTTCTGCGCCGAGCCGTCGGATCCGCTCCGCCGACTCAGGCCGCGAGGACGTTCCCGTCACCTGGTGGCCGCGAGCGACCAACATCGGCACGAGCCGCTTTCCGACGGCGCCGCCGGCGCCTGCAACAAAGATTCGCATGGTGGGCCTCCTTTCTCATCTCTACACCCAAGACGAGATGGGGCCCGGTCGCGTGAAACGTCGTGATGTCGTGGCTAAACGGACGATGACGCCCGGCGCACGCCGAGGGTCAGCTGCAGCCGCTGGTGCTCCCGCAGTTCAGGCACTTGTAGCAGCTGCCGTTGCGGACCATGATCGAGCCGCATTCGGCGCATGACGGGGCGTCCGCCTGGGTCTGGAAGCTGACCTTGGTCGCCCCCAGGCTCATCGAGATCGAGCTGCCGCCTCCGCTTCCGCCGCCCCCGTTGCCTGCAGCGCCTTTGCCGTTGCCGTTCACCGTGCCATGGCTATCGGTGTGGCCGTTCGATGCGAGCACGGCCAGCTCTTCCCGGGGAGCCGCGTCCGAAGCGGACTCGCTGGGTTGGACCTCCGAGGCGGTTGGAGGAGCCACCGCCTCGGAGGCCACGGGCTGTGCCCCCAGAGTCGACGCCGGATCAGCCGACGCGACTGCTGCACGAACCCCTTGGGGAGTCGCACTGTCCGACGCCTGGGGCGCCGGGTCGTCTGCGAGCGCCGATCGGTCGATCAGGCCAAGCGAGGCCTTCTCGTCGGTCGACAGGAACCGCGATCCAAGCCACCGGAAGATGTAGTCGACGATCGACTTCGCGATCGGGATCTCCTGGTTGCCGGTGAAGCCCGACGGCTCGAACCGAACGTGGGCGAACTTGTTGACGAGGTCCCGCAGCGGAACGCCGTACTGCAGCGCGACGGAGACCGTGGTCGCGAACGAGTCCATGAGACCCGAGACCGTCGAGCCCTCCTTCGCCATCTTGAGGAAGATCTCGCCGGGCTGGCCGTCGGGATAGAGGCCCACCGTGATGTAGCCCTCGTGCCCGGCGATGTCGAACTTGTGGGTGACCGCCGACCGCTCGGACGGCAGGCGCCGTCGATGGGGGAGGGCCGCCTCGACCTGGGCCTTCTCGAGCTGCTTCTTGAGCTTGGCGACGGCCTCGGAGTCGACGGCGTCGCTGCCCGACTTCTTGCTCGTCGACAGCGGCTGGCTGCGCTTCGAGTTGTCGCGGTAGATCGCGATGGCCTTGAGGCCCTGCTTCCAGCCCTCGAGGTAGACCTGCTCGATCTCCTCGGCGGTCGCCGCCTCGGGCATGTTCACGGTCTTGCTGATCGCGCCGCTGATGAACGGCTGGATCGCGCCCATCATCCGGACGTGGCCCATGTAGTGGATGGACCGCACGCCGTTGGCCGGCTTGAAGGCGCAGTCGAAGACCGGGAGATGCTCCGGCTTGACGTGCGGCGCCCCCTCGATCGTCTCGCGCTCGTTGACGTACTCGAGGATCTCCTCGACCTGGGTCGCGGAGTAGCCGAGCTTCTTGAGTGCCGCCGGGACCGTCTGGTTGACGATCTTGAGGAAGCCCTCGCCGACCAGCTTCTTGTACTTGATGAGCGCGATGTCCGGCTCAACGCCGGTCGTATCGCAATCCATCATGAAGGCGATGGTCCCGGTCGGGGCCAGCACGGTCACCTGCGCGTTGCGGTAGCCGTGCTTCTTCCCGAGCTCGAGCGCCTCGTCGTAGACCTGGTGGGCGTGGCGGATCAGGTCGGCCGGCACACCTTCGACCGGGATGCGGTACGCGGCATCGCGGTGCTTGCCGATGACGCGCAGGAACGGCGCCTCGTTGACCTTGTATTCCTGGAACGGGCCGCCGTGATCACGGGCCACGATGGCCGACTGCTTGTACGCCTCGCCGTGCATGATCGCGGTGAGGGCCGCGGCGAAGTTACGTCCCTCGTCGGAGTCGTAGGCGAGGCCGCGGCTCATCAGCAGCGCGCCGAGGTTGGCGTAGCCGAGACCGAGCGGCCGGAACTTGTGGCTGTTCTCCTCGATCCGCGGCGTCGGGTAGCTGGCGTTGTCGACGAGGATCTCCTGCGCCGTGATCGTCAGCTTCGCGGCGTATCGATACGCCTCGGGGTCGAACTCACCGTCGGCGTCGACGAACTTCATCAGGTTGAGGCTCGCCAGGTTGCACGCGGTGTCGTTGAGGAACATGTACTCGGAGCACGGGTTGCTCGCGTAGATCCGGTCCGTGGTCGCCGAGGTGTGCCAGTCGTTGATCGTCGAGTCGTACTGGATGCCCGGATCGCCGCACACCCAGGCCGCGTCCGCCATGCGCCGGAAGATGTCGCGGGCCTTGTAGGTGTCGGCCGGTGCGCCATCGACCACGTCGTGGGTCGTCCACTCCTGGTCGTCCTCGACGGCCTTCATGAACGCATCGGTCACGCGGACCGAATGGTTCGCATTCTGGAAGTAGACCGAGCCGTAGGCCTCGCCGGTGAAGCTCGGGTCGTAGCCCTGCTCGATGAGGGCCCACGCCTTCTTCTCCTCGTTGAGCTTCGAATCGACGAACTCGAGGATGTCGGGATGGCCGGCGTCCAGGATGACCATCTTGGCCGCGCGACGGGTCTTGCCGCCCGACTTCACGACGCCGGCGAACGCGTCGTAGCCCTTCATGAAGCTGACCGGGCCCGAGGCCGTGCCGCCGCCCGACATCTTCTCCTTGGAGGAGCGGATCGTGGACAGGTTGCTACCGGCGCCCGAGCCGAACTTGAAGAGCATCGCCTCGGTCTTGGCGAGGTCCATGATCGAGGACATCGAGTCCTGCACCGAGTTGATGAAACAGGCCGAGCACTGCGGCCGCTCCTCGATGCCGACGTTGAACCAGACCGGCGAGTTGAAGCTCATCTTCTGGTGGACGAGCAGGTGGGTCAGCTCGGCCTTGAAGGTCGCGAGGTCCTTGTCGGTCGCGAAGTAGCGCTGGGTCTCGGCCCATGCCGCGATCGTGTTGACGACCCGGTCGATGAGCTGCCTCACGCTGGTCTCGCGCTCCGGCGTACCGAGGTGGCCGCGGAAGTACTTGCTGACCACGACGTTGGTCGCGAGCTGCGACCAGAAGTTCGGGACCTCGACGTCCTTCTGCTCGAAGACGCTCTTGCCCGACTCATTGCTGATCCCGGCGGTGCGCAGCTCCCAGGTGATCTCGTCGTAGGGATGCACACCGGGGGTGGTCCAGCGTCGCTCGAACGTCAGACCCTTGGTCGGCTTGCCGGCGGGATCCGTACCGTCGAAGCTGGCACCGTACGGCCCGGCGTGGCGGCGCGGGGCCTTGGTGGCCTTGTCCACGCGCTCCATGACGGGAGTCCCTGCGGGGGCGGACTGGGGGCCGGTCGCTCGGGCCATCTGTTGTCTCCTCACCTCGATCCGCGGTAGCTACCGCTCCGTCGTCGCTCCCGGATCACCGCCCTGGGGAAGTGGGGGCTGGGTGGGCCTCCGAGTGGGCCGTCTGGGGCCAAGTGACGACTCGTCCAACGATACGCTTCGAGGGGTGGAGCGTCAAGCCCGAAACACAAGATGTAGTGGTTGCGCGCGCAAGCCGACCGCTAGATGTGGTGGTTTCGACGTTTCCACGCACGATCCGTGTTCGTCCACGTTCAGCGCCCATTCGTCCACGAGCACGGTGGTCGTCGTCCACGGTCCAGGCCCGGTTCATCCACCGTGTTTCCACGAGGTCAGACAGAACAAGCGGTCGGTTTGGAGCCATTCCTCGCGTCGGGCCGCTGACACCGTGCGGCGGGTCAGGAGGTCGCGCGCGTAGCGGGCCTGGCGCGAGCCTGACCCGCATGACGATCCGCGTCGGGACTTCCGGGTTCGACTACCGCGACTGGCGTGGTCCGTTCTATCCCCGGTTCATCAAGCCGGGTGACCGGCTGGCGTTCTACGCCGAGCACTTCGATACGGTCGAGCTGAACGTGACGTTCTACCGGATGCCCGCGGCCTCGGCGTTCCGCGGCTGGCGCGACGCAGTGCCCGACGGGTTCGTGTTCGCGGTGAAGGCGAGTCGCTACCTGACACACATCAAGCGGCTCGACGATCCGAAGCCGTCGGTCGAGTACCTGATGGACCGTGCGTCGATCCTCGGCGATCGACTCGGCCCGGTCCTGCTCCAACTTCCGCCCAGCCTCGAGATCGACATCGACCGGCTCGACCGGACGCTCGACGCGTTCGGTCCTGGCATCCGGGTGGCGGTCGAGCCGCGCCACAAGACCTGGTTCGTGCCCGAGCTGTGCGAGGTCCTGCGGCGCCACGACGCGGCTCTCGTCCTGGCAGACCGCCGCCGGCCGATCACGCCGTTGTGGTTCCCGACCGGCTGGACCTACCTGCGGATGCACGAGGGGAGGGCAGCTCCCCGGCCGTGCTACGGGCGGCGTGCGTTGCAGTCGTGGGTCGATCGCCTGGGCGGGGCGGCCGATGGATACGTGTACTTCAACAACGACCATCGGGCATGCGCGGTCGCCAACGCGCGGTCGTTCGAGGCGATGCTCGCCAAGGCGATGTAGTCCGACATTCATACGGTGCATGCGGCAAGGTGCCGGCGGCGGCGCGTACCCGCCTCGTGCATGTGGGACTACATGCATGCGATCGGGCCCGGCCGCTGAGCCTACGTGCACTTTGTCCGAGGTATTGACAAAGTAGTGCGCCTGACTAGGATGCCCTTTGTCAACTCAGCGGACGAAGTTGCGACGAGGGGCGAACACCGTCAGTGGCCCGCACCGAGTTCCCGCCGAAGGCCACCCACGCCAAGACCCGCGCGCATAACGCGGCGCTCGTCCTGCGCGCCCTGTACGACCTCGGCCCGATCTCCCGCGCCGACATCGCGCGACTGACCGGCCTGACCCGCACGAGCGTCGGCGAGCTGGTCAGCGACCTCGAGCGCGAGGACCTGGCGATCGACGTCGGCCGCGGCCCGAGCACCGGCGGCAAGCAGCCGACCCTCGTCGCCCTCAACGCCAACGCCCGCACGATCATCACGCTCGACCTCGGCGAGCGGACGTTCACCGCGGCCCTCGCCAACCTCCGCGGCGAGATCGCGGCCCGAACCAGCCGCGAGCTCGATGGACGCGATGGTGACGATGCGGTCGCACTCGTCCACGAGCTGATCGAGGAGGTCCGCGCGGCCGCGACGACCCCGATCCTCGGCATCGGCGTCGGCACGCCGGGCATCGTCGACCAGGACGGCACGATCCGCTGGGCCGTCCGCCTCGCCTGGCAGGACCTGCCGCTGGCTCGGATCCTCACCGAGCGCCACGACCTCCCGACCGTCGTCGCCAACGACAGCCGCGCTGCCGCCTTCGCCACGTACCTCTTCAAGGGCGACGTCCGCCCGCCGAACCTCATCGTGATCAAGGTCGGTCGCGGCATCGGCGCCGGCATGGTCCTTCGCGACCAGCTGTTCGGCGGCGACGGCGAGGCCGCCGGCGAGATCGGCCACGTCGTCGTCGACCCCGACGGCGACGCCTGTCACTGCGGCCGCTACGGCTGTCTCGAGACCGTCGCGAGCGCCCCCGCGGTCCTCAAGGCGTCGGGCGAGATCAGCCTCGAGGCCCTCGCCGCCCGTGCCGCCGAGGGCGACGACCATGCACTCGGCGTCGTCCGGACCGCGGGCCGGGCGCTCGGCGGCGCGATCGCCCATCTGGTCGGAGCGCTCGACGTCCGCCAGATCACGATCGTCGGCACCGTCACCGCCCTCGGCGAGCCGTGGCTCGACGCGATCCGTGACGAGGCGGCCGGTCGAAGCCTGGCAGCGACCGGCCACGAGACCCACATCGAGGACGGCGGCACCGGCGAGGACGTCACGCTCCTCGGCGCCTGCGCCCTCCTGCTGACCCGCGAGCTCGGATTGACGGTGCACCGATGACCGACCAGCGACTTGACGGCCACCTCCCCGGTCCCGTCGCCGGCATCGATATCGGCGGTACCAAGATCGCCACGCTCATCGTCGACGCCGACGGCGCCGTCCTCGGTCGCGCCACCCACGCCTCCTCCGTGGGTGACCAGGGCGGCGCCGTACCGGCCATCGCGGCGTGCCTCGACGAGGCCCTCGCCGACGCCGGCCTGGTCCGCGACGACCTCGTCGCGATCGGTGTCGGTGTCCCCGGCCGGGTCGACCCGGCGCGCGGCCACGTGACGCTCGCCGTCAACCTCGGCTGGACCGACTTCGCCCTGCGCGATGCGCTCGAGCTCGAGCTCGGCCGGCCGGTCGTCATCGAGAACGACGTTCGCGCCGCCGCCATCGGTCTCCACGAGCGCGGCGTCGTCGGCGCCAGCAGCGACCTCGCCTACCTCGCGGTCGGCACCGGCATCGCGGCCGGGGTGGTCCTCGGCGGCCGCCTGCACCGGGGTGCCCGTGGGCTGGCCGGCGAGATCGGCCACGCGATCGTCGAGCTCGACGGGCCTCGCTGCGTCTGTGGCCAGTGCGGCTGTCTCGAGGCATTCGCCTCCGGACCATCGATCGCCCGACGCGCGGAAGCGTCTTCGGCCAAGGACGTCTACGATGCCGCCGCCGCGGGGGATGCGGCCGCCATCGATCTCGTCGATGACGTCGGACGCCGGCTCGCCTGGGCGATCCACACGCTGGTCATGACCTACGACGTCCAGCGCGTCGTGGTCGGGGGCGGCGTGTCACACGCCGGTCCGTCGTTCGAGGGCCCGCTGCGCCGGGAGCTCGAACGGCTGCGGGCCGCATCGGATCTGGCCGGCGAGCTGTTGCCCGCCGACATCGTCGATGTCCTGCCACCGGAAGCCGAAGCCGGCGCATGGGGCGCCGTCGCCGTGGCGAGGACATCGCAGCAGGGATCGGAGGTGGTGAGCCACGCCTGAGCCGATCCCACGAAACCAACGAACCGGCCACGTCACCGGACAGAAGGAACACCAAGGAGGAGCGATGCACACGAAGAAGAAGCGGGGTCTGGGCTTGCTGCTGGGGGCGATGTTCGTCTTCTCGGCATGCGCCGGCCAGACACCATCGGCTGCGCCGAGCAGTGCGGCGAGTGTCGCCCCGAGCGGCGACGCCAGCGTCGCGCCGAGCACCCCGGCGGAGTCGGCCTCGCCGACGCCGCTCGCTGCCGACCCGGCCGAGGCCGTCATCCAGAACATCGAACCGAACGCCGAGGTCAGCATCTGGACGTTCTGGCTGTCGACGACGTTCGACCCGTGGATCGCCGACACGATCAGCCGCTTCCAGGAGACGTATCCCGGCGTCAAGGTCAACTGGGAGGATCACCAGGCGACGTTCGAGGACGACCTCAAGAACGCCTTCGCGGCGGGCAATGCGCCCGACGTGATCAACCTGTCGGTCGGTGAGGGTTGGGTGTCGGACTACGCCACCCGCGACCTCCTCCTCGAGCTCGACAGCCGCGTCCCGCAGGAAGTCAAGGACGGCTATTTCGAGGGGCTGTGGAAGTCCCAGAACGTCGACGGCAAGAACTACCAGTTCCCGTTCTACCAGGGTGTCGCCGTCGAGCTGATCAACTCGCGCCACTTCGAGGCCGCCGGTCTCGATCCGGCCGCGTTCCCGACCAAGGTCGAGGAGCTGCCGGCGTTGTGCCAGACCCTCAAGGACAAGGCCAACGTCGTCTGCGACATCCGGCTGACGGTCAACGACCTGCTCGCGCAGATGGTCTACGAAGGCGACGTCAAGGTCCTCGCCGATGACGGCAGCGCCTTCACGTTCGACTCGCCCGAGGCCGTCCAGTGGCTGCAGATGTACGTCGACATGGTCGCCGCGGGCACCGTCGACAACACCGCGCTGACCACGAAGGACGACCGCGTCGGTCTCCTGATCTTCTCGGCTGGCCAGGCGCCGTTCTACCAGACCGGGCCGAACCTGATCCGTGAGGTCAAGGCGAACAACGCGCAGCTGTACGAGGACCTCGCGGTCGTGCCGGCGCCCGTCGGCAAGTCCGGGGTCGTGGGCAAGGGCCTGATGGGCATGTCCGTCAAGGCCGACACGAAGTTCCCCAACGCCTCGATGGCGCTGGCCCAGTTCTTCACCAACGACCGCACCCTGACCGAGTTGGCCAAGCAGTCGGCGGTCTATCCGTCGGGGCCGAAGGCCTTCGAGGATCCCTACTTCAGCGCCGAGTCGCCGCTGATCGAAGACAGCGCTCGGGGCAGTGCCGGCGAGACCATCGCCAAGTACGCGGACATCGTCCCGACGATCCCGAACAAGGGCGACGTCAACGCCATCGTCCTCGCGGGGGTCGAGAAGGCCCTGTTCGGCGGAGTCCCCGCCCAGCAGGCCCTGACCGACGCCGTGACCGAGGCGAACAAGCTGCTCGACTAGGGGCAGCGTCCATCATCCGGCCCGCCTCTCCCCCCAGGAGGCGGGCCGGATCCATGTCACGCTCAGGACAGACCGACACGATGACACGACGCAAGGCGACGCCCTGGCTGTTCCTGCTCCCGGCGCTGATCCTGCTCGGCGTCTTCGTCATCTACCCGATCGTGGCGGTCAGCTACTACAGCCTCACCGACTACGACATCGTCCGTCCGCCGGTCTTCGTCGGCCTCGACAACTTCATCGCCCTGCTCGACGACGACACGTTCAAGCTCGCGCTCGTGCACTCATTCGTCTATCTGCTCGTGACGCCGATCCTGATCGTGCTCTCGATCGGCCTCGCGATCGTCGTCAATCGCAAGCTCCGCGGGATCCACATCTATCGCGCGCTGTACTTCGTGCCGGCGGTCAGCGGCAGCATCGCCATCGGCCTCTCGTGGCGCTGGCTGTTCGACCGGAGCGGGTTCGTCAACTCGGTGCTCCTGTCGTGGGGCGCCATCGAGGAGCCGATCCAGTGGCTGGCGACGCCGGCACTGGTGCTGCCGATCGCCATGATGCTCACGATCTGGGCGGGCATCGGCTACTACTCGGTCATCTTCCTGGCCGGGCTCCAGAACGTGCCGGAGGAGCTCTACGACGCCGCCCGCATCGACGGCTGCAACGACCTCCAGAAGCACCGCCACGTCAGCATCCCGGCGCTCCGGCCACAGATCGTGTTCGTCGGGGTCATCTCGAGCCTGGCCGCATTGAAGGTCTTCGACGAGATCTACGTCCTGACCAACCGCACCGGCGGGATCCTCGACAGCGGCGTGACGATGGTGTTCTACCTGTGGGAGCAGGCGTTCGAGCGGCAGAACGCGGGGTACGCGTCGGCCATCGCGATCGTGCTCCTGGTCATCACGCTCGGCTTCTCGATCGTCAACGTCCGCGCCCTCGAGCGCGGCGGCGTGGGGGAGGGCCGATGAGCGCGACGACCCTCTCCGACATCCGCGACGCCGAGAGCTCGCGGCGGCGCGCGACGCGCGGCAGCCGGTGGCTGTCGAACGGCGCCTGGTACATCGTGCTCACGGCGATGGCCGTCATCACGGTCTTCCCGTTCGCGTGGATGCTGCTGACGTCGCTCAAGGGCCCGAACGACCTGATCACGTCGGTGCCGCCGCAGTTCCTGCCCAACGACCCGACCCTTGCCGCCTATGTCCGGGTGTGGGACAGCCTGCCGATCCCGAGCTTCTTCCTCAACTCGACGACCGTGGCGATCGCAACGGGCGCGCTCAACGTGCTCGTGGCCGCGATGGCCGCGTATCCGCTCGCGAAGATGCGGTTCGCCGGTCGCGAGTTCGTGTTCTACCTGTTCCTCGCGACGCTCATCGTCCCGGCCCAGCTGACGTACATCCCGAGCTTCATCCTCGCGGTGAACGTCTTCCACTACTACGACACGCTGGCGGCACTGATCTTCCCGAACATCGTGAGCGCGTTCAACATCTTCCTGCTGCGCCAGGCATTCCGAGGCGTGCCGGACGAGCTGGTCGACGCGGCCCGCGTCGACGGCGCCGGCGAGTGGCGGATCTGGTGGTCGATCCTGCTGCCGATCATCCGGCCGTCGCTGGCGGCCGTGGCGATCTTCACGTTCGTCACCTCGTGGAACGACTTCCTGTGGCCGTCGCTGATGCTCCACACGCCGGAGGGACTGACGCTGCCCGTCGGGCTCGCCACGCTCCAGGGCTTCTTCTCGTCCGACTTCCGATCGATCGCGGCGGGCGTGACGATGACGATCATCCCGATCCTCTTGTTCTTCATCCTGGTCCAGCGCTACTTCGTGCGCGGGCTGACCGGCGCGGTCAAGGGGTGACCGACCCGCCGGACGCGATCCTGTCGCGGGTCATGCTCGCGTTCGACGGCGTCGACCTGCCGGGGTCGATGGCGGCGAGGCTGGGCCGCGCACCTGCGGCCGGCATCACGCTGTTCCGCTCCCACAACGTCCGTGCGCCTGGGCAGGTCCGCGAGCTGAGCGCCGCCGTACAGCGGGCAGCGGGTGCGGACCCGTCGGCGCCGCTGTTGATCGCGGCCGACCAGGAGTGCGGCCAGCTCATCGCGCTCGGGGACGGATCCACGCCGTTCGCCGGGAACATGGCGCTCGGCGCGGTCGACGACGTCGAGCTGACCGAGCGGGTGGGCCGGGCGATCGGCATCGAGGCGCGCGCGATGGGCGTCAACGTCGTCTACGCGCCCGTGCTCGACGTCGCGTCGAACCCGGTCAACCCGGCGCTCGGGGTCCGCGCGTTCGGTGACGACCCGGCGCTCGTCGCCCGGCACGGGGCGGCGATGGTGCGCGGCCTCCAGTCGGCCGGGGTGGCGGCCACGATCAAGCACTTCCCGGGGGCCGGCGAGGCGGCGGTCGACCCGCACCACGGCATCGCCTCGGTGTCGGCCCCGCGCGACGTGCTGGATGCCCGCGAGCTCGTGCCGTTCCGGGCCGCGGTCGAGGCCGGGGCGCGGGTCGCGATGTCGGCCCACGTGGCGCTGCCCGCGGTGACCGGCCGCGCCGACCAGCCCTCGACGTTGTCGCGCGCGGTCATGACCGACCTGTTGCGGCGCGACCTCGGGTTCGGGGGCGTCTCGATCACCGACGCGCTCGACATGGCCGGCGTCGGTCGGGACGCCGACGGCGTGCCGGACATCGCCGCGGCCATCGACGCCGGCGTCGACCTGCTGCTCACGGCCGTCGATCCGGACGCCCGCGAGCGGATCGAGACCGCGCTGGTCGACGCCGCTCGACGCGGGCGGTTCGACGTTCGCGGCGACGACGGCTCGGACGGCCGGTTGGCCGAGCTCCGGGCATGGCTCGGCACCGCGGGTCCGGCGCCCGACCTCGGCGTGGTCCGGTCGGCCGACCATACGGAGCTGGCCGCCGAGCTGGCCGCTCGGGCCGTCACGCTCGTGCGCGACCCCGCCGGACTGCTGCCGGTCGCCGGCGGGCTTCGGGTGCTGGCGGTCATGCCCCGGCCGACCGATCTCACCCCGGCCGACACGTCGTCGACGGTGACCCCGGGACTCGCGGCCGCGCTGCGTACCCACCACGCCGAGGTGGACGAGATCACGGTCGAGATCGAGCCCGATGCGCCTTCGATCGCGGCGGTCCGCGACCGCGCCGCCGGTGCGGATCTTGCCGTCGTCGGCACCATCGACGGCCACCGCCTCCGGACCCAGCTCGACCTGGTCGAGGCGATCGCTGCGACCGGCACGCCGACCATCGCGGTCGCGCTGCGCGGCCCGTGGGACATCGCCCGGTACCCGGCCGGCGTGACGGCGCTGGCCACCTATTCGATCCTGCCCGGCTCGCTCGAGGCGCTCGCCGCCGTGCTGGCCGGCGACGCGGAGACGGTCGGCCGGCTCCCGGTGGTCGTCGGGCATACCCTCGCGGGATGACGCTCCGCGACGAGATCCTCGAGCAGCCGGAGGTCGCGGCGCGGTTCCTGCGCCGCGCACCCGCCATCGTCGCCCCCCTCGCCGAGACGATCCGCGCGCGCGGCGTCGAGCAGGTGGTCATCGCCGCCCGCGGCACCAGCGACCACGCGGCGATCTACGCGCAGTACGTGCTGGGCGTCCGCCACGGGCTGTCGGTCGGGCTGGGGACGCCGTCGGTCATCTCGTTGTACGGCGCCGAGCCCCGGCTCGATCGTGCGCTCGTCGTCGGGATCAGCCAGTCGGGTGCGTCGCCCGATGTCGTCGGCGTCATCGAGGCAGGGCGTCGCCAGGGTGCGCCGACCCTCGCGATCACCAACGACCCGTCCTCGCCGCTGGCGATGGCGGCCGCCACCTCGATCGACCTCGGCGCGGGACCCGAGCTCGCCGTGGCCGCCACCAAGACATACACGACCGAGCTGCTGGCGATCGCATCGTTGTCGGCCGCGATGTCGGGCGACCCGGCCGATGCCGCGGCGCTCGCCGCGATCCCCGACGCGATAGCCGCGACGTTGCGGCTCGAGCCCGACGTCGAGGCGATGGCGATCGACCAGGCGGGCGCCGACCGCGCGCTTGTGCTGGCCCGTGGCTACGAGTACGCGACCGCCCGCGAGTGGGCGCTCAAGCTCAAGGAGCTGGCGCGGGTCTTCGCCGACCCGTACTCGGCGGCCGACTTCGAGCACGGCCCGCTGGCGCTGCTGGAGCCGGGCGTCCCGGTCCTCGCGACCGTCCGGCCGGGCCCGACCGCCGTGTCCCTGGTCGAGCTGCTGGAGCGTCTCCGGAGCGATCTGGACGCCGACATCGCGGTCGTGTCCGACCAGCCCGACGCCCTCGGGCTCGCCCGTTGGCCGTTCGCGCTGGCTCCTGGCACCCCGGAATGGCTCGGGCCGATCGTGTCGATCGTGATCGGCCAGCTGCACGCGCTGCACCTGACGAGGGCGCGCGGGCTGGACCCGGAACGGCCGAGGAACCTCAACAAGGTCACCCGCACGCGCTGAGCGATCTGCGGAACCGGCCCGCACGGCGCCGGCGTCGTGCATCCGTCCGGCCGTTCGGAGCGAATCCTGCGGTGACAGATGGCACGACCTTGACGCCATCGTCTGGAATTCGGCCGTACACTGCGGGCCACGCTTGGGTACACGGAGGATCGATGCGACGCGGTCGAGTCTGGCGCCGACGCTTGATGCGGGGCATTGCCACGGTAGCCATCGGTGGCCTGATCGGGTTCCTCGTGCCCTCGATCATCGCCGACTTCTCCGCCGAACCTGAGGTCCAGGCACGGACCGCCGAATCGCCGGTCGCCCGTCAGTTCATCACGGCCTACGTCGCCGATGACCAGGCCACCCTCGACCTGCTCGGCACGAGCGCCGCGGTCAAGGCCAAATCGGCCCGATTCAAGGCCGAGTACGTCCGGGTCGACCCGCCGATCCACCTCGGCTCGTGGGTCGTCGGCAACGGCGCCACGGTGCACGCCTACGCGGCGAAGGTCGTCGACAACGCCGGGGCAGAGGACCAGCTCGCCTGGCGTCTCGTCACGGGTGCCGGTCAGGTCCAGCTGATCGACCCGCCGCCGTCGGTCCAGACCCCATGACCGAGCCCGCGACGCCGCCGCCGCAGCCGACACCGGATCCGACCGGGGAGCCGCCGCCGCCGCCTGCCGTGGGCACCGCGGAGGCCACCGACGCCGCGATCGCCGCCCTGGCAGCGGCGCGGGATGCCGCGCTCGTGGCTGAGGGACGGCCGCCCGTCGGCGAGATGGCACCGGCCGAGGCGGCGGCCATCGACCCGACCGCGACCGACCCCGCCGAGGCCGCGCCGGCCGCGACCGAGATCCCGGCGACCGAGATCCCGGCGACCGATGTCGACGCGACCGCAACTGTGGCGACCCCGCCAGTCGCGACCGCCCCGGTGGCGACCGCGCCGGTGGCGACCGCGCCGGTAGCGACCGCGCCGGTCGCCGAGGCGCCGGCGGTCGATGCCGGTCGTAGCCCCCGGGTGACCGCCCGCAGGGTGGCACGGACCCTCGCGATCGTCGTTTTGAGCGTGGGCCTCTTCGTCGGCGGCATCGCCCTCGGCGCCACGCTGTACCAGAACCTGCGACCCGAGCAGGTCGGTCAGGCCGTGGCGAGCCCCGGCGATGGGCCACCGGCTGTCGCGCAGGAGTTCATCTCGGCGCTTGCGGCGAACGACGCGGATGCAGTCCGATCGTCACTCGACCAGGAACCGCATCTCGACCTGACGCGCGAGATGACGAAGTTCGGGATCCAGCGCGTCGACGACGTGCAGACCCTGGGTACCCATAGCGAGGGCTCGCGCTCCGCGACCGAGATCCTCATGCAGTACGAGAGCACGGACGGCACGCCGTTCGCGATCAACCTCGTCATCCTCGTGGACGGCGGCAAGATCGAGGGCTTCCGATGACAGCGATCCGCAACTTCTTCGGCCACGTCGGGCTTCGTCTGGAACAGGAACCTGTTCCGCCTCCTGATCGTGCTCGCGATCCTGACCGCGCTCATCGTGTCGAGCGGGACCGTGGCGTTCATGCAGTCGGTGTTCGGCGTCATCGCCGCGGTCCCAGCCTTCGCCCTGCAGCTGTCGTTCGCCGCCTTCTACCTCATCGTCCAGTTCGGGTTCCTGTTCTGGTTCCTGTCCCGGCCGCGGAAGTACACGGTCACGCCGGACGATCCGCAGATCGGCATGTCGTTCGCGGACTACCGGGGCCAGCCGGACCTGCTCGAGCACGCCAAGACGACGGTCGGGATCCTGAAGGGCATCAAGGCC
Source organism: uncultured Chloroflexia bacterium (assembly GCA_963810285.1). GTDB lineage: Bacteria > Chloroflexota > Limnocylindria > Limnocylindrales > CSP1-4 > SPCO01. The sequence continues at coordinate 188,724 of CAWEMV010000002.1, read as the reverse complement.
TTCGAGGACCGCGGCGGCGAGATGCCGCGGGGCATGCTCCTGTCCGGGTCGCCCGGCACCGGCAAGACGTTCCTCGCCGCGGTCATCGCGGCTGAGGCGGAGCTGCCGTTCATCTACATCGATGCGAGCTCGATCCGCGGCATGTTCTGGGGCATGACCGAGATGATGATCATGAAGCTCTTCCGGGATGCCCGGGGCCTCGGCAGGAAGTACGCGCCGTCCGGTCAGCGCGGCGCGTGCATCGTGTTCATGGACGAGATCGACTCGATCGGCATGAACCGCGGTGGCCAGAGCAGCGGCGGCATGATGATGGGCGGCATGATGATGGGCGGGAGCCAGGGCTTGAACACCCTGCTCAACCAGATGGACTCGCTGGCAGGCCTGGTCGAGGACCGCTGGCGGTACAAGATCCTGCGCTGGTTCGGTCTCGTCCGCGGGCCGGTCGCCGACAAGCCACTCGTCTTCATCATCGGCGCGACGAACCGCCCCGAGGTGCTCGATCCTGCCCTCATCCGGCCCGGTCGGCTGGACCGGATGATCGTCGTGCATGAGCCCGACGCCGACGGTCGCCGCGACATCATCCAGCACTACCTGTCGAAGAAGCAGCACGATCCCGACCTCCCGATGGAGCTGCTCATCAACGACTCGATGGGCTGGACGCCGATCATGATCAAGACGATCATCAACGAGGCCCTCATTCACGCCCACCAGGACGGTCGCGAGTTCCTCAACTACAAGGACTGGCTCGACGCGGCCGACGAACGGGCGATGGGCCTCAAGCAGCCGATCCGCTCGTGGAACCTCGCCGATCGCCGGGAGACGGCCTATCACGAGGCCGGGCACGCCGTCGCGGCCCGCTACCTGCGGCCGTCATACCGCATCTCCAAGGCGACGATCATCAGGCGCGGCCACGCGTTGGGCTACGTCCAGCAGAAGCCGCTGGAGGAGCGGACGTCGATGTACGCGCGCTGGATCGAGACCCAGATCATGGTCTCGCTGGCGGGGCACGTCGTGGAGAGCAAGTTCCTCGACACGCTGTCGACCGGTCCGTCGAGCGACCTCCAGGCAGCCACGCAATCGGCGGTCCTGTATGTCTCCCGGTTCGGCATGGGCCCGACCAAGCTCATCGCCCCGGTGCCGCCCGGCCAGCTGCCGCCGGCGCCGTTCGTGGTGGCGGCCCACGAGATGCTCGACGACCTGTACGAGGAGACCGAGCGGCTGCTCCGCGAGAAGGAGCCGGCGATCCACCATCTCGCCAAGACCCTGATCGAGCGCGACGAGCTGATCGGCGACGACCTCGAGGCGGTCTTCGTGGAGGTCGAGGCGGCCTACCCGCGGCTCCGCGACAAGTTCGAGCGCAAGATCATCCCGTTCCGTGACTTCGCGCCACCCGAGCGCCAGCTCGGCGAGGGCTGGGTCCCGCCCGCGGCCGCGCAACAGGAAGCTGCCGCCGAGCCGGCGGCGAGCGTGCCGCTGGTCGGGGGCGTACCGGTCTGGGAGGCACCGATCGGCGATCGCCCGCCACGGGCCCGCCACGGCGGTCCGGGCATGCCGACCGACGTCGTGCCGCCCTGGGCCCACTGACAGGCGGCCGCTGACCGATCGGCGGTCTAGGTCGCTCCGGCAGGACGAGGCCGGCGACCAAGGCGCCACGCCGCGTACCAAGCGGCAACACCCAGCGCGATCGAGGCCACGGCGACCGGGATCGGCCACGGCTCCGGCACGTACAAGGCGAGGAACCAGAGCGGTTCGGTCGTCCCCAGGGCGTACAGGATCAGGGCGACGATGCCCTGCGGGAAGACCAGCAGCGCCCCGGCGATGACCAGCACCATGCTCGCGAACGACCGCCACCGGGGGATCGCCCGCCCGCTCGCCCCCGTCCCATCGACCGTCGCCGGCCTGGCCGCCGGCTGCGCCCTGAGGCGCCCGAGCACCTCCGGGCCCGCCGTCCGCAGCCGCCAGATGGCGATCGCCCCTCCCAGCCACGCGCAGGCGATGCCGGTCGCCAGACCCACCAGGATGCCAGCGACGGGTCCACCCACGCCGGTCACCAGCAGCGCCGGAACAGCCAGCGCCGGCACGGCCATGCACATCGCGACGCCATGGACCATGAGGTTCGCGCCGGTGGTCGGATCGTCACCGAGGTCGAGCGGATCGCCGCCCCGCCGCTCGGGTAGCGGGGCGGGGGCCGCGACCGCCAGCAGGATGCCGAGGCCGGCGGCTCCGCCGAGCAGGGGCGGCATCGCGGCCGCGACCCATGGCCACGCGTCCCGGAACGAGCTGGCCAGCGTCAGGACGACCGTAGCGAGCAACGCGATCCCGCCCACGATCAACAGCCACGCGACTTGCCGGCCACGCACGTCGATCCGTTCGCGATCGGGCGCGAGCAGGGTCAGCCAGTAGGACGTGCCGTCCATGCCGTACACGTTGGCAAGGCCGACGCCGGCGATGACCACGAGGATCGCGCCCGCCCACGGCCACAGGATCGTCGAGCCGACGAAGCCTGGCAGCACGGCCAGCAGGAAGGCGCTCCACAGCGCGACCCGCAGCTCGAGCGCGCGGCGAGGATGGCGGATCCAGGTGCGGATCTCGCGAGAGATGACGCTTCCGAACGGCGTCGCCGGCACCGCGACCTGCTCGATGCGCGTGAACGGCCATCGGGCGAGCAGGCCCCGCGACGACCGTGCCGAGCCCGGCGACAGCTGGAGCCGGCGGGCCACGATCGCGGTGTACGCCCACGCCAGCACCCCGGCGAGCGCCGCCTGACCGGCCAGCGCCGTCAGGGCGAGCGCCCAGTCCGAGCGGCCTGCGGCATCGACGGCGACGACACCCCAGCCCGTCGGCAGCGCGCGGGCGACATCGACGAGCACCTGGCCTGTCGGTCCGCCGCCGCCGGATTCACCGCCACCGAGCGCGATGAACGGGACCCAGAAGAACGACAACCCGATGATGAGCGCGTACTGCAACGCGGCGAGCTCGAGGCCGATGCGCGTCTCCATCGCGCGGCTGAGTGCCCCGACCACGACGCGCGAGAGCACGATCACGAGGCCGAGCAACAGCGCGACCGCGACGATCGCGACGATCAGCGTCGCAAGGCCCAGCTCGAGCGCCCGCACGACGAGTCCTCCGAACGCGAGGACCGACACGACCGGCAGCACGCCGACCGACCCGGCGACCAGCAGGCCGATCGCCAGCCGGCGCGGCGGGATGGCCAGCAGTCGGAAGTGCTCCGGACGCAGCGGATCGCCACCCGAGCCGCCGACCACCGGCAGCATCACCCAGCCGAACGCCCACAGGGCGAACGCCAGGGCCAGCCAGTCGAGCGCCGCCGAGATGTCGGGGGCGCCGACGGTCCGGCCGAGCGTGAACAGCGCGAGCAGGACGCCGATCGTCGCCCCGCTCCACAGCACCGAGGCCTGGCTGCCGCGCCAGGCGTGGCGGAGCGTCGCCAGCTTGAGTCCGATCAGGTCGCCAACCACGCCAGGCCCTCGGCCCCTCCGATCTCGGCACCGACGAGGTCGACGAACGCCGCCTCCAGCGATCGTCCCTCGCGCACCTCCTCGAGTGTTCCGGCCGCACGCACGCGACCGTCGGCCATGACCGCGACGTGGCTGCAGAGCAATTCGACGAGCGGCATGACGTGGCTCGAGAAGATGACCGTGTTCCGGGCCTCGACGAAGCGCATCAGGATCGTCCGGATGGTCGACGCGGAGACCGGGTCGACGCTCTCGAACGGCTCGTCGAGGACGAGCACGTCGGGAGCATGGATGAGCGCGGCAGCGAGCCCGATCTTCTTGCGCATGCCCGACGAGTACTCGATGACGAGCGTCTCGCGCGCCCCGTCGAGCTCGAGGACCTCGAGCAGCTCTGCGCTGCGCTCGGCGACCTCCTCGCGGTCGAGGTCGCGCAGCAGTCCCACGTACGTCAGGAGCTCCTGGCCGGTGAGCCGCTCGGGGAGCATCAGGCCATCCGGCAGCACACCAAGCATCCGTTTCGCGCGGGGAGGGTCGGCCCAGACGTCGACGCCGAGCACGCGGGCCGATCCGGCGTCGGGTCGGAGCAGACCGACCGCCATCGACAGCGACGTCGTCTTGCCGGCGCCGTTGGGTCCGACGAGGCCGTAGAAGGACCCGCGCGGCACGGCCAGGTCGACGCGGTCGGCGGCGACCGTCGTGCCGAAGGTCTTCGACAGGCCGATGAGTTCGAATGCGATCTCGGACATGCCCAAAGTCTGGCCGTTCCCCTGTCTCCATGCCTTGCAGGGGCATCGCGATGTGCGCTGAAACCTTTCGTGGCGCGCATGCCTCAACGAGGTATGACCACCCGATCCCTTGCCTCTCTATGCGCCGCCGTCGGACTGGCGCTGATGACCGCCCTGCCCGTCCTGGCGCACGACGAGGTCGCCGGCACGCCGGACGTTACGATCGCGATCGGGCGTGGGCTGAGCGACCGCGACGTGCGCGTCGACGTCGGCGACATCGTCCGGTTCGTCAACCGCGACGACGAGCGGCATCGGATGCGGTCGCGCAGCGGCGAGCGCGGGTTCGATACGGGCAACCTGGAGCCGGGCGAGTCGGCGCAGGTCCGCATCTCGACGGCCGGCACCCACACCTACCTCGACGAGCGCGAACGAGATGACAGCCGGTACCACGGTCGGATCGTCGCGGACGGCGGCTCCACCGGATCGACCGCCGGCACCGCGCAGACGCCCGCGGGCAGGGCCACCGTCACGATCGGGGATCGTGTCTTCCAGCCCGCCCAGACGACGATCACGGTCGGCGGCACGGTCACATTCCAGAACGGCGACAGCGACGAGCACACCGCGACGTCCGCCGATGCAGGCGGCGACATCGACAGCGGGGTCCTCAGCCCGGGCGCCTCCCACGATGAGACCTTCCCCGACGCCGGGACGTTCGAGTTCCTGTGCGCGATCCATCCGGACATGCGCGGCACGATCTCCGTGGTGGGCGAGGCGCCGAAGCCGGCAGAGCCGTCGACCCCCCGACCCCGACTCCCGACCCCACATCAACAGCGAGCGCCACGCCACCGTCAGTGACCGCACCCGATGTCGAACCGCTCGACATCGTCGACTTCGCGTTCGACCCGACAAGCGTCGAGATCCCCGCGGGCACGACCGTCCTTTGGACCAACGCCGGCGTCGCCCCGCATACGGTGTCCGCCAAGGACGGATCGTTCGGGAGCGAGATGCTCGCGGCAGGAGCGTCGTTCGAGCAGACGTTCACGACGCCGGGCTCATACGCCTACCTCTGCCAGGTCCACCCGGAGATGACCGGCACGGTCGTGGTGACGGAGGCCGAGACAGCGGCTGCAGCACCGCTGGCACCTTCTTCGACCGGCGTGGCGGCGACCCCGGTGCCCGGCACATCCACGATGGCGCCCAGCACGGCTGTCGCCGACCAGAGTTCGCTCGCCGGAGTCGTCCTCGCCGTCGCCCTCATCTCGATCGCGAGCGCGCTGTTCGCTCGCCTGCTCGGCGGGCTGTCGAAGCGGGTCGAGGGGCCCTAGAGGATCACAACCCGCTGTAGGCGTGCAGCCCGCTGAACCACAGCGACCCGGAGTACGTCACGAGCACCATCCCGAACCCGATCACCAGCAGCAGCGCCGCCGGGCGCCCAGCCCACGAGCGCTGGTTGCGGGCGTGGAGGTAGACCGCGTAGATCAGCCACGTCACGAGGGCCGCGGTCTCCTTGGGATCCCAGCCCCAGTAGCGCGACCAGGCGATCGATGCCCACCACGACCCGAGGATGATCATCGTCGCGAAGATCGGGAAGCCGATGATGACGGCGCGGTACGCGACCTCGTCGAGCACCTTGTGCGACGGCAGCCATCCGAACCGGTCGTGCTGGCCCTGGACGAGATACGCCACGCCGGCCGCGAACGACGTCGCGAAGATGCCGTACGACAGGACGGCCATCCCGACGTGGATCGTCAGCAGCGGCGGGTTCTGGAGCGCCGGCACCAGCTGCGAGATCTCGCGCGGCAGCGACGAGGCGTAGAGCAGCAGCGCCAGCGCCACGCCGAGCGGCAGGAAGCCGATCGAGCGGATCGGGTAGCGACGGGCCAGCAGTTCGTAGCCGGCGGTCATCGACGTGGCGAAGGCGACCGTGAACTCGAACATGTTGCCCCACGGCCCACGCCCGACCACGATGCCGCGCAGCAGCAGCGATGCGCCGAGCGCCGCGACCGCCGCGACGGTCAGCCACGACGCTGCACGCGAGAGCGGGCTGGGCGACGCCGCGACCGACGGGCCGCTGGCCGCGGATCGTGTCGTCGAGGTCACGAACGCGCCGGTCGCGACGCCGGCATAGGCGGGCTGGCCGGCGGTGCCCATCGCCGGCACGGTGACGCGTCGGCCGTTCGCAAGCATGACGGCATGGCCGACGTGCGCCGCGAACGAGAGGGCGATGAGCACCACCCCGACGGGGAACAGGATCGCTGACAGCTCGGCCATGGTCATCGCCACGTGGACGTTCGGCGGGGGTCCGCGGTTGCGGGCGCGCCTCAGGCCACCGCGGCGCCTCCAGGCTTCGGTCCGCGGGACTTGCCCACCGGCACCGGCCGTGGCTTGACCCTGAGCTCGAGGCCGCAGTTGGTGCAGGTGTCGATCTCGGCCGGTCGTCCGAGCCCGCACATCGGGCAGATCACGGCGAGCTCTTCCTGGCCGCGGTCGCAACGGAACGTGCCACTCGGAAAGATCAGGCCGTGCCGGCGGCAGAACGGGAGGCCGGGCGGAAAGATCGGGCTGCCGTCCTCGCCGGTCGCGGCGATCCGGGGACCCTCCTCGATCCGCACGCTGGCGCGCGGCTTCGCGACGAAGTAGGCGAGGGCGCCGAGCATCGTGAACGTCAGCAGCGGACCGACGACGCCGAGGAAGATCAGCAGCGGGAGCAGCCCGATGACCGAGCTCCAGTCCGGGATGACGAACTTCGAGGTGAGCTCGAGGATGCCGTTCCAGATCTGGTTCAGCGTGTCGACGATCGTCACGACCGCATGCTACCCGAGGACGGCCGGCGGCGACGGGGGTTACCCCGCTTGACCGTGGCGCCCCGGCCAGGTTTCCAGGGTTCGCGCTCGTCGTCGTCGGGCGCGGTCGCCGGCGCGCGCTTGTTGCCGACCGATGGCGCCGCCAGCGTCGGCCGGTCCAGTCGGTCGAGCAGCCAGCTCGTCCCGGCGGTCCGCGCCCCCTTCCCGTGGAGCGCGGTCCGCAGCTCGCGGTCGTCGGTGACGACCAGCAGCCCGGCCACGCCACTCGCGCCTGCCATCGCGCCGGTCTGATCGACCAGCGACAGCAGCAGCTCGTCGGCGCTGCGCCGGCCGGCGTGGCGGACGATCAACCCGGAGGCGATGCGCTGGCCGCGCATGCCGGCCTCGGGCGCGCCGTCGAACACGAGCTCGACACCGACGCGAGGCGGGATGGCGGCCCGGAGCCGGCCGATGAGCGCGGCCTGCGGAACATGCCCGCCACGCCGGGCGAGCGCCGGCAGGAGGTTCGAGCCGTCGACGAGCAGGCGGTCGGTGTCGGTCAGCGGATCGGACGGCCGTGTCACGTCCCGATCGTACGCGTCCGACCGAACGCTCCGCGGGCACGCGGCTACGATCGGCTGCGTGAGCCTGCTCCTGCTGGTCGATCTCGACGGCGTCGTCTACCGCGGTGCCGACCCCGTGCCGGGTGTCGCAGCGGTCCTCGCCGACCGCGCCGCGCGTGGCGACGACGTCGTCTACGTCACCAACAACTCGATGCACTACCGCGCCGACTATGTCGCCCGGCTGTCGGCCATGGGCGCCCCGATCACGCCGGATCGCGTCGTGTCGTCGGCCAGGGCGACCGCGCTCCACATCGCCAACCACGAGCCGGGGTTCAGGCGGGTGCTGGTGGTCGGCGCGGGTGGCCTCGAGCGGGAGCTGCGCGACGTCGGTCTGGACGTCGTCACTGCCGGGCACGCCGCGACCCGGATGCACCAGGAGGGGGTCGATGGCTGGACCGCCGCCGGTGCACCTGACGCCGTCGTGACCGGGCTCGACCCGGCGCTCACCTATCTGCGCCTCGCGGCCGCCGCCGATTGCGTGCGCGCAGGGGCCCGGTTCATCGCCACGAACCGCGATCCGGTGTACCCGACCGAGCGCGGGCTCCGACCCGGTGCCGGGTCGATCGCAGCGGCGCTCGAGGCCACGACCGGCGTGACGCCGCTGTCGATCGGCAAGCCGGCGCCGCCGCTGCTCGAGCTCGCGGCCGAGGCGGTCGGTCGCGATGCGCGGGAGGCGGTGATGATCGGGGATGGCCTCGGCACCGACCTGGCCGCGGCACGAGCGGTCGGGGCGAGGTGCGTGCTGATGCTCACCGGGGTGACCACCCTGGTCGAGGTCGAGGCACTCGCCGAGGATGCCCGTCCCGATGCCGTCGCAGCGGATGCCGCGGAGCTGGCCGCCGCCCTGGATCGGATGGCCGGCTAGGGGCGGACCGATCGGGCGTCGGACGATCCGCCCGCCAGCTCCGGGATCCCCGCGGCCCACGCGTCGAACTCGGCGCGCAGCGGGATCAGCGTCGCCTCGTCGGCGAACGCCACGTCGAGCGCGCGTCGGTCGATGGCCCACAGCTCGGGCAGCGTCAGCCCGATCTGCTCGACGGCCGCCACATACTCCTCGGACAGCGTCAGGTCCGACACGGTGAGGTCGTCCGTGCTGAGCGTGACCGGGACGCCCATCCGGTACAGCGGTCCGAGCGGGTGATCCGCCACGGACGGCACGATGCCCGCCTGCCAGTTCGAGTGCGGCGCGAGATCCAACGTGATGCCGCGCGTCCGCAGCTCCTCGCATAGGGCCTTGTCCTCGATCGCGGTCGGCCCGTGCGCGATGCGCTCAGGATCGATGACCAGGGCGCGGCGGACCTGGGCCGCGCCGCCCCATTCGCCGGCATGGATCGTCATGCGCAGCCCGTTCGCCCGCGCCGCCTCGAACGATCGCGCGTGGAGCAACGGATCCGGGTAGGCCGCCTCCTGCCCAGCGAGGTCCCACGCGGTCAGCCCCTGGTCGATGAATCGGGCGGCCGTCTCGGCCAGCTCCACGTTCCGCTCCGGATCGTGCGAGCGGAGGGCCGTGCAGATCAGCCGGACCGTGATGCCGGTCCGAGCCGCGGCCGCGTTCGCGCCCCGGCAGACGGCGGCGATCCCGTCGGCGAGCGACAGACCCTTGGCGACGTGCAGCAAAGGCCCCCAGCGGATCTCGACGTAGCGCACGTTGTCGGCCGCCTTCGCCTCGACCAGCTCCGCGGCGATCCGCTCGAGTGCCTCGTCGTCCTGCATGAGTGCGATCGGCAGGTCGAATCGCTTGAGCAGCTCCGCCTGCGACGTCCCGGGCATCTCCCCGACGAGGGCCGCGAACATCCCGAACCAGTCGCTCGGCGCGTCGATGCCCCGGGTCCGCGCCAGCTCGATCGCGGTGTCGATCCGGAGCGAGCCGTCGAGGTGGAGATGGGTCTCGGCCTTGGGCATCGCCTCGATGAGGCGACGCCGGGCTGCGCGGGTGTCAGGGTCGGCCATCCGCCGATGCTACGATGCCGCCCGCCCGACCGTCGGACTCCACCGACGCCGCAGGAGGCCGATCCTGACTCGCATCGACGACAGGCCCCGACAGGCCGCGCTGGCCCTCGCCTGGCTGCTCGCGGTCGTCGTCATCGCGCTCGGTGCCGCCGGCGTCGTGGCCGGCATGGACACGCCACGCGCCGACGGTAGCGACCGATCGGGTCGGAACGCACAGGGCGACGCTGCCGCGGGGGCGGCCCTGGACCAGGTCGAGGCGGACCTGCGCACGCTGTCCGACGACATCGGGGCGCTCGGCCAGCAGGGACGCGTGATCATCGCATCGCTGTCGGGCAACGACACCGACGCCGCGACCGCCGCCATCGCCGAGGGCGAGGCGCTGGTCGACGGCATCACGGCGCGCACCGCCGCGATCCGTGACGAGCTGGACGCCGTCCCGCTCATCGGTTCGCCTGCCGCGGCGTACGAGCTCTCGCCCTCCGTCATCGACCGTCACGCCGCGTACCTCGGCGCGCTCGACACGACCGAAGGCCTGGCGGAGGCGTGGACACGGCTCACGGTCGGCTCGCTGGCGGCCAGCCGGATGTCGGAGCTGCTCGCCGCCCACGACGCGGCGGTCGTCGCGGCGGCCAAGGCCGGACGCGACGCCGACTACAAGACGGCGCTCGACCGGCTCGACGAGGCCGATACCGCCATCGTCGAGGCGAGGAAGCTGCGCGACCGCCTCGCCGCGACGGTCGACGTGACGACGCTCGACGAGTGGCTCGACCGCAGCGGCGACTACGACGTCGCGCTGCGCAAGCTGTACACGGCGGTCCAGCGATCGAAGGGACGGATCAACGCGACCGTCCGCAGCGCGATGCGCGCGGAGGCCCGCGCGCAGGCACGCCTGCCACCCGACACGAGGTCGCTCGTGCTGATCATGTCGGACATCGGACGGGGCGGGATGAACGCCGCCGCGATCGATATCGAGACCGCCGGCGACGACCTCGACGAAGCCCTCGCACCGCCGTCTCCCGACCCGGCTCCCTGACCCGCCGTCGGCGGGTACACTGCGGCGGAGCCAGCGCGACCGACGCGACGGGGGCACCGCCAGCGGCCGCTTTCTCGATGGGGAGGATCCACACACACCGTGCAGCTTCGTGTCGTCACCGAACAACCCTGGGACGTCAAGGCCGACGTCCTGGTCGTCCCGATCGTCGGCGAGCCATCGTTCGACGGCCCGCTCGATGAGCTCGACCGGCGTACCGGCGGCGCCCTCCGCGGGCTGGCCGAGTTCAAGGAGCTCAAGGCCAAACGCTATACGAATGCCCTGACCCCGGCCGGCGATCTGCCGGCCGGCTGGCTGCTGACCGTCAGCGCCGGGGAGGCCGGGAAGGTCGATCGCGAGGTCATCGTCCGCGTCGGGGCCACCGCCGAGCGTCGACTCGCGGGCCGCGCCGTGCGCAGCCTGGCGGTCTGGCTGTCGCCACTCCTGGATGCCGATGGGTTCGATGGCGACGCGGCGACCGCCGCCGAGCTCGTCGCACGCGGCGTCGTGGAGGGCTCGTACGACCCGAAGGCCATCTACCGACCCGACATCGAGTCCGCGCCGCCGCGTCTCGATGAGCTGATCCTGGTCGTCCCGGGTGGCGACGCCACGGCCGCCACGAAGGCGGGCGAGCGCGGGGTGATCATCGGCGAGGGCGCCAACACCGCGCGCACGCTGGCCAACAAGTCGGCCAACGACATGTACCCGGAGGCCCTCGCCGAAGAGGCGCGGGCGATCGCCGAGCGCCACGGCCTGTGGATCGACGTGATCGACGAGACCCGTGCCACGGAGCTGGGCATGGGCATGTTCATGGCCGTGGGTCGCGGCTCGGCCAACCCGCCCCGGCTGATCCTCATGCGCTCCGGGGACGAGGGTCAGCGCGACAGCCTCGACCGTCACCTCGCCATCGTCGGCAAGGGCGTCTGCTTCGACTCCGGCGGCATCAGCATCAAGCCGTCCGAGCGGATGGAAGAGATGAAGATGGACAAGGCCGGGGCGTGCACGGTCATCGCCGCCATCGAGACCGTCGCGCGGCTCGCGCCAGGCACTCCGCTGCTGGCGGTCGCGCCGGCGGTCGAGAACATGCCCGGCCCGCATTCGACCCGGCCAGGTGACATCGTGACCGCGCTCAACGGCAAGAAGGTCGACATCACCAACACCGACGCCGAGGGCCGGCTCATCCTGGGCGACGCGATGACATACGCGGAGCGGCTCGGCGCGACCCACCTGGTCGACGTCGCCACGCTGACCGGCGCCGTCGCCCGGGCGCTCGGGCACCTCGTGACCGGCGCGTTCGGGCAGCCGCAGGACTTCTACGACGAGCTGGTCGCGGCGTCCCGGCGGGCCGGCGAGCGCTATTGGCAGCTGCCGCTCATCGAGGACTACGTGCCCGACATGGAGAGCTGGTACGCGGACTTCCAGAACGCCGGCTCGGCCGAGGGCGGGCTGGTCAAGAGCGGCCTGTTCCTGCGCGAGTTCGCGACGGTGCCCTGGATCCACCTCGACATCGCCGGGACGGGCTACTACCGCAAGGCCCAGCCGTTCGGCGCGAGGGGCGCGACCGGCGTCTCGCACGCGACGCTCGTCGAGCTGGCGCTGGCGGGGGCCGCCTGACGATCGACCCGCTCGCCATCGTCCTGGCGATCGCGGGCGGTGTGCTGGGGGTCGCCGCCGACCGGTTCGCGACGCGCTGGCCCGAGCACGACGAGGAGCATCCGCCGGGGCGGCGCATCGACTGGCGGACCGTGCTGTGCGGAGCGGTGGGTGCCGTCACGTTCGGGCTGCTGCCGCTGAAGTTCGCCGGCGACACGCTCGCGCTCGTCGCCTTCGGCGCCTGGTTCGTGACGCTCGTCGTGGGGCTGGCGACCGATCTCGACCAGCGGCTCCTGCCCGACGAGCTGACGCTCCCGGTCATCCCGCTCGCGCTGCTGTACGCCGTGTCCGGCCTGAACCCGCTCGTCGGCGGCGCGCTCGTGTTCGCGATCGGCGCGGCGCTGGTCATCCCCGCCGTGCTGTACCTGCCGTCGATCCCGTTCGGGGCCGGCGCGTTCGGGATGGGCGACGTCAAGTTCCTCGCCGGGATGGGGCTGATGCTCGGCGGCGAACGGGCCATCGGCGGGACGTTGTTCGGGCTGATCCTTGCCGGCGTCGTGCTGCTCCTGCTGCTCGTGACCCGCCGGATCGGGCGGAAGAGCTACGTGCCGTTCGGCCCCTTCCTGATCCTCGGTGCGCTGTGGGCGGTCCTGATCCGCGCGTGACCGCCACCCGACCGTGATTGCTGCGAGCGATCGTTTTCGGGCCGAAGGTCGACTAACGCTCGCGCAGCTCGCCATCCGATCGCCCATAGCGATCCATCCGCGGCGATACCCGGCAGGCGCTCGTCGTGCGATCGCCGACAGCGATCGATTCGGGAGTGTTCGAGCACTTGGCCCCGAGATCGATCGCTGCGAGCGATCGCCCGCTACGCCGCTCAGGGAAGCGGCACGATCGTCGAGTTCCACGCCGAGGCACGGACCCGTTCGCGGATGCCGGCGACGTGGATGTCGAAGCTCCAGCCCGCTGCCGTGAGGCGGACGTTCGTGACGCGCACCGGGTCGGTGGGGCCGCGCGTCGGGACCAACAGCGTCACGTAGCGAACCGATCGCCCACGGACCGAGCCGATCACCACCGGCGCGGCGCGTCGATGGCTCAGCGTCTCGGAGATCCAGCCCTGGATCGGCGCGACCCGACCCTTCACGACCCGGACGCTCGGGCGGACGGCGAGCTGGATGATGCGCAGGTTGCCGGTCGCCCGGGTCGTGCGAACGATGCGTCCGCCGACCACGGGGGCGGCTCCGACGTCGAGATGCCAGAGCTGGCGGAAGGTCCGGCTCGCCCGCGAGGACAGCCGGTCCTCGACCACGAGATAGCCGCCGACCCGCGAGAACAGGATCCGCCGCCGCTGCGAGACGCCGGTGTACCCGCGGTCGACGACGACCAGCTCGTCACGCTGCGCGTTCGTCCGCGAGTACGACAGACTGGCCCGCGAGGATGCGCGGTACGACAGGCCGTCGACGGTGACGACGTTGTGCGCGCGCCGGCCCATCGCGTAGGCGCGCCAGCCGTTGTTGTTGTAGGTGAACATCCCGCTGTCGTCGATGAGCCGCTTGCCATACGCGTACAGCGTCAGCGAGGCGTGGTCGGCATGACCGTGGAACCGGACCCCCGGTCCGAAGCGGACGCTGTAGGCCGCCTCGTCGCGGTAGGCGCGGCGCTCGCCCCACCCGGTCCGCCCGAACGCGAAGCCGGCGCCGAAGGCGCGGAAAACGTCTCGGGGACGAACCCCGCTGGCGCCACCCGTCGCCGCGAACTGCGCGCTCGTCCCGGGGAGGGTCGACGCCCGCAGCCGGCTCGTATCACCGAGCATCCAGTACGACCGGTCGGGCAGCGTCGCGTGCCCGAGGAGCTCCGGCATGAGGCGGATCCGACGCAACGCGGACGGCACGGCCCGACCGCACTGCCGGAGCCGATCGGCAGCGCCCTGGTAGCCCTGGTAGTTGTAGAGCTGGTAGAAGACGGCCTGCTCGTTCGTGACGCCCTGGCTGTCGACGCTGCCGACGACGAGTCTGGTGAGCCGCGCGACGCCCAGCCGGACCCAGTCGCTGCGGCGGAGGAGGCAGCCCGCCACGATCAGCGCGCGATCCTGGCCGAGGGCGTGGTTGCCGGTGCCGCGGTAGAACGAGGACAGCGCGAGCACCCGCGCGTGGGCGATGAGCGCGGTCCTGGCCCACGTCGCGCCCGGTACGGTCTCGATGAAGCACGCCAGCACCATCGCCCGCCACGCGGTCTGCAGGTCGCCCCACGCGGCGCGCGAGCGGGGCGACGATCGGGGATTGTCGCGCAGCCAGTCGCGGGTCAGATAGGTCGCCCGACGGACGTACCACGCGTCACCGGTCGCGTTCCACGTCCGGATGAGCGGCACGACCCAACGCAGCGTGTGGTATCGGAATGCCCAGTTGTTGTCGCGGTACGGGTTCTCGCGCCAGGTCGGGTTCACCGGGAGCCGGAAGACCGGGAACGGGCCGAGCTTGAGGTGACCGCGCCGGATCTGCGCCGCGGTCTCGAGGCGTGGCTCGCCGGGCATCGCGCAGTCGATGCCGGGCTGCCGGGCGGCGGCACGTGCATTCGGGTGGGTCGTCGACAAGGCGGCGATCGCCACGATCGCGGCGAGGACCGTGCGGCCGATGGCGGTTCGAGCGGCCGACTTGGTGGGCGTGTCCATGTCGCAGTGACGCGACGCCCGCCGGTCGATTACACCCTCGTGGTGCGCCGAACAGGACAGCTGGTCCCGCGCCGCCCCATGACCATCGGCCTATCCGGCCGAGCACCCCCTGTCGATAGACTTGGGGCACTGCCGGGACATTCGCTGGACTCGGCGGGTATCATCCCGGGGAGCCGGATCTGGAGTCGTCCCGCGGCCGTGCCCGTTCGTGGGCGGCGATCCACCGGCGGGTGAGACCGTCGCCCGGCGCCGTGCCCCGCCCCTCATGGCGCTGCCCCCAACGGAGCCTGCTCGCACGATGACGTCGCCTCGGTGATTCTTCGCCACATCCGAACCGATACCGAACGGCCCGGGCCGACCGGCTGGTCGAGCCCAGTCGGTTCGCGCCCCCCACGTCGGCTGCGCCGGCACGTGCCGGCCCTCGTGCTGCTGATCCCGCTCGTCGTCGGCCTGCTCGGCGCGCCCGCCGGCACGACCACCGTCCGCGGTGACGAGCTGACCGACGCCCGCGCGAAGCAGACCGCGCTCAAGAAGAAGGTCGCCGAGCAGAAGGCGCAGATCGCGGCGATCAACGATCTCCAGAAGGGACTGGCCGCCGAGATCTCCGGCACGAAGACCGAGCTGCGCAAGATCGGCGCGGACCTGACGACGGTCAAGCGCAAGATCACCCGGATGCAGACCCGCATCACCAAGGTGAAGGCGGCGTACGAGGACCTCGTCACGCAGCTCAAGGCGATGGACGCGGAGCTCAAGAAGGTCGTCGCCCAACAGGCCGAGAAGCGGGTCGAGCTGGCCGAGCGGCGCGCCCAGCTGGCCGACCGCGTCCGCAGCGCGTACGACACCGATCGCACGTCACCACTCGAGACGTTCCTCTCGGGCGGGTCCTTCACCGACCTGCTCGCCGAGATGAGCTACTACATCGACGTCGGCGAGCAGGACCGTGCGCTGGCGGCCCAGATCACCAAGGCCAAGGAGACGCTCGCGGCGATCCACCAGACGGTCGCCGACACCCGGACCCGGACCAACGCCCTGCGCCAGGAGACGGCCGCCCAGAAGCGCGACCTCGACAAGGCCATGCGCTCCTTGCAGGAGACGAAGCGCGAGCTGCGCCGGCTCGAGCGCCAGGTCGCCCGCACGCTCGCACAGCAGCGGTCGCGCTATTCGTCCCTGCTGCGCAACAAGAAGAACGCCGCCGCCATCATCCGCAAGGCCGCGGAGGACCAGCGCGCGCTCGCACGGAAGATCAACGCCCTCGTCGCCGCCCAGGTCCGCAGCGGTCGCATCCCGAGCAAGTTCAACGGCACGATGCGCTGGCCGATGGACGGCTTCACGGTCAGCGGCAACTTCGGCTGCAGCTCGTTCGAGTACTACGCGCCGGGCAACGGCTGCGACCACTTCCACAACGGCATCGACCTGGTCGGCCCGTCCGGCGCCAAGGTCCGCGCCGCGGCGTCGGGCGTCGTCGTCAAGTGCGATTGGAACTGGGCGGATGGTCCCGATCCGGCGTGGATCGTCGTGATCGCCCACTCCGGCAACCTCAAATCGTGGTACGCCCACATGGTCCCGGGCTGTCCGTTCAAGGCCGGCCAGTCGGTGTCGAAGGGGCAGATCATCGGCATCCAGGGCGCGACCGGTCATGCCACGGGTGCGCACCTCCACTGGATGGTCGAGCGCACTGACACGTTCGTGAACCCCCGACTCTTCCTGTAATCCTCCCGAGCGGAGGCGTTCACGGAACGTTGACGGCGGGGCGGGCGAGCCGCCCATGGTGCCGTGCTAGCATCGGGCCTCCTGCACCGCATCGACTGGGGAGGCGCACCCTGACGTGAAGCGGACGATGGCGGTCATCCTCGCGGGCGGTGAGGGCGAGCGTCTCTCGATCCTGTCACAGGAACGGGCCAAGCCGGCCGTGCCGTTCGCTGGCAAGTACCGGATCATCGACTTCACGCTGTCGAACTGCGTCAACTCGGAGATCCACGACGTCCTCGTCCTGACGCAGTACAACCCGCGCTCGCTCAACGACCACATCGGGCTGGGCCGGCCGTGGGACCTCGACCGCAACCAGGGCGGGGTCAAGCTGCTCCAGCCGTACATCGCCCGGGGCAAGGTGGCCGAGTGGTACCGCGGCACCGCCGACGCCGTGCTGCGCAACATGAACGTCCTCGAGCACGATCCGTCGGACACCGTCGTGGTCCTCGCCGGCGACCACATCTACAAGATGGACTACCAGCCCTTCGTGGCCGCCCACAAGCGCCGGCGCGCCGACGTGACGATCGCGGTGCGGCGGGTGCCCCTCGCGGAGGCGTCCCGGATGGGCGTCCTCGCGCTGGACGAGAACGACCGCGTCACGGAGTGGCAGGAGAAGCCCAAGCAGCCCAAGACCGACCTCGCGTCGATGGGCGTGTACGTCTTCTCGAAGAAGACGCTCCGTCGCTGGCTGTCCGAGTCGCGGGTCGACTTCGGGCGCCACATCGTCCCCGACATGCTCGCCGCCGACGCCCGGGTGTTCGGCTATCGCTACAACGGCTACTGGCAGGACGTCGGCACGATCCAGTCGTACTGGGAGGCCAACATGGCCCTCGTCGAGGACGACCCAGAGCTCGACCTGTACGACAAGGACTGGGTCATCCACACCCGGTCGGAGGAGCGGGCGCCGGCCAAGATCGGCCCGACGGCGCAGGTCCACCGCAGCCTCATCAGCCACGGCTGCGTCATCGATGGCACCGTCGTGAACTCCGTGCTGTCACCGGGAGTCCGCGTCGACGTCGGGGCGGTCGTCCGCGACTCGATCGTGATGTTCGACTCGGTCATCCGGTCGAGCGCCGTGGTCGACCGGTCGATCCTCGACAAGGAGGTCGTGGTCGGGCAGGGCGCGATCGTCGGCAACGGTCCCTACGACGACCGCCCGAACAAGCAGGAGCCGACCCGGCTCAACACCGGCATCACGGTCGTGGGCAAGCGGGCGGTGATCCCCCGCGGGGCGCAGATCGGTCGCAACGTCCGGGTCGCGGCGGACATCCGCACCACCGACTTCGTGAAGAAGGTGATCAAGAGCGGCGACTCAGTGGAGCGCAAGCCCGGTGGCCGACGCGCCCACGACCACGGTCGCGCGACCCGGGACGCGGCGGCGCGCGCCCGCGCGGGGGGCTGACCGCGCCCGTCGGGGCATCCACGCCGAGCGGTCCGTCGGCCGGGAATCGGCTAGACTCCGCGGGCCATGCCACCCGCCGACCCAGGCGTGCCCTCGGTACGCCCGGCCGACGTCGAGCGCTGGCTGAGCGACCTGGGTATCACCCCCGTCGATCGGGCCGAGCGCGATGGGATCGCCAGCTGGGATCTCGTGCTCGACGGGCGCCGCCGTTTCGACCTCCGCGTGACCGTCATCCTCGATCCGTCGATGGCGCTCATCTGCTGGGCCCACTTCGCCCCGCCGATCGGCGACATGTTCCGCAAGTCGTATCGCCGGCTGCTGCGCTGGAACGACGAGCTCCCGTTCGCGAAGTTCAGCCTCAGTGAGGACGAGCGGCCGCTGCTCGCAGTGGAGCTGCCGATCGCGGGAGCCGACGCCGACGGGCTCGGTCTGGCCATCGCGCGCATCGTGGGCATCGCCGATCGCCTCCTCGAGGAGTCGGCGGCATGGCTGTGGATCGGCGGGCGCATCCCCGACCAGTCCGACAGGCGGTCGCGCAACGAGGCGTTGCTGGCCCGCTACGACGACCGGCTCGCCGAGCTGCTGACCCCTGCCGCCGAACCGGGTCGGACCGCATGAGGCGGCTCCTCGTCGCGCTCCTGGTCGTCGTCGGGGGGATCGGGGTCGCCGGCTCGCCGCCCGATGTCGCCGCAGCCCGGCCGGACCTGACGATCGTCACCGCGGCCCGATATGACGTGCAGCCCAAGCAGCACCGCGTACGGGTCACCGCGGACCTGACGCTGACCAACCACATGCGTGACACGACGACGAAGCGCTACTTCTTCGACCACGCATTCCTGGCGGTCCTGCCGGGGGCCAGCGGGTTCCGCTTGAGCTGGGACGGGAGCGGCCAGCCGACGGTCGGCGTCGTAAGCCGCACGAAAACGCACACCCTGCTGCGGCTCAACCTCGCCCGCGACCTCGAGGCCGGGCGGTCGGCGCAGTACCGCCTCGCGTTCGACCTCACGGACCCGGGCGGTAAGCCGACGCGCGACCTGCGCATCGGCGACACGCTGGTGTCGTTCCCGGTCTGGGCCTTCGCCAGCGACGAGACGTCCGGCAGCTCGGTCATGGTCGTGTTCCCCAAGGGCTACGAGGTCCGCACCGAGGCGGGCTCCATCCCGAGGCCGACGACCGGCGCCGACGGTCGCACGATCTACCGCAGCGGCACGCTCGCCCGGCCGCTGGACTTCTTCGCGTTTCTCGTGGCCGACCGGCCGGGCGCCTACAAGGACACGGCCGTCGATGTCACGGTCCGCGGCCGGGCCGTCCCGATCCGTGTCCGGGCATGGACCGACGACCCGAGGTGGGGCGCCCGGATCCGCGGGCTGATGCGCAAGGTGCTCCCCGTCCTGGGCGACCGCATCGGCCTGCCGTGGCCCGAGTACGAGCAGCCGCTCACGGTCGAGGAGGCGATCAGCCGATCGACCGGCGGCTACGCCGGCATCTTCGACCCGGGTGCCGGTGCGGTGTCGATCGCCTACTACGCCGACGATTTCGTCGTCCTCCACGAGGCGGCCCACGTGTGGTTCAACGGCGCGCTCCTGGCCGACCGCTGGGCGAACGAGGCATTCGCGTCGTACTACGCGACGACGGCCGCTGCCGAGGCCGCGATCAAGGTGACGCCCGACCGGCTGACCGACGCGCTCGAGAAGGCGCGCATCCCGCTCAACGGCTGGGGCGCGGTCGGGACCGTCGACACGGCCCATGAGGACTACGCCTACGCGGCGGCGCTTGCCCTGGCGCGTCGCATCGCGGAGCGGGCCGGCGACGACGGTCTCCAGGCGATCTGGGCGGACGTGTCCGACCGCCTGAGCGCCTACCAGCCGGTCGGCGGTGGCGACGAGATCGTCAGCGGGCCGGTCGACTGGCGGGGGCTGCTCGACCTGCTCGAAGCGCGCACCGATGCGACCTACGAGGACCTGTGGCGGCAGTGGGTGGCCCGACCCGAGGACCTGGCGCTGCTCGACGCGCGCGCAGCAGCGCGGTCGCGGTACGAGTCGTTCCTGGGCGTCGTCGACGACTGGCAGGTGCCGCTGTCGATCCGCGACGCGATGCGAGCGTGGCGGTTCGCCGAGGCGACCGATCTCATCGACGATGCCGAGGCCGTGGTCGAGCTGCGCGGCGAGGTCGAGGCAGCCGCCGCGAGCGCCGGGCTCGTCCCACCGGCGACGCTCCGCCAGGCGTTCGAGGACGACGACGGATTCGCCGATGCCCTGGCCGAGGGCGGTGCGGAGCTCCACGCGATCGAGCGGTACGTGGCGGCGGCGGCCTACCGACCCGCGGATGCCGGCCCGGTCACCACGCTCGGCCTGCTGGGCGAGACACCGGAGGCCGACCTCGCCGCCGCCCGGGCCGCGTTCGCGGATGGCGCGCTGGCGGGCGCCGCCGAGGCGTCGGACGAGGCCGCCGCGTCGTGGCTGAACGCCGAGCCGCTCGGGCAGGGCCGGGCGTTCAGCATCGGCACGATCGTCCTCGCGGCGCTGTTCCTCCTCGCGCTCATCGTGGCCACCAGGCGGCGACGACGACAGCGGCGGGTCAGGATGCACGCGACACGGATCCGGACATGAGGGTGGGGGAGCTGCCGATCGGTCGTCGCCGAGCCGCTCGGGCACACGGCCCGCTGCTGGTCGCCGCCGCGCTCCTCGCCCTCGCGGCGAGCGTCGCGTCGGTCGCGTCCGAGACTGCACGAGCCGCCGAGGACGACGGGCTCGCGGTCGGTGCCGACGCGACCTACCGGGTCGATCCGGCCGACCGGCTGGTCCGCGTGCGCGTCGACTTCGACCTGACCAACCAGCGACCCGACACGGTGCGCCAGACGTCGACCGGGACGTCGACGACCCGCTGGTACTTCGATCGACTCGACTTCGCGGTCCCGCCGGACGCCCGATCCGTACGCGCGACCTCGGGCGGCCGATCGCTCGCGACCAGCGTCAGCTCGCGCAACGGGTTCCGCGCCGTCACGGTCCGGTTCCCGGATCTCTTCTACGGTCGGTCGCGCCCGGTCCGCGTCGACTTCACGCTGCCCGGTGGCGTGCCGCGCTCGGGCAGCGACATCCGGGTCGGCTCGGCCTTCACCACGTTCACGGCATGGGCGTGGGGCGAGGCCGGCCGGTCGTCGGTCCGTGTCGTGCTGCCGCGCGGCTTCGACGACTCGGGCTATGGCGAGCACATCGTCCAGCACTCCTACGGTGACCGCGTCGAGCTCACGACCGGCAAGCTCGGACACCCGACCGAGTGGTACCGCGTCATCGTGGCCGATCGACCGTCGGCCCTGACTGACCTGCGCATCGAGCCGGCCGGCCGGCCGATCGTGGTCAAGGCGTGGCCGGAGGACACGGCCTGGCGGGACCGCGTCGCCGACGTCCTGACCGATGGCCTGCCGGTGCTGGAGCAGCTCGTCGGGCTGGAGTGGCCGGTGCGCGGCGACCTGTCCGTCAGCGAGGTCCACACGCCGCTGCTCCACGGCTATGCCGGCTTCTACGACGAGACCACCGACGAGATCACGATGAGCGAGGACCTCGACGAGCACACCATCCTGCACGAGGCCTCGCACGCGTGGTTCAACGGCGACCTGATGCGCGACCGGTGGATCGACGAGGGCCTCGCCGAGTACTACGCGCAGCGAGTGCGGCAGCGTCTCGGCATCCGATCGGGTCCCGATCCGACACCGACCGAGCCGACGGCATCGGGCGCCTTCCCGTTGAACGCCTGGCCCGACCCGTCGCGCATCGACGACGCCCAGGAAGATGCCCAGGAGACGTTCGGGTACGCGGCGGCCTACACGGTCGTCCGGGCGATCGCGCAGGACATCGGCGACGACGGGATGCGGGCGGTCCTCGGCGCGGCCGCCGCAAGCCACAACCCGTACGCCGGCGACGGCGGCCCGGAGAAGACCGGTGCGCAACGGGACTGGCGGCGGTTCCTCGACCTCGTCGAGGAGGTCGGCGACACCGACGCGACCGCCGACCTGTTCCGGACGTGGGTCGTGCCGCCCGCGGAACGAGACGTGCTCGATGCCCGTGCGTCGGCCCGCGACGCGTACGCCGAGCTCGACGCCGCGGGTGGCGCGTGGGCGGTGCCGCGCGGCATCCGGGCGAACATGGGCCTGTGGCGGTTCCCGGCGGCGACCGAGCTCATGACCGCTGCCGAGCCGGTGCTCGACCTGCGCGACGACCTCGCGACCGCGACGGCCGGGCTCGGCCTGCAGACGCCGGCGGACGTCGAGGCACCGTTCGAGGCCGCGGACATCGCGGGGGACCTCGGCGCCGTCGCCGCGACGCTCGAGGCTCGGATCGATGCCGCGGGCGAGGTGGCCACTGCGCGCGACTCGCTCGCCGCGGAGCGGACGCCGCTGGCGGCGATCGGCCTGGCCGGCGAGACACCCGAGACCGGCTATGAGCAGGCTCGAACCGCCCTGGCGGCCGGCGACGTTGCCGGTGCGACCGCCGGCGCCACGGCCACCGTGAGCCTGCTTGCGGGCGCGGAGTCGGTCGGGACCACGCGCGCCGTGGTCCTGGCCCTGATCGTGGTCGCGATCGTGGCCGTCGTCATCATGGCGATCGTGCTCCGCCGACGCCGCCGGGACCGTGTCGGCGTCGGCGCGGCCGTGGACGCATCGTCTACACTCGCCGCCACGCCGGGCCCGGGCGACGCGCTCCCCGCGGTGCCGTCGACGCCGATCGAGACCGCACCAGGAGCCGAGCCGGACTAGTGGGCATCCACCGTGCGCGACCCTCGATGGAGATCCTGTCGGGCGACTCCGCCGACGTGTACTTCGCCCGTGCCGACAGCATCCTCGCGGCCGAGGGCCTCGACCCGATCGTGACCATGGAGGTGTTCACCCGCCGAGAAGCGGTGCTGTGCGGGATCGACGAGGCGCGCAACCTGCTCGGGCACGTCCTGGCCGACGCGGACCCCGAGGAGACGAAGATCGAGGCGCTCAACGACGGCGACCGCATCTCGCCGCGCGAGGTCGTGCTCCGGATCCGCGCCCGCTACCGCTCGTACGGCCTGTACGAGACGGCGCTGCTGGGGATGCTCGCCCAGTCGACCGGCTGGGCGACCGCCGCTCGCGAGATCGTCGACGTCGCCGCGCCCGAGCCGGTCATCAGCTTCGGGGCTCGTCACGTCCACCCGGACATCACCGACGTGCTCGACTACGCCGCGATCGTCGGCGGCTGCGTCGGTGCATCGACCCCGGCGGGCGCCCGGCTGGCCGGCCTCGCGCCGACCGGCACGATGCCCCACTCGCTGGTGCTGATCTTCGGCGACACGGTCGAGGCGGCGCTCGCGTTCGACCGCCACCTCGGCGAGGACGTCGCGCGGATCGTGCTGGTCGACACGTTCAAGGACGAGGCCGAGGAAGCGCTGCGCGTGGCACACGCGCTCGGCGACCGGCTGTACGGCATCCGGCTCGACACGCCGGCCGAACGCGGCCGGGTCACGGCCGATCTCGTCCACGAGGTCCGGGCGCGTCTCGACCTGGAGGGCTACCAGCACGTCAGGATCGTCGTGTCCGGCGGCCTCGACCCCGACCGTGTGCGCTACTTCAAGGACGCGGGCGCCCCGGTCGACAGCTACGCGGTCGGCTCGTACATCAGCGGTGCCAGCCCCATCGATTTCACCGGCGACATCAAGGAGATCGACGGCCGGCCGATCGCGAAGCGCGGCCGCATCCCGGGGACGACCCACACGACGCGGCTCACGCCGGTCGACCTGGCGACCTACAAGGTGCCGGTCGCCTGACCGCGGTCAGGCCGTCGCGCGCGACAGCAGACCGGCGGACAACGCGCCGAGCCAGCCGACCAGCGCGAGGAGCAGCAGCGCGCTCGCGAGCAACAGGGCCGGCCCGAACGCGACCGACGCCACGACCGCTTCGACGACCACCAGGCCGAGCGCGAGGACCGCGAACCAGCCGACTGCCGCCGGCAGGACCCCGACCCCGAGTGCCAGGTACGCGACGACGATCATCCAGAGCAGGATCGCGATGAACCCGATGCCGCCGGTCACGTACGAGCCCTCGAGGCTGAGGACACCCGCGACGAGCAGGGACTGGCCGACGGCGACGAGCAGGGCGCCCGCGAGTGTGATCAGCGTGACGGCGCGCAACCACGGCACCGAGTCACCGGCCATCCGGTCGACGGCCACGATCGGCAGGACCAGGGCGATCATCGTCAACGAGATGAAGATGTCGTTGACCGGACCCCAGAACGTGCCACGGCCGCCGAAGAACAATGCGAGCGCGATCCCCGAGATCACGAGCGTGACGATCGCGATCGCCGCGGAGATCCCTGCCAGCCGGTACAGCACCTGGTCCTGCATCACTCGATCCCTCCTGCGTTCCCTGTCGAGGGATATGATATTATTTGGCTGACCATGATTGTCAATAGATTATCTCGGGATACCAAGTGACGCGGCCGTACCGGCTGGGCAAGCGCGCCGACATCCAGGCGGCGACGCGGGCGCGCATCGTGGCCGCCGCGCTTGAGCTGTATCGCGAGGGGGGCATGGCCGGGACGTCGATGCTGGCCGTCGCGAAGACAGCCGATGTCGCGCCGGGCACCGTCCGCAACCACTTCGCCGATCCCGCGGCACTCGCGACAGCGGTCGGCTCGAGCGTGCTCGAGCATCTGGGACTGCCGGACGCGGGGATCTTCGACGGCCTCGGCTCGATGCGGGCTCGGGTGGATCGCCTGGGTCGTGAGCTCGCCGCGCTCTCGGACCGGGGCGAGGGCTGGTGGTTCACGATGCAGCGCGAACCCGAGCTCGCTGCGGTCTGGCGGCCGCTCGAGACGGCCTACGCCGCCCGCCTCGAGACCCTCCTGCGCGCCGCGCTCGGCCCGCTTCGAGACGACGACCGCGCCCTGGCGGTGCTGGCCGCGGCCATCGGACCGCCGATGTTCTACGCGCTGAAGGGTCGCGGCCTGACCTCGACCGAGGCCGTCGACGTCGGTGTCGACCTGGTCGTCCCGTGGCTGGAGCGTCGCCAGCGCGACCGGCCGCGCGCATCCAGCCGACCGAAGGCGCCCTAGGGATGTTCATGCGACCATGACGCCATGGCCGATCAGATCCGCGACGACGACGAAGAGCGCGAATCCGCATACGAGCTGTTCCAGCGCGGACAGGCGCTGCTCGCCTCGCGTCATCACGCCCAGGCGGCGATCGTCCTGGAGCGGGCGGACCGGCTCGAGCCCGGCAAGGCGAGCATCCTCGAGGCGCTCGGCCGCGCGTACTACAACTCCGGCCAGCACGATGCGGCGCGGGGCACCTTCGAGCGCGTCCTCGAGATCGACCCGTCGGCCCACTACGCGCACTTCGCCCTGGGCCAGAGCCTCAAACGGCTCGGTCGGCGCGACGAGGCCGGCACGCACCTGCGGATCGCGGTCGCGCTGAGCCCGGACTCGACGCTGTACCGGGATGCCCTCGCCCGGCTGGGCCCGACGGGCTCCTAGGGCTCGCCCCGGTCCAGCACGCGCGCCAGCCAGAACAGCCCGACCAGCGACTTCGCGTCGCGGATCTCGCCACGTTCCGCGGCGTCGACCGCCTCGCGCCACGGTCGCCATTCGAGGATGAGCCGCTCGTCCTCGTCCGGGCCGAGTCGACCGTCCGGATCGGCCGGCGACAGGTCCGAGGCGAGGTACAGGTGCATCAGCTCGTCGGTGAAGCCCGGCGCGGAGTAGAACGCGCCGAGCTTGTGCCACGTCGCCGCACGGATCCCGGTCTCCTCCTCGAGCTCGCGACGGGCGGCCAGGTCCGGGTCCTCCTTCGATCCGTCGGCATCGAGGTCGAGCCCGCCGGCCGGGATCTCGAGCAGGGCATCGTCCGCCGCGAGCCGCCACTGGCGGACCAGCGCGACCCGGCCGTCCGCATCGAGCGCCACGATCGCCACGGCTCCCGGGTGGCCGGCGAAGTCGCGCGTCGCGCGTGTCCCGTCGGTGCGCTCGACCGTGTCGACGCGGAACTCGATGAACGCGCCGCGATGCAGGACGCGCCGGGCGACGACGCGCTCACGCAGATCGGCCCCGGAGGGATCCTCCGGGGCCGATGGCCGGGTCGGGTTCGGGTCGCCGCTCAGGCGGCTGCCGTCGCCGCCGGCGTCTGGAGGATGGTCTCGCCGGTCTCGCCGTCGAACACTTGCACCTTCTCGAGCGGGATGACCAGGTCGACGATGTCGCCTGGCCGGACGCGATGGTCGGAATCCACGATCGCGACGATGTCCTGGTCGGCGGCATTGATGTGGAGCAGCTCCTCGTTGCCGAGGTACTCGACGACGTCGGCCCGGGCCCGGAACGAGCCGAACTCGGGACCGGACTCGCCGATCTCGAGGTGCTCCGGACGGAACCCGGCGACGATCTTGCGACCACCCGTCGCCATCGCATCGCGGGCGCGTGGCGGCACCGGGATCGCCCAGTCACCCGGGCCGACCAGCTTGCCGTCCTGGACCTCGACATCGACGAAGTTCATCGCCGGGCTGCCGATGAAGCCGGCCACGAACTTGTTGGAGGGGTGGTCGTACAGCTGCTGCGGGGTGCCGACCTGCATCAGCAGGCCCTCGCTCATGACCGCGATGCGCTGGCCCATCGTCATCGCCTCGACCTGGTCGTGGGTGACGTAGACGACGGTCGTCTTGAGCCGCTGGTGGAGGCGCGCGATCTCGGCTCGGGTCTGGACGCGCAACTTCGCGTCGAGGTTCGACAATGGCTCGTCCATCAGGAACACCGCCGGCTCGCGGACGATTGCCCGCCCGAGCGCGACGCGCTGGCGCTGGCCACCGGACAGCTCCTTCGGCTTGCGGTCGAGCAGCTTCTGGAGCTGGATCGTCTCGGCCGCCTCGTTGACCCGGCGCTCGATCTCGGACTTGGACACCTTGCGCAGCTTGAGCCCGAACGCGAGGTTGTCACGCACGGACATGTGCGGGTAGAGCGCGTAGCTCTGGAACACCATCGCGATGTCGCGGTCCTTGGGGGCGACGTCGTTGACGACACGGTCGCCGATGCGGAGCGTCCCGCTCGAGATCTCCTCGAGCCCGGCGATCATCCGCAGGCTGGTCGTCTTCCCGCAGCCAGATGGTCCGACAAGGACCATGAACTCGCCATCGCCGATCTCGAGGTTGAGGTCCTTCACGGCCTGGAAGTCGCCGTAGACCTTGTTGACCTCTTCGAACGTCACGGTCGCCATGGGCGCAGTCCTCCGACCTGACCGTCATCGCGGGTCCATGCATCCCAGTCGCCGAAGCGATGTCCCGCACTAGGCAGGACGCGGACGGACCCCGTACGTGGCGGCGCAGGGCCCACGCATCGTACGGGCCGGGCCCGGCGGGACGCAACCGGGAAACGCGTTCGGGACGTACCATCGGCGTGACGATGTACCCGGCCGTCGACATCACCCGCCGCACGTTCCTCGTCCAGGCCGGCCGAGGGACGATCGCGCTGGCCGTGCTGACCGTCGCCGGCTGCACACCCGCCGCGACGGCCAGTCCGAGCGCGGCTGCATCCGCCTCGGCCTCGGCCGGCGGCCCGAGCGGGGGGTTCTCGTCCGAGGCACCGCCGGCGTCGGCAAGCGCCCCGCCGTCGAGCGCGGCCGGCGGCGTCGCGTGGCACCGAGCCAACCTCGGCTTCGTCTCGGCCTACATCCTGGCGCGGGAGGGCGAGGCGGCCATCGTCGACACCGGCGTCAGCGGCAGCGAGGCGCAGATCGAGGCCGCCCTGACCGCCGCCGGCCTCGGCTGGGACGCCGTCGGGCACGTGATCCTGACCCATCGTCACGGCGACCATGCGGGCAGCACCGACGCGGTGCTCGTCGCGGCCCCCGACGCCACGGCCTACGCCGGCGCCGAGGACATCTCCGGCATCACCTCGTCGCGGCCGCTGACCGCGGTCGGCGACGGCGACCGCGTGTTCGACCTGCGCATCGTGACCACGCCGGGCCACACCGCGGGCCACATCGCCGTGCTCGACGAGGTCGGCGGGGTCCTCGTCGCCGGAGACGCGCTGAACACGTCGAGCGGGACGTTGACCGGCTCGAACCCACAGTTCACCGAGGACGAGGCGCAGGCGAAGGCGTCGATCGCGAAGCTCGGCGAGCTCCGGTTCGGGACCCTGCTGGTCGGCCACGGCGAGCCGATCCTGGAGGGGGCTTCCGAGCAGGTCGCCGCGCTCGCGGCGAGCGGCGGGTAGATCCCCGGCCAGGGCCTGATCGGGCCGCCGACGACCCGCTACGATCGGCGGACGAGGAGGACGCCACGATGCAGACCAGCCCGGCGCTTCACGTCGCACGCGACCGGTTCCACCTGGCGTGGGACCCGGCGATCCCGGCGATCGAGACCGTCGAGAGCGGCTCCGTGGTCGAGTTCGACATGCTCGACGCGTCGGGCGGCCAGCTCACGGCGACCTCCACGCTCGACGACCTCAAGCAGCTCGACTTCGAGCGGGTCGACCAGGTGAACGGGCCGATCGCCGTCGCGGGTGCGAAGCGCGGCGACACGCTCCAGATCGACCTCCTCGAGTTCGAGCCCGCCGATTGGGGATGGACCGCCAGCATCCCGGGCTTCGGCCTGCTGGCCGACGAGTTCCCCGATGCGTATCTCAAGATCACCCGCGTGCCCGCGGTCGGCGAGCGGGCCGAGTTCCTGCCCGGCATCCGCGTCCCGATCGTGCCGTTCTGCGGCGAGGTCGGCGTGGCGCCTGCGACCGGTCCGCTGTCGACCATCCCGCCCGACGTGCACGGCGGGAACATGGACACGCGCCACCTCACGGCCGGCGCGACGCTCTTCCTGCCCGTGTTCCACGACGGCGCCCGGCTGTCGATGGGCGACGGGCATGCCGCCCAGGGCGACGGCGAGGTGTGCGGGACGGCCATCGAGACGCCGATGCGCGCGCTCGTCCGGCTGACGGTCCGCGACGACCTCCACCTCAGCGGACCGGAGTTCCTGACCGCTGACGTGGCGACGCCGGTCGGCCGGCGCTACGCGACCGACGGCGTCGGGCCCGACCTGAACGTGGCCGCGCGCGACGCCGTCCGGCGGATGATCGACTGGCTCGGCCGCGAGCACGGCCTCGCCCCGATCGACGCCTACCTGCTGGCGAGCGTCGCGATCGACCTGCGGATCAGCGAGATCGTCGACATGCCGAACGTCGTCGTCACGGCGCACTGCCCGCTGACCATCTTCGATTGACGCGAGGTCAGACCGATGTCCGGCCCTCCGGCGTCGCGACCGTATCGCCGCTGTAGATGTCGTCGACCCTGGTCAGCGCGTCGGGGTTCCGCGAGCGCAGGACGAAGTACGCGATGACCCCGAGCACGAGCCAGATACCCACGACCGGTGCCGTGAAGCGCAGCGAGTTCTCGTAGGGTGGGAGATCGATGTTCAGGATCGGGATCGTCACGCCGCCGATGACCGCGAGCACAGCCGGGATCATCGCGATGACGCCCAGCACCGGCACGACGATGTGCTTGAGGACGTTGAACTCGGCCCGCCCTTCGCGCAGGTAGTAGCCGATGCACGCCAGGTTCACGGCGATGTACATCAACGCGAACAGCAGGCCGATCATCGTGCCGAGCCAGACGTACACGTTCAGCGGCCCGCTGCCGGGGAACGGGTCGTCGGCAAGCACGAAGCCCAGCACGAGGGCGATGACGAGGGCCAGCACCACCTGGAAGTGGACCGCGTTGACGGGTGACTTGTAGGACGGGTGCACGGCCCCGAACCAGCGCGGGATGAGCGTGGCGCGTCCCATGGCGAACAGCGAGCGGGTCGCCGCCGTCGCGCCGGCATTCGCGTTCGCGAGGCAGCTGTTCAGGATCGCGAACACGACGAGCAGTCCGCCGATCGGCAGGACCTCGTCCGCCATGAAGCCCCACGGGTCGCCCTCGTTGAACGTGTAGAACTCGGTCATCCGATCCGGCCCGAAGAAGACCGTCGCGGCGTAGTAGTTGAAGACGTAGAACAGGCCGACGAGGACCGCCGACCAGATGACGGCCCGCGGGATCGTTCGGCGCGGCTCTCGCGCTTCCTCTCCCAGCGGTGCGACCGCCTCGAATCCGACGAACGCGAGCAGGCAGAAGATCATCCCCTGGAACGCCGGCAGGACGCCGTCCTCGCCGGGGAGGAAGACGCTCACGGTGTTCTGGGGTGCATTGACGATGAGCAGGACCGAGATCAACAGGAAGATCGCGACCTCGATGACGCCCAGCACGACGCCCGCGCGGGTGGACAAGCCGATGCCGCGGTAGGTGAGGTACCAGACGACGGCGGCGCACAGGATCGCCAGGCCCACCCACGCGTACTGGATATCGATGCCGAGGTAGCTCGACAGGAAGATCGCCCCGTAGAAGCCGAAGCCGCCGAGCAGGATGGGCATCACGAGGGGCTCGGCCAGGGCGAATGACCAGGCCATCAGCCAGCCCATGAACGGACCGAGGCCTCGACCGACATACGTGTACATCCCACCCGCCGAGGGCAGGTGCCGCGCGAGCTGGCTCATCGAGTAGGCGGTGAACAGCACGGCGATCATCGCGAACACGACCGCGAGCGGCGTGATGGCCCCCGCGAACGCCGTCGCCGCCCCGATGGAGAGGGCCGTGGCGACCGCCGGCGCCATGTGCGTGATGGACTGGAACAGGAGCTCGGTCAGCCCGATCGCATTGCGCTCGAGGCTGGCCGGCGCGGTCGATGACGCCACAGGGGACCTCCTCTACCTCCGCCCCATCGTCACCCCCCGTTGGGCGCCGCTACTATGCCGCCAGAGTCATGCAGACCGCAATGGGATCCGAGCGGACCGAGCGCACGGCCGACCCGGCCCGGATCGCGGCCGAGACCGCGGATCGCCTGGCCGAGCTTGAGGCCACTGCGCTGTGGGTCGTGTACCACGACTACAGCGGCCTCGGGCGGGCCAAGGCCGTTCCGCCGGATCGGTTCGCGGAGGTCGCCGCCGGCGGCGTCACGTTCGCGATGGCGAACTGGGACCTGGCCATCACCGACGAACAGGTGCCGCACCCGGTGTTCGGGGCCGATTCCGGCGATTTCCGGGCGGTGCCGGACCCGGCCACGCTGGTCGCGATGCCGCACCGCCCGGGCGTCGCCCAGGCGTTCGCGTGGCTGGCCGACGACAGCGGGCGTCCGTGGGAGGGCGATCCGAGGGCCGCGCTTGCCGGCCAGGTCGAGCGCCTCCGACGGCTCGGGATCGCGCTGCAGGTCGCGTTCGAGACCGAGTTCGTGGTCGTCGCCGAGGGTGACCCGGGTGGACTGCTCCGCGACACGGGCCGGATGTTCGCGGTGGAGGGCCTCGACGCGCGCTGGCCGCTCGGCTCGAAGATCCTCGCCGACCTCGGGGCGACGGGCGTGGCGGTCCACCAGCTGGCCAAGGAGTACGGCCCGGGTCAGTTCGAGGTCAGCCTGCTGCCCGCCGCGCCGCTCGCCGCCGCCGACCGGTTTCTCCTCGCGCGCCAGCTGATCCGTGCCGCGGCACGGGAGGCGGGTCTGACGGCGTCATTCATGCCGAAGCCCTACACCGACCTGCCTGGCAACGGCCTGCACGTGCACCTCGGGCTCCTCCGGGCCGATGACGCGACGGTCGACCTCATCGCGGACGCCGACGATCCAGAGCGCCTGGCGCCGTCGGCCGGGGCACCGATCGCCGGGCTCCTCGCGCACGCCATGGGCCAGTCGGCGCTCGCGGCACCAACGCCGAACTCGTACAAGCGGCTCGTGCCCGGGTCGTGGGCGCCGGCACACGTGTGCTGGGCGATCGGGAACCGTGCGGCGCTCGTCCGGGTGCCCGGTCGCGGTGCAGGACGACATCTCGAGGTTCGCGCCGGCGATGCCGCGATGAACCCGTACCTGCACCTGACGGGTCTCCTCGCGGCGATCGCCGACGGCGTCGAACGCGACCTGGCCCTGCCTCCCGAAGCCCGGACCGATGTCGGGCACCTCAGCGATGCGCAGGCCACGGCGGCGGGGTTCCCGCGCCTGCCGTCCGATCTGGCGTCGGCGCTGGCGGCACTCACCGAGGACGAGGTGCTGAGCGCAGCGCTGGGCCCGGTGATCGCGGAGCACTACACGGCGGTCAAGCGGTTCGAGTGGGGGATCTACCTCGACAGATCCGGCGAGGAGGCCGCCTCTCGCAACGTGTCCGACTGGGAGCGACGGACGTACTTCGCATGTCTGTAGCGCCGCCGTTCGCCGACCGCCGTCGACCCGTGCCGGGTGGCCGGCCGGCTCGCTGGGTGGCCGAGGCGATCTTCCCGAGTGCGCGCGTCGCCTACGTCGGCGGCTGGGAGGCGGTCGCCGACCGGTTCGACTCGCTCGACGACCAGCGGCCGGCGACGTGCGGGGCGTACGCGACGCGCTATCTCCTGGAGCCACTCGGGTTTCCGAGCGCTGACGGTGTCGACACGACCCGCGAGGACTACCTCGCGTATCTCGCCGGGACGGTCATCGAGGCCACGGAGCTGCCCGACGTCGAACGAACGCGATCCGAGGTCGACGCGCTCGGGTTGTCGGATGCGGTGGCGGTCGAGCGGTTCCCGAGGACCTGGTACCGCTGGCCGCTCCGCTCGTCCGACGACGATGCGATCACCGGCACCAGCCCGACCGGCACGGCCCGCGCGATCGCGCTCGGTTCCGGTGGTGCGCTCGTGACGGTGCCCGTCCCCGCCCGGGACCCTGACCGCGACGTGCTGTGCAGCCCCGAGCGTTTCGACGCGCTGCTCGACCTGACCGAGACGCATCTCGACGAGTGGGGGATCCACCCGATCGCGAACCTCGAGGTCGACCAGCTGCTCGACGCGACGAGCGACGCCTACGGTCCGGCCGCGCTGGCCGGACCCGACCCGGAGTCCGCGATCCCGCTGGAGCGCTGGGGTGTCGGCCACTTCGTCGGGATCGGGGCGCTCTGGCGGGCGGAGGACGGTCGGCGCTGGGTGCTGATGCTCGATACCTACAAGGCCCGCGGCTTCGATGGCTACGTCCCGATGCCGGCGGAGTCCCTGCGCCGTGCGGTCGTGCGCGAGGACGGTCGGGAGGGCGGGCTGCTGCTGGTCCTGCGGCGCGACGCCCTCGACGCCGCACGAGCGGCGATCGACGGACTCGGCCTCGAGATCCGGATGTGGGGCAACGGCAGCCTGGAGCCGGAGGGCTGGTCATGGGAGCTTGGCCGCTGATGGAGCCGGCGGGTGATCGCCCGGCGACGGACGGCCGGTAGGTCGGACCGAACAGACCCGCACTCAGCGCGGATGGAGCTCGAAGACCGGTCGGCCCGTAGCGGCTTCCACCGGGTCGTCGAGGTCGACCCCATCGACGACTCGGATGAACGTGACGCCCAGCGGGGTGGCCCGCGCGACCGGGCCGAGGACATCGCGGAAGAAGCTGACACGCTGCCTCGGATCGAGCTCGGTGGCCGTCACCTCCTCGTCCCGGCGGCGCTTGGTGATGGTCGCGTGGCCGGCAGCGCGCAGATTGCGCACCCAGTGGACCTCACCCCACGGAGCCCAGACCCAACGCCGGTCGCCCACGTCGATGATCGCCACGGGATTGGTGCGAGGCACACCGCTCCTACGGCCGCGGATCGTGATGAGCCCGTTGAAACCCATCGGGACCCCGGCCGCCAAGAGGAACCGGGCGATCGGCCCGAACACGGAGACCCACCACGGAGCCCGACTGGTGGGTGCGGCGGCGGCGCCGTCGATCCGTTCGCTCATGAGGTGCTCCTCCCTGGGCTGGCGGCCTGGGCTATGGAGCGCCATCTCGGGCGTCAGGCGCGCGGGGTGCGGACGAACGGGACCTTGCAACGCACGGTCATTCGACGGGCGGCCGCATACCGAGAAGGGACGTTGGGGTGGCCTATGGGGCTCGAACCCATAACCTTCGGAGCCACAATCCGATGCTCTGCCGATTGAGCTAAGGCCACCGCGGCGCGTTCGTCCGATGCGTGCGCGCGCGGCGCGGAGGACGAGGCCAGCGGAGTATATCGGCCGGGCCGCTCATCGGGCATGGCGGCGTGGTACAACGGTCGCCGGAGGACTCCATCGCCATGATCATCAGCTGGCCCGGCGGGGTGACCGACCAGGGTGAGGTCGCCCCCGCGACCTGCCCCAAGTGCGGCAACCACGTCGTCATGCACCTGATCCGCACCCAGGACGCGATCGCCCTGTACTTCATCGCGGTCGCGCCGTACAACGTGAACGAGTATCTGTCCTGCCCGGTCTGCAAGTCAGGGCTCCAGGTCCGGCCCGATCAGCGGCCGGCCGTGGACACGATGCGCGCGCATACCGCGACGTACCGCAGGCGTGCATTGACGAAGGGGGCGTACGACACGATCGCCGAGCGGTTCTGGGCCAAGTTCGGTATCGCTCCCTCGGGCGAGCAGGTGGTCCGACCGGCACCGCAGTCCGCGGTCCCGCCCGCGCCCGCGGTGTCGCCCGACGCTCCGCCGCCCCCGTCGCTGTCGGCGCAGCTCGAGGGTCTCTCGCAGCTCCACGCCGACGGGGTCCTGACGCAGGACGAGTTCGAAGCGGCGAAGAAACGCGTATTGGAAACCTGATCGGGAGGACGTGGTGGCAACGAAGGCCGACTTCACCGAGGCGGAATGGGAGGCTCTCCAGAAGGGCCTGACCGGCAGCGGGATGCTGGTCTCGCTCAGCGACCGCGACTTCACCGACATGTTCGGCGAGGCCGGGGCGATGGGGAAGTTCCTCGCCGGTCAGCAGGTCGCGGCGTCGAGCGACGTCATCCGCGAGCTGGCCAAGACCCACAGCACCGGGTTCGGTCTCACCACGTCACCCGACACGGTCCGGGCCGGGACCATGGATGCGCTCCGGTCGTCGATCGCGACCCTGACTGCCAAGTCGCCGGATGATGTCGAGCCGTACCGCCAGCTCGTGCTCGGCCTGGCCGAGGCGGTCGCGCAGGCCAAGGGCGGTGGCGAGGCCCCGGTCGAGGCGGCGATGATCCAGGAGATCCGCGCGGCACTCGGCGGCTGACGGCCCGGTAGCGGATCGCGGCCGAGCTTACGGCAGGCGCTCCACCGCGACGGGTCGCTCGATGCCGAGGTCGGCAAGCCGAAGCTCTGCGGTGACCTGCAGCTCGGCGCCCGTGTCCAAGAGGCTCACGACCGTCCGGTGCGGCGGCACGAGGACGAGGATGGACCCGCCGACGACGCGGGCGGATGCTGGTCCGTTGAGCTTCGCGTCCGAGGAGGCACGCTCCACCGCGAGCGTCGGCCCGAGAACGACGACCCTGCGCCCACGGAAGTCGGCGACCACGATGGCAGCCTCGTCGATCGTGACCGACGTCGGCGACAGGAGCGCATCCTCGGGTGAGCTCATCCAGCCCGTCCCGCGGATGTCGTCGATCCGGACGACCCGCCCTGCACCCGGGTCGGCGATGAGGACCTGCCCGGTGTCGGTTGCATGGATCCCGGTCGGGTCGCGGAACATGCCGATGGCCGGATCGGCCGGCGTCGGCATGCCCCCGGCGCCGTAGGTCGCCCACCCGCTCCCGTCGATCCCGTCGACGCGGACGATCCGCCGGTTGCCGGAGTCGGCGATCCAGATCCGGCCTCCGGCGTCGATCGAGACGCCGCTCGGGGCCTTGAACTCCTGGTCGCCCGATCCGCTGGCCCCGAGCGTCGTCCAGCCGCTCCCCGACAGGTCATCGATCGAGACGATGCGGTCGTTGCCGCGATCGGCGATCAGGAGGCCGCCTGATGGCGTGGCGGCGAGCCCCATCGGGGTGACGAACTGGCCCACGCCCGAACCGAGGCTACCGAACGTCGAGTCGAGCCGATCGTCGATCACCGTATTGATGTGACCGTGCCCGTCGGCGATCACGAAGTCGGCGATAGCTCAGACCTCATCCGGGGACGTGGGGCGATGCTGTGCGTGGCAGTCTCGTCGAGCGGTCCGGCGCGCCGAAGGTCGCCCGGTGTCAGTCCGGGTCGGGACCTCGCTCCGAACCCGCGTGGGTCGGTGCCGTCCACGGCGCGACCGACCGCAGCAGGCGGACCGCGGCGCTCGTGTGGTCGCCGCTCGGCGCGGCCTCGACCGGCTCCGGCTCGGGCTGCGGCCACGACGTCTCGGCCGTCGCCGCCGGATCCATGACCGGCACCGGATCGGTCGAGGAGCTTGCCTCGGCATGGGCGGTGTCGACCCCCTCGGCCGACGCCACCGTGTCATCGGACTCGCCGATCGCCTCGACGGCCGGCTCGGCCTCCGCGGTCACGGCATCGGTGTCGGCGATCGCCGTCGGTGTGCCGCCATCGCCGTCGGAGCCGTCGTCGGCCGCGGCATCCGCGACGGCCTCGGTGGCCGGCGCGGGTCTCCTCGGCTTCGGGCTGGGCGAACATCGCGACGGCGCTGGCGCGGGCCTGCGCGCGCACCTGGTCGAGGTCGGGCGGGGCAGGCAGGGTCTCCGCACGGGCCACGATCGCTGACGGGTCGTCCGACTCGGCCAGCTCTGCGAAGAACTGGTCGAGCGTCGTGTTGTAGTCGCGGACGGCGTTGTCGACGCCCTCGATCTCGGTCTCGATGATCGCGTCGTGCTGCTTCAGGTACTCATCGAGGCTCGATCGCCGATCGCCGATCTTCTGGTCGGCTTCGCCGCGGATCCGCTCCATCTCGGCGGCGGACCATTCCTCGATGTGCTGGACGTCTTCCTCCGCCAGGCGCCGGAGCTCCTCCGTCTCGATGGCGGCTCGTGCGCGGACCTTGTCGACATGCCCTGCGGCATCCTCGGCCACGCGGGTGCCGATGTTCTCGCGCTCCCGCTCGGCCGTGGCCCGCATCGCGACGGCCAGCTCGGCCAGGAAACCGGGCCGCAAGCCGACCGGGTCCGGAGCCGCCGTGGTGGGCGCCTCGGCGTCGTTCGCGGCCGGCTGATCGGTCGCCTCGATCGGTGCCATGCCGTTGACATGGCTGGTCTCGGGCGTGATGGGATCGTCGATCTGGTCCATGCGTCCTGCCTCGTAGGGCTGACGAACGTACCAAGATGGCAACGTCTTTGGCAACACCCGTGCGGGCGCGCGAACGGTGCGTGGTGCGGCCGGGAACCACCGATATCGCGATTTCGAGCGTGACATGATGGCGCCGTGGTCCTGAGCGAACGGGCCGGCAAGCCTGCCGAACCGTCGATCCTCGTCGACATCGAGGCCCTGCTGGCGGCCTACTTCGAGCGTCGCCCCGACCCGTCCGATCCGGCGCAGCGGGTCGCGTTCGGCACGTCCGGCCACCGTGGATCGTCGTTGCGGAGCGCCTTCAACGAGGCCCACATCCTGGCGACGACCGAGGCGATCTGCCGGTACCGGGTCCGGCGGGGGTACAGCGGACCACTGTTCATCGGCCGCGACACCCACGCCCTGTCCGAGCCGGCGACACGGACGGCGCTGGGCGTGCTGGTCGCGAACGGGGTCGACGTGCGGGTCGATGCGGCCGATGGATACACCCCGACGCCGGCCATCTCGCACGCGATCATCGTCGCCAACCGGCCGAAGGACAGCTGGCGCCATCTCGCCGACGGCATCGTGGTCACGCCGTCGCACAACCCGCCCGACGACGGCGGCTTCA
Organism: uncultured Chloroflexia bacterium; assembly: GCA_963810285.1. Classification (GTDB taxonomy): domain Bacteria; phylum Chloroflexota; class Limnocylindria; order Limnocylindrales; family CSP1-4; genus SPCO01. The sequence continues at coordinate 151,126 of CAWEMV010000002.1, read as the reverse complement.
AGTACAACCCGCCCAACGGCGGCCCGGCCGACACCGACGTCACGACCTGGATCCAGGACGAGGCCAACCGCCTCCTCGCGGCGTCGGGTCACGACGGGCTGGACGGCATCGCGCGGGCTTCCGATGACGAGGTGCGCGCCGGCGTCACGCCGTACGACTTCCAGGGCGCGTACGTCGACGACCTGTCGGCGGTCATCGACATGGACGCCATCCGCGATGCCGGCCTGCGGATCGGCGTCGACCCGATGGGCGGCGCGTCGGTCGCCTACTGGGCCGCGATCCGGGACCGCTACGGGCTGGACCTGACCGTCACCAACGAGACCGTCGATCCGACCTTCGGCTTCATGACCGTCGACTGGGATGGCAGGATCCGGATGGACCCGTCGTCGCCCCACGCGATGGCCGGCCTCGTCGAGCTGCGCGACCGGTTCGACATCGCCCTCGGCAACGATGCCGACGCCGATCGGCACGGCGTGGTCACCCCGACCCAGGGGCTGCTCAACCCGAACCATGTGCTCAGCGCCGCCATCTCGTACCTGTTCGGTGGCGGTCGGGCGTGGGGGAGCGACGTCGGCGTAGGCAAGACGCTCGTCTCGTCGTCGATGATCGACCGGGTCGTGGCCGACCTCGGGCGACGACTGGTCGAGGTCCCGGTCGGCTTCAAGTGGTTCGTCGACGGGCTGGTCGACGGGTCGATCGGCTTCGGCGGCGAGGAGAGCGCCGGTGCGTCGTTCCTCCGCCGCGACGGCACGGTCTGGACGACCGACAAGGACGGGATCATCGCCGACCTGCTGGCATGCGAGCTGACCGCCCGACTCGGGCGCGATCCGGGCGAGGTGTACGCGGGTCTGACAGAGCGCTTCGGGGCGCCGGTCTACCGCCGGGTCGACACGCCGGCGAGCCCCGACGAGAAGGCCGCCCTCGGCCGCCTCGCGCCGGCCGATGTCACCGCGACGGAGCTCGCCGGCGATCCGATCACCGCGATCCTCACGAGGGCGCCGGGGAACGACGCGGCCATCGGTGGTCTCAAGGTCACGACCGACTTCGGCTGGTTCGCGGCCCGGCCGTCCGGCACCGAGAACGTGGCGAAGGTCTACGCGGAGAGCTTCCGCGGCGAGGACCACCTCGAACGGCTCATCGACGAGGCCCAGTCGCTGGTGCGGGCGACGGTCGGCTAGCGCCCGAACAACGGGATCCGCGCCCCGGTGATCGCCGCCGCCTCGTCCGAGGCGAGGAACCGGAACGTCTCGGCGATCTCCTCCGGCGTCGTCCACGACGACTTCTTCGGATCGCTGGTCCGCTCGCCCGCCACGTCGATCGCGCGGACGACCACGAGGTTCACCGTGACCCCGCTGGACGCGGTCTCCTTCGCGAGCGAGCGGAGCAGGACCTCCTCGGCCGCCTTGCCGACCGCGTACGGAGCGCAGCTTGGCGGCCGGCTCGGATGCCGCCGGCGCGCTGACCGCCATGACCCGGCCCCAGCCGCGCTGGACCATGCCCGGCACGACCGCCTGGGTGACGTTGAGCGTCGTCCACAGGTGCTGGTCGAGCATCGAGCCCATCACCTCCGGGTCGACCTCGACCACGGGGGTGCCACCAGCCCATCCGCCGACCACGTGGATGAGGACGTCGATGCCGCCGACCACCTCCTCGGTCGCCGCGAGGGCGGTGCGGGTCGCGTCGCGATCGCGCAGGTCCACGACCACCGGCATCCATGCATCGGCGTCGAGGCCGAGCTCCTCGCCAAGGTTCTCGAGCCGGCCGGCGTCGGTGCCGGTCAGGACGAGCCGGGCCCCGTCAGCCCCGAAGGCGCGCGCCGTGACCCTGCCAAGGCCCCCGGTGGCACCGGTGATGAGTACGACACGACCCGCAGACGACATGCGGGAAGTCTGCCAGTGCGGTCAGCCCTTCCGTGCGGCGTTCTGGTGGTTCGGGTCGGGCGGAGCCATCCACTGGCTAACGACGCGCATCAGGCGGTTGGTGGCGGTCATCGGCGCCGCGGCTACCGGCGCCCCGGCGACGACCACGAGATCCTCGTCGGGAGCCTGGAGGGGATCGACGGCCATGGCCAGGCCATCGGGGCGGCTGACGGACGACGGATCCATGACGCCGATGCCGGGACCACCCCCGTCGGCTTCGACGTACTTCGCGATGGCTGCGGCACGAGCCTCCGAGCGTACGCGGTCGAGATCCGGCGCGGCCGGGATCGTGCCGGCCCGGCGCGCGATGTCGGCGGCGTCGTTCGAATCGAGCAGCCCTTCGATGAACGCATCGAGCGTGGCCTGGTACTCGGCGACGGCGAAGTCCACCCCGGCGACCTCGGCATCGATGATCGCAGCGTGTCGCTCGAGATACGTCTCGAGGTCGGCGTGACGCTCGTGCTTGCGCCGCGCGGCCTCCTCGTGGAGGCGCACGATCTCGTCGGTCGTCCAGGTCTCGATGGCCTCGACATCCTCGTCGGCGGACCGGCGCAGCGCGTCGGCCTCGAGCATCGCCCGCGCATGGGCGAGATACGCGTGCCTGCGGGCCTCGTCGGCGACGATCCCGGCCATCCGCTCGCGCTCGCGGGACGCCGTCTCGTGCATCGCCTGCGTCAGACCGGCGAGGAAGGACGGCGTCGTCTCCGTGGCGACGCTTCCCTCACCGGACGCGGCGTCGTGCTGCTCCATGTGGTCCATTCGTACTACCCCCCAGGTCGCCGAACGTACTGCCGGTGACCGGTCGGTACAACACGGCCACGACGATTGCGGTGCGCGGTGGAACCGCCGCGCACGCCCGGCGACCGTCGCGGACCGCACCGCTCTCGCCCGCACGTCTCCGGACCCGCCGGTACCCGGGTCCGGGGCCGTGGGACCTTCGCGCGGAAGACCCGACCAGACCCGCTGCCTACGGTGAGGACCCCATCAGATCCACCGCCGCCGCTCCAGCGACGGCCGCACGGGACCTCGCCGACCACCGATGCACGATCGCCGCCACCGTCTCCCGACACCCGCACTACTCGCGCTCGTCTTCGCGATCTCGTCGTTCGCCGTACTGGCACGGCCCGGCACGGCACTCGCCTGGGATGCCGGCGCCTACAGCTCCAGCTCCGAGCGGCAGCTCGTCGCGCTCACCAATCGCAGCCGCGCGTCGGCCGGTCTCCGTGCGCTGCGGGTCGACCGGACGCTGACGACCATCGCCCGCTGGCGCAGCAAGGACATGATCAAGCGCGACTACTTCAGCCACGACATCCCCGGGTACGGCTCGGTCTTCAAGAAGCTCGACTCGAAGGGCTACTGCTATCGCATGGCGGGCGAGAACATCGGCTGGAACACCTATCCCGATGCCAACGCGACCGCAGGGATCCACGCGATGTTCATGGACTCGTCCGGTCACCGGAAGAACATCCTGAACCGAAAGTGGGAGGTCGTCGGGATCGGTGCATACAAGGGCGCCGACGGCAAGAAGATGTGGACAGTGTTGTTCGCCGACAAGTGCGGATCGACGGCGGCCCGGTCCACGCCCAAGCCGAAGCCGCGCGCGACGCCGCGTCCGAAGCCGCGGACCGCGGCCGCGACGCCCAGGCCGACGCCGCGGAAGACGCCACGACCCACCCCGAAACCGACGCCCAAGCCCACGCCGAAGCCGACGCCGGTCCCGACCCCGACGCCCGTCCCGACCCCGCCGTTGCTCGCGCTCGAGCACCCGCCGGAACGCGCGGAGCCCCCCGCCGGCGACGCGGCCGATGAGGAACGGGCCACGACCGACACGGGCCTGCGGATCGTGGCATCGCCACCACCCGGCGGGATCGTCGAGACGGTCGTGAGCCAGGTAGCGGGGGCGTTCCTCGGCGGGTGACTGCCCCGCATCGGAGTACTAGCACGGGGCGGACCATCGAGCGACAGCCGTTGTCCGCACCCCACCGCTACGGTGCCATCCAGACCACACCACCACGGACCGAGGCTGCATGACCGCCCTGCTCACCCGCCTGCTCGATGCGCCCGACAACCGCAGCCGCGACGGGATCATCCTCGAGGCCCGCGACCTGGCCAAGGCGTATCCGCTCGGCTCGACGACCGTCGAGGCGCTCCGTGGCGTCAGCCTGACCGTCGGCGCGGGCGAGTTCGTCGCCCTCATGGGTCCGTCGGGCAGTGGCAAGAGCACGCTCCTCCAGCTGCTCGGTGGATTGGACCGGCCGACGAGCGGCGAGGTCGTGCTCGAGGGCGAGCTCATCAGCGAGCTGTCCGACGACCGCGCGACACGCCTGCGGCGCGACCGGACCGGCTTCGTCTTCCAGTCGTTCAACCTGATCCCGCTCCTCGACGTCACCGAGAACGTCGCCCTGCCGTTCACGATCGCCGGCCAGGATCCGTCGCGCGGCGAGCTGGCCGAGCGCATCCGCGATGTCATCGGGCTGGTCGACCTGATCGGCAAGGAGCACCACAAGCCCGATCAGCTGTCGGCGGGTGAGCAGCAGCGGGTGGCGATCGCGCGTGCCCTGGTGACCCGGCCGGCCCTGCTGTTCGCCGACGAGCCGACCGGCAACCTCGACTACACGACGGGCACCGAGATCCTCGATGCGCTGTGGCGGTCATGCCAGGAGCGCCACCAGACGGTCGTCCTCGTGACCCACGACTCGAAGGCCGCTGCGTACGCGGACCGGGTGCACGTGATCGGTGATGGCCGGATCCTCGACACGATCGAGCTCGGCCGGCGCGCCGGCCACGACGCCACGGTCCTCATCGCGCGGCTCGCCCGACTCGGTCTCTGACCGGCATGCGCGGCCTCCACGGCCTCGCGTGGCGCGGCTTGCGCGCCCGCCCGATGCGCACGACGCTCACGACGGTGGGTGTCGTCCTCGGCGTCGCCGTGCTCTACGCGGGCCTTGCCACGAACGCCGGCATCGACGCCGCAGTCGACCGTGCGGTCACGACGCTCGTCGGCCGGGCCGACCTCCGGGTCGCGGCGTTCGGGGAGGCCGGCCTGTCTGCTGCCACGCTGGCCGCGATCGAAGGAACGCCTGGGGTCGGGACCGCGGCCCCGTCGTTCGAGCGGCGCACGTACCTCGGCACCGGCCTCCTCGGGCCTGGGCCGCTGCCGGCGCCGGTGACGGTCGTCGGCATCGATCCGGCCGCCGAGGCGGCCGTCCATGACCTGACGCTGGCGGCGGGTGCGCCGCTCGGATCACCGGACGAGCCCGTCGCGCTGGTGACCTCGACGCTCGCCGCCGAGGACGGACTGACGGTCGGATCGCGGCTCGGGCTCCAGGGCGTCGACGCGCCGGTCGACCTGCGAGTCGGGGGCATCCTGGCGGGCGACGGTCCGTGGGGTGGCCCGACCGGACGCGCCGTGATCACGGGGCTGCCGGTGGCGCAGTCGTTGTTCGGCGCCGAGGGCGTGACCCGGGTCGATCTCGACCTTGCGACAGGGAACGATGCCCTCGCCGTCGTCGACGCGCTCGAGGCCGCGCTGCTCGACGAGCCGTACGTCGTCTCGACGCCGCGCGAGATGGCCGCCGCGATGGCGGCGTCGACCGGCGATTTCGCGGCGACGACCGCGTTGATCGCCGCCGTCGCGCTGTTCGCGGGCGCGTTCCTCATCTTCAACACCATGTCGATGACGGTCGTCGAGCGCGTCCGCGAGCTCGGGCTGCTGCGAGCCGCCGGGGCGACGCGCGGACAGATCACGGGATACATCCTCGTCCAGGCCGCGGTCATCGGAGTGGTCGGTGCCGCGATCGGGCTGGTCGTCGGGGGAGTGCTGGCGACCGCGGTGGCGGTGTGGATGGGCTCGATCGGGTCGGTGCCGATCGGCGGTCCCGTGGTGGCGGTCGGCGACGCACTCGCGGCGCTCGCCGTCGGCATCGGGGTCACGTTGGCCGCCGCGATCGAGCCAGCCCGTCGCGCCGGCCGGGTCGCGCCGGTCGAGGCGCTCAAGGCCCGGCTCGACCTGCCGAGTGCCCGCCGGACACGGCTTCGCTGGCTCGTGGCGGTCTTCGCGGTGGTCGGCGTGCTGGGGCTCGTGATCTGGCCTCGGGCAGCCGGTGAGGCGGCACTGATCCGGGCGTTCGGCGTGTACGCGGCGCTGCTCGTGGTCGCGCTGGCGGTCCCGTTCGTGTTGCCGGTGCTCGCCCGTGTGGCCGGCACGCCGTTCCTGGTGCTCTCGCGTCTCGAGGAGCGGCTGGCGCGGGCGTCGGTGCTGCGCGACCGCGGTCGGGCGGCCCTGACCGTCGGCGCGCTGACGATCGGGCTGGCGATGGTCGTCGCGCTCGGCGGGGTCGGGCAGCACGCCCGCGCAGCCGCCGCGGCGTGGGTCGCCGACGTCGTCCCGGGCGATCTCCTCGTGACCTCGATCTTCCCGCGCGCGCTCGACGAGGGCATCGACGAGACGCTCGGCGGGCTGCCGGGGATCGCATCGGTCAGCCCGATCGCGACGTTCGACCTGGCCGTCGACGGACGCCGCGTCGATGGCGCGGCGATGGTCGGCGCCGATCTCGCAGCCGACGGACGGCTCCAGCTCATCTCGGGAGATCGCGCGACGGCGCTCGCGGCGCTCGATCGCGGCGGCGCGGTCATCGTCCCGGCCGGGATCGCCGCGCACGACGCCCTCACACCCGGGTCGACGATCCGGGTCGCAACGGCCGACGGGACGGCGGTCGACCTCGAGGTCGTGGGCATCGCCGAACGAACGCTGCCGGGGCGATCGGGCGAGTCGCTGATCGTCGGCTGGCCCGACGCCGACCGCCTCGGGGTCGACGGCGCCGACGCGTTCGCGGTGCGGTTCGTCAAGCCCTCATCGGCGGTCGACCAGGCCGCCCTGGCCGAGGATGCGCGCTCGCTGGCACTCGAGCCGGTGCCGCTCGACCGGATCCAGGGGGCGGTCGGCGATGCCCTCGACCGGGTGTTCGGGCTGTTCGACGCCCTGGCGCTCGTCGCGGTCGTCGTCGCTTCGCTCGGCATCGTCAACACGCTCACCATGAACGTGCTCGAGCGGGTCCGCGAGATCGGCGTGCTCCGTGCCGCCGGCATGACCCGGCGCCAGGTGTGGCGGACGGTGGTCGTCGAGGCCGGCATCACCGGAGTCGCCGGCGCGCTGTGCGGCGCCGTGACCGGGGTCGCGGTCGGCGGGCTGATGGTCGTGCTGTCGGGCGGTCGCTGGGATCCAGCCGTCGCTATCCCCTGGCTGGCGGTCGGCGCGGCGTTCGTCCTCGGCGTGGTCCTGGCGATGCTCGCGGCGGCCTATCCGGCCCGGCTCGCGAGCGGCGTCTCGATCGTCCGGGCCGTCGGCTACGAGTAGCGGCGCGTCGCTCGGCGCGGAGCGGCGGTGCTAGACTCCCGGCGTCGGTCGCGCCCCCAGCACGACCCCCGTCACGGAGCGTCGATGACGATCGCCATCCCGCGCCTCGACCGCAGCACGGCAGCCGAGCGCGGCATCACCCTTGCGGACTTCCTGATCCCGATCGGCGTCGCCGAACGCCTCTCCACTCGACTCCGTCACATCGTCCTGATCGTCGCGGGCGCGCTGGTCGTCGCGCTGACCGCCCAGGTCGTCATCCCCGCCGATCCGGTGCCCTTCACGGGGCAGACGTTTGGCGTCCTCACGGTCGGCGCCGCCCTCGGGTTCCGGCGCGGCGCAGCGGCGCTGGTGCTGTACGTGGCGATGGGAGCGCTCGGGTTAGCGGTCTTCGCCCCCGGTGGTCCGCAGGGGATCGACCGGATCGTCGGAGCCACCGGCGGCTACCTGATCGGCTTCGTCGTGGCCGCCGCGGTCGTGGGCCGGCTGGCGGAGCTCGGCTGGGATCGGCACATCGGCGGCTCGCTGGCGGCGATGGCCATCGGCACCGCGGTGATCTACGCGATCGGCGTGCCCTGGCTCAAGGCCGTGACGGGCATGCCGTGGGAGACCGCGGTCGCGGGCGGGATGACCAAGTTCCTCATCTGGGATGCCGCCAAGCTGGCCGTCGCGGCCGGCATCTTCCCGGTCGCCTGGTGGCTCATCGGTCGTCGCCCCGAGGATCGTTGACCGCGACCTTCAGCGACCGATACGAGTCGCGCAGCAGGCGCGCCACCTCCGGCCAGTAGGCTCGCCCGGCGCCACGCGGTCCGTCCGGGTCGGTATCGGCGCCGCGGTCGCGGACCTCGGCCGCCAGCCCGCGGAGCGCCCCGGCCTCGGCGACGGCCGCCGGTGGGACGTGATAGATCGCGGCGTACAGCCCGGTGATGGCGTCGCCCGCGGCCGCGCCGGCCGTCAGGCCGACCTCCCGGCGGACCACCCACCAGCGCAGCTCGCGCCGGGCGACCTCGGTCGCATCGACGTCATCGGGCAGGCCGAGCAGCCGGTACGCCCGGCCGATGTCGGGCGCGAAACGCTCGTAGTCGCCGTCGGAACGGGCGAACCCGGCCGCGGCACGGGTCAGCAGCAGGCTGGCCGCCAGGGCCGTCGGCCACGACACGCGCGCCTGCTCGCGCAGCGCGTACACGAGCCAGCCGAACAGGCGCGCCGGCTGGCGCCGGTAGTACGCCTTCCACATGCGGGTCTCGAGGATGGCGAGTCGATCCGCGTCGAACTCGGTGCCCCAGCGTCCCAAGCGTCTCTCCCTCTGTCAGCGGCTATGGTGCTCGGCGTGGATACGCGCGATGGCGACCCGGGGATGTTCGGCCCCGCGTCGGAGGCGTGGCGGCTCAACCGCGAGGCGATGCTGTTGCTGGGCGCCGGGGCCCGGGCGCTGCTGTTGCAGGTCGCCCACCCGGCAGTCGCGGCCGGCGTCGCCGAGCACTCCGATTTCCGCGATGATCCGTGGCAGCGGCTCGACGGGACGATCCGGAGCGCCCTGCGCATCGTCTACGGCTCCGGTGACGTGGCCCGGAACGAGCTCCGCCGCCTGAACGGTCTGCACCGCAGGATCACCGGGGAGGGCTACGACGCGCGCGACCCCGCGCTGGCGCTGTGGGTGCACGCGACGCTGGTCGACTCGACGATCGTCGCCCACGATGCCCTCGTCGGGCGCGTGTCCAGAGACGAGGGACGCCGCTTCTACGAGGAATCGAAGCCGCTTGCCCGTGCCTTCGGGGTCCCGGAGCGCATGCTGCCCTACGACCTCGACGCGTTCGAGCGGTATCTCGCCGAACAACTCGCGCCAGGCGGGCCGATCGCAGTCGGAGCGACCGCCCGGGACCTTGCCGAGTCGATCCTGCACCCGCCACTGCCCGGCATGCTGGGCTCGCTGCCCATCCCGCCGCGGCTGTACGACTGGACGCTGTGGCCGTCGATCGGGCTGCTGCCGGCGTCGGTGCGAGACGCCTACGGGTTCGCGTGGGGCCCGCTCGAGCGGGCGGTGTCGGCCTGGCTGGTGACCGCCTGGCGGGCCTGGAACCCGGTGTTGCCCCCGTGGTTCCGGCAGATGCCGCAGGCGCTGGCCGCCGACCGCCGGCTCGGAGGAGGCTGACGAATCAACGGATACATCGATATGGGTCTTGCAATAGTGTGTGACGCACATTATGATGCCTCACATGGACTACGCCGACATCCTCTCAGGCAGCCAGCAGGAGCTCCGTCGCGGCACCGTCGTGCTCGCCTGCCTGCTCCAGCTCCGCCGCCCGGGATATGGCTACGCCCTCATCGATCGGTTGCGTGACCTCGGCCTGACGGTCGACGCCAACACCCTCTACCCGCTCCTCCGCCGGCTGGAGTCGCAGGGCGTGTTGACGAGCGAGTGGAACACCGAGGAATCGCGACCCCGCAAGTTCTACCGGACGAGCCCGGCCGGCGATCGCCTCGCCGCCGAGCTGCTCGACGACTGGAAGCGGCTCGACGCGTCGATCCGCGGCCTCGACCAGGGAGACCCCGCATGAGCACCCTCACCGACCGATACGTCTGGGCCGTGATCCGTTCGGTCCCGGAACGTCAGCGATCCGACCTCGAGCGCGAGGTCCGCGCCCTCGTGGCCGACGCCACCGAAGCGCAGACGGGCGACGGCGCCGTCGACCGGGCTGCCGCCGAGCGCGCCGCCCTGACCGAGCTCGGCGACCCGGGCGCGCTGGCGGCCCGCTACGCGGACCGGCCGCAGGTCCTCATCGGCCCGACGCTCTATCCCGTGTGGAGCCGCCTCGTGACCACGCTCCTGCCGATCGTGCCGCCGATCGTCGGCGTGGTGGTCCTGGTCGCTGAGCTGCTGTCGGGCGATACGCCCGGGCAGGCCATCGTGTCCGGCCTGGGTACCGGTTTCATGGTCGCGCTGCAGATGGCGTTCTGGATCACGTTGGTGTTCGCCGTGATCGAGCGGACGTCGGGCACGACCGGTCTCGAGCATGCCTGGACCGTGGACGAGCTGCCGGACCTGCCGCAAGACGGCCGCATGGGCGTCGCGGAGTTCGCGGTCACCATCGCGTTCTACGTGCTGGCCATCGCGGCGCTGCTGTGGGTCCAGCTGTTGTCGCCCATCGTCGTCGACGGGCAGTCGTTCCCGCTGTTCGACCCGGCGCTGTGGTCGTTCTGGCTCCCGTACTTCATCGTCCAAACGGGACTCGAGATCGTGCTGTTGATCGCGGTCTTCGTCCGCGGTCGCATGACCTGGACCCTCGCCATCCTGAACGCGCTGCTCGGCGCCGCCTTCGCGATCCCCGCCGTCTACCTGCTGCAGAACGGGCTGCTGTTCAACCCCGCGCTGGTCGCCGAGATCGACCAGGCCACCGGTGGCCAATGGCTCGGCTGGACCGTGACGATCACCAGCGTCGTCATCGTGCTGATCTTCGGCTTCGACGCCGTCGACGGGTTCATGAAGGCGCGTCGGGCCTCGAACCCGGCGGTGCGTGCGGTGGCCGGTCAGTAGTAGGCCGGGAACCTCGAGCGGAACAGCGTCGAGAGGTTCGATGGGGTCGCCGCATCGAGCGCCTGGAGCAGCGTCTGCGTCCGCGCCAGCCCGTAGCGGTGGCCGGCGATGTACGAGCGCAGCGTCGACCAGAACAGCGTCGACCCCATCCGCAGCCTGGCCTGGTTGATCAGGTTGCCGCCCTGGATGTACACGATCTCGTAGTAGCACGACTGGCTGTAGCGGTAGATCGACAGGTCGAGCCGCCCGGTCGAGCAGCGGCTCGCGCGGCGCAGGCCGGTGAGCTCGCGACCGATGAAGTCGGCCATCGCCTCGTCGGCGAATGGCTGGCGGGCCTGGTCGTTGCCGACGAGACCGTAGAACCACTGGTGCGCCGTCTCGTGGTAGACGAGATAGCGCAGGTTCGCGCGACCGTGGCCGTACGGGATCCAGGTCATGCCGGGTGACTCCATCCCGTACCCACCGGCCGACTGGACGACCTTGTAGACGGGGTACGGATACGGCCCGAGCCGGGCGCGCATCGAGCGGAACGCGCTGGCCGCAGCGCTGAGGGTGTACGCCGCGTTCGCCGAGTTGCGGTAGTAGTAGCGGACGATGGTCCCGCCGACCGTCGTCGTCGCCATCCGGAAATCCGGCGCGGCGGTGAGCGTCACGTCGCGCATGTTGCGGGCCTCGAAGCGTTGGGTCAGCCCGTTCGCCGATCGCGACACGAGGTTCGCGCTCGAGGCGATCACCAGCCGCCGGTCGGTGTCGACCCGCAGCTTCACCAGCGGGCTCACCGGCGTCACGAACGGGTCGCCGTGGTTCGGGCGGCTGAACGACGTCGCCCGGCTGACCCACGGGATCCAGCGATAGGCGTCGACGATGCCGTTGACGCGGGTGAACATCCAGTCCGAGCCGGCCAGCCCGCTCCGCAGCCGGGCGGCGTAGTGGACGCGGACCGTGACGGTGTCACCGACGGCCAGGACGCCACCGAGCGGCACGATGATGGTCTGGTCGCTGACCCGCGCTCGGACGGCCCGGCCGTCGACCTGGACGGTCAGCAACCGCATCCCGCCGAGGCGGGCGGCGATCGTGTTGAGCTCGACCCGGTCGATCGGGCCGCTCGAGCTGTTCCGGATCGTCGCGACGGTGTTGGCCTGGAACGAGCGGGTCCCGTAGCGCAGGCGCAGCCCGACTTGGTACGTCGCCGACAGGTACAGGCTGGTCCGGTCGACACGCCCCGGGGTGATGTCGCTCGCGGGTGCCGGCGCGGCTGCCGGTGCCGCGGCCAGCACGCCCTGGGCTCGCGTGGTCGACGACCGAGCTCCGAGGTCCGCGCCCTCGCCCGGGTCGAGCCAGGTCCGCGAATCGCGCAGGTCCGACAGCCGCGGATCGCACGCCAGCGCCGGTCCGACCACCGATAGGACGACGAGCGCCGCCAGCCCGAGCGAGGCGGCGAGACGGACCATCGGGCGCGTGGGCATCGACCGAATCGTACCCTCGCCGGTCCACCCGGCGTTCCCGGACCTTCGTCCGGTGCCGCCGCCTACACTGCCGGGCATGGCCAGCGGCACCGTCGGCGACGCCTTCCTCGCGACGATCCGCGAACGTCTTCCCGCGGTCCGGCTGTTGACCGACGAGGCCGATCGCGAGACGTATCGGCGTGACGAGACGGCGTACCTGCCGGCCGGTCTGCCGGGCGCGGTCGCGTTGCCGACCGAGACGGCCCAGGTCGCCGAGCTGGTCCGGATCTGTGCCGAGTTCGACGTGCCGATCGTGCCCCGTGGCGCGGGCTCGGGACTGAGCGGCGGCGCGGCCGGCATCGATGGGACGCTGACGATCGCCTTCACCGCGATGGACCGGATCCTCGAGATCGACGCACCCAACCTGTGCGTCATCACCCAGCCCGGCGTCATCAACGCCCGGCTGAAGGCCGCCGTCGCGGAGCATGGGCTGTTCTATGCGCCGGACCCCGCGAGCTTCGAGATGTGCTCGATCGGCGGCAACCTGGGCACGAACGCCGGCGGGCTGTGCTGCGTGAAGTACGGGCAGACGCGCGAGTCGGTCCTGGCGCTCGAGGTCGTCATGGCCGACGGCAGCGTCATCCGGACCGGCGGCCGCAACGTCAAGGACGTCGCCGGCTACTCGCTGACCCACCTGCTCGTCGGATCGCAGGGCACGCTCGGCCTCATCACCGAGGCGACGCTGCGGCTCCGGCCGACGCCGCCACCACGGGCCACGCTGCTGGCCTTCTTCCCGACGCTCGAGTCGGCCGGTGACGCGGTGGCCGGGATCGCCGCGGCGGGCCTGTCGCCGGTGACGCTCGAGCTGATGGACCGGTTCACGATCCGGGCCGTCGACGACGTGCATGCGCTCGGGCTCGACCGCGACGCGGCCGCGATGCTGATGATCGAGTCGGACCTGCCGGCCGCGGCAGCCGACGACGAGCTGGCCCGCGCCGACGGCGTCTGCGAGGGTGTCGGCGCGACGACCACGGTGCGCTCGCAGACGTCGGCCGAGGCCGACCTGCTGCGGCAGGCCCGGCGCGCCGCGCACTGGGCGCTCGAGAAGCTCGGCGACGTGAAGATGGAGGACGTCGGCGTACCCCGGTCGCGCGTCCCGGACATGCTCCGGGCGATCGAGTCGATCGCCGCGCGGCACGATGTCCGGATCGGGACGTTCGGGCATGCCGGCGACGGCAACCTCCATCCGGACCTCGTCCTCGAGCGCGGCGACCCGCGTGGCGAGGCCATCACCAAGGCGGTCCAGGCCGACCTGTACCAGGCGGCGCTCGACCTTGGTGGCACGGTCACCGGCGAGCACGGCATCGGTTCGGCCCGGCGCGAGTGGCTGGAGCCGCAGCGTGGCGCCGACGCCGTGCGGTTCATGCGCGCCATCAAGACGGCGCTGGACCCGCAGGGGCTGCTCAACCCGGGTCGCGTCCTCTAGGCCGCATCGCGGCGAGTCATCCGTCGGTCGGTCGGCTGCGCATCAAGGGACGAGCCCCGACGGAGGAGTCGCGACGACGTCGAGGGTGACCGATTCGACCGGACCCGTGGAGGACCCGGTCGTCATCCCCGACCAGAGGAGGGATCGCATCCCACCATGAGTTCCAGGAAGCTGGCCGCGTTCGGCGCAGCGATCGTCGCCTTGACGGTCGGTGCCGCTCCGATCCTCACCAGCGCAGCCGATCACCTCGACGCTCCGGCCCTCGGCCGGACCACCAAGAATGGCCAGATCGACATCGCCTCGTTCCGGGGCGACCGTGACATCAACGATGTCTACGTCTTCCGCGCTCCCGACAGCTCGAAGCGGACCGTGCTGGCGATGACCGTCAACCCGGCGATCAACCTGTTCGGCGGCAACTTCGGGCCGCAACGTCCGGTACGTCTTCAACATCGACCGCAACGGCGACAACAAGGCGGATACCGCCTACGTCACCCGCTTCGGCCGCGTCGATCGCGACGACGACGACAAGTACCCGGAGCAGGACTACACGATCAAGAAGTACACCGGCAGCGATGCCCGCTCGCTCGACGACGGGAAGACCGTCGCGTGGGGCGAGTCCAACGAGGGCGGCGCCAAGACGAGGCAGAACCTGCGGGCCTGGGCCGGTGTCCGGTCCGACCCGTTCTTCTTCGACCTGCTCGGGTTCATCGGCACGACCACGTCGCTGACCGGGACCCAGGTCGGCACCGACACGCTCGGTGACGGCGACGCCGACAACGACTTCTTCAAGAACCTCAACACGAACGCGATCGTCCTGTCGATCCCGAACTCGCAGCTGCCCGACACCATCGGCGTCTGGGCGACGACGCAGTATCGGAGCGACGGGAAGTGGCGCGCCGCCGACCAGATGGGTCGACCCGCCATCAACACCGTGTTCAACCCATCGGCCGACAAGGACCTGTTCAACCGGACCCCGCCGCATCGCCAGGCCACGGCCTACGGGCGGCAAGTTCCGCAACGAACGTGATCAACGGCCTCAAGTTCTTCTCGAGCCTCGACAGCGAGGGTGCGTACTCGGATCCGCAGGCCGCGGCACTCGCCGGCGTCCTGATCCCCGACGTGCTCGTCTACAGCCGCTCGAGCTCGCTTCCCGCGCCGCTCAACGGCCGGGCGCTGGCCGACGACGTGATCGACGTCGAGCTCAACGTGACCACCGGCGGCGACCCGCTGGGTCTGTTCGCTGATCGCAACGCCACCGGCGCTGTGCCCAGCGACGGCGTCGGTCCGCACACCGACTACCTGGCGCGCTTCCCGTATCTCGGGCGGCCCCACTAGTCGGATCCGTGGGCGGGCGACCTGCTGGGCCGCCCGCCCACCCGCAGAAAGGGACGTTCTCACCCATGTCCTCGCCGAGCCGCAGTCTCCCGCTCCGCCGACCACGAGCGGCCGGCCTCCTGGTGGCGGCCGCGCTGATCGTCGTCGGCTCGTACGCATCGATGGCGTTCCGCCCGGCCCCGGGCATCCCGGTGGTCCCCGCGGAACCCGCGACGGCGCCGGAGGTCGCGGCTCCCGAGGCCGCAGCCCCGGTAGCCTCCGCCGGCATCGCGGCGATCGACGGCGGCGGCAGCCCGGTCGGTTCGATCGCGCAGATCGATCATTCGATCGACGCGTGGTCCCGGAACCTCGAGGGCAACCCCAGCGACTTCCTGGCGTCGACGAACCTCGCCATCCTGTATCACGGCCGAGGACGCCTCAGCGCCGACCTGACGGACTACGAGCGGGCGCTGGCCGCGGCCCGGACGGCGCTGAAGATCGTGCCCACGCACGCGCCGGCTCGCGCCGCCGAGGCCTCGATCCTGTTCTCGCTGCACGACTTCGACGCAGCCCATGCCGCGGCCGACGCGCTGGTCCGCGACGACCCGTCCCAGCTCGGCGCGCTCGCGACCCGCTTCGATGCCGCGGTCGAGCTCGGGCGCATCGAGGATGCGCGGGCCGACCTCGCCACGCTCGCCGACCTCGGCGGTCCCGCGGTCCGCATCCGCGAGGCGCGTCTCGCCTCGGTGACCGGCGATGCCGATGGAGCACTCGAGTCCGCTCGAGCGGCTCGAGCAGCGGCGCTCGAGGACGACGCCGAGGACGTCGGGTTCTACGCCTACGCCGTCGGCGAGTACGCACGGCTCGCCGGTGACGCCGTCGCGGCGCGCGCCGGGTTCGCCGAGGCGCTCGCGGCCCGCGACGACGACCTCGGGGCCCTCGTCGGCCTCGCCCGGATCGATGCGTACGACGGTCGGATCGATGCCGCCATCGACGGCCTGCGACGCGCCACGGCCATCGCCCCGCAGCCGGAGTCGCTCGCGCTCCTGGGCGACCTGCTGGCGACGAGCGACGACGCGGGCGCGACCGAGGCGTATGCCACCGTCAGGTTCATCGAGCGGCTGGGCGACGTGCAGGCGATGACGTTCGATCGACAGATCCTCCGGTTCGAGCTCGATCACGGGGGCGCCACCGACGACCTGCTCGCCCGGGCGCGTCGGTCCCTCGCCGAGCGGCCCGACTGGTCGGGTCATGACACGGTTGCCTGGTCGTTGTACCGGCTCGGGCGGTTCGACGAGGCCGCGGCGTCGATCGCCGCCGCGCGCGCTCTCGGTGCCGACGATGCGCGCCTGCGCTACCACGACGGCGCGATCCGGATGGCCGCCGGCGACCGAGCTGGTGGGGAGGAGCTGCTGCGATCCGCGCTCGAGCTCGGGCCGGCCCTGGATCCGAACGAGCGACAGGAGGCGTCGCGCCTGCTCGACGGTTAGGGTGTCAGGAGGCCGCTGACAGCGTGGCCCGTACCATCCGCCAGAAGGAGCGACCAGGGATGCAGTTCTTCTTGACCGTACCCCACGACTCGGCCGAGGAGCCGACCATGGCGTCGATGGACCCGGCCGAACTGGAGGCCGCGCTGGCTGCCGTGGAGGAGTTCAACGCCGATCTCCACAAGTCCGGGGCGTTTCGCTTCGCCGGGGGCCTGCACCCGCCGTCGTCGGCCAAGACCGTCGACGCCACCAGCGGCGAGCCCGTGGTGGTCGACGGACCGTTCGTCGAGGCACCCGAGTACGTCGGCGGCTTCTGGGTGATCGAGGTCGCAGACCAGGATGCAGCGGTCGGGTGGGCAGCGAAGGCGTCGAAGGCACTGGGTGGTCGCATCGAGGTGCGCGCGTTTCAGGAGCCGCAGAAGGCCTGATCGCCCGTAGCGCCGGCGAAATGAGGCGTGTATGATGCGCACCTCATGCGTGCACATCTGTTCAGCACATCTGTGCAACGGCGGATCGCGTGACGGCCGACCACGACCTGCTCGTTCAGGCCAGCCGGCTCTACTACGAGCTGGGTGAGACGCAGAATGCCATCGCCGATCGGCTCGGCGTCACCCGTCCGCAGGTCAGCCGGCTCCTGAAGCGAGCGCGCGCCGAGGGCATCGTCGAGATCCGGATCGTCGACCGCGACACGGCCGAATCGCCGGCCGCGGCCCAACTCCAGGCTCGCTTCGGGCTCGACGCCGTCCACCTCGCCCCGACGTTGACCGGACCCGAGGACCTGACGCGTCGCATCGTCGGTCGTCTCGCGGCACAGGTCCTGCGCGCGAACGTCCGCGATGGGTCGATCGTGGGTATCGGCGATGGCGCCTCGGTCGCCGCGGTCGCGGACGCGCTGGACGATGCGGCTACGCCGGTGCGGGCCACGGTCGTGCCGCTGGCGGGCGGCTACTGGTCGACTGGTCCTGACCGGGACCCCTATCGCCGGATCGCCGACGCGTTCGGCGCCCAGCCGCACGGGCTGATGGCGCCAGGGCTGCTCGACGACGCGACCACGAAGCGGTCGCTCGAGGCGCACGCCGGGGTGCGCGCCGTCCTCGACCTGTGGGACCGCCTCGATGTCGCGCTGTTCGGCATCGGTGGCCGGTCGTGGGGTGTCGCCTCGCTCGGCGCCGATGTCGCCGGCTCGCTCGATTCGGCCGCGGCGATCGGGGAGATCCTCATCGCGCCGTTCGACGTCGAGGGGTCATTCGTCTGTCCCGCGCTGCGCGAGCGCGTCCTCGCGTTCGATGCCCGTGATCTCGCGCGAGTGCCGGTGGCGATCGGCGTCGGGGCAGGGGAGCGCAAGGTCCTGCCGATCCTCGGGGCGCTGCGGTCGGGCGCGGTCCGGACGCTCGTGACCGACGTCGCCACCGCCGAGGCGGTCGTGGAGCAGGCCGCATGACCACGCCGGCGACCGCCATCCTCGGCATCGATCTCGGGACGACCGAGGTCAAGGCCGGTCTCGTCGGCCTCGACGGTCGCCTGCTGGCGATGGCCCGGGCCGGGTACGGGCTCGACGTCGGCGGTGGGCCGGGTCGGGCGGAGCAGGACCCGGGCGCCTGGTGGGCCGCGGTGGTCGTCGCGGTCCGCGCGCTCCGGCCGCCGGAGCCGGTCGACGTGGTCGCGATCGGTGTCGACGGTCACGGTCCCACGCTGGCCGCGGTCGACGAGCAGGGCGAGGCGACCCACCCGGCCATCACGTTCCTCGATACACGGGCGACGGCCGAAGCCGAGGAGCTGGCCGCCGCGACAGGCATCCGTGGCTGGGCGCTCGGCCCGCTGCCCGCCGCGCTGTGGCTGGAGCGCCACGAGCCGGCCATCGCCGCGCGGACGCGCTGGTACCTCGCGACCTGGGAGTGGCTGGCGTTCCGCCTGACCGGGGTCGCCGCCGCGCCGCAGGTGCCCGGCCAGGCCATCCCGGATCCGGGCGTCGTCGCGGCTGCCACCGGTCTCGCCACCGACCGGCGACCGTTCCCGACGCGGATGGGCGAGATCGTCGGGGAGCTCACCGGGCCGGCGGCCGAGGCGCTCGGGCTGCGTGCCGGCATCCCGGTCGCGGGCGGCACGAACGACGCGTTCGCGAGCTACATCGGTGCCGGGCTGACCCGGCCGGGCGACGCCTACGACCCGGGCGGCTCGGCGGGCGGTTTCGGCGTGTACTGGCACGAACCCCTGGAGGTCCCCGGCGCGTTCGTCACGCCCGCGCCCGTCGAGGGGCTGTACAGCGT
Organism: uncultured Chloroflexia bacterium; assembly: GCA_963810285.1. GTDB lineage: Bacteria > Chloroflexota > Limnocylindria > Limnocylindrales > CSP1-4 > SPCO01. Next base: position 132,320 of record CAWEMV010000002.1, on the reverse strand, counting down.
GGGCGCGGCGATGGCGGCGACCGGCCGGGCGCTCGACTGGTTCCGCGACGACGTCATCGGTGGTGGCGTGACGACGGAACGACTGCTCGAGGAGGCGGGCACCACCCCGCCCGGCGCCGACGGTGTCGTCTTCGTGCCGTACCTCGCCGGCGAGCGATCGCCGATCTGGGACCCGACTGCCACCGGCGCATTCGTGGGCCTCACGCTGGCCCACGGTCGCGGCCACCTCGTCCGGGCGATCCTCGAGGCGAGCGCGCTCGCCATCCGCCACGTCTCCACGCCGATGCTCGAGGCGGGCGTGACGGTCACCGCGATGCGGGCCTGCGGTGGACCCGCCCGGAGCGAGACGTGGAACCAGATCAAGGCCGACGTCACGGGCTTCGAGGTCCTCGTCCCGGCCGTGCTCGAGACGGCCGTACTGGGATCGACGATCCTCGGAGCGGTCGGGATCGGCGCGTGCCCGGATGTCCCGTCGGCCATCCGGTCGATGACCCGCATCGAGCGCCACCTCGAGCCGCGGCCCGAGTTCCGCGCGACGTACGACCGTGCCTACGCCGTCTACACGGGGCTGTATCCCGTGCTGTCACCGCTGCTCGCGGGCACGCGATGACCGCGCGTCCTGGCGCCATCTCTGTCGATGGCGTCGACTTCGCCTTCCCGACCCGCGGCGGCGGACGGCTGCCGGTCCTCGACGGGCTCAGCCTCGCCGTAGGGGGCGGCGAGATCGTCGCGCTGATCGGGCCCAACGGGTCCGGCAAGTCGACGCTGCTGCGGGTGATGGCCGGGCTGCTCACGCCGGAGCGAGGCACCGTCACGCTCGACGGCGAAACGATCACCGCGCCCGACGCCCGGATCGGGCTGGTGTTCCAGGAGCCGCGGCTGCTCCCGTGGCGCTCGGCCTCGGACAACATCGCCTACCCGCTCGAGCTGGCCGGCTGGTCGCGACCGCGCCGCGACGACCGGCTCGCGGCACTCACGGAGCTCGTGGCGCTCGACCCGAGCGTCATGGGCAATCGGCCGGCCGAGCTGTCGGGCGGCCAGCGGCAGCGCGTTTCGCTCGCCCGGGCCCTGGCGCTCGAGCCCGGGGTGCTGTTGCTCGACGAGCCGTTCAGCGCGCTCGATGCGCTGAGCCGCGAGCGCTTCGACCTCGAGCTGCTGCGCCTCTGGGAGCAGGCCGCCCCGACGATCGTGCTCGTCACCCACAGCATCAGCGAGGCGATCCTCGTCGCCGACCGGGTGGCCGTCCTCTCGGCGCGTCCCGGGCGGGTCATCGCCGACATCCCCGTCGAGCTGCCACGGCCGCGGTCGATCGCCGACCTCGACGGCGCCGTCGTGTCGCGCACGGCTCGCGAGATCCGCCGGCACCTCGGTGAGGAGGCGGCCGCATGAGCCGCGGCGCCCTCGTTTCGATCGCAGTCGCGCTGGTGGTGTTCGTGCTGGTCTGGCAGCTCGTGGTGCTGGTCAGCGGGTTCCCACCCTTCATCCTCCCGCCGCCCGCCGATGTCGGCGCCCGCTGGCTTGCCGCATGGGGGGCCGGGACGATCCAGCCGCACCTGCTCACGACGCTCGGCGAAGTGGCGCTTGGGTTCCTGGTCGGGGCCGGGACAGCGCTGGTCGTCGGCTACGCGCTGGCGCGCAGCGCCCTCGCCGAGCGCGTCCTGTCGCCCTATCTCGTGGCCGCGCAGGCGACGCCGATCCTCGCGGTCGCGCCGCTCATCGCCCTGTGGTTCGGTCCGGGGCTGGCCGGCAAGGTCGTGATCTGTGCGCTGATCGTGTTCTTCCCGGTCGCAGTCTCGACGATGGTCGGCATCCGGTCGGTCGATGCCGGGCTGCTCGAGCTCGGCCGGGCGCTGCGCGCCACGCGCCGCCAGGTGCTGACCACGCTCGAGATCCCGGCCGCGCTGCCGAGCATCCTCGGCGGCATGCGCGTCGGCGTGACGCTCGCGGTCGTCGGCGCCATCGTCGGCGAGTGGGCCGGCGCCGAGCGCGGGCTCGGCGTGCTGATCAACCTCGCCCGGGGGTCGATGTTCGACATCCCGCTGATGTTCGCGACGCTCCTGACGATCGCGCTGGTCGGGATCGCGCTCTATCTCGTCGTCGTCGTCATCGAGCGCCGCCTGGTCGGCGCCCGCTAACCTGCCCTGTCCCTGGAGGTATCCGTGTCGTCGCTCCGTCCCGTCATCGTCCTCGTCGCGCTGGTCGCGGTCGTCGCCGCGTGCAACGCCGGTCCCGGGGCGTCGACCGCCGCCCCGAGCGTGCCTGCTCCATCCGCCTCGGCCGGTGCCCCGAGCGACGAGCCGAGCCAAGCGCCGGTCGCGCTGAACGTCGGGCTCGGCTTCATCCCGAGCGTCCAGTTCGCCCAGTTCTACCTGGCCGACCAGGCCGGCTACTACGAGGAGGCCGGCCTCGACGTGACGTTCCGGCACGGCACGGACTACGACGTCGTCGCACTGGTGGGCCAGGGCGAGCTCGACCTCGGCCTCGCCGACGGTACCAGCGTCATCCCGGCCGTGAGCAACGGCATCCCGGTCAAGTACGTCGCGACGATCTACGGCCGCTTCCCGTCGGTCGTGTTCGCCAAGTCCTCGACCGGCATCGAGGAGGCGTTCGACCTGCGCGGCCGCAAGCTGGGCATGCCGGGTCGCTACGGCTCGTCGTGGATCATGCTCCAGGCGCTGCTCGGCTCGGCCGGTCTCACGCCCGACGACCTGGAGATCGTCGAGTACCCCGACTTCGGCCAGGGCGCCGCCGTCGCGCAGGACGCCGTCGAGGCGGCGACGGGGTTCACCAACAACGAGCCCGTCCAGCTCCGCCTCGCCGGCGAGGAGGTCAACGTGCTGCGCGTCGACGAGATCGTGCCGCTGCCGGGCAACGGCCTGATCGCCGGGGAGGCGGCGCTGGGATCGAAGGCCGACGCGATCGCCGGCTTCATCGCCGCGACGCTCCAGGCCATGGAGGAGATCTCGGACGATCCCGCGGTCGGCCTCGACGCGGCCATCACGGCCGTGCCCGACCTCGCCGCCAGCCGTGAGACGCAGGCGGCGATCCTCGACGCGACGATCGAGGTCTGGCGCGGGCCGGTCCAGGAGGTCCGTGGGCTGGGGGCCATCGAGCCGGCCGACTGGGAGGCATCGGTCGAGTACATGACCGGTCTCGACCTCGTCCCGAAGCCCGTGACGGTCGACGAGCTCATCGACCCGGGCCTGTTGCCCGGCACCGGCTGATCGCCGTGCTGGGTAGCGTCCGACCGAGCGGCGGCCGGCGCTCGTGGTGGCTGCGCGAGGCCCTCGCCGCGGAGGCGGCCGTGGCGCCCCACCTGGCGTCGGCCGCGCCGCCGTTGCGTGGCACGACGACGGCGGATGTCGTGATCGTCGGTGGCGGCTACACCGGGCTGTGGACCGCCCTCCGGATCACCGAGCTCGAGCCGACGGCCCGAGTCGTGCTGCTCGAGGCGGACATCTGTGGCGGCGGTCCATCGGGGCGCAACGGCGGCTTCGTGACGAACTGGTGGGACGACTTCCCGACGCTCATCGAGCGCTACGGCGTGGATGGGGCGCGCGCGATGGGCGACGCGATGGAGGCCGCCGTCGACGAGGTCGGCGGGTTCTGCGCGAGCAACGCGATCGATGCCTGGTACACGAAGGCGGGCTCGCTGTCGGTGAGCGCCGCGCCCGCCCAGGACGGCTCGTGGACCGAGGCCGTGGAGGCGCTCCGCGGCCACGGGCTGGGTGATCGGTACGTGCCGCTGACCGCGGAGGAGGTCGCGGCGCGGGTCCGCTCGCCGGTGTTCCGCGACGGCGCCTTCATGCCCGGTGCCGCGACGGTCCAGCCGGCCACGCTCGCGCGCGGGCTGCGTCGCGTGCTGCTCGAGCGGGGCGTGGTGATCGCCGAGGGCAGCGAGGTCGTCGAGATCGACGGGCAGCGGCCAGGCGTCCTCGGCGCGGTCGGGGCGGGCGCGCGCCAGGCACCGAGCCGGCGCGGCAACGGGGTCGGGTTCCGCCCGGTCCGGGTCCGGACGGTGTCCGAGGCGGGCGACGGCGAGGTCCTGGCCGGCGCGGCCGTGATCGCGCTCAATGCGTGGGCGGCGGGGTGGCCGTGGTTCGGACGGCGGCTGGTGACGTGGTCGTCGTACATCGTCCTGACCGAGCCGATCCCCGAGCGGCTCGCCGACATCGGCTGGACCGGCGGCGAGGGGGTCGCCGATGCCCGGTTCACGCTCCACTACCTGCGGACCACGCCGGACGGGCGGATCGCGATCGGCGGTGGCGGCGGCAGGGCAGGGTTCGGTGGCCGGATCGAGGGCACGTTCACCGATGACCTCACGTCGGCCCGGCGGGCAGCCGCGGGCCTCCGGCGGCTGTTCCCGTCGACCGCCGACGTCCGGATCGAGGACGCCTGGGGCGGGCCCATCGACATCAGCGCCGACCACCTCCCGTGGTTCGGCTCGATCGAGGGGCGGCCCGTCCACTACGGCCACGGCTACAGCGGCAACGGGGTCGGGCCGTCGCTGGTCGGTGGCCGGATCCTCGCTGCACGGGCCCTCGAGCGGGCCGACGACCCGGCGCTGGCCCTGCCGCTCGCCGACGGCCGACCGCCACGCCGCTTCCCGCCGGAGCCGGCGCGCTACGTCGGGGCGCGGCTCGTGCGCGAGGCGGCCGCGCGTCGCGAGTCGATCGAGGAGCGCGGCGAGGCGCCCGGTCGCCTCCTCCGCGAGCTCAGCCGGTTGCCGCGCCGCCTGGGCTACCACCTCGGCCCGCACTGACCCGGCTGCCGCAGCGGGATCGGGCCGGAACGGCTAGAATAGGGGGGTCCCCCAAGCCCCCAGGCCCCCACGGACGTGGTCCGTCCCCGCGCAGAGGTTTCCCTTGAATAGCCGCCCGCCCGTCAAGCCTGCCAACGAGCCCTTCAAGCACGTGATCGACGAGTACAAGCACCAGGCCCAGACGATCACCTGCACCTGCGGCTGGCACGGCAGCTCGGCGACGATCGATCGAGCAGGGTCCGAATGGACCGCCCACCTCGTCGAGGTCCGCGGCAAGAAGCGATAGTCGCCGCCCACGACCCACCCACGACCCGGATTCGGACGATCCGGGTCGTTCTGTGTCCGGTAGCCTGTCGCCGTGGAATCGCCTACTGCGCCCCAGTTCGCAGTCCGCGGCCGGCTGCTGACCCCACTCGCAGCGGGCGGCGTCCTCCACGCGGCTGACGGCGTGGTCGAGGTCGATGCGGCGGGCCGGATCGCCTTCGCGGGTCCCGCCGCCGACCGCCCGGACATCGCCGCCACGGCGCTCGATCTCCGACCGTGGGTCCTGCTGCCGGGCATGATCGACCTCCATGCCCACCTGCCCCAGCTTCCGAACGCCGGGCTCGGCGCCGGCATGGACCTCCTTGCCTGGCTCGAGCGCTACATCTTCCCGCTCGAGCGTGGTTTCGACGCCGACACCGCGGAACGCGTCGCGCCTGCCGCGTGGCGTGCCTTCGCGGCCGCCGGCACGACGACCGCCCTCGTCTACGGCGCCGTGTACGAGGCGAGCCTCGACGCGACATTCCGGGCGGCCGAGGCGCACGGCATCCGGGCCGTCATCGGCAAGGTGATGATGGATCGCATCACGTACGACCCGACGATCGAGCCCTCGACGATCCTCGACCGATCGCTGGCCGAGAGCGCCAGGCTCATCGAGCGGTGGCACGGTGCCGATGACGGCCGACTGCGCTACGCGGTGACGCCGCGGTTCGCGGTCTCGTGCACGGCCGAGCTGCTGCACGAGTCGGCGGCCCTCGCGGCGTCGACCGGTGCCTACTGGCAGACCCACGTGTCGGAGGACAAGGGCGAGATCGCGGAAGTCGCGCGGCTGTTCCCCGAGGCGATCGACTACGTCGACGTGTACGACCGGGCTGGCGGGCTCGGCGAGCGGACCGTGCTCGCCCACGCCGTCCACCTGTCCGACCGCGAGCTGGGTCGGTTGGTCGAGACCGGGACCCGCGTCGCCCACTGCCCGCTCTCGAACCTGTTCCTCGCCTCGGGCGTGATGCCGCTCGGGCGGTACCTCGAGGCAGGGTTGTCGCTCGGCCTCGGCTCCGACGTCGCCGGCGGCCCCGACCTGTCGATCTTCAGCGTGATGCGGACAGGGTTCTATGCGCAGAACGCGCGCCGCGTCGCGGGCCTCGAGCAGGGGCCCGTCCTGGGACCGCTCGACTGGCTTCGGCTCGGCTCGCTGGCCGGGGCCGAGGCGCTCGGGCTTGGCGATGTGACCGGATCGCTCGAGACCGGGAAGGAGGCCGACCTGATCGCCGTCGACCCCTCGTACGCGGCGCCGATCCCGGGCGTCGTCGACGACGAGCCCCACGACCTTGCCAGCCGCTTGATCTTCCGCGGCCATCCCGACATGGTCCGTGCGGCGTGGGTCCGCGGCCGCCGCCTGGAGGGGCCGGGAGCGCGAGGATGACGGTACTGCCGCCCGAAGCCATGGCCTGGTTGTCGACCCATGGCATCGTGCCGTCGACGATGCGCCGATTGGGCACGGCTCGGACCGGGGAGGTGTTCGCGGTCGATGGCCGCGTGTTCCGTTGGTATGGCAGCAGCTCGTTCCTCGAGCACGAGCCCGACGCCATCGCCCGCGAGGTCGCGGCCCTGACGGCGCTCGAGGACACCGGCGTACCGGCTCCCCGCCTGCTCGCATCGAGCTTCCATCCACCGGCCCTGCTCACGACCATGCGACCCGGCCGGACCGAGCTCGACACGCGCGACACCGGGGCGATCCTCGCGATGCTCGACGCGATCCATGCGACCGACGGGGTGCGACTGGCCGGGTGGTCGTATCGCGGCTACCACGAGGGCCGCGACCTGTCCCGACCCGGCTGGTGGCAGGACGAGTCGGTCTGGGCGCTGGCGATGGGCTGGTCGAAGGTCCGTCCCGGGGCGACCGAGCCCGTCCTGATCCACCGCGATTTCCACCCGGGCAACCTGCTCTGGGGCGACGGCGGGATCAGCGGGGTGGTCGACTGGGCCAATGCCTGCCTGGGACCGGCGGCGTTCGACCTCGCGCACTACCGAGTCAACCTGGCGACGTTGTTCGGGCCGGAGGTCGCCGACGCGCGGTTCCCGGGCGATCCCGCGTGGGATATCGAGGCGGCGCTCGGTTTCATCGACCCGTGGGATCCGGGGGCGCGCGACGCATGGGCCGGGCCTTGGCCGCATGCCTCGGCCGACGAGGCGCGGACCCGGCTCGAGGACTTCGTCGCTCGCGCGGTGGCCAACCTGCGCTGACACGGGCCCTCATTCCGACCTGTTAGTCCCACATGCACGGGGTGGGTCCGGCAGCGCCGGCCCACCCCTGCGCACCCACCGGACGCATGTGGGACTACATCGTGTCCGAGGTGGCGGCCGCCCGGGGCTCCACGCGACCCGCTATGGTCGGAATGTGACCGACAGCGTCGACCTGATCATCACCGGCGGCACGATCGTCGACGGGACCGGAGGTCCACCGCGTGCGGGCACGGTGGTCGTCGAGGGCGACCGGATGCGCGAGCTGGGTCCCGGCGAGGAGCCGCCGCCGAACGTCGGCACCACGATCGATGCCACGGATCGCACCGTCGCGCCCGGCTTCATCGACCTCCACAGCCACGGCGGCCTCATGATCCTCGCCGAACCGCGCCATGAGCCCAAGGTCCGCCAGGGCGTCACGACCGAGATCGTCGGCGTCGATGGCAACGGCTTCGCCCCGTTCGCCCGGCGCGAAGACCTCGAGGCGTTCGTCCACCTCGACTCGGGGCTCGACGGTCGACCGGACATCGATCTCGGCTGGCGATCGGTCGCCGACTACCTCGCCCGCTACGACGGCACCGTCAGCGTCAACATCGGCACGCTGGTCGGGAACTCCGCGCTTCGGATCGACGCGCTCGGCTGGGACGACGTGCCCGCCGACGAGCGGGCGATCGACCGGATGCGCGGCGCGCTCCGCGACGCGATGGCCGAGGGCGCGGTCGGCGTGTCGTCCGGGCTCGACTACCCGCCCGGCAGCTACGCCCCGACCGAGGAGCTGGCCGCGCTGACGCAGACCGCGGGCGACCACGGCGGCTTCTACCACACCCACGTGCGCTACCCACTGGGCGACCGGTTCCTCGACCCGTTCAAGGAGGCCATCGACATCGGCCGGCGGGCGGGCGCGCCGAGCCACATCACCCACTTCTACCACCGCCAGACGCACCCGGGCGGTCCCGAGCAGCTGCTCGCACTTGTCGATGATGCGCGCGCGGAGGGCCTCGACATCACCTTCGACACCTACCCGTACGAGTGGGCGAGCACACGCCTGCTGATCCAATTGCCGCAGTGGATCCAGGCGGGAGGGCCGGTCGCACTCAAGGAGCGCCTCGCCGACACGTCGACCCGCATTCGCCTCCGCACAGAGATGGGGCCTGCCTACACGAGCGCCGCCGGCTGGTCGGACCTGCGGCTCGGCAACTTCCGGCGGCCGGACCTGCTCCGCTGGGAGTCGCGCTCGCTCGCCGAGGTGATGGCCGAGACCGGCCAGGACGCGGTCGACGCGATCTGCGACCTGCTGCTCGCCGAGGACCTCGGCATCAGCCAGGTCACGAGCGGGCCGTGGACCGAGACGCTGCCCGACTTCGTCAAGCACCCGGTCGGGATGGTCGGCACGGACTCGACATTCCTCGGGGCCAAGCCCAGCCCCCGCACCTACGGCTCGTTCCCGCGCATCCTCGGCCAGTTCGTGCGCGACGAGCAGTTGCTGAGCCTCGAGCTGGCGATCCACAAGATGACCGGCGCGGCGGCCGCCCGACTGGGGCTCACGCAGCGCGGCCGATCCGCGACGGCGGGTTCGCGGACCTCGTCGTGTTCGACCCGGCGACCATCCGCAGCAACGCGACCTACGACGAGCCGCGCCGCTTTCCGACCGGCATCGACCACGTGATCGTCAACGGCACGCTCGGTGGTGCGCGACGGGGAGCACACGGGCGCGACGCCCGGTCGAGGTATCCGTTTAGGGGTCGATTGACCCGTCAGCGCCCGGTCAGGTCCCCGGCGCGTAGTGGTGTCGGCGCTCCTCGGTGTACATCCGTTCCGTCGCCACGCGCACGACCGAGGCCATCGATGCGTCGCCGGTCGAGCACGCCCAGCCGATCGAGAGGCGCACGCCGATCGAGCCCGACTCGAGCCATTGCTCGCACGCGTGCCGGATGCGCTCGACGTAGTTGATCGCGAGGATCTCGTCGGTCTCCGGCAGCATCACCCCGAACCGCCCCGGCTCGAGTCGCGCGACGTAGTCGGCGCGTCGGGCCAGACGGGCGATGGTGTCGCCGAGGGCGGGTTCGACGCGCTCGGCCGCGTCGGGTCCCAGGCGCTCGGCCAGCCGGTCGAGACCGTCGAGGTGGATGATCGCGACGGTCGTCGCCCGGCGGTACCGCTGCTCGCGGGCATCCTCGTGGGCCAGCGCCTCCTCGAACGCGTCACGATCCAGCAGCCCGGTCAGGTGATCGCGTCCGCGCAGCGCGGGCAACGCGATCGAGCCCGAGGCATATGCATCGGGCGAGGCGCCGCCTGCGGGCGGCGTGGCACGTGCGCCGTGTTCGGATAGTTCCATGTCGTGGGCCGGGATGATACGCGGGCCGACCCTGCAGAAATGCAAATCGAGCACGCTCGCGGCGGAAACGCGGTGACGTATCGCACCGAGCCATGCGGTCTGGTGAGGTCCGCGCCGGTGCCGTATCGTCTCTGCGCATGACGACCCGGACGTCGGCCCCTGACGCGCTCGTCATCCCGCCGGCGACGCCCGTCCCCGGTCGAGCGCGTCCGGCCGGCCCGCTGCGCCGTGAGGGGCCCGCCAAGCTGACCGGCACGGCCCTGTACACCGACGACATCGTCGTGCCGGGTGCCTGGTACGGGGCGACGATCCGTTCGACTGTCGCGCACGCCACGTTCGAGTCGCTCGAGCTCGACCCGACGTTCGACTGGTCCAAGGTCGTCGTCGTGACCGCCGACGACATCCCGGGCGAGAACGTCGTGAGCTCGATCAAGGCGGACCAGCCGATCCTCGTGCCGGTCGGTGGCGAGATCCAGCACCACGCCGAGCCGCTCGCGCTGATCGCCGCCCCCGACCGGGCCACGCTGCGCGAGGCGCGCGGGCGGGCCGCGCCGCGGACGACGCCGCTGCCCGCGGTGTTCGATCCCGACGCCTCCGACCACGTCTTCGCCACGTACGCCATCGAGCGCGGCGATCCAGATGCGGCGTTCGCCGCCGCGGACCTGATCCTCGAGGGCGAGTACCGGGTCGGCCATCAGGAGCAGCTGTACATCGAGAACAACGCGATGATCGCTGTGCCGACCGAGGGCGGCGGCGTCACCGTCACGGGCTCGCTGCAGTGCCCGTACTACCTCCACGCAGCGCTCATGAAGGGCCTGGGGCTCGACGACCGGGCGGCGCGCGTCGTCCAGGCCGAGACCGGCGGCGGGTTCGGTGGCAAGGAGGAGTTCCCCTCGGTCATCGGGCTGCACGCCGCGCTGCTCGCCCGCAAGGCGCAGAAGCCGGTCCGGATGATCTACGACCGGCACGAGGACATCGCGGCGACGACCAAGCGCCACCCGGCGATCGTCCGGCACCGGACCGGTGTGACCCACGACGGCGTGCTGATCGCCCAGGACATCGAGGTCGTCATGGACGGCGGCGCGTACTGCACGCTCACGCCGGTGGTGCTGTCGCGTGGCGCGCTGCATGCCGGCGGTCCGTACCGCTGTCCGAATGTCCGCATCCGGGCGAAGGCCACCCGCACGAACACCCCGCCCAACGGCGCATTCCGCGGGTTCGGGGCGCCGCAGACCGAGTTCGCGGCCGAGACCCATCTCAACCGGATCGCCGAGTCGCTCGACATCTCGCCGCTCGACATCCGGCGGCGGAACGTCTACCAGCCCGGCGACACGACCCCGACCGGCCAGGTGCTGCGCGACAGCGTCGCCGGCGAGGAGGTCCTCGAGCGGGCGGCCGAGGCAGCGGAGTTCGGGCACATGCGGGCACGGACCGGGGACGCGCGGCGGGGGCGCGCGGGTTCGGGCTCGGTGCCCGGGTCGGCGCTGCGGACCGAGCGGGACCGGCTCGCCTCGGGCGTCGGGCTCGCCCTCGCCTGGCACGGGGCGGGGTTCACCGGTTCGGGCGAGGTCAAGCTCGCGTCGGTCGCCTCGATCGAGCTGACCGCCGAGGGCCGGGTCCGCATCCTGACCGCCTCGACCGAGATGGGTCAGGGCACCAAGACGATCTTCCCGCAGCTCGTCGCCGAGGCGCTCGACGTGCCCGAGGCCGACGTCGAGATCGCGCCGCAGGACACCGCCTACGTCCCCGACTCGGGACCGACCGTCGCGTCGCGCACGGCGATGGTCGTCGGCGGGCTGCTCATCACGGCCGCTCGACGACTGCGCGAGCAGGTCGAGGCGGCGACAGGTGGCTCGTTCCGCGACACCGCTGTCGCGTACGCCCGCGACCACGGCGCGACCCGCGTCGACCAGCAGTTCGAGCCGTACCCCGGCGGCACGCCGTTCGACGACGCGACCTACACCGGCGACGCCTACCCGGCCTTCGGCTGGGCCGCGTGCGTCGCCCACGTCGACGTCGACCTCGACACCGGCGAGGTCCATGTCCGCGACGTCGTGGCCGCCGATGACATCGGCCGGGTCATCCACCCGGTCCTCGCCGAGGGCCAGGTCGAGGGCGGCACGCTGCAGGCCGTCGGCTACGCCACGGTCGAGGAGATCAAGCTGCGCGACGGCCGCTACCTCAACGACCGCCTGGCGACGTACATCATCCCGACCGCGCTCGACGCGCCGCGTATCGAGACGATCCTCGTCGAGGCGCCGTTCGGCGGCGTACCCCACGGCGCCAAGGGGGTCGGCGAGCTGCCGATGGACGTCGGGGCACCGGCGGTCGTCGCCGCGATCGCCGATGCGACGGGTGCCTGGGTCACGGACCTGCCGGCCAGCCCGGAGCGGATCATGGCGGCGCTCGCCGGCCGGCCCGACGTCGCGGGCCCACGACCCGCGGAGTCCGAGCCGATCCGAGACGTCGCCTCGTGACGACGTACCGACTGACGGTCAACCGGACCCCGGTCGAGGTCGACGTGCCGGGCATGCGCCGGCTGCTCGACGTCCTGCGCGAGGACCTCGCCCTGACCGGCACGAAGGAGGGCTGCGGGGAAGGGGAGTGCGGCGCGTGCACGGTCCTCGTCGATGGCGCCCCGGTCGATGCCTGCCTCGTCCCGGTCTGCCAGGTCGAGGGTGGCGACATCCGCACGGTCGAAGGACTCGCGCCGGTGACCGCACCGGGCGCGGCACCCGACCTTGACGACCTCCAGCGTGCCTTCCTCGTGACAGGTGGCGCCCAGTGCGGGATCTGCACGCCGGGCATGCTGATGGCGGCGCGTGCCTATCTCGATGCCGGTGGCGGACCCGACGAGGATTCGATCCGCGAATCGATCGCCGGGAACCTGTGCCGCTGCACCGGCTACACGAAGATCGTCGATGCCATCGCGCTCGTCGCGAGCGGAGGAGCACCATGAGCCCATCGGGTGACCGAGTCGCTGTCCCGACCAACGGACACCGCCCACCGCTGATCGACCCGGAGGTCGACAGCCACCTCGCCGAGGCGACGGATCTCGGCAGCGGCGCCCCCGATCTCGAGTCGATCGGCCCGTCGCGGATCGGCGTGGCGGTGGCCCCGCCCGCCGTGTCGCCGGGCCAGCTCGCGGTCGGGTTCGGAATCGTGGCCGGGGTGATCCTGCTGATCCTCGGCGTGCGCCGTCCCCGGGGCGGCTGAGGTCCGAGCCGAACCCCGTCGATGCCGGTCGAGCCGCCCGTCACCAGCCCGCGCGACCTCGCGACCGCGTATGCCGCGCTCCGGGCGGGCACGCCCGCGACCCCGGTCCGGCCCATCGCCGGCGGCACCGACCTGATGGTGGCCCTCACCGGGGAGCTGGGACCACCGCCGGCGAGCGTCGTCGACCTGTGGGCGATCGACGCGCTGCGCGGCATCGCGATCGACGGCGACGCGCTGTCGCTCGGGGCGCTCACGACCTACACCGACATCCGCCGGTCGGCCCTGTGTCGCGAGCACGTGCCCGCCCTGGTCGAGGCGGCGGCGACGATCGGGGCGGCCCAGATCCAGAACCGGGGCACGCTCGGCGGCAACATCGCCAACGCCTCGCCGGCCGGCGACACGCTGCCGGTGCTGCTGGCGGCAGATGCCATGTTCGTTCTCGGCTCGGAACGGGGTGAGCGTGAGGTGCGCGCCGACGAGTTCTGGACGGCATACCGGCAGACGGCGCTCGCCCACGACGAGCTCGTGGTCCGGATCCGCATCCCGCTCGTCGCCGGCCGCGAGATGCGGTTTCGCAAGATCGGCACGCGGCGGGCCCAGGCCATCAGCAAGGTCGTGATCGCGGTCGCGTGGCAGGGCGACGGGACGTGGCGCGACGTCCGCGTCGCGCTCGGCTCGGTCGCGGCCACCACGATCCGGGCGACCGCCACGGAGCGCGCGCTCGAGGGGCTCGCCCCGACCCCGGAGTCCGCCGACCGGGCGGCGGAGACCCTGGCCGGCGAGCTGGCACCGATCGACGACGTCCGGTCGACCGCCGAGTACCGCCGCCTCGTCGCGGCGCGGGTCCTCCATCGCATCGTGCGCGAGGCAGGCGGCTGGTGACCGAGGACCGGGCGATCCCGGACCGCGGGACCCTGGACCGCGCGACCCTCGCCACGCTGTTCGAGGGCGCGCCGCGCTTCCTCGACCGACTCGAGGCCGCCGGCCCGTTCGAGACGACCGACCTCCTCTTCCACGTCGCCCGGGACATCGCCCACGCGATGCCCGAGGACGAGCAGATCGAGCTGATCGATGCCCACCCGCGCCTCGGGGCGCCGCCCGGGACGGTGTCGGCGCATGAGCTTCGTCGAGCAGGGGTACGACCGGCGAGCCGGCACATCCGGCGACGTCGATGTCGCCGCCGAGCTGGAACGGCTCAACGACGCGTACGAGGCGCACCACGGGTTCCGCTACTGCGTGTTCGTCGCGGGCCGGCCTCGCGAGGCACTGCTCCCCGGGATGGCCGCCGCGCTCGAGGCGGACCGGACGACCGAGCTCCATCGCGCGCTCGACGCCGTGGTCGATATCGCCATCGACCGGTATGCCAAAGTGGTCCCGCGATGATCGAGCTCGGTGCCAATCGATACGGCAAGGCTGCGATCCGGATCGTGCGCGTCGGCCGCGACAGCACGCCGCATCGACTCCGCGACCTCACCGTCGCGATCGCCCTCGAGGGTGACTTCACCGCGGCCCACACCGACGGCGACAACTCGCTGGTCATCGCCACCGACACGATGAAGAACACGGCGTACGCGTTCGCCGCGGAGCACCTGACCGGCTCGATCGAGGCGTACGCGACGGTCCTCGGGCGCCACTTCCTCGACAACGACCAGGTCGACCGGGCGGTCGTCAACGTCCGCGAGCACGGCTGGCGGCCCATCGATGCGGCCATCGGCCCCGCGCCCGACGCGTTCCTGCGGACCGGCGAGGGCACCCGGGTCGCGACGGTCGCGGTCGGGCGTGACGGCGTCGTCGTCGAGGCCGGCATCGAGGACCTCGTCGTGATGAAGACGACGCGCTCGGCCTTCTCGGGCTTCCCACGCGACCGGTACACGACCCTGGCCGAGACCGAGGATCGGCTGATGGCCACCAAGCTCACCGCGATCTGGGCCTACGGCGCGCCCGACGTCGACTTCGACGCCACGTGGGCGGCCGTTCACGGCACGCTCCTCGAGGTCTTCGCCGACCACGACAGCCCGAGCGTCCAGACGTCGATCTGGATCATGGCCAAGGCGATGCTCGAGCGGCACGAGGAGCTCGACGAGGTCCGGATGGTCCTCCCGAACCTGCACCACTGGACGGTCGACCTCGACCGGTTCGGGGTCGCCAACGACCGGCTCGTCTACGTCGCCACGACCGAGCCGCACGGCCTGATCGAGGCCACGGTCCGTCGATCGGAGGTGTCCTGATGGCCCCGCCCGGTGTCGTCGTCACCGGTCCGTCGGTCGAGGGGTCTGACCGCGTCCTGACCGACGAGGCCCTCGCGTTCATCGCCGACCTGCAGCGGCGGTTCGGCCGGTTCCGGCTCGACCTCCTCCTGCGACGGCACGAGCGACAGGCGGCACTCGATGCGGGGCAATCGCTCGACTTCCCGGCCGGCACGCACGAGATCCGCGAATCGGACTGGACGGTGGCGCCCGCGCCGGCCGACCTCGACGACCGGCGGGTCGAGATCACCGGCCCGGCCGAAGCGAAGATGATGATCAACGCCCTCAACTCGGGCGCCCGGGTCTTCATGGCCGACCTCGAGGACGCGCTGTCGCCGACCTGGGCCAACGTCGTCGGCGGGCAGGCCGCGCTGATCGATGCGGTGCGCGGCACGCTGGCGTTCGACTCGCCCGAGGGCAAGTCGTACCGGCTCGGCGACCGGGTCGCGCAGCTGGTCGTCCGGCCGCGCGGCTGGCACCTGGTCGAGTCGCACGTGATGGTCGACGGCGTGCCGATGTCGGCGTCGCTGTTCGATGCCGGGCTGTACCTGTTCCACAACGCGGCCGAGCGGGTGGCGCGTGGGTCGGGGCCGTACCTGTACCTGCCCAAGCTCGAGTCGCACCACGAGGCGCGGCTGTGGAACGACGTGTTCATCGCGGCCCAGGAGGCGCTCGGGGTGCCGCGCGGCTCCGTCCGGGCGACCGTGCTCATCGAGACGATCACGGCGGCGTTCGAGATGGACGAGATCCTGTACGAGCTGCGCGAGCACGCGGCGGGCCTCAACGCCGGCCGCTGGGACTACCTGTTCAGCGTCATCAAGCGGTTCCGCGGGTCGTCGGCGCTGGAGTCGCCCGATCGCGCGCAGCTGACGATGACCGTGCCGTTCATGCGGGCGTACACGGAGCGGCTGGTGGCAACCTGTCATCGGCGCGGAGCGCACGCGATCGGCGGGATGGCCGCGTTCATCCCGAACCGGCGCGACCCCGAGGTCACCGAACGGGCGCTGGCCAAGGTCCGCGACGACAAGGAGCGCGAGTCGCGCGACGGGTTCGACGGGACGTGGGTGGCGCACCCCGACCTCGTCCCGCTGGCGACGGAGATCTTCGATTCGGTGCTCGGCGAGCGGCCGAACCAGAAGGAGCGCGTGCCCGAGGCACGGGCCGCCGCCGCTGACCTGACGCGCTTCGCGGTCGATGGTGGCGAGGTCACCGATGCCGGCATGCGCGCCAACGTGCGCGTCGCGCTCGCGTACATCGACTCGTGGCTGCGCGGGACCGGCGCGGCGGCGATCGACAACCTCATGGAGGATGCGGCGACGGCCGAGATCGCCAGGTCCCAGCTGTGGCTGTGGCGGGTCCGCGGGCTGTTGACTGTCGAGCGGTACGCGGCGATCCGCGACGAGGAGCTCGCGCGTCTGGGGGGCGCGGGTGAAGGCCGGTTGAAGGACGCCTGGGACCTGCTCGACCACCTCGTCCTCGACGACGACTTCGCCGACTTCCTGACGCTGCGGGCATACGCCGTCCTGGAATAGGGGTTGACACCATCCGGTCCACAGCGTATATATCGGCTATCGATATATCGACAGTCGTAAGACCGGAGTTCGGATGACCACCAAGACCCCCGAGTTCGGACGGTTCACCGAGCCGTCGCTGCTCATCCTCGTCAGCCTGAGCGACGGGCCGAAGCATGGCTACGCGATCATGCAGGACGTCGAGTCCGGGACGGGCCGGCCCATGGGTGCCGGCACGCTGTACGCGGCCATCGCGCGCCTCGAGGAGCAGGGCTTCGTTGAACCCTTGCCGCCGATCGATCGACGTCGGCCATATCGCCTCACCGCCGTCGGCGCGTCGATGCTCGCTGAACATCTCCACGGCCTTTCCGAGTTCGCCCAGCGTGGGCTCCGACAGCTCGGCGAGCCCGAGCGATGAGATCGCTCCTGATCCGTTGCTATCCCGCCCGCTGGCGGGCGCGCTATGGCGACGAGTTCCTGGCGCTCCTGGATGAGCGCCCGCTCGGCCCGTACGACGTGGCGGACATCCTCATCGGCGCCCTCGACGCGCGACTGCGGTCGCATCGGGCTGCCGGATCACCTGAAAGGGGACTCCCAATGTCGCTCCGCCTCGGCGGCATCGCCGCCATCGTCGGCGCCGTGATCCTCGGCGTCTCCTGGTTCGGGACGATCTCCGGGGCCTTGCCGCTAGACGGCCGTGCCCTCGTCGCCCTGATCTTCATCGGCCTCGCGGCCCTGCTCCTAGCACTCACGATCCTGAGTGCCTTCCAGGCTCGAGCGCTGCCGCGCCTCGTCTGGACGGCCTTCACCTTCGCTGCTGTCGGAGCGATCGCGTACACGATCGGGATGATCGCGCTGGTCGGTGTGAACGAGGGCGACGTGACCGAGGATGGCCAGACCTTCGCGGCCGTGGCCTATGCGCTTGGTGGCGTTGCCGCCATCGTCGGCTTCGCCCTCTTCGGCGTCGCCACGTTCCGCTCGGGCGTCTTGTCACGGACGGGAGCCGTGCTGCTCGCGGTCGGTCCCGCGATGGGTGCGGTCGCCTGGGTGGCCTCGTTCACCGTCGGGTGGGATGTCGGGGGGCTGATCATGCTGAGCGCCATCGCGTGCTTCCTTGCCGGCTGGATCGTCCTCGGGATCGCGGCCATGCGCCTCGACCGGCCGATGTCGGCAGCGCGGCCGGCCTGATGACAAGCTTCCTGGCGGCATCGCCGTCCGTGCCGACCCGGGTGCTAGGTGCGGTAGGGATCCTCGGCGGGGTAGTCCTGTTGGCGGCCTTCGTCGTCGGGATCCCGGGCGACCTGAATGCGCTCCGACTCGTCCTGTTCAACCTCGGCGCGATCGCCGTCACCATCGCCGTCCAGCGACGACATGCAGAGACGGGATCTCGGGTCGCATTGCTCGTCGCTTCGGCGGCCGTCCTCGCGAATGCCTGGTACCTAGTGATGGTCGTCCTGTCCATCGGTCGCCCGGTGCCGCCGGCACCAGACCCGGACTTCCGGCTCGTGATGTTCTACGCCGGGCTCGCCATGTGGCTGGCGGACTCGGCCTTCGGGTTCGTCGCCCTGCGCCTCGGGCTCGTCGCGCGATGGGGCGCGCTCGCGCTCGCCATCGGGTCGTTGCTGGCGGTCCTCGGCATGAGCCACCTTGAGCTGACGTCGCCGTCGAACCCGACCATCTTCGGACCCCTGTCCCTCGTCGGCATCGCCCTCAACGGGATCGGCTGGATCGTCCTTGGGCTCGACGTCGCACTACGGGGCCGCGAAACCTGAGCGGTCGCGCCCGTTCGACGAACCCAAACCGGCCAAGGCCCAGAAGCGATGCACATTCATCCCCCGCCGGCGGACGGGGTGTCGAGCGATGCACACCGGCCGCATCAGGCCCGGGCCGCGGGCCGATGCACATTTCTTCCCCGCGGGCGGAGGGGTGTCGAGCGATGCACACCGGCCGCATCAGGCGCGGGCCGCGGGGCGGAGTAGAGGCGCGGTTGATCTTGCTCGAAACACCGGGTAAGGGGAGGTCGCTACGGTTGGCGGATGGTTTGGTCAGCGTCGGATCGCGAGCGTTGGAAGCCGGAGGTCCAGCGTGGCTGGGAGATCCTCGGGGCGATGGTCAAGCGCCGGCGCATCGCGCTCCACTGGTCGCAACGCGACCTGCAACGCGCGACCGGGATCCACCAAAGCGCCATCTCGCGCCTCGAGACCGGGCGACTCTCGGGGCTCCGAATGGCTCGGTTCGCTGCGTTGGTCGCCGCAATGAAGGGCCTCGATCCCGACGCGCCGCCTCCGAAACCGCCGCTCAGACCCTGGCGCGACTGGGATTGACGACGCCCCACCGCGATGCGGCCGGTGTGCATCGCCGGACCACCCCCTGCCGGGGTGGCCAGGAATGTGCATCACCCGCAGGTTCGGGCGAAGTCGCGGCGTGATAGCGTGACGCCTGCGCCGCACCGGTAGCGGCCTCCATTCCGATGACGCCCGCGCAGGGCCGTCCAGAAGGAGGTTTGCCCGTGTCCTCGATCCAGGTGCGCCGCTTCCGCCGTGACGACCGGGTCCAGCTGACGGCGCTCGTGAACGCCCACGTCGCCGCCGTGATGCCCGGGGTGACCGTGTCGGTCAACGCGGTCCTGAACCAGCTCGAGCGGGAGCCGGGCGAGTTCATCGTCGATCCGTGGGTCGCCGAACGGCTCACCCTCGTCGCGGAGCAGCGGGGGCGCATCGTCGGTGCCGCCCACCTGCTCCGGTACCGCGCGGACGACGACGTCAAGGCCGACTTCCGGGGTGCCGGCGAGCTCGAGTGGTTCCTGTTCTGGCCGCCCGAGCCGTACTGGCGGAGCGACGACGACGTCTCGGGCGACCTGATGGCCGCCAGCCTGGCCGCGCTCGACACGTGGGGGTGCACGCATCGGTACGCCGATGGCGCCCTTCCGGCCCCGGGCGTGTACGGCGTCCCGGACGCGTGGCCGCACGTGGCTCGCGCCTTCGAGGAGGCCGGCTTCCAGCACATCGGACCGGTCGAGACGATCCTCATCGCGGACGTCGCGGACCTTGGATCGGGCGCTGTGCTCGACGGCGTGTCGGTTCGCCGTTCCGTGGGTGTCGACGGCACGCGCCTGACCGCGGTCCAGGACGGCCACGACATCGGCTACATCGAGCTCGACGCCGGCATCGGCGAGCAGGGTCGCCAGGGCGCGCCGAACCTGGCCGACATCGGCAACCTCGAGGTCGACGAGGCACACCGCGGCAGGGGCGTCGGTCGCTGGCTCGTCGGCCAGGCAGCGGAGTGGCTGCGCCTCGGCCGGATCGACCGGGTCATCGGCTACGCGCAAGGCGACGCGGACCCCTGCCTCGGCTTCCTCGAGCGCGTCGGCTTCCGCGTGCTCACCCGGACCCGGCGAGGGTGGTCGAAGCCCTAGCCCGCGATCGCACCCCGCTCGACGAACCGTCCGAACCCACGGCGACCGACGAAGGCACCATCGGTGATGACCGGCTCGCCCCGAATCACGACGTCGCGGACGGCACCGCTCACATCGAGCCCCTCGTACGGCGTGTAGTCGCTCGTGTGATGGAGGTCGGCCGCGCGGATCGTCCGCCGTGCCGACGGGTCGAACACGACGACGTCGGCATCGCGACCGACCTCGAGCGCCCCCTTCCGCGGGAGCCCGAACCGC
This sequence comes from uncultured Chloroflexia bacterium, assembly GCA_963810285.1. Lineage (GTDB taxonomy): Bacteria > Chloroflexota > Limnocylindria > Limnocylindrales > CSP1-4 > SPCO01. The sequence continues at coordinate 112,078 of CAWEMV010000002.1, read as the reverse complement.
GCCGCCGGCGTCGTCGCGACGAGATCGACCATGCGCTCGACCGTCAGCCGACCGCGGGCGACGCCCTCGCTGTACAGCAGCGTCAGCAGCGTCTCGATGCCGGGCGCCCCGTTGCTGATCCGGTCGAACGACACGCCGTCGCCGGCCTCGGCCTTCTCCACGCCGAACCGGTCCGGGACGTGGTCGGTGGCCACGAGGTCGAGCGATCCATCGGCGAGGCCCTCCCACAGCGCTGCCTGATCCGCGTCGCTGCGCAGCGGCGGGGAGATCACGAAGCATGCGCACCTGGCCGGGTCGGGCTCGTCGTAGCGGTCGTCGGTGAGGACCAGGTAGTGCGGGCAGGTCTCGGCCGACACCCGGACACCGGCCGCCCGCGCGCGGCGCACCTCGTCGAGTGCCGCCGCCGAGGAGAGATGCACGACGTGGACGGGCGAGTCGGTGGCGCGCGCAAACGCCAGGGCCCGCGCCGTGGCGACCGCCTCGACGTACGGCGGCCGCGAGGTCGCGTGATAGCGCGGCAGTGTGTCGCCACGCTGCAGTGCGGCGGCCACGCCCGCGTCGAGCAGCACGGGGTCCTCGCAGTGGACCTGGAGCATCCCGCTGCGCTCACCCATGACCCGCATCGCGTCGAACAGCGCCTGGTCGCCGAGGCGGAAGTCGAACACCATGAACGCCTTCGACGTCGCGACACCCGCCTCGATCGTCGCGGGGAGCTCGGCGAGTGGGTCGTCGGCATGACCCGACACGGCGAGCGAGAGGCCGTAGTCGATCGCGCTGTCACCGTCCGTCGCGGCGAGCCATTCCGTGAGCCCGGTCCGGAGCGATCGCTCGGCCGCCGGCGACGACCCCGTCCCGGGGTTGTTGAACGACAGGAACGACGTCGTCCCGCCGTACGCCGCAGCGACCGAGTCCTGGAAGAACCGGTCGGGCTCGGCGTCGCTCCCGACGCGGGTATGCGTGTGTGCATCGACCACGCCGGGGAGGACCAGCATCCCGGTCGCATCGATCACCCGGTCGGCTCCGGCTGCGAACCCTTCGAGGGACGGTTCGATCGCCGTGATCCGGCCGCCGTCCGCCGCCAGGTCAGCCCGTCGTGATCCCCCGGCCGTGACGACCGTGCCGCCGCGGATGACGAGGTCGGTCAGCCCTCGGCCTCGACTTCCTCGATCCGGATCGCCTGGGCGCCGTCCCACAGCGCCCGCCGGCCGACCTCGCGCAGCCGGTCCCCCCAGCCGTCGTCGGGGACGATCGTCGCGAAGTGGTTGGCCGCCAGCTGGCCGACCTTCGACGACGTCGTACAGGCGCCGTACGGGAAGAAGATCTCGCACTCGCTGATGCCGCCCGGGTACATCGCCAGCATGCCCGGGGCCGGGTGCGAGGTGTGGTTCTCGTAGTCGATGCCGGGGCGGAAGTCGCCGTACGGGATCCACGTCGACTCGCCCGACCAGCGGCAGTGGATCAGCTTCGAGTCGATGGGGAGCATCCGCCGGATCGCCTCGATCGTCTGGGGCGCCTCGGGCTCCCAGCGGGCGCTAAAGTGCAGGTCACCGACCTCGATCCGCAGGGTTCCCATGCCGGGAGGATAGCGTGACCGCCGACCCCGGACAGCCGCGCCCGACCATCTCCACGCACGTCCTCGACACGGAACGTGGGGTGCCGGCGAGCGGCGTCCGCGTCACGCTCTATCGACTCGGCGTGGGCGGCAACGGGCCGCTCCGGATGACCCAGGCGCTGACCGATGGGGACGGCCGGGTGCGCGACCTGCTGGAGCGGCCGCTGATGGTCGGCGACTACCGGCTCGAGTTCGATGTCGCCCACGAGGACGGCGCGTTCTTCACGAAGATCGCTGTCGACCTGCAGATCACCGACCCGGAGCGCAGCTACCACGTCCCGCTGCTGCTGGCGCCCTATTCGATGACGACCTACCGCGGCTCGTAGCCGCCGGTCGCGCTAGCGGATGACGGCGAACCCGTCGACGTCGACGCGGGGACGGCCCGACGTGCCGACCACCACCAGCCGCACCGAGTGCGTGCCAGGGGTCGACCACGACCGGCTGAACAGCACGACGCGGCTCTTCGCGGTGGTGCTGCGCAGGTCGATCGTCGAGGCGAGGACGCCGTCGACATAGATCCGTGCCTGGCCGCTGGTCGGGCCCTGGCGGCCGACGATCGAGATCGCCCTGGCCGCGGACCGTCGGAACTCGACCGACGCGCCCGCCTGCGTCGCCGTGTGCAGGTTCCGGTGGCTGGCCGTGCTCGACGTCGTGTTCACCCAGCGACCGGCGTAGTGCGCGAGGCTGGTGCCGTCCTCGTAGAGCGTGGCGGTGACCGCGGGCGACTCGGCCTGGGCGCCGACGTTGCCGACGCCGTCGCGGGCGGCGATCGCGAACTGCGCGGGGCTGACGAGCGTCATCGGGACCGTCAGTGACCGATTGGGCACGGCATTCGCGATCACGGTCCATGGCCCGCTGCCGATCCGTCGCCGCACGACGTAGCTCGCGACGCCCGACACGTCATCGGTCGCGGCACCCCAGTAGATCTTGGTGCTCAACGTCGAGCCGACCACGGTGCCGGCATTGATCCCGTGGTGGTACACGGGGAGTGCCGTCGGGCCGCTGACCTCGATCGCCCGCGACGCGTTGACAAGGTAGCCGGTCACGGTCCTGCCGGCCATCGATGCGAGCGCCGTGCCACGCGACAGGATCCGCGACTTGAGGAGGCCGTGCGACACCGGCCCCTCGGCCACGCTCGCGACGAGCGCGGCGACCCCGGCCACGTGCGGCGCCGCCATCGATGTGCCGTCCGACCATGCGTAGCCGCCGGGATACGTCGAGAGGATGTTCGTGCCCGGTGCGCTGATGTCGACCGTCGTGGCCCCGTAGTTGGAGAAGTTGGCCCGGGCGCCGCGCTGATCGATCGCGGCGACGCTCACGACGTTCGCGACGGTCGACTCGGCCGGATAGAAGCTCACGCCCGGTTGGTTCAGGTCGAGCCCGTCGTTGCCGGCTGCGGCCACGAACAGCGCACCCGCGTCGGCGATTGCCGCATCGAGCACGGCGCTCGCGCCGGGACCGCCCCACGACGCGTTGATGATCGGGACGCCGAAGCTGCCGGCGTAGTCGATGGCGTTGACGGCCATCTCATCCGTGCCACACGCGCCGCCCCCGATGAACTTCAGCGCCATGATCCTGATGCCGGGCGCGACGCCGACCACGCCGGTGCCGTTCAGCGACGCCGCGATCGTGCCCGCCACGTGCGTGCCATGCCCACCCTGGCCGGCGTCGTACACCGACGCGTTGTTGTTGCAGAAGTCCCAGCCGTTGACGTCGTCGCGCAGGCCGTTCCCGTCGTCATCGACCCCGTTGCCGGGGATCTCGCCCGGGTTCGTCCACTTCCTGCCGGCAAGATCCGGGTGGCTGAAGTCGACGCCGTCGTCGATGACGGCGACGACGATCCCCGGGAGCCCGTGCGTGATGCGCAGCGCCTCGAGACCATCGATGTCGACATCGGCGATCCCGGTCTGCGTCCGCGTGCCGCTCAGGGTCTGGCCGCTGTTGAAGAGACCCCACTCGCTCGCGAAGAGGTCCTCGTCGGTGATCTCGTCGGCCAGCTCGCGCTGGTAGTTCGGCGCGACCGCGACGACCCTCGGGTCGGCCTTCAGCTCGCGACGGACGGTGGCCGGCGACACGCCGTCGCCGACGACGACCTGGGTCCGGCCGTCAGCACTGGTGGAGACGACCTCCAGGTCGTGGGCGGTGCCGACCGCCCGGCGCTGCACGGCGGTCACGTCGTCCGCGTAGCGGACGAGGACCTCGTCGGTGGGGACGGGTGGCGGGGTCGGGTCGGCGGCGGTCACCCCGGTCGGGATGACTGCGAAGGCCGCGAGGACAGCCGAAATCAGGAACGCGCGCCGGCGGAGATGCATCTGCCGACATCGTACCGCCCCAGCCGTAAATACCGTGACAGCCTAGATGTCACGGGTGGGTCCTATGTTCGGTGCATGGAAGCACACGTCATCCCGCTGCACTCGGCGGTCCACCTCGAGGGGGATCGGATCGTCATCGAGCGTCTCGCGCTCGCGGACCCGACCCTCGCCGCGTTCCTCGGGGAGCGGCCGGCGGACGATCGCGGCCCGCTCGTCGAGCGTGCGCTGCGGATCGGCCTCATCGCGCTCCAGGACGCCGGCGTGACCGTCAACGTCGATGCCGTCCGTTCCGAGTTCGAGCGCATGATCCGCCAGGCCGAGCAGGTCAACGAGCGCGCGGCCACGGCCCTCGAGCAGACCCTTCGCACCAACTTCGCCGACGACGACGGCCGGCTGCCGCGCACGCTCGAGAAGTTCCTCGGCGACCGCGGCGCGCTGCGCTCGATGGTCGACGAGCTGTTCGACGAGAAGAAGCGCGACAGCGCCATCGGCCGGATCGGGTCGATGCTCGAGCGCTACTTCGATGGCGACGCATCGAAGCTCGCCACGCTGCTCGACCCGACCCGTCTCAACTCGCCGATGCACCAGTTCCGACAGGAGATCGCGGCCGGCTTCAAGAGCCTCGAGGAGCGCCTCGTGGCGATCGAGGCCGCGGCCGCAGCCCGGGGAGCCGAGCGAGCGCGATCCGCTGCCAAGGGCGCGGACTTCGAGGACCTGCTCGGCGAGCTGCTCGGCGACATCGCCCGCGGTGCCGGCGACCTCCTCGACCGGACCGGCTTCGAGGCGGGTGCGCTCATCAAGTCCAAGAAGGGCGACTTCGTGCTGACGCTCGATGCCGGCGTGACGCGCGGCTGCGACGTGCGGGTCGTCATCGAGGCCAAGGACCGGCCGATGTCGATGCGCGCGATGCGCGACGAGCTGCGCGAGGCCCGCGAGAACCGCGGGGCGGCGGTCGCGGTCGCCATCTTCACGCCGGCCCATGCACCGACCGGGGTCGCGCCGTTCAGCCTGGTCGGCGGCGACGTCTACTGCGTCATCGACCCGGACGTTCCCGAGGCGGCGACGCTCGAGGCGGCGATCCGCCTGGCACGGCTGCTTGCCCTGGCGTCGCTCGCCGAGCGCGAGGTGACCGTCGACGCGGCGGCCATCGGCGCGGCACTGACCGCGATCCGCGAGCAGCTCGAGGTCGTGCGCCAGCTCAAGTCGCAGCTGACCTCGATCTCGAACGCCACCAAGGCCGTCTGGACCGGGCTCGACACGATGCGTTCCGGCATCCTCGCCCGCGTCGCCGAGGCCGAGTCGGAGATCCGCGCCGCCGAGTGACGAACGGCCGGCGCGCAGGCCGGCATGTCACCTTGTACGAGCTCGGCCCGGTCGTCTTCCCGGCCCTACCGGGGAGCGACGGCCGGCAAGGAGGTCCCTTCCTGGCCGGGCCCGGTCCCCGTGCGACATCTGTGAGGACCGGCAAGTTCGTGACGGTCCTCGGCCTGTGATTCGCAGCCCCTTGGATCTGGGGCCGCCGGCGTCAAATCAGGTTGTCGAGGCGACCCTCGGTGTTCCGCTACCCTGGATGACGACGTTGAGCTCGATGGATCGCGGGTCCAACCGATCTTCGGCGGCGATGAGTTCGCGGATCGTCTGCAAGGCGTAGTCGAGGCGACTCGCCTTCGTCGCCAGTCCCGGAATCCCCCTGACTTCGACGGCCCAGTACCTGCCGTCGTCAACCGCCGCGACCGTGTACACATGGGACGCCTCGAGGTCCGCGAGCCGCTCGTAGTCGAGTCGGCGCTCCTGCTCGATATCGCGCAAGCGCACCCATTCCGCGGTCCGTGGCGTCGCCGCGCCGAGCGCGTCCTTCGAGGCTCGCCAGGCCTCGAGCGCCTCGATCACCTCACCTGAGCGGGTCATCCCTTCGAGCGGCCGGGCATGCCGCACCTCCTCGCTACTTTGGCCCCGCGCCACGGTATGAAGGTGCAGCCCACAGTCGCTCCGCCACCTCGGAGCGCCGACGCTACGAGGGCGTTGCGAAGCCGCTGCAAGGCCGACTCTGTCCACGCGGTTAACCTAGGGGTCTGCCCCGTCACGGCGTTCCCCCCTCCGTGGCGGGGCCTCGTGTAGCCCCATCCGGCACATCGGTGCAACGAACACGTCCACCGCGTGGGATGGCCGCGTGTGACTGCGGCGCGCTAGGGTCCGGTCCGGCAGAACGGCTAAACACCCGAGGCCCGACGTCTCTCTGGGGGGAGTCGCCGGGCCTCTGACTGTGCGTGATGGCAGGACAAGGGCAGTCCGCAGACCGACCCAGGCCGCACAGTCTCGGCACTCTAGGCACATCGCCGCCCCAGACAACGACACAACCCTGCAACCGTTTCCGCGCGCGCCGTAGGCGCTCGACTCTCCCAGCGCCCAGCAGCATATGTGTTGGCGACTCGTCCATCATGTCCCGTTCTTTACTGGGGAGCGTGGTGGGCGAGTTGACCTTCTAGGCTTCCACGTCGACCTGCCAGCGGATACCGCGACCTATGCTGATGCAGATCCTGCGCCTTCTCATGCTGCGCGTCCTGCCGCGCCGGCTCATCCCGATCCTCACGGTCGTCGAGCTGGTCTTCTTGGCCCGGCGGATGCGCCGGCGCGGCCGGCAGCCCGTGGCGCCGCGGAAGCTCGTCACGGCTGAGAGACCCGAGCAGCCTGAGCGCTAGGTGCCGATCCTCTGCTGCCGGTGCGGCGATCTATCCGGTGAACGTTCCTTAGTGGAGAGCCCGCCCAATACCCAACCCCGGGTGGGTAGGGTGCCTTCGGCCCCCAGCCCCCGACTCGTTCCCCCCACGAGTTGGCGCGCGGTTGGGGGCCAACGGGCCGCTCGGTAACTCCCAAGTCCGGGAGGGCACACCGGGCGGCCCTCAGTCGGGCAGCTTCCTCGTGTTCCGCCCAAGGCAGGGTTCGGTGGGGTTAGGACCCGTGCCGGATCGTGACCGGGACCATGGGGTGCTGCGCGCGGCTTGCCTTAGGGGCGAAGATGTAGGCGAGCCATCCGGGTCTGGGCGAGCGGTCGAGCGCATCCGAGACCCCACGATCCCCCGGGAGAGTCGATGCGTCGCCCAGCCGCCTTCGCCCTCGCCGCCCTGCTCACGCTTCCCCTCGTCGGGCCCGTGGCCGCAGCCGATTCGAGCACGGCTTCGACCGAACCGGTCGTGCCGTCCGCCGAGCCGTCGGCTCCGCCCGAGCCCACGCCTGAGCCGACGCCGGTCGCCGATCCGCCCGAGCCCACGGTCGGAGCCCACACCGACCTTGGAGCCGCCGGAACCGTCCGCCGAGCCGGCTCAACCGACCGAGCCGGCCGCACCGCCCGCGACGAAGCCCGCGCCGAACACCGACCCCGAGCCTACCGTCGACGCGAACGGTCGACCGATCGCAACGGGCCGCTACATCGTGGTCCTCGACAGCACCGCCGACCCGACGAGGGTCGTGACCCGCCACCGCCAGCGTGAGGGCCTGAAGGCGGACCGCTCCTTCAAGAACGCGTTCCGCGGCTTCACGGCCAAGCTCGACAAGGCGCAGCGCGCCGCGCTCCTCGCCGATCCGAGCGTCGCCGCCGTGGTCCCCGACGAGGTGATCGAGATCGCGGCCCAGACGACGCCGACCGGCGTCGCACGGGTCGGCGCCCTCAGCTCGTCGCTCGCCAACATCAACGGGGTCGACGAGCGGGTCGATGCGGACGTCGCCATCGTCGACACGGGGATCTGGGCACACCACGACCTGGTCATCGCCGGCGGCTACAACTGCTCGACCTCCAACCGCGCCGCGTGGGGCGACGGGAACGGTCACGGCACGCACGTCGCGGGCACGGTCGGCGCCCGCGACAACACGGTCGGCGTGGTCGGCGTGGCGCCCGGAGTCCGCCTCTGGGCGGTGCGCATCCTCAACTCGAGCGGCAGCGGGCTGCTGTCGTGGTACGTCTGCGGCCTCGACTGGATCCTCTCCCAGCGCGACCCGAGCGACTCGTCTCGTCCCCTCATCGAGGCGGTCAACATGAGTGTCGCGAAGACCGGACGGGACGCGACCGACTGTGGCGTCCGGAGCCGCGACATCCTCCACCAGGCGATCTGCCGCCTGTACAACGCCGGCATCACGGTCGTGGCGGCAGCCGCCAACGAGCGGACCAGCGCCGCGGCGTACGTGCCCGCCGCCTACAACCAGGTCATCACGGTCTCGGCGCTTGCCGATACCGACGGCCGCTCCGGCGGTTCGGGCGGGCGACGCTGCCTCTCGTGGGGCAGCTACGACCGCGACGACACGTTCGCCGACTTCAGCAACTACGGCTCCGACATCGACCTCATCGCCCCGGGCAAATGCATCTGGTCGACGAAGCCCGGGCCGTCGTACGGCTACTCGTCGGGGACGTCGATGGCCGCGCCGGCCGTCACCGGCGCCGTCGCGCTGTACAAGGCGAGCCGGCCGCTGGCGACGCCGGCCGAGGTCCGCGAGGCGCTGCGCTACCTCGGCAACTTCGGGTGGTCGACCTCGACGGATCCCGACGGCTATCACGAGCCGTTGCTGGGCGTGTCACGCATCAGGTCGCTCGGCTCGTTCTCGCTGGCATCGTCCTCGGCGGTCACGATCTCGAGCAACGGCGGCACCGGCACCGTGCCGGTCACGGTCACGCGCAGCTCGACGTTCTTCGAGCGGATCCGCTTCCGGATCGACAGCCTGCCGTCGGGCTGGTCGGCATCGATGCTCACACCGACCCTGTACGGCTGGACGGCCACCGCGGCCTCGGTCAGCGTCAGGGTCCCGGAGAGCGCCAGACCGGGCACGTACCACCTGCAGGTCTCGGGCACGAACTGGGGCCGCACGCGCTCCGCGACGCTCACGGTCCAGGTCGCGGCGGACCTGCCGACCGCCGCCGCTCCGACCGTATCGGTGCTCAGCGGCAGCAGCCTCGGGCTGACGTCGACCGGCCGGAACACCGTGACGCTCAAGGCGACATGGGGAGCGGCCAGGGATTCGTCCGACGCGATCGTCCGCTACGAGGTCGAGCGCAGCACGAACGGCGGCGCGTACGGCTCGACGCGGGCGACATCGGGCTCGACCCGCTCGGCGACGTACTCCGGGCTGTCGTTCGGCACGACCTACCGGTTCCGCGTCCGGGCACAGGACGCCGACGGCACGTGGAGCCCATGGGCGACCGCGGGCACGACCGTGACGCCGATGGCCGTGAGCGACGGCTCCAGCCTGGTCTCGTATCGCGGCCGCTGGGTCCGCTTCAACAGCACGCTCGCGACGAACGCCTGGCACATGACCTCGAGCCTCTCGGGTTCCAGCGCGAGGTTGCGGTTCACCGGTCGGGGCATCGCGTTCATCGCGCCGACCAACGTGAGTCGCGGCCGTGCCTACATCTACCTCGACGGCACGCGCCGGGCGACGATCGACCTGCGCACGCCCACCTCGCAGTACCGGCGGGCGATGTACGTGGCCAACTGGAGCACGTCGAAGTCGCACACGATCGAGGTCCGGGTCGTCAGCTCCGGTCGCAGCGTGTCGGTCGACGGCTTCGTCGTCCTGCAGTAGCGGCCGTCAGGCTCCCGCATTCCCCAGCGCTCACTCGTTAACGGGGCTGCTTGCCCGCGTGCGCTATCGTGGCCCTTCGATGCACCGGGCCGGAGACCCGGGCGCGCACGTTACGAGGTCGAAGCGCCGTGGCACGAGCGATGTGGAAGGGTGCCATCCAGTTCGGACTGGTCACCATCCCGATCAAGCTCTATCTCGCGACCGAGTCCAAGGGCATCAGCTTCAACATGCTCCACAAGGACGACCTGTCGCGGATCCAGATGAAGATCTTCTGTCCGGTCGAGGACGAGGTCATCTCCCGCGGCGACACCGTCAAGGGCTACGAGTATTCGCCGGGCGAGTACGTCGTCGTGACCGACGAGGACCTCGAAAAGGTGCCGCTCAAGACGGTCCGCAGCATCGAGATCGAGCAGTTCACCAAGGCCGAGCGTGACGACAACGCCGTCCGGTTCGTGAAGTCGGCCTACTACATCGAGCCCGACAAGATCGGCCGCAAGGCGTTCTACCTGCTCAAGTCGGTGCTCGAGGACGAGGGGCTCACGGCGATCTGCAAGGTCGTGATCAAGGACCGCGAGGCGCTCGCCGCGCTCGACCCGTTCGGCGACACGCTGCTCATGTCGACGCTGCACTGGCCGGATGAGATCCGCTCGACCGACGAGCTGGACCTGCCCGAGGAGGAGTTCGACTTCAAGCCGGCCGAGCTCCAGATGGCGAAGCAGCTCGTGTCGGCGATGACCGGCGACTTCGATCCGGGTCAGTACAAGGACGAGTACCGCGAGGCGCTCGAGAAGATCATCGAGGCCAAGGTCGAGGGCAAGGAGACCGTCGAGATCGAGGAGCCCGAGGAGCCTGGCAAGCTGATCGACCTGATGGCCGCGCTCGAGGCGTCGGTCTCGGCGGCCAAGGAGTCGCGTGCGGCCGGTGCCGAGAAGCCCGTGTCGGTCGCCGAGGCGCGCGAAGCCAAGGAGGCCCGCGAGAAGAAGGCCGCCAAGAAGCCGGCCGCGTCGAAGTCACGTGCCAAGACGGCCGACGAGGCCAAGGCCAAGCCCGCAGCCCGCAAGCGCAAGACGGCGTAGGGCGGCGCCCGGCGGGGCCTTTCACCCGCGTTTCTGCCATTTGCTCATCCCGCTGGACACGTGGCCCTCGGTCTTCGCTACCTGATCAGCTCGCCGCACGATCGGCAGGATCAGGAGGCCGCTCAGCCCTCGGCGAGCGTGGATCGTGCGACGCGGACGCGGCCGCCGCCTCGATGCCTCGCCGCTTGTTGGCATGCTGAGCATCTGACAAGAACAGCAGCCCCGAGATCGACCCCATCGGTGCCTGGAGCCAGCGCTTGACCGCGACGTTCCGCGCCGGGAACGTCGTCTCGAAAGTCGTCGAGTGCTCGGCGACACGTCGACGGGCGGTGCGATCCTCGGGCAGCACCAGGAGCCGCGAGACCGAGGTGGCCTGCCAACCCAGCTGCTCTCGGGCGATCTGCGGCGCCAGACGGAACTTGCGGTCGAGGGTCATGAGCATGCCCCCGACGTCCGGCACCACGGACTTGACCTCGATGACTAGCAGGGCACCGGTCGCCGGATGCAGCGCGATGATGTCGATCGAGCCGCGCTCGCCGTAGATGCTGAACGACACCTCGGTCGCGACCAGCCATCCCTCGCCGCGAAGCCTGTTGACGAGCGACTCGACGAGTGCCGCATGGCGTCGGTCCCGGAGTCGGTCGAGGGCCTCGCCGTGGTACAAGATTCGGACCGACAGCCGCGCGCCGAGTGTTGCGGCGACCGTCGCGAGCCGCCAGACGGCGAGCCGGTCGCCACGCCCGGCCTCGATGGCGACGATCACCCAGCGCGGAACCTTCGCATCCGCCGCGAGGCGTGACTGCGTCCAGCCCTTGCGCCGCCGAAGCAGCCGGACGTCGCGGCCGAACAGCACTGGATCCATCGTTCGCGAGTGTGGCCGGCGGCGCTTACCCGCGGCTCAACGGACCGTGGTGCTGGCACACTGACGGCGATGCCCCTCGAGGAATACCGTCGCAAGCGCGACTTCGGCAAGACCCCGGAACCGGCGCCGGACACGACCACCGCCACCAGCGGTCGGAGCGGGCGGTTCGTCGTCCAGCGCCACCGCGCGACGCGGCTCCACTACGACTTCCGCCTCGAGATCGACGGCGTCCTCGTCTCGTGGGCCGTCCCCAAGGGCCCGACCCTCGACTCGAAGATCCGGCGGATGGCCGTCCACGTCGAGGACCACCCGATCGAGTACTTCGACTTCGAAGGGATCATCCCGGCCAAGCAGTACGGGGCCGGCGACGTCATCGTCTGGGACTGGGGGACCTGGGACCCGGAGGCGCCGACCCTCGACGGTCGCAAGGCGGTCGAGGACGGCGAGCTCAAGTTCCGGCTCAACGGCGAGAAGCTCAAGGGTCGCTTCACGATCGTGCGCACGAGCGGTCGCGGCGGGAGCCGCCCGTTCGAGGGCGACGACGGCGAGCAGTGGCTGCTCATCCACAAGAAGGGCGACACGTCAGTCGAGGGCTGGGACGCCGAGCACTTCCCGAAGAGCGTCAAGACCGGGCGCACCAACGACGAGGTCAAGGAGAACCGCGACGCGATCTGGATCAGCCAGGCGCCCGCGGCGACCGCCGAGATCGACCTCGCCGGCGCGACGCCGGGCCCGCTCCCGACCAAGATCGAGCCGATGCTGGCCACCCTCGCGACCAAGCCGTTCGACGACGACGACTGGCTGTTCGAGATCAAGTGGGACGGGTTTCGCGTCCAGACCGTGGTCGATCACGGCAAGGTCCGGATCCTGACCCGCAACCTCCACGACGCGGCGACCTACTTCCCGCGGCTCCTCGGCTCGCCGGGGCGCTGGCTCGAGGCCGACCAGGCCGTCATCGACGGCGAGGTCGTGGCGATCGACGAGGACGGTCGGCCCGACTTCAGCCTCCTCCAGACCAAGCTCGGCGACAAGGAGGCGAACGGGCTGCTGTACCAGGCGTTCGACCTGCTGTACCTCGACGGTCGATCGCTGCTCGACGTGCCGCTCGAGGACCGCAAGCGCCTGCTCCGGAGCGTGCTCAAGGAGCATCCGCGGGTGCGCTTCGCGTCGCACGTCGTCGGGGAGGGGAAGGCGTTCTTCGACGCGGCCGGCACGCTCGGCGTCGAGGGGATGGTCGCCAAGCTCCGTCGCTCGCGGTACGAGCCGGGGCGCCGCAGCGATGCCTGGCTCAAGATCAAGATCCGGCCGGAGCAGGAGCTGGTGGTCGGTGGCTGGACCCCGGGGAGTGGCAACGCCCGGGACCTCGGTGCGATGGCCGTCGGGGTGTACGAGGACGGCAAGCTGCGGTTCGCCGGCAAGGTCGGCAGCGGCTTCACCGGGGCGATCCGGGCCGACCTCCTCAAGCGCCTCAAGCCGCTGGTCCAGGACGACGCGCCGTTCGACCCGGCGCCGCCGAAGGACTACCGTGGTCGATGGGGCGGCGACCTCAAGGACATCACGTGGGTCCGTCCCGAGATCGTGATCCGCGCCGAGATCGGCGGCTGGACGCGCGACGGCCAGGTCCGCCAGACGGCCTACAAGGGCATCGATGCGGCGCGCGACCCGACGACCGTGACCCGCGAGACCGCGGTCGCCACGGCCACCGCGGTCCGTGCCGCCGAAGCCGCCGAACCGCCACGCACCCGAGGAGGAGCCGATGCCCTCGAAGACGTCGAAGATCGACTCGAAGTCCGCGAAGTCGTCGAGCGCGACCAAGTCATCGAGCCCGACGTTCCCGGGCGCCACCGCGGAGGAGCTGGAGGCGCTCGACGCGATCGGCAAGGAGGGCGTGTGGCGCGTCGGCGGGCGCGACCTGAAGCTCACCAACCTCGACAAGCCGCTGTTCGAGGCCGACCCGCCGGTCACCAAGCGCGAGCTCATCCGCTACTTCGCGACGATCGCCCCGACGATGCTGCCGCACGTCATCGACCGGCCGCTCAACCTGCAGCGCTTCCCGAATGGGGCCGGCGCGCCCGGGTTCTGGCAGAAGGACATCCCGGAGAGCGCGCCGCAGTGGCTCAAGCGCTGGCACGAGACCGGGGTCGACGGCCGCACCGACCGGGACGCGAACGACCACCTGCTCGCGGTCGATGCCGCGTCGCTCGCATGGCTCGGCAACCAGGCGAGCTTCGAGGTCCACGCGTGGACCGGCAAGCTGCCCGAGCCGTGGCAGCCGACGTTCGCGTACATCGACATCGACCCGGGCGAGAAGACGACCTGGGACGAGACGTTGACGCTGGCGCGGCTCTACCGGACCGCGCTCGAGCATCTCGGCGTACGCGGCTACCCGAAGACGACCGGCAAGCGCGGCATCCAGATCTGGATCCCGATCGTCCAGGGCAAGTACGACTTCAGCCAGACGAGCGAATGGGTGGAGCGGGTATCGAGGGCGGTCGGGTCGACCGTGCCGAACCTGATCTCGTGGGAGTGGGCGAAGGCCGCGCGCAAGGGTCGCGCGCGGCTCGACTACACGCAGAACGCGTCGATCAAGACGCTCGTGGCGCCGTACTCCGTGCGACCGGCGCCGGGTGCGCCGGTGTCGACGCCGATCTCGTGGGACGAGCTGGACGACGCGGATCTGCGACCGGACCGCTGGACGATCCGCAACCTGCCGGAGCGCGTCGCGGCGGTGGGTGACCTGTTCGCCGCCGCGCAGACCGACGCCCAGGAGCTGCCGCCGGTCTGATGCACACGGGAGGAATCGGATGACGACATGGACGCCGGACGAGCTGGATCGCATCGGTGACGCCGAGGAGATCGAGATCGCGTCGCAGCGCGCGGACGGGAGCCTCGCACCGTACGTGATCATCTGGGTCGTCCGCTCAGGCGACGACCTCTACGTCCGGTCCGCCCACGGGCGCGGTAACCCCTGGTTCAAGCACGCCCTGGCGTCCGGTCTCGGCCGGATCCGTGTCGGTGGCGAGGAGCGTGACGTCGCGTTGGACGAGCCAGAGCCTCGACCTCGCCGCGGAGCTGCACGCGGTCTACCACAGCGAAGTACGACCGGTTCGGCGCCGCAGTCGTGGACCCGGTCGTCTCGGCGGAGTCGGAACGGGCGACCTTGCGGCTCGCGCCGCGATAGCCGATCAGGCGAGGGCCACCTCGTCGACCCACTTGACCCAGTCGAGGCCACGGCGGCCCGGGACGACGAGCCGGCACGGAGCGCCGTTCGCGACGGGCAGCGGACCGCCGGCGACGCCGGTCGCGAGCATCGCCGTCCTGGCCTCGTCCGCGGTCAGCACCGTCGACCAGCCGGTCACCGACGAGACGCGGACGCTGCCGCGCTCGGGGACGTCGATCACCGCGCTGAGTGGCACGCCGCGCCACGTCGTCTCGAGCGCCCAGCCCGACGTGCAGTCGAGGACGGCCGTGGCATCGACCTCGCCGAGCGCGCGCAGCGCGGGCAGGTCGAGCTGGCGCGCGCCGACCGTCAACCGCCACGCCTCGGGGTCGATCGCCGGAGCCCCTTCGCCGTAGAAGGTCGTCGCGGGCGGGACGCCGCCCGACGGCAGCCAGCGCGACCCGGTGAACCGCCGGACGCCGCCACGCAGCTGGTCGACCAGCCCGGCCACGCCGAACGCCGCGACACCGGCCAGCGCGAGCGCGCCGCCGGCGAGGAGCGCACGCCTCGAGATGCCACCGCGCGGCGCCACGGTCGCCACCCGCCATCGACGCGGCAGCAGGTGCAGCACGACCACCGGCACGAGCACCAGCCCGAGCCAGGCGTGGAGCGTCATCACCGTCACGGACCCGACCGCCAGCAGCTCGCCCGACGCCACCCACAGGAACCCGCCGGTCAACGCGCCGATCGTCAGGATCGCGACCAGCGTCGCCAGCGTGAGCCGCGGCCACCGACGCGCATCGACCGCCCGCGGCACCGACCGTCGCAGCTTCCAGATCGTGGCCGCGAGCAGCGCACCGCCCAGCACCCCGTGGAGCGTGAACAGCCAGGCCGCGTCGGGCCCGCCGGCCTTGAGTGCCAGCAGCCCGGTCGCGGCCATCGCCACGACCAGCAGGGCGAGCACCCGGTCGAGCGTCGCGTGGCTCATGACGCGGCCAGTGTGCGCCCGCATCTGCGACGGGTCGATGACTCGTGGGACGATGCGCGCCATGCCGAGCGACATCACCCTGCGCAGCCCACGCCCCGACGAGATCCGCGAGTTCTGGCAGCCGCTGGCCGATGCGTTCGGCGAGTCGATCACCGACGACGAGATGGAGCGCGAGCGGCCACTGCTCGACTTCGAGCGGTTCGTCGGCGCGCTCGACGGCGAGCGATGGGTCGGCACCGGGGGCGCCGTCACGTTCCGGCTGACCGTGCCGGGCGGCGAGGTCGGCGCCAGCGGCATCACCGGGATCGGCGTCCGGCCCGACTACCGGCGACGCGGCGTGCTCCGCCAGATGATGGACTGGGTGTTCGACGACGCGCGGGAGCGCGGTGAGCCGGTCGCGATCCTGCTCGCGACCGAGGCGGCGATCTACCGGCGGTTCGGCTTCGGCCTGGCGACGACCCAGTCGTCGTTCAGCATCGCCACCGGGCTGGCCGAGTTCCGTGACCCGGTCGATCTCGGCGATGGCGCCCGGATCCGGATGGTCGATATCGACGAGGCGGTCGATACGTTCGCGCGAATCTACGACCAGGTGCGGCCCGGTCTGCCGGGCGCGGTCGACCGGACCGAGCCGAAGTGGCGCGGCTTCATCGTCGGCGACGCCGAGTGGATGTATCACGGGATGGGGCCCAAGTTCCTGGCGCTCATCGAGGTCGACGGCGAGCCGCGCGGCTACGCGATCTACCGCATGGAGCAGGGCTGGGGCCCGACCGGGCCTGCGTCGACGATCCACGTCCTGGAGGTGACCGGCCTCGACCCGTCCGCCGAGCAGGCGCTCTGGCAGTGGCTGTTCGAGATGGACCTCGTGCGGACCGTGTCCGGCCCGCGCGGACCGGTGCCGCATCCGCTGCAGCAGTGGATCGTCGAGCCGCGCCGGCTGGTGCTGTCGATCGGCGATGGGCTGTTCCTGCGGCTGCTCGACCTGCCGGCGGCGCTGTCGGCGCGCGGCTACGTCGGGTCGGGCTCGCTGGTGCTCGAGGTGGCCGACGACCTGTTCGACGCGAACGCCGGCCGATGGCAGCTGTCGGTGGAGGATGGCCGGGGCTCGGTGGCGCGGACGTCAGCGGCGCCCGACATCGAGCTGGATATCGGCACGCTGGCGCAGGCCTACCTGGGCGGCTTCCGGTTCGTCGACCTGGCGGTGGCGGGGCGGGTTCGGGAGTGCGTGCCGGGTGCGCTGGCCCGTGCCGACGCGCTGTTCACCCCACCGCGAGCGCCGTACAACTCGACGCCGTTCTAGCCTGCGATCGATGGACTATCTCTACTACGACTTCCGCAACGCTCTCGTCATCCTTCGATCTCGGGCGAGCTTTGGTGAACTCGAAGACGCCCTACATGCGATCGAAGCCGAGGATGTAATCGATGCGTATGCGCGTATGTCGGAGGAGCGCGCACGGCGTCGCTCGCGACCACCAGCAGGTGGACAGGGTTCCCTGAACCGGGTCATCGATGAGCTCCTCTCGCAAGCGGGCTGGGAGGCCCAGCCGCATCTGTTTCGCGATCCGTCGCTTGAGAAGTGGAAGATGGATTTCCGCAAGGAGGGGATTGGAGTCGAGGTTTCCTTCAACCATGCCGAAGCGATCCCTTGGCAGTTCACGACGCTTGAATATCGCCGGTGAGTCGGACCGGGTTCTGGACGAAAATCGGATTGACGTTGGAGTCGTCGTCTGCGCCGCCCCGAGCCTTAAGGCGTGGGCTCGAATGGACAGTTCGGTAGGCACGTTCGAGCAGTTCAAGGCGTGGCTTCGCGAGATGCGACCGATTCTTCCGGTACCCCTCCTACTTGTCGGGCTCGAGGCGCGGGGATGGCCCGTCGGCGCGTTCCGCGGAACCGACACGGGCTCTCGGACTAGGGTCGATTTGCCCGCCGCGATCAGTGAGACTGGCCACCTGTTCGACGACGATAGCAACGTCACCGAGTAACTCGTGTTCCCATGTCTCAAGCACGGCCCAGCCGCCTGCCTCTAGTCGCGCCCTCTTGCGAGCGTCTCGCTCGCGATTGAGCTCGAACTTCCGCGCCCAGAACTCCGGATTCGACTTCGGTAGGTTCGGGTAACAGCGCGGACAGTGATGCCAGTAGCACCCGTGGACGAAGACCGCGACGCGTCGGCCCGGATACGCGATGTCGGGTCGGCCTGGTGCCTTTCTCCAGTTGAGGCGATAGCCACCGAGGCCCGCTTCTCGCAAAGCCCTTCGCAGTCGACGCTCCGGGCCCGTGTCGCGAGCGCGGTTGGCGCGCATGACGTTGCGAACCGCCGGACTGGTCGGTGGAGGGTTCGGGAGCTGAAGACCAGCCACGCGCTACGAGGCGGCGGCCTGCTCCGACTCGACCGACGGCACGACCATCTCCTTGATCAGCTCGTCGGCGATCCGTCTCGACGACGCCGACGACCAGGGCGTTGCCCATCATGAAGGCGCGCTTGCCGTCGGACATCCCGGCGGTCCAGTCGCCGGGGAACCCGTCGAGTCGCTCCAGCTCCCGCGGAGTCAGTCGTCGATATCGACCGTCCTCGGTCTGGATCAGGTGCTTGAAGCGTGACGGCGTCGCGCCACCCTCGCCGGTCAGGATCGTCCGCGACGGGCCATCGATCCGGTCGGGGAACGGGATCGGCCCCTCGTCGTAGGTGTACTCGAGCCCGGTCGCGCGGCTGATCCGGGTCAGGCTCTTCGCGCCCTTGAGGAACCGCCACTTCTCCAGGTCATCGCCCTCGACGAAGAACTGCGCCGGCACGTCGGCGGTCGGCTCGAGGACGTCGGCGAGGCGTGGTCGGCTGCCCGACCCATGCCGGTCTCACGTCCGTCGTCCAGACGGCGGCGTGCCGACCGCCGGCGCTGATCCGCATGACACCGGCGTTCCCGAACGGGGTCCGCTTCGGCCCGAGGTTGAAGGTATCGCTGACGACCTTGACGTCACGGTCGAGCGAGACCGGCGTCCAGTCGAATGGCTCCTCGCGCTCGGGTCGGCAACGCTCGTGCGAGCACGCCCGTCGAGTCAGAGCTGGTCGTAGCGGGCTGCCCGTCGACCGTCCGAGTCGACCGACGATGAAGACTCGGCGTCGCTTCTGCGGGAACCCGTAGTCGGCGGCGTTGACGACCCGCCACTCGACCTCGTAGCCGAGGTCCGCGAGCGACGCGAGCATCACCGCGAAGTCACGGCCGCGCTGCCCGCTCGGTGACTTGATCAGACGGTCGACGTTCTCGAGGAACAGGTACTTGATCGGGCGACCGGCGGCCATCTTGAGCCGCAGCAGTCGGTGGATCTCCCACCAGAGCACGCCCTTCTTGCCGACGAGACCGTGCGCCTGGCGAAGCGTCCTGGCGACCGAGTAGTCCTGGCACGGGAAGCCGCCGACGACGAGGTCGACATCGGGGATCGTCTGGAACGTCGGCCGCGAGCGACGGCGTTGACCTCGGCCTCGTACTGGTCGAGGACGGTCGGCGATGTCCTCGTTGACCGCGACGTGCTCGCTCAGGCCAAGGTCAGTCGATGTGGGCGCAACGCCACGCGAGCCTCGACCGTAGGTCTGGAAGTCGCCGTTGCGGACGTGGCGCACGTAGCAGTCGAACGCATGCTGCGCCTTCGTCGCGGGCTCCCACTGGTTGCTCCAGACCACGTCGAAACCGGCGCGATCGAGGGCGAGATGGAAGCCTCCGACTCCGGCGAACAGCTCGGCGACAGTCGGTCGGCGACCGGTCTCACCACCGGTCACGTGGTCGCTATTGGGTCATGCAGGGCCCTTTGCTACGTGGCGTGGCGGGATGGTCGGAGTGTAGCCGATCCTGCTCATGGGATGAACGGTCTGGGAGATCGTGACAGGTTGGCCGTCACTCGGCGATGCCCGGCCCCCGCCGATAGACCCGCAGCTCGATCACGCTCGGGACGTGCCACTCGAGCGAATACAGCACTCGACGGCCCGCGGCGTCGACGTCGACCTGCTCGAGGTGCTGCAGCAGCGTTCCCTCCGGGATCGCCAGCACCGCCGCCAGCTCCGCGTCCGCCGACGCCGGCTTGACCGCCGCCTCCCCATGCCGCACCGGATGGCCCCGCGCGGCCAGCAGCGCGTAGATCGACCCGCCGAGCGCATCGAGATCCCGCTTCGCGTCGACCACGTCGGCCGGCATCCGGTCGATCGAGTAGACCGCCGGGCGGCCATCCGCCGTCCGGACGCGGATCAGCTCCACGACCAGCAGGCCCGGCTCGACCTGGAGATGCTCCGCGACGTCGTCGTCGGCGGGGACGGTCTCGACGCCGAGGATGCGCCGCCCGGCCCGCACGCCGGTCGACTCCAGGTACGCCGTGTACGAGAAGTTCGTGTCGAGCGAATTGCGCAGCAGCGGCCGCGCCGTCACGAACGTGCCCGAGCCCTGCCGGCGGACGAGGTAGCCCTCCTCGGCCAGACCGCGCACGGCCTCACGGATCGTCGGCCCGGCTCACCGCGAATCGCTCCGCCAGGGCGTCCTCGTTCGGCAGCTTCGAGCCCGGTTCGTAGTCGCCGGTGATGACCGCCCGCCGCAGCCCGTCGCGGACGACATCGGCCAGCAACGGCCGAGCGATGGCCCGCGCCATCAGGAGGCGCCGTCGGCCGGTTGCGCCGTCGTCGTCAGTGCCACGCCCGCGACGGCCGCGTCGCCCTGCTGGACGATCCCGACGCCGGCCCGTCGCTGGCCGCGCCGGTACACCAGCCCGGCCGTGACCATCGCCAGGATCGTGACGGCGAGCAGCACCGTGGCGATCGCGTTGACCTCGGGGCTGACCCCGCGCCGGATCGACGCGAACAGGTAGATCGGCACCGTCTGGTCCCGGCCCGAGGTGAAGAACGCGATGATGAAATCGTCGAAGCTGAACGTGAAGGCGAGCAGCGCGCCCGCCACGATCGCCGGCAGCAGCTGCGGCAGCGTCACCTGGACGAACGTGCGCCACGGCGTCGCGAACAGGTCCTCCGACGCCTCGATGAGCGTCCGGTCCATGCCCCGCATCCGCGTTCGGACCAGGACGTTGACGATGGCCATCGTGAACAGCGTGTGCGCGGCAATGACGCTGGCGGTGCCGAGCCCCAGCTCCGGCCCCTGGCTCGACGTGAAGTACGCGATCCACGGGTTCACCCAGTCGAGCGCGGTCACGATGAAGATCAGCGTCGCGATGCCGATGACGATGCCCGGCACGATGATCGCGACGTAGGTCAGCAGCTCGAACAAGAAGCGCAGCGTCGACCCCATGCGGTCCATCGCCAGCGCCGACGCCGTCCCGAGGATCGTCGCCAGCACCGCCGTGATCGACGCGATCGTCAGGCTGTTGCCGAGCGACTCCATCAGGAACCGGTCCGACCACGCCTCCGCGTACCACTTCGTGGAGAAGCCGAGCAACTCGGTCACGTGGCGGCCGGCGTTGAACGAGTACACGACGACGATGAGGATCGGCAGGAACAGGAACGCGAAGACGAGGGCGGTGTAGAGCCTCGTCAGCCGCTCGCCCCAGCGCTCGAGCCTCATATCAGGCTCGACTCACGACCCGACCGAACGAGCCGCCGCGTCAGGGCAAGGTATCCGGCGACCAGGACGATCATGCCGGCCACGAAGACCGCCGCCAGGGCCGACCCGAACGGCCAGTTGCGGGACTGCAGGAAGAGGTCGGCCAGGGCGTTGCCCAGGAAGTACGTCTTGCCCCCGCCGAGCAGGATCGGGATGAGGTACTCGCCCATCACCGGGATGAAGACCAGGACGATGCCCGACAGGATGCCGGGCGCGGCGAGCGGCAGGACGATCTGGCGCAGCGTGGCGATCGGCCCGGCCCCGAGATCGCGCGACGCCTCGAGGAACGAGCGGTCGAGCCGCTCGAGGCTGACGTAGATCGGCAGCACCATGAGCGGCAGGTAGTTGTAGACGATGCCCAGCGAGACCGCGAACGGCGTGTTGAGCAGCTGGATGTCCTCGAACCCGAGCCAGCCGGCCACGCGCGGGATGCCGTTCCCGCCGAGCAGCGTCATCCACGCATACGTTCGGATCAGGAAGCTCGTCCAGAACGGGACGACCACGAGCGCGACGAGGACGAGCTTCCACGTGCCCCGGACCTTGAGCGCGAGCGTGTACGCCACGGGGAACGCCACCACGGCGCAGATCACGGTGTTGAGCGCGGCGAGCCCCAGCGTGTTCACGAGCGGGGTGAACCGTGTCGGGAGCGCGGCGTACTGCTCGAGGGTGAAGCTGGGTGCGTAGCCGCCGTTGGGCGACCGCTCGCCGACCGACATCACGACCAGCACGACGAGCGGCGCGATGAGGAACAGCAGGTACCACAGCGCGGTGGGCAGGGCGAGCAGGAGGGCGGAGCCGCGCCTCGCGGCCCGCGCCCCGTCCGTCCCGCCCACCGTCGCCGTCATCGGTTCGCCTCAGGCGATCCCTAGGCGGACGCCTTGATGCGCGCCCACGCCTCGGCCCGTTCCGGGCTGTTGTACGTGGCGTTGACCGCGTACTCCAGGGCGGTCAGCGACTCGGGAGATGGGTAGATCACCGGGTTGGTCCGGACCTCCTCGCTGACCAGCGCCGTGGCCTTGTCGTTGGCATGCGGGAAGAGGCAGAACTCCGTCTCCCGCGCGGCCTGCTCGGGCTGGATGATCCAGTTGAGGAAGGCGTACGCCGCATCTCGGTGCGGCGCATCGGCGGCGATCGTGAAGCTGTCGATCCAGAGCTCGCCGCCGTCGGACGCGACGAGGTACTTCGCCTCGGCATTGTCGCGGACGACCTGGACGCCATCGCCGGTCCACGCGACCGACAGCCATGTGTCCTGCGCGCGCAGCGGCGGCTGCACGTCCGACGAGATCGCGAACAGGTTCGGCTTGAGCGCGATGAGCATCGCCTCGACCGCGGCCATCTCGGTCGGGTCGATGGTGTTGAGGGAATAGCCCATCGCCACCGCCGCCGAGCCGAACGAGCTGATCTGGTGGTCGACGATGAGCGTCTTGCCCTTGTAGGTCGTGCCGGCGACATCGAAGAACTGCTTCCAGGTCGTGACGTCGGGGCTGACCTTCGAGCTCCAGAACGCGATGCCGGTCGTCCCCCAGTTCTTGGGGATCGAGACCGCGTTGCCCTTGTCGAAGGCCTGGTCCATGAACAGCGGGTTCCAGTCCTCCTTGACGAAGTCGGGCAGCTTCGCGTAGTCGAGCGGCTCGATGAGGCTGTCCTTGACCCAGCCCTCGATCGCGTAGTTGGACGGAACGACCACGTCGATGCCCGAGCTGCCGGCCCGGATCTTGGCCTCCATCTCCTCGGTCGAGCCGTACACCTGCATGTCGATCGCCACGCCGGTCGTGGCCGTGAACTCGGCGAGGACCTCCTCGTCGTGGTAGTTCGGCCACGTGGCGAGCGTCAGCTCCGTCCCGAGATCCGCCGACGCCGCCGCCGACGGGCTCGCGTCGCCGCTGGCGGCCGGAGCGCTCGCGGCGGCGCTGCTCGCCGGGGCCGAGGCGGCCGGCGGCGCGCATCCGGCGAGGGCGATGGCACCGAGCCCCGCCCCCGAGCCCATCAGGAACCCGCGCCGCGACAGCCGTCGCTCGATGGCGAGCGCCGTGATCTCCGCCGGGTCGCGTGGTCCGATCGTCGTTGATCGCTTCGACATCTCTCCTCCTCGGTTGATCGTTGGTCCCCCGTGATCGCCGTGGTCGGGTCGCTCAGGCACCGTCAGCGACCACCTCCCTTCCAGCGGCCGCCGCCGTCATGGCAAGGGCGCACTCGACCTGTTCCCGGACGCTGTCGCCGGCCGGCAGCCGGCGCTCGAAGATGGCACCGCCGATCGTGAAGGCCCACGCTCCGGCTCGTGCCAGCGCGTCGATGCGCTCCGCCGAATCGACGCTGCCCGCCGCGACGACCGGCCCGGACGCCGCGTCGACGACGGCCCGGACCAGTGCCGGGACGTCGCCCTGCCAGCGGTACGCCAGCAGGTCGAGGCCGTCGACACCGGGGCGGGCCGTGAGCTCGCGAGCGCTGTCGGCGATCTCGTCGACCGTGCCTTCAAGGATGCTCGGGTGACCGACGACCCGGCCGGGGAACGGGCAGTACCTCGGCCGGCCCGACGTGCCCGGCGGTCCGACCTCATCGAGGACGGCGAGCGCCTCGTCGGCGTGCGTGCCGCCCATCAGCCAGTCGACGCCGATGTCGAGCGCGGCCCGGACGCTGCGGAGCTCGTCCTCGGCGCGCTCCGAGACGACCTCGAGGAAGACCTCGCGTCCGTCGGCGCGCATCGTCCGGGCAAGATCTCGAAGTTCGGACGGAGGCAGGCCGATGTCCTTGAACCCCACGTAGCGCAGGTCCGTGTCACGGAGCGTGTCGTAGACCTGTTTCGCGTCCGACACCGTCGTGTCGTCGCGGGTCAGCATGAAGATGAACTCGATCACGACACCTCCTCGAGTCGATCGGCGGGCAGGACCTGGGCGACGCCATCCAGCACGTAGTCGGGCGTGTAGGCGGAACCGGCGAGCGCGGAGCGTGGCGTGGCGCCGGTGAGCACGAGGGCCGATGCCATCCCCGCCTCGTGAGCCATCCGCACGTCGGTCAGCAGGCGGTCGCCGACGAGCAGCGTGTCGGACGGTGGCAGGGCGATCCGCTCCAGCAGCGTCTCGGCCATGTGGATCGACGGCTTGCCGACGATCGCTTCTGCAGTAGCGCCGGTCGACGCCTCGATCGCGGCGAGCATCGCGGCGCAGTCGGGCAGGTCGCCGTCGGGCGTGGGGCAGAACGGGTCAGGGTTGGTCGCGACCAGCCGGGCGCCCGCCCGGATCGCGCGGAATGCGGCGACCAGCTTGTCGTAGTCGAAGGAGCGATCCCACGACACGACGACGAGGTCGGCGTCCTCCGGGTGGTCGAGATCGACGATCTCGAACCCGGCGTCGCGCACGAGGTCGATCAGCAGCGGCTCCGCGATCGGCAGGATCGCGGCCCCCGACGCGTGCGCGCGCAGGTAGCGGATCAGCGCATCGGTCGACGTGACGACTTCGTCGGGCTCGGCCGGGATGCCGAGGTCGCTCAGCTTCGCGGCGTACGTCGATGGTGCATCGAGCGGCTTGTTGGTGAGGAACGCGACGCGCGAGCCGTGGTCGCGGATCGCGGCCAGTGCGTCGGCGGCGCCCGGGAGCAGCCCGTCGCCCAGGTACAGCGTCCCGTCGAGGTCGAAGACGTAGCCGTCGAACATCCGGTCGGGTCGGCCCGCCGTCACGTCGCGCCCTCCAAGATCCCGGATCGATCGAGCAGGCGGTCGATGGTCGCGGGGTTCCAGTCGCCGGCGAGGAAGCGCAGGTCGGCGACCGTGAAGCGATCGCGCATCAGCGGCAGCGCCCCCAGCGCCCATCGGACGACCGCTGCGGTGGCCGGCGGGTCGAGGTCACCGACCGTCGCCGGGGCACCCGCCTCGTTCAGGGCGGTTCGCAAGCGCTCCGGCGTGGCGACGAGGTCTCGGAGCGCAGCCTTGTGGCGCTCCCAGTCGTCGACGAACGCCGCGATCTCCGTCCGCTTCGCGGTCCAGCGTTCGACCTTCCGGCGGACATCCCGCCAGCACTCGTCCGCCATGCGACCGCTTGGGTCGATCGGGTCGAAGGCCTCGCGAACCTGCGCCTCGACCCGACCGGTGTCGGGCGTCGCGCTCTCCGGCCTCGAGGACGTGCGGGTCGAACCGCTCGAGCGTGTCATGCCAGATCGTCGCGGCCAGCACGCTGGCGACACCGACCTGCGCCCCGTGCAGCGCGGTCTCGCGTCCGCCGGCGGCTGCGTGCATGTCGAGGAGGTGGCTCACGAGGTGCTCCGTGCCCGACAGCGGCGCGGTCCGCCCGGCCACGCCCATCGCGATGCCGGTCAGGCCCATCCGACCGGCCAGCTCGGCGAGCATCTCGGGGTCGCGGTCGATCGTGCGCATGCGCGACGCCGAGGCGAGGACGTCGTCGGCGCCGTCGCGGAAGAGCGCCGACGACCGTCGGGTCGAACGCGTCGTCCATGCCGGTGGCATGGGCGAGGTACCAGTCGGCCGGGGCGGTGAACATCGAGCACAGCTCGCCGAACCCGGCCAGGTGCATCACGTGCGGCGTCGACGCCAGCACGTCGAGGTCGGCGATGACGACGTCCGGCCAGCGCGACGGCACCGTGCGCTTGACGCCGTCCCGGAGCAGGACCGCCATGTCATCCGTGAAGGCGTTGACCGAGGCGGCCGTCTGGACCACCACGAACGGGATGTCGCCGGCCCGCATCGAGGCGTCCTTGGCCAGGTCGGTGATCGTCCCCGAACCGACCGCCACGATGCAGCCGACGCCGGCGATGTGGGTGTCGAGCTCGGCGCTCGCTGCCTCGTCGGCGTGCAGGTCCTCGCCCGTTACGCCCAGGACGGCCGTGCGCGTCGCGAACCGCTCGGACAGGGCGGCAACGACACCGGCCTTGAGGTCGTCGCCGCGACGGTGCATGAGCGTGTGGTCCATCACGACCAGGACGTCGCCCGGCCGGCGGATCTCGGCGACGTCGTCGGCCACGCAGTCGAGGACGTCGGGGCCGACCCGGATGCGGCGGATCCCGATCGGACGACGGTCACCGCCGCGGACCCGCTCGCGCAGCTCGTCGAGCGCGGTCGCATCCGGGAGACCGATGCGGCCCGTCACGCGGTCGTCCCCGAGAAGCCGGGTTCGACGGCGTCGAACAGCTCGCGGTACCGACCGTACGCGTCGGCATATGCGGTCGTCGTCGTCGGGTCGGGCTCGTACGCGACCGGGCCGAGCGTCGCCAGGCGCTCCACGGCTTCGTCGAGATCGGCGAAGGTGCCGGCTCCGACGCCGGCGAGCATCGCCGCACCCAACGCCGTCGACTCGTCGGTCGTCAGGACGCGGACGGTCCGCCCGGTCACGTCGGCCTTCATCTGGAGCCAGAGGCGGCTCCGCGCCCCGCCCCCGACGACGCGGATCTCGTCCGCCCCGAGCCCCATCTCGTCGAGCCGGTCCACGATGTCCCGCAGGGCGAACGTGCAGCCCTCGAGGACCGCGCGGTACAGGTCGGCCCGGCCGTGGTTGAGGGAGAGGCCGGCGAACACGCCGCGCGCGCGATCGTTCCAGCGCGGTGCGGTGGCGCCGGACAGGGTCGGCAGGAACGTGACGCCGTCGGCGCCGGGGCTCGTGTCGGCGGCGGCTTCCGCGTCGAGGTCGGCCACGGTCACGCCGCCACCGAACAGGTCCTGGAACCAGCGGACGCTGCCGCCCGACACGAACCCGGGGTTCTCGACCAGCCAGACGCGCGGGTCGGCGTGGCCGTGCGTCTCGACCAGCCCGGTCTCGTCGATGACCGGCTCGGTCGCGGCGACGGCCACCGGCTCGGCGGTGCCCGTGATGTCGATGACGATCCCGGGTCGGATGCCGCCGGCGCCGAGGCTGGCGCCGTGCTCGTCGCCCGTGCCGACCACGACCCGGGTCGACGGCGTCAGGCCGATCGCCTTGGCGGCCGTCGGCCGCAGGGTGCCGACCACGGTCGAGGCCGCCTCGATCGAGCCGAGCCGGGTCGTGTCGAGCGACGTGGCGTCGAGCATCGGCGACGACCAGCCGCGCTCGGCCACGTCGTACAGCAGCGTCGACGACGCGTTCGCGTGGTCGAGGACGCGCTCGCCGGTGAGCCAGGCGACGAGCGCGCTGCCGGGGAGGAGGAGTCCGACAGCGCGCTCGAAGACGTCGGGATGCGCATCGCGAAGCCACAGGATCTTCGGCGCGACGTGCGAGGCATCCAGGTTCAGCCCGGTGATCCGGCGGATCGATGCCGGGTCGAGACCGTCGATGGCACCGGCCTGGGCGACCGCCCGTCGGTCGAGCCAGATGATGGCCGGGTGGAGCGGCTCGCCATCGGCATCGACGGCGACGAGGCCGTCGACCTGGGAGGCAAGGCCCAGCGTCGCCACGTTCGCCGGCGCGACGTTCGCAGTCTCGAGCAGGCCACCGACCACGCGGCCCAGCGCGTCGCGCCAGTCGCGCACGTCCTGCTGGGCCCAGCCGGGGTGGGGGTAGTCGACGTCGTACGCGGCCGAAGCCTGGGCGACGACCGCGCCCGACGGATCGAGCAGCGTGCCCTTGAGGCTCTGCGATCCCACGTCACAGCCGATGGCGTACACCGTTCGGCGCGCCCTCCCGGGAAGTGCAAGGTCGTCAGTCGTCTGACGACTTTAGGATAGGGCGCGCGGGGTCGGTGTCAACCGCGAGGCGCGTCAGGCTAGAGGCGGATCAGACCCATCAGTGGCTCGCCGGTCGACTGGCGGAAGCCGTCGTGCGAGAGGGTCAGCGACACGTCGTCGCGGTCCGGGTGGTTCGGGTCGTAGAGGCGGAGCGTGGTCGAGCGCGACGCGGTGTCGACGTCGTAGCCGAACGCCAGGACCGTGTGGTCCTTGGGCAGGTGGAACGGGTTGATGCCGTGGTGTCGGATCAAACCGACCAACGCCAGTCGGCCGCCGTCGATCGTCGAAGCGGATCTGGGGCAGTTCGACATCGAGGGTCCGGCGCTGCAGGCGTTCCGGCGACGACGACGCCGCCAGCCAGAACCGCAGCGGGCCCCGCAACCAGTCGAGCGACAGGACCTGGCGGCGGACGATCGACCGGAACAGGAGCGAACCATTGTCGGGCGCGGTCGTGTCCGAGGGGATCGGCAAGCCCGCCTCGAAGCGCTCGCGCACGAACCAGCTCATCCCGCCGCACAGACCGGCGTCGGCGTCACCGACACCCGACCACGCGCGGGTCGATGAACCCGAGCCGGACCGTCGGGCCCGGGCGCGAACCGGTTCGCGAAATGCAGTCCGTTGCTCGACGGGAGGAAGCCCCGGACGGCGTTGGATCTGGGCATCTCGTCGCGCATCGTACGGCGAGAACCCCACTCCGTTCCGTGATTGCCGGGAGCGATCGATTTCCGGCTCAAGCAGGCGGCCGCGCCGGTGGCGATCGCTGGGAGTAATCAATCGGGCCGCGGGCGGTCGATCCGGGCGCCGATCGATCGCGCGGAGCCATCGATACGAGCGCAGCTTGCCGTTGGAGCCGAAAACGATCGCAGGGAGCGATCACCCGCGGGCGATCAGGGGCGGCTGGGCGCTGCCTCCGGTGCTGCGCTTGCCGCGGCGGACGGGGCCGCGCTCGACTCTGCGGATGGCGCGGGAGTGGCCGCGGCAGCCTCGGCGACATGGACCCGGACGACCGTCGGTTCGACGCCCTGTGCCGCGAGCGAGCCGATCTCCGGCGTGAGGATGTCGACGAGCAGCAGGTAGTCGCCGGGCGTCGTCGGCGCATACATCACGAGCTCCGCCCGGACGACGTCGCGCGGCGCGAAGCCCGCCGGCAGCTCGGTCGGCGTGACCGCCGCGGCCGCAGCGGCTTCGACCTGGGCGGGATCGTCGATGCCACCGAGCGGCACCCACGTCCCGACGATCCGGGCGCGGGTCGCCTGGGCGATCATGCTCGGGTTGCGAGCGTTGTCGACGGTCCGCTCGCCGGGGATCGCGGCGTGGCCCCAATCGCCACGGCCGAGGTTCGTCACCCAGACCGACAGCTTGTGCGTGTCGCCGGGGGCCACGTCGACCGACGCGGGCGCCACGACGCCGGCGTCGTGCGGGCCGGTCAGCCGGACGATCAGCGACCGGACCATCGCCTGGCTGACGTCATCGAACGCCACGCCGTCCTTGTCGTGGAGCGTGACCGACAGCCGGTAGCGACCGGGCGCGGTCGGGGCGGTGACCTTGACGGACAGGTACTTCTTCGACACCTCGAGCCCGACCGGTGCGACGACGTCGCCGACGCGTTCGGCCATCACCAGCCCGAAGTCGGGCCGGGCCTCGGGATCGGCAGGTGCCGCATCCGGGTCGAGCGGGTCCCAGCGGACGCTGGCCTGCAGGTCGTCGGGCAGCTGGTCGCGGTCCGCGATCGTGTACGGGATGCGGTACCACAGCGGCCGGCCGGCGGCGTTCCGCGGGAGCCGCGGCGTCTTGATCGCCAGCCCGGTCCCGGCAAGGCTCGGCACGAGCTCGGCCGGGTCGATGCGTGGCACGGCGCTGCGGCTCGCATTGCCACGCGCGTTGCGCAGAACGTCGGTCGCGGCCAGCCCGCGCTTGAGGACGATCGAGCGATGGAAGCCGGAGTCGCCGTTCTCGGGGTCCATCTCGGCGACGTAGCCCGAGCTTCGGAGGCTCTCGAAACCGAAGCTGTTGCCGTTCGCGGTCGGCGCCTTGCGCCACGCCGTTTCGATGCGCGACCGACCGGCGAGGACGGTCTTCACCATGTGGTTCGGCGTCCCGTATGCCTCGGCGACGACCGCCGCGGCGCCCGCGGCGATGAAGCCGGCGGCGAAGTTGTCGACGCGCTGCCTGGCGTCCTCGAGCGAGCCCTCGGGCAGACCGGGCTCGGTGTTGCCCGACGCGTAGCACAGGTGGTTGAGCAGCACGACCGCGTTCCGGGCGAGCTGGACGCTCTCGGCGATCTTCGCCTCCCCGAAGTACTGATGCGTGCCGTCGCCCCCGCCGGCCGACGGGTTCAGGCCGAACCCGTTCTGGGTCGGTCGGTACAGCTCGTCGCGGTAGCGGCTCGGCCAGCCGTTGCCGTGGCCCATGTAGACGACGAGGCTCGCGCCCTGGAGGGCCTGCTTGACGGCCGGCCACGTGGCGTCGGGGGAGTAGATCTCGGTGACGTCGGGGGTGTAGCGCCGCGCCAGCTTGGCGGCCTCGCGGGCCTGGGCTCGATACCGGTCCGTGGCGGCGCCGGCGGGTCCGACGATCAGCACGACCTTTGCCACACCCGTGGGCGGCGCCGCGGCGACGGCCGCGGGCACAACGATGCCCGACCCGAGCAGAGCGGCGAGGAGTCCGATGATCAGCCGTCTCACGACGGCACGTTCTCCACCACGGGCAGCCCCCACTGACCGGCGGTCACTCCATCAACGCGCCTGGCCGGAATGAGCCTAGACGTGCAGAGCGACCTACACCATATCTCAAGGGCGTTATCCGCGACGTATCCGTTCGATATCTGTGAGTTGCGGTGCCGATTCGCACCACAAAGGCGCTCCGGCGTCCGGCGGTACCATCGGACCATGCCCAACCTCCTCGCGGGCGAGACCAGCCCGTACCTGCTCCAGCACGCGTCGAACCCGGTCGACTGGATGCCGTGGGGAGGGGACGCGCTGGCGCGCGCGGCGTTACTCGACCGCCCGATCTTCCTGTCGATCGGCTACGCCGCCTGCCACTGGTGCCACGTCATGGAGCGCGAGTCGTTCGAGGACGAGACGACGGCACGGCTGCTCAACGATCGGTTCGTGTCGATCAAGGTCGACCGCGAGGAGCGGCCCGACCTCGACTCGATCTACATGGGCGCGGTCCAGGCGATGACCGGCAGCGGCGGCTGGCCGATGTCGGTGTTCCTGACGCCCGATGGCCACCCCTTCTACGGCGGCACCTATTTCCCGGACGAGCCGCGTCACGGCATGCCCTCGTTCCGGCAGGTCCTCGAGGGGGTGTCGGAGGCGTGGCGGAGCGCAGCGCGGCGAGGTCGACGGCGGCCGGGCAGCGACTGGTCTCCGCGCTCGTCGAGCAGCAGCGGGCGGCGGCGCCGGGCGGCGAGGTCGTGATCGACGCCGAGTTCTTCCAGGGCGTCAACGCGGCGCTGGATGCCTCGTTCGACACGCGCAACGGGTCGTGGGGTGGCCCGCCGAAGTTCCCGCAGCCGATGACCCTCGAGTACCTGCTCCGACGGATGGCGGCCGGCGATCGAGCGCCCGAGTCGATGGTGCGCTTCACGCTCGACCGGATGGCCGACGGCGGCATCCGCGACCAGCTCGGCGGCGGCTTCCACCGCTACGCCACCGATGCCCACTGGCTCGTCCCGCACTTCGAGCAGATGCTGTACGACAACGCCCAGCTCGCGCGCACGTACCTGCATGCCGCGGCCGTGGTCGAGGGCGAGACCGGCGATCGGTATCGGGACGTCGCCATCGGCGTGCTCGACTACATGCTCCGCGAGCTGTGTCGCGACGACGGCGCGTTCGCCGCGAGCCAGGACGCCGACACCGAGGGCATCGAGGGACTCACCTTCACGTGGCGGGCGCCGGAGATCCGCGAGGCGCTCGGGGCGGAGGCCGCCACCGCGTTCGCGACGGCGTACGGCGTCACCGAGGAGGGCAACTGGGAGGACGTCACGATCCTGTCGCGCGTCGGGCCGCGCGGCGATGCGGCGGCCGAGGCGGCACTGGCGGCGTCGCGAGCGACGCTGCTCGAGCGGCGGTCGGGTCGCGCCCAGCCAGCCCGCGACGACAAGGCGCTGGCGGCGTGGAACGGGCTGGCGATCGCGGCGTTCGCGGAGGCCGGCCGCCTGCTCGGGGAGGAGCGGTACACGGCCGCGGCCGTTGCGGCTGCCGACGCGATCGTGGGTGGCCTGCTCGGGGACGACGGTTCGCTTCGGCGGTCGTGGAAGGACGGCCGGGCGGTCGGGGCGGGCGTCCTCGAGGACTACAGCCATCTCGCGGAGGGGCTCCTCTCGCTGTACGAGACGACCTTCGACGAGCGCTGGTTCACGCTCGCCCGGGGCCTCGCCGACGCGATCCTCGACCGGTTCGCCGACCCGGCCGGTGGCTTCTTCGACACGGCCGTCGACCACGAGCGGCTCATCACCCGGCCCAAGGACCCGCAGGACAACGCGGTGCCGTCGGGCGGCGCGATGGCGACGACCGTCTTGCTGCGGCTGGCGGCGTTCACCGGTGAGGGCCGCTACCGGGACGCGGCGGAACGGGCGATCGGCACGGTCGCGCCGTACCTGGCCCGTTACCCGACCGGCTTCGCCCAGTGGCTCGTAGCGGCGGCGTTCGCGGCCGGCGATGCGGTGGAGGTCGCGGTGGTCGGCGATCCGG
Organism: uncultured Chloroflexia bacterium; assembly: GCA_963810285.1. Lineage (GTDB taxonomy): Bacteria > Chloroflexota > Limnocylindria > Limnocylindrales > CSP1-4 > SPCO01. The sequence continues at coordinate 79,574 of CAWEMV010000002.1, read as the reverse complement.
CCGAACCCACGACCCGCGAGCTGTTAGGGCCGGTCTGGTCTACGTGGCGGCCGTTCCAGGTGCTGGCGGCCGCCGCCCCCGAAGTCGCGGGCACATCCGAGATCGCGCTGCTGCACGACCGGCCGATGATCGAGGACCGGCCGACCGCCTACGTCTGTCGCGATTTCGTCTGCGCGCTGCCGGTCACGACCGCCGAGCGCCTGGTCGACCAGCTGACCGCCACGCCGTAGGGGCGTCGCTCTCGATCGGCGCGCGGGGGACCGCGTCGCCCAGCGATGCGACGATTTCGTCGCTTAACGGGTTGACAGGCGGGCATCCGTGCAGGCGGGCCGTCGATCCCGCTCGTGCCGACTCGAGGCCGTGCACGATCGTCCCAGGTTCGACACCGAATGCGCCGATTTCGTCGCATCGGTGGTTGGGATGTCCGCCGGGAGACAGCCTCGTACGATGGCCAGCGTGTCCACTCCGAGACCTGCGGCGACCGTGGTGCTGCTCCGGCACGGCCCGGACGGGCTGGAGGCGCTGCTGACCCACCGGCCGGCGTCGATGGCGTTCGCGCCCGACGTGCACGTCTTCCCGGGCGGGCGTGTCGATCGGTCCGATGCCGACCCCGGTCTGCTGGCGCGGTGCACCACGACCGCGGACGATGCCGCGGCGGCGCTCGGCGGTGACCTCGCGCCGGACGAGGCGCTGGCGGCCCATGTCGCCGCCATCCGCGAGGCCTTCGAGGAGGTCGGCATCCTGTTGGCGGACCACCCGCCCGGGGTCGACCTGGCCGGCGCGCGCGATCGGCTGCTGGCATCGCCCGATGCGTTCGCGTCGATCGCCGACGAGCTACAGCTGACCCTGCGCACCGACCTCCTCGTCCCGCTGTCCCGCTGGGTCACGCCACCGATCCTCGAGCGCCGGTTCGATGCCCGCTTCTTCGCGGCGATGGCGCCCGACGGCGCGGAGGCGTCGCTGGTCGGCGAGGAGGTGGCGGCCCACGCCTGGCATCGACCGCTCGCCGCGCTCGAGTCGATGGCTCGCGGCGAGCTCGGCATGTGGCTGCCGACGTCGACGACGCTGGCGCAGCTCCTGCACGTCAAGTCGATCGAGGAGATCCGGTCGCGGTTGGTCCCGGGGCGTCTCGGCGGGATCGTCGTCGAGGCCGTCGCCGATGACATCGTGCGGATCGAGATGCCGGCCGGCGGCGGCGTGGCAGGCCAGCCGATCGAGGCGTACCTGGTCGGGCGGGAACGGTGCGTGCTGATCGACCCGGGCGACCCGACCGGTCCTGCCCTCGACCGGGCCGTCGAGGAGGCACGGACCCGAGGCGGTCGGATCGTGGCGGTCGCGCTGACCCACGCCGACTCCGATCACGCGGCGGGAGCGGAGTCGCTCCGCGAGCAGCTCGGCGTCGAGGTGCTGGTCGGTCCAGGCGGCGGCCGGCACCTGCCGTACCCGGTCGTCGAGGTCGAGGACGGGGCGGCGATCCCGGCGGTCGACGTCCCGATCCGGGTCGTGGCCACGCCCGGCCCGACACCGGACCACATCGCGTTCGCGGTCGGGGAGGGGCGGTTCGCCATCACTGGTGATATCGACGGCGTGCGCGGGGCTCGGTCGGTCCCGGGCCCGGTCGACGAGGCGGCGCGTCAGGCATCGATCGAGCGGCTGCGGGCCGTCGCGCCCGATGCCATCTGGCTCGGTGGACACGCTCGCTAGACTTTCGCGCGTGAACGAGCCCCTCACCGAGTCGCCGCCGATCCCCGAGGCGCGCCCACCCCACCTACCCGACGCGGTAACACGCGTCGCGCCCGGGTTCTACGCGTTCCTCCTCGTCGCGCTCATCACGGGCTGGTCCGACATCCGCCGCTGGCTGGGCGACTTCCCGATCTTCGATCCCGCCAACCTTTGGCTCCTCGTCGCTGCGCTCGTGCCGTCCGTGGTCACGCCGCTGCTCGGCGCAGTGCTGTTTCTGCGGCAGCCGCGGGCGCATCGGACGATGCCGTTGCTGGTCTTCGGGCTGGCGCTGCTCGCGGTGGCTGAGCTTCTCGATGCATTCGAGACCCCGATCCGGACGTTCCTGCTGTCGCTCTCGTCAGCGGAGGAGGTGACGTCGCCGGCCGACTTCGCGTACCTGGTCTTCACGACCCTGCTCTCGTTGTTCGCGATCCTCTATGTGGGTGCGGGGCTTGCCGCGGCGCGTCGGCGGGAGCGATCACAGGCGGAGCGGCCGTTGATGATCTGGATCGTGGCGCTATCCATTGTCAGCGGCGTGATCTCGCTGTCGGTCGTGTTCCAAGTGATGTCGGATCCCACGGGGCTACCACCGGTCGCCCTGGTTCAGCTGGCCATCGGCCTCGTTCTCAGCCTGATGGTGACGCTCGCCTGGGCGTACCTGCTGGCGATGTCGCTCGGCGGGTGGATCGCCGCCGAGCAGCCGCGCCGGGCCTGGGCTGCGGCGGCAGTCGCGATCGTCATCCTGTTCGTGATTCGATTGGTCGGAAGTGTCCTATCGACGATCGGCATCCCCGACGGGTTCGCGGTGGGCGAGGTCACATTCGCCGCGTCCACGATCGCGTGGCTGCTGCTGCTCGCGGCGTTCGTGCTCGGCCTGCCGTCGCCTACGGACGATCCACCGGCAGCGACACCGACAGGTTCCGAAGCAGGTTGAGCCCCTCGTCGACCTGCTCGGTCGACGCGTACGGACCCGGCATCAGGAAGCACGGCCGACCGGCGAGCGCCACGTCCTCGATCCGACCCCACGGCTCGGCGAGTGGCCGGCCGGCGGCGATCTGCGCCGCGCGCTTGTAGATGAACACCACCGCGCCGGGGCGCCACAGCGCGATCTTCTGCCACAGCGGGCCGACCCCATGGCGCAGCTCCTCGTCGCTCGCCTCATCGCGCGCCGACGGCCGCTTGATCATATCGGTGATGCCATGGCCGGCCGCGACCAGCGCGTCGTCCGCCAGGGCGAGGTCAGTCCCTGCCGGGATGATGCCGACCTGCATCAGTCGGCTCCAGAACCGATGACCGAGACGGCCCTGGTGGTAATGACCGGCCTCGACGCTGACCGGCGACGGGTTGAGCCCGACGAACAGGAGCCCATCGCGCGTCGGCGGCAGGTCGGCGAGGGTATCGGTGCCGATGCCGCCGACCTCGATGGTCGTCCGATGGGAACCCGGCCCCGGCCGCCGGGTGAGGGCGCCGAGCTCGTCGGGCGTCACGTGCTCGGTGGGGGGCGGTCGGTAGGGTCGGTCGCGGTCGTGTCCGTCGTAGTCGAGTCCGGCGTGGCCGACTCGTCGGACGTGCGGTTCTGGATATCGGCCTGCACCTTCGACGCCTCGTCGCGCGCCTCGCGCACGCCGCGCCCGAGCGCGTTGCCGAGCTTGGGGAGCGTCTTCGGGCCGCGCCACAGCAGCACGAGGACGAGGACGATGATGAGGACGATGCCGAGGTCCTGCATGCGCGGATGGTAGCGCGGCCGTCGGTGTACGCGGAGGTCAGGCAGTCGGGCGGAGCGCGCGCGGGATCACCAGCCGGAGCGCCGTGTGCGTGGCGGAGAACGACGCGACCTTGTTGTCGACCAGCCCGGCGGCCTTCGCTGCGTGGAGCAACTGCTCGTAGCGGAGCGTCGCGGCCTTGCCCTTGCGCGACACGACCCAGATCGCGCCATTGGGGCGGATTCGTACGACGAGGTCGGTCAACGGGGCGAGCCCCTCGGGCGTGTCGGCGCCGAGGAGGACGACGTCCGTGTCGGGCTCGGGCCAGCCCTCGGTCAGGTCGGTCGTTCGGTCGCGGATGTGCGCGCGGAACTCGTCGTTGACCTCGTCCGGGACCTCGATGATGGCCACGCGCATGCCCGGCCTGATGCCCAGCTTGTCGAGGAGCGGCGTGGTGTAGACGCGTTCCATCGGCGGGTATCGTGCCACGCATGCTGCTCGTCTTCGGCCCGCGCTCGACCGAGTACGACTTCGGACCGGAGCACCCGCTCACGCCGCGGCGGTTCGGGCCGGGCATCGACCTGTTGCGATCGGTCGGGGCGTCGCCGGGCCTCGCTCCTGAGCCGGCGCCGGATGCCGATCTGCTGCTGGCGCATCTGCCCGAGTACGTCGACGTGGTCCGGCGGTTCTCGTTCGACCCGTTCGGGTTTCCCGAGGCGGGCATCGGCTCGTCTGACAACCCTGCGTTCGCCGGCATGCACGACGCCGGAGCGGCCGTGGCCGGTGGCTCGCTCCGGGCGATCGAGGCGATCCTGCGCGGCGACGAGGAGCATGCCCTCCATCCCGGCGGCGGGCTGCATCACGCGATGCCCGACCGGGCGTCGGGCTTCTGCATCTACGACGACCCGGCGCTGGCTGTGGCGCGCGCGCGGCGCGATGGCCTGCGGGTGATGTACATCGACCTCGACGTGCATCACGGCGACGGCGTGCAGGCGATCCACTGGGCCGACCCGGGCGTGCTGACGTTCTCGATCCATGAGACCGGCCGGGTTCTGTTCCCGGGCACCGGGGAGGCGTGGGAGATCGGCGAGGGCGACGCCGCGGGGACGTCGGTGAACGTGCCGCTGCTGCCGGGTACCGGAGAGGGAGCGTGGGTCGCCGGTGCTGGAGGCGCTGCTCCCCGAGCTGGCCGCGGCGTTCGGACCGGACCTCATCGTGTCGCAGCACGGCGCCGACTCGCACGCCTGGGACCCGCTGGCGCACCTGAACGTGACGACCACGGCCCACGGTGCCGCGGCGCGACTCGTCGACCGGCTGGCGCATCGGTACGCGGGTGGTCGGTGGCTGGCGACGGGTGGCGGCGGCTACGACGCCTACCGGGTGGTGCCGCGGACCTGGACGCTGACGTGGCTGGCCGGCGCGCACCGGGAGGTCCCGGCGTCGACGTCGCCCGACTGGCGGGAGCGATGGTCGTCCGAGGCGGCACGGTACGGACAGGCGCCGCTCCCGGAGTCGTTCGACGACGCCCCGAATGCCGGGGTCCCGTTCACTGCCGCGCAGGCGTCCGCGGAGGCCGGCTCGACGGCTGTGGCGGAGGTCGTGCGTCGGGCGCTGGTGCCGCGGCTGCTCCGCGAGGCTCGGGCGCGTGGCTGGTGGGATCCGCTCGCGGACCCCGTCCCCGTGTCGGGTGACGGTGCCGGGCCGGTCCGTGGCGCTCCGACGGTGCTCGCCTCGGTCGATGCCGACACCTGGTCCCGGCTGACGCTCGCTCCGTGGGTCGTCCCGCCGGCGGCGCCCGCCGACGGTCACGCCATCGTGGCGGCGGCCCTCGCCGACGGCGCGCGGGTCACGGCCGCGGTCGTCGGGTCAGGCGTGGTCGGGGTGGTCGTCTCGCGGCACGCCGACGAGGCGCCTCGGTCCGACATCCTTGCGATCGGCGTGGCCCCCGACCATCGACGGCTCGGGCTCGCCACGGCGATGCTCCGCACGCATGTCGAGGGCATGCGCCCGGGCGACGTCGACCTCGCCACCGAGGTGACCGTCGCGGAGCGCGATCCGTTCGATCCGCTCGACGTCCGCGAGCGTGCCTCGATCGCGCGCCGCCTGCTGACGCGTGCCGGGTTCGACGTCGCGGACGCGGATTCGGACATCGCCTCGATCGACCCGACGGCGATCTTGGCTCAACGTCCCGCCATCGGTGGGAAGTCGTAGGTCCCGATCAGGCTCGGCGGCCGTCGTCCGACGGCGAGCGGCTCGGTGCCGCTCGGGACATGCCCGACCATGAACCGTTCCGGGCCGGCCGCCGACGCGAAGACCTGCACGATGACGCGGCTCGTCGGATGACGCGCTCGCAGCCCGCGGGCGACGCGCGGCAGCTCGTCGAGCCGGGTGCGCGGCGCCACGACCACGTTCAGCACCACGAGCGAACCGTCATCGGCCGCCCAGGTCGCGGCGACCGTGGCGCTCCGGGCCGGCTCCGACCCGTCCGGAATCGGCGAGCTCGCGCAGGCGAGTAGCGCCAGCGCGAGCACCCCGAGCGCGAGTCCTCTCACCGCCGCGCGGGAGGTCAGCAGAACCGCGAGAGCTTGAACTCGATGCCGCGGAAGTCCCGGGCGCTGCCCGACCCGATCCGCCGATCCGGGCCGATGAACGGCTCCTGCCACACCTCGAAGCCGTATTCGAAGAAGACGTTGTACGCGCGGATCGACCAGCACGCCCCACTGGGAACGGTCGTGCTCGAGCGATACGCGACGCTCTCCGAGCGCTGCACGTTGAAGCCGACCCCGGCCGAGACCACCTGGGCGCTCACGCCGACGGACGCCGAGAACGAGTTCGCGACGGTCCTGCTGATATCGATGGCGATGGTCGCCGGACCGTTGCCCTGGACCATCGTGACGAAGGGCTTGAGGGTCCGCAGGTACCTCCGATTCGTGACATAGATGCAGTCCCACAGGCACGGAGCGGCCTGCGCGCTGACGGCTTCGCGCGCGGCGACCGGCGCGGCCGGTCTGATCCGCCCCGTCCGAACGAGCTCGTCGCGGCTGATGAACGTGACGACCTCGCGGGCCGGGCCATCCGGTGACCGCGCGAGGACCCCCGCCGGCGCGACCAGCCCCGCGACGAGCAGGCCGACCAGGACTAGCGGGATGCAGATCAAGCGACGCATGCCACACACCTCACGCGGCGGGCGACGATCGATCGGCGTCGACGCCTACCCTACGCAGCGCCGCTTAGCTGGCGCGTATCAGCCGATCGACCGCCGATCACCGGCCGAGCGCGATCCCTCTCGGCGGTGCGTCGAGGATCCGGACGACGTCGCCGTGGACGTCGGCCCAGAGGATCGCGTTCCCGGGCCAGGGCACATCGGGCTCGGTGAGGGCGCGGTACGCGTCTGCGGTCCCGGCCGGGTAGGCCGTGCGAAGCGTGTCCACGAACCGTCGGGCGACCTCGCGCATCGCCGTCGTGGATCGAAGCACCAGCAGGCGGTCGATGCGCGGAGCGCCTTCGACCGTCCTCCACAGCTCTGATGACGGCAGCGAGTTCGCCTTGTCCTGCGACCAACGGATCATCTGCTCGAGTCGATCGAGCCGGGTCTGGACCTCGCCGGCCACGAACGAGATCGGCTCCTCGCGGTTCAGCACGAGGTCGATGAACCCGCGCGCCGGCCGAAAGACGGCGACCTCGACCGACCGATCCCACGACCGGTTGGCGATCCTCAGCAGCTCCTCGACGATCGGGGCTTGCAGACGATCATGGATCGCAGGACCAGTGGTTGGATAGAAGCGCACCGAGAGATCGCCGCCAAGAGCGCTTGCGACCGCGTTGAGCACCGCGATGCTCGGCTCGCGGTCGCCCGCAAAGACCTGGCTCAGGTAGGGCTGGCTTACACCACACGCCTCCGCGAGACGACGCAGCGAGATGCCGGCGTCGCGACGGGCTCGGTCGAGGTCCCCGAGTGCGACGCGCATGACGGCCCGAGTTCGCCGGCCATTTGCCGTGCCGGCGCTCTTCCGACTGAGCTGGACGTCGCTCATGCGAGACGAGTACAGCACCCGGGGTTCGACCGTCCGTTGTGCCGGCTTTGCTGGCGATCACTCGCAGCGATCGTTTTCGGGCCGAAGCGACGGTCCGAGTCCGCCAACGTCCGTTTCGATCGCGCAGAGCGATCACGGGGCCCGTTCGTCCGACGCCTCCGCCCCCGATCGATCGCCGCGCAGCGATCGTGGCGCGCGCCGGAGCGGGTTCGCGCCGAAATCGATCGCTCGGAGCGATCGTCGGGGCGCCGCGGGGTCTACGATCGGGCCCGTGCTGGACGCCGCGATCCGGATCGGAACCCTGCGCGAAAAGCCGCTGCACGCCTCCCTCAAGCGCTGGTACGCCCGAGCGGGTGATCGTGCCGAGGTCGCCGTCGACGGCTACGTGGTCGACCTGGTCCGGGGTGAGCTGCTCATCGAGATCCAGACCCGCGGCTTCTCAGGCATGAAGCCCAAGATCACGGCCCTGCTGGCGCGCGGCCACAGCGTTCGGATCGTGCATCCGATCGCCGTCGATCGGTGGATCGTGCAGGTCGACGCCGACGGCATGGTCGTGTCCCGCCGTCGTTCGCCAAAGCACGGCAGCCTCCCCGACCTGGTGTCGGAGCTGGTGAGCTTCCCCGGTCTCGTGGCACATCCTCGCTTCGAGATCGAGGTCCTCCTGACGCTCGAGGAGGAGTACCGGCGCCACGACCCGGGCCGATGCTGGCGTCGCAGGGGCTGGACCGTCGTCGAGCGCAGGCTGGTCGAGGTCGTCGACCGGATCATCATCACTAGCGGCGAGGACCTCGCCTGCCTGTTGCCCGACGGCCTCCCAGACCCATTCACGAGTGCCGATCTCGCCGTGATGCTGAAGCTTCCGCGACGCACGGCGCAGCAGATGACCTACTGCCTGCGCGGCGTTGGCGTGATCACGGCGGTCGGCAAGCGCGGCCACGCGACCGAGTACCGGCAGGACTTCCGAGGTGATCGCTCAGGGTGATCGTTTTCGGGCCGAAGCCACGGTCCGAGTCCGCCAACGTCCGTTTCGATCGCACAGAGCGATCACGAGGCCCGTTCGCCCGACGCCTCCGCCCCGAGCGATCGCCGGTAGCGATCATTGCGCGCGCCGGAGCGGGTTCGCGCCGAAATCGATCGCTCGCAGCAATCGCCGGGGGGCGGCGGCGGGCGGCGGGCGCCGGACCGCGATTTGGAACACCTGGTCGAAACATCACGCGGGACCTATACTCGATGGTCCGTGGCGAAGACCATCGCAGCCGATCCACTCGCGCCCTTCTCGCCGGCCGTGCGGGCCTGGTTCGAGGCGAGCTTCGAGGCGCCGACCGAAGCCCAGACCCGTGGCTGGGAGGCCATCGCCCGGGGCGAGCACACGCTCATCCACGCCCCGACCGGCAGCGGCAAGACGCTCGCTGCATTCCTCTATGCCCTCGATCGCCTCGCCCGGGACCCCAGCCCGGAACCGACTCGCGCCGACCCCGGCCACGTCCGCGTCCTGTACGTCTCGCCGCTCAAGGCACTCACCTACGACGTGGAACGCAACCTGCGTGCGCCACTGACCGGCATCGGCCTCGCAGCGCAGAAGCACGGCGACGAGCCACCAAGGATCACGGTCGCCAGCCGCACCGGCGACACGCCGACCGAGGACCGTCGGGAGATCGCCCGCCACCCGCCCGACATCCTCATCACGACCCCCGAAAGCCTGTACCTGCTCCTGACCAGCCAGGCGCGCGAGATCCTGCGGGCCGTCGAGCACGTCATCATCGACGAGGTCCACGCCATCGCCGGGACCAAGCGCGGCGCCCACCTCGCCCTGACGCTGGAGCGCCTGGAGCACCTGCGCGACCCCGCCGCCGGCACGGAACCACCGCAACGCATCGGCCTGTCCGCCACCCAGCGGCCGCTCGATACGATCGCCCGCTTCCTCGGCGGCATCGGACCGGACCGCGAGGTGACGATCGTCGACGCCGGCACCCGCAAGCCCCTCGAGCTCGAGGTCGTCGTCCCGGTCGACGACATGGCGGCGCTCGGCGAGGTCCTGCCCCAGGAGCAGCAGCCCGGTGGCCCGGCGATCAGCCCGGAGGCCCGGAGCAGCATCTGGCCGGCCATCCATCCGCGCATCCTCGAGCTGATCCGCTCGCACAAGAGCACGATCGTGTTCACCAACAGCCGTCGCCTCAGCGAGCGACTCGCACAGCGCCTCAACGAGCTGGCCGGCGAAGACCTCGTCCGCGCCCACCACGGCAGCATCGCCCGCGAGCAGCGCCTCGAGATCGAGGAGGAGCTAAAAGCCGGACGACTCCCGGCTCTGGTCGCCACGAGCTCGCTGGAGCTCGGCATCGACATGGGCGCGGTCGACCTCGTGATCCAGGTCGAGAGCCCGACCAGCGTCGCGCGCGGGCTGCAGCGGGTCGGTCGTGCCGGCCACCAGGTCGGTGCGCCCAGCAAGGGCGTGATCTTCCCGAAGTACCGCGGCGACCTGCTCGAGGTGGCGGTCGTCACGCGCCGCATGCACGAGGGCGAGATCGAGCAGACGCGCATCCCGCGCAACCCGCTCGACGTCCTCGCCCAGCAGCTCGTCGCGATGACCGTCATGGATCGCTGGACCGGCGACGACCTGTACCAGACCGCCATCCGCGCGGCGCCGTACGAGACGCTCACGCGCGAGATGTTCGATGGCGTCCTGGGCATGCTCGCCGGCGCGTACCCGTCGGACGAGTTCGCCGAGCTCAAGCCGCGCCTCGTCTGGGACCGAGTGACCGACACGATCGAGGGCCGCCGGGACGCCCGCGTCGTGGCGGTCACGAGCGGCGGCACGATCCCGGATCGCGGACTGTTCGGGGTATTCATGGAGGGCGAGGCGGGGACCCCGGGGCGGCGGGTCGGCGAGCTCGACGAGGAGATGGTCTACGAGCTCCGCGCGGGCATGCACGGCGATGTGATCATCCTCGGCGCCAGCTCGTGGCGGGTGCAGGACATCGGCCACGACCGGGTGACGGTCACGCCCGCACCCGGCGTCCCGGGCAAGCTGCCGTTCTGGAAGGGCGACGCCGTCGGCCGCCCCATCGAGCTGGGCCGGGCGCTCGGAGCCTTCGTCGGCGAGATCGAGGGCGACCTCGCCCGCGGCGCCACGGGACGGGCCGCCGCGAGCCAGCGGCTGCGCGACTTTCACGACCTCGACGAGCGCGCGGCCGAGAACCTGCTCTCGTACCTCGAGGACGAACGAGACTCGACCGGCGCGTTGCCGACCGACCGGCGCGTCGTCGTCGAGCGCTTCCGTGACGAGCTCGGCGACTGGCGATTGACGCTGCTGACGCCGTTCGGTGGGCGGGTCCACGCGCCGTGGTCGCTCGCCATCGAAGCGCGGCTCGCCGATCGGCTCGGCCTGGAGGTCCAGACGATCTGGTCGGACGACGGCATCGCGATCCGGATGCCGGAAGGGGAGGGCAGCCTCGACGGGATCGAGGAGCTGCTGTTCCCGTCGCCGGAGGACGTCGAGGACCTGGTCGTCGGGCAGGTCGCCAACTCCGCGCTGTTCGCGAGCCGCTTCCGCGAGAACGCGGCCCGCGCCCTGCTCCTGCCCCGACGCCGGCCGGGCACCCGGACGCCGCTCTGGCAGCAGCGCCAGCGGGCGGCCGACCTGCTCGCCGTCGCCAGCCGCTACGGCAGCTTCCCGATCCTCGTCGAAACGTACCGCGAGTGCCTGTCCGATGTTTTCGACCTTGACGCGCTGCGCGACATCCTCGGCGGCGTGGCGAGCCGCGAGATCGCGGTCCACGGCGTCGAGACGCCGCGCGCCAGCCCGTTCGCGAGCAGTCTGCTGTTCGATTACGTCGCGGCCTACATGTACGAAGGCGACGCGCCCCTCGCCGAGCGACGTGCCGGGGCCCTCACGCTCGACCGCGACCTCCTGCGCGAGCTGCTCGGCCAGGAGGAGCTGCGCGAGCTGCTCGACCCGGAAGCGCTGGCCGACCTCGAGCTGACCCTCCAGGCCCTGACCGACGAGCGCCAAGCCACGACCGTCGACCAGGTGCACGACCTGCTTCGACGCCTCGGCGACCTGTCGAACGAGGAGATCGCCGCGCGCGTCTTCGAGGACCGCGCTACGGCTGACGCATGGCTCGGCGAGCTGGCCACAAATCGACGGGCGGTCAAGGTCCGGATCGCTCGCGAAGACCGCTGGATCGCGATCGAGGACGCTGCGCGCTATCGAGATGGCGTCGGGGTGACGGCGCCGGTGGGCGTCCCCGAGGCGTTCCTCGCCCCTGCCGCGAACGCGCTGGACGGCCTAATCGCCCGCTACGCGCGCACCCACGGCCCGTTCCTGACGCCCGAGCCGGCGGCCCGATGGGGTCTCCCGATCGCCAGCGTCGACGAGGCACTGGAGCGACTGCACGCTGCGGGCACGATCCTGCGCGGCGAGTTCCGGCCCGGCGGCGCCGAGCGCGAGTGGTGCGATCCCGACGTGCTGCGCCTGCTCCGCCGACGATCGCTGGCGCGGCTGCGCCGCGAGGTGGAGCCGGTCGACCCGGCGGCGCTCGGTCGCTTCCTGCCGGCATGGCACGGCATCGCGCCGGTCGCCGGGCCCGGTGCCGACCCGCCCGTCTTCCGTGGCTCGGCCGCGCTGGAGCGCCTCGCCGAGGTGGTCGACCAGCTGGCCGGCGTGGCGATCCCGGCCTCGGTGCTGGAACGGGACGTGCTGCCGGCACGGATCCCGGGCTACGCCCCGCGGTTGCTCGACGAGCTCGGCGCGATGGGCGAGGTCGCCTGGATCGGGCGCGGCAGCCTGGGCCGCGACGACGGCCGCATCGCGCTGTACCGCCCCGGTCGGGAGGCGATCCGGCCGGCCGGCCCGACCGACGCCAACGACGACCCTACCCTCCGACCCACCGGCGAGCGCCACGACCGGGTCCGCGAGCACCTGCGCAGCCGTGGCGCCAGCTTCTACCGTGCCATCCACGCGGCCGCCGGCGGCGGCTCGGACCGCGAGATGCTCGATGCGCTGTGGGACCTGGTCTGGGCCGGCGAGGTCACCAACGACACGTTCGCACCACTTCGGGCGCTGCGCTGGAAGCGGCCGTCCGGCTCCGGAGCTGGGGCGCGGCGCGGACGGCCAAGCCGCCTGACCGCGCTTGGCCCGCCGGAGGCCGCGGGTCGCTGGTCGCTGGTCGAACCGGTCGAGGCGGTCGCTCCGACGGAACGACTGCACGCCCAGGCGCTCGCACTCCTGGAGCGGCATGGGGTGCTGACCCGCGAGGCTGTCGCGGCGGAGGGGCTCGTGGGCGGGTTCGCCGGCATCTACCCGGTCCTCCGAGCCCTCGAGGAGGCGGGTCGGATCCGGCGCGGCTACTTCGTCGACGGGCTCGGAGCAGCCCAGTTCGCGCTTGCCGGGGCGCTCGACCGGCTGCGCGCGGTACGCGAGGGCGAGGAGGGCTCGACCGCCCCGGGCGTGCATGTCCTCGCCGCCGCGGATCCGGCGAACCCGTACGGGGCGGCGCTGCCATGGCCGCGGCGCGACGACGACGACCGACGCCCGTTCCAACGGGCAGCCGGCGCCTATGTCGTGACGGTGGACGGGATCGCGGCGCTGTACCTCGAACGTGGCGGCTCGACGCTCCAGACGCTGCCGGCGGCGGACCAGCCCGAGGTCGCCGAGGCAGCCGTGCGGGGCCTGGCCACGCTGGTCGGCGACGGTCGCGTCCGCGAGCTGCTCATCCGCAAGGTCGACGGCGCGGCGGTCGCCGATTCGCCGCGGCGCCAGGCACTGCTCGACGCCGGGTTCGTGGCCGGGTATCGCGGACTCACGCTGCGCAGACCGTGAGCGCTCGGGATGCCTGAGGGCGACACGCTCTTCCGGACCGCGGCCGGTCTCCGGCCGTACCTCGTCGGTCGGGACGTCCTGAACGCCCGGGCGCAGGGTCCCGGCCCGGTGCCGCAGGTCCAGCGGATCGTCGGCAAGCGGGTCGATGCGGTCGAGGCCCATGGCAAGAACCTGCTGATCCGCTTCGATGGCGGGCTCGAGCTGCGCACGCACCTGCGCATGCACGGCTCGTGGCACCGCTACCGACCCGGCGAGCGGTGGCGCCGGCCGCCCGGTCGTGCTCGGCTCGTCCTCGAGGTCGACGGCGCGGTGGCGGTCTGCTTCGACGCCCCGGTCGTCGAGCTGTTCGAGGCCCGCGCCGAGCCCCTCCACCCGTCGCTGTCGCGGCTCGGTCCGGACCTGCTCGATCCGGACTTCGATGCGGCCGAAGCGCATCGCCGCCTCCGCGACCCCGAACGCCGGGAGTCGACGATCAGCGCCGCGCTGCTCGACCAGCGCGCGCTGGCCGGCATCGGCAATATCTGGCGGAACGAGACGCTGTTCGCCGAACGGGTCGATCCGTTCTCGCTGGTCGGCGACCTCGACGACGCGACGCTGGACCGCCTGATCGCGACAGCCAGGCGGCTCCTGACCGCCAGCGCCGGGGTGGCGCCCGGACGCGCGCCGATGCGCGTCTACCGCCGGACCGGGCGACCGTGTCCGCGGTGCGGGTCGGCGATCCGGTCGGGCCCGCTCCGCGGCGACATCCCGCGCACGACCTACTGGTGCCCGACCTGCCAGGGAGGCTTGTCGTGAGCGACATCGAGGCCCGCTGCGCGACGGCGCCGGACGGCTGGCGCTGCGCCGTGACCGTCCGCGACGGGGGTGGCTCGACCACGCACGACGTGACAGTCAGCACCGACGATGCGGCCGGCCTGGCCGCGGCCACCGACGCGGGCGACGTCGAGCGGCTCGTCTACGAGACGTTCGACTTCCTGCTCGAGCGCGAGCCCGAAGGAATCGATCCTCCGGTCGTTCGACCTGACCGTGGTCGGCGGCTACTTCCCCGAGTACGAGCACGAGATCCGGAGCCGCCTCGCGCCGTAGGACGGGCCGATCCGGCGCGTATCATCGCGGGCCATGTGCGAGCACTTCGTCGCCCGCGCCGCGGAGCCGTTCCGGATCGATGAGCTGTGGCCGTTCGCCGAGCGCCTCGAGCGGTACGGGCTGGCCGGGTTCGGGTGGGGCGCCGCGTGGCTCGGCGACGACGGCCGCCTGCACGGCCACCGAACGACCTGCGCGTTCCGCGACGATCCGGACGGCGTCGACCGGGTCGGTGCGCAGGAGACGACCGCGGTCCTCGTGCATCTCCGTCGCCCGTCCCGGCTGTCGACGCTCGACCTGCCCGACGCCCAGCCGTTCGACGACCCCGCCGGGCGCTTCTCGTTCAGCCACAACGGCGACTTCCGCGACTGGCGCGGCGCCCGTGCCGACTACGCCGATGCCGGTCGCATCCACGGCCGGGCCGACACCGAGGTCGGCGCCCGCTGGCTCGAGGACGCGTGGCGCGACGACCGCGCGCCGGCCGAGCTCCTGGGCGCCCTGCACGCTCGGTTCGGCGGCCAGGCGAACCTCGCGCTGCTCGCGCGAGATGGCAGCACGCACCACTACGCCGGCAACACCGAGAACCCGGTGTTCGCGTTCCGGCTCGGGCGGATCGGCCTCGTCTCGACGGGGATCTACTCGCTCGATCGATCGCTCTTCGCGTTCGTCGCGCCGGGCGCGACCGACCGCCATCTCGTGCGCGCCGGCAGGACCTTCAGCGTCGACCGTAACGGCAGCCCGATACCGGCGTCCTAGGATGCGCGGGATCAGCCGCCACGTTCGATGGAGGGGCACGCGATGCAGGTCGATAGCGCGCTCGTAGGCGAGGGACCGTCCGGCGGGGCGGTCGATGCCCGCCCGACCGCCACGCTGCCGATCGGCCATCTCGTCCGGATCTCGCTCTACTGGCTCGGCCTGACCGCGATCGACGGCGCGGTCGGCCTGTTCAACCAGAACCGGCTCAACTTCGGGCCGTTCGCACCCGATCCGCTCGAAGTCGGCCGCATCACGTTCCTGATGTCGATCCCGGTCGCGGTCATCTCGATCCTGATCCAGCCGACCGCCGGCTCGATCAGCGACTACACCGTCAGCCGCTGGGGCCGGCGCAAGCCATACATCGTCATCGGCTCGCTGCTCGATCTCGTGTTCCTGGCCGGCATCGCGATGTCGAACAGCATCCTGATGCTCGCCGCGTTCGGCGCACTGCTCGCGTTCAGCACGAACATCGCCCGCGGGCCGTTCCAGGGCTACGTGCCGGACCTCGTTCCCGAGCGGCAGGTCGGGATGGCGAGCGCGATGGTCGGCCTGATGCAGATCCTCGGCAACGTGACCGGGTTCGTGCTCGTGTCGATCTTCGCGGCGCAGGGCCGGATCGAGCTGGCGATCTTCGCCGTCGCGATCGTCGAGCTGGTGACGATGATCGCGGTCGTGGCGAGGGTCGGCGAGGGTCAGCCGCCCAAGCGACGGGCTGGGAAACCGTGGACGACGATCGCTCGCGAGGTGTGGGGCACCGACATCCTCAAGGAGCGCTCGTACGTGTGGCTGCTCGTGTCGCGCTTCTTCTTCCTGATGGGCGGCGCGATCCTCACGAACCTGATCCTCACCTACCTCAAGCAGACGCACGGCATGGACGAGGAGACCGCGAACAACACGAACCTGATCATGCTGCTCGCGATCGTCCTCGCGACCGTCATCGCCATCGTCCCGTCGGCCAAGCTGTCGGATCGGATCGGCCGCAAGCCGGTCATCTATGCGAGCTGCGCGATCGGGTTCGTCGGCATCGTGCTGGCGGCCATGGCTCCCGCGATCCCGATCGCGATCGTCGGCGGCGTGCTGTTCGGTGCGTCGGCCGGCACGTTCCTCGCGGTCGACTGGGCGCTGATGACCGACATCATCCCCAAGGCGTCGTCGGGACGGTACATGGGCCTCTCGAACGTGGCGACCACGTCGTCGACGGTCATCGCGGTGGCGACGGGCGGGCTCCTCCTCGACACCGTCAACGTCGGCCTCGGGCTTGGCGCGGGTCCACGGGCCGCGTTCCTGCTCGGCGCCGTGTACTACGTGATCGCGGCGCTCACGCTGCGACCGGTGGTGGAGCCGCCGCGCTCCGAACGCCGCCCGGCAGGGTTGCCCGTCGGCTGAACGGCGGTCGTTGCAGACCGGCACCGTATTCGGGAGGCGCCCGCTGCGACCGGTACCATCGGATGACTTGGGCGGCACGGATTCCGTCGTACGTTCCGCCCATGTCGATCCCCCGGGGGTCCAGCACCCGGAGCCCGTCCCGCGACCGTCGACGTCGCCGTGGGCAGTCGCTCGTCGAGTTCGCGCTCGTGCTGCCGCTCTTCCTGCTCATGCTGGCGGCCATCGTCGACTTCGGCATGGCCCTCTCGTCCACGATCACGCTGTCGAATGCCGCGCGCGAAGGCGCGCGCCTGGGCACGGTCAACCCGAGCCCGGCGGCCGTGGAGGCGCGCGTCCGAGCCGTGGCCACCACGCTCGACGGCACCCGCCTGACGGTCTCCAGCACGTGCCGGACGCCGTCGGGGTCGGTCTGGGTCGCATGCACGGGCGCCGGCTGGCAGCAGGGCGACTCGATGGTCGTCACCGCGAACTACAACTACCGCCTCATCTGGCCGCTCGCGTTCGGGACCAACCTCCCGTTGTCGAGCAGCGTCGAGATGCGGGTCGAATAGACGCGTGCGAGCTCGGGGGGCACCGTGATGATCCGACGATCCGGTCGACGCGAGCGCGAACGAGGCCAGATCCTCGTCCTGTTCACGCTGGTCCTCGTCGTCCTGATGGGCCTGGCGGCGCTGGTGATCGACACCGGTGTCCTGCGCAAGGCCAACCAGGACCTGTGGAACTCGCTCGACTCGGGCGCCCTGGCAGGTGCCGTCTCGCTGCCCGTCGACGGTGGTGCCGCGACGGCGGCCGCTCGCCGGTTCGCTGCGCAGAACTATCCCGGGCTCGACCCGGCGACCATCGGCGTCAGCTTTCGCTGCGTCGTCGGTGACCGCAACAACGACGGCGCACCCGACGCGGGCGACGTCCCGGCGGTGTGCAACCCTGGTGCAGGGGCGGCCGGCGGCTGGCGCTGCGCGAACGGGATCTGCGCCGCGGCCTGCGACCCGGCGGCCGTCGGCACGTCGTGCAACACGATCGTGCTGACCTCGACGGTGACGATCGGCTACAAGTTCGGACCGGCGATCGGCGTCGGCAGCGGCACCACCCAGCAGGTGCTGTCGGCGGCCTGTGTCGGTCCGTGCGGGGCGGCCCCGACCGTGCCCGTCGACCTCGCCCTCATCGTCGACCGGACGGGCAGCATGGACGCGACCGACCTCGCCGACGCCAAGAACGGCGCGTACGAGGTCCTCAAGATCTACGACCCCGAGGTCCAGCACATCGCGTTCGGGATCCTCGGCCCGAGCCGCACGACGTCGACCTGCACGGGCGCCAACGCGCCGGCGCTCGGCGTCCCGTCGACCACGACGACCGGGTCGGTGACCTGGCTGCCGGTCGGGCTGACCGGCGTCGGCGCCCCGGTCAACGAGCGCTTCCGGACGGCGGGCGGCACGCCGAACACCTCGAGCCTCCTGTACAAGACGATCAACTGCATGACGACGTCGAGCACCGGCACGATCATCTCGACGCCGACCGATCGCGCCCGCCAGTACCTGCTGGCGAACGGCCGCACGGGCGTGACCAAGGGCATCATCCTGATGACCGACGGTGCACCGAACGGCGACACCTGCCAGGCGGCGGTCACCGCTGCCACGACCGCGAAGAACGCGGGCATCGAGATCTTCACGGTCGGCTTCGGCGTCGGCGGCGGCGACCTGTGCGAGACGAGCGGGGTGTGGGCGGGCAAGTCGGTCACCAAGGCGCTCGCTGCGATGGCCAACGACTCGACGGACGACGGCTGCACGGCCGCCGAGAACCTCGACGGTGACCACTACTTCTGTCAGCCGAAGTCGGGCGACCTGAACGCCGTGTTCAAGTCGGCGGCCGCCGCGCTCGTGCGCGGCACCCGGCTCATCTCGCTGCCGTAGCAGTCTCCGTCGGACCGGCCCGGCGCGCCTCGAGGGCGGGCAGACCCGTCCGGTACAGCCACGGGACGAACGCCCACAGGTAGACGAGATAGTCGAGCCGGATCGGGCGTGCCCCGAACCCGAACAGCGCCTGGAACTGGACGATCGTCAGCGGCAGCAGCGCGATGCTCAGCCCGATCGACACGGCCAGCCAGACGAGGCCCCACAGCCGGGTCTCGCGGGCGAGGATCGGCCACACGATGATCGGCACCCACTTCATCCAGGTCGCCAGCGCCCACAGCAATCCACCGAGCCGCGGACCGCTGAACTGCGCCGCCCAGAGCATCAGCGTCAGCTGCAGGTTGATGTTGCCGGTGTCGAGGTTGGCCCCGATCGGGAACGCCAGGAGCACGATGATCACGGCCGTCGTCAGCGGCCGGCGACGGTACGCCCAGTCGACCGTCCAGAGCAGCAGCAGGATGGTCCCGACCCGCCACACGACCCACGCGACGTCCCACGGCAGCAGCGCCCACGGCGCGAACAGCGGCAGCATCCACGGGGCGTACACATATGGCAGGAACGGCCCGGTCGGGTGGTACGGATCGCCGCCGTTGAGCCAGATCCGCACGCCGGCCCAATAGGCCCGCGCGTCGGCGCCGGCCGCTTCGCCGCGACCGATCATCCCGGCCGCAAGCAGGGAGAAGACCAGGCTGATGAGGAGGATCGCGATGATCCGGCGATGGTCGTGGAGACGCGACACCTCGCGCCGGATGGCGCGCCGGTAGACGCCCGCCCGGCGCCGCGTCGGCTGGCCGATGAGGTCCTGCCAGCCCACCACGATCCGCCCGCGACCGCGGGCCGTGCCCGGGACGGGATGCAGTTCCGGTGGCGGCTCCGCGTCGGCCATCGCGCGGGCATTCTCCCACGGGTTCGCGCGCGGTCCGGGTATCCTGTCGCGAACATCCAGCGAGGGGAGCCCAGCCCACGACCGTGACCGACGGACACGTCATCATCATCGGCGGCGCGGAGGACAAGGTCCGCGACCGCGTCATCCTCAGCCGCTTCGCCGGCCTCGCCGGCGGTCGCGATGCGACCGTCGCCGTCATCTCGACCGCCTCGTCGCTCGGCGAGATGGCCGGCGAGCGCTACAAGCAGGTCCTCGGCGAGCTCGGCGTCTCGAAGGTCCGGGCGATCCACGCGACGACCCGCGCCCAGGCCAACGACGACACCGTGGCCCTCGCCCTGCGCGACGCGACCGGCATCTTCATGACCGGCGGCAACCAGCTCCGGCTCTCGTCGACGATCGGCGGCACGCGCCTGGCCGACGCGGTCCTCGAGCAGTTCCGCAAGGGCGCGGTCGTGGCCGGGACGAGTGCCGGCGCATCGGCGATGTCGAGCCACATGATCGCGTTCGGAGCGTCGGGGGCGACGCCCAAGCACCGCATGGCCCAGATCGCGGCCGGGCTCGGCGTGCTGCCCGGGGTGATCGTCGACCAGCACTTCCAGCAGCGGAACCGGCTGGGCCGGCTGCTCAGCCTGATCGCCCAGAACCCGTCGCTGCTCGGCCTGGGCGTCGACGAGGACACGGCCGGGGTGGTCGGCCCGGACCACGTGATGGAGGTCATCGGGCGCGGCTCGATCACCGTGGTCGACGGGGCCCGGTCGGAGACCGACGCCTGGGAGGTCAAGGGCCATCGGCCGCTGATGATCAGCGGGGTCGTGCTCCATTCGCTGCCCGCCGGCTACCGGTTCGACCTGCAGCGCCGCGAGCGGGTCCTCTCGCCGTCGCTCCATGCGCTGCCAGGCGGAGAGGCGGCCTCGAGCTAAGGGCCGCCGCGCACCCTTGCTCCGCCGCGTCGCGGCACGCGGGTACACTGACGCCCCATCCCGTGTGAGCACGAACCGTCGAGTCGACGCAGGAGGGCGAGCGTGACGGATACGGCCGAGCCGAGGGCGGCCAAGAAGGCCACCGCGAGCGCGACCACTGCCAAGCGCGCGCGCGCCAAGCGCCCGGCCGCGACGCCCGACGCCACCGCGGTCCCGACGACGCCGCTGCCCACCCTGCGCATCCTCGAGACCCGCGTCCTGCGCGGCCCGAACTACTGGGCCCGAGAGCCCGTCATCCGGATGCTCGTCGATCTCGGCAATCTCGAGGAGTTCCCGTCGAACCGGCTCCCGGGCTTCACTGACGCGCTCGTCGCCCTGCTGCCGACGCTCGAGGACCACGCCTGCTCGCTCGGTCGGCGGGGTGGCTTCATCACCCGGCTGCAGGAGGGGACGTGGGCCGGCCACATCGCCGAGCACGTCGCGCTCGAGTTCCAGAACCTCGCCGGCACCGACGTCCGTCACGGCAAGACCCGCGCGGCGGGCGTGCACGGCCAGTACAACTGCATCTACGAGTACAAGGAGGAGGCGGTCGGGCTCGAGGCCGGCCGGATGGCGGTCGGGCTCGTCAACCACCTCGTGGCGCCGGACGATCCCGACGTCTTCTTCGACTTCGCGCCCAAGCTCGAGAACCTCATCCGCCTCGCCGAGCGGCAGGCGTTCGGACCGTCGACCCAGGCCCTCATCGACGAGGCCGTCAGCCGCGACATCCCGTTCATCCGGCTCGATCGCCATTCGCTGGTCCAGTTCGGTCATGGCGTCCACCAGCAGCGGATCCGGGCGACGATGACCAGCAAGACGTCGGCGATCGGCGTCGACGTGGCGTCGGACAAGAGCCTCACCAACCGGCTGCTCGACAGCGCGGGGCTGCCGGTCCCGCGGGCCGACGTGGTGACCACCGAGGACGAGGCGGTCGAGGTCGCCAGGCGGCTCGGCTTCCCGTGCGTCGTCAAGCCGCTCGACGGCAACCACGGCCGCGGGGTCCATCTGAACCTGCGCTCGGAGGAGGCCGTCCGCGCCGCGTTCCCGGCGGCCCTGGCCCAGACCCGGTCGGGCGACGTCGTCGTCGAGACGTACGTGGCCGGCAACGACTATCGCTGCCTGGTCATCGGCGGCAAGGTCGCGGCCATCGCCGAGCGCGTTCCGGCCAGCGTCACCGGCGACGGCGAGCGCACCGTCCGCCAGCTGGTCGACGTCGCCAACGCCGACCCACGTCGCGGGATCGGTCACGAGAAGGTGCTCACGCGGATCAAGATCGACGAGGCCGCCGAGGAGGTCGTGCGGGCGCAGGGCTACGAGATCGACGACGTCCCGCCGAAGGACACCTGGATCAAGCTCGCCCTCACCGGCAACATGTCGACCGGCGGGACGTCGATCGACCGGACGATCGAGGCACACCCCGACAACGTCGAGATCGCCGAGACTGCGGCCCAGATCGTCGGGCTCGACGTCGCCGGCATCGACTTCATCTGCCCCGACATCACGACCCCGGTCCGCGAGACCGGCGGGGCCATCGTCGAGGTCAACGCGGCGCCCGGCTTCCGGATGCACACCCACCCGACCGAGGGCGAGCCGCAGTACGTCGCCCGGCCGGTCATCGACGGGCTCTTCCCGGCCGGTTCATCGGCGCGCATCCCGATCATCTCCGTGACCGGCACCAACGGGAAGACGACGACCGTCCGGATGATCGCCCACATCCTCAAGCTGATGGGCCGGCGGGTCGGGATGACCTCGACCGACGGCATCGTCGTCGACGGTCGCCTCATCAAGAAGGGCGACATGTCGGGTCCGAAGTCCGCCCAGATGGTGCTCCAGAACCCGACGGTCGACACCGCGGTGTTCGAGGTGGCCCGCGGCGGGATCCTGCGCGAGGGCCTCGGTTACGACCGCAACGACGTCGCGGTCGTGACCAACGTGACCGGCGACCATCTCGGTCTCGGCGGCATCGACTCGATCGGGCAGCTGGCCAACGTCAAGGGCGTCGTGGTCGAGGCGGTCCCGCGGTCCGGGTCCGCCGTCCTCAACGCCGACGACACGCACGTGTACCGGATGGGCCGCCACTGCGCCGGCCGGGTCGTGCTGTTCACGATGGCGACCGAGAAGGGCGAGGACGGCTTCGACCGGGTCGACGGCCACACGTCGCGCGGCAACGCCGCGTTCTGCCTCGAGAGCACCGACCAGGGCGAGCTCATCGTGCTTCGGCTCGGCAGCCGCAAGATGCCGGTCCTGTACACCCACCTCATCCCGGCCACGTTCGGCGGTCGGGCGCGGATGAACGTCGCGAACGCGCTGGCCGCGGCTGCCGCGGCATGGGCCAGCGGCGCCCACCTCCATGACATCCGGCAGGGCCTGCGGACGTTCTCGACCTCGTTCTTCCAGGCGCCGGGGCGGCTCAACCTGCTCGACGTCGGCGGCGTTCGGCTCGTCATCGACTACTGCCACAACGTCGACGGCATGCGCCAGCTGGCCGACTTCGTCGAGCGGATGATGGTCGAGCCGCAGAAGAAGGCGGGGCGGATCGGCACGAGCGGATCCCCGGCACGGTCGGGGCGGGCGATCGGCGTGCTCGGCATCCCCGGCGACCGCCGCGACGACGACCAGCGCGAGTACGGCGCCATCGCGGCCGGCGCGTTCGACGAGATCATCGTCCGCGAGGACAAGAACCTCCGCGGACGGGCGCCCGGTGAGACCGCGGCCAACGTGATCGCCGGCGTCCGTGGCGCGAAGGACGGCGGCCGGTCCCGAACGACCCGTTCCGAGAAGGTGCTCGACGAGATGACCGCCGTTCGGACCGCGCTCCGGCGGGCCAGCCCGGGCGACCTCGTCGTGTGCTGCGTCGACGACGCGATCGGCGTCTACCGCGAGGCGATGTCCGCGTCCGGTACCGCACGGGGCGGGACGGCGTTCGCCGATCCCGGCGAGCTCGAGGCGCCCGAGGGATGACCCGGTCCGGGGCGCCGCGCTACGTCCCGGAGGACTCGCTCAAGAGCCCACGCTTCACCGGCCCATCCACCTTCGCCCGGCTGCCCTACGTCCGCTCGCTCGAGGACGTCGACCTGGCCGTCGTCGGCGTCCCGTTCGACACCGGCGTCACCTACCGGGCGGGCGGCCGCTTCGGCCCGAACGCCGTGCGTGCCGCGAGCGTCATGCTCCGGCCGTACAACGCCAACCTCGACGTCAAGCCGTTCGACATCCTGTCGTGCGTCGACTACGGCGACGTCTCGATCGTGCCCGGCTACATCGAGCGCAGCTACGAGGCGATCGAGGCGACCGTGGCGCCGATCGTCGAGGCGGACGTCGTCCCGCTGCTCATCGGCGGGGACCATGCATGTACGCTGCCGCACCTGCGGGCGACGCGCTCGCGCGGGCCGGTCGCGGTCATCGACTTCGATTCGCACACCGACGCGTGGGACAGCTACTTCGGCGAGAAGTACAACCACGGGACGTGGATGCGGCGCGCCATCGAGGAGGGGCTCGTCGACGTCGAGCATTCCATCGAGGTCGGGCTGCGCGGCTCGCTGTACGACGCAGGCGACTGGACCGGGCTGCGCGACGAGCTCGGGCTCGACTACGTGACCACCGAGGAGGTCCTCGACATCGGCCCGGAGGCGACGGCCGCCCGGATCCGCGAGCGGGTCGGCGAGGCCACGGCGTTCATCAGCTACGACATCGACGTCGTCGATCCGGCGTTCGCCCCGGGTACCGGGACGCCCGAGCCGGGCGGGCTGTCGGCCCACGACGCGCTGGCGATCGTGCGTCGGCTCACCGGCATCGACTTCGTCGGGTTCGACGTCGTCGAGGTCATCCCCGCCTACGACCCGGCCGGACAGACCGCGTTCCTCGCCGCGAACCTCGCCTACGAGATGCTGTCGCTGGTGGCGCTCAGGCGTTCCCCGTCGTAGGCGACCTCGCCGCCGACGAGCGTCAGGTCCACGCCCACCTCGGAGATCTTCTCGGCGGCGGTGGCGAAGAGGTCGCGATCGAGGACCGCGACGTCGGCAAGCTTTCCGACCTCGAGGGTCCCGAGACGGTCATCGGCGGCGTATGACCATGCGGCATCGGCGGTCGCGGCGCGCACGGCCTCGTCGATCGTCAGCGCCTGCTCCGCGCCGACGACGGCGCCCGACACGGTCCGGCGGGTGACCGCCGAGAAGATCGTGTCGAGCGGGCGGTACGACGCCACCGGGGCGTCGCTCGAGAGCGCGAAGCGCGTGCCGGACTCGAGCAGCTCGCGGTACGGCTGGAGCCGATGGACGCGCTCGGCGTCGAGGTCGCGCAGCCACGCGTCGCCCGCGTCCCAGAAGTAGCGCGGCTGGCCGACCGCCATCACGCCGAGCGATCCCATCCGGGCGATCTGATCGGGCCGCGGGCCACCGCAGTGCTCGATGCGGTGGCGGTGGTCGTCGCGGGGATGGGCGCGCAGCGCGGCCTCGTACGCGTCGAGCACCCGGTCGATCGCACGGTCGCCCTGGGCGTGGACGCCGATCTGCCAGCCGGCCGCATGCGCCGTCGAGATGGCCGCCTGGAACGCATCCTCGGAGGTCCAGTACAGCGAGCCCCTGAACTCGCCGCTCGGACCGTACGGGGTCGTGAACGCGGCGGTCCCACCCGTCAGCGCCCCGTCGGCGTAGAACTTCATCGGTCCGATGGCGAGCCGGTCGTCGCCGAACGGCCCGGCCAGCCCGAGCTCCTCGAACTCGTCCAGCTGCGACGAGATCGGCATGGCCGTCATGCGGACGCCCAGCAGGCCGCGCTCGCGGGCGGCTCGGTAGCCGGTCAGCTCGCGACGCGTGACCTGTGCATCGACGATCGACGTGATGCCCGCTGCGAGCGCCGCCCGGCTGCCTCGCTCGATGTCGCCGACGATCTCCTCGAGCGGGGCGTCGTCGTGGAAGCCCGGCCCGTGGTGACCGATGTCGACCGCCGGCGGGACGACGAGCTGCTGCGCGGCGTCGAGGCAGTAGCCGGTCAGCCGTCCGCGATCGTCGCGGACGAGGTGGCCACCCTCGGGATCGCGCGCTACCTCGGTCAGGCCGCGCGTCTCGAGCCCGAGGCTGTTGGCCAGCGCATGGTGACCGCTCATGTGCTGGACGAGCACCGGGTGGACACGGGTCGCCTCGTCGAGGTCCCAGCGCGTCGGCAGCCGGCCGTCGGGGAACATCTCCGGGTTCATCCCGACTGCGCGGATCCATTGGCCGTCGGGCGTGCGCTCGGCGGCATCGGCGACGCGCGCGACGAGGTCGGCGATCGAGGCGACGCCCGGGTAGCGGACGTCGATGGCCGCGAGCTCGGCCCCGGTGAACGCGAGATGGTGGTGGGCGTCGACGAAGCCCGGGAGGATCGAGCGCCCGCCGACGTCGATGACGGTGCTGTCGGGTGGCGCGGCGGCTCGGGCGGCGTGATCGCCGCCGACCGCGACGATCCGGTCGCCGGCGATCGCGACGCCGCCAGTGAACGGCGGTTCGCCGGCCCGCGCCGTGAACACGCGACCGTTGAGCAGGACCAGCCCGCGCATCGCGCTCATCATCGCACGGCCGTCATACGAATCACGTCCATTGTTCCCGGTCTCGCCGCGGACTACGATGGGTCGGTCCTGGGAATAGCTCGTCATGGTGGCCCGTGGCGCGGTGGACCCGCGCCGAGGCCGTAGAGGAGGATCGAGCATGCGTCGCTGGACCACGATCGTCGCGTTCCTGGCGATCTTTGCGATCGTCGCGGGATGTTCGTCAGGAGGTGGCGCGACGCACGGCGCCGTCGGCAGCTGCCTCGGCGTCGGCCGCCGCATCCGCGAGCGAGCCGGCAGCGAGTGCCTCGGGCAGCGCGGCGGCGGGCGACTCGGCGGCCTGCAACCCGCCGCGTCAGGAGGGCGTGACGCTGAGCTTCACGTCGTTCGGCGGCGTCTACCAGGAGGCACAGCGCAAGGCGTGGCTGGAGCCGTACACCGAGCTGACCGGCGTCCAGTTCACCGAGGACGAGAACTCCTCGAACGCCACGATCAAGACCCAGGTCGAGTCGGGCCAGGTCACCTGGGACGTCGTCGACGTCGGCAACGACTTCGGTCTCGATGTCCACAAGGACCTGCTCGAGCCGCTCGACTTCACGTTGATCCCGAAGGACGAGCTCAACGCCGACCTCGGCATCACCGACTACCGCATCCCCGACATCACGTACGGGGTGGTCCTCGCCTACAACACCGAGGTTCTCGGCGCCGGCAACGTGCCGGCGGGCTGGGCGGACTACTTCGACACCGCGAAGTTCCCCGGCAAGCGCGGCGCGTGGGACTACTCCGAGGGCGGCATGCTCGAGTTCGCCCTGATGGCCGACGGCGTCGCCCCTGCCGACCTCTACCCGCTCGACCTGCCGCGGGCGACGGCGAAGCTCGACACGATCAAGGACGACATCGTCTTCTGGACGTCGGGCGCCGAGTCACAGGAGCTCATCGGCTCCGGCGAGGTCGCGATGACGATGATCTGGAACGGGCGCGGCTGGAGCGCCAAGAACCAGGACCAGAAGCCGGTCGAGATGCAGTGGAACCAGCAGATCGTCACCGCCGACTACCTGGTCGTGCCGAAGGGCTCGCCCAACAAGGACGCGGCGATGCAGTTCATCGCGTACACCGCGTGCGCGGCGAACAACGCCGGGCCGTCGGAGTTCATCCCGTACGGTCCGACGAACACGAAATCCACAGCCGAACCCGGCGATGGTCAACGACCTGTCGGTGACCAACGCCGACGAGAACTCGGCCTACTTCGACGACACGTACCTCGGCGAGAACTTCGCCGAGATCGACGCCGCGTGGCAGGCCTGGAAGGCGTCGTGACCGGCTTCGTCCCGAAGCACTGAGCGACATGTCGAGTACCGGCGAGGCTCGCCGCCGCGCGTGGCCGAGCCTTGCCGGGGCTCGCCGCGACCGCTGGTCGTGGCTGGTGATCCCGGCGACCGTGTTCCTGGTCGCCTTCTTCCTCGTGCCGCTCATCGCGATGGTCCTGCGCAGCGTCACCGACCCGGTGGGCGCGGGGCTGTCGAACTACGAGCGGTTCTTCGTCGAGGAGGCCTACGTCCGGGTCCTCTTCAACACGTTCTGGATCGCCGTGCTGGCCACCGCTGGCCTGCCTGGTGATCGGCTACCCGTTCGCCTACCTGATGACGATCGTGCCCGGCCGCTGGAGCGGGCTGCTGCTCATCGCGGTGCTGCTGCCGTTCTGGTCGAGCCTGCTCGTGCGGACGTTCGCGTGGCAGGTCCTGCTGCGCGACACCGGCGTCATCAACCGGTTCCTGCTCGACCTCGGGGTCATCTCCGAGCCGCTGACGCTCATCCGGACCACCGCCGGGGTCATCATCGGGATGTCCCACATCCTGCTGCCGTTCATGGTCCTGCCGATCTACGCCGTGATGCGCCGGATCGATCCGGAGTTCGGGCGCGCGGCGGCGAACCTCGGAGCGTCGCCGGTGGCGGCGTTCGTGCGCATCTTCGTTCCGCTCAGCCTGCCTGGGGTGCTGGCCGGCTGCCTGCTGGTGTTCGTCCTCGCGCTCGGCTTCTACATCACGCCGGCGCTGCTCGGCGGCCTGCGCGACCAGATGATCAGCCAGCTCATCGTCCAGCAGATCCAGCAGCGGCTGGACTGGGGCTTCGGGACCGCGATGAGCGTGCTGCTCGTCGCGATCACGATGGTCATCCTGTTCGTCGCGTCGCGGGCGGTCCGGCTGCAGGACGTCTTCGGCAGCGCGGTCGAGGACTGACGACGTGAGCGACTCCTGGCGCCAGCCCCGTCGGATCCTGATGGTGGCGCTCGGGGCGCTGACCGTGTTCTACCTGCTCGCGCCGACGCTCGTGATCGTCCCGATGAGCTTCACCGAGGCGCGCATCCTGAGCTTCCCGCCGCAGGGCTTCACGCTTCGACTGGTACGAGAGGATGATCACCGACCGGCAGTGGTCGACCGGCATCGTCAACAGCGTCCAGGTCGCCCTGCTCACGGCGGTGCTGGCGACCGTGCTCGGGACGCTCGCCGCGCTCGGCCTGGCGCGCGGGCGGTTCCCGGGGCGGTCGCTCGTCAACGGCCTGGCTCTCTCGCCGCTCATCGTGCCGGTCGTCGTGATCGCGATCGGCATGTTCGGGCTGTTCGTGCAGTGGCGCATCGCCGGCTCGGTGGTGGGGCTGGTCGCGGCCCACACCGCGCTCGCGCTGCCGTTCGTCATCGTGGCGGTCGCCACGTCGTTGCGGACGATGGACCGCAACCTGGAGCTGGCGGCCGCGAACCTCGGGGCGGATCCGCGGCGCACCTTCGCGCACATCACGTTCCCGATCATCCTGCCCGGCGTCCTGACCGGCGCGATCTTCTCGTTCATCACGTCGTGGGACGAGGTCGTCATCGCGATCTTCATGACGTCGGCGCGCTACCGGACGCTGCCGGTCGAGATGTGGGAGCAGGTCCGCCAGGCGGTCGACCCGACAGTCGCGGCGGTGTCGACGACACTGCTGGTCGTGACGACCGTGCTGCTCGTGCTGCTCCTCGTCGTCCGGCGCCAGGCACCCGCCCAATGACCGACCAGGCTGCGGCGGTGGACGTCACGACCGCGACCGCGTCCGAGCGGCCGGCGCTCGTCCTGCGCGACCTGCGCAAGGCGTTCGGCAGCGCGGTGGCGGTCGACGGGATCGACCTCGAGGTCCGCCGCGGCGAGTTCGTGACGCTGCTCGGGCCGTCGGGGTCGGGCAAGACGACGACGCTGCGGATGATCGCCGGCTTCATGAGCCCGAGCGGCGGGTCGATCGAGATCGACGGCCAGGACATGACGCGCGTGCCGCCGTACCGGCGCGACGTCGGCATGGTGTTCCAGAACTACGCGCTGTTCCCGCACATGACGGCCGCCCAGAACGTCGCCTTCCCGCTGCGGATGCGGAAGCAGTCACGGGCCGACATCGACCGGCGCGTCGCCGACGCCCTCGAGCTCGTCAAGCTGCGCCACCTGGCCGAGCGCTACCCGCGCCAGATGTCGGGCGGGCAGCAGCAGCGGATCGCGCTGGCGCGCGCGGTCGTGTTCGAGCCGCGCCTGCTGCTCATGGACGAGCCGCTCGGGGCGCTCGACCGCAAGCTCCGCGAGGCGCTCCAGCTCGAGATCATCCGGGTCAGCCGCGAGCTCGGCGCGACCGTGCTGTACGTCACCCACGACCAGGAGGAGGCGCTGGTCATGAGCGACCGGATCGCCATCTTCAGCGAGGGCCGGATCGAGCAGCTGGGCAGCGGCGAGGACCTGTACGACCGGCCGGCGTCGCTGTTCGTCGCGGACTTCATCGGCGAGTCGAACATCCTGCGCGGCACGTACGAGCAGGACGGCGCGGACGGCGGCTGGATGACCCGGGGGCCGTCGCGCTGGCGGGTCGGGCGAGCGGCGGCCGAGCAGGCGGCGCTGGACGGGGGCGCGGCCGCAGCGCTCGTGCTCCGGCCCGAGCGGACGCGGATCCTCGAGACCGGCACGAGCGTGGCCGCGGACGCGAACGTCGTCGACGCGACGGTCGGCGAGGTGCTCAACCTCGGTCCCGACACGAAGTACGAGCTGACGCTCGAGGGCGGCCAGCGCGTCGCGGTCCGCGAGCCGCGCGAGGGGAGCGGCCGCGCGCTCCAGCGCGGCGATCAGGTCCGCTTGACGTGGGCGGTCGACGACGGCCTGCTGGTCGCCGATCGGGAGCGGCCAGGGGCGTAGCGGCCGCGGAGCGCCACTGGGCTAGATCGTGATGACGATCTTGCCCCGGGTGTGACCGGCCTCCAGATAGCGGAACGCATCGCGGCTCTCGGCCAGCGGATAGCACCGGTCGACCACCGGCCGGACGGCGCCGGACTCGATCAGGTCGCGGACCGCGACCAGGTCAGCCTGGTTCTCGCGGGCGAGGAAGACCGCCAGCCGCTGCTTGACGAACGGGCCGAGGACCGTCGCCTGGAGGATCCGATCGATACCGGCCAGGCGGCCCTGCCCGCTGCTCAGGACCAAGGTGCCGGTCGGCGTCAGGAGCCGTCGCAACCGGTTCGGTGCGGTGGTGCCGGCCACCTGGAAGATAAGGTCGAATCGCTCCGGGCGCGCCAGGAGGTCCTCGCGCGCATAGTCGATGACGTGGTCGGCCCCGATCGACCGGACAAGGTCGAGGTTGCGCGTGCTGCAGACCGCCGTGACCGTCGCGCCGAGCGCGTGGGCGATCTGCACCGCGAACGTCCCGACGCCACCCGATGCGCCGATCACGAGGACGTGGTGGCCGGCTTCGACGCGACCGACGTCGCGCAGCCCTTGCAGCGCGGTCATGGCGGTCTCGGGCACGGCGGCCGCCTCCTCGAAGGTGATGCCGAGCGGCTTGGCGACGACGTGGTCAGCAGGAGCGCAGGCGTACTCTGCGAGCGACCCGGCGACCCAGCCGAAGACCTCGTCACCGGGCTGCCGGTCCGTGACATCGGGCCCGACCGCGTCGACCACGCCGGCGACGTCGATGCCGGGGATCGGCTGCTTCGGCCGACGAAGGCCGGTGGCCGTTCGGATGATGGCCGGGCTGCCACGCATGGCCTTCACGTCGCCGAAGAAGATCGACGCGGCACGGACGCGGACGCGGACCTCGCCTGGACCAGGCTCGGGGACGGGGAGGTCCGCCAGGTCGAGGGCATCGGGCGAGCCGTAGCGATGCTGCACGATCGCGCGCATCAGGCGGCCGGCCTCGCTGCCACGAAGTCGATGGCGTCGACCCGACGAAGCCGAAGGCAGGTGTCGATGGCGAGCCAGCGACTCAGCCGCTGATCCGAAGCGGAGAACCGCCCGGCGACCTCGCGCATCGGGATGAGCTCGGGATGGTCGACCCGATAGGTCGCCCCCTCGGTCACGAGCTCGGCCTCGCCGGCGGCGAGCACGTTGCGCAGCCACGAGGCCCGCGTCCCGTACGGCAAGGTAACCAGGAAGCCGTCCTCGGTCGAGATGATCCCGATCGGAGTCTCGTACGCACGACCGCTCACCCGACCGCGGTGACGAACGATCCCCGCGAACGCTCCCGGCGCGCCGGCCGTGCGCATCTGGATCGGGTTGAACACCCGCCGGCCGAGCCAGATGAGCGGTCGCAGCACCACGGGCGACTTGGCGCGCCACAGGAGGATCACGATCGCGAGTCCGGCCACGACCATCAGGACGGCCGCGGTCGCGATCAGGATGGTCTGGAGCATCGGGCACCTCTGAGGATTACACTGTAAGCCTATCGACGAAGAGCGTAGGATTACGGCGTAAGCCTGTCAAGTCGGAGTTCGTCATGGCACGAACCAGCGCTGCCCAGCCTCGGCTGCCGCTCACGCGGGACCGGATCCTCGACGCGGCCGTCCACCTGGCCGACCGCGAGGGGATCGCCGCGGTCACGATGCGCCGTCTCGGCCAACACCTTGGCGTCGAGGCGATGTCCCTGTACAAGCACATCGCCGACAAGGACGCCGTGCTGGCGGGCATCGCGGATCGCGTGGCCCTGGAGTTCACCCTGCCGTCCCGCGAAGCCGATTGGCGGACGGCCATCCGTGACAGCTCACTGGCGGCTCACGCCGTCCTGCTCCGTCACCCGTGGGCCGGCCCGCTCCTCGAGTCGACCATGGACCCTGGTCCCGCCCGTCTCGCGTACCTCGATGCCATCGTCGGCGTGCTCCGCGGGGCCGGCTTCTCGCTGCCGGACGTCGCGCATGCATTCGGCGCCCTGGACAGCCACCTCTACGGCTTCACGATGCAGGTCGCGAGCTGGCCGTTCGACGTCGACGACTACGCGGAGGTGGCGGCGGCGGCCGCCGAGACCCTGGACGTGGAGCGCTACCCACACCTGGCGGCGATGGCAACGATGGTCGCGACGGCCGGGCAGGGCGTGCCGCTCGACTACACGTTCGGGCTGGACCTGCTGCTCGACGGGCTGGAGCGCCGGCTGGCCGCGCGGACGTAGCGGCTGGCCGTGCGCCGCGCGGTGGCCTCGATCAGCCGCGCACCATGTTGGCCTGGACCATGCGGATGATGAGCACGATCTCCAGGGTCGCGATCACGATCAGGACGATGCCGATCCACATCTCCACGGGTCTCATCCCTCCGACCTAGGCGACCGGGTCGTCCGGCACGCGCCTCGCGCATGATGCGCCGCCGCGCCGAGCCGTCGCAAGGCGCCCGGCCCTCGGCGCGATCGCTCGCAGCGATCGATTTCGGGCGCAAGGGCGCGACGCTCGCCGATCGATCGCGGGCAACGATCGTTGCGGAGTCGACGGCCCCCGCCCGGACCCGAGTGATCGCTCGCAGTGATCGATCCGGCGGCAAACCGAAGCTCCAGCCGGTCTCGACCCGAAAACGATCGCTCGCAGCGATCGATCATCGGCGCGGCGCGCGGTACGGCGCCGGCACGTCCAGCTGGAACCGCTCTGCCAGCGCGGCCATGTCCTGCCGGTCGATCGGCCGCGGCTCGTATCCGAGGTGGAACACCACGAGCAGCTCCGGGGTCAGGCACCGCACGTCGCGGCCCCGGATCCGTCCGACTGCGTCGGTCGAGCCCGGTGGGTACACGTAGACCTCGCCGGCGAGCCCCGTCTGGCGACCCGTGCCGGACGCGTCCCAGACGACGGGATGGAGGTCGACCGACCGCCGACCGTCGCTCAACGCGATCCGGGCAGGCCGCTCGTCGCTCACCACCTCGAAACCGAGACCGGTGAGGGCCGCCATCGCCCGGTCGACCAACGCGGAATCCAGCGCAAGGTCCAGATCGCCATGCGTCCTCGTGACGCGGCCGAGCAACGCGTCCACCGCCCACCCACCGGCGACGGACACCGGCACGCCCGCGCTCGCGAAGGCGTCCAGCACCTCGAGGACATCCGCATCGGACATGGCCGTCATCGGCCCGTCAGGCCCGGATCGGGCGCTCCTGGAGCCGCGGGATGATCGACGTGAGCTCCGATGCGATGTCGACCGGCCGCGCCCCGAGCGACTCGAGCAGCTCGAACACCGCGTCGCGTTCCTCGTGGCACATGAGCACGATGACGCGCGGAGCGTCGGCGCCCCGCCCGTCCCCGGCGGTGCGCCCGGCGGCACCATTGAGCTCGGCACGCAACGCCGCGGTCTCGGACCGATAGACCGGCACGTCCGCGACGACGCCGCCACCGGACTTGACCCCCGCCAGCAGCTCGCCGACGACCGACTCCGCGGTCCGCCCGCGCAAGTAGCGCCGGGTCTCCTTGATCGCGACCCGCTGGGCCCGTTGCGCCGCGATCCGACCGATGCCGCGCAGCGTGTCGTCGGGACGGTCGCCCGCCGTGCCGATGATCACCGTGATCGGCGCCGCCCGGCCGGCCCCGCCGGCGGCGATCCCCTCGGCCACGTCCAGGATCGCGTCGACGCCGGCCTCGTTGTGGGCGAAGTCGACGATCACCAGTCGGGCTCCCAGCCGGAACACGTTGAGCCGCCCCGGCGAGCGTTCGGCAGACGGGGCGAAGTCGACCAGCCCGTCACGCACCTGGGCGAGCGTCGCCCCGAGCCCTCGTGCCCCGCCGGCAGCGGCCATCGCGTTCGCCACGTTGTGCTTGGCCAGCCCGCCGATCGTGAGCGGGATGCGACGGATCTCGACGATGTGCGATTCGCGGTCACCCTCCAGCTCGGTCAACCAGCCGTCGCGGACGGCGTACGCACGACCGCCGTTGGCGACGTGGCGGCGGACGCCGCCCGGCAAGCGCGCCGCTCGCCAGCGTGAAATACGCGACGTGGCCGCGCACGCGCCGTCCGACCGCGGCCACGAGCGGGTCGTCGCCGTTGAGCACGACCCAGCCCGACCGCTTCGTCACGCGGCAGATCGTCGACTTCACCTCGGCCAGCTCGGGCAGCGTATGGATGCCCTGCAGGTCGAGGTGGTCGGACGACACGTTGGTCAGCACCGATGCGTCGTTCGATTCGTAGCCCATGCCCCGCAGGACGATCCCGCCACGGGCGGTCTCGAGGACGGCGACATCGATGTCGGACCGGCGGAGCACCTGCTGCGCCCCGCCCGGCCCGGTCCAGTCGCCCGGCTCGATCATCCGTTCGTCGATCAGGACCCCGTCCGAGGTCGTGGTCCCGACACGCCGACCGGCCCGCAGCAGGATGTGGGTGATGAGCCGTGACACGGTCGACTTGCCATTGGTCCCGGAGATCGAGACGGCCGGCACCAGCCGGTCCGCGTCCCGGATCCACGGTGGAGGCGTGGCGCGGGCTCCTTCGATCCGTTCGATCCAGCGCGCGAGCAGCCGCTCCTGGGCGCCCGTCAACTGCGCCGTCTTCGACGGCGACACGTCCCGCTCGGCCAGGGCGAGGGCCGCCTCGGTGATGATCCGCGCCCGTTCCTCGCCGGCCCACGGGAAGGTCACGATCCAGTGCCCGGGGTCAGATGAACGGTGGACTGCGAGGCCGCCACGGCCTTCCTCGTGGTCCGCCCGCAGGCGCCGGATCCAGGCGACTGCGGCGGCGATCGGATCGGGCCAGTCGCGGGCCGGCACCGCGGCGCCGAGCCGGACGAGCGCGTGGCGGCCGGGATCGCGCTGGCCGTACCACGTCCGTCGCCGGCCGATCGCGACCTCCAGCTTGACCACCGGCTCGAGCCGGTAGACGTTGGGTCCCTCCAGCATGCGGATCTCGACCACGCGCACGGTCCCGGCAGGATAGCAACCGGCGCGGTCGGTAGACTGCCCGCGATGGCGACCCAGGCCACCGGATCGATCGCGGATCTCGAGCTCGACGCGCTCCGCACGGCCGTCGCCGCGGACCTGCCGGCGTACCTCGAGGACCTCGAGCGCCTGGTGAACACCGATTGCGGCTCGTATACACCCGAGGGCGTGAACGAGGTCGGGCGCTGGACCGGCCGCTTCCTGGGGGAGCTCGGTGCCGACATCGACGTCCGACCCGACCCCGCGGGCCGCTTCGGCGATACGGTCGTGGCGACGTTCCACGGCAGGGCCGGCGGGCCACGCGCGCTGCTCATCGGTCACATGGATACCGTCTTCGACCCGGGCACCGCGACCGAGCGCCCGTTCCGCATCGACGACGGGATCGCCCGCGGCCCGGGCGTGACCGACATGAAGTCGGGCCTGCTGGCGGGCCTCTACGCGCTCAAGGGCATCATCGCGCAGCAGGGCGGCCTGCCCTTCGAGCGGGTGACGTTCATCGCCAACCCGGACGAGGAGATCGGGTCGCCGTCATCGCGCCCGCACATCGAGGCCGCCGCCGCGGATGTCGACGCCTGTCTCGTCCTCGAGTGTGCCCGCGCCAACGGCGACATCGTGTCGGCGCGCAAGGGCATCCTCGACACGCGACTCACGGTGCGCGGCCGTGCCGCCCATGCCGGAGTCGAGCCCGAGAAGGGCCGCAGCGCCATCCTGGAGGCGGCACGCATCGTGCGCGACCTGCATGCGCTCAACGGCCGATGGCCGGGCGTCACGGTCAACGTCGGCAAGATCGCCGGCGGCACGCGGCCGAACGTCGTCGCCGAGCGGTGCGAGCTCGAGGTCGACGTCCGGTCGACCACGGCCGATGGGCTGCGGGAGGCCGAGGCCGCCGTCCGCGAGATCGCGGCATCGACCGAGGTGGCCGACACGACCGTCGACGTCGACATCCGCGTGTCGTGGCTGCCGATGGAGAAGCTCGAGCGGTCGGGCCGCCTGGTCGACCACGCCGTCACGCTCGCGCAACGGCTCGGGTTCGGGCTGGCCGATGCCTCCACTGGCGGCGCGTCCGACGCCAACACCACGTCTGGCATGGGCGTGCCGACGCTCGACGGGCTCGGACCGATCGGCGGCAACGACCACTCGCCCGCCGAGTACCTCGAGGTCGAGTCGATCGTGCCGCGCACGACGCTGCTCGCCGGGCTGCTGCTGGCGATCGCGCGCGACCCCGAGCTGCTCGCGTGGCGCGCCGACGACCCGCGGTTCGGAGGATGAGCGGGGAGCGTCGACGGATCTCGTCGGGCGGGCCGTGGGAGAAGGTCGCCGGCTACAGCCGCGCGGTCGTGGTGGGCGACACGTGCTGGGTGGCAGGAACGACCGATGCCGGACCCGACGGCGTCTCACAGCACCCGGACGACGTGGCGGCCCAGGCGCGGGCCGTGTTCGCGATCATCGAGCGCGCCCTGGCGGAGGGCGGGTTCTCGCTCGCGGACGTCGTGCGGACCCGGATGTTCGTGGTCGACATGGCGCTGTCCGGCTCGCTGTCGGCCGTCCATGGCGAGGTGTTCGGCGAGATCCGTCCGGCGGCCACGATGGTCGCGGTCGCCGGGCTCATGCATCCGAGCCTGCTGGTCGAGATCGAGGCCGACGCGCGCCGCTAGACCGGCATCGGCGAGAGCCCCGTCGCTCGCGCCAGCGCCACGATCGCGACTGCCGCGATCAGCCCCAGCAGCAGGTTCCGGCGCCATGCGGTCACCGCGAGGCACGCCAGGACGGCCAGCCACTCGACGCCGACGTAGAACGTCGGCACGTCGTTCTCGTCGACACGGACCATGACCGCCACGGCCGCCAGTGCGGCCAGGATCGCCGGCCCGACGAGCTGCAGGTAGTCGAGCGCCTGGCGGGGCAGTTTCTCGAGGCCGGGCGTCAGCAGCCCGACCGCCCTCGTCGGATAGGTCACGAGGAACATCATCACGGCCAGGAGGATGAGGTCGGTGCTCATCGATCCGGCTCGTCGTCGGCGGACCGGGGCGGCGGCTGGACCCGGGCACCCGGCATCACGTACCGGCCCGCCGACTCGGACGTGCCGAGTGGCGCGGTCTCGTGGGCCATCGCCGCGGGGACCAGCAGCCCCGCTGCCGGACCCACCAGCCCGCCCACGATGATCCCGATCGACGGGCTCGTGAGCAGCGCGACGGGGACGCCGACCCCGGCGCCGACGATCGCTGCGACCAGCTCGCGCCGGCCGGTGATCAGACCGACCGCGAGCCCGATCATCGCGGCCGGGAAGATGATGTCGATGCCGAACCGAGACGGGTCGGGGATCTGGGCACCGAGCACGACCCCGGCCAGAGTGGCGACATTCCACGGGATGAACGTCGAAACGATCGCCCCGAGCCAGTAGCCCCATTCGTCCATCCGGCCCAGCCGCCGGAAGTGGCTGATCGACAGCGCGAACGCCTCGTCGGTGAGGAGGTGCGCCGCGACGGCGCGTCGGGCGAACGGGACGGGGCGGAACCACGGACCGAGCGCCGCCGAATACAGCAGGTGACGCGCGTTCAGGAGCGCCGTGAGCAGCACGATCCCCGGCCATGCCAGGCCGCTGGCGATGTAGCCAACCGCCGCGAACTGGGCCGCCCCGGCGAAGACCAGCACGCTCATCGCCATCGCCTCGATCGGCGAGAAGCCGACCTCGCGTGCCGATAGCCCGTAGACGAACCCGAACCCGAGGGCCGAGACCGCGATCCCGGCGCCGTCGATCAGCAGGCGCCGCCGGCTGGTCGGGAGGTCCTCGAGCTCCACCTCGGCGGTGGTCGGCGCGGCGGCGTCCGGGACGCCGTTCGGGGTGTCGCTCAGCGCAGGAACGTCCGTCCGCAGGTCCCGTCGCAGACGACGTAGACCGCGCGTCTCTCTGCGGCGTAGCCCGCGGCATGGAGGAGACCCGCGCAGCCGCTGGTCGGGCACTTCCAGACCCACCATCGTTCGTGCTCGTCGAGCGGCGTCGACTCGCCGCCCAGCGTGGCGCCCAGGCCCTCGCGCTCGGACACGAGACGGGCGACCGTCGCGGCGCGCTCGGCCTCGGTCTCGCTCGTGTACGGGTAGTTCTGGCCGACGTTCGAGCTCACGCGCTCCTCCGGGCTGCGCGTCGCGACGGCCGTGGCATGGGCGACCGCGGCGCCGGCGACGTGATGCCGGTGACGTCGTCGTGTGAGCGCTCGCCCGTCACCGGCGCCCCCGAGTATAGGACAGGCTCGGGGCTCCTCGGCCAGGACTACCAGACGGCGGGCAGCCCGTCGCTCCGGGGGTCGGTCGTCGCCGCGACGGAGCCCGTGGACGTGCCCGGACCACCGTCGACGAGCTCGATCGCGTGCTCGGCGCCGAGGTTCGCGTCGAACGCCCCGGCTGTCGCGACGTCGTGGCCCAGCTCGCGCAGGGCCTCGACCACGGCCGGTCGGTGGCGCGCCTCGAGGTGGACGTCGGTCGGCGGCGCGTAATGCCCGCGCGGCTGGACGTACCAGCGTGGCGTCGCCACCGCCGTCCGGATGTCGAGCCCGCCGTCGACGACGCCGCTCACGAACTGGGCGTGGATCTGGGGTTGCGCGTCGAGCCCCATCGCGCCGACCACGATCGACGGGCCGTCGCCTCGGTCCCGGAACAGCATCCCGGGGAGCAGCGTGTGAAGGGTCCGCTTGCGCGGCGCGAGGACGTTGGCCCGCTCCTCGTCGAGGCTGAAGTACGCGCCGCGGTTCTGGTAGGCGATCCCGGTCGCCGGATCGACCACACCGGAGCCGTAGTGCCAGCAGATCGACTGGATGAGGCTGACGGCGTTGCCATCGGCGTCGACCGTCGCGAGGTAGATCGTGCCGCCGCCGCGCGGCACCGCGGATGCCCCCGGCACCGACGCCCGCCGGGGGTCGATCCGGCTGGCCAGCTCGGCGTGGTACGCGACGTCGAGCAACCTCGCGACCGGGACGTCGACCGCCTCGGGATCGGTCAGGTGCGCCGCGCGATCGGCCATCGCCAGCTTGGCCGCCTCGATGCCGAGATGGACCCAGCGCGCGTCGGTGACGCCGTCTGGTCCGAAGGCCTCGGCGGGCGGCGGCTCGAACTGCGCGAGGATCCCGAGGATCTCGAGGGCGACCACGCCCGAGCTGTTGGGCGGATGGGACGTGGCGCGGACACCGCGATAGTCGAGGGCGATGGGCTCGCCCCAGGTCGAGGTGTGCGACCGGAGGTCGTCGACCCGGATCGGGGAGCCGGCCGCCATCAGCGTCGCACCCTGGCGTTCGCCGAGGTCCCCGTCGTAGAAGGCATCGAACCCCTCGCCCGCCAGCGTCTCGAGCGTCGCGGCGAGCGCCGGCAGGCGGAGCCGCTCGCCCGGCCGCAGCGCCCGACCCGACGGTCGAAAGACCTCGAGGAAGCCGGCATCCGGACCAGACGTCGCTCGCGCCACGACCGCCATCGCCTCGATCGCGTCGACGAGGCCCGGGTAGGCGGGCACGCCGTCGCGCGCCAGCTCGATGGCGGGCGCGAGGATGGCGTCCCGTGACAGCCGTCCGAACCGTCGATGGGCGTCGCCCCACGAGCGCACCGCGCCGGGCACGGTGATCGCGAGCGGGCCCTGCATGGGGATCGCGTCGAGCCCGGCGTCGCGGAGTCCGGCCGCATCCGCGGTCGCCGCGCTCCGACCCGACCCGTTGAGCGCGACCTGGCGGCGCTCGGCCGCGTCCCAGATCAGCCAGAACGCGTCGCCCCCGAGCCCGCAGCTCTCGGGCGCGACGACGCCGAGTACCGCGTTCGTGGCGATGGCGGCATCGACCGCCGATCCGCCCTGGCGCAGGATCGCAAGACCGGCCGCGGTCGCGAGGTGATGGGGTGCGACGACGGCGCCGTGGATCCCACGGGCCAGCGGGACCGGGACCCAGGGACGGCCGTCCGTCACGCGTTCGGGTCCGCGTCCGGTCGCGGCACGACGACCGCCAGCTCGTCCTCGTCGCGCCGCAGCTGGGCCAGGGGCAGCAGCGCGACGGCAAGCAGGACGGCCGTCGCGATCAGCATCCCGTCGATGCCCCGGGCGCTCGCCGCGTAGCCGCCGATCAGCGCGCCGATGATCTGGCCGACGGCGAGGAACACCGAGTACAGGCCCATGATCGCGCCCCGGTCGTTGGGGAACCGTTCGGAGATGTCGGCCAGCAGCCCGAGCGCCGCCGGGGTGGCCCCAGCCAGCACGAACAGACCGAACCCGGCGGCCAGGAGCGCCGCCAGCGGCACGATGAGCGGCAGGTCGCTCGCGTGGTTGATGACGATGCCCGCCGCGACCAGCACGCCGCCACCGAGGATGCCGTACAGGATGATCGTCGTCCGGCGCAGGTTCTTGAACCGGTTGCCCCAGTACAGCAGTCCGAGGCCGAAGACCAGGCCGATCAGCAGTGCCGCGGCCGAGATCTGCACAGGGCTGAAGCCGCGCATCAGGGCCTGGTCCGGGAAGTCGGGGTTGGCCCTCGCGAACTGGAAGATCGACTGGCTGAACCACAGGCCGATCGAGGCGTTGACCGCGATCCACGTCGGCGCAAGCAGCCAGACGTGGGCGCTCCGGGTCAGCTCGACATAACGCCGCAACCCGACGTGCGGTGCCTTGATGGAATCACGCTCGCCGACCGGGTCCTCGACGGTCCTGAAGATGAGGAACGAGACGCCGTAGACGATCGCGTTCAGGAAGAACGCGATCGGGCCGAACGCCGCGAACGCGATCGGCGCCACGGCGAACCCGGCGCCGAGCCCGAGCAGCGTCGCGCCCTCGAACCGGGCCGACATCTTCCCGCGCAGCCCTTCGTCGAACGCGGTCACGACCGCGATGAAGCCGAGGATCGACGGGACGCTCGCTGCCGTCGAGGCGCCCTCCAGCCAGCGCGTGCCGCCGAGCAGCAGCAGGTTGGTCGTCAGCCCGGTGATGACCACCGCGATCGCCCCGAACGCGGGTCCGAACAGCATCACCCGGTGGTGGCCGATGCGGTCCGACATCACGCCGAAGACCGGCGAGAGCACGAGCTCGGCCAGGTAGAACGTCGCGGAGAAGATCCCGACGACGATCGGATCGACCACCGGACCGCCGTGCTGGGGGAGGGTGGCGAGGTACACCGCCAGCATCGCCCCGGTGAGCGCGGTGCTGAAGCGCAGCGTGAAGGTGCCGGCCAGCACGGCCCACATCGATCGATCCATGCGCGGACAGCGTAGCCGGAACGTGGTAGACGCGGCTCGTATGATGCCCGGCATCGACCGACCCCCGGCGGTCGGCGGGAGGAGAGGAGTCCGCAACCGTGGCTCGCGTCGCGATCTTCACCGACTCGGCGTCCGACCTCGACCCCGGGGAGGCTGCGGCTTCCGGCATCGGCATCGTCCCGTTGCTCGTGAACTTCGGGTCCGAGTCGTTCAAGGCGGGCGTCGAGCTGAGCGGCGCGGCGTTCTGGGAGCGGATGACGGCTCCCGACGCGCCGTTCCCGACCACCGCGGCCTCGTCACCGGGCGACTTCAAGACCGCCTACGAGGCGGCGTTCGCGGATGGGGCCGAGGCGATCGTGTCGGTCCACGTCG
This sequence comes from uncultured Chloroflexia bacterium, assembly GCA_963810285.1. GTDB lineage: Bacteria > Chloroflexota > Limnocylindria > Limnocylindrales > CSP1-4 > SPCO01. The sequence continues at coordinate 38,050 of CAWEMV010000002.1, read as the reverse complement.
CCACCACGCTGTCGGGCACCATCAAGAGCGCCCAGATCGCGCGCGACATGCTGCCAGACCGCGAGATCCACGTGGTCGACTCGTTGAGCGCCTCGATGGGCACCGGGCTCCTCGCCCGGATGGGCCTCGAGATGGCCGAGGACGACGCGCCGGCCGAGGACATCGCCGCCGCCCTCGAGGAACGGTCGCAGGACATGCGCATCTACTTCGCGCTCGAAACGCTCGAGTACCTCCGCAAGGGCGGCCGGATCAGCGGGACGCAGGCCGCCATCGGCACGCTGCTGTCGGTCAAGCCGGTGATCATGCTCAAGCATGGCGAGGTGACGACGGTCGACCGGGTCCGGACACGCTCGAAGGTCCGCGAGCGGCTCCTCGAGCTGATCTCCGAGAAGCCGATCGAGCGGCTATCGATCCTGCATTCGGAGACGCCGGATATCGAGGCGTTCCGGAGCGAGCTGCTGACCCGCATCCCCGACCTCGACCCGGACTCGGTGTCGATCGAGCTGGTGGGTCCGTCGGTCGGTCCGCACGTCGGGCCGGGCTGCGTCGGCGCCGCGATCCTCTATCGACCGAGCTAGCGACGCGGACCAGTCCAGGTTGCGGCACGGTTGCGACAACCTTGCCGACCGGTACCATCGGGCGGGCGCCAAACCCGGACCTGCCGGTATACTCCGCGTCGCACATGAGTCGCGCGTCGCTGGTCCGTCGAGTGCGTCAGGGATCGGTCGATGCGCCCCGTGGGGTCGTCCGGGAGACGACCCACACCGACGCGGCGGCGATCGACGGCCGCCCGACACGGAGGTTCCTCCTTCGATGACCACCGAGCACGTGGCTGCGCGCATCAATGCCTGGGAGGTCGCCCAGCAGCAGTTCGACCTCGCAGCCGATCGCCTGAACCTGGAGCCGGGCATGCGCCTGGTGCTGCGCGAGCCCCGGCGCGAGTTCACGGTCCACTTCCCGGTGCACATGGACGACGGCTCGGTCCAGGTCTTCACGGGCTTCCGCGTCCAGCACAACCTGGGCCGCGGCCCGGCGAAGGGCGGCATCCGCTACCACCAGGACGTCAACCTCGACGAGGTCAAGGCCCTCGCGATGTGGATGACGTGGAAATGCGCGGTCGTCGGCATCCCGTACGGCGGCGGCAAGGGCGGCGTCATCGTCGACCCCAAGAAGCTCAGCCAGAAGGAGCTCGAGGCGCTGACGCGCCGCTACTTCACCGAGATCGAGGTGCTGGTCGGACCCGAGAAGGACATCCCAGCCCCGGACGTCAACACCAACGCCCAGATCATGGCCTGGATGATGGATACGTACTCCATGCACGCCGGGCACACGGTCCCGGGCGTCGTCACCGGCAAGCCGATCAGCCTCGGTGGCTCGGAGGGCCGCAACGAGGCGACGGCACGCGGCACGGTGTTCTGCATCGTCGAAGCGGCCCGCCATCTCGGGATCGACCTGACCTCGGCGAAGGTGTCGGTCCAGGGCTTCGGCAACGCCGGGTCGATCGCCGCGCGGCTGATCACCGAGGAGGGCTCGACCGTCGTGGCGGTGTCCGATTCGACCGGCGGCATCCACGCCCCGGGTGGTCTCGACATCCCGAAGGTCATCGCCTGGAAGTCCGAACATGGCACCGTCCAGGGGTTCCCCGGTGCGACCGACATCAGCAACGCCGAGGTCCTCGAGGTCGACTGCGACATCCTCATCCCGGCGGCACTCGAGAACCAGATCACAGCGGCCAACGCCGGCAATGTGAAGGCCCGGCTGATCGCCGAAGCGGCCAACGGCCCGACGACGCCCGAGGCCGACGAGATCCTCTGGAAGAACTCGAAGTTCATGATCCCGGACATCCTGTGCAACGCCGGCGGCGTCACGGTCAGCTATTTCGAGTGGGTGCAGGACCTCAACCGCGATCACTGGAGCGAGAGCGTCGTCAACGCGAAGCTCAAGGAGATCATGGTCAAGGCGTTCAGCGAGACGCTCGCCATGGCCCGCCGCGAGCAGTGCTACATGCGCACCGCGGCATACCTGCTGGCCGTCAAGCGGGTCGCCGACGCCATGGAGATGCGCGGCCTCTACCCGTAGGCTCTCGCCCGGATGCACGGTCATCCGCGCGTTCGACCCTCCGCCGCTCACTCACGCACTTGACAGTGCGCTCGCATCGCGTGCTCGGGTCGGCCTTCGTCTGACCGCGCCTCCGGACGAGAGCACGTCGCGTAGGCTGCATCGCGATGGGACGCCTCCTCGAGCTCGACGCTTCGCTGCTGATCGTCGTCGATGCCCAGCCCGGGTTCGCGCCGACCGCGGCCGACGTCATCGCCCGCATCGCGTGGCTGGTGGGGGTGGCGGCCGCGCTCGGCGTGCCGGTGGTCGTGACCGAGGAGGACCCAGAACGAAACGGCGCGACCGAGCCCGCGATCCGCGACCAGCTGCCCGAGGGCACGCCGACCCTCACCAAGCCGACCTTCGGGCTGGCCGACGTGCCTGCCATCCTGGATGCGGTGGAGGCCACGGGTCGGCGGACGGCGGTCATCGCTGGCATGGAGACCGACGTGTGCGTCGCCCAGTCGGCCCTCGGGCTGCTCGATCGCGGCTATCGGGTCGCGGTCGTCGCCGACGCGACCTTCACACCCGGCGCGATGCACGAGCACGGCCTCCGGCGCATCAGCGAGGCGGGCGCCAGCGTGGTCCACGCCAAGGGCGTGTACTACGAGTGGGTCCGCACCCTCGACGCGGCGCGCGCCTTCGAGCGCGCCCATCCGGAGCTCGCCGAGCCACCCGGCTTTCGCCTCTGAACCCGATGCTAGAGTGCGCGCATGCTCGACCATGAAGAGAAATTCCTGTTCAAGGAGGAGATCCTCCACCTGTCGAACGCGGTGGCGGAGCCGGGCGCCCTCGACAACATCGAGGACCTGCTGACCGACGTCATCACGAGCCCCCGCTTTGACTCGGAGGTGTTCACCCTCGAGCGCAGCCTGCAGGTCATGCTCGGGCCGCGAGCCGGCACGACGCTGGTCGGGCTGCTGACCGTCGCGCCGGAGGTATTCGACGAGGTCGCCGAGGTCCGCATCCCGTCCGAGGTGCACGAACGCCTCGTCGCCTGGCGGGCGCGCTTCGGCCTGGCCATCGACAACGCCCTCAACTTCCTCAACAACCCGGACGGCATCCAGGGCCACAACTTCGCCACCCAGGTCGCGCACGTCGAGGAGCGCCGCGTCCTGCAGGGCCGATTGACGCTGGTCCGCTACAACAACGAGCCGCAGTTCTTCGTCGCCGACGCGAGCGTCTTCCTCGGGCTGGTCAGCGACATCCTCGAACGGCTCGGCCCGTACCTCGAACCGGACGTCGTCGACACGGAGACCGTGGCGAGGCTGCGTGACGGACTGACCCTGGTCGAGCGCAAGACCGGGGCGCACAACTAGGCCGCGCGTTCACTGGCCCGGTGGGCACGTCCGAGTCGCGCGCATGAGGCACATCTACCTCGCCGCGACCGGTCAGAACCGGGGCAAGACCACGGTCAGCCTCGGCGTGATGGACGGCTTCATGCGGCGCGGTCTGGCGACCGGGTTCATGAAGCCGGTCGGCCAGCGGACCGTGATCGAGGACGGCGTGCCGGCCGACGAGGACGCAGTGCTGGTGAAGACGGTGTTCGGCCTGGTCGAGCCGCTCGGCCAGATGAGCCCGGTCCACATCCCGCGCGGGTTCACCAAGGCGTACATCGACGGAACGGTCGTCGAGGACCTGCCGGCCCGCATCCGCTCCGCGCACGCCCAGTTCGCCGCGACCCGCGAGATGCTCCTCATCGAGGGCACGGGACACGCCGGGGTCGGGGCTGTGATCGGGCTGTCGAACGCGGTCGTGGCGGCGATGCTCGGCGCCCCGGCGGTCATCGTCTCGGAGGGCGGCGTCGGCCGCCCGATCGACGAGATCGTCCTCAACAAGGCGCTGTTCGAGCGATCGGGCGTTCGCGTCGCGGGCGCCATCGTCAACAAGGTCGACCTCGCTGCGAAACCCGACCTCGCGCGCACGCTGGAGCGTGGCCTCGCCCGTCACGACATCCCGCTGCTCGGCGTGCTGCCGTACCGGCCGATCCTGTCCAACCCGACGCTGGCGATGGTGCTCGAGGGCGTCCACGGCGAGACCATCCATCCGGGGCCCGATCTCGACCTGGTCATCGGAGGCGTTGCGATCGGCGCGATGGAGCCGGAGCACATGCTCCAGCGCATCGGCGAGCGGTCGCTCGTGATCGTACCGGGCGACCGCGACGACGTGATCGCCGCGATCGTCCACGCCCGTCGGATCGGGGCATCGGCCGGCGGCGACGCGCTCGGGCTCGTGCTGACCGGCGGCTACCGGCCGCGCAAGGCCGTGCTCGACGCGATCCGCGATGCCGACCTGTTCGCCACGATCGTCCCGGAGGACACGTACGCGGTCGCCTCGGAGGTCCACGACCTGTTGGTCAAGACCCACGTCGCGGACCGCGAGAAGATCGAGGAGATCAAGGCGCTCGTCTGGGAGCACCTGTTCATCGACCGGGTCCTCGATGTCGCGGCCGAGGTGCCGGCCGCCGCATAGCGGGCGGCACTGCCGGCGGTCGGCGGCGCGGGCCTGGGCCGCGACCCGCGCCTCCGCCCGTCAATGGGGGTGGTCCGTCAGCCTCCGTACACCTGCGGGCGGGTCTCGGTTCCCGTGCCGTCGTCGAGGACCTCGTTGTCGATGAGCCGGGTGGTCCCGAACCGGACGGCCACCGAGGCGAGCGCGGGGCCCTCGACCGCCTCGAGCTCCGTCAGCGTCAGCCCGTCCGCGACCGACACGTACTCGACATCGGCGAGCGGCTCGGTGGCGAGGACCTCGTGCATCGCCGCCCGCAGGGCGTCGGCCGATCGCTCGCCGCCGTCCCACGCGCCGCGCGCCGCCGACAGCGCTCGACGCAGGACCGTGGCAGCGGCGCGCTCCTCCGGCGAGAGGTGGACGTTGCGCGACGACATCGCCAGGCCGTCGGGCTCCCGGACCGTGGGGCAGGCGATCACCTCGGTCCCGATCGCAAGGTCGCGGGCCATCTGGCGGATGACCATCACCTGCTGGGCGTCCTTCTGCCCGAAGTACGCCCGGTCGGCCCCGACGAGCCCGAACAGGATGGCCACGACCGTTGCGACGCCGTCGAAGTGCCCCGGCCGCGCGGCGCCCTCCAGCGGACCGGCGACGGCGCCCACCGACACGGTCGTGTCGAACCCCGACGGGTAGACCTCCTCCACCCCGGGCGCGAAGACCAGGTCGACGCCCTCGGCCTCGCAGATCGCGAGGTCCTGCGCCTCGTTGCGCGGGTAGCGCGTGTAGTCCGTCGCCTCGTCGAACTGGCGAGGGTTGACGAAGATCGTGACGACCGTGGTCGCGTCGTCCGCCCGCGACCGGCGGATCAGCTCACGATGGCCGTCGTGGAGCCAGCCCATGGTCGGGACGAGCCCGACCGGTCGCTCGGCGGCGGCCAGCGCCGCGCGCAGCTCGGCGCGGGTACGAAGGACCTCGGTCACCGCGCCACCCGACCGGCAGCGGCGTTACAGGTCGCGGTCGAGCGGGATGCCGGCGAGGGACGCATCGGCCGGCCGATCCGACGCACCCCGGCCGAGCGCCTCATCGAGCACGGCGTCGTCCATCCGGACGGTCTCGGCATCGCCCGGGAACGACCCCGCTGCGACGTCCGTGGCGAACGCCCGCGCCGCCTCGCCGATGGTCTCGCGGAGGTTGGCGTACGGTCGGGCGTGGCGGGGGACGAACTCCCCGAGCCCGAGCAGGTCGGTCACGACCTGGACCTGGCCGCTGCACAGCGGTCCCGCGCCGATCCCGATCGTCGGGATGCGCAGCCGGTCGGTGATCGCCCCGGCAAGCTGCGCCGGCATGAGCTCGAGCACGATCGAGAACGCGCCGGCCTCCTGGACCGCCAGCGCGTCGGCCAGCAGGGCCCGCGCCTGCGTCCGGTCCTTGCCCTGGACCTTGACCTTGCCGCCGAGACCGTGCTGCGCCTGGGGCGTCCAGCCGATGTGGCCCATCACCGGGATGCCCGACCTGACCAGCGCCTCGATGATCCGCGCGGACCGGACGCCGCCCTCGACCTTGACCGCCTGCGCCCCGGCCTCCTGCAGGAACCGGCCCGCGTTCTCGAGCGCCTCGTCGACCGTGGAGTACGACAGGAACGGCATGTCGCCGATGACCATCGCTTGGCGGGTGCCGCGGACGACGGCCTTCGTGTGGTGGAGCATCTCGGCCATCGTGACCCGGACGGTCGACTCGTAGCCGAGCAGTACCTGCCCGAGCGAGTCCCCGACCAGGACGAGCGGGATACCGGCGTCGTCGATGATCCGGGCGGTCGGGAAGTCGTACGCCGTCAGCATCGGGAGCCGTTCGCCCTCCGCGTAGCGTCGCGCGATGTCGGTGACCGTCAGCCGTCGCGGCAGGTCGGGCGTGGCACTCATCTCAATCGCCAGTCTGCGCTGCGCCGTCACGGTCGTCCAGCGCGTGGACGACCCGGTCCAGCACGCGGTCGGCCACGTCGCGCTTCGACAGCAGCGGCAGCTCGTCACGACCGCCGGCCGCGTCGAGGATCGTCACCCGGTTCGTCTCGGTCCCGAAGCCCGATCCCGGCTCCGCAACGTCGTTGGCCACGATGAGATCGATGCCCTTGCGCCGGAGCTTGTCCGCCGCCCGGTCGATGGACCCGGTCTCCGCGGCGAAGCCGACGAGGACCGGGGCCGGCCGCATCGGCTCGTACGTCGTCTCGCCCTCGCGGTCCGTGCCGCGGGCGATCCGCGCGATCTGGGCGAGGATGTCGGGCGTCGGCTCGAGCTGCAGGGTGATCCCCGCGCCCCGCTCGAGCTTGGTCGTCGCGGCCTCGACGGGGCGGTAGTCGCTGACGGCCGCGGACATGACCAGTGCGTCGAACCCGGCGCTGCCCGCCTCGTCGTGGGTCAGGCGGTGGAGCGCCGCGCGCAGGTCGGCCGCCGACTCGACGCGCAGCGTGGTCGCCTCGCCCGGCGGCTCGACCTCCATGTTCGCCGCGACTAGCGTGACGCGGGCGCCGCGGGCCAGCGCGGCCTCGGCGATCGCCACGCCCATGCGCCCGCTCGAGCGGTTGCCGATGAAGCGGACCGGATCGATCGCCTCGCGCGTCCCGCCCGCGCTCACCACGATGTGGCGGCCGGCGAGGTCGGGCTCGCGTCGCGGCTCGACCTGCGGGGGCCGAGCGGCGGGGTCGCCCGCACGGACCGGTCGAGCGCCGATGGCCCCGATCACGGCGTCGACGATGGCCGGCAGCTCGGCCAGGCGCCCGACGCCCGACTGGCCCGACGCGAGCTCGCCCGACGCCGGTTCGACGATCGTGTAACCGAACTCGTCGCGCAGCCGCGCGACGTTGGCGCTCGTCGCCGGATGGGACCACATGTCGCCGTCCATGGCCGGCGCGACGACCACCGGCGCGCGGGTGGCCAGGGCGGTCGCGGTCACGACGTCGCCGGACAGTCCGGCGGCCATCGCTCCCAGCCAGTGCGCGGTCGCCGGCGCCACGACGAGGGCGTCGGCCGTGTCGGCCACGACGATGTGCCCGATCCGCCCGTCCGGGAGCAGCGCCAGCACGTCGGTCTCGACGGCGTGGCTCGACAGCGCCTCGAACGACAATGGTCCGATGAACGCCGACGCCGAGGGCGTCAGCATCGCCACGACGTCGGCACCCTCGGCGCGCAACAGCCGGAGGAGCTCGACCGCCTTGTAGGCGGCGATGGACCCGGTGACGCCCAGTCCGATCAGCCGGCCCTCGAGTCGACCGGTCACGGCAGCCCGAGCTCGAGCCGCTCGCCGCCCGCGACCTCGGCGTGGAGGATCGCGAGCCCCTTGAGGGTCAGGTCGGGATCGATCGCGTCGACGCCCTCGAGGTCGGCTGCCCACGGCGCCGCGGACAGCCCACCGGTCAGGATCGCGCGGACCTCGGACGGGGCCACGCCGGTCTGGTCGGCCAGCTCGCGACGGATCCGACCCAGGAGTCCGCCGACGAGACCCTGATAGCCGAACACGGTTCCCGACTGCATCGCGCTGACGGTGTTCCGACCGATCGCCCGGTCGGGCGCTCGCAGGTCGATGCGCGGCAGCTTGGCGGTCCGTGCCGCCAGCGCCTCGAGCCCGAGCTCGAGCCCCGGGGCGATGGCACCGCCGACGTACGCGCCGTCGGCCGCGACACAGTCGAACGTCGTCGCGGTCCCGAAGTCGACGACGACCGCGGGCGTGCCGTACAGCCGGCCGGCGGCGAGGGCATTCACCAGGCGATCGGCCCCGACCTCGTCCGGCCGGTCCGTCCTGACCGCGAGAGGCACGATCCCGGCGGCCGCGACGGTGAGCTGCCGCTCGCGCCGTGCCGCGATCGCCTCGACATGTGCGGTGAGCGACGGGACGACCGACGCGCAGACGATCGCGTCGACGTCGCCGAACGACGCGTCGTCGAGGTGGAGCAGGCCATCGATCAGCAGGTCGAGCTCGTCGGCGGTGGCGCGCGGCATCGTCGCGGCACGGCGGGTCGCGACCAGTGCGCCGTTGCGCAACAGGCCGACCGTCACGTTCGTGTTGCCGATGTCGATCGCGAGCAGCATGGCCGCGATGATACGCGGCAGTTCGATCGGCCCTGGGCGGCCAGGCCGCGCCCGTATGTTCCGAGAGCGTGTAGTCCCACATGCGCGGCGTGCATGCGCGGCTGGGGCCGACGGGTCGCGTATGCATCGGATGCATGTGGGACGACATCGGTCGGGAGTCGGCCGTCGCCCGCGACGTGCGGTACCATCGCGAAGTCCTCGGAGGCCTCCTCGCCCACCGACCTTCAGGAGACCGAGCCCGTGTCGATGTCGCCGGCGGCCAAGTTCTTCGTGAACCAGGGCGTGGTCACCAGCGCGACCGACATGCTCCACCTCCTCCGACCACTGCTGAAGCAGACCGTCACGTATCGCTACGTGCGCGGGCGCGACGTGGTCAGCCACGGCACCGGTTGGGTCGAGCGCATCGTCACCGACGCGCCGGACACGTCGACCTACTTCACCCCGCTGGCGATCACCCTCAACATCGATTCGTTCGAGCACCTCGAGTTCGAGACCCGCCCCGACCAGCTGCTGATCTACACGCTGGTCCAGGGCGACGAACGGGTCGTGGTCGAGTTCGCTCCGATCGGCACGACCGGCGAGGATGCGTCGCCGTTCGCGCCGCGCCAGCTCGAGTTCGACACATCGGACTACGTCCAGATGGAGCTGCTCGGCCTCGAGACGCACGAAGAGGAATAGGCCGAGGCCACCCTCGAGCTACCCGCCACGCTCCCCGCGTACGTACGGGATGCCCAGCGCGGCCGGGGCACCGACCCGCCGCCGCAGCGCCTCGCGCGAGCCGATCACGACCACGAAGATCACGAACAGGTACGGCAGCATGTCGAGGAAGAACGTCGCGGACCGGCCGGCCTGGAACGGGTTCTCCACCCCGAAGATCGTCTTGACCCCCTGCAGGTCGATGATGAACCTGAAGATCGCCCCGAACAGGTAGGCGCCGAAGGCCGCCCTGATCGGGCTCCATTGCGCGAAGATCACGAGCCCGACCGCGATCCAGCCGCGGCCGCCGACGGTCTGGTCGCCGAACCAGCCGGGCGAGATGGCGAGCGTGATCGTCGCCCCGGCGAGGCCTGCCAGCAGGCCGCCGACCAGCACGTACGCGTAGCGCGTCCGGACGACGTCGATGCCCTGTGCGTCGGCGGCAGCGGGCCGCTCGCCCACCGCCCGCAGGTGGAGACCCGGCCGGGTGCGCTCGATCCAGTACCACGCCAGCGGGATGAGCAGGAACCCGACATACGTGAGCACGCTCTGATCGCGGAACAGGATCGGGCCGAGGATCGGGACCTCGGACAGGAGCGGGATCGTCAGGCGGGGGAGCGTCGTGATCGGCCCGGCGTTCGACAGCCCGTCGCCGAGCACCCGCGCCAGCCCCGACCCGAGGAACGTCAGGGCGAGCCCGGAGATCACCTGCTCGGCCCGGAAGTGGATCGTGACGACAGCGTGGATCAGGCTCAGCAGGCCACCGGCCAGCATCGCGACCGCCACGCCCACCCACGGATCGCCGGTCGAGGCGGCGACCGAGAAGCCCGCCACCGCGCCCATCAGCATCATCCCCTCGACGCCGAGGTTCAGGACGCCCGACCGCTCGGCGAAGGTCTCGCCGATCGCCGCGAACAGCAGGATCGTGCCGCTCGCGACGCCGGCCGCCAGGACCAGCGTGAAGTCGATCATGCCGGCGCCGCCGACTCGCCGGGTGATCACGACGCGATAGCGCACGAACGCGTCGGCGACGATCAGGCAGAACAGGATGATCCCCTGGATCATCGCCGGGACGCCGGACGGCTGGATCTCGCGGCCGGCCAGGATGAGCGCCCCGAACAGGATCGACGCGACGACGACCCGCCACGGTCCGAGGTGGGCGAGGTACGCGATGATGATCGCGGTGAAGCCGTAGCCGGGCGAGATGCGATCCTGCAGCCGGTGGACGACGCCGGTCACCTCGCTCATCCCGGCCAGGCCCGCCAGGGCCCCGGAGATCGCGAACACCACGATGATGTAGCGCGCGATGTCGATGCCGGCGTACCGGGCGGCCCGGGGGTTGTCGCCGATGAGCCGCATCTCGTAGCCCCAGCGCGTGCGCGACAGGACCACCGACACGATCGCCGTGGCGATCAACGCGAACACGAAGCCGAGGTGGGTCGTCAGACCGGCGAGCACCGGGAACTGCTCGGCGAAGTCGGTCAGCCGCGGCAGCCACGCCTCGCGCGGGAACGCCTCGGTCTGCTGGAAGCCGCCCTCGCTCCACGGCCCGAAGACCCAGAACTGGATCCAGGCCAGGGCGATGTAGTTGAGCATCAGCGTCGTGATGATCTCGTTGACGCCGAGCCTGGCGCGGAGCACGCCCGGGATCAGCCCCCACACGGCGCCGGCCAGCGCGCCGGCCAGCATCATCACCGGGATCACGATGATCGCCGGCGTGCCCGCGGGCAGGATCGGCGCCAGCACGATGAGGCTGGCCCCCCACGCGCCGAGCAGGAACTGGCCCTCCGCGCCGATGTTCCAGAGCCGCATCCGGAAGGCGATCACGCACGCCAGGCCGGTCAGGATGAGCGGGGTGGCCTTGACGAGCGTGTCCGACAGCACGCCGATGTCGCCGAACGCGGCGTCGATGATGTGGAGGTACGACCTGACCGGATCGCCGCCGACGAGCGCGAGGGCGATCGCGCCGATGACCAGCGCCACGACGAGCGCGACCAGCGTCAGGACCGGCGACAGCCAGCGCGGCGGCTGGCGGCGCGCTTCGAGCCGGACGATCACGCGTCACCGCCGGTCATGTGCAGGCCGATCGCCTCGACGTCGGCCCGGCTCGGGGCATCGAAGCTCGCGGTGATGCGGCCCTCGTACATCACGAGGATCCGGTCCGACAGGGCCAGGAGCTCCTCCAGCTCCTCGGAGATGAGCAGGATCGCCGTCCCGCCCGCGCGCAGGTCGAGCAACATCTGGTGGACGCCCTCGATCGCTCCGACGTCGAGCCCGCGGGTGGGCTGGACGGCGATCAGCACCTTCGGCGACGAGTCGATCTCGCGGGCGAGGATGAGCCGCTGGAGGTTGCCGCCCGACAGGATGCGCACCGGCGCATCGATGGTCGGTGCCGAGATGGCGTATGCCGCCCGCAACCCATCGGCCTTGGTGCGGGCCGCACCGTCGTCGAGGAACGGTCCGCGCGCGATCGGTGGATGGCGGAACGCGCGAAGGATGAGGTTGTCGACCAGCGACAGGTTCGGCGCGCTGCCGACGCCCGCCCGGTCCTCGGGGACGTGGGCGACGCCGGCGGCGATCGCCTCGCGCGATGGTCGGGCGCCGACCTCGCGGCCGTCGATCGTGACCCGACCGGTGCAGGTGCGCAGGCCGGTGATGACCTGGGCGAGCTCGGACTGGCCGTTGCCGGCGACCGCGGCGACGCCGACGATCTCCCCGGCGTGGACCTCGAGCGACGCCCCTCGCAGCGCGGGCAGCCGGCGGTCGCTCTCGGCGTTGACGTCGTCGACGTGCAGGACCACGCGGCCGGGCTCGACCTGGGTGCGCTGCAGCTGTTCGAGCACAGGCCGGCCGACCATGAGCCGTGCAAGGTCGGCGCGCGTCACCGTCGAGGGGTCGATGCCGGCCGCGGTCACCACGCCGCCGCGCATGACCGTGATCCGGTCGGCGATGGACAGGACCTCGCCGAGCTTGTGGCTGATGAAGACCACGCTCCGGCCGCCGCCGACCATCGAGCGCAGCGTCGTGAACAGCTCGGCGATCTCCTGCGGCGCGAGGACCGCCGTCGGCTCGTCGAGGATCAGGACGCTCGCCCCGTGGTACAGCAGCTTGATGATCTCGACGCGCTGCTGCTCGCCGACCGACAGCTGCCAGACGGAGGCGCCGGGGTCGACCCGCAGCCCCACGTCGCTGGCCAGCCGGGCGACCTCCTTCTCGGTCTTCCTGAGGTCGAGTCGGAACCTCGGCGTATCGAGGCCGAGCAGCACGTTCTCCGCGACCGTCTGCGACGGCACGAGCGTGAAGTGCTGGTGGACCATGCCGATGCCCGCCGCGATGGCGTCGCGCGGTGACCGGAACTCGACGTCCTGGCCACCGACGCGCATCCGGCCCTCGTCCGGCCGGTAGAGGCCGGCCAGCACGTTCATCAACGTGCTCTTGCCGGCGCCGTTCTCGCCGAGGAGGGCGTGGATCTCGCCCGGCCGGACATCGAAGTCGACGTGGTCGTTGGCCCGGACGCCCGGGAACGACTTGACGATCCCGACCGCCTCGATGGCGGGCGGGGCCGTGGCCGCGGCGGAGCCGTCGATGCCGGGCCGGTCATCGGCTGGAGGGGCGACCCGGCGGGTGCCGGTAGGCCGACACCCGCCGGTTACCCGGACCTACGACAGTGGTGGCAGCTCGACGGTGATGCCCTCGTTCCACCAGTACATGCACGTCTTGCACTCGGCGCCTGGGGCGCCGGGCGGGAACTGGTCGAGATCGGACTGCTCGAGCTTCTGGCCGGCGGGCACCAGCTCCTTGCCGGTGTTGTCGACGATCGGCCCGGCGAACACGATGTCGAAGCGGCCGGTGCTGCTCTCGAGCATCGTGGCGAGCGTGTCCTTGACCTTCGTCACGTCGGCCTCGGGCAGGTCGGCGATGCCCGGCTGGGGCGTCTCGCCGTCCATGAACCCGAACAGGCCCATCGCCTTCGAGTCGGCGTCGAAGTACTCGTAGCCCGCGGTGTACGTCCCGGCCTTCACCGAGTCGGCGATCCGCGCGTACTCCGGGCCCCAGATCCAGTACGGCGCCGTCAGACAGGCGTCGACGTGGCACGAGACCGGGTGGTCGTAGGTCACGCCCCACTTGTTCTTCTCCTGCGCGACGTCGGCGACGGCCGGGGTGTCGGCGCCGGTGAAGACGACCTGTGCGCCGGCATCGAACAGCGAAGCTGCGCCGTCCCGCTCCTTGACCGGGTCGTGCCAGGTGTTGATGAAGCGCACGTCCATCGTGCACTCCGGGCAGGTGACCTTGGCGCCGCGCATGATCGCGTTGCCGAGGCGGATCTCCTCGGGGATCGGGAACGTCGCCATGTAGCCGAGCTTCGGGTTGCCATCGGCCTTGGCCCGCGATCCGGCGAGCATGCCGGCGAGGTACTTGAAGTCCTCCATCGCCCCGAAGAAGTTGCCGAAGTTCTTGCCATTCGACTTGAAGCCGGTCAGATGGAGGAACGTGGCGTCGGGGAACTCCTCGGCGACCGCGGCCATCGGGTCCATGTAGCCGAACGAGGTGCCGATGATGAACTGGAAACCCTTGCGCGCGAGGCTCCGGAAGACCTGCTCGGAGTCGGCTCCCTCGGGCACCAGCTCGATGTAGGCGACGTGGCTGTCGGCCACGTTCTCGCAGACGTACTGGAGCCCCTCGTAGTGCGCCTGGCTCCAGCCGCCGTCGTCGTGCGGGCCGATGAGGACCATCGCCACGTTGAACTTGCCCTCTTCGACGTCGGGGATCTGGAGATCCGCACCGCCACCCTGCGTGCCGGTCCCGGCGCATGCAGCCGCAGCCGGGCGAGCCACTGCCAGACGGCTCGGTCGACGCGGACCCGGACGGCTCGGCGGATGCCGCGCCGGACGGCGCCGTGGATGCGGTGGTGCCCGAGCAGGCACCCGCGATGAGGGCAACGGCCATCAGGACCGTCGGCCACGCCAGTCGTCGGCTCATTCCTGGATCCTCCTCCGCGGGCACGCGACCGGACTCGACCGGGACGGATCGCGCACCGCCACGGGACAGGATAGCCGCGTCGGAGGGCGCCCATCCCGGCCCGTCGCCACGACGGCCGGTCGGTGGGACCGTCGCCCGCGGTTCCTCCTGTACCATCGCTCGGATGTTCGAACGGACCGCGCTGGTCGAGGGGCCGCGCGTCATCAGCTCCCGGGTGCCCGGGGCACGTTCGGTCTCCATCGCCGCGTACGTCCTGGCCGGATCGCGCCTGGAGAGCGCTGCCGAGGCCGGCGTCGCCCATTTCATGGAGCACATCACGTTCAAGGGCACCGCCGCGTATCCGTCCACCCGCGACATCAGCGAGGCGATCGAGGGGGTCGGCGGCTCGTTCAACGCCGCGACCGACCGCGAATCGACCGTGTACTGGGTCCGTGTCCCGATGCGTGAGGCGCCCCGGGCGATGGACGTCCTCGGCGAGCTCATCGTCCGACCGATCCTCAGCACGACCGAGATCGAGAGCGAGCGGAGCGTGATCATCGAGGAGGTCCGCGGCTACCAGGACGACCCGGCCGAGTACGCCCAGATCCTGTTCCAGAGCGCGATGTTCGGCGACGGTCCGCTGGGACGCGAGATCTGCGGCGACGAGGCCGGCATCCGCGCGCTGCCGGACGACACGATCCGGGACTTCTGGCGGACCACCTATCGACCCGCCAACATCGTGGTCGCCGTGGCCGGCGACATCGACCACGGGCGTGCCGTCGAGCTCGCCGTCAAGGCATTCGGCGCCGGCAACGGCGTCGTTCCGGGCTTCGCGCCGGCTCCGGCGCTGCCAGCCGGCGAGCGGCTGCTGGTCGGGCGCCGTCAGTCGGCCCAGGCGCAGATGGTCGTCGGCATCCCGGCGCTCCATCGCGACCACCCGGATGCGTGGACGCTGTCGCTGCTCAATGCGGTCCTCGGCGACGGGATGAGCAGCCGGCTGTTCCTGTCCGTGCGCGAGGAGCGGGGGCTCGCGTACGACATCTCGTCTGGCATCGTCGACTACGCCGACGCCGGTGCGCTCGAGGTGTCCGCGGGCGTCGACCCGGCCGCGATGCGCGAGGCGCTCGGCGCGATCCTCGGCGAGTTGGCGCGGCTGCGCGACGAGCCGGTCCCGGCCGACGAGCTCGAGAAGGCGAAGCGCTACCTCTCGGGCGGGCTCGAGCTGCGCATGGACGAGACTCGTCACGTGGCCTCGTGGATCGGCGGCCAGGAGGCCCTCCACGACCGCGTGCTCACCGTCGACGAGGCCCTGGTCGCGATCGACGCCGTCAGTGCCGACGACATCCAGCGGGTCGCCACGGCCCTCGTCCGCGACGATGGGCTGCGCCTCGCAGCGGTCGCGCCGGCGCGCTACCTGCGTGGCCTCGAGCGCTCCCTGCGGCTGCCGTCATGACGGACGACCCCGAGGCATCGCCCAGCCGCCCAGCCGATCTCGCCCTCGCACGGATGCACCTGCGTCTCGGCTCGCTGCAGCTCGCCCGGGCCGAGCTCGAGACCCTGGCCAATCGCGACCAGCTCGATCACGACGGCGTCGTCGACCTCGCGGAGGTCCGCTGGCGGACCGGCGACATCAGCGGTGCCGGCGAGGCGGCCGCGCTCGTCATCGACGACGAGCAGGGGCCGGTGCTGGCGCTCATCGTCGCGGCGGAGGCTGCAGCGGCGCGCGGCCGGCCGACCGAGGCGCGCCGGCTTGCCGAGAAGGCGATGGCGGCCGCGAACGGAATGATCGACACGATCTTCGCCGGGATGCCGCGGAGCCCGGCCTGGCCGCCCGACCCCGCAGCGCCACCGCCCGCCCCGACCACGATGTTCGAGGCACCGCGGGCGACCGACCGTGGAAGCCGGGCGCGCCCAGGACGGACGACGACGCCGGAAGCCGCCACCGTCACCACCGATGCCGCCACGGCGGCCGAGCCAACAGGCGAGCCGATGCCGAGCGATGATGCAGCCGCCGCGGCGACGATCGGGCTCTGGGACGATGCCGCCGCGAGCGCCGCCGAAGCCGAGGCCGCGACCGAGGCCGAGATCGATGCATCGATGCCGTCGGGCGACGAAGCCCTTGAGCGGGGTCGCGCCGCGCTCGAGGCCGACGATGTCGCCGGCGCCGGCAGGCAGCTGGCACTCGTCCTGCGGATCGCGCCGACGCTGGCACCGGCCGTGCTCGAGCTCGTCGGCGCCGACGACCGACCCGGCTTGGCACTCGTTCGCGGGGATGCGTATCGTCTGGTCGGCCGAGAGCTCGACGCGCGGCGTGCCTACGCCGACGCTGCACGACCCGACCAGCCGCCACCCGAAGGAGATCGCCCGTGACCGAACGCACCCTCGTCCTCGTCAAGCCCGACGGCGTCCAGCGCCAGCTGACCGGTCGGATCCTCGCGCGGTACGAGGAGCGTGGTCTCAAGGTCGTCGGCCTCAAGCTGGTCCAGGTCGACCGCGACCTCGCCGAGCGGCACTATGCGGCCCATCGCGAGAAGCCGTTCTTCGGCGGTCTGGTCGACTTCATCACGTCGGCGCCGCTGGTCGCGCTGGCCCTCGAAGGCCCGAACGCGATCGGGGTCGTCCGGGCCATCAACGGCGCGACGCGTCCGCACGAAGCGGCGCCCGGGACCATCCGTGGCGACTTCGCGCTCGAGACCGCGCAGAACATCGTGCATGCGTCCGACGGGCCCGATGCAGCCGTCGCGGAGCTCGCGCTGTGGTTCCGGGACGACGAGCTGCACGAGTACGAGCGCGAGGTCGACCGCTGGGTGATCGGCCCGGGGGAGTGACCCTCCGCGAGCTGATTCGCCCCTAGGGCGTCGGGACCGGCTCGAACGAGGCCGTCGGCGACGGGGCGGGGGAGGGACTGGCGGACGGCGACTCGACCGCGGATGGCTCTACCGACGGCTCAGGCTCGCCCGACGGCGCCGGTGACTCCGACGCCTCCGGCAGCGGCGATTCGCCTGGTGCGAACGACTCGACGCTCGTCCCGGTGGTCGGCGGCAGACCGGCCGCCGCCTCCGGGCCACCGAACGCGCCGGCCGACACGACCAGGGCGAGCAGCGCGAGGAGGGCCGCGCCGCCGGTCGCGGTCAGCATCCGGTTGTCGGTCCACATGCGCATCAGCGACGCTCGCAGGTGCGTCAGGTCGATGCCCGAGACGACCGGCCGCCACGGCACCCGGGCCGCGCCGCGTCCCGCGGCGCCGATCGCGAAGAGCCGCCCGTAGTAGACGAGCGGGCTGAGCGTCCCGAGCAGCACCACGAAGGCCAACGGGCCGTCGAGCACGAGGTCGACGATCGTGCCGCGGGCCTGTGCAGCGGCGAGCGGCGGCAGCCCGATGCTGGCAAGGACGACGACCGCGAGGACCCCCGCCAGGATCGGCGCCCGCAGCGCCCAGCCGCGCAGCTCGGCGACCCGGCCCGTGGCGAACGTCGCTCGTGTCGCGGCCGCCCACGCCGCGAAGGCGCTGCGGGTCACCACGAACGCCAGGATCCAGGTGCGTGCCGGGGCCCACGCCTCGGGGTCGAGCGCGGCGATGGCCAGCATCACCACGCCGGCGTCGCCGACGATCGCGTACCCGACGATGTGCTCGATGTCGTCCTGGATCCACGCCGCGACCGACGCCAGTACGATCGATGCGATCGCCACGATCAGGACGACCAGCTGGACCGACCCGAGATCGAGCGCAAGCGGAGCCACGGAGGCGTCGGCCCACGCCAGCGCGACGATCGCGAGGGCGGCCGGGGCGAGGGCCGTCACCAGCGGCAGCGACGTCTCCGGGACCGCGTCGGTCAGCTTCGCGGCCCACGTGTGGAACGGGATGGCACCGAATCGGATCGCGACCGCCAGCGCGAACGCGAGGTAGGCGAGACCGAACACGATGGGCTGCGCGGCGAGCTCGCTGAGGTCGCGCCCGATCCACGCCGTCGCGGCGATGGCCATCGTGCCCGCCACGGCCGCCGCGCGGAGGACGCGGGTGCCCACCGTCGCGCCCGGTCGGCCGCCGCCCGGCGTGAGCGCCACCAGCGCGCCGAATGCCCCGCCGGCGGTCGCGGCGAGCACCGCGACCCGCGCGTCGGGGATCGACAGCGCAAGCGCCGACGTCGCGAGGATCCCGAGCGCGATGGCCGTCCCGTCGCGCTCGACCCCGGTCGCCGCGCCGACGATCGCCAGCAGCAGGCAGACGAGCGTGCCAAGGACGAGGAACAGGCGGAGGTAGTCGGTGGTGGCGACGCCGCCGTCGCCGAACGCGACCGACTGGCCGGGCTCGATGAGCAGCGCGGCGATGACCGCCATGAACAGCGCGACCATGCCGACGCCGGTGGCGACTCGATCGCGGCCGCGCAGCGCCAGCGTCGCGATCGTGCCGAGCCCGGTCACGAGCAGGAACGGGAGCAGGCTCATCGGCGGTCGGGCTCAGCCCGCGTCGATGGGGTGGGCGTCGGGCTCCCGTCGCCGGCGGGCCCGGTCGAGGCTGAACGCGAACCCGCCGCCGCCATCCGACCGGGCCGCTCCGGCCAACGTCGCGAGCGTGCCCGCCATGACCACGAGCATCGCGCTGGTGATGAGCTGTTCCAGGTCATCCGGCGCGCCGCCCAGCGCGGCGCGGACCAGGAGCGCGGAGTTCACGAGCAGCAGCGAGCCGATCCCCACCCGCAGCACGTCGCGTCCGGTCAGCGTCGGGGTGAGGGCGACCGCCGCCGTGGCGAAGCCGGCAGCGCTGGCCAGCATCGGGCCGAGTGCCGGGGCGCCGAGTCCGTGCGCCGCGAAGCCGACCACCGCTGCCGCGGCCGCCACGAGCACCTCGGCCGGCCAGCCGATGTGCGATCCGCCGGTCGTCGCGGACGGCACGCCGGCCTGGGGTCGGTCGCGCGCCACCACCCACAACAGGTAGGTGGCGAGCACCGCCCCGACGATGCGGGTCGCCAGGCCGAGCGGCGCCGGCAGCGGCTCGGCCAGCACCGGCGAGCCGATCAGCGCGACGGCCAGACCGAGGATCGCCGCCCGCGCGTCGCGCGAGGCCACGGCCACGACGGCACCGGCCACGACCGCCAGCGCGATCCCCGCGAGGATCGGGTTCACCGCCGTGTCCCGGACGGCGTCATGACGGGACGGGTGTGGTGCTCGGGTAGGTCGGGGTCTGGAGGATGCCGAAGGTGTCGATCGGCCAGTAGCGCAGCCACGCCCGCCCGATCACCCGGTCGATGGGGACGGAGCCGAACGTCCGCGAGTCGGCGGAGTTCCCGCGGTGGTCGCCCATCAGGAACAGGTCGCCCTCGGGCACGGTCCACGTCGACTCGTCGGCCGGTGCGGTGGTCGGGTCCGGCGGCCCGCCGGCCTCCTCGGCGTACAGGTACGGCTCGTCGAGCGCGACGTCGTTGACGTACACGATCCCGTCGTCGCGGATCTCGACGGTGTCGCCGGGCTCGCCGATGACCCGCTTGATGAACGGCGTGCCCGAGTCGCCCCAGTCCTCGGGCGGCTCGAACACCACGATGTCACCCCGGTTGTACGCGTCGAAGCGCGGAGTCAGCTTGTCCACGAGCACGTATTGATCTTCCTCCAGCGTCCGCTGCATCGACTTCTGCTGGACCTTGTACGGCTGTGCGACGAAGTTCTGGATGACGAAGAAGATAAGGAGCGTCAGGACGAGTGTCTCGACGATCTCGAAGAGGCACCCGAGCGCGGGTCGTTGACTCACAAGTCCGGCAGTATAGGGGCGGGCACCGGGCGACGCCGTCGGCGACTCGGGGCCTCTCCGAGGGCTGTCGAATCGCCCGCGGTGACGCTGCATATTCCGCGTCTCCCGGTGGGTTTGACCCGCTGAAGAACGCCTTGTTACACTCGCCGCCGGCCTGAAAGGTCCCACCCAGCGGCGCATGCCGACGGGACCCACCGGCATTCCCCGGACACGTCCGTACCTGGCGTTCGTTCATGTGCCACGGACCGGCGTGCCGCCAGCCATCCCATGGAGGACCCGAACACCCTGATGGATGCGAGTGCGCTCCAACTGATCGTTCTGCCGGCGGGCATCATCGCCATCCTGTTCGCGCTCTACCTGGCGCGCGACGTCCTGGCGCGAGACACGGGTACCGTGGAGATGCAGGCCGTCGCCGGGACGATCTTCGAAGGCGCCGTCGCCTTCATCAAGCGCCAATACACGACGATCTTCATCCTGGCCGTCGTCGGCGCCGTGGTGATCGGTGCAGTCATCGCCATCGTCGAGACGCCCGAGGTCGCGGACGTCCAGTCGATGGCCGGTCTGCCGATCGGGATCCTGACCGCGTTCGCCTTCTTCGTCGGCGCCCTGTGCTCGATGGCGTCGGGCATCATCGGCATGTTCGTCGCCGTCAGGGCCAACGTCCGGACGGCGTCCGCTGCACGACGCAGCCTGGTCGAAGCCGTCCAGGTCGCGATGCGCGGCGGGGCCGTGTCCGGGTTCCTCGTCGTCGCCCTGTCGCTGCTCGGCGTGTGGGGCATCTTCACCGCCTACTCCACGTTCATCGGTGACGTGACGGTCGCCGACGCGCCGTTCCTGATCGTCGGCTTCGGGTTCGGGGCGTCGTTCGTCGCGCTGTTCGCCCAGCTCGGCGGCGGCATCTACACGAAGGCCGCCGACGTCGGATCGGACCTCGTCGGCAAGGTCGAGAAGGGCATCCCGGAGGACGATCCCCGCAACGCGGGCGTCGTGGCGGACCTGGTCGGCGACAACGTCGGCGACTGCGCCGGCCGTGGTGCGGACCTGTTCGAGTCGACGGCCGCCGAGAACATCGGCGCGATGATCCTCGGTGTTGCGGTCTTCACGATCGCCTCGGCCTCCGGCTGGCCGAACCCCGAGGCCTGGATCTTCTTCCCGCTCGTCGTCCGCGCGTTCGGGCTGCTGGCCACGATCGTGGCGATCTTCTTCGTCCGCGGCAAGGAGACCGAGGACCCGATGAACATGCTCAACCGCGGCTACTGGGTCACGACCCTGTTGTCCGTGGTCGGGCTGGGTATCACGACCGCCGTGATGATGAACACGAACGGCGGCGTAGGGAACGCCTTCGCCCTGCCGACGTGGGTCTACTTCTTCGCCGCCGGCATCGTCGGTCTGGCGACGAGCGTCGCATTCGTCTACATCACCCAGTTTTACACCGCCGGCTCGTTCCGCCCCGTGCGCGAGATCGCCGAGGCCAGCAAGACCGGCCCGGCGACCAACATCATCAGCGGCACCGCCGTCGGCTTCGAGACGACCCTCGTGACCGCCGTGACCATCAGCATCGCGTTGTTCGCCAGCTACTGGCTGGGCAACGAGGCCAACCTCGTCAGCGCCGAGGGCGTCAACGTCGGTGGCATCTTCGGCACCGCCGTCGCGACGATGGGCATGCTCATGACCACGGCCTACATCCTGGCCATGGACACCTTCGGCCCGATGACGACAACGCCGGCGGCATCGCCGAGTCGAGCCGCGCCGAGGCCGGCGCCCGCGATCACCGATCGTCTGGACGACGTCGGGCACGACCAAGGCCCTGACCAAGGGCTACGCGATCGCCTCGGCGTCGCTGGCAGCGTTCCTGCTGTTCTCCGCCTACATCGACAAGATCAACGTCATCCAGGGTCGTCGGATCGAGGCCGGCGTCCCCGGGGCCGAGGCTTCCTCGACTCGGTCAACCTGGCCAACGTCAACGTGTTCATCGCCGCGCTGCTCGCCGCGATGCTGGTGTACTTCTTCTCTTCGCTGGCCGAGCACCCGGCCGACCCGGCTGGCTCACCGAAGCTGGACACCGCCGCGGCCAGCCGGGAGGCGGACTTCTCGCCCTCCCAAGCCGGCGCATCGGCCGGGCTGGCGCTACTGGTCGCGGCCATCTTCGACGGTGTCCCGGAGAACCTCGCGCTCGGGATCGCCCTGGGCGGCGAGGAGGGCGGCGGGGTCGTGCTGCTGGTCGCCATCGCGGTGGCGAACCTGCCGGAGGGCCTGGTCGGCGCCGCCTCGATGCAGGAGCAGGGATGGACGGCCAAGCGGACGGTGCTCACCTGGACGATCGCCGCCGCCGTGCTCGCATTCGCCGTGGTCGCCGGGCGGGCGCTACTGTCCGAGGCATCTCCCGGCACCGTGTCCGTACCGTTGGCCTTCGCCGGCGGCGCCGTCGTGGCCGCGCTAGCGGATACGTTCATGCCGGAGGCCTACGAGAAGGGCGGGTCAGCCGCAGCGCTTGCGACCGCCGCCGGCTTCCTGCTCTCCTACCTGCTGTCCACCCTCTAAACGCGAGCCGAAGCTGCGCAGTGTCTCGCATAGCAGTGTCTCGCATAACAGTCACCGTGTAGAGGTTGCCCAACAAGACGTACAAACCGACGCAGCGGTAGGTGTTGCGTCGGCGGTACGGCTGCGGGAGTGGTGAGCGGTAAGACCTGGTGGACAGTCCGGAGGATGTCGAACAACCGGCGCATGACCTGCATGTCCTGCGGCGTGATGCGTGGATCAACCGAGCAACGCATCCTCGCCGCCGCGGCCCTCGCGGTGCACCGCGAGGGCCCACGCGTTCCCGTGGCCACCGTGGTCGGCGACGCCCGCGTCGGAGTCGGAACGCTCTACCGCGGGACGCGGCCGAGGTCGCGGTCTTTGAGCCGGTAGCTGTCGCCCTTGAGGGAGATGAAGTGGGTGACACCCGTTCGCCCCACGAATGGCTTCACACCAAGAGCGGGGGTCGTTCTCGACATGGCTGTTGCCGGCGAGTTCACTGTGTGGCGCCGTAGATCTTCAGAGGGAGGACTCAGGTGCGTCCCGGCCGTCGATGGCGCGCGGACGACAGGAGAGTGCCGGTCACCCGTGATGGGGTGCCGACCGGCGCCAATTAGACATTTACGCCGCGGAGGCCGTTTCGTTCGCCGGAGTCATCGGAAGGAGCGTGACCGCCGGTGCCTCGTTCGGCATCAGGATCCACAGGAGCGGGTAGATCAAGAGCTGGCTCCCCGGCACGATCAGGAGGATCAGTACGAACAGCAGCCGCGCGGGCCACGGGCCAAGGCCGAAGCGGCGGCCCAACCCGGCACATACCCCGGCCAGTACCCGATCCTCCTGCGGCCGAATAAGGCCTGCCTGGTGGAAGGTCGAGTGAATGGATTCCATTACTGATCGTTCCTATCTGCATGTGCAGTATGAGCGTGGTGAACCGGACAGGACTAATCCTGCGCTCCGCTTCGGCCCGAAACCATCAGGGGCGCCCCTGGTTCGACCCGGAGACTCTTGGGCCCGGAGACTCAGGGTTGGCCAAGCTGCTCCAGGCAATGGACCAGCGTTCGAACCCTCACGGGTGGAGCAGCCCTGTCGGGCGGAAGCACACGACGTCGCCCCCTGGAGCGAGTGTTCGGCGACAACACACTGTCGCCGCCACGCTCGACCGTCTCGAGCACCGTCGTCGTACCCTGAGCCTGTGGAGCTGGTCTGGATCGTGTGCTGCGGCCGCGAATGGGTCGGACCCGACCGAGCTCACTGCTGCCGGCGAGCCGGATACCGCGGATGCGGCGAGGTCTTCGACGACGCCGACCTGTTCGACGCCCATCGGCTCAACGGTACTTGTCTTCACCCACGGAAACTCGGTCTGATGCAGACGAAG
This sequence comes from uncultured Chloroflexia bacterium, assembly GCA_963810285.1. Classification (GTDB taxonomy): domain Bacteria; phylum Chloroflexota; class Limnocylindria; order Limnocylindrales; family CSP1-4; genus SPCO01. The sequence continues at coordinate 14,136 of CAWEMV010000002.1, read as the reverse complement.
AACGGCATCTGGCTTCGCATTCTTAACCTGGTACCGGCGTCCTAACCAGCACGGAGAGGCGTATGGACGCCCACTTCTCCGCGGTCGTAGCGGTCGAGCTGCCGCACAGCTGGACACCCCCTCCCTGCGGCGCGTCGTATCAGTCGGGCATGCGCGTTCGAAGGAACCACCGAGCTGCAGTGGCGGGTGTCTCCCAGGGCCGGCGCAGGTCGGTGGCCATCGGTCGGGCCAGACGAAGCTGTGTGTGCGCAGCAATGATGAGCCGGGGTCCATCGTCGCCGACGCCGGCCACGGATGGGGTGTGTCGGCGCAGCACCGCGGCCTCGTGACGGAGCACCAGGATCTCGACGTCCTTGGCGGCCTCGGATTGAGCGAGCAGTACCATCCAGCTCAGCACGTGGGCGAGCAGCAGGTGGGTGAGTCGGAAGGCTACAGCGGGCGATCATGCTGCGCGCTGACCTCACCGTGACCGCCAGGTTGGTTGGCCGCGAAGGCGCTGATCAGAGGCCGTGACACGGTTCTCGGCACTCACAGGCGCCACGGTCTTTCATACCGGTTACACCCCGGCTGATCGAGCGCGGGGCAGGCTACTTGGCAGGTGCGGGACCGATGGCGCGGTGGTGTCCAGGTCGCCGATCCGCGGCCCAAGATCGGGTTGCTCGGCGATCAGCTGGTCCAGCAGGCGGCGCAGCACCCGGCAGGGCAGAGCCCGGACAGCAGTTCGGGCCACTGGTCGCGGCGCTGCCCGGGCCGGGCATCCGTTTGCTCGCTGCCGGTGCTGTGCCGGCACTCGTTACGTCCTCACGGTTCCCGCCCGATTTAGCCTGGGCGTGCGGGGCATCAGGGCCAGCGCGCCAAGGTAGGCCAGGCCGGCGATGACCAACAGGCCGGGCAGCCCGACGATCAACCCGAGGTACTCCAGACAGCCGCCGACCATCGCACCGAGCAGGTTCGCCCCGAATGCCGCCGTGCCGTCCTCGGTGTCGGTGAACCGTTTGGCGAACACCACGTTCGCGGCGAAGATCGGCAGGAACGCGACAGTCACCGCGACCGCGGCCCGTAGCGGCACTGGCATAGCCAGCAGCCATTCGTTCGGGACGAGCCAGGCGAGGAGCAGACCGGCGAGCAAGACGACGTACATGACCCGTATCGGTGGGGTGCGGAACCGCCGAGTCACTTCGACGGCGGCGAGGACCGCGACCAGCACCCCGGCGAACACGATCGCGTTGACCACCCAGGTCGTGCCGAATAACAGGGCGAATCCGGTGACGCTCTTGGTGTTCAGCAACAGGAAGCCGACGCCGAGCAGGAACAGGTCGGCGTAGGGGCGCATCCGCCGGTAGCAGCCACCGCCGCCGACTAGGGCCACTGCGACTGCGCTGACCGCCAGGATCAGGGCAATGGTCACCAGGTACAGGGCTGGGATGCTGGCCCCGAACAGGTACAGGAACGGACGGTTGTCGGTGGCCGGCTTCGGTGTCTCCGCTGCCGGCCCAGCCCATGGCTGAGCGCAGCGCTGGGTCGACTCGCTGAGCCCCACTGTGATCACGGCCTGTCGCAGCTTCCCGCCGATGACGTCGACGCAGGGCCGGTGTCCGAACGCCTGCTGGGCGGTCAGCGCGAGCCGGTCGATGAGCCAGGGCTCGCGATAGTAGTTGTACATGGCGAATGATCCACCGGGCTTGAGGTGCTGCTGCACGCTGCGGAAGGCCTCAGCGGTGAACAGGTAGCTCTCCAACCGCAGCGAGCTGGCGCCCTGCACCAGGGTGAGCGAGTCAGGCAACGCGAACAGGATCAGGTCATAGCGTTTGTCGGTGCGACCGGAGAGAAACGCGCGGCCATCGTCGACGTGTGTGGTCACCCGCGGGTTGTCATACGGGCGGTCCGGGTGCAGCTCGCGGCCCAGCTGCAGCAGTCCTGGGTCGATCTCCACGGCGTCGACGCGCCCGGCCCCGTTCTGCAGCGCTATCGCCACGTCCGTGCCGCTGCCGGCGCCGACGATCAGCACCTCGTTCGGTGTCTGCAGCCCCGAGCGCTGGTAGGGCAGCGCGTACTGCGGCTCCCAGCGCACCCGGTCGGCAGCAGCGGTGACACGCTGGTGCGGTACCCCATTGGCCGTGATGTCCAGGACCGGAACGCCCTCGTACTCAACGCCGTGCGCCTCGATCTTGTAATACGGCGTCCATCGCACGGCGCCCGTCAGCGACTCGGCCAGCAACATCGCCACGACCAGGCCCATCGGAACGGCCACGAGCAGGGCCCGGGTTAGCAGGCGACCGGGTGGCCGGGCCGGGATCAGGAGCACGCCGAACCCGAAAGCGACGAGCAGGCCCCAACCGAGGGGTGGCGCCCCGAGGAAGGACAGCGCGGTGAACGTCCCTATTCCGATCAAACTGCCGATCAGGTCATACCGGTAAGCGGTCAATCGGGGAAGCTCGATGAAGCATCGGCCGACCAACTCGCCGGGCCCGGCGGTGATGACCGCGGCCGCGCAGAACACCACCGGCAGGACCAGCCACGCCGGTGGCCCGGTCGTCGACAGACTCGTGAAGAAGATGACGCTCGTGTCGGTGCCGCGGTCGACCGTCACGGGATTGAGCGCCACGAACGCCACAAACACGGCCAGCGTGATCGGCGAGTAGAACGGCGGCCGGTCCGTTCGGCCAACGCGCAGAAACCCCAGCCCGATGCCCAGGAATGACCCCAGCAACACGAAATTGGAGAAATAGCTGAGGTGGACGATATTCGAGCCGGACCATCGGATGAGCGCCAACTCGACGAACAGCATCAACGCACTGGCCAGTACCAGCCTGGGTCGCACGGCCAACGGGGGATACCACCCGCGCCCAGGATGAGGCTCAGCATAGTCATGCGTAGGCGCTGCCACGCGGCACAGGTTAACCACCAGCCCGTATTCGACCACCACCGGTTCCGGCACAGACGGGCCCTGAGCTTCACGCCCCGGCCCGGAGGCGATGGATGCCCGCTGCGCTCTTTGACCGCAAGTGCGTGCCGATGCCGAGTCCTCAGGTCCGGCCCGACGACCCGGACTGCGCCTGGCTTGCTGCGGCCACTGCGGCGCCGGTCACTTCAAGCCCAGGAGCGAGTTGAGAGGGGCTCTCGAGTGCGACACAGGGTGAGCTGGACGAGTACGTCAAAGTCCGCCAACGAGAGACCGAACTCCGCGGGCAGCTGCCGATGGAGTTGCGCGGTCAGGCCACTACCTGGCCCGGGTCCTGGGCGAGGCCGCGGTCACCGCGGGCAAAAACTGACACCTTCCTCGGGGAACGCTACCGGCGCACCGCCCGACGCCGGGGGGAGAAGAAGGCCGTCGGAGTCTGCCGCTCGATCCTGATCATCGCCTGGCATCTGCTTTCCGAACCCGACGCGCGTTTCTACGACCTGGGATCGGACTTCTACGACAACCGTGTCGGGCCGCAACGCTAACGACGCAACCACGTCCGTCAACTCGAAGCACTCGGCCACAAGGTCGCCCTCGAACCGTTCCCCTGTTCCCCAACCAGGCGCCACACGTAGCCCAGCTGATGCGCCCGGTGGCCCGCCCCGACCATTTTCGGAATCCTGATCGTGACCGCCGACGAGGTCGCGCTCTGTAACAGTCGAGAGGAAACCTGAACATTATACTGTCATGGAGCTTAAGTGGATATACGTAGACGTACGTATATCCACCAATACCGAACGCGGGTATGAAGACCGCCTGGCGACGGCGAACTCGCACACTGGTTCGAGCGATGTGCGCTCGTCGCGGGAGCACAAGGAGGGAATATCGGTCAGCTGTATCTGCAGAGGTTTGCCTACCGGGACGGGGCCGGGAAGGCGGAGATCGACCAGGCCTGGGCCGAGGCGTTCAGGACGTTCGCGAAGTCAGGCAACTGGGGCGGCGTGGAGACGGGCGTTCGGCACATCCAGACCTACGGCACCGGCTGGGGCGGCTATGTCCTGATTGAGGTCGACGACCCAGAAGCGTTTGGGCGGTACCAGGCGCACCATAACCAAACCTACGGGGCCGCGGTCGTCGTCACCTTCGAACCGCTGTTCGACATGGACGCGGCCGCCGAAGAGACCATTGCCAAGCTGCGCTGACCTGTAGCCCTGATGAAACTCGGCCATTCGAGGACGGTAAGGGTCAGCTCGAGTTGGCCAACCTCGAGGGGGCCACCACCTGCTGGACACGCTGGCGTCCCAATTGACGACCGAGCCGTACGCGCCCGGGCAGCCGATCCTGCTCGAGGGCGGTCCCGGCGACCGGTACGTCCTCCTCGTGCGCGGTGGGAGCGGGCCGGTGTCGCGGTGGACCTGCGGCGCCCGGGCGACGGCTTCGGGGAGATCGCGCTGGTCCGGGACGTGCCCCGGACGGCGACGGCCAGCGCCGCCACGGCCGTCGGGGTCCGGAGCCTGGACCGTGAGGCGTTCCTGGCCGCGCTGAGCCACACCCGCTGGCCTGGCAGGCGGCCGCCGACGTCGCTGACGCACTGATGCCGTCCCTCGCCCCTGCCCCCCACACGACAGAACTCGGACAATAGATCAGCTGCAGCGCCACCGCGGGATCATGCCGGGCTCCTCTCCGTGACGAAGCAGCAGCTCAATGCCTCTGGACCGAATTTCGGGCACCCACAGCCAGAAGGTCGGCGCACGTCACGTGACCTGGTGATACTCGTGGATGAGGCCGCTGCGTCGATCGCGTCGTTGGAGCTTGCAATGCTCGGTTCGAGTGCGGTGGAGGAGTGGGCGTGTGGGAGCAGTCTGCCCTACGTGCGGTGCGGTCGGTGACCGTTGTAACCCGTATGAAAGTCCGTGGCGCCGCCGGTTCTGTCGATTCGCTCGCTGGTGGCGACCGGGAACACCTGGGCGATCGCGACGCTGTTGCCGTTGTACGTCATCAGCATCAGGCTGTAGCCGTCGGGCGCGGCGCGGGCCGCGACCTCGGCGCCGATGTTGCCGGCCACGCCCGGCTTGTTGTCGACCACGAACTGCTGGCCGAGGCTCGCGGTCAGGCGCTGCGCCACCTGTCGCGCGGCGACGTCGGGCGCACTGCCGGCGATAAACGGCACGATGATGCGCACCGGCTTGTCGGGATATTGCGCTTGCGCCGCACCCGCCGTCAGGAGCGAGGCCGCCAGTGCGAGAAGAGCCAGGCTTTTCATTCGAACCTCCGTCACTGCGGCTCGATGCCAAAGTCTTTCAGCGCAGCTTTCCAAACCGCGAGCTGCTCCTTCATGTAGGCCGCAAGTGCCGCCGGCGTGGAGGACTTCGGCAGGAAGCCGTGCCGTTCAACCTGCTCCCTCACCGTGGGCTTGGCGAGTGCCGCCGCCATCGCCTTGTTCATGGTGGCCACGACCTCTGCCGGCAGGTCGGCCGGACCGACCAGCGCGAACCAGGGCACGATCGGGAATTTGCTCTGGCCCGCCTCGATGATCGTGGGAAGGTCAGGCATCAACGGGCTGCGCACGTCGAGCATGGTGACGAGCGCTTTCAGCTTGCCGGCCTTCACGTGGGCGGCGACCGATGTCGCAGTGCCGTTCATGACCTGGACGCGGCCCGACAGCAGGTCGGCGATCGCATCGGGCTCCGACTTGTAGCGGATCGCCTCGAGCTCGATCTTGTTCCTTGTCGCCAGCATCGCCATCGACACGAAGGCATAGGTGTTGCCCGCCGCGTAGTTCAGCGGCTTGGGGGCGGCCTTGGCGACGGCAATGAGCTCGGCGAGCGAGTTAGCCGGCACCGAGGGATGGACGACGAGGAAGAAGGTGTTCTCGCCGAGGAAGGTGATCGGCGTGAAATCGGTGAGAACGTTGTAGGGAGGCTCCTTCTGCATGTTCGGCGCGACGGCGAGCGGGCTGTTGGTGCCGAACAGCAACGTGTAGCCGTCGGGCGCCGATCGCTTGACCTCGCCGGCGGCCAGGGCGCCATCGGCACCGGGCTTCTGGACCACGATGATCGGCTGGCCGAGCGTCTGCTCCAATTCCTGGCCGATGATGCGCGCGAGAGCATCGGTTGCCGATCCCGCGCCGAAGGGAATGACGAACCTGATGGGCTTCGATGGGTACGCTTGTGCTTGAGCTTCGACGTGCAACAGCGACAACAGCGCGGCAAGCGCCGCGACAATGACCCTCGGCATGGGATCCTCCCCCGTCTATCTACTTTTCTTCGTGCTCGTGAACGCGTCCCCTCCCACTCAGGTCGGGAGCATAGCCTCAGGGTCCCGCGGCTGCCATCCGAGGTGGCGGATCTCGGCGCGCTTCGCGTGTTGCGCGGCATTGACAGCGTTGGTGTCTCGTGTCTGGATTGGCCCAGTTTCGTCAGCAAAGGAGGTACGCATGCTTCCACCGGGCCATCGTGCCGCAACGATTGCTGACGCAAACGTTCGGGCATCAGCATAGCGGGCACACACGGACGCCACACCGGGAGCGGCCTCCGCGGGTCGCATCAGTAGGGCGAGACCCCATCTCGGCCGCTCCCGGAAGTGCGCTTTCGATTATCTCCAGCCCATGACCTTGCACGTTGATCCAGGCCGCTCGATTGTCCGGCGGACATTGCTCGCTGGCATTTCGGCGTTGCTCGTTCCGCTGCCCGCGCTTGCGCAGACGGCGACCAAGGAGAAGGTCGCTGCAGCACTGCCCAAGCTCAGGGAATTTGCACGGCAGCTCGTAGACAAGCGGCTCGTGCCCGGGCTCTCGGTCGCCGTCGTGTATCGCGACGAGATCGTCCTGCTCGACGGCTTCGGCGTGCGTGAAATCGGCAAGCCTGCGACCGTCGGCGCAGATACGGTCTTCCAGCTCGCATCGGTCTCCAAGCCGCTGTCCGCGACCGTGGTCGCGGGTCTGGTGAGCGACGGCAAGGTCGCGTGGGACAGCCGAATCCGCGACATCGATCCCGGCTTCGCGCTTCAGGATGAGCTGGCGGCGGCCAACGTCACGATCCGCGACCTGTTCGCCCACCGCAGTGGATTGCCCGGGCATGTCGGCGACGACATCGAGGAGCTTGGCTTCACCCAGGGCGAAATCCTCCAGCGATTGCGCCTGGCGAAGCCAGCCTACAGCTTCCGCAACGGCTACTCGTACAGCAATTTCGGTCTGACAGAGGGCGCCGTCGCCGCAGCGCGGTTCTCGGGAAGAAGCTGGGAGGAGACCTGCGAGGACAAGCTCTACAAGCCGCTCGACATGAACTCGACCAGCTCACGCTATCGGGACTTCATGAACCAGGCCAATCGTGCCGCCTTGCACGTACGCGTCGACGGCGAATGGGCCTCGTTCACCCGGCGCAACGCCGATGCGCAGGCTCCGGCGGGCGGCGCGAGCTCGAATGCACGCGACATGGCGCAGTGGCTGCGCCTCCTGCTGGCCGACGGGCAGTATGAAGGCCGCCAGGTGATTGCGAAGGACGCTCTGCAGCAGACGCATGTTCCCGCAAGCGTGCGCGGCGTCGACCCGAAGACGGGCGCCGCGGCTTTCTACGCGCTCGGCTGGAACGTCGACTATCGCGAGCATGGCGTCGAATGGAGTCATGCCGGCGCGTTCAGTGCCGGGGCGCGGACGCTCGTGCACCTGATCCCCGGCGAGCAGCTTGGCATCGTCGTATTGTCGAACGCCTTCCCGACGGGCGTGCCGGAAGGGATTGCCAAGACGTTCTTCGATCTGGTCTTCGTCGGCAGCCCTACCCGCGACTGGGTGGCTTATGCGAACGAGATCTTCGACGCCGGCTACAAGGAGATGATGAAGCCATCGCTCGCGTACGCAACGCTGCCGGCCTCGCCGGCTCCGGCTCTCGCGATAGCGGCCTATATGGGAGACTACCGCAACGACTACATCGGCGACGCGAAGGTCACGGAATCGGGCGGGTCGCTGTTTTTGCATATCGGACCGGCGGGCAGGCGCTTTCCGCTGGCGCACTTCAATCGGGACGTGTTCGTGTATACGCCCATGGCGGAAGCGCCAAAGGCGCGCTCGGGCGTGAGCTTCCTGGTCGGACCCGACGGCAAGGCGAGCGAGGTCACGGTCGAGGATCTCAATGAGTATGGTTTGGGAAGGCTGACGCGCGTCAGTCCTAATTAAGACCTTTCAAGCAAGACGGAGGAAGATCGATGTCATTTTACCGCGGCATGACTTGTGAGAACGTGACCCTCAAGGGCGACCAGGGCACCCCGATCACCGCCTACGTGGCCAAGCCGGCCGGCGCGGGCCCCTTCCCCGGCGTCGTGCTGATCCATCATCTGCCGGGCTGGAGCGAGCTCTACATCGAGACGACGCGCCGCTTCGCCCATCACGGCTATATCGCGATCTGCGCCAACCTCTATGAGCGCGAAGGCGGCGGCAGTGACGGCAATCCCGACGACGTCGCGGCCAAGGTGCGCGCCGACGGCGGCATCGCCGATTCCCAGATGGTCGGCGACACCGCGGCCGCCGTGCAGTGGATGCGCGCGCAGCCCAACCTCAACGGCAAGGTCGGCCTGTTCGGCTCCTGCTCGGGCGGCCGGCACGCCTTCATCTATGCCTGCCAGAAGAAGGACGTCGATGCCTGCATCGACCTGTGGGGCGGCCGCGTGGTGATGGGCAAGGAGGAGCTCAACGCCAAGACGCCGGTGGCGCCGATCGACATGACCAAGGACCTCGCCTGCCCGTTGCTCGGCCTGTTCGGCAACGACGACCGCGCGCCCAGCCCCGAGCAGGTCAACCAGCACGAGGCCGAGCTCAAGAAGCACGGCAAGAACTACGAGTTCCACCGCTACGACGGCGCCGGCCACGGCTTCTTCTACTGGCACCGGCCGCTCTACCGGCCCGAGCAGGCCATGGACGGCTGGAGCAAGGTGTTCGCCTTCTTCGGCAAGCACCTGGCCAAGAAATAAGAGGCCGCGCCATGTGCACATCCATCATCGAGATCGCCCGCGCCGAAGGCATGGCCAAGCGCGGCGACGAATGGTTCCCGCTGACGCAGGCGGTGGTCGCCTATGACCATGCGCGCCATGCGCCGCTGGGCGACGTCATCACCCTCGACTTCATCAACTCGGGCCTCGATGCCGGGGCCCGGGCCGGGGTCGAGATCACCCTGGAATCGGCCAAGGCGCTGCGTGCTGCCCTGGACCGGGCGATCGCCGCCGCCGACTTCGAGGAGGCGGAAGTGCGAGGCAAAGGCGCCGTCGTGAGCCTCGTTCGGGCGGCCTGACGATCCCATGCGCTCAGGCGAGATCGTCTTCACGGGAATGGACCGGGTGGCGTTCGGCCGCCCGGCCGCCGAGGCTGTCGCCCAGTCAGCCGAGCGGCTGGGCGCCAAACGGGTGTTCATCCTCGCCGGCAAGACACTCAACCGCGATACCGATGCGGTCCGGCAGATCGCCGGAGCACTCGGATCGCGCTACGCCGGCGTGCATGACGACATGCCGGCGCACAGCCCGCGCGACGCCGTGGTCGCCTGCGCCAACAAGGCGCGCGATGCCGGCTGCGACCTGCTGGTCAGTGTCGGCGGCGGGTCGACGACCGACGGCGGCAAGGCCGTCACCATTTGCCTGGAACACGACATTCGCGAGCCGGACGGACTGGAACCCTTCCGTACCGTGGTCGACGAGACCACGGGCAAGCGGCACTTCCCGCAGTATCGCGCGCCCCGGGTGCGCCAGATCTGCGTGCCGACGACGCTGAGCGGCGGCGAGTTCAATGCGCGTGCCGGCGTCACCGAGCCAAGGCTGCGGCTGAAGCAGGCCTATATCCATCCCGGCATCATCCCGCTCGTGGTGGTCTTCGATCCCGCCATCACCGTGCACACGCCGGAATGGCTGTGGCTCTCGACCGGCATCCGCGCGGTCGATCATGCCGTCGAGACCTTCTGCTCGATCGATGGCAACGCTTACACCGACAGCACTGCGCTGCAGGCGCTGCGCCTGCTCGGCCGCGGGCTGCCGGCGGTGAAGCGCGATCCAAGCGACCTCGCGGCGCGGCTCGACTGCCAGATCGGCGCCTGGATCTCGATGACCGGCATCGTCAGCGGCACGCGCATGGGCGCGAGCCATGCCATCGGACACGTGCTCGGTGGCAGCGCCGGCGTGCCGCACGGCTACACCTCGTGCGTCATGCTCCCCGCGGTGCTGGCGTTCAACGCCGAGGTCAACGGCGATCGCCAGGCGGAGATCAGTGCCGCGCTTGGTGCGACCGGCGAGCCGGCGGCCGACGTGCTTGACCGCTTCATTGCAGGCCTCGGACTGCCGCGGCGGCTGCGCGACGTCGGCGTCAAGCGCGACGACCTGCAGCGCATCGCCACCAACTGCATGCTCGACGACTGGACCTTCTCCAATCCGCGGACGATCCACGCGGCTCAGGAGATCGTGCCGATTCTGGAGTCGGTGTACTGACGTAGGTCCGTCGCCTTGTGGCGGCCCGGGTGACCAACCTGGGGCACGCCGCAACCAACGGCATGCCGTCGCGTTTCGTGCCGGTGATGACCACGCTTCGCGTCCTGTTCATTCGCCTTGCACTTGTTGCGTTGGTCGCAGCAGGGGTGATGGAGGCCTCGCCCAGTCAGGTGCAAGCGCAGGACTGCGAGTACGGCGCCTTCGGCTGCGGACATGCCGAGCAGCATGAACAGTATCTGGAATGGAAGCCGACCACCGGCAAGGGCAGCTGCTGCAATGGTGATGACTGCAGGCCGGTCAAGGCCCGGTCGGAAGACGACGGCAGCTGGTCCGTCTGGATTCCGGAATTCCGCAGCTGGATTCCGGTGCCGGCCTTCGCCGTCGGCGAGCCCGACCGGTTCGGCGATGGCCGCAGCCACGTTTGCAGCACCAAGCCGATGCCGACACTGCCGGTGTTTCACATCTTCTGCTTCTCGCCGACGGGGTCGAAGAGTTAGTCACCAGAGGTGTTTTCGAAGGAAGGCGTGCCCTGAGCCGGATTTCAGATAGCGCTCGAACGCGGTCGCCTTGGCCTGATCTGAGAAGGCAATGTAAGTCACCAAATGCCAGGGCATGAACCTGGACGTATGATGTGACTTTCCGGCGTTGTGCTCGGCAAGGCGCCTCTTCAGGTCAGTTGTCAGGCCGACATAGCGTTGATCGGGCGCAGTATGGCTCTGAAGCAGATAGACGTAGATCATCGAACAGGCAGACGTAGATCCTCGCCTGACTGGGACGATCCCGGCCTCGGCAGCGCGTGGCCGGTCGAGCGCCCCACCCTCTCGGAGCGCGACCGGGCAACGCCCCGTCTCGACGAGCTGCCCGTCGAGCTCACCAACTGGTAGGTCCGCCACGCCGGCGCGGCCCGCTCCCTACGGACCGTGGATGCGCCAGATCCACTCGCGCAGCGTGATGCCGGACAGGTGTATCTCTCGCGCCATCTCGCGAACCGACGTAGCGGTAGTGCCACGGCTCGTAGTCGTAGCAGCTCGTCGCCGAGGCGCCGCGCGGATAGCTCATGACGAAGCCGTGGCGCCACGCGTTGTCGCGCATCCACGCTCCGGTGGGGTGCGAAGGCCCAGTCCGCGTATGCCCATGGCGCGGCGCCGCCGACGTGCGTGACGTCGAGCGTCGTGCCCAGCTGGTGCTCGGAATGGCCCGGTCGTGCACTGCGCCGGAGCGCGGCTGCCTCGCCGACCAGCGCAACCCAGTGGGCGAGGGTCGCCGCCTGAGATGCGTGGCTGCGGTAGGCCGACACGATCCGGATCGGCCGCCCAGCCGACGCGCGGCTGACACGAGCGCGGCGAAGTCTGCGATGGCCACGCGGCGGATGCGATAGCCCCCGTTCGCGCCGCCGGGCCGACGCCGGCGGCGAGGTCAGTCGGCGGAACGCCGCCGGCACCCGGTAGATCGTGTCGAGCAGGCTGGTCGGCCAGTCGGCAAGGCGCCGCCGTGAGGTCGAGCACATCGCCATAGCGGCAGGCCGGAAGTGCCGGCCGAGCAGGGAGCGCTGCCGGAGCCGAGCTGCGGATGCGCGACCCGGTACAGAAGTGCCGCCATCTGGCCTCGCGTGAGCAGCCCACCGGGGCAGAACCGATGGAGCCCGAGCCACCGGTCACCCCCGCGAGCGCCATCCGGTTGATGTTCGGCTCGTGCGACGATCGCTCGTCGTCGAGGATGATCCTGCTGCGAAGGGCCGAGGTCGGCAGCTCGGACGAGGAACGTGGCCATTTGGGCCCGAGTGACGATCCCCCGCGGACAGTAGGCCTTGGTGGCGCAGCCGGCCGTGACTCCGGCAGCGGCGATCGCGTCGATGGCCGCCTCGTGGCGGCTCTCTCGTCGTCATCGAACCGATCGGTCGTCGACGGAGCCAGGTCGAACATGCGCGTCAGGAACGAGGCCATCTGGCCGCGTGTCACGAGCCGCTCGGGACAGAAGCGGCCGGCACCGCACCCGCTGGTGATCCCTTCGGCAGCGAGCCACTCGATCTCGTCGCGGAACGACGAGCCGCCGATGTCGGAGAACGGGCTCGTCGCTGCTGCGGTTGGAATGACCGTCAGCGTGAGGCTCGTCATGCCGACGATCAGCGCCAGGACGACGGCGGCGATCCGATGAGAGAGACGCATCTTCCTGATCCCCCGAGATGCCCGAGAGGAAGCCGATGGGCCCGCCGGTCCGGCGGGCCCATCTCGTGGTCCTAGGTTAGCCGATGCCGATCAGGCAGATTGCTGGCGCGATGGAGGAACGCGGTCATCTGGCCACGGGTCACGATGCCGTTCGGGCAGAACGTCGTCGGCCCGCAACCATGGGTGATGCCCGCCGCCGCCACGCGGTTGATGTTGACCTCGTGGGTGCTGCCCTCATCGTCCGTGAAGAAGTCGGTCGAAGTGGCCGGCAGGTGGTAGCCACGTGTCAGGAACGTGGCCATCTGCGCCCGCGTCACCAGAACCGCTCGGGCGGGAACGTGCCGGACCGCAGCCGACGGTGATCCCGGCGGCCGCGACGCGGTTGATGTTGCGGCCTCGTGAGTGTTGCCCTCATCGTCAGTGAAGAAGTCGGTCGAAGTCGCGGGAAGGTCCAGCGCCCTCGACAGGAAGGTGGCCATCGGCCCACGGGTCACAAGGCCGTCCGGGCAGAACTGCGTCGGCGAGCAGCCGGCGGTGATCCCGTTCTCCCAGGCCCAGACGATGTCGTTGACGAACTTCGAGTCACTGATGTCCGTGAACGGCACCACTACCGGCGGCTCCGGGGGCTCCGGCGGCTCCGGTCCCTGCTCGGCCGTGAGGGCGATCGCCTCGTTCGCCTCGGGCGAACCGGCTTTAAGCCGGCACGTGCCCCATCGGTGAAGAGCAGGACGCCGGTTTCGCCCGGTTCGTCCCGGCCTCGCCGAAGTCCATGACGTTGAGCGTCGCGGACCCGCCCGCCGGGCGCATCGCCGGAGCCGAAGCCGTCGTCCGCGAACAGCAGACCGGGAAGTAGCGCTCGCCCAGCGGGGCAAACTCCATCCCGGTGATCATGTCGGTCGTCCGACCCGTGAAGTACATGTAGACCGCGAACAGTCAGGCCGTGATCGGCGTCCCGAAGTCCGCCGCATCCATGCCGATCTGCTGGCCAGCAGGATGAGCGTGGTGTTGGCACTGTTCGTTCATGATCGGTCAGGAAGAAGATGGAACGGTGGCTCTCGTCGAGGTCCTCGACCCACACGGCGTTGCGACCATCGGAGAGGTCTCCCGCCAGGTCGAGGTTGTACACCCCGAAGTCGGCCTCACCGTCGCCGGTCGTGTCGAGGTCCCACTCGAACGCCGCCGGGGCATTCGCATGGGTCTGGCGCTCCCAGGTGTTCACCGCCAGAAGGAGCAGGAACGAGTCACTTCCCGAGCAGAACCCAGCGGGACCGGGATGGTCTGCACGCCGTAGCGGGTGCGATGGTCGGAAGCTGCTGGCCCGGCGCCGCCGGGGAGCTCGGGACTGGTGCCGATGAGCAGGTTGCCCATCGATGGCACCGACGCCGACGCCGGCGTTGTCAGCTCGATGCTGCCGCCGGAAGACCCTCGAACTCGCCGTCGATAGTGACGGTGTCGCTCGATGCGGTGACCTCGCCGAGCGACGCGGCAGAACGTGCCACGCCAGGTGGAGCGGCCCGACGTCGATGTAGCCATCGACCTCGAGCTCGGTCAGCGGCAGCGGGTTGTTCCCGTTCCCGCCCGAGTCGGCATTTCCAGTCGAGAAGCGCGGAC
>CAWEMV010000001.1:0-165317 GCA_963810285.1 uncultured Chloroflexia bacterium | reverse complement strand
GTGACCGTGCGTGCGGCGACCTCGCCCAGCCCGAAGAATCCCTGACCGCCCTCGCTCGTGGAGCTCGCCTGGAGCGTCGGCCCGAAGGCACCGATCGCCGCGGCCGCCGCGACGCCGAGAGCAACGCCGAGAAGCCCGCCGGCCACTCCCTGCGCCAGCGACTCGCCGACCACCTGACGCACAACGAGGCGCTGCGTCCACCCGAGCGCCTTCAGCGTCCCGAGCTCGCGTACGCGCTTCCCGATGGACGCGAGCGTGAGCAGCGCCGCGAGCAGGAACGCGGCCAGCGCGGCGGCGACCGAGAGCGCGACGCCGAGCGAGCGGGAGAGGTCTGCGGCATCGACGAGAGACCCGCTGATCCGGTCGGCCACCTGCTGCGCGCTCGCGACCTCGGCGCCGGGCAGGGCGTCCTCGATCGCGGTCTGCACGGCCGCGACGTCGTCGCTCGACTCGGCTCGCACGAGCACCACGTTGGCGGCGCCCTCCTGACCGGCGAGCTTCTGCAGGCGAGCGAGGGGCAGGTAGACGTCGGCGGACTGCCCACCCAGGGGCGGCTCGACGAGGCCCACGACCGTGAACCGCGCGCCGTTGAGGTTCAGCTTCGAGCCCACTTTCAGCTTGCGGCCGGCCGCGTACGTCTCGCTGACGAGCACCTCCTTCGCGCCGGACGCGAGGTAGCGCCCGCTCGTCACCTGCTCCGGCGTCACGAGCCCGAGGTCCGGCTTCGTCGTGTCGACGCCCGCGATCGTGTACGGCCGGCTCTCGATGTCGGTCTGAGGCGGGTCGAGCACCTGCTCCAGCGTCTCGCGCGGCGTCACGAAGGTTTCCCGGATCCGCTGGAACCGCTCCGGCAGGCACTCGCCGAGCGGGCCGAGGCCGAAGCGCGGACCCGCGCCGCCGCGCTGTCCAGGCTGAGCCTGCCGCGGCTGCACGCCGCCGCCGTTGGCCTGGATGCACGCCTCCACCTTTGCGCGCTCGGCGTCGGTCAGCGGCGTGATCGCGCGGTCGATGCGGAACTCGCGGCCGCCGGTCTGGATCCGCGCCACGATCTCCGGGACCGTGCCCTCCTGATGGACGGCGAGCAGCGTCAGCCCCGGCGCCACGTCGGCGACACCCGGGAGCGACGCGATCGCCGACGCCTGCTCCTGCGCGAAGGTCGGCTGCGTGCCCGGCAGGAAGAAGTCGTGCACGAACTTCTCGCCCGGCTTGCCGAGCTTGGACAGGTCGGTCATGACGGAGCGCGTCGACGCGAACGCCGCGCGCGGGTCGCCCTCGTCGGCCGACCTCGTGACGCTGAGGTCGGTGCCGATGCTCGCGAGCGGGTCGAGCGCCGTCTTCTGCGCCTGGTCGAGGCCGCGCGAGAGCGCAGCGACGGCGATCACGAGCGCGACGCCGAGCGCGAGGCCGAGCAGCGTCAGAATCGTGCGTGCGCGGCGGCGCAGGAGCTCGCTGCGCAGGTACGCGACGAAGAACATCGCGCCGAACGAAAGCAGTCGATCGTGAACGAGCGGTAAGAAATCCACGCTCTCGGCCGTCTTGACCATGCACGACGAGCAGAGCTACGTTCATCGCAGCGATCCAGGAGGGAACCCTGGCGCGGCCGTCCACTTCAGGCTTTCGGCTGGTCGTCCGCAGCGGTGACGCCGCAGGACGCAGCTTCTCCATCCCGCCCGAGGGCCTCGTCCTGGGGCGGGGGGTCGACGGCGCGGGCCGGCTCGAGGGCGACTCGGCGATCTCCACGCGCCACGCGCGGCTTCGCCGGACGCAGCAGGGCTCCGTCGTCGTCGAGGACCTCGGCTCGCGCAACGGCACATACGTGAACGGTGAGCGGGTGGACGGCGCGTGGCTCGTCGAGCCGGGCGACGTGATCGTGCTCGGCTGGACGGAGCTCGAGCTCGAGCAGCCGGCGTCGCACGACGACACGGCCCGGGCCTCCGCGGCATCCGGAGGGGTCGCCGTCGGCGGCAGCGTCCACGCGAGCGACGGCTCGATCGGCGCGGTCGGCTCGATCGGCGGCAACCTCGACCTCAGTCGCGTCCACTACTCCGAGCACGACCACAGCGGGCTCCGCTTCATCAGCGAGACGCACGGGTTCCCGCGCTTCCTGATGTTCGCGGGCATCTTCGTCTCGATCGTCGGCATCGCGCTGTTCGGCTACCCGATCGTCCGCGAGCTCTCGTCCGGGTTCGGCTCGAGTCCCTCCTGCGCGGGTCTCAGCGGCCAAGAGTTCGCCGACTGCGTCGAGGAGGGCCTCGCCTCGACGAGTGGTCCCGACCTGACGCCGTGGGTGCCGCTCGGGCTCGGGATCGCGTTCGCCGGGATCGTGATGAGCACGCTCGGCTTCGCGCTCGCCCGTCCCGCTACGAGTCGGAGGAATCCGGAAGGCGCACGTCGCCACCGACCGTCCCGATGACGCCGATCGAGCCCCGGTCGGCGACGACGTCGCCGCCGACCGCCACGCCGCCGCGCGTCGCGACCACACCGGCCCGCTCGGCCGCCTCGACCAGGCCGCGGATCTCCGCCGCGAAGTCGGGGTCGCCTTCGAAGATCTCGCGGAGCTGGTAGAGGAGCGCGCCGCGGGCAGCGTCGTCGTCCGGGCGCTCGGCGGCATCCGTCGCCGGCTTCAGCCGCCCAGGCTGCTCCTCGAGACGCGGACGGAGCCTGGCCCAGATCGCCTTGGCGTGCTTCCCCGCCTCGGTCGCCAGAGCGCGCGCTGCGTCCTCGGCGAGCGACTCACCGACCTTCACCAGATGGGGAAGGAAGGGCGCGAGGAGGGCGACGACTGCGGCTTCCACGGGCTTCGATCCCAGAGTAAAGGGCGTCCGGACCGGTGATACCGCGCCGCGAACGCCCTCTCGCAGAGAACCTTACGCCGCGATGGGGCGGCGGGCAACCAGCGCGGTGCCCGATCCGGCCGCAAACTCGGCGAAATCCGTGAAGCCGCGCCGCGCGAGCTCGGCAGCGAAGGCGCTCCGACGGCACGTAGATCGGCGTCTCCGCGCCGCCCGAGAAGCCGAAGACGATCCGGCCGCCCGGCGCGGTGACCCGCGCGAGCTCGTCGAAGAACGGGATCATGTTCGCGAGCACGACGAGGTCGAACGACGCGTCGGCGTACGGTAGGTCGGCAGCGTCGGCCACGTCGAACCGAACGCGTCCGGCGAGCTCCGGCGGCATCCGGCTGCGGGCCTCGTCGACCATCCGCGGCGAGAGGTCGACGCCCACGACCTCCGCGTCGGGCCAGCGCCGCGCGACCGCGAACGCGGCGACGCCCGTCCCCGTACCGAGGTCGAGAATCCGCCGCGGCGCCGCGGTCGATCGAGTCCAGGGCCGGCTCGAGGTGAGGCAGCCCGCGCGCTCCGAACCGCGCTGCCCAGCTCGGCGCGAGCCGGTCGAACTGCCGGCGGACCGGCCGACGCAGGAGCGCCCACAGCGCGGGCTGCCGGACGACAGCCCGGTGACGAGCCGCGCGAAGCGCTGTCCCGCGTTCACGCGACGTCGACGTGGATGCGCAGCTCCTGGCCGGGCACGGCCTGGAACATCTCGGCCCGCGCTCGCCGCGGCTGATCGCGATCGCGATCCGCCGGTACGCGTCCTCGTACAGGATGATGTCGCCCGGCCGCGCGTCGCTGAACGTCCGCGCCGCGACCGCGTAGTACCGCTCGGTCCCGATGCACAGCTCGACCCGCGTGCCCGGCACGATCCCGACGACCTCGAGGTGCTCGCGCGTCAGGTTGAGCTGCATGTTCCCGAAGCGGTCGACGTAGAGGACCGTCGCGCGGATCCGCGAGGCGCCCACGTCGGGCTCGGGCAGGTCGGGCGGACGAGCGCGTCCGGATCGAGCGGCGGGCCGAGCTCCTCGAGCGGCACGCCGAGCGCGAGATGGGCCGCGGCCGGCGCGAAGAGGTCGCGGCCGTGGAACGTGCGCGAGACGGACCGCAGCGCGTACTCGGGGTTCGCGAGCTCGTGCGCGCGGGCCAGGCCGCCGCGCGAGTCGACGCCGGCAGGAGCAGGCCGTTGTCCGGGCCGACGAACAGCCGTCCGGTGACGTCCTCGAGCGCGACTCGCGCCGGATCCCGCCGACGCCCGGATCGACCACCGCGAGGTGGACGCAGTCGTCGGGCATGTACGGAAGCGTGTTCGCGAGCACGAGCGCGCCCTGGAGCACCGCCGCGGCGGAATCCCGTGCGTGATGTCGACGATCTCGCGTCGGGCGCGATGCGCTTGATCACGCCGTGGCAGGTGCCGACGAAGTCGTCCGCAGCCCGAAGTCGGTGAGGAACGTGACGAAGCGGTGCCTCACGGCCGCGGAGGTTAACGCGGCGTCAGCGCCTCCAGCGACGCCGTCCACGTCCGGGCTCGGCGCCTCGGCGAGACACGCGAGCCCGGCGGCGCGGGCGGCCGCCGTCGTCTGCGGCGCCGATCGAGACGACGGGCACGCCGGTGCCGCAGCGCCGCGTAGCGCGCGTGCGGCCGAGGCCGAGGCGAGCACGACGAGCTCGGCGTCCGGCACGGGCGCGGCAGCTGCGAGCGCGTGCGGTAGAGCGCGACGAAGTCGGCGCCGAGCTCGTCGACGAGCAGCCGCCTGGCGCCCTCCGCGCCCGGCGAAGAGCACGCGGCCGGCCGGTCGCGGCAGCTCGGCGAGCAGCCCCTCCTGCGTCGAGACGCGGGCACGAGCGCGGCGAGGCCGCCGCAGGCGTCGGCCGTCGCCCGGCCCGATCGCGGCGACGCGCGCGGCCGGCCCGGCAGCGGCGCGCGCAGCTCGCGCGCCCCGTTCCGGCTCGTGACGACGACCCAGTCGTAGCCGGCGACGTCGACGGGACTCGTCGCCGATCGGCTCGACCTCGATCAGCGGCACGACCACGACGCCGAGCCATGCTCGCGAGCGCCTCGGCGAGCTGCCCGTTCCGCCCCTCCGGGCGGGTCAGGACGACCGTGCGGCGACGCACGCCAGCAGCTCGCGGCCAGCGCCTCCGGTCGTCGCCGCTGCGCCGCTCGATCCAGCTGCCGTCCTCGTCGGCGACGAGCGCCGTCAGCGTCGCGCCGTCGTGGTGCGCGGCCACCGGCGCGAGGCAGCCGCCGCCGACGCGCGCCACGCAGCCGCGCTCGGCCTCGACGCGGCGGCGCGTCTCGGCGTCGTCGACCGCGGCGACGAGCTCCTCCTCGCCCGCGCGCACCTGGAGCGCGAGCGCGCCCTGGCCGGCCTCCGGCAGCAGCTCGTCCGGGTCGAACCGGTGCCCGATCTCGCCGCGAGCCCGAGCCGCTCGAGCCCGCAGGCGGCGAGCACGATCGCGTCGAGGCCGCGCTCGCCGCGCTTGCGCAGCCGCGTGTCGATGTTCCCGCGCAGCGGCTCGATCGACAGGGTCGGCTCGAGCGCGAGCAGCTGCGCGCGCCGGCGCACCGACGCCGTCCCGATCGCGCATCCCGGGCCGGAGCGCGTCGGCGCCGCAGAGCGCGTCGCGCGGATCCTCGCGCGGCGGGTAGGCGCCCACCGCGAGCCCGTCGGACGTCCGTCGAGGTCATGTCCTTCGCGGAGTGGACGGCGACGTCGATCCGCCCGCCAGCAGCGCCTCCTCGAGCTCCTTGACGAAGACGCCGCGCGAGCCGATCTCGCCGAACGGCCGCGTCCGGTCGCGGTCGCCCGCGGTCGTGATCGGCACGAGCGCGATCTCGACCCCCGGCCGGCGCAGCCGCTCGACGGCGCGCTCGGCCTGGGTGAGCGCGAGCCTACTGCCGCGGGAGCCGACGCGAAGCAGCACGGCAGCGGCGGTGGCCCGCCTTCGGAAGCCCGCAGCTCGCGCGAGCGCCGAGCGCGCCGCACGCGGACGAACGCGGTCGGCGCCTGCACCGGAAGCGGCCGGCCGGTCAGCTGCCTGAGACCCGTCACCGCTCCTCCTCGCCGAGCCCGAAGAGATGCCGCACGGCGTCAGCATAGAGCACCCCGTCGGCTGTCACGGCCGCCTGCTTCATGCGGACGGTCGGCAGGTGGAGGAGCTTGTTGACGATCCGCGCCGTGAGCGGACTCGACGGCGCGCCGCTCGGCCTCGGAGAGCGAGAGCCGGCCGTCGAGCCGGGCGAGCTCGGCGGTCCGGATCTCCTCGGCGCGCGCGCGGAGCGACGCGATCGCCGGCACGACGTCGAGCGACGCCTGCCACTCGCGGAACCGCTCGGCCTCCTCGGCGACGATCGCCTCGGCGCGCTCGGCCTCGCGGCGGCGGCCGCCGAGGCTCTCGGCCACGACGGCCTCGAGGTCGTCGATGTCGTAGAGGTAGCAGCCGTCGAGCTCGTGGATCGCCGGGTCGAGGTCGCGCGGCACGGCGAGGTCGATCAGGAACAGCGGCCGGCCGCGGCGGGCGGCAGCGCGGCGCGCGACGTGCGTCGCGGCGGAGGACGAAGCCGGGCGCGCTCGTCGAGGAGACGATCACGTCGGCGCGCTCCAGCTCGAGCGGCACCGCGTCGAGCGCGAGCGGCTCGGCGTCGAGCGCGCGCGCGAGCTCGGCGGCGCGCTCGAGCGACCGGTTGGCGACGAACGCGATCCCCGCGCCGCGCGAGATGAGGTTGCGCGCCGTCAGCTCGCCGACCTTGCCGGCGCCGACGAGCACGACCGCCGGCCCGCGAGGTCGCCGAAGACCTGGTGCGCGAGCGCGGCGGCGGCGGCCGGACACCGACGCCGGGCTCTCGGCGATCGCGGTCTCGCGCGCGCACCTTCTTGCCGGCGTGCAGCGCCTGGCGGAAGAGCTTGTCGAGCACCGGGCCCGGCGCGCCCGCCTCGAACGCCGCGCGCACCTGGCCGAGGATCTCGCCCTCGCCGGGCACCATCGAGTCGAGCCCGGCGGCGACCCGGAAGAGGTGCAGCGCGGCCGCCTCGTCGCGCAGCCGGTAGAGCGCCGGCGAGACCTCGTCGCTCGCGCGAGGTCGTCGAGCGCCGCCGCGGCGCGCGCCTCCGCGCGGCGCCGCGTCCGCGCGACGAGGTAGAGCTCGGTGCGGTTGCAGGTCGAGAGGCAGACGGCCTCGACGCCCTCCGCGGCGAGCGCCGCGCGCGACCGCGGCGGCCTGCTCGGCGTCGAGCGCGACGCGCTCCCGCACCTCGACCGGCGCGCGATGGTGCGAGATGCCGACGAGGACGAGCGTCATGCGAAGTGGCGAGCGGGAGGACGACGAGGACGAGCGCGAAGCCCGGCGAGCGTGGCGTAGGCGGCGCGACGCCCGTGCAGCCGCTGCGCGAAGCACGAGCAGCGGCGAAGAGCGCCCCGGCGACGAACGTCGCCGCCATCGTCGCGTCGAAGCCGCCGCCGTCGACGACGACGCTGACGAGCCGCCGAAGGCGATCCCGAGCGTGAGCACGGCGAGCGAGACGGCGACCGTGCGCACCGAGAGTCGCTCGAGCGCGTCGAGCGCCGGCACGCGGAACGCGCAGGATCCCGGCTCGCGCCGCTTCAGCCGCCGCTCGTGCCAGAGGTAGAGGCCGGCGAGCCCGCCGCGAGCGTGAAGCCGGCGAACGCCGGCGAGCATGAGCGCGACGTGGAGCGCGAGCAGGACGCCCGGGTCGTGCCGTCCGCCTCGCCGACCCCGCCGCCGCGCGTACGCGACCGCGAGCAGGAGCGCGGCGAGCGGCATCACCCCGAGGCCGAGCAGCCGGTAGGGCGGCCGGCAGCCCCAGATCAGGAAGGCGCCGACGACGAGCCACGCGAGCAGGTTGAGCGCGCCGGCCCAGCTCGACCACGGGAAGCCGTCGGCGCCGCGCGGCCTGCGCGGCGAGCAGGCGCCGTCTGCGCGAGCCAGCCGAGCCGCACGCCCCAGATCGCGAGCGCGGCCGGCCAGCCCGGGCCGGCGCGCCTCGCCGACGAGCGCGACCGCCGCCTCGCCGTACGCGACGAGCGCGGGCCAGAACAGGAGCTCAGACCGTGGCGCGCCTCCTCCCGCTCCACGGCGCCTCGCGGACGCGACTCGCCGCTCGCGCGCGCGCCAGCTCGGCGAGCTCGGTGAGCTCGCGCTCGAGCCGCCAGCTTCAGCGAGATGATCGCGACGTAGACGAGCAGGGCGACGAGGAAGACCGCGTAGGCGCCGGGACGTACTTCTCGGCCGTGCTCATCGCGAGCACCTCCCGCAGCTCGCGCAGCCGCGCGTCGATGCGCTTGCCGGCAGCTCGTTCGCGTAGAGCGCCCCGGCGAGCGCGAGCATCCCGGCGAGCGAGACGCAGAAGCGTGAAGAGCTGCGAGTCCGGACATTGCGGTCCGTCCGCGGTCGAACACGACCGGGTGGATGAAGTTCTCCGCGAGCCGGATGGCGAGGAAGCTGACCGGGATCAGCACCACGCCGAAGAGCGCGTACACGGCCGAGAGGTTCGCCCGCGCGCGGCCCGGGATCGACCGAGTAGCGCAGCATGAAGTAGGCCGAGTAGAAGAGGAACAGGATCAGGAAGAGCACGAGCTGCCGCTCGCCCCAGCTCCACCAGACGCCCCACGAGATGCGCGCCCAGATCGAGCCCGTGACGAGCGTCAGCACGCCGAAGATCGTGCCCGAGGTGGACGGCCGTGTAGCTCTCGAGGTCGTAGCGCTCCTCGCGCGTCCAGAGCAGGCGCAGCGCCTTCCACGCGCCCCAGCCGAAGCAGGCGTACGCGGTCAGCGCGATCGGGACGTGGATGAAGAAGATCCGCTGGCTCGGCGCCCGGTCCGCGTCCTCGGGCGCCCAGAGCGAACGCGAGCACCACGCCGCCGCCGAGCAGCAGGGCGGCGCAGGGCGAGAGCGCAGATCCCGCGGTTATTCGACAACGACGTACTCAAAGGTGGCCCAGGCGAGTATCGCGAAAAGCGACGTCGTACAGGGCGAGAAAGCCGAGGTACCGGGCCGGGTCGTCGACCACGGTCGCGCCGACGCCGCCGACGACGATCGGCAGCGCGAGCGGCAGGAAGAGGAGCGGCAGCAGCAGCTCGCGCGCGCGAGCCGGCGACGGCCATCGCGGCGAGCAGCGTGCCGACGGCGCAGATGCCGACGTCCGCGAGCGCGACGGCCGCGACCGTCGCCCAGTCCGACCGCCTCGAAGAAGAGCGCGAACGCGGGCAGCGCGATCGCCTCGACGAGGACGAGGAACGCGAGCGTCGCGAGCGAGCTTCCCGAGCCAGATCGCGCTGCGGTCGCACGGCGCGAGCACGAGCGCGTCGAGCACGCCCTGCTCCCGCTCCGGCGACGAACGCGCGCCCGAGGCCGAGCAGCGCCGTGAAGACGATCGCGAGCCAGAGCAGACCCTGCGGCGGCGTCCGGGTCTGCTCGCCGGACAGCGCGAAGCGGAAGGCGACGAGCATCGCGACGACGAAGAGCGACCATCGCGGGCAGCGTGTCGCGCCCGCGCAGCTCGAGCAGGAGGTCCTTGCGCGCGAGCGCGGCGGCGTCGCGGAGGTAGCCGGTCACGCGAACGCGACCCGGCCGGTCGCGAGCGACGCCGAGCCGCTCGGGGTCGTGCGTGGCGACGAGGAACGTCCGCTCGTGCCCGCAGCTCGGCGAGCTCGCGGTCGAGCAGCGCCGCCCCGTCCGCGTCGAGCGCGTTGAACGGCTCGTCCAGGAGCAGCAGCTCGGGATCGTGGAGGAGCGTCCGGCAGAGCGCGAGCCGCTGCAGCATCCCGCGCGAGAACGAGCCGGCGCGCTCGCGGCGCACCTCCCAGAGGCCGAAGCGCTCGAGCAGCATCCCGATGCGCTCGCGCCGCTCGGGCACGCGGTAGAGGCGGCCGAAGAGCTCGAGGTTCTCGAGCGCGCGTCAGCTCGCGGTAGACGAGCGGCTCGTGGGCGAGGAAGCCGATCCGGCCGCGCTCGACGGCGACCTCGAGCGTCGCCGCCGGTCGGCGCGGCGAGGCCGGCCACGAGGCGCAGCAGCGTCGTCTTGCCGGAGCCGTTCGGGCCCGTGACGACGCACGAAGCCGCCGCGAGGCACGTCGAGGTCGACGCCGCGCGAGCACGCGCTTGTCGCCGTAGCGCTTCTCGAGGCCGCGCGCCCGGATCACGCGGCCGAGTGTAGGTCGCACGGCAAAGCTGCGCACGCCGCGAGGATCGTCGGCGACGCCGGCTGCGAACGACGCGCTGGTGGTGCATCTGTCTCGAGCGGGCTCGGGAGCGAGCTGCGGGAGGCGCGCGTCCGCGCGCGGCCTGACGCTCGAGCGGTCGAGAAGGAGACGAAGATCCGGGCGCGCTACCTCGGCGCGCTCGAGGACGAGCGCTTCGACGAGCTGCCCGGCGAGGCCTACGCGCGGGCTTCCTGCGCACGTACGCCGACTTCTCGGGCTCGACGGCCAGGCAGATGCTCGCCGCGCTACCGCGCGCGCTTTGCCCGTCGTCCCGAGGACGTGCCCGTGACGCCCCGGACCGCAGCGCCCGTACGAGCCGCGGCGCTTCGTGCCGGCGGCGCTCGCGGGGCTCGCGGCGGTGCTCGTCCTCCTCGTCTGAGCCTCGTCGCGTGGCGTCTCGGCGACCGCGGCGGGAACGGGCGCACCGCCGCTCCAGCGACGACGGCGCGACCGCGGCGGCTGCGCCGGTGTCGAACCCGCAGCCGCGCCGACACCGGCTGCGCCGCGGCGTCGGTCCTGGCGCTGACCGCGACGTCGCCGTCGCGGCTCGAGGTGCGCCTCGGCGACGCCGCGCGGGCAAGCTCGTCTGGGTCGGCACGCTGCAGCCCGAGCGAGCGGCTTCGCCTCGGCCTCGGCCGCCGGCTCTGGTTCCGCGCCGGCAACGCCGGAGGCGCTCCGGCTCGACGTCGCGGGCAAGCTCGCGGCGCCTCCCGCCGGACGCGAACGAGCGCGGTCGTCACGGGCGGGCATGCGCGCGGCCTAGTCGACGAGCACGTCGAGCAGCACGAAGGCGAAGAAGACGACGCTGATCACGCCGTTGACGGTGAAGAACGCGGCGTCGAGCCGGCGCAGGTCGTCCGGCCGGACGAGGCGAGTGCTCGTACAGCGAGCAGCGCCGGCGACGACCGCGACGCCGAGCCAGTAGAAGACGCCGACGTCGAGCCCGAGCGCCGGCGAGCGCGAGCAGCGCGACCGTCGCGACGTGGAACGCCCGCGCGCCGCGCGAACACGCCGCGGACGCCGAACCGCGTCGCCCACGAGTGCAGTCCCTGCGCCCGGTCGACGTCGAGGTCGAAGAGCGCGTAGAAGAGGTCGAACCCGGCGATCCACAGCGCGACCGCCGCGCCGAGCGTCCAGGCCTGCCACGGCAGCTCGCCGGTGATCGCGACCCACGCGCCGACCGGTGCGAGCCCGTCGACGGCGCCGAGCCAGAGATGGCAGAGCCACGTGAACCGCTTCAGGTACGGGTAGATCACGAAGCCGGCGACCGGGATCGGCCAGAGCCAGCGGACGAGCGGATCGAGCTGCCAGACGGCGACGAGGAAGACCGCGAGCGAGAGCGACGCAGAACGCGACGACCTGCCACGGCCGCGAGCCGCCCGCTCGGCAGCTCCCGCGCCGCCGTGCGCGGGTTGCGCGCGTCGATGCCGGCGTCGATCAGCCGGTTCAGCGCCATCGCCAGCGAGCGTGCGCCGACCATCGCGACCGTGATCCAGACGAGATCGTGCGCCGACGGCACCGCGTCGACGGCGAGGAACGCGCCGACGTAGGCGAACGGGAGCGCGAAGACCGTGTGCTCGATCTTGACGAGCGTCGCGAAGCGCGCCGGGTACTGCGCGAGCGTGCTCACGTCACGTTTGCCGGTGCGCGGTCTTCGTCTCGCCCGCGAGCAGCTCGAGCGCGTGCGCGAGGGCGGGCCGGAGCACGGCGAAGCCGTCGCGGCAGCCGCCGGGAGAGCCGGGCAGGTTGACGACGAGCGCGGAACCGCGGACACCCGCGACGCCGCGGGAGAGGAGCGCGTGCGGCGTCTTCGCGATCGAGTCGGCCCGGATCGCCTCGGCGATGCCCGGCGCAGTCGCGGTCGAGCACGGCCGTCGTCGCCTCCGGCGTGACGTCGCGCGGCGCGACGCCGGTGCCGCCTGTCGTGAGGACGAGCCGCGCGTCGGCCGCCAGCTCGCTCGATCGCCTCGGCGATCGCGTCGCGCTCGTCCGGGACGACTGCGCGCACGACCTCGTAGCCCTCCGCTGCGAGCAGCCCGCGAGCAGGTCGCCGCTCGCGTCCTCGCGCGTGCCTTCCGCGACGCCGTCCGAGACCGTGAGCACCGCCGCCCTCAGGCCGGCTCCTTCGTCTTCTCGACGAGCCGGACGTCCTCGACCGACCATGTCCTTGTCGATCGCCTTGGCCATGTCGTAGACGGTCAGCGCGGCGACCGACGCCGCCGTGAGCGCCTCCATCTCGACGCCCGTCTGCGCGGTCGTCTCCGCGACCGCGATGATCTCGACCGCGGCCTCGCCGACCTCGAGCGTCGACCGTGACGTGCGAGAGCGGCAGCGGATGGCAGAGCGGGATCAGGTCGCTCGTCCGCTTCGCTGCCATGATCCCGGCGAGCTGCGCCGTCGCCAGCGCGTCGCCCTTCGGCAGCTCGCGCAGGCGGCGCGCGGTCTCGGCCGCCATGCGCACCGTCGCGCGGGCCGTGGCGCGGCGCCGGGAGAGCGGCTTCGCGCCCACGTCGACCATCCGCACGCCGCCCTCGGTCGTCCACGTGGGAGAGCTCGCTCATCGCCTCAGGGCCCGCCGCGCGAGCGCGACGAGCTCCCGGCGCGGCCACGCCAGGCAGCCCGGCTCCCGCCGCCGTAGAACGTCCGCAGCAGCGCTCGGAACGACTCGACGCCTCCCTCGTCGTACGGGTACCACCACGCCGCGCCGGCAGACGGCCGCGATCCTCGTCCGACGTACCGGAGCCGCACGCACTCGAGCAGTCCGGCGCGACCGTGGCTGCGGCCGAAGCCGGAGCCCTTGACGCCGCCCCACGGCGCCCCGCCGAGCCCGTACGAGTACGCCGAGTCGTTCGATCCACACCGAGCCGGCCTCGAGGCGGGACGCGACGGCGCCGCGCGCGCGCCGGGTCGCGCGACCAGACGCTCGCGCCGAGCCCGAAGGCGCCCGCGTTCGCGAGCGCGACCGCGTCGTCGTCTCCGTCGAACGGCTCGACCGTGACCACCGGCCCGAAGATCTCCTCGCGGGCGATCGGCCGGTCGCGCGGCACCTCCGACGAGCACGGTCGGCTCGTAGAACCAGCCCGGTAGGCCGAGCGTCCGGGCGCCGCCCGCCGCCGACCGCCTCGGCGCCGCCGTCGACCGCGTCCTCGACGAGGCCCTCCACCCTGGCCCGCGCCGCCTCGCTGATCAGCGGCCCGAGCTCGACGGCCGGGTCGTCGCCGCGGCCGATCCGCAGCCCGCGCGCGCCCTCGGACGAGCTGCGCCACGAACGGGTCGAAGGCGGTCCGCGCGACGTAGAGCGCGCTCGACGCCCGAGCAGACCTGACCGCAGTTGGAGAACGAGCCCCACAGCGCACCGTCGACGGCACGGCCGAGATCCGCGTCGTCGAGGACGACCATCGCATCCTTTCCGCCCAGCTCGAGCACGACCGGGCGCACCAGCGCCGCCGCCGCGATCGCGACCTCCGCGCCCGACCGCGACCGAGCCCGTGAAGAACGACCTTCCCGACGCCGGGCGCCGACACGAGCGCGGCGCCGACGTTCGCCCGCGCCTTGAACGACCTGGACGAGGCCGCGTCGGCACGCCCGCGTCGCGCAGGAGCGACGCGGCCAGCTCGCCCGAGAGCGGCGCGAGCTCCGACGGCTTCAGCACGACGGCGTTGCCGCCCGCGAGGCGGCCGCCGCCTGCGTCAGCGGCACCGCAAGCGGGAAGTTCCACGGCGAGATCACGGCGACCGTTCCCCAGGGCCCGTACGCGACCCGGGCGCGCTTGTAGCGGGCGTACGGCGGCAGCGACACGCGCTCGCCGCGCAGCACGCGCTCGATGTTCCGCTCGAGCCAGCGGACGTTGTCGGCAGCCACGAGCACCTCCGCCGTGTACGACTCGAGGAGCGGCTTGCCCGTCTCGCGCGTCACCGTCAGCGCGATCTCGTCCATGCGCTCGAGCAGGAGCGCCGCGCAGGCGACGGAGGACGGCGCGGCGCTCGCCGACACGAGTACGCGTCCACGCGCTCGACGCGGAGCGCGCCTCCGCGACGACGGAGTCGACGTCCTCACGCGGCGTGGCGCGAACCGTGCCGACGACCTCCAGCGTGGCCGGATTCACCGAGCGCAGCTCGGCGTCGACGCGCTCCTCGGCAGCCGTGGCCACGCCCGGATCGTACTCCGAGCTAGCCGCGGCGCAGCCTGGCGAGCAGCCCGCCGCGCCTCTCCGCGCCGCGGTCGAAGTCGGCCAGCTGCGCCTGCGATCCACGCGGTCGAGGTCGTTCGCGCGCACGTGCGCGCGGATGCCGCTGAGCCGCCGTCGCCGCTCCTCCTCCGGCAGCTCGAGCGCGCGGTGGATCGCCTCGGCCTGGCCCGTCGATGTCGAACGGGTTGACCGACAGCGCCCACTCGCCGCAGCTCCTCGTGGGCGCCCGCGTTCTCGGACAGGATCAGCACGCCGTCGCGCTCGTTCACGAGCGGCGCCTCCTTCGAGACGAGGTTGAGGCCGTCGAAGATCGCGTTCACGAGCAGCACGTCGAACTGCTTGTAGGCGGCCACCGTCTGCGTGAAGTCGTCGCTGATCTGGAGGTCGATCGGCATCCAGCCGTCCGTGCTGGAAGCGGTCGTTCACCTCGCCGCGCGGTCCGCTGGATCGCGCCCAGGTACTCCGAGTACTCGGGGATGTCCTGACGCGACGGGTCGAGCAGCGCGAGCATCGTCGACGCGGCCGCGCTGCTCCGGATGCGTCTCGAGGAAGTGCTCGAAGGCGCGGAAGCCGCGCACGACGTTCTTCGACGGGTCGGTGCGGTCGACGCGCAGGATGAGCTTCTCGGGCCGCGCGCGCCACGATCGCGCGCTCGGCGGCGAGCACCGCCGTCGACTCGCGCGAGCTCGTCGAACTCGCGCGGGTCGACGGAGATCGGATGGCTCGTGACCAGCGTGCGCTGGCCGGCCGAACGTGGCGCACGCGCTCGGCGTCGATCGCAGTCGGCGCGCGCGATGTCGCCGCAGGTGCGCAGGAAGTTCGCGCTTCCAGCGCTCCGTGTGGAAGCCGACGACGTCGTTGGCCAGCAGACCCGTCGTGGATGGCGACGCCGGATCGGCTCGTGCAGCACGTGCCAGTAGTCGGACTGCGGCCACGGGATGTGGACGAAGTGCGCAGCGCCGCGTCGGGATGCTGCTCGCGCACGAAGCGCGGCGCGAGGTAGAGGTGGTAGTCGTGGAAGAAGACGGTCGCGTCGGGCTCGCGCCTCGAGCTCGGCCGACGACGGCGTCGGCGAAGGCGCGGTTGACGGGCACGTAGCCCTCCTCCCACGCGTGGTGCAGGCCCTGGTCGAGGTCCGGCGCGGTACGGCGAGGTTCCAGAGGTAGTGCTGGAGGAACCACAGCACCGGGTTCGCGACGACGTTGTAGTACCAGTCGTACGCGGCGGCGTCGTGCTCGACGAGGCGCAGCCGGTACGGCGAGCCGTCGCGCGCGGTCTCCTCGACGCCGCCCGCCCGCCTCCGCCGCGACCGCGCGGTCCTCGTCGCCGATCGCGCTCGCGATCCACGTCACGTCGTGGTGCGAGACGAGGCTGCGCAGCGCCGTCACGAGCCCGCCGCCGCCGCGCCGCGCGATGCGCTGGCCGCCGCGTCGCGCCCGTACGACGACCGGGCCGCGGTTCGAGACGACGATCAGCCTGCGTCGCCGCTCGAGCCGATACGCTCGAGGCGAGTCGGTCGCGACCTAGGCGCGCGACGGTCGCGAGCTCGACGTCCGCCGTGTCGTGCCCGAGCTGGCGGTTGAAGCAGCGCGAGCCAGTCGCGCAGCAGCCGCGGCGTGAGGAAGTTGCCGCCGCACGTGCTCCTTGCCGCGCAGCGCGCGCTCGCGGGCGCGCGTCGGGATCGCGCAGCACCTCGAGGCACGCCGCGGCGCAGCTCCTCGGACGAGTCGACGAGCCAGCCGGTGACGCCGTCGCTCGATCTGCACGACGATGCCGCCGACGCGCCCGGCCACCGATCGGCCGCGCCTTCCAGAGCGCCTCGCGACACGGTCAGCCCGAAGCCCTCCTTGATCGACTTCTGGATCACGGCGGCGCGAGTGCACCTGGAACGCGTTCACCTCGACCGCGCCGACGTTGTTCAGGTTCGAGAGGATGAAGATGTCCGGGTCGCCGCCGGCGTGCGCGAGCGTCCGGTTGTAGAAGTCCCAGCCCTCCGGGTCGTCGTGCGCCATCGAGCCGACGAGCGCGAGCTGCACGTCCGGGTACCGCTCCTTGCACGATCCGGTACGCGTCGATGACGCCGAGCGGGTCCTTCCACGGATCGAAGCGCGAGACCTGCGTCAGCGAGCGGCCGCTCGACGTCGATCCCGAACTGGTCGACGATGTAGGCGGCGTCCTCCGCGCGAGAGGGCCATGTTCTTCGGCGCCAGCGGGTCGATCGCCGGCGGCCAGATGACGGACTCGGCGCAGGTCCGGCGCCGCGCGGCACGTACTCGCGCAGGTGGAAGATGGCGGCGTCGTAGCGGCGGATCGACGGGAGCAGGAACTCGAGCACGTCCGGGTTCGGCGTCGAGAAGTCGATGTGGCAGCGCCAGATCCACTTCGCCGCGCGAGTCGGCGAAGTGGTCGATCATCGCACGCCGGCTGCGGGTCGTGGACGACGACGAAGTCGTAGTCGTCCTCGAGCTCGGCCGCGTTCATGCGCGTTGTAGCGGCGGAAGATCTCCATCTGCTCGTCGGTCAGCCCGCGCGGGTCGCCCTGGAGCGCGTTGTGGATCGTCTTCGTGACGTCGAAGAACTCGTCCTGGCCCTGGATGATCCGCCACTCGACGTCGAGGCCGGCGTCGGCCATCAGCGGGATCAGCGTGTAGTTGATCTCGGCGACGCCGCCGCCGAACGCCGTCGCCGAGAGGTGGACGACGCGCTTGCCCGCGCAGCGGCTCGGCGAGCCGGCGGATCTCGTCCATCAGCCCGCGCGTGGCGATCGTGGCGTAGTCGCCAAGCGACTTGTGTCCGACGTTGACGAGCGGGAGCATCGGGTCTGGGCGCCGCCTCGAAGCGGCCGGGCGGCATAGCCGGTCTGGGCTCACGCGGACAGGAGCTTGACGAAGCGCAGTCGCGAGCCGCGTCCGTCGCGCCGCGAGTCGATCTCGAGCTCGTCGGCGATCGACCGGATGATCGCGATCCCGAGGCCGCCCTCGGACAGGTCGTCGTAGTCGTCGTGCTCCGGCTCCCGGGCTCGAAGCCCTCGCCGTCGTCCGCGACCTCGATCACGAGCCGGTCGGGCTGCAGGTCGTAGAGGATCTCGACGACGCCGCCGCCCTCGCGGATACGCGTGGCGCACCGAGTTCGAGCAGGCCTCGGTGATGGCGAGCTTGAGGTCGGCGAGCGTCTCCTGCGGACAGCTCGCGCACGCCGCGAGAGCCCGGTCAGGGCGAGGCGGCAGAGCGTGATGTACTCCGGCTTGCGCCGGGATGGTGAGGCGAATCGGCCGTGGCCGCCGACTCGTCGCCCTCGTCCGGGTCGCCTCGACTCGTCGTCGGCAGGATGGTTTCCGTAGCTTGTCATCGGCCGAACGCTCGCGATTCCTCCGGACCACGTGCGCCGGAACGCCGTTCCCGACGCGGCCTATCCTCCCGGAGCCGCCGCGGTCTAACCAGCTCATCCGTCTGCGGCGTCGACCGGGCGCTCGACGAGCCGACGGGACGCTGCAGCCGGCGACCGTCGCGCAGCACCGTGAAGACGGCCGTGCCGCCCGGGTGCAGTCGACCCGTGACGATCCGCACGAGGTCGTCGCCACTCCGGACCGGCTCGCCGTCGATCGCGACGCACGACGTCGCCGCCGCGTCTGGCACGGACCGCCCGTTGAACTCGAGCGTCCGGGAGCCGCCGCGGAGGCCCGCGTCGCGCGCCGGGCCGCCGGCGCTCACGCTCGACGATCGAGCGCGCCGCGCGAGACGTCGATGCCGAGCTCGCTTCGCCAGCGCCGGCGTGAGATCGTCCGTCGGCCACGCCGACGTACGCGTACGAGACGCGGCCGCTCGCGACGATCTCGCTCCATCGACCGCCGGGCCGCGTTGATCGGGACGGCGAAGCCGACGCCCTCCGCGTTGCCCCGGACTCGCTGCGAATCTGCGCGTTGATCCCGATCACGCGGCCCGCGCGCGTCGAACAGCGGGCCGCCCGAGTTGCCGCGGTTGATCGGCGGCGTCGGTCTGGATGGCGTCGACGACGCGGAAGCGCGACGTCAGCGCCGGGATCGAGCGTCGCGTCGCCGAGACGACGCCGACGGTGAGCGAGCTCTCCTCGCCGAACGGGCTGCCGATGGCCGCGACCGGCTCGCCGACGACGACGCCGGACGAGTCGCCGAGCGGAACCGGCGCCAGGTCGTGCGCGCCCGGATCGACCTTGAGGACCCCGACGTCGGCGAAGAGGTCCCAGCCGACGATGCGTGCGCGGGCGCGTCGCCGTCCCTGAACTCGACGTACACCTCGTCGGCGCCGCGCACGTCCTCCGCCGGACCGACTCGCCCGCGTTCGTGACGACGTGCGCGTTCGTGAGCACGTAGCCGTCGCGCGAGACGACGAAGCCGGAGCCCTGACCGACGCCGCCGGTGCTGCCGTGATCGACGAACGCCGCGTGAACGGTGACGACGCCGTCCGCGCGGGCCGCGTAGATCTCGGCCGGCTCGAAGCCGTTGCCGGGCAGCGGCTGCGCCGGCGGCAGTCCACGCGGCCGGCCATCGGCGCGGCGCCGTCGCGTCGCTGCCGGTCGGCGGTGACGACCGTCGTCGTGCCGTTCTCGTCGAAGACCTGCCGCCGTCAGCCCGAGGGCCAGCGCGACGACGGCCCCGCCGATCAGCGCAGCCACGAGCGAGACGACGGCGACCGGCACGGCCGCGGCGTAGCCGCCGCGTCCTCGCGTGGGCATAGCCACGCCGTGCGCCGATCTTCACGTGAAAACGCTCAGACGGCGAGCGCGGCTGCGGCGATCCCGCGCCTGCGCCGAGCCGCCGGAAGCACGAGCGAGAACGCTGCGTCCTGCCCCGGTCGCGACTCGAGCTCGAGCTCGCCGCCCATGCACCTCGCGCGAGCTCCTGCGCGATCGCGAGGCCGAGCCGCTGCCGGACGCCCGCGCCGCCGTCGACGCGGTAGAAGCGCTCGAAGACGTGGTCGCGTGCTCCGCGCGGGATCCCGCGGCCCGTCGTCCTCGACCGACGAGCGCGGCCGCGCCCGCCGCGCGCCCGACGCGCGACCCGCACGCGGCGTCCCCGGCGGGGTGTGCCGGAGCGCGTTCTCGACCAGCATCCGCCCGATCTGCAGCACGCGCTCGCTCGTCGCCCAGAGCGCGGCCGCGGCTCGCGCCTCGGCGCCGACCTCGAGCGGGTGCTCGCTCGCGCGCGCGACCGCGCGCGAACTCGTCCGCCAGCGCCTCGGCGACCTCGCCGAGGTCGAGCGGCTCGCCGCTCGACGTGCGAAGCGGCCGGCGTCGAGGCGCGACAGGTCGAGCAGGTCGGTGGCGAGGCGCGTCAGCCGCTCGACCTGCTCCTGCATCGTGACCAGGAACTCGCGCCGCGTCGCGCTCGTCGAGCTCCTCGTCCGCGAGCAGCTCGAGGAAGCCGCCGAGCGAGAAGATCGGCGTCCGCAGCTCGTGCGACGCGTTGGCGATGAACTCGCGCCGCGCGCGTCTCGAGCTGCGCCAGGCGCAGCGCGCATCTCGCTCGAACGCGCCGGCGAGCTGGCCGAGCTCGTCGTTGCCGCTCGTCCTCGACCGGGCTCGCTCGAGGTCGCCGCCCGCGATGCGGTTCGGCGGCGCGCTCCAGCCGCCGGATGCGCGCCGGCGAAGAGCGACGCGCCGCCGTAGCCGAGCAGCGACGGCGACGAGGCAGCGCGATGCCGCCGGCGATCGAGGATGCGGCGCTTGCACGAGCTCGACGGTCGCGAGCGTGTCGTCGAGCGACGCGGAGAAGAGGACGACGTGCGCGTTCCGGCCGACGGTGATAGGGATACGCGACCTCCGCGTACTGGCGGCCGCTCCGCGTCGACGACGCCGCTCGAGCGGCGCCGAGCCGCGGAACGCGCGCGAGCGCGACCGGGTCGTTGGTCACCGCCGGCGGAGTCCTCGCCGGAGTCGGTGAGCGACGCTCGCGCTGTCCTCTCGCGAGCGGCCTGGAAGACGACGACGCGCGCGTTGGCGTCGTCGGCGGCGTCCTGGACGAACTGCTGCGAGCGGCGAAGCCGAGCGCTGCGTCGTCGAAGCGCGTGCAGCGGGAACTGGCGCGCCGCAGCACGCTCGAGTCGCGCCGCGAGCTGGTCGAGCTTGCGCCTCGATCGAGGTTGCGCTCGAGCGACGGCACCACGATCACGTACGCGATCGCGAGCGCCACCGCGACACGAACGCGAGCGCGAGGCTCAGCCGCGGCGCCGACGCTGCCGGAGCGG
Source organism: uncultured Chloroflexia bacterium (assembly GCA_963810285.1). Lineage (GTDB taxonomy): Bacteria > Chloroflexota > Limnocylindria > Limnocylindrales > CSP1-4 > SPCO01. The sequence goes on along the minus strand of CAWEMV010000001.1, from coordinate 144,854 downwards.
CATCGGTACCGGTCATCAGTCGCGGAAGCGGTAGCCGACGCCGCGAACCGTGAAGATCAGCTCCGGCTCGCGGGCGTCGCGCTCGAGCTTCTCGCGCAGGTGGCGCACGTGCACGTCGATCGTGCGCGGCTCGCGGTACTCGGACGCCGCCCCAGAGCGCCCTCGAGCAGCATCTGGCGCGTGTAGACGCGGCCCGGGTTCGAGGCGAGGATCGCGCAGCAGCTCGAACTCGACGTAGGTGAGCTGCACCGGCCGCGCCGTCGGACCTCGACGGTGCGGCGGGCCAGGTCGATCTTGAGCCCGCTCGCTCTCGATCACCTCGGCGTCGCGCGCGTCGCGCCGCGGCGCCGCAGCGCGGCGCAGGCAGCGCGCGCACGCGGCTGCGGAACTCGCGGATCGAGAACGGCTTGGTGATGTAGTCGTCGGCGCCGAGCTCGAGCCCGAGCACCTTGTCGAGCTCGTCGTCGCGCGCCGTGAGCATGATGATCGGCACGGAGCTCTCGGCGCGGAGGCGCTTGCAGACCTCGAGCCCGTCGAGCCGCGGGCAGCATGATGTCGAGCACGACGAGGTCGACGTGCTCGCGTTGAAGCGGTCGAGCGCCTCCTGCGCCGTCGCGCGCCTGCGACCACGCGGTAGCCGTCGCGCTCGAGCGGGTACGCGAGCAGCTTCTGGACGGAGTCCTCGTCGTCGACGAGGAGGATCGTGGAGGAATCGGCCATGGCTCGGTCCGCTGCCTGCCGGGTCGGTCGGAACGCCTCCGCCTACTATAGCCAGGGTATGTCGGCGCCCCCGCTCCGCCCTCCGAGGCGTCGTCCGCCGGCGGAGCTCGCTCGAGCGCCCCGTCAACAGCCGCATGGTTCGCGGCACGTGGCTGCTCGTCGGGCTGCCGCTGCTCGTCGCCGCGTTCACGGTCACGCGCCCCGCCTCGCTGCCGCGCGCCGACGCTGCCGCCGACGTTCGACGGCGAGGCCGCCGCCGTGCTGGCCGACGAGCTCGCCCGCCGCTATCCCCGATCGCGCGCCCGGCACGGCCGGTGCGGACGGCGCCGCGCGGTGGGTGCGCAGCCGGTTCGCGGGCTACGGCTTCCGGACCGAGTCGCACCGCTTCGCCGCGTCGATCCCCGGGCGCGGCCGGTTCGAGCTGCAGAACCTGGTCGCCAAGGCGGTCGGGCGCTCACCCGACGTCATCGCCGTCGTGGCGCACCGCGACGACGCCGGTACCTGCCGCAGGCGTGAACGACAACGCGTCCGGCACAGCGGCGCTCGTCGAGCTCGCGCGCGCCGTACGCCCAGGTCGCCGGAGCGCGGTCGCTCGTGCCGGTGCGACCGGCGCACACGATCGTCTTCCTCTCGACGGACGGCGGCGCGTTCGGCGCCCTCGGCGCGGCGCGCTTCGCAGCCGACCCTGCGTATCGGAACCGTCTGATCGGCGGTCGTCGTGCTCGACTCGATCGCGGGGTCCGGCGCCGCCGCGCCTCCAGCTCGCCGGCGACGAGCCTCGCTCGCCGCCCGCGACGCTCGTGCAGACGGCGGCCGACCGCCTGCGTCGAGCAGACGGGCGACGCAGCCCGGCACGGCCCGGCGCCGCTCGCACCAGCTCGTCGACCTCGGGTTCCCGTTCAGCCTCTACGAGCAGGCGCCCTTCGTCGCCGCGCGGCATTCCGGCCGTGACGCTGACGACCGCGGGCGACCGACCGCCTCCGTCCCTCGCGGACTCGGCGGAGCCCGTCGTCCGAGCGCCTCGAGCAGATCGGGCGCGCCGCGCAGGGACTCGTGACCTCGCTCGACCAGGGCCTCGAGCTCGACCGCGAGCGGCGGCGCGTACGTCTACCTGGGCCCGCGCGTCGATCCGCGGCTGGGCGCTTCAGCTCGTCCTCATCGCCGCGCTTGCTGCCGTTCCTCGCCGGCGCCGTCGACCTGTTCGCGCGCTGCCGGCGACACCGCATCCGCTCGCGCCCGGCGCTGCGGAGCTACCGTGACCCGGCTCGGGATCTGGCTCTTCGCCGGTGCGACGTTCTTCGTGCTCGATCGCGCCGGGGCGTGGCCCGACGGCGAGCCGCGTCCGATGTCGCCGGAGTCCGCAGCCGCCGGCGACTGGCCGATCGTCGCCCTCCTCGTGCTCGGGGTCGCTGTCCGCCGGAGGCTGGTTCGTCGGACGCGAGCGGCTGCTGCCGCGTCGGCCCGCGTGGCCGCCGAGCGAGACGCTCGCCGGGTACACGGCTGCGCTGCTCGTCCTCGGCGTGCTCGCGCTCGTCGTCGTGGCGATGAACGCCTACGCGCTGATCTTCCTGCTGCCGAGCCTGCACGCGTGGCTCTGGCTACCGCAGGTGCGCGATCGCGCCTGCCTGGACGCGGGCGGGCGTCCTGACGCTCGGCTTCGCCGGACCGCTGCTGCTGCTCGGATCGTTCGCGTTCCGCTTCGATCTCGGACTCGACGCGCCGTGGTACGTCACCGCGCTCGTGGCCGTCGGCTATGTGACGGTTCCGTCGGTGCTGGCGGCGCTCGCCTGGCTCGCGGCGGCCGGCCAGCTCGCGGCGCTCGCCGCGGGACGCTACGCGCCGTACCCGAGCCGCGAGGAGCGCCCCTCCGCCGGGCCGCTACGCAAGCTCGTCACGCGGGCGGCCGACGAGCTCCGTCGGCGCCGGACCTCCGTCGAGCCCGATCCAGAGGTGAGTCGAGGCGTGATCCGCCGTGTCCTGCGCGTGACGGGATCGCTCCTGGTCGTGGCGGGCGTGCTGATGCTCGCGTGGGCGTTCGTCGTCTGGCGCTGGGAGGATCCGTTCACGCGCCTGTACACGGAGCGCGAGCAGCGCGAGCTCGAATCGAGCTACGCCGAGCGCCTCGCCGACTACGAGCGGGTCGCGGCGCCCGCGGCGGGTGCGTCGGGCGGGATGGAGCGAACGACACCGCGCGTGCCCGTCTCGTGGCTGCGAGCGGCCGCCCGCCGCTACCGCCGCGCCTCTGCGGAGGGTGACGCGCTCGGCCATCTCCGCATCCCGCGGCTCGGCGTGGACATGGTCTTCGTCAACGGCACCGACTCGAAGACGCTCAAGCGCGGGCCGGGGCGCTACGCCGGACGGAGGTCGTACATGCCCGGCGAAGGGCATCTCGTCTACGTCGCGGGCCACCGCACGACCTACTCGGCGCCGTTCTCCGACATCGACGACCTGGAGGCCGGCGACCGCGTGGTCGTCGAGCTGCCGTACGCAACCTTCGAGTACCGCGTCACGCGCCACGAGATCGTTCGGGCGGACGAGCTCCACGTCCTGCGCTCGCGCGGACGAGAGGTTCTGGCGCTCCAGGCGTGCCACCCGCGCTTCTTCGCCTCGCACCGCTACCTCGTCTACGCGCGGCCCGTGCGTGTCACGACACGCGACGGCGGCACCGTTCCGACGGCAGCGCTCGCGGCCGCGCGCACCCAGTCGTAGGAGGTCGCGGCACGATCGGCGGCGCGGCGCTAGCCCTTGACGAGCCGGTGAACCTCGAAGATCTCCGGTGGGGCGGAGAATTCGATGCCGAGCTCGGCCAGCACAGGCATTCGCCCGAGCCGCTCACCGAATGCCTCGAACTGGGTGCGCGAGTCCCAGACCTCGGTGACCTGCAGACTTCCGTCCACTCCGAAGCACACGTGGAAGGCAAGGCCTTCCGGACGAATCTCGACGCCGGCCTCCTCGAGCTGCCGGGCACTCTCGTCGTAGGTCTCTGCCGTCAGAGATGTGGGGTTGAATCTGACAACGATGCTCATGGGGCCTCCGTCTTCGGGATCTCGTTCCTAGGGCGCGTCGAGTGGGAGAAAACGCGCCTCGGCGCCGGCGGCCAGCTCACCCTCGCCGCGCGGGACGAGCACGAGCACGTCGGCCGCCGCTGACCGGACGATCATGTGCGAGTCCTGCCCTCGCAGCGGGGTCAGCGTGACCGAGCCGTCGTCATCGACGTCGGAGCGTGCGCGCACGAGCTGATCCCGCGCAGGCAAGCGTCGCACGGCCTCCGTCACGCGTGCCACCCGGTACGGGCGCAGCGCAGGCGTCTGCCCGAGCAGGGCACGTATCGCCGGCCGGACGAAGAGCTCGAAGCCGACGAGCGTCGAGACGGGGTTGCCCGGCAGCCCGAAGACGAGCGTGCTGCCGCGCACGCCGAACGCGACCGGCTTCCCGGGTTTCACCGCGATGCCCCAGAACTCCTCCTCGACGCCGAGCTCGGCCAGGAGGCGCCGGACCAGGTCGTGCTCGCCCACGGAGACCCCGCCCGTGGTGACGAGCAGGTCGGCCTCGAGCCCGCGCACCAGGGCGGCGCGATGCGCCCCCTCGTCGTCGGCGACCGCCGGGAGCCGCACGACGGAGGCGCCCGCGTGCTCGAGCGCCGGCGGTGAGCAGCGCGCCGTTCGCCTCGTAGATCTGCCCTGGCCCCAGCTCCTCGCCGGGCGTGCGTAGCTCGCTGCCCGTCGCAAGGACGAAGGCGCGCGGCCGGCGGACGCAGACGACGTTCGCGACTCCTGCGGCCGCGAGGGCGCCGATCTGAGCCGCACCCAGCCGCACGCCCGCCTCGACGACCGGCTCGCCGCGGCCGACGTCGCCGCCGCGCGGCCGCACGTTCGCACCCACCTCCACACGGTCAGCCACTTCGACGTGGTTGTCATGTTCGACAACATACTCGATGGGGATGACGGCATCGGCCCCGGGCGGCACGGCCCCACCCGTCGCGATCGCCATCGCCTCGCCCGGCGAGAGCCGACGGTCGGCGGGACGGCCGGCGGCGACGCGGCCGACGACCGGCAGCCGCCCGGGTGTGTCTGTCGCCAGCAGCGCGAATCCGTCCATGGCGGAGCTCGGGAACGGCGGCAGGTCGGTGCTCGCCGTCGCCGTCTCGGCGAGGACGCGACCGTGCGCCTCCTCGAGCGCCACCGGCTCGGCGGCAAGCCGACGCACGCGCGCGAGGATCGCCGCCTGCGCCTCCTCGATCGTGAGCAGCCCGGCCAAGGCGGTGCGTACGCTATCGCCGTGATCTCGGTGGTCGTGCCGCTCCGCAACGAGGAGGCGAGCCTCGCGGCCCTGCTCGCGGAGCTGCGCGCCGTGCTCGACCCCCCCGACGAGCCGTGGGAGGCGGTGTTCGTCGACGACGGATCGACGGACGGCTCCTTCGGGACGCTGACCCGTCTCCATGCCCAGCACGACAACGTGCGCGTCGTCCGGCTGCGGCGCAACTTCGGCAAGGCGGCGGCGCTTGCAGCCGGCTTCGAGCAGGCCGCCGGCGACGTGGTCGTGACGCTTGACGGCGACGGCCAGGACGACCCGCGCGAGATCCCGAGGCTGCTCGCGAAGCTCGACGAGGGCTTCGATCTCGTGTCCGGTTGGAAGGCGCGCAGACGAGACCCGATCACCCGCCGGTTGCTCTCCAGGCTCTTCAACTGGGTCACGAGCCGCGTCTCCGGCGTGCGGCTGCACGACATGAACTGCGGCCTCAAGGCCTACCGCGGACAGGTCGCGCGGACGCTCAACCTCTACGGGGAGCTGCACCGCTTCATCCCGGTGCTCGCGCACTACGAGGGCTACCGGGTCGCCGAGCTGCCGGTCAACCACCGTGCGCGCACGCACGGGCGCTCGCGCTACGGCCTCGAGCGCTACCTGCGCGGCTTCCTCGACCTCCTGACCGTGTCGTTCATGGGCCGCTACAGGCACCGGCCGCTGCACCTGTTCGGTGGGCTCGGGCTGGTGCTCGGCTTCGCCGGCCTCGCGATCCTCGTCTACATGACGGCCCTGAAGCTGGCCGGGCAGGCGATCGGCCACCGCCCGCTGCTCACGCTCGGCGTCCTCCTCGCGGTCGTGGGGCTGCAGTTCTTCTCGCTCGGGCTGATCAGCGAGCTCGTCACGAGCCAGCACGAGCAGCGGCGGCGCGAGCGCGACCGAAGCGACGCGCGCGTCGACGAGATCCTGCTCTGAGGGTTCTCTTCTTCGGCACCTACGAGCGCCGGTACCCGCGGAACGCGCAGATCGTGGCCTGCCTGCGCCGGGCCGGAGTCGAGGTGATCGAGCGGCACGAGCCGGTGTGGGAGGCCAGCGAGGAGAGCTGGCGGGCGGGAATCCGCGTCTTGCCGAGGCTGGCGCTGGCCGAGGCCCGCCTGCTCCGTCGCCCACCCGGCCGCTTCGACGCCGTCATCGTCGGCTACCCCGGCCACGCGGATCTGCCGGCGGCGCGGAGGGCGGCCAGGGGCGCGCCCGTCGTCTTCAGCCCGCTCGTCTCGCTGTACGACACGCTGGTCTCGGATCGCGGCCGGTTCGCGGGCGACTCGGCGCCGGCGCGCATTCTGCGGTCGATCGACCGGATGGCGCTCCGTGCAGCGGATCTCGTCGTCGCGGACACCGAAGCGCACGCCGACTTTCTCGCCGAGCTGGCAGGCGTCCCCCGCGAGCGCGTCGCCGTAGCGTTCGTGGGCGCGGAGGAGCGGATCTTCGCGCCGCCCTGGGAGCCGGCCGAGTCTCCGCTCTTCGTGGGCAAGCTGATCCCGTTGCACGGGCTCGAGACGATCCTCGAGGCGGCGCGTCGCGCTCCCGACCTGCAGCTGCGGGTCGCCGGAAGCGGCCAGCTCGACGGGCTCCTGGAGGCGCGGCCCGCCAACGTGGAGTGGATCCGCTGGATCCCGTACGAGCAGCTTCCGGAGGCGTCCTGACGCCGCGCCGCGTGCGCGCTCGGCATCTTCGGGACGAGCGCGAAGGCCGCGCGGGTGATCCCGAACAAGGCGTTCCAGGCGCTTGCCTGCGGCGCTCCGCTGGTCACGGCCGACACGCCCGCCGCCCGCGAGCTCCTCGTCCACGACGAGAGCGCGCTGCTCGTCCCACCGGGCGATCCGGATGCTCTCGCCGAGGCGCTGCGCGGACTGACCGCGGACACCGAGCTTGCCCGCCGGATCGGCGCCGGCGGCCTGGCCGCGTACCGAGCGCGGGCGAGCGAGGAGGTGCTCGGCGAGCGCTGGCGGCAGCTCCTGGAGCGCACGGTGCGGTGAGCCACGAGTGGGGGAGCGCCCCGGACTTCGTCGGCCCGCGGCACGAGCTGCGCGAGCGCCTCCTGCTCGATGTGTTCCTCGAGGCGCGGCCCGGGCGCCGGGTGCTCAACGCCGGCGCCGGCCAGGGGACGTTCACGCAGCGCCTGGAACGCCTCGGGTTCGACGTCGCAAGCACAGACGTCGCTCCGGCGGCCGTGGCCGTGCTGCGCGGGCGGGTCAGCGGCACGGTTCACGAGGCCGCGCTCGAGGCGCTCCCGTTCGAGAACGGGTCGTTCGACGGAGCGGTGCTCGGCGAGGTGCTGGAGCACGTCGAGGACGACGTCGGCGGGCTGCGCGAGGTCGGCCGCGTGCTGCGACCGGGCTCCCCGGTGGCCATCTCCGTCCCGCGCAACCCCGCGTGGTTCGGCCCGAGCGACCGGTGGGCCGGCCACGTGCGCCGCTACACGCGCGAGGGTCTCGCTGCCGCGATCGCCGGCGCCGAGCCTCGACCTCGAGCGCGTCGTGCCGTGGGGCTTTCCCGTCTCCGCGCTCTACCATCGACTCGCCTATGACCGCCACGTCGCCAGGCACGGAGCGGCCGAGCCGAACGCCTGGCAGCGGCCGGCGCTGGCCGTCCTGGGCGCCGCGGTCCAGGTTGACCGGCTCTTCCTCGGCCACGAGCGAGGGGCGCTCGGCTACCTGGCTCTCGCGCGCCGCTGAGCCGCGCGTCCTCGTCTGGATCGCGATCTCCGCCTACGCAGCCGGGCTTCGCCGTCGCTCTCGCTGCTCCGCCACCGCGCCTTCAACACCGGCCGCTTCGACCTCGGCAACATGGTGCAGGCCGTCTGGGCCACGGCCCATGGCGATCCGCTCGAGGTGACGAGCCTCGGCGGCGAGCAGTTCGTCCGACTCGGCGCCCACTTCGACCCGATCCTCGTCCTCTTCGCCCCGCTCTGGCTGCTGTGGCCGAGCCCGAGCCTGCTCCTCGTCGCCCAGGCGCTCGTCGTCGCGCTCGGCGCGCTGCCCGTCTTCTGGCTCGCGCGGGCCCACCTCGGCTCCGAGCGAGCGGCTGCCGGCTTTGCGATCGCGTACCTGCTCCTTCCCGCCGTGCAGTGGATGACGCTGAGCGAGTTCCACCCCGTGGCCCTCGCAACGCCGTTCCTCCTCTTCGCCTTCTGGTACCTCGACCAGGAGCGGCTGATCCCGTTCGCGATCTTCGCGCTGCTCGCCGTCGCGACGAAGGAGCACGTCGGGCTCGCGCTCGCAGCGCTCGGGCTCTGGCACGCGCTCTCGCGAAAGCGCGTGCTGCCGGGAGCGGCGGTCGCCGTCGCAGGCGTCGCCGTCACGGCGCTCGCTCTCGGCCTCGTGATCCCGCACTTCAGCCCGTCCGGGACGTCGAGCTTCTACGGCCGCTACGACGAGGTCGGCGGTTCGCCCGGCGGCATGCTCGAGACGGCCGCTACGGACCCCGGCGCCATCGCGTCGGCCGTGTCCGAGGGGCGGGACGCGAAGTACCTGGCCGCGCTCTTGCTGCCGCTCGCGGGCCTTGCGCTCCTCGCGCCGCTCGCGCTCCTCGTCGCGCTGCCTGAGGTCGGCCTGAACCTCCTGTCGGCGACGGACACGCAGACATCCATCCACTTCCACTACTCCGCTACGGCGATCGCGGGGCTCATGGCTGCGTCGATCTTCGGTGCCGCGTGGCTGGCGCGGAGGCGGCCTGGGTGGGCCGAGCGGATCGCGCTGCTCGTCGTCGGCGCGGCACTCGTGTCGAACTACGTGCTCGGGGGCTCCCCGGCGTGGCGCGCGCTGCCGGGTGCGGAGAAGCTCGGAGCGCACGTGGCAGACGTGCGGGCGCACGACCGGGTCGCGGACGAAGCGCTGCGGCTGATCCCGGGCGACGAGGTCGTCTCGGCATCGAACTCGCTCGGCGGCCACCTCTCGGAGCGACGGCGCGTGCTCAGCTTCCCGCTCCTGGGGGACGCGACCTGGGTCGCCGTCGACGAGACCCAACCGAGCATGGGCGATCGGATCGGTGCGCGCGCCGCGGCGCCCGTACGCGGCCGCCATCGGACGCCTCCGTCGCGACGCGCGCTGGGAGCTCGTCCGCGAGCGGGACGGCATCCTGGTGTTCCGCCGCGTGGACGACTCGTAGCGCTCTCGTCACGTTTCCCGCACAGACACGTCACCCGACCGCGTCTACCCTCCCCCGGGCGGTGGGTGGGGGGTGGGCCTCCCGCCGGAACGAGGCACGTCAGATCGGGATCGTCTGCGGCAGCAAGTATGCGCCGATTGCCAGCGCGAGCACCTGGGCCGCGTCGTCGTCCTCGGCCGCAGCCGGCGGAAGCGCCCACACGACGTACCAGGGCGTCACGTACGGGACGGCAAGCAGCAGGAAGCCGGCCGCCAGGCCGAGCCGGGCCCTGCCGCGCGCGGCCTCGCGCAGCAGCCAGCCGTAGCCGACGAGGAAGAGGACGCCGAGCAGCCCCAGGGCGAGCCCGCGCGAGACGCCGAGATCCTGCAGCCGGTGAGGAAGCGCGAAGCTCGTCTCCCGCTCCGCGTTCCGCGCCAGCGGCACGACGGCGAGGAGCCAGTGCCGCCCGTAGCGCCAGGTCGCCAGCACCGCCACGACCGCGACGGCGAGCGCAAGGCCGAGGTGATCGACGCGACGGCCGGTCTTCCGAGCCTCGAGCGCGCGCAGCGGCAGGAACAGCAGCGGGACCCACTTCACGAGCACGCTCAGCGCCCAGGCGGCTCCGGCCAGGCGCGGTCTTCCCGCCGCACCGAGCGCGAGCGCGGCGAGGACGAGCGCCATCATCCACGCGTCGTTGTGGCCGCCGCCCGCGAAGTGCACGGCGAGCAGCGGGTTCCAGCCCACCAGCGCCGCCGCCAACGCGCGGCGCCGCGCCAGCCGCGCGGCCAGGAGGACGCAGGCGAGCACCGCAGCGGCCGCAAGCCCCTTGTAGATCCAGGCCGCCGCGTCCGCCGACTCGCCTGCAACGAGCGCCAGCGGCTCCGACGCGAGCGTGAACGCAGGCCCGTAGACCGACGTCGTGTCGCGCCAGTCGGCACCGAGGTGCTCGAAGGAGGGATCGCCCCGGAACTCCTGCGGCTCGTCCCGGTACGGGTTGCCGCCGAGGGACGCGGCGATGCGGCCGTAGGCCCAGTACGCCCACGCGTCCGTCGAGAGGAGCAGCGGGGCGGCGAGCGGCACGAGCTGGATCGCCACCGCCAGCACGACGACCGTCGCGCAGCCGCAGCGCGCGCTCGCGGAGCCGCAGCGCCAGCGCCGCAGCGACGTAGACGGCGTACGCGGCCGCGGCGCAGGCGAGGAACCCGACCGCGAACGACGAGTCCCCGGCGTGGCGCCCGCCGTCGCTCCGGCATCGAGCGGGGAGTCGCCCGGCCACGCGAGCGCGGTGCAGGCCGCCACGAGCACGACCACCGCGACCCCGCGGCGGCGACGGCGATTCCGAGCGCGAAGCTAGGGCTCGATGGGCGGCGGCTCGAGTCGGCTCCACCGGCGGAGTGATCGACGGGCGGGGGAGCCTCGGGCGTCACGGGAGCCGGAGCCGGCGCGGCGCGCGGCCGGAGCGGGCTCCTCCTCCTGCTCCTCGGTCGTCTCGGGCTCGGGCTCGTAGTAGTCCCCGTCTGTCGTAGTCCGAGTCCGGATCGCCGCCGCTGTGCTGGTACTGACCGCTCCAGTAGTCCCAATCGACCCAGTCCACCGGCTCGGACCACTCCGCGGCGGCGAGTACATGAGCGCCTCGCGCATGAACTTGCCCCAGATCTCCGCCGGGAAGGTGCCGCCCGCGACGCGGATGCCGTGCACGTTGTCCATCGGGATCTGCCCGGCGGGGTGGCCGACCCAGACCGCCGCCTGCAGGTTGGGCGTGTAGCCGCAGAACCACGCGTCGGCGTGGTTGTCCGTCGTGCCCGTCTTGCCCGCCGCGGCCCGCCCGATCACCGCGTTCGGATAGCCGGTACCGGACTGGATGTTCTGCTCGAGGATGCGCGTCACCTCGTAGGCGACGCCGTCGGAGAGCACGCGCTTGCGCCTCGGCTTGCCCCAGCCCGCGTCCTTGTCCTCCTTGCCGTTGGCGAGCAGGACCTTGCGAATCGCCATCGGCTGCGAGTAGATGCCCGCCTGCCGCGAGCGTCGCGTAGGCCGACGCCATCTCGAGCGGGGAGACGTCGGCGGCGCCGAGGCCGAGCGACGGGTACGGGTTGAGTGGGCTGCGAATGCCCATCTTGCGCGCCGTCGCGCGCACGTTCTCGGGCCCGACGTCGAGCGTCAGCCGCGCGTAGGCGGAGTTGTCGGAGGCGAGCGTCGCGCTCGTGATCGAGAGCGAGCCGCGGTAGCTGCCGTCGTAGGTCTCCGGACACCACGCCGTCGGCGGCTCGTCGTCGCAGGACGCCGCTCCGGATCGGGGCTGTACTTGAACGGCGCCGACAGGTACGAGGTCGAGTCCGGATTGATCCCGCGCCGGATCGCCTCGGTCAGCACGAACGTCTTGAACGTCGAGCCGGCCTGCCGCCGCGCCTGCGAGGCGAGGTTGTACTTGTTGCCCTTGCGGCGCGAGATCGCCGTCATGGCGCGGATGGCGCCGTTCTCCGGATTGATCGCGACGAGCGCCGCGGACGGGTCGTCGGTGTACGGCAGCACCTCCCGCATCGTCGCGCTGCGCGATTCGCTGGAAGCGACGGTCGATGGTCGTGTAGATCCTCAGGCCGCCCGAGCGCACCGTCTCCGCGCCGTACGCCTTGATCAGCTCGAGCTTCACGTACGAGAAGAAGTACGGCTCGCGGATCTCCTTGTAGAGCCGGCCGGCCTTGAGCCCGAGGCGGCGCTGGCCGACGGCCGCGTCGTACTGCGCCGGACTGATCGCACCCGTCTCGAGCATCGCCGCGAGCACCGCGTTCCGCCGGGCGAGCGCATCCGCCGGCTTGCGGAACGGATCGAACTGCGCCCGGCGCCTGCGGCAGGCCGGCGAGCAGCGCCGCCTCGGTCAGCGTCAGCTCGCGCCGCGGGCTTCGAGAAGTACGTCTGCGCGGCCGCCTCGACGCCGTAGGCCTGGTAGCCGTAGAAGACGGTGTTCAGGTACTGCTGCGAGGATCCAGTCCTTCGAGCGCTGGCGATCGAGCTTGATCGCGAGGCACGCCTCCTTCACCTTGCGCTCGAGCGTCTGCTCCTTGCCGATGTAGAGGTTGCGGACGAGCTGCTGCGTCAGCGTCGAGCCGCCCTCGACGACCGCCGGCCTGGATGTCCTTCCAGAGGGCGCGCGCCACGGCCTCGGCGTCGACCCCGCCGTGACGGTAGAAGCGCCGGTCCTCGATCGCGACCGTCGCCTTCGGCAGCCACGAGGCTCATCTGTCCGAGCGGCACGGGCTGGCGATTCTTCTCCGCCTCGATCACGCCCAGGAGCGAGCCGTCGGCCGCGTACATGAGCGAGTTCTCGCCGAGCGCCGGACGGGCGGAGCGAGTTCAGGTCGCAGCTCGAGCCGAGCGCGGCCGCGCCGCCGATCGTCCCGACGGCGCCGGCCGCGAGCACGACGACGAGGAGTGCGCCCGCGATCAGCGCGAACCGGCGGCGGCGCGCGGCGGCGCGGGCACGCGCGGGACTTACGGCGCGCGCGGGGGTGGTACTCGGCGACGGGCCGGCTCGAACGTGGCGGGCGACGCGGCGGCGGGCGGCGGCCGCCCCGCGGTGGAGGGCTCATCGCCAGAGCCCTTCGGCGCGCGAGCCGCTCGTGGGCGCGCAGGCGCAGCTCGCGCTCGAGCCGGTCGGCCTCGTCCTCGGTCGAGGCGCCTGTGCGCACCGTCACCGTCGACGTGCCGTTCAGGCCGCTGACGAAGACCTCGGTGTCCCGCTCGTTCTCGAACTCTCGGCGGAGGGCCTCGAGCACGGGTGCGGAGGTCCCGGTCGAGCGGAATCTGCACGGTGATCTCGGCGACCTTCTCCCGACTGACGATCGTGCTGTTGCAGGATCGTGTCCGCGGCCAGCTTAGCGTTGGGGATAACCAGCCGCTCCCGGCTCTCCAGGCGGATGAACGTGTACGTGAGGCCGATCTCCTCGACGACGCCGGAGGCGCCGCCGACCTCGACCAGGTCGCCGATCCGCAGCGGCTGTGCGAACGCGATCAGGATCCCCGCGACGAAGTTCGACAGCGACGTTCTGGGCGGCGAACCCGATCACGAGCGCGAGCGACGGCGGAGGAGGCGAGGAGGCCGCCGGCGACGGTCGAGAACGCAGGGATCGTCAGGAGCGCGGACAGCACGCCGACGACGACGATCGCCGTGACGATGCTGCGGCGCAGGACGCGGTAGAGGGTCGCCTGGCCGGGCGTCAGCTCCCGGCGGGCCATGCGGCGGTCGACGATGCGCGCCACCACCAGCGTGACGAGCACGACGACGACGACCACGCTGACGCGATGCCAGAACACCGCCTCCGAGTTCGACGCGGCGACGCGCGATCCTCGAAAGGGGCAAGGGGCGGCGGCCGGCATAGCCGTCCTCGAGGCCGTGCCAGAAGCCGACCTCGCTCCTCGCCGACGTGCCAGCAGAGCAGGACGAGCTCGTCGTCGCGGAGGGCGGGGAAGTCGAGGAGGCCGTGCTCGACGTCCTTGACCTGGACGCCGAGGCCGTGCAGGCGCTCGATGCAGCGCGCGAGCCCCGTCGCGGCACGGTCGATCTCGGCGGTCAGACGGGCGGGCTCGTCGGTGGCGATGCTGCTCCCGTTGCCGGCGATCCGAGCCTGCACGTCGGCCTGGCGACCCTGCGCCCGAGCCAGCTCGCGACCGTGCGCGACCATCTCCTCGGCCAGCGGGCGCACCTCCGCGAGCGCGGCGTTCGCCTCCTCGGGCGTGAAGGTGCGCGGAGGCACGTCCGTATGATCCCGGCGGCGTGGGCGCGGTTCAACGGCTTCGAGAGCGCGGCGTGCCGGCGGTCGAGCTGCGCCGCTCCCGGAGCGTCAGTCCGGCCCTCGAGATCTTCGCGCTGGAGCCGGCTTGCCATCTGGGGCGCGCTCGTGCTTCGCGTTCGCTCTGGTTCGAGCCGAAGCCCGCGCCGCTGGCGGTCCTCTGGGACAGCCGCTGGACGCACGACGTCGGCTGGCTCGTCGACGTGTGGGCCCGCTGGGACAGCGCCTGGTTCGTGCGCATCGCCGAGGACGGGTATGCGACGGATCCCGATCGGGCACCCGCCTTCTTCCCGCTGTATCCGACACTCGTCGCAGGCCTCGGCCGCGTGCTCGGAGGCCACTTCGTGCTCGCGGGCGTGGCGATCTCGATGGCCGCCTGCGCGGGTGCCTTCGCGCTCCTGTTCCGGCTCGGCGAGGAGCGGCTCGGCGCGGAGGGCGGCCGCCGCACCGTGCTCTATCTCGCCGTCTTCCCCGCCTCGCTCTTCCTCGGCGCGGTCTACAGCGAGTCGCTCTTCCTCGCTGCTCGTGCTCGCCGCGTTCCTGCTGGCGCAGCGGGGACGCTGGCCCGCGGCCGGCGCCGTGGCCGGCCTGGCGCTGCTGACTCGCGCCTTCGGGCTCGCGCTGCTGCCCGCGCTCGTGCATCCTGGCCTGGCGCTCGCGCGACGCGCGGTCGTGCCCTCGCGTGACTCGCGATCGCGCCGGCGCTCTTCCCGTCTACCCGCTCCTGCTCCGGCAGCAGATCGGCGAGCCGCTGGGCGTTCCTCGACGCGCAGGATCGGTGGAACCGGCGGCTGACCTGGCTCGGGCCCGCTGCAGGGCCTGCTGGGACGGGCGCGGGCGGCATGGGCGGGCCTGCGGCAGATCGTCATGGGCGCAGACGGGCGGATCTACTGGCCGATCCGGGACGCCGAGCCGCTGCACGCGGCGATGGTCAACCTGACGGCGTTTCTCTACCTCGTCCTGTTCTCGGCTCTCGCCGTGCGTCGCCTGGCGGAGGTTCGGCGCGCCCTACGGCGTCTTCGCCTCGCTGCAGCCTGCTCCTGCCGCTGAGCGTCCCGAGCGAGCGCTGGCCGCTGCTCTCGCTGCCGCGCTTCGGCCTCGTCGTCTTCCCGCTCTTCCTCGCGCTCGCCGCGCTCGCGGCGCGGCGGCCGCGCCTGCACACCGCGATCGTCGCCATCAGCGCGCTGCTGCTCGGCGTCGCCGTCGTCCAGTGGGCGACTGGCAGTGGGTCGCGTGAGCCGGTTCGCCGACCTCGACGCCGTCACGATCGACGGCTACGGCACGCTGCTCGAGCTCGACGAGCCGGTCGGCGCACCTGCGACCGCGCGCTCCGCGGAGCGCGGAGTCGAGCTCGGCCGACGAGGAGATCGGCGCGGCGTTCCGACGCCGAGATCGCGTACTACCGCGCGCACAAGCTCGAGGGCGCGGACGCCGAGAGCGCTCGCCGAGCTGCGCGTCGCTGCGCCGCGGCGTTCCTCGACGAGCTCGGCTCGACCTCGAGCCCGCACTTCGCGCGCCGCGTTCGCGTTCGAGTTCGCCGTCATCGCCGCGCCCGGGCGTCGAGCCCGTGCTCGCACGCTCTGCGCGCGCGCGGCCTCGCGCTCGCGGTCGTCGCGAACTGGGACGTCGGGCTCCACGGAGCACCTGCGCGCGCACGGAGCTCGCGCGCGCGCTTCGACGCCGTCGTCGTCGTCGGCCGAGGTGGGAGCGGAGAAGCCCGACCCGCGACCGTTCCGCGGTCGCGCTCGAGCGGCTCGGCGTCGAACCGCGCGCGCCGTGCACGTCGGCGACACGGCGTCGACGAGGACGGTGCGGCCGCGGCCGGCCTGCGCTTCGCGCCCGCGCCGCTCGCCCGCGTTCGCCGGACTGGTCGTGAGCGAGCCGGCGCTGCCGCAGCAGCGCGAGATCCCGGAGCACCCGCCTCGTCGGCTGGGCCGCCCTCGTCGGCGCGCTGACCGCGCTCAACTACGCCCGCAACCTCCTCGGCGAGGAGCCGACCGCAGACTTCGTCTACCAGTGGGACTCCGTCGTCGGCGGCATGATCCAGTTCGGGCTTCATGCTCGGCGATCGTGCTCGCGATCGCGCGCGGCCCCTGGTTCGCGCGACGTGCTCGGACTTCGGCGCCGCGATGCTGGCCGGCCGGCGCTCGGGCTCGCGCTCGCCGTCCTCGTCGCGATCTCGCCGTGCCGCGGTCGCCGCTGAGCCCGTTCCTCGACGCCGGCGACGAGCAAGGCCTGCTGCCGGAGGAGTGGGACAGCAGCCGGCGGCGCCGTTCGTCGCCAACTTCGCCGTGATCGCCGTCTTCGCCCCGGTCGTCGAGGAGCTGACCTTCCGCGGGCTCGGCTTCGGCCTCTTCGCCGCTTCGGGGCGAGCTGGGCCGTCGCCATCACCGCGGTGACGTGGGCCCTGGGGCACGGCCTGATCGAGGCGCTCGCCGATCCTCGTCGCCTTCGGGATCGGGCTCGCGTACCTGCGTGTGCCGTACCGACAGCGTGCTACCCCTGCATCCTCCTCCACTCCGTCTTCAACGCGGTCGCGCTGATCGTCGCCGTGTCCACGGCCGACTAGCCGGTCGTCTCGGTATCGTCCAGGTCGTGCGGAGGGCGCTCGTCCTGGGTCTGGCGCTCGCCTTCGCACCTGCCGCGGCAGCGGCGCCGCCGACCGTCTCCGTCGCAGGCGAGCGCACGCGCGGAGCTCGCGCCGCTCTCGTCACGCTGACGGCGACAGGGACGCCGCCACGTACCGCTGGGACCTCGGCGACGGCGACGGCGGGCGAAGGTGCGACGGTCGAGCACGTGTACGCGGCCGCCGGAAGCTACTCGGCCGTCGTGACGGCCACCTCGGCCTCGGGCGAGACGTCTCAAGCGCGCGTTGAGGTGACCGCCTACCGGCTCGCGTTCGAGACGCCGGTCCGCGGCACGTGGCGGACGCCGCGGTCGCTTCACCGGCTCGATCTTCCCGCCCCTCGCGCGGGTGCCGGTGACGATCGTCGGGCCGCGCGGGCATCGCGTCGCGAGGACGGACGAAGGCCGACGGGCGCTTCGCGCTTCGCCGTCCGGCTGCGCGCGCCGCGGCCCGTTCCGAGCCCGCGTGGCGGGCTTCGCAGTCGGCGAGCGACAGTCTCGTCCTCCGCCCCGTGCTCGACGACGCGGCTCGAGGGCACCCGCACCGTCGGCGGCCGCGCTCACGCTCGTGGCGCGGCTGCAGCCCGGCCGCGGCGGCACGCCTCCGCGTCCGGGTTCGCGGGCGGCGCGGGACGAGCCCGCGCGGCGTCGTCGCGCATCTCGATCCCGACACGGCAGGGTCGCGACGTTCCGGGCGATCGTCGAGGCGGTCGCAGCGCCGGGTACGCCGCGCCGCGACGGCGATCGCGGCGGCCGTCGCAGTGCTCCACTCGGCCCGGCTCGCGCGGGCCGAGCGTGCTCGCGCTCGAGCGGCGGCTGCGCGAGCTGCGCTACGCCCTGCCGCGCGTCGACCGCTCTACGGCGGCGACACGACGGAGGCCGTCCTCGCCTTCCAGAAGGTGAACGGCCTCCCGTGGACGGGGCGTGTGGACGCGCGCGTCTGGCGCGCCCTCGCCCGGCGAGCGTCCCCGGCCGCGCCTGCTCCGGTCGGCGGCACCACATCGAGGTGAGCAAGGGGCGCCAGTACCTGATGACCGTCGCGGACGGCCAGGTGACGCAGGTCGTCCACGTCTCCACCGGCGCCACCGGCAACACGCCGCTCGGCCGCTGGCGGGTCTACCGCAAGGTCGCGGGCTGGGACTGGGTGCTCTGGTACCCGATGTACTTCCTGCGCGGCTTCGCCATCCACGGCTACCCGTCGGTGCCGGCCTATCCGGCGTCGCACGGCTGCGTGCGGGTGCCGATGTGGATCGCACCGCGGCTGCACGCCCAGAACCCGTACGGCGGTCTGGTCTACATCTACTGGTGAGGCGGCCGCGCCCTAGCGGTCGTCGTCCTCTACCGCGAACTCGTCCGGCGTGACGTTGTCGAGGAAGCGCTTGAACTCGGAGACCATGGTTGTCGTGGACGAGCGCCACGTCGTCGTGCGGGTTGGCGATGGCGCGCAGCGACTGCTCGAGGTCGCGGATCTCGGGCGTCTCGAACAGGCTCAGCCCGCCGACGACGGTGTACGGGATGTCCTCGTCGCGCAGCCGGGCGACGATCGCGTCGCGGTGCTTGTGCTTGCGGTACAGGACGGCGACGTCGCCCCAGCGCTCGCCGGTCGCTCCCCGACCAGCGACTTGATCGCGTCGACGATCGGCGACCGCCTCGTCGTCGGGTCCGGCGCAGATGATGACGCTCGACGGGGTCGCCGTCCGGGCGCTCCGTCACGAGGCGCTTGTCGGGCTCGAACGCGGGTCTGGTTCTGGCCGATGAGCCGGTTGGCGGCGGTCAGGACGTGGCCGCACCGAGCGGAAGTTCTGCTCGAGCCGCAGGCGCGGCGGCGGGCCGGGCGGCGGCGCCGTCGGGTCGTGCGCCGGCGGTCGGCGCGAACCGCGCGCTCGAACTCGGCGAAGGCGGCGAAGCTGGCGCCCCGGAACCGATAGATCGACTGGTCGTCGTCGCCGACGACCATGACGTTGTCGGGCCGATCGGGCGTCCGGCCGAGCAGCTCGATGAGCTCGATCTGGGCGACGTTGGCGTCCTGGAACTCGTCGACCAGGATGTAGCGGTACTGGCGCTGGTAGCGGCGCAGGACGTTGGGCCGGGTCTTGAACAGCTGCGTGACGGCGGCGATCTGCTCGCCGAAGTCGAGCGCGCCGCGCCTCGCCAGCTCCGTCCTCGTAGGCGCGGTAGACGATCGGCGAGCTCGGTCAGGCGCAGGACCTCGAGCGCCGCGCCGTCGACGACGTACGTCGCCGCGAGGGCGTCGATGCGCGGCGTGGTCCTCGGCGGCGAACCAGTTCGCGGCCGTGGGCGTTGCCGTCGCCGGCGATCGTTCGGCGGGCCTCGCGGTCGGCGGCCTTCTCGACGGCGTCCGGGTCGTAGTCGCGGCTCCTCGCCGCGCGCCTCGGCGCGCTCGTTGGCGCGGACGCCGGCGTAGGCGCCGCGGACGCTCGCGGAGCGGCTCGAGGTTGCCCTGCGATCTCGAGCCGCTCGACGGCCGCCTCGAAGTCGCCGAAGCGCTCCTCGAAGACGCGGCGCTCGCTCGGCGACGAAGGCGTCGAAGTCGGCCGGCGGACGAGCTCGTCCTTGCAGCGATTGATGAAGCTGACGATGTTGGCCAGCGTCCAGTAGCCGGTCGCGTGGTAGACGAGGCCGAGGTCCGGGACGATGTCGCGGAGCAGCAGCACCTGGCCGACGCCGTCGAGGACGTCCGGGCGCGGCGGGCAGCCCGGCGTCGGCGGCGTGCTCGGTCAGGACGCGCTGGCAGAAGCTGTGGAAGTTGCTGACCGTCATGCGGCGCGGCGGTCGCGACCCCGACGGCCTGCTCGATCCGCGTGCGCGAGCTCGGCGGCGGCCTTGACGTTGTAGGTCAGGACGAGGAGCTGCTCGGGCAGGAGGTCCGTCGTGCGTCTCGAGCAGGTGGCGGACGCGCTCGACGATGACCCGCGTCTTGCCGGTCCCCGCCCCGGCGATGACGACGACCGGCCCATCGCCCCACTCGACGATCCGGCGCTGCTCGATAGTTAGGTCAGTCGTGCTAATCGTCATCGGGCTCGATATCGAAACGGACGGTGACAGCGATGAGTTCATTGCCGTCGAACTCCCCATACACAGGGAAGTCCCCATCGCCGCCGAATTGCGAGATCAGCAGGATGGGGCGATCGCCAAGTTGAAGGGCAGGCTTAACGGGTGCGGCCACGACTTCACCGTAGTCGACGCCCTCGCGAGCAGATCCGCATCACGCAGTAGAAGTCCGGGATCTCCGATGACGAGGGTTCCGCTGTCAACCGAAACGACGCCCAAGAACCGTGAACTCGAACGAGATCCATCTGGTTCCTCAGGCGACTCAGTCATGCCATTCCCCTTGTCGACTGAGGAACTTTCGATGCGTCGTGCACGTGAGGACCCTTGCCGTACGGATGCCGGCCCGGGTTGTGACACGGCGAGCCGTCGCGATTTGCGATCCCGCAAGGTCCGAGCGCGGGAGGAGGCGTCCCGATCGCCTGGTACTCGTCTGTGGTTCGGTGGGATCTTCGCTCTAGGCTCATCGGAGTCGCTCCAAGACAGGGTTAGGGGCGATGACGACCAGGTGCTGCCGCGCCCGCGACGCGCCGACGTAGATCTGCCGGTCCAGCCGCTCGTCGTCCGGCGCGAGCTCGACGAGGATGATCACCGGCCGTTCCAGGCCCTTGAACCGGCGGATCGTCTCGCACAGGATCGCGTCGCTCGGGAGGTCGGGCGTCGCGTCGGCGGCGCGGCCCAGGTGCTTGCCCGGCATCGTCGACCGCGGGGTTGCCCAGCACCTCGTTCCCGAACCGGCGCTGGCGCCACACGGCCGACTGCTCCAGCCGGACGCCGGTCAGGACCGCGATGTCCCACGGCGTCACGCCCTCCTCGGACCCGCAGTCGATGCAGCACCTTGCGCAGCGCCTCGACCGTCGCCGCGTCGTCCTCGGCCTCGATGAGCTCGGGCGCCCGGCCGTCGGTCCGCAGCGCGACTCGACTCGAGCCCGCCGCCCGCGAACCGCCGCACGAGGTCGTGGATCGGCTGCGGGTTCCGGCAGTTCTGCTCGAGCGGGAACTCCTGCAGCCCGAGCTGCGCGACCACGTCGTCGCGGTAGATCGCCTGCGCCGGGTCGTGGAAGACGTACAGGACGTCCTCGCGGCCGCTCGAACGACAGCGCCTCGAGCGAGAGCAGCCAGTCCGGCGTCGAAGTCCTGGCCCTCGTCGACGACGATCGCGTGGAACCGCGGCCCGAGCTTCTCGATCGCGTCGTCGAGCGCCCGGGGCAGGGTCTCGTCCCACCACGACTGCGGAACGGGGTCCGGCCGCTCGCCCAGCACGCCGGCCTCCCGACCGAGGTCCTGGCACAGCTGGTGGAACGTGGCGACCGTCAGCTGGCCGGTCGTCCGCGGCCACGTCGCGCGTGTCGCTCCCCGAGCACCCGCGCCAGCGGCGCGTTGAAGCACACGAGCAGCGTCGAGAAGCCCTCGCGCGCGAGCCGCCGCGCCTTCTCGGCGGCGAGCATCGTCTTGCCGGTCCCCGCGCCGCCGACGATCGACGCCCGCCGCACGCTCCGCAGCGTGCTCAGCAGCTGGTACTGGCCGGTCGTCAGCCTGACGACGTCGGCCGCGCCGGTGGCGATCTCGTGCCGCAGCATCGACTTGATCTCGAACGGCTCGACCAGCGTCGCCATCGAGCAGGTCGATGCCGTCGTCGCCCGGCGCGGTAGGTGCCCGCCGGCGCCCGACCAGTGCTCGAACGCCCGGTCGACGAACGCCTCGCAGCTCGAGCCGGCCCTCGGCGGTCGTCGGCGAACGTCGACTGGTCGGCGACGAGGTCGGGGTCGGCGTCGGGTCCGAGCACGTCGAGCCCGAGACGCGACCGCGCATCGTGTCGAGGTCGACGTCGGGGAACGCGACGCCGTGGCCGTTGATCGGCTTGCGGCCGGCCGGCCAGCCTGGCAGCTCGTGGAGCTTGCGCGACGAGCGCGTGCGTTGCTCTGCGACGCCTGCGTGGAACGGACTTCGCTTGAGCGGCTGCGGCCCGGCCCACCACGTTCCGTTGCCGTCACGTCGGACCTCGCCCGACTTGACCTCGAGGACGAGGATCCCGCGCTCCGGGTCGCCGATCACGACGTCCGCCTCGCCCTCGTGCTCGGTGCCGCGGTCGCGCGACAGCCAGCGGACGTTCGGCAGGACCGCGACCGACTCCGGCAGCACGGCGCGGAGTCGATCGACCACGAGCTGCTCGGCGATCTCGCCCTTCGTCGTCATCGAGGCCACGTCCAGTCGCGGACGAAGTCGACTTGGTGAGCCTCGTTCGATGGTGTCGTGTCGCGCCTTGCGTGTCAGCGCGATGGCGGCGTCCGCGTCGAGGCCGGCGTCGCGCAGCAGGCACGCGACGATCGTCCCGGTCCGGCCGAGGCCGCCGCGACAGGCGACCACCACGCGCTGGCCGGCGGCGAGCCGCGCGAGCACGTCATCGAGCACCACGCGCAGAGCATCGCGGTCGCCCGTCACGTCCATGTCGCGGATCGGGAACCGGATGAGGTCGATGCCGGTCGCGTCCATGACCTCCGCGATCCTCGTGACCCGCGCGGCCTCGAGCTCGTGGTCCTCGACGAGCAGCAGGAACGCGTCGACCCGATGCTCCCCGGCGAGCCGCTTCGCGTCGGTCTCGAGGTCGCGCCAGTGCATCCCGGTCCAGCCGTCGCGCTGCTTGCCGAGCAGGAACGTCATGCCGAGCCGGCCGCCGAACTGCGGCACGTCCTCGGCCGGGACCCAATCGACCCGCAACGGCCTCCCGGTCGATGTCCTCCAGCCCGCGCCCTCGAGCAGCGCGTCGACCAGCGGCACGACCACGTCGCGACCGCGCATCCCGTCGAGCCACTCGTCGGGGATCCCGTCGATGCCCCAGTAGATGCCCGCGAGGCCGCCGGCGATCGCGGCGGTCGTGTCGGTGTCGTTGCCGTAGGCGATGGCGCGCTCGATCGCGTCCTGGTAGGTCGTCGCGCCGGCGAACGCCTCCCAGGCGCTCCAGAACGAGTCCCACACCCGGCCCTTCCCGCCACGCTCCGCGTAGCCGAGCAGGTGATACGAGCGCCTCGAGCATCTCGGGCTGGCTCGCGAACGCGGCCCGGAGCTCGTCGGCGGCGTTCGCCAGGGCCGCGCCCCGATCGCGCTCGCCCACGGAGCAGGTTGCGGGCGGCCAGCACGTACAGCGCACAGGCGACCTGGCAGCGCGGGTGCCCGTGGGTGACGCGCGACGCCCGGCATGCCTGGTCGATGAGGGCCGCCGCATCGAGGTCGCGACCGACCAGCGCCACCGGCAGGATGCGCATCAGCGAGCCGTTGCCGCAGCTCCATTCGTCGGTCGGGCCGGCATCGGCGGCCGGCGTCCCGTCCTCGATCGCCCGAAGGGCCATGCTGGTCGTCCCGCCGATGTCGAAGCAGCCGTCGCCGTCGGGCGTGTAGGCGCCGTCGCGCCACCATGCGAGCGCACGTCGACCCTGGTCCTCGACATCGAAGCCGACGCCCTTGGCGGTCAGCGAGTCGAGCAGCGCGAGCATCAGCGCGCCGTCGTCGCTCCACGTCCCGGGCGGCTGGTCGTGCGTGCCGGTCTCGCCCCAGCGGACGTCGCCGACCTGATCGGCGTCGCGGAACTCGTACGGGACGCCGACCGCATCGCCGACGAGATGACCCCACACGCCACCGACAAGCCGCATCGCGAGCTCGCCCTGGCTGGCAGTGCCCTCGGTCATCGCCCCATCCCTCGTGTCGGCGCGACACGCCTCACGGGCATGGTAGCCCTCGCCTCAGTCACCGAGGTGACCGTCCAGCTGGCTATCGACGGCATCGAGCAGCATCGGCAGGCCCTCCCACCGTTCGCCGGAGACCCCGGTCGACCTCCGATCCGTGCCGATCCTCGGCGCCGCGACGTGACAGGTCGGATGTCACGGCCGGTGCGGGCGCGCACCGACCCGGTCAGGCCTCTGAGGATTGATAGCCAGCGGCGGCGAGCCTTGAGCTTGCCACCTGGATCTCGTCCTGTGTGAAGAGGCCGACGAACTCCGGCTCGGAGCACCAAGCGCTTCCATGGAGAGGTCGAGTCGATGCTCGGCCTTGAGGCGTTCGAATCCCTCGCGAGTTGCCTGCCATCCGGCAGAAGGTCCTTCGCCTCGACCAATCCACCCTTGTTGCGCACTCCTCGCAGGAAGTAGCTCGCCCAGTAGCCAGTCGCTCGTCCCGCCAACCAGTAGATATCGAGCATGGCGTTGTGGAAACGCTCTTCGACACTGTCCCCGGGTAGTCGTCCGCGTTGCTCGGCCTGCCCAGGTCGCAGCCGCGGGCACCGATCCGCCACGTTTCGCCGCATGGAAGGGGCGGAGCGTCCGGATCGCGTCGTCGACGTCACGAGCGACGTTCGGGTCCAGTCCTCGACGGTCGCAGTCACGCAGTGCCGCGACGACTTGGCCCTTGTGTGCCGCATCCTGGCCGATCTTCGTCAGAACCCGAACCGCGAACGCACCCAACTTCGGCGATGGGATCCAGTCGACCATCGGCCCGATCGCGCCACTTCCGTGCGCCGCGATCGGATCGCGGTACTGGATCCGAGTCCCGGGCGATGACTTGCTCGCCGCCTGCAGGAGTTCGTCCAGGTCGGTCATCGATAGCTCACCGCACAGGTGCTGGGCGTCGGGGCCGGGAGATGAGTCGATCGTAGACGACCATCGTCATGCCACCCCTTCCCCACTACGCGATGTCGCCCGTAGTCATCAACCGAGGACTGACCGAACTGGGGTGGAATTTGGACATCACTGGCTCGCGCAGGGCGAACGCCGGCCTTCTTCTTCAGCCGCGAACGGCAAATCGGACGTTCAACGGGTTCATCCCGTACGGGAGCGGCCGGTCCGGGGACAGCTTCGGCCGCAGGAGCTCGAACTCCCCCTGGCGGAGCAGCTCGGCGAGGCTGGCGGTGCCGAGCACGAGGGCGAGGTTCCGGCCGGCACACTGCGCGCCGCCGCGCGAGAACACGTTCATCAGCCAGTCGTCCTCTGCCGAGCCGTCGAGCCAACGGTCCGGTGCGAACCGATGCGCATGCGGCAGCCGACGCGCGCGATGGTGGGCGGAGACGGGGATGACGACCCGCGAGCCGATCGGCAGCGTCTCGCCATACCACTCCGTCTCGGCCGCCGTCACGCGCACGAGCATGGCTGCGGCGGGCCAGAGCCGAACGCTCTCGACAAAGCAAGCGCGCACGAAGGGAAGCTCGGCGAGGGCTGCGAGCGTGCCCGGGCCGTGGACCGTGTCCGCCGCGCGAACCTCGGCGACGGCGCGCTCGTGCGCCGCGGGATGGGTCGTGAGCAGCGCCAGCGTGTTGAAGACCGCGATGCGAACCGCGTCGAGCGCCATCAGCCAGAACGGCGCCTGGCCGTCCGGTCTGGTCTCCGCCTCCTTGGGCGCAGACGCGAAGAGACTGACGAGCGTGCCGGGCTCGGCCGCGGCGACGTACCGCTGGATCCGGGCGTCCATGGACGCGCGGAGCCGTGCGTTCCTGCGTCGATGCCAGACCTTGAGACCCAGCCAGTCGCCGTCCTCGCGCAAGCGGCTGTGCTCGTCGCTGAACTCCGTGTCGTCTGCGGCCGCATCGCCGAAGGCGCAGCGCCGCGCGATCCTCCGAAACGCCGCGAGCGAACGCTCGTAGTCGAGGACCTCGGCGTCCGCCAGCATCGCCGCGACCTCCTCGTGGACGACGCCCAGGAATCGCTCCGCGAACCGATGCGGCTCGTGGCCGTAGCCGAGCACGGCCTCGTTGAACGGCCGGCGCTCGGCATGCAGATCCGGTGGCGAGACGTTGAGCACGTCCGGTGCGAACTCGGCGAACAGCCGCCGCTTCTCGCCGGCGTTCATCCCGTAGACGGACACGGGCGACTCGAGGACCCGGCGGACATCGTCGGGCGCCAGGACGAGGAGCGTCTGCCCCCGAAGCATCACCGGCCGCCCGGCGTAGCGTTTGGCCAGACGCTCGACCGTCGCCACGCCGCGCCCGTTGTCGAACCGGATCGCCGCTTCGGTCCAGAACGGCAGCGGGAGCAGTGCCCCCCGGAGCATGCTCGGCAGCCGGTACGTCAGCGTGAAGCGGACGTTCTCGCCGAGCGAGGCCCGCGGGAGCTCTGCGGTCATCCTTCCCTCGTGTAGCGGCGACCCATTATCGCAGCGATCGAATCGAGGTCAGAACGGGACGAGTTGCGCCCACTCCTATGATGGCGCCCGAGGGTCTGCGGACCCGTCGCCTAGAGATCGGGGAGCCATGGCGCCATCGGGCTTGGTCGCGGGATGACGGCCTACTCACCGTTCCGGCTGCGGATCGAGCGCGGCCCGTCCCGGCGCACCTATCGCGTCGAGGCGAGCGGGCCCGGCGGCGAGGAGGAAGGGCAGTTCAAGGTGCCCTTCACCGACACGGAGCTCGAGAACTTCATCCTCAAGGTCGGACGGACGCGGCGCGGCGTCCGCCGGATCGAATCGCCTGAGATGCAGCTCGCCAAGACGTTCGGTGGGCAGCTGTTCGGCGCCGTCATGGACGGCCCGGTGAGGGACCTCTATCGCGCCACCTTCGCGCAGGCGCGAGCGGCTGGCGAAGGGCTACGGGTGACGCTATCGCTCACGGATGTGCCCGAGCTCGGAGCGATCCCCTGGGAGTACCTCTACGACGCCCCCGACTTCCTGTCGATCTCGACCTGGACGCCAGTCGTCCGGTACCTCGACCTGCCTCGACCACGGCGACCGCTGGATGTCCAGCTCCCGCTCAGGATCCTGGGGATCGTGAGCGCGCCGACCGATCAGCAGCCCCTGGATACCGATGTGGAACGAGCGAAGCTCGAGGCGGCGCTCCAGCCGCTCGTCGAGGCCGGGGCCGTGTCGATCGACTGGCTCGAGACGGCCAACCTCCTCGCGCTGGCCCGCGCCGTCCGCTCCGACTCGTACCACATCATCCATTACATCGGGCACGGCGGCTTCGACGACGCGAGCGGCGAAGGCGCGCTGCTGTTCGAGGATGAGGCGGCCCGCGGTCGCCCAGTGAGCGGGGATCAACTCGCCACGATCCTTGGCGGCAAGGTGATGCTCCGGCTCGTCGTGCTCAACTCGTGCGAGGGGGCCCGGACCTCCGTCACCGACCCGTTCTCCGGCGTCGCCGCGAGCCTCGTGCAGCGCGAGATCCCGGCGGTGATCGGGATGCAGTTCGAGATCACGGATCGGGCGGCGATCCTGTTCGCGGCAGAGTTCTACTCGATGCTCGCCGAGGGCCGACCGGTCGACGCCGCGGTCACCGAGGCCCGTCTGTCGATCTTCGCGGACCACAACGATGTCGAGTGGGCGACGCCCGTGTTGTTCATGCGCGTCGCTGACGGGCGGCTCTTCGACATCGCCGATGCGAAGTCGCTGCCAAGGCGCCCGGCTGATGCACTCGCGACGCCGTTGGAACCCGATCTCGTCCCGATCGATCCGGCCGAAGCCCGACGACGCGGGCGTCTCGCCCGAACCTGCACGCCGGCGCACCGACCGCCGATCTGGACGCCACGGACCATGTCCCGGATCGCCTGGAGCTGCACCCGTCCGACGCCGACACCGGCACCGTGACGCAGCTCCACTACGAGGCAACGATGCCGGCTCGGGGCCAGCGGGTACCGCGCGTGATCTGGCTGGCGGTCGCGCTCGGCGCCCTGCTCGTGGCGGCCCTTGGGATCAGCCTCTTTGCGAACGCACCGCCCGGCCGGACCCCGGGCCCGAGTACGACAGGATCACTCAACGTGAATGTCGACGGCGCGCGGGAGACCGGCCAGGTCCTGGTCACGGGCACGGACTTCCAGCCCGGCGAGTCGGTCGACATCCTGCTGGACGGCGTCCTCATCAATTCGGCCGTCGTCGGGCAGCGACGGGTCGTTCAGCAAGGCGGTCCAGATCGGGTCCGTGACTTCGGGCGACATGAGCGCGGAGGGCCTGACCTCCGGCAATCAGCGCCAGCAAGAGTTCAGGTGAGAACCTTCCCGGGCTCGGCCAGCCCGTCGACCTAGACACCCGTCGCGCTTCCGGGGACGGCCATGCTCGTGCCTTCGACCGAAGGCACGCCCTGGACGCAATTCAAGCTTTGATGGGTCGAACGTGCTACTTCGAGGTGCCCCGAAGGGTGCCGCGGGTCAGCAGCAGGACCCCCGGGATACGCACGATGCGTACCGACCTTCACGGGCAGGTCGAGCCGCGCCGCCAGGCGCTTCGCCGCGAGCTTGACGGTCGGCACCTTGTCGTCGGGACTGAGGTAGAACGGGATGACCTGCGATTCCGCGGCCGCGGCGGCTTCGCGGATCGCCTTGACGAGCGCGGCGTCGCGCTTGCTCAGCGGCCGGTCGGTCGCGGCCTTCTTCTTCAGCTCGGCGATCGCGAACGGCTTGCCGTAGGTGTACGGCTCAGGTTCTGTAGCCATGTGATCTGGCGACTCCAAATTGCAGTGCTGATGGCAACGGAAACGCTAGCACAATCGCCAAGGGTCCCGACAACCTCAGGACGACGTCGCCTTCGCCTCAGAGAGCTGTGATTCGGTCCAGGAGTCCAATTCCAGCGCGGCGACCGCCTCAGTCCGCTCGGCCAACAGTCGATCCGGGTTGTTCGCGCGCGCATACGGCCCGGCATCGGCCACGTACAGGGCTCGTTCGCGCTTGAGCGCCTCCTTGGCCCTGCCGCTGTTGATCCAGTTGGCCTGGAACTGCACGACCTCCTGGATGCCCTGGACGGCTACCACCACGGCGCCGAGTGACGCCACGAGGAGTGCGGGCATCGATGCGGCCGCCAGCACCGTGACCGCCGCTGCCGAAATGATCGCGACGATCTTGCAGGTCTTGTGGCCGAAGTTGTTGCGACGAGCGCTTCGCTCGTACCAGTCGATCTGCTCCGCGAGCCGGGCAAGGGTCTGCTCCCTCCTCACGCCGCGGTCATCGCCCTCCGCCGTTGGCAGGATGTCCTCGCTCACGTGGCGCCTCTCTGCTCCGTCGGGATCGCACGCCCGGTCGCCTCAGGATACGGAGGGACCGATAGCAGGTCGCCGACAGGCGCGGGGCCCGTCCGAGCGGTCGTCCTCGCTCAGCTCTCGGCCTCGGGACCACCCTTCGACGAGTTGTCTGGCGGATTGTACGGAGGCTCCTCGAGCTCAACCACGACGACGATGTCGGGCTCGCCATGGGCGTCGACCTCAACCAGAACGACCCCGTCCTCGACGATTCCACGGGAGTCGTCACCGGCATCGCCGGGCGCGTCGACAGGCGCCTCTTCGGTGTCCGACTCCCACGCGTCCCCGGTCTCGGCCGCGGTCTCGGTCGCGCCCGTCAACTTCGTCTCGCGGCCCGGCGGGTTGAAGGGAGGGTCGTCCATGTTCATCCGGTCGCACCGGCGTTCGTCGGCTCGAACACCCCGGTCACGAGCATCGCCAGGACGAGGATCACCGCGATCGCGAACGACGTCGTCCCAAGCTTCAGCAGACGCTGGCGGGCTCCCAAGTACACCCTGTTCGCGGCGATCGCGTCGCGGAGGCTGCGAGCCTGGCTCCGCTTGAATGTCAGGGTCGGATAGGAGTCGGCCAGAGCGACCGCGCCATCAACGCCGGCTCCATACGACGCGCCACCATGTGGCCAGATCGAAGCCGCGAATAGGCCTGTGGCGAGGATGCCCGCGACGGCGGCGGCTGCCGTGGACAACATCCGTGGGGGCGTCTCGAGGTTGAGGTCGCCGAAGATCCCGAGCAGGCCGGTCACACCGCCGAGGAGGCCGAGCAGGGCGGTCGCTCGACCGTCGATCTCGCCAGCCGTCGTCATCTGATGATCGATCTGGCGTCGCGCCTCCTCGATCACCCAATCGACGTTCGCCTCGATGTCCTTCTCGGTCATCGCCATGGCGCTCCCTCCGCCGGATATCGCCATCAGTCTGAGCGCGCCGTCAACACACGCCTTCCTCGGCTCACGTGGAAGGACCGCTAGCCGTCAGGCGAGGGCGCTCGGGAATCGCTTCTCGAAGTCGAGCACGCCGACCCAATCGGGAGTGATGGAGATCCGGGCCATTCGCGGGAAACGAGCTGCGACCTGGTCGCTCCAGGCCTCGCCCTGCTCGGTCCCGAAGTAGCGTCGGGCCGCGGCGGAGTATTCGACAGGTACGCCGTCCACCATCTGGACGTTCGCCGTCCCTCGGATCATCAGCACGTGATACGGCCACGAATCAGAGTCGATCGTCAGCGCCACCTGCGAGCCAGAGACGAGCGCCTTCAGCTTGGGCGCCTTCGGTGGCGAGGACACCACGAACTCGTGTCCGTTCCAGTGGAACCAGATCGGCACGACCCGCGGCGTCCCGTCCCGCCAGTTGTAGGCCAGGCGGGCGAGGCAGGTCGAGTCGAGAAGCTCTCGTGCGACATCCTCCTCCAGCAGTCCCGGGTCGCCCTGTCGTCGGCTGACCGTAGCATCCATTTCGTCTCCTTCGTGCTCGAGTGGCCTCATGAAAGAGACGCCGGTCAGACCGATCTCTTGCGCTAGTTGACCTCATACGCCGAGCGAGGCGAGCGGCGCCACAATGTCCGCGAACGAAGGAGGAGACCATGGACTTCAACAACCTGCTCATCGGCACGGATGACCCACAGCGCCTGACCGACTACTACCGCAAGCTGTTCGGCGAGCCGACGTACGAGGACGGCGGCTACACCACCTGGCAGATCGGGTCGGGCTACATCTCGGTCGGCGCGCACAGCGAGGTCACGGGCAAGAGCACCCACCCCGGCCGTCTGATCTGGAACATCGAGACGCGCGACGTCCAGGCCGAGTTCGACCGCATGAAGGCGGCCGGCGCGATCGTCATCAAGGAGCCGTACGGCTTCGAGGGCTACCCCGACGCGATGATCGCCACGCTGGCCGACCCCGACGACAACTACTTCCAGCTGATGACGCCGATGGACGCGGACGCCTCCGGCGGCGGATGACCGACCCGTTCCTCGCCGACACGACCGCGCTGCTCGAGCGGACGCCGACGGTCGTCCGCTCGCTGCTCGGCGGGCTGCCGGACACCTGGCTCGAGACGCCCGACACGGCCGACGGCTGGACGCCGCGCGATGTGGTCGGCCACCTCATCTCGGCCGAGCTCGACGACTGGATCCCGCGCGCCGAGCTCATCCTGGAGCACGGCCCGGACCGGCCGTTCGAGCCGTTCGACCGGTTCGCCCACGAGGAACGAGACGTCGACGTCCCCCTCGACGCGCTGATCGACCGCTTCGCCGAGCTCCGCGCCGACAACCTGGCGCGACTCGGCGAGCTCGTCGGCGACGACGACCTCGATCGGGTCGGGCGCCATCCCGAGCTCGGCGAGGTGACGATGCGCCAGCTGCTCGCGACGTGGGCCGTCCACGACCTCGACCACGTCGCCCAGATCTACGCGGCGCTGGCCGGCAGCCACGACGCGGCGGTCGGCCCGTGGAAGGCGTACCTCGGCATCCTGCTGCGGCGCGACGCCTAGACCGATCCATCGGCGCGACACAGTGAACATTCGTTCGCGACAATCGTGGAAAAGCGTGCTATACTGTCCTCCGGCGCCGAAGACGAGCGCCGACAAAACTGCGCGACTACACGATCACTCCTCACTGGTTCTCGGCGAGATTGGTTCGCTGAGGTCGCACGAGTAGGAGTGATTTTTCATGTTCGAGACTCAGGACAAGACCCTGACCTGTTCGGACTGCAGCCAGGAGTTCGCGTTCACCGCGAGCGAGCAGCAGTTCTATACCGATCGAGGGTTCAGCGAGCCGCGTCGCTGCCCCAGCTGTCGTGCGAGCCGCAAGGCCGCGCGTGGCGAGACGGGCGGCGGGAGCAGCTACTCGGGTGGCGGCGGCGGCTACGACCGCGGTCCCCGGGAGATGTTCAGCGCGACGTGCTCGAGCTGCGGCCGCGAGGCCCAGGTCCCCTTCCGACCCAACGGCAGCAAGCCCGTCTACTGCAGCGACTGCTTCCAGACGCAGCGCAAGAGCTACTAACCGACGCAGTCCGCAGCCCCGAAGCCCGGCGATCCGCCGGGCTTCACCATGTCCGGAGTCAGATCACGAGATCCGTTCGGTCCAATCGCTTGTCGATGCGCTGTAGCCCAGAGCGCCCAGGTACTCGGCGCGCATGAACCGCCAGTCCTCCGTGGGCACGCGGACGAAGAAACGGCCGTCGTCGAGGTCACCCGCCTCGCTGACGTAGGAGATCGGGTCATCGCGATCAGGGGCGACGGTCACGACCACTCGTCCATCCGGCACGCCGTTCCCGTCGTCCGGAGTGAAGACCCGACCCACGATGACGTTGCCGTCGTTGGTCAGGCGGTCGAACTCGGTCGCCCTCCCGGTGGTGACCTGGACCTGTGCGCCGCCGAGAAGCTCCAGGGCGTGGCGCGGTAAATCGTTCGGGTCCTCGGCGTACGAGAACAGTCCCACGTCGTTCGGGCGAAGCCGATTTCGCTCGTCCTCCTCGAGGAAGCCCGTGTCGACATCCGGCGGCAACTCGTTGGCCTTCGGATCGAGGATGTGTTCGAACCTGACCCGAACTCGGCGTCGCTGCCCCGGCTTGAGGATGAGCCACGTCGTGTCCAGGTACGTTCGGTAGAGAGGATTCGTCTGTTCGGCGATCACCCAGACTCGGGTCGTCTTCGAGTACGGGTTGCCCACCTCGACGAAGGTCTCCTCCCTGGTCGACGGTGACGAGGTCGCGGTGTTGAAGCGGTCGTAGTTCGACTGGGCGAGGTTGTTGAGTTCCGTCATCTCCACCACGGTCGGGGCGGTCGGCACGACATAGAGCGGGATCCGCACGATGATGCAGAAATGGCCGGTGGAGGGTGGCACCCACGTCGTCGTGAAGTCGCGCGTCTGGCCGGCTGGGATGTCCTGTGACTGGGTCCCGAGAAAGACCTCGGGCGCGCCGCCGATGTTGAGGTTCTTCACAAGGAAGTCGACCTGGACGGACGGTGCGAGGACGTTCCCGCCGTTCTTGACGGTCGCCACCACGGTGTTCGGATTGCCGACCCAGGGAACGTTCGCCCAGCTCGCGTCGGCCTGATTCTTGGCGTTGCGGACCTCGATGTCGGGTGACTGCCACCGTCGTGTCGGCGAGGCTGGCCACGGTCGGATCGACGGGTCGGGCCGGCCATTCGTGCCATACCGGACGCGCAGGTCCGCCTTGGAGCCGGTGATGCCCGAGGCGTCGACGCGAAACTCGACGGGGAACGGCGACGCGTCGATCTCGCGGTAGAAGTCGCCGTTGCCGAGGACGGGGCCGTCGTCATCCCCGGTCGCCGGCAGGAGGAGCACGGTCGGTCGCGAGAAGGGCGGGGCGAACGGGGGCGACGCGACATCGGTAGCGAGCACGCGATCGTCCGTCGGCAAGGCGCGATCGCCGATCTGCGGGTTCTCGCCGTTGCGGTACTCGAAGTAGTAGTTGAGGCCGTCGCCGATCCGCACCTCGGCGGCGGCGATCCGGCCGGCTGGCGGCGGTCCCTGCTCGATCGGGCTCAACGTGACGTTCTGATCGAGCGGTGCCCCGCTCGATGCGAAGTTGAACGCCTGCACCCACGACGCCGGAACCCAGCCCAGCATCATCCGATGGGCGATCGAAACGAACGGATACGGGTTCTCCGAGTCCATCAGCTCCCAGCCACCGGCGTTCCGGCCGGCGACCGACGGCGTGTACTGATCGCCGAGGCCGAGGTTGTGGCCAAGCTCGTGCGACAGGGTCTCGTGGATCTCGCGCCCGGCTCCGTCGACCGTGTCCCAGTCGACCGGCATCGAGATGACACCCAGGTTGAGGTTGCCGTCCCCGGTCGTGTACGGGCCCCACCGCCCGATGCTCGCGTACGGCCATGCGAACCGCGTCGCCGAGGCGCTCTGGGAGACGCACAGGACCGTGTCGAATTGGGTGTAGTTGATGAGGCTGTCGCCGGCGGTGATGCAGGCCTGGTAGAAGCTCCCCATCGGCGAGCCATCGGTGTTGAAGTAGGAGTCGAAGTTGTTGGGGAGCGAAACGGGCCCGAACGCCTGGGCGCTGATATCGAAGTTGGCGCCATTCGGACTCGGGGTGATCGTGCTGTAGGCCATCTCCCGAAAGAACTGGCGGACGCTCCGGGTCTGGGTGCCGACCGTGACGCCGTTGATGATCTCGTTCATCCAGCGATCACGGATGCCCTGCATCGTCGTGGCGTTGGTCGTGTACCGCTGCGTCGACGTGTCGACGAACAGGACGGCGATGCGCCTCGTGCCGGTCGCCGGGACGGTGGCGACGTTCTGCGGGCCGGCTGGGCCTCCGCCCCAGGCGGATCCAGCGAGTTGCGATCTCGGTCGACCGCTGAACCAGAGTCGCGGCCCACGCGTCTTGCCGCGCCACGTGCCCAGCACGCGGAACTTCAGCTCCGCGAGGACCGTGTTCGACGCACGTTCGATCGCCTGGACCACGTGTGTTCCTGGTTCGAAGCCCGCAAGCAGCAGTGGGTCGGACTCTTCGGGTCGAAGCGCCGGTCCGCGGGCCGTCGAAACCAACCCTCCTGCGAGGCCGCTGGGGACCTCGAAGCGGAGGTCGTCGATCGACAGCCCCGCGTTGGGGTCGATCTCGACCTTCAAGTCGGCGAACGCACCGACGAACAGGGATCGCGGCCTGAGCCGCAAGACGACGGGGTCCATGGCGTGCCCCTCCTGACCATGCACGCGCGCCCGATCAATGTTCACGATACGACCGGGGTGGTAGCAAATCGCGGACAGCGACGGCGCTCGGCGCGATCGCCTCCGGCGCCTAGCTCGCGGCCCCCTCGTCGGTCGGTGACGGTTCCGCCTCTTTGGATATCTCCATGCCCGCGTCCGCGCTGGGCTGGACGTTGGCGACCGCCGAGGCCACCCCGGGCTCCTCGATGAGCGATCGAACGAACGACGCCGGTCCTTCGAGGGTCACCACGCCGAGATTCCGCAGCACATTGACACGGCCGGGCGATGTGGCTGCCTTCGTCGACGCCGAGTCGATGATGCGCTGTGCCGTCGCGGTGACCTCGTCGGGGCTCATCGTCTCCCCCGACTCGAGATAGACCACGGCCTGGATCGAGCTGTCGTCAGCGCCGACCTCGTCGAGCTGGCGGGTCAGTTCCGGGTCGATCTTGCTCATCGTGCTGGCTACTCTACGCCGCCCCGGCCCTCCTACTTCAGGAGGAGCTCCAGCGCCTTCAGGCCGTCCGGCAGCCCCCGGTTGGCCCGGTCGGCCGGCATCGACGCCGAGCGCACGCACGACTCGAAGATCGCGCGCTCGACCCGGAAGATCGTGGCCTTCGGGCGCGCCTGCATGAGGAGCGCGGCCAGGCCCGCGATGTGTGGCGTGGCCATCGACGTCCCGTCCATCTCCTGCCAGCCGCCACCGGGTCGCGCGGATGTCACGGCGACGCCGGGACCCACGAGATCGGGCACGATCCTGTCGCGACTGCGGGTGAACTCCTGGCTCGACGAGAAGTCGGCGACGGTCTTGTCCCGTTCGATCGCCCCGACCGACAGTGCCTGCGAGTAGTTGCCCGGCGAGCGGCTCGTGCCCGGCCCTTCGTTGCCGACGGCGAAGATCGGCAGGACCTGCCGCCGGCGGAGGATCCGGCTGATCGGGATGAAGTCCTCCCACCAGCCTCGGAACCCGAGGGACATGCTCAGGATCCTGACCCGCTGTCCGACCGCCCAGTCCATCCCGCCGAGCACGCGGGCGACGGCGTTGCCGCCCTCGATGACGAGCGCGGATGCCAGCATCGCGCCCGGGGCCATCCCGACGTGCCGACCCTGGACGGGTCGACCGGCGATCGTCGCCGCGGTGTGGGTACCGTGGTCGCCGCTGTCACGGGCAGCCGGTGCCGGACTCATCTCGAAGCCCAGCATGTCGAACTCCGCGAACGACGCGACCGCGTTCTTGAGGGCGGGGTGCTTCGCATCGACACCGGTATCGAGGTGACCGATGAGGATGCCCTCGCCGGTGAAACCCTTCGCCCAGAGCTGCGGGGCCTTGAGGGTTCGGAGACCCCACGTCTCGTTCACGGTCAGCTTCGTGTCCTGCTTTCGCTCCGGGGCGATGAGGCTGAACTTCGGCGCTCCCTGCACGGACGCGACGGCCGAGCTCGACCGCAACGCGGCCAGCCCGGCGCGGTCGACGGTCCCGAGCGCGACGCCGAGATTCGGGTAGTAGCGGACCGGTGGCGCGGCGGCATTCGACGCCGTGAGGCTCGACATGGCCAGCGCCGAGTCCTGGCTCAATTCCGAGGTTCGGAAGTGGCGCTGGAGGTTGAACGGGGTCTGCAGCTCGGGCGTCCGGCGGGCCGCCGCAGCCGCTCCGGCGGGAGGGGCTGCCGGCGCCGACTTGAGGACGACGATCACCTGCGCGACGCCCGTGGCCTGGAGATCCTGGCTGATCACGCGCGACATGACGGATACCTCCTATGAAGCGGCGGCCACGATCGCGTCGCGGACCAGCAGGACGGACAGGTAGCCGAACAGCTCGTGGTTGTCGGAGGCCGGATTGTTGACCCCCTCATCCTTCGGCATGTTCTTGGGTGGCTCGAACTCGGTGCGCAGCGTCTGGTCGATCGCGACCGGGTCGAAGCGGTCGGCGAAGTTGGACCACGCCGTGACCCCGTTCGGGATCGGGTTGGGTCGGCCGGCGCCGTTGCGCAGCCGGTTCTGGACGTTGCCGATGCCGAGCGGGCAACCGATGGTGATCACCTTGACGTCGCTGAGCCCGGTCATCGACGGGTCGGCCAGCACGTCGTACGCGATGATCGTGCCGAGGCTGTGGGCCAGCACGACCTTGGGTCGTGGGGTCTTCCGGATGGCCTCGAACACCGGCGCCTGCATGAGCGGCTTGAACGGCCCGTACAGGTAGTCGATGACGTCGCTCGCGAACCTTCCGACCACGAAGCGGAAGATCGGGTCGGGGAAGGTCGGCCCGAGCGCGAGGCCGGGCTGTGGTCCGGGTGCCGAGGATCGGGCGGCGATGCGGTCGGCCGTGCGGTAGAGCTGGCGGACGAGTCGCTTCGCCTGCGCGATCTCCGCGGTCGATGCACCTGCCCCGGCGGCGGCCGCCGCGCCGGCGCCCGGTCCGCCCAGCGTCGCATCGACGATCTTGTTCGCGGCGTCGTTCGGGCTCAGCGTCGGGTCCGTCGTCTCATTGATAGCCTTCGAACGTCTGACCCGGCCGGCGCCCCGCACCCCGGCGGCGAGTCCCGCACCGCCACCCGCCGACGCGGACGGCCAGCGCACGTTCGCGTAGTACCCGATGCGCGACGTCGTCGACAGGTCCGTGCCGAACAGGGCCACGTCGATGTCGTGCTTGAGCGCGGCTGCCGGCTTCTGTGGTCCGGCACCGTGCACGTAGACGATCTGCTTGGGCATCGCTCGATCCCCCGTTGGCCGTTCGCGCGCCCGACCGACCTCAGGGTACGACCGGGCTGGTAGCAACTGGCGGACACCGCAGGCGTTCCCGGAAGCGTAGTCTGGTGGCAGACCCGAGCGCGCCGCGGTTCGAGGTGCCCCATGGCCGACGAGAACGCGACGCCACCCGAGGATGACGACGTCTTCGCAGTCCGGGTGCGCGCCACCCGCGAGCAGGTCGACGAGCTCATCCGGCGCGACGAGTTCGACTACGGCGACCGACCTCACTTCAGCGGCGACCGTGACGGCGTTGGCGAGCTCGACCTGTTCGTCAGCCAGGCCCAGATCCTCGGCCTGCGGACCGAGGGCTACGAGGTCCGGATCGTCTCCAACCAGTCGGCCGCGGCCCGTGAGCGCCTGACCGAGATCGGCGAGGGCGACCGCTTCGACGGCGGCAAGATCCCGCCGACCGGCCTCGGCGAGAAGACGCCATGACGTTCCTCAATGTCGTCGAGATCGAGTCGGCGCTGATCGCGCTCAACAATGCCTACCCGGGCCTGACCGAGCTGATCCTCCTCCCCAACCCGACCGCCGAGGGCCGACGCAGCCACGCCCTCGTCATCCACGCCAACACCACGTACGACTGCCGGCCGGCGCTGATCTTCGTCAGCGGCGTCCATGCCCGCGAATGGGGCGGCCCGGACACGCTCGTCAATCTCGCGGCCGACCTGCTCGAGGCGTACACGACCGGCTCGGGCCTGACCTACGGCGGCAGATCGTTCACGGCGACCGAGATCGTCAACCTCGTCGACCGGACCGACGTGGTCGTCTTCCCCGACCAGAACCCCGATGGCCGCGCCTTCAGCATGGCCGCGGCGCCCGGCTCGCAGCAGTCGATGTGGCGCAAGAACCGCAACACCGCGAGCTCGAGCGGCAACCCGGCGCGGATCGGCGTCGACATCAACCGCAACTACGACTTCCTGTGGGACTACACGACCGCGTTCCACCCGAACGTGTCGCCCGCCTCGAACAACCCGGGCTCCGACACGTACCACGGCACGGGTCCGTTCTCGGAACCCGAGGCTCGCAACGCCCAGTGGCTGGTCGACCGCTTCCCGCGGGCCGCCTACTTCGTCGACGTCCACTCATACAGCGGTCTGGTCCTGTACCCCTGGGGTGACGACGAGGACCAGACGACCGACCCGGCGATCAACTTCCAGAACGGCACCTGGAACGGCCAGCGCGGGCTGCGCAACGACGCCTACCGGGACTACGTCCCGCCCGCCCGACTGCCCCAGCTCCAGACGGCTGCCGGGGTGCTCCGCGACGCGATCCAGGCCGTCCGCGGCCAGAGCTATGTCCGCCAGCAGGTGTTCGACCTGTATCCGACCTCGGGCACGAGCGCCGACTGGGCGTTCACCCGCGAGTTCCGCGGCTACAACCGGCTCACCGGGCTCGCGATCGAGTTCAACAAGCAGCAGACGTTCTTCCCGACGTGGACCGAGATGGTCGAGCTGATCAAGGACGTCGACGCCGGCCTCGTCGCGCTGTGCGTCCACGCGACCCCGAGTCGCTGGGCGGTGATCATCTGCTGGATCCGGGGCTGGTTCTTCGCCGAGTGGAAGCGGCTGTGGCCGTGGGACCTGTGGGGACCGTACGGCCCGTGGGGCCGCGTCCAGGCCGTGATCAACCCGATCATCGAGGTGATCGCCTCGGCCGTGGTCCAGGTGGCCAAGTCGATCGCGAGCATCGTGTCGCGCCGATGACGTCCGGCCGTGGAGTCGGCTAGCCGATACGAGCGCTCGACGCCCGCACCTACACTGGGCCGCAGGGGATCCGAATGCCGATACGTTCGTGGCAGCGATTCGACCTTCTCGTCGATGACGTCAAATACGACCGGGCAGGCCTGCGCGGCCTGACCGTCAGGCTGCTCGATTCGCCGGCCGGCGGGCACGACGCCGTCGGTCGGAAGGTGCCGCTCGAGCGGTCCAGGGAGCTGACCCGGACGCTCGACGCGCTCGCGACCCGCGAGATCGACCGCGACGGGGTCATCGACCTCGGGGAGATGCTCGCGGACCTGCTCTTCCCGCGTGGCATCGGGGAGCTGTTGGCGCAGTCCCTCGCGGGTCTCGGTCCCGACGAAGGCCTGCGGATCAGCCTCCGACTGGACCCCAAGGTCGCCGACGTCCCCTGGGAGTACGCCTGGCTCGCCCGCCAGCGGGGTGCGCGAGATGCGACCGGCTTCCTGGCACTCGACCCGCTGGTCTCGATCGCCCGCCAGGAGACCGTGCAGGGTCGTATCAACGTCGATCCGACTCCGCGTGATCGTCGCGTCGTCGCCCTGTTCGCCGACCCGGAGAACGCCAACACGCAGCCGCTCGACCTGGACCTCGAGCGACGCAACCTGGAACAGGCACTGGCCGACGTACCGGGAATGTCGTCCGACATCCACGCCGACGCGACGATCGACGATCTGTCCGAGGCGCTGACCACGGAAGCGGATGTGTTCCACTTCGCGGGCCATGGCGAGATGGATCGGCTCTACCTCGTCGATGGCAAGCGCCAGGCGTGGCCGCTCGACGCCGAACAGCTCGCCGTGAACGTCCGCGACCGTGGCGTTCAGCTCGTCGTCCTGGGCGCCTGCGAATCCGGTGTGCGGGACCGAGCCGAGCGATGGAGCGGCGTCGCCACGCGACTGGTCGCCAACCGCGTGCCGGCAGTCATCGCGATGCAGTACCTCGTCAACGACGGCATGGCGATCGCCTTCTCGAAGGCCCTGTATCGGTCGCTCGCAGCGGGCTGGTCCCTCGATGCGGCGGTCGGCACGGGCCGGCTGGCGATGTACAACCACGCGACCGGCGGCTACGACGCGTCGAAGCTGCGGGACATCTGGCCCGACTGGGGCGTGCCGGTGCTGTACGCCCAGTCCGATACGGCCGTCTCGCTCGCGTCGGTCGAGGCGGAGGACGAGCGTGCGCAGCTCGAGGAGGAGCTCGTCCAGAGGGCGCGGATCCGAACGGCGGACGTCAAGAAGGGAGGTCGGGTCGTGGGCGCCTCGGGGGCAAGCGGCGTGATCGACGTCAAGATCAAGACCGGGAAGGTGGATGGCCAGGTGGTCGGATCGGAGGACTTCGAGGGCACGAAGGCGGACGTCGAGATCGATGCGAGCAGCGTCGAAGAGGGTGGCGAGATCGTCGGGATCCAGGGTCACCGCGTCGCGGTCCCGCCGGAGTCGGCGATGACCGTCCCGAGCACGATCGCCGACAAGGCGAAGGACTTCGTCGGTCGCACATGGGTAGTCGACGAGGTCGACGACTGGATGGCGAACGGCACCGAACGCTTCTTCGCGATCACCGGAGCGCCCGGCAGCGGGAAGTCGGCGCTCGCGGCGTGGTTGGCCGGATCCGGGCCCGCCCCGGCCGCGAAGGGTGACGCCGCGACGCTGCAACGTGTTCGGAAGGCGTGGGCAGCGACCCACTTCTGCGTCAGGGGGGGCAGCACCAACGCCGTCGATTTCGGGTCGTCCATCGCCGGGCAGCTCGCTCGCCGGCTCGACGATTTCTTGCCAGCGGTCGCGCAGGCCAACGACCGGTCGTTCACCTCGAATATCAACGTACGGGGTGACAACAAGGGAACCATCGTCGGGATGAAGATCCAGGAACTCGTCATCGAGGTGAGTGGTCGTGCCGAGTCCTCGGCGGCGGCCACGGCGATCTGGCACAGCGCCGTTCGGAAGCCCCTTCAGCTCCTCGCGACGTCCAAGCCGAAGCTGCGCGCGTTCATCCTGGTCGACGCGCTCGACGAGGCCGCAGGTGTCCCGCGCCCCAACATCGTGTCCCTGCTGCGAGAGTCGGACGACCTGCCGCTCGGCGTTCGCTTCTTCGTGACGATGAGCAATGAGCTCGACGCGAGTGCGCTCTTCCCGGGCGCCCGGGTCGTGGACCTGTCGAGCGCTGCCACGGAGGCGAATGCAAGCGACGACGTGCGGGCCTTCGTCCGTGCACAGCTCGCACCGTCGAAGGCCGCGGAGGACCGCCTCGTTGCGGCCGCAGATGGCAACTTCCTGTACGTTCGCTTCCTGGCACAGGAGATCGACAAGGGGGTCCGGTCTCTTGACGACGTTGAAGCGCTGCCCGTCGGCCTGTCCCCGCTGTACAGCGAATACCTCGACCGCCTCACGGGAACCGGTCCGGGAGACCCACCACGACCGAAGTGGAAACGCGAGCTACAGCCGTTGGTCGGGTGTATCAGCGTCGCGACACCCTCCGCACCGGACGATCTCCTGCCGCTCTGGCTCGGCAAGGATGCCGGGAAAGTCAGCCAAGTCCTGACGGAGGCCCGCCAGCTGACCGAGGAGGACGACTCGCCCGATGGCTTCGGCTACCGCCTGTACCACCGGTCGATGGGTGACTTCCTCGCTGCTCCACGATACGGCAGCAACGGCAGTGTTACCAAGAACCGCTACCTCACTCCGCCCGAGATCCAGCACGCCCGGATCGCGACGCACTATCTGGACGACTTCGCGACCGATTGGCGTGCGGCCGACTCGTATGGGCTGCGCCATGTCGTCGGACACCTGGCCGCCGCCGCCGCTGCCGAGACGGCGCCCGCGAAACGCCGCAAGCGCACCGCGGCACTCTACGAGCTCGTCCTCGACTCGAAATTCCAGGCGGCCCAGAAGGAGACGCTCGGCAACCTGCACCCGACACTGGCCGATCTCCGACTCGCGATCGACGCGGCCCTGGCCGGAGACGAGGTCATCCCACTCCTGCGCTGTGTCGCCGGCTTCCGGGAGGTAGCCCGCAACGGTGCGATCGCCCAGGGCATCTTCGACGCTGTCGTCCGACACGATCTGTCGACCGCCATCAGGGACGCCGAGCACTACGGTCCCCCGCCGCGACCGCGCGGTCGGTGGGCGCGCGTCCTCAACGCGTGGATCGCCTGGCAGGCGGCGCGACAGAACGACGCCAAGACAGCCCGCGAGGCGGCCGAGGGGGCTGTCAGCCAGTGGTCCACCGCCGGCTCGGAGGCGGAGCCACTCTACTGGGAGCTGTGCCGAGCGCTCATCGTCCGCTCCGCGAAAGCACTCCTCGCGAGGGGCACCGACCCCGGCCAGTTCCTGCGAGCCTTCCCGCAGGAGTACTCGGCGCTCGCGAGCGAGGTCGGGAAGCGGCCGGAACGTCCCGCGTCCGACGCGAAGACGACCAAACTCCTCAAGGAACTGTCCGGCCGCCTGAAGGAATTCGAAGATCTGCTCGAGACGGATCCCTTTGAGGCGGTTGAAACGCCGTGGGCCAACGCCGAGGGGCAGGCCTGGCAGGCGCGGACGATGCGCGACCTGCTGATCGGCCTCGCCGGCCGGCCGGAGGGCCGCGACGGCATCGAGCGGACACTCGCACCGACGCTCGGCAACCCGTACCCCCGGTATCGGGACATCGGGCTGGTCGCACTCGGGACGGCCGTCGTCGCCGTGCCCGACGACGAATGGGCCGACAGCAAGCTCCGGTTGATCCTCTATGCGGGCCTGGACGTCGAAGGCGTGACGTTCACGTTCGACCTGCCGACGCTCGTGCTCAACGAGCTCCGCCGACGAGGTCGCGAGGACGCTCGGCTTGTGGAGTACCTAGCGCAGGCGCACGCTCCGCCAGACGCAAAGGATCGTTGGGCCACCGAGATCCGTGCGCTGAGCGCCGATGCAGCGGCGACGTTCGCGCAGGGCGATCGAGAGGGAGCGATGGCGACGCTGATCGACGCCTCACGCCGCGCACCGGGCTTCGCCGGCTACACGAGCGGGGCGTACATGGCCCTGGCCAGTCGATGCGTCGAGTTCGGGCGCGCAGAGATCGTCAACCAGGCAGTCTGGGGACCGAACGCGAACCGCTCGCTCGTCGCCTTGAGCAAGGCCGCCGCTGCGCGGATCATGGACCTCGATTTCCGGGCGGAACGAGGCACGCTGGTCAAGCGCTACGCCGGCTGGCTCAAGGAGCCGGAGCCGGACATCAAAGCCATCCACGAATTCATCGGGGTCACGCCCGACCCCGACTCGAGGCGAACGTACAAGGAACTCGCCTCCGCCCGCTGGGCAGCGGCCGCGACGCCCGAAACACGGACCTGGCTGAAGGCGCTCGTGCCGATGGTCCTCGAGGACACGACGACACTCGACGCGATGCTCGCTCGCGTCGTCGGGCCGCGGCTGTCGACGATGGCGGATCCGGAGCTGGACACCATCGCTGACCTCGTTGCAGATCGATTCACGACCGGCCGACCCTGGGAGATGGATTCCCCGCTCAAGCGTCCGGGGGTACGCCGGGCCGGCCGCTGCGTCGGGTCGAAGGTAGTTTGGTGATCCTCGGCTCGATGCCGAGATGGGAGGGAGAAACGATGTCGGAACGCGGGACACGGACGCTCGAGGCGAAGGGCAAGCCGCAGGACGTCGAGGACGACGTCCTCCAGGCGATGGCCGCCGACGCCGCGAAGGAGGCGGGACCGGTCCGGCGGGGCGGCGAAGACGCGACGCGCGGCCTGCCGTCGAACGCGCCGTTCAGCCTCGCCATCCCCGCGCCGCGCGCCATCGACCTGCGTCGGCTTTGGAAGATCGCCCAGAAGGACCCCGATCCGATGATCGTGGCGGCCTTCGGGAAGAAGGTCCCGGTGCTGCTCTCGCACGGCGTGACGGCGCAGCCGGCGCCCGGCCGCAAGCCGGCGAAGGTCTGGGGGATGGGCTACAAGGTCGAGCTGTTCGACGTCCAGGCCGACACGGTGGACATCCAGCCATCGACCGAGCTGCTTGACGTCGCCACCGTCGGGGCCGAGGCGAGCGTCGACATCGGCCTCGACGGGTCGCTCGGCGTCCCCCCGGACCTGGGGGCGGCGATCAGCACCATCCCCGGCGTGACCCTGACGGCAGCGAAGGTCGGCGCCCGTCTCGACGAGAACGCCAAGCTGTCCATCAGCTTCACGATCTCCGTCCCGAAGGTCATCTCCGGCCCCGGCGACGGATTCGGCGGCGCCGAGTGGAGCCTGTACGCGCAGGACAAGCAGATCGCCGGATACCAGGCCCTGCTCCAGACGCTGCTCGTCCCCAAGGCAACGAAGCAGCTCCGGGTCGGCATCACCGGCTGGGTCCGCGAGGCCGGGCTGTTCGGCCGCCCGAAGGAATGGCTGTTCGACACCGCCAGCTTCACGATCGATGTCGAGCGCTGACGCGCCGAGGCGCTGGCCGCCTCGGTCACAGGTCGCCTGGGGGATCCTGGGCGCGCTCGCGGCGGCGTGGTTCGCCGTATGGATGCTCGTGTTCCCACAGTTCGTGCCCGAGTACTTCGCGTGGAACGTGCAGCCGCGCTACGCGCAGGCGTTCATCGGGGCGGGCTACATCTTCCGGACGCTCTTCTTCCTCTACGTCGCCCGCGAGGCGAACTGGATCCGGCTCCGCTGGATCGTGTGGGGCAATCTCGCCTTCACCGGCACGCTGTTGCTCGCCACGTTCTGGCACATCGACGAGTTCAACTGGTCGCAGTTCACGCCGCCCACTGCGCACATCTGGGTGATCCTCTACATCTTCGAGCCGGTCGTCATGATCTACCTGATCCCACGCGGGATCCTGCGAGCCGAGGCCCCCGTCAGCGGCGGCCCCATCCTCCTGTGGTTCAAGCGATTCCTCGTCCTCGTGACCGGGCTGCTGCTCATGCACGGCCTGCTCCTGGTGATC
This sequence comes from uncultured Chloroflexia bacterium, assembly GCA_963810285.1. GTDB lineage: Bacteria > Chloroflexota > Limnocylindria > Limnocylindrales > CSP1-4 > SPCO01. Next base: position 100,213 of record CAWEMV010000001.1, on the reverse strand, counting down.
AACCCGGAGTTCGCGGCCCTGCGGTGGGCCTGGGAGCTCAACCCGTTCGACGCGCGCATCGTCGCTGCCTGGTTCCTCGGCTGGTCGGTCTGGTGCGGGACGATGGCCTTCGCTCGCGATTGGGACGAGATCCGTACGGCTGCTCGGCTGTTCATCGTCAACGGCGTCGCGTTGTTGGCGACGATGGTCGTCTTCCGCGATGGGCTCACCGGCGTGACATCGGGCTCGTACATCTGGGGCATCTCGATCCTGACCGTCGCGATGGCCGCGTTCCACGTTCTCCAGGAGCGCCGGCGACCGACCTGACCGTCAGGCAGGGTCGACCCCTCACGACGGAGGCGGGCCTGCCTCGATCCTGGCGAGCGGATCGGCGAAGACGGTGTAGGCCAGCCACGTCGGGTCGCCACCCGCACGGACCGCGGCGCGTGCCTCGCGGACCGCCTCGCCGATCGGCATGTCGTCGAGGAGCCGCGTGTACACCTCCTTGGCGAAGTCGAACGCCGCGGTGTCGTAGACCGACCAGTACGCGCCGATGAACGCGCCGGCCCCCGACTGGACGAACTTCCGTGCCCAGCCGCCGATGCCGGTCAGGCCCATCCCGCCGCGACCGACCTGGCACGCGTTGATGAAGACCAGCGGATGCGGGATGCCCACGTTCGCCGCCTGGCCGCTGACGTCCTCCGGCGTGAACGACTCCTCGCCACCGAGGATGATCGACGAGCGATCCGGGTTCGCGTCACGCGCCACGCCATGGCCGGTGAAATGCCAGCCGTCGTAGACGCCGGCCGCGAACGCGTCCTGGACCTTGGCGAACGTCGCATCGATCGCCGTCACCGCGCGACCGTCACCGGCCAGCGACAGGACGAAGTCGCGTTCCTCGGTCGCGAGCGGCAGCCCGGAATCGGCGGGGACGATCAGCGCCAGGTTGGTGAGTCGGAGGGGCCGCTTGAACCCCGGACCGGGCAGCCATCGCGTGACCGCGTAGGCCTCGCACAGGAAGGGCCCCTCGATCACCCGATCGCCGTCACGGCCCATGAGGCGACACAGCTCCCACGGGATCCAGGGCTCTTCGGACTGGATGACGACCGAGGTGATCCGGTCGCGAACCTTCCACAGCGCCTCGCGCAGGTCCGCGGGCATCAACGACTCGGTCAGGTACGCACCTTTCGCCGCCAGCTTGCGCTCGGCGACCTCGCGCTCCTCCTTGGTCGTCAGCGGCAGCTCGTCGATCTCCTGGAAGAACGTCTCGAAGAACTTGGTCGGTTCGACCTCGAGACGGAACGGGCCGAACGGGCGCAGGTTGTGGTCGAGTGCCGGGTCCGACGCGGTCAGACGGATCAGGAACTCGAGGGCGCCGCCGGCCTCATGCTCCTCGATGAACAGCGACAGGTCCGGGATCTGCGGGCTCGGTGCGGTCAGCGCCTGCCCCTTGCGTGCAGCAGGTGCCGAGGTCGTCCGTCCGCGGGCGCGACTCCTCGGCGCGGCCGTGACCGTCGGCTCCAGGTCGATGACGCCGAGCGGCTCGCCGAGGTGGAAGGCCAGCGACCTTGATGTGGCCCTTCCCCGTGTCGAGCGCCTTGAGCTTGAACTGGAGCGGCAGGCTCTCGCCCGATTCCGGCACCTCGAGCGTGCCGCGGGCGTCACCCTCCACGCTGAACCCCTTCCGCGGCTGGACGAGCACGTCGATCGATTCGCCCGCCGGGACGTCGATGGCGAGGCCTGTGTCGGTCGGGGCGGCGTTCACGATCGAGACGAGCAGCCACTCCACGGTGTCGACCACGACCGACTCGGGGAACTCCGCCTCGAGCGATCGCTCCGTCTCGTCGGCCCCGGTGTCGGGGCCGCCGTTCCCGCGGTAGCGGGTGGCTTCGCGTACTGCCCGCCACCGCGCCTCACCGGCGGGGCGACCGGCTCGTCGGTCCATCCGCCGGGACCGCCGGCATCACCTGGCTGCACGTTCGCCGGATCCGGGTATCCCCCACCCGGGGCTTCCAGATCGACGACGCCGACCGGATCGCCGCCGTCCACGAAGATCGCCTGCGTCTCATCGCCGATCGTCTCGCCCGGCGCGAACGTGGGCGTCAACGGCCATTCGGCCAGCGGCAGCACAGATGTCAGGACGGCATCGGTCGCGTGCGTCTGGAGCTCGTAGAAGATGTCGTCCGCCTGGAACAGGTGCAGCTCGTCCCCGCCGGCGCCGCGGTGCGCCAGGATGACGTGCGTCGCATCCGTCGCGTCGAGCGCGCGGAGCGCAGTCAGGACCGACCAATCGGTGCGGATGACGACGAAGGACGTGGAGCCGGGTCCGTCCGGAGGCATGCCCCCTCCTCGCTGAGCGGCCACGATAGCACCGCCCCTGTCACCGATTTGCTTGCGACCCCGCGATAGCCTTGGCTTCGGGTGCGCGGGGAGATGCGACCAGTGCAGTATCTCGACTTCGAGATCGACGTGACCGGGGGCGACCAAGGGTCGTATACGGTCAATGTCCGGTCGCCGGCGGGCGAAGCGACCTCGTCGATGCGCTTCCCGTTCGACCAGCCGACGCTCACCAACCGGCTGCAGGCGCTACAGATCGCCCTGCTCCGCTCCAGCGTGACGCGACGCCGGATCGCGTCACCGGAGAGCCGCACCGTCCAGGAGTTCGGCCAGGAGCTGTGGACGGCGCTCTTCGCCGGCGACGTCCTGTCTCGCTACGAGGCAAGCCGGCAGGAGGCGAAGCACCAGGAGGCCGGCGTCCGGATCAAGTTCCGGTGCGACGATCCGCAGCTCGCGTCGCTCCCGTGGGAGTACCTCTTCGACCCGATCCGTGGCGATTTCGTCGCCCTGTCGGCCGGCACGCCGTTGGTCCGCTACATCCCGTTGCCCGAGAGCATGCCGCCGCTCCGCGTGACACCGCCGATCCGGATCCTCGCCATCGGGGTCAGTCCGTCCGACCTCGACGGGCTCGACATCGAGCGAGAGCGAAGCCGGCTCACGGCCGCCCTCGCGCCGCTCCAGGGCAAGGGCATCGTCGAGCTCGAGTGGATCCCCGGACAGACATGGTCGGACATGCAGGAGGCGCTGTGGCAAGGCCCGTGGCACATCCTCCACTTCGTCGGCCACGGTGGCTTCGACGAGAACCGCCAGGAGGGGATCGTCGCCTTCGCCCGTCCCGACGGCAAGGCCGACTACAAGCGGGCGACGAGCGTCGGACGCGTGCTGGGCGATCACGAGCCGCTGCGTCTCGCGGTCCTCAACGCGTGCGAAAGCGGTCGAACGGACGCGACGGACCTGTTCTCGAGCACGGCCGGCACCCTCGTCCGCAAGGGCACGCCCGCGGTCGTGGCGATGCAGTACGAGATCACCGACGACGCCGCGATCGAGCTGAGCCGATCGTTCTACGGTGCGGTCGCCCGGGGCATCCCGGTCGACACGGCGCTGACCGAGGCGCGGAAGGGGCTTGCGACCTCCTTCGAGGACACGCTCGAATGGGGCACGCCGGTCCTGTACCTGCAGGCGCCCGATGGCGTGTTGTTCGACATCGCCGCGGCACCGGCGGTCGTGCCGGCGGTCGCGGCTGCCGCGGCGATCGCGGTGCCCGTCGCCACGGCGCCGCCAGTGGCGCCGCCCGTCGAAACGCCGCCCGTCCGAAGCCACCACCCGAACCGCCCACGCCCGAGCCGGTTCGCACGACCGAGCCTCCGGAACCGGAGCGACCGCCACCCGAGCCTCCCATCGTGGTGCCCCCACCGCCGCCACCGCGGCGTCCTCCGATCGCCATCCTCGCCGCCGGCGGCGGCGCCGCCGTGCTCGGCATCGTGCTGGTCGCCAACATCCTCGGCGGCGGTGGCGGTGGCGGAGCCGGCGAGAGCGCGAGTCCTGCCGGCTCCGGCTCGGCGGCCGCATCCGAAGCGGCGTCAGGCGCGTCGTCGGATGCATCGCCATCGACCGCGATATCTCCGTCGGGAACACTTTCGTCAGACGCTCCGCCGTCGCTATCCGCGGACCTTCTGGCGAGCGGTCGCGGGATCCTCTTCCAGTCGTTCCCAGGAACCAGTGCAAACACGTTCTCAGGAGAGTCCGAGATCCATCTCATCGACCCGGATGGCGCGGGGTTGCAGCGAATCACGACCAACACCATTGCCGACCGCTTCCCGAGATGGTCACCCGATGGAACGTTCTTCGCCTTCTCGCGGTTCGACGGATTGGCAGGTGACATCCTCACGATCGATACCGCTGGGATCGAGGGGTCGCTGACGAGCGGAGGCGAAGACGACCGGTCGCCAGAGGTGGCCAGGGGCTTCGTCTACTTCAACCGGAGGCCAGCTACGGGTGGCACGTACGACATCTGGCGGGTTCCGGTGCAGGCGGGCGACCCGCAGAGGGCAGTGGGCAGGCCGAACGTCGACGATCTGTCGCCGGCCTGGTCTCCGGATGGCAAGGTCCTGGCATTCACGTCCGATCGCGATGATGTCGCTGGACGGGCGATCTACATCACCCCTCCGGGTGGCCCTGCGGAACGACTCACGACCGGTGAGACCGTCGACCGCAACCCGAGGTGGCACCCGACCGAGGACCGGATCGTGTTCACTCGGAATACGGTCGAGGATGGACGACGGGACATCTGGTCGATCGATCTCGACACGCGCGAAGCGACACCGATCACCTCTGATCCGGCCGACGAGGGCGCCCCGGTGTACTCACCGGACGGGGAGCGGATCGCGTTCTATCGTTCGATCGATGATGTGTTCCATCTGATCGTCCGCGTTCTTGCGAGCGGGGAAGAAACGGACCTGACAGAGACGAGGTCCCTCGAAGGAAACAGCCTCGACCCGAGCTGGCGATGACGTCGATGCCCGGCTGATGCGGTCCCGCCCTCGCGTGCGTTCCGCCGCCGCGCTCCTGCTCGGCGTCGCCGGCGTGCTGCTCCTGTCCGCGCCGGTCGGTGCCCAGACCATCGGACCGTGTGTCGTCTTCATCGACGAGCACCGCCTCGGCGATGCCGACAGCCCGGATCGAGCCATCCCGATCGACGCTGATGCCGTCGCGTCGGTGGTCGGGCAGTCCCTCGAACCCGTGACCCGGGCGACCGTCGCGATCGGCGTCTGGCCGACGGCCTGGACGATCGCCGACGAGCCGATCGCTCCCACCACCGAGTGGTCCGGGTCGCTGCGCGTGGCCGAGTACGCACGGTTCGGGTCGGGCCTGTACGAGGTCACTGCAGCGACCGACGTCTGCCAGGTCCACGGCTGGGTCAAGGTCAGCGGCCGGTCGCCGCTCGAGACGCCGGCCGGTTTGGTGTCGATCGGGATCATCGTGATCGGTGCCCTCATCGCCTTGCGCGCGTTCCTGACCGCCGGACGCGGCAACGGCTGGCTCGCGGTCGTCGGGGGCGTCGTGTTCGGCATCGGCCTCCTGCTGTTCGCCCAGCAGTCGGGTGTGACCGGGATCACGCCGATGTCGGCGGTCCTCTGGACGGCCATCCCGGGGACGATCAGCGGTCTGCTCAACCAGGTGGTCGGCGGCCTGACTCAGGCGGGAACCGAGGTGGCCGGGACTGTGCCCGAGCCACCGCCCGCGAGCGTCCCGCCCTCCGAGCCGGCGCCCGAGGTACCCGTCACGGTGGGCGGGGCGACCGTCGGAAGCGAGGCTGACCCGCCGCGGACGACGTATGCCCGGCTGTCCAGTCCGGATGCGGTGGTCGCGGAGCAGGCGTTCGATCTCGTCGTGGGGATCGCGGACCGCCCCGATCCACGGGTCGGCGGCGAGCCGCTTCGCCGACCGGCGTCGAGCGTCGGCGCCTACACGATGACCATCCAGCTCGTGGCGGATGGCCTGCGGCTCGCCGACCCCGGTGCGACGTGGCGGATCGACCTGCCCGTCACCGCCGAGGCGCCCTACCCCGCCGTCACGCTGCAGCTGGTCGCCGATGCGCAGACCGCGCCGGTCCTGGCGACCTCGATTCGCGCGATGTACTCGATCGACGGCAACCCGATCGGCCTCGCCGTGCGGTCGGTCGCCGTGGTCCGCTCGGCGGAGCTCGTCGCGTCTGCTCCGGCCCAGCCGCCGGCCGAGGGCGTGGACCTGTCGCTGCCGGCCGGCCAGGTGGCGCCCGACCTGACCGTGCGGATCGAGCGTGCGGAGTCACAGGCGAGCGGCTCGCTGCTCGTCCAGCTGCTCGCGGCCGATCCGTCGGTCGACATGCCGGACGCCCCCATCCCCATCGACATCGGCGGTGACCCGGCGGCGGACCTTCGGCGGATCGTCGACGAGATGCATGAGGTGGAGGGTCGCCCCACGCAGTTCGTGGCGTTGCGTGGCATCGGGTTGACCATCGCCGAACAGTTGCCGATCGAGTTCTGGGACGCCCTGACGCGGGTCGCCGCGCGGATCGGCGACCGGCCACCGACGATCCTGTTCCTCTCGGCCGAGCCATACGTGCCGTGGGAGCTCGCGGTCGTGGACCCGCCGCTCGATCCCGACCTCCCGCCGTTCCTCGCGTCCCAGGCGACCGTCGGGCGATGGATCCTCGGCCAGCGGCGGCCGACCCTCCCGCCGCCGATGACCGTGCCCGTCCAGGGCGTCGCCGCCGTGTCGGGTGTCTACGAGCTGCCAGGCTGGCAGCGCCTGACCGAAGCCGAGGCGGAGGCGGCGGACATCGTGCGGGTCTATCGAGCGACCCCGGTGGATGCCGATATCGGCGGCATCCTCGACCTGCTGCGGGGGCGACCGGCGGCCGACATCATCCACTTCGCCGTGCACGGCACCTACGACGCGGAGGAGCCCAGGGATGGCTTGATCCTCGTCGACGGGTCCGCCCTCGATCCGCTGGCTGTGCGGGGCATCCAGCTGCACGGCAACCCGTTCATCTTCCTGAACGCCTGTCAGGTGGGCCGCGGCAGCCAGATCCTCGGCGACCACGCCGGTCTCGCCGCGGCGTTCCTGTTCGCCGGCGCATCGGGGGTCATCGCGCCGCTGTGGTCCATCGACGACCGACTCGCCCGGGACATCGCGATCCGCTTCTACGAGCGCGCCATGCGCGGGGAGGCACCGGCCGAGGTCATGCGCACGGAGCGTGCCGCCTTCCGCGATACCCCCGAGACGACATCGTCGACCTACATGGCCTACCAGTTCTTCGGCCACCCGGCGCTCCGCCTGGAGCCGGAGGCCGGCTGACGGTCAGCGCCGCTCGGCGAAACCGACCCGGACGAGCGTCGGCTCGCCATCGACCAACCGGATCTCGTGACTGGTGCGGCGTGGCGCCCGGGCGGCCGGGGGCTGCGGTGGGGCGGCGAGCCGTCGGGCAGCCCGCGGAACGGTGCGCACGTCGCCGTTGGCGACGAGCGAGCGCGCGAAGGCGCGCGCCTGGGTCGCGGCCTCGCCCTCGGACGAGGTGACCTCGCCCAGGATGCCGGTGATCGAGCGCCCGCGGCGGGTGCTGACGACACGGGCGATGCCCGGGACCCGCACCTGGACGCCTTCGAGCCCCACGCCATCGAGCGGGATCGGCCGGTACGCGCTGACGTGGCTGATCTCGCCGTGCAGGTCGGTGTCGACGGGTGTCAGCTCGATCCTGGTCCCGGGCGGGACGGCGAGTCGGCGACGCAGCTCCGGGGACGCCCCGGCGCGGGTCCGCCTCGCCAGCGGCACGGGCAGCGACGTGGCCGGGGCCGGCAGCGTCATCCCGTGTGCCTCGAACGCCTCCCTGATGGCGGCGACATTCGCCCCGCGGTTCGACGTCACGTCGACCTGCAGCATCCGCTGGCCGAGGGCGCTGAACGTGTTCGGGGTGGCGGGCACGACCCGGATGGCAGCCACCAGCAGCTTGCCGGCCTTCCGCGAGGCGGTGCGCAGGGCGATCGAACCCTTCCGGCTGCCGCCGGTATAGATGTTCCGGATGACGTCGTAGAAGGCGCCGCTGAACACCCTCGAGAAGCTGTGGACCTCGCCCGACAGCTGATCCGACGGCGCATCCGGCGGCAGCGTGGTCGGGTCGGCGTACTGGAACGTGTTGAGGGCGTGGCGCAGCGCGCCGACATCGACGCTGCCCGGTCCGAACTCGCGCTCGATCGCGTCGCCGAGCGCCTCGGCGAGGCTCTCGACGAACTGGTTGGCCGCCAGGTCGGGCGTCGCCTTGAGGACGGCCGCCCGGACGAGTCGGTCCTCGAGTGCGGTGACGATCGCCGCGCAGTCGCCGAACGCCTCGTGCAACGCGCCGACCTCGATGAACGGGACATCGAAGAAATCCGGACGGATGGCGTCGAGGAAGGCGTGGCCCTGCTCGTGCGTCACGACATCGACGCTCTCCGCGGAGTTGACCGTCACGCCGTCGAACGTGTGCGAGAAGAACTGCAGGCTCGCGCGGTCGTAGAACGCGTTGAGGTCGTCGCCCGCGTCCGTGAGGACAGGCAGGACCTTCTGGTCGCCGAACCAGCGTCGCAGGTAGCGGCCGTCCATCTGTCGCCAGGTCCGCAGCCCGTCGACGAGCCCCAGCTTGGCCTGCCAGTACTGGAACTCCGGCGTGTGCGGGTCGTACGTGCCGGCGACCGCCTTCGGCGTGATGTCGAACTTGGCGATGTCACCGCGCGGGTAGTTGCGGGGCGTCGTCGATCTCGTGGGCGGTCCACCGACGGCCAGCGGATCGTTCGGTACGTACGTGACCTTCGCCATGGGACGCTCCTTGCCGCTACGCGCTGAAGCCGGTCCGGCGGATCACCCGCCGGCCGAGCTCGTCGGTGGTCACCTCGTGGGTCGGGCGTGTCGTAAGCCCGGGACCGCGGCGCACCGGGGCGCCACTCGTCAGTCCGCTCACCGCGCCCCGGGCGATCAGGTTCCGGGTGAACGCCCGGGCCTGCTGCTCGGCATCCGGGTCGGGCGGCGCGTCGATCCCGACGATGGCTCCCGTTCCATCGACCTCCACGGAGGCCGTCACGGGGACCGGGATGGTCACCCCGGCGAGGTCCGGATCGTCGTCATCGATCGGGACCAGGTACGACGCCGAGACCTGGTAGCTCGACCCCCCGGCGTCGCCCTCGACCTTCTCGAGGATCTGCACCGGCCCGGTCAGCTCGGGGCCGTCACCGCCCGCCGACGTCGCCAGGACATCGCGCTCGAACTCGGCGTCGTCCATCAGCGACGAGCCCGGTCGCGGGCGATCTGGTCCGCGGCCGTCCGCAACTTCCGCTCGAGGGCCTCGAGATAGCGGTCTTCCTCGGCCTCGACCGCGGCCTCGACCCGCGCCATCTCGTCGGCGGTCAGGACCTGGCGGAGCAGCTCGACCGGGACTGACTCGGGCCGCGCCTCGCGGGAGATCGCGCCGGCCATGCCGACGGTGTCGCCCTCCCCCGCCCCGACCACGGCCCCGCGGCCGATCAGGCTGCACAGGAACGGGAACCTCGCGCAGAGGCGCCCGAGGTCGATCAGCGGGTTCGGGTTCCCGACCGGGTCGACCGGATCCAGGGAACCGTCGCCGTCGGTATCGCGCCAGCCGAGGTGGACCGGCGTGAAGGCGCACATCTCCCAGGTGTTCGCGGCCATCAGGCACGGCGTGAACGGCGTCGCGCACCGCTCGCAGTTGCCGTTCGCCTCGCGGAGGTAGCCGGCCTTCGTGTCGCACGAGCAGTTGCTGGCGGCGTACTCGTCGGGACAACCGAAGATGTGACCGGTCTCATGGGTGAAGACGCGGTCGATGTTGTCGGGTCCCCAGCCGTCGTTGCCGTAGTGCATGACGAGGCGCGGCTTCGAGGCATAGGCGAAGTGGTGGACCGGGTACTTGGTGAAGAACGCGACGTACGCCCACTTCGTGGCGAGATTCGTCCGGATGCCCTTGACGTAGTCCCTGACACCGCCGAAGTTCCCGGCGAACCCGAGCTTCGCCATCGCGGGATCGCGCCAGTGCGATTCGAGTGGCTCGTAGCCGCTGAGCGTCGGGTCCGGGGCTCGATCCACCCGCACGACCCGGATGTCATAGGCGAACGAGACGCCGGCCTTGGGCTCCCGGCCGCCGAGCCAGGTGAGGCCCTCCTGGACCTCGGCCACGACCTTGGTCCGCTCGGCATCGGTGAACTGCAGGTCCGCTGTCGGGCCTTCCACGAGGATGAGGCCGACCGCGACGCCGCCGATGAGATAGAGGCTGGTGTCGTCGCCGACCAGAGCGGCCGCTCGGGCGGGTCCCAGCTCGCCGACGTGGGCCATGTCCGGCCCGTCGGGCGGCAGGAGCGGGGTGCCGTCCGTGGTATCCCACCGCTCGCCGTCGCGGGGCCGCCTGGCCTTGGCCGTCGCATAGCGCCGTGAGGTCCGCAGGTTCCACGCCGCGAGCCCCGCGGTCTCGGCCTCGCTCAGGCCGCGCGGCGTGTCGCGCACGGCGCCCGCGTGGATCGAGCGCACGCCCCGCCTGGCCGCCACGCCTCGACGTCCCACTTTCGGGACCTCGCCGACGACGACCCGCGACCCGTAGCGGTGGAGGACACGCACACCGGCGTCGTCGAGCCGGCCGGCCGTCCCGCGGACGTCGGCGACCCCCTTCGCGTCGAGGATGATGAGCCCCTGCCCGGCGATCTCGGCACGCTGCGCCATGGCCTATCCTCCGAGCGTCCTGTGATCCCGATGAACGAGCGATCGATGGCCGAGCACTTCGCGGTCGTGACTCCCGCCGCCTCTCCCGACGACGTCCGGGCGTGGCTGGCTGCCGTCGGCGGTCGATCCGTCCAGTCGTACGGCGATCGGGCGATGGTGGTCGAGCTTCCGGACGGAGCGGCGACCGAGCCCTCCGAGTCGCCCGGGATCGTCACGCTCTACGAGGGCATCGTGCCGGAGGAGCTGGGCGGCCTCGACGATGTCGCCCGGCTGGGTGTCGCCGCCTGGAACCTGCGCCGGTCCACGGACTTCCGCCGGTCGCGCCAGACGCGGATCGGCGAGGGACGATCGTGGGGCGGCGAGGGGACCGAGCCCGAGGGCTGACATCGTCACGTTGGGATCTCGAGTCGCCGTGCGGCGCCGAGCTCCCCTTCGTGGAAGCCTTCCAGCCGCAACTCTCCGCCGTCGTCGATCAACGCCTGGGGCAGGACGAACGTGCATCGGTCGCCGTGCACGTCCTCGGAGCCGATCGGTCGGCCGCCGACGTAGGCGTCGACCCGGTCAAGGTTGGTCGTGGTCACCTCGACCGTGACGCTGTTGCCCGCCCTGGACACATCCGCCAACAAGCGTCTCGTCGCGCGACCCTGCATCGCGGCGACGGCGGCGTCGATCAGGTCGCGGTTGTCCTCGAGCAGATCCCGGTCGGTGATGGCGTGCACCGTGTCGACCTCCACGCCGAGGTCCTCGAGGAGCTCGCTGGCGTGCGATCCCACCCGCGTGGTGCGGCGGACCGCAACGCGGAAGGACGCCTGCCCTGGCAGTTCCTTGAGCGGATTGCCCTTGACCGGCATGAGCTCCCGGAACAGGAAGTGCGTCCACACGTTCGCGCCGCCGGCACCCGTCCGCTCGGCGACCCCGACGACCGGCCCGATGTCATGGTCCTGGAACCCGGCGGCGAAGATGTCCGTCGCGCTGTAGCAACGGGCGTCGGTGATCAGGACGACCGGACCGTAGTAGCCCTGGCCACGGTCGTTGACATCGTCCGGGGACGTGATCGGGAACCCGCTCGAGAACGTGGCTCCGGTCTCCACGGCGTCGTCGACGGATTGCATCCATGACGTGAGGTCGATCGGGTCGGCCAGGTTCGCACGCAGGAGCCGACGAACCATCGGGCTCACGATGAACTGGGTCGGTTCCGGCTCGATCTCGCGCGGGGTCAGCACCTGGAGCAGGCGCTCCGCCGCACGGATGTCGCCGCCCCCGTTGCCCCTGACGTCCACGATCAGGCCGACGGTCTCCCGCTCCTGGACGAGCCTCGCGAACTCCCGGACGAACAACTCGGGATCGGGGACGACGAACGAGAAGATCCGCACGTGCAGGACGTCCCCGATGCTCGTCTGCCGGACCCTCGCGCGCAGGATCCCCGGCAGGTCGGTGGGCAGCTCGTCCGACCCGGCCGCGGGCGCCTGCTGCCATCCCCTGGCGAAGAGGTCGCGCCGGACCAGGTTGACCGTCGCGGTCTGGACGTCGACACCGAGCGCGCTGAGCCGGCCACGGTTCCCCAGCCCGACCGGGACCGCGCTCGCGAACCCCTGGTCGTAGTCACCGAACGGCGAGGGCTCGAGCGGCTGGTACGTGGTCCAGCTCGTGCGGACCTGCCGCGACTCACCGTCCGCCGTCACGTACGCCACGTCGACCCAGTCCTCATCCGGTGGCACCGTGCGTCCGAGGGTCCGGATCGTCAGCGCGTCGAGCCCACGCGCCATCCGGGCGGCCGCGGTTGCCGCCACCCTGGCTCTCGGCGTTCCGCTGGATCGCGCGCCGGATCTGGGTGCCGTTCCAGTGGGTCACCTCCACGCCCGCGACGAACGACGGGTCGAGGTCGGCCCCTCGGGCGACCTTGGACACGATGTACGTCGACCGGCCGGCGCGCGTGCACTCCTCGACGAGGAACGGCAGGTACACCGTGTGCGAGCGGTACGGCTCCGGCGGGACGTAGTGGGTGTGCAGGTCGCGAAGGGCGGTGAAGATCTCGATCAGCTCCGCGTGGAACTGGCTCTCGGGGTAGAGCCTCGCGTTCGGCGTCAGCGCGTCGAGACGGTGCTGCAGCAGCCGCAGGCGCTGCAGGGGATCGACCGCGTACCTCGCCCGCTTCATCGGCAGATGCACGTACGCCTGCTCGAGCAGCACGATCGCCTGCTCGACGATCAGCCGTCGGTCGGCGAGGGTCAGGTCGCCCTCGCGCTCGAGCAACTCCGCGAGCGGGAGCGGCGCGATCGACAGGTCGTCGTCCGCGAGCCCGACACCCTCCGTCGGGGCGCGCGGCTCCTCGCCATAGCGGCCCGGCAGCTCCTCCCGGATGACCGCCGGGAGGTTCTCGAGATTGGCGAGCATGTCGAAGAACGTGTCGTCGCCCTCGGTCGCGAGGGGATCGAGCTGCAGCGGCACCGCGATCGACGCAAAGCTCTCGGCGCCGATCACGACGTCCAGCAGGGCCGGGGCGATGCCGTCGAACAGCGTGGCCCCCACGCCGGCGATCGGCGGCTGGTCGAGCTCCAGGAACCAGCGCTCGCCGGCGTCCGCACCGGCGACGCCCTGGGCGGCCACGATGCCGAGCTCGATCGAGCCGATCGACGCGGCCCGCTCGGGCATGTGTTCGAGGGCATCGGTGAGGGTCGCTGTCGCGTCGTTGAGCCCGACCGGGCCGAGCACCGGGTCGGGGTCGTCCAGGTCGAGGTGGAACGCGCGTGGCTTGCCGGCGACGTCGGCCTGTTCGTCGACCGGGCTGAGCTTCGCCAGCAGCGCGGGCGTCCCGTAGCGGGCGACCCCGCCGATGACGACGAGGCGGATGTCCGACTCGGTCGCACGGACGAGATGGCGATAGGGCTCCCCGGTCTTGCCGGTCACGACCGTGATGTCGGCGAGCTTGCCCGGCTCGAGCGAGCCGAGGCGGCCATGCCAGCCGAGGATCTCCGCGGGCGTCACGGTCACCATCTCGATGAGCTGGCGGTCGGTGAACCCGAGCTGCTGATCGTCGCTCCAGATCCGCGCGACCTTCAGCTCGTGGAGCAGGTTCTTGCTCGCGGTCGGCGACCAGTCGGAGCCGAGCGCGACCTTGATCCCGAGGCCCATCGCCGTCTTTGCATCGGTCGTGCCGCCGTACAGGGCGAGGTTGCTGAAGGGCGACCAGACGATCGACCCGCCGTGCTGGTCGACGACGCCGAGGTCGGGCGCGGTGAGCGCCGTGGAATGGATGCCGACGAACTTCGGCCCGATCGCCCACGTCCCGTCGGGCGCCCGCAGGTCGAGGAAGTGGTCGTGGGCCTTGGACGTCGGGAGCCCCTCGGCCAGGTGCACGATCCGGGCACCCTTCCCGGCGAGGGACTTGCGGAACGACTCGCGGCCCTCCGGCACCACGTCGCCGATCTTGGGCCGCGCGGGGTCCAGGGCCGGGTCGTCCGGTTGCTCGGCGTTGCGGACGATGCCCTTGTAGAGGTGCTTGATCGGGGTCGAGCGCAGCGTCAGCCCCTGGGACGTCGTCGTGCCCGCGATGAGGCTCTTGCATTCGACGTAGCGGATCGTCGCCCGGATCAGCTCGGGCACCGAGGCGACGACGCCGGCCGGACCGCTGACGTACCGCCGGTACCCGCGGGTCCCCTGCCACTCCTCCCGCTTGGTGTAGAGCCGCGGGATCCGGAACAGCGGCAGCGTGTTGTAGGCGAGGTGGTTGTGGAGCTCGATCATGCCCGGGTAGATGGTCCCGGCGACGGCGAACACCGGCGATGCGGCGTGGGACGGGGGCGTCTGGTTCGCCGGCGTCACGTCGCTGATCGAGCCGTCGGCCACCCAGACGATGCCGTCGGCGATCACGTCGCGGGCAGCGTTCATCGTGACCACGCGGCCGCGGAGTCCATAGCGGGGAAGGGCTGCTGCGGGCATCGTCAGGTGAGCTCGTCGGCTGCGGCCTGTTCCGCGGGGCTCAACGGCGCCGCCGCGAGACCGGCGACCCACGCCGGCAGGAACAGCTTCAGGTAGTCGGGCGATGGCTTGTCGATGTCGGTGTCGATCGGCCGCACGCCGCGATCGCCCGACGTCCCCACCCATCTGGGCGTGCCGTAGGGCAGGTCGATGCGGGGGATCTGGCTCCGGCCCGTCGGTGCATCGAAGTCGGGGTTGGCAAGGTCCTTGGTGTAGGACCGTGCCGAGAGCTGTGTCAGCGCCGCCTGCCAGGATGCCTGGGCTCCGGTTTCGCCATGCGCCTTGAGCTCGATCACGTCGAGCCCCGCCGGGACGACGTTCGGGGCGAGCCGTCGGGCGGTGGGCCCCATGGCCAGGAGCGCGGTGATCCCGGTGTTCGACGAGCGGACGCGGCGGAGGAGCTCTCGATGGAGCGCCCGGACCTTGGGGTGATCGACCAGCGTCGCGCGCTTCGCCGCGGTGAGATCGAGGGTGTCGACCGGCAGCGTCCGGATGACCAGGTAGCGCTTGGTCAGGCCGGCCGCGCGGAGGAAGCCCTGGAACCGCTGGCCGGCGTCGCCGGAGAGCGCCCTGCCGGTGAAGGTGTCGTCCGCCGATCGCTGATCGGCGAGGATCACGAGGCTCAGGCTCTTGAACCGGCCACGGTAGACCGGGCCGACGCCGAACGAGGGATGGGCGGTCACGCCGAGCGCCGCGAAGTCCGGCCACTCGAAGCCCGGCTCGGCGCCCATCAACAGGCGCGCGAGGTCGGCCGGCGGGCCGGGGTCGAAGGCGCGCGGGCTGGCGCGCGGCGGCTCGTACGGCAGGTCGCCCGGGTCGTCGTCGTATCCCTGGTCGGTCCCGGCCGCCGTCGACGGATCGATCAGGTGGGCGCCGGCCGCGTTGTACTTGCCGGCCGCCGAGAACAGCCGGATGGCCCGCTGGTCGTCGCTGCGATTGCTCGACGTGCCGCCCCGTCCCAGGCGCGGGCAGGTGCCGAACGGGAAATCCCGATACGGGATCGGCGCCGACGAGTACGGGAATGTCGCCGACAGGTTCCGCGTCATGCCCGGATCGACCGGCAGCCACGCCGGGTCAGCCTGGAGCCAGGTGCGAACGCGCCCGATCGCGCGGACGAAGTCAGCCTTGATGGCGCTCGTCGAGCCCCCCGACGCGCCGCCAGGATGCAGGACGCCGACGACCCGGACCCGGTTCGGCAGCGACCCGAGCGACGCGGTGTGCAACGACTCGGGCTGGGCAGCCCCGCCATGCGACTCGATCCACGTGGCGACGGACTCCTTGGCCGCGCGACCGACCGCGATGACGAGACGCACGTCGCCATCGACCACCGCCTTGTCGTAGATCTCGTGGCGGTGGCGCACGATCGGTGATCGGGGATCCTGGGCGAGCACTCGAAGGTCGTCGGTGTACTGGCCGAAGATCGGGTAGACGAACGAGTTCACGAACAGGTACGAGCGATCGAGCCCCAGGAACCGCAGCAGATGCTGCATCCGGGCGCCCGTCCCACCGGTGAAGGAGCGATGCGCGAGCGACTCGTCCTGGGCGCCCTCTTGCCCCACCACCATCACGCGGGCTGAACCGTCCAGGCGACCGCGGTAGAACATCGGGCCATGGTGCCAGCGGAATGCCTCGCGCCCGACGACCTCCTTGCCGAGTCCCCGATAGTTCGGCGTGGCGGCGAAGATCTCCGCCCAGCCACTCGTCGTCGTCGGGCCGGGATCGTGCTCCCAGGGGTCGCCTCGAACATCTGTCATCGTGGTCTCCGTCTCCTGGTATCAGCCGGGCAGCGGGCGCCATCGACTCGGCCGCGATCTCGTCGACGACCTCCTCGTCATCGAGGGCGTCCTCGATCCCCTCGAGCACCTCGTCATCGGTGCCCTCGTCGAGGGCGGCATCCGGAAGCGTGACCGCCTCCGCATCCTCCCCGACGTCGTCGAGCCCGAGTTCGGGGACCGCCCCCAGCGCACGGAACAGCGACACATGCATCCAGCGGGCCCCGGTGCGATCACCGAGCCACAGCCGCTGGCCCGCGACACGCTGGCCCTTGATGCCCTGGAACGCGCGGAACGTGTCACCGGCACGCTTGCGACCACAGATGTCCGAGGTCGTCGTCGGCCCTTCGCGCATGCGAGCCACCGGCACCCGGACGGCGCGCTCGCGCCCGGCCTGCCCGTTCACGAGCGACGCACCCGTGCGCAGGCGGACGCGAGGTGCCACCTTGGCTGCGGAGCCACAGGCGACGACATCGGTCAGGCCGTACGTCGCCCGACCGTCGCCGAGCGGCCGACGTGGTCGCTTCGCGTCACGCTCGGACCTGGACCTGAGATCGAGCTTGCCGGCGAACTCGCGCACGATGCCAGCGGGGATCCACATCGGCGACGTGGCGATGCCACGACGCCGGCCGTCGGCCAACGGATCGAACACGAGGATCTCGACACGCCCTCCGGCCACCGTCCGGATGTCGGTCAGCGCCCACTGGTGATTGCCGTCGAACGTCTCGCTCGCCTGGTATCGCGTCCGGCGGGTCGCCGCACTGGACCCGCACAACGACACGCCACGACCGGCACGCAAGGCCCTGACGACCCGATCGAAGGACCCGGTGTCGATGTCGAGGTCGACACCGTAGCCTCGCCGCAGGGCGGACGCCACGACACTGAGGATCGTGCCACCGACCATGTCCTTGGTCAGCTCTCGCACCGCCGCGCCCGTCGTCTTCCGGCCTCCGCACGAGGTGAGATCGACGAGGATCGCGCCCGCGGTCGGATTGCAGTTGACGCCTCCAAGCCGCGACCCGGTGGGATGTCGCGGATCGCGCTTCAGCTGGAAGACCGCTCGCGGTCGGTACTGGTTGGGCATCGCCCCTCCCCCGTTCGCCGTGCTCGCGCCCGACTGGCTCAGGGTACGACGCGCCCGCTAGCAAACCGCCGACATCGGTGTGCATGATGAGAGGCCGGCCCGCCGGCGATCCCGGCAGTCCGGCCTCCCTATGCCGCCTTCTTCGACGTCAGGGCATCGGGTCGGGTCGCAGCGGCAGCCGCGTGATCCAGTACGGGACGGTCGGCCCGGGGGTCACCCCGAACCGTGCGTTCACCACGTACAGCTTGCCGAGCGTCACGGTCGCCGTGGTCGGCACGTTGAGGATCGGCGGATCGCGGTGGATCTCGCCGAGCAGCCGTGCGTGGAGCAGGTTCCGCGACAGCCGCAGCACGGCCACCGTGTTGAGCTGGTTGCGCACGACGTACAGGGTCCGCCCGACGAGCTCGAGCCCGTCACCGTTCCCGACGAGGTAACCGCCGGTGCCGATCCGCTTGGTGTTGCCGGTCGACGGGTTGAGCCGGAACAGGAAGCCGGTATTCGACTGGACAAGGATCAGGTAGCCGCCGCGGGCCGCGATGCCGTTGATGTTGAAGCCCGGCTGGTGGGCGTAGTCGCCCTTGAGCGGCAGCAGCCGCGCCGCGGACGACCCGCGCAGGCGCCCATGGCGCCCCAGCGGGATGATCCCGACCTGGGCGTTCATCGAGTCGGTCACGACGACGCGGTTGCGGCTGATATCGAGGTCGTTGAGGAAGCCCGTACCGGTGAACTGGTATGTCTTGAGCAGCCGACCGCTGCGCGCGTTGTAGACGCGAACCGCGCCGGTCGGACCGCCGGCGACCCACAGTCGACCCCAGTGGTCGATATGGAGGCCGACCGCCACGCGCCCGGCCACGCCCGGCACGAGGACCCGGCCGTTGCCGGTGATGGCGCTGCCCCGCCAGATCGCACCGTTCGCGAGCGAGCCGGCGTACAGCTTCGATCCCCACGACTCGATGCCTTCCGGCTGCCAGCCGTTCGGCAGGTCGATCTGGGCCGGCAGGCCACGGGGGTGATGCGCGGAGACCGCCGGCGCCAGGACGAGCGACAGCCCCATGACGAGGCTGAGGAGCATGGCGAAGCGGCGAGGGGTCGATGTCATGACTGGTCCTCGTGCGTGGTGTCCGGGTCCCGACCACCCTAGCCGGAGCGACATTGCGTCCGCATAACAGCGCCGAGCGGCGGCTCGCGCGGACCTGCACCGGCGCCCCTAGCCCGGGTCGACCCAGCCCAGCGAGCGTTCGATGCCCTTGTGCCAGCGGGCGAGACCGGCGGCGCGGTCGCGCTCGGACATGCGAGGCTCCCATCGACGCGGCGCAACGGCCATCGACCGGAGCTCGTCGAGGTCCCGCCAGAATCCGACCGCGAGCCCCGCGGCATAGGCCGCGCCAAGGGCACTGACCTCGGCCATCGGCGGCGCGACCACGACGCTCCCCAGGATGTCCGCCTGGACCTGCATCAGCAGCTCGTTGCGGGTCATCCCGCCGTCGACCCGCAGCTCGCCGGGGAGTGGCGACCCGAGGTCCGCCGCCATCGCCGCCCCGAGGTCGGCGACCTGGTAGGCGGTGGCCTCGAGCGCTGCCCGCGCGATGTGGGCCTTGGAGGTGAACCGGGTCAGCCCGGCGATGACGCCACGCGCGTCAGGCCGCCAGTGCGGCGCGAACAGGCCTGAGAACGCCGGCACGATCACGATGTCGCCCGAGTCCGGCACGGAACGCGCGAGCGCCTCGACCTCGTCGGCCGAGTCGATCAGGGCGAGGTCGTCACGCAACCATTGGACGAGCGATCCGGCGACCGCCACGGAACCTTCGAGCGCATACGTGGCCGGCGTGCCCCGACCGCCGAGCCGCGCCGCCACCGTGGTGATCAGCCCGTGCGTGCTCGCGATCGGCGTGATGCCCGTATGCATCAGCATGAAGGCGCCCGTCCCGTATGTGCATTTCGCCTCGCCGGCCTCGAAGCACGCCTGCCCGAACAGCGCCGCCTGCTGGTCGCCGAGGATGCCGGCGATCGGGACGCCGTCGAGGTCGCCCACCCCGGTCCCATACGGCTCCGACGAGCCGCGGATGTCCGGCAGCATCGACATCGGGATCCCGAGCTCGTCGAGGATCGACGGGTCCCAGTCCAGGGTCTCGAGGTCCATGAGCATCGTCCGGCTGGCATTCGTCACGTCCGTCGCGTGCACGCCGCCGGTCAGGTGCCACAGCAGCCACGAGTCGATCGTCCCGAACGCCAGCTCGGCCGGGTCGCGCTCGACGTGGTCGAGGATCCAGCGCAGCTTCAGCGCGCTCGAGTAGGTCGACACCGGCAGGCCGGTGGTCGCTCGATAGCGATCGACCTCCCCGATACGGGCGACGGCATCGGCCGTCCGCGTGTCCTGCCAGACGATCGCGTCATGAACCGGCCGACCGGTGCGCCGGTCCCAGACCACGGCGGTCTCCCGCTGGTTACTGATGCCGACCGCGGCCAGCGCGCTCGCATCGACGCCGGCCTCGCGCAGCGCGACCTTCACGGACGTGAGGACGCGCTCGAGGATCTCGTCGGGGTCGTGCTCGACCCAGCCCGGCCGCGGCGTGATCTGCTGGTGCTCGAGCTGGTGGCTCGCGACCGGGCGGCCGGCATGATCGAACAGGATGCATCGACTGCTGGTCGTCCCCTGGTCGATGGCCGCGATCAGCGAGCGCGGTGGGTGGTCGGTCACGCCGCGATGGTAGGCGGCCGGCGGCCGGTCTCGACGTCATGTAGTCCCACATGCACCCGATGGGTATGCAGTGCTGGCGCGGACCGTCCGTATGCACCCGGTGGATGTGGGACTACATTCGATCGCACCACATGCTCCGGGCGAACGACGCCGGACGTGGGGTCAGTCGAAGTCGAAGATCGTGTTGCCGTCGTAGAACGTCAGCACGTACGAGCATCGCTCGCAGATGAGCATCAGCACCCGGTGGGCAGTGAGCCCCCAGGCGCTGTCGAACTTGCCCTCCTCGCGCCGGAACGTGCCGTTGCCGCACAGCGGACACATCGGCAGGTTGCGACCACCCAGGACCTCGGCGTCGCCTGCGGCCGCTTCTGACATCACCAGCCCTCCCCGGCGCCTCCATCTCCATTCCACATTCCGGCGTGAGTATGACGACCCAGAAAGGAGCTCACGCAACCATGCGAAATCTGTTCATCGGCTTCCTCATCGTCACGGCGGTCCTCGTCGGCGGCGGGATCGTCGCCAGCGTCGCCTACCAGGCGGGGGTCTCGACCGCGGTCACCACGGCCGTCGCCACCGCCCCCGCCGGCACCGTCGTCACCCCGGTGGCAGCCGTTCCGTACGGCTACGGCTGGGGCTGGGGCCACGGCGGCTTCCCGTTCTTCGGGATCTTCGCCGGCCTGTTCTTCCTGTTCCTGCTCTTCGCGCTGATCCGCGCCGCCACGTGGCGCGGCCGGGGCTGGGGCGGCTACGGACCGGGCGGCTACGGCGGCCCCGGCGGACCGGGTGGCTACGGCAAATGGGGCAACCACGACCATCGAGCCCGCTTCCAGGAGACCTTCGACGAGCTGCATCGGCAGTCGCACGAGGGCACTCCACCGAAGGACCCCGGCGCCTGACGCCGGCGCGGCATCGATCGCGCCCTCCCGGCATCGCCCGGGAGGGCGCCTCCGTGTCGCTACGATGCAGCCCGTGACACCCACGAGGACGATCCTCGTCGTCGACGACGAGCCGCGGATCGTCGACCTGGCACGCGACTACCTCGAGCACGCCGGCTTCCGCGTGATCGCCGCGACCGACGGCGCCATGGCCCTCGAGACGGCCCGCCGCGATCGACCCGACCTGGTCGTGCTCGATCTCGGCCTGCCCGGCCTCGACGGCCTGGACGTGACCAAGGCCCTGCGTGCGGACGGCTCGATCCCCATCGTCATGGTCACCGCCCGCGACGACGAGCTCGACAAGCTGCTCGGGCTCGAGCTCGGTGCCGACGACTACCTGACCAAGCCGTTCTCGCCGCGCGAGCTCGTCGCCCGGGTCAAGGCCGTACTGCGCCGGGCCGATCGCCCGCCCGGTGACGACGACGTGATCCGGGTCGGCGAGCTGACGCTCGACGTGCCCCGGATGCGGACCGAGGTGGCCGGCACGTCGGTCGACCTCACCCCGACCGAGTTCACGCTCCTCGCGACCCTCGCCCGCCAGCCGGGTCGCATCTTCACCCGCAGCCAGCTGCTCGACGAGCTGCGTGGCGTCGCGTTCGAGAGCTACGAACGGGCGATCGACTCGCACGTCAAGAACCTGCGCCGCAAGATCGAGCCCGATCCCCGCCAGCCACGCTACGTGCTGACGGTGTACGGGGTGGGCTACCGGCTGGCCGACGACCGATGAGCGAGGACTGGGACAGCAAGCGCCGCGAGATGTGGCGCCGGCGCAGGCAGGGCGAGTGGCACGGCGGGCGAGGACCGGGGCCGTTCCCGTTCTTCGGCTGTCTGTTCGCGATCGTCTTCCTGGTCGTGGCCTGGGCGATCGTGACGGCGATCGCCACGGGCTTCGCGCAGCTCGGGCCACTCCCCGTGGTGATCGCGATCGCCGTGGTCGTCGCCGTGCTCCTGGGGCTGAGCGGCGGCTTCCGGCGGTCGGCCCGGACGCTCGACACGCTGGTCGATGCCACGAAGCGCGTCGAGGCCGGCGACTACACGACCCGCGTCGAGCCCCCGGCCCGTGGCTGGCGCCCGATGCGCCAGCTGGTCCGCGGCTTCAACACGATGGTCGAGCGGCTCCAGCGCGACGAGGACCAGCGGCGCACGCTGCTCAACGACGTGAGCCACGAGCTGCGCACCCCGCTGACCGTGATCTCCGGCAACCTCGAGGCGATGATCGACGGCGTCCACGCGGCCGACGAGGCGCACCTGTCGGCGATCCTCGAGGAGACGCGGGTCATGTCGCGCCTCATCGACGACCTGCGGACGGTGGCGCTGTCGGAGGCCGGCACGCTCCAGCTGCACCCGGAGCCGACCGATCCGGACGTGCTGATCGACGAGGTCGTGCGGTCGTTCCAGGGCACCGCGGGCACGGCCGGGGTGACCGTCACGGCCGAAGTCCCGGCCGATCTCCCGATCGTCGACGTCGACCCGGTCCGGCTCCGTGAGGTGCTCGCCAACCTCGTCGCGAACGGGGTGCGGCACACCCCAGCCGGTGGCACGGTCACGGTCCGCGGGGAGGCGTCGGACGATCGGCTCGTGCTGCGGGTCGCGGACACCGGCCCGGGCATCGACCCGGCCCTCCTCCCTCACGTGTTCGACCGGTTCGTGAAGGGTGCCGGGTCGAGCGGCTCCGGGCTCGGGCTGGCCATCGCCCGCCACCTCGTGACGGCCCACGGTGGCAGCCTCGAGGTCGAGGCCACGGGGAGTACCGGCACCACGTTCCGGGTCAGCCTCCCCCGCTGACCCTACGGTCGCGTGATCCGCACGTCGTCGACCGCGGCCTCGACCAGCGAGCCCGCACCCGCATCGGTCGCCATGAACACGATCCGGATCGTCTGCCCCGCCCACCGCGCGAGCGAGATCGATGCCGAGGACCAGCTCGGTCGATCGACGTTCGCCGCACCGGTCTCGCCGCGCACGCGGATGCGCGTCCCGTCCGCCTCCTCGACGAACGCCTCGAACCGGTCGGCCGAGCTCGAGTTCGAGCCGTGGGCGAAGTAGAACCGGAACGTCAGCCGCCCGGTCGGGTTCGGGAGCCGGATCGGCGCGGAGCGGATCGAGGTCGCCCCGCCGTCGACGTCATACGAGTACGACGTCGAGCCCGCCGGACCGCCGGTGACGAGCGCCAGCGAGCCCGACGTCACGGTTCCCGCCTGGTAGGTCGTGGCGCTGGGGTTGGTGCGCTGCCAGGCACCTGCCGACGCGGTGTCGTCGCCGAGCGGGTCCGCCGCCCAGCCACGGGGCGCCTCGAAGTCGTCGTTGAGCGGCCCGCAGTGGGTCTGCGTCTTGCCGATCGCCGAGTACAGGCAGCCGGCCGCGCTGATCAGGTACAGGATCGCCGACTTGTTGCGCTCGGTCTCGCGGCTGATGAGCTCATCCGCCGGGTAGAACCGGCTGGTCGAGCTCACCCCGCGCGGGTACAGCTCGAACGTGTACATGAAGATGCGGTGGCGCCCGTACGCCCAGTCGATCTCGTCGCCGTCGGTCACGTACAGCGAGCTCGACTGCATCGGCGTGTAGCCGTTGCGGGCCGCCATCTGCCGGCCGAGTGCCGCCAGCGCGGCGAAGTCGTCACGGGTCATGTCGGCCGGGACGTCGGTCCGCGTGTAGCCGTACGGCCAGAGGACCTGCTCACCCGCCGTGTGCAGCGTGATGGCGGCGCGGATCTGCTGGCGACCGCCGACGATCCGGCTGTTGATGAAGTCGCGGATCACCCGGGTCTCGGGCGCGGAGAAGGCGCGCCGCCCACGGTATGTGCTTGACGACGTCGCGCCCGACGACCCGCCGCAGCAACCCCAGTGGTAGTCGTAGTTGCGGTTGAGGTCGGTGCCCACGTACGAGCTGCCCGAGTTGGGCTGGCGGTTCTTGCGCCAGGCCCGGTAGCCGCTCGGGTTCACGTCGTACTCGCCCCCGTCGGGGTTGACCATGAACACGATGAAGATCTCGCGGCCATTGACCAATCCCCTGATGGTCGAGTTCGAGCCGTAGCCGTCGGTCAGCCAGCGCAGGACCGCCAGGGCCTGTTCCACGGTCAGGTGCTCGCGGGCGTGGTGCAGCGCGTCGAACAGCACCTCGGGCTCGTTCTCGTCGGTCGCGACGTTGTCGGAGATCTTCGCGGCCACGATGGCGCGGCCCTGGTGGCTCTCCCCGATGGTCAGCTTCCGGACGATGGCGGGATGGTCGGCGACGGCGTCGTTCACCTCGGCCACCATCTCGGCGTACGTGTGGTATCGGGCGTCTCTGGCGGGGAAGTTGCCCGCGGCGACCGGGATCGCCGTGATGAGCAACAGGAGGCCGGCAAGGAGCGCGGGCAGGGTTCGCATGCGGGCAGTCTGCCCGGTCGGAGTGGTCCGGCGCCACCCGGCGATGGGGCTAGGACGCACCGGGACGGAACATCCGGCCCCGATCGCGCGTCGAACCGACCTGACGGAGCCGACCCAAGTGGGGGGATGGTCCGTCCACAGGAGGATCGTTCCGATGCGATCGATCACCCGTGCCGGCAGGCGTTCCATGGCCCTCGCCGCCGGCCTCCTCCTGGTCGCCCTGAGTGCGGCCCCCGCTCTAGCCTGCGGCGGGCTCATCGGTCCCAACGGGGCCGTCAACCTCCTGCGGACGACGACGTTCGCGGGCTACCACGACGGGGTCGAGCACTACGTCACCTCGTTCGAGTTCGCCGGTGGCGGGGGGTCCTTCGGGAGCCTGACGCCGCTCCCCGGGGTCCCGTCGAGCGTCGAGAAGGGCGGCGACTGGACGCTCCAGCGCCTGATCCGCGAGACGAACCCGGCGCCCGAGGCCGACTTCTTCCTCGGGGCCCGGTCCGCGGCGGCCGGTGAGGCCGAGGTCCTCATGGAGGTCACGATCGACGCCCTCGACATCACGGTCCTGCGCGGTGGCGCCCAGGAGGTCGGGACGTGGGCGACCGACCACGGCTTCCGCCTCCCGCCCGACGCCCCGGAGGTCCTCGACTTCTACGCGCAGCGCAGCGAGATCTTCCTCGCCGCGGCGTTCGATGGCGAGGCGGCCGCGGCTCGCGGCCAGAACATCGGCGATGGCACGTCGGTCCACATCACGATCCCGACCGACAATCCGTGGGTCCCGCTGCGGATCCTGGGCCTCGGCAAGGGCCAGGGCGAGACCGTCGAGGCCGACGTGTACCTCCTGACCGACGTGGCACCGGCGATGCTGCCGGCCCCGGACGGGTTCAACGGGATGCGTCTCGAGCACTCGCGGAAGGCGTCCGACCTGCTGCTGTCCGACCTTCGATCCGACCGCGGCATGGAGTGGGTGCCGACGACCGCGTGGCTGACCAAGGTCGCCATCGACGCCGATGCGCCGCAGCTGGGTTACGACCTGGCGATCGATGCGTCGGGTGCCGGTTCACCGTCCCGTGTCGACGCGGGGCTCGACATGCCCGGTGCGGCCGACCCGACCGTGATGGCCTCGATCCGCTGGTTCGCAGCGGTTGCGTTCATGACGATCAGCATCGGGGCGATCCTCGTCCTGATCACCCGCCACCAGATGGGCTCGGGCTACCGGGCCGCGTGATGGATCTCGTCCCCCGCCGGCCCGGGCGCCTCGCCCTGGTCGGCGGGATCGTGCTGTCGCTCGGGTTGGCCGGGATCGCCGCGGCGTGGGTCCGGGCGCCGGGTCTCGGGGCTCAGGCGCAGGGGTCCACACGGATCGGCATCCACTTCTCGCGGTTCACCCCGGTAGAGGTGGTCGCCACGGCCGGTGTCCCGGTCACGGTCACCCTGGTCAACACCGACCCGATCGAGCACGAGTGGCTCGTCGGCGACGAGGCGTTCCACGACCGCCATCGGACCGGCACGGAACCCCATCACGGCCAGCGCCCGACCGAGGTGTCGTTGCCCGCCGGTTCGACGGTGTCGACGACGGTGGTGTTCGAGGAGCCCGGTTCGTACCGGTTCATCTGTCACCTGCCCGGCCACGAGGCGTACGGGATGGTGGGCGTGCTGAAGGTGGTGCCCGCCGTCCCCTGATGCCTCCGGTCCTACACGACCGGCGGTTCGTGCACCACGCCAGGCAGGTCCAGGCCCGCGACCCAGGCCGCGATCTCGTCGCCTGCGGCGACCCACACGCCGTCCATCGACTGCGCTCGCTCGATCAGCCCCTCCAGCGCCGCCGCGCGTGCCGGCCGGCCGGAGATGAACGGATGCATCGTCAGGTCGAACAGCCCGCCGACCTCGACGACCGCCTCGAGCTCCTCGCCCCACGCGTCGCACACCTCCGACGGCCGCAGGATCGGCGAGGCCGCATAGCCGGGCACGTAGTTGTATCGATTCCAGTCGTCGAGGCTCCAATGCATCGGCAGCTCGATCAGCCCCGACGCCCACCGGTACGGGTGATCGGCATCCATCATCCCGGACTCGTACGTGAACCCGTGCCGGGCCAGCAGGTCGGGCGTCCGGAAGTTCATGTCGCACGACGGCGGTCGATACCCGATCGGCCGCAGGCCGAGCACCGTGTCCAGCGCCTCCAGCCCGCGCACGAGGTACCCCTCCTCGGTCGCCTCGTCCGTGCCGCGCACGCTCTCGTGCATGTAGCCGTGATGACCGATCTCGTGGCCGGCATCGCGGATCGACCGGGCGACCGCCGGCCACGCCTCGGCGACCCAGCCCGGCACGAAGAACGTCGTGCGCAGCTTCCGCCGGTCGAGCATGCGCAGCAGGCGCGGCACCGCCACGAGCGGCCCGTAGCGCTGGTGGCCGATCACATCGAGGTAGTCGACGACCTCGGGATGGTCCGTGAGCATGACCGCCTCGGCGTCGACGTCGAACGTGAACATCGCGGCCGCGCGGTAGCCGTCGGGCCAGCGGAAACCGGGGGGCAGAGGGTCCATCGCCCAACGATACTGGCGCCGTGCGTCCCCTGCGCCCCCCGTTCGACGACATCGTCGCCGGCCGACCCGCCCGCATCGCGGTGACCGGCCCGGCCTTGCTCGGGACGCGGCTGCTGACCAAGGACCTCGCGTTCCCGGCCGACGAGCGCGAGGCGTTCGGTCTCGGCGGCCTGCTGCCGGCGCGGGTCCTCTCGATCGACGAGCAGATGGAGCTCGAGCTCGAGCACATCCGGGTCAAGACCGACCCGCTCGAGCGGTACATCGGCCTCGCCGCGCTCCAGGACCGCAACGCGACGCTGTTCTATCGACTGCTCACCGAGCACCTCGAGGAGTTCCTGCCGATCGTGTACACGCCCACGGTCGGCCGGGCGTGCCAGGAGTTCAGCCACATCGTCCGTCGCACCCGCGGGACGTGGATCACGCCGGCCGACATCGACCGCATCCCGCAGCTCCTGCGGCAGGGGCCGTTCGGGGACGTGCGGCTCATCGTCGTGACCGACAACGAGCGCATCCTCGGTCTTGGCGACCAGGGCGCGGGCGGGATGGCGATCCCGATCGGCAAGCTCGCGCTGTACACCGCCGCGTGCGGCATCCACCCCTCGCTGACGCTGCCGGTGTCGCTCGACGTGGGGACCGACAACCCGGCACTGCTCGCCGATCCGCTGTACCTCGGCCATCGGGCGCCGCGGCTGCGCGGCGCCGAGTACGACGCGCTGGTCGAGGCGTTCGTCGACGCCGTCGCCGAGGTGTGGCCGGGCTGCCTGATCCAGTTCGAGGACTTCAAGCAGCAGAATGCGCTGCGCCTGCTCGACCGCTACCAGGGGCGGGTGCCGTCGTTCAACGACGACGTCCAGGGCACGGCCGCCGTCGTCCTCGCCGGAGTGCTGGCCGGCCTGCGGGCGACCGGCGGCTCGCTCGCGACCACGCGGGTCGTGCTGGCGGGGGCCGGTGCGGCGGGCATCGGCATCGCACGTCTCCTTCGGCTGGCGGGCGTCGAGACGACCGCACTGGTCGACTCGAAGGGCCTGTGCCACGCCGGTCGGACGGACCTCGATCCGTCGAAGTCGACGCTGTCGGCGGCCGCGGTCGATGGCACGACGCCGGACCTCATCGAGACGATCCGGCGGGTGCGTCCGACGGTCCTCGTGGGCACGACCGGGGTGGGCGGCACGTTCGATCGCAACGTGGTGGCCGCGATGCTCGAGGCGCTGGGGCCGGGTGAGCGACCGATCGTGCTGCCGCTGTCCAACCCGACCTCGGTCGTGGAGGCCAGCCCTGCCGACGTGCTGGCGTGGACCGACGGGCGTGCCCTCGTCGCGACCGGCTCACCGTTCGAGCCGGTCGAGCTGCCCGACGGGCGAAGGATCGAGATCGGCCAAGCCAACAACGTCTTCGTGTTCCCGGGCGTCGGCCTCGGGGCGATCGTCGCCGAGGCACCGACCGTGACCGACCGGATGTTCCTGCTCGCCGCTGAGACCCTGGCCGCGGCCGTCACCGACGAACGGCTGGCCGCGGGAGCGCTGTACCCGCCGGTCACCGCGCTGCGCGAGGTGTCACGGGCCATCGCGATCGCCGTGGCCCGCGAGGCCGGGTCGAGCGACCCGGAGGCGGCGGTCGATGCCGCGATGTGGTGGCCCGACTACGTCCCGTACATGCCAGCCCGGCCCGTCGAGCGGCGCCGGTCGGCCGAGACGTGACGACCGTCGCGCGCGCGGCGGTGCTCGAGACGGTCGGGCGACCGGTCGAGGTCCGCGAGCTCGAGCTCATCGAGCCACGTGCCGGCGAGGTCCGGGTGCGGATGCTGGCCGCCGGCGTGTGCCATTCCGATCTGCACGTCCGCGACGGGGAGTGGGACCGTCCGACCCCGATCGTCCTCGGTCACGAGGGCGCCGGCGTGGTCGAGGCGGTCGGGCCGGGCGTGACCACGCCCGGTGTCGGTCAGCTCGTCGCGCTGTCCTGGCTGATCCCGTGCGGGAGCTGCCGGTCATGCCGGCGGGGTGCGGTGTGGGCCTGTCCCGACTCCCCGTCGTACCGGCACACCTTGCTCGACGGCGAGACCGCGTTCCGTGGCGTCCGGTCGTACTGCGCGATCGCCACGATGGCCGAGGCGTCGGTCGTGCCGGCGGCGGCGGCGATCCCGCTCCCGGACGGCGTCGACCCGGCTGCGGCCGCGCTCATCGGCTGTTGCGTGACCACGGGTGTCGGCGCGGTGCTCAAGACCGCCGAGGTCCCGGCTGGGTCGTCGGTCGCGGTGATCGGTCTGGGCGGGGTCGGGCTGTCGTGCGTGATGGGCGCCGCGGTCGCCGGGGCGTCGCGGATCGTGGCGATCGACCGCGTGGCCGCCAAGCTCGACGTCGCGCGGGAGGTCGGGGCGACCGACACGCTGCTGGCCTCCAACGACCCGGGCGAGACCATCAAGGCACTGCGCGAGCTGACCGACGGCGGACCGGACTTCGCGTTCGAGGCGATCGGCCTGGCCGCGACGGCCGAGCTCGCGATCGAGGCCGTGCCGGTCGGTGGGACGACCGTGCTGGTCGGGCATGACCCCGCTCGGCGAGCGGGCGTCGTTCGAGGTCTACCCGTTCGTCGACGGGTCGCGGCGGATCATCGGCTCGAACTACGGGTCGGCCGAGCCGGCCGTCGACTTCGTTCGCTACGCCGCATGGGTGCTCGAGGGTCGACTGCCGGTCGGCCGCCTGATCGATCGGCGGATCGGCCTCGACGACCTCGAGGACGCGTTCGAGGCGATGCGCGGTGGGCGGTACGCCCGCCAGGTGATCACCTTCTGACGGCCCCGGCCTCCGCCTCTGCCGCGGCCGCTTCCTCCTCCTCCGACGGCGCGATGACCGGCGGCTCGGGCTCCTGGATCGGCGGCAGCAGTGGGCCGCCGGTGATCAGCCGTGTCGAGCGACCGTGGGTCAGGAACGACCATCCCCAGCGCACCAGCACGATCAGCCGGTTGGCGAACCCGATCAGGTACGCGATGTGGATGCCGAGCCACAGCAGCCACGCGAGGAACCCGCCCTGCCGGCCGAACGGGCCCATCCACGGGATGTCGGTCACGCCCGACAGCCGACCGATCACCGCCACGTCTCCGTGGTTCGAATAGCGGAACGGCTCCCACGGACGACCGAGGATCCGCCGCCGGATGACCTTGGCCGCGTAGGACCCGCCCTGGATGCCGCCCTGGGCGACGCCGGGGGTGGCGCGCTCCGGCTTCCACGGCTGCACGGCCGCGTCGCCGACCACGAAGATCTCCGGGTGGCCCGGCACGGTCAGGTCGGGCTCGACGATGACCCGCCCGGCCTTGTCGGTCGTGGCGCCGGCGGCCTCGGCCACCCTGCGGGCGAACGACGAGGCCTGCACGCCCGCGCCCCACAGCACGGTCCGGGTCGGGATGACCTCCTCGGGGGCGTTCGCATCGGCCGTGGGGCGGACGCGCACGCTGCGGTCATCGATGTGGGTGACGGTCGTGTCGGTCCGAACGGTCACCCCGAGCCGCTCGAGCTGCTTCCGGGCGGACCGGGACCGGTCGGGCGGGTAGGTCGGGAGCACCCGGTCCATCGCCTCGACCAGGACGATGCGCGTGTCCTTCGGATCGATCGCCCGGAAGTCGCGCCGCAGCGTGTCGCGGGCGATCTCGCCGAGCGACCCGGCCAGCTCGACGCCCGTCGGGCCGCCGCCGACCAGCACGAACGTCATCCACTCGCGACGCCGCTCCGGATCGGCTTCCCGTTCCGCCGCCTCGAACGCGATGAACATGCGCCGCCGGATCTCTAACGCGTCCTCGAGCGATTTCAGGCCCTGGGCGTGCTTCGCCCAGTCATCGTGTCCGAAGAACGTGTGATGCGCGCCGGTCGCGACGATCAACGTGTCGTAGGCGATCGGCCCGCCGTCGGAGACCAGGACCGCATGCCGGTCGACGTCGATGCCCACCGCCTCGCCGAGGATGACGGTCGCATTGCGCTGACGGGACAGGACCGAGCGCAGGGGCTGGGCGATCTCGCCCGGCGACAGGGCACCGGTCGCGACCTGGTAGAGCATGGGCTGGAAGAGATGGAAGTTGCGCCGGTCGAGCAGCGTGACCGTGACCTCGGGGTCGCTCCGGAGACTACGGGCGGCGTACAGACCCGCGAAGCCACCCCCGACGATGAGGACCCGATGCCGGGCCCGCTCGTTCGGGCCCGCGGTCACGCCGCGGGCGTGCCGTCAGGATCGGTCGTCGGACCGGCGACCACCGCGCGACGGGGTGGCGCGGCCGGCGGTCGCGGCGGCGGTGCGAGCGGCATCTCGGGTGCCCGCGCGGCGCCTCGACCACCGGGCGCCGCAGCGACCTCGGTCATCGCGCCCACCGCGGAGAGGGCCGCCTGGTCGTCCTCGACCTCTGCGCCCCAATCGTCCTCCTCGACCGCCCAGACGTCGGGCGCCAATCCGATCTGCGTGATGGGGCGCGGCCCACCGACCACGCTCGCGCCGCCGAGATCGAGGCCGGGGCCGACCGGGGTCAGCCGCACGGGTCCGGCCGGATGCGGGTCGATGACCTCGACGTCCTGCTGGGGCGCGTCGCATCGGTAGCAGCGGGTGAGGCGCAGGTCGTTCACCGATCGACAGCTGGCACAGATCCACATCGACGAGGGGTCGGCGCCGCGATAGCGGCTCGACCGAGGCTGGACGACGAAGCGATACAGCAGCCACGCGGCGGTCGGACCGCCGAGCAAGACCATGGCGACAAGAGCGGCCGGGACCATCGTGGTCCCGAGTCGCAAGGCTTCGATCCAGTGGCTGATGTCGAACTGCACGCGTCCAAGCCCCCTGCAGGACCCTAGACTACACCGGAAGAAACCCGGTTACGCCACAAGAATCACGAGAATTCGTTGCCTTCGCCCTACTTGTCTCGTTCCGTGGCCGCGGTGAGCGCGGCCTGAGC
Organism: uncultured Chloroflexia bacterium; assembly: GCA_963810285.1. Lineage (GTDB taxonomy): Bacteria > Chloroflexota > Limnocylindria > Limnocylindrales > CSP1-4 > SPCO01. Next base: position 68,363 of record CAWEMV010000001.1, on the reverse strand, counting down.
GGCGGCCAGACGGGCGACGGGGACGCGGAACGGCGAGCACGACACGTAGTCGAGCCCGAGCGCCTCGCACTTGAAGATCGATGCCGGATCGCCCCCGTGCTCGCCACAGATGCCGACCTCGAGGTCGGGCCGGGTCGCTCGGCCCTTCTCGACGGCGATCTTCATGAGGCCCGCGACGGCATCGTCGAGCGTCTGGAACGGGTTGACCGGCAGGATGCCGTCCTCGACGTACTTGAGCAGGAAGCCGCCCTCGGCGTCGTCGCGGCTGTAGCCGAACGTCATCTGGGTGAGATCGTTCGTGCCGAAGCTGAAGAACGCGGCATCCTTGGCGATCTCGTCGGCGACGAGCGCGCCGCGCGGGACCTCGATCATCGTGCCGAACTTGTAGTCGACGTCGACGCCGCCGGCCGCGGCCTCGACCGCCTCGACCTCGGCTTCGAGCAGTGCCTTGGTCTGCCGCAGCTCGTTGGGGTGACCGACCAGCGGGATCATGATCTTGGCGATCGGGTTGCCGCCGGCTCGTTTCACCGCGATCTGGGCGTTGAGGATGGCCCGTGTCTGGACCTTCACGAAGTCCGGGATCATCAGGCCGAGGCGAACCCCGCGCAGGCCGAGCATCGGGTTCTGCTCGTGCATCGACTTGATCGTCGCGAGCAGCTCCTTGTCGTCCTCCGATGCGCCGCCGGTGGACTCGGCACGGGTGACCTTGACGAGCTGCTCCTCGAGGTTCGGCAGGAACTCGTGGAGCGGCGGGTCGATGAGCCGGATGACCACCGGCAGCCCGTCCATCGCCCGGAAGATGCCCTCGAAGTCGCCCTGCTGGAGCACCTCGAGCTTGGCCATCGCCGCGTCGAACGTGTCGACGGCTTCCCGCTCGTCGCCGCTGAGCGGCTCGCCCGCAGCGGCCTTGGCCTTGGCGCGGGTGGCCTGGTTGGCGACCAGGATCGCGCCACGGACGATCTCGAGCCGGTCGCCCTCGCGGAACATGTGCTCGGTGCGGCACAGGCCGATGCCCTCCGCGCCGTATCCCCGCGCCTGGGCGGCCTCCTCGGGCTTGTCGGCGTTGGTCCACACGCCCATGCGGCGGATCTCGTCGGCCCAGCCGAGGACCTTCTGGAGCTCGGGCTGATCCTCGAACCGGGCGCTCACGGTGGGCAGCTGGCCGAGGTACATGTCGCCGGTCGAGCCGTCGAGGCTGACCCAGTCGCCCTCCTTGAAGTCGATGCCGGTGCGGGCGCACGACGCGGACTTCGTGGCGTAGTCGATCGCGAGGTCCGCGGAGCCGGCCACGCACGGCTTGCCGATCTGGCGGGCGACGACCGCGGCATGCGACGTCGCGCCGCCACGGGCCGTGATGATGCCCTGCGACACGGCCATGCCGTGGAAGTCGTCGGGCGACGTCTCGATGCGGACGAGGACCACCTTCTCGCCGTTCTCGACCCACTCGACGGCGGTGTCGGCATCGAACACGGCCCGCCCGACCGCCGCACCCGGGGACGCGTTGAGGCCCTTGACGATGCGCTTGGCCGTCTCGAGCGCCTTCGGGTCGAAGGTGTCCCGCAGCAGCTGGTCGACATGGGCGGGCTCGATGCGGGCGATCGCCTCCTCCTTGGTGATCGTGCCCTCGTCGACCATGTCGGCGGCGATGCGTACCGCCGCGGCCGCCGTCCGCTTCGCGGACCGTGTCTGGAGCATGTACAGCCGCCCGCGCTCGATCGTGAACTCGAGGTCCTGGACGTCGCGGTAGTGCGCTTCGAGCTGCTGGCCGATGCGCTGGAACTCGGCGTACACCTCGGGCATGTCGGTCTGCATCTGCGAGATCTTCGGCGCGGTCCGGATGCCGGCCACCACGTCCTCGCCCTGGGCGTTGGTCAGGTACTCGCCGAACAGCGTCTTCTCGCCGGTGTTCGGGTCGCGGGTGAACGCGACGCCGGTTCCCGAGTCGTCGCCCATGTTGCCGAACACCATCGTCACGACGTTCACGGCCGTGCCGAGGTCGTCCGCGATGTCCTGGTTCTTGCGGTAGTCGCGGGCGCGCTTGCCGAACCAGCTGGCGAATACGGCCTTGATCGCGAGGTCGAGCTGCTCGTTGGGGTCGTCGGGGAAGTCGGTGCCGGTGTCCGCCCGCACGATCGACTTGAACTCGGCGACGAGCTCCTTGAGCGCGTCCGCGTCGAGGTCGGTGTCCTGGGCGGCCCCGCGTCGTCCCTTGGCGGCCTCGAGCGCGTGGTCGAAGCGATCGGCGCTGACCTCCATCACGATCCGCCCGAACATCTGGATGAACCGGCGGTAGGCGTCCCAGCCGAAGCGCTCGTTGTTCGTGAGCGCGATCGAGTCCCTGCAGCGTCGCCTCGTTGAGCCCGAGGTTCAGGACCGTGTCCATCATCCCGGGCATCGAGAACTTGGCTCCCGAGCGGACGCTCACGAGGAGTGGGTTGGCCGGGTCGCCGAAGCCCTTGCCGGTCCGGCGCTCGACCTCCTTGACGGCCTCGAGGACGTCGTCCCACAGGCCGTCGGGCAGGCGCTCGCCGTTGGCGAAGTAGTCGTTGCAGGCCTCGGTCGTGATCGTGAAGCCCGGCGGTGTCGGCAGGCCGGCCTTGGTCATCTCCGCGAGACCCGCGCCCTTGCCGCCGAGCAGGTCGCGCATCTGGGCGCTGCCCTCGGCCCCGCCCTCGCCCCACGCGTAGATGTAGCGCTTGGCCGCCTTGTGCGGCCGGTCCGCGGTCATGGTCGTGGTCATGTCCGCGGATTGTACCGTCGCGTTCGGGCACCGCTCGGTTGCGGGACGGTGCCGGGCGCCGGTCGGTCGGCTGCCGCGGGCAGGAGACCCGGCCTGACCGGCGGTCCAGTCCATCGTCATGGTGCGGGCGGGCCGAATGGCCCGCCCGCCGTGCGTCCGGCGGCGGGTACCATCGTGGCGTGACCGAGCTCGCGAACGCCGCCCCGACCGGCCTCATCGCCGCCGACGACGAGCGCTACAACGCGTCGCTCATCCGACGGGTCGACCAGCACGAGAGCCTCGCCTACTTCTGGGTGAAGTTCGACGGCGAGCCGACCCCGTTCGAGCCGGGCCAGTACATGACGATCGGCGTGTTCGTCGACGGGCGGATCGTGCAGCGGCCGTACTCCGTGGCCTCCGCGCCGAGCGACGCCGGCACCACCGGCTACGAGATGTACCTGCGACTCGTCCAGGGCGGCACGTTCACGCCGGTGCTGTGGGACCTGCCGGTCGGCCATCGGATGCGGATGATCGGGCCGAAGGGCAAGTTCACGCTCCAGCCGGACGACGACCGCACGCACCTGTTCGTCAGCTCCGGGACCGGCAACGCCCCGTTCATCGCGATGATGCGCCAGGCCCTCATCGACGGCCGTCCACGTCGCGCGGTGTTCCTCAACGGCGTGTCCCACGTGCAGGACCTGGGCTACCGCGACATCGTCGAGGACTGGCAGTCGAGCGGCGAGTACCCGGTCACGTTCGTCCCGACGATCTCGCGGCCAGGTGATCCGTCGAATGCCGATTGGACCGGGCGGACGGGCCGGGTCGAGACCATCGTGGCGCCGGTGATCGAGGAGCTGGGCCTGCGGCCCGACGAGACCGTCGCCTACCTGTGCGGCAACCCGGACATGATCCAGACGACCGAGGCGACGCTGCTCGAGCTAGGATTTCCCGAAGAGGCTGTCCACAAGGAGCTGTACTGGCCCAAGGGCAAGGAGCCTCGCGGCGTGGCCGGTGCCGCGGATGCCGCGGCCGCGGCCGACGACGAGTAGGGGCGCGGCCCTCCCGAGATCCGTCGCGAACATCGATGGGGACGGCCTTAGGCGGCGCCAGCCGGGCGTTCACGGTCCATCGGTCGCGGAGATCAGCTGGGATGGCGTTCGCGACGGATCCGTGACCCAGCGCGCACCCGGACGCGCTGGGTGCCCGGTCGGGCGCCGGTACGACCATCCGGAGCGATATCCGCGACGAACAGGATGCCAGCCAGTGCCCCGACCGGCTCGCTGAGCCATCGGCGGACCTCCGGTCCTCGCGCGGGCAGCGCGACGTCGAAGACGCCGGCATGGGCGCGGACCTGCCGCCGAGCGCGATCCGTGTCAGGTAACACGAGGACACGCCCGACTGCAGATGGTGCCCAGCCGAGCCGCTCCCGCCCGATCCGCTCGGTGACGAGTCTGACCTTCTCATCGAGCTTCCGGAGTGTCTCCTCCACCCGCGTCAGGTCGGACTTCACCTCCTCGACCACCACCGCCAGCCGGTCAGCCCGGCTGCCGAACAGGTCGATCGAACCGCGCTCGCCGTAGATCGAATAGGTCAGCTCCGGGGTCACGTCCCAGCCGAGCCGCCGCAAACGGACGACCGACGCATCGACGAGCGCAGCGTGGCGTGCGTCCAGAAGACGATCAAGGGAAGGCCCGCGCCACAGCACCTGGCCCTCGAACCCGCTGCCGACGGCGCCGAACACCCGCCGGAGCGTCGCGATCGACAGCGTCGAGCACTGTCCGTGCTCGATCGACGAGATGAGCGATTGCGATACGCCCGCCCGCGCTGCGACGTCGACCTGCCGCAATCCGGCCCGTAACCGGAGTTCGCGGAGCGCGCGGCCGATCCGGTGGTCATCCACGCCCGCAATCGTGCGAACGGGCGCTCATCCCGCGCTCAACTGCGCGTCGCTTGTAACGCAGCGATCCAGGCCGGACAGCCACGCGACGCGCGGCACGATGCATCGTCGGCGGCATGGTCATCCCGGCCACGCGTTCCCATGCCCGGCGTCAGCGCGAGGAGCCACCATCCGGACCGACCGGTTCGGACGTCGACCCGATCCGGCCGGCGCGATCGGTCGCGCACAGCGGCTACACGGTGCTCCTCTGCGGTGCCGACGGCACGATCGACCCGCCCGACGAGGGCCTCTACGACCTCGACACCCGCATCCTTTCCCGGTACGAGCTCCGCCTGGACGATGAACGACCGAAACCGGTCGGCTCGTGCGCGTCGAGCGCCGGGCACTGGTCGGCGACGCTCGTCGTCCCCCGCCCCGGCGGCACGCCGGAGGGTCCGCGACTCCCGCAGGACACCTGGTCGATCCACATCGAGCGCCGCATCGGCTGTGGGATGGCCGAGACCATCACGATCCGGAACGAGTCGATGGAGTCGACGACCGGACGCCTCACGCTCGAGATCGACGCCGACTTCACCGATCGGCTCCGCCCGCCCAGGACCGGCGCGCCCGAACCCCACCGAGTGACGGAATGGGATGCACAGGCGACAAGGCTGGCGATCATCGGCGAGTGGCGCCACGACGGTCGCGAGGACCGCCGTGGCCTCGCCGTGACGGCCGATCCGGCGCCGACCACCATCGAGCCGGTCGACGACTCCCCGTCCGCGCGCCGCCTGGTCTTCGACCTCGACCTGGGGCCACGCGAGGGCCGCGACATCGAGCTCACGTTCGAATCGCTGGCCGACGACGTCTGGCGCCGACCGGCCGACGCCCTGGATCGCGACCGGATCGGGGCGATGTGGCGCGGCCGCCGCACCAGCGTCGACACGACCGATGCGCTCGTCGGGCCCGCCGTCGAGCGGGCGGCCGACGACCTGCTGTCACTCCGGTCATGGGAGCTCGAACCCACGACCGACGGGTCCGCGTGGGTCGTCAACGCCGGCGTCCCCTCGTACACCGGATTCTTCGGACGAGACGCGATCACCGCCGGCTGGCAGGCCGCGATGCTCGGTCCGGAGCCGCTCCGGGGAGCGCTGAGCGTCGCGGCACGGACCCAGGGGACGCGGTCCGACCCCTGGACCGAGGAGCAACCCGGCCGGATGGTGCACGAGATGCGCCGCGGCCCGCTCTCGATGCTCGGCATCCGGCCGCACCGCGCCTACTACGGGTCGCAGACGACGGGTTCGATGTTCGTGCTCGGCCTGTCGGAGGCGTGGCACTGGACGGGCGACGACGCCCTGCTCCGGGAGCATCGCGACGCCGCGATGCGCGCGGTCGAGTGGGCGGAGACGATCGGCGACACCGATGGCGATGGGTTCCTCGAATACGCCAGCACGTCGACCGACGGGCTCAGGAACCAGGGCTGGAAGGATTCCAACGAGGCGATCCGCTATCCCGACGGCAGCATCGTCGATGTCCCGATCTCGACGATCGAGGAGCAGGCGTTCCACTTCATCGCGCTGCAGCGGATGGCCGAGATCCTGGTCGCGCTCGACGAGCCAGCCGCCCGCGTCGACCCGCTGCTCGCGCGAGCAGCGACACTCCGGAAGGCTTGGCACGAGGCCTTCTGGCTCCCGGACGAGGGCTTCTACGCGATCGCGCTCGACTCGAAGCGACGGCCGGTGGCCACGATCGCCTCGAATGCCGGTCACGCGCTGGGCGTCGGAATCGTCCCGCCCGAGCAGGCCGAGATGGTCGCCGACCGCCTGCTGGCCGACGACCTGTTCTCCGGCTGGGGCGTCCGCACGCTCTCGAGCGCGCACCCCTCGTACAACCCGTTCGCCTATCACCTCGGGGCGGTCTGGCCGGTCGAGAACGCGACGATCGCGCTCGGCCTCAAGCGCTACGGCCTCGACGACCACCTCGACCAGCTCCTGGAGGGCCTGTTCGGCGCGGTCGCGCACTGCCGCGACCTTCGCCTGCCGGAGGCGCTGACGGGTCACGATCGGCGTGACCTCCCGGCGCCCCTTCCCTACCCCGCGTCGCAGAGCCCGCAGGCGTGGTCGGCGAGCGCCACCGTCCAATGCCTGCAGGTGATGCTCGGCCTCTACCCGTTCGCGCCCGCAGGCGTCCTCGGGCTGGTCCGACCTCGCCTGCCGACCTGGCTGTCCGAGGTCACCCTGCGCGGGCTCCGGGTCGGCGAGGCGACGGTCGACATTCGGTTCGAGCGCGACGCCGACGGGACCGCCCACCACGACGTGCTGGAACAGGACGGGTCGTTGCTGGTCCTCGAGGTGCCCCCGCCGGATGCCGTGTCCGGCGACGACGGGATGCTGGCCCGACTGCTGGGCTGGGCCCTCGACCACGCTCCGGGTCGAACGGCCGCAGCGCTTCGCATCGCGACGGGCGACGACCAACCGACAAGCGGCCCGCCTTCCGCGGACGAAACGAAGGCGTCGTGAGCGTCGTCGTCATCACCGGTGCGGGCGCCGGCGTCGGTCGCGCCAGTGCACGGGCGTTCGCGCGTGCAGGGTACGACGTCGCGCTGATCTCGCGGGACGCGGACCGCCTCGAGGCAGCCGCGGCCGAGGTGCGGGCGATCGGCCGCCGGGCGCTCGTGCTTCCGCTCGACGTGGTCGACGCGGCAGCGGTCGAGGATGCGGCAACCCGCACGGAAGCCGAGCTCGGGCCGATCGACGTCTGGGTGAACGGCGCCATGACGAGCACGTTGGGACCTGTCGACCAGCTGCCGAGCGACGAGATCCGTCGCGTGACCGACGTGACCTATCTCGGGACCGTGTACGGCACGCAGTCGGCACTGCGCCGGATGCGTCCCCGGGACCGGGGTGTGATCGTCCAGGTCGGGTCCGGGCTGGCGTACCGCAGCGTCCCGCTGCAGGCGGCGTACTGCGGCGCGAAGTCCGCCGCGCGCGGCTTCACCGACGCGCTGCGCGGCGAGCTGATCCATGACCGGAGCGGCGTTCGGGTTTCGATGGTCCACCTGCCGGCGGTCAACACGCCACAGTTCACGTGGGTGCGGAGCCGGCTGCCGCGCGCGATGCAGCCATTGCCACCGGTCTACCAGCCCGAGATCGCGGCACGGGCGATCCTGTTCGTCGCCGAGCATCCACGGCGCGAGATGTTCGTCGGCTGGCAGACCGTGCTCGGCGTGCTCGGACAACGGATCGCCCCGGGCCTCATGGATCGCTACCTGGCGAACCGTGCGTGGCAGGGCCAGATGTCGGACGACCCGGCCAGGCCCGGCACGCCCGACAACCTCGAGGACACGGTGGCGGCGGACGTCGGTGCCCATGGCGCGTTCGACGACCTGGCATCCGACTCGAGCCCGCTGCTCTGGGCGGATATGCACCGCGGCGCCCTCGCGGGCGCCGCGGTCGGCGTGGTCGGGTTGCTCGCGGCCGCGACCCGGTGGTCGCGACGCAGCTGAGGCTCAGGGCGCCAGGCGCTGCCAGCTCCCGGAGACCGACCTCGGGATCGTCAGGTGCCGCGGTAGTACGAGCTCTGCTTGCGCGCGGCGAGCCCGCCGATGCCCCACGTGGCGAGGTCGATCATGAACGCCATGATCAGGAAGATGATGTTGAGCAGACTCAGGCCATTCGGCGACACGAAGCCATAGATCAACGTCGTCCACGGCAGGACCAGGAACCCGAGCAGCAGGAACAGCTGCGAGCCGAACACCGCGTTCCAGAAGCCCGGATCGTTGGTCCACCCGACAAGGAGCGCGAACCTGGGCAGGAGCGCTCCGAAGATCGCCATCATTGGTGACACCCTCCCTCGTCCGCGCCAGGACCGACGCACACCGCTCGGCCGACATGGACTCGATGGAGTCTACGCACACTGTCTACCCGGAACGGTCGATCAGCGCCCCGTGGCCCGTCCGGTAATGCGCTGCCAACAGGTCCTCGCCCCAATCGTTGGCGAGATCGCGCCATACGGCGTGGATGTGGTTGGCGCCGTTCTGCGTGTTGTCGTATTCGATCAGCAGGCGCGGGCCATGGACCGCGTAGTAGTGGCCAAGGCCCGGCTCGATGGGGCCTGCCCACGCGAAGCTCGTCTCGGGCAGTCCGTCGACGACCGCCGACCGCCAGTCCGCCTCGGCGATCGAGTCGGTGGCACGGCCGAGATAGTGGCGGATCAGGCGCTCGAGCCCCTGACGAGCGGCGCCGTGGAGGTCGTCATACCGGATCCCGCGCGGGACCGAGCGCGCGTCGGCCCGTGCGCTGTTCCCGGTGAGGATCTCGGGGGGAGCCACCGGATCCACGACCGCCACGTCGCGCTGTGCCGGCGACAGGCTGGAGAGCAGCTCGCGCGCCAGCCCTTCCTCGCCAAGCAACGTGCGCCTGCCGGCGGTCGGCCCGGACGGCACGACGGCCGGGTTGGCGCCGAGGAACGAGGGCGTGCTGCCGACGCTGCGACCACCCGCGACGGTCATGTGGATCGCGACGTGGTGCCCGCCGACCCGCCACGACCACGGGGCGGCTTCCGACGGGCCGCCGAACACCGCGAACCAGTACAGCTCGGGGTCGCGCCGAGGTCCGTTCGCCCGGCCCCCCTCGCGCTCGAGCGCGCCGAGGACCGTCTCGAGCTCGATGACATCGGCCACCTCGCGAGCGCCGCGCTCGCTCATCGACGATCGCACGAGGCCCATCGCGGCCTCGCGCTGCCGAGGCTCCATGTCACGCAGCGCCAGGCCCTTGCGCTCGCCCGGGGTGAACGCCCAGACGAACCGCTCCTCGGTGTCGAACGGGAAGGTCGCGCGCTCGCGCTGCGCCGGGTCGAGCGTCTCGAGCCAGGCATCGACCGATCGCGCGATCGCGTCGGCGACGGTCATCCGGCCCGCGCGGCCTCGAGGCGGTCGAGGATCAGCCGGGTCACGCCCTCGACGGGTACGCGCTCCTGCGCCATGGAGTCGCGGTCGCGCACGGTGACGGCGCCGTCCTCGAGCGAATCGACATCGACCGTGACGCACCACGGCGTCCCGATCTCGTCCTGGCGCCGATAGAGCTTCCCGATGGCGGCTGTGTCGTCGTACACCGCCATCGTGTAGCGCTGCAGGTCGGCCTTGATGCGATGGCACAGCTCGACGATCTCCGGCCGCTTCTTGAGCAGCGGCAGCACCGCGACCTTGTACGGCGCCAGCTCCGGGTGGAGGGCAAGCGACACGCGGGTCTCGCCGCGGACCTCCTCCTCTCGGTACGCGTCGATGAGGAACGTGAACGCCGCCCGGTCGGCCCCGGCGGCGGTCTCCACGATCCACGGCGTGACGTGTTCATTCGTCGCCTGGTCGAAGTATTCGAGCGACTCGCCCGACGCCTCCGCGTGCCGGGACAGGTCGAAGTCGCCGCGATTGTGGACGCCCTCGAGCTCCTTCCAGCCGAACGGGAAGCGGTACTCCACGTCGATCGCCTTCTTGGCGTAGTGGGCCAGCTCGTCCGGGGCGTGCTCGCGCAGGCGCAGTCGGGACGGCGTGACGCCGTAGCGCCCGTACCAGTCGAGGCGCTTCGGCAGCCACTCCTCGAACGCGGCCGCCGCCTCGGCCTCGGGGCGGACGAAGTACTGCATCTCCATCTGCTCGAACTCGCGCATCCGGAACACGAAGTTGCCGGGCGAGATCTCGTTGCGGAACGACTTCCCGATCTGGGCGATCCCGAACGGCAGCTTCTTGCGGGACGACTGGAGGACGTTCTTGAAGTTGACGTACGAGCCCTGGGCCGTCTCGGGACGCAGGTAGATGACGGCCGCGTCCTCCTCGACAGGTCCCATGAACGTCTTGAACATGAGGTTGAACCGGCGCGGTGCCGAGAGCGGGCCACCGTCGTTCGGACACACGAGTCCGAGGCGCTGCACGATCCCCTCGTCACGCAGGTCCGTCGCGGACAGGTCCTCGGCCCCGGGCAGCTCGTCGAGCCGATAGCGCCGCCGGCACGTGGCGCACTCCACGAGCGGGTCGCTGAACGACCCGACGTGCCCGGACGTGACCCACACCTGGGGGTGCATGAGGATCCCGGCGTCGAGGCCGACGATGTCGTCGCGCTCCTGGACCATCGAACGCCACCAGGCGCGCTTGACGTTGTTCTTGAGCTCGACGCCGAGCGGGCCGTAGTCCCACACGGCGTTGATGCCGCCGTAGATCTCCGACGACGGGTAGATGAAGCCGCGGCGCTTCGAGAGCGAGACGATCGTGTCGAGGTCGGCGACGGCCGGGGCGACATCGTCCGCGGCGTCGACCGGCGGCTGTGTGGGGGTGGTCACAGGGAGATCTCCGCTGATACGCGACCGTGGCATGGCCGCGCGGGATTCGAGGTCTCCCGATGCTAGCAGAGACCCCTTGACAAACGCTCGTCCAGTGGCAATATTCGGTCACTTGACCGATGTCGGTCAGTCGACCGACCGTCTGGCGACAGCGAGCGGAGGTGCACCGTGGCCTATGAGATCGAAGGACGGCTCCTGGAGGTCTGCACCTGCAACGTCCTCTGCCCCTGCTGGGTCGGCGAGGACCCGGACTACAAGACATGTGACACCACCATCGCGTGGGGCATCGAGACGGGCACGATCGACGGCGTCGGCGTCGACGGGCTGATCCTGGCCGTGTCTGCCCACATCCCGAAGAACATCCTCATCCCCAAGTCGTGGAAGGCGGTCGTCTTCGTCGACGACCGGGCGACCAAGGAGCAGGAGGACGCGCTCCTGCGGCTGTTCACCGGACAGCTCGGCGGGGCCGTCGCCGATCTCGCCAACCTCATCGGCGAGGTCGTCGGCGTGGAGCGCGTCCCGATCGCGTTCACCGTCGAAGGCGGCAAGGGCCGGCTGAAGATCGGTTCGCTCGTCGAGGCCGAGATGGCCCCATTCGTCGGTGCGACGGGCAATCCGACGACGTTGGCGGAGACGGTCTTCAGCACGATCCCGGGGTCACCGGTGTACGCCAGCAAGGCGAGCACGTACACCCGCGATGGAAGCGGCCACGGGATCCCGAGCGTGGACCTCGAGGGTCACAACGCGCTCCAGGGCCACTTCCGCTTCGCCGCCTGATCCGGGACGGGACGAGCCATGCTTGCGACGGCGCCCTTCCGCTTCCCGGGTCGCGATCGCGCGGTCCTGACCGGATCGCTGGCGGCGATCGCGGTCGCCGCGTGGCTCGCGCTCTGGGCGATCGAGGGATCGCCCTACGGCCGGTACCTGCATCACGACGTCGAGGCGGCACCGCTGCTCGGCGTCGGGCTGTTCACGGTCGGCTGGGTGCTCATGATCGTCGCGATGATGCTGCCGAGCAGCACACCCCTGGTCGTGATCTTCGCCCGGCTCGTCGGGCGGCGGCGCTCCCCGCGACGATTGATCGCCCTCCTGCTGACCGGCTATCTCTTCGTGTGGGCCGCGTTCGGGCTCGTCGCCTGGATCGCCGATCGCGGGGTGCATGCCGCCGCCGAGAGCGTTCCCTGGCTGGGCGAGCATCCCCAGCTCATCATGGGCGCCACGCTCCTGGCCGCCGGTCTGTGGCAATTCAGCCCGCTGCGGGACCGCTGCCTGGAGGAGTGTCGGAGCCCGCTCGGGTTCGTCGTCAACCGCTGGCGCGGGACATCGGAACGCCGCGAGGCGCTCCTGCTCGGGATTTCACACGGCGCGTTCTGCGTCGGCTGCTGCTGGTCGCTGATGCTGGTCATGTTCGGCGTCGGGCTGGCCAGCCTCAGCGCGATGCTCGTGCTCGGCGGCTTCACCGCCATCGAGAAGAACTTCACCAGCGGCCGCCGCCTGACGCGTCCGCTCGGGGTCGTCCTGGTCCTCGCCGCCGTCTACGTCGTCGCCTCGTGAGCGAGGAGACGTATGCTCCACGGGTGGTCGACGGGACGGCACGCACGAAGGGTGCCCGCGCGGAGCGGCGCAAGGACGCCACCGCCGACACCCGCTCGAGCATCCTGACCGCCGCCCGCGACCGACTCCTCGCGGAGGGCTATGCCAGCCTCTCGACGCGCGGCGTCGCGGACGTGGCCGGGGTCCCGCTCAGCCAGATCCACTACCACTTCGGGTCGAAACGACAGCTGGTCCTCGCAGTGCTCGACGCGGAGAACCAGCGCCTGCTCGAGCGGCAACGCGCGATGTTCGACGCACCCGAGCCCCTCTGGGCGCGCTGGATGCTCGCGTGCGACTTCCTGGACACCGACGTCGAGTCCGGGTACGTGCGGATCCTCCAGGAGATGATCGCCGCGGGCTGGTCGGATCCCGAGGTGGCTGCCTCGGTCCGCAAGATGACCGGGGGCTGGTATCGCCTGCTGGCCGAGGTGGCGCAGCGCGAACAGGAGGGGGGCGCGGACCTCGCCGGCTTCACGCCGAACGAGGTCGCGGCGCTGATGGGGACGCCGTTCCTCGGGGCCGAGGAGCTCATCCTGCTCGGCGTGACCGAGGACGTGCTGCCGATGCGCTCGGCGCTGCGCAAGGTCGGGCTGCTGCTGCGTCGGATCGCGGATGCCGATGCACACCCGGCGGGAGGTGCTGACGATGGTGCTTGACGAGGCGTGGCGGGCCGAACCGGTCGACGAGACGATCCGTCCGGACGACGAGGCTGCCATCCGGGCCTGCATCCTCGACTACTTCGAGGGCTGGTTCGACGGCGATCCGGCGCGCATGGACCGCGCCCTCCATCCCGGTCTGGCCAAGCACTCGCTGGGACAGGACGCGGGCCGGACGGCGGTCCTCGACCTGACGACGCGGGACGATATGGTCGAGGCGACCGAGCAAGGCGTGGGCCGCCGGCGGGACGTCCCCGATCGCGACATCCGCGTCGACATCGCGGCGGTGTCGGGCGACATCGCCAGCGTCATCGTCCATTCGGCCGTGTACGTCGAATTCGTCCTTCTCGCCCGGGCCGACGGCCGGTGGCGGATCACCGGAGTGCTGTGGCGCTGGGCGGCGGGCCATGGTCCACGCGCCTGACCGACCGCGAGCGGACCGCTCGCCGGCCACGGATCGTTCGCAACGGGAGCAGACACGTGCCCGCTACCCGGACACGACGGGCTTCGTGGAGCGCGACGGCGTGCGCATCTTCTACGAGGTCTACGGCGAGGGTGGGCCAACGGTCCTGCTCATGCCCACCTGGTCGGTCATCCACTCACGCCACTGGAAGATGCAGATCCCGTTCCTCGCGCGATCCTGTCGCGTGGTCACGTTCGACGGACGCGGCAACGGCCGCTCCGATCGGCCGCTCGACCCCGAGGCGTACCGCGAGGAGGCATTCGCCGACGATGCGCTCGCGGTGATGGACGCGACCGACACGAAACGGGCCGTGGTGGTGTCGCTCTCACGCGGCGCCGAACGATCGCTCCTGCTCGCGGCGGCGCACCCGGAGCGGGTCGAGAAGATGGCGTTCATCGCCCCGGCCCTGCCGCTGCCACCGGCCACCCCGCGTCTCAAGGCCATCCAGGCCTTCCTCGAGCCTCGCGACGAGTACGACGGCTGGGCGAAGTGGAACCGTCACTACTGGGTCGCCGAGTACGAGGATTTCCTCGAGTTCTTCTTCTCGCAGTGCTTCACCGAGCCGCACTCGACCAAGCCGCGCGAGGACACCGTCGGATGGGGCCTCGATACGCATGCCGAGGCGTTGATCGCCTCCCAGCTCGCGACCCGTCTCCGGGACGAAGACGGCGTGTGGGCGCTGCTGTCACGGATCCACTGTCCGATCCTCGTGATCCACGGCCGCGACGACGCGGTTCGTCCTTGGGAGTCCGGCGCGCGGCTTGCGGAGCTCGCGAAGGCCCAGCTCGCAGTCCTCGACGGATCGGGCCATCTGCCCCACGCCCGGGACCCGGTCAAGGTCAACTTGCTGCTCCGGGAGTTCATCGCCGAACGCGGCAACGGGATGATGGGTCGATCGGAAGGGAGGACACCGCGATGAGCGTCACGCTTGTCGAACGACCGGCCTCAACGTGGACCCGCGGCCTCGCCCGTCGCCGGCGTGCGCTCTACATCTCGTCGCCCATCGGCCTGGGCCATGCCATGCGCGACGCGGCCATCGCCGAAGAGCTGCGGAAGCTCCATCCCGACCTCGAGATCGACTGGCTGGCCCAGCACCCGGTCACGGCGGTGCTCGAGGAGCGTGGCGAGCGGATCCACCCGCTGAGCGCGGAGCTCGCGTCGGAGTCGGCGCACATCGCGGCCGAGTCGGCGGGCCATGACCTCAACGCGTTCCAGGCGATCCGGCGGATGGACGAGATCCTGATCAACAACTTCATGGTCTACCACGATGCCGTCGACACCGGCGAGTACGACCTCGTGATCGGCGATGAGGCCTGGGACATCGACCACTACCTGCACGAGAACCCCGAGCTCAAGCGGACCGCCTTCGTCTGGATCACCGACTTCGTCGGCTGGCTCCCGATGCCGGCCGGCGGCGAGCGGGAGGCGTACCTGACGGCGGATTACAACGCCGAGATGATCGAGCATGTCGAACGCTATCCGCGGATCCGCGACCGGGCGATCTTCGTCGGCGAGCCCGACGACATCGTGCCCGACGGTTTCGGACCGGACCTACCCCGGATCCGGGACTGGACCGAGCGCCACTTCGCATTCAGCGGGTACGTGACCGGCTTCGACCCGAGTCCCATGATCGAAGGGCGCCATGCACTGCGGCGTGCGCTCGGATATCGCGACGACGAACGGATCGTGATCGTGACCGTCGGTGGGTCGGGCGTGGGCGAGTCGCTCCTCCGACGGGTCATCGCGAGCTACGCCGACGCGGCTCGTCGGGTCAACGGCCTGCGGATGATCGCGGTCGCCGGACCCAGGATCGACCCGACCTCGCTGGGCGCCCCGCCGGGGGTCGAGGTCCGGGCGTTCGTTCCCGACCTCTACAAGCACCTCGCCGTCTGCGATCTCGCCGTGGTCCAGGGCGGGCTCACGACGACCATGGAGCTCACCGCTGCGCGTCGCCCGTTCCTCTACTTCCCTCTTCGCGACCATTTCGAGCAGAACCGCCACGTGCGACACCGCCTCGAGCGATACGGGGCCGGCCGCTGCATGGACTACGACGCGTCGCCGCCGGAGGTCATCGCGGAGGCGATCGCTGCGGAGATCGACCGCCCCGTCGCGTACCGACCCGTCGAGGCAGATGGCGCGGCCCGGGCCGCCGCCCTCATCGCGCCCCTGATCTGATCCCTGACGACAGCCGTGTCGGGCGACCCGTCGTCACCCGGGAAGCGCGGCACGCATCAGCCTGATGGCGTTCAGCCCCATGACCGCCGCGATGTCCGCCTCTGACAGACCCTCCGCCAGCAGCGCCTCGGTGAGCAGCGGCATCCCGGTCGCGTCGAAGGGGGTGGGCACGGCGCCGTCGAAGTCGGAGCCCAGCCCGACGTGATCGATGCCGGCGAGCTCGATCGCGGCGACGATCGATCGGGCGATCGCCCTGGCGTCGTCGCCGCCACAGGCCACAGGCCAGAACCCGATGCCGACGAGACCGCCGGTCGCCGCGATGCCACGGACCTGGTCGTCGGGCAGGTTGCGCACGCCAGGTACCGCGGCGCGGACGCCGGTGTGGGACGCCACGACCGGTCGGGCCGCCAGCGACAGGACGTCGTCGATGGTGGCCGACGACGCGTGCGCGACATCCATGATCATCCCCCGCGCCTCCATCCTCGACAGGAGGTCTCGGCCCGCGTCGGTCAACCCGCCCTGCACGACACCGTGCGCCGAGCCGGCGAACGGCGTGTCGAAGAAGTGGGTCGGTGACAGCATCCGGTAGCCCGCATCCGCCAGCGCGTCGAGGTTGTCGAGGTCGCCGTCGAGCGCGTGCGCGCCTTCGACGGCGAGGAAGGCCGCGGTGATCGATCGGTCCGCCGACCGGCGGTCGAGGTAGGACTCGAGGTCAGCGGCGGGACGCGATGAGGGTGAGGGCGCCGTCGGAGCCCGCCGCCATGGTCCGCAGCCGGTCCGCGAGGTGGAGCGCTCGGGCGGTCAGGCTGCGCCACGTGCGACGTGGCCAGCGCTGGCCGAGCGCGATGAGCGTGACGTCGTCGGTCCGATCGTCGTTGTGGTCGAGGTTGACGTCGCGCGGCACCTTCGTCGAGGCGGCCAGGCCGACCAGCGCGACACCACCCTCGACGAGGCGCGGGACGTCGAGGTGGCCGAACGACGCCCGGCGGCGCAGGTCGCGACCCCACAGCAGCGAATCGGCGTGGAGGTCCACGACCGTCAGGGTGGAATGGAGGTCCACCGCCCGGGCCTGCGCTCGGTACGGCCCGGGACGGTGGACTCGGTTACGCCGGCGCTCGACGGCCGCCGAAGCGGACGCACCAAGGCCGACAAGACCGGCAAGGAACGCGGCGGAGGACCGGATGGCCCCCGCCGCGTCGTCGGCGGCGCGGTTCAGCTGCCGCGCCACCGGTCCAGGTTCATCAGCGCTCGGTGGGCTCCTCGGCCGTCGCCACGATCGGCCGGCGGCGCCGGGCGGTCACGACGAGGGTCGCCATGGAGGTCACGCCGAGGAGCAGGAGCACCATGCCCACGCTCGCCGGCTGGGCCGTCGTCGCCTGATCGATGGTGTCGGTCGGCGGCAGCGTGGCCTGTGGGTTCGTGCGGGTGGTCGGAAGGACGCCACCGTCGACCGGCGGGTCCGTCGGGTCGACGTCGTCGTCGGGAGTCGGCGTCGGATCGACCGGGGTCGGGGTCGGGGTGGGCGTCGGCTCCACGTCCTGGCACTCGATCACGAGCGGCACCTCACGTCCGATGGGGTCCATCGGCGCGTAGCCGTCCGTGCTGTCGTCGTCGATGAGGACATGGGCGCGGAGCGAGTAGCTACCGGGAGCGAGCTCGTTGCCGCCTTCCCAGCCGTCGGCGAGCGTGCCGTCGCCGCTGACCCACTCGAACTCGCCGTTGGCGGGTTCGCCACCACTGATGAGCTTGCCGGTCCCGTCGATGCGGACGTATGCATTCTCCGGCCGGGTCTGCTGTGCCTTGTCGTTGCCCTGGGCGAGAACGAGCGCGAACAGCGTGTTCGAGTCGCAGTCGTAGCGCAGGAAGAGCTTCGCGCGAACCGGCCGATCGGCGATGCCGGCATCGGTCATGTCGGCGAAGAAGTCGTCGCCGAGCGACCAGTCGTCGATGTTGCCGTCGACGATCGCGGAACCCTGGCTCGGGTTCGGCGCCGCGGCCATGGTGGCCGGCGCGACCAGCGCCGTGAGGAGAAGGACGCCGGCGACGATGACAGCCGACGACCGCGTCGCCGGCAAGCGCCGACGGCGCACGGAACGGAACCCCCGCATGTAAGCCTCCTGGAGGGCCGGGCCGAAGCCCGGTGGGTGGATCTACCCGGGATACCCCGACCGATCCATATGAAGATGACGGGCGCATCATGGCAGCGCGCGTCCTGTCGGTCTAGTACCAATTCCTTCGCACCGGACCGACCGTATGACCCCTAGTGCGCACCGTACTGCACCGATGGTGGGGCGGCGAGGCACCGGAAGTCCTGCCCCGAAGGTCCCGGAGGGCCGGCAGGTCAGGGTGCCGTGCGGACCTCGTCGAGGAACGCGAGCGAGCGGGCCTCGCGCTCGAGGACGGTGCGCACGAAGTCGCGAAGCGCGGCCTCGGTCTCGGCTTCGACCGCCGGCGCGAGGCGCAACCCGGCGATCGCTTCGATATCGAGGCGCTGATAGGCCTTGAGCAGCTTGAGCCCCTCCAGGCTGAGCCCCGTCCGATCGTGGGGCGGCCCCGGGCAGCGATCGCAGA
Organism: uncultured Chloroflexia bacterium; assembly: GCA_963810285.1. Lineage (GTDB taxonomy): Bacteria > Chloroflexota > Limnocylindria > Limnocylindrales > CSP1-4 > SPCO01. The sequence goes on along the minus strand of CAWEMV010000001.1, from coordinate 49,980 downwards.
GGACGCCGCCCAGCAGTGGCACCCAGCGGAACCGCTCATCCGACTCGAGCACGCGGTCGCACTCGACGCAGCGATCGACCTCCGGTCGGACGCCCAGCTCGTCGAGGAGGTGCATCTCGAACCAGCGCGCGACCCGGCCCGGGGCCATGCCCGCATCGAGCAGCTCGTAGGCCCGCTTGAGCAGCGCGTACAGGGGTTCTGCAGCGTGGCGTTCCTCGAGGCTCCGGTCCGCGAGCTCGGCGAGGTACCACGCAGTCGCCGCGCTCTCGAGATCGTCACGGAGATTGAGCCAGGCGTGCCCCACGCTGACCTGGGTCACGACATCGAACGTGCGGCCGCGGGCGAGCGCGACCGTGAGCTCGGCGAACGGCTCGAGGCTGCCGCCGATCCGCGATGTCGGCTTGCGGATCCCCTTGGCGATGACCTTGAGCTTGCCGCCGGCCGGTGTGATGACCGTCAGCACGCGATCGGCCTCGCCGAGGTCGAACCGAGACAGCACGATGGCGTCCGTGGTGTATCGACGAGGGACGGGCATCTCGTTCCGGACGGTAGCACGGGGGTCATCCGGAACGGCGCGAGCGACGTATCCGCATCAGGCGCCGGCGCGGTCGCGTCCCCCGTGCCGGCGCTTCTTCGCACGTGACGGCCGTTGCGTGGCGCTGCATCAACAGGCTACTTCCGGCGGACACGTTTCGGTGTAGACTGACCGGGAGATGACCACCGCCTCGCCGGACCTTGAGCTCGCCGACCTCATCGCCGACACCGAGGGCGAGATCGTCCGCCTCGTGCAGGACCGCGACCCGTCGACGCACGGGTTGTACGAGATGGTCCGCTACCACCTCGCGCTGGACGGCAAGAACGCGAACGGCGGCAAGCGCGTCCGGCCGCTGCTGGGACTGCTCGCCTACGCGTCGATCGCCGGCGACCACCGGCGGGCGCTCCCGGGCGCGGCCGCGGTCGAGCTGGGGCACAACTTCAGCCTCGTCCACGACGACATCGAGGACGGCGACACCGAGCGCCGCCATCGACCCACGCTGTGGACGGTCCACGGCGTCCCCCAGGCGATCAACGCGGGCGACACGCTGTTCAGCCTGTCGCGCATCGCGCTCCACCGGCTGACCGAGCTCGGCTTCTCCGACGCCAAGGTCCTGCGGCTGATGCGGCTGTTCGACGAGACGTGCCTGGCGCTGTGCGAGGGCCAGTACATCGACATCGCCACCAGCGAGTCGAACCAGGTCATGTCGATCGACGCCTATTTCGACATGATCGGTCGCAAGACGGCGGCGCTCATCGCCGCCTCGATCGAGGCCGGCGCGCTGCTGGCGACCGACGACGAGACGGTCATCAGGCGGTATCGGGCGTTCGGATGGGCGCTCGGCATCGCGTTCCAGGTCAACGACGACCTGCTGGGCATCTGGGGCGCCGAGCAGGCGACCGGCAAGGCCGCCTCCGACGTCGCCCACCGCAAGAAGACCCTGCCGGTCATCTACGCGGTCGAGCATGCCGGGCCGGAGGATCGGGCGCGGTTGCTGGAGCTGTATGCGGCTGACTCGCCGGGAGCCGACGAGCAGGCCGAGATCGTGCGCATCCTCGAGCGGGTCGGGGCGCGGGACTACACGCGCGACACGGCGCTCCGGTACCGCGACCAGGCACTCGCCGAGCTGGACGCCGCGGGCGTGGTCCAGCCGGCCGCCCGGGCGCGACTCGAGCAGATCATCGTCGGGGTGATCTCCGCGTAACCGTTCCTGCGCCGTCGACCGCCCTTCGGTGGGCCGATTCTGACACCACCAGACGATCCGGCGGTTCGGCCGCGACAACGCCCTCGGGAGCGCCGGCTGCGTGCGCGAGCGCGATCCTCGACGGGGCCTTCGTGGCGCCGATGCCCTGAAACGGCTGATCCCAGCAGAACCGGGTGGCACAACGGGCCGGGGCGCCCGAGCTCGCCACGATCCGACCCTTCCCGTGGACTGGGAATCCACGCCAGGAGGCCGTAGCGCTGCCAGCGTGGCGCTTCGAGACGGGACTGCGAGTCCCGTTTCGGGGGCGGAGCGACACGACCGGTCCCTCGCGCCCCGACCGGACGCTTAGCGGTCCGCCTCGTCGTCCGCCGGCTCTGACTCCTCGCGCGAGCGCACCACGAGCACCTTCGACACGCGCCGGCCGTCGGTCGACTCGACCGTCAGCGTCAGCCCGTCGAGCGACACCTGGTCGCCCGGCTTCGGCACGCCGCCGATGCGGTGGTAGATCAGCCCTCCGACCGTGTCGTATTCGTCCTCGTCCTCGAGCGGCACCGGCGTCTCGAACAGCTCGGACAGGTCATCGACCGCGGCCCGCCCGTCGACCCGCGCCTCGTCGTCGGACAGGCGCACGATCATCGGCTCCTCCTCGTCGTACTCGTCCTGGATCTCGCCGACGATCTCCTCCAGCAGGTCCTCGATCGTCACGAGGCCCGCCGTCCCGCCGTACTCGTCGAGCACGATCGCGATGTGGACCTTGCGCCGTTGCAGCTCGTGGAGCAGGTCGTCGACCGACATCGACTCGGGCACGAACACCGGCGTCCGCAGCAGCGACCGCATCGCCGGCGGGTCGGGCGCACCGGCCTTGAGGAACGGCAGCAGGTCCTTCGCGTAGACGATGCCGATGATCTCGTCGACCGTCCCCTCGTAGACCGGGATGCGCGAATGGCCCTCGGTCACGATCGCGTCGATCGCGTCGCCGATCGTGGCGTCGGCCGTCAGCGACACCATCGCCGTGCGCGGCACCATGACCTCGTGGACGCGCTGGTCGCCGAGCTCGATGACCGCGTGGATCATCTGCTCCTCCTCGGCCTCGAGGATGCCCTGCTCGCCGCCCTGCTCGATGATCAGGCGCAGCTCCTCGGAGCTGATCCGCTCGTCGGCCGGGACGTCGGCGCGGAACAGGCGGCTCACCCATCTGGTGACCGTCGTGAGCGCACCGACCAGCGGGCCGAGGAGCGTCCCCAGGACCTCCATGAACCGCGACGTGGAGAGCGCCACCCGCTCGGCGTGGGCCAGCCCGATCTGCTTCGGCACGAGCTCGCCGAACACGATCGTGAACAGCGTCAGCAGGATCGTCACGACCACCAGCGCGATGCCCTCGGCGGCGTTCGCCAGCGGACCGAACTGGCGCAGCACGTCGGCGGCGCCGTCGACGAGGCTGACCGCCGCGAACGCCGAGGCGAGGAAGCCGAGGAAGTTGATGCCGATCTGGATGACCGCCAGGAACCGGCCCGGATTGCCCTTGAGGTGCTGGACCCGGACGGCCGCGCGGTTGCCCTCGTCGATCAGCTGCTGGATCCGGCTGCGGCGGAGGGTGACGAGGGCGATCTCCGTCGCGGAGAAGATCCCGTTGAGCACGACGAGGATGGCGATGAGGCCGAGCTCGGGCAGGGCGCCGCTCACGAGGGATCGTCACCGGCAGCGGGTTCCGACGCCTCCTCGGCCGGTTTCGGGCGTGGCTCGCGGATCCGGGCGGGCACGCCGACCGCGAGCTTGCCGGGCGGGACATCCTTCGTCACGACCGCACCGGCGCCGGTCCGGGCGCCCTCGCCGATCTCGCGCGGGGCGACGATCATCGTGTCGACCCCGATGAACGCGCCGTCACCGATCGTCGTGCGGGTCTTGCGCGTCCCGTCGTAGTTGGCCGTCACGGTGCCCGCGCCGATGTTCACGCGCTCGCCGATCTCGGCGTCGCCGAGGTAGCTCATGTGGTGCGACTTGGACCCCGCACCGAGGCGCGAGTTCTTGAGCTCGGCGTAGTTGCCGACCTCCGCGCCCCGGCCGACCACGCTGCCCGGTCGGAGGTGGCTGAACGGTCCCACCGACGCCTCGTCCTCGACCGTCGACGACTCGACGATCGACGCCCACACGCGTGCGTCCCGGCCGATGCTCGAGTCGACGATCTGGCTGCCGGCGCCGATGACCGTCCCCTCCCCGACCGACGTCGCGCCGCGCAGGATCACGTTCGGCTCGATCGTGACGTCGGCCGCGAGCGACACGCTCCAGTCGAGGTAGACCGTCGATGGGTCGCGCATCGTGACGCCGTCGCGCATGTGCTGCTCGTTGCGCCGGACGCGCAGGTTCCATTCGGCGGCCGCGAGCTGCGAGCGGTCGTTGATCCCGTCGAACCGGCCGTCGTCCTCGAACGCGACGGCGATCACCAGCCGGCCGTCCTCGCGGGCGAGCCGGACGAGCTCGGTCAGGTACAGCTCCCCGGTCCGCGACGACGGCTCGAGCGATCCGATCCGGCGTCGGAGCCAGTCGGCGTCGAACGCGTACAGCCCCGCATTGACCTCGTTGTTGACGAGCTCGTCGTCGGTCGCGTCCTTGGCCTCGACGATCCCCTCGACCGTGCCGAACTCGCCGCGAACGACGCGTCCGAGCCGGTCGGGGTCGGCGGCGAAGACCGTGGCCAGGGCGATCGCCGCATCGTCCTCGCGACGGGCGTCGAGCACCGCCCGGAGGTCCTCGCCGGTGACCAGGGGCACGTCGCCGGACAGCACGAGCACCTCGGTCGCGTCCTCGGGCACGGCCGCCAGGGCCGCCCGGACGGCGTCGCCGGTCCCGCGCGGCTCGTCCTGGAGGGCGAAGTCGGCGCGCTCGCTGAACGGGGCGCGGATGGCCTCGACCTTCGGCGAGTACACGACGACCGGCCGCGACAGCGCCGCGGCGTCGGACGCGCTGTTCGCCTCGTCCCAGGCGTCGAGGACGTACGCCAGCATCGGCCGACCACAGAGCGGGTGGAGCACCTTGGGCAGCGACGACTTCATGCGCGTGCCGAGGCCGGCAGCCAGCACGACGGCGGTCGTGCGGCCGGTCGGGGTGCTCACGCTCGAGCCCGTGGGGTCGGGACTTGGGGGGTTCATGCGCGGCGTCGGGTGTGCGCGGGGCGGCGGTCGCCCACGCTGCAGCCATGGCCCGACGGGCGGAAGGGTTGTGTCATCGCTTGGTCCGCCGGATGGTATGGGTGGCCGTCTGGAGCGTCAAGCGCGTGCCGGCGCCCTACGGCTTGCGTGCGACGGCCTCGATCTCGACCTTGAAACCCTTCGGCAGCGCCGCGACCTCGACGGTCGTGCGCGCCGGCGGCGGGTCGGGGAAGAATCGGGCGTAGACGCCGTTCATCGCGGCGAAATCGTCGATGTCGGCGAGAAACACCGTCGTCTTGACGACATCGGCAAAGGTCGCCCCGGCGGCGTCGAGCACGGCCTCGAGGTTGCGCAGCGTGCGCTCGGTCTCCGCCTCGATCGTGCCCTGGCGGACCTCCTGGGTCGCCGGGTCGATCGCGCCCTGCCCAGCGCAGAAGATCAGATCACCGGCCACGATCGCCTGGCTGTAGGGTCCGACGGCGGCCGGGGCGTTGCTGGTCGAGATCGCCTGTCGGGTCATGTGGTCGCTCCCTCGGGCCGGCTGCGCGTCCGGATGTTCGTGGCGATGATCGATGGCGGGCCGTCGCCGATCGTGGGGATCCTGCCGTCCGCGACAGCCCCCTCGACGACGCTCACGGCGGCCTCGGCCTCCGCCAGCGAAGGATAGAGGGTCCACATCGTCGGGCCCGACCCGGACAGCCCGATCGGGTGCCCGAGGACCCGCGTGAGCGCACGCCGCACGTCGACGAGGCCGGGGGCGACGAGGGCGGCCGCCGCCAGCAGGTCGTTGGCCGAGGCGAGGACGCCCGCCCGTGCGACGAGGTCGGTCGCCGACAGTCCGTTGCCGAGCTCCTGCGCGAGGTGGGCCGACGTCATCCGCACCGAACCGTCGCCGCCGGTCCCGCGGTGGGCGGCGTCGAAGACCGCGAACACGTCGGGCGTGCGGACTGCCACCCGCGGGGTGACGAGCAGGATGCCCGGGTGGCCGTGGACGCCGGTGAGCGGCGTGATCCGTTCGCCGCGCCCCTCGATCAGGGCCGGTTCATCGGTGAGGAAGAACGGCACGTCCGACCCGAGGTCGGTGGCGGCCGCGAGGCGGGCTTCCGGGTCGAGGTCGGCGCCCCACGCCTCGAGCGCGCCATCGAACGCCGCCGCTCCGTCCGATGACCCGCCGCCCAGCCCGGCCGCGACCGGGATCCGCTTCTCGAGCCGCGCCGCGAGCGACGGCGTCGGGGGCCGTCCCGGACCCTCACCGACGGCCGAACGTGCGGCCCCGATGGCGCGGAGCACGAGGTTGTCCTCGATCGGGCCGGCATCGAGCCCGCTCGCGTGCAGCGTGTCGCCGCGCCCCGAACCCCCCGACGGCGCGAGGGTCAGGACGTCATGGAGCGCGAGTGGGACGAATACCGAGTGCAGGTCGTGGAAGCCGTCATCACGGCGCCCGACCACGGCCAGCGACAGGTTGAGCTTGGCCGGAGCCAGTCGGACGACCGGCGTCCGGTGCGCCGCGTCGGTCACGTCGACGGCTCGTCGGAGCGGCGCCCACGGCGATCCTGCCCGATCGGCCCGAGCGCCTCGCGCAACGCCAGCCACTCCCCGACGGCCAGCGTCTGCGGCCGGCGGTCAGGCGTGATGCCGGTCGCGGCCAGCGCGGCGTCGACCCGGCCCGCGTCGATCGGCAGCTGCCGCGCGAGCACGTTGTGGATCATCTTCCGCCGCTCGCGGAACGCGGCCTGGACCAGTCGCCAGAGCTGGTCCTCCACGACCGGGTCGAGGCGATCATCCTCGTCGTACGGCTCGACGACGATCACCGCCGACTCGACCGCCGGCTCCGGCTCGAACGCCTCGGGCGGGACGCGGAACGCGATCCGGACCCGCGCGTGGTACTGCACGAAGACCGAGAGGTAGCTCATCTTCCCGGGCGGGGCGGCGATCCGCTCCGCGACCTCGCGCTGGACCATCAGCACGAGCCGTCGTGGTCGCGGCGCCTCGCCGAGCAGCGCGTGCAGGATCGGCGACGTGATGTGGTAGGGCAGGTTGGCGACGACGTCGTACGGCGACTCGACGAGCCGCACGAGGTCCTGGTCGAGCGCGTCGCCCTCGACGAGGAACAGTCGTCCCGCATCGAGCTCCACGGCGAACCGATCGCGCAGGAACGAGGCCAGACCCGCATCCAGCTCGACGGCCGTGACGAGCGCGCCGGCGCCGAGCAGGCCGCCGGTGAGCAGCCCCAGCCCCGGCCCGATCTCGAGCACGCGCGCGTCGGGATCCGGTGCGGCCTCGGCCAGGATCCCGGACAGGACGTCGGCATCGGCGAGGAAGTTCTGCGACAGCGCGTGGCGTGCGCGCAGCCCGGCGGCCCGGAGCGTGGCGCGGACGTCGGCCGGGTCGATGATCGCCGGCTGGGGCATCGTCGCGGCCTAGCGTCGCGCGAGCGGCAGCGACGGGCGGGCGTCGAGGTCGAGCGCCGCGCGCTCCCCTGCGGCGAACCGCCGGGCCCCGGCCGCGCCGATCATCGCGCCGTTGTCGGTGCACAACCCCGGCCGCGGGACGATGAGCGGGATGCCGAGCTCGTCGGCCTCCCCGGCCAGCCGCTCGCGCAGGCAGCTGTTGGCGGCCACGCCCCCGCCCAGCACGATCGAGCGGGCACCGGTCTCGCGTGCCGCGCGGCCGGTCTTGCTCACGAGCACGTCGACCACCGAGTCCTGGAATCCCCACGCCAGCTCCGCGGTCGCGTCGGCGGACAGGGCTGCCTCCGCGTCGTCCGCGGCGATGCCCTCAGCGGCGCGGGCATCGGCGACGACGCGCCGCGCGGCGGTCTTGAGCCCGGAGAAGCTGAAGTCGTACGTGTCGCCCATCCACGCCCGTGGGAACCGCACGTCGTGGCGCACGGCCCCCTCGGCGGCCTTCTGGATGGCCGGCCCGCCCGGGTAGCCGAGACCGAGGAGGCGGCCGACCTTGTCGAACGCCTCGCCGGCGGCATCGTCGACGGTCGTGCCGAGCAGGCGGTAGGTCAAGTGCTCGGTCATCTCGGCGAGGAACGTGTGGCCACCCGACACGATGAGCGTGACGAGGGGGAAGACGGGCTCGGGCCGGGCGGCCTCGTCCTCGCCCGGGTCGACCAGCCACCCGGCGTAGACATGGCCCTCGAGGTGGTTGACCGCCACGAGCGGCACGTCGTGCACCCACGCCAGCGCCTTGGCGAAGTTGATGCCGACCAGCAGGGACCCCGCGAGGCCGGGCCCGTACGTCACGGCGACGCCGTCGATGTCGGACCACTCGATGCCCGCGCCGTCCCACGCCTCGTCGAGGGTCGGCACGATCCAGCGCAGGTGGGCCCGGGCGGCGACCTCCGGGACGATCCCGCCCGACGGGGCGTGCAGCGCGACCTGCGACGCGACGACGTTGCTGACGATCCGCCGCCCATCCTCGACCAGGGCGATCCCGGTCTCGTCGCACGACGACTCGATCGACAGGAGCAGCGGGCCGCTCACGCCTCGTCCTCGGGCGGGTCGGGCTCGGTCGGCGCCGGCGACGCATCCAGCTCGGCGCGGAGCCGCTCGATGCGCTCGCGCATCGCCGGCTCGTCGAGCGGCGTCGTGGTCATGATCAACGCATCCTCGTGGTCGTCGCTGTAGTAGCGCGGCCGGAGGCCGACGGGCCGGAACCCGTATTTCTCGTACAGTTTGCGCGCCGGCAGGTTCGAGAGCCGGACCTCGAGTGTCGCCTCGCGCGCGTCGCGATCCACCGCCAGGTCGAGGAACGCGAGCAGCAGCCGCTCGCCGATGCGTCGGCGGCGCCAGTCGGGGTGCACGGCGAAGGTCGTGATGTGGGCCTCGTCGACCATCAGCCACATCCCGCCGTAGGCGGTCACGGTGTCACCGGCGCGGGCTACGAGGTAATGCGCCAGGCGGTTCGACTCGAGCTCGCTGCGATAGGCATGCGGCGGCCACGGCGCGGTGAAGCTCACCCGCTCGATGGCGTGGACGGCCGGCAGGTCCTCGAGCCGCATCGGCCCGATCACGAGCCTTACCGGTGGTCGCGCGACCATGCCACCGTCCCGTCGGCCGCCCGGACCCCGCGCGGCAGCGTCACGTACTCCGGGACCAGCGTCTCGAGCTCGCCCGTCGCCATCGCTCGGAGCCGTGCGGCGCCGAGCCGGATCAGCTCCTGCCCGAGCCGTCGCCGGGCCGTCTCACCCCGCTCGAGCGCGTCGTCGGGCGCCCGTCCCTCGAGGTCGAGCGCGACCAGCGTCTCGCCATCGGCCAGCTCCGGTTCGATGTCCGCCGGCAGCGGCGACGGCGCGCCGCCGGCGCGGACGACCAGCCGGTCCGAGGGGCCGGCCGGCAGCAGCAGGACGCCGCGCTCGACGTCTGCCGCCGCCAGCAGCGCCTCGGCGGTCGACACGCCCACGAGCGGGATACCGAGACCGTGGGCGATGCCCTTGGCGGTCGCCATGCCGACCCGCAGCCCGGTGAACGCGCCCGGACCCGTTCCGACGACGATGCCGGTCAGTCGAGAGCGCCGGATGTTCCCTTCGCCCAGGATGCGGCCGATCGAGGGCAGCAGCGTCTCGCCGTGCCGGAAGCCCGCGGCCCAGGTCGACGCGCCGTCCGCCACCCCGTCGGTCGACCCCGTCGCGATGACGACCTGCGTCGTAGCGGTGTCGATGGCGAGGATCGCCGGCCGCCGGCCGTCGCGGCTCATCGGGCGACCTCGAGATAGCGGCGGTAGCGCTCGGTCCAGGCGACCAGCCTGATCGTGCGCGGCGCATCGCCCGTCCCGTCGATACGGACGTCGAGACGGTCGATCGGCAACGCGTCGCCGAGCCGCTCCGGCCACTCGACGAGCGTGACGCCGGTCGCCTGGCGCTCGTCGATGAGACCGCCGGCCAGAGCGTCCTCGGCGCTGGCCAGGCGATACGGGTCGATGTGGAACAGCGGCAGGCGACCCGCGTACTCGGCCATGAGGATGAAGCTCGGCGAGGTGATCGTGTCGCTCACCCCGAGCCCGGCGCCGAACGCCTTGGCGAGGTGCGTCTTGCCGGCGCCGAGGTCGCCCCACAGGCAGACGAGGTCGCCCGCGGCGGCCACCTCGCCGAGCCGCCGACCGAGCGCGGTGGTGGCGGCCGGATCGGGGCAGACGAGGTCGAGCCGGTCGGCGGTCGGGGTCGCCATCGGGCTCACGCGAACCGCTCGAGGTCGCCGAGCGGGACGGCGACCAGGGAGCCGTCCTCGAAGCGGACCGTACCCGCCTCGAGGTGGACGCCGCCGCTGAACCGCCGCGGTCCGACGAGACCCGTCCAGGTGCCCTCGCGGCCGGACAGCTGGCCGGCCCGGACGCGGACGTGATCCACCGGCGGGACGGGCAGCTCGAGGTCGGGGATGTCGAAGATCAAGGTCGGCGGATCGGCCACCACGGCGACGTCGTGGCCCTCCAGCGCCTCGAGGATGTCCATGACCGGGCTGGCCAGGGGTCGCCGGATGGCACCCTCGAGGACCAGCACGGCGAACGGGGGCAGCCGGTGGAGGGCCGCCCGCTGGCGCAGCTCGGAGGCGAGGAAATCGCGCCGCTCCTTGCTCGCCAGCCCGGCCACGATGATGCCGCGGACCCCCATCGCCCGCGCCCGGGTCAGGGTCTCAGCGTCGATCCGGGATCCGACGACGAGGATGCTCCCCGCCAGCCCGACGTCGACCGCCGCGCTGCGCAGCTCGCCCTCGACCCACGACGCGACGTGCAGGCGGCCACGGGTCGGTCCGCCCAGCGCGACGATGCCGCCGAGCGCCCGTCCGGTCGCGCGGATGACGATGCCGCTCCCGGGTCGGACCTCGCGGACGATGCCCGCGAACGGGCTCTCGACCGGTTCGGTGACCTCGCCGCCGGCCACGCGCCAGCGGCCGCGCCATTCGAACAGCAGCTCGCCGTCGGCGATGCGGCCACCGGGCGCGGGTGTGGCCGAGCCCGGCACGACGACGTCGGTCAGGCGGCTGTCGCGGATGCGCTCGACGATCGGCGCGCCGGGCACGACCGATTCGCCGGGCGCGACCAGGGCCCGATCGCCCGGCGCCAGCGGGATCGTCGCGTCGACCGGGCCGTGGGCCAGCCGTCGGACCCGGATCAGCCCGATGTCGGCGACCGGTGGAGCGGCGTCTTCGGCGGGGGCGTTGCCGTTGCCATCGGGACCGCTCACGGATCGGCTCCCGCCCACAGCGACGTCTGCCAGGCCGACAGCAGGTCGCGCCGTCGGTCGGCGCGGTCGGGCAGCCGCAACGGGATGTCGCGCAGGTCGACCATGAGCCCCGCGAGACCGCCCGACACGTCGATCGCGAAGTGGCGGCCGCGCGCGCCCAGGCGCACGCGATCGCGGAACTTGAACTCGGCCACTGCGGTCGAGCCCGGCGGCAGGTCGACCAGCTCGAGGCCGCCCGGCACGAGGTCGAGCTCGCTCGTCTCGTCGCCGACGTGGACGACCACGCTGCCGGCCGACTTGCCCGCCCGCAGGCCCGCCGGTGTGACGACGCTGCCGAGCGGCGCGAGGAGGTCGTCGACGAGGTCCGTGAACAGGACCTTGCGCTCCCCGTCGTCCGGGATGGCCCCGAGCGCCGCGAGCAGCCGGGCATGGTCCAGCGCGTAGTGGCTGGCGCCCGGCCGGCGCATGACGTCGACGTGGGCCAACGCCGCCGCCGGCGCCGGGACCGTCACCCAGACCCCGCTGGCCACGACCACGAGGTCCGCCACGGGGCCATGGTCGAACTGGGTGGTGGCCGCCGCCAGCCGCACGAGGGCCGCCCGCGCCGCCGCCATCCGGAGCGCGGCGCCCTCGCCGGCCGCGTCCGCCCACGGCGCGATGCGCAGCTCGCGCATCCGGTCGCGCACGCGATGCCGGTCGGCCGGGAACGTGGACCACACGAGGATGCCGTCGATCACCGCGTCGTCCGGCTCGTCCGGGGCGACCGCGGCGTCCGGCACGACCGCCAACCGGGACGCCGATGCCCCGCCGCCCGAGCCCGGGCTTGCGACCGCCCGCGCCGCGGCGTCGTGGCCGAGGACGATGGTCTCGATGCGCCGATCGAGGACCTCGGCGAGCGTGCGCGTGCCGGCGCCGAGCGCCCGCCGCGGGTCATCGGCCGGCAGGGCCAGCTCGAGCAGCAGGTCGGCGAGCGGATCGGGTGCCTCGGGATCGGCCGATGCCGTCATGACGAACGCCGCCGGCGCGAGCATGACCGGACCGGGTCGGGCGGCGACGTCGCCGAAGACGTCGAGCGCCTCGGACATGGCGCCGGAGAGGATGATCGGCACGTCCGGCCGGCGCGTCGCGACGGCCGCGACGAGCGTCCCAAGCTCACGGATGCCGCCGCGCTCGTCGGCGCGTGGCGGATCGCTCGCGCCGACGACGATCGCCTCGATGGTCGGATCGAGCAGCAGCCGCGTCATCGCCAACGGGTCGGTCGTCTCCGTGCTGGCCCCTGTCGTTCGCCAGCCGCTCCGCCCGCCGGTCGCGACGAGGCCGGTCAGCGTCCGCTCGGATCCGGCGACGACGGCCAGGCGTCGGGGTCGACGGCTGCGCACCTCGAGCCTGGGCAGGGCATCGCCGGGGAGACCGGCCACGCCGAGCGCCATGATCAGCTCCGGGTCGGCGCGGTTCGCGCGGGCGACCAGCAGGTCGATGGCCGGATCGAGGTCGGCGCCGGCCGGTACGGCGAGGCTGCCGATGAGCCGCCACGAACCGCCGGCACGGCCGATCAGCGCGACCGAGACCGTCGCGGAGCCGTGGTCGATCGTGAGGAAGGCGTGCGGCTGCGTCGTCACCGCCAGATGCTACCCGGACTCGTGCCGGGCGGCCGACCGTGGGTCAGCTCGGGTGACGCTCAGCCGTCCCAGACCAGCTCGTCGTCGAGCTCCTCGAGCCGGGCGATCAGCAGCTCGATCCCGGCGTCGTCGGCGAGGATCTCGCTCGCCGACGCGAGGTCGCCGCCGAACACGCCGCGCAGGACCGGGTCGAAGAACAGCATCGCGTTCGCACCGAGCGCCCGGTACGGGCGGCTCGCTTCGAGGAAGTGGACCGCGGACGACGTCAGGCCGCGGAGCTGGATCTCGCGAGCGACCTGTTCGACGAGCTCGGTCCGCTGTTCCTCGTTCGGCTCGATCGGGAAGCTCACGCGAACCCGCCGGCCGAGCTCGTCGCGGCCGTCGCGGTCGTTGCGGAGATGGCGACCTCGAACGCGTCGTATGCGGCCGCCCCACGCAAGGCGAACGTGACGTGCTCGATGCCCGGTGAGTGGCGGAGCTCGTCGCGGACGGTCTCGACCGTGACGCGAGCCGACTCCTCGAGCGGGAAGCCGCCGACACCGGTGCCGAGCGCGGGGAACGCGACGCTCCTGGCGCCGATCTCGCGCGCCCGCGCCATCGCGCTGCGCACGGCTGCCTCGATCACCGGCCCGCTGGTGCGCCGGTCACGGTCGAGCGAGACCGCATGGATGACGGCGTCGGCCGCGAGCGTGCCGCTGACGGTGACGATCGAGTCGCCGAGCGGCACCGGCGCCTGGCGCACGGCCGCGAACTCGATCGCGTCGCCACCCGCCCGCTTGATCGCGCCGGACACGCCGGTCGACATCCACAGCGAGACGTTGGCGGGGTTGACGATCGCATCGACCTCGAGGTCGCAGATATCGCCATTCCAGAGCTCGATGCGTGCCAACTACCCTCTCCACCACCCGGTGAGCGTCCGCAGGCCGATCGCTCCGGCTGCGGCATGGTACACCCGGGGCATCCGCGCAGACATCTGGACCACGACCTCCCAGGTGTTGGTGGTGCGCAGCCGCGCCAAGTCGGCGGCGCTGATGCGTTCCTCGCCCTGCGAGCCGAGGAGGACGAACTCGTCGTCACGGTCGACCGGCCGTCCCGGGACGTCGGTCACGTCGGCCATCACCGCGTCCATCGTCACGTTGCCGACCAGCGGGACACGCTGGCCGCGGACGAGCGCCTCGCCCCGGTTCGCAAGTGCTCGGGCGATCCCGTCGCCGTATCCGAGGGGGAGCGTCGCGATCCGGCTTGGGCGGGACGTCGTGAAGGTCGGCCCGTAGCTCACGCCGTGCCCCGCGGGCAGGTCGGCGACGCGGACCGGGCGGGCATGGACCGACATCACCGGCCGGAAGCCGGAGCGACCGGGCGGTCGCAGGTCGTGATCGGCCAGCTCATCGGGCACGATCCCGTAGATCGACAGGCCGGGCCGGACCCCACCGAAGCCGGCCACGCCGGTGAGCAGCCCGCCGCTGGCGGCGACGTGGCGCACGGGGCTCGGATCCGTCCCGCGGGCGGGCGCAGACGTCGCGTCCTCGAAGCGCTCGAGCTGGCGTGCCGTGATCGCGGCGTCGTCGCTGGCCTGGAGGTGCGTCCAGATCCCGACGAGCCGCGTCCGCGAGGTGGCGTCGATGGCGGCGATCATCGCGGCGACGTCGGCCGGCGGCGCGCCACCGCGCCCGAGCCCGGTCTCGACCTCGATCTCGACGAGCAGCGGGCGGGCGCCGGGCGCCGGGTCGCCACGACCGACGGCCGGCAGCAGCTCGTCCAGCGCCGCTCGATCGCCGGCGGTCACGGCGACGCCCCCGGCGGCCGCTTCGCTCGCGAGCGAAGCCGGGATCGGGTAGAGCACGCGGATCGGGATGCCGATGCCGGCGTCGCGCAGCTCGAGCGCCTCGTCCAGCGTGGCGACCGACAGGCCATCCGCTCCGGCCCGCTCGAGCGCATCGGCGATCGGGATGGCCCCGTGGCCGTACGCGTCGCCCTTGACCACGGGATGGACCGGGGCGCCGCCGGCCAGCGAGCGCAGGGCCGCCAGATTTGCGGCGAGCGCGTCCAGGTCGAGCTCCAGCCACGCCAGCCGGGGTAGCGCCGGCAGCCCGGCATTCGCGAGGCGTGCCTCGATGGCAGGCCCGGTCGCCGCCGTCACCGTGCGGGCCGGCGGACGGACGCGCCCGTCACGCGGGCGGGGCGCCGGTCGGCTCGGACGCGGCGGGGAGGGCCTGTTCCTCGACGCGGAAGCCAAGGCGCTTGCCGCTGGACCGTCGCTCGGCGATGACCGCCAGGCGCCGTCGGGCGATGGCGATGGGGTCGGGCAGGTCCGAGGCGAGCATGCCGGCATCGCCGAACCGTTCGCGCAGGGCGTCGCCGGCGCTACCGTGGAGGTACACGCCGAGCCGTGCCGCCGCGAACGGCGTGAGGCCTTGCGCCAGCAGCGCGCCGATCGTCCCGGTCAGCACGTCGCCGGTGCCACCGGTCGCGAGCGCCGGGTTCTCGAACGGTGCCATCGCGACCTCGCCATCGGCAGCGGCGATGACCGTGCGGGCACCCTTGAGCACGACGACCTGGCGCCACGTCGCCGCGGCGTCCTTCGCGGCGGCCACGCGCGCGGCGTCGTCCTCGATCAGATCGCCGTCCTTGTCGGCGGCATGCCCGCTGCCGACCCGGAGACGCGCGAACTCGCCGGCGTGCGGCGTCAGCACCGCGGCGCGCCGGTCACCGTCCCACCAGCCGTCCATCGATGCCAGCGAGCGCAGCGCCTCAGCGTCGAGGACCAGCGGTGCGCGCTCCTCGCCACCGCGGTCGATGAGGTCGCGGACGAGCTCGGCCGTCGCGAGTCCCGGCCGCAGCCCGGGGCCGATGACGAGCGCGTCGTGCTCATGATCGAGGATCCTGGCGAACGCCGGCTCCGGGTCGATCTCCTCGACGTCGTCCTCAGGCAGCGCCATCGTCGTCGCCTCGACGACCTTGGCCGCGAACAGCGGCTGGAGCGTCTCGGGGACGGCCAGCGTCACGAGGCCCGCCCCGGCACGGCCGGCCGCACGACAGACGAGCAGGGCCGCGCCGGCGTAGTCGAGCGACCCGGCGATCACCAGCAGCTTGCCGAACGAGCCCTTGTGGCCGCGCGCCGGTCGTTCCGGCAGGAGGGCGACCGCGGCGTCCTCGTCGAGACGCGGCACGCCCTCCGGCCACGGTCGCTCGTCGGGCCCGCCCGGTGGCGACGAGTCCGCGCTGCCGCCGCGCCCGAACCCGAGCGCCCGTCGCTCAGCCATCGGACGGCTCGCCGGCGTTCGGGGCGTCCGAGGCGAGCGCCGCTGCGCCGTTCGACTCGGCCTGGACCCGGAGCCGCTCGATCCGGGCGAGGATCCGACGCTCGCGGTCGTCGAGCCGATCCTCGATGTCCGGCGGGAACAGGTACCGACCGCCGGCGGTCCGGATCCCGAAGGCCATCGCGACCGCGTAGTCCGACTCGTGGGTGATCGAGACGGCGATGCGGCCCATCCCGAGCTGCTCCGCCCGGGCGGCGGCGCGGCCGTGCAGGCGGACGGCCGGCTGACCGGTCGGCAGCCGCTCGATCTCGATGTCGCGCCAACCGATGCCCCGCACGCCCAGCCCGAGCACCTTCGAGACGGCCTCCTTGGCGGCCCAGCGACCGGCCATCGTCTCGGGCCGGTCGCGCACGTAGCGCTGCTCGCCCGGCGTCAGGACCCGGTTCGTGAATCGCGCCCCGAACCGCTCCAGGGAGGCGCGGATGCGCTCGACGCGGATGATGTCGACGCCCAGCTCGGTCGTGCCGGGGAGCACCGCGACATCGTCCCGCCCCGGATCAGCGGCGACATCCCGGGGGGCCATGGCCTATTCCACCGTCACCGACTTGGCGAGGTTGCGGGGCTGGTCGACGTCGGTGCCGCGGGCGATCGCGACGTGGTACGCGAACAGCTGCAGCGGGATGATGGCGAGGACGGGGCTGAGTGCCTCGTGCGTGTCCGGCACCCAGCACACGTCATCTGCATAGCGCTCGATCTGGGGATCGCCTTCGGTCGCGACCGCGATGACGCGGGCGTCCCGCGCGCGACCCTCCATCACGTTCGAGATGAGCTTGTCGTACACGGTCGAACGGGTCGCGACCGCGACCAGCGGGCACTCGGCGTCGAGGAGCGAGATCGGCCCGTGCTTCATCTCGCCGGCGGCATAGCCCTCGGCGTGGACGTAGCTGACCTCCTTGAGCTTCAAGGCGCCCTCGAGCGCGGTCGGGTACGAGTAGCCACGGCCGACGAACATGAAGCCCCGCGAGTTGACGTAACGGCGGGCCAGATCCGCCGCACTCGACTCGTTCTCGAGCGCGCGGTCGGCGGCGCCCGGCAGGGCCCGGAGCGCCGCGCCCAGCTCCTGCTCCTGCTCGAGCCCGAGCGCGCCGCGCGACTTGGCGATCGCGGCCGCGAGCACGACCAGCGTCGTGACCTGGGCCACGAACGTCTTCGACGCCGCGACCGCGACTTCGGGACCGGCCTGCAGGAACAGCACCCGATGGGCCTCGCGGGTGATCGCGCTGCCGACGGTGTTGGTGACCGCGATGATCGGCGCGCCACGTTCGCGGGCGAGGCGCGTCGGCGCGATCGTGTCGGCGGTCTCGCCGGACTGGGTGACCGCGATGACCAGCGTGCGTTCGTCGATCGGGGGCGGGCTGTAGCGGAACTCCGAGCCGACCGTCGCCCGGGCCGGGATGCCGAGCCAGTCCTGGATGGCCGCCGCCCCGACGAGCGAGGCGTAGTAGGCCGTGCCACAGGCGATCAGCTCGACCCGGTCGATCCTGGCGAGGGTCTCGTCGAAGCCCTCGAGCTCCTCGAGCCAGATGTGGTTCTCGCTTGTCACGCGTCCCGTGATGGCCTGGCGGAGCGACTCGGGCTGCTCGTGGATCTCCTTGAGCATGAAATGCTCGTAGCCGCCCTTCTCGGCGGCCTCCGGGGTCCAGTCGATGGTCGTCACCGTACGCTCCATCGGGGCGCCGGCGACGTCGGTGATCGCCACGCCCGTCGGCCGCAGGTCGGCAACGTCGCCGTCCTCGAGGAAGATCACCCGGTCCGTGTGCGCCAGGATCGCGGCGACGTCGCTGGCGAGGAACGACTCGCCCTCGGCGATGCCGACGACGAGCGGAACATCCTTGCGGGCCCCGACGAGGCGGTCGGCCTCGCCACGATGCATGACCGCGATGGCGTAGGCGCCCTCGACCTGGCGGAGCGTGCCGCGCACGGCGTCGGCCAGGTCGCCCTGGTAGCACTCCTCGACCAGATGGGCGAGCGCCTCGGTGTCGGTCTCCGACGTCAGCAGGTGACCGCGCGCCTCGAGGCCGTCACGCAGCTCGCGGAAGTTCTCGATGATGCCGTTGTGGATGACCGTGATCTCGCCCGTGCAGTCCTGGTGGGGGTGGGCGTTGAGGTCGTTGGGCCGGCCGTGGGTGGCCCATCGCGTGTGGGCGAGACCGATCGCGGCGTGCGGGGTCCGGTCGGCGATCGCGGCGCGCAGGTTGGCCAGCTTGCCGGCCTTCTTCTCGACGAACAGGTCGCCACCGTCGTCGACCAGGGCGATGCCGGCCGAGTCGTATCCGCGATATTCGAGGCGAGCCAGGCCCTCGATGAGGATGGGCCCGGCCTCCCGGGGTCCCGTGTAGCCCACGATGCCGCACATCAGCGTTGCTCTCCGTTCAGTCCGCCTCGCAGTGCGATCACCGGGCGGATGGCCCACAGGGGCGTCGCCTCCGCCCTCGAAGAGGCCGGTACCCTCAGGCGGCGCTAGTTTAGACGCTCCCCCGCGAGGGTCGCGAGCGAGTCGGCCAGCTCGGTGACGAGCGCCGCGTCCGTGCCCTCGACCATCACCCGCAGCGCGGGCTCCGTGCCGGACGGCCGGACGAGGACGCGGCCCGACCTCCCGAGGCGGGCGGTCGCATCATCGATCGCCCGACGGAGGGTCGGATCGCCCTCCCACTGGTCCTTGTGACGAGCCTTGACCGCCCGCTGTTGCTGCGGGAGGAGCGGGATCGCTCCTGCAAGTGTCGCCAGTGACGCGGTGCGTGTGGTCATCACCCGCAGCACTTCGAGCGCGGTCACGATCCCGTCGCCGGACGTCGTGTGCTCCAGGTCGATGACGTGGCCGGACTTCTCGCCGCCGAGCATCGCGCCCGCGACCTGCATGCCCTCCAGGATGTACTTGTCGCCGACGGGCGTGCGCACGACCTCGCCGCCGGCGTCCTCGACCGCGGTCTGCAGCCCGCCATTCGAGAGGACCGACACGACCAGGCCGCCGGGCAGGGCCCCGTTGGACAGCCGCTCGAGCGCGAGGATGCCGAGGACCTGGTCGCCGTCGACGATGCGACCGTCGCCATCGACGGCGATCAACCGGTCGGCGTCGCCGTCGAGCGCGAAGCCGACATCGGCGCCGCGCTGCGCGACCTCGCGGGCGAGCGACGCCGGCGAGGTCGCCCCCGACTCGACGTTGATGTTCACGCCGTCGGGCTCGACGTGGATGGCGTCGACACGGGCGCCCGTCGCCGCGAGGATCGCCCGTCCCGCGGCGCCACCCGAGCCATTCGCGCCGTCGAGCACGATGTACAGGCCGCTCGCTTCGATCGAAGCGGCCAGCGACCGGCGGTGCTCGAGGTAGCGCTCGACGGTGTCGGCGGCCTCGATCCGGCGCCCCATCGCGGCGTTGGTGACGCCGCCGAGCTCGGCCTCGCGCCAGATCAGGTCCTCGAGCTCGTCCTCGATGGCGTCGTCGAGCTTGAGCCCGTCGGCATCGAGCACCTTGAGCCCGTTGTCGTCGGCCGGATTGTGCGACGCGGACACCATGATGCCGGCCCGGTACGGGCCGCTACTCGCGAGATAGGCGAGCGCCGGGGTCGGCACCACGCCGACGACGTGGACGTCGATGCCGAGGCTGGTCGCGCCGGCGACGATGGCTGCCACGAACATGTCGCCCGACCGGCGGGTGTCCTGACCGACCACGATGGCCGCGCCCGGCTCGGCGAGTCGCTTCGCGGTCGCGCGGCCGAGCGCATACGCGATCGTCGGTCGGAGGTCGACGTTGGCGACCCCGCGGATGCCATCGGTCCCGAACAGGCGTCCCACGGTGCTAGGGAGCGGGTGACGACAGGGTGGTCACGGTCACCGGGACGGTCGGCGGGCTGATCCCCACCAGCGTGACACCGGCCGGCAGCGGCGCGCTGGCGGGCACCTCGGTCGTGCCGGGCGCGAGCGTGGACACGTCGAGCTCGACGGCCAGCGTCGCGGCGTTGATGCGATCGAGGTCGGGCGGGCTGCCACCGACGGTGATCACCACGCGATCGACGCCGGCCGAGTACGACAGGTTCGGCTGCGCTCCGACCATGCGCACGCCGACATCGAAGTTCCGTGTCTCGGACAGCGCGCGGACGCCGATCGTGACCTCGACCTGCTGGACGTCGAGCGCCACGACCCCGGTGGGCAGCGCGAGCGCAGCGGTCACGGTCGTCGCCGCCGACACGCCGGCGACCGAGATCGGCTCGGTATCGATCTTGGCGAGCGCCTCGAGATCGTCGCCGTCGCCCTCGACGGTGACCACCGTGGGGTCGACCTCGACCGACGAGATCGCGAACCCGGCCGCCGGCGTGCCGGTGAGCTGCGGGCTGACTGGCAGCGTCCGCGTCTGGCGATCGGAGAAGACCGGGATCGTGACACGCGCAGTCGGCGGATCAAGGTCGACCTGGGCCACGGCGTCACCGACGCTGTCGACCGGGACCAGCTCCACGTCCTGGTTGATGTCGAGGCCCGACGACTGGATGATCACGTCGGCGCGCGCGCCTACGACGCGGGCGATGACCGAGGCGGGCCCGACGACCTCGACCTCGGCCGGTTCGACCGTGATCGTTCCGAGCTCGATACCGGTCGGGACGTCTCCTCGCTCGACCTCGACCGGCACGGTCCGCCGGTCGATCCGGTCGAGCTCGACGGTCACGACCTGGGGCTCGAAGCCGACGACGCGGACGCGCGGGTCGACGGACTGAAGCTGGATCGGGACGCTGGTCGGACCCGTGCCGGGCTCGACGTCGCTCAGGTCGACCCAAGCTTCGAAATCGGACTCGATCGGTCGCGTGCCGGATGGCGCGAAATAGCGGATCTCGGTCACGGGCCGGATCGTCTGGAGCAGCTGCGTGTCGGGCGGCTGTTCGCGGACGTCGACCGGCACCACACCAGTCAGGGTCGCGGTGCTCTGGGACAGCACCAGGCCGCCGTACAGGAGGGTGGCCAGCCCGATCGCTGCGAGCTTGAGCGGCCAGTTGTGGACGATGATCCCTAGGAGTCGGGTCACCGCGGCGCCCGTACGGCCGACGTCGATGCGGGCTCCCCCGCGGATCGCCAGGCGCCGAGGGCACGCCGGCGACGACCGTGGTTCGGATCCAGCAGCAGTCGGATGGTCCGGGCGAGCTGGGCCTCGTTGAGGTTGCGCACGATGCGCGACCGTTCGACGAGGCTGATCTGGCCGTTCTCCTCCGACACGACCACGACGATCGCGTCGGTCTGTTCCGCGATCCCGAGCGCGGCCCGGTGACGGGTCCCGAACCGCTCGGCCTGGACGGTCGTCTCGGCCAGCGGCAGGAGCGCGCCCGCGGCGAGGACGGTCTCGCCTCGGACGATCACCGCCCCGTCGTGGAGCGCGGTGCGCGGCGCGAAGATCGTCCGGATGAGGTCGGCCGAGATGTCACCGTGGATCATCACGCCGGTCTCGGCGGTGTCCTCCAGACCCGTCTCGCGCTCGAGCACGATCAGCGCGCCGTGGCCCTCCGCGGAGAGCTCCGCGGCCGCCCGCGACACCTCCGAAGCGACGTGGTCGACCGCCCGAGAATCCGCGCCGGCCAGCATCCAGCCGAGCGACCCGACCCGCCCGATCCGCTCGAGCGCGCGCCGGATCTCGGGCTGGAAGATGACGACCAGTGCGAACAGCCCGACGACGGCGCCAGCTTGCAGGATCCGGGTCAACAGCTCGAGCCCGAACGCGACGGCCAGCAGGTAGACGACGATCAGGACGCTCACGCCGATGACGAGGCGGACCGCACGGGTCCCACGGATCAGGCTGAACAGCCAGTAGATCAGCAGGGAGGTGATCGCGATGTCGACGATGGTCGTCAGGCGGACCTGTTCGAGGATCGATCCGAGGAGCTCCGACATCGTTCGTCGAGTGTAGCATCGCGCCCCTCCGAGACCGGCGGCCGCCGGCCCGTCGGATCAGGCGCAGATCGCCTCGAGTCGAGCGTCGTCGGGCAGCCGCCCGGCCAGCTCGCACAGCCGGCTCCGCGACGACTCGTCGGCCGACAGGTCGACCAGCCGCGACAGCAGCACGAGCTTCTCCGACGCGGGCGTCCGCCAACCCCGGTCGATATAGAGCTCCGCGAGGGCCAGGTGCAGGCCGGGGTCGGCCGGGTTGGTGGCGAGCGCCTGGTAGCAGGCATCGATCGCGGCGTGGGGTTGGCCAGCCCGGCGGTGTCCGCGCGCCGCGGCGAGCGCGGCCTCCCGGACCGCCTGGGGGTCGCCGGTCGCGACCGCATCGTCGACCGCGGCCATCGCGGCAGCCGGATCGAACGGCGGTTCCGGCGGCGGCGCGTCGGGTCCCAGGTGGCTCGCGAGGAGGTCCTTCGCGCGGGCCAGCGCATCGGCCGCGATGGCGGCCGCGTCGGGGGCGGTCGCGTAGCGGTCGACCATGGCTTGCAGCGTCGCGCGGCGGCCGCGCGATTCAGCGAGGTCGAGGGCTCGACCGGCGGCGTCGAGGGCGTCCGCCCGCCGTCCCGACGCGTCCTGGACCGCCGCCAGCCGGTCGAGGGTCTCGGCTGCGCTGGCGCGGTCCCCGCTGGCCAGCAGGACATCCGAGCGGCCGCGCAGGGCGGCCTCGTCGGTGGGGGCCCGCTCGAGCGCCCGGTCGTACGTCGCGACGGCCTCGGCCGTCTTCCCGAGCCGGCTCAGGACCTCGCCGATCCCGATGAGCGGCAGCGCGCGATCCGGCGCGAGCCGGCCGGCCTCGCCGTAGGCGTCGAGGGCCTCGTCGAGACGGCCCCGCTGGGCCGCGACGTGCCCTCGGCGCAGGGCCTCCTTGTAGCGCTCGTAGAGGGCCTCGCTCACGGCGCATCCCCGAGCAGCTCGACCAGCAGGCCCTTCTGCACGTGCAGGCGGTTCTCCGACTGCTCGAAGATCAGGCTCTGCGGCCCGTCCATCACCGACGACGTGATCTCCTCGCCACGGTGCGCCGGCAGGCAGTGCATCGCGACGGCGGCGGGACCGGCCGCTGCCATGAGCGCGTCGTCCACGCGGTAGGCGGCGAACGCATCGCGGCGGGCCTCGGTCTCGGCTTCCAGGCCCATCGAGGTCCACGCGTCCGTGTAGACCACGTCGGCACCGGCGACGAGCTCGCGCGGCTCGTGGCCGAACACCAGCATGCCCCCCGCCTGCCGGGCACGGGTCTCAGCGAGCGCGACGATGCCCGGGTCCGGCGCATAGCCCGGCGGATGGGCGAGCCGGATCTCCATCCCGAACGCGGCGCCGACCAGCGCCAGCGAGTGGTAGACGTTGTTGCCGTCGCCGATGAAGGTGAGGACGGTCCCGTCCAGCCGTCCGAAGCGCTCGCGGATCGTGAACACGTCGGTCAGGGCCTGGCAGGGATGTTCCCGAAGGGTGAGACCGTTGATGACCGGCACCGACGACTGGGCGGCCAGCTCGAGCACGACCTCGTGCGGCCCGGTCCGGGCGACGATGGCATCGACGAAGCGCTCGAGGTTCCGGGCGACGTCGCGGACCGCCTCACGCGCGCCCATGACGGTGTCCTCGGGCAGGTGGATCGCCGATCCGCCAAGCTGGGTCATCCCCGCCTCGAACGTGACCCGCGTCCGGAGGCTCGGCTTCTGGAACAACATCGCCAGCGTGCGGCCACGGAGCGGTGGGTTCGCGTGCCGGCGGGTGGCGCGGAATTCGTCCTTGAGGCGGGACGCGGTCGCGAAGACCCGCTCGACCTCGGCCGTCGACAGGTCGGCGGCGCCGAGCAGATCGCGTCCGCGGAGGTCGATCGCGTCGGTGCTCGCGGTCGTCATGCCGTCACTGTAGCGGTGGACCGTCCTCGGCCGGGACCACCGGAAGGTCCTGGGCCGCGCGCTCGTGCCGCTCGTGCCGGGCGTGACAGTCCCGCGCCCGGGCCGGACCCGCGCGAACTAGCGCTTGGTGTACTGCGGCGCCTTGCGGGCCCGCTTGAGGCCGTACTTCTTGCGCTCCTTCATCCGCGGATCGCGGGTCAGGAGGCCGGCCTGGCGGAGGGGCACACGGTTGGCCGCTTCGTCGACCTCGAGCAGCGCACGAGCGATGCCGTGACGGATCGCACCGGCCTGGCCGGTGACCCCGCCACCCTCGACCTTGATCATCGCGTTGAAGCGGCCCTCGGTCCCGGTGACCCGGAACGGGAGGCGGACCTCGGCCTCATTGACGGCGTTGCCGAAATGCTCGTCGAGCGAGCGCCCGTTGACGACGATCTCCCCCTCGCCCGGCAGGAGCCGGACGCGGGCGATGGCGGTCTTGCGACGACCGGTCCCGGAGTAGAAGGCGGGGATGGACATGTTCGATTCGCTCCTCGTCAGGCGAGCGGCTCAGGCTGCTGGGCCTGATGGGGATGATCGGATCCGGCGTACACCTTCAGCTTGCGGAGCTGCTGGGCGCCGAGGCGCGTGTGCGGCAGCATGCCCTTGACGGCGCGGCGGATGACCTCCTCCGGCCGGCGCTCCAGGAGGTGCCCGAGGGTCTCCTCCTTGTAGCCCTGCGGGTAGCCGCTGTGGCGGATGTAGAGCTTGCTCTCGAGCTTGTCGCTGGTGACGGCGATCCGCTTGGCGTTGAGCACGATCACGTGGTCGCCCGAGTCGAGGTTCGGCTGGTAGGTCGGCTTGTGCTTGCCCTCGAGGACGCGCGCGATGCGCGACGCGAGGCGGCCGAGCGTCTGGTCCGATCGCGTCCACGACGAACCAGCGTCGCTCGATCTCGCTCTCCCGGACCGCGATGGTCTTCGCGTTCATCGTTCCTCGTGTTCTCCGTTCGTATCGTTGCCGGCTCGCCGCCCGATGGCGACGTGCCGAAGGCACAGGCCCTTCGACGGGGCCGCTGGCCCCGACGGGCCCGATCCGGGATCGGCGAGTGCCGACCGGACCGCATCGATGTCCGTCTTGCCGAGACCGACCTCCAGGAGGAGGCCGACCATCCGGCGGACCTGGCCCCGCAGGAACGAGTCGGCACGGACGTCGATCGTCACGTACCGGCCCGATCGCCTGACCCGGACCGCCTGGACGGTCCGGACCGGGGTCCGGTCCCCCGCCCCGAAGGCCCGGAAGTCGTGCCGGCCGATGAAGGCCGACCCGGCTCGCGCCATCGCGACGGTGTCGAGCGGGTCCCGCACCCCGAACGCGGTGCGCTCGCGGAGCGGGCTTCGCGGCCCGTTCCAGACGGTGTAGCGGTACTCCCGGTACCGCGCCGCATAGCGGGGGTTGAAGCCTGCCGGCGCCCGGCGCACGGCCCGGATCGTGACGTCCCGAGGCAGGATCGCCTCGATCGCCGCACCGAGCTCCGTCGCCGTGAGGCGACCGCCGTACGAGAAGGCGACGACCTGTCCCGTGGCGTGCACCCCGGCATCCGTGCGTCCGGCCCCGTCGACCCGTCGGACCGCCCCGTCATCGAGGCGGGCCAGCGCGTCCTGCAGGACCCCCTGGACGGTGCGCTTCCCGGGGTTCGCCTGGAACCCAGCGAAGTCCGTCCCGTCATATTCGACCGTTGCGCGAAAGCGCGTCGGTGACACCCTCTCGAGTGTCTTGCTCAAGGTGTGATCAGACCAATTCGATCTGGACGATCTCGGCTGCGTCGCCGCGGCGCTGACCGATGCGGACGATGCGGGTGAAGCCCGACGTCCGGTCGGCGTATTTGGGCGCGATCTCGTCGAACAGCTTGTTGACGACGAGCGGCTCGTTCGGGAACTGGGCCACGACCGCCCGGCGGGCCGACAGGTCGCCACGCTTCGCGAGCGTGATGACCTTCTCGACCTGCCCGCTGATCTCCTTGGCCTTCGCCTCGGTGGTCTTGACCCGCTCGTAGCGGAGGACCGACACAGTCAGGTTCTTGAACAGCGCGAGACGCGGGCCCTGCTTGCGGCTGAGCTTGCGTCCGGCGATGCGGTGCGCCATCGATCAGGCCTCGGTGTCGTCCTCGAACGGCTCCTCGCCGTCGAGCTCGTCGAGGTCGTCGCCCTCGGTGTCGGGAACGATGAAGCCCCGCATGCGCAGGCGCTCCTTCATCTCGTCGAGGGACTTCTTGCCGAAGTTGCGCATCCGCAGCAGGTCGTCGTCCTTCAGCTGGAGCAGCTGGCCGACCTTGACGATGTTGTTGCGCTTGAGCGAGTTATAGGCCCGCATCGGGAGGTCGAGCTCCTCGATCGGCATGTCGAGCATGTTCGGCGGCAGCGCGGCGACGCCGGTCGCGGCAGCCTGCGGGACCGCGGCCATGCCGACGGTGACGAACGGGCGGAACTGGTTGACCAGCACTTCCGCGGATCGGCTGAGCGCCTCCTCGGGGCTGATGGTCCCGTCGGTCTCGATCTCGATGGTGAGCTTGTCGAAGTTGGTCATCTGACCGACCCGCATGCTCTCGACCCAGTAGTTGACCTTGCGGACCGGCGTGAAGATCGCGTCGACCGCGATCACACCGATCGGCAGCGCCTCGGCCCGCTCGGCACCGAGGTAGCCGACGCCGCGCTCGACCGTCAGGTCCATCTCGATGGTCACGTCGTCGGTGTCGATCGTCATCAGGACCAGGTCCTGGTTGATGATCTCGACGTCGGCCGACTCGGCGATGTCGGCCGCGGTGACCGCGCCCGCACCGCTCTTGATGAGCCGCAGCTGGACGGGATGGGCGGCGAAGCTCTTGAGGCGCAGCTTCTTGACGTTCAGGACGATCTGGGTGACGTCTTCCTTGACGCCCGGGATCGTCGAGAACTCCTGGTAGACGTCACGGATCTGGATGCTCGTGACGGCCGCTCCCTCGAGCGACGAGAGGAGGACACGCCGGAGCGCGTTGCCGAGGGTCACGCCGTAGCCGGCCTGGAGGGGACCGGCCTCGTACTTGGCGTACGTGCCGACTTCCTCGACAGACTCGATCTGCGGGTTCTCGAGTTGTTCGATCATATGGGGTCAGTTACCTCGAGTAGTACTCGACCACGAGCTGCTCGTTGAGATCGAGCGGCATCTGGTCGCGCGTGGGCGGCGTGACGATGGATGCGGACAGAGAGCCCGCGTCGATGGACAGCCACTCCGGCGCCTGGTGGTTGCGGAGCGTCTCCTTGACGACCTTGAACGGCTCGCGGCTCCGACGCGTCTCGCGAACCTCGATCTTGTCGCCCTGCTTGAGCTGGTACGACGGGATGTCGGTGTTGACGCCGTTCACCGCGAGGTGCCCGTGCGCGACGAGCTGCCGGGCGGCGGCCCGCGACGGCGCGAGACCGGCGCGGTAGACGACGTTGTCGAAGCGCAGCTCGAGCGAGCGAAGCAGGTTCTCGCCGGTCACGCCGGGGCGGTTCTCGGCGGCGATGAAGTAGTTGCGGAACTGTCGCTCGAGCACGCCGTAGGTCTTGCGGACCTTCTGCTTCTCACGCAGCTGCAACCCGTACTCGCCGACTTTGCGGCGGCGGACGCCGTGCTGGCCGGGCGGCGACGGTCGGCGCTCGAACGCGCATTTCTTGGTGTAGCAGCGCGTGCCCTTCAGGAAGAGCTTGGCGCCCTCGCGCCGGCAGATCCGGCAGACGGAATCGGTGTAGCGAGCCATGGATCTCCGGGGCTAGACGCGGCGCCGCTTGGGCGGGCGGCAGCCGTTGTGGGGGATGGGGGTGACGTCGGTGATGGCGCTGACCTCGAGGCCCGCGGCCTGGAGCGAGCGGATGGCCTGCTCACGGCCGGCGCCGGGACCCTTCACGTAGACCTCGACCTGGCGCATGCCGTGCTCCATCGCGCGCTTGGCGGCGCCGTCGGCCGACAGGGCGGCCGCGTACGGGGTGCTTTTGCGCGAGCCCTTGAAGCCGGCCACACCGGCCGAGCCCCAGCTGATGACCGCGCCGTTGAGGTCGGTGATCGTGATGATCGTGTTGTTGAACGTCGCCTGGATATGGACGTGCCCCTGGGGGACATTCTTCTTCTCGCGCCGACGCTGCTTGACCGCTTTCTTGCGCTCCGCCATGCCTGCTCAGTCCCTCGTCACTTCTTGCGCCGGATGCCGACCGTCTTCTTCGGTCCGCGTCGCTGGCGAGCGTTGGTCTTGGTGCGCTGGCCACGTACCGGCAGGTTGCGCCGATGGCGGAGGCCGCGGTACGAGCCGATCTCGATGAGGCGCTTGATGTTGAGCGCCGTCTCACGACGGAGGTCACCCTCCACCTTGTAGCGGCGGTCGATCAGCTCGCGCAGGCGGTTGACCTGCTCCTCGGTGAGATCGCGGACCCGCGTGTCGGGGTTGATGTTGGTCTGGGCGAGGATCTTCTGGCTGGTGGGCAGACCGATCCCGAAGACGTAGGTGAGGGCGACCTCGACCCGCTTCTCGCGCGGGATGTCGACACCGGCGATACGTGCCATCGGTTACCCCTGCCGCTGCTTGTGCTTGGGATTGCTGCAGATGACCATCACCGTGCCGTGACGGCGGATGACCTTGCAGTTGTCGCAGCGCGCCTTGACGGAAGCTCTGACCTTCAACGGATCCTCGATCGTGTGATGCGGGCGTGTGGGCTACTTGAGTCGGTAGGTGATGCGGCCTCGGGTGAGGTCGTACGGCGACAGCTCGACGCGGACGCGGTCACCCGGCAGGATGCGGATGAAGTTCATCCGAAGCTTGCCGCTGATGTGGGCGAGCACCCGGTGGCCATTCTCCAGCTCCACTGCGAACATCGTGTTCGGGAGCGGCTCGATGACCGTTCCCTCGACTTCGATCGCATCCTTCTTGGCCACAGGCTGGTGTGCTTCCCTTTCTCACGCGGAATGCCGGCCCGGGCGGGCCGACACACGAACGCATAGCGTATCAAACGTGGCGATTCCCGGCAACTTCCCGGGTTCGATGGCACAGGTCACGGCGGCGTGCACCGTCACGGGCTCGTCAGGATCTCGGGTCCTGCCTCCGTCACGGCGATCGAGTGCTCGAAATGGGCGGCCAGCGAGCCGTCGATGGTCGATATCGTCCAGTCGTCGTCGAGCACGTGGGCCCGATAGTCGCCCAGCGTGAACATCGGCTCGATCGCCAGGCACAGCCCGGGCTCGAGCTTCCGGCCGCGCCGGCCGGTCCGGTAGTTGGGGACCTGCGGCTCTTCGTGCATCTCGGTCCCGATGCCGTGGCCGACGAACTGGCGCACGATGCCGAAGCCGTGCGGCCGTGCCGCGTCCTCGACCGCGGCCGAGATGTCCTCGATGTGGTTGCCGGGGACCGCCGCCGCGATGCCCGCCATCATCGCCTCGCGGGTCGTGTCGATGAGCTGCTGGACAGGCTCCGGTGGCACGCCCACGAAGAAGGTCCGGGCCGCATCGCCGTGCCAGCCGTCGACGATCGCGCCGGCGTCGACCGACACGATCTGGCCCTCCCGGATGACGCGCTCGCCAGGGATGCCGTGGACGATCTCGTCGTCGAGCGAGATGCACAGGCTGCCCGGGAAGGGCCGGCGCGGATTGATGCCCGGGTAGCCCTTGAACGACGGGGTCGCGCCGGCGGCACGGATGTGCGCCTCGGCCAGCCGGTCGAGATGGGCGGTCGAGACGCCGGGCTTCAGCTCGCGCTCGACGAGGGCCAGGACCTCGGCCACGATGCGGCCGGCCTGCCGCATTCGAGCGATCTCAGCACGTGACTTCCGAGTGACCATCCTCACGCCCCCGCCGGGTCGGTGACGGCGGCAAGCACCTCGTCGGCGACCTCGTCGATGGACCGCATCCCGTCGACGGTCCGGAGGATGCCCAGCGCGGCGTAGTGGTCGAGGACCTCGCGCAGGCTGGCCAGCTGCACATCGAGGCGGGCTCGCACCGTGTCCGGCTTGTCGTCCTCGCGCTGGAGCAGCGGCGAGCCATCGATGTCGCAACGACCCGGCGACCGGGGCGGGTTCGTGGTCTCGTTGTAGACGTGGCCGTCGTCGCGACAGACCCAGCGTCCCGACATGCGGCGGACGACCTCCTCGCTCGGCACCTTGATCTCGACCGCCCGGTCGACCTGGGCCGCGCGCTCGGCGAGGGCGACGTCGAGCACCTCGGCCTGGGCGCGGTTGCGCGGGAAGCCGTCGAGGATCGCACCCTTCGACGCGTCGGGCTCGCTCATGCGGTCCAGCAGCATCCGGATCGTGATGTCGTCGGGGACGAGCTGACCGCGGTCCATGAACCGCTTCGCCTCGGCCCCGAGCGGCGTGCCGTCGCGGACAGCGGCCCGGAACAGGTCGCCGGTCGCGACGTGCGGGATGCCGAGGCGCTCGGCCAGCAGCATCGCCTGGGTCCCCTTGCCGGCTCCAGGCGCCCCGAGCAGGACGACCACGCTCATCGGTGGATCACCCGGTCTGCGAGGTCAGGGGTGCCGCCCCCATCATCGGATGAACCCCTCGTAGTTGCGCATCATGAGCTGCGCCTCGATCTGCTTCATGGTCTCGACCACGACCGACACGACGATCAGCAGGCTGGTGCCGCCGAGGCCGATCGCCCCGAGGTCGGGGAACGCGATGGCGACGACGGACGGCGACACGGCCACGATGGCGAGGAACATCGCGCCTGCAAACGTGATGCGAGACACGACCTTGGCGAGGTAGTCCTGTGTCGGGCGGCCCGGCCGGATGCCCGGGATGAAGCCGCCGTTCTTGCGCAGCTGTTCGGCGGTCTCGTCCGGCTTGAACGTGAACGCGGTGTAGAAGTACGTGAAGCCGACGGTCAACAGGAAGTACAGGACGATGTAGAGCAGCGAGTTCGGGTTGAACAGGAAGATGATCCCGTCGGCGATGCTCTTCACGATCGGGATGTCCGACGCCGTGAAGTACGACGCGAGCTGGACCGGGAACAGCAGGATGCTCACGGCGAAGATGATCGGGATCACGCCGGCCTGGTTGACGCGCAGCGGCAGGAACGTCTGACCGCCCTGGTACATGCGCCGGCCACGGACGCGGCTGGCGTACTGGACCGGGATGCGACGCTGGCCCTCCTGGATGTAGATGATCACCGCCACCGCGGCGATGGCGACGACGGCGAACGCGATGAGCGCGGCGATGTTGGGGTTGACCGCGAACGCACCGATGGCGGACGGCGCCTGGCTGACGATGCCGGCGAAGATGATGAAGCTGATGCCGTTGCCGATGCCCCGCTCGGTGATGAGCTCGCCGATCCACATCAGCGCGATCGAGCCGGCGGTCAGCGTGGCGATCTGGGTGAGCGTGTCGAAGCTGCCGAGGTCGAACTGGCCGAGCAGGACACCGTTCGCGTTGAGCAGGGCGAGGAAGCCGTAGGACTGCAGGATCGCCATCGGCACCGACAGGTACCGGGTGTACTGGGTGATCTTGTTGCGACCGTACTCACCCTCGCGGCTGAGCGCCTGGAGCGAGGGCACGACGCCCTGCATCAACTGCATGATGATCGATGCGTTGATATAGGGGTTCAGGCCCAGCGCCACCACCGAGAAGTTCGATAGTCCACCGCCCGAGAACAGGTTCAGCAGCCCGAACAGCGGGTTGCCCTGCAGGAAGGCGGCGAGCTGCTCCTGGTTGATGCCCGGCACCGGCACCGCGGCCAGACCCCGGAACACGATGAGCAGCCCGAGGACGATGAAGATCCGGCGCCGGATATCGGGCGCCCGGAAGGCGTTCAGCAGCGATTCGAACACGGGGTTCTAGGCGTCGTCGCCGGACTCGGTCGCGGCTTCGTCGGAGGTCGCGTCGGCAGCCTCGGTCTCCGTGTCGGTGGGAGCGGCGGTGACGTCGTCGGTCGATGTCGCGTCGGCATCATCGCTCGGCGCGTCGTCGGCGGGGGTCGACGCCTCGGGCGGCGGAGCCTCAGCCGGCGCCTCGTCGGCGGCGGCCGCCTTGCGCCCGCGTGATGGGCGCTCCGCCGGTGCATCGGTCTCGGCGTCGACGCCGATGGCCTTCATCGGCCGGGTCGGCACCTCGATGACCTGGACGGTGCCGCCGGCGGCCTCGATCTTGGTGCGGGCCGACGCGGTGAAGGCGTCGGCGACGACGAACAGCGGCGTGTCGAGCTCGCCGGCGCCCAGGATCTTGAGCGGCTTGTCGAGCTTGCGGACGAGGCCCACCGCACGCAGCAGGTCCTGGTTGATCGTGACCTGCGCATCCGCCTTGCCCTTGCCCTTCGGCTTGGCCGGCATCTCGGCGTCGAAGGCCCCGCGCTCGGCGGCGGCCGCGATGGCCCCGACGTTCACGACCTCGTACTCGATCCTGAAGCGGTTCTTGAAGCCGCGCAGCTTGGGGATCCGGACATGGAGCGGGGTCTGGCCACCCTCGAACCACGGCGGGATCGACCCGCCCGCGCGGGCCTTCTGGCCCTTGGTGCCGCGGCCCGCGGTCTTGCCCTTCCCGGCCGCGATGCCGCGACCGACCCTGGTGCGCTCCTTGCGCGAGCCTTCGGCGGGGCGCAGGTCGTGCAGCTTCATTCCTTCTCCTCACCACGCGGCGTCGCGCGGCTGGGCTTCTTCTCGTCGGCGATCTCCTCGACGCTGACGAGGAAGTGGACCTGGCGGACCATCCCGCGCGTGGCGTCGTTGTCGGGCACGATGCTCGTGCTCCCGATGCCGTGCAGGCCGAGCGCCTTGATCGTTCCGCGGTTGCGGGCGATGTGGCTGATCGTCGACTTGGTCTGGGTGACCTTCAGGCTACCGGCCATCGGCGGCCTCCAGCGTCGGGGCCGGCTGCCCGGAGATGCGGCTGACGAGCTTCACGCCGCGACGGGCCGACAGCTCCTCGGCCGAGTGCAGGCCACGGAGGGCCTCGATCGTCGCACGGGTCACGTTGACCGGGTTCGTCGACCCGTAGATCTTCGACAGGATGTCGCGGACGCCGGCCGCCTCGAGCACGGCTCGCACCGAGCCGCCGGCGATGACGCCGGTGCCCTGCGAGGCGGGCTTGAGCATGACCTTGCTGGCCGAGAACTCGACGTTCACCTCGTGGGGGATCGTCGTACCGACCATCGGGATCTTGATGATGTTCTTCTTCGCGTCCTCGACGCCCTTGCGGATCGCCTCGGGGACCTCGCCGGCCTTGCCCAGCCCGGCACCCACGTGGCCCGCGCCATCACCGACGACGACGACCGCGCTGAAGCTGAACCGCCGGCCGCCCTTGACGACCTTGGCGACGCGGTTGATCTGGACGACGCGCTCCTCGAGCGCGAGCTTGTTCGGGTCGATACGTGCCACGATGCTCCTTCCGATCAGAACTCGAGACCGGCCTCGCGGGCGGCATCGGCGAGCGACTTGATCCGCCCGTGGTACCGGAACCCGGCTCGATCGAAGACCACGCGCTCGATGCCGGCGTCCTTGGCACGCTCGGCGATCAGGCGACCGACGACAGCGGCCTCCTCCGACTTGGTGGACGTGGAGCCGCGGAGCTCCTTCTCCAGCGTCGAGGCGGCCACGAGCGTCTTGCCGGACGCGTCGTCGATGACCTGCGCGTAGATGTGGTTGAGGCTGCGGAACACGGCCAGACGCGGCCGCCCAGCCGTCCCCGCCATGGTGAGGCGGATCCGGTCGTGGCGCTTGCGTCGGGCGGCGCCGCGGCTGGCGACCTGCGTCATCGTGTCAGTCCTGTCTCTGCGATCACTTCTTGGCGCCGATCTTGCCGGCCTTGCCCGCCTTGCGGCGGACCTGCTCACCGGCGTAGCGCACGCCCTTGCCCTTGTACGGCTCGGGCTTGCGGGTCGAGCGCACCTGCGCGGCGACCTGGCCGACGAGCTCCTTGTCGATGCCGATGACCGCAAGGCGGGTCGGCGTGTCGAGCTCGAACGTGATGCCCTCGGGCGGGTCGATCTCGACGGGGTGGCTGTAGCCCAGGTTGAGCGTCAGCTTCTTCCCGTTGAGCGCGGCGCGATAGCCGACGCCGTTGATCTCGAGGCCCTTGCGGTAGCCGTCGGTCACGCCGATGACCATGTTGTTGACGAGCGTCCGCGTCAGGCCGTGGAGCTGCTTGTGAGTCTTCTGTTCGGTCGGTCGGGAGACGACGATGTTGGCGTCCTCCTTCGCGACCGTCATGTCCGGGTGCAGCTGTCGGCTGAGGGTGCCCTTCGGCCCCTTCACGGTGAGCTGCCGCCCGTCGATCGTCACGTCGACACCCGACGGGACGGCGATGGGCAGGCGTCCGATACGCGACATCGTTCCGGCTACCAGACGTACGCGAGGACTTCGCCGCCCAGCTGCGCCTGGCGCGCCTGCTGGCCGGTCATGATGCCCTTGCTCGTGCTGACGATGACGATGCCGAGGCCGCCGAGCACCCGCGGGATGTCGGTCTTCCGCGCGTAGACGCGCAGACCCGGCTTGCTGATGCGCTTGAGGCCGGACACGACCGGGACCTTGCCGTCGACGTACTTGAGGGTCAGGCGCAGGACCGTACCCGGCCCGTCCTGCTCCTCGGTGACCTCGGCGATGAAGCCCTCGTCCTTGAGGATGCGGGCGATCTCGCGCTTGGTGCGCGACGCCGGGACGACCACCTCGGTGTGGCGCGCCCGGGACGCGTTGCGGACGCGCGTGAGCATGTCCGCGATCGGATCGGAGATGTTCATCGGTTCCCTACCAGCTCGACTTGGTGACGCCGGGCAGCTCGCCCAGGAGCGCTCGCTCCCGGAAGCAGATGCGGCACAGCGCGAATCGGCGCATGTAGGCACGCGGGCGCCCGCAGACGAAACAGCGGTGATACGCCTGCACGTTGTGCTTGGGGGTCCGCTTGGTCTTCGCGATCATCGACTTCTTGGCCATGTCTCTCCTCCCCGCGCCTACGAGGCAAAGGGCATGCCGAGGAGTTCGAGAAGCTTCTTCGATTCCTCGTCGGTCTTGGCCGTCGTCACGATGCTGATCTCCAGCCCGCGCAGACGGTCCACCTTGTCGTAGTCGATCTCGGGGAACGCGAGCTGCTCGCGCATCCCGAGCGAGTAGTTGCCACGGCCATCGAACGACTTGCCGGGAACGCCCCGGAAGTCGCGGATGCGCGGCAGGGCGAGCGTCGTCAGCCGGTCCAGGAAGTCCCACATCCGCTCGCCGCGGAGGGTGACCTTGGCACCGATCGAGTTGCCCGTGCGGAGGCGGAACTGGGCGATCGAGCGCTTGGCCTTGGTCACGATGGGCTTCTGCCCGGTGATCGTGGCCAGGTCGCCGAGCGCGGCGTCGAGCGCCTTGGCGTTGGTGAGCGCTTCGCCGAGGCCGATGTTCACGACGACCTTGGAAACGCGCGGCACCTGGTTGGGGTTGGCGTATTCGAACTGCTTGGTGAGCGCCGGCACGATCTCGGCCGCATAGCGCTCATGGAGGCGGCTGGTCACGACTTCACCTCCAGCTGCTCGTTGCACTGGCGGCAGACGCGGACGCGTCGTCCGTTGTCGAGCGTCTGATGGCCGATCCGGGTGGGCTTGCCGCAGCTCCCGCAGACGACCATGACCTTGCCGATCGGCAGCGGCTGGGCGATCTCGAGGATGCCGCCCTGCTGGATCTTGGGCATGCGGTCGGTCGCGCCGGCGCTCTGACGCGGCTTGGTGTGGCGCTTGGCGATGTTGACGCCCTCGACGACCACGGTGACACCGCCCGCCGCCGAGCCGCGGCGGAACATGCTGCGGCCGCCGGTGGGCGACGGGTCGCGACGGATGACGCGCTCGACCGTGCCGCGCTTGCCGGCGTCCTTGCCGGACAGCACGACGACGGTGTCGCCCTTGCGGATCTCGGGCACCTTGGTGGCCCGGCCGACGGTCGTTCGCACGGCCATCACAGCACCTCCGGGGCGAGCGACACGATCTTCATGTAGTTGCGGTCGCGCAGCTCGCGCGCCACCGGGCCGAAGATGCGCGTGCCGCGAGGGTTGCCCTGGTTGTTGATGAGCACGGCGGCGTTCTCGTCGAAGCGGATGTAGCTCCCGTCGGCGCGTCCGTATTCCTTGTTGGTGCGGACGATCACGGCGCGAACGACGTCGCCCTTCTTGACCGCGGCGTTCGGGATCGCCTGCTTGACGCTGGCGATGATCACGTCACCGACGCCGGCCGTGGTCTTGAGGGAGCGACCCATCACCCGGATGCACTGGATGCTCCGGGCGCCGGTGTTGTCGGCCACCTTGAGTCGCGTCTGGGGCTGGATCACGTGTCGGCCTCCGGGGCCTTGGCCTCGGTCTCGTCCGCCGCGGTCGCGGCGGCGCGTCGGTCGCCTCGGTGACGTCGCCGGTCGCCGGCTCGGTCGCATCAGCGTCGGGCTGGGTCTCGGCCGCGCGGGTCCGGCCCGGGTGTGCGGCGGCATGGATCGCCTCCGTCACCGCCTCCTCCTCGGCCACGACGGTCTCGCCGGGCAGCCCGTGCTCGCCGGCGCGCTGGACCACGCTGACGAGCCGCCAGCGCTTGGTCGCCGAGATCGGGCGAGCCTCCTCGATGAGGACGGTATCGCCGATGAGGGCCTCGTTCTCCTCATCGTGGGCCTTGAACTTGGTCGTCAGGCGGATGACCCGCTTGTACAACCGGTGGCGCGCCAGCCGCTCGACGGACACGACGATCGTCTTGTCCATGCGGTCGCTGACGACGCGGCCGACCTTGGTCTTCCGCTTTCCCTGCACCTTCGTGGTCGCTCCTGTCATCGCGTGATCTCCCTCAGGCCGTCTTGTCGAGCTTGCGCTCGCGCTGGACGGTCAGGATCCGCGCGATCGTCCTCCGCGTCAGCGGGATCGTGCTGTAGTCCTTGAGTTGTCGGGTCGAGAGCGCGAAGCGCGCCCCCCACAGGTCCTGCTTGGCCTCGCGCAGGGCATCGTCGAGCTCTGCGTCGGACATGGCGCGGATCTTCTTGAGGTCCATCGCCTAGGCCTCCTTCGCGCCTTCGCGCACGACCACGCGGGTCGCGACTGGCAGCTTGTGGCTGGCCAGGCGCATGGCCTCGACTGCGGAGTCGTGGTCCACGCCGGCCATCTCGAACAGGATCCGGCCGGGCTTGACGACGGCGACCCAGTGGTCGGGCGCGCCCTTGCCGGAGCCCATCCGGGTCTCGGCCGGCTTCTTGGTCGCGGGCTTGTCCGGGAAGATGCGGATCCAGATCTTGCCGCCGCGCTTGACCGAGCGCGTCATCGCGCGCCGGGCCGCCTCGATCTGGCGGCTCGTGATCCAGGCCGGCTCCTGGGTCGCCAGCCCGTACTCACCGAACGCGACCGTGTGGCCGCCCTTGGCGATACCGGACATGCGCCCGCGCATGACCTTGCGATGCTTGACGCGTCGCGGCATCAACATCGTCAGGCCCCCTGCCCGGCGGGCGACGGAGCGGCGAGCTCGGGCCGACGGGTCGGCTCGGGCGCGATGTCGCCCCGATAGATCCAGACCTTGACCCCGATGCGCCCATACGTCGTATGGGCGTGCACCTGGCCGTAGCTGATGTCGGCACGCAGCGTGCCGAGCGGGATGCGGCCTTCCTTGTCCCACTCGCGGCGACCCATCTCCGAGCCGCCGAGACGGCCGGCGACGGCGATCTTGACGCCCTTCGCGCCGGCCTTCATCGAGCGCTGGATGGCCTGCTTCATCGCCTTCTTGAACGCGATCCGGCGGGTGAGCTGGCCGGCGATGTTCATCGCCACGAGGTGCGCGTCGAGCTCCGGCTGGCGGATCTCCTTGATCTCCAGCTTGACCTTGCGGTTGCTGAGCGCGCCGATCTGCTGACGCAGGACCTCGACGTTCGCCCCGCCCTTGCCGATGACGATGCCCGGCTTGGCGGTGTGGATCGTGACCGTGACGTGGTTGATCCCACGCTCGATCTCGACACCGCTCACGCTGGCGTTGGAGAGCCGCTTGTCGATCAGCGTCCGGATCGAGATGTCCTCCTTGAGGGAGGCGGTGTATTCCTTGTCCGCGTACCACTTCGCGGTCCAGGTGCGCGAGACACCCAGGCGGAAGCCGTACGGATGGACCTTGTGTCCCATGTCAGGCCTCCTGGTCCGCGACGACGATGGTGATGTGGGTCATGGGCTTGTGGATGGGGAACGCCCGACCCTGAGCCCGCGGCTGAAAGCGCTTGATCGTCGGCCCCTCGTCGGCGATGGCGTCGACGATGACGAGGTCCTCCGCCGACAGGTTGTGGTTGTTCTCGGCATTGGCGGTCGCGCTCTTGAGCACGCGCGCGACATCGGAGGCCGCCTTCTGCGGCATGAACCGCAGCAGCGCGGTCGCCTCCTCGACCCGCTTGCCCTTGATGGCAGAGGTCACGAGGCGCGTCTTGCGCGTCGAGGCGCGCTGGTACTTGGCGGTGGCGGATACACGCATCGGCGGCCTACTTCAACGACGTCGACCGCTCGGTGTGCCTGCCGTGCCCGCGGTAGTTGCGGGTCGGGGAGAACTCACCGAGCCGATGGCCGACCATGTTCTCGGTCACGTAGACCGGGATGTGCTTGCGGCCGTTGTAGACCGCGATGGTGTGGCCGATGAACGTCGGGAAGATCACCGACGCGCGCGACCAGGTCTTGACGACCTTCTTCTCGTTGCGCTTGTTCATCTCCTCGATGCGGCCGAGGAGGCGGGCCTCGACGAACGGGCCCTTCTTGACGGAACGGGACATCGACGCCTCCTCCTACTTCCGATGCCGCGATCGGACGATCAGGCGTCCGGTCGTCTTCGACCGCCGGGTGCGATAGCCCATCGCGGGCTTGCCCCACGGGGTCTTGGGCGGCATCCCCGTAGGGGACTTGCCTTCCCCACCGCCATGCGGATGGTCACGCGGGTTCATGACGACGCCGCGGACCTCCGGGCGCCTGCCCATGTGCCGGGCGCGGCCGGCCTTGCCGAGGTTCTGGTTCTCGTGGTCCAGGTTGCTGACCTGGCCGATGGTGGCCATGCAGCCGATCGGGATGCGGCGCATCTCGCCCGACGGCATGCGCACGGTGGCGAAGCCGCCCTCCTTGGCGAGCAGCTGGGCGGACGTGCCGGCCGAGCGGACGATCTGGCCACCCTTGCCCGGCGTGAGCTCGATGTTGTGGATGGTCGTGCCGAGCGGGATGTGGAGCAGGGGCAGCGCGTTGCCGACGCGCGCCTCGGCCTCCGGACCGGACACGACGATGTCGCCGACCTTGAGGCCGTGCGGCAGCAGCATGTAGCGCTTCTCGCCGTCGCGGTAGTGCAGCAGCCCGATCCGCGCCGAGCGGTTCGGGTCGTACTCGACGGTCGCGACGCGCGCCGGCACGCCGGGCTTGTTGCGCTTGAAGTCGATGCGCCGGTAGTGCTGCTTCTCGCCGCCGCCGCGATGGCGGACGGTCAGGCGGCCCTGGTTGTTCCGGCCCGACCCGCGCTTCTGCGGCTCGAGCAGCGGCTTGTAGGGCTCCTTGGTGGTGATCTCCTCGAAGGTCGAGCGAGTCATCCCGCGGAGGCCCGGTGAGGTCGGCTTGTAATCGCGAAGCGGCATCGGTCAGACCCCCTCGAAGAACTCGATCTTCTGGCCGGGGGCCAGGGTGACGATCGCCTTGCGCCACGGCGTGGTGTGGCCCACGATCCGGCCGCGCCGGGTGCCGCGCCGCTTCTCCTTGGCCTTCGTGGTCAGGACGTTGACCGCGACGACGGTCACGCCCTCCTTCTTGTAGAGCTCCTCGACGGCCGCCTTGATCTGGATCTTGTTGGCCTCGGAATGGACGGCGAAGGTGTACTTGCCGCGCCCGGACTCGTCGATCGACTTCTCGCTGACGACGGGGCGGAGGATGATCTCGGGCGCTGTCAGGGCAGTCATGCCGGCACCTCCGTCGGCGCGCCGCCGTACACGGACTCCATCCGGGCGAGCGCGGGCTGCTCGATGAGCACGAGGTCGGCATCGACGAGGTCGACCACGTTCAGCGAGTCGGCGAGGATGACGTTGACCTTGGGCAGGTTGCGGGCCGACAGCTCGAGGTTCTGGTCGCGCCCAGGCGCCACGACGAGGATCCGGCCGGTCGCCTCGAGCGCGCGCAGCACGCCCGCCAGCTCGCGGGTCTTGATGGCCTCGAGCCCGAATGCATCGATGACCTTGACCTGCTCGTCGCCGAGCTTCGCGGTCAGCGCCCCACGGAGGGCGAGTCGCTTCATCTTGCGTGGCAGCCGCTGCTCGTACGAGCGCGGATGCGGACCGAACACCGCGCCGCCGCCGCGGTAGTGCGGCGCGCTCTTGCTGCCCTGGCGGGCGCGGCCGGTGCCCTTCTGGCGGTACGGCTTCGCGCCGCCACCGCGGACCTCGCCGCGGGTGCGGGTGTCGTGGGTGCCGATCCGGCGCGCGGCCAGCTGGGCGGTCACGACCTGGTGGAGCACCGCGGTGTTGACCGGGGCCGCGAAGAGCTCATCGCTGAGCTCGACGTTGCCGACGGTCTTGCCGGTGCGGTCGTAGAGCGGGGTCGACGGCATCGTCAGGCCTTCTTCACGAGGATGAGCGAGCCGCGCGCGCCGGGAAGGCTCCCCTGGACGAGCATGAGGTTGCGCTCGGGATCGGTGCGCACGACGCGCACCTTCTTGATGGTCACGCCCTCGGCGCCCATGTGGCCGGCCATGCCGACGCCCTTGTAGACACGGCCCGGCGTCGTGCCGGGACCGATCGAGCCGGGCTCGCGGTGATGGTCCGAGCCGTGGGTCTTGGGCCCGCGGCGGAAGTGGTGGCGCTTGATGTGACCGGCGAAGCCCTTGCCCTTGGACACGCCCGACACGTCGACGTCGTCGCCGGCCGTGAACAGGTCGTCGATCGAGACCGTCTGGCCGACCTCGAAGTCGTCGACGCTGTCGACCCGGAACTCGCGGAGCGTGGCGAGCTGCTGGGCGGCCTTGGGTAGCGCGGCGAGCTGGCCCGTCTCGGGCTTGTTGAGCTTCTTGGCCGGCTCGGCCCCGAGCTGGATGGCGGTGTAGCCGTCGCGCTCGCTCGTGCGCAGGCGCGTGACGGTATTGGGCTCGATGGCGAGCACGCTCACGGCCACCATCGTCCCGTCGTCCTGGAACACCTGCGTCATGCCGACCTTGCGGCCGATCAGTCCGATCGTCATCACATCTTGATCTCGATGTCCACGCCGGCTGCCAGGGACAGCCGCATGAGGGCATCGACCGTCTTCGAGGACGGATCCAGGATGTCGACAAGGCGCTTGTGGGTGCGGATCTCGAACTGCTCCCGGGAGTCCTTGTCGATGAACGGCGAGCGCAGGACCGTGAACTTCTCGATGCGCGTGGGCAGCGGGACCGGGCCGAGCACGTCCGCGCCGGTGCGCTGGGCGGTCTCGACGATCTGCGCCGCCGACTGATCGAGCAGCCGGTGGTCGTAGGCCTTGAGGCGGATCCGGATCCGCTGCTTCGCCATGTCGTCCCTACTCGGTGATGGTGACGATGGCGCCGGCACCGACGGTCCGGCCACCCTCGCGGATGGCGAAGCGCTGGCCGACCTCGAGGGCGATCGGGGTGATCAGGTCGACCGACATCTCGACGTTGTCGCCGGGCATGATCATCTCGGCCCCGTCGGGCAGCCCGATGGCGCCGGTCACGTCGGTGGTGCGCAGGTAGAACTGGGGCCGGTAGCCGTTGTAGAAGGGGGTGTGCCGGCCGCCCTCGTCCTTGGTCAGCACGTAGACCTGGGCGGTGAACTTGGTGTGGGGCTTGATCGAGCCCGCCTTGGCCAGCACCTGGCCGCGCTCGATCTCGTCGCGCTCGATGCCCCGGATGAGGCAGCCCACGTTGTCGCCGGCCTGGCCCTCGTCGAGCAGCTTCTTGAACATCTCCACGCCGGTGACCACGATCTTGCGGGTGGGCTTGACGCCGACCAGCTCGACCTCGTCGCCGACCTTGACGATGCCGCGCTCGATGCGGCCGGTGGCGACGGTGCCCCGGCCCTTGATGCCGAACACGTCCTCGACCGGCATGAGGAACGCCTTGTCGACCGCCCGCTCGGGCGTCGGGATGTACGAGTCGACCGCGTCCATCAGCTCCTGGATGGGCTTGTACGCCTCGTCGGCCGGGTTGTCGGGCGCCTCGAGGGCCTTGAGCGCGGAGCCCCGGATGACCGGGATGTCGTCGCCCGGGAACTCGTACTTGGAGAGCAGCTCGCGGACCTCCAGCTCGACCAGGTCGAGCAGCTCCTCGTCGTCGACCATGTCGACCTTGTTGAGGAAGACCACGATGTAGGGCACCTCGACCTGGCGGGCCAGCAGGATGTGCTCGCGGGTCTGGGGCATGGGCCCGTCGGTGGCGGCCACGACCAGGATGGCGCCGTCCATCTGGGCGGCGCCGGTGATCATGTTCTTGATGTAGTCGGCGTGCCCGGGGCAGTCGACGTGGGCGTAGTGGCGGGCGTCGGTCTCGTACTCGACGTGGGCGATGGCGATGGTGATGCCCCGCTCGCGCTCCTCGGGCGCGTTGTCGATCGACTCGAACGCGCGGTACTCGGCCTCGCCCTTCAGGGCGAGGTACTTGGTGATCGCCGCGGTGAGGCTCGTCTTGCCGTGGTCGATGTGGCCGATCGTGCCGATGTTGACGTGCGGCTTGGTGCGCTCGAACTTCTTCTTGGCCATCGTGCTGCTCCCTAGACCTTGGACTTCTGGACGAGTTCCGAGGCCAGGTTGGCTGGCACCTCGGCGTAGTGGCTGAACTCCATCGAGGACGTCGCGCGCCCCTGGGACATGCTCCGCAGGTCGGTCACGTAGCCGAACATCTGGGCGAGCGGGACGAAGGCCCGGACGACCTCGGTGCCCGAGCGGGACTCGATGCCCTCGATCTGGCCGCGGCGGCTGTTGAGGTCGCCGATGACGTCGCCCATGAACTCGGTGGGCATCGTCGCCTCGACCCGCATGATCGGCTCGAGGATCGCCGGATCGCCCTTCAGGAAGGCATCCTGGGCGGCCATCGAGCCCGCGATCTTGAACGCCATCTCGGACGAGTCGACCTCGTGGTACGACCCGTCGAACAGCGTGACCTTGACGTCGACCACGGGGTAGCCCGCGTAGATGCCCGTCTCGAGCTTCTCGCGGATGCCCTGGTCGACCGACTTGATGTACTCGCGCGGGATCGTGCCGCCGACGATCTTGTCGACGAACTCGTAGCCCGAGCCCTTCTCGGCCGGCTCGAGCCGGATGACCGCATGGCCGTACTGGCCCTTGCCGCCGGTCTGGCGGACGAACCGCCCATTGCCCTGTGCCTCGCGCTTGATCGTCTCGCGGTAGGAGACCTGCGGCTTGCCGATGTTCGCGGCGACCTTGAACTCGCGGACCATCCGGTCGACGAGCACGTCGAGGTGCAGCTCGCCCATGCCGGCGATGAGCGTCTCGGACGACTCCGGGTCGGTGTGGACGCGGAAGGTCGGGTCCTCCTCGGCCAGGCGCTGCAGGGCGATCGCGAGCTTGTCCTGGTCGGCCTTGGTCTTCGGCTCGATCTTGACCTCGATGACCGGCTCCGGGAAGGACATCGACTCGAGGATGACCGGGTGGGCCTCGTCGGTGAGGGTGTCGCCGGTGAAGGTGTCCTTGAGCCCGACCGCCGCGGCGATGTCGCCCGCGTAGACGACGTCGATCTCCTCGCGGTGGTTGGCGTGCATCTGGAGGATGCGCCCGATGCGCTCCTTCCTCCCCTTCGTTGGGTTGAGCACGTAGGAGCCGGACTTGAGCGTGCCCGAGTACACCCGGAAGAACGCCAGCTTGCCGACGAACGGGTCGGCCGCGATCTTGAACGCCAGCGCGCTGAACGGCTCGCTGTCGTCGGGCGTGCGCAGCACCTCGGACCCGGACTTGGGGTCGATGCCGATCATCGGGGGGACGTCGAGCGGCGAGGGCAGGTAGTCGACGACGGCGTCGAGGACCTTCTGGATGCCCTTGTTGCGCAGGGCCGAGCCGGTCAGGACCGGGATGATCTTCGTGGTGAGCGTGCCGAGGCGCAGGCCGCGCTTGATCTCGGCCGTGGTCAGCTCCTCGCCCTCGAGGTACTTGTGCATGAGCTCGTCGTCCATGTCGGCGACGGCCTCGACCAGGACGTGACGGTGCTGGTCGGCCTCGGCCTGCAGCTCGGCCGGGATGTCGACGACGTCGACCTTGTTGCCCAGATCGTCGCGGTAGTAGATGGCCTGCATGTCAACGAGATCGATGACGCCCTGGAACTGGTCTTCGCGACCGATCGGGATCTGGACCGGCACGGCATTGGCGCCGAGCCGCTCCTTGATCGACTCGACGCCGCGCCAGAAGTCGGCGCCGGTCCGGTCGAGCTTGTTGATGAAGCAGATGCGCGGCACGCCGTAGCGGTCGGCCTGGCGCCACACCGTCTCGGACTGGGGCTCGACGCCGGCCACGCCGTCGAAGACGACGACCGCGCCGTCGAGCACGCGCAGGCTCCGCTCGACCTCGACCGTGAAGTCCACGTGCCCGGGCGTATCGATGATGTTGACGCGATGGTCGCCCCAGAACGCCGTCGTCGCGGCAGCCGTGATGGTGATGCCCCGCTCCTGCTCCTGGGGCATCCAGTCCATCGTGGCCGCG
Source organism: uncultured Chloroflexia bacterium (assembly GCA_963810285.1). Taxonomy (GTDB): domain Bacteria; phylum Chloroflexota; class Limnocylindria; order Limnocylindrales; family CSP1-4; genus SPCO01. The sequence goes on along the minus strand of CAWEMV010000001.1, from coordinate 5,600 downwards.
CCCTCATGGACCTCGCCGATCTTGTAGATCTTCTTCGTATAGAAGAGGATCCGCTCGGTCACGGTCGTCTTGCCGGCGTCGATGTGCGCGATGATGCCGATGTTCCGCGTCTTGGCGAGCGGAACCTGTCGTGCCACGGGTCCTAGGCTCCTGGGGCTACCACTTGAAATGGCTGAAGGCGCGGTTCGCCTCGGCCATCTTGTGCGTGTCTTCGCGTCGCTTCACCGCCGCGCCGAGGCCGTTCATGGCATCGACGAACTCGGCGGCGAGCTTCTCGCTCATGCTCTTGCCGCTGCGCTTGCGTGCCGCCTGGACGAGCCAGCGGACACCGAGCGACAGGCGGCGGTCGCCCCGGATCTCGACCGGGACCTGATACGTGGCGCCGCCCACCCGGCGCGGCTTGACCTCGATGATCGGCGTGGCGTTGCGCATCGCCGCCTCGAGGATCTCCAGCCCGGGGCGGCTGGCTTGCGCCTCGGCGCGGGCGAGCGCCTGGCGGAGGATCCGCTCGGCGAGGTTCTGCTTGCCGCCCTTCATGAGCTTCGCGGAGAAGCGGGCGGTGATGCGGTTGGCCGGCACGACCTCGTACTTGGTCTTGCGCGGGATGCTGGTGCGACGCGGCATGCTGGTCGGCCCTACTTGGCCTTCGCGCCGTACTTGCTGCGACCCTGCTTGCGGTCGCGCACGCCGGCGGCGTCGAGGGTGCCGCGGATGATGTGGTACTTGACCGACGGGAGGTCCTTCACGCGGCCACCGCGGACGAGGACCACCGAGTGCTCCTGGAGGTTGTGGCCGATGCCCGGGATGTAGGCCGTGACCTCCATCTGGTTCGACAGCCGGACACGCGCGATCTTGCGCAGCGCGGAGTTCGGCTTCTTCGGCGTCATCGTGCGCACCTGGAGACAGACGCCACGCTTCTGCGGGGCGCCCGGGATCGACACCTGTCGGCGCCGCAGGCTGTTCCAGTTCTTGCGCATGGCGGGCGCCTTGACCTTCTTCACCTTGGTCTGGCGACCGTGTCGCACGAGCTGGCTGATCGTCGGCACGAAGACGCTGCTCCTTCTTCAGTCGATACGGGGCGGTCGGCTCCGACCGCGGGAGCCGGTCCCGCAGCACCGGTCGCGCCCGCAGGCGGTCCGGTCGGGACCGGTGATGTGTGTGATGGTGGCGGAATGGTCCCCGGCGCAGGCGCCGAAGGCGGACCCCTCCCGAGGCCACGAAGGCGGAGTATATCGGTGGCCCGGAATCAGTGTCAAACGTGCGGGGAGGCGTTTCCGGACGTCGCTGCGGCCAGTTCGGCCCTCTGACGCGGACATGACGTGACCCCGGGTCGCCCCGGGGTCACGGATCAGGCGGCGGATGGACCCGCGATCAGGCGGGCGCCTCCTCCTTGTCGGCCTCGGCGAGGAACGGGTTCTCCTCGGCCTCCTCCTTGTCGGTGGCCTTGGCCTTGGCCGGGGCGGAGCCCTCGGCCAGGAACGGGTTGGCCTCGGCGTCGTCGTCGTCCGCGCCATCGCCACCGGCGATCTCGGCGGCGAGCGCGAGCCCAGCGGTCTCCTCGTCGCGATCGACCGGTCGCCCGTCCTCGAGGAACGGGTTGTACTCGGCCTCGCCGAGACCCTCGAGGGCCTCGCCGGCGAGCGCCTCCAGCGCGGCCTGGCGCTCGCGCGCCTTGCGGGCCGCGACGTTCGCCGGGGCCCCGGAGCCGGCCGGGATGAGCTTGCCGATGATGACGTTCTCCTTGAGCCCGATCAGGTGGTCCTTGGCGCCGTTGATGGCGGCCTCGGTCAGCACCCGGGTCGTCTCCTGGAAGGACGCCGCGGCAAGGAACGATGACGTGTTGAGCGATGCCTTGGTCACGCCGAGCAGGACGGTCTGGGCCGTGGCCGGCTCGCCGCCCTCCGCGAGGACCTGGTTGTTGTGCTCCTCGAACTCGAGCCGGTCGACCAGCTCGGTCGGCAGCAGGTCGACGTCGCCCGGCTGGTCGATGCGGACCTTGCGGAGCATCTGCCGGACGATGATCTCGATGTGCTTGTCGTTGATCGTGACGCCCTGGCTCTTGTAGACCTTCTGGACCTCGCGCACCAGGTAGCGCTGGACGGCGTCCTTGCCCCGGGTGTCGAGATACTCCTGCGGGTTGATCGGCCCGTCCGTGATCGCGTCGCCGGCACGGACCTCCTGGCCGTTCTCCACGAGCAGCTTGGCGTTGTGCGGGATGAGGTACTCGCGCTCGACGACGTCCTCGGCCCGGACGGCGATGCCGTCCGGTGACGAGACGAGGAAGCCGGCGACCGGCGCCGTGACCTCGACCGCCGAGCCGTCCTTGCCGTGGCGGGCGATGACCTGGCCGGCGGTGACGGTGTCACCCGCCGCGGCCAGCTGCTCGGCGCCCTTCGGCAGGGCGAGCGACGTGTCGTAGACCTCCGTCGAGACGACCTTGACCTTGGTCATGCCGTCGCCCCGGATGATCTCGACCACGCCGTCGATGTGGCTGATCTCGGCCTTGCCCTTGGGGATGCGCGCCTCAAAGAGCTCCTCGACACGCGGCAGGCCTGCGGTGATGTCCAGGCCGGCGACGCCGCCGGTGTGGAACGTCCGCATCGTCAGCTGCGTGCCGGGCTCGCCGATCGACTGCGCGGCGATGATGCCGACCGCCTCACCGGACCCGACCATCCCGCCGGTGGCGAGGTTGCGGCCGTAGCACGCCCGGCAGACGCCGTAGCGGGCCTCGCAGGTCAGCGGCGAGCGGACGAGCACCTCGTCGATGCCGGCCTCGTCGATGCGGACCGCCACCTCCTCGGTGATGATCTCGTTGCGCTCGACGAGGATCGGCGCGTCCTGGCCCTTCTTGACCTTGACGGTCGGGTCCGGCAGCGCGGCTGCCGCGAGTCGCCCGGTGAGGCGGCGCTGGAAGGCGCCCTTCTCGTCGCTCGACTCGGAACGGATGATCCAGCTGCCCTCCTCCGTGCCGCAGTCGTCCTCCCGGGTGATCACGTCCTGGGCGACGTCGACGAGGCGCCTGGTGAGGTACCCGGAGTCGGCGGTGCGCAGTGCGGTGTCCGCGAGGCCCTTGCGGGCGCCGTGGGTCGAGATGAAGTATTCGAGCACCGACATGCCCTCGCGGAAGTTGCTCCGCACCGGCACGTCGATGATCCGCCCGGACGGGTCGGCCATCAGACCGCGCATCGCGCCGAGCTGGCCGATGTTGCCCTTGTTCCCTCGGGCGCCGGACGCAGTCATCATCGTGACCGGACCTTCCGGGTCGAGCGACTTCATCATCTCGTCCGACATCTTGGCCGTCGTCTCCTGCCACACACCGACGACCTGCTCATAGCGTTCGTCCTCGGTGATGAGGCCGCGCTGGAACTGGCGGTCGATCTCGGAGACGGAGTCATCCGCCGCCTCGAGGCGCGCCGTCTTGTCCTTCGGGATCTCGATGTCGAACAGGCCGATCGTCATCCCGCCGCGGGTGGCGAACTCGAACCCGACGCTCTTGATGCCGTCGACCAGGTGCGCGGTCTCCTCGGGACCGAGGTCCCGATAGCAGCGATCGACCAGCTCCTTGAGGTCGCTGCGCTTCATGACGGTGTCGTGGTAGCGCAGCTGATCGGGCAGGATCTGGTTGAAGATGACCCGTCCGATGGTCGTCCGGCGGCGCTCCTCGCGAAGCTCCTCGGCGTCCGGGTCCCAGGCCTTGACGAGGACGTCGATGACCTCGTGGAGGGCGGCGTTCGTCTTCTCGCGGAGCTGGTAGGCGAGGATCGCCTCGTCCTCACTCGCGAACGTGCGGATCGGCCGGGCCTTCCTCGGCTTCGGCGCGGTCGTGTCCATCGTCAGGTAGTAGCAGCCGAGGACCATGTCCTGGGTCGGCGCCACGACCGGGCTGCCGTCGGCCGGCGAGAGCAGGTTGGCGGTCGACAGCATCATCGTCCGCGCCTCCTCCTGGGCGGCCGTCGAGAGCGGCACGTGGACCGCCATCTGGTCGCCGTCGAAGTCGGCGTTGAACGCGGTGCAGACGAGCGGGTGGATCTGGATGGCCGAGCCCTCGACGAGGACCGGCATGAACGCCTGGATGCCGAGGCGGTGCAGCGTCGGGGCGCGGTTGAGCAGGACCGGGTGGTCCTTGATCACGTCCTCGAGGACGTCCCAGACCTCCGGTCGCACACGCTCGACGATGCGCTTGGCGCTCTTGATGTTGTGGGCGAAGCCCTTCTCGACGAGCTGGCGCATCACGAACGGCTTGAACAGCTCGAGCGCCATCTTCTTGGGCAGGCCGCACTGGTGGAGCTTGAGCTCCGGGCCGACCACGATGACCGAGCGGCCGGAGTAGTCGACGCGCTTGCCGAGCAGGTTCTGGCGGAACCGACCCTGCTTGCCCTTGAGCATGTCGGACAGGCTCTTGAGGCGGTGATTGCCGGTGCCGGCGATGGCTCGGCCACGGCGACCGTTGTCGATCAGCGCGTCGCACGCCTCCTGGAGCATCCGCTTCTCGTTGCGGATGATGATCTCGGGCGCGCCGAGCTCGAGGAGCCGCTTGAGCCGGTTGTTCCGGTTGATGACGCGGCGGTACAGGTCGTTGAGGTCGGACGTGGCGAAGCGGCCGCCGTCGAGCTGGACCATCGGTCGCAGATCGGGCGGGATGACCGGCAGGACCGAGAGGATCATCCAGTCGGGCCGGGTGCCGCTGCGGCGGAAGGCCTCGATGAGGCGGAGCCGCTTGATCGCCTTCTTGCGGCGCTGGCCGGAGCTCGTCCGGACCTCGACGTGGAGCGAGCGGGCCAGCTCCTCGAGGTCCATCCGGCTGATGATCTCGCGGACCGCCTCGGCGCCCATGCCGGCACCGAACACGCGGCCGTTCTTGGCCCCCGAGCCGTATTTCTCGTCGAGCATCCGGTACTCGGTCTCGCCGAGGGTCTGCATCGACTTGATGCCCTCGAGCTCGTCGCGCCGGGCGCGCAGCTCGTCCTTGAGGCCCTGGGCCTGCTCCTGCAGGCCGGCACGCTCGTGCTGGAGCGTCTCGTCGACGCCGCCCGAGAGGTCGGCGATCTTCTGCTCGACCGCGCGGGCCTCGTCGGCCTCGCGCTGCTGCAGGTCGGCGTTGACCTGCTCGCTGTAGGCGGCCACGACCTTGCGCAGACGCGCGGTGGCCTCCCTGCCGCCCTTGTCGCCCGAGGCGACGATGACCTCGCCGGTCGGGGCGAACGCGACGGTGTCCTCGGCGACGCCCGACTTGAGCCCCGACAGCAGCGCCTCGGTCGCCTGGGCGGCCTCGGCGATCTCCTCGGTCCGGGCGGCGCGCTGCGCCTCGAGGTCGGCCTTCGTCTTCGCGAGCTCCTCGTTGAGCTCGTCCTTCTGCTTGTTGACCTTCGAGCGCAGCTCGTCCTCGAGCTCGGCGAGGCGCTCGCCGGCCTCGCCGCCGCGGCCCTCGGCCTCCTCCTCGATCGTCGCCAGGGCGCGCTTGCGGGCGTCCTCGTCGACGTGGGTGACGATGTACAGCGCGAAGTACAGGATGCGCTCGAGGTTGCGCGGGCTGATGTCGAGCAGGATGCCGAGCCGGCTCGGCGTGCCCTTGAAGTACCAGATGTGGCTGACCGGGCTGG